>CBDANJ010000008.1:0-2687728 GCA_965197545.1 Dehalococcoidia bacterium
GTACAGGTCGGCCGTGAAGGCCTCAAACTCTCGCACCGGCTGCTCCGCCCGGTCGGCGGGAACCGCCACGAAATGGCTGGTGGCCCCCACGTCGATGCCCGCCGCGTTCAGGTTCAGCTGGGACAGTCCCGCCGGTTCTGCGCCGCTCTCGCCTCTGCTCATCACCGCCTCCAGGATTGCCGTGTAGGCGCATCGCCGGAGGGAGTCGCGGACTGTAGACAATCTCCCCAACGGGATCGCCCCGGCCGAGGCGTCGCCAATGATGCAGCCGCAGGGCTCCCGGACCATGCTATCGAACGGGCAATACGCACCAGTGTCCATCCGGCCTTAATCCGGACGATAGGCCTTACCATGGAGTATACATTCTTGGGCGGACTTACCAGTTAGTCGCCTCTGCACGGCCCGGACACGGGCATAACTCTGCTATCGACTAACTCTCGCGGCGCACCCACGCCAGTTAGTCGCCTCTGCACGGCCCGGTCACGGGCATAACGGGCCGGATACGGGCATAAATCTGCTACGGGTTGGCCAAGGAGGGCGCTCGCCACCACAGCCTGCCCCGTACTTGATACGGGGGCTATACCGGCCAGCGGGGCTATCACCCGCTGGTGGTCGTGGCCGCCGGCACCGGCGACGTGCTGATGGCCCGGCGGCGCGAGGGCCGGGCCAACACCGCCCGGGGCGCCGCCCACTTCCTGCGGGAGACCGTGGGACGGGTGCGCCATGCTGGGGCCAAGGGGCAACTCACGGTGCGGGCCGGCAGCGGCTTCTACACTCATAGCGTGGTCCGTCTGCCGCAAGATGGACGTGCGTTTCTCCATCACCATCCGCCAGCACAAAAGCCTGCGCAATCGCATCGAGGTCATACCCGAGGAGGACTGGACGCCCATCCCTTACTGGATGGACGGCGCCGATGTGGCGGAGACGACCTACACCCCCTTCCGGACTGAGCCCGGCGCCGCACCGGTGCGTTGGATCTCCTGGGTTTGTCGTTGAGCGGGGAGATACCGCCGGAACTGGGCAGCCTCACCAACCTGGAGAAGCTGTCCCTGGGAAGTAATAAGTTGAGGGGAGAGATACCGCCGGAGCTGGGCAGCCTCACCATGTTGAAGTATCTGACCCTCGACGGCCACGAGTTCAGCGGGTGTGTACCAAGCACTTTGCAAGATCAGTTGGATATGAACGTTTCCAGATTGGGAAGCCGGCCCTTCTGCTGAGGCCCATGTTCCTCAGCCAGCAACAAGGACAACAGAGCGCTCATTCTTCCCCGGGCGGTCTGCCCTAACTTAAGTAACACACGTCCTCAGCCTCACGTACACCGCCAACGACATGGTCCCTTTCGCTCAGGACATGGGCTACCAAGGCCCGCCCTTCATCTGGGGTGAAGAGGAGCGACGCCACCTGCGGGCCCGGCTCGACGCCCTCTACTTCCAACTATACGACCTATCCCGAGAGGACGCGGAATACATCCTGAGCACCTTCCCCATAGTCCGGCGGGAAGACGAAGCCCAGTTCGGCCAATACCGCACCGGCGACCTGATCCTGGCCTGCATGAATGCCCTCGCCTCAAGAGATGCGGAGAGTGTCATCGACCTTTAGCCCAGACCCCCGCGGTTTATAAAGGACTCTGATGCTGGGGGTAAACTGGGGCACCATCAAGCGGACCACCGGCTGGGGGTGCAGCCGGTACGGCGCCGACCGTCCTGCCGGTACACGGCACCAGGGGAAGCCGACAGGACAAACTGCCCGGGCCAGAAGACATCCCGGGCCCGCCCGCCGGTCACGAATGCTAGAATGGGCCGCAGGCGCCGTGAACTCCCGAAACAGGGGAGAGCACCCAGGAACCGGTCCAAGGCGGGATGACATCCAGAAGAGGAACGACATGACAACAGGCACAGAGCTGCTCAGCCGGATCACGGTGCGCCCCGACGTGTTCGGCGGGAAACCCATCATCCGGGACATGCGGATTGCCGTGGAACACGTTCTCGGAATGCTCGCCGCGGGAGACTCAACGGAAACGATCCTGTCGGAGTACGACTTCCTAGAAGAGGAGGACATCCGGGCCTGCCTGCTGTTCGCCCACCGCTCCCTGGCGGGAGAACAGGTCTATGACCGCACCCCAATCCGACAGGCCGAATGAGATTTCTCATCGACGTCTGCGCATCGTCCCACCGGATGCGCAACGCCCTGATCGACCAGGGACATGATGTGGTCTCAGCCCTGGAGATAGACCCGAGAGCCACCGACGAAACGCTGCTCGCCACCGCGCTGGAGGAGCAGAGAACGATCATCACCGAGGACAAGGACTTCGGAGAACTGGTCTTCGTACGCAGACTCGACCATCCCTGCATCATCAGGTTCGTGGAGATGCCGGTGGAAGACAAGGTTGCTGCCATGGAAGACCTGATCGAGAACCACGGCAACTCAATGGGGATGGGAGCACTCATAGTGGTGACCAGAAGCAGGGTCCGAATCCGTCACCCTGAACAGGATTGACCCAGACAACCCGGACCTCAGTGATACGACTCGTCCCCGTTGGCTCACTAATTTCCTAAACCAAAGCCAAGGTGAAATGCGCAGGGCAATTTTGATGGGGAATTGGGTTAGCCCGTTTTGGAGTCAGGGAGGGGCTGGCGATGGGTGTGAGGGAGATAGACCGGTTTCTCGAACAATGGCAGATGGATGCCAGGGACTTGCACCGGCCGTTCCAAATGCACCACTCGTTTTCCGTGGCCATCTACGCGATCCCCGGGTCAATGGCCGGTGTGGTGGTTGTGTGCGCCGACCCATCACGGGCAATGCCCTCCCTTTGGGCCGCGGCCACGTACTTGCGCACCGTATCCCGGGAAAGGCCGGTGCCCACCGCGATCTGCCGTTGGCTGTTCCCCGCCTGCCAACGGCGGAAGTGCGGCAATGGTCGCCGCCCCGGCTCCCAGAGTGGACTGATGACCCTGAAAATCTGGCAGGAAGTTCTTGAAAATCTCCTGGTTTACTGGCCTATAGTCCCTGAAAAACGACATGCAATCCAGATACAGTGCTACCCACCTCCTCACGCACTATCTCCCCCCATATTAACCAAAATCCGCATTCAAGTAGCAACGTCACATCCGACTAGTCAAGCTATATTAACCGGGTATACACCGGGTTATTAGGGGAACAGAGAGGAGCAGAGAACATGGTGGCCGACGGATCAGATCAGGGCCAAGAGCTTCTAACCAAGGAGACCCTTGAGGAAGCAAAGACATTAACCAACGTGGAAGCTGCCGCCTCAGAGATTTTAACCCAAGAACCGCGGATTGACGGTCACGCGCCCAAGAAGGTCCACACCCGCAACCGCAAGGCCCGGGCCTTCACCATGTCCGATGAGGTCCACGCGCTCCTCGGAGCGCTCGCTGACCGAAACGGCGTCACCATGAGCGCCTACATCGAGACCCTCATCCTGACCGCCGATGATTTCTCCATCGACTCACAGGTCCAGGACCTCCTCGGCGTAATGGCCAACAAGGCCGGCAAGACCCGGGGACAGCTCCTGGAAATGCTCGTGCGCCAGGCCGAAACAGTCCTGTCATGGGATCCTCAGATCAACGGCCGCATCGGCGCTCTGGCCGCAAGAAACAGCATGACCCGGTCGGCTTTCCTGGAGGTACTGGTCCTGAAGGCCGAGGGAGTCCTTACCTGGGAGCCGCCCCAGTTGAAGCCTAAGCCGTGGTGGCAATTCTGGCGACAACCGCAGTGGGAGGAACCTTCCTCGCCTGTCTTAGGGCACATCGTGGAGGCCGGCTCCGCACCAAAACTGGGTAGCGCCAAATCCGGCTGACCCTGTCGCCCAGATATTAACCTGGTCAATATTCTCCTGACAACAAGTGTTACGAGGCGTCAGGCCGCACGGCCCATCATATAATCCCGGTATTGACCGGGTTAATGTGGAGTCCTTCCTTCGACAATGGTCATCTTTCAAGGTTCTTTGAAGCGTATTAACCAGGTGCATGCATGGAAATATCAAGAGGTGGCGGCGGAGGTGGTCGGGACGACCCGGGGCGGATGACGCCCGCCCAGCGGCATGACGAGAATCCTGAGAGGCATGCTGGACGGAGCCAGGGGCGGAATGAACGCCGGGAGAACTTCGCCGCGGTGCTGCCGTCGATGTTCTCCCGGAGGGCGACGATGCCGATGTCACGCGCGGTCAGCTCCGCATGGATCCGGACCCCTTCCTCAAAGTTGCGGCTGAACCGGTCCAGGAACGCGACGACGACGATGGTGTCGCCGGGTTGGACATGGCCCATCAGGTCCCGCCAGCCCGGGCGATTCATGGTGCGGCCGCTGGCCACGTCGGTGAAAATCAGGTCCTCGCGTATGCCGTGGTGGGCCAGCAGGCGCAGCTGCGTGTCCAGGTTCTTGGCATCGTCGTCGGACTTGCTAACCCGGACGTAGCCGTAGGTAACTGGGAGCATGTTCGTGGGGTTCATCCGGACGGGGTATACCGGCCGTCCTCTCGGTGATGGTGTTCACCAAAGCCCGTTTGTTGAACACCTCCGCAGGAGTTCCCTCCCCACGCTCGCCGGGGTGTCAACAACCCCGTTCAACAATAGAGGATGTTCAACAACTGCCTCAAGCCTTTGGTGAACGGCCGTTGAGACGCCGAGGAGGAAAGCCTCAGCCCCTGCCTACAGCCGTCTTGTTTGGCGTCAACTATTCCTGCCGGTTGTCAATGCTCCTTCACCGATGCTGCCTCACCGATGCTTATCGGATGCCACGTAGATCTCAGCCAGTCTGCGGACAACCGGCGTGCTACGACTGTTCCAAGAGAACCGCGACCGCGCCGTCTGGAACTCTCAGTCTGCCGGGTTCATCGGTTCCCACCGGCCCGGCTCCTCGGTGAAGCCCGCCGCGTGAGGATGTCCCCCGCCGCCCAGCTTCAGGGCCACCTGCGATACGTCGAAGTCCCCGTCGGCCTGGCTCCGCAGGCTCCAGTGTCGCCGTCCGTCCCGGTCCCAGTAGGTGGCGGCGAACTCCGCCTCTGGGTGACGTTCCAGCAGCGCCTCGCAGGTCTCCGACCCCAGCAGGGACGTGTTCACCACGGGGACCCGGTATCCGGCCAGTTCCTGCTCCTGGGCCATGCCGGCCAGGTTCTCGACCTGTGTCCGGATGTACCGCAGAATTCCCGTGCCCTCCCGGGCCAGGGTCTCCACGTCCAGCCGGTCCCACACTCGGAACCTCTTCGGGTGGGAGTCCAGCGCGGCCGATACCTCCCGGGAGTCTGGCAGCTTCCAGCGCCACAGATCCCGGTCCTCGATGTACCGGGCCAGCAGCTCTCCCTCGTTCGTGCTGAACCCCGATCCCCAGTATTCCCACGCGATGGTCACGCCCGACCGTTCCAGGTCGAAGTGGCAGTCCGGCATCCGGCCCTCCAAGGCGTCCCTGGCCGTCTCGTGGTGGTCCAGCAGGATGACGCTCTCGTGCTGCCGGTGCAGCTCCAGCATCGTCTCCAGCGGGTAGGAGAAGTCCAGGATATAGATGCGGCTGCCCGGTTCCATCCGGGGAGGCTCGCCCCCGTAGGACTGGGGCAGGTACCGGACCCTCCGACCATCCCGGGCGTCGCCCAAGTGCTTGTGGGCAATCCAGGCGGCTCCGAAGCCGTCGTTGCAGCTGGCATGGTACAGGACGTAGATGTTCGACATTGTTTCGTCTCCATCAAGCGTTCAATCTCCATGTCCATCCGTCCGCTCTCCTAAACTAAAGGCAGGGTGAAATGCGCAGAAGCATGGGGTAAAGTTGTAGGGGAGTTGGGTTAGTCCGTCTTAGAGTGAAGGAGAGGGGTTGGTGATGGGAGTGAGGGAGATAGAGCGGTTTCTCGGACAATGGCAGATGGATGCCAAGGATTTGCGCCGGCGGATGATTCGGTCGCCGACGCCCCGGGAGCGGGACCCCCACATCATTGGCCGATGGGCCGCCTTGGGCGAGGGCGGGGCTGGGGCTGTAGGTACATTTCAATAAGCCGGTCAACCGAAGTCCCGATCCCCTCAACACACTTCGAGCAGTCTCCTGTAGACAGCCGGAAATTGCTTGAGATACATGTCATGGTGCAGATACGGGCCTACATCTGGGACATCGACTGGCGTGCTACTGGCGGGGGGAGACGCCACCCTTTCTATATCGCAAATCAGACTGGTAAGCGTTTCAATGCGGGGATGCACCTTGACTTCGATGCTCCTCACGGCCCGCTGAAAAGTTGCGTTCTTGCTGTCGAACTGCGCCTCTAATTTCTTTAGGTCGCGGTCCAACCGACGCTGTGTCCTGCGTTTCTCCGCGCTTGCACTTAGGTAATCCGGTATCAGGCCGACCAATTGGGACACTGAACCTATACCAAGCGCTATGAATACGAGGCCCAGCGGCAGCAGCGGCCAAAAGATGAACCCCGCAGAGACCAACCCTACCCCGGCGGTTGTCCGAAGCACTGAACTGGTGGCTGTCTGTCCCAGTTCTTGGGAAGCGAGGTTCTTGCCAGCCTCCAACTCATTTTTTGCAGCCTCTCCGACCCTGATCTGGATCTCCCGGACATCATTGAACTGCCGGACGAAGTCATTCTTCAGTGTTTGCCCCAAGCGGTCCAGGTCGAATCCTGTGGTCCTCCCTGCCCACACTTCCAGCTTAGGCCGGACGAAGATCCCGGATATGAGGTTTTCGATCACGTCATCGAGGTCAAATACCATGACATAATCTTCGGCGTCCGGGCCAGTGGGCAGCATGAATGCAGTTACCGGACACTCCGGGAATACGGTATCCAGGCCCTTACCGTAGACCGCCTTTAACTGCTCTATAGTGCCGGAAGCGGCTGAGGTAGTCGCGTCCAACGTTTTCTCTGCTGCATCCTGGGCCTTCTCCCCAGCGGAGGCCGCGGCGTCGGTAACTTTGGAAGCCGCCGAGGCAGTCGCGTCCAAGGATTTCTCTGCTGCAACCTGGGCCCTTTCCCCGGCGGAGGCCGCAGCGTCCGCGGCTTTTCTGGAAACGTCTTGGGCTTTCTCTGCCGCCGAGTCGATGGTGTCCTTCAACTTGCTAATACGATTGAACCTCTGCATCTGTTCTTAATGCCTCCTCGTAGAAATCTGACGCCGGATGTTCTCAAAAGGCCAAGCGTCACCCTCCTACTCCAGCGAAATAGGGTCAGCGAACATGTCCTCGAACAGGGCCTCCGGCTCCGGGTAGGGACTCTGCCGGGCGAACTCGGTGGCGTCGTCAATCTGCTGTTGGGTCTGAGAGACTATTTGCAAATTCCTGTCTGGTAGTATGGGGAAGCATTCAACCAACCCCATACACAAGACAGGAGATTGCCATTGTTGCACAGAGAGGAGTGATGCACCATGGTTCACATCGCTTCCATCCAGACCCTGCTCAGGCGGTTATTACTACAGCCGCACTAACACTGACTCGGTACTTTCGGTCTCAAATAAGCTTAGTATCATTGAGAGCAGAGACGTTGGCCAGCTAGACGTTACGATTTTCAACACTCCAAGCGACCATCTGCGGCTGTAGTACTAAGAGTGCCCTACGGGAAGTCCTTCACTACGGTGACATACTCTGCCAGCTTGCGTCCTAGTACTGGTTCATGAAGTGTTGATATAGTATGTGAGACTGAGTAGGCTTGGGTATGATCTTCCAAGGAGGCCGTACCCGGATATGCCTGCCATAAAGTACAAAGTCGAACTGACACCATCCCAACGGTCCGATCTGATTGAGGTATCCCGCCGGGGCAAGCCGTTGGCCCGCACGGTAAAGCGGGCCCTTGCGTTGCTGAAAGCTGACGAAGGGCTGTCGGACCGCGAGGCGGCTGAGGCGGTTTCGGTAAGCGCCCTCACTGTCGCCAGAGCGCGGAGACGGTTCGTCGATGAGGGACTCGAAGCCGCCATCAACGACCGGCCGCGGCCGGGCCGGGAGCGCAAGCTGAGCGGCAGGCAGGAAGCGCACCTGGTTGCCATCGCGTGCAGCAGTCCGCCCGAAGGACATGTAAGCTGGACGCTCCATCTGCTGGCGGACAAGGTGGTGGAGCTGGAGTTTGCCGGGAGCATCTCCTTGGAGACGGTGCGCCAGATACTCAAAAAAACGAACTCAAGCCGTGGAAGAAGAAAGAGTGGTGCATCCCCAAGGTGAGCGGGGAGTTCGTGGCCCGGATGGAGGATGTGCTGGACCTGTACCACGAAGAGTACGACCCGGAGCGTCCAGTGGTGTGTTTTGACGAGACCTCCAAGCAGTTGCTCGGGGATGTGCGGCCTCCCATTGAGGCCGCTCCCGGACGGATGGGGCGCTATGACACCGAGTACCAGCGAAACGGTACCCGGAACCTGTTCATGTTCTGTGAACCGAAGGGTGGCTGGAGGCGCGTCGAGGTGACCGGGAGCCGGACTGCCGTGGACTTCGCGCACCGGATGAAGTGGCTGGTGGACCAGGCCTATCCTGACGCGACAGTGGTTCGGCTGGTCCTGGACAATCTCAACACCCACAAGGCCGGCTCGCTCTACGAGGCATTTGCGCCGTCCGAGGCGCGCCGCATAGCCAAGCGCCTGGAGTTTCACCACACACCCGTTCACGGAAGCTGGCTGAACATGGCTGAAATCGAGTTGAGCGTATTCAGCAGGCAGTGTCTGAACCGCCGGATCGGCGATGAAGCGTTGCTGAGACGGGAGGTCGCGGCGCTCGAACGCGAGCGCAACGAGGCCGCCGCCATCATAGACTGGCGGTTCTCCACCCAGGACGCCCGCAGTAAGCTCAAACATGTCTATCCATCATGATTACATGGAAACCTAGTGTCCCAACTGCTTTGACATGATGACTTGAAGAGCATGGGTCTCGTCGAAGAGCACCGTCGGCCAAGTATCGCAGGGTGCTCAGTCCAATATTGTCCACTCATCATTTCAAAGAGTTCGTGCTACTAGGCTCGGGCGTTGCAGGCGCGGTTCGTGTCGCCGCCGGCGCGGCACGACGGCACGAAGCGGGTCAAGATGCGGGTGTCGTTCAGCGGACCGATCGAGGAAACCCCGGACAACGTGGGCGAGCACGGCGTGGATGTGGAGGGCGCGGAAGTGACGCCGGTGCGCCCCGTAGGGGGCAGCAAATGCGCTGGACGGCGGTGCGACGCGCAAAAGGACCCGCTCGGCCGGCGGCGGGGAGGTCATGTGGGAGTTCGAGACCGAGCCGGACTCGGCCGGAGACAGTAAATCCAGGACGGCGACCGCGGCGGAACCCGAGGAGAAGGAACACGCGAAACGAAGCTCAGCCGTCCCCCGCGTCCCAGGGTGAAGCTCAACCGCACGCGGTGCGGGAGTTGCTGGACCGGTGTGGCCGATGCGGCAGGCCATGACCTCACAGACCAACCCGCACGGCTGGACCGGGGACCCTGAAGCCCGCTGGGGGGCCGGTTTTGGCGATTCTGCGCCGGCGCATAGAGGGTTCCCTGGGGAACATCCTGTCCCCAGCGCCGACGCGGGGGAGCCGGTAACGTCCCGCGGAAAACGGGCGCTTACCGCCGTCCCGTCCATCCCCCGTGAAACCCTCGTCCTCCAGATACGCCGCCAATCCGCGGAAACCCTTGACGAAAGCATTCCAGGGTCCCACCATTTCCGCATACACTAAGCGCGGGCAGCATGGAGCGGCATGGAGCGTCGATGATCAACCGCCTTCCCCTCACCGTCGGCTTCGCACGGGTCAGCCAGGCCACCGAGGACCAGGGCAACCTGGAGACGCAGACCCGGCAGCTCCAGGACTACGGCGTGCACGAGCTCGTCACGGAGATCGGCTCGGGCGCCAGGAGCGACCGCCGGGCTCTGCGGGACCTGCAAGCCCGGCTTCAGGCGGGGGATACCCTTGTGGTCACCGCCATTGACCGCATCAGCCGGCGGGCCGTTGATGGCCTGCGCTTCATCAAGGACGCGACCGGCGCCGGCATCCACCTTGTGGTCCTCTCACAGCGGGAGTTCGACACGACCACCCCCACCGGGCAGCTCCTGCTGCACCTCACCCTGGCCATCGCCGAGTGGGAGTGGAGCAACATCCGGGAGCGCAGCATCCGGGGCCAGGAGCGGGCCCGGGCTGAAGGGAAACGGATCGGGCGCCCTCCGGCGCTCACTCCCGAAGCACGGCAGGAGGTGGAGCACAAGCTCCGCGAGGGGCAGTCGGTCAACCGCATCTCCCAGGTCCACCGCGTTCACCACAGCGTGATCCGGCGGGTGGCAAGGCAGCTGGAGGACCTGGAGGCAGAGCGCCTGGCAGAAGAGCATATCTAGCGATTGGTTACTGTACCGAGTCAGGACGGTGAAATGACAGTCTACCCGGAGACCAGGCAGGTGACGCTCCGTCTCACCAGAACCGGCCGCCGGCGGCTCGATAAACTGCTGAAGAAACACCGGACCCTCTACAACGCGGCACTGGAGGAACGCCTCACCGCCTGGAGGACTCACCAAGAGTCCATCAGTTATGTTATCTCCGGCAGGCCCGGGAGCTGACACTGTCCGCCAGGACAGCCACGCTTGTGAGGGTCAGGGTCGGCGGCTGGCCGTGGGACATTGAGGCGGGCCGACGATGCCTACGCTGTGTGGTTCCGGCATATCAAGGCAGGGCAGCGGGGAGACCTCCCCCAGGTTCAAGTCGCCCAGCGGCTTCCGGTCCCTCCAGACCTGCGCCAGCGCAAGCACCTATCCTCGCCGCGGAAAGGGCGGACGCCACGGCAGTATCAAGATCAAGGGCCCGCTCCCGCTGCGCCTCAGGGCACAGAAGTCATTCCAAAGGGCAGCTAATGGTCGAACTACGCTCCTACCAGAAGGATTTATTGAGCCTGACTGAAACGGCGTTGGGAGCAACGTCGAAGTCACGGGTGATGATGCAGTTGCCCACGGGTGGCGGCAAGACCCACATTGCCTCCGCTTTGATGTCCGAGAGACTGAAGGACGGGGTTAAGGCTGTGTGGCTGACACATCGCAGGGAGCTGGCAAGCCAGACTGAAGGCATGTTGCGTCAGGCAGGTATTCCCGCAACCTCAAACATCCGGTGGCCCCCCGGCATCGAGGCGCCGTCACTCGCCAATGGCGTTGTGATATTGATGGCCCAAACAGTGAGCCGCAGGACTGCTAGGACTAATGTATGGGATGTTTACAACAGCAACGACATCCTGATCATTGACGAGGCCCATCATGCCACCGCCGAGGGTTGGGCCAGGGCCATAAACCATTGGCCCGGAAGTGCGTTGGGCATGACGGCTACGCCGTGGCGTCTCTCCCAGAGAGAAGGGTTCGACCATCTGTTTGGAGAATTGGCCTGTGGCCCAACGGTAGCGGATTTGCAAGCAGAGAAGTGGCTGTGCCAAGCGCGGGTAGTGTCGCCTCCTGAAGAGGACCAAATTCTTGGCGGACGGGTTGACGCAACCGGGGACTACAGCGAATCGGGCATCGAACAGGCCAACGAGAGCCGAGACGTCTGGACTGCCGGGGCGTTGCGGTTCTGGCGACAACACAGTGAAAACCGTCAAACAGTAGTCTACGCCGTATCGGTAAAGCACGCCCGAAACCTCGCGGGGGTGTTCAGCGAAGCGGGAATGCCGGCCGGCGTGTTGTTGGGTGATACACCGGACACGGAGCGGGCTGACCTGATAAGCAGATTCAAGGACGGCAGGCTCAATGCACTGATAAACGTATCCGTCGCCACCGAAGGGTTCGACCTTCCCGACGCTGCCTGTGTAGTCCTGACACGGCCGACCATGAGCTTGTCCCTGTACCTGCAAATGGTGGGGCGCGGGTTGCGGCCCAAGCCGGACGGAGGCGACTGCCTAGTCCTTGACATGGCCGGGAATAGTTTCCGCCACGGGCTGCCGGAAGAAGACCGGGAGTGGTCGCTGAAACCACGCGGTGCGTCGCCGCCCGGAGAATGCCCGGTGTCCCGCTGCCCCGTATGCGAGACCATATCCCCTGCCGCCAGCCATTATTGCGGCAACTGTGGAGAGCCTTTCGGGGAAATGTGCAACCGCTGCGGCGCATGGCGGGCAAAGGCAAGGTGGAGCCGGAAAACGATGTGCGGCAGCGACCATGAATCAGTATGCGACCTTTGCCATCACGACTCGCACATTCGGGCACAATTGCCGGTAACCGAAGAGCTGAAGGAGTTGGCGATGTTGGCCGACGATGACGAACTCTCGCCAAGTCGTGACCCGTTTCTTAAGAATCTTTTGGAGCAAGAGTCGCAGAGGGTCGGCGGCGCTGCCGAGGAACGCAAGAATGAACTGCGTTCCCTCGTAAGCGCCAGAGAGTCTGAACTAGCCGACGATGATGAGCTAGACAGGGCATTCGAGGACTACCTGACGGGACTGCCGCTTGCCGAGCGGCCGCAGAGCAGGCCACAGGAGCGACGGCTCTTTAACGGGTGGGAAGCCGACCACAACAGGGAGCTTACGGAATGGCGAGATGAACTGGCCACGCTAGAATCTCTTCCGCTGGACAAACAGCTTGTCTATAACAATGCCCAAGCTCGGCTTATGAGGCTGTTCGATGCCGAAGCGAGGGAGGCGGGTCTGCTTCCCCGGCAACACAGTCGAGAGGAACCACCTCAAGCACCGGTACATGAAAAATCTGCCCCCGATTCACGTGATTCAGGTGAGTGGATGACGTTCGTCCAGCTAGGTGAATGGGGTCGAGTAAGACAAGTCGGAAGAACTTCAGTTAAGCTAGACCGGATCCGGGACCCACGTGGGAATGAAATTTCCATCACCTCTTGGTCTAATTTGCTCTTCAAGGTGGCAGAGTGGCTGATTGACCAAGGCTCACTGACCAAGTGGAGATGTCCAGTCCAAGTTGGGAATATGACCGGCAGGTACTTGATTCACTCAACCCCTGTTCACCCGAATGGACGGCGGTCCAAGGCCAGCAGACAGCTGTCGAACGGTCTGTACATAGAGCTTCAGTGGGACCCGAGACAAATGGCGAGGCGTTGCGAAGAATTGCTGGTCTACTTTGGGCAAGACCCGGCGCAGTTTCACGTTCTGTTACGTTAGTCCTTCCTGTTAATCAAACATCTGACCCCTATTGTCTCCACCTAACCATTTTCTCCAGCAGTTGTTTGCCACCCAGCCCAGATACGAATAGACTCCGGGAATCGACATAGGTAGGCCCTCGCGGGCGTTCCCTGTCACACCACCGTGCGTACGGGTCCGTACACGGCGGTTCGGCTAGGTTAAGCGAATCAGGATGCAAGACGGAAAAGGCCGAGCGAGTCAAAGTAGGCATTGGGGAAAGCAACGCTAAGGGCTGGGCTGCGGCTGATGCGCCAAGGGCCGTGAGAACTGCCAGCTGCCATCGCAGCCAGGTCCTTCTTCACGCCCCGCGCACGGAGACCAGCATACCGTCGTCGCCCCCGTCTCCATTGCTTCCAGACGACGCACCTGAGACGCCGCCGTATCCACGAGTCCAGAGTAACAAGTACCGACGGGGTTTGGCAGTGACCATAATAGCCCCGCCATCCCCTGAGATAGACGGATAGCTCATTCACCATCCTGTCCAGCCCTATTGCCCTTGTCCGCCGGGTCAGTTCCCGTATCCGCCCCTTGAACCGGGCCAGAGATTCCGGCGCTATCCGCACCTTCGGCTCCCGCCTGGCCATGAAGCTGAACCCCAGAAACTTCCTCCCAGACGGCCTGTCCACAGCACTCTTCTCACGGTTTACCTTCAACCTGAGCTTCCTGGTTATCCAGCGACTAATGCTTTCCATCACCCGCTCACCCGCCCGCCTGCTGTATACATAGATATTGCAATCATCCGCATACCGCACGAAACAGTGGCCTCGCCGCTCAAGCTCCCGGTCCAACTCGTCAAGCACCACATTCGACAGGAACGGAGACAACGGCCCGCCCTGGGGCGTCCCCTCCGCCCTCTGGCTCACCAGCCCATCCTCCATCACCCCAGCGTTCAAATACGCCCGGATTAGTTTGAGCATCGCCTTGTCCCCTATCCGTTTCGCTAACTGCGCCATCAATCGGTCGTGGTTCACCCGGTCGAAGAACTTCTCCAGGTCTATGTCCACAACCCAACTGCGACCCTCGCCTATGTATCGTTGCGCCTGAGCCACAGCCTGATGTGCAGAACGCCCCGGCCTGAATCCATAGCTATGCTCCGAGAATGTGCGGTCCCAGCGCACCTGCAAGACCTGCAACACCGCCTGCTGGATAAACCGGTCCAGCACAGTGGGTACGCCCAGTTGACGCATACCACCACCCGGCTTGGGTATGTCCACCCGTTTCACCGGCATCGGTCTGTAGGCCCCGTTCAGCAACTGCTCCCTTATGGCCGGCCAGTGGTCCACCAGATGGCCCCGCAGGTCTTGCACTTTCATGCCATCAACCCCAGGACTCCCCCGGTTGGACTCAACTCGTTTCAATGCCCGCTCCAGATTGCCCCGCTCACATACCTCCTCCATCAATTTCTCCACGTCCGCCGAGCTTTCAGATTTGCACGCCGCCGTAGACGTTTCGGTCCCTCCCATAGCATTCCCCGAGGCTTCACCCCGTTCGTTACCAGGCAAGGCCAACACTAGCTGGTTGTTCTGCCGCCTTACGCCCATGAGTTGCACATCCTACTCGCTGCTCCCAACCGTTCGGGCCTTCATAAACCCAATAAAGGTCAACTACTATGCCCTCTGCTGACTTCTGCACCACGATCAGGGTGCCTCACGACACCCCCAGTTCCAACCAGGAACACAGCGCAGACCTCCCAGGGTAAGAACATTAGCCTTCATCGCACGCCCGCCGAATTTACAACACCAGCCCTTGACGGATACGGACTTCATGACCACTTGCTCACTCGTCCGACTGGTATTGCCTCATATCCGGTTCCTGTCCGTCAGGCCGCGACTTTGCCACACGCTTCCTCCAGACCCCGCCTCACGACGACGCCCTTGCGCTTCGCTAACCCTTCTCCTCCGTCAGGATGGGTAGAGGACTTCCACCTCCAAGCTAACATTCATGCCCGGCACACAAGAGACTGGCAAACAACCAGGTGGTTGATTGCCATGTCCGCCAACGAGGTAGCGACCAAATTTACAGGCGCATCCTCCGAAAGTCGTTCGGGCAGGGATCACGCCCCTTCCCTTATACTGCCGGAAGCGGCAGCGTGTCAGATGTAGGCTGAAATTGCTGGGCGATAGTGCGTGGGCGCGAATTCTCATAATAGCGGTCGAAGACCAGGGAGAGTCGAAAACGGAGCGCTACGTAGGCTCACCGGAACCGATCAGGAGAGATTCACTATGCCAAACGGCTTGAAGATTCTCTGGAACGGGGTCTTGAGCTTCATCAAGTCTTGGTATTTTTGTGCCGTCTTGTTGGTGCTGTTAGCAATAGTCGTACTTGGGGCCAAGGTCGTAATATGGAAGTGGGAATGGCTACGGACGTTTGATGAGACCAAGGAGTCCAACAGCAACACGCTTAGGAACGTGGCACTGATCGTTGCCGGTGGGCTTGCGTTGGGTTTCGCGGCGTGGCGTGCCAGAATTGCGGACTCTCAATCGAGAACGGCTCAACGGGAAGCCGACACTGCCCAGGGTGGGCTTCTGAATGAACGTTACCAGAAAGGTGCCGAAATGTTGGGCAGCAATACATTGGCAACTCGAATGGGCGGAATATATGCGCTTCAACGTTTAGCGGAAGAGCATCCGAACGGGTACCATGTCCAGGTAATGCGCTTGCTCTGTGCATTCACACGACACCCGACGGGTGAGGGTATCGAATTGGGCAGCGCCGTAAGGGATGATGTCCAATCAGTCATATATGCTATTCGCGCTTGTCGCAAGAATAAAACCGCATTAGAACTGGAGCAGGCCGAAAAGTTTAGGCTCGACCTAACTGGAGCACAACTCCATGGCACTGACTTGTCGGACATCGACCTCTCCAATGCCGATTTGCCCCGAGCCGACTTATCCAGAGCATACTTGGGACGAGCTGTTCTGTCCGGGGGATGCCTCTATAAAGCAAACCTAGCCGGCGCTACTTTGTCTGGTACAGACATAAATGGGGCGAACCTGTCGGGTGCAAGATTGACAGCAGATTCGGCGGTCGATAGAACTCCACTAGCGGGTCTCACTCAACAGCAGTTGGATTCTGCCTGCGCAGACTTGAACAATCCACCAATCCTAAACCAAAGCCAAGGTGAAATGCGCAGATAGTGGAGGTCAAACAGTGGTGCCGGACCATTCTCCAAGTACGGATGAGAGGGCTTCACTGGCGCAACCAAGCCAATTTTCATCGCCCCTCGAATGTACATCCCACCTTGGCTTTAGTTTAGGAGCTTTGGACAGTGTAGATTCAAAGCCTTTGGCTTGGCACGAACGGCCATGTTAACCAGGTGGCTGAATTCCAGATTTCCGGGAGCAGATCAAGTCCTAGCAAGACTAATGTCGCGGTTGGTACTAAACCGAGGGCAGGTCACCAGAACAACAGCGTCTCGAAGAGATGTAGGAGATTACATTGGATTCTAGAGCTAGAGTGCCGAATCCGTACGACTATATCCATGAGGTGAGAGACCCCGATTTGTTTGCTGGTCGTCGAGAAGAACTGGCGCAACTCAAAGAAGATGTCGCGGGGCTCGCTGCGGCACATGTTACCGCACCAATGGTCGCCATTGTTGGAGAAAGGCGGATTGGTAAGACGAGCATATCGCTTAGGGTACAAGAGGTTTGCGAAGAGTATGGAGTTCTGGCGCTGAGAGTTTCTCTCACAGGCATGACTGCAGCGGACCCGTGGGAATTTTGGCGAGAGATATTCTATAGACTGCTGACTACGGCTAGGAGTCAACTCAATGCACCCACTCCCAGTTCTGGTTTCCACTCGGATACTGCACGCTTTGGGTTAACCGAGGCTCATCTGGAGTTTTTCAGCGCCTACGACAATCGTCCTGCTGCAGCACCATATAGCCATCTGGTTTACACAGGCCTCAGGTCTCTAGTAGAAGGAATAGTTGGAACCGGTCGAAGTGGAGTCCTGTTGATAATCGACGAAGCCCACCTGGTAGTGAATAGCCGCGCAATCACGGAACTATTGAGATTCGCTATCCGCGACGCGGGAAGATGTGGTGTGGTTTTTGTGGGTGAAACGGAGCTTGCACAACTGTTTGCGGACCGAGAACAACCGTTGTTTGCTCAAGGACGGGTCATTCCCATAGGTAATTTCGCTACTCAAACTGATATTGCAGAATGCGCATTGCTTCCGTTGGCGGAAGATGAGTGGCCACTTGTGAGTCCCATGACGATCGACTATTTGGTCAAATTGAGCCAAGGTAAGCCCAACCAGATCAGGCTGATTTGTCACAGCATCTATAGTCGATATCAAAAAGGCCAACAGGATGACCTAAATATTACAATCGAAGCATTGGACGATGTCCTAGACAGCATTGCTGCTACATATACCGATTACGATGTGCGACAACAGGTGGATACCATTCGCAGGTTGAGCAGCGTCGACTTGGAATCACTTTATAACATGACGAGATACCCTAATTGGTCTATCAGAGATATTGTTGAACTGGATGAGTCGTTCCGTGCAGAAGGCAAAAGCGCGGCCGCGCTTTCAAGACGAGAAGGTTTTCTAGAAGAAAAGCGTGACAAATTCGTCAGCCTCGGATTGATGGATGAAGACTCGAACAAATACACCCTTGCTGGAGACGAGTTTTTGTCACTTTATCTCCGGTTCTGGTACGAAATTAGAAAACACGGACAATTATCACGTTCACTAGTGCTAGGGAAAGGTCCCGCGACACCTTTCGGGGAGAAAGCTGAAAAGCTTGTCAGATTTATCACTTGGGAATTAGGGAGACGGCCAGCGATAATAATGAACACCTTCAGCGCTCACGACCTTGGGAATGAGGATCGAGTGGAAGCGGTGAAGGCGTGGTTTGGAACCCTCGGAGACTTATTGGGTGGTACACGAGTCCGTCTTGATGAGACACGAAATGTTCTTTACGAATGGTTCAGGACTTGTGAACTTGTTCGTACACCGGGTCTACACCATCTGCTCTGCCTGTCAGTTAGGAACCTAGAAAATCCCAGGGAAACATTGGGGATAGAACTCTACTTCGACTCGGCAGAGATACCACTTATTTTCCCGATCTCCACCCTGAATTCACTTCGCCAACGTGCAGATGACTCCAGGATGTTGATACAAGGCTGGGACAATTTTACCGTCAACTTGCCGAGCCTCAGTGGCTTACTAGAGGCGATAGGAGCACCACGCCTCGAAGAACTTATGGAGCAAGTCGGACCACTGGATCAATGGAGGATTGCGTCAGTTCAACACCATATGGGAAGCGGTGATGGAGAACAAGATGGCACGACCTCCGAACCTGACACGGCCAATGAGGAAGAGCCATATGATTGGTTCCAATTGTACGCGAATGGCGATTTCGCCGCCGCTCGGGCTTCCGCAACTAGAAACCTCGTGAAGGAAACCAACAGGCTCAAAAGCGCGCGTCTCTACAATGATCGCGGCTACATAAGCTACGGACTAGAAGAGAAAGAGGAAGCAAAACGGGACCTCGAACGAGCTCTTGACCTCCACTTTTATCACCTGCCGCTCACCCTATTAAATCTCGGCGTTGCTGACATGGACGATGGGAATTATGCGGATGCAATAAGCCACTTTCGCGACGCCATGTTCCTGACCCTCAGCGCTGAGGATGTCGCTGCAGCATATTTGAGATTACGCCTCCCCCCGGCGAACCGCGCTAGAAAGGTCAATTGGGAACAACATCCGGCGAATGTCTTGGAAGCGTCATACATTAACTTGAGCTTTGCCCTGCTCCGGTCTGGCCACAACGAAGAGGCAAGTGAGGTGACCGAGGAAGGTTTAGCTTTGATGCCATCATCGATGCGATTGAAACACGCCCGTGCTCGCTTGCAGCTTTGGCTCAATCGGGCCGACTTAGCGGAGCCCATTTATCGGGACATCGCTCAGCAACCAATCTCAGACCCTATCCTCGCTAACGAGGTTAGCTCGGTTCTGAGGTCAGCGCCACGTCGGAGATCACAGAGGCGAAAATGACCTGCCCCCCAAGAATTGGTGCAGGAGCAATGTATGTATCTCAGGCCGTTTGCATATCCCAATCTTCTGTGCCAGTCCGAAGATACTCACGGCGACACCACTACCAGCGCAGAATATTTCCGGAGATTCTTGGATACTTGAACGTGCCGGGCACGTCTACTGGGCAGAAAGTCGAGCCAGACTGACCATCATCATGGCGTGGAAATAAAACACCTGTTTTCCGCCAGCCCCCGGCAGCCAAGGCATGTCCCGGTAAACCACCCCTCTTGAGGAGATCATGGCTGAGTTCAGCATAAGCTATGGCGAATTGGAATCACGCCCGGTTTTCAACATCACTGCGAAATGCGGGCACAGCTTTCGAGAGTATAGGAGACCGGAGCTTACGGTGAGTTGGAGAGGTGTCCGGATTGTGTGGAGAAAGACTTTCAGGACCTGTTGGACCAAGCCGATTACCAGTTGAATCCCGACACCAGGGCCCTCGGGTTGGAGCGCATTGATGGTGCTATATCCATCGAATGGACGAGGATCCCGACCGTCGAGGACTCAGAGGGAGAAGGCGGCGGGTCAGGGGATAAAGATGACCCTGCCTCTTAGCGGTTGAAAGCTATATGGAACCAGCAGCCTTCGGCTACATCCGCGTCTCCCAGGCCGAGGGGGAGAGCGGCCTGGCCACCCAGCGCCGCATCCTCACTGACCACGGGCTGAGAGACGACAGGATCTACACCGACATCGCCTCGGGCCGGAATATGCGTCGGCCGGCTTGGAATACGCTCAGGGAGACCCTCCAGCCCGGCGACGTGGTCGTGGTCCCGAGAATCGACCGGCTGGCGGGGAACCTCGCCGAGGGAATCAGGACCGTCCAGTATCTCCACGATCAAGGGATCCACATCCGCGCCCTGGCGGAGAAGCTGGACACGAGCGACGACAGCCCGAATGCCCGCCTCATGCTCCACATGCTGCTCTCCCTGGCCGAATGGGAGAGAGGGACCATCCGGGACCGGATCAAGGCCGGCGTGGACCGCGCCGCGGCCGAGGGAAGGACGGGCGGCAGGCCCCCGGCGCTGGACTTCGAGAAGGTCCAGGCCGTTCGGGACTTCCTAGCCAACAACAACGGCAACGTCAGCGCGGCACACCGGACCTTCAAGGTGAGCAGGGCGATAATCAGGGCGGTCAGGGACGGGACTTGCAAAGGGCTGGACAAGTTGCATCAGAACAACGCCTGACCTACCATCCAGACAATACATCAGGACATGCTCGGGGAGTAGACAGGATGGGCACGACTCGCTTCATAGCAGAGGTGGACTCGGAAACCTTGGCCAGGGCAAGGGAGATCCTGAACAGGGAACAGATAACGCTGGACGAGACGCTGCAGGAGATGCTCAGCCACATCGTCTCTCACGACACCGCGCCTTGCTTCAGGTGCGGTGAGCCGAACCCGGAAACCCAGCAGGCCATGGCTGAAGCGGAGGCCGGCGACCTGATCACTTCTGACACCATCGCTGACCTATTCACGGACCTGAATGAGGAGGATTAGCCACAGCCGCAGCTTCAGGCGGGACTACAGGCGAGAGAAACGGGGCCAATACGGGCTGCACCTGGACGAACAACTGGACGCAGCCCTACAACTGCTGGCCAACGACCAGCAGATCCCCTCAAGGTACAGGGACCACCCCATGCACGGGAACCGGGCCGGAGAGCGCAACTGCCACATAAGGCCCGACCTGGTGCTTATCTACAGCAAGCCCAATCCCACGGACCTCTACCTCATACGCCTGGCCTCCCACAGCGAGTTGTTCGACTAGGGTCTGAGGGTCACGGGTACACTCCTGTGAGTCTTGGCGAATTTGAAGCTGTGGTAGGTTGACTCGGGCAATTTGGGCCAGAGCTTTTGGAGGAAACAGATGGTGTTTGGAGGGAGGCAGGACTGTGCGGTATGTGGAGAACAGTTTGAAGTCCATGAGGAACGGTTGTATTACGGTCCCCCGAGTACGCGGGGATCAAGGGCGCATCATTTTGCCTGTGTGGATTACGATACTCCGTTGAGCGAAGAGAGTCGTGGCAGGTGGGCTTCGTGGAAATTACAACAGGTGGAAGAGGCTCATGCCCGGGAGTTTGCGGTGCTTCGGGCCCGGACTACGGCCCTGTACAATCTGGCGGTGCGGCTGATGAGCGAGGCGGGACTGGAGCCTGATGATATAGAGGACTTCAGGTACGAGTATGAGTATAGGGATCGAGCCCCTAGCGAGGAGGACTCTGACAGTACTGACTGAGTAGGTTCTTTTGGCTTCAAAGTCACTCGTGAATCAAACGCCAGAGACGTGCTTCAACCCCACCCTTCTGCTCTGAAAGTCGCGGTTGCTCCAAAACCCTGCCCTGCCAAATAATGGCAGCGGAGGCTGAGCCAGGAGATAGCAACGCTATGGCCGAACGTCAGATTTTTCCACTTGCCAGCGGCACGGGGTTCGCAGCAGTAATCCATGGAAACATCGTCCGCCTCACGGCAGGGACGGGGACATTCACTGCCGACGTGTACGCATTCTCGGCGGACGGCAATCCTCAATACCGGAGTTTCGACACCGCAGCCGAGGCGGCGGCCTGGTGCGTTGCAACCGCTGCTGTCCATCAGGGCAAGCCAAACCAGTATTCACATGTTGAGCATTGGGAGGTCCGCAACGGTTATTCCATCACCATCAACCGAACCGAATCCGGAGACTACAAACCGGACAGGCACCCCATCTGGGTGGATTCAGACCATGTTCCGGTGATGGGATTCGCCGAAAGGTTTCCAAGCCTTGACGAAGCGCTGGAATGGGTCCGCCAGGCAGTCGATGAAGAAAGCCGGCTCGAAGCTGATTACCAACGAGAGCTGCGGGCATTGAGGGAAGCCTTGGAGTCAACCCCCTGCTAGTGGCGGAGATAACCCTCCCTGGTGAGGCGAATCATGCTGACAGTATCGGTCAAGAATCTCGGGAGAGAATACAGGATGGGCAAGACGCGCCTCACGGCAGAAGTGGGCTCGGAAACCCTGGCCAAGGCAAGGGAGATCCTGAAAAAGGAACAGGTAGCGCTGGACGACGCGCTGCAGGAGATGCTCAGCCACATCGTCGCCCACGACACGGCGCCCTGCTTCAAATGCGGCGATCCGAACGCCGAGACCCTGCAGGCGATGGCTGAAGCGGAGGCCGGGGAAGTGGTCCCAGCCGACACCATGGCCGGCCTCTGAGCGTATGAACATATCACCGGGCGAACCCCGCATGAGTCCCACGGCATTCGTCGCCAAGTGGCTCGGCAGCAACTTTGGCGAGAAACAGGCGTCCCAGGAGATGTTCCTGGACATCTGCGGCATCCTTGGCCATCCCACCCCCGGGGACTACGGCGACAAGGACGTATTCACCTTCGAAAAGCCGGTGCCCGGCGGGGTCCCCGACGCCTACCTTGAGGGCCGCTTCGGCTGGGAGTTCAAGGGCGGCGACGCCGACCTTGACGGTGCGATGAACCAGTTGCTCCGGTACCAGGTCCACCTGAAGACCCCGCCCCTGCTCATCGTCTCTTCCTTCAACACCATCCGCATCCGCACCAACTTTCCCGGTATGGAAACGGTGCTCTACGAAGTCCCGGTGGCGGAATTGGCCCGGCAGGCCAACCTGGCGAAACTCCGCAACGCCTTCTACGACCCGGACCAACTTCGCCCCGGCCGCACCGTGGACCAGGTTACCAGGGAGACCGCCGACCTCTTCCAGGCCATCGTCGAAGACATGGAGCAGCGCACCGGCGACTCGGAAAACCTGGCCCGCTATCTGAACCAGATCGTGTTCTGCCTCTACGCCGAGGATGCCGGGCTGCTGCCGGGCAACCCCTTCTCGGAGATAGTGCGTGGACATAACCACAACCCCGAGCTGTTCGACGAGGCCATTCGCAACCTGTTCGGGCAGATGGCTACCGGAGGTCTATTCGGCGCCGTCAAGATTGCCCGCTTCAACGGCGACCTGTTCAGCAACACCGATACGGTGGAGTTGAGCGGCACCGCCCTGTTGCGGCTGGAGGAGGCCACCAGGAAGAACTGGCGCAACATCGAGCCGTCAATCTTCGGGACCCTGTTCGAGCGGGCGTTGGACGCGTCCAAGCGCGCCCATCTCGGCGCGCACTACACCAGCGCCGATGACATCATGCTGGTGGTCGAGCCGGTGGTGATGGCCCCACTGCGCCGCGAGTGGGAGTCCGTGCAGCAGGAGGTCGGCAACCTCCTGAGCGACGGGCATGATGATGCGGCGCGGGTCAGGCTGGGCGGGTTCCAACAGCGGTTGTTCGAGGTTGAAGTGCTGGACCCGGCCTGCGGCAGCGGCAACTTTCTCTACCTGGCCCTGCGCTCCCTGCTCGACCTGGAGAGAGAGGTAATCGACTTCGCGGCCATGAATGGGTGGACTGGCCTGACGCCCACGGTCAAGCCGGACCAGATGCGCGGACTGGAGGTCAACCCCTACGCCACCGAGTTGGCCCGCACCGCCCTGTGGATTGGCTACATCCAGTGGCACCAGAACAACGGCTTCCCGTATGACCACAGCCCTATTTATCCCCCCTTGTGTCCATCCAAAGGGCCGACTCCGTTCTTGCCTGCGACGGCGCGGGGCATCCACAGGAACCGGAGTGGCCGACGGCTGAGTTCATCATCGGCAACCCGCCCTTCCTGGGCGGGAAACTCCTTCGCGCCCACCTGGGCGATGAGTACGTTGATGCGTTGTTCAGTCTGTACCACGGGCGGGTGTCAGCCGAGGCCGACCTGGTCTGCTACTGGTTCGAGAAGGCCCGGGATATGCTGGACAGGGAATGCACGAAGCGGCGCGAACCGAAACGTGCTGCGGCGCATCAAGGAGAGCGGGGACATCTTTCTTGCTTGGTCGGACCAGCCGTGGGTCCTGGAAGGAGCGGCGGTCCATACGTCCATTGTCGGATTCGACGATGGTTCCGAGACGGTCCGCGAACTGGACGGCGAGACCGTTGGGTCCATCAACGCCAATCTCACCGAGGGGCCGGACATCACTGAAGCGCGGCGCTTGAAGGAGAACCTTGGTATCGGCTTTATGGGAGATACCAAGGGTGGCCCATTCGACATTTCGGAGTCCGTCGCACTTAGCATGTTGGAACATCCAAATCCCGATGGCAGGGATAACCGGGATGTCGTCCGCCCCCGAGTCAATGGCAAAGATATAACGTCCCGCCCCAGCGGGACATGGATAATCGACTTTGGCGTGGACTTGCCTCTGTCAGAGGCGGCTCTGTATGAGGCTCCGTTCGAATACGTGAACGAACACGTAAGGCCGGTTCGTGTAACCAACAAGCGAAAGGTATATGCCGAGAATTGGTGGCTGCACATGGAGCCTAGACCAGGGATGCGGCAAGCCCTTGATGGGTTGAGCCGCTACCTGGTCACTCCGACAACGGCCAAGCATCGCCTGTTCACATGGTTGTCAGCGGATGTTTTGCCCGACCACGCATTGATTGCCGTTGCCCGCGATGATGATTACACCTTCGGCGTATTACATTCCCGCTTCCACGAAGTCTGGGCGTTGGCGATGGGAACCCAGTTGCGCGAGGTGGAATCCGGTTTTCGCTACACTCCAACCACCTGCTTCGAGACCTTCCCATTCCCGGAACCCACCGATGCACAGCGTGAGGCTATCGCAGAGGCGGCGCGGAAGTTGGACGAGTTGCGGCAAGGCTGGCTCAACCCTACCGGCGTGACAGCTGCGGATTTGAAGAAACGGACGCTGACCAACCTCTACAACGCTTATCCCACGTGGCTGCAAAACCTCCATGAACAATTGGACCATGCCATAGCCCCTGCCTACGGCTGGCCTCACGACCTGTCTGGGCCGGAGATGCTCGAGCAGCTACTGATGCTCAACCGGCAACGGGCTCCATAACCGAAGCGCAACTGGAAACGAAGGTTTCAGAGGCGACGCCGGCTTCTGACACAACGCCCCATCTGAGCCGCCTCCGCTTACCCCAATGCCATATAATGGCCCCACACTTCATCCTTCTCAACCCGCTCGAGGAACGCCATGACCAGCAGGCCGATCAAGAAGACGCCGGCCACCAGGTCGGCCGAAAAGTTCCCAGACTTCCCCCCCAGGGACGATATGCAGAACTCCCTCCACCTGGACCAGCCGGCTCACCAGGCAACCCTCCGCCGGCACTTCGGAAGTTACGACACCACCATCGTTCTGAGCGAAATCCCAGTGCGAAGGATCCCAGGGCAGCAGGAAGGCCACCGTATCCCGGACCTGCTCATCGCCTTCGGCGTGGACCGGGCGTTCGCAGTCGAGCAGAGAGGCTACTCCATCCGCGACCAGGGCAAGCCGCCGGACTTCGTGCTGGAAGTAGCATCCCCCAGCACGGGACGGGAGGACTACACCGGGAAACGGAACGACTACGCCGCCTTCGGCATCCCCGAATACTGGCGGTTCGACCCCTCGGGCGGTCTGCATCACAGTGCGCCCCTGGCCGGCGACCGGCTGGTGGAGGGAGCATACCAGCCGGTCGAGATACAGGAAATGGGACCGGCCCACCGCCACGGGCACAGCGACGTGCTGGGCCTGGACCTGTGCTGGGAAGACGGGAGACTGAGGTGGTGGGACCCGGCGGCGCAGAGCTACCTGCTGACCTTCGACGAAGAGCGTGACGCCCGCATTGCCGCCGAGGACCTAGCTGATGACGCCCAAGCCCGCGCCGGCCGTGAACAAGAGGGACGGACCGCCGCCGAAGCCCGTGTCCGCGAACTGGAAGCTGAACTGGAACGGCATCGGAGAGACTGACAACCCTGTCAGCAAGCCCGCGGACACCCGAAACTGTGACGAGCGCAACGGGGTCAGCAACCTTTTCATGCTGTTTGCGCCGCTGGAAGGGGGGCGGCGGGTCGGAGTGACGGACCGGCGGACGAAAGTGGACTGGGCGCGCCAAGTGAAGAAGTTGGTGGACGAGGACTACCCGGACAAGGACCGGATTGTGCTGGTGATGGACAACCCCGTATCGAGTACGGGGCAGGCTATGGCTGAAATTGAAATCGGAGTGCTGGCCCGGCAGTGCCCGGACCGCCGGATTCCTGATCAAGAGGCGCTGCGCCGGGAAGTTGACGCCTGGCAGGACCAGCGCAACCGGGACATGGTGCGAGTGGACTGGCGCTTCACCACCGATGACGCGCGCATCAAGCTGAAATCCCTTTACCCAGCAATTCAAAATAGCTGAACTACTAAACCAAAGCCAAGGTGAAATGCGCAGATAGTGGAGGTCAAACAGTGGTGCCGGACCATTCTCCAAGTACGGATGAGAGGGCTTCACTGGCGCAACCAAGCCAATTTTCATCGCCCCTCGAATGTACATCCCACCTTGGCTTTAGTTTAGTACTCAGTCAACCGTGAAATCGGAAGGGTAAAGGCGGTGAAGCTTGGTTCGGGCGTCCCGGGTGTTGAACCGCCAGTTGATGGTGGCCCTGGCCGCATTGCGCTCCTTGACCAGGGCCTGGACTTCCCGCCGGAGAGCCTCCTCGCCGGGGATCCGCTGCTTCAGGCAGGAGCGGGACAGGACGCTAAACTCGATCTCCGCCATGTTGAGCCAACTGCCGTGCTTGGGGGTGTAATGAAACTCCAGCCGCTTGGCAATCCGCCGGGCTTCCTCAGCCGGGAAAGTCTCGTACAGCGATGCCCGGCGATGGGTGTTCAGATTGTCCAGGACCACCCGGATTACTGAGATGTCCGGGTAGACTTCGTCCACCAGCCAGCGCATCTGATGCGCGAAGTCCTGCATGGTGCGCCGCTGGGTCACCGTCACTTGCCGCCAGCCGGCCAGGGGTTCACAGGCCAGGAACAGGTTGCGGGTCCCCTCCCGCCGGTATTCGTAGTCCTGCCGCCGCGGAATTCCCGGCTGGGGTGGCAAGGCGGGCCGGGTCTCTGCCAGCAACTGGGTTGAAGTCTCGTCAAAGCAGACCACCGGCCGTTGGGGATCATAGGGTTCTTCGTACAGATCCAGGACATCCTCCATGTTGGCCACGAATTCCGCGCTCACCTGGGGGATGCACCACTCCTTCTTCTGCCACGGCTTGAGGGCGTTTTTTTGAGACGCTTTCGCACCCCCTCGTGGGACATGGAGGGCGCCAGCCCCAACTCCACCACCTTGCCGGCCAGCAGGCGCAGGGTCCAGTGGTCATGCCCGGCCGGCGGCGGGGTGCAGGCCAGAGCCTGCCCCCGGCCACGACCGGGGGGCGATCAGAGCCTGCCCCGTACTGGATACGGGGTGAGCTTCGCCCCGGTCGTCCAGCTTCCGGGGCCGGTTGGCTTGGGGACGGTCCCGCAAAACCCCCTCCAACCCTTCTTCGGCGAAGCACTGCTTGATCCGGTATACGGTGCTCAGGGCTACATCCAGCCCTTCAGCCACTTGGGGCGCCGGCCAGCCGTCATCGCTCTTGAGCAGAATCCGCGCCCTGGCGGTCACCCTTGCCGGGCTTTTACCCACCCGAATCAGATGCCGGAGTTCTTCCCGTTGTTCCGCCGCCAGCCGCACCGCGTACTTGTCCCGGACCATCACCGTCACCCCCGCCATCAACGCTTTCCGCCATACAGGATAACCCAATTAGCCCCTTCCTCGAATAATTCTTAACACCAGGTTGACTGAGTACTAGTGGGATCGCTAAAAAATGGGTTCATGGAAAAACATCAATTGGACGAAATGGATTGCAATAGGGTTACCGGCTATCGGGGTCGTCCTTTATGTAATCGTAGAGAGGGACCCCCTAGTATTACAACGACGCTTCGCTAGAAAGAGACCTTGAGTGCCTCCTCATGGCGAGTTGCCCACGCGTTTGATAGCTTTGTGGCCTTGCCTTCAGCGAAGCGATTTCCGGCCAAAAGCTGACCACATTGAGGAACCGTCGTTGTAATACTAGGGTCTCGCCGCCCTCGACATGTTCTTCATCGGCCTGCTAAGCCACAGTCCGAGCTGAACCCCGTTTTGCCGGCTGCACAAGGGCGGGCAACAGTCGAAAAGCCCGCACCGTTGAGGTCATCCTACAGACGCTCCAGTAACTTTGCAATCTGATCGGTGTGGTTCATGTCGGGTTCCCACTCGCAGATCACACTGTGTTCGTCGATGACAACTGCGGGCCTTTTCCCGTCTGACGGGTCTTTGACGTACCTCTCTCCATCGAGAGCGGACATGCCTAGCTCAATGCCTACTCGTCGATCAGGGTCGTTCAGGACCGCGAACGGAAGCTGCTCTTTCTCGACCCACTGGCGTGCAGCATCCAAGCTTCCGTCATGGATTCCGAACAGCACGACGTTCTTCTCGGTGAACTCGGCAGCATGCTCTCGGTACCCAAGAGCCATGCGGGTTCAATTACCACCGCCCGGACTCGTGAAGAAGTACAGCAGGACCTTTTGTCCGCGAAGACTGCTAAGGGATATCGTCTGTCCATCGCTGGACTGAAGTGTGAAATCGGAAATCGTCTTCCCGATGTAAGTTTCCATCATTGCCGTCCTTTCCGGTGAGACTTAATAGAACCGACGCACGCATGGCAGAACCGTTCCCCATGCAGTTGCTGGGCTGCACGGAGTCTAGGCGTTTCTCACCGCCGATGCACGCCTAGCTACGCACGTGCGCTCGGGCGGCGAAGTGAGTAGCGCATCCTCTTACGCCAGGACGTCTGTAGGTCCCAGGCGCCCAACCGGGCCGCGCGCCTAGCTGAGCATCGTCGTGTAGCGAGTGAAACCAACCGGCGCGAGGCCAGATTGCGAGCGCAGACGCGTCAGGAATCGCAGGAACTCCCGCCGTAGGGTGACGCCTTCGCGCGCGAGTCCAAGAAGGTAGAGGCCGCCTGCAGCGGGGTCACCCGTTGCAATCTCCACGCCTGAATCGTCTACGGAGTACTTGTTGGGTTCGCTTGGTCCACCGGCGACGCTGTTTGACATTATAGGGGCGCTCATGTGCGAGCGCTCCTATAAGCCCCACCTAACTGGACAAAATCAAGAACTTTTGTGATTAGGTTCACTTTAGCGGTTTAATCGGCCATACTCCCCACCGCACGCGAAGGATGAAGTTTCCAAGCCCCTGCTCACACGGCGGGGGTTTTACTTTTGGGAGGTCCGGTCACTACGACATTGCCATTTGGTCCAAAGCGGGCCTATTTTGACGGTAGACAGAACCATCTTCGAGATGCGGCTGGGACTGTGAGACTCACCAAGGGCTGCTGCCGTATGATTATGGCAGGATGGCAGCGTCGGCGGCCAATGTCGCCCGTGCCTATGCCGTTGCAACCAGCCTGAGTCAGGGGTTGACCTTCTCTTCAGCTGTGAATGCGCAGCGAGGACTAACTCCTGATTCCGCGGCGGACGCAGACTCATTGGAACCATCCAGGTTCTCGCAGCGTCTTACTCAATAGAGGCGTAGAGCAGAGTCAACCAGGAGAAAGGAAATAGGTCATGCGGCCAGTGATTGCAAAGCGGCAGGGGACTGGGTCCACGGCCGTACGAGCAGCCGTATTGAGCCTCGCGCTCATGGTGGGTGTCCTCTGGCTCCTTGGGGACCCCGGGCAGGTCCACGCGTGTAAGTGTGCGCAACCTGGGACTCCTTCCGAAGAGCTGGAGAGGTTTTCTGCAGTTTTCGCGGGGAGAGCAGTCTCGATCCAACACTCCTATGATCCCAAGGCAGCTTCTGTCTCCCCTGAGGACCGCACCACGGTTGGCTTCGAGGTCAGCGCTGTGTGGAAGGGCACTGTCCACGAGGACATGTACATCACCACACCACCAACCGGCGGCAGCTGCGGGTTCACCTTTGTCGAAGGGGAAGAGTACATCGTCTACGGTCACGACAGTAATTATGCTGACGGCGGATACACTGTTGGCATATGCAGTCGGACCGCCCTCCTTGGGCAAGCGCAAGCCGACATCGACGCTCTCGGGGAGGGGAATGCTCCTCAAGCCGGGACCGGTGGACCAGCGCCCGAAGAACCACAAGACACGCCACTTCCAAGTACCGGCGGTTACAGCCCACTGGTCTGGGCAACAGCCCTGGTCGTGGGAATCGGCGCAGCCCTGGCGGCTGGAGGCGTGGGCCTAATGGTCCGCAGTCGACGACTCAGCCGACGGAGAATGGATGTAGTCTCTTGAAGTTGACGAGTAGAGGCATAGTAACCGCGGGTAGCTACCGCTAGTATTACAACGACGGTTCGCAATAAAAGGATCTTGAGCACATCTCCATGGCTACCTGCCCACGCGCTTGCCAGCCTTGTGGCCTTTCCTCCCGCGGAGCGATTTCCGACCAAGAACTGGGCAAATTGAGGAAGCGTCGTTGTAATACTAAACTAAAGCCACGGTGGGATGTACATATCGCCAGACCGCACTGTCGGTGGCCACCCAGTTGGAGCTTAAAGGTGATATGAGGTGCTGTGGAGTCCTTTCGGTGGTCTTCGAGACTCCATAAATGCACATCCCACCTTGGTATTGGTTTAGTAGGGCAACATCTTTGAATTGATGGCGTGAAGGGTGTACATCCTGACTTGGAGCAACATTACCCAAGAGTTGCCGAGCAATCCCGCCTATCTCTGCTACTCATCATTTCAAAGAGTTCGGACTACTAGGCCGTCTCCCGGATGTTGGATTATGGACCCTCGGCCCTCTCCCTGAGTCTGACTGCTCGATCGGCAATGAATTCCCTGGCCTCGCTACCACTTTTCGGGGTCAGGAGCATTGCCGCAACGGCGCCGGCCACTGTTCCCGCAAGCAGGCCCGCCAGAAAACCCCCCTTGTTTCGCATCTCTTTCCCTCCTCAGATATTTTTGTCCGTCCGGTCTTCCAGACTATTCTAGCCCACCAGAGCCCTCCAAAAGGGCATTTTCAGATACGAAATGACGGCATTCCGCTCTCAGGCGCCACCATGATGAATGACCGTCAAGCAGGTTTCTGGTCTCTGTCTTCGGGAGGCGGGCATGGGAGCGCGGTTCACCTTCACGATACCGACGGTCGAGGAGGCCGGGAGCGGCACGGCAAACGGACCCGCCCGGCTCTCAACTCGCTCCTCGCGGCGGATGGCGGGGGAACACGTGCGCATACTCGCGGTGGACGACGACCCCCAGGCGCTCAGGTACGTCCGCGACGCCCTCGCCAGTGCGGGCTACACGCCGGTTGTGACCGGGGACTCGGCGGAGGCGCTCCGGCTCGTGGCGGAGGAGAAGCCCGATCTGGTCCTGCTTGACCTCATGCTGCCGGGGACCGACGGCATCGAGCTGATGAAGACCGTCCCCGAACTCTCCGACGCGCCGGTGATCTTCCTGTCCGCCTACGGCAGGGACCAGATCATTGCGCGGGCCTTGGAGGCGGGGGCCGTCGACTATATCGTCAAGCCGTTCTCGCCGACAGAGCTCGCGGCGAGAATCAACACAGCCCTGAAACGGGGGGCCGCCCCCGAATCGGTCGCGCCGTCGGAGCCCTATCGGCCGGGGGACCTGACCATCGACTACGCCGAGCGCACTGTGTCTCTCGCCGGCCGTCCGGTCCCGCTGGCCGACATCGAGTACCGGCTGCTCTTCGAGCTCTCGGTCCACGCCGGGCGGGTGTGGGGCACGGGACACTCCGGGCCGATTAGGACCGCGGTCAAGAACATTCGGCGCAAGCTGGGCGACGACGCGGACAGTCCCACCTATATTTTCAACAAGCCTCGCATCGGATACCTGATGCCGAAGGGCGAGAAGCGAATCAGGGAAGAGCTGTGAGAGGGTTGATCGGGGGGATCACGGTCACCGGCCACCTGTGCTCCGCCTTTTACACTCTGCGGACGGCCTGCCAGAAATGCCCGAGGCCAGCGACCTGGCGTGGGCAATGACCGGGGCCCACGAGGAAAACCCCGTCAGGTCCCGCATGGAACACACGGGGGAGACGGCCAGGCAACGGGCCAGGCCCCCGGGTCCATGAGGACGGGACCGTGACGCTCCAGAGCGGAAGGTACAACAACGCCCATATCATCCTGTGCCGGTTCGATGACCTGGACCTGGTGGCGGAATTCGACAGGGGAGAAAAGGTCACGTCCACCGGAACTGTGGAGAGCGCCAACCGCGGAAAGGACCGCACGGGAAGGGCCCGCCTGAAAGGGTGCAGGGCCACCGCAGGAGAACGGAGATAACCCCGGACAACGGCAAACCCCGGAAGGGCATCATATAATCCAACTCAACAGACAACCCGGGAGGACCGCACCGCCCATGCAGACAGCCTTCGATATCCCCCAGGAAGATCCGGAGCCCGAGCCGGACACCGGGACCCGGCCGCAGGAGACCCCGGCGGACGTCCAGCACACCCCGCCCGCCAGCCGGACCCAGGAGCCCCGGCTCCCTGAACCAGGGGAGCCGCAGGCCGCGCCGGCGCCGGAGCCCAGGGCGGAAGACCCCGGAGCGGAAGAACCCGGACAACAGCAACCCCAACCGCCGCGGGGCCAGGACACCGGCGCGACCAAGCCCCGCGCCAGGAAGGCCCCGGAGGACAACTACACCGCCAGCGACATCCAGGTCCTCGAGGGGCTGGAGGCCGTCCGGAAGAGGCCGGGCATGTACATCGGCTCAACCGACCTGCGCGGCATCCACCACCTCGTCTACGAGATCGTCGACAACTCCGTGGACGAGGCCATGGCCGGCCACTGCAACTCCATCTCCATCGGCATCGCCGGAGACGGCACGGTCACCGTGGCGGACAACGGCCGGGGCATCCCGGTCGACAAGCACCCCCTCACCGGCGTCTCCGCCCTCGAGACCGTCATGACCACCCTGCACGCAGGGGGGAAGTTCGGCGGCGGGGCCTACAAGGTCTCCGGCGGGCTCCACGGCGTCGGCGCCTCGGTCGTGAACGCCCTCTCGGAACACCTCCGGGCAGAGGTGAGCAGGGACGGCCGGACCCACTTCCAGGAATACCGGCGGGGCGAACCCAACGGGGAGCTGAAACGCTCCGGCAGGACCGACCAGCACGGCACCCGGGTCTCGTTCCGGCCGGACCCGCAGATATTCCCGGTGATTGACTACGACTTCGACACGCTGGCCGGCCACTTCAAGGAGGTCGCCTACCTCAACAAGTCCCTGGAGATAAACTTCCGGTCCGAATGGAGCCTCGAGAAGAGGCAGGGCGACATAGAACGCACCTACTTCTTCGACAGCGGCATCGCCAGCATGGTCAAGAACGTGAACCGAAACCGGAAGGCCATCCAGGAACTGCCCTGCCATTTCGAGAAGACCGTGGACGAGACCTCCGTCGAGTTCGCCATCCAGTACAACGACGGCTTCGCCGAGTCTGTCCTGTCCTTCGCCAACTGCATCAACACCCAGGAGGGCGGGTCCCACGTCACCGGGTTCCGCTCCGCCCTCACCCGGGTCATAAACGACTACGCCAGGAAGCAGGGCTTCCTGAAGGAGGCCGAGGCCAACCTGGCCGGGGAGGACGTCCGGGAGGGGCTGGCCGCCGTCATAAGCGTCCGGCTCCCGGACCCCCAGTTCGAGGGGCAGACCAAGACCAAGCTCGGCAACGCCGAGACCAGGACGGCCGCGGAGTCCGTGGTGGCCGAGGGGCTGACCCGGTACCTCGAGGACAACCAGGCCGAGGCCAAGAAAATCATCGACAAGTGCCTCACCTCCCGGAAGGCCCGGGAGGCTGCCCGGAGGGCCCGGGAGATGGTCCTCCGGAAGAACGCCATGGACGGCTCCTCCCTGCCGGGCAAGCTGGCCGACTGCAGCGAACGGGACCCGTCCCGGTCCGAGCTCTACATCGTCGAGGGAGAGTCGGCGGGCGGCTCCGCCAAGATGGGCCGGGACCGGGCCTTCCAGGCCATCCTGCCCCTCAAGGGCAAGATCATGAACGTCGAGAGGGTGCTCCGGCAGCCGGAGAAGATGATCGCCCACGAGGAAATCCGCGCCCTGGTGTCCGCCATCGGGGCCGGCGAGGGCCCGGAGTTCCAGCCGGAGAGGATGCGGTACCACAAGATCATCATCATGACCGACGCCGACGTGGACGGCTCCCACATCCGCACCCTGATACTGACGTTCATATTCAGAAGGATGCCCGACATGATAGAGGCCGGCCGGCTCTACATCGCCCAGCCCCCGCTGTACCGGATACAGAGGGGCCGGAACGTCCGGTACGCCTTCGACGAGGACGAGAAGGACCGGATGGTGGGGGAGACCGGGGACGCCGGGGGAGTCCGGCTGCAGCGCTACAAGGGGCTGGGCGAGATGAACCCCGGCCAGCTCTGGGAGACCACGATGGACCCCGAGAGCAGGCAGATGCTGCAGGTGGAAATCGAGGACGCAGCCCACGCCGACGGCGTGTTCACGCTGCTGATGGGCGAGGTGGTGGAGCCGCGCCGGAACTTCATCTCGACCCACGCCCGCAGCGTCCAGAACCTGGACGTGTAGCCGGAGCAACCCCGGCGGGGCCCGGCTGGAGCCGGAGAGGCAGGGAAACCATCCTCACCCCGGAGGACAGAAGAGACCGGAACCGCAGACTGCCGCCGGCCCGGGCCATCCAGGAGCGGCGGGAGGACCCCTGACAACCCCGGACACCACCGCCCCAAGGGGCAGGACCAGGTCGAAGCGCGGCAAGACGCCGGTACGGGACCAGCCCAACAGCACCCCTCAGCAACAGGGAAAGGAAGAAGATAGCAATCAGATGGATGATGGAACGTTCGCAGATACCATCGGATGGTCCTTGCGGGCAGCCGCCTCTTCCCGCAGGGTCACGATCAGGCTTGACAGAGCCTGCCCCGTACTGGATACGGGGTTGACCCCCAGGCGCTGGCGGCCTACAGCCAGACCTTTCAGAGGGTCCTGGGGCAGCCGCCGTTTCCGGCACAGCGGACACCTCCGGGCGATGAAGACGTGTTCTGTAACTTCGGCAGGACACACCGGAAGTTCGATGACCTCCCGGGTCCGCTGCACCCAACCCCCGCTCAGGGTGGTATGGCATTCGGGGCAGGACTCCGGGGCGTGGACCACCCGCCCGGCGGGTTCCATCCGCGGCCGGGCGAAGTCGTGGGGACGCTTTTTGCGCGGCTTCTTCTCCTGCTCCGCCGGCTTCTTGCCCCTGGCGGCCGGCGGTGGCCCAGCATCCTGGCCCCCAGCCCGCCGCCGGACAGCCGGGCCTCCAGGCTTTCGACCCACTGCCTCAGTTCCGCGATAATCTCCAGCAGCGTCTCCCGGCTCGCCTGCTTCAGGTCCAATTCCGCTTTCATTGTTCTCTTATGCCACAATCGCGCCCCGGACGCCATCGTTTTTCCGCCCAGCAAGAAGATTCAGCATATTCGCCTCATCAAGTCTGAACAGTTACGCCTTTGACATTCTGATTGAGCATTGGGAGACTGTAAACGACGATCGCCGTATCCAGCAACTCATCGAGGTGCTGAGTTCCGACCCGGTGGCGTGACCTGGCTTCTGATCCAACAGACGCCCCAAATCCCATTTCGCGGCCTGAGGCGTCGATTCTGTCTGTTGAGGTCCAATTTTCCGGCCTGGCTTGACGGTAGAGAGTACCCGACTCGTAGCCATGTCAAGGGCGGCGACAACGCATACCGCTATGGCGACGGGATCATGTACAACCCGCCTGGAGAGAGAGGGTCGCATAGCACGTGGAGAGGCAATTGCTCAAGAAGTGGGAGGGAAACAGCGTCAGCAAAACCTACGAGACGCCCGTTTGTTCCTTGGGCGACATGTCAAGGGCGGTTTATAATTGGAGAAATCCCAAAACGTCCTATCCTCAGCGGAATCAGTTAAAACTGGGAAATCCTATGTTAGAAGACGAAGCATTTAAGGAGGGCCCATGAAATATGACGTTGTTATCGTCGGTGGGGGAGCAGCTGGGTCGGTGTTGGCCAGCAGATTGGCTGAAAACGCGAATACCTCCGTTCTGTTGCTGGAAGCCGGGCCAGATTACCCTGATCCAGCCTATCTTCCGGACGAGATAAAGTTCGGCCACACAAGTTTTGCAGAATCCCCAGACTCGGAACATAACTGGGCCCTGCGGGGAACGATCACCGAGGAGCAAGGGGAGATTCACGTAGCGCAGGGCAAGGTGATCGGAGGAGGGTCGTCCATCAACGGTCAGGCAATGCAAAGGGGGTTACCTGAGGATTTCGACTCCTGGTCTGGTATGGGCAACGATGAATGGTCTTATGACAAGGTACTGCCTTACTTTAGAAAATCTGAGCACGATCTCGACATTCGGGATGATTTTCATGGAACCGACGGACCGATGCCAGTAAGGCGTCGTCAATCCGGGCCCTGGACAGACATCCAAAAGGCCTTCCACGCAGCCTGTTTGGAGGCGGGTTATGGGGCAGTCGAGGATACCAATGGCCCGAACCCCTCGGGCGTTGGCGTGTGGCCCTCGAACAACCTGGACGGCTGGAGGATGAGCGCTGCTATCACTCACCTAAATCCCATGCGCCATCGTCTTAACCTTACGGTGAGGGGAGGGGTTTTAGTCAGAAAGGTATTGATCAAGGATCTAAAGGCCGTCGGTGTGGAAGTAGAAAGCGGAGGCGAGATTTTCAACGTTGAAGCAGACCGGGTTGTGTTGAGCGCTGGGGCTATCAAGTCGCCCCACCTGCTCATGCTATCGGGAATCGGCCCCAATGACCAACTTCAGCAATTTGGGATACCTCTCGTTCATGAGCTTCCCGGAGTGGGACAGAACCTATTTAACCACCTGAGCGCCCAGATTACCTTTAAAGTCAAAGACGGAATGACCCTGGCTGCTGATGCCGATGCGGCGCGCTTTTGTTTACACTACACCTCCCACGGGTCCAGCGAAGCCAATGATATGTTGCTGAGGACCACCCCAATGGTTGACGAACGGCCGGAGCGCGTCCCCGGTTTCCGGACCAAGTACCTGAACGGTGAAGTTCCCCCGGACCGGGTGGCGCGAATCTCGTGCACCCTCGGGCTACCCGACGGCTCAGGATACGTCAGGCTTGCGTCTGCCGATCCCTCAGTGCAGCCGGCCTTTAACTACCGCTATCTTCAGCATCCAAACGACATTCGTCGGGTGCGGGAAGGCGTGCGAATGGCGATTAGATTCCTTGAATCCAATGCGTATAAAGACGTGGCCGATTACCGGCTCCACCCAACGGATGACATTCTGGCCGACGACGACGCTTTGGACCTCTATATACGCCAAACCGTTGGAACAGCCAGGCATGTGTCCGGCACATGCAAGATGGGCCCGGATTCAGACCCAATGGCGGTTGTTGATCAATACTGCAGCGTCAAGGGAGTAAAGGGGTTGTCGGTGGTCGATGCGTCGGTGATGCCACGGGTTACAAGGTCAGGTGGTAGCCATGCAACGGTTGTCATGATAGGGGAACGTGCCGTCGACTGGATTGCGTCGGCTTAACCCCGCCTTACCGCTTTCTGAAATCTATGGTCTAAGACGGAGGGTTCGTAACGACTGCTTCATCATGTTAATCTTGGCCGTCACTTCCCAGATAGTCGGCCATGGCAAGAGCGCCGGGAATCGAGTCACTGGGATGACCACCCACACCAATTTCGTTATAGTCCAGATACCGCACCATCACTGAATTGGCAAAACCAGCCATATCCGGTGAGCTGTTATCCTTGGCGCCCAATATGCGGAATTACCAAGTGCTCGTGACGGTTCTGGCCAGCTGAGTAGCAATCTTAGCTGGCTAGGACAGGTAGCCCCCCATAGCACAAGCTACTGTGGTGTAACTGAAGTTAGTAGTAATAGTGTTCGCAATGAGGTATCCTTTCGATCACCGACTCAGGAGAGGGATGATCATGGCGATCGGAAGGCCAATGCCGCCGCTGATATTGGACGACACCGAAAGGGAAACGCTGGAACGGTGGGTTCGCCGCCCCAAGACGGCCCAGGGCCTGGCGCTGCGGGCCAGAATGACTCTGGGCTGTACCAATGGCCGCAGCAACATCGCAGTGGCTGCCGACTTGGAGGTGTCCGACGAAACGGTGGGGAAGTGGCGTTCCCGGTTCTTGGAACGGCGATTGGACGGCCTGTCGGACGAGCCCCGCAGCGGCCGGCCGCGAGCGGTTACTGATGAAGACGTGGAACGGGTGATTACGCTGACGCTGGAGTCCACACCCAGGGACGCCACGCACTGGAGCACCCGGTCCATGGCCCAGCGTTCCGGTATGAGCCACACCACGGTCAGCCGCATCTGGCGCGCCTTCGCACTGCAACCTCACCGCACCGAAGCCTTCAAGCTGTCGGCGGACCCCTTCTTCATCGAAAAGGTGCGGGACATTGTGGGACTCTACCTTGATCCGCCGGACCGGGCGTTGGTCTTGTGCGTGGACGAGAAGTCCCAGATTCAGGCCCTGGACCGCACCAGGCCGCTGTTGCCCCTGCGCCCGGGCAGGTGGAGCGGCGCACCCATGATTACTGCGCCACGTCGCCACGTCCCTCTTCGCCGCGTTGGACGCCAGGACCGGCAAGGTGATTGGCCAGTGCCACCGCCGCCACCGGGCCGTGGAGTTCCGCAAGTTCCTCGATGCCATCGAGTCCGAGGCGCCCGCCGGGTTGGACATGCACCTGATTGCGGACAACTACGCCACCCACAAGGCGGTGCTGGTCCGGAACTGGTTCGCCAAACGGCCCCGCTTCCATATCCATTTCACACCCACCAGCGCCTCCTGGCTGAACCTGGTGGAGCGCTGGTTTGGGCTGCTCACCGAAAAGCAGTTGCGCCGTGGAGTGCATCAGAGCAGCGGTGAACTGGAAGCTGCCATCTACCGTTACCTGGACGTCACCAACGAAGACCCCAAGCCCTTGGTCTGGACCAAGACCGCTGACCAAATCCTGGCCGGCGTGGCCCGCTTTTGCCGACGCACTTTAGATACAGGACGCTAGGCCGTCCCCCGGATGTTGGATAATGGACCCTCGGCCCTCTCCCTGAGTCTGACTGCTCGATCGGCAATGAATTCCCTGGCCTCGCTACCACTTTTCGGGGTCAGGAGCAATGCTGCAACGGCGCCAGCCACTGCTCCCGCAAGCAGGCCCGCCAGAAAATCCCCCTTGTATCGCATCTCTTTCCCCCTCAGATGTTTTTGTCCGCCCGGTCTTCCAGACTATTCTAGCCCACCAGAGCCCTCCAAAAGGGCATTTTCAGATACGAAATGACGGCATTCCGCTCTCAGGCGCCACCATGATGAATGACCGTCAAGCAGGTTTCTGGTCTCTGTCTTCGGGAGGCGGGCAGACGCTTCATAGTCAGCCTGAAGGCCTCCAGCCGGTACTCCGCATCCTGCCTCGAAAGCCTGGAGCGCACCATCGCCCTGGCGGCTATTTTTCGGAAGATCGCCGCTGGCCGCCGGTACGGGTGTCAAGGGCGTCGGCAAACCGTACCAGAGGCGATTTCGCTACTCACGATTTGCTTGAGCGACGACTGAAAGCGGGTAGCTTCGCGACGAATTTAGTTTCACCATTGCACCGCAGCATCTTCCCTTCCGGGCACCCCGTGAGTCCGGGGGCTTGGTCGATTCCGAACCCTGCGCCTGCGGCTCCCAGCGCCGTTTTCCTTTTGCTAACTTCCCCAACAACCGGCGAAACGGGCGGCATGGGGTCATGCCGCCCGAAACCGTGCAGGCGACGCCAGGACACACCCAGCGTCGCCGACTTACTTCTCCGCGACCGAATTCGCGATGTCTTCCTTTGTCATCTCAAAAGGCGCGTCCGAACCAGACACTCGATCTAGACCCTCCTCTTCAATCGTATCTTTGTACCTGGTGGTGGCAAGGAACGTGAGACGCCCAGCATCGTCCAATTGCGCAATCGCGGGCTCCCCGGGACGTGTCCACAGAGTATCCCCGTACTGCGACGGATACCCGTCCGGTCTCGCCCTGCGTTCCAAGAACATGACGTAGTCCTGGTCAGCCGTCAGGTCGATTCCATCGTACTCACCGGACCTCGGCTCCAAATCTGCCGTGACACTCGTGTACCCCTCAGAGTTGACGACGTACATCACATCTCCAGCCGTAGCTGCTCCCTTCAATACCTCCACCACCCGGAAACGCTGGAATGCTTCCGTCACCGTTGAGAGCACCTCACCATCGTCCGTCGTGTAGGTCGGTATCATATGAGATTCCTCACCAAGATACGTCGCCGACACTATCACGTCAGATTCGGCCAACAGCCTATCGCCAGTCCGATAGTCGTACCACGAACCCGCCGACCCTCCGCCAGCAAACATCGCACTGTAGGCCCAAAACACAACGCCCACCAGGGCGAGCAGCAGCACCGGAATGCCAGTGCCCAACAACAGCTTCTTGTTAACCACGGTCGTCCTCCTTCCGTCAGTAGCTGCAGTCAAGTGGATAGGACGAATGTATGCACCGGTCGTTGACCCCGCACTCGTCGTCCAACTTCACGCGGAAGATGTCACCCACCGCATCCCTTACGTCCATCAAGCGGGTATCGCCGCTGTATGTCCGACTCCTATCCGAACATGTAAACCGCGCCGGAAGCCCATAGCGTTATCTGACCAGCGACGGAACGCCAGGGCGGGAATCAGACGCCAATACAAGAATTCGAGAATTTAGCCCGAATTCCAGTTCCCAAAGACCAAACTCTCTGAGATGGAAACCTGAAGCAATCACTCTACCAGCAGACAGCGCGACCGAAAACAACCAGTAGAGGCGTAGTTGAGTGGCTTAATCAAAGCCTGCATATTACGTTGCCGCCAATTTCCGCGATCAATCGCAATATCAGCGCACCACTCACGTGGCACCGCCAATGGTCCCAATCATACGAACAGTTATGCAGTTATCACCGCCAACCACACATTCATCATGGGGACAATAAACCTTAACCTGGGTATGCCTGTGGATCGGGAACCAGACGGACGTCAGGGGCAGCATAGGCAGCACAGTTTAGGTCGTTCTCAAGCAGGCGGCGTGTGACAGATTACAGTTTTCGTAACGACGCAGCCTACTTGAACAATGCCACTAACCAGCTGTGCATTACGCAACTTCGCGCCATCGACCACAGCAGGTGCAACCAGGGTCGCGGCAGGCCCTCTCCGGCGGCTGTTCAGGTTCCCTGCGTCGCGCCTTCGGCAGCTTGATTCTCATGTACCTCATGTGGGCGTAATCATCGGCCTTGAGGTGCGCCAGCGCCGTGGCCAAGTAGGTGAGCATGGACATCAGCACATGCAGCGACATTTGGAAGATGTTGAAGTAGCGGTGCTGGTCCATCAGGCGACTGTGCTTGCCACTGCTGAAATGCCGCTCAACGATGGGCCGCTTTTTGTACTCAATCTTCCACTCATCCGAGCAGCGGGGCAGCAAGCCCACTATCCGCAACAGCCGGCCTTCCGGCTTCACGTAGCGTTGTTCGTTGCAGTGCGTCGCGACGCCAGCTTTGTTTTTGAGGTAGCAACCGTCCGGCGGACACTGGAACAGGTGACCCTGCTCTGGGTCCGTCTCGATGTATTCCATGGGACAACTGCAGGCAGAGAGCGGCCGGCCGTCCTCGACGTAGGCGCCGTCGTACAGCCGTTGGCCGGTCTCCGGGTCCTTTTCGGGCAACCGGATGGCGATGACCGGTATCATGCCCAAGCTGATCACGTGCAGGATGTTTTTCAGGCTGTCGTAGCCCTTGTCGCCCAAGAAGTACCGCGGGCTCAGCGTCCGGTACAGGGCCACGCAGTTGTCCAGGTCCTGGACCATCACGACCACGTCGCTGGCGTTAGCGGGACGAGTCTCGGCGAACAGCGGCAATCCGTGGTTAGCGTCAACGATGACGTTGACCTTGTAGCCGAAGTACAGCTCATCCTTGCTCTCCTTCTGGCCGGCCGCGCCCTTTTTGCCAGTGCCTTTCTTGACACTCCGGCTTTTCCCCGATCGGGCCGTGTAAGAGCGCACGTTCTTGGCAGTGCGGTGTCCCCACTGGGCGTCGGAGTCTTTGGACGGCTTATCCTCGCCGGTCTTCCGGCTCTTTCTGCCAGGACACGCCCAAGCCTCAATATCGGTGCTGTCCATGACCAGCCCCGCACCCAGCGGCGGCCTGTCCACGGGCACGAGGCCCAGCGCGCGCAGCCGTTCGATCTCGACGCCGCATTCGAGGAACAGGTCGACGATGATGGACTGTATCAGGCCCTTGTGATTGGCCAGCTTGTGCTTCTTGAACTGGCTGTATGCCCGCTCGCTGGGAGCCCACGGCAGGCCGCAGATTTCGAGGAAGCGTTCGTTACTGCCCAGTTTGTCGAGGAAGGCGTTGGTGTAGCGTTCGCCGAGAGCAAATTGCATGACGCAGGCGCTGAGCATGTCTTCAGCGGGATAACCTGGGTTGCCGCCGTGCTGGTGGGGTGCATCCAGGATCTCGACCAGTGTGCCGGCACGGGAGGTAACCCCCTTGACAACGGCATCCAAGAAGCCGTAGCCGCTTTTCGGGGGTTGTTTGGGTTGTCTGACGCGATTAAAATAGAAATCGCCCACGATGATTTAGCTGGTCGGAAGGGGCAAGCGGCCGCCCGGCGTTGCGAGCGTTGGGCGGTCAACTTTTTTGTTCGTTTTTGACTACCTGAATTATACCCGGTAGGCCCTTTGTGACTCAACCTGAGATGGGGGTGCGAGCCGTTTTCAAGTAGGAAACCTGCTCGTTTCGAGTGGGGTCAGGCCGCGCCGCATCGGGACAGTTGGGCCAATGCGTAGCGCACCCGAGGCCCTGAATTCACCGCCAAATTTTGCCTTGGCGACAGAGGTTGCTCCCGGAGCGCCCTGAGACGGCCAGAGACGGCTTTTCCGGGATTCGACGGGATGTTTTATACGTGGAAATCGAAAACGCCGTCCCGGGGCGCGACGCGCAAATTTTCGTCCCAATGTTTTTCGGCTCCCGGCAGCGTCGATCAGGAGAACCGACAGTTCGAAAAATGAAACAACCCCGGAAAGCGTTATGCCGTCTGGGGAAGGAGATCAGCGCCTCGTCGGATTACCCGGAAAAGGCGGATTCGAGCAGTCAGCCAGATGACGACAATCGTCGGTTCAGTGATCGACTTCTGCTTCGGCTATCCTGGAATCGGAGTAGCGAAATCGCCTAGTAGAGTACGTGCGGTTTGGGACCCCTGACGCCGACTACGCGATTTACGGCAATGGGAAGCTGTCGGGCCTACCCGCCACAACGTCCGCTATTGGAACAGTTATCGGCAGGGTGCAAACGCTGAGCAACCGTGCCGGTCTGCGATTCAACCTGTATGACACGGTCCACGATAAGGCAGTTGCCTGCTATCTGGCGCAAGGCCAGGAAGAGATCATGCGGGAAGCCTGGGGGCGACGGGCAAGGGTTAGTGGCCAGGTCTCAAGGGAAGTGGCTACAGGCCGTACGATAGCCGTCCGGCAAATAGCCAACGTTGAATTACTTCAGGAGGCAGCGTCCGGGTCTTACCGGCTGGCGAGGGGCGCTGCTCCTTGGCAGGACGGAGACCCTTTGCCTGAAGAGGTTATCCAGCAGCTGAGAGATGCCTGATACACACTGGGTTATCTATTGGGATGCCAACGTTTTTCTCTCGTACGTCAACAAGTTGGCAGACCGTATGGCTGTTATGGATGCTCCACTGTCAGATAGAGTAAGGGTAGTTAATGCTTTCAAGTGGTGGTCTAACTATAAATAACATGTTTGAGTCTGTTCCATTCGCTACAAATAGTTCAGGTGTGTCCTCTTCATGAATACCTTCCAACATTAATGCAGCTTTCGCTTGCTCAAATGCCACGTTCACCGATTTGCCAAATCCAATGGCAGAGTAGAATTGGGCCGCGAAAATCCGAGCCGCATTATCACCAATTGATGCATTCATACCCACAGCGGCTTGAACATGCGTCACTATCGCTTCAGCTAGATTGCGAGAGTAGCAAGTATTGAAGAACACCAATTGGATGGTATCGGGACAAGCCCGCATCAACTGAACTATGGCTTCTGGCGTGATCAGCGTCGTGTTACCAGACTCGTCCTGAAAAACGATTTCATCGGCGTCTGAACCATGACCGCTGAAGTGAACAATTCTTGGGTTGCATTCGTTAATTGCTTGCAACACATCCCTTGGTCGAACAGCCCAACGGGATTCCAATTTCACGGCATCACGATGCTCGGACTTGCGAATCATGTCCTGAATCGCACGGGCTTCTTCATCGAGACGAAGTTGCTCTTGGTCTGATGGGTTTGATGCGAGAAAAAGAACAGTGATTCTTTCGGGCAATCTCTTGAGCTTTTCTATTTCGGACAGAGCTTCTTGATGAAGGTAGTCATGTCTTCTTAGCTCCGTATCAATGTCTGTCATTTGTCGCTTTGTCTGACGATTCAATTGGTCAGCTTCCCGTTGCCTCTTCTTAGCTTCCTTCGTCTCTTCGTTAGAAATCGACTTTTGGGCATCATTCAGCTTCTTTTGCTCCGCCGCGACCTTTCCATCAACACTAGAGACCTTGCTTTCGTTGTCTGACGATTCTTTCTGGAGCCGAGCAATTTCGCGTAGTTTCATGTTCGCCGTAGAAGTACTTTTTGTCGTACGCGCTGTGACACTCGCCGAGTTAATCCTTTTTTGAATATCGGCACGCTTCTTTGTTAGATCACTCTTCTCCTTTTGGAGCCTCGCAATATTGGCGCTAGCTTGTTCCGCTTTCCGACGGTATTGATCAATTATTGCCATTTGGTATCTCTACTTCCCCTACCCTAATTTTCTGTTGTCCCATGGCAGTTATTGATTGCGCCAGTCCATATTTTATCACCCCTACCCCAACAACCGCCCCACAGCCTGCTCCATCGCCTTCCCTGCCTTAACCCGAATCCACACCGAAGGGATGAGGTTACAGCAGCGGGATGGGCGATGAGGGGCAAGGGGAGGCGATGGTCCGGGCACGATTTCGGGTAGAGGGGGGCCGATGTCTGTCTTCAGTCTCCGCAGGGAGACCTTGTGGCCGTCTGGGGACGTTGGGAAGAGCGAGATGGCGAGGATAGGACGCAGCAAGAGACCCTCGCGGACCGGGTTGGTGCGAGTTGGCGGGGACGTTCGGTTGTCCGTTGGGTGCCTCAGGCACCGACGTTGCCGTCAGGCAGGCAGCGTTGGCGGCGAAGTGGCCCGAGGGGAGATGGTTCAGCCCGACGCCGTACTCGAGGTCGCGTATGGCATTCTCGATCTCGGCGTGGCGGCGATGGCCGACCTCCAGTTCGACATCTCCCCGTCCCGGTCGGTGATGAAGCCGTGATAGCTGTAGGTGGCGAAGAGGGCCAGTTGGGAACCGGGCGTGGGCTTCACCCGCCGGACGATGTGCCGTACCGGCGCGGCGCCGGGCTCACTCGGGAAGGGGACGTAGGTGGTCTCGGCCACGGCGGCGGCACCCTCCATCCAGTAGGGAATCGGCGTCCAGTCCGCCTCGGGTACAGCCTCGATGAGATTCCGCAGGCTCTGGTGCTGGCGGATGGTGATGGAGAAGCGGACCTTCGTCCGGCGGCAGACGGCGACCACGGTGTGGGTGTAGAAGCCGCTGTCGGCCCGCATGGTGAGTTGTCCCCTGGCCCCGGCGTAGCACACCCGCCCCACCGTCTCCCGCAGGAAGTGGGCGGCGCCCCGGGCGGTGTTGGCGCGGCCCTCGCGCAGCCGGGACATCAGCACGTCGCCGGTTCCGGCGGCGACGGCCAGCAGCGGGTGATAGCCCCGCTTGCCGGTGTAGCCCCCGTATCAAGTACGGGGCAGGCTGTGGTGGCGGGCTCCCTCCTTGGCCAGGCCGTAGGTCTCGCAGATGGTCGAATCAAGGTCGATGGTGTATGGCGCGTCGCCGGGTCCGGCTCCGGCCTGCCAGGCGCGGGCCAGCAACTCGCGGCTCACCCGGTCCAGTTGGCGGACGTGGCCCCAGCGAAAGCTGCGCAGGAAGATGCCCAGAGCCTGCCCTCGCGAAAGCGGGGGGTGGATGGCGCCTTGACTACGCTGCCGAGAGTGCAGGCCGCCCCGCCAGCGCGCAACGCATCGGCGTCGTCGATGCAGTCGCCGCCAGCCAGCGCGGAAGCGACCAGCGTCATCATCTTGTCGCCGGTATTGGCCCGGCCCGGGGCATTGCCCAAGTCGAGGTGCTTCTGGAGGAGTTGGGGCTGGCGCAGGGCGAGGGTGGCAGGAAGGACCAGCCCGGCGTTGGCCACCACGCGGTAATCGTCGAAGGCGATGCGGATGCGGTCGGGGTGGTGGCGTGGCAGCATCTATTGGGTGCTCCTTGTCCGGGGTCGGTTTTCTGTTTCAAAACCATTATCCCAGAAGCACGGGAGCACCTTCTTGCCGCTTCGCGTCGCTGACCCGACGCCCTCCTTCGGTGGATTCGGGATTAGGAAAGTGTGCACGAACAGGAACCGGGAACCCGGCGTTTGCAAGGTTGGTAACTGAGAATTCACAGGCTTCAGCTGTGGACACAGTCATACGGACAGGTTGTGCTCCTTGAGTATCCGGTCCACTTCGGGCTGCACCGCCGTGATGATGAGCTCACGCTGAGTAATGCCTGCTAGAGTTGCGGCGAGCTTCAGCCGCACGCTGAAGTCATCGGACATCCTGACACTGACCACACGATAGGTATCGCTATCAGCGTCCACAGTGGGTTTGGGTCCCGGACGAGTGCCCGGTCCGCTTGCGCGGCGCGGCTGTGCCCTGGCCCCACTATCGCTTCGCCTTATATTCATATCCATCATCTGCTCAATCTCCATCGCTCTCAACGGGGTCCGGAGACCCTTCCGCAAAGACCAGCCGATAGACGGCGGCAATCTCTTCTGAGCCTTTCGGATCCCGCGGCCGGTATTCGTTCACCAGCATCCCCGCCGGCACAGCTCGCCTTATCGATGAGCGCTCCCGGATCACCAGATCTGACACTTCGATGGCCTGGCAGGCCTGCAGCGCCGTCATGGCAGATTGGACATCGCGACTAGCATGATGGTGAGAAGCCCGGTTCAATACCACCCTGACCTTTAGGCCATCATTCAAGTCAAGGGCAGCAACCGTCAGTTCGTCCAACAGCCCCATTGTCCAGATGTCCATGCCATTCGGCTGCACCGGCACAATGGCGACGTCTGCAACACGTAATGTGTTCTCAATCGCTGCGCCCTCACCTGAGCCTATATCGACTACGATGTCATCATAGCGTCGAGCCAAGTCCCCGATGGCGCGCCGAAGGCCGCCGTCGAACTTCTGGACCGCGGTCGGCGCGGCAAGCTGGTGTCCATGTCTTGACTCAACCCAAAGACTCGCGCTGCCCTGCCGGTCAGCGTCAATCAGCATCACTTCCCTACCGGCGCAGAGACGCCAACCCGCCAAGTGCACCGCAATTGTAGTCTTGCCGGTTCCACCTTTCTCGCCAAGCACGGCAACAATCATGTCCTGTCACCTGTCTAGCTGTCTAGCTGTCTAGCTGTCTAGCTGTCTGAATATCTAGCACGCTAATCAGCTTAATGTCTAGCAGTCTATCTGTCTAGATATTTCCACAGTCTAATTGTTCTATATCTAACCATCTTACCTTATCGAGTTATCAGGCAGAAACCCTTCTGTCAATCAATCCTGAGTTAAATACCTTCACCGCAACGCGTCTGGTTAGCTGTCCGCTCAGCGGAAACTCCGGTGTATGGGGTACCCCTGACTAAGAGTGGACTGATTGCCGCGTTATCATCCGGCGTTTCATACATATGAGATCATAGCCGACGGCAGCGTGTCCGCCGGAAGCTGAAAATGCCTCTCGCCCAGCCACTGGTGTGCCGGGCATCTACGCCATCGGAACAAGGGCTCCGCTCAGAGAGCCTTGTACGAGTTACGCCAGTCCAAATACAGCAACAAGCAGGGTTCAACGTGGTAGCAGCCGTTTGACCACATGAGCATCTCCGGCCGAGAGATGATGTGCCTGCTCGGACGAGACAGCTGGATCCGAGGCCGGCGCAGGACTCACTGGGTGTTCTAGTCAAAACAGTTCCCCAGAGAAAGCCTCCCACGATCCGCTGTCGTCCCCGACAAGGCAATGCCGCTACTGCGCTTGGCGCCAGCGGATTGCAAGCATAGCCAGGTCCCGCCACGTCCGCACCGAGCCACTGGGACTTCAACCGACATCGAGAGGGCACACTTGAATCAAACCAGAACCACCTATCTGAAGGGGTAAGGTACACGGGCCGTGGTGGCTGATTCACCACCACGGCCTGATGTCATTTTTGGGGTGAAGACTCACCGGTTGCCACCATCGCGAGCCGATCCACCGGTCCTTGATGACCGCTCTTGAAGAGACCGGACGGCGCTGGCTCCAGCCAACACATTTTCACAAGTATAAATGGTCAGTTACATAACCATCTTAATAGTGATACATCTAACCATCTAGTAGGCGACTAGCATATCCTCTCAGTGTACACGTCTGTCCGGTCAAAGAAATGGGTGCTCAACGCAGAAACAGTTTCGGTCAGGGGCACGTACTGGAGGGCAGACTAAACTAAAGCCACGGTGAAATGCGCAGAAGTTTGGGGTAAATTTGAGGTGGTACGAGGTCAAAGAGAATGCGGGCTGGAGGGGACGATGGGAGTCAGAGAGATTGACCGGTCGCTGGAACAGTGGGAGATGGGGGTGAAGGACATGCAGCGTCGGGTGATCCTGGCGCCCACGCCCCGGGAGAGGGAGCGATGGTACGCCATCCTTTTGCCGGCCCAGGGATGGACGGCGGCGGCCACGGCGGAGATGTTGGAGCGAGACCCGCATACCATAGGACGGTGGGCGTCGGCCTTTGGCGAAGGAGGCCCCAGGGCATTGATTTTCGAGCAGACTGGGGGTTCCCCCCCGGCCTTGAGCCGGCGCAACAGGAGGAGTTGAAAGAGGCGGTGCACAATTGCCAACCACTTGGGGTATGGAACTGGCCAACTGGAACTGGAAGGTGGCGGGGCAGTTTGTGTGGGAACGATACGGCATCAGCATCAGCTGCAGCGGTTGCCTGAAGTGGCTGCACCGGCTGGGATTCGCTTGCAAGAGGCCGAAGAAGCGGTTGCTGAAGGCGGATGCAGGGAAGCGAACAGACTTCGTGGCAGAGTACGCCACTTTGTGGGAGGAGTGCCAGGAGACGGGAGCCCGGATGTTCTTCGCTGACGAGGCCCACTTCCGAGCGGACGCGGAGTTGCGGGGCAAATGGACACTGAAGGGGGAGCCAGCGTTGGTGGAGTCCACCAGCCCCAAGTACGGAGAGAAGGCCAGCTGCTACTCGGCGGTATGTCTGGAGACGGGCGAGAGCCTGCCCTCGCGAAAGCGGGGGTGGCGTGGCTGGAACTGGAGGGCAACAGCAACGCTGCGACCTCGGTGGCCTTCCTGAAGCAACTGAAGGAGAAACACCCCGGGCCCCTGAAGGTGATCTGGGACAACGCTCCAGCCCATCGCGGGGAGGCGTTGCGGGAATACCTACGGAAGCCACGGGCAACCTGTGTCTGGGGCGCAGAGCGGTGGTGCAAGATAGGGTGGGCCGGTTTCTGGCGGGACTCAGCCACCGCAAAGCCGAGGTGAGACGGCGCTGCCGGACAGTCCTGCAATCCAGGGCTGAAGCTTTCCGGCTAGGCTCCCAGCCAAATGCACATCCCACCGTGGCTTTAGTTTAGGCGGTGAGGACCAACTCGTTGAGTCCGCGGTCGGGGCGTTCGAAGTCGAAGAAGCGGACGTTGCGGGAGTCCTGTCCGTGGGCGGTGTTAATGGTCAGGGGCAGGCCGAAGGTCAGGTACCCGTGGATTTTCTGGTTGCGGGCAATGCCGACCTCATTGACGTGCTCCAGCTCGAAGATGACCCGCTCCGCCTGCTCCTCGGTCAGCCATTCGTTGAGACGCAGCAGGGCGGCCCGTAGCCGCCCCTTCAGCAGGCAAGCCAGTATTTCACCCCGGTCATTGCCGATCAGGTGGAGCTTGAAGCCGTAAAACCAGCCCATCGTGATCTTGCCCCGGGCTGCGACACCCGCAAAGACCTTGTGGCGGGGAATCCGTTTGTTGTGGCATACCTTGATGGAGTGGCATCCACGAAGGCGAAGCCGGCGCAGTTGCCCCGGTGCTGTTGCAGGTAGGCTAACAGGGGGATGATCACGGCAAGAGCCAACTCAACGAACCGGTTGTAGCTGACCAAGCCTGGGAATTCGGGCCGGAGACGCGCCAGGACATGTTCAGTGTAGTAGGCTTTGAAGGTGCGGTAATGGGAAATGGGACTGGTGAAAGTGAATGAGAATCGTCATGATCTCACTGGGGAACAACCGGGGGGAGCGGACTCCCGGCCCGGCGCCCGAAGCCAGCATAGCTCCTGACCAACGGGCCTGAAAAACTTGCCAGAAATCATCGACATTACAGAACAGCTTGAGTAGACTCATGGGGATGCCTCCTTGGTATTCGTCTACCAGAAAGAATACCTGTTCTTTCTTTGGGAGGCATCCCTATCCTGAACTCAGGTAAATAGGCAAAGTCGGCGCTTACTTCGTCGGGCTGGACCTTTCAGAGACTTTCCACATGATGAAAAGTCCCGCACGAATCAGCGCGGTGACCAATCTTGAATTAAGCCATCACATAGAACTGGGGGCGTGACGCAGCTTCCTCGGGGAACCTATACCACCGCGGTGACCTGTTTTATGTCACCCCGTTCCGCGCAGCCGGGGGTCCAGGACGTCCCGCAGGGCATCACCCAGCAGGTTCCACGCAAACACAACAATGGCTATGGCCAGCCCGGGAAATACCCCCAGCCAGGGCGCTACACTTACAATCTGGGCCGCGTCCCGTAACATGCCCCCCCAGGCTGGGATATCCGGAGGGGCGCCTACGCCCAGGAAGCTAAGGGATGCCTCCGCTATGATCGCTCCGCCCAGGTGTATGGTTACCAGGACGATGTACAAGGCAATGCAATTGGGGACCATATGCCGGAGCATGATACGCCAGTGTCCGGCACCCACCGCTATGGCTGCCAATACGTAGTCCATCTCATTTATAGCCAAGGCTTGAGAACGGACTATTCGGGCGGTGCTGGGTATGTATATGATACTCAGGGCGATTACCACATTGTTGAGGGATGACCCAAGGGCGGCCATGAGGGCAATAGCCAGAATGAGGGAGGGAAAGGCCATCATGCTATCTATGAGCCTCTGGACAACGAGGTCAGTAGTTCCTCCGAAATGGGCGCTGGCAACGCCCACCAGCAGTCCTATAGTGACCCCGATAAATGAACTGGTTATACCCACATATAGAGAAATCCTTGCGCCATAAACGAGCCTGCTGAACACGTCCCGGCCTAGCTGATCACCGCCCAGCAGCGTTCCTTGTTCCCCGGGCACGGCGTAAAGCAAGTCAGCGTTGACGGTCCGGGGGTTGTCCGTGGCGATGAGGGGAGCAAAAATAGCGCCTATTACGAGAATAATGGCTACAACCGCCCCTGCGAACCCCAAGGGCTTTTGCCTAAAGAAACTGCCCACATGCTGCCAGGCGCTACGCCTTGGCCTCACGCCACCGATAGCTCGCGCTGGAAGGGCTGCTGAGCCTCCTTGCTCTTGACTCATGTCTCTCCCAGTAAAGTTCATAGTATATATAGATTAAGTGAAGCGGATTCTCGGGTCCAGCCAAGCGTAGGCCAGGTCTAGGATCACGTTTACGGTCAGGACAGACACCGCTATCACCACCATCATGCCCTGAATTGCGGTATAGTCCCGGTGAAAGACAGCATCAATCAGGTACCGGCCCATTCCAGGTATCAAGAAGATGGTCTCAATGATTACCGTGCCAGCGAGGAGACGCCCAAACTCGTAGCCGGAAGTAGTAACTACGGGGAGCAGGGCGTTCCTGAGGGCATGCCTGGAGAGTACCAGTCGCTCTGAAAGGCCTTTGGCCCGGGCAGTCCGGATATAGTCGTCTCGGAGTACCTCCAGCATGGCGGAGCGAGTCACCCTCCCGATGAAAGCCATATTAGAAAAACCCAAGGCGATGGCAGGAAAGAAAAGCTGTTGCAGGTTTGTCCACGGGTCTTCCCACAGGTTTTCGTAACCCAGTGGCGGCAACCAACCGGTCCAAAGAAGGAGAAAGATTATCATTAAGATGGCCACCCAGAAGTTAGGGACCGATATTCCGGCTAAGGTTATGATTCTAGAAACATAGTCGCCCAACGTATCCTGTTTTAAAGCGGAAATCACCCCTAGGGGTACAGCTACGATGTTGGCAAGAAGCACCGCCAAGATAGTCAGCTCCAAGGTAATCGGCAGCTTCTTTACCAGGTCCTCGGAAATGGCGGCGTCGGTGAACATGGAGGTGCCGAAATCAAGCCGGAGCATACCCCACATCCAGTCGGCGTACTGAACGACGATATGCCGATCGGTGCCCAGCCTGGCCCGCAGTGCGTCGAGCTGTTCCTGGGTGAACTGACCGTCCCCCTCATCCCCTGCCAGGAGCTCCAGCGCCGGGTCGCCGGGGAGAACCCGTAGGAGGGCGAATACCATAAGGGTAATCACCAGCACCGTGGGAATAAAGAGAAGAAGCCTCTTCGTTATATATGCTTGCATGTGTCCTCTGAGGAAACATCCTGAGATTGCGGACTAGCCTCAGCTTCCACCAGAGTTACCATCCTGCATTCCCCGATCCCGTCTCAGTTGGTGTGTGACGGGCGTTCCGTTCATGATTAGACAATGGTTGGAAAAGCCCCCGGTTTCCCCGATGGAATCGGAGAAGCCGGGCGAGATCTCCCGTTCAGCCTAAGCACGCCGAAGGATGAGGTTGAGAGGTTCTTTGCACCTCTCGACACGCGTCCAAGACAAGATCCGTCAGCCTGTGAGGAGGATCGCCCACGGCCAAGAGCTACCGGGCAGGAACCACCTCTCCCCCTTCACGCCTCGGCGCGAGCGCCAGTTTAACACGCGGGGTCGCACCACAGGTGCTCATACTTCATTTCCTTGGCGGGAACGGGAGTGTAGAAGTTCTGAATGCGGTTGTCCACGTACCGCCCCGTCACGCTCCAGTATAGGCCCACCCACTCAGTGTCCTCGAACATCATGATGTCCGCTGCCTCAAGAAGTAGCTCCCGGCGCTTGTCCTTGTCCTGCTCCTTGGCTTGCAGCTCGAAAAGTTCGGTAAGCCGGGGGGTTTCCCAATGGCTAGGGTTGTAGCCGGCGTTCTTCCCATATATACCGCCGATTGTCGCGTCGGGGTCCGGGATGATGAAACCACCGGCACCCATCCCTAGCTGAAAGTCTCCAGACCGGAAGGCGGCCTTGCCGGCGACGCTCTCCATAACCCTTACGTTGGCCTTGATATTCAAAAACCGATCAAGCTGCTCCACCAGTATCTGAGCGCCAGCCACATAATCCCCCACCGTCCGGGCGGTCAAGGCGGTTTCAAAACCGTCGGGAAAACCGGCCTCGGCCAGCAACTCCCGAGCTCTGTCGATATCCTCGGGATGCTTCTCCCCGTTAAGCTCCCGGAAGCCGGGTAATTCGGCCACTTCGTCCTCGGTAATGGAGAACCAGAAGTTCGGCGCGAAGGGACTGCCCAGCGTCCCCTTTCCGGCCGTTATGATCTTGATCAGCGGCTGGCGGTGAATCCCCAACTGAAGGGCTAGCCGCACCTTTCTGTTGTCGAAAGGCGCGACCTTGGTGTTGATCATCATGCCGTAAAGTGACCCCGCGGACCAGTGGACTGTGCCCTGGCCCGCGGTATCCTTGCCAAGCTCCAACATCTCAGCCACGCCCAGACTCATGCTCGCGTTAGCCATCAGGACTTGTTTCCCCTTAAAAGCCGCGATGATGGTGCCTTTTTCGATAATTATGAAGGCTTTCATCCCATCCCAGTAGGGACGCCCTTCCTTCCAGTAATCATCGTTCCTAGTGTACTCGTAGGCTACGTCTCTATCTTCGTTTACTAACTTGAAGGGGCCTGAACCTAGCGCATTGTCCGCCAGCTTTATATTGGTCCCGGTCTCCAGGTGATGCTTGGGCAGTATCTTGTTGTAATCGCTGGACAGCCATTGAAGGAAGGCGGCGCTAGGGAACTGGAGGGTAACCTCCACCGTCTTGGCGTCTAGCGCCCGGGAGCTGGCGTAGTAGGTCCTGATGAGGCCCGACCGGGGCCTGGGCTCAACCGAGTCAACCATCTGGTCCAGGCTGAACACCACGTCATCGCCGGTAACTGGCTGACCATCCCACCAACTGGCATTGTCATTGAGGTGGAAGGTGTAGGTCAGCCCATCGGGGGTTAAATCCCAGGTATTTGCCAAGTCTCCCCTTAAATCGGTCGCGTCCAGTGTTTCTGGGTTTGATTCAATAACCTGGTTATATATGGGGCCGGTTGCCGCCGCGCAGCTAAGGGTGGGGCATTCCCAGATATGCCAGTGGAGCGGCTGGGCGTAGGCCATTGATGGGATGAAGCCCCCTCGAATGCCGACGACCGGAGCCGGTGGTTCCACAGTAGGTACCGGCACGGCGGTGGACGCAACGATAGCCTGTGCTGCTGCAGTGGGCGCGGCTGTGGCCGCTCCTTTCGGAACAGCTGTGGCCGCCTCTCGCGGAACAGCTGTGGCCGCGGCCCCGCCGCAGGCGATGATGAACACTAGGGTGGTTAACACCGGGACGAGCACTATTGACTTTGGAGTCCAGAATCGGCTGTTTCTCATAACTTTGCCTCCGTAGTGTGCGATTGGTGTCAGCCCGTCTGTAGCGACGATAATACCGTACGACCGGCAACTTTGAGGGAAGGTTGTGTGCTCGTTATCCGTAATCTTAACCGGGATTCCTCAGATCAAACCGACTCTTGTGGACATCGGACCCTCTGGGGCGCGTTGAACAACGATCCCGCATCCCAAGAACCTCAAATGCGGTCCGAGAGGCGCTAATTGCCGGACTTTCATAGGGTAACAGCCTCCGTAACCAGCGCAAAGCCCAGAATCCTCTGTTTCCTCCCATGCCACTCCCTGGGGATAGCCCCCTTGCCCTGTACGACCCCGTAACTGTCATAAATTCCGACCCTCACGAAGGGGCGATCCCAGGCAAAGCCGACCGATTCGGTGCAGCATGCCGACCTGAATGTCCCTGGTCACCGATACCTCAGCCAGCTGGAACACCAGCCTCCTGGTATGGCGTACCAGGCGTGCCCCAATCTCGATAAGCATGGTCTGAGTACTGGTCAGGGTCTCAGTCTCGAAGCGGCTCACGGTGTTGGTGCTACCGGCGTTCCGGTCTGTGCCTTGTCCGCCCACGACGACTCTCATGACTGGGTCTTGGGAAAGACGTTCGGCTTCGTTGGTGTCATCGTAACCATCAACGCGGCTGTAGATGGATGGCGGAGTAGCGGGAAAATGTGGTGCCAGATGTTGCGGCCGGTACGGCTTTCCCGGAGATAATCGGCAGCGATTCGAGTAAGGCTCAGGGAATCCTCCAGTCCTCTGAAAGCCAAGAGTCCCGCGTCTAAGGTGATGGCAACAATGCGAGACTCCAACTGGATGTTGGGATTGAAACTGAGCCAGAGAGCGGATTTTTCGCCGTCGCCCATCCGGTGTCTCCGTAACTGTTACGCTATTTGAAGAAGTGCATTAAAATCATAAGGAAATTACAGCTTAGATGAGGCTATTCTACTCATGAAACAACCCTATAACTATCAAAGATAGGAGTTTATCGTATCACACTTTTTTCCTAAATGGGAAATACCGATGTAGCAGAGAGGAAATTGCGAAACTCTTTAGTTGCCGAAGAGACAGAAGTGTAAAAGGCGGAGTTAAAGTGGACCGTGCGGGCGGGTAATCGCTGACATTCGGCGGTTGTAAATCGGACCGCCCGCCGCCATCCATAGAGTCCTAGCCGACCCAAGGGATGGTGCGACGGATGTACAGAATGGACGTATATCTGCGGGTCCGCCGGGCGGTGATGGTGGAGGGGATGAGCATCCGGGAGGCTGCGCGGACGTTTGGCCTGCACCGGGACACCCTGCGCAAGATGCTGGCCTACTCCGTGCCGCCAGGCTACCGGCGGCAGACCCCGCCCCGGCGTCCTAACCCTTCGACAAGCTCAGGAGGAGCCCTTCACCGGCGTCATCGACCGGATCCTGGAGGACGACCTCAGGCTGCCCAGAAAACAGCGCCACACGGCCAAGCACATCTCCGAGCGGCTCAGGGACGAGTACGGTTTCGATGGCGGATACACGACGGTCAAGGACTATGTCCGGGAGAATCGGCGGCGGACGCAGGAGATGTTCGTGCCGTTGTCCCATGCGCCGGGCTAGGCCCAGTGCGGCTTCGGCAAGGCCCTGGTGGGCATTGGCGGAGTGGAGCGGAAGGCCCACTGCTTCGTCCTCGACCTGCCCCACAGCGACGGCTGCTTTGTGAAGACCTTCCCGGCGGAGACCACCGAGGCGTGAAGATCAGCATGGACGGGAAGGGCCGGTACCAATGCAACATCTTCGTGGAGCGGCTGTGGCGGACGGTGAAGTACGAGGAGGTCTACCTGAAAACCTACGTCAACGCCGTCGAGGCCCGGCGGGAACTGGGAGCCTACTTCCGGTTCTACAACAACCTGAGACCCCATCAGGCTCTGGGCTACCAGACCCCTGCCGAGGTGTTCCACGGAGAACAAGATGTCCGGTCGGAAGATTCGAAGGATAGGAGGTGTGCACCGGGAGAAGGGTCAGAATCACTGGCAGGACCCTCACTTAACTCTGCTTTAATTCTGTCCAACTGACCGGACCCACCTTAATGAGCGCCCAACGTAAACGGGTTTTTCACCGTCATAAAAGACGTACACGCCCTGCTGTGGAAGGTCCTTGAAGATCTCTCTGGAGTGTAGACGAGACTCGTTGAGGTTCTGCAACAGTAGCCCCATGTTGGCGAAGTCTTCCAGTTGCAACGGTTACTCCTCTTCGTCCTCGTCGTCAAAATCGGAGAAATTTATACCGCCTTGCGAAGGGACTCTGTAGGCGAATCTGGTTTGTCCATTCCTATTAATAACGGCGAAGTCCCCCTGGTTGATTATATCCATGCCGACGAGAACGTCTGCGCCAAGGAAATCCCCCTTCGTGACTCCCACATATGGGAATAAGACCACGCCCTGAAGCTGAATGCTGATCACGTAGGTGTCCGCCAGATGTCGTCCATTTACCCCATAAACGAATGTTTTCCCTGTCGGAACCAAGTTGCATTCTTGAACCACTCGTTCCGTTATGACGCTATTGGTTGCTCCCGTGTCCCAAAGAGCCTTCAAAGGAACAAAGTTCTCCGCCAGTTGACCAGGCCGGATGAATTCGGCAACCGAACAGTCGCTGACCAACTCCCGCAACAGTTCGTCTGAAGAGACTTGTAATGCAACGCTATCTGCCCCAAAACCGAGCAAGGGTTCCAAAATCTACCCCCTGACTCGGGAATGGAATGTCTGGGTGTAAGCTTCCTGACCGGCACTGACGCGCTGTACCAGGAAGGTGCCCATCTCGTGTATCTTTCTGGTTTCGGATATGGCCGTGGCATCTGAGTCATAATCTCCGATTACCTGTCCACCCTTAATGACAATCACCCGACCGTCGTATTGTTGGACCAACTCCTCTTGGTGGTCCAAATAGAATTGGAACTCTCTTGCCAAGAGGTCATCGTGTGTCTCGCTCATTGCGATACCTCCTGTTGGAACTGAAAATAAAGCGATTCTAACACGGAACTTTATCACTTATTTGCTGAACTCTTTGTGTACCTGGCAGACACTGAGGTGGGCCCCATTAGTTGGACAGGATCGAGGTGGAATTAAGCGAGAGCCCGCTGCTCCTGCCAATGATACCAACGTCTGCTCTATTGGAGATTTCTTGGCCCGATCCTGACCCAGCTTGATGGCCGAGTCCACCTGATAGACCCCTGCGGCCCAGCTCCGACCGGTGGAAGGACTTTCCCGCGGCGCTTCCCTCGCCGGTACTGTGTTAGGCTGCCAACCGGCCATGCTCCGTGCCGAGGCTGCAATTTCCACCCGACCCCTACCGGTCCACCTGTTGGATTGTCCAGCGGCTGACCTCCAGGAGCTTGGCCAGTTCCCGCTGGCTCACTCCCTTCGACCGCTCCACCCGGATGTACTCCCGTTGCTGCTCGGTCAGGCTGGGCCGCCGGCCAGGGAAACGCCCCTCGGCCCGCGCCTTTGCCTGGCCCGCGACCGAGCGGTCCCTGATCGAGTTCCGCCACCACTCGCTGAAGGCGAGCACCATCGTGAGCTGGAGCTTGCCGGTGGCCGTCGAGGTGTCGAAGTCCTCCGACAGGGACCGGAACTCCACTCCCGCATGGTGCAGGCCCTCGATCACCTGCAGCCCATAGGTCAGCCCCCTGGAGAGCCGGTCGATGTGGGTGACCACCAGAGTGTCCCCCTCGACCACCAGGTCCAGCAGTTCCAGGAGGCCGCCGCGGTCGTCCTTGGCTCCGCTGGCCTCCTCGGCTCGAATATTGCCCATGGCGCAGCCGGAGCGGACCAGCCGCTCCACCTGCAGGTCCAGATTCTTGTCCTCGGGCTCTCTCACCGAGACCCTGGCGTAGCCGTACACCGTCATCTCACCACACCCCTGGCTGGAATACCTGAAGTATGGCTTTCTGACAGCGGTGTTGCAACTGGGTTTTCCAGCCACCCACTCAGCTACGACAAGGGGGAATTTACAGCAGGTGGCTGGAAACAGGGCTGTTTCCAGCCACCTCGACCGGGTGCGGTTGCCGGGGCTAAAGTTCCGAACTCGGCGATCATGGGACAGGGCCGGTGGTTCAACAACGACATGGTGGCCAGGTACACCTGGGGCGAGTCCGCGGGCGCTGCCGCCCGGTGGTTGGAATGAGGGCTTTGTAGGTCGTCCAGCAGTTGCAGTGCCGGTCGTCTTGGCTTTCCAGAGCCCAGGCCTCCACTAGCTCGAAGAGCCCGGGCGAACTCCTGGCCATCAGCGTCATCACCTTCTGGAGGCAGGCCCTCTTCACCTGGCAGGGCTGGCAGCCGCACCCTTCGGCATGGGGAGGACCCTCCAGGCTGGCCAGGACCTCGAAGTAAGCCTTGTCTTTGCCGGCGGCGTGGCCCCTCGGCGTAGCAGGCGCAGGGCTCGGGGCAGTCGCAGACGGGGTATTCCGGATCGGTCATAGGGAGCCTTCTTTCGTACAAGGCCTCTTATGTTACAGGGGGTCACGTTCGACATATCTGCCCTTGTCTGTCTTATTCGTCCGGATGCGGGGTGGTAAACCATTCGAGTGCTGGCTCCAAGGCCGGACGGTAGTCAGGGGACAGTGTGACAATGAGTTTGAACGTCGCCGGCTTTGTCAAATTGGCTGCATGGACAGTGCAAGTGATCTCACCGTTGATCGGACTGTCAAATTTTTCAGGTACTAATCGGACCGTAAATGCCTTCGGTTCCAGCGAATGACGCCAAAGGTCGCATGTAAGAACAACCGACGGCTCAATCTCTAGTTTTACATCTGAAGCATATTCGAAGTCCTCTTGGTCCCGAAGATGCCGTGTGATATCGAAGTTGGGTGGCGCCATGCTACTGAGGCCAGCCAGATTGTTAAAAAGGTATGGCCGACTCCTCCATTGAGTTCCGGGTGGCAGTGGCGGTTTGGGGCGTTCCATGACGAGGGTCAATCCGCACTCTCTCAGTTCTTTCATAGGGGCCGTGAGCCCAATGTTTTCGGAAGCCCGTATCTCAATGAGCGTATTCCTGGCCGGTCTTGAGCCTATGTTTTGGATGCTCACCGTCAGTTCTGGGCAGTGCTCCAGTTGGACGACGCTATGGACGTCGTCCATCCGCATCCGGCACTCAGAAATCCATGCAGGATAGTCGCGTTCCATGTAATTAGAGATGGCCTTGGCCTTGATCCCGTTTGGATTAAGCACAGTCGGCGGGTATCGATTCCGTAGGCTCTCCAACAATTGGTCTCGCTCTCTCGACGCTAGAGGCTGAAAAGCTCTGTAAGCAATTTCAACCTTGCCGGGCCGGTCGGCAGACATTTGGTCGCAAGAGAAGTTGAACTCGGGTTCCTGTGCCTGCGATTCCTCAAGTTGTCGCGTGAGCTGCTGGATTTTGCGGTCCTTGTCGTCCGGTTCGGGTGGCAGGAGCCATTCGTCGGGGATGATTTTATAGGGTATACCCAAATTCTTGGCTTTCAGAACTGGTCCGGAATCACGGGTCAACAAATGTGCGTCGGCCGAAGGGTTGTCCTCTATGAACTGGGCCAGATGGCCGATGATGCGGTCATCATTCTGGCTGTAGTCTAGCTTGTCGGCTAAGTCTTGCTTGGGCTGCGACGTTACATACAGATCGAGCATGACATTTGGAGAGGCTGTTCTCTGCTGCTGGGGGCCGTGTTGGGCAATTTCCCAAAGTATGCTCGCGGTCTTTCGTGCCCTTTCAGAGCGACGCCCTTCACGCCCACTCTTGAGTGCGTCGATCTCTCGCTGGACCGGGGGGCAGACGACAACTTCTATGGAGTCGAAGTTTCCCAATTTAGACCAGTCGACCTGATCAAGGGGTTTGTAGTGGAGAAACAGGTTCGTGTCAGCGAATAGACAAAGGGTAGGCATAGCTACCTATTCCTCCTGGCCCGAAAACGGGCATTTATTGGCCACCCTCCGGACGCTGGGTCCGCCAGCTTCGGAGAGGTGGCCAACAAGTCCGCTCAATATTCACAGCCTGCTAACCCATTCGTGGTGCGCCCCGGCCAGTTCGACGTAGCGCTGCGTGTCGACCATCGACGAGTGGCCCAGCCATTTCTGCAGCACGGGAATCGGAACGCCCCTCAGCACGCAGTTGCGGCCGTAGGTGTGCCGAAAGGCGTGCGGGTGGGCCCTGGCGGGGTCGATCCCGACCTCGCGCGCTGCGTCCTTCATCACCTGGCCGATTCGCTGGCGCGACAGGTTCAGCATTGGCTGGTAATGGTTCTTGCTGTGGGACGACGCCAGGTCCCGGAGACTCTCGACGAGATCAGCCGGCACCGGGACCTCCCGGCCCTTGCGGCCCTTGTTGCCCGGCGAGCCGGCCGCGACGACGATGATCGGCGGGTGCTGGTCCAAGCGCAGGTCCACACGCCGCAGTGCCAGGGCCTCGGACACCCGCAGGCCGGTCTTCAGCATGATCCTGAAGGCCATGCGGGCCGGGTAGCTGGGCGCGGAGTTGACCAACGCGCCGGCTTCTTCTTCGGTGAAGTAGTCCGGGATCCTCCGGAGGCTGCGTGGCATCCTACCTCTGTACAATTGCCCTTTGGAAAGCGACGCCTCAAATATAGCCCACGGACCGGGGGCGTGCAAAGCTGGATGGGGCGGGATTTGCCGGGGGTGCTTTCCAATATCGCGGATAAGCGCAAGTGGCGGGACGGACAACACAAAAGGTGCATTAACGGAAATTACTTAGCGGGATCCAAAACAACGTGCGAGGCACTCCGGACTATCTGTCCGACGCTGCTGAGGGTACGAATGTTGGGGCCCCTGCCGCCACCATCCTCCGTGCCATGCCGAGGCGGCCGGTGAACCTTTTACCTATCGAGCGAGTCCGGGAGTGTCTCGATGAACTCCTGAAGGGTCCATTGGGCGACTCCCTTGCGGGCTTCTGGATTGATCTGCTGCTCATCCGTCTTTCGCTGCATTTCTGTCATGTAGTGGATCAGGTCTCGCAGTGCGGATTCCGGGGTCGTTGACTTGGTCATGCTATTGCCGAGCCCCTCGTCATAGGACTGGGGTTCCCAGGTCTGGAAGGCGAAGGGGTACTTGAGGTCTCCGTCCTTGTAGATCCCGAAATAGCCCACCTGGTCGCGGTGTTTCACCCGTACCACCGCGGACGACAGCCGTTCTAGGACGAACCTCTCGCCTTCGACAATTATTTCCTTCATCGGCACTGCTTTGCTCCAGGTCTTCGGTTGGTCAGTTAAGTCACTTCAGTGCTTCTCCTGATGACTCGCCCCGGGTGTACCGGGCCACCATGTCTCCGTGCTTCCACCGGCCCTGGCGCTGCACCGCCGCGTTGGGCGCCCCTGCCGCGACCATCCGCCGGGCCATGCGATGCGGCCGCTGTGTCCGCTGAACCCGTCGCCCAGGCCTGCGGCCCGTGCCGCGGCGCGCACCCGGTTGGCCAAGGCCTCGCCGGTCAGGCCAAAGACCGGAGCTACGGGGTCGATATCTGCGGGCCGGATTTCTCGCAGGGAGCGGGCGGTGGCCGGGGTCACTGCCACCGTTGCCGGTTCGACCTGTTCTTGCCCTTCTGGACGGTCAGCCTGCCAGTGCCGTCGGGCCACAGCTCCACGTCCTGCCAAGTCAGGGCCGCGGCCTCCGAGCGCCGCAGTCCCCCGTCGGCCAGGACTCCGATGATCGCTAGGTCCAAGGCGGCGCGGCGCTGGGCAGTCTCTGATGATTCCAGCCGTCCCCCGCGGCCGTGCCTGGGCAGCCGAAGGACCCCACGGACCCGTGCCAAGGCGTCGGCGGTGAGGGAGTCGGCCTGCTTGGGTGCCGGGGCCCGGTTTCGCCATCCCCTTATGGCCTCGGTCACCACCGGGTGACGAGTGGGGTTATCGGCCTTCTGCATGCCCGCGGCGGCGTGGAAATGGGAGATGGCGGCGCGGGCATGCTCGATGGAGGTGATGGCCTTGCCGGCCGCTGCCAGGTGACCCAGGTAGAGGGCCACGGCCTGGGGGGTATGACAGGGGTAGGTATTTCATTTGCGACTCCCTCTGGCAAACGTGAGCTCATTCGGTGGGTCAGGCTTGCTCAGATACAGAATCTTCCCCAAGAGCTTACTATCGGGCCCATTCCATCATTCCGGCGTAGGCCAGAATCAAAAGATAGCAGGGCCATTCGTAGCTATAGTCGCGCTTTTACCTACCCCTGTCAGGGGGTGAGTCCGGGAGCGCCCAGTTAACCCTCACTCTTCCTCGTGCAACATGTTGACCTATCTGAGGCATTCCAACTAGGATTCCGTATCATCGGGCTGGAGTTGCCGAACTTCACAGCCCGCCACGCCCAACCATTGTAACTGAGTGTTATTGGTATGACGACGCCTAAGAACGCTTCCGAAACAATCATAGAAGAAGGGGTCAATGTCCCTTTGGCCCAGTTGCTCCGCGGGAGGGGAATATCTGCCAGAGCGGAGCGCCGCAGCCGGGAAGGCGTACCCGACGTGCGGGTCGATCTGAAGACAGGGGACCTTATCATTCTGGAGTGCAAATGGGACGCATCGGCCAGTCTCCTGGAAAACCAACTCGACCAACGGCTAAACGACTTCCCGGAAGCCGTCGGTATGGTGGGAGTTCTCTACCCGGAGCGTCTAAAGACCGAGGAGGATACTCAGTCAGCACTGGAGGGGGCGACAGACCTCCGGTGGTGGCTTCACGGTTCACGGGGGGAACAGACCTCAGACCGGCGGGTAAGAGCCGGCTCGGTAGCGGAGCTTGCCGATCAGCTCCGAATTCTACCCCTCGAATTGGAGGGAGTGGACCGGGTGACAGCGGCGGCAGAGATCGTCGAATACGCCGTTGAACAGTCAGCGGGTCGGATTGCGAAACACGCCCGCATCTCCCGGCGCATCGCGGACATCATTGCCAGCACCGACCAGGAGAAGGACCGCGCCGCCGCATTGCATATCGGATGCCTGGTCCTCTTCAACGCCCTCGCTTTCCAAGACCGTCTCGCAGCCGCGAACGAAGACGTGCCTACCGTCATCGAGAGCTTGGGAACAGGGATTCCCGGCCTGCGCCGGTCCTGGCGTGACATCTGCGAGAACATTGACTATGTGCCAGTCTTCGAGCTGGCCGCCGACATCGTCGATGTACTCCGGGACGGTCCCGAGGATGTACAGACTCCGGCTATCAGTCCTTTGGTCAAAGCTATGGAGGACACCCGTAGGCTTGAAGGTCACGACCTGTCCGGGCGACTGTTCCACACGCTGCTTACCGATGCCAAATTTACCGGCGCCTACTACACCTCGGTCCCGGCGGCGACTCTGTTGTCCCGGTTGGTGTTCCAGGACTGGCCGCTCCACGTTGACTGGGCGGACCATGAGTTCCCCGCCGCCCTTAACGTGGCCGACCTGGCCTGCGGCACAGGGACCTTGCTGATGGCCGTTGCCTCCGAGGTCGAACGACGGCATACCGACGCAGGCGGAGGTAACGCAGCCGAGTTGCACAAGGCAATGGTCGAACAGGCGCTTCACGGATATGACGTACAGTTGTCCGCCGTCCACTTCGCCGCAACCAGCTTGGCTATGCTTAACCCAGACATCCAGTTCGACCGGATGAACCTATACGTCATGCCCCTCGGGGTGGAGGGCTCCAACCTGTCCTTGGGTTCTCTAGACTTCCTGGGTGCCGACGAGGCCGCAGTTCAGTTTGCCCTGTCCAGTGAGGAGATGGGGGTGGTCACCAGAGGTGCTGAGAGAGTGACTGGTGGTGGTCCCAAGGGTTCCGATGAAGGAGTTACCGCCACACTTCCCGACCTGGACCTGGCGATAATGAACTCGCCCTTTACCCGCTCCGTGGGTGGCAACCTCCTGTTTGGAAATCTCCCGGCTCCGGACCGGAGGAAGCTCCAAAACGAGTTATCACGTCGTCTGAAGTCGAGGCAAGCATCCGCTACTGCTGGGCTGGGCGCTGCATTTGTGGCCGCAGCCTCACCCAAGCTGCGTCCTGGCGAGGGGCGTTTGGCCCTGGTGTTGCCGGCCACAGTTTGCACCGGCCCATCCTGGGAGCAGACTCGCTCCCTGATTGAGCGTGACTTCACCTTGGATGTGGTAATCGCATCTCACGACCCACTACGTTGGAACTTCTCCGACAGCACAGACCTCTCGGAGGCACTGCTCATCGCCACTCGGCGTTCTGAGAAGAGCGACGCCCCGGAACACCGCACTACCTTCGTCAACCTTTGGCAGAACCCGAACGGTGTGCTCGATGCTCATCGGGTGGCGCAGGCCATCACTCAAACGGAGCCAGGGAGACTAGAGGATACTGGCTCCGCGTTGCTGGAGGTTGATGGCCGGCACGTCGGCGAGGTCGTGTCCTTGCCAGAATCGAAGCTGACCGGCAAAAAGTGGACTGGTGTCCAGTTCTCCCGCGCTGACGTGGTAAGAGGTGCACTGAGATTGCTGGACGAGGGAGAGGTGTGGGTCCCTGGAGAGAGAGCGGCGACGAGCGTCCCGTTGTGCCGTTTTGACCAACTAGGTCAGGTCGGTCCTGATAGGCGCGACGTATGGGATGGATTCGAGCGCACCGACACCGTGACCGCATACCCGATGGTTGAAAATCACGACACCGAACAGAGAAAAAGTCTGGTGGCCGGGCCGAACACGTACCTTGCTCCTCTGGTCACTCCTCGACCCGGCCGCCGCCTCAAATCCGCTGAGCAGTTGTGGTCAAGGTCAGGCCGTCTACTCGTTTCCGAAAGACTACGGCTAAACACAACCAAAGTCGTCGCCATGCGGTCAGACACCAGGGTACTGTCTAATGTGTGGTGGCCGGTCCGGATGGAAGATGAGTCGACCGAGAAAGTGCTGGCCGTCTGGCTGAATTCCAGCCTAAACCAAAGCCAAGGTGAAATGCGCAGATAGTGGAGGTCAAACAGTGGTGCCGGACCATTCTCCAAGTACGGATGAGAGGGCTTCACTGGCGCAACCAAGCCAATTTTCATCGCCCCTCGAATGTACATCCCACCTTGGCTTTAGTTTAGTACTACAGTCGCACATTTACTCGGACGGCACTTATAGCCTCTCAACCAGCTTGGTTTCATCTATTGCAGAAGCACTAACAAGAGCTAAATGCGACGGCCTCGAGGCCGTTCGGCCCTGAAGCGGGGCATCTGCGACTGTAGTACTAGGAAGACAGCGTTAGCGACCGTCAGGGAGTAATGGCATTGCCTTATCAGGTCAGATTAGGTAAAGGCGACTCAAGGGTCCAATGCACTGGTGTTCTCGACCCGGTGCCGTACTAAGAGGGTTCGAGCCCTCTTGGGTCTCGATACAAAAAGCGGGGCTGAGTGCACGGTGGATGGTGATGTCTAAGAGATGGGGCTGGAAGCAGACTGAGACTCCCGGTCCCTCTCGCCAAGACTATGGCGGTCTGGAGTCGGCATCAGCAACATTAGCAACGCCCCGGCCGGCCATTTGCGCTATCCCGCAACTCTACGAGGAACTCGAAGGTCAAATATCCCTAGCCTTTTGCCGCCTGCACATTTAAGATTTCTCCGCCGCGAAGACGAGGATGCGGTCGACTGATCGAGGCATTCCCAGCAGGCGTACCTGTGCTTGGAAGTAGGGCGAGCCAGCCAATTGCACTGACAACCGGATTATGTATCCCGGAATACATTCAAACACAGGCTCTTGCGGCTCAAATCTCACCAAGAAAAGACTACAGGAGACATGCCAATGCTCCGAGCGTTACCAGCACTTCCAGAGGACAGCAGTGCGGGCACTTTGACTGTAGAAGAGCCGTCCCCGGACTGCTACGAAATCTTCTACATTCCTTCGAAGGAACGACTAGCCTATGCCTCTGCCATTTCCGACGTCGTCGAGCACCGCGCCAAGCTGATTAGTGTCGACGGTCAGAAAAAACTGCTAACCGTTTATCCGATCAAGACTAGAGCCAGTTCCCTGTCCCATATCTTGGAGCCGAAGTACCCTCAGATTCAGCGAATTACGCTTGAGCATTCCCAACTCACCGAAACGGCCATCCATCTCATCAAAGAGGTTTCAGAGACCGGGGCCGATGGCGAAGAGGACGAGGAGACATTAACCCTGGAGAGAGCCGTCACGTTCGCCTTGGAAGAATTGCCATCGTGCTTCGTCAAGAGCTACGACTTTGGTTTAGGTCTAACGCAGGCTTATCGGTTTATAGTCCACGCGGTCGAAGACCTTTCCGACTGCACCGAGATAGTGTTCTCGGACCTCCATCAGACAGGCATAGATGAGGAGAACAAGGCCTTCTACATATCGACCGAGGACCTCTTCAGTCTTCGAAAGACCATTGACAGAATCAACAACAACAGCCAAACCGCTGCTCGGTCCGTGAATGGTGGAACAACCCGCAATTTCCTTGCTGAAAAGATTGGGGAACCTACAATTCCAGTTAAGGTAGGAAGGAGTCACCTGCGCCAACGATTCACCACCTTGCTATCAGAAGGCGAGGACCCGCTTTCGTCAGATGAACAGGAAATTGTCCTCAACTTAATCACCAAGAACACCAGAGCTATTTCGAGGGCTCTGCCGGAACAACTTGCGACTCTCCAACGTGACATGCAGTTCGTTGAGCTCGACAGGCTGATTGAGAGCTACGAGGCAATGTCCAAGAAAAAACTCAAGGAGGACAAGTGGCAGGCTTTCTTGAACGAGAATCCCTTCATCCTGAATCTGGCCTTCGGTTATCCAGTTATCAAGGTTGGTAGCCAAGTGTCCGTTGGCGGGCGAAAGCTATCGTGAGCGGGCGACAAGGTTGCCGATTTCGTGGTCAAGAACAGCATGACTAACAACGCTGCCATTGTCGAAATCAAAAGGCCGAGTACCAAACTCCTCAACGACAACCCATATCGAGCTGACGTCTACACGCCTTCACTAGAATTGGCTGGCTCTGTAAACCAGGCTCTTGATCAAAAGTACCACTTTGAACAGGAGATAACACAGCTGGCGAAGAACAGTGAAGAGCATGAACTGGAGTCATTCTCAGTTCACTGTTGTCTCATTATCGGAACCGTGCCCTCTGGAAAGGACCAGAGGAAATCATTCGAACTTTTCCGAGGAAACTCCAAAGATGTGCACATCGTTACATTTGATGAGTTATTGGAAAAACTGAAACAGCTCAGAGATTTTTTGACTCCGCCAACAGGCCAAGGTGAAAGCTAGATTCAGTCGAACGTCTCGGCACCTCAAGACAGCATACAAAGACGGCATCCCGGGGTTCACTCCAGCGGCAGAAATCTGGGACGAACGGTGGCATCTCTCTAGTACTACAGTCGCACATGACAGCCAGAAGGGTCAACTGGCGTTCATCGTGGCAAGACCGGCTATGGCCTGATGCCCCCGTCCCTTTCTTGATCAGGTTTGAATCGTCTCTGGCGCACGACTGGAACTTCCTTATCGGTGGATCTGCGGCTGTAGTACTAGGCTTGTTGACCATCTTGGCGCAGCGGACCAGTACGGAGGGCGGCTGGGTAGCGATGAAGAAGGCCGACTTGGAAGAACTGCCGGTCCTGGACACGCGCCAGTTCTCGCCTGACCAGATGCAGGCGATGTCAGACTTATTCGACCAACTGGCGGAGGCCGATTTCGAGCGATTGCCAGGCATGGCAACTTGTGAGTCTCGCCGGATCCTCGATGATGGTCTCTCCCAGGTTCTATCCCTCCCCGACTTGAGCACACTTCGAGCTTTGCTCGCCACAGAGCCGGTGGTTTCGAACCGCCGATTGTAGCCACGTTGGGGCCGGCAGGAGGTTCCGTTTGCCTTCAGAGAGAATTACCACTGTCTCGGAGTGCCGAGTGGACAAGGTGGAGTCGCGCCAATATAGCCATTAAGGGGTACAAACGTGTCGAACCTAAGCCCTGATACTCGGAAACCAATGAACAAACACCGCCAACACCGGGCGTGGCTCTTACAAGAGGCTGACCGGTTCCCGAATGACAATCTGCACAGAGGGTCCCGAACTCCCCACGCAATCAGCGAAGCCGACTACGTGGCTGTTCCTCCCCCTGTCAATTTGCGTGTCCAACCTGCAGGGGACTGCCTGATATGGGTCGGCAGGTTGAATGCCGATGGGTACGGTACCGGGACTTTCCCATCAAGCGATGAGACGTTGGCCCATAGACAGGCATTCGCCCAAAGCCGGAGATCCGGGGCAGCGTCCGGTGTCCTGCACCTGTGCAGTCGTCCTTTCTGTGTGCAACCAAGCCACCTGTATGAAGGCACTCACCAGGATAACAGTGACGATCGGCGGTTGCGCCTGGGCAAGGGTATGACGTGGGCCAAACTGGAAGACAAGTCAACCACCGTGCAACGTGTGGCGCGACACCGTTGGGACAGTCCGCCAACGGAAATTGCCGGCCATCGTTGGCCCTGAAGACGGCGGAGGTCGAACACAATTGCGAGTTCATTATTCCGGCAGGTGACTACCTTGTTTGCGACGCCTGCGGCCAGCCTGAACCCGAATGGCTAAGGGAGCAGACGAGGTCTCGGGAGCTGCAACCGGCAGACGATGACAGAAACACTTTCTCTGTCGTTACCCAGGGTCGGAGTCTGACCAACATGGCCGAGGGAGTGGTCATTGACAGCCATTATTCGGCAATGATGGACATGCCTAAGAGTCGTGCAGAAAGAAGGCGCAGGGACAGGGAATGGAAGAAACAACCGAATAAGCCGATCCTTTTAGGGACCCACTCCATTAACCCGACCAACCCCTAACCCGACCAACCCCAACCAGACCGTTAGTTTCAACCACCCACCCCTGCATGGACCGGGGATAGTGTTGACGATACTTAGACCTTCTGAAGGGGGTGCGGTACGTCCTGAACGCCAGAAACCGGATGCCTGAGGTCTGGCAAGTGAATACCTGGCTAAACCGGAGAGGCTGGGCCGATTAGAGCAACTACCACAACAGTAGACCATACCCTACAAGTAAAGAGAACCCGAACTTAGGGTGGCGAAAAACACCTGTTTGTTTGCCACTCTCTTCCGGGGAGTCTATCCGTAGCTGGAACGGGTGACAAACAACTGCTGGAGAAAACCTCAGACTGGATAAAACAGGGTTCTGGGGTTTGTTTGCCAGGAAGGACTGGGCTGCGGACTCGCCCGCGGCGCGGCGCGGGTTAATGGCCAGTAGAGGGTGACGGGGGGTGACGTGCAGCTGCGCCTGGGCGGCGCTTACGGGTACATACCAACTGGATGCTGTTGATGCTCTCGGGAGGTCCGTGTTGCTGTCCGGCTTTTGCCTGGTTTTCTTCGGACTGGCCGTCTGTATTAGTTCCAGCCCGCGGTCCCTTCCTGCTACAATCTTCCTGTTGAGATTACCGGAAAATGGTCCGCAGGTGGTGAAGCATGAGGGGTTATCGTTGGACGGCCCGTGTGGGCCTGGCGGGGCTGGGGGTCCTGGCTCTCTGGGCCGTGTTCGTGGCGGTGGTCCGGGTTCTGGACGTCCCGATTGGGGGGATTCAGCCCGAGGCCTTTGCGCTGACGGCCATGATGACGGCTCCCATCACCCTGGGGGCTGTGTTGCTCGTGACGCTCGGGACCGCCGGTCTTGAGGTCCTGGTGCGCCGCCTCAGGTTGGCGGGCGGCTGATCCCCCGGGGGCGCTCTTCAGCTCCGGGGCGCTGTGTCCACGCGGCCGGCGGGGTTCTTTCATTATCGCCATCGCCGTCGGCAACAGCGGCGCCGGCAAGACCCACATCGCCCTGGGACTGGGCCTAGCCGCCTGCCAGCGCGGAAGCGACCAGCGTCATCATCTTGTCGCCGGCGTTGGCCCGCCCGGGGGCATCGCCCTGGTCGAGGCGTTGCCGGACGAGTTCGGGCAGGCCGAGGTGCCGCGCCAGGGTGGCCGGAAGGACCAGCCCGGCATTGGCCACCAGGCGACGGTCGTCGAAGGTGATTTGGATCCGGTCGGGGTGGTTGCGTGGCAGCATCTGTTGGGTGCTCCTCGTTCTGGGGTCGGTTTGCTGTTACAAAACCATTATCCCAGAGGCACGGGAGCACTTTGTGGTCTCTTCAGGACCCCGCTACACGCCCTCCTTCGGTGGATTGGGGCTTAGTTTAGGAGTGAGAGAATGTCCATCAGCACCGTGGAAGCTGCGATCCGGCATGCCAGGACGATGATAACGGAGTGGGAGGAAGAAGGGTTTGGGTTCAGCGACTGGATGGAAGTGCACACACGGTACGCGGTCATCGACCCAGTGATCACAGCCTTGGGTTGGGATACCTCCGACCCCAAGGAGTGCCACCCGGAATACCCGCGTTATGGTGATGGGGAAGCCCGGGCTAGGGTGGACTGTGCCCTGTTCGGCGAACCCAACCTCGTTGCCATCGGCAACTACGAGGTCGCACCAGATGTCATTATCGAGGCCAAGAGCGTGGGCGTGGAACTGGAGGAGCACGTCGAGCAGTTGGAAGGGTACGCTGAGGCGGCGCACAGGATGCGAAACGGCGTGGCGGTGCTGACCAACGGGCGGGAGTGGTGGCTGTACGATCTCGATCGTAGGGGAAGCTTTCACGGGAAGCGCTTGGCCCCCATCAATGCCCTGGAGGACAATCTGAGAGAATCAGCCCGCACTTTGAATGCATGGCTTGACCGCCGGAGGTTCGGGTGACTCCTGGGGCAGCCAGATAGGCCGCCGCGCGGACGCGGCGGCCCTTGCCGCGGGTCTCGGGGAACGGTTCAGCGGCCACTCCATGAGGGTGGGAATGGCCCAGGCCCTCAGCGCCGCAGGGGCGGAGCTGCCCGCGCTGATGCAGGCGGGGCGCTGGTCCACGTCGGCGATGCCGGCACGGTACACCGAAGCCCAGGCCCCAGGGCGGGGCGCGGTGGCCCAGTACTACCGCGGACCGACCAGAGTCAGGCAGAGCAGCGGGGGCGGAGTCAGCCAGGAACCTGAAGGCAGGAGGACTTCACCTTGACGGCTGAAGGAGTACAAGAGCGTCCTGGCCGAGGCCCGCGCCTTCGAGGCCGGAAGGGTAATGGCGTTCGACGAGGTCCTAAACCAACACCAAGGTGGGATGTGCATTTCGGGGGTCTTGACGATGACTGAAAGGGCTCCACGGCATCTCATACCGCCTTTAGTCCTCAACTGGGTGGGCACCGAAAGTGCGGTCTAGCGATATGTACATTTCACCTTGGCTTTAGTTTAGTGAGATGAAATTCAGTTTTGACGGGTGCGTCCTCAGTATCGTCCTGAACGGACAGGTTCATAAGGTCGTAGCATCCGGCGACAGTTGGCCGTCCTCCTACCGGGTCATTGCATCCCCCGAGACAAAGCTGCCTACCAGGTTTGAAGACTCGACAGTTCAAGTAAGCGTGTTTGAAGGCTATTTGAGCTTCGACAGGCTTCGCCTGGGGCAGTGTGAGCCGGTGGAGTGAAAATATCAGGAGCCAATGATAGAACAACCAACAGGCGTCGGATAATCCGGCGAACCGAGGGAGGCTATTCGCGGTGTTCGAAAAGTACGTAGGGATAGACTGGTCCGGGGCTAGAAACCCTCGTGGAAACCAGAAAATTCAGATAGCTGAGTACGACCCAGAAACGCGAACGGTATCGCTGGTGCCTTCACCCACCCAAAGCGCAACTGGATGGAATAGGTGGAGTAGAGACGAGGTGTTTGAGTACGTGCGGTGCTCGGTCGCTAAGAAACGGGTCCTAATTGGATTCGACTTCGCCTTCGGATATCCATACTGCTGCAAAGACACGTATTTTCGAGACTGCGATGCGGCGCCCACGAATGTCCAGGATCTCTGGGCTACAGTGGAGCAGGTCTGTAAGTCAGACGACAATTTCCGCGGCCAGCGGTTCTATAGCGATGAGAATCCACCGTTCAGACACTATTATCACGATGGTAAAGCACGTGGTAACGCATACAAAGCGCGCTACCGTGTTACCGACAAACGAGCCCGAACCACTGAGGGACTTGACCCCAGTTCCGTCTTCATCTGCTACGGTCAGAAAAATGTGGGAACAGGTTCCCTTGCTGGGATGCGGTTTCTCCACAAGGTTTGCCAGGACAGGATTGCAACCATCTGGCCGTTCGAAACGACTGACAAGCACCGCTCCACGTTAGTTGAAATTTACCCAAGGTTCTTCGTGAAGCGTGCGCAAGATATACGGCGCAGCCGACGACTCCCCAACACGGTCAGAGGCCTTCTTGGATGCTATGACGCCACCTTGGGAGATCCGTGTGAGAAGTGGTCGGACGATGAGCGGGATGCGCTGGTTTCAGCCGTAGGGATGGCTTGGTTTGCCAACCAGCAGGCCACTTGGGAAGCCCCCACCCGTGCACTCGCTTGTGCGGCGACACATGAGGGATGGATATTCGGAGTGCAGTAGCGCTAGACAATGAATGACACCGCCCGGTACGTCAAGATAGTTGAGTGGTCTAAGGGGAATCAATTCCATGTGAGTAGCACGCCAGGCCTGGTCTACGGCGCGCACCGCGCCGTCAACGAACGGCAGGTGTTCGTGGATCTCTGTCAAGTTGTTGACGAAGCCATCGAACGGTATCGAACAGACGGCAAACCGCTGCCTATGGCAACCTCCTCCAAGATGAACCGGGACAAGTAAAAACAGACAACCCAGATAGAGCAAACTCACAAAGGAGACAGGCATGGCAGAGTTCCTCACCACCACGGGAATATCCAACAACCTGGAGTCGATCATAACCGAGACCAAGGAACGGCTCGTAATTGTAAGCCCCTACCTGAAGGTAAACCCCCTGCTGAAGGACCTCCTGGAAGAAAAGGACCGCTGGAAGATCGACATCCGGGTAATTTACGGCAAGAGCGAGCTAAACCCACAGGAAAGCAGCTGGCTGGAGTCCCTGACATCAGTGCGGACCAGCTTCTGTGAGAACCTTCACGCCAAATGTTACATGAACGAGGCAACCGCCCTGATCACATCAATGAACCTGTACGAATTCAGCCAGGTCAACAACCGGGAGATGGGAATCCTAGTGAGCAGGGAGGGCGACCCAGACCTCTACCAGAAGATCTACGACGAGGTCGGACGATTGCTTCGCATAAGCGAGGAAATCCGCATTACCATCGCCAGGGTCGAGGGAGAGGAAGAACAGGCAACGCCAGCCCGAAGGCGCAGCACACAGACTCCGGCACCACGAAGACCGGCTGCAGCCGCCAGCCAGCCCGCCGCGGCGGAAAGGACCAGCGATCAGAGCGCCAAGGGCAGTTGCATCCGCTGCAAGGCAACGCTGGACCTGGACATGACCCACGCCTACTGCACCAGATGCTTCGCCCAGTGGCGACAGAAAGCCGACCGCTCCGCCCCAGAGAAATACTGCCACATGTGCGGCGCTGAACACGCCGCCACCATGAACCGCCCGCTATGCACGGACTGCTATCCAAAATACATGGCAATGCCGGGCCTGAAACGCTTCACCCCCAGGAACGCCAACCCGGCCAACCGCAGCCCAAGAGGCTGAGGGCATACCCGTTTCCGGACTTCAAGGAATCGGCATCAACAAAGACTGGTGAAACCGGCCCGAATGACCGGAAAACAGCACAGCCTCCCCTCAAGGGAGCGACAACGCTAACTGTGTGTGGGCTAATTGTCCACACGCCTTAACCTGGTCCTGTCTCTCCCAGGTCCTGACTTGGGAGGGCCATGATTTCCTGGACAGCGTGCGCGATAAATCCGTATGGCAGAAGGCCCAAAGAAGGGCGGAGAACGCTGGCCTCCAGGCTGCCCAACTGACTGTCGATATCCTTGAAGGAATTGGGAAAGCCAGTCATCAAAGAAAGCCTTGGATTAGGAACGGGAAGCTGAGGGGCCGGTGTTTCCTTATACCTCCACTCTCTCAGGACAATACTCCCTGCCGATGGGGCAGAACCTGCACTCGCTGGCTCTGGGCACTCCTCGGCGCTTCCTTCGCCGCCGGCCTGGTTTGTATCTTCCAGGCCGGGTGGATCCCCGGTAGGTGCGGGGCTAACCCTTCCGGGGTACTGGCCGGGTGCCGCCGGAGGGGTGGGGTTATAGGACCTGTGTAAGGTCCGGTGTTTTCCTGCAGGTGGTGAATACTCGGGCGGCGTCGAGGACGTCCTTGTAGCGCAGCTCCGAGGCTTCCTCCAGGGACTGGGGTGCGTTGGGGCCCTGGGCGTAGCGTACTTCCTGGTACCAGGCATCGAAGTCGGGGTGGGTCCCTTCGTCGCCCAGGACATTGAGGTAGGTTAGGTATTGTTCCAGGAGTCCCTGCTCTTCACTGGTCATGGCGTAACTTCCGTAGATCTATAATGTGCTCATGGGGTTGGCGGTCCGAGCCGTTCTACCACTGTTTTTGGGTCCGTGTTGTTATACGGGCATCGTGAGATGTCCGCTGAGAGTCTTCTGGGATACGGCATCTCTTAACTTCTTTCCCAGTTCGTTTTTGCTTCCAAAAACAAGGTGGTAGAGTGGCGTGTTGTTTGAGTTTTTAACGGGTTTGTCATCGGCGGTGTGCTCGTAGCCGATCTTTCTTAATTCTCCCTCGTAGTGGTCTAGCAGGGTGCGAGTATCCGGTAAGTCCTTCGTTTTCGGCTTAAAGAACTCCCGGTGGGCCATCGGCAGGTTCAGAAACGAGTCCAACTGCGGAGACTCATGCCGCCAATTTCTTTTCATGTAGCTGATATTGAAATTTATCAGGATGTCCAGGCGGCGGCCTCTGGTCAGTCTCTTAAGGCTCTCAAACGAGAAGTTCCATGCCTAGGGGCCAAGGAAGGCGAGCCCTAGCGAGAGGTTTGCTTGTGGGAGTTCCCTCAAGACCTTGTCCAACGTTTCTTCTGCTTTACCGGTGTAGTAATGAAATTCTTTACCCGAATAATTCCTTCGGGATACTCGCTCTTTCAAGGCGTCAATGGACGGCCCATCTTCGTCCGCGAAGTAATAGTGGGAGAAGTCTGCTTCTGCGGCAATCAGTGGTGACCCTTCGGTTTCGGCTCCTGATTCTTGGATTACGCACCTGCCAGGTCCACAGAACAGATCCACGTAGTAGAGTCTTCCAGGCCAGCTGCTGCTCATCGCCTGGGTGAAGATCCCTGTTATGTTCTTAAGGGCAAATTCCTTTTCCCTAGCGTGTTCGGCAACACTCAGGGCGAGCAAGCCATCTGAGGCTGTCGTCAGGTCCTGACCTCTGTTCCTGGTTGCCATTGGGCATTACGCTCCTTCATTGGTCTATGTCTCCACTATCGCGCCGGGATAGGCATTTCTCGCCAGAGCCGGCTTTCCTCGCCCTCGCCGATGACTGCTTCTGCTCCGCCGCGTTTTTTTCTGATGCCTCCGAGCTGCTTCAGGAAGAAAGCAACACCGGCGTCGCCGGATTGGTCGCGCAGATCCCGTGCCCAGTCAGGATCCATTGGCCGGGCCCGCGGCCCGCTCTCGCCCCCGACTATTACCCAGTTCAGCACACCCCTGTCCAGCCAGGGTCGTAGGTCAATGCGTTCGAGTAGCGGCTCTGCAGATACGAAACGGACAGAGGCCGGAAGACGCTCCAGCACCGTGAGCCGCGGAGCGTACTTTTGGCTTTCCACCGATGTGCCAATCCATATCCTGGGTGGCCATCCCTCTGGAAAGCGTTCTTGATATTGCTCCCACCAGGCAACTGCTCTCCCGGGCCGCTTGGACAGAATTTGAAATACATGTCCGCGTAGTGCGGCGGCCTCTGCCATTACCGAGAACATTTGGAGAATAAAGTCGAAGGGCACCTTGGGATGGAACGCGTCAGCCATGCTGTTGACGAAGATGAGGCGAGGTTTCTTCCATGACAGCGGGGTTTGCAGCCGTTCGGGGAGCAGACGAATATCATCAGGACTGGTCTCGTAACCTGGCACGCCCATACCTCGCAGGCGGGGGTAGAGAGCGAACATATAATAGTGGTCGCAACCCGGCGAGATACGGGTGCATCCGGTTACTGGATTCCAGGTATTATCGGTCCATTCAATCGCAGATGTCATAAGACCACATTAGCCGGTTCGGCGGGTACGCTCTCTATCTGATTTTTACCTGCCTACGGGATTGACCATACCTTTTGCGTCATCTCCCCACAAGGCGCATTTGTCAGCAGTTCTGCTATTTGCGGGAAACTGGAGTTCCTTGGCTAAAGCTAGTCATTTCACCTACCACGTGCACATCCTGGAGATGACCGGCGACAGCTACGGCCTCAAGGGCAGCCGGCAGGACGCTGTCTCATCGCTTCCGGAAGAACCGACTGACGCTTAGACCCAGTTCTGGGTTGCTTTCGTCATGCTATGGATATTTCTGTTCCTGGTAATATCTGGCCACTGCGCCCCGGCCTGCCGCCTGGCGTTCGGTGTTACGTGCCGGCATCTTCGATGACTTCCACCGGCCTGCTGTCATGAGGGCTGGCAATTCTACGTCGGTGGCCGCCAGATCCTGGGCCGACGCGGCCGCACGTTCCGAAACGCCCGCCGCGTTCTGGGATGGTGGCTGGAAAACCCAGTTGCAACACCGCTGTCAGAAAGCCATACTTCAGGTATTCCAGCCAGGGGTGTGGTGAGATGACGGTGTACGGCTACGCCAGGGTCTCGGTGAGAGAGCCCGAGGACAAGAATCTGGACCTGCAGGTGGAGCGGCTGGTCCGCTCCGGCTGCGCCATGGGCAATATTCGAGCCGAGGAGGCCAGCGGAGCCAAGGACGACCGCGGCGGCCTCCTGGAACTGCTGGACCTGGTGGTCGAGGGGGACACTCTGGTGGTCACCCACATCGACCGGCTCTCCAGGGGGCTGACCTATGGGCTGCAGGTGATCGAGGGCCTGCACCATGCGGGAGTGGAGTTCCGGTCCCTGTCGGAGGACTTCGACACCTCGACGGCCACCGGCAAGCTCCAGCTCACGATGGTGCTCGCCTTCAGCGAGTGGTGGCGGAACTCGATCAGGGACCGCTCGGTCGCGGGCCAGGCAAAGGCGCGGGCCGAGGGGCGTTTCCCTGGCCGGCGGCCCAGCCTGACCGAGCAGCAACGGGAGTACATCCGGGTGGAGCGGTCGAAGGGAGTGAGCCAGCGGGAACTGGCCAAGCTCCTGGAGGTCAGCCGCTGGACAATCCAACAGGTGGACCGGTAGGGGTCGGGTGGAAATTGCAGCCTCGGCACGGAGCATGGCCGGTTGGCAGCCTAACACAGTACCGGCGAGGGAAGCGCCGCGGGAAAGTCCTTCCACCGGTCGGAGCTGGGCCGCAGGGGTCTATCAGGTGGGCTCGGCCAGCGAGCGAATCGAGGCTGGGGTCAGGGTCGGCGGCAAACATGTCTGCCGACCCCAGAGACCGCCGGAAACGCAGGTCGCCGCCGTTGTGGGCCTCGTCGCCGGGGGGAGACAGCCAGCGGCAGCTCGCCATGATGTTCGTTTGCTTCGTATCAACGATCCGTCGGACCCGGGCTGCCCAGACAGCACCGGGCCTGGCCCCGGGAAGTCCCGAAGAAACGGTTCCGCCCAGTTGAGACGCATGGCTCACTGAAACTGCGGATTGCCAACGGGGGCTCGGGTCTGCGCCACACGGAGCGGGTGATGACCTGCTCGTCGGCGACGGTGCGTAAGACGCTGGCCAATGCACCAGACGGCGAACCCTCTTGACTCAGCCAAACCATTGCTGAGCTCGATGTGAAATCCACCAGCCAGTGGGTTGCAGCGGGTCGGGGAAGTCCGCCCTGGCGCGCTTGAGAAGCTACGATAGGGACGACCAGCGGACTCCGGTGGGGTTGTTAGACGGCGTGTTCGCCCGCCACTGGGGGAGCACATGGGCCAAATCAGGGAGCTCCGGGAGGCGCTGGGAGTGCAGGGCGGCGATCACGTCTTCATTCGATGAAAATAAAATGAGGCAGGCCCCAGGGCTATCGCATTAGGAAATTTCCAGGTCTGCAGGCCGCGCTACCGGCGAGTCTCCTCGGATTTTCGGGCCTGAACTCCCGTCACTCTAGGCGATTCCGGAGATTCTAGCCCACAGTTAGCCGAAATATATCGACGGAGCTTGCACATTTCAACTCGACCAGGCCGTTGGAATTCCAAATGCGATAGCCCTGGGGCAGGGTGTTTTAATTGTCATGGTAGTTGGAACCCGAGGAGGTTCAGGGCGGCTAATGGCTTCCAAGCGTAGTGGCGCAAAGCGGCGGCTATGTTCCGTGTCCCGGTCCGGCGAAGCAGCCCGATCACCGCGTTGCGGAAGGCGGCCATTACTTGGGGAACCGCTCCGGTTCGCACTTGGCTCCGGTCTTCATCGAAAGTCACGTCCCGCACCCAATGCAGCCGGTTTTCAATTCGCCAGTGGCCCCGCCACAACCTGAGCAGTCTAGCCGGCCCTGCTTCCTCCGGAGTCAAGCTGGTGATGGCATAGGCCAGTTCCACCGTCCTTGTCCCCTTGCGGATGCGAGTCCGTTCCATGCAACAGACTTGCCCCAAGCATGGCCACTCCAAGTAGCCGTTCAGGGCGGACGATGCCCGCAACCGGCGCCGTTCCTGCCGGTCCCCGTGCCTTCCCCTCTGGCCGGCCTTGGAGAATTCCTCGCCCCAGGGAGGTTCGGCAAAAAGCAGGGATACCGCCTCTTTCACCGTGGGTTGATTATCTTTGAGCACCCACAAATAGCTTCCTCCCTGCTCCACCACCTGACGACTCAAATCCCGCTGTGCGTACAGAGCGTCCCCAGTCACCACTTTCCCGCTCAAATCAAGCTGGCCCAACAGGATGGGGGCCACCGTCCGTTCACTCTCCTTGCGTTTACTCCTCACCCCCCTTTTGACCCACGGCCAAGCCGCTGCGGTGGGCATAGGCCGCCACCAGCCTGACGCCCGGCAATTCATCCCCATGAATCCCGCGCAGGGCTTTGCCATCCACCGCTATGGCTTCATCCCCCTCCTGCAATGACCCCTGGGCCCATGCGCTCAGGGCACCTTCGAAGGCGTCCACGTCCAATCTCCGGAACACGTGATGCAGGGTTGCCACGCAGGGGGTCTGCTCCCTGCCCCATTGGGCGATGGCGTACAGGCTCCGGGCCCCTCCCAGCATGGCGCAGACGGACATGGCCATGATGGCAGCCAGGGGGTGGCGAATCCCCCCGAGGCTGCGGGGGTCCGGCACATCCGCCAGTGCCTCCATCAATCTTCTGCCAAGCTCTTCTTCCCTTTCGTCCTTCATAACCTTCCCCCAATCCTTTGATCACTGGCTATGCACTGACATTTTCTTATGCTTGCACGACAATTAAAAGACCCTGAGCCCTGGGGCAGGCCCCTTGCATAGTTCCGGCAGAGTCGGCTATCTTCCAAGAGTGTGAAGAGAGAGAATCTGCAAGAGCTACGTAAACTCCGAATCACACTCCAATGGCGAGTTAGAGGATTGAAATATGCCGGAAACAATTTCGCAAGCGATCTCTGACATAAGAAGAAAACTCGACCTAGAAAGTCTCGACGAGGAAAGCGTCAAGCAATTCGTTGTCATTAGATTGCTATCCGCCCTTGAGTGGAACCCGTTTAACCCATCGGAGATAAAACCAGAGCATCGGGTTGGCAGGGAGCGGGACCGAGTTACCTATGCTCTCAATCCCGATTCGGAAGGCGCTGTTTTTATTGAAGTCAAGCGGCCCAGTGTGAGCTTGGAGAATCACCAAAGACAGTTGCTGACCTACAGTTCTCAACACTCTGTTGACCTGGCCGTGCTGACCAACGGCCAGACTTGGTGGTTATATGTGCCACGATACGAGAGACCCCAGGGGAGCGAGCGGGACTTAGCCTGGCCCGAGAAACGTTTCGCCGAAATCAACCTCGGAACCATGGCAGCCAATGCGGCGCAAAAGCAGTTCGAGGACTACCTGGCCAAAGACAAAGTGGCGTCCGGTGAAGCCGTAAACGCTGCCAAGAGAGTGATTGACGACAGGCAAGTTGGCAACAGGGTCCAGAAGGGAATGCTTGAGGCATGGAACCAGATAATTGCCACACCTAACGAAGAACTGGTGAGGCTATTGACCGAATTAACCGGTGAAATATGCGGAGTCCTGCCCCAGAAGCCGCAGGTGACCAAGTTCTTGGCGCAACATCGGTCAAGGTTTCGGGTATCATCCGCGGTTTCCCCTCAACCAGCCGCCGGCGGGAATCGAGGAGGCAGAACGGTGTATTGGACGTTTGATTCGGAAGAGCGGGAGTCCAGAAACTGGAGATTTGTTCTAACCGAGTTTTGCGAGCTTATTCACGAGCGGCACTCCGAGGATTTCGAGAAAATCTTGACCTTGCAGGGCAACGTGCATCGATATTTCTCAAGGTCCGAAGGAGATTTGAGATCGCCCAAGCAAATTGGTGATACTGGGTACTACGCCGCTTGTAATCACACCGGAGGGCAGACCATGAGGATTTGCAAAGATGTTGCGGAGCTATTCGGATATCCGCAAGACTCGTTCAACGCCCGGAGAGGGTAAGCGTAAGCGCTTCTAAACTGATACCAAGGTGAAATGTGCATATAGAGGGGGGGCAAGTGGCGGTGTCGGTCCGCCCTTCAGGTATATTGGAAGAGCTTCACTGTGGCGCCTAAGCCAATCTTCATCGCCCCACAAATGTAGACCCACCTTGGCTTTAGTTTAGGCGCGCAACAGGAACTGAATAGCGTCCGGCGAAGGCCCGTCCCTGGCCTGGACAAGGCACGGGCCCAAGGAAAGAGATCGGGGTCTCCGCGGACAATGATTGATGGATTTTCAGATTGTAACTGACGCTGCCGCTTTATCAAAACATTCGAATCCGATTTAAGTTCTGGAGAATGAAGCGCCGATTAGCCAGCAAGGTGAAAAGACGACCGCGCCGCCCAATTTCTTTTGCGATGTGGACATTAGCCAAGGCTTACCCGAAAGCTCCAATCGAGATTCGTACAGAAGAAATCGAGAATATACTGAACGTTCTTTCGAAGGCTATTGAGATTGCTGGCGGAAATCCAGCCATTGATTGGAAAAGAGTGAGGGGGAAAGTTGACTCTAGCTGGCTAGGACACTTCTTTTCAACATGCCGCATGATTGAACAGCCCACGCTGCAGCAGGCTTTTGCCAAGGCATTTGTGGATGAAGCGAACACACGAGGGCGTCTTGATCATCGGTACATCGACGTGCTTGCTGCCATGAGCATTCAGGATTGGAAAACATTCACGGCGATTTGCAATTTTGCTTGTTCTGTTGATGGGCGGATCACCCCTGTCGTCTTCAATTACGAGGATGGTGTTTACAAGAAAGCGGGATTGGATGCTGAGGACCTAGATGATCTTATAGCAGCAGGATTGGTTACCCAAGGCGGAACAGGCGACCTCTACACACTGAAAATGCCCGACCAAGGTCTCCGTGTGAGATATTTTGACGAAGAAGAACTCATCGTGAAGCCCCTATCCGCGCCAATCCCAAGAAGGAATACTTTAGGAAGGATGACTACTCGACCAAACCCGCTTGATAACACGCTTAATGTAGGAGTCGTAGATTTCACTCAAGGAGGTCGAGCACTTGGATTTCTAACACCGTGCTCCAAGGTAGATGGGTTCGTTGAATACCTCAGGTGTCAATGGGAAGAATATATTCACGGTGAGAAAAGCATTAGCTGAGGATTGGTGACATATGAGTGCTCTCGTCCATTATTCTGAGCACCCAATGAGTCAATTATCGTGATGGCCCATAACACCAGCGAACCCGCGTAAACCCGGCGGTCTCTGGCTGAGTGACGAAGAAGCGGAGTATGGATGGGGCAAGCTTCTGAAGGACCAGATAGCAAGTGAGAACCCGGAATGGTCCGATACAAGATGGAAGTGGAAATACACCTGCTCGTGTAGTCGGATTTGATTTCCGGATAATGGGTAGCGAATGAAACGCTCCTTGGAAACGGGTAAAGACTTCCACATCCTCTCGTTGGATGGTGGAGGGACTAGTACCGTTTCCACTTGAATATGCCTTATACCGGATATTTGTTTCACCGGTTAGTCATTCCCGTGCAAGCCAGGAATCCAGAGTTAGAGGCAGCTTTCCAGTATCAACAAATCTAGCTGGAAACGGTACTAGGCCATCCGATATTTCCTGGTTAGCAAATTTCCCAGACGAGCGGCAAAACTTCAGCAGCATAGCGGAGGCAAGTATGGCATCTCTCAGCCGGCAACTCGCGCAGTGGGTCGTAGGGCTGCGCTATGACGATCTCCCGCCCGCGGTGGTCGACCGCGCCAAGGGCGTCACGCTTCACAGTCTCGCCTCCGTGCTCCTCGGCTCTCAGGCGCCGGGAGGCCAGCAGGCCGTGCAGCTCATCACCGCGGAAGAATCCGGTGTGGGCCACGGCGCCACCGTCATGGTGGACGGCGCCAGGGTGACCAAGGGTGGAGCCGCCTTCAGCAACGCGGAGATGGCCATGGCGGGCGGCAAGCTGGATTCCTTCCGCATGCTCACTCATCCGGGCACCAGCATCCTCCCGGGCGCCTTTGTCGCTGCGGAAACCGCCGGCGCCTCCGGCCGGGACTTCCTCACCGGTCTTGCCGCCGGTTACGAGGTCATGGAGCGGATGGCGGCCGACTTCATTCCGACGGTGATGGCGCGGGGCTTTCACGCTGGGCCGGTGTTTGGCATCTTTGGCCCAGCCGTCGCGGCCGCCAAGATCCTGAACTTTACTGAGGATCAGGTGAATAGCGCCATCGCGCTCTGCGTGCACCTGGCGGCAGGTAATCTCGAAGGGCCTCGGAGCGGCGGCCGGGCCCTGCGCGAGGGGGCCGCGGTGCGCAACGCTATGCTGGCAGTGGCGCTGGCGCAGCAGGGACACGTGGGCGGCGAGACCGTCCTGGAAGGCGACGCGGGGTTCTATCACGCCTACGCGGGCAACAACCAAGGCCGCCTCACCTACAGTTTTGTCGGCGCCACCCAGACCAGCCTGGACAAAATCACCACCGGGCTGGGGCAGGACTGGATGTTCCTCGAGACGCTCTACCGCATCTACTCGACGGCCGGCTACAACATTGCCCATGTCGACGTCACGGCGCAGCTCTGTGCCGAGCACAACATCCGATATGAGGATGTCGAGCGCGTCGAGGCCGTGGTGAACTGGCTCGAGACCCAGTATCCCAGCCCGGCCTTCCCGAGCCGGCGGGAAGACGCGGCCCCGCAGCCGGGAAGCACGCCGTACTACACTGCCTACGGCGTTGTCCAGCGCGGCTTCCCGGTGCTGCCGAGCCAGCGGGGTGACGCCAACGATCCGCCCGAGGTCCTGGAACTAATGCACCGGGTGACGCTCATCCCGTCGCATGAGATGACCCTCTTCGGACCGCGCATCACGATCTACACCAGAGACGGCAAGAGCTACACGAAGCAGGCCACCGGGCGCGAATTCATGTGGGACTTCGACGAGGAGGCGCGCAGGATTCGCGACGTTATCCCGGGTCTGCCGATCCCAGCGGCGCAGTTCGAGGATATCATCGAGACCTGCCGCGACCTCGACCGCCAGGACCGGGCCGACAGGCTCATTCAGCTCACTTTGAAGCAAGGGTAGTCGACTGCTGTAATTAAGGCTTTCGCTGCCAAAGTCTTATCCTCTTGACCTGCACCGCGAAAACCGGTCCATGGATACTTGGAATCCTCCGGAGCAAATCAGGAGGAGAAGATGCGAGACAGCAGGTTCACGGAGGCGCAATCATCGGGATCTTGCAGGAGGCGGATGGGGGGTCGCCGACGTCTGAGGTGTGCCGCGGGCACGGGATCTCCACGGCGACGTTCTGCAACTGGAAGGACGAGTATCTCAACAAGCACTGGTTCACGAACTTGCCCGCAGCCCGTCGCATTGTGGAGACCTGGCGGGATGACTACAATGCCGTCCGTCCCCACAGTGCCTTGGGCAACCGAACGCCCCGGGAGTTCGCACACCAGGGAGGTAGGCGCCGGACGGATTCCAGGTCCCCGTGGACCTGATTCAGGGGGCAGGCCGGATGAAGGAGCGGGCCATCGAGGCGGGGCGTGAGGTGATGCGGGCGTGCATCGACGCAGGGGGAACTCTTACCGGGGAGCACGGCATCGGGGTGGAGAAGCAGATGTACATGCACCGGGCCTTCAGCGAGCGGGACATGGCTGCGACGAAGCGGCTGCGGGCGGCCTTCTGCCCCGATGCGGGCTTCAACCCCGGCAAGATCTTTCCTGACGAGGCTCAGCCGCATCGGGGTCAGAATTACATAAGCCCGTGCCCCAAGCCTATAGGATCTATGTCTAGCGCCCGGATGGAACGGCAAATTCGGATCTCACCAGGAGAGAATGATGAGCAACTTTGAGAAATTGCAGGGCCGCCTGGCAGCGGGGGAGACGATCTTGATGGACGGAGGTATGGGCTCGGAGTTCGAGAGGCGGGGGCTGGCAAGCCCCACCATGTGGTCGGGCGGTCCGATGCTCACCCATCCCGAGTTGGTGAGGGATATTCATCAGGAATACATAGAAGCGGGCGCCGAGATCATCATCACAAACACCTTTGGCACAGGGCGTGACATGCTGGAAAGGGGCGGGCTCGAGCATAAGGTGGCCGAGGCCAACAAGCTGGGAATCGAAGCGGCGGTACAGGCAAGGAGAAACGCCGGGACAGAGGACTCGGTGGTCATTGCGGCCTCCGTATCTACGATGGCTCCCAAGGCACATGCGGAAGTTCCGGTGCCCTATGAGAAAGCTCTAGAGACCTACCGGGAGCAGCTGGGAGAGCTGGCCAAAGGCGGCCCGGACGTGGCGGTGGGCGAGATGTTGGTCCGGATATCAGACACGCTGGCGGTGATAGAAGCGGCAGCGGAGTTGGGTCTACCGGTGTGGGTCGGCCTCTCCCTGGTCCGGGATGGAGACGGGCTTTACCTGGGCATCCAGGACAGGCATGGAAGCGAGACCCTGCAAGACGCCATGGACGCCATCAAGGACAGGGACATCGCATCGGTATTCATAATGCACACGCCGGTGGACGACACGGGGCCCGGGCTGGAGATAGTCAAGAAGAATTGGCCGGGAACCTTCGGCGCCTACGCCCATTTCCCCGGCCACGGCGGCCCAACCCCCAAGGCAAATGTCCTGGACCCACAGCAGTACCTGGAATACGCCAAGGGGTGGAGTGAGCAGGGGGCGCGGATAGTTGGAGGGTGCTGCGGCACGAGACCCGCCCACATCCGGGCACTCAGGGAGTGGCTGTCCGGCTCCTAGCCCGGAGTCCGCCAAGCTTTCGTACAACATCATGGCCATCCCTGACTCCCTGCAATGGGAGATCAATCGGACCCCTCGCAACCGTAAGATTACTCACGGGCCGGGCCTCAGTGGGTTTGCCGTCGACGGCATCGAACCCGGGGCCGCGGTCTTCCCAAACGCCATCGAGGAAGTGAGTCTGCGACAATCCCACCCGGGCTTCCCAAGCTCGGGCCTGACCCCAAATGGGACCGGCGCAATGCCCTCAACGGGTATCGGTTCACGTGGATTCCTGCTTCGACCTGGCCACTCCCCGTTGCTATAATGGCATTGCAAGCTCGAAAGTGGTTCTGTCTACCGTCCAAACTGGCCCACCAAACTTCCTTGCGTCCTTCAGCTTTGCTTATAATAGGCTCGTCTTCTCATCGACCGGCACGTACTCAACACCGGCAACCGGAGGAGCTGAGATGGTAAGCGCACAATCTCATCACAACCTCGAACAGGGCGACATATCTCTGCCCGTCACCGGCCGCCCGGTGGTGCGCTCCACCGAGGGGGTCATCTCCTCCGGCCACTACCTGACGTCCATGGCCGGTATGCGAATGTTGATGGCCGGCGGCAACGCCTTCGACGCGCTGGTGGCCGCCGGATTCGCCGCCGCTGTCGTCGAACCCATCGCCTCCTATTCCCTGGCCGCCGAGGGCGTCTTCATGCTCTACGATGCTTCCAGCGGAGACCTGCTGTCCCTGTCGGGACAGGGCACGGCGCCCGGCAATGCCACCGCCGACTTCTACCTTTCCCGGGGCCACCAGCGCATTCCCACCGGTCCAGGGAAGGATGCCCCCCTCTCCTTTACGCTGCCCGGCATCGTTGACGCATTCATCTCCTTGCTGGAACGCTACGGGACCATGGAACTGTCCGACGTCATCGCTCCGGCCGTCAGCTACGCCGCAGAGGGAATCCCCAACTACGAGTACATGCTGGAGCGACTCAATTCCACTTCCGGTCAACGGCAATTCGATAACTTCCCGCCCGGCGGATGGGATGTGTTCTACCATGACCGGGAAGTGCCTCCCGCCGGTTCCCTATTGGTGCAGCCCGGGCTGGCCACCACCCTGCAGACCCTGCGCGACGCCTCGGCAGAAGCCCCGGGCGACCGCTCCCAGCGGATGCAGGCCGCCCGCGACGCCTTTTATCGCGGCCCCATTGCCAGGCTGATTGTCGAGTGTTCGGAAAAGGTCGGCGGCATCATTTCCACGGAGGACCTCGCCTCCTACTCCAGCCGGTTTGAGACTCCCGCCGGCGGCAGCTTCCACGGTTACGAAATCCAGGGCCAGGACTCGTGGAGTCAGGGCCCCATGCTCATGCAAACCCTGAACATCCTGGAGAACTTCGACCTCAAAGCGATGGGTCACAATAGTCCGGCCTACATCCATACCGTGGCCGAAGCCCTGAAACTGTGTTTCGGCGACCGGGAGGCTTTCTACGCCGACCCCGAATACGCCACCGTCCCGGTGGACGGACTGCTGTCGAAAGAATACGCCGCCGAGCGCGCCCATTTGATTGACCCCGAAGGCGCGTACCCGGCCCAACCTCCGGCCGGAGACCCCTGGCGCTTCTCCAAACACCGGGGCTCCACCCCGTCCCCCGTCATGTCCGAGCCGGCGGTAGCCGGTGCTGACCCGTCCGACGACGACGGCACCACCCACGTTTCAGTCCTTGACCGGCATGGCAACCTCGTATGCGGCACCATCAGCGGCGGTTCCTTCGCTAAATCCGTGTTCTTCCCTGAGCTGGGTTGCGCCCTGAGCACACGCATAGAGATGTTCAACTGCGAACCCGGCCATCCCAACGTCGTCGAACCCGGCAAGCGTCCCAGGACTACCCTGGTAAACTACATCATCTCCAAAGAGGGACAACCTCTGATGACCGCCGGATGTCCCGGCGGCGACAATCAGGTCCAGGCCAACGTGCAGTTGATGCTCAACTCCCTCGTTTTTGGAATGGACCCCCAGCAGGCCGTGGAGGCGCCCCGGTTCGCCACCGCCAGCAATGTCAATTCCTTTTATCCCCACGTCTATTATCCGGGCCAACTCGACCTGGAACCGGGAATCCCCGATTCCACCGCCGATGCGCTGCGGGTTCTGGGGCACAAAATTGAACGGACCGCCAACTGTGGCCTGGGAGCCACTGTCTCGGTCCGGGACGACGCAGCCGGCTCTCTCAGCACCGGCGCCGATCCGCGGCGGGCCTGCTACGCCCTGGCCCTGTAGGAATTACACGGCGGGGCAGCGCGTTCCAGCCAACCCCCAACTTCCCCAAAACAACGACCTCCGACGCTTAATGGCGCCAGCCTTTGCACTGCGGCCGACCGCGGCAGCCTGAGTTCCAGTCCTGCACCACCCCACCAAACTGGACAAAATCAAGACCCTTCATTCGACGGACACAATAGCAACGGAAAACTCCGGTACTCGTGGGCGGTGGACTTGGCTACAACCATTTGAGGTCGGCCAGCCACGCTATCAGCGATACTACTTTTACTTGATGCGCTGGTTCGACCCCTCGAGAGCGGGCTTGAGTGCACGTTAGGTGGAACCGTCTTCGAGATGTGGCTGGGCGCTCTGCGATCCTTGAGAGCGCGACCCTTTGCGGGTAGTTCGAGTCCCTTGCAGTGGAGTGAAAGGAAACGGTGTGGTCCCATTTCCTTGGCCTCCCTGCTCAGCAAAATTTGTTTTCCCCATTGTTCGCTGATTCTTTCCTGGTTCCCCGAGGGCAAGCTCTCGTAGAGTTCCTTCAAGTCGTGTACATGGTTCGGTTCTTTGCCTGCTCTCTGCAATGCACCCTCAGGGCCAACTCCAGGGCGAAGCTGAGCATCACGGTGTTGATGGAAATCATGCCGATGCCAATCAGTCGGTCTCTTCGCTCCTCTGGTATGCTCTGTGCCTTGATTTCTCCCATGGCCCGTTCGATGCACATCGACAGGTCTCTCAGGTCTAAGTTGCCGTCTTCCATGGTTTTCAACCGGAGTTCCTTGGTCGTCATTCCTCTCTTCTATCTTGAATCTGAGGATCTCTGTCCTGACAGTCGGCAAATTACTCCTCTGAGTTGGTTGGGTGTCGGAACTTGGCTGATGGGCCTAGCCCTGATCGCTTATCTGACCTGTGACACTGAGCGGCTGGCCGTCAGGGCTTAGGCGTGGGTCCTCTGGTACTCCTGGAAACTGGGCATCATGTAACGCTGAAATAAGATGTAGTCCTCCATCTCGTAGAACAGATCCTCTCCTTGCACGCTGCGGTCCAGTAGTTCCAGCAGGACTAACATGTTCAAGGATCCTTTGTCTTGGTCTGGCTGAAATTCCTCCGGTTCGGCGATGATTCCCAGCGTGAACGACTGCTTGGCCAGTTCCCAGCACTGGTGGGAGAATTTCTCCTCGTCGTTCTTCAGGGAGTAGGCCAGGGAGCTGGCAAGCACATCTGCAATCTGGACTCCGGGATATTTCCTTGAGTCGACTAGCTGTATCGGCCCGGCAAGGTTGTAGACCAGCGAGGGACGTGGCTCTCCTCCCAGTCTGATGTACGCCTTGTCTGTCCGTCCTATGAACTGATTGAACATGTCCATATTCGACTCGATTGGCTTGGAATCGTCACAGTAGGCATTCAGTGATTCGAATTCCTCACCCCAGTGGGCGAGGAGCCAGTGGACCATCGTCTGTGACAACTCGAGGTCCCACCTTGTCCCTCCGTCCAGGTCTCGCAGGAGCTTGATCTCGTCCCTTATGGACTCTAGGTTGAGCTGGCAGAACGCGAGCATGGTGGCGAGGGGATCGGAAGTGGTGAGGTGGTCCAGCGGAGAGAGTACCTTCCCCACATCGCTCGGCTCGTGGGTGTCCATTTGATCTTCGAAGTCCCTGAACATCTTCTTGGTATAAGCCTCGCCGGCCTTATACGAGATATAAAGGTAGTTGGCGATGAATTTGTGAAACTCGATTGAATAGAACAGCGAGTTGTTCCTGGCCAGAGAGGGCTCGAACATGTACTCAAAGAACTTGCCTGCCAGGGCATATGTCTTCTCCGCGACCGCTATTTTGGAGCGCTGTCCTACTTCGCTCCAGAGCCACAAGACAGCGTCTCTCCCCTTCGGTCGTTTGGTAAGGGAGGCACCTTTCAATTCCGGTCCCTGGATCCGAAATCGGTCCACCATCTCAGAGTGAATGGCTGATGCTTCGTCGGCTTCAAGGGCGATGCTGGCATATACGAAAAAGGGTTGTTCCGGGTCCAGCAGGTGGTTCCCCGTGGCCCCGGCTTCGTCAAGGTAGATCGTCTTTGTCGAAATGGCCATCGTTGTTTCCTCTTGTCGTTTTTGGAAAGGGAACAAGCCGGCGGTCGAAAACGGTAATACTTGCAGTGCTTCTGTCGCGGTTCAACCAGACGGCGGGCTGAGGTTCAGCGGTTAGGATGGTCCCAGTCGGCAACTTGACCGACTGGGCCGCGGTGTCTGTCCTCAGTGGGCATTTCTGCCAGTGCGCCGAAATTGGCGGAATACCCATTTCCCGGCCTGCCACCCGGCGTATCCAACCAGGAAGGCGTAGCCCAATGCGGGTGGGATGACGGCCTCTAGGGGAGCTTGTTCGTGATGGGCAAGTCCGTAAAGGCCCGGAATCCAACTCGAACCCATTCAGATCCGACGGATGCCAGGGTGTTGTTGATTTCCATCTAATTCATCTGTGTCGGCAATGATGGGCAGACAAAATCGCCGGTCGGGGGAACCTCTTACGGGCGCCGGTGGCGCTGGTGGGTTTCACACAGGCACCCTTCTTTAGTTGAAAAATCCCGCGTGCCACCGCGGGACTTTCCCTTATGTATTTTGATGATAACACGCCGGGAACTTCATTACCCAGTCACCCCCGAGCCATGGGTGTCCGTCAAAGTTTTGGGTGGGGAGAGAACGGAGGGGTAAAATCGCGGTAAAGGACTGGAAGACAGAGGATGGGTGGGTCTTATGGAGTTGAAGGATTAGGGATTGGCTTGGCGGGAGTTAAGCGAAGAAGTAATCACCGGTATGAGGGAGTGGCGGTTGCAGAATCCTAAAGCCACTTTTGCCGAGATTGAAAAGGAACTGGACCCCGTATCAGGTACGGGGCAGGCTCTGAGGCTGGCGAAGTTGCGAGGCCGGATGCTCCAGGATACGGTACTAGCCAGTTCCGCCACGGACTGGAGTAGAAATCAGCCTGGAGAAAGGCCGGTGTGCCCTGATTGCGGCCAGGAACTGGCTTCTTCGGGCAAGAGGGGGCGGCGTTTGCAGACCCTGGGGGGACAAGAGGTCACGCTGGAACGGGAGTATGGGGTCTGCCCCGCTTGCGGCGGGAAGCTTTTTCCCCCTGGATGAAGAGTTGGAATTGTTGCCGGGCAGTCTGACTCCGGGGTTGGAGGAGATGCTGGTGCGGCTGGGGAGCTGGATGCCCTTCGCCCAGGCGCAAGGGTTCCTGGTGGACTGAAGGGTTCCTGGTGGACTGGATGAAGCTGAATTCCCTCAGTGAAGCCACGGTGCGGCGGCATACCGAAGCGGCGGGGGCAGCTTACGTGGTCATTCAGGAGGAGGAAGCCAGGGCGTTGGAACCGGGCCAGGAACCGGGCCAGGAACCGGACCAGGAACTGGCCGGTTCCGGCTCAGCCCGGCTGGTGGTGGAAGTGGACGGGGCGATGGCGCCCCTGGTGGGAGGAGAATGGGCCGAGGTGAAGACGGTGGTGATTGGGGAAGTGGATGAGACGGGGGCGGAGCCTGGAACCCTGCCTGGAACCCTGAAGGAACTGTCCTATTTTTCCCGGTTGACCGGGGCGGCGAGCTTCACCCGGCAGGCTTTGGTGGAGACCCACCGGCGAGGGGTGGGCGAAGGGCGCCAAGTGGCCCTGGTGTCCGACGGCGCCGAATGGATTCAGGGGTTCGGGGACTTTCTCGGGGACTTTCATTGTCCCGGTGCAGTGCGGATTCTGGACTTTCCCCATGCTGCGGGGTACATGGGGGAGATCGGACGGGGCCTATTTGGGGAAGCCTCTTCGATGGCTGATGAATGGCAACGGGAACAGACGCACGGTCTCAAACATGAGGGCGCGAGTCCGGTATTGGAAGATATGAGGGTCTTGGTCCAAGGCCGGGAAACTGACCTGAGCAAACCCTTGGCCTACCTGGAAAAGCGGGAAGCCCAGATGCGCTATCCGGTCTTGCAAGCCCAAGGCTGGCCCATAGGGAGCGGTGCGGTGGAGAGTGGCAACAAACTGGTGGTGGAAGCGAGGTTGAAGGGAGGAGGAATGCACTGGGCGCGGCCCCATGTAAATCCAATGCTGGGCTTGCGCAACATTGTATGCAGCGACCGCTGGGCTGAGGAATGGCCCCGGATAGCCCGGCGGCTCAGAAAGCGGGCGTCCCAGAGTGCCGGGACACCCGGAGAGAAAGCAGGTCCCCGGCGGCCGGCGGAAGCCAGAGAATCCGGGGGCAAACTCAGCCTAGTGGATAGACCGGAGGTCCCGGTGAAAAGCCCCGCCGGGGTTGCAGTATCCGGTGGAAGGGAAGGGTCAAAACTCCCTCACCGGCCTGCGGCCAGTCACCCCTGGCGGCGGGCTCCGGTTGGCCTCACCAGATAATCCCCAAAAATCTGACGGACACCTCCGAGCCATTAGGATTTGACCAAAGTAGTCGTACTTTTCCCTCTCCATTGATGTGTCCTTGCAGACCAGGGTTTGGAAGCTTTTCTCCGTCTGCGTACGTTAGAGCAGTTGCTTCCGTGATATCGGCAGGGGCACCTGTTGTAACCTTCGCGGGGCTGCTGGCATACGACTGGGTAGGCCGGATTCCTTGTCTGGGAAGGAGGTGAGCATGTTCGGTGGTAATTTGGCCAAGGGGTAGCCCCCAGTCCTGGAGGAATTCCGCCAGCCCATTCAGGTGTGTCTCGGGGTCAACCATGACGATGGCTGCGAGCCGGGTGTCGAGGGTCAATTTGTCCTAAGATGCTTTGTTGAGTTGGGCGGTGGCCTGCTCATCGGCGCCGGAGTCTGCCCGGGCCAGCCGGTCCCGGAATTCCCGGAGCTTGGCCTGCTCGGCTTGAGATGATGATCCCGTCGGCCATGGCGTGATTGATGCCCCACTTCCAGCCTTCCTCCATGTAATAATTCCGCACTTCGGCTTCGGCTTCGGCTTCGGCTTCGGCTTTTAACCTCGTCTCATATCCCCATCATTTTGACGAAAGGCGTCCGCATGGACGGATCGCGTGGGTGACGGTTTCTGCCCGTCTTGGCGCATTTTGGAAATGGTTCGAAGGACGCAAACGTGAGACCATTCAGGGACGGGCGAGGCGTATTCGGGATTCGCGGTCTTGGGATAAATGGTGTCGCTACTGCGGCTGAGGGATGAGCCTGCCTCTGATTTGCGCCGCTGGGGCTCCGATAGGGTACTCCTTGCGATCTGTAGGATTTTTGAAATCGGTACCGAAGTTGCAGTGTGAGCAATTACTCTGCACGAAATTATCTATCATCGCCTTCCCGTCCGTCACTTCTCCCACTTCGGTATAGAAGGCCTCGCTTTCTCCCCCATCTCGGAGAGAGTACCAACAATTGGGGCACCTGTCAGTCATAAATTCGTTCAGGATTCGAGAATCTGTGAATCCTGGGATAGTTATTCTCCCATGGGCATTGTTCGGTGTTTTGCGAGCGTTACTTACCCATGCCAGGTTGTCTGTTCCTGAGACTATGTACTTTTCTGCCTTTTTCGCTGTTCGTACATTGATGGCCCTCACATTAGATTGACTAATGGGGGTACGTTCTATGTCCCATCGATCCCTTAGGTCGTGAATGTATCTGGAAATGAATAGGCAACTGTTTCTCTCCAAAGGAGCGTAGAGTTCGTAAAAAGGCTGATCCAAGGCTTCCATAGTAAAGAATGCGTCACCCAGGACAAAGGGTTGGCTATCTGAGGTGAAGATGCGCCACTTGAGCGATGCCAAGAGGTCGGTTGCCCTCTTGATTCCCTCTAGCGTTGATAGCTGTCCCTCAGCAAAATATCTGTCTCCCCATTTGTCGTGTTGGTCTCCTCGGCCTTCGTACCCAGCTATTCCGGCGAAGAATTCTTCGTCAAGCTGTTCTCCGCGATTGATTAAGGTCTCTTTAATTGTGGAATAAGTCCCCTTGATGTGGTTAATGTATTCCTCCGATGATTGGACGTAGAGGTCGTGGATGTATTTCAGCATACTGTAAGAACGGAATTGGTAACTCATCAGATAGGCAGCAATATATTCTCGTTCATCTGATGTTATGATCTGAGCGGTTATCAATTTTCTGATTGCTGTAACGGCAGGTGATTCGTATTCCTCGGCTAATTTTGATTCGTACTCGTTCGTGTAGAAGCCTTTCTGCACCGCAGCATTTTCTACTGTCAACGATTTCGGACTGTACCTCTTCTGTCTGCCTGCTGCCTCCAAGTCGTATAGATAGACCACGTCTCTATCGTCTATGTTCCTCGCAAAATTCCTCATGTGGGACATAGGAATGATGTGGTTGCGTAGAGTTCCGTAGTTTGATCGTTGGTCTTTCGAAGTCATCTTTCCTCTCCAGTACTACGAGACGGTTTCTGAACCCTTGGTGGTCCCCATCTGCGACCTCTGGCAGACGAGAGGAGAAAACTCTACTACTCGATTTTAGCCTCCGATTTAGCCTCAGTGCTAGAGCTGAGTTGGTGGCCAATTTGCCCTTGGAGCGTGCTTTGTAAGTCGTTCAGGTGTCTCCTCAGTGGTCTGGGGACGTCGTGGTCAAACAAGATTCTCATTGGTTACCTTGGCGTCAGTGTTATCGGCAACTTGGTGCAGTATCGCTCCGACCTGCCATTCCTCGACACCCTCGAACCAGTCCAGGAACTCCTCCACCGTGGCTCTAACGGCGAGGTTTCCGAAAAGTGTAATCGGCGGAGTTAAAGTGTGCCATGCGGGCGGAATTGACCTCTGACATTTGGCGGTTGAAAACTGTACCGTCCGCTGCCATCCATAGGTTCGAAGTTGAGCCTGTGGATGGTGCGACGGATGTACAGAGTGGACGTGTATCTTCGGGTTCGCCGGGCGGTGATGGTGGAGGGGATGAGCATCCGGGAGGCCTCCCGGGTGTTCGGCCTGCACCGGGACACGGTGGGCAAGATGCTAGCCTACTCTGTGCCGCCAGGCTACCGGCGGCAGACTCCGCCGAGGCGTCCCAAGCTTGAGCCCTTCGCCGGCGTCATTGACCGGATACTGGAAGAGGACCATCACGCCCCCAGGAAGCAGCGCCACACGGCCAAGCGCATCTTTGAGCGTCTCAGGGACGAGTATGGGTTTGATGGCCAGTACACCATAGTCAAGGACTATGTACGGGAGCGCCGACGCCATACCAGGGAGATGTTCGTGCCACTGTCCCACGCGCCGGGCCACGCTCAGTGCGACTTCGGCGAGGCCCTGGCGGTCATCGGCGGGGTGGAGCGTAAGGCCCACTACATCGCCTTTGACCTGCCCCACAGCGACGGATGTTTCATCAAGGCCTATCCCGCGGAGACCACCGAGGCCTTCCTGGACGGCCACGTCTCTGCCTTCGCCTTCCTGGGTGGTGTGCCCCAGAGCATCCTCTACGACAACACGAAGTTGGCGGTGGCCAGGATACTGGGGGACGGCCGGCGCAAGCGCACCAGAGCCTTCACCGAGCTCCAGTCCCACTACCTGTTCGAGGACCGGTTCGGCCGTCCCGGCAAGGGCAACGACAAGGGTAAGGTGGAGGGGATGGTGGGCTGCGTCCGCCGCAACTTCCTGGTTCCCATCCCGTACTTCGAGAGCTTCGATGCGTTGAACGCTCACTTGGAGCGCCGCTGCCTGGAACGGATGGACGCCCGGCTCAGGGGGCACACCGAGACCATCGGGCAGCGGATGGAGTTGGACCTGGACGCCCTGCTGCCGTTGCCGGCCGTACCCTACGACGCCTGCGAGAAGCAGGGGGGCCGGGTCAGCTCCCTGTCCCTGGTCCGGTACCGGACCAACGACTATTCGGCGCCGGTGGCCTATGGACACCGGGACGTGCTGGTGAGGGGCTACGTCGATGAGGTCGTCATCAGCTGCGGGTCGGAGGTCATTGCCAGGCATCCTCGGTCTTATGAACGGGACGACTTCGTCTACGATCCTATTCACTACCTGCCGCTCCTGGAGCAGAAGACGGGAGCCCTGGACCAGGCCGCTCCCCTGCAGGGATGGGACCTTCCGGAAGAGTTCGGCACGCTCCGGCGTCTCCTGGAGTCCCGCATGGGACGAAGGGGCAAGCGGGAGTTCGTCCAGGTGCTCCGGCTGCTGGAGACCTTCTCTATGGCTGAGGTGGACTCGGCAGTGAAGGACGCCCTCCGGTTGGGGGCGCTGAGCTTTGATGCGGTGAAGCACCTGGTGCTGTGCCGGCTGGAGGGCAGGCCGCCGAGACTTGACCTGGACCTGTATCCCTACCTGCCCCGGATGAGGGTCAACACCACCTCCGCCGGGGACTACATGGCCTTGTTGTCGGGGAGGGCGGCATGACCGGGAAGCCCACCCTGCTGCTGGAACACCACCTGAAGGAACTGAAGCTGCCCAGCTTCCTGAGGGAGTACGGGAAGATGGCGGCCCAGTGCGCCGCCGAGGGGGTGGACCACCCCAGCTATCTGCTCCGGCTAGCCGAGCTGGAACTGATCGACCGCCAGCAGCGGATGGTGGAGCGGCGGATCCGGGCGGCCCGCTTCCCCGCCGTGAAGAGCCTGGACACCTTCGACTTCACCGCCATCCCCTCCATGAACAAGGCCTTGGTGATGGAGCTGGCCCGCTCCGAATACATCGAGCGCCGGGACAACGTCATCGCTGTCGGCAACAGCGGCGCCGGCAAGACCCACGTCGCCCTGGGGCTGGGACTGGCCGCCTGCCAGCGGGGTATGTCTGTGGGCTTCACCACGGCTGCCGCCCTGGTCCACGAGCTGATGGAGGCCCGGGACGAGAGACGGCTGCTCAACCTGCAGCGGCAGCTTTCCCGTCTCAGCCTGCTGATCATCGACGAGCTGGGCTTCGTCCCCCTGTCCTCCACCGGCGCGGAACTGCTCTTCGAGGTCTTCAGCCAGCGCTGCGAACGCGGCTCCATCCTGGTGACCACCAATCTCCCTTTCGACGAGTGGACCGAGGTGTTCGGCTCGGAGCGCCTCACCGGCGCGCTGCTGGACCGTCTCACCCACCATGTGCACATCCTGGAGATGAACGGCGACAGCTACCGTCTCAAGCGCAGCCGGGAGAACGCCAACTCTCCGCAAGCTCTAGAACAAGCGGGAGCCCCGTAGATTCCACTCGGAACGCTCCACGTTACCCGCTGCCCGGCCCACTGGCACATCTGCCTATGTGACATTTATCCTGGCCAACTGGCGCGGACATTTATGCTGACCAATTACGCCAGGTGGTACAGTTTTACTCCGCCCCAGTGGCCCACCTTGTCGCCGCCATTGACACTTGGCTTTGGTTTAGCATTCTACCCCTACACCAACACACGTCGGGAATACCAATTCCGGCTTGCTATTGACAATAAGACAGCGAGGTTATCTCCGTTGACCAACTAACCCAAGTGGTGCACTCTGGCGCCGCCCCGGTCGTCCAACATGTCTCCGCCATTGACACGTGCCTGAGGTGCGGCGAGCGGCATCTAGTTAGAGCAGGCGCCCGGGTACTCCCCGGAGCCTTACACGGATGAAGGGGGCTTGTGCTACCCGAAACAGAAGGAGTCGACGAACTTGAACCGCGCTGACCGGGGCAGTTGCCCGAGAAAGGAGTATGGCTGACGCAAATCCAGGGAAGAAGTCCGGCCTTCCCCGGTCTTAACCGGCGTGGTCGGGCCGCCGGTCACTCCCGACGCGCGTCGCAGCGGCGACCACGCCGGCCGTGTTGTAGTACGCCTCTACCGGCCGCCACACTAACGGCGTCAACAAGACCACCGGCAGCATCAAAAGCAGGCCTACGCCGGCGTTAATGCCTATGGCCAACGAGATGCTGAATGCCCGGGCGATGGCCCCGATTTCCACCCCGCCGATCAAGTGGCCCAAACCGTTGACCAACCCCTGGGACCCCATTATCCGTCCTCGCATTTCGGCCGGTGACGAAAGCAGCAGGATGGTGCTCTGCATGGTGCTGAATCCTGACTGACCAACACCGGCGCTAAAGAGCAACAAGAAGGAGATCAGGAACCAGGGCGACCAGGCCACCGCAGCCACTCCCACGGCCACAATCATGGCGCCTATCACGAAATACCGCCCGTGAAATGTGTAGTCCCGGCGCGTGGCAATGATTGTCGCCCCCATGAGCGTACCAACACCTTCCGCCGAGCCTATCACGCCCCCCAGCGCGGGCCCCACTTTCAATACGTCGGTGGCGATGACCGGTATGAAGTATTGCAGTGGCAGCACCATGCCGTTCATCACTAACGATATGGAAAGCACCCCCAGCACAAACTTGTTGGAGAAGGAATGGCCGATGCCTGACTTGATTCCCTGCGAGAACACCCTGTCCCTGCCCACCACCGATACCGCTTTCGGCAGCCGCATCTTGAACATCAGGCAGGCCGCGATCAGGTCCAGGGTCACCAGAACTATGAAAGCGCCAGTATACCCGTAAAAGGCAATCAACAGCCCGCCGGCCAACGGGCCCAGAATCTTGCCTCCGTTGTTGGTGATGGTCTCCAGGGACATGGCGTGGGCGATTCGGGACTCCCCGGCCAGGTCGAAAAGCGCCGCCCGCCGGGTGGGGTCATCCAAAACCTTGGCCGTGCCCTGCAAGAGTATGGCAAGGAAGACATACCAGGGATGAATGAGGTCCAGAATCAAGAGCGCCAACAGCCCCGATGCGACAATCAAATAGAAGGTGTGGATACCGGTCAGAATGCGCCACCGGTCCAGCCGGTCGGCCAGCATTCCGGCTGCCAACGACAAGGGCGGGCGCGGACCATTCAGGAAAACGGAAATTAGTCCGACTTGAAAGGCCGAGTCGGTCAGTTCGTAAATGAGGTATCCCAGCACCAGCAGTTCCATGCGGCGGGAGATTTCGTGAACCCACCGAGCCGCCCACATCAAGCGGAAGTCAGGGTTTTGCAGGATCACTACGACAGGAATGTTGGAAAGTGAAGGCAAAGGGTTTTCCCCCGGTTGGACACCGTCCAACGCCACCAACTACGGGAACTGTTCCCGCCGTGCCTGCGGTGCCGGGGTGCCCACTTCAGCAGCTTGGTTCAGGTCGCCAACATACGCCGCAAGGCTGCGGGGAGTCAACAGAGGGAGGGAGCCGTAACTGTTCAGACTGGGGCAGATATGGGTTGGGAGAGGATGGAATTGAGAGCATGGTAAGGGTTGCGTCCTTGCAAACGCCAGGTGCCGAACAAGGAAGCCATGAAGGAAGCCATGATGCTCTTGGTCTCGCTGCCCGGTGCGGAGCGGGTACCGCCGCTGATCTTGCGGCTCACCACCGGCGGACGAAGGCTCCGCTCCGCCGGGTTGTTGTCCGCTCCCGCTCGTGGCTCAACTATGAAGGTGAATAGCTCAGGCAGGAAGCGTTCCACCCTCTGGCACAGCACCCTCATGGGCGTATCGCTGCCCAGGTAGGGTTGGCAGATGGACCATAGTTGCTTTTGGAACCGCCGCTGTTGCTTCACCCGCCGGGACCGGCGCACCGTTTCCGGCAGTCCCGGGCCGGGGCCGGAGTAGGCTTGGGCCTGGTCGTATACTTCCCGCACCCTCCTGGACCACTGGGCCAGGCCATCATGTTCCGGGAACCGCTCCTTCAGTTGGTGGATGTCCCGCAGCAGAGCCTGCCCCCGGCCGCGACCGGGGGTGGGTCCAACATCTTTGGTGCGGCCCCTGGTACACGTTGTAGGCTCCGTAGAAGCCGCTGACCAGCGCCCCCTCGAACTTATCACCCAACGCCTCCTCAACCACGTGTCTGCTCCGGCTCCAGCGGTGTAGGAAGCAGCGCACCTTGGGAGTGCTGAAGCTCCAGAGGCAACCGCCCAGGCCGTCTTCCCGCCAGCCCGTCTCGTCCCCGTACACCACTGGGCTGGCTCGAATCTCTTCTTGCAACCGGGCGTATTCCTCCCGGCCGCGCTGCGCTACCCCACGGGTCAACGCCACTATTTGACCCACGCTAAGGCCCAGTCCAAAACGCCATTTCAGGTAGCCTTGTATCACCCTGAATGGGAGCCGGCACTCCTCACGGAGCACGCTCACTTCGCTCTGCACCGAGATGCCGAACCGCTGACGGCCCACGGTGATGGCGCTCCAATCCGGGTTTGGGGCCCACCTCTTGCGGCACTTGGGGCAGGCCCGTTCCAGCACCACATGCTCCGTCACCCTTGCCCGCACCCGCGGCAGGGAAATCACCTGCCGGCGCCGGCGCACCATCCCTCCCTGAAGGGGTGCCTGGCAATCGGGACAACTGGCCGTGACGTGTTCTACTTTATGGGTGGGCTCCTCCCTGCGCCGGGCAAAGCCGTGGGTGCGCTTCCGGCGTTCCTTCTTGGCGCGGGCTGGCCGGTTGGCTTTGACCCAAGCGGGAGGTGTCCCTTGTTTCAGACCGGGTTTCAGACCGGGTTTCAGACCGCCGGTTGGAGGCTTTGCCTGCCCTTCCAACTCAGCGATGCGTGCTTCGAGCGTACCAATGTAGCTGAGCAGTTGCCCAACAACTTCAATCAACTCTTCCAACTCTTCACGGGAGGCGGCGGCCAAATCCACGGGCAGGTTCATGGTTTTAGCCTACCTCATTGTTATGTCGTTCTATTCGTGACCCTCACTCGGGTTTGAACCAGTCTGAACAGTTACGAGAATAGGACTAATGTATGTCGGGCTTGTAGGATCTGTAGGCTTCGACAAGGAAAACTATATTTGCGGCTGCAAGATGCAGGGCATAGGCTACAAGGTAATTCGGCACTACTACAGTTTCGGCACCTTGTCCGTGCCCACCGAAGTTATTCCTTACTGTCGGAACACCTCCTTCCAAGACTGCCTTCAGGCCATTGAAATGACTCTGCATTTGTGAAGGAACGAGCCCTTTTCCAAACAAGGTCGCCAGCAGCTTACTAGCTGTATCATTTTGAGAGTAATCCCAATGAAGATTCTCGCAAATGATCTTCATTGTGCTTTCAAAGGCGTTCAACGCTTGGGCTATCGCCTCTTTGCCACTTCCCTCGCGGAAATGCTTATGAGCAGTCATGAACTCTGCTAAGGCACCTTCGAATCCTTCTTCGTGCAAGAGAGTAATCGCCGGCTCGATAGTCTCAGCGTGAAGGTATTGAGAACTGACTTCGATTATTTGCCCACCTAGGTACTGATAGCCAATTGAATGTTCTTGGAATCGATGATTAAGTTCTTCAATTGCGTCGTCGGGCGTCTGTGGATTCAGAGCGTATGCATGGGGATGCTCAATTAATGCTTGCCTAATCACAATATCTATGAATTTGAACAAGAGCTCGATGAGACTCAATACTTGGTCTACATCTTGGCTCTCACTCAAGAATTGTAGACAGTCATTCATCCTTTGGTCATTTCCAGAACCAGAATGCCCTCTTACAATATCCAGAACTCCCATCTCTCGGGCCAGTGCATCGTGAATATAAGCCCACCACTCACGACGCCCATCCAAAGCTGAAAGCCTTATCACGGAATCCCGCAGTATATGCAATACTTGGGCACGAAATCCATCAGGCAGAGAGTCATAACTGTAAATCGTGGGCTTCCCTGCTTTGGCAGCCTCTTCCTTACGCTTGGCAAAAGTCCTGAATATGGGCATCAGTTGCCACCACCTCCGCTTGTTCCAACAGTTCCCGGGTCAATCACTTCGCTGGCATCCAATATCTCAAAAGCCACTACCCGCCCATTGTCATCAAAGTCAGCAATGACATCAGGAAGGATCTCTGCCGACTCTTTCACCTTTTTGGGTGCCAGTATGATTGAAAGGACATCCGATTTAGCGTCGTAGTTGACTTGTACCATTCTATCATTCCCCCATTCCCCAGCAGCGACTCCACCCTCGGCAGCGCTTCCTGGTGGGACAGGTTCAGGTGCAGGGGAATGTGTCGCGGCACTAGCAGCCTGTCCGAGAAACACCGTTAGTGTGCTCATGAGGGTATGATGGGAGGAGAATCCAGTCACGGAGCCGACGATGAGCAAGACCTAACGCCCCTACGAGCCTGACCAACAGTTGCTGCTGCCGGCAGCGCTTCAGGAATGGCTGCCCTCGGACCATCTGGCCCACTTCGTCTCCGATGTGGTCGACCAGTTGGATCTGTCCCCCATCATGGCCCGCTATCAGAGCGAAGAGCGGGGCGGTCCTCCCTACCATCTCCGGATGATGGTCAAGGTCCTGGTCTACGGCTACTGCATCGGAGTGGCGTCCTCTCGCAGGATTGCTCTTCGTCTCCACGAGGACATCGCCTTCCGGGTGCTGGCGGCCAACAACACGCCGGACTTCCGTACTATCTCCGACTTCCGGAAGGACCACCTGGAAGCATTGGCCGGCCTGTTCCTGCAGGTGTTGGAACTGTGCCGGAAGGTGGGCCTGGTGAAGCTGGGCCATGTGGCCCTGGACGGGACCAAGATGAAGGCCAATGCATCGAAACACCAGGCGATGAGCTACGGCAGGATGAAAGAGAAGGAAGCACAGTTGGCTCGGGAAGTGGACGAGTTGCTGAAGCGGGCCCAGGAGGTGGATGAAGAGGAAGACCGGCGGTACGGCCGGGACCGGCGCGGGGATGAGCTGCCCGAAGAGCTGTCCTTTCGGGAGAGCCGGCTCAGGAAGATCAGAGAGGCCAAGGCCGCCTTGGAAGCAGAAGCCGCTGCGGCGGAACAGGCCGAAGGTAAGGGACGGAACCCCTCGGGAGTGCCTGCAGACAAGGCCCAGCGGAATTTCACCGATCCCGAGTCCCGCATCATGCCGGCCCCGGGAGGCCGGGACTTCATCCAGGGCTACAACTGCCAGGCGGCGGTGGACAGCGCTCATCAGGTGATCGTGGCGGCTCGCGCCACCAACCGGCCCACGGATAAGGGTCAGGCCGTGGGAATGATTCAGGAGACCGTGCTCAACACCGGGGCCGTGCACTGGGAAGTCTCCGCCGACGCGGGCTACTACTCTGCTCAGACCGTCGATGACCTCTATGCCCTGGGGGTGGCCCCCTTCGTCGCTCCGGGTCGGACTCGCCACGGAACGGCAATCCCGCCCGCGCCCCGGGGCCGCATACCGGGCCATCTGTCGGCTGGGGACCGGATGCGGCGGAAGCTGCGGACGAAACGGAGGCGGCAACGTTACGCGCTGCGGATGAAGACAGTGGAGCCGGTGTTCGGACAGGCCAAACAGGGACGGGGCTTCCGGCAGTTCCTGATGCGGGGACTGGAAAAGGTGAACCGGGAGTGGCTGATGATCTGCACCGGCCACAACCTGCTGAAGCTGTTCCGGTTTGGCCGCCCGGCTCCAGCATGAGCGAGGGGCTCCCCTAACCGCAAGCGCCGAGTGTCCCCAGACCGGTTGAGAACGTCACGGGATTCAGTGAGCATCGGTGAGACACCATAGAAGACCGGCAGGAATGGTTGACGCCCAGGGACCTCGGCTTACCCGCAGCGCCGGTTAGACAATACTCGGACTCGCTCCTAGCAGGGCAGAGGCATCCTCCAGTGGACCTCCAGACCGTTCCCCAGGACGGCCGCGTGGTCGACCAAGAGCCTGACCGCATCCCTCTGCTCCTGGACCGTCCCTTCCTGGAGACACTCGCGGGACTCCCGCACGGCCGCCCCGACGTCGCAGGTCTGGTACAGTTTGCTGCGGCAGGTCTCCATGTCGCTGATGGAGGCAATGGTCCGTATCGCTTCTTCCCGCAGTTCCGTGAACCGTTCCTGTCGGCTGCGAAGAGAGGAGAACCGGGGCGTCTGGGTATCCAGGGGGACCCCGCCTGAATCGAACCGCAACGGAATACCACACGCCCGGTGCCGGGACCTGCGATGCACATGGTCAAAGTCCTAACGAATTCCCTCGACGAGGCGCGGCCGGAGCTTCCAAGACCCCTATACCCAAAGGCCATCCGGGAACTGCTGCGCCTTGCCGTGGAAATCGCCCTGCTGGCCTCCTGCAATGAGGCAAGGCCCTTCCTGAATGAGATGGTGCAGGGAAACAAACGGGTAGGGAGCGGATGACAGGCTCCCGGAGCACGAGAGGAAAGGACAAGGGGCACCGTTGCAGCGCCCCGCAGGTTTCCGGCTAGGCTTCGACGGGGGCCTTCCCGATGCGGAACTTTCTCGTCCCGCAGGCCGCGCAGACGGAAACGACCGCATCCCGCCCGTTCTTCATCCCCCCTGCTGGACACCGTCGGACTCGATCTTAGCGTAACTGTTCAGACTGGCTAAATGAGGGGTAGACTAAAAGCATGGACCGGGATGTGAATTTAGGCAGGGCCTCCCGTGAGGAGTTGATCCAGTTGGTTAGTCAACTTCTCGACCATGTTGAGGTTCTGGAAGCACGAATCTCTGAGTTGGAAGGCCGGCAGAAGCCTCCAACGGAGGAAGGTAAGGAGCGGAAGCCGCCCTCCTGGGTCAAGGCCAACCGGCCAGCCCGGCCCGGGAAGGAACGTAAACGGCGGCCCCACGGTTTCGCCCGTCGGCGGGAGGAGCCCACCCACCGGGTGGAGCACGCTACGGCCAGGTGCCCTGATTGCCAGCTTCCCCTGCAAGGCGGGAGGGTGCGCGGGCGCCGCCAAGTGATATCCATACCCCGGCTGCGGGTGCGGGTGACCGAACACGTGGTGCTGGAACGTACCTGCCGGAAGTGCCGCAAGCAGTGGGTTCCCGAACCGGATTGGGGCGCCATCACCGTGGGCCGCCAGCGGTTCGGCGTCTCGGTGCAGAGCGAAGTAAGCGTGCTAAGGGAGGAGTGCCGGCTCCCCTTTGGCGTGATTCAACGCTACCTGAAGTGGCGCTATGGACTGGGCCTTAGCAAAGGGGAACTGGTGGCTTTGGTCCGGGGGGCGGCGGAGCATGGCCAAGAGGAGTACACCCGGTTGCGCCAAGAGATTCGAGCTAGCCCGGTGGTGTATGGGGACGAGACGGGCTGGCGTCAAGCGGGCCGCAACGGTTACCTCTGGAGCTTCAGTACTCCCAAGGTGCGCTACTTCCTATACCGTTCCAGCCGGGGCGGGCCGGTGGTTGAGGAGGTGTTGGGTGATGAGTTCGAGGGCGTGCTGGTCAGCGACTTCTACGGAGCCTACAACGTGTACCAGGGGCCGCACCAGAGATGTTGGACCCACCTGCTACGGGACATCCACCAACTGAAGGAGCGGTTCCCCGAACATGAGGGCTTGGCCCGATGGTCCCAAAGAGTGCGGGAAGTGTATGACCAGGCCCAAGCCTACCCCGGTCCTGACCCGGAACTGCCGGAAACGGTGCGGCAGTTCCGGCGGGTGAAGCAACAGCAGCGGTTCCAAGAGCAACTATGGTCCATCTGCCAGCCCCACCTGGGCAGCGATACGCCGATGCGGGTGCTATGCCGGAGGGTGGAACGCTTCTTGCCTGAGCTATTCACCTTCATCGCTGAACCCCGGGCGTCGGCGGACAACAACGCGGCGGAGCGGAGCCTGCGTCCGCCGGTGGTGAGCCGGAAGATCAGCGGCGGGACCCGTTCGGACCACGGAAGCGAGACCAAGAGCATCCTGGCTTCTCTGTTAGGCACTTGGCGCCTGCAAGAACGCAACCCTTACCATGCCCTCAATTCCATCCTCTCCCAGCCCTTACCTGCTCCAGTCTGAACAGTTACATCTTAGCCCTGCACTTGACACAGCACATCTGCAACGGCACAGGCATACACCTCCAAGAATTGCGAATTCCACCGTGATAATAGCCCGGGCCGTAACGGATTGCTTTTGCGCCAGGGAAATTCGGCTTTCGAGTTGCGATACGCCCTGAACGGGAGGCGAAAAGGAAGACTGCAAAGGGGACGGGGCAGGGCCGACAGCCCAAGCGCTGCGAAGCTGCTGGCTCCCCCATCCGGCGAGCCGGCGTCGATCATTGACAAGCCATATCTCGCGTATCAACAATCAGAGAAGGAACTACGACATTCGACAGGAGAGGATAAACAAAACATTCTGCGAGAATCGACGGTAACACCAGCACAGGCAAACCCCGGCTCCACACAAATCTATCCTGTGCTCCTGAACATTTCATATTGGCTTCGGTTTAGAATAATAAAGTTATTCCACCACGCGACGGGCCCCACGCACAAAACTAGCTGTGGCAACTCCTGAAAACGTCGTGTTTCGGTTGCAGTCCGCGTCAGTATTGCCCCGCAACACCGCAAATAGACGATTAGAAAGCGTCAACGGACAGGCACGCGCCTACAAACATCGGAGGAGGGTAACGGGAATTGTCCGCCATCTCAACAGACAAGCAGCACTACGTATCTCAGTTTCTGCTGAAACGCTTTGGAGACAGATCGGGGCATACTTACGTCTGGGACAAGGAAACCGACGCTATCCTCCCAGGAATCCATCAAATAACCGAGTACGCCTACTCCAAAGATTTGTACACGGAACCAGCAGATAGAATCCTAAGAGATTCTGAAGTCAAGGCCAGCAAGATCATTCGCAAGAAGATACGCACGGAGGGGCAATCATCATGGTCACTCTCGGTCTCTGAGTACAACTCACTGACTCGCTTCGTCTCCCTGTTAGTGATGAGATCACCCAAGGTAGCAGCAATGATGAGCCGCCTCAAAGAGTCGGAGGTCGAGAGAATTGAGCGTTTGCCACCAACCGTCTTGGTCAACGTCAGGGGAATTGACATCCTCGCTAAAAGCGCCCGTCTAGCTGAAATCGCCCGAGAATCAGACCCGTTCAATGAAGTTCTCGCGGACACCACCAACATGGGCGACGTAGTGACATCGCTCATAAATACAATGTCGGTACAGCATGTGATCTGTCCCCAGGAGACGGCATACATCATCTCGGACAACCCCACGTGCCCATGTGATATGTGGGGGATGCCAATGATATTCCTACCACTGTCCCCAAAAAACGCCCTGGTGTTTTTCAAGGGAACGCTGATAGAAGGGATAGAGAACTCACTCGGCGTTAATCTATTCAACGTTCTCCAAGTACACGAAGCCATAAGGTATGCCTTCAGTACAAAGCGGCAGGTATTGCAACAGGCTGGCGAGGACAGCAGACTGCTGCGGTAAAGAGGCCAGGGGTGACCCCAGAAAGTCTGACTTATGGGGATTTAGCGTGGCCACCGGCGACGAGACATGGACGGGATCTTGCCGGTGGCAGTACGACAGAGCGAACGGACTTGAGCTCAGGGTGGAATAGGGTTGAAGCAACGACCAAGCACGCCCCGGGAGGGCACCATGCACCGCGCCTCAGCCCCATGGGACCACTGCCCCTACGCCGTCCGGCCAGTGATCATCTTCAGGGACGGCAAGTCACTGCCCCGCCATGCGGGGGGTTAGCTACCGCCAGGAGACACGCCACGGGCCGCCACCGCCAGGCGCGCCACCCGGCTAGAGGTCTTGGGAATGTACCCATGACCTGCGCTAGGCGCGCGGCCGGAGGCCCGGTAATGGCTACCTACGCGGGCCCGAGGGCCGGTCCTCGAGGGCGGTAATAGGCCACTGCGGGTCCGCGATCGCCGGCAGCTCCGGGGTCGCCGGAGCTGGGAATGTATCAGTGTGGGAGGTGCCCATGTGAGGTCTGGGAGAGCCATGGCTGCGCTGGCCCGAGGCCCAAGAACGCCCCGGCCGGACATGAGCGAGGAAAATGGAAAGGGTGCACCACAGACTGTTCACCGGCATATGCGATGCCTCCCGGGACGAGGCCTCTACGAACAGGATCGGACTGGTGGACTGCGAGACCTGCCAGAGCTTGATCAGGACGTACGAAATGGGCTACATCAAGGGCCGGGAGGAGTCCTTCGAGCGAGGTTTCAGCACCGGGTTCGACAAGGCCATGACCTTCTTGCCCACGGGACAGTGACCAGCCCCGGCGATTCCGCCGTGGTTCCAGCAGCGCCCATGTGAAGGGGCAAGGGTATGACGGAGAACTCCGGGGACTCACACCTGGCGGTGGACCACTTCCCTCAACCCGCACGCGCGGGTACTGCCCCGAAGTCGCCCCGTCATGGCTACCAACTCCAGATCTCCGGCCACCGGATATGTACCGGCAAGGGTCAGGGCTAGCCACTGCTACACCAAAGATAAGGAAGATCCCACTCACTCTGTTTCCGACACTGCGGTGGCCAACCCCAGAGAGCTCCCGCACTGGTGGATTCGTCGGCCTCAACATTCCCGCGACCGAATGACCTTACGTAGGCCAACGGGTAACGAGGGTGTCAAGAATGCACCGAGGTGACGGACGAGATAAGGGTGGTTCACCGAGAACGCACTGAAGAACCGTGTCTGAGTTAGCAATCAGGAACTGATGTGATTCCCATGCGATTAAGTCATTTAGTTCTCTGACGATTGCACTGGAGATATCTGCAGAACTTAGCTTGTATTCTCTGGGCGACACCAAGCACGAGAGGTTAGGAGTTAATGGATAATACAAGGCGAGTTCCGTGGTTTCATTGCTATCCCCAGTACCCATGAGGTTAACTACCGGCTGGTCTCCAGTGATGAATTTGAGAGCGTTCCTATTGTCCAAGAATATGAAGTCAACCCGGTTTCTATCCTTAAAGAGGCTAGCTCCAAGATTAACGGCACTAATGTAGCAAGCGATGTTCTTGAGGTGAGCAAAATCGTGATCGGGGGAAATTTGCGAAAGAACCTCCCCAATAGCTTCCCGGATACGCTTGGTCCGGAAATATTGATGGGCAATGAAGTGGAAGAACATGATTGCTGAATCGTCATTGTCGATGAAATCAGCCCGTTTCTGGCGCAACTTGTCAAGAAGGGGTCGGGCACTCTGTTCTATGCTCACGTGAAGCTTTTCTTCTGTCTCAATGACCAAGGCTTGAGCATCACGTTTCTCGGCAGGCGAAGTTCGGTCATCACTTTGAATTATTTTGTTAGCTGAAGGGATATATGCCAGATTGGTAACGAGATCCCTATGGCATTTCCTTAACTCAGCTGGCTCAGTTGGTTGGATGATGAGGTGTTCCAGAAAGTCTGCATCAACCCTCGTAATTGGGGCCAGCTTATAAAAATCCCGTTCGACCACTACGTTTATGGGATTAGTTGGGGGAAGTATTTTCCCATTCCGCGAGTAATGAACCTTTCGCTTCCCGTCCCGCCATGCTTCAAGATAGTGGAGCCATACAGTGTGTTGTCTGTGAGTGGTCATCTATGCGTGAACCTCTTAGCCTCAATCCACCGAAGAGATGAGTGTCGCGGCGTACTAAACGGGCAAGAAAGTGCTCCTTTGCTTCTGGGATAATGGTTTTCGAAACACAAAACCGACCCCAGAACAAGGAGCACTCAATAGCAACTGTCTTGAAAGTCAATAGGAATGAGCGGCGACTGGCTGAATCATATCGCACCAAGGGGAGCCATGTTTGAGCATGCCGTTGAGTATAACCAGCAGTTTGCGCATGGACGCGGCCAGCGCCACCTTTTTCGGCTTGCCATCTGCCAGCAGCCTCTGGTAGAAGTCCCGGATAGCAGGGTTGTGGCGGCTGGCTACCAACGCTCCCATGTAGAGGACGGCCCGCACCCTGGGCGGCACGGTCAAGGCTCCATCCACCCCCCGCTTTCGCGAGGGCAGGCTCTGGGCCCCTTCCTGCGCAGCTTCCGGTGGGGCCATGTCCGCCAGCTGGACCGGGTGAGCCGGGAGCTGCTGGTCCGGGCCTGGGCCGCCGGCGCCGGACCCGGCGACGCACCTTTCACCATTGACCTGGACTCCACCATCTGCGAGACCTACGGCCTGGCCAAGGAGGGCGCCCGCCGCCACAGCCTGCCCCGTACTTGATACGGGGGCTACACCGGCCAGCGGGGCTATCACCCGCTGCTGGCCGTCGCCGCCGGCACCGGCGACGTGCTGATGGCCCGGCTGCGGGAGGGCCGCGCCAATACCGCCCGGGGCGCCGCCCACTTCCTGCGGGAGACGGTGGGGTGGGTGCGCTACGCCGGAGCCACCCGACCACTCACCGTGCGAGCCGACAGCGGCTTTTACACCCATGGGTGGTCTCCACCTGCCGCAAGATGGATGTCCGCTTCTCCATCACCGTCCGCCAGCGCCAGAGCCTCCGCCATGTCATTGAAGCCATACCCGAGGATGACTGGACGCCCATCCCTTACTGGATGGACGGCACCGCTGATGTCGCCGAGACGACCTACACTCCCTTCCAGAGTGAGCCGGACGCTACACCGGTGCGGCTCATCGTCCGGCGGGTGAAGCCCACGCCCGGTTCCCAACTGGCCCTCTTCGCCACCTACAGCTATCACGGCTTCATCACCGGCCGGGAGGGGAGACCCTCGAACTGGAGGCCGGCCATCGCCGCCACGCCGAGATCGAGAATGCGATACGCGACCTGAAGTACGGCGTCGGACTGAACCATCTCCCCTCGGGGCGCTTCGCCGCCAACGGTGCCTGGCTGGCGGTGCAGATGATGGCGCACAACCTGGCCCGTTGGACAGCCCGCATCGGCCTGGGCGAACGGATCGTGACCACCAAGACCCTCCGGCGGAGGTTCTTCTCCCTGGCCGGGCGGCTCACCCGCTCGGCACGCCGGTTGACCCTGCATCTTCCCCGGCGCTGGCCTTGGGAGGAGCAGTTCAGCCGCGCCCTGGCACGGCTGCAAGCGATTCCACTCCCGGCCAGACGCCGCCCGTCCGCCACTGACCCGCCATCCGGCCAATTGAACATCCCCGCCATCTCGCTCACCACAGCCTCTGTAGGCCGCTAGCGGTGCCCCAAAAGCACCTGCAGATCGCCCTCCAACTTCCCGTCTACCCGAATTCGAGCCCGGATCATCGCGTTTGTAACTCCCTCACCCCCCTCCGCTGTCCTCGCGCCGTCCATCGGTGGATTCGGGCTAAAGCCAAGGTGGGATGTACATTTGCGGGGCCTTGGGAATCGGGCTGGGAGTGTTGCAGGAGCCTTTCGGCCATTGATTGCGGGATGGTCCGGCGCCGCCGTTTGATCTCCTCTTTCCGGCAGGCTGGCCTACCGAGGAAGTTTCTGACCCTCTCCTGAACCAGGGCCTTGGTCCCTAGACACAGGTTCCCGGTCGGCCTCCTGTTTTCGCGGGGTCATGCTCTCCGGTATCCAGCCCCAAATCGCCTCACTGGCATTCCTCCCCTCAGGGTAGGATACCCCCGGACTCCGTACCGGGCCTTGTCCAGGTGGATAGACAGGACCTCGCTGCTGCCTGCGCTCTTGAAGGTGTAGTACGGTCCGAACCCTATCGTTGCCTGTGCTTTCATCTCCGGTATCTCCCTGCTCCGCGGTTTCGGCGGGGGACGGTTTTCTTGGGTTCATGGTGGCAGGGGGCTGACTGCCGGGCTGCGGGTTTCAGCAGTCCTGGTCCGCCTGCCCGTCATCCCCTGCTTCCCGTTGCCAAGGGCGCGGGTGGAGGCCGGTCAGGGTGCACAGGTATAGCGGGATGTTCATGTTCGGGAAGGAGATGCTGCTGCGCCAGTTCTGAGACAGCGATTCCGTTTGGTTGACCAGCACCTGCAGCCGTTGTTGGTCTCTGCCCTCGCGTGTCCTCGCCGAAAGCAGTTCCGGCCTGTTGGGGGGCTGGCCTGCGGCCAGGAGCCTCAGTTCCGCCAGGGCTGGCGGTTCCCGCCCCCTGCCGTCCGCCGCGTACAGCGCGGCCTCGGCTCTGACGACGGCTTCGCCTTCGCCGTTGGGGTATCCCATCCGGTCGAAGTGGTCCATGACCTCTCCGGCGCTGCATCTCTTGTGGGCGAACCGGTCGTACAGCTCCGGGTTGGTCGCCTTCAGGACTGTCATGACGCCCAGCGCCTGGGGGTAGACTGGCATCCCGGGTTCCAGGTTTTTCCCGGCCAGGGCCAGGGTCCTCGTGCAGTGTTCGGTGTCGCGCAGGGACATGCCCAATGCGGAGCAGAGACTGTGCATCGGCAGTTGCGTGTATCTCATCTGGTGGGACCAGTTTCTGGCCGCGATGTCCTCCGTGATCTCTTCTTGGGATGCTTCGAGCCTGTGCTCCCTGTTGGCTCGCCGTCCCGCGAAGAGGACCATGCTGTATTCGCTGGGGAGTGGTATGTTGAGTTCCAGGTCGAAGAACCTGCGCAGGTAGCCGTCCGTGTCGCTGATGCCGTGGCGGGCTGAGATGGCCTCTCCCAGGGATACTCGGTTGACTCCGAACACGAAGACTGTGTCCTGGACGGACAAAACGTGCTTGACCCGCTCCAGCAGGCTGACGGCGAAGTCCGGCCGGCACCGGTCGAGCTCATCGATTATGAAGACCAGTGGGAAGTCCGTTTTCTCCCGCACGCCGGCGGACAGTCTTTCGAGTTGGTTCTTCAGCTTGCCTAGGGCCTGTTTTCGTTCCGTGAACTTGTCCGGGGTTGTTTTGTTTCGCTGGAGGAATTGGAGGAACGGTATGCTGGTGCCTGTCTGGGACTTGACCAGGTCCGAGGCGGCTTGGGTTGCGCAGTGTATAGCTGCCCACGCGGCTGCGCGTGCCAAGCGGTGGAATTTGCTGCCCTTGAGCTGTTCGGCCAGGATGCTGGTGAGAGTCGCGATCGGGTCGTCTGCGAAGTCGTTCTCCCAGGCGTTGAAATAAACGACCCTTTTGCCTTGGTTCTCCATGTCCTGCTGCCAACGCTTCAGGAAGAACGTCTTGCCTGTACCCCAGCCTCCGTGCAGGCTGACGCTGATGCTCTTTTCGTTCCTGATCTTCTCAGTCAGGTCTCTCCCGAGCTCGCTCCTGTCCAGCAGGTCGTCTTGCCAGGGTTGCGTGGTGGACACCTCTGGCTCCGGCGGTCTGAGCACGACCCGGTCCTGTGCTGGTATCCGGCGAGGCTGTTCCGGGTATGGGTGCTGGATCATTGCCCTCTCCTGTTTCAATCTTCCCGGTTCGCGCGCGCCGCCGGCTTCGCCCTGATTTCGGCGTTCATCCCGGCGGCCTGCCGGATGGTTTCCACTAACCTCTCCTCGCCGTCGTCCCCGGGATTTTCCTCCTGCAGTTTGAGATAGCTTCTTAGTGCTGGGCAGGACGCACTGGGATGTCCACCGGCCCGTAGATATCCTCCAGGGCGGCAAATATCTCGGCCAGTATGCCATCTGTGCCTTCACTGTACAGGTCTTCCGGCCCGCCTATCTCGTTATTCACTCCCAAGTACGACTGCGACAGCTCAGCAAAGAACTCTCGCCCACCGTCCACCTTCATGGCAAAAGCGTCCGGCCACACCCCGGCTTCCCGGGCCCTGCTAAACAGATCCAGCCACTCGCAGCGGGTCGCATCGTCGAATCCCAGGTTCTCGATGGCGTGGGCCCATTCGTGAACGGTAATGTCCTCCGCCCAGAAACGCGTCTGGTCTTCATCGGCCTGGCAACGGCCGGGTGTCCCCCTCCCAGCACCCGTGCCCCCTCGCTCGCCGCGCCGCCGGGAAGGCAGGGGTATGGCGGAGCCACTCCGGTGTCAGGATTCGTTGCCTTCTGTCTCGGACAGGTACCCGCGCCTGCGGGGTTTCCGGGAATCCACCCTGGTATCGCCATTAAGCGCGAGGTCCATCCCGGCGCCGTTGGGGACCCGCCGCAACCGGCGGCGGGTCCGGAGCTTTCTGTTCCCCTGGTTAAAGGCGTAGCAGGTTTGCCGGTATCAGCCGTCCCGCCAGGGGGTCGACGGCGAGGACGGCTTCCTCCAGGGTAACCACGCCCAGCAGGCTGGGCTCTCCCTCTTCTGCGAATATGACCGGTGTGGGAAACTCCAGTCCCTCCAGCCTTATGGTGGTCCTGCCGACGTCGACTGGGACGACCCTGCCGTCGGCCGTCTCCGAGGGGAGTGACCTTTCGACTGGAACTCCCAGCCTGCGGAGCAGTTCTCTGGGCACTGCCGTGTAGGTTGATCCCGTGTCCACTGTGACCTCGAGGTCCTCGAACAGACGTCCCTGTGGGCTTCCGACTGCTATGGTCACTTTTATGTCAATGGCGGAGGCACCCGGACGCCCCAAATGGTGTTCCCGCCCGGGGCGTTGCGCGCGTAGGTGACGTCGTTGCCGAACTTGTCCCAGATCCTGCTGAACGGGACGTGGTGAACCGGCTTGAACCGCCACCTGGCATAGCATCACTCTCCACTGCTCTGGGATTTCCTGGGCCTGACGATGACCAGCATCCAGACCGTCAGTTAAACGTGGGTGCCCGCGGCCGGCTCCACCTCGATCACCTGGGCTCCTGCGGCTTCGGCGAACAGGCCCGCCGTACCGGGATGGCAGGTGAAGACCAAGACCTGGTTGGTCTCGGAGAGGGCGGCGAAGGCTTCGGCGGCCAGCCTAGCCCGCTCCGGGTCGAAGTTGACCAGCACCTCGTCGACCACCACGGGAAGCCGCTCGGCGTGCTCGCCGAACTCCCGCACCAGGCCGAAACGCAACGCCAGGTACAACTGCTCCCTGGTGCCCCGGCTGAGTGCCCCGGGCTGCTTGGCGCCGCCGGTGCCGTCCATGACGGTCACGGTCCGGTCCCCGATGGGCACGAACAGCCGCTCATAGCGCTGGCCGGTGATGTGGGAGAAGAACTCCTGGGCGTGCTGGATCACCCGGGGTTGCCGTTCCTCTTCGAACTTCTGCCGGGTCTTCTCCAGGAGCGCCTCGGCGACGGCGAGCTTCGACCACTCCCTGGCACATTCCCTGAGCTGTTCCACCAGGGTTTCGCGGTGGGTGCGCAGCCGGGAGGACTCCTCTTCCCCGGTCAGCCGTTCCAGTTCGTTGTCGAGACCGCCCCGCTCCTCCAGCAGGAGAGTCCGTTCCGCCTCCACATTCTGGAACGCGAGGGACAACTCTTCAGCTTCCTGGTCGAGCCGGTCCGGACCTGTGTCTGCCAGGGACTCGCGGAAAGCATCGTATTTTTCTCCAGGACCGCTGAGCCGCTCCAGCCCCCGCTCCAGCTCTCCGCGATGCCGTTCCAGCTCCTGCCGTTCCTGGTGCTGGCGCGCCCGGCGGCGGAAATCCTCCTGGTCAGCCGCTTCCCCAGCGGCCAGCAGTGCGTCCAGTTCCTGCTGTACTGCCTGCAGGCGCTGGGTCTGCCGCTCCACCGCCCGCTGGGTTTCTTCCTGCTGCTCCAAGGCCGTTGCCCGCCGCGAGAAGTCCTGCCTGGCCTGGTCCAGGCGGTCAATCAGGGAGTCCGCCGCGGCCGCAACCTCGGAAGGGTTTCCGGGGTCCAGGCCGATGGTCTGGGCCGGCGTCGCCACCAACTCCTGGAACTCGGCCAGGTCCTTCTCAATGGCCGCGACCCTGCTCCGCATCCGCCGGACCTCCCCCAGACTGGCGCGGGCCGTTTCCACCCGGGCCATGAACTCCAGCGTCGTGTCGGGGTCAAACTCCTCCCGGAGCCCGTGTTCCGTCAGCCATGCTCCCCATTCCGCGCGGGCCTCGGCCAGGGCCGTCTCCGCAATGCCATGTTCGTCATCTGCCGCGACCGCAGCCTGCTCCTGCAGCTTCAGACGGCGGGCAGCATCATCGCGGCGGGCGGCCAGTCCCCTGGCGGCGTCGAACTGTTGGATCAACGTATCGGAGACTGACGCGATCCCCTGGTGGTCGCCGGCATCCAGGGCGACACCGTGTTTCTGAGCCACCGGCTGGACCAGCTCCAGGTACTCGTGGATGTCCACCTCGATGGCGCTGACCCGGTGACGCATCTGCCGCACCTGTTCCAGCCTGGCGCGGGCGGTCTCCAGACGGCCCATGAAGTCGATCATGGTGTCGGGATTGAAGTTGATGGGCAGCTGGCGTTGCTCCAGCCAGTCCCGCCAACCCTGCACTGCACCGGTCTCCGCGGCCACGGCCTCCCCGGCCCGCTGGCTTGCCTCTTCCAACCGCTGTTCCTGGTACCCCTTGAAGCGCTCCGCCTCCGCCACCCGGTCATTGGCCTGGCTCCATGCGGAAAGGGCGCTTGCCGCGGACTCCAACCGGGTCTCCGCCTCGCCCAGGAGGGTGGGCGTGGGCAAGCCATCAATGCCCAGAGGGGATACGGATTCCAGGAGCAGGGACCGGGCGGACTCCATTGACGTTCTCGCCGCTACCTCCTGCCGTGCCAGCTCTGCGGTCAACCCGGTGGAACCGGTACCTGGCGCAGTCCTTCCCCTGGACAGGAAGTATACGGCAGCGGCCAGCAGCGCCAGGCCCGACGCCAACCCCATGATCAGGGCCTCCCCTCCCAGGAAGACGCCGCCACCTGCCAGGAGCAAGGCGGCCACGGCCAGCAGCACCGGCCACACCGGGAGGCCTGACCTCCTTTGCCGGCCGGAAGGCCCCCGTGACCCGTTCAGGGAGACCAGCTGCCCCTGCAGGTTGTCGCGGTTGACCCGGGCACGTTCGTATTCATCGAGGCTGCTCCGCGCGGAGCGGAGCGCGGCCCGATGCTGGATCAACCCCCCGGAATCCAGCTTGGGAGCGCCGTCGGGCACCCGCTCTCTGGCCTCCCGCAGGGCGGTCTGCCGTTCGCTCAGCCGTTCCCGCTCCTGCTCCAGGCGTTCCCGGGCCTGGCGGGCCTGGTCACCCTGGGAAGCCAGGGTTTCCTTCCATCCTTCAACTTCCTGCCGGAACACGATGGAGGTGTCAAACGAGTCGAGCCGGCGCTCATCCCATCCCTGCCCCATGTCCCGGAGGCGGCCGAGAAGATCCGATTCCATCGCACCCAGCTCGGCACGGCGCTCCGGAAGGTCCCGAACCGAGGCGTCGAAGCTTCCCCGGCCCCGGCGGATCTGCTCCAGCCGCTCCCGGTCCGCCAAGAGCTCTTCCAGGCGCCCGGCGGCAAGGCGGGGTCCATCTTCAGCGGCCGGACCCCCCGATCCCCCTTGAAGGAGGCTTTGCGCCTCCTGTTCCTCGACGCGGAGCGCGTTCACCCGGTCCCGCTCCTGCTCCGCCTTGATCCGGGCGCCAGCGGCGGCCGCGATGGCCTCCACCAACCGGCTTTTCCAGTTGTCCACCTCCGCATGGGTCGTGATGGAAAGGTCCAGGACGTCCAGATTGGTCTCGTCCCAAGCGTCGCCCAGGCCTCGGAGCCGCTCGGCCAGGGTTTCCTCCAGCGCCCTGAGTTCCTCCTGGCGCTCCGGCAGGTCGTGGACGGCCCCGTAGCTGGTGCGTCCGCGGCGTATCTCCTCGATCCTGGCCGCGATTTCCAGCAGGCCTTCCTCGGGAGCGATTGCGGCAACGGCTTCCTCCGCCAGCTTGAGCTGCTCGACAGCCTCATTCACGTCGTTCCCCGCCCCGCGGGCCCGCTCCTCAATGCCTTCCAGCCTGGGGATGGGGTCATCCGGGAAACGTTCGTATCTGGGCAGCGTCTCCAGATGGGCTTCGCAGCCGGTCAGTTCAATCCAGTCCTCCCGTGCTGCTTTCAGGTTGTTGACCTCGGCCTGGCGGGCATTCAGCCGGCCCTGCTCTTCATCGCAGGACCGGAGGGCCTCTTCGATCTGGAGCTCGCGCGCCGTGATGTCGCGGTAACGGCCCGCATTGCCCTCGATGGCCCCGAGTTTCCCATCGATGTCCCTGAGTTCGTTCACCAGCCTGGGGATCTCCTGGGCCCTGCCGCGTCCCGAAGTGAAAATCCTCCCCCGGCGCTCACCCAGGGACCTGCTCAGAGCGGGCAGCCCCGGGACTCCCTGACCAGCGCTGTATATGGCGCCGCTGACGCTGGTCTCATTCAGCGCTCCGATCTCCTGCAGCTCGTCGATGCTGAAGGCGAAAACGCTGTTGAACAGGTTGGGCGTGGCCTGCCCGGTGATGCGGGACAGGACGGTGTTCGCGTCCAGGGGTTCGCCGCCACCGGCCCGCAGGGCAACCCGGCCGCCGTTGGCAGCCGAGTACCGCTCCAGGATGTAGACTTCTCCGCCGTCCCCGGAAAGCCGGATCCGGCCGCCATGACTGCCTCCCGCCAGGGGCGGGTAGTGGGCGTTTCTCCCCTGCCTGGAAAACCCGAAGAGGATGGTTCGGATGAAGGCCAGCAGGGTGGTCTTGCCCGCCTCGTTGGGGCCGTAGAATACCGTGACCGGCCCATCAGCAAGGGCGAAGGTCCGCTGGTGAAAATGCCCGAACCCGTCCAGATGCAGCTCCTCAAGCCTCATGCACCCTCCTCTTCCTTCACCAGGGCCGCCAGGCACTCAGCCTCGGCGGCGGCCAGGATCTCCTTCAACTCGTCGTCCGACGAAATGAGACCCTCAAGGAACCCCCTGACCTCACTGCGGGAGTACAGCGGCTCCAGGAACTGCCGCAGTGAGGCCAGGCCGGCATCGCTGCCCCCGATTTCCTCGCCGAGCCTGGCCAGGTCTCCCACGAAGTCCTCCCGCCGTGCCACCAGGGCCCGGTCCAACGGGGAGGCCGTATCCACCCGGGTCCCCTCGCACCAGAGCCAGGCGCTGCGGCTGGCGTAGCGGTCGTTGAGCTGTTCCCTGATGTCCCCCACCGTGTCCCCCGTACGCAGCCAACCGTTCAGCTGCCCCCGCCCGGTGAGATCGAGGCGGGCCACCACGGAGCGCCCTTGGGCATCGAAGAGGGCCTCTTCGGCCAGGTCGTTCACCGCGTCGAGCAGGCCCTGTTCCGCCTCCAGGGGTCCGATGTCCAGCGAGAACGTCGCCCAGCGCACCACGTCCATCGGCCGGAAGTCCAGCTGGACTGCGCCGTGGTCGTCCACCTCCACCAGGTAGACGCCCCGGGCGCCAGGCTCATTGGGGTGGCGGCCCTGCGGGTTACCCGGATACACGATGGCCGGACCAGCATCATTCAGCGTCTGGCGGGTGTGGACGTGTCCCAGGGCCCAGTAGTCCAGCCCGGCGCCGGCCAGGTCGGAGACCGAGCAGGGAGCGTAGGAGTCGTGGTCCTGGTTGCCGCCCACGTTGGCGTGGAGCAGCCCGATGCTGAATCCCTGTCCGGAACCGGCTCCGGCAAAGTACGGCGTCAGGTTCTCCCTCACCTCCCGCGTCGGGTAGCTCACCCCGTAAACCATGGCCAGCTCCGGCTCGTCCGGGAATACCGGGAAGCCCTTCACCTCCGGCCCGAACCGGACGCAGCCCTCCGGCAGGTCCAGGCGGGCCTCCCAGCCATCCAGGGGGTCGTGGTTGCCGTGGCAGATGAAGGAGCGTATGCCGGCCTCGTCGAGCTGCCTCAGTCCCTGGACGAAGCGCAGCTGGGCCCTGAGGCTCCGGTCCGCCCCGTCGTAGATGTCGCCGGCGACCAGCAGGGCATCCACCTGTTCCTGGAGGCAGAGGCCGATGATGTTCCGGTAGGCGTCGAAGGTGGCGCTGCTCAGGGCATCGGCGACGTGGGCGGGCGCCTGGTTCCGGATTCCCCGGAAGGGGCTGTCCAGGTGGAGATCGGCGGCGTGGACGAAGCGGAGTCTGGTCATGGGCATCAAGTCCTGTTAACGGAAGTCCCGAAGGCCGTGGGCCTGGCTCGGGTTGGCCCATCGGATTCTACCGGTGTTTGTTCTGGAGCGCACCACCGGCGCGGCGGTAGGTGGACCCAAACCGAATAGCAATTAAGACACGACTGCCTTGAGAGGTCATCCCTGCGAGACCTTTGGCCTGACCGCCGGTTGGTTAGGCCGCGACCACGGTTTCGGTATCTCCTGCGGCGAGGGCGTTCATGTAGGCGAGGACGAGGTCGCGGGTGCGGTAGGCGCCGAATTGGGCTTCGTCCTCGCGGCGGACGATGGGGAAGGTGCTGAGGATATAGTCGGCGTCATCGCGGGAAAGGCCGTAGAGGTGGAAGTAGAGGGCGTCGAGGCGGGCCCGCAGGTGGCGCCGCCCCTCCTCGTTCCAAACGAAGGGCGGGCCGTCGCAGCCCAGGTCCCGGGCGAAGGGGACCATATCGTTGGCGGTGTAGGTGAGGCGGAGGACGTGGTCCAGGACGAGGTCGCGGGCTGTGGTGTCGCCGAACAAACGGTCGTAGGCGCCGGGGGCGATTACCGGGAGTTGCTCGATGATGTACAGGTTGAGGGTTTGGCCCTGAAGTTTCTGTCGGGCGGCGAAATCGAAGGCTATGCTGTTCAAGTTTCCCACCAATAATGGGGCGGACTTCCGATATGCGGTTGTCTTTTCCTCGATGGGCCCTGCGTCTGGCAAAAACACAGGTAGTCTACTGCTAAAACTGGCCTTGGGGAACAACGATGCGATCATGGTTCTACGGTTCGTAGGAGCCGTTATCTCCTTGAACCCTGCCACCCAATTTAACGGCCAAGGCCAAGCCACAGCGTTGGTTGCAACCCAGAATTGGGGTTCAGGAAGCCATGCGGGGTCGGAATGTTCTTCTTGACGGGTTTCCTGGCGCCGTGCTGGAGATCATCTGAGTGCCATTGGGGACCCGTCGCCGGTTGCGGTCGCCTGGTTCTTCTGTTCCCTTGGTTAGAGGCGTAGCACGTTGGTCGGCACCAGACGCCCGGCCACGGGGTCAACTGCCAGGAGCGCTGCCTCGAGCGTGACGACGCCCAGCAGGCTGGGCTCGCCCTCTTCCGCGAAAATCACCGGCGTGTGGAACTGCTGTCCTTCGAGTCTTACGACCGTTTCTCCTATTTCCACTGGAGCGTTGCTTCCGTCCGCCAGTTCGGACTGGGCTGAACGCAGTACTGGTACTCCCAGCCTGCTGAGCAGTTCTCTGGGCACTGCCGTGAAGGTTGAGCCAGTGTCCACCGTGACCTCGAGGTCCTCGAACATCTGCCCCTGTGGGTCTCCTACTGCTATGGTCACTTTTACCGTTCCCACTGCGTTTCTCCTGAGCCTGTCTCTGTTGGTTGCTTGTTGCCAGGACGGACTGGTTGGGGTCCCGCGGCGGCTCCAGTTTTGCGGGTCTTGCGGAGTTTGTCCATTCCCGGGGTCCCCGGTGTCTCTCCGGGTGCATGGAGGGTCTCGGTTGCGCCCCATTTTTGCACAGGACGGCTTTTATTTCGTCATAAGTTCCATCCCTGAGGAGTGCGGCGCCGGCTGGCGGCCGGTCGTGGTGGACCCGGGCCCGTGGGGACCTGTTTCGGGGCTCCCGGGGAGCGGGGTTACCTGGTGGGGGGCGTCCCGGTCCCTCCGGGGCTGATGGAAGGCCGGCCGGCCCGCTGGGCCTCGGGCCGGGACTCATCCAACAACGTCCTCGTCTACTGGTCTGAGGACTCGCTGGAGCGCCCCTCCGGCGGCGCTGGCTGCTGGCTGTTCGATTCCTCCTCCCGAAGCTGGTCGGCGAACCGCGGGCTGGCGGGGACGTTCCCCTTTTCCCTTCCCCGGCTGGGCGTGTGGGAGCCCCCGGCGTCCGGGTTCTGACTTGGCCCTCTTCTCTGCGGTAGCGTGCGGCGGCGTGCTCCGGCGGTCGGCTGGAGGTCCTGGACGAGATCTTCAGCACGGGCCGGGCTGACTGTCTGGCGGGCTGGGGCGGGGGTATGCCGCGGTATTTTCGACGTGGCGGGGCCGTCGCTTCCCGTGGTTTTGGGTGGTCTCTGGGTCTGCTTTCCGGGCCTGCCGGAGGTCCTGGTTTTCCCCGCCGCTGGGACGTCTCCGCCCATGCTGCCCCGGGGCCGCGGGGCGGCCCTCCGGGCTGTACAGAAAGCTGGCCCGTAGGGCGGCTTTTTTGCCCTTTTTGCCCGGCGTTTTCCGGTCCGGCGGGGGCGCCGGAGACCCCGGGCGCGGCGAAAAATTACCGGGCCGCAAAAAACGGACCTGTGTAAGAAAAGTGCGAGGGGGTATCTGGCTACGGGTTGTGGGGTTCATGCGCTCGGCTCTGTGCAATGAACGTTCGTTCCGAACGGATGTCAGTATCTGCACGATTTGTAGATACGGCTCAGATAGGGCGGGTGTGCAAGAAAAGTGTTAGCCGGTCCGGGAGGGGGTACAGGGGGGGCTTGTCTAAGAAATTGAGGCTAAATTAGCCGTAGACCTGTGAGTTTGTCTCATAGACCGGTGGGCGAGCTGACTAACACAGGTGTGGGAACGATGGGCCTCAACAGAACTCGGCCCATCCAGTTCCACCGGCCGCTTGTCGGCCCCCAGAAAGGTCGTCTGCCTCTCTTAGTTCCGTGGGGCCTGGGCCCAGCCCGACGGGTCCGCGGCTTGGGTCTGGGGTGTTGTCAGAGGGACGTGGTCTGTCCGTAGGCCTGGTCCCTTTGCTGGGCGGCTCTTTCCTTAGCTCTTCTTGTTCTTGCTTCTCCGCTGGGCCTGCCACCTCCTTCGGGATGCACTGTGCTTTTCGGTGCGCGTCGAGCACGGCTCTGGTCCGGTATGGCCGGTAAGCGGCAGACCACACAGAGTCCCGATTCTTTCGCCTTCCGGCCTCGTTCCTACTTCTGGAGGCGGTGCTGCTCCCTGCGCTCCCGGGAAGTGTTCCCCTTCCGGTCGTGCTCGAACGGCTCTCGCAGCTTGGCTTCCACTTCGGTCGTGGCCGGTTCAGGGCGGGGCTTCGTCTGTTGGGCCTTCGGGTTCGCCTTTCGTGGAGGTGTACTGGTGGAGCTTTTCCGTGGCGGCTTTCCTGCCGGTTTCGTCCTGGTGGGAGGGCGGCCGCCCGCATTGCTTGGTCCCGGCAACGGGAACGTGAACTCGAAAGTTCGGCCTACTGCACGTAGAGGCGGGGTCTGCTCGGTCTGGCAGTGAGCAGCCGTTGTACCGTCGGGTTCACCCCCGGACATCCCTCCTTGAACCGTCGTTTTAATACTAGAGAGGAGCGCGAAAGACAAGAGAGGGAAAGGAACCAAGAGATGCTGGATAATCATATAAAAAGATTCCTAGCATCATAATGGCCCTTCAGCGCTTTTGGAGCAAAGCTCGTTCCGGCTGAATCTGCGACCAGATTTCCGGCGCGGGAGTTTTGCAATTTTCTCGAAGTCCGGTAAATGCTTGACATGGCTCAACGAGTTACCTTAACATGCGCGGCCCACGGGACTCCCACAAGTTATAAGGAGGCCGAGAGATGAGCGCGTTAGCGGCGACGTTGAGAGGCGGCAGAGGAGGCGGTGGGAAGTCCGGAGGCGGAAAGGGCGGCGGAGGCAGGAGCGGCAGGGCGGGCAGGCCCGCGAACGCCCCGAGCACGACCGGCAATCCGTCTGGTGGCGGAAGGGGTAACAATCCCCCCACCCCCAGGAAATAACGGACTCTATACGTCCGCCCGACTCCCGCAGAATAGGACCGACGCCGTACAGCACCGACGGCCACACGGCCAGCACGCCCATACACACCGGAACGAGCTACGCCGGCCGCCCTACCATCCCGGCGGGAAGTACTGCAGACAGACTAACAGTAGCGATAGGAACCATGTTCAAGGCCCTGCTTCAGCAGGGCCTACAGCCCGTGGAAACAGAGATCAGACCGGTGGTTTCCTTGGGATCAGAAACAAGCTCACCAGCATTATCACGGCAACGACCAAAACCCCCGCGAGGGGCATGGCCAAAGTCCACTCGGGAACGGGGTGTTCGGATCGAACTAAACTAAAGCCACGATGGGATCTACATTTGAGCCTGTAATACGTCTGCTTGGCGTAGCGCTTGGCGTAGCGCGAAACCCGGCCAATGGCTTTCCGGCCAGACTTCTAGTGTGGTGTATCCTTAGTTCATCGGTAAACAAAGTGGCAATCGACGTTGCTACGTTGCTCTGGCTCGAGCAAGAATCCGGTTCTATATCCTTTCAGGAAGCACCTGACTAATAGGGTGAACTACGGTTACACCACACTAGAGCATATCAAGAACCTTGATTCCGAGACCGCCAATGCACAGGTGCCGTCCCAGGCACCGCTTTCGGACCGGGCCGACCCCCTTGCGCTGTTGGTGGCACAGGTTGCACAGGTCCCGGTTGAGATAATCACGCCGGAGCATTCTTGGAGCGGCGACCTGGGGCTCGACTCTCTGGGCAGGGTGGAAGTGCTGTCGCTGATCGAGCAGGAGATGGGCGTGTATATCGACGAGTCGGTGCTGGGGGCGTCAACCACCTTCGCCGGTCTGCAAGCGTTGGTGACTGAGCGGGCACAAGCCGGTGGACCCAACGTACAGTTCTACCAGTGGCCCCTGGCCCGCTGGTGTACCAACCTGCGGGAGGCCATCCATCACTCGGTGCTGTTCCCCTGGCTCGGCGCCATGTACGCCCCGGAAGTGTCCGGGCTGGAGGAGTTGAAGGGCCTGGAAGGTCCGGTGGTCTTCGCCATCAACCACAACGCGGTCAAGTGGGACAGCATGCTGGTCCTGAAGACCCTCCCTCGACCCCTGCGCCGCCGGATGAGCTACGCCGCCGCGGCCGAATACACCTTCGCCAAACGTTGGGTGGCCGTGGTGGCATCGCTGGTGGGCAACGCCTTTCCCCTGTACCGGGAGGGCGCCGTCAGGCCCAGCCTGGAGCACCTGGGCAGCGTTCTGGACCGGGGATGGAATGTGGGAATTTTCCCCGAAGGCGAGCAGTACGTGGGCCAGCCGATGCTTCCCTTCCAGACCGGCGCCGGTCTGCTCGCCGTGGACGGGCGGGTGCCCGTTGTCCCGCTGCTCTTGGTCAACCACGGCAAGTCCAGGGGTGGCATAGCCGGACCCAAGAGCCGGGAGGCAGTGTCGGTACGGTTCGGAACGCCGCTGGCCTTCCCACCGGGCACCGACTATGCTGAGGCCACCCGGAAGATAGAAGAGGCGGTGCGATCCCTGTGATGTCGCTCCGCCAGCCTGCTGTTGGTGCATTGGTCCGACGCAATTGTCGCATCGGATATTCCGGCCATGTCACACAAGCGGGTGTCGGTGGTGGGTTGGTCCGCCAGTTGTCGGACCGCCTTGGCCGCGGCGACGCCGATTCGCCCAGCCTCCGTCTGGCCCCACTGCATTCCCTGGCGGACAATATACCAGCGACTGCTCTCTGAAGGGCGATCAGGCGCCATTCTTATGACACTTGGTGTCCATCCGGCCAAGAACGCAGTCCATCTGCTCGCGCTCGTGGTTATGCTACTGATCGCCTGCTCTACCGAGCCACATACCAAAGATCGTGGGCATGACTCCCAATCACCAGATGGGTCCGAGCGAACTCTCGAGGGGTGGGATGGGCCAGTAGTCATCCCCAGTATCCACCGGACCGAGTCACCGACTCCAACCATTCCTCTGGACTCGCAACCTCTGGCGGAGTCCAGGTGGATACTCAAGACCCTGGGCGGACTTCCAATCATTCCGGGCACGCACCTGACGCTCTCGATCGGGACGGATGGGTTCGGCATCTCTGACGAGTGTAACTCAGGTGCGAGTCAGGGAAAGGCCCCTCACGTCGGTCCGGACGGAGAGGTGTCGTTTGGGCCGGCAGGATTCTTTCAGACCATGAAGTTATGCACAGAGCCGGTGGGAATCATGGACCAGGCGTCCCGTTATAAAGACGCCCTGTGGGAGGCCCGGAGGTACGGCATAGAGGGAGACCTCCTGAGCCTCCTGGATCATGACGGGGAGGTCCTGGTGACTCTCACACGAGTACATCCATTACGAAAGAGTTCTATCAGTGTGGCAGGCGCCAACTGGCGTCTACTGCCGGAAGAGTACGGCTTCTCATGGGATAGGGCGCCGACCATCTCGTTCCTGGATGGTCGCCTGGCCAGGATAGACACGGACTGCGGCATCTTCATCTCGAAATACCGGACCAGAAAGCAGAGCCGTATACAGTTCCCGTATTGGGGCAGAGTCAAGGTCGAGTCCCCCTGCGTCGGGGATTACGGAGAGTCCGAGTTCCCGTTTATGAGGTTCGTGGACAACGCAATCGAGTACTCCGCATACGAGGAGGAAGGCGGGAGACGACTCGAGATGCGGAGCAAACGGCACAGGGTCATCACTCTCGAGGGACTGTCCAGAGGCGCGGTCGGCCTCTCGGACGTGGAGTGGGAGCTGCTGGCGTTCGTGGAATTCGACATAGACCACCGTGGGTGGGTAAAGGGGATGGAGGTCGAGGGAGTCCTTCCAGAGACGCGGACCACGCTCTCGTTTCACTCATCCGGTATGAGTGGGGAGACAGACTGTAGTTCGTATGACTACTCCAGCCCTATGGGGTATGAGGTATACGAGGACCGCCGGTTCTCAGACGATAAGCTGTATCCAGCCGTGAGGTATACCTGCGTGAGGTCTCCAGAGGCGGTCGCCCAGGACTGTCGGTATTTCAAGTTCCTGTCTCGTATGAGCCGGTCCCGAGTGTCTGGAGACCACCTGGTCCTGCATGACAATGACGACGGACTCCTGATATTCCAACGACGCTGACACCGCGGCGCCTGCTCCATTCGAAAGGGAACACCCCGGGCCTCTCTGCCCCCGCGGCCCGGGGTGTTCCCGAAGTGCGGCGCCAAATGGTGGCTTGGTGGGTCTTACCCAGTGGGTGGTCGATAGAACCGGGGACGGTTGGCGTCATTGAATTCCAACCATTCTGTTTCATGTGGAAGGGTCAGGAAGGAATCAAGCAATTCCTTGGGGGTGTTTCCGTAGGTATGCATTGGGAAACGGCTCCTTTCTCCTGATGTTCTGATCTCCCTAAGAGGGTGTGTGAGAAATAGGGATCAATTGGGTTTAAGTCTTTTGAGCATCGGGGGGACCATCGCTATATGGACCCATGCCTCCCCGGTTTCGGGCAATTCCTCGTAGTCTTTGCTCAGCCGCCGGCAGCGGCTCAGCCAAGCCAAGGTGCGCTCCACCACCCACCGTCTGGGCAGCACCTCGAAGCGGTGGCTGTCCGGGTTCCGGCGCACCGCATTCAGCGCCCAACCTCCGGTGGCCCAAGCCCGCGCCGCCAACCGGCCAGCGTAGGCCGCATCGGCCCGGATGACCTGGAGCCGGGGAAACCGGTGCAGCAACTTTACCAAGACCAGCTTGGCCCCATCCCGGTCCCCGTGTCGTGGCACGGGGCAGGCTCTGGATGTTGGCCGCATGGACCACCACGGCCAGAAGCAGGCCCATGGTGTCCACTATGTCCACTACTATGTCCACTACGTCCACTACGATGCGGCGCTTGCGCCCGGATACCTTCTTGCCGGCGTCGCAGCCCCGAGGCCCCCCTTTTCCGTGGTCTTGACGCTCTGGCTGTCGATGATGGCAGCGCCGGGGATGGCATCCCGTCCTTCTTTCTCCCGGACCTGGCCGCGCAGCGCCTCCTCAACCCGCTCCCAAGTGCCATCGGCCCGCCATTTTCGGAAATACCACCACACCGTGCCCCAGGGAGGCAGGTCATGGGGCACCATTCGCCATGGTATGCCGCCGCGCAAGACATATAGTATGCCGTTTACTACCTCCTGCAGGTCCACGGTACGCCGGCGTCCTCTCCTCGACCCAGGGGGCAACAAGGGTTCCAAATGCTTCCATTGGCAATCCGTCAAATCACTGGGATATGCTTTCCGCTTCATGCCCCAAAGGTACAGCCTCTCCCCCGTCTCCCACCAAGCTATCTCAAAACCAGTTTACAATATTTCTCACACACCCTCTGAGCGCGGCGGAATGGCAGGCAGCCCTCTCCGTGTAAATGTGTTGTTGTCCAGCGATTCTGTCCCCTTTTTTGAAAAGCGAATATGTCACCCCGGGTTAGTCGGCGGTCATTATCGATGCGACCAGAGTCTCGGCTTTGGCTCCCTCCTTGGCGCTGAGTTTCTTGGTGGGCGGACTCTCAGCAGACGCGTACTTCTTCGCTGTATTTTTGGCCATGCCCAGGTTCCGGGAAATTGAGGTGCCGCGATTGCGTTTCGGGAGGTTCCCCGAATAGGGAAAAATCATCCGCCGCTGGCAGGCGAGAGATAGCTTCTGGGACTGGCTTGTCACGCAATTCGGTGCGCAAGTACTTTGCGGCGGCGCAGGGTTGAGGCATTGCCCAAGAGGGGCCGGCTCCTGATGATGAGCGGTCGGTCCGGCTGATAGCCATGGGACAGGCAGGATCGCGTCAGGTGGAGACGCCTGAATAGGACCTGCTCATAGCTTTCGAGGCAATCCACCAAACCTACCGGGACACCGAAGGATACGTGATCTCTGGGCAGGGCAAGTCCCCTGATTTCGTGCTGGAGATGGTTTCTCGGAGCACGGCGGATGCTAGCGCCAAACGAGAAGACTGCGCTGACCTGGGCATACCCGAATACTGGCGGTTCGAAGCGGCGGGCGAGCATCATGGCGCTCGACTGGCTGGCGACGCCCTCGTTGACGGCGTTGACCGACCGTTCCTGATAGAAGAAATTGCTCCGGATTTTTGCAGGGTTGCAGCCCGACGATTGACCTTTACGTCCGCAGGGAACGCGGCCTACCGATGCGTACAAACCCCGCACTCATCGTTACCATGGAGAACGAAGGGGGGCCGGCCGGGCGGATAGCCGCTGATGCGCCGCTACCGGAGCGTCGAAACGCGGTCATCGGCCCAACCGGCCATCCCAAAGGGAGCGGATTTAGCGGGAGCGTTCGCGGGTTATCTCTCGTTGCACGAACACCAATTGCCGAATGGCGCTACCGCGGCAGATGCGAGCGATGCTAGTGGTGCCAAGTGTACCAATCTGCAAAAGGCCTTCCTACTAAACCCCGGTCCGGTTGGCTCTCAAACCACTGAACAAATTCTCGCACGACACCCGGAGGGAAGTTGCACAGGTGTCCCGGCCCTTTTTGCTTAATGAGGGTACTGAGTTTCCTGGGTAACGGAGGGCCATCGCCGCCCCAGTAAATGAAGTCGTCGCTGACTAGCACTCTATCCGTATCGACTTGCTTATCGGTGTTCAGGTGAGGGCTGAAATGCCTACGGTAACGCTCGTCCCTCCTGAATTCCTCAAAGCCGATAACGTCGGTGACCCGCATGGCATAGATTACGGGATAGGCAGGCCACTCCGCTCCCCTCCGTTTCCGATACTCAGCCCCGGCCAAACCGACCACGTAATCACCTTCCTGGACAGTTTTGCGCATTGCTACCATGCAGTATGCCAGCGTGCAGATGTCGTCCGTCGGGTTGGGGGCGAAGCCATCGTCAACTACCATGGTGTACGAGTAGACCTTCATGGAATTTGCTCCGGCCGGTTCTTACGCTATGCCCGACAGCAACTCTGCGTCCGAGGCGCCGCTGTGTTGCGCTATCCATTCGCGCAGTACCGCTGCGGGTTGGCTTTGACTAGCGTCGCTGGTATCCAGCATACAGCGGCAAGCACGGGTGTAGGAATTGATTACGGTCAGTTCAGTGCGGTGCGTGCTCCAAGTCCACGGGTTCCCTTTCGCGTCGCTGAAAATCTTTTCGCATATCTCGCGGTTGATTGGAACGGCGCGCTCAAACCGACGGGACTGGCTTGACCCTGCGATCCCCCAATACTGGTAGTCACCTCTGATGGTATGGGCGTTGTTAGCGAATCTGTCTATCTGGCGAGATCCCGGAGTAATCCATGCGGCATAATCCGCCAGAAGCCCGCCGATCAAATAAAGACCATACTCACCCGTTGGTTTTCCTCTGGCCCAGCCTTCCAGTCGGGCCAGGAACAGCAGGACATCACCCCTCTCCATTCTGGTAAGCGCGGCGGACCGCCCGTTAGCGCCGTTATCGCCATAGGTGAAGGTCACAAACTCAGGGTCGTTGTGGCAAGCTGCGCTGGACATATCTTGCCGCACATACTGGAGCAGATCACGGCTAGGGTCATAGTGAGAGCGCAGATCCCGGTAGCGAACAGCGTGAGGGGAGCGGTTCAACATCGTGTCACCCTCGGGAATGGGCAGAAACTCGAACCTCCCGTCGGGGAAGAGCGGGCTGTGCAATCCCCGATGGCTGGAATTGGCGCCCACGTTCGCTAGGTATATCCGCAATTGGAATCTCCTTTACCGAGAGCGTTCCCGGATGTAGTCCACCATTTCCAGGAGTGAGTGTCGGGGCGGGTGGTCGGAGGGCAAGTCGGGGTCGTTGGCTACTCCCAACGGTACCAGCCGGTCGACATGGTGGAAGTCCGGGGTCTCGACAAAGAGCGTGCGGATGGCTCGCGCTCGGTCGTCGGGGTTGGAGGCGTCGAATATGGTTTGCAGACCGCGCTAGACTTCTCGGGCGTCCTGGATGTTGGCGATGGGCATAGGGCCACTGCTCCAGTGATCATCGTCTGAGCCGATTTTAGCACTTGCTCTTTTGCTTCTGCACTGCCGCCAGTGCCGTTGTGGTCTCGGACCGACGTAGTGTGTGGTCTGATGGGCGGGCGTTTCGACTTGTTTGGGAATAATGCGAGTCCCGCCCACATCAATTTGGTGGAAAAACCATGCGAAATCAGCGTACCGCTCGGGGTGGTTTTTTTGTATTCCTCGGAACGAAACTCCGTAATGCTATCTCTACTGCTACGTGCTGTCCAGGGATAGTTACCTTGATTTTCGAGCAGACCCCCCCCACGCTCAGGGAGCCGCAGCAGGCGGAAGGGGAGGTCTATCCCCGCGCGTGCGGGAGGCTACTTCCAGAACGAAGTCCGGCGGCTTACCCTGGTCGCGGATGGAGTAGCCTCTCTGCTCGACTGCGAACGCCCGGTCCACGCCGAAGGCGATGAGCAGGTCTGGGATGCGGTGGCCTTCCTGCTGCCCTGGGATCCTTCGCACTGGGATTTCGCTCAGGACGATGGTGGTGTCGTAACTTCCGAAGTGCCGACGGAGGGTTGCCTGGTGGGCCGGCTGGTCCAGGTGGAGGGAGTTCTGCATATCGTCCCTGGGGGGGAAGTCTGGGAACTTTTCGGCCGACCTGATGGCCGGCGTCTTCCTGATCGGCCTGCTGGTCATGGCGTTCCTCGAGCGGGGGGAGAAGAGTGAAAAGTGTGGGGCCATTATATGGCATTGGGGTGAGCGGAGGCCCGCCCGCGGCGTCAGGTCGAGTCGTGTTGTCCCGAGTATGTCCCGTCCTTGACGGCCCTCACAGTGGGACGGCTCACTCCGAAGGTCCTGGCGGCCGCGCTCACCGAGCCGCCGCTCTCCAGGAAGTCCCGGACGGCCCGCAGCTTCTCGGAGTCCAGCGCCGGGGGCCTGCCCCCAGTCCGGCCCTCGGCCGCGGCGCGGTCGACGCCGGCCTTGATCCGGTCCCGGATGGTCTCCCTCTCCCATTCGGCCAGGGAGAGCAGCATGTGGAGCATGAGCCGGGCGGTTGGGCTGCCGTCCCCCGTGTCCAGGCCCTCCGCAAGGGAGCGGATGTAAATCCCCTGGGTGTGCAGCTCCTCGATGGTCCTGAGACCTTCGGTGAGGTTCCGCGCCAGCCGGTCGATCCGCGGGACCACGACGACGTCGCCCGGCTGGAGCTTTTCACGGAGCTGCTTCCAGGCGGGCCGGCGCATGTTCCGGCCCGAAGCCACGTCGGTGAAGATGCGGCGCTGGGTGGCCAGCCCGCTCGCGCCCTCCGCCTGGGAGACCCGGATGTAGCCGAAGACTGCTGGGTCCATGGGTGCCTCCGGTGGCGGCAATCAGACACGTGGCGGCGATTTCTACCATTAGCTCCAGGGGTTGATTGCCGCGGTCCTCCATTTACCGAAAAGGTCAAGACCATGAACGCCCAAATCCGAACGACCCTATCCGGAAGGGATCAAGGCGTGGGGGTTTGCCCTTCGAGGGATGAGACTGGCAGCCCGAATTCCGCTCTTACGGCGTTCACCAACCGCCAGTAGTCGCTGCCGAAAAAGGCTGCGACCGCGTTCTCGACCTGTTGCCTGCCTCGCTCGTAGTCGGGCTGAGACGAACCTTCCTTCCCCAGCAGCGTCCTGCTGTACAGGGTGTGGAATGTGGGACTAAGTTTCTGGGTCCGGCGCATGGAGACCCCGGGAACCCCGTCGTTTGCCTGGGAGAGGTTGTACAGCCGCCTGCGCGTCGCCTCAGGCCCGGGACCCAATACCAGGGCGAGAGTCCTTGAGTTGTACTTGACCTCGAACAACAGCATCCTGCCCGTTGCCGTCCATCCGTGCCCCTCCCTCATCTCGGGTATTCCTTCAAGTTCCGGCGCATAGAACCGGTGATACCATTTAGAATTGCCGTCGCCCTGCAGGAGTGGCTCATACCGAGCTATTGCTGAGTCCAGGACATCCCAGCCTTGGGCTTCCAGTGCGGGCCTGGCCTTGATGATCAGGTCAATGGCGGCACGGTGCTTGTTGTATATCTGGAGGGCCAGCTCGTCTATGTTGTCGGCGTCGGTCATCACGTGCCTCCGCAAAGTGCGAGCGTACTGCTCCAGGAACCCGGAAACGCTCGTGCTGATGCTCGAACCTCGTGTCCGGAGCGTACGGTCGATGAGGTCGGCAACCTTCTCGTAGCCGAGGGGCACATACCGTCCCGCATCGCCCGCTGACTCGGGTTCTATGCCATCGGGAGTAAGGAAGATGGGGAAGGGGACCAGCCCTTCATACTCGCTTTCTGCGATTCTCAGGCAACGGGCAAGTTGATTGGAATGTTCTCCGGCCCCGATCTTGTTCTCTATGATGCAGAAGAACTCATCGCCCTCGTCTGTCAGCAGGATGTCTATGTTGTGGCGCTCCGTCGCAACCTCGATGCCGCCCAGATCCCAGCCATCGACATCGAGGGGGGTCACGCTCCCGACCCCCTCTTCCTGCGCCTTGGCCGCTGCCTCTGAGAGGAACCGGCGCAGGAAGTAATCCCGCAACCCATGGGAGCCCCTCGGGTCGAGCAGCCACGCGAGCAGCGCCGAGTGCTGGGTCTCCCGCCGCTCGATTTTAAGCACGTCGAACGGGTTGAATTCGGAGAGGAGGTCCTCAAGGCGCTCCAAGCCCTCGTCCATAACAAGGTCCTGAAGGGCTTGTTCCGGAGGCATGTCTGAAGTTGGGCTGGTGGACATCAAACCTCGAGCCGGGCTTTCGTTGGATGAGCCCGTCGCTATCATTATAAACAGGACCACACCGGTGAATGCCCGGAAACAGGCCTGGGGCCGCTACCGGGCCGCCACTGAACACCAGCATGTCCCGGCGCGATGCGGCTCATTTCCGGCCTGCGAGCCCAGCTGCCGGTCAGTTGCGGAAATACGGGTTTTCCGAAACTCCAGGGCCGGAGATGATGCCCATCATGTCCGGTTCCACGCTGGGCCTGGTTGTGCTAGAAGTCTGGCCGGAAAGCCATTGGCCGGGTTTCGCGCTACGCCAGACAGACGTATTATAGTCTTATCAGGCATGATAGTATCTGTAATGCGTTTCAAGTACCCACTGTTATATCGACAATCGTCTCTAAGAAAACGACGGCTTGGGGAGAATCGGGGTTTCCGTCCGAGTTTCCAGGTCCTCCATCTCCCTTGCCACCCGCCGGATCACGCTGTGGTGAACGCGGTGGACCTGGGAGATGCGGTTGACCGACTGCCCCTCGCGGAGCTTGTGCTCCACCTCCTGCCGTGCTTCGGGAGTGAGCACCGGAGGGCGCCCGATCCGCTTCCCTTCAGCCCGGGCCCGCTCCTGGCCCTGGATGCTGCGCTCCCGGATGTTGCTCCACTCCCACTCGGCGATGGCCAGGGTGAGGTGCAGCAGGAGCTGCCCGGTGGGGGTGGTCGTGTCGAACTCCCGATGTGAGAGGACCACAAGGTGGATGCCGGCGCCGGTCGCGTCCTTGATGAAGCGCAGGCCATCAACGGCCCGCCGGCTGATGCGGTCAATGGCGGTGACCACAAGGGTATCCCCCGCCTGAAGCCGGGCTTGCAGGTCCCGCAGGGCCCGGCGGTCGCTCCTGGCGCCCGAGCCGATCTCCGTGACGAGCTCGTGCACGCCGTAGTCCTGGAGCTGCCGGGTCTACGTCTCCAGGTTGCCCTGGTCCTCGGTGGCCTGGCTGACCCGTGCGAAGCCGACGGTGAGGGGAAGGCGGTTGATCATCGCTGCTCCATGCTGCCCGCGCTTAGTGTATGCGGAAATGGTGGGACCCCGGAATGCTTTCGTCAAGGGTTTCCGCGGATTGGCGGTGTATCTGGAGGACGGGCGTTTCACGGGGGATGGACGGGCTGGCGGTAAGCGCCCGTTTTCCGCGGGACGTTACCGGCTCCCCCGCGTCGGCGCTGGGGACAGGATGTTCCCCAGGGAACCCTCTATGCGCCGGCACAGAATCGCCAAAATCGGCCCCCCAACGGGCTTCAGGGTTCCCGGTCTTAGCCGTGCGGGTTGGTCTGTGAGGTCATGGCCTGCCGCAGCGGCCACACCGGCCGCGGGCTGGTGGGCCTCGGCCTTTGTTCTGCGTTTCCAGCCCGGCCCCAGGTACCGGTAGACCGTGGTCCGGGACACGCCCAGGAGCCTTGAGATCTCGGCGGCGCTCACGTCCTTGAGCAGGTCCTCCTGGTTGGCCCAGTGCCCGGTGACGGCGGACTTGGCCCTGGCCTGGTCCACGGCGGTTACGGTTCCCTGCACCTTGACGACGGCGCCGGTCTCCACCGGGTGGCTCAGCACCGCCGCCCGGGCGCCTGCGGTCAGGCCGCCGGAGGGTTCCGTTTGCTTGTGGGGTATGGATATTAGAGGCCGCCCTAGCGGCGATTGCACACCGGCTCTGCAACAATACCGGAGCCAGTGCCCGCTACACTTCTACTTCTCTACCCAGCGCCCTGCGACAGCCCCCCAGATTTCCTCGCCTGTGTCCGCGTCGTAGAACACGACCAACTGGTTCTGCTGTCTTTGGCCGCTGCGGTCCACGCGGTTCTCGGGGCTCGTGTACGGGCCGGAGGGGAAGGATATTGGGATGTTGTCTACGACCACCAACCAGGCCTTGCGGTTCTCCACGGGGTTGCCTCTTTTGTCCGGCCCGGTGCAGAGGCCCACTGTTGTCCTGATCTCCAGGTTTGACGGGTCGATGCGTTCCAGCAGGTTGGCCGAGCCCTCAAACACCTTGTCGATTACTTCCTCTCTCGGAATGCCGGGGACGAAGGTTGCACTCTCTAGTCTGTGGTTTCCGCGGCTATAGATGGCGTCGATGTCCTCGGTGCTAACCGGCTCCGAACCGGTGAACGCGAACGTGGTCAGCAGGACAGCGGCCAAGAGGGCGGCGAGCCCTCCCGCGATAATCCAACGCTTCATGGCCTGACCTCTCAGATTATGGAGTCTGACCATTTGGGGCAGCTCTCAGGCCGAGTTTGGTAAAATTCTCCCACAGGACCATACCCCACAAGCAAACGGAACCGACGCGGGTGCGCCGCAAGAATTGGCCGGCAGGGCCGCCGGGCCCCGGTGGACCGGACGTTACTGACCGGCGGGTTCCATGATGAACAGCCGGTCCCAGTCGGTCACGCCCAGGGCCTGCTGCAACCGTAGTACTCCCCCGGGCGAAGCCGGGGCTGGGAGGCCCGGGGGTTGTCGCGGCGGTGGCATTGGGACCGTCCCGGGTTGGGCCTCCTCAGGGAGAGAGTGGAGTCCCTGATCTGGCCGTCCCCGGGACGGGGGGAGATGACGGTCGGCGGCGTTTCCATAGCTCCGGCGCGCCGGTTCGTTCCAGTACATGCCCAGCCGGTCCGGCAGCTCCCACACCGCGGGACGCGGGGGACGGCTGCGCTTCATATCGAGTGTTCCTTCCCCTGGGATTGCGGGGCGGCAGCCCGGAACCGGTCTATCCCCCGGACCGCCGACGGGCAGCATCAACTCGTTGGAAAGAATCCTGCCGTCTCCGGCGCAGATGGCTCCTCGGCGGCACAGCCCTTGATGCCTGCTACGGGGCCGCCGGAGTGTCTATGTGGTACCAGCGGGAACGCTCGCTGGCCCCGTACTGGTTGATGGCCTTGATCCGGTAGGTGTAGCGAGTCTCGGCCTCTACGGTGTTGTCGGTGTAGGTGGTGGCGGCGCTGCTCGTGTCCGAGACCAGCTCATTGAAGTGGCCCTCGGCGTCGGTATCCCGGTTGCGCCTGAGGATCACGTAGCCGGTGATGCTGTCGTCGTCAGGGTCATCCCAGGTGAGGACGACCTGGCCGTTGGACGCCGTGGCTTCCAGGCCCGTGGGCTTGTCGGGGACGGGCGGCGCAGGGGTGTCGATGTGCACCCAGCGGGACCGCTCGCTCACCCCGTGCTCGTTGATGGCCTTGATGCGGTAGGTGTAGGTGGTGCTGGCCGCCACCGTGTTGTCGGTGTACGTCGCCGCTGCCGTGCCCGTGTCCGCCACCAGTTCACTGAACTCGCCCCCTTCGTTGTTCACGCGGACTCGCCTCAGGATGACGTAGCCGGTAATGCTGTCGTCGCCAGGATCGTCCCAGGTCAGGGTCACCGAGTCGTGGGTCGCCGTGGCTTCGAGGCCCCTGGGCTTGGCGGGCGGCTCCGCGGGTCCCGCCGCCGCCACCGCTTCCGTGGCCGCGCTGGTCAGAGACTCGTCGTTATTGGCATCGTCGGTGAAGCTCACCTCCACCTGGATGGCCTTGCCCTCCTCGGTGTCGGCCAAAGTGTAGGTCGAGCTGGTAGCGCCCGCGATTTCAGCCTCGTCCTCCAGCCACTGGTAGCTGAAGGTGGCATTTGCAAGCCCGTCAGCATCGGCGATGCCCGATGTGTTCGCCGTCAGCGTCTCGCCCACCTGGGCGGTCCCACTGATGGTGGGTGCGCCGGTGGCAGGGCTATTAGTCCGGACATCCACCTCGTCCGTGGCCGCGCTGGTCAGAGACTCGTCGTTGCCGGCGTCGTCGGTGAAGCTCACCTCCACCTTGATGGCCTTGCCCTCTTCGCTATCGGCAAGGGTGTATGTTGAGCCCGTAGCCCCGCTGATGTCCGCGTCGTCCGCCATCCATTGGTAGGTGAACGAGATGTTCGTGAGCCCGTCGGCGTCTTCGATGCCCGCCGTGTCCGCCGTCAGCGTCTCCCCCACCTCGGCGGTGCCGCTGATGGAGGGCGCACCCGTGGCGGGAGAATTGGTCTGGGGCGCTGCCGCCACCGCGTTGGGTGCCGCGCTGGTCAGAGACTCTTCGTTATCGGCATCGTCGGTGAAGCTCACTTGCACCTTGATGGCCTTGGCTTCGTCTGCGGCGACCAAGGTGTAGGTGGCGTTGGTCGCTCCCGAGATGTCGGAGTCGTCCGCAAGCCACTGGTACTCGTACTGGACGTTGCTAAGACCATTAGCGTCGGCGATGCCCGACGTGTCTGCCGTCAGCGTCTCGCCCACCTGGGCTGTCCCGGTGATGGTTGGCGCTCCGGTGGCCGGGCTGTTGGGCGTGGGCGCTGCCGCCACCGCCTCCGTAGCCGCGCTGGTCAGCGTCTCGTCATTGCCCGCGTCGTCGGTGAAGGTGACTTCCACCTTGATGGCCTTGCCCTCGTCGGCGGCTGCCAGGGTGTAGGTGGCGTTGGTCGCTCCCGATATGTCGGCGGCGTCGGCCAGCCACTGGTACTCGTACTGGACGTTGCTAAGCCCGTCGGCGTCGATGACCCCAGATGTGTTCGCCGTCAGCGTCTCGCCCACCTGGGCCGTGCCGCTGATGGTGGGCGCGCCCGTCGCCGGGCTGTTGTCAGGCGTGTCCGCGTCTTCTGAGCATGGCTCGATCTCGTCGCCCTCCTCCACCTCGGGTACGGGCACTCCCTCCCAGTCCGATGCATTGGTCCCGAACAACTGCTCGATCTGCGACCACTCCGATGCTCCCGCACAGCTCATCGCACCAACCCTCAGCCACGAGAGCCCATGCAGGTTGCTCACCACCGCGCTGGAACCGTGGAACGCGATCTCCACTCCCTCGGCGGGCAGGTCCAGCCACTCCCCACCTTCGAGGTTGTAGTACTGGACCACGTACCAGCCGGCGTCCTCTATGTCCTCCCAGTCCAGCTGCACCATGCCGTGATGCAGGTTTTCCGGCTCTGCCAGCACCGGCGTGCCCAGGACCACGGGGCATGGTTCGATCTCGTCGCCCTCCGCCACCTCAGGTACAGGCACTCCCTCCCAGTCCGATGCGTTGGTCCCAAACAACTGCTCGATCTGCGACCACTCCGATGTCCCGTCGCAGCTCGCCGCACCAACCTGCAGCCACGATAGCCCATGCAGGTTGCTCACCACCGCGCTGGAACGGTGGAACGTGATTTCCACTCCGGCGGCGGGCAGGTCCAGCCACTCCCCGCCTTTGACGTGGTAGTACTGGACCACACGTACCAACCGGCGTCCTCTACGTCCTCCCAGTCCAGCATCACCATGCCGTGGTGCAGGTTCTCCGTGTCCGACAGCACCGGCGTGCCCAGGTCCACCGCCGAGCCGGAGGTGGGAGTGGCGCTCACCTCCCCGGAGGCCGGGCCGTATGGTCCCTGGCTGTTGCCGCTACCGTTCCCGGCCCTTACCCGGAAGAAGTACTTGACTCCATTGGCCAGATTGGCCTGGTCGTTCGTCGTATAGGTGGTACTTCGCGCTGTGCCCCAATGGTTCTTGTCGTAGTCCTTGCCGTCGATCCTCCACTGGATGCGATAACTCTTCACTGGCGGGTTGCCGTTGTCGTCGGGCGGCTCCCAGGACAGGGTGACCTCCTTGTTTCCAGCGGCGGCGGCGAGGTTGCGGGGCGCTCCCGGCGGGCCGTCGCCCCACACGGGAGCCGTGGGTGCGCTGGTCAGGGTCTCCTCGCTGCCGCCGTCGTCGGTGAAGGTCACCCTGACCCTGATGGCCTTGCCCTGGTCGCCGGCTGCGAGCTTGTAGGTCGAGCCGGTCGCGTTCTCTATATCCGTATCGGTTGTTCCGTCACTGGATACCCACTGATAGGTGAACGTTTCGCCGCTCAGACCGTCTGCGTCGGCAATGCCCGTTATGCCCGCCGTCAGCGTCTCACCCACCTGCGCCGTGCCGATGATGGTGGGCGCGCCCGTCGCCGGCGAGTTGTCCCGCGCCTCCACCGCCGCCGTCTGTGAGCTGGTGCGGGTCTCCCGGTTGCCCGCGTCGTCGGTGAATGACACCCGCACCTTGATAGCCTTGCCCCGGTCGCCGTCGGTCGGGGTGTAGGACCTGGCCGCGCTGGCGACCATGACTGAATCCTCCCTTACCCACTGGTGGGTGAAGGTGGAATCGTCCAGCCCGTCCTCGTCGGCGATGCCCGACGTGTCCACGGTCAGCGTCTCGCCCACCTGGGCCGTGCCGCCGATGGCGGGCGCGCCACTGGCCGGGCTGTTGGGCTGGGGCAGCGCCGCCACCGGGTCCGTCGCCGCGCTGGTGAGCGTCTCCTGGTAGCCCCCGTCGTCAACGAAAGTCACCCGCACGCTGATGGCCTTGCCCACGTCGTCTTCCGCCAGGGTATAGGTCGTATAGTCATACCCTGCATGGTGGTCGCCCGTACCGCTATCGGCGCCGTCGGCCAGCCACTGGTACGCGTACTTGGAGCCGATTATGCCGCTGCTGCCGATTGCAGCCCAAAGATAGTCCTTGGTGACGTTCTCCAACCCATCCTCGTCGGCGATGCCGGAGATGTCCGCCGTCAGCGTCTCCCCCACCTGCGCCGTTCCGCTGATGGCGGGCGCGCCGGTGGCCGGGCTGTTGGTTGCCTTCCTCACCGGGAAGATTTTGATCTGTATGGTCCGTTCGCCCAGCGCCCCGTCCCTGATGGCCTGTACGCGGTAGTTGTGCGGCACGCCCGCAACCATACCGGTGTCGGTGTAGGCGGTCGCCGTGCTGCCCGTGTCCGCCACGTACACCAGCGGGTCGAGCTCGCCCAGCGAATGGCGGTGGCGCAATATCCGGTAACCGGTCACATCCTCATCGGGCGCGTTCCAGTACAGGGTCACCGACCCGTCGGCATTCGCCGCGACCCTGAGACTCTTGCGGAACTCCACCGCCGCCGCGGCCTCCTCCGTCATCACCGGCATCGTCGGCTGGCTGGTCATGTTCTGTCCGTGGCCAGCGTCGTCAACCCAAGCCACTATGAAAGTGATTTCCTTGCCCACGTCGGCTGCCACCGGCGTGTACGTAGAGTCGGTCGCATCCGGGATGCTGTCGTCGTCCGCCTCCCAGAAGTAGTGGAAGACGGCATTCTCCAGGCCGTTGGGGTCGATGATGAGCGACGTGTCCGCCGTCAGCGTATGCCCCACCAGCGCCCTGCCGCTGATCAGCGGCAGGCCCGTGGCCCGCCTGATGCGGTCCCTGGCCGCCAGCGGCTCCGTGGGCCCGCTGGTCACCGTCTCCTCGTTGCCCCGGTCGTCGGTGTAGGTCGCCATAACGCTGATTCTCTTGCCCTGCTTGTCGTCGTCCGGCTTGTAGGTCCGGGCGATGGCCCCCGGTACGCGGGCGCCATCGGCCAGCCACCGGTAGGTCATGGAGGTGACCTGCACGCCGTACCGCTCGGAGAGGTTCGACGAGTCCGCGGTCAGGGTCTTCCCCACCCGCGCCTCGCCGGTGACCTGCACCGGCCACGTCGCCGGGCCCGGCACCATCGTTGCGGGGACCACCGACAGGAGCCGCCCGCCCGCCGTGCACACCGCGCCCGTGGCAGCGCAGGACTGCGCCGGCTTGAGCGAGACCATCACCATGTCCTCCGAGGCCGGCTCGACCTCGACTTCCCAGAGGTCGCGCCGCTGGCCCACCGGCTCAGCCCGCGTCACCTCGCCGCCCCACACCTCCACGCTGTGGTCCCGGAACTCCGCTGCATCGGTCGCTATCTCGTCGCTGAACGCGATCCTGAAGCTGAACGCCGTCTCCCCGTCGTGCTGCGACGGCAGGCCCTGGAAGCTCGCCGTCAGGATGGGACCCGCCACCGTCGCAGTCGGGCTGTTGTCCAGCTTCCTGGGGTCCTCCTCCTGGGTGCAGATGGACCCGGCCTCGCCGCAGTCTCCACTCGATGACAGCGTGATCGTCACGTCCTCGTCGGATTCCGGCTCCACCGTGATCTCGAACAGGTCGCTGCGGTCGTCCACCCGCTGCACTTGCGTCACCGCGCCCCCGGTCGCCGCGAGCGCGTCCTCACGCAGCGAGTCGGGGCTGATGCCGACGTCCTTGACGAAGGCAACCTGGAAATTGAACTCGCTCTCACCGTCGTGGGACCGGGGGACGTCATTGAAGCGGGCCGTGATCCGCTGCACCGCGTGGCCCGCCGACCCGTTCGTGGAGCAGGTACGGCCCGTCGGGACCGTGTTCGAGTCGTCGGCGATCTCCACGCACAGCGCCGTTGCCCGCGAATTGGCTGTGCTGCCGATACTGAACTGACTACGGGGCTGGGCCCCGCACCCGGAGCCGAGCCAGATGTACAGCGGCCCATCATCCGACTTGTTATCGGGAATCATCAGTGAACCGAAGTCGTGGTAAACCTCACCGTCCTCGCCGATGGTCAGGCCGCCGCCGTAGAACGCGCCCCCTCCGCAGCCGCCGCCGCCGTCTTTGAATTCGTACCATTCCGCAATGCCGCCCAGCACCCGGAACTCCACGTCATGGCTCTGGTTATGGCCCTCAAATTGCCGGGGGAACGCGCCGGCGTGCAGGTTTGGCATCCCCGTCACCTTGAGCCGCAGGGGCAGACTGTCGCCCTGCTTGACCTTCGTCACGCCGTCGAGGTCCAGCTCAACCTGAGGGTTGTTCGCGCCTTGGAGTGGATTGGTCGTGGCCGTCGCGGTGTCCGACCATGGGCCCGAGGCAAGGTATGTGCGCGCCCGCACTCTCACGTTGTAGGCGGTGTCCGGCTCAAGCAGCAGCACCGGCAGGCGCGTGGTCGAGCCGCCCGTGGTCCTGGTCACCCCGGTGGCCTCCGTCTCGCCGGCGGCAGGGGACAGATGTACCTCGTAGCCGCGCACCTTCGGGTCGTTGCTCGAAGGCGCGGTCCAATTCACCACGAGCGCCCCGGACTTCCCCGTCGGCAACGTAACCGTCGGCGTCCCCAGCTTGCCCGGCCGCGGCGCCGAGTACCGCAGACGGACGATGACCTTGTCGCCGTCGGCAAGCCGCGGCGGCAGGTTGGTGGTCCAATCGTATTCCTCTGTGGTAGGCTCGCCTACCCTGCAATGCCTCTCCGTTTCGTTTCCTTCTCCGTCTACGTCGACACACTTGGTAACTGTTCTCTCATTCGGATTCTTCAGGGAGTAAGACTTGGAAAAGTCTTCTCCCTCGAGGTGAAGCGTAATGCTGGCGCCCGATGGCAGAACGCGCGCCCGGTGCGTGCCGGAACTCGCAACCGAAGTCACGGTGCCGCGCACCGATATGACAACCGATGTCGGATTGCCGGTCGTCCCCTGGTTAACTGCAAGCGCCTCAACCATGTACCAGGGACCGAACCCGGCCGGGTAGTTGAATCCCGCTGGACTCAGGCTTCCCTGGGAATTGGACGCGTCATAGCCCGCACTCTGAGTTGTGGCGCCGGAGGACACAACCCTGACGTCCAGCCGGGCCAGCAGGGAGGTTATCGTGGCGTTCTGGGCTTCCGCGCGCGGGGTGGAGGTAAAGTGTGCGGCGAGGAAAACCAGCAGGACTGCCGCCGCCAGCAGCAGGGAAGCCGGCTTGAGGGCGCTCGTCACGCCGCCCCGTCGTTGCCGAAAGGGCGAAAGTCGGGGGTTGCGCTGGGCGAGGGCGCGGGCGAAAGCCGCGCTCCGGGCAACCAAGTTGGCGGGAGAAAGTCTGTTGGTCATGGCTCTGCTCCTCGCTGTGTTATTGATTGCCGTCTCTCCGGCGGCGCATTCGAAGGACCATCAAACGATGGCTGGGAGTTGGCCGGGTTGCCTGCGCATCGGCCCTCCGCCGTTGCGGCTCCTGTATCAGTTCCGTCTATCGGCCAGTCGAACTCCAATCGAATCCTTCCCCGCCGAAGGTTGGGGCAAGTTGCCAAACAGTGTGACATAGAATGCTGTATAAAGTCAGTCTAAATTCTGCCACTTAGGCCCTCAATTTCGAACCACTTTCCAGCCAATTATTGCTGTGTAATTCTTCGCAAAGCTGATACACTCATTTCGGAGGCCCGGTGGGCCGGGACATCGCAGGCCGTCCATACCTGAACGGAGGTCGATGGGATGAATAACGCCGATGAGCTGGCCCAGGAAAACGAGGCCCTGCGCGAGCGTCTCTCCAGGCTGAGCGAGGCCAGCCTGCGCATCAACGAGAGCCTGGACTTCGAGACGGTGTTGCAGGGGGTCCTGGACAGCGCCCGGTCGCTGACCGGCGCCCGCTACGGGGTCATCACCCTCCTGGACGATGCGGGGCGGATACAGGACTTCCTCTACTCCGGGCTGACTCCCGAGGAGAGCCGGCAGTTCGCTGAACTGCCCAACGGGATGCTCTTCTTCGAGCAGCTCAGCGGCATCAGCGAACCGCTGCGGCTGCGGGACTTCCACGGCTACGCCAGGGAGTTGGGCCTGCCCGAGTTCCGCCCGCCGATGGCGGTTAGCTCGCACCTTCCCTTCCTGGCCGCGCCGCTCCGCCACCGGGGGGAGGGTGTCGGGGGCATCTACGTGGGTGAGAGGGAGCGGGAGTTCACCGCCGGGGACGAGGAGACCCTGGTGATGTTCGCCTCCCAGGCGGCGCTGGTCATCGCCAACGCCCGGAGGCACCGGGAGGAGCAGCGGGCCCGGGCCGGCCTGGAGACCCTGGTGAACACCACACCCGTCGGCGTCCTGGTCTTCGACGCCAAGACGGGAAACCCGGTGTCGATCAACCGGGAGGCGAGGCGGATCGTCAGCGGCCTGTGCGAGCCCGGCGGGTCGGCGGAGCAGCTCCTGGAGGCGCTGACCTTCCGGCGGGCCGACGGGCGGGAGGTCTCGCTGGAGGAGTTCCCCCTGGCCCAGGGGCTGATGACGGGGGAGACGGTGCACGCCGAGGAGATCGTGCTGCAGGCCCCCGACGGGCGCAGCGTGACCACCCTGGTCAACGCCACGCCCATCTTCTCGGAGGAGGGGGAGGTCGAGTCCGTGGTCGTGACCCTGCAGGACATGACGCCCCTGGAGGACCTGGAGCGGCTGCGGGCCGAGTTCCTGGGCATGGTCAGCCACGAGCTCAGGACGCCCCTGTCCGCCATCAAGGGGTCGGTCGACACCCTGCTGGAGGCCTCGGCGGAGCTGGACCCCGCCGAGATGACCCAGTTCTTCCGGATCATCCGCGACCAGTCCGAGAGCATGCGCCACCTGATCGGCGACCTGCTCGACGTGGCCCGCATTGAGACGGGCACCCTGCCGGTGTCCCCCGAACCCGTGGACGTGACCGTCCTGGTGGACGATGCCAGGAGCAGGTTCCAGAGCGGGGGCGGCCGGAGCAACCTGGTCATCGACATCCCGCCGGACCTGCCCCGGGTCCTGGCGGACCGGCGGCGCATCGTCCAGGTGCTGAACAACCTGCTGTCCAACGCCGCCCGGCACTCGAACGAGCTGTCCGCCATCCGGGTCGCCGCCGTGCGGGACGGCGTCCACGTCGCCTTCTCGGTGGCCGACGACGGCGTGGGCGTGCCCGCCGAGCGGCTGCCGCACCTGTTCCGCAAGTTCTCGCGGCTCGACGGCGAGGAGCGGGGACGGGAGAACGGCGGGTCCGGCCTGGGCCTGGCCATCTGCAGGGGGATCGTGGAGGCCCATGGGGGCCGCATCCGGGCCGAGAGCGACGGGCTGGGACTGGGAAGCCGGTTCACCTTCACCGTCCCGGCGGTCAGGGAGGCGGCGAGGCGCGCCTCCGCCCGCCCCCGGCGACGGCCTCGAAAGGAACCGGAGCGGACCCGCATTCTCTGCGTGGACGACGACCCGCAGACCCTCCGGTACGTCCGGGACGCACTGACCAGGGCCGGCTACGCGTCCACCGTGACCGGAGACCCGGAGGAGGTCTCCCGGCTCATGAGGGAGGTAGCGCCCCACCTGGTCCTGCTGGACCTGGTGCTGCCGGGCAGCGACGGCATCGAGCTGATGGGGGCCATCCGGGAGATCGCCGACGTGCCGGTCATCTTCCTGTCAGCCTACGGCCAGGACGAGGTTGTGGCCCGGGCCTTCGGCCTGGGAGCGGCCGACTACGTGGTCAAGCCCTTCTCGCCCACGGAGTTGGCGGCCCGGATCAGGGCGGCCCTGCGCAAGCGGGGGGCGCCGGAACTGGCGGAGCCCTCCCGGCCCTACGTGCGGGGCGGCCTGACCATCGAATATCCCCAGCGCAGGGTGACGGTGGCGGGACGCACCGTCGCGCTCACCATCATCGAGTACCGGATGCTGGTCGAGCTCTCGGCCAACGCGGGGCGGCCGGTGACCCACGAGCACCTGCTGCACCGGGTCTGGGGACCGGACAAGGGGCCGGACTCCGCGCCGGTGAGAAACATCGTCAGGAGGCTGCGCCGCAAGCTGGGCGACGACCCGGACAACCCCGGCTACATCTTCGCCGAGCCCAGCGTCGGCTACCGCATGGAGAAGGGGGAGGTACCGGGGGAGGCACTGGGGGAGGCACCGGGGGAGGCGGCGGACCAGTGACCGCGGCTGCGCCCGGCCGCAGGAACATGCCGGCTTCCGCAAATCGCGCCGGTGTCAGGACTCGTCGCCCTCTGTCTCGGACAGGTACCGATAGACGCTGGCCCTGGTGACATCCAGGACCTCTACCAGGGCCTTGCTTCCCATGCACAGGTCCCGGTCGCCTCTTCCCGCGCCCATCCCCAGATGGCTTCATCGGCGTTGAAGTCTGGGCTGTAGCCCGGCAGAGCCTGCCCTCGTGAAAACGGGGGTTCACCAGCCTCAGCCCCAGGCCCGGCGTCCGCAGATACTCACGCACCGCTTCGCCGCGGTGCGCCGGCGCGTTGTCCCAGATCACGCCTAGCGGCCCGGAGTGCCTCTGCCGCAACCGCTCCAGGAAGGCAGCCGAAGTTCCGGAGTTGCTGTTCCCCTCCAGGTCCATCCACTCCACCCCCGCTTTCGCGAAGGCAGGCTCTCACCGGTCTCCAGACACACTGCCGAGTAGTAGCCGGCCTTTTCGCCATAGCTCGGGCTGGTCGAGTCCACCAAAGCCCGCCCTCGTGGAAACGGGGGCCGGCTCTCCCTTCAGCACCCATTCGCCTCTCAGTTCGGCATCGGCCCGGCAATGGGCCTCGCCGGCGAAGAATATCTTCGCTCCCGTACGCCACGCCTCGTCCGACAGGGTGGCGTACTCCGCCGCGAAGGCCTCCCGCTTCTGCTCATCCGCCTTGACCAGCCGCAGGGCGTGCCACCTTCCCCGCTCCCGTGGCGTCGGCGCTGGAATAAGCCGCCGGTGCAAGTCTCTGACATCCATCTGCCATTGTTCCAGAAACCGGTCTATCTCCCTCACGCCCATCACTACCCCTCTGACTCCTCCACAAATTTACCCTATGCTTCTGCGCGTTTCACCTTGGCTTTGGTTTAGGTGCAACCGGGTCAGTGCTCGGCACGCAGGTGGCCACCCCGGCGCTCGTTTCACACGGTCTCGCGGGCTGGGAGACAACACTGGAGTGCGGTCATGCAGCAGGACCGACAGCCAATCCCGGCAGCCCCCGATTGTCAGCCCAGTCTGACCGATGATGCCACCAGGGTGATCCATCAGAGGCCCTTACGCTAGGGATCGCCTCTTCATCCGCACTGAGCGTGATGGGAGTCGCGGGGGATGAAGGCCGTCACGATCATCTGGAGACGCTTCCGCGGGCGCGGAGAGTAACCGCTACTTTCCGCGCGCCCCCTTCTTCGCCCCGGTGTCGGCGCGCGCCCAGGTATCCTGCATCGCTGGCGGCGGGTACCCGAGACTACCCAACCAACAGATAGGAGAGAAATGAGAATACTGAACGAATTCCCCGAACACCGGCGCGAGTACCCCAAACGCCAAGCCGAAATGCGGGTCTACGACCAGCTCGCCGGCAGCGGCGCCTCCGGAGCCGCCATATACGAGATCAAGGCGAATCGCGACGCTCCTGAGGTGGACTTCATGGTCTGGCTCCAGGACGTGGCCCGCTTCGGAATGCAGGTCAAGGGCGGTCGGTACACCATCGAAGGAGGGAGGTGGTTCCTCCACACCAACGGCCAACGGGAGCCAATCCAGGACCCGGTAAAACTGACGTGGGACGCGGCAATGAGCATCCGCGCCGCCCTGTGGACCCAAGGGAGGTACAAGGTGTATATGGTCGCGGTCCTGGTCTTTCCGGACATGCCCGACCCGGACCCGCAGATCCGGGAATGGGCTGACAACTGCCGCGTGAACGTCCTGTGGGGCAGTGAGAACCTGGTCCAGCGGCTGATGGGGGTCCAAGACGTCGAGGGGATCTACTCCCCGCCCACCGCCAGGCACATCGAGGCGGAGGCGGCGGTCCTGATGCCCGGGTTGGCAGAGGACCTCCCCCGTGCGGCCGCCGAGGGCCCGTTGGCGCCGGACCCTTCGGTCATGGACCTGACCGCTCGCCAGGTGGTCATCCAGCACGCCGGCGTCGTGAACGTCTATACCGTCGGAACTGCCGGTGACGCCGGCGGGGCGGCGCCCGTCGCCGGTTAGCCGGCTAGCAGCCTGTGCGGCTGGCCCGGGGAGACTGCCATGTGTCCTGGGCCAGACGCACGAACTCGTGCAGAGGTGACATCCGGGGGGAGAGAAGAGGAGGCCCAGGTTGGTAGAATAGGTCCACCGGCCGCAGGGCTGTCCACAGGACATCCAGGCCGGGAAAGCAATCGTGGGAGGTCCTGACGATGAGCGCCGACATCGAGCCGATTACCGTCACCATCCGGCTAACCAAGGAGACCAAGAACACCTACCGCTATGACTCCGTTGACGACGACGCGCCTGTGAGCAACCTGTACATCCAGAAGAAGGCCCTGCCCAACGGCGCGCCTGAGGAGTTGGAAGTCCGCCTGACCGCCGGATAGCCGTGGGGCGAAGCTGATTGTCTGGTGGGACGCTCCACTCCCCCCGCTGGCCGGAGGGGTCAGCGGCCACTCGATGAGGGTGGGTATGGCCCAGGCCGGGGGGCAAATCTGTGGAGCGCGCCTTCAGGCAGGTCCTTCCTTTCCGCGGACCTGCTGATCCCGGACAACCTGGGGCTGCACCGCCTCACCGGCCAGCAGTCGGCCGACCTGTACGAACTGATCGTCAGCCGGCACCGGGTCTCCAGCTTTGTCATAACCAGCAACCGGGCTGAGGAACTAATCATTCTTCCCGGGCGATGGCCATCAGGAGGCCATGAAGCAGCTCCGGACAGGGAACGGAATGCGCCCATGACCGGGGTCCCAGCCGATGTCGACGTCGCGCGGTATGCGCCAGTTCCCCACCAGGTCCTGCGATGCCCGGGCGGCGATATTGGCCATTCCCAGTTCCTCGAAGCTTGGCCGGGGCCACTGAGAAATAGTGTCCCCGCGGGCTCTCCCGGCCGGCCCACCCGCCTTTTCCCACCCTCGGGACGACGCCTTCAAGACGGACCCCGCCCCCGCGCGGACAGGAAGGATAAGCGGTATCTCCAGGGCTCTGATCGAGGGGATCAAGGGTATCAACAAGATCAACGAGAGGCGCGGTTATTCCAGGTACACCCTGCGCCACTTCTGCGAGGACCCAATCTCTGGTGACCACACCGCCCATCGAACGGGCCCGGAACCCCGGCATAACCACGGCCAGCACGCCCCAGCGGCCCGGAGAGCCGTTTTCGAGGCCCTGACCTATAAATGGTTCCATCTCCTGCCAAAAGGGGGCTGAAAACGGCCCATGGGGAGAAAAGCGGGCAGCTTCCAGGCCTCCCCGGCTCACCCACTGGCGGTGGAGTTCATCTACCGCGTCATTCTGCTCGAGGCAGAGGGGAGGCACCCGGTGATCCGGGGGTCCTGGTAGCGGGGCCAGACGGGTCCCGTGGACGCTACCCTTCCCCCTCGTCTCTGAGGCCCCTGCTGCCCGACTATGTGTGAATCTGATGTTGGCATATAGGTATAATTTACATTACTTTCTTTTATAGGTCCGACATAGTCAATATGATTCGTGATTTTCAGGCTTTATAGAAGGCTAAAATCAGTGTTTTCAACTTTGAATAGAAGTGTGAAACGAGAATTTTCTAGCCCTTTTCAGCCCTCATGGCTGCCCGGGGCAATAGAGCATGGCCATCCGGAGACAGGACGTTCCATCAGGCCCGGAACCGGCGGAATGGGCGGTCCATCGGCAGTCGCCACACACCCTCCGGATACCGCTGGGCATATAGTTGCGACCACATGTCGATCGGGACACTGGCTGTGAGGGCATCTCTTCGGGAGAACCAAAAGAGCCAGCATCCAGGATCTCCGGCCACCCTGGTTTCCTCCACGACAGCCCTTCCATGGGGTCCCTCTCGCACCGCTTCCAGAGTCGTCGCTAATAGATATGAGTACTGCAGTGACGCAAAATTTCTGGCTGCCTCCATCGTCTCCGTGATGAACAGGATGGGGATCGGACGGCCAATCTCCGCAAGACGGTTGTAATTCCCTGCTTTCGCTCTCACCCGGCTCGGTGCCTTTGCGCTGCGTTCAAACTCGATGGCGACCAGTACGCCCGGTGGCAGTATCACGAACGCGTCAGGAGTCACACGGATGTGCCTCCCGTTGTACCAGTACTCGATGACGACCCCCATGGCCGGGAAGGCGTGGTAGCCATGCTTGCGCAGGTAGAGGATGGCGTCAGCCTGCCCCTGGTTATGACGACGTTGAGCGCGCCGGTACTCCCCACGTTGCTTCCTGTAAACCGCCCACCGCCTGTTGGTGCGCCGTATGTCCACGTGTTGTGAGTCCGCCAGCAGTCTCGTGCCGAGCTCATCCAGGTAATGGCCGTCCTTGTTAATGATGACATTCGTCTTCACCATAGGCTCAAGCAACTGACCAGCGGCAGTGGTGCCCACTCCCACTGACTCGGCTATCTGAGCTACGCTCAGTGCAGGAGAACCGTCCATGGCCCTGAACACGCGCCACTTCCTCTTGCCATTGACAGCTGCGTAAGACCCCCTGGTCAGCCCGTCGACCATGCCGGCGATATTCCCCAATTGTCTTCCATTTCCATGAGGAGGCATATGAAAGGTCCTCCACCAGCTGGTCGGCACAGACATGGACCGGACAACCTGTCCCCGGGCGTCGATGATGGCGGGCGTTGTCAGGTTGTCTCGACTGCGGGACTCCATCCAATGTCTCTGCACTACCGCGGCGCTGCCCTGATCCTGGCAGAAAATAACCATCCCTGGCTGATGTTCCGGGGAGAGGGCCTGGGCCTGCGGCAGCTTCGACCACCGCTCATCCTCAATCATCACATCTCTCATTTGCCACTGCACGGAGGCGATGTCCCTGGACTGCTGGAAATTGCCCCGCCAAAGGACCGGCAAAAAGAACAAGCCGTCGTCATGCTCCACGTTGTCGTAGATTGCGATGGCCTCAAATGGTCCGTCCTTAAGCCAGTAGAAGTCATACAGGAACCCGTCTCTCCAATTACGCTCCACCAGCTCGGCACGCATGACAGGCTCACCGGTGTGATCCGATATACCCAGCCTGTCCTCATATACCCAGCACGTGTCCTCCGAGACCAGATTTGACGGCCACAAACCAGGCAGGTAGAAATACGCCATTTCGACGACTTCCAGCCTTCTTGCCAACCTACGGAGGCTGGCGGGGCTGTGCCACCAGAACACCTGCCATCCCCATTTTGTTTGCACTTCCTGGACGCCGGTGTTGGAGAACACAAACCGGTCCACGGCGTCGAAAACACGGCCCAACCGGGCCGACAGAAGCCACCCCCGTTTCCGTCTTCGGTTCAGAATGTTACTGACCGCTCCCTCCGTCAGATACGTGACCCTTGCGATGTCCGCGGCAGACGCCCACGGCAGGTACCACAGCCACCACAGGACGAAATTGGTGTCTTCAGAAAGTGCCCTGGGCATATATATCCTCCTCCTGAGTCGGTTCAGCAGGCCTCCCTAACGTTGGGTATGCCTTTTCCTCAGTATCGCACTTCGTGGCCCGCCGGGGTTTCAGCTTTAGTGCATTTTTGTTGGCGCCCTTCCCGCAACCCATCGTGGCCATGCACACCGCCCGGAATTGTTGGAACTGGCCCCTTTTGAGGGAAGAATACGGAGACGATGCCGACGCCCGGCGAGGTTACGGAATTCCACGGAATTCCTGGGTGGGGGGCGGTCTCCAGGTCGGATGGAGAAAAACGATGCCCCTAAAACGCATCTTGAGAGGACGCTTTCACGCCGGGCGGCGGGAAAACCAGAGAAATCGCTGGTCTGGAGGGCTCCGGCGCGTTATTACCCGGGATGGTCGGTCGACGTCCACTGGCCTCCGTTTCCCGGGAAACGGAGGGTCCCTGTCAACGAGGAATTGATGACAGTTGGCCGTTGTGAATGAAGGAGTTGGGCGGGTACCCTGAGACTCTCACTCTTCACACGAAGGTCTTGGCCATGGCCAACGAGACGTGCAGGCGCTGCGACCGCGACGCCGGCGCTTACTGCAGCTCGTGCGCCGTGAAGATCATGGCCAGGGCCCTCGACCCCTTCTACGGCGGTCGGCGCAAGAAGTCTCCGTGGCCGGAACCCGCCAAGCCCCCAGCCCCTCCCAAGCAACACCGGCTCTTCCGCTAAGGCCAAGGCCAAGCCTAGCCACCTGCTCCGCACGGACGAATACATGGTCAACAAATCATTGACGTAATTGTTGACCACTTCCGCAAAGCTGACGATCCCACCGGAGCGAAGGTGGTCAAAAACGCCCGTTTGTTGGACAGGATGCATTCTCTGATAAATATTCCGCGCAAGCGCGTCTCTCTCTCACTTTCCAGGCACGGTCTGTAGAAAGTGATAAGTGGCCAATCATCACTTTTGACAGCCGCCATGATGCCTTCCGAGGCCGTGACCGGGCCGCCAACGTTGCGGTTCCTCCCCGATCGCTACAGCCTTAGCGACTTTTCGCCTGGCGTGCAAAGTGCCGAATTTCCGACGGGACTCCTGTCCTTGGGCGGCCAGGCCCAGCCCCAGGGCCACGTGGGTCTTGCCCGTGCCGCTGTTGCCGATGGCGATAATGAAAGAACTCCACCGGCCGCATGGACACAGAGCCCCGGAGCTGAAGAGCGCCCCGGGGGATCAGCCGCCCGCTGACCTGAGGCGGCGCGACAGGGCCTCAAGACCGGCGGTCCCGAGCGTCACGAGCAACACAGCCCCCAGGGTGATGGGAGCCGTCATCATGGCCGTCAGCGCAAAGGCCTCGGGCTGAATCCCCCCAACCGGGACGTCCAGGACCCGGACCACCGCCACGAACACGGCCCAGAGGGCCAGGACCCCCAGCCCCGCCAAGCCCACACGGGCGGTCCAACGATAACCCTTCATGCTTCACCACCTGCGGACCATTTTCCGGTAATCTCCACAGGAAGATTGTAGCAGGAAGGGACCGCGGGCCGGAACTCGGACAGACGACCGGTTCGCAGAAAACCAGGTGAAAATCGGACTGAAACACGGACCTCCCACGAGCATCAACAGCATCCAGGTGGTGAACCAGCGCCGCGCCGCAGCCTTTCATCTCAACCCAGATTGTTTCGTTCCAGACACCGGACTCGTTGTTAGCCATGTTGGAAGAGTTGGACTCCGTTGTCCATGCACTACGGAGCGTGTCCCATAAACCGTCTTCCCGGGGGGTTGGTGAAGCAGTAAGCTGATAGAAACAACTGGCAGGCACGATACTATGGCTTATAACCTTTTGCGCTGCTAGCGAGACCAGAGCTACTTGATGCCGCCGTCCATGAGGGATTGGTTGAGCGAGGGTCACCTGGCCTGGTTCATTGTGGATGCAGTAGGCCAGATGGATCTGAGGGAGTTCTATGCAGCCTACCGAAGTGATGGCTGGGGTGCAGCGGCCTACGATCCGGGAATGATGGTGGCCATCCTGTTGTACGCCTGCTGCCTGGGTCTGCGCAGTTCCAGGCGCATAGCCAGCGCTCTCGAGGAAGATGTAGGTTTCCGGGTGGTGGCGGCCAACCAGCAGCCGGACTTCCGCACCATCTGCCGCTTTAGGGCGGAGCACGAGGAGGCGCTCGAGAAGCTCTTTGTAGAGGTACTGAGGCTATGCCATGAAGCGGGTCTGGTGAAGCTGGGGGTAGTGGCTCTTGATGGGACGAAGGTGGCAGCCAACGCGGCGCTGGCCGCCAACCGGAGCCACCAAGCCATTGAGGAAGAAGTGCAGCGAATGTTGGCAGAGGCCAAGGCAGCGGATGCTGAAGAGGATGCCCATTACGGTCCCGACCGGCGAGGGGATGAACTACCGGAAGGGCTGGGGGGACGGACGGAGCGGCTCAAGCGCCTGAAGGAAGCCAGGGAACGTCTGCAGCGGGAGGCTGAAGCAGCAGCCAGGGCTGTCCAAGAGCACGTGGAGCAACGGCGGGCAGACGAAGTGGCCACAGGCAAAAAGAAGCGGGGGCGAAAGCCCAAGGTGGTAGAGCCACTTCCTACCGAAGAGGCGAAGGCTAATACCACCGACCCGGACAGCCGCATCATGAAGACTAGGCAAGGGTACGTGCAGGGCTACAATGCCCAGGCGGTGGTGAGCGAGGGGCAGATCATAGTAGCCGTTGGAGTGACCCAAGAGGCCAATGATGTGCAGCAACTGGAGCCGATGCTCCAAACCATGGCGCATACTCTGAAGGCAGCCGGCATAGAGGACCGGCCAAAAGCGGGCCTGGCCGATGCCGGGTACTGGAGTGAGGCCAACATCAGGGCTTGCTCCTGGCCGGGGATGCCTGAGCTTCTTATTGCCACCACCAAGGATTGGAAACAGCGGAAGATGCTACGGGAGAAGGGGTGTCCCCGAGGGACAGGATGGAGCGCAAGCTGCTGACAAAGCGAGGCCGAGCTCTGTACAAGAAGCGGGGTGTACTGGTGGAGCCGGTGTTCGGACAGGTCAAGGAAGGACAGGGGTTCCGACGGTTTATGAGACGGGGGTTGGGCGCTGCCCAGAGTGAGTGGTCCCTGGCAGGGATGACCCATAACTTGCTCAAGCTATGGCGCAGTGGCCAAGCCCCTTGGGGCTGGACCCAGGCCCAAGGGAACTAAGAGAGGCAGACGACCTTTCTGGGGGCCGACAAGCGGCCAGTGGAACTGGACGGGCCGACCTCTCTTGAGGCTCATCGCTCCCACACCTGTGTTAGTCAGCTCGCCCACCGGTCTATGAGACAAACTCTTAGATAGGAGAGAAGTTTTTCTGTTTTTCTAAAAACGAAAAATCAAATGGTCATTCAATCATTCCATCACTCACGGACCCCCTCTGTTCTAATTTTTCCTATCTAAAAACCCCCTTTTACCCCTGTTTGTTCTGAATGACTAATGTCGTAAAATCATCATCCATGATCACTCACCCCCCGGAAGACATGATTTTTTCCGCCTAAAGGAATACGGCATTTCGCTTTCTTTATATATATATATATAAAAGAAAGCGTTTTACGGGAACCGGCGGCGGGCTGTGGAAACAGGCGAGAAGAGGCCGACGGATGTGGGTAACTCGTTTTAGAATTTTTGAGCGGCCCGGAACGCCCGGACGGTCGAAACTTCCGGATATTACGGAAACCGTAGTACGAATTTCGTAAGAAACCGGGGAGCGCCGGAAAACGGGGCTCAGGGAGGGCCCCAAAAGGGCCTTCCCTGAATGATCGGAATGATCAGCCCCGGCGTCCCGGGGGTCATGATCACTCACCGAACGGCTTGAACTGCCGGAACGCCTCGATGGCCCCCTCCTCGGCCTCCATCGCCGCCGTGTAGCGGTCCAGCATCTGGGAGGTGGACCAACCGGCGATTGCCTGCGTGTACTGCCTCGGGACCCCCTGGCGGACGGCATTGGCGGCGAAGGTGCGGCGGAAGATGTGCATCGGGTCCTTGACGGGTACTCCGGCGCGCTCGAACAGGTGGGCGATATCCTGGCCAAGGCCCTCGTACCCCAACCGCCCTCCACGTTCCGTCACCCAGAGGCATGGAAGCGAGTCGAGCCGGTTGTTCAGATACCTCATTACGGGCCGCTGAGCTTCCCGCATGAAGGGGACCCTCCGTTCCGTCTGTCCCTTACCGTAGACCACCCGTATCTCTCCTCTCTCCCAATCCAGAGCGTCCCGGGTGAGCATGTGCAGCTCCCGGCGGCGCATCCCCGTGGTGGCGAGCAGCCACAACACGGACGCCCGGCGGCTTCCCAGAAGCGTGCTCAACGGGCAGAGATCGAGCAGCTTGCGGAAATTTTCCCCGGATAGGAAGGGCTTTCGGACCTTCGGCAGTTTGGGAGATTTCACCTTGGACACCGGATTGGCGAGGATTATCTCCCAGTCGACCATCCAGGCGAACCAGGCATGGAGAGCGCGGCGCCGGGTATGGATGCTGGCCGCTGCCAAGCCCCGGAGCTTCATCTCCTCCAGGTGCGCCATCACGTCGAAGTGGGTAACGTCGCCGGGCAATGTGGAACGGCCCTGTTCTTCGAGGAAACGCAGGAAGGGTCTCAACTCCTTGCGCTTGTGCTTCAGGGTATCATCGGTTGACCCCTCGACCCTGTGATATCGCAGGTAAGCCGTGAAGAGAAAATTTAGGCACTGGTACTGCCCCAAAGCTGCGGCAGCTTTGGCTCCGAAAATAGGCTCTGGTACTTGCACGTCATCTTTGCCAGCCGACACGCCCAAGTTAGCTACGAAATGGCACGGAGGGAATGGGATTCGAACCCATGAGCCCGTTTTCACAGGCTAAGCGCTTAGCAGGCGCCCGCACTAGGCCACTATGCGATCCCTCCGTGTGGGCTACATGTTATCAAATGCCCCCATACCCATCAATACTCCTGCGTCCAGAGCTACGAACACTTACCATCCAGGACCATTCCGCCCATAATTGTTTGGACCATGATTAGGAGGGAACACCCAGCGTGGCTAGGGGTCAGTCGGGCGGCGGGGCGGGGGACGCCGGGTTATAGGGGCGCGCCCAGGATCGAAGGTCTAGGACCGTTGGAGGAGCCGACAGGGCGCTGGGCGGCGGGGCGGAAAGGGTCTGACGGAATCGGGTGAACTGCTACCGTGAGGCGTCGTAGAGTACCGGCATTTTGGCAACGTGTTGGGTACTTCCCGGAATAATATTACATATTACGCCATCCGCTGCCGCGTTACGGGATTGACAGCCGAAACACCCTACAATATGATTGATTGTGTCACACTAGGGCACAAAAATAGAGGAGTTGGCACTAATGGACGAACTGGACCGCAGGATCATCAGCCTGTTGCAGATGGACGGCAGGGCATCCAACGCCAAGATCGCCCGGGAGGTTGGGGTCAGTGAAGGGACCGTGCGCAGACGGTTGCGCCGGCTGATCCAAGACGACGTCGTCAAAGTTATCGCGGTGCCCAATCTGGAGAAACTCGGCTATGCGACCACCGCCCTGATCGGCCTGCAGACCGGCCCGGGGAAGTCCGACGCCGTGGCGGAGTCAATCGCGGGGCTGGACGAAGCCCATTACGTGGCCATTACCACAGGGGCATACGACGTATTCATCTGGGCCGGCTTAGAGTCGGCGGAGAGCCTGGGGACCTTCCTGCGGACCAAGATAGGCACGATAGAAGGAGTGCAACGCACCGAGACATTCGTGAACCTGGCCATTAAGAAACGCACCTACGGGCTGGTGCTCTAGTCTAAGGTATATAGTCCTCGTTTGACCTGCGGCCGCCATAGAGTTGAGTGGGTCCTGAGCCTGGTTCCGGCTACACGAGTCAAGTATCCTAAATTCCGAGCCTATGCTATAATTTTTGGGTCGAGCGCCGAGGGGACCAGTCCCAAAAGCGGCGCGACTTTACCACAACCGCTAATTCCAAAAGGAGCGATCCAGAATGACCTACATAATCGCCGAGCCTTGCGTGGGTTTGAAAGATTCGGCTTGCGTCGATGTTTGCCCGGTAGACTGCATTTACACCCGGGATGAGGACGACATGTTCTACATCAGCCCGGATGAGTGCATCGATTGCGCCGCATGTGAGCCGGTGTGTCCCGTGACAGCCATATTCGCCGAAGACGCGGTCCCGGAGGAATGGCATCAATACATTCAAATGAATTACGATTATTTCAAGAACAACGATCCCGCGGACCTAAAGCGTAAGTAGGTCCCCCTCCCGCCACCAATTCCCTAACGCCGAGCATGAAAAAACCTTTGAAGGGGACCCCTTCAAAGGTTTTTTCTGTTGCGCGCCCCAGCCGCTAACCGAGGTCGTCCAGGCATTCCTCCAGCGGCTTGTTGATGCAGGTGAATATCGGAGTGTCCCGTTCTGTAAAGGGCCTCGCCTCGGACTCTCTCAGGTCAGACACCAGATCTATAAAGCTCGCCGGGTCGTCGGATTCAAACCCCAGCACGAACTCCTGATCGTCGATGCCGAATGAGTAAGCCGTGCTTATCTTTACGTCGGGGTAGCGGTGCCCAATGGTGAAGTGCTCCCGCATGAGCCGTTGCCGTTCTTCCATCGGGAGCTGGTACCAGTCGTGGGTCTTGACGAAGGGGTAGAGGAAAAGGTATTTGCGGCCGATGATTCGCATAGTGCTAGACGTACCTTCCTGGCCTTCGTGTTGGTGAGTGTCCACGTAAGGTGAGCGGCGGGTCATCGCCAAGTAGGAATGGGGCACCTCCAGGTATTTCCCAAGCTCGGTATGGTTAATGCGGGCCATAAGCTCGTTGATGGGCTCCAGGTCGTGAGAAATCTTCCAGAGGGCGAAGTCCACGTCCCCGCGCGTACCCACGAGGCTATAGCTGGCCATCGTGACTCGGTCGGACCACTCGGCCACGACCTCGCAGAACTCGCGTTTGCTGTGGGACCGCTCCCCCGGCGACAGCCGCCGCCATTCCGGAGCGACCTTGAAGAATGAATACTTAACGAAGTCCCGCCTGCCTTCCTGAGACGCGGTCATTATCATGCCCTCCGATGTCCAGATGCCCGTCCCGCAATGATATCAACCTCCAGCCTTGCGTGACAATGTGAGTCTATGCGCTCCGGTTGGGGCACGATGTGAGAGGGAGACATTACCGCTGGTTGCAGGCAAGGCCGCAGGTGCTAAAATCCAGTCCGAGAATAACAATTGAGAGGTGACATGATGGTTGAAATGGGGACTGGTGAATATACCTACGAGGTGGCCGAAGGATGGGGAAGCCTGCCGGACGGTTGGTCGTTCAAAGAAGCTGCGGCAGTCGGCGTGGACTCCAACGACAATGTGTACGTATTCAACCGGGGCGAGCATCCCATGATGGTGTTCGACCGGGAGGGCAATTTTCTGCGCTCCTGGGGCGAGGGAGTCTTCCCACGGGCGCACGGCATCACCATAATGCCCGACGACACCATCTTCGCCACCGATGACGGCGACCACACCGTGAGGAAGTGCACTCTCGATGGGCAGGTGTTGTTCACGTTGGGAGTTAGCGGAAAGCCCGCGCCGTTTATGAGCGGAGACCCTTTCAATCGATGCACACACGTAGCTATGGACCCGAGCACCGGCGAGTTCTATGTCTCGGACGGTTATGGCAACGCCAGGGTGCACAAGTACTCTCCAGACGGGAATCACTTGTTTTCCTGGGGTGAGTCCGGCACCGGTCCGGGCCAGTTTAACATCGCCCACAACGTCTGCACCGACAAAGACGGCTGGGTCTACGTGGCAGACCGTGAGAACCACCGCGTTCAGGTGTTTGATAAGAACGGGAAGTTCGAGACCCAATGGACCAATATGGCCCGCCCTTGCGGCCTGTATATTGATAAGTCGGGAGACCAGCGGGTCTATGTGGGAGAGCTGGGCGTGGCCATCGGCCCAAACTCCCAGGCCTACGGGTTAGGGCCCAGGATTACCATTATGGATATCCAGGGCAACGAATTGATGCGCCTGGGCGACGGCCCGGAAGGCGAAGCGCCGGGCCAGTTCATCGCGCCTCACGGCGTCTGCATCGACTCCCGAGGCGACATCTATGTCGGAGAGGTGTCGTGGACCCATACCGGCAGCCTGCTCAACCCGCCCAGGGAGATACGTTCGTTGCAAAAGCTGGTGAAAAAGGGTTAGAGCGCCATGACACAGCCGGACTTGAACGGACCAAATGACCCTGTAGCCGTTGCCGGCTACCGGCAGCAGGCCCGCGATTTTCTGGCCCAAAGCCGGGAATACCTGGCCGTCGGCGACTTGCATCAAGCGTCGGAGAAAGGCTGGGGCGCGGCGGCGTGGATGGCCAAAGCCGCCGCGGAGGCGCAGGGATGGGAATATAGGCAGCATGAACAGTTCAACGTTGTTCTGAACAATGCCCGGGCTTTGACCGGCGACGACCGGTTGCCCGGGCTGCGCGGCATAGCTGGCAATCTCCAAGGGAACTTTTATACCCGGAAGCGGTTCCTGGATTCCGTGAGCATCAGGTTGGACTTGGAACACATTGCGGAATTGCTGGACATCCTGGAACCGCTGACCGGCGCGGGCGGTTAGCGGCAGAAGGACGCAGAGAGGACTTTACATTGAGCAAATACCAGCCCTTGGCGGAACATCTGAGGAACTCCCCTACGGACTCTGTGACCCTGACGTTCCAGAGAATCGAAGAAATAATCGGGGATGACTTGCCAGCCTCCGCCCGCAAGTACCGGCCGTGGTGGGCTAACGCCCCCAACCACACCCAGGCGCGGTCATGGCTTTCCGCCGGATGGGAAACCGAAAATGTCAACATGAATGGTGAGACGGCCGCTTTTCGGCGATGAGGCCAGAGTGTCCAATTCACTGCAATCGACGAAGCAGGCAACGGCCACACTATTACAGCTTGAGGTAAGTGCATGGAAGTCCGACTTGGCAGCCTTGTACGGGACGCCGCGGAAGCGGAAGGCGTGGTCATCATCATTGATGTGTTCCGTGCTTTCACCACCGCCGCTATCGCCTTTGACCACGGGGTCACGCAGATCACTCTTGTTGCGGAAGTGGAGGAGGCGTTGGAGCTTCATGGCAAGGGTGTCGGCGACCTGGTGATGGGCGAGGTGGACGGGAAGCGCCCCGATGGGTTCGACATGGGCAACTCGCCATTCGAGATTACTCCCGTGGAATTGGCGGGCAAGTCCATAGTACAGTCCACCAGGGCCGGAACGGTGGGGGTTGCCGCCGCGACCCGGGCGGACAGCATCTACCTGGGATCGTTCGTCGTGGCGCAGGCCACGGTGGACATGATCCGCAAGGAAGACCCGGCCCTGGTGTCGATCATCGCGATGGGAGACCAGGGCCGGGTGCGGTCTGACGAAGACGAGCACTGCGCTCTGTTCCTGCGAAACCTATTGGAAGGACGCAATCCCGACCCGGCAGCCGTTCGCAGTCTGATTATGGAAGGCGGGGCCACTCAGAAATTCTTTGACGAAAGTCAGCCCCAGTTTCATCCGGAAGACGTGGACCTGGCGCTGGAGGTGAACAGGTACCCCTTTGCCATGAAGGTTACAAGGGAGAATGGGGCGCTGGTGGCGCGGAAGAGGGCTGTAGGATGAAGAATCCGGTTTCTATTTCTACGCAAGTTAAGTTGTCGTGTTAGAGTAGTTAAGAATAGATTACGGTAAGGGTGGTGGATGCCGAAGGTCAGGGATGCGATCCTTCTGGTGGAGTCCGACGGCTGGAGGCTGGTTAGGACTCGTGGCAGTCACCGCCAATTCAGACACAGGTCAAAGCGCGGGACGGTGACCATTGCAGGCCACCCCAAGCCATGACCTGGCGCCTGGAACGTGGAGAAGCGTCTCGAGGCAAGCCGGACTGGATGGAGAGGGAGCCCCATGAAATACGTGGTGGTGTACGAGCAGACAGGCACTGGGTGGTGTGCATATCTCCCCGACCTACCGGGATGCGTTGCGGCGGGCGAGTCGAAGGCAGAGACCGAGAAGCTGGTCAAGGAAGCAATCGCGTTTCACTTGGAAGGCTTGCGGGAGGCGGGTGAGGAGATTCCCAAGCCGGAAGCTTACACACAAATCGTGGAGGTTTCCATCTAGCGGCTCCGTTAGATGCCGAGAACCCTGGTCTATTGGAACCGCCCCGGGTCCAGCGCCTCCACCCCCGGCACATCCGATTTCCCTTTGAGGATGATGTCCGCTAATCCCTGGCTCATCCCCGCACTCCACAGAATCCCCTTGCGGCCGGCTCCCGTGCCGACGTACAGGTTGTCCCAGCCGGGGACCTTGCCGACAATGGGCATCCCGTCGGCGGAGAGGGGGCGCAAACACGCGGTCTGGTGGACCAGTTCGGTGTCTACCAGATTTGGGGCCATCTTCAACAGGTCGGCCATGATCTTGTCCCTGGCTGCTGGCGTTGTCTCCTCGTCGAACCCTACTTCTTCCTCGGTGGTGCCTGCCCAAATGAGGCCGTCGGGTTTGGAGGATACGTAGCTACCGCTGTAGAAGATGGATGACTTGACCTGAAGGCTCGCGTGCTTCAGCCTGAGTATCTGGCCTTTTAGCGGTGAGACCGGGAGGTCCACACCGCACCACTCGGACGCCTGGCCGGTCCAGGGACCCATGGCCAACACCACCGCCCCGGCAGATATTTGTCCGTCGCCGGTCGACACCCCAAGGCACCGGCCACGGTCGCCGACCAGGCCCTGGGCCCGGCGTAGCACCATGTCCGCGCCAAGCTTCTCCGCAGACTGGGCCGCTGCCAGGGTGTACCGGTAGGGCTCCACCGAGCCGGAGTTTTCCACATAAACACCCCCCACACTTGCGGGGTTGATCTGGGGCTCCGCCTTCACCAGTTCTGTAGCGTCAAGCCACCTGGGGCGAAGCTCCTTTATGTCCTTTTGCCATTTGATGGCTTCTTGGAACGCGGTTGCGTCGTCTTCTGAAAGGGCCAATTTGATTCTGCCGCCAAGTCGGAATTGAGGGTCCACACCGGAGATCTCCTGAAGCTCGACAGCCAGGGTAATGTGGCGTTGATGAGACCACAAGGTGAAGTCTAGCAGTGGGTCGGGAATTCCAGCCCCCTCCAGAGCCCCCATCTCACCGAATGCGAACCCGGAGGCGTGGCTCGCCACCGAGTCGGCTTCCAAGATGGTCACCGTCGCCCCGGCCTTGGCCAACAGGTAGGCGGTCTGGCACCCAACGATGCCGCCGCCGATTACTACCACGTCCCGCGCTCCACTTGTCACGATGGTCTCCTTATAGGTTCAGATTTCCCCGGCCGCCTGTCACCGGACCAGCCTCACATCGACACCAACGTCCAATCCGGCCCAACTCCGGTCCGCGGTGAGTACAGCCAATCCTAACCGAAGACCCAGGGCAATACAGGCACGGTCTCCCAGGGATAAACCACAGTCGCGGGTAAGCGGCCGCAGCATACCCGCGGCGTATGCCTGGTCCTCGTCAAAATCCTTAACGGCGAGGTTCAACTCTCGCAACTCTTTTCTGATAGCGTCATCGCGGTATCCCCTGTCCGTGAGCTTCGCCACTACTTCGGAAATGTTAACAACGCTTATCACTCCATCTGGTATAGCTTCCAAGACCACCTCTGCGCCGGTCTCGGACTGCACAACAGCCAGGATAGCCGAGGCGTCCAGGACTTCGCTCATTCGCGGGCCGCCTCTCGAGCTTTCCGGGCCGCAATAACCCCCTCTACGGCCGCCGCCGCCGCACGCCGTTCTTCGATAAGCTCGTCTGATAACGATACCCCTTCCGGCACGTATTTGCGGACAGTCTCCTGTATTCGCTTGACCGCCCGCTTCAGGGTATACATTCCCAGGTCGCCGCCGTCCAGCGTGAAGATTACGGCGTCACCTGCCTTGAGACCCAACGCATCCCGGAACTCTGCCGGTATGACGACCCCGCCGTCATCGTCTATCTTTACAGTTTTCCTTTCCATCCAACTCCGCCATTACATCTTGTTACGCTCATTTTGATCCCTCGATAGCATAATACTAATATATTACCAAATCCGATTGCCCTGACCATATGTACAGTGGACTTCCGGCGTTTTCCCGCCGCGCCATTGGGTGTACAATCGCTTCGAACTGAGCCTTGCGCGCCGGAGATGCCGACCGATGAAAATGTGCTTCTTCCACCTGATGCCCTACGGGTATTTGCCCGACGACTTCGATAAACAGTACCATAGCGTTTGGGTGGATGCCCCCAATAGTCTCTTCGACCCCAAGAAAGGGACCCAGCTCTATAACGACTACCTTGACGAGTTGGAGTTTGCCGAGGAGATGGGCTTCGACGGCCTGTGTGTTAACGAACACCACTACAACGCCTATGGCTTGATGCCGTCGCCAAACCTGATGGCTTCCGCGATGACCCGGCGCACTTCCAAGGCTGCCATCATCGTGTTGGGCAACAGCCTGGCGCTGTACAACCCTCCGGTCAGGGTTGCGGAAGAGTTCGCCATGCTTGACGTGTTAAGCGGCGGCAGGTTTGTGGCCGGATTCCCTCTGGGCACCTCGCAAGACACGGTGTTCGGGTACGGAGAGGTGCCGGTAACGCTGCGGGAGAAGTATAACGAGGCCCACGATCTGGTCATCAAGGCATGGACGGAGCGGGAGCCTTTTGCGTTCAACGGCAAGTACACTCAGCTTCGCTACGTCAACATCTGGCCCCGCCCCTATCAAGAGCCGCACCCTCCAATCTGGGTGCCCGGCAGCGGAAGTTTGGAGACCTGGGACTGGACCATCGAGCACGATTACGTGTACTGCTACCTGAGCTACAGCGGCTACAAGGTTGGGAAGACTGTGTTGGACGGTTTCTGGGAAGAGGTAGACAACCGGGGCAAGGAGTTCAACCCGTACCATGCGGGGTTCTTACAGCTTGTTGCCGTCTCGGAGACCGACAGCCAGGTGGATGAATACAAGGACTACATCGAGTATTTCTTCAAGAAATGCCTCCACGTTCCGGGCGGATTCGCCAATGCCCCTGGTTACCGGACCATTCGCAGCATCAATTCGGGAGTCAGCACCCAGATCGTGGAATCGCGCCGGGAACAGTCCACCGATTTTACCTGGAAAGACTACGTAGACGCTGGCAACGTGATCGTTGGCAGCCCGGAATCGGTGCGCCAAGAGCTGACTCAGGCAATCAAAGAGTTAAGGGTCGGCAACCTGATGCTCTTGCTCCACTTCGGCGACATGCCTAAAGAGATGACCATGAAGAACACCGAGCTGTTCGCCAAGGAAGTGATGCCCTACGTTCGGGACATTTGGTCTGAGTACGAAACTCGCTGGTGGCCCCAGACGATGGAGGTTTAGGGGACGACGATGCCGCCGGAAACACTCAACTTATCGATGCAAAACGGAATGTTCCAGGCTGAGGTCCTTCGCGCCGGCCAGGGGGAGCCGCTGATATATCTCCACGGCGCGGCGGGACATAAGGGATGGGCGCCATTCCTGGACCGGCTGGCGGAACAATTCACGGTTTATGCGCCCTACATCCCCGGTTACTCCAACTCGACCGGGCTCGAGTACCTGGAAGACGTCCTTGATCTGACCCTGTACCACCTGGAACTGATGGATGCGCTGGAACTAGACCGCGCCCATCTGGCCGGTCATTTTCTCGGAGGCATGATCGCGGCCGAGATGGCCGCTCTTTCGCCCGGCTACGTGGACCGGCTGGTGTTGATCGCTCCGGCTGGACTGTGGCGTGACGACGCTCCCGTGGCCGACTTCCTGGCCATGAATTCGGCTGAGCTCCAGGAGTGCCTTTGGGCCAGCGGATCAGCGGACGGTACGATTTCCGCCGAAGACATGGCGGCAGGGGAACGGGCTATGGAGTTGCTGTCTCCTGAACGCGTTCAAGACCTCACGTCCGCGGGTAAGTTCCTATGGCCCATCCCCGACCGGGGCTTCAAACGCCGCGCCTACCGCATCAAGGCTCCGTCGTTGATCGTATGGGGACAAGACGACAGGCTTGTTTCTCAGGTGTACGCGAATGACTTCGCCCAGCTTATCGTAGGATCCAAGGTTGAGGTCTTTCCGGATGCGGGTCACTTGATAATGTTGGAACAGTCGGACGCCGTGGCGGGGACGATTAGCCAGTTTCTCAAGGGTTAGCCGGGGCAAGGTCAACATCACCGGGGCAGCGGCAGAGCTTTGAGGGTTCCCTGTCTCGTCATCGCAATTGCGGCGGCTCTGATATTCCTGGTGTCCCTCGCCACCTGCCGAATAATTGGGCTACCCGTATCGGTGGACATGCCGGGTTCTCACCCCGATGCCTCCACCGCATTCTTGAGGTGCGATGCTTCTTGGACTCGGCCGCCGGAACCCAGGAGTATAGAAACCAGGTCAATCCGCCAGTTAGAGTGAGTCAGACCCTTTTCCGCCATGTAATGGTGTGCGGTTGATTCCAGCCGACCCGCCTTGGTGGGGGTTATGGACTCTTGGGGAGTCCCGAACCTCGTACCCCGGCGGGTGCGCACTTCGACGAAGACAAGCTCGCCGCCATCACTGGCCACGATGTCCACTTCGCCCCAACGGCAACGGTACTGGGTATCGAGAACCCGGTACCCTTCGCGTTCGAGGAAGCGGCGGGCAACTCCTTCTCCCCAGTTGCCTAAGCGCTGTCTCGGATCAGGCCGTGTTGACATTCTCACGCTTCACTTCCAGATCTCACCCAACTTCGTCATTCCCGCCCCAACTTCGTCATTCCCGCGAAAGCGGGAATCCACTCCGGTAGAGCCATCGCCAGGCTATGAGCAAATCTGGTCATACAAGTCCACCCAAGTTGGATTACTTGTCTCTATTAACTCAATCTTCCATGCACGGTTCCATTTTTTGAGCTTTTTCTCGCGGCTTATAGCGCTATCCATAGACTCGTGGACCTCATGCCAAACTAGCCTATGAACACGATATCGCTTCGTGAATCCTTCCACAGGTCGTTCTTATGCTGCCAGACTCGTTGGACAAGGTTCGAGGTTGCGCCGATATACAGAGTGCCGTGAGGTTTGTTCGCAAGTATGTAGACGCAGGGGGTCCTCATGTATGAAACCTCTGGATTCCCGCTTTCGCGGGAAAGACGGAGGATCTGAAATATAACCTAACCGTGGGTGACCCGCTGCGTTCGCCGGAAACGGTGCGCAACGGGCTGAATGAGCGGCGGTGGATCGGGCAGGGGCCCTTTTCGCGCAACAGGGCCAGGTGTTGGGCCGTGCCGTAGCCTTTGTTGCGGTCGAAGGCGTAACCGGGGTAACGCTGGTGCGCTTCCCCCATCATCCGGTCCCGGGCCACTTTGGCGACGATTGACGCGGCCGCTATGGACAGGCTGAGCCCATCGCCGCCGACGATTGTCTGAAAGGGGAAACGGCATTCCCGAATGGGAACGTAGTCCAACAGCAGGTAGGAAGGGTCCAGAGGGAGGCGGGCGACGGCCTCGAGCATCGCGTTGATGCACGCCGGACCGATCCCCACCCGGTCGATCTCGCCCGGCGCGATCTCGGCTACTCCGATGGCCAGGGCGTGAGTCTCTACCAATTCCACGGCATAGGACCGTTGCCGTGGGGACAGCTTCTTGCTGTCGTCCAGATGGGACGTCCAGGGTTCAGAGCAGTCCAAGTCCGGGGAGAAAACAACCGCGGCTGCGACCACGGGCCCGGCCAGCGGCCCGCGTCCCACCTCGTCCACGCCTGCCACTAGGGGAAATCCCTGCGCGTGAAGCTCCTGTTCTAGCGAGAAGTCCGGCACCCTCACCCCTCCTCCGGAGCTTCTAATCAAGGCTGAGAAACGCCTTAGACTAGGCCCCCGACAAAACCGGCCATTCAGATTGACCAAGCTCCACGTGGGAACTCTCGATGATCCCTCCGCCGAGCAGGACGTTGCCCTGGTAGAAAACTGCGGCCTGTCCGGGGGTCAGCGCCCGTTGGGGTTCGTGGAAGCACACCAGGGCCTCTTCACCCTGGGGATAAAGGACCGCCTGGGCTTCCTTGGACTTGTATCTAATCTTGACCGAGACCTCCACTGGTCCGGCCGGTACTAAACCCGAAGTGTAATTGACCCTGGAGACGCGGAACTGGCCGCGGTTGAGGGCCGATTCGGGTCCAACGACAACCCGGCGGGTGTCTGCGTCCAAACTGATCACGTACAGGGGCTCGCCCACCTGGATGCCTATCCCCCGGCGTTGCCCTACAGTGAAGAACTCGATGCCTTTATGCTGCCCCAGGACCTTGCCATCAAGGTCCACGATCTCCCCAGGCATGGAAGTGATGTGCTGTCGGAGATAGGCTTTGTAATCGCCCAACGGAATGAAGCAGATATCTTGACTATCAGGCTTGTCCGCGTTGGGGAATACGGCATCCCGGGCCATCCGGCGGATCTCGCTTTTTGCGTAGGCTCCCACTGGCATCAGGGTGTGGTCCATCTCATCCTGGCCCATGCCGAAGAGAACGTAGGACTGGTCCTTATCGGTGTCAATTCCCTTTTTGAGTAGCCAGCCTTCGGTCCCTCGGACTATCTGGGCGTAGTGGCCTGTCGCCACCCACCCGGCGTCCAGCGCCCTGGCGCGGTTAACCAGGAAGTTGAACTTGATCTTATCGTTACACGCGATGCACGGATGGGGTGTGCGGCCTCTCTGGTACTCGGCGGTAAAGTAGTCGATGACGTGGGACTGGAACTGCTCTTGGACGTTCAGCACGTAATGGGGAATGCCGAGGCGGCGGCACACTGCGCGGGCGTCTTCCACGTCGTCAAGGGTGCAGCAGCCCTGATAATTGGCGGGCAATTCGGCTTGGTCGAGACTGTAGAGCTTCATGGTAACGCCAACCACGTCAAAACCCTGGCGCTGCAAGAGTAACGCCGCTACTGACGAGTCCACGCCGCCGCTCATGGCTACAACAACCTTTTCCGGCATCGTCAAGCTCCTATCCTTTATCCAGCCTAGCACGGCGCCGAGTTTGGACACAACCGGGAGGACTGAAAATACACGGCGTTGTTGCAACTACGCATAACCTCTTCGACAATTCCATCCAACTGTTTGCAAGCCCTCAGCGAAGGGCATCCAGAAATTCGTCCAGAGAAATGTCAAGGAGCGCTAGGATACTTCTCAATGTGCCACGCGGGACCTCGCGTCTGCGAAGGACTACCGGCGCGGAGAGGACACGGCCTCCCACATTCCGATAATAAGACTGGTGGCTGCCCCGGTTTGGCCTGCCGGGATAACAGCCCAGTCGCTCCAAGGCGCGTGTGAGTTGCGAACTGGAGCATAGCGGGAGGCGTCTAAACTGCACTTGTCAGCGGGATGTTACGGGAATAGGTAGTAAAGACCTTTCCCGGCGTCACCCTTATGTATATTCCATCGAACGCCGGGGGGCCTACGTCGATTCGGATATTCCGCTCCCTGAGCGCCCGCAGCAACTCGCCGGTATCTTCCAATGCTTCCAAATGCACCTCTATCGCCTCTCCCAGATTCTCCAGAGCTTCCTCCATCGTGTCGCCACAGCTCGCCGAACCCAACTCGCGGCAGTAGGATGCAAACTGGTCTCCTTCCTTTTCCACGTAACCTGTCAAAAGGACATACCCGTAGATTGTTTCGTCCCCGGCCATCGGTCCGCTCCTTAATTCCAGGTTGAGTTGCCCGCATCCAGCATAGCACGGCCCCAGACTGTAAGGGATAACCCATGTCATACACTCCCAAGTAGCTACCACAGCCGTCAAGCGTTAAACTGGCAATAAATCATTACTTGGTGGGACTGGTGGTGACATTTTGGGTTTTGCGGAACAGCCCGGTATACACGTTTTCATTGTTGGCTTCCTGATGATATGAGTGCTTTGTCCAATTTAGTTCGACAACATTGATAAAGAATCGCCATGCTATTCACACATGATGCTTCGAGATCCCCAAGGTCACTCAGTATGGCTACCCGTCGAGCGTTGGGAGCATATTATTGAAAACCATCCCGGCATGATGGAATTCCCCAGGACTATAGGTGAGACGCTCCAGCGTCCCGACGCTGTGCGAAGATCAAATAGCGACCCGGACACCGTAGAGCTATACTACAAGCGGTTTCCTGGTACGTTGACCGGCAACAACAGGTGGGTGTGTGTAGTGGTAAAGCGCCTCGAGGACGACGCTCTCCTTCTCACTGCCTACGTTACTGACGCCATCAAAGAGGGTGAAGAGGTATGAGCGAAATTGATAAAGTAAACGTCTGGTTAGACAAAGAAGGGAATTTCCTGGATGTAACCTGGGGGTTCGGCCACACTTATTACGCCGCAACTGAGGACAACCGGGTTATGGTTTTGGTAGACACGGAAGGCAATATCCAAGGGTTCAAAATTGATGATATATGCAGCTTTCAGGGGGAGTTCATCAAGGCAACCTTGCACCCGGTTAATCCCCAGATCAAGACTGCCTAAAGGAGAAGCGACATGCCGACCACTTTCGGATGCTCTCTACCCAGCAGGGGCCCTATGTCCAGCCCGGAGGGGTTGCGAACTCTGGCCCGAACCGCGGAACAGGCCGGGTTCGAATCTGTATGGGTCAGCGACCACATCATCTTGCCCCGCCAGGTCGAATCTTTTTACCCCTATGCTGCTGACGGCGTGGCCACATTCCGGCCCGACGAGCCGTACTACGAGCCGCTGGCGGCGCTGAACTTCCTGGCCGGTTGCACGGAACGGGTCAGGTTGGGTACCCACGTGCTGATCCTTCCCTACCGCAACCCGGTCCTGACCGCCAAGATTCTCTCAACCCTGGACGTACTCTCAGGCGGGCGTGTAATCCTCGGGGCCGGAGTGGGCTGGATGGAAGAGGAGTTCCAGGCATTGGGGCTGGACACCTATCACGAGCGCGGTGCGGTGACCGACGAGTATATCCGGCTTTACAAAGAGTTATGGACCAACGACCGGCCGAAGTTCGAGGGTAAGTATTACCAGCTATCCGGGGCCGGGTTCCAGCCCAAGCCGGTCCAAAAGCCTCACATTCCTATCTGGATTGGAGGCCATACCGGACCGGCGATCCGCCGCGCGGCCAAATATGGCGACGGATGGATGCCCATCGGCCTGCGGCCACCAGCGATTCTGGAACCGGAGGAGTTCGGCGGCCTCGTGGCCCGGCTCCGCCGGCAGACCGTTAGGGCCGGGCGCGATGAAGACGCGGTCGCGCTGTGCTTCAGCACCAACGTAGCGTTTGACGATGCCTCCGGTACAGACCGCCGTATGATGACCGGCGTCCCAGAGCAGATCGCCGCCGACCTTCGCCAATACCAGGACCTCGGCGTGAGAAATTTCATCCTTAGCATTCCTGGCGACAGCGCATCCGAGATGCAGGAAAACATGGACCGGTTTTCCAGTCAGGTGAAACCCCTTATACCCCAGGAGTGAGGTGACGCAATGACCGTAAGGACCGACCTAAGGGCCAAGCTAAACTCTGGGCAGCCCATAGTTGCGCCGGGGGCCTACGACCCCATCTCGGCCCGGCTCGTGGAGTCGCTGGGATTCGAGACCATCTATACCGGCGGTTACATGAGCGGCGCGCATTTGGCGGTGACCGAGCCGTTGATGACCATGACCGAGCAGATAGCAGTCGCGGAGAAAGTGGCGCGTTCGGTACCGCTTCCGGTTATTTGCGACGCCGACGCGGGCTATGGCGAGCCGGTACACGCCATGCACACGGTCCGTTCCTTCGAGGCTTCGGGAATCGCCGCGATCCACATCGAAGACCAGTTTTTCCCCAAGCGGGCCTCTTACCATGCTGGACTCGAACACGTTATCCCGATGGACGAGTTTCTGGAGAAGATACAGTATGCCCTGCGTGCCCGCACCGATCCCGACTTTCTAATCATTGGCCGCACCGACGCCTTCACTGCTGTTGAAGGGGACATGGACGAAGCCATCCGGCGGGGTAACGCCCTCCGCGACCTGGGCGTTGACGTGGTGATGCCTCGCGGCGTTCGCAGCCGCGAGGACCTGGACACCTTCCGCAAAGGTGTCGCCGACGTGCCGTTGGTGGTTATAGCCGGCGCAGACGACATTACGGTCGAGGAATATACCGGCCTGGGCTACCAGATGATGATTTACGCCACCTCACCCATCATCGCCGCTGTGGACGGGTTCCGGCGCGTCTACACGAGCCTGCGAGACACTGGACACATCGGGATAAACGCGCCCCAGGTGGCGGAGATGCGCGCCGAGGTCGAAGCCCTAATCAGCCTCCCCGAGTACCAGGAAGTGGAAGCCCAGACCACAGAAAGGGAGTTCCAAGACCGCACGGGGCATTAGAAATTCCCCCGGCCGCCGGGACCGCTTTTCATCCGCTTCCCCGAAAGGACTTTCGCGTATGGATATAGGCAACGCGCCGTCCGGCGCTTCGGCTCCCGCGCCGTGATTTGGAAAGCTGCTGCTGGTCTCCCTCCTGGTCATGTTGAACCTGCCGGCGATTATCACCGGCGCCACCGGCATGGACCAGTATGGATTCTTCACCCTTGGCCCGGTGGCGGCCCGTCCCTGGCCGCTGGCGCTTTCAATTGCCCTGAGCACATCCGCCGCCGGGGCCGGTTATCTGGTCTACCGGCTATTGCGGATGAGGCGGACCTGGTTCAGCGGCAGCATTAGATATGGGTCATATCATCGCAACGCCCTGCTTTTTGGGGTCCCGGTCGGAATTGCCTTCGCTCCGTCATTCTTTCTTACCGGCTACAACGACAAACCCATCATGGTGGCGGTGGCCGGAATCATGGCCACTTCCCTCTGTGTCATCGCCGCCCTCAATGACCGCGAGACTCTCCTTGACTCCGCAATGGCCCGCGTCTGGTTCGTTGCCTGCATCGCCTTTATCCTGGTATTCCTGGTACTGTCCATGTCGGCAATGTTAGTGTTGTATTTCGTAGACCACTCCCCTTCTGCAGGCAACTTTTTCTGGTCCTGGGAGTTCGCTTGGAGCGATTTGGGATACCCGGCAGAAGAGTTTAGCCAGCGGCGCCGAAGCGGTCTGCTAGCCTTTACGCTCATGGCAAGCTGCTACATGACAGTCGCCCTCGGCGGCTCCCTGTTGGGAGGAATCCTGGGATGGGCCAGGCCCGGCGTGGAGAAGGGTTCCGGCCCTGAAGCGCCGGATGGCGGTCTTGCCGATCCGGCCGGGCCGCTCCCCAACTGGCTGGACGGCAGGCAAGATGCCCCCCAAGGCCCGCCGGAGTTTGTGGCAGCGCTGAACGGAGAGGAAGCCCCAATCAGCCGAAGCCAGTATCGATACCTGCTCGCCGAAAAAGACCGCCTTCTACCCGATACCGGCCTACTGGTGGATAAAGTCTCAGGAAGCGTGTTCGTCAGAGGGTTCAGCGGCCCTTGGAAAAAGGTTGCCTTCAGGGGACGCAAGGGGCCGTTCTTGCTGCTGTGCATCTACGCCCGGCATCCGGGAAGGCGGTTCACCATCGGGGAGTTGGAAACCCTGTTGGGGATGGAGTTGCCGGACCGGGCGGATTTCAACGTTACCGACTTTTTCAACCAATTGCAGAGGAAGCCGCTCGTTCCCGTCGAGCGGGATGAGGAGGGTTCATATATTCCGGAGCCGGTCAGGGTCTGTTTTCTGGACCCCCGGGCCGAATCTTCGGCTAACTCCCCCTCCACCATGAGACCCCGATGACTGCCTCCTCATAAGGCTATCCTAACCGTATCCTAGCAATGTTCCTCTTTTCTTCCCGTATTCCGGCGTCCTAAGATGGGAAGGAGCTAGTGGTCCGTCACTGTTGGATAGAAGGGTAAGAGAGTTTCATCCGGAAGCGTTCTGTGTGGTCGTACATTCCTGGATTCCGGCCTTCGCCCGAATGACGGGACATATCCAGACCCTCTTCGACCCATCGTTTCAAAGATGTTGGACTACTAGCAGTTAGAATCATTCAAAATAGCGTCGGGAGGATGATTATGCGAGAGCCAGAACAGTTCGTTATTCCCGCCCTTGGCGTCTTGGTGCTACTGTCTGTCTTTATCCTTGGGACGGGTTTCTACTCGTTGGCGTACCCGGTTATCCTGGGAGTGCTGGGATTAGCAGCGATTGGGACCTTTTTCCTGCCGCCGGCGGTCCAGGTGGAGCTGCGAATTGCCATTTCCGGCCTGGGGTTGCTGACCCTGATTTTCATGTTTAGCTCCCTAGGTTTCTGGCTGGCATTAATCGGCTTCGGGGCAATCGGAGCCTTGCAGATTCGGCATCGCGGTGTTTTGCAGAAGTCTCTTCACACTGTCGAATGGTTGAAAACATTGCAATTGGGACAGGGTGGGGCAGGAACAGTCACGTTCCAAGCCGAGACCGGCGAGGCCACCGCAGCGGCCCAACCGGTGGTATCCGCCCAGTCTGGCGCATCGCGGGGAGGAGGTATGGTAAACATAGGGGGTATTGGGGCTATGGTCCTGGGCATCATTGTACTGTTGTCTTTCCTCCTCCCTTGGCTTACATTCTCCGCCTCCGCCGGTGGCCTGATCGGCGGCGGTTTGTCCGTCGTCGGAGAGGAGATTGATCATACAGAGAGGTTTTCGGGATTGACATTGGTCAGAGCGTCCACGGAGGCCGCTGGCTACGGGGATGATTTGGCCGCTTTTTACATTGTGCCTGCGGTCGCCGGGGCCATTGCAGTGTTGGCGGTGCTGGGTATCGCATCAATCGCTTTACCACGGATTGTGCCGATAATAGCGGGCTTTGCCGGAGTGGCAATAATGGCGCTCCTTCTCGTTGGGTTCATTATGGCGCTCTCCGAAATCAAGTCCAGTGAATTCGGGAGGTACCTGGAGCTTGGTTCCAGGTTTGGGTTAAATGTGGATGTCAGCCTGGGAACCGGTTTTTGGCTGGCCTTCCTGGCCTTCCTGCTAATGGCAGTTTTACAGCTAGTAGTACGAAATCGTTGAAATGATGAGTAATTTGGTTGGCCGGATTGCTCGGCGCAAGCGCCTAATCGCGAACCTACCCTCAATAACCATCCTTCAGTTCAAGTAAGTTGGACTACTAGCTGGCTTTTTTATCCTCTTGTTGCTGCACGTATTGGCTGCCGGAGCGGCGGTCTACTTGATATAGTCCCGGGGAGAGGAAGGGTCTGGAAATTCGAGCCACAGAGGACATATTGAACAAGGCCGGGATTTTTCTCGTGTACTGCGGCGCAGGCGCTCCCGCAGTCCCTTCCGCTATCCCTGCTGAGGGTCTTAGTGAGCTTGAGCAGCTGATTATGGAGCGCATAGGCCAGGGGGATGGGAACGTATCGGTCAGCGCCCTTGCCAATGAACTCGGTGTACCTGGTGAATCCGTCCGGAAAACGATTGAAGACTTGGCCAGCCGGGGGGTCATCAGTCTTGACTAAGCCGGCCCTCAACCTCTCCATTCAAGTCAAGGTTCCCCCTTGGCTCGTAGGGGCAACAGCCCTCAGCTCAATCCGCACCCTCCCAGGCAAGCCTGCGGCCGACGTAAGAAGGGACTTTCGACTCACCCCTCGCAGGGTAGCCCCGCTGGCCTGCCAGCTACCGCCTCCGCCGGAACAAACGCCAGACAGGGGCGGTGAAGCCGGGGAGCAAACCGCCGCCGTCCAGGATGTCATTTTCGGAGAGGGTGACCGGGGCGGCGTTGGGACGGTAAATAGTGACGGTCGCGGTTTCCGGGTCGGCTACCCAGGCATGTTGAGACCCGTAACTGAGCCACATGGCAGCCTTGGCCGCCATCTCCGGGTTGGAATTGCCGGGGGACTTCACCTCGACGGCCAGGTCCGGGGCAAGCTCCGGGAATCCCCGAGTCCCTTGCGGAAGACGCCCAGGCGCGAACCAGGCGATGTCCGGCGCGCGCACCGTGTCGGGGTCACGGTCGAGCCGGTAGCCGGGTTCGCCTGAGCGGATGCTACCGTAATCGTTGGCGACCACATAGCCGGTTAAAGCATAGCTAGTCATAGTGACGGCTTCGCCGTGCGGGTCTCCAGTAGGCATCTTCGGAACCAACACTCCACGGATAAGCTCGTACCGGATGCCGTCCCCTCGGGGCATCCGCAGCAGTTCCTCGGCGGTGATGAATTTTAGCTTCGTAGTCATCTGACGCTGCACCAGTACGGTAGGTTATTGGTTGACGGCCCACTACCGGGGATCAGACCATACCTGTCGATCCAGTTCCCGGCGCTACTGCCTCTGGCGGAACAGGCGCCAGACGGGGGTGGTGAAGCCGGGGAGCAAATCGCCGCCGTCCAGGATGTCATCCTCGCCCAGGGTTTCCGGGGCGGCGTTGGGGCGGTGTCTGTGACGGTCGTGGTTTCCGGGTTAGCCACCCAGACTTCTTGCGAGCCGTAGCTGAGCCACATCGCGGCTTTATCATCCATTTCGGGGTCGGCCGTATGGCGTGACTTCACTTCAACGGCCAAGTCTGGGGCAACCTCCGGATAGCCCTTCGTGCCACCCGGAATCCGACCCGGCTTAGCCCAGGCTACTTGCGGAGCGCGCACGGTGTCCGGGTCACGTTCAAGCCAGAATCCAGGCTCACCAGCGCAGGTGCAGCCATAGTCGTGGTCGTCGGCATACTTGCATATGGCTGCCGATAGCCGAGCAACAGTATTGCCTTCAAGGTTTTCCGAAAGCGGCTTTGAGATCAGCACTCCGCGAACCAACTCATACCTGCGTTCGCCGCGTGGCATCCTCAGGAGCTCGTCGGCAGTTAAGAGTCTTGGGTTGGCGCTCATGTAGCGTTAATCCGCCGTAGGCGAGGGCGAAGGCTCAGTTACCCCGTATTTGCGTTCTAGCTCGTAGACCTCGTCCAGGCCCAGGAGTTCGGCTACGTCCCAGCGGCTGCCATAGCGGGCGGCGTCTACCGCGCCTGTGTTTTTCAACTCTTCGAAGGACTCCTTGACCTGTTGATAAATGAGCCAAATGGTGCTGCCGCAGATCATCAGCTTGTAGCCCAAGGCGTCAATGTCCTTGGTGTTCATCAGGTCGCCGTTGTACATCCGGGGTAGACCGGCCATGTCCCTTGCGTAGTTCTGAATGTCCGATTCGCTCTTGATTCCGTCCACGAAGACCATGTCTGCCCCAGCTTCCATGTAGGCGTTGCACCGGCTGATTGTGTCTTCCCAGCCGGTAACCGCGTAGGCGTCGCAACGGGCAATGACCACGAATTCGGGGTCGGTGCGGGCGTCCAGGGCAGCTTTGATCTTCTGCACGTGGTCTTCCTGGGCGACGACCTGCTTGCCCTCGAAAAAGCCGCACTTCTTGGGGAATAGCTGGTCTTCCAAGTGGATGGCCGCCACGCCGGCGGACTCATACTCGCGGACCGTGCGCTGAACGTTGAGCGGGTTGCCGTAACCGGTGTCGGCGTCGCAGATCACGGGGACATCAACCGCGTTGGCGATGTACTTGGCGTTGGCGACCATTTCGGTCATGGTCAGCAGCCCCACGTCCGGGAAGCCGCGTTCGGCGGCGGTGCCGGCCCCAGTCATATAGACCGCCTGGAAGCCGACCGACTCGGCAATCTTGGCGTGGAGGGCGTTTAGGACGAAGGGGGCGACGACCATGTGCCCTGAGTTGAGCATTTGGCGCAGCTTGGTGGTGGTTTTCATATCATGCTCCTTGTGGCTTGCTCCGGATGGGTCGCTAAAGAGCGTAGCTGAAAAGCTGTTTCCAGCCCACGTCGTTGGCCCAACGACCGTGACTCCAGTCGTCGCCAGCGGCTTGGGAGGAGTATTGAACTATGAGAAGCCGCCAGGCCTTAACCGTGACAGGCAGCGTCAACGCCGAAGCTGCGCCACGGGCGCACTCGGCAGCGTCGGCCAGAATGGCGGGAGACAGCCCTCCGTATTCGAGAAGGGCTATGCGCGGTGTGAAGTTCTTGGCGAAATCTGGGACCTGAGACCCTGGGACCCGGCTCACGGCATCAATAGCGCTGTGATAGAGCCCCGTCAGAGTCCCGTTGACCTCAGAGATATCCAGTAACACGGAACCGCTCTCTTTGTCCTCGGAGATCCCGTTCCATCCAACCTCTGGACCTGGGCTGCGCGACCTGCTGCCGGAGGCTACTTGCGCAACTTCCTGGTCCAGCAACGGCAGCCCTTCTTCCGGGCACTCGAAGTAGGGGACGACTTGCATCCGGAGCATGTGCATTTCCGCGGCCCAGCAGCCGAATTGCCCGCACACGAATTGACGCAGCCGGTAAACCCCCGCGGTGAACACCGGATCAAATACCAACTCTATCCCGTACCTGATCGACAATCCGCATTCCTCCGATTAACTTTGGGCGGACACGCCCGGCTAAATCTGGCTGTAACCGCTGCCGGGGCGGTCGGAGTCGACGCCGGTGCCCTTGGCTTCCGTGATCCAGCCGAACTCCTTGAGGATCTGCTGACTGTAACAGACCCTGCCGGTCACCATGTCCAATGGCTCGGAAGCCAGTAGCAGGGCCGCCTTGGCCATGAGTTCGGGATGTTCGCCCCTGGGATCGTCAATGCCGGTGACCAAGTTGTGGTACACGGTGCCCGGAGTTGGGACGACCTGGGAAGGACCGACGGCGGTTACAGAAACGCCGTCGGGGTAGACTTCCTGGGCCAGGCCCTGGGTGAACCGCTCCAGGGCGGCTTTCTCCGCGCCGTAGCAAGTCCCGCCGCGGCTGGGCCCCGCATCGGGGTAAGGCCCCCTGCCCGGTCCAATGGCCGAGCCGGAAGAGATGTTGATAATGCTGCCGGTCTTCCTGGAGACCATGTCCCCAAGGACGAGTTGGCTTAGCATGAAGGGCGCTTGGAAGTTGACCAGCCAGGACCTCATCCAGCGATTTATGGGAAAGTCCTTGGTTGGAATGTAGTAGGTGAGGGCCGCATTATTGACCAGGATGTCCACGGGGCCGTAGGTGTTGTGCGTCTCTTCCACCAGCCTCTCGCAGTCTTCGGGCAACGATATGTTGACGGCCACTGGAGTAGCCTCCCCACCGGCTTCGCGAATGTCGTTCACGGTCTTTTCCAGGGAGCCCTCCAGCGGGTGGTCACCCTCGCGCAGAGTGCGGGCAGCGCAGATCACCTTCGCGCCTTCAGCTGCGAACAGTCTTGCAATCTCGCTGCCGATGCCGCGGCTCGCTCCGGTGACGATGGCCGCCTTGCCGTCTAGCTTGCCCATTGCGATCTCCTCGAGTCAGTCTCTAAACTTGGTCCGATCCCGGTGTGTCAGGGTCCAATCTCTTGGGGGTTCGGACCCTTGGGGTTTCGATCTTTCGAGGTCCGGCCTCGCGGTGCTAGTTTACCGTGTTTTGGTCCCTCACTCTATAGGAAAGGCGTTCGGGCCAGGTCTAAGTATCTATCCCAAAACTGGACCAGCAGTCTTGGGCAGAGGGGAAATCCCCCTTTCCGAAAGGGGGAGACTTTGGGGAAGCCTCCTTTTGAGATAGTTACTAAGGGCCGGTGACGGCGTATAGTTTGCCATCGTGGGATGGGACGTAAATCACCCCTCCGGCAACTACAGGCGCGCCGGTAATCTTGCCGCCTGTCTTGAACTCCCACATCGATTCACCGGAGGCCGCATTCAGGCCGAGGACACGGCCATCCTCGGTCCCGGACAAAACTGTGGCGCCCGCCACGGTTAGGCCGGAGCTTATCTCGGCATCCACGTCGGTCGCCCACCGCACCTCGCCTGTAGTGGCTCCCAACGCCGTGACTTTTCCATTTGAGGCAGCGGCGTAGACGGTGTCAGGCCCTACAACTGGGGCGTAGAACATCTCCCCGCCCATCGATTGGGTCCACACGGTGCCCTTTTGTACCGGCAGGGGGGCAAGGTCCCAGATATAAAGGTTCACCCTAATAGCCCTGATCACTCTCTCAAGGGGATAGGTGGCAAGTCCGCCATCGATAGTCCATATGGTCCCTTCTTGAGTGCCGAAATGGACCAGGCCTCCTTGCAGCACCGGTCCGCCAGCCAACTTCCTGGCCCCGGAGACGTCGTATACGAACCTCCGCCTCGCGGTCCGAGTCTCGACCAGCTCTACCTGGGTGGCCCTGGACGCCATTGCCAGAATGTCGCCGTCGTAGGACACGGGAGCATTTACCCAGTCGTCCGAGGAGAACTTCCAGTGTTTCTCGCCCGTTGCGGCGTCCAGGCCATGCAGGTCCCTATCGGTCGCGCCGATATATACCCGGCCATCGACTATCACCGGCGAGGAGAATAGGGGCTCACCCAGCTCGGTCTCCCACCGGACGTTGCCGCTGGCCCGGTCGAGGGCCACTACCTTTCCCGGCCGCAGGGCGGTGACTACCAGGTCTCCGGTGACGGCAGGGGTCGAACTGGAGGGAAATGGGCTGAGATACTCCCATTGGACGCGGCCTGTGTCCCGGTCGAGGGCGAGGGTGCGGCCTCGTTCGGTGGCCAGGAACACCTGCCGTCCCGCTACAGCCACGGTGGAGGTTAGCGGCTCACCGGCGTCGAATATCCATTTTATGTTTCGCGGGGGCGGAGACTCCTCAGGCGTGTAGCCCGAGCTGTTTGGAGAACCCCGTACCTGGGCCCAATTTCCGGTTTCGGTATCGGCGCTGACGCCGGACTTTGGACTGGACGGTGGGAACACCAGTGGGAGGACATCGAACATCGCTTCGACCCGCCAGACGACCAGGCATACGGCGACTGCCAGGGTGATGAGTAGGTATCTTCTGCGCCAGATGGGGATGCGGACGCGGACGACCCGGCGTTCAGCTTCGGTACGGGAAATTGGGGAGGTCTCGGTTAGGAACGCCCAGCAGGAGCTGCACCGTGTGGCTTCAGTCGAGGGGTTGATGTATTCGCAAACGGGACAAAGGCGGACCAAGTCCAAGGAGATTCCTCGCCCCTGAGGGCATCAAAATGGCAACGCCGAGTTTAGCCCCCGACCAAAATCGCGTCAATCCCCTCCTGATGGGTCTTTCCGGCGTTGAGCCGGAAACCAGGACTTCACGCGTCTGGTCATTGTCCTTGGGCTGAGAATCTCTGGATTCCCGCTTTCGCGGGAATGACAGGGATGACATGGATGACGGGGATGTGGAATACAGCCCACTATTGCATGACCCCGCCGCCAAAAACCAGGTGCATATCTGGGGTAAATTAAGCTGGTACAATGGCGCGGGCTTTTGGCCAGGGGAGTTTGGATGAGGGTCGTCAGAAACATACTTAATTGGTATCCCAGGCTGCCGTTCTTCTACGGCTGGCTGGTCCTGGGAACTGGGGCGTGCGGGGCGTTTGTCGCCACGACGGTCGCAGGAATCGTTTTTGGCGGAATTCAAGGGTTCATCTTCGAGGACACCAACTGGACCCGCAGCACCATCGGGTTGGCGGCTTCGCTGGGGGTGTGGGCGTCCGGTCTGATGGGCCCTATCGTCGGCAGGATGGCCGACCGGTACAACGCCAGGTGGCTTATGTCAGCCGGAGCGATTGTGCTCGGGGTCTGTCTGATTTCACTGGGCATGTTCCGGTCGGTGGCGGTCTTTTACGCAGCTTCCATAGTGGGGCGCGCCGTTAGTCAGCCGCTATTCATTGGGGTCGTGCCGCGCACTCTGGCTGTCAACTTCTTTCAAAGGCGCCGGTACATCGCGTTGGCGCTCATCGGAATGTTCCGGCCTGTCAGTGGCGCAATCATCATTCAATTGACATCCCTTATCGCACTGGCCACGGATTGGCGGACCGCCTTCCGATATTTCGGGGTATTTAGCCTAGTCCTGGCCATTCCCATGCTTCTGTTTATCAGGCGTCGTCCGGAGGACCTGGGCCTCTTACCAGATGGGGCTTCGCCGCTAACTCAGTCATCGGCGCCCGGCGGGGAATCCGGCGCGGGACCGGCGGGCGTGGAGCATGAGTTGGAATGGACAGCCAGGGAAGTCTTCCGAACACGTACGTATTGGCTTGTGGCCACGAGCGTGTTCGTGATAACCGCCGCCGGGTCCGGCGTGGGGTTCAGCATGGTGCCGTATCTTCACGAGGAAGCCGGCTTGTCCATGGCTCAGGCGGCGGGCGTGTTGAGCCTTAGCACTTTTCTCGCGCTGACCACGATCGTCTGGGGGTACATCGCCAACAAACTTACGCCTCGATGGTGCCTGATTGGGACATTGATGTCGGCGTCTATGCTGATATTGTCTTTGTTCTGGGTGAATTCCCTGCTGTCAGCCTACCTCTTCGGACTCTTTTGGGGGCTTATCACCAGTTCGCAAGAGGCGCTAATGTCCATGCTGTTGGCGGACTATTACGGCCGCGCCGTGTACGGCACCATCTCGGGAGCGTTGCGCCCCCTGGAGGCCGGAGGGCTGGGGTTAGGGCAGTTCATAGGGCCGCTGATATACGATCTGACCGGGAGTTACGATATCCTCTGGCTAATGTCGGCGGCGATGACTCTTCTGGCGTCGTGCCTGGTTATTCTGACTTTCCGTCCCAGGACTCCTACCCGGGCCGGGGAGACTCTTCGGGTCACGTAGCGGCGGGCCGAGGCCGCTTATGGTAGCTGTTCAGAGATGATGACGCGGATTGGCTGAATCCCACGTCGGTCATATCTATGATGATTCTCAAACGATGTCCCTCAGCCGCAACCAGTCATTCCCGCGAACGCGGGAATCCAGAAATGCCAATGATAGTGACCGTTGCTGGTTGCAAGGGTTACTGGATTCCGGGTCAAAGCCTGCCCCGTACTGGATACGGGGCCCGGAAAGACGGGCTGGGAGTAGGAAGAACACATCCAAGTCTGAACAGTTACCGCTTATGCGCCAATTGGACTACGGGAAGATGACGGATTATAATTCATGTCCAGTCCACGCCGGAGGGGTTTTACGTGAGCACTGGGCAAGGGTCCGCAGCCAACACCAGCGATTTGCTAGCCTTTTTTCGGGGTGACTATATTCCCCTGAGCGACGCGCGGGTCAATATCATGACCCATGCGCTGCACTACGGCACGGGCGTATTCGAGGGGATACGCGGCAACTGGAACGAAGAAAAGGGCGTGGTCTACATCTACCGGCTTCGGGAGCACTACGAACGCTTGCTTCAGGGATGCCGGCTGTTGATGTTGGATATCCCCTATTCGCTAGAAGATCTCTGCGAGATCACCGTCGAGCTGGTGGAGCGCAACGCCCATCGGCAGGACATTTACATTCGCCCACTGGCCTACAAGAGCGCGGAGCTGGTGGCGAACCTCAAGTTGCAAGAGTTGGCCAGCGACTTCGCCCTGATTACCGTCCCATTTGGCAATTACCTTGGCTCGGACATACTGCGTTGTTGCACTTCCTCTTGGCGCAGGGTGGATGACCCGATGATCCCTGCCCGGCTCAAGATTTCCGGGATATATGTGAATAGCATCCTCTCCAAAACCGAGGCCACTTTGGCCGGGTTCGACGAAGCCATCATCCTCAACCACGATGGCCACGTATGCGAAGGTTCCGGTGAGAACCTGTTCGTGGTAAGCAAGGGAAAACTAATAACCCCTTCCCTAGAGGACAACGTGTTGCCGGGAATCACCCGCGACACGATCATCCAACTGGCCCAGCGGGAACTCGGCCTAGAAGTGATGGAACGGTCCATCGACAGGAGCGAGCTATACCTGGCGGATGAGGTTTTCCTCACAGGCACCGCAGCCCACTTGACGCCTGTCGTGGAGTTGGACAACCGGCCCATCGCGGAAGGTAAAGCCGGACCGGTCTCGTCCAAACTCCAGAAGATGTACTTCGAGATCGTCGTCGGCCAGAATCCCAAATACCTCCACTGGTGCACTGCCGCCCAACCGCGTATGGTGGCGGCGAGTTAATCAGCGGCCGGTGGTCAGTGGCTAGTGACCGGTGAATCACAATCCAACTTTCTGGATTGAGATGTCAAGGGGGATATCCCGCGAGGCTCGAATAGCCACCAGTCACTGACCACTGACTTGGGGGTGACGCGACAAGTTGCTGTGGGACGCAGGGGCTTGGGCGATTGCAGTCCTGACCGGCTACGTATTGGGCAGCATCCCGACGGCGTATGCGGCCGGCCGGCTCAAGGGTCTGGACATCCAGAAACTTGGCGACCGAAACGCCGGAGCCGCCAACGTCTACCGCAGTATCGGTCCCAGGGCCGGGGTGCTAGTTGCCGTCGTGGATATCGCAAAGGGAGCGGCGGCGGTACTTCTTGCCGGGCAACTGTCCGATTCCGACTCCACTCTTATGATCGCGGGCTTTGCCGTGGTTGGGGGTCATATTCGTCCCCTGTTGCCGCGCCAACCAGGAGGACGGGGAGCGGCGACCGCGGTGGGAGTGCTCCTAGCCACCTATCCATTGCTCGCCCTTCCTCTTGGGTTGGCGTGCCTGGGAATATTGGCGGTCAGCAGGAAGCCGATCATCCCGCTTGGAACGTTCCTGATCGGGGTGCCTCTAATGACCTGGTGGCCCGGCGGTTACGATTATCCCTTTGTGGCCTATTCGGTGGCTATTCCCCTATTGGTGGGTCTGGCCCATTTCTTCAGCGTCAGGCGTTTGGCGCAACTGGAACCTGGCAGCGGTCCAGCGGTGTCGTCGAGGTAGCGCCGAAATGGACGGCTCATTTATCCTGGACTACTTCCTGTTGGTCTCGGTGGCGTCCTGCGGGCTGTACCAGATGGCGGCGGCTTACAACCGGCTGAGAGGGCTAATGCTGTTGGAGTCTCGCGGTCTCACGTTTCTACTCGGATTGGGGTTGTGGGTTGGAGCGTTCGCCTTCTTCTTCTTGTCCGAACCTCGAAACGCGCCGGACACAGGGGCCGGGCTTACGGGCAACGAGCAGTTTGGGTATTTTTTCGCCGGAGGAGGCACGGGACTGGCGGTCACCCTGGCGGCCACTTCGTTGCGGAATTGGGGGATGGGGAAAAGGATTACGCCCAGGGCACACGGCCTTGACACGCTGCGAGAGTCGAATTACGGCAGAGCCCTCTATTGGAGCCTGTCGCATCTCCTGTATGCGGTGAGGCCGCACCGCAAAGCCAGCCCAAAACCTGGGGAGACCTACGCCGTTGGCGGCCACAGAGACGGTAACGGCTAGCCGTGGAAACTGGCCTAGCCGTTGATGCGATGTTGGTTGCCTGGTTGAACCAGGGAGTGGGCGCATCCGCCTTTTTGGATAGATGCGCGTCGGTAGTGGTCAGCGACTATTTCATCCCATTGACGATGTGCTTCTGGATGCTGGGACTTTGGTTTCGCGGAGAAGAAATTGAGACCAGGGGACGCAACCAGCGAGGGGTGTTGGCGGCTGCCATCGCCCTTGGGTTCGCGAACCTGGTTGTCTTGATAGTGAACCAATACCTGTTCCGGGAACGGCCCTTCATCTCCATGGAGTTGGCCAACCTTCTCTACGAGCCGACTGACTCTTCGTTTCCGGCGAACCCGGCGGCCGTGGCGTTCGCCGCCTCCGCCGCGATCTGGCTGGTAAACCGCCGGGCGGGAGTGGTCTTATTCGGGCTGGCGTCAGTGTGGTGCCTGGCCCGAGTTTACAGCGGCCTCTTTTACCCCAGTGACATACTGGCCGGAGCCTTTATTGGGGCGGCCATGGCTTGTTTGATTACCGCGGGGATGAGACGCATTGAACCGGCTCCGGGATGGGTTTTGGCCGGCGCGCGCTTTTTCCACCTGGCCTGAATATGGAGATTCCAATCCGCTGACTGCGACTGACTGTAGGAGAACGATATGGGCTGGTCCAGGCATCACCCAACGGGACTAATCTACTACGCGCCCCAACATTGCTACCGGGGCTATACGCTGACCAACAACTCCAGGGGAAGTCTCTACGCTGACCTCATCGACATGGAAGGGAGAATCTGCCACAGGTGGCACAGCAGCGAGGGCATTGGCTACGCCCAGCTACTGCCATACGGCAACCTACTGATTCGAACAGCTCCAGCGGAAGACGCGGGAGGCGCGGAGAAAATCGGCGGCTCATCGGCGGCCATTTTGGAGTTGGACTGGGACGGCAACGTGGTTTGGGAGTACCGCAACCCCTTGGTGCACCACGATTACGAAAGGCTGCAGAACGGCAACACGCTGGTCCTCCAGTTTGAGCTTTTGTCCAAGGGGTTCACGGAGCAGGTCAGAGGCGGAATGCGTGGCGACGAAGACCCGGAGCAAATGTTCGGCGACCGGGTGCAGGAGATCACGCCCGAGGGCGCTGTGGTCTACGACTGGAGGGCTTGGGAACACCTAAACTTGGAGGATGACGTCCTCTGTTCATTAGAGGACCGGGCCGAGTGGACCCATGGCAACTCGCTGAAGGTGACCCCGGAAGGGGACCTGATCGTGAGCTACCGGCTCATCGACCGAGTGGGCATAGTTGACAGAGCAAGCGGCGATTTCCGTTGGAAATTCGGGAAGGGCGAGTTGGCCCACCCCCATAATCCGACCTACCTGGACAACGGAAACATCCTAATATTCGATAACGGGATGCACAGGCCCCGGGCCAGCTTTTCCAGGGTCATCGAGGTAAACCCCGCTACCGACGAGATTGTGTGGGACTACCGGGGGGACCCGGCCTTATCCTTCTATAGCCCGGCCACCAGCAGCGCGGACCGGCTTCCCAACGGCAACACGATGATTTGCGAAGGCGGTCCGGGGCGCATCTTCGAGGTGACCCACAACAAAGAGATAGTGTGGGAGTACATCTATCCCTTCTTCTCGCCGGGCCGTGTGCAGACGCCGGGGGCCCAGCCGGAATTTAACAACTCCCTGTTCCGCGCTCACCGATACGGTCCGGACTACCCTGGCCTGCAGGGCAGGGACCTGGACCCCGGCCAATACGCCAACCTGAACAGGCTCTACGCTTCCAGGTAGGGCGCCCAGTAACGGGCTAACGCTGGTGGACGCGCCTTGCCGGGATGGATGTGGAGTATATAATATTCACGCCTTGACCTTGGAGATTACCCAATCAGAATAAGATGGAGGCAAGCTCATGGGAGCGACCGAGAAGATCGCCAAATGGATAGTCGATACCGGGTACGAAGATATTCCCCCCGACGCAATCCGGGTGGCAAATGAGTCATGCTTCGACCTGTTGGGAGTGATCCTGGCCGGGTCCACCCAGCCGGTAGCCGATATCATTCAGCAGTACGTTACCGGCCAGGGAGGCAATGACGAAGCGACGGTCCTGGCTTCTGGACAGCGTAGTACTTCCTCACAGGCGGCCTTGGCCAACGGGACGATGGGCCACGCTTTGGACTATGACGACTTCGGCGGGTTCGGACACCCCACTGTAGCCATATTCCCGGCCCTCTTGGCCCTGGGGGAGAAAACCGGGGCCACCGGGCGGGACCTGCTAGAAGCTTATGTCGTGGGTTGCGAGGTCGGCCTTGCCCTGCAACACGCCACCAAGTACAACCAAATGGAGAAGGGCTTCCACGCAACCGCGGTCATCGGGCATATGGCCTGTACCGCCGCCTGTGCCAAGCTGCTGGGCCTGGACGAGCAACAGACCACGATGGCGCTGGGAATGGCGGGTTCGATGGCCGGAGGCTTGATCCACAACTTCGGCACTATGACCAAGCCCCTGCACGCCGGGTTGGTATGCCGCGACGGCATCACCGCCGCTCAGTTGGGCCAACTGGGTCTTACCGCCGGAGACCACATCATTGAGCATCCCCTGGGATTCGCCCGCACGGTGCTTGGCCCCGGGATCTACGACCTGGAAGCGATGGCCGACGACCTGGGCAAACCCTTCCGCGTTCAGGACGCGCTGATGATCAAAAAGTACCCCTGTTGCGGCGGAAACCATTCCATGCTGGATAGCCTATTCAGCCTGATGCGGGAGCATAATTTCACCTACGATGACGTGGTTAGCGCGGAGGTGGCCCAACCCTACCTGTCAATCGTGATGATGTACGGCGAACCTGATACCGGATTGCAGGGCAAATTCAGCTCCCAATACGCCGTGGCCGCCGCGTTGGTGGACGGCGAGATGGGCATAGAGTCGTATACCGATGAGAAGGTGCAGGAACCCATCATCAAAGAAGCGATGGGGAAGGTGACCCAGCGGGTGGTGCCCAAGGCCGATGAGCTATCGGTGGACTTCGACCAAGGGATCCCGGTCAAAATCACCCTGAAGGATGGCCGGGTGCTCGAGCACTCCACCACCAGGCAGAACATCCTGGGCAGCCAGCACAACCCCTGGGGCTTCGACAACATAAAGGCGAAGTTCGAGGTCAATGCGGCGTTGGCCTTGTCCAGGGAAAGGATCGCCGAGACCGTCGAGACCTGGTCCGACATCGCCCAGGTGGGGGACGTTTCGGAGGCCATACGGCGGACGCTGGTATCGTAACGGGCCGTCCGGCTATCTAACTTCGGACAAAAACCTGTAAAGCACGAAGGGCGGTGGAATTCTCCACCGCCCTTCTCACAATCGGAGGCTATACCAACCCCAACCTCGCCAGGTCTTCTACAGTCCATTTTGCTTGCCGCTCAATAATGCTCCTCAAGGTCTTTAATTCAAAGATGTCTCCTCTCCGTGTGGAGGCAACCGTGACCCTTCGGCCATCGGAGTGAGCATACCGATGGTGACTGCCACGTTGTCGGACCGGGTCGAACCTATCCTGTTCCGGTGCATGCACGATGTCGCGAGCAGTAAGGGTTCTTAGACGGCTATAGTCAATATTCCTCAGACTGTTATCGCCACGGCAGGTCCATTCGATACCGTCAAGTGGTCTGTAGACGGGAGATCCGAGCCTTCATCTTCAAACTCCTCGACGATCATCGAGAGGACTTCTCGGATGTATATGAGAGCTTCCTCTTCGGTATAGCCCCAGGTGGAAGCCCCGATTTCCTCCCAATCTGGGAAGAAAGCTCGCCATCCCTCACCATCGGGCTCCAGTTCCACATGGAAAAGATAAGTCTTCAAGTCAACGCTCCGTAATCTCGCCCCATCACGGCTCGATGCGGACGGTGTCTCCCACCTTGATCGCGCCTCCGTTCAGGACGATGGCCAGTTGACCTCTGCGGTGGTTGATATCCTCGCGCAAGCCCTGGCGGATGGCGTCCATCTTGCCGCAGGGCTCACACTCGCCCACGGCTTCGAGGGTAACGTCGCCGATGAAAAACACCTGACCGGGCTGGACCTGAGAGAGGTCCAGTCCCGTCGTAGTGATGTTCTCCTTGATTTGGCCTGGGACCAGCCGGAAATGGTCCAGGGTCTCTTTGTCCATGAATAGGACCTGGCGCATGTTACTCTCGTTGCAACTGCGGTCGCCTTCCAGGCCCTTGGAAGAGAGGGCAGTCGCCTCGTCGACGGCATGGGATGGGGTCCCTTTTACCCTGGCGATGTGCAGGTTTACGATTGTGCCTTGCTGCATGATAGTACTGGTTCTCCTTGTTTGATTTCCCGCGCCTGTTCAGGCTGTAGACCCCGGCCCGAGGCAACTGCCCGGCGCGTAGGGTCTAGCTCCCGTTCATGAAGAATCCGACCATAGTCCCAATGGTGGCAACCCACAGCGCGAGATTGACGATCAGGAGGGTATTGAAACGTGAGCGGATTTCGCGCCGGATCTCCTGGTGTTCCTGGCGGGACTCGGTCCGCAGTTCCTGGATGCCTTGTTGGTACTCGGCGCGCATGGCTTGCATTTCAGTACGGAACTCAGTGCGCGTGGCTTGCATTTCAGTACGGAACTCAGTGCGCGTGGCCTGCATTTCAGTACGGAACTCAGTGCGCGTGGCCTGCATCTCGCGTTGGAATGCGGTGCGCATATCCCGCATGTCCTGGCGGTACTCGGCCTGGTCGGAGATCATTCTCTCGAGCACGCCTTCCATGCGGTCTAATCGCGGGTCTTGGGTCATCCTTTGACTCCCGGATATAATGGGAAGATTATACTCTTTGAGACTTTCGGCTGATAGCCCTGCCCGCCACTCTGTGATTTGGTGGGAAGGGGGCCGGAGGTTGGTGGTCGTAGGAAGATTTGTATAGGGGCCTGAAATGAGCTACGAATTTATCAAGACCGAGACCCGCGACAACGTCCTGATCATGACCATGCACGACCCTGCAACTCGCAACTCCCTGGGGGCCGATATGTCCCGTGAGATGAACGAGGCGTTGGACCAATTCGAGGCCGATCCCGATCAGCGTGTGCTGCTGTTAACGGGCACTGAACCCTCGTTCTGCTCGGGGGCTAATGTGCGGGGGTTCAACCGGCGCATCGAGGAGAGGGACCAGGAGACCCAGGACCGGGGAGAGCCGGAGCCGTTGCCCTGGGGCAAGATGGAGACCAGGTACGCCAAGCATAGGACCTCCGAGGAGGGAGCGGCTTTCCTGCCCCTGCGGCTTCATGAACTCCAGAAGCCTTCGGTCGCCGCAGTCAACGGACATGCATACGGCGTGGGGATGGGAGTGGCCCTGGCGTGCGACATCCGCATCGCCGCCGAGAAGGCGCGGTTTTCCGAAGCATTCGTCCGCATGGGCTTGATTCCGGGAGACGGGAGCTGCTGGCAGTTGCCCCGGCTTATCGGATTGAGCAACACCCTGATGCTCCAATACACTGGGGACAGTGTAGACGGAGCCGAGGCTCATCGAATGGGGTTGGTAAGCAAGGTGGTTCCCGACGACGAGATACTGGAAGCCTCATTGGAGTTGGCCACTAGGCTGGCCCAGGGGCCGACCCAATCGCTGTCGCTAATCAAATATCTGGTGCACCATAGCCTTGAAGGCGGGTTGAAGGAGAGTCTGGCTCTTGCGCACGTGGCCCAGGAACAGGCGCGGAAGACGGAGGACCACCGGGAGGCGGTGAGGGCGTTCCTGGAGAAGCGGAGGCCGGAATTTAAGGGGCGGTAGGCGGATTCCGGGCAGGGCCGGTTGCATAGCCCTAACGCGGCTTGGGAATTCCAAGACTCCGGCAGATTCTCGCAGCCGTTAAATCGGAGATTTCCCGGTGACGGGGCACACCGATATTGTGGTTTATGACCGGGTTTTCCCAGATTCAATGTTCTCTCCCCTCGCGTACAAACTTACATCCGTTTTGACGTAGATGGGAAAGCAGGTCGCGCCGCCTCACGCGATAGCGTCTTGCGGGACGTGGGCAACCCTTGATGCGGCTTGTATGAGAAGGTAGATGGGTTCATCCAGGTCGGCATCCAGATCGACATCCTGGCCGGTAAGGCTCGGGTCGGGCAGGGGCAAGGGTTCACCGCGTTCGATGTGGAGTTCTGCCAGGTCCACCATGACGCTGGCCAGGAGCCGCCGGGCCTCCGCCAGATCATGCCCAAAGGTGATTGCGCCGGGAAAGTCCAGCGCCTCGGCATGAACGCCGCCATCCACGTACTTGAATATCGCCTTGTAGACTAACATTCCTCTCTCCACGAGTTCGTCCTGAAATTGTTCACCAGCACTATTCTTACCAGCAGGGACGGTCAAATCGAAACAGACCGGGTTCAGGGGCGGTAGGCGGGACCCTTATCTGCCCGGTCTCGATGATACGGCTATGGCGGTCCCTTCGTCTCTGGGGTTGAGGGCGTCGTCTAGCCGGTGGACCAGCAGAGTGTTGAAGTTGGAATCGTCGTAATTCCAGTGTTCGATGTCCATCGGCTCGGTCTGATTATCGCAGAAGAGGCCGGCTGCCAGCGCGTCAAGAATCGGCTTGATGAAGTTCTCCGCGTCCAGAGGCCGATTGCCGTGGTTTCCAGGATGGAAAGTCATTCCGAGCGTAATTGCGAATCTATCGAGGGGATTCCACGGCTGACTCCCCATTTCATTTTTGATGATAGATGCAATCAGAACTTTCCAATTGTGTTGGCGGTCTCTTCCTCTCTGGCCGTCTACAATAGCGTTTATTATTGTTCCTATTACGGGTTGGCGCAAACCGCGCCGGGCGTCAGATAACTCAATCGTTGGGACAGCCCAAACCCCAATCTCTCGGACGGTGAGTGCGAGGCCGTCATGTTCGATATTCATAAACCCTCGCGTCGCTGTTCGTGAAGTGGCCTCGAGTAGTGGGCAATTGGGACGCTGCAACATTGCTGTTGCAGCGTCCCTTGTCTTGACCAGGGGTCTACCGTTTTTCCGCGTACAATAATATGACATACAACGACTCACAAACTAAAGGATTGTGGTGTAGGAAGATGCAACACATGAGCGCAGCGGAAAGGTACTCCGCATACATTGACGGCGTTGCAGAGCAAAAGACCCGTTTGTTCGGCTCCCAACCTCAAAGAGACGTCTGGACCGGGTCGTTGGCCCGCCTGTTCCGTTTCGACCCGCGCCGTCAACTGACGGCGAATCTGGAAGCGGTCGCCCAATATGTGCAGCCCCGGGACGTGTTCGTGGAAGCGGGGGGCGGCGCGGGCAGGGTGGGCCTGCCGATGGCGTTGCGTTGCCGCGAGGTGATAAACGTGGACCGTTCGCCCGGAATGGGCGCCGAGTTTACCGCGTCTGCGGCGGAAGCGGGCATCGGCAACGCCAGACTTATCCAAGCGGACTGGCTGGACGTTCGAGGCGTCGAAGGCGACGTCGTGTTCACCGCCGACGTCACATATTTCGTCCGAGACATCGTCCGGTTCGTGAGGAAGATGGAGGCCGCAGCCAGGCGCAGAGTCATCATTACGATATGGAGCGTGCCCCCTCCCCACCGCGACGGGCGCATCTTCCGGCTGGTCTACGGCGAGGACCAGGCGCGGGTAGCGGGCCACGCGGACCTGCTGGCCGCGCTGTGGGAGATGAGCATTTTGCCGGACGTTCGCGTGCTTTCGGAACCGCCTTGGTGGGAGACCGAGTTGCCCCGCACCAGGGAAGCGGCGGTGCAAATGGCCCTGCAAGACTGGTGGTTAGACCCTTCGGACCGCCTGCGCGCAGGCGGAATCATCGAGACCTGCTTCGACGAGTTGTTCCAGCCGGGCCCCAACGGCTACCTCCTTCTCTGGCGGGAGCCAATGAAGGAGCTGCTGATAACCTGGGAAACGGGGGCAGGGCTCGAGCCGGAGTCCAAGGGGCGGCAGGCGGATTTTCGCCAAAATTAAAAATATCGCCTGAAACCCCTTGACTCCCCGGCTGAGCCTATCTATAATCCCTTTTCGCAAGGAGTTACACGATTGCTACATGGCACGACTGACGTGACATAGACGCAACTGGTAGGGAAACCTGAACGGCGGTTCGGGGAATACCCCTGCCGCCGTTTCTTTTTGCAGCACCTTAAAAAGAGAATAGGAGAAGCTGGAAAGTCCTGCAAACGTACGAAAGCGCTATACGCGGCGCGGATGTACGCAAAGTAAACACACGCGAAGTTTGAAATTCCTAGCGTGGGTCAAGTAGGTAAGGGCTTACGGTGGATGCCTTGGGACCAAGGGCCGAAGAAGGGCGCGGCAAGGCTGCGTTAAGCCTCGATGAGCCGTCTAGCAGGCATAGTCGGGGATACCCGAATGGGGAAACCTTTACCGGTGTTGAGTCGGTAAATCCCGGTTAACCGGGAGGGTAAGCGGGGGAACTGAAACATCTAAGTACCCCGAGGAAAAGAAATCAACCGAGATTCCCTGAGTAGTGGCGAACGAACGGGGATCAGCCCAAACCAGTACGACTTAGTGGCATGAGGGCCTATGTCGTATCGGGGTTGTAGGGATCGCCTTGGGTCACCTCATTAGACCCGAAGGAGTTACAAATCTCGTCTCTAGCTGAAGGCGCCTGGGAAGGACCGCCATAGAGGGTGAAAGCCCCGTAGGCGAAAGGGACGAGACTCCTGGCGAATACCCTGAGTACCACGGGGCACGGGAAACCTTGTGGGAAGCTGGGGGGACCACCCTCCAAGGCTAAATACCCTTGGTCACCGATAGCGTACCAGTACCGTGAGGGAAAGGTGAAAAGAACCCCTAGCGGGGAGTGAAATAGATCTGAAACCGTAAGCTTACAGAAGGTCGTAGTCTCGATTTATCGGGATGGCGGCGTGCCTATTGAAGAATGATCCGGGGACTTACTCTGTGGAGCGAGGTTAAGGGACTGGAGTCCCGGAGCCGAAGCGAAAGCGAGTCTGAATAGGGCGGCTAGTTCCACACAGTAGACTCGAAACCGGGTGAGCTACCCATGGCCAGGTTGAAGGTTCGCTAACACGAACTGGAGGACCGAACCCGTGGCTGGTACAAAAGCTTGGGATGAGCTGTGGGTAGAGGTGAAATGCCAACCGAACCCGGAAATAGCTAGTTCTCCCCGAAATGCATTTAGGTGCAGCCTCGGGCACAGGTGAACGGAGGTAGGGCACTGAATGGGATAGGGGGCGTGAGCCTACCAAACCCAATCAAACCACCAATGCCGTTTATCCGATACCCGGGAGTGAGACTGGCACAGATAAGTGCGTCAGTCGAAAGGGAAACAGCCCAGACCACCGGCTAAGGCCCCTAAGCGCAGGCTAAGTGGGAAAGGAAGTGAGGTTCCCCAGACAACCAGGAGGTTGGCTTAGAAGCAGCCATCCTTTAAAGAGTGCGTAACAGCTCACTGGTCGAGGGGTCTTGCGCTGAAAATGTAACGGGGCTCAAGCCTGTCGCCGAAGCCGTGGATATTCAGGTACAGAGGGAAAGACTCAGCTCCCAAAAGTTGAACCAACCGGGAAGTCACTTCGGTGATGGAACGCGCGGGGATGCCTGCGGGAAAAGGGTTGGAACCTCTGGTAACTGCCTGGGTGTGGTAGGGGAGCGTTCCTCGGGCGATGAAGGTGAGCTGTGAGGCTTGCTGGAGCGCGGGGAAGTGAGAATCCCGGAATGAGTAGCGTAAATTAGGGTGAAAATCCCTGACACCGTAAGCCCAAGGTTTCCTACGCAACGTTTATCGGCGTAGGGTTAGTCGGTCCTAAGCCGTAGGCAAGCGCCGAAGGCGATGGACAGCAGGTTAATATTCCTGCACCGCCTATGTTTTGTTGATACTCGGAGGGGTGCGGAAGGGTAGGCAGAGCATGCCCATTGGACATGGTGTGTCCTCCTCCGTAGGCTATGCTGGGGCAGGCAAATCCACCCCGGCGCATAAAGCTGAGGGTTGAGGAAATCGATCCTTCGGGATACGAAATTCTGTTGACCCCATGCCGACAAGAAAAGCTTCGTTTGGAGAAATATAGGCGACCGTACCGCAAACCGCCACTGGTGGGCTGGGATAAAAGTCCCAAGGTGTTCGAGCTAACCTCCGTTAAGGAACTAGACAAAAGAACCCTGTAACTTCGGGAGAAAGGGCCCCCTGGGGGGTGAAATCACTAGCTGATGGAGCTTTTTGGGGGCGCAGAGAAGAAGGCCGGGCGACTGTTTAACAAAAACACAGGTCTGTGCTAAGGGGAAACCCTACGTATACAGGCTGACGCCTGCCCAGTGCCGGAAGGTTAAGGGGAGTGGTGCAAGCCGCGAACTGAAGCCCCGGTGAACGGCGGCCGTAACTCTAACGGTCCTAAGGTAGCGAAGTCCCTTGTCGGGTAAGTTCCGACCCGCATGAATGGTTGAACGACTTGGCCATTGTCTCGACGGAGGGCTCGGTGAAATTGCGGTGCCCGTGAAGACGCGGGCGACCCGCGGCAGGACAAAAAGACCCCGTGGAGCTTTACTGTAGCCTGGTATTGGGCTGGGAATTGTCATGTGTAGGATAGGTGGGAGGCTTTGAAGCTTCGACGCCAGTCGGAGTGGAGCCGTCGTTGAAATACCACCCTTGGTTGTTTTTGGTTCTAACCTCAGCAAAACTGGGGGACAGTGCCTGGTGGGCAGTTTAACTGGGGCGGTTGCCTCCTAAAATGTAACGGAGGCGCCCAAAGGTCCCCTCAGGACGGATGGAAATCGTCCACAGAACGCATTGGCATAAGGGGGCTTGACTGCAAGACCTACAAGTCGAGCAGGGACGAAAGTCGGGCAAAGTGATCCTACGGCACCGTGTGGAAGGGCCGTGGCTTATCGGATAAAAGCTACCCCGGGGATAACAGGCTTATCTCGCCCAAGAGTTCACATCGACGGCGAGGTTTGGCACCTCGATGTCGGCTCGTCCTATCCTGGGGCTGAAGGCGGTCCCAAGGGTCCGGCTGTTCGCCGGTTAAAAGGGTACGTGAGTTGGGTTCAGAACGTCGTGAGACAGTTCGGTCTCTATCCGCCGTGGGCGTAGGAGGCTTGAGGGAACCTCTCCCTAGTACGAGAGGACCGGGAGGGACAGACCTATGGTGTTCCAGTTGTTCCGCCAGGAGCAGCGCTGGGTAGCCACGTCTGGCAGTGATAAGCGCTGAAGGCATCTAAGCGCGAAGCATCCCCCAAGATGAGGCCTCCCTCCCCGATTAAGTTCGGGGGTAAGACTGCAGAGAGACTATCTGCTTGATAGGCCGGATGTGTAAGGATGGTAACATCTTCAGCATACCGGTACTAACCGGTCGAGTGTCTTGACCCACGCCAGGAGTTTCAAACTTCTAAGCAGCTTTCCAGCACCTATTTCTCTAGCCTGAAGGCTTACTCTCCCTCTCTAGGGCGGACGGCCAAGGGCGTTGCCACACTATCGCGGGGTGGAGCAGTGGCAGCTCGTCGGGCTCATAACCCGAAGGTCGTTGGTTCGAGTCCAACCCCCGCTACCAACATTTCGAGACCCAATTGTAGAGGCCCCCGGAAACGCTCCGGGGGCCTCTACAATTCCCGGAACCGCACCAGCCGTCACCGGAGAGGCATTATCATGGCGCAGCAAAGGCGCACATTCACGGTTATCCTGGAGCGGGAGGAGAATGGAGGCTACTCCGCCTACTGCCCCTCTCTCCCCAGATGCGTAAGCCAGAGAGATGACCGGCCCGAGGCACTGGAAAACGTCATGGAAGCCGCCGGTATGGTCCTAGAGATACTGGAAGACAGGGCCACCGGTCTGGTATGGGCAAGATCCGCAAACATCCCTTGCCTACTCGGAGCCCCCGGACTTGATAGCCGGGGAGATGAAGCGGATCCTGGAAAACCGGGATAGGGACGGGCTGCATTGTGGGGGCGTGTCCCTCGAGCAGATGGAAGTCCCTGTCGCGGTACGTTGGATGGGGGAGAGCCGGTGATACAATAGGTGCCAGCACTCACGACATCGGAGGAATGTGCCATGTCAATGTCTATCGAGTTGCCGCCCGAAGTTGAGCAGCGGCTTGTGTCCTTAGCTCAGCGGACCGGACTCAACAAAGACGATTTTTTGCTGGACATCATCGAAAGGGTAATGGAGGATATTGAGGACTGTTACTTAGGAATGGAAGCCTTGGATCGTGTCCGCCGGGGTGAAGAGCGAGTCTACTCGTCCTCAGAAGTGAGGGCGGACCTTGGACTGGACGATTGAATACAACGATACGGCCAGAACGCAACTTCGGCGACTCGACCGTGAAATCGCCCGGCGCATCGAAGTATACATGCAGAACCAAGTTGCGGTTCTGGAAAATGCAAGATTGAGAGGGCGAGGTCTCAGCAGACCCCTGGCTGGACTGTGGCGCTACCGGATAGGAGACTATCGCGTCATTTGCGACATTCAGGATGAGGTGCTGCGTGTCCTGGTGATAGCGCTTAGACACCGGAGCCAAGTTTACAGTTAGCAGACTACTTCATAAATGCCATTATCTACATCAGCTGCAATAGCGCCAAGGACCCGGTTGCGTCTAACCGGGTCCTTCCATTCACGGAGGCAGGATACAGCTGAGAGCATCTACCACCTAGACGAACAGGGGCAAATTGAGCCAATGACCGAAGAGCCGTTTGATTTGGAGGACACGCTCCAGAAGTTGGTGGCCGACCACCCGGAACTGCTGTCCGGCGAGCAGATGGATCCCGCCGACCCGCGCCGATGGATTCTGATAAACCGGGAGCACGGGATTCCAGATACCGCAGGTGGCGGCAGCCGGTGGGCAGTGGACCATTTGCTCATCGATCAGGACGCGGTACCCACACTGGTCGAGGTCAAACGCTCGTCCAACTCCGAGATTCGCCGCACCATCGTTGGGCAAATGCTGGACTATGCGGCCCACGCCCGGCACACTTGGGACGTGCGCGACATCCGCCAAGCCTTTGAAGAGTCCAGAACCGGCTCGGGGCAAAATCCGGACCATGGACTGGCAGCCTTGTTGCAGTTCGACGGCGGGCCTGACGCCGACGAGTTCTGGCAGCGGGTGGAGACCAACCTGCGGGCCGCCCGCCTGCGCCTGCTGTTCGTCGCCGACGTAATCCCCGACGAGTTGACCCGCGTGGTGGAGTTCCTCAACGAGCAAATGCCGGGTATTGAAGTACTGGCGGTGGAAATCAGGCAATTCCGTGGCGTGACGGGTAGGACGTTGGTGCCGCGGGTCATAGGCAGGACTGCCGCCGCTCCGGCGAGGGCCTCGACGGCCAGGAGCCGGATGGACCTCGACGAATTTCTCAATCAAATGCCAAGTCCGGAAGCCAAAGAGGCCACCGGTCGGCTACTGGATGTGGTGAGCAAACACAACGTTAGTTTTGAGTGGGGTTCAAGGGGCGTCAGCATTCGTGCCCGCTGCCCTTCATGGCGGCTACCTCTGACCGTTGCTTGGTTGTACCCGACCGCCCCAAGAAGTGGATGGAGAGAGTGTACTTTTGGGTGTGGTAACTGGAGCCCCGACTTTTTCGAGAGCTTGCTCTCAAACCTTCGTGGACTTCTGGAAAGTTGGGCTGACCAATTCTCCACAGACTCCTTTACTATCGATGCCTCAAGTACCCGCGCCAAAGCCTGGACCATGTCTCGCGAAGACGCCGCCGCGAATATTGACGTGCTGGCGGAGCGGCTGGAGAATGTTCTGGTGGAATTGGCAGCCCTCCCTGTGCAGCCGTGACTCAACTAACGCCACATTAACCTAATATTACAACGACGCTTCGCAAGAAAGGGACCTTGAAGACTTCTTCATGGCTACCTGCCCACGCGCTTGACAGCTTTGTGGCCATGCTTTCCGCGAAGCGATTTCCGGCCAATGCCTGACCAAATTGAGGAACCGTCGTTGTAATACTAACTGCTGAGGGTAGTAATTCCAAAACTGACACTGAGAGACGCCTTCTCGATTCTGGCTTACCGGGAATACTCGGAAAGTGTTTTCGCGGCGCAATGGCTGATGGGTATTGACAGGGAGCCGGCAGGCGGCAGATTCGAGGCTTTTCTTACTGAACTGTTTGCAAGCCCAGTCATCCAGCGGGAAGAGAACAGGCTGATTGTCCACTTGGTCAACACGACTATGGCTACGATGCAAACCGTGACTGGAACAACGTGATGAGAGACCTCAAGATCGCCCTGGCGCTACCGGAAGAGTTCACCACGTGCGAGGTTAGGATTGTCACGCCGGACGACGTGCCCACGGAGGGACTCGCCTGGACCGAAAAGAATGGCGCCGTGGAACTGCATGTTCCCGAGTTGGAGCTGTGGAGTATGATCGTGCTGGAAGGGCGATAGTCCGGCTCCCTACTAACATGGTCAAGAGGGTCGGGCCGGACCGTAGAGAAATAATCAGTCTCCGGTTCTCTTGGCCCGAAGGGCCTGGCCCACCGGCTGTAGTGGAGACCAGTACGAGGGCCGGCCGCTTATCGACGCGAAGTGGAGCAGTGGCGGCCTCGACGTGATGTTCGTCCAGCAGATCATGGGCCACAGTACCCTGGAGGTGCTCCGGAAGCATTACCTGAGCCGTCTGGACATCAAAAAGGCCCTGGCGGCAATGGAACGGCTGTACGGGAGGGGCGGATAGCAAGTTACGGCCTGTTTCGGGGACACTGAGGCGGGTTATGGAATCGGGAGACTGAGCCGCTCGGCGTCGCCGACATCTTGGCGTATCTGCCCCGGAATATTCCTGAACGGTTGGTTGGCTTGTAACAGTTCAGACTGGGCTTAAACCGCGCTGAGTCCACGAATGGAAGAAGGTACTACGCGGGTAAAGTGAAGGCATGAGTTTGCCTGAGGATTTGGCCGGGTTCTCCCGGGGGGAATTGATTGAGCTAGTTGGCCGGCTCTTTGGTCATATCCAAGTTCCGGAAGCCCGGACCGCCGGGTTGGAAGGCCAACAAAAGCCGCCACCCGATGCCGGGAAGGAGCGGAAGCCGCCGTCTTGGGTCAAAGCCAACCGGCCCGGCGGGTAGAGCGGCAACAACGCTGCCGGCAGTGGCTATGGTCCATCTGTAAGCCTTACTTGGGCGGCGATGCGCCCATGAGGGCGCTGTGCCGGCGGGTGGAACGCTTCCTGCCGGAGCTATTCACCTTCGCCGCCGAGCCCCGGGCCGGCGCGGACAACAACGCGGACAACAACGCGGACAACAACGCGGCGGAGCGTAGTCTGCGCCCGCCGGTGGTGAGCCGGAAGATCAGCGGCGGCGCCTGTTCGGAGCGGGGGAGCGAGACCAAGAGCATCCCGGCTTCCTTGTTCGGCACCTGGCGCCTGCAAGAACGCAATCCCTACCAAGCCCTACAATCCATCCTCTCCAAACCCCACCTCGCCCCAGTCTGAACAGTTACGTCTTCTATTATTAGAATCATCGATAGCACGGTGGAATAGGGTCAACCCACTATTATTGCAGCCCTCAGGTGCCCACGTGGCCAGTACCGGCCTTGCCCCGGGAAAGGGTTTGGCGGCCCCGGCCGGGCTGACCGCAACCTCTGGGATGAGCTAAGATATTTCCGGTAGGGGCCAACCTCTTCAAAGTGTCCCGATTGCCAAACATCCAGCGACCGGAGGAAGTCAAACCATGAAGGATTCGGCAGACGTAGTAATCATCGGAGGGGGCGTCGTGGGATGCAGCATCCTGTACAACCTGGGACGCCTGGGGATCACCGACACTCTCTTGCTGGAGCGGGACGTCCTCAACTCCGGGTCTACGGGGCGGACTGCGGCTATCTGCCGGATGCACTACTCCAATCCGGTGACGGCCTCAATGGCATGGGAAAGCCGCCGCATATTCGCCAACTTCGAGGAGTCGGTTGGAGGCCCGTCAGGATTCGTCGAGACGGGTTACCTGGTGATCGTCGAGAACGAGGACCGGCCAGGGCTGGAGAAGAACGTCGCGATGCAACTCGACCTGGGCATCGACACGATGGTGGTCACCGTCGACGACCTGCGGGACATCGCGCCTATGATCAGCGTGGGCGAGGACGAGGCGATGGGTTGGGAACCCCAGTCGGGTTACGCCGACCCATACCTGGTAACTTCCTCTTACGCCAACCGCGCCACTGAGATGGGAGCTGAAATTTTGCCACAGACTCCGGCCCTGGGGATCGAGGTCGACGGCGGTCGCGTGCGGGCTGTAAAAACCGCCCAGGGCCGCGTGGAGACTCCGGTAGCCGTGGTCGCCGCCGGGCCGTGGTCCAAGCGTGAATTGGCCAAAGTTGGGGTTGACGTGCCTCTCGTGCCCGTTCGTCATCAGGCAGCGTATCTGGTCCGACCTGTCGACCTGTTGCCCTTCCATCCCACGGTGGGCGATATTGCCCAGTCCTTCTCCTTTCGGCCCGACGGAACGTCCTTCACTTTGATGGGCTTCGGGGACGACGAAGAGGTCGAACTGGACAACTACAATCAGGCAGTAGACATGGACGTAATGGCCGACGCCGTCCGCCGGCTGCAACGGCGCCTGCCGGACATGTCCGGCGCCTATTTTCGCGGCGGATGGTCCGGGCTGTTCACCACCACCCCGGACTGGCACCCCATCTTGGACAAGGTGCCGGGCATAGAAGGTCTCTACTGCGCCGTTGGATTCAGCGGGCATGGGTTCAAACTGTCGCCAATGATCGGTGTGACCATGGCCGAGTTGGTGGCTCAAGGGGCGTCCACTTCCATCGACATCTCTCCCCTCCGTTACTCCCGCTTCGAAGAAAACGACCTGCTGGGGTCCAGCTATCGGTACCGGGTCCTGGCGTAACTTCGCCTTGCTGAAGCGGTGGCCCAGGAGTGTGCTGGCCCTCGCGCTGGCCTTCCTGTTGTTGGCCGCCGGCAACAACTCCTACCGCCCCGACAAGCTGGAACTTCTGGTAATTCCATACCGCTACAGCCTGCTTGATTGGGAAGTGTCCAACTTTTTGGACAAGTGGGTCCGGAAGTCGTGGGACCTGTTGCCATGGGCCGCCGAACCCGACCGCGAAACGCGTAAAGCCCTGGTCCGGGAATTCTTCTCCCTGGGCAGGGAGATGCGTGAGTTGGAAAGGCGGTCAAGATTCCCCGGAATTTCAAGCGGCGGAATGCTTCCCCGAGGACCAAGTCCGCCAACCGCCAGAATCGAACAAATCCGCGAACGGCGCAATGATATCCTTCCCCAGGTGGAAGAAGCCGTGGAGGCCGAGATAAGCGCGGTCCTGGCTGCGGAGGGCTTCGCTTCCCGAATCGGGCTCATATTTCCGCCGGTCGATACGGTGTTCGCCAGGTCGCCCGGAGTGCTGGTGCTTTCTCCCAGGGACCGGATCTATCGGCAGGATACCGTGCTCCTAAAACCCGGACTTGGAGACGTGGTAAGGGAAAGGATCGAAGCGGAATTCCTCCAGGAAAAGGACCTGTCCGCCCTCGTGGCCCGTACCGGAGGAGTCGCCGTATATCCAAGTGTGGTGTCCGACGCAGGGGGAATGCGCCACGCGGTGGTCACGGCTGCGCACGAGTGGCTTCACCATTGGTTCTTCCTCCAGCCTCTGGGACAACACTTCTGGGACAACCCGGAAATGACCACGCTGAACGAGACGGCGGCGACGCTGGCCGGGCAGGAGTTAGGAGGCCGCGCCTTCACCGCCATTACCGGGAAGGGGATAGCCTCGGAAACCCCGGCGGCGGTGGCCAGCCAAATTGGCTTCGACTTCAGGAAAGAGATGCGGGAGACCCGGGTCCGTACCCAGGAGCTTTTGACCCAGGGCAAAATCGAGGAAGCCGAAGCCTACATGGAGAAGCGAAGGCTTCTATTCGTGCGGCACGGTTATTTCATCCGGAAGATAAACCAGGCCTACTTCGCCTTCCACGGTTCCTACGCGACCAGCCCAGCGTCGGTCAGTCCAGTGCATGGACAGCTACAGGAGTTGCGGCGGAGGAGCGGATCGTTGAGCGAGTTCCTGCACACGGTGGCCCAGTTCAACAGCTACGAGGAGTTTCGGGCACATCTGGAGCCGGAGTGATCCGATGGCGAAACGCAAGGACGGGTCCTGCCGCTACGACCCCCATGAATTCTGGGTTTAGTCCCCGATTAGACCCAGGGAGTGCGCTTGGAGCGGTCCTTCTCCGAGGTGTAGGCGCGCATCCCCCTGCGCTCAAGGCTCTCGGCCACCATCCGCTTGAATAGCTCCCGGTCCTTGCCGCTTATCACGGCTTGCTCGTGGGCCTCTGAGATCGCCACCGGGTAGCCCTGACCCCTCCGGCATTGGTCCAATATCAGGCTATGGCCCAGAGCCAACAAGCCCTCGTCTTCGGCGGTCCAGGACGGGGTCTCCACCCTGGCGATCTCTTCCCCGCAGTGGAGGTAATAGAAATCGACCTGGTGCTCCCCGTAGCTCTCCCGAGGCACCGAAGAATTGGTGCGGTAAACCGGAGAACGCCAGCCAGGAGCAAGGGTTTCTTGAAAAATGTCCCGGTCAAGAAAGTCGTTGGCCTGTTCACAGGGCGAGACTATCGACCGGCGGTTGCTGCAAGAACGGCTGCATTGGGAGAACTCAAAGGGGCAGAGGGTGGACCTGGCTGCGTTGACCAATTCCGCGCTTCTGGGCAGCGATACGTAGGCCGCCACGCTCAGGGGCCGCAACCGGGACTGTTCCCTAAGCCGGTCCAACGCGGGAAGCATCCGGCCTTGGATGATGGTGTCCCGGACAAACGGCGGATACCCGCGGCCCGACAACCCCCACAACACCAGCGACCCGTCCACCAGGGCCAGCGTAGGCAGTCCAGGAGGACAATCTTCCACCACTTCGGCCAGCCGCTCCAACTCCCGCACCGTCCTGATGAGACCCAGCAATGCGCCAGTCACAGGCTCTTCCTGTGCCCGGTTGGAGGGGTTTGCTATGTACAGGTCCTCACGCTCATAGGCCAGGTCTGGTTGGCTGAAGAGTTGGGCATTGGGCTGAGAGCCGTAGGTCAATTGGCATCCGCCCAGATTGACCAGATACGTTGCCACTGGCAAATGGCGGTCAACGTCGATGTGCGACCCGTCCACCGCCACCACGCACCAATCGCGGGGAGTGTCTGACGGCCCGTAGCTACCCAGCAGCCGGTCTTGGACCTGCGCCGCCAGAAAGGGACGCTCCGGGTCGAAGGCGGTTTTCCCACTGGCCGTCTCCCGGCTGACGTCTTGCGCCGCGCCGATAAACCCGCGAAGCCTTCCAAGCCGGTCTTCCCGGGTCCGTCCAAGTTCCTCGCTGACACGGTCCAGTTGGAGGAATGTATTGCCAAGGTCAAGGGGCATGGGTCAGGTCCCGGTCGATATAGTCTCGGCTGATTCGATTAGCCTGGAGGGGACTCGAGCATCTACTTCACCTATGACAACATGGGGCGCGTGCACTCCGGGAGGGACGCAATCACCGTCATTATCATCGTCTGCTTGCAGGACCCCTTCCAAAGCTAGTTTGGAGTTTGCCAGAGCTTCTTCGACCGTCAAACCGTCGGAGACGCAATTGGGGTAATAGGGGAAGAATGCCTGGTAGCCTCCTTCCTCCAACGGGACCAATACCACGGTGAATTTTTGCATGACCATCACAGCACCTCTTCGGCTATTCTATCAAACTCCCTTCTGGTCAAACCCAAGGCTCGTAGGATGGTCGATAGGGTGCCTCGAGCCAACTCTTGGCGATTTTCGGGAACGGAGAGCGAGGGCCGCGCCCACCCTTCTGAAAATCGAGTGATCTCCCCGATAGTGGCTGAACTCCCAGCCCAAATAGGTCATAATTCGCCGCACTTCTGAGGGGCGATATCTTCGCGGCACGGCTCCTCTTTGTGGCGGAGCGCAAATTCGGTCCTTTCCCCGGTTGAGTTGGGGACCTGGAATCTTCGGGATTGCCAACTAAAAGAGGTCCTATCCCCTACCGCAAGACCCGGTCGTCGCCGACGCGGCGGGTTATCTGCTGCTGGTCCAGGTATTCCAGGAATGGGAGGATGTACTTGCGGCTGGTGTTGAACATTGTCCGAGCTTCGGCCACGGTAATGCTGCCGTTGGACTTCAGGCGTTCGACCACCCTATCGGACATGTCCCGGTAGGCGGATGAGGAGAATACGATGGACTCGTTCACTTTTACGACTTTCCCGTCTTCGACGAGCACCGTCAGTAGTTCCGGGTCCAGACGTTGGTCGCTGGGGGGCGAGTAGGGCTCTTCTTCGAGCGACTTGACGTAAGCCGCCGCCTGTTGCTCCATTTGTGGGGTCAGCGACACTTCGTGGTCCGGCAGCCGAATGGAAGTCCGGTCCTCCGCCAAGAATCCCTCCGATGTAAGCCTAGCCACGACCTTCAAGAACACGGGTTGGGGCACTTCCAACCGGGAGCGGATCTCCTGGGTAGGCGCTCCGCGGCGAAGCGGAAACTGGTTGTGATGACGCTGCAACGCCAACGCCACCTTGCTCTTGAGGATGTTCCAACCCTGGGTTGAGTAGACCACTGCGTCCGAGTCGCTCGCCAGGTCTCCCAGGACCACTACGTCACCGTCCTCCTCCAACTTCCCGACACGTTCCATTACCTCTTCAACCGGCAAGTTGGACCGCCGGGACAGCGCCGTCGCGCCGCACGGCCCCCATTGGTCCGCCACGCTGAGCAGGATGTCCTCCCCGGTGCCCTCGTCCAGGGTCATCAGTCTTTCGACGACTTCGGTGGAGAATCGGCGGTGCCGTCGCCTTGGATTCGGATCGACGACCTGCCCGCCGCCCAAAGTATCTTCGGCAGAGCGAATGACAAAGAAATCTCCCTTGACCATCGGCAATGGGTTGGACAGAAGCACCTGCACCCAGCCTTCGTTGCCGGGAGCGAGCCGGTCTGCGTCGAGGAGCCTCACTCTGGCTGGCGACTCGCTGGTGAAGATGTGAAAGGTTACGCCTTCGTTGTGGCGTAGGGAATGGGGAGCGTTCTTCACCATCCGAAACCGGGCATCCACCCTCATGGTGGTCGGGAGCCAACCAGCGGGGGTCAACACCTGGCCCCGCTCGATGTCGCTGCGGGAGAGACCGGAGACGTTCACCGCCAGTCGGACCCCTGGCTGGGCCTCTTCCACCTTGGACTGGTGGCTCTGCAGCCCGCGGATGCGGCCCTTGCGCCCTGAACCAGCCAGTTCGACTTCTTGTCCCACAGCCAACGAACCGTCGATCAGCGTGCCTGTAACCACCGTGCCGAAGCCGGAAATCGAGAAGCAACGGTCGATGGGCAGCCGGGGCCGGCCCACGTCCCGTCTCACTTCAGTGTCGTTTAAGACTTGGTCGATGGTGGCCCGTAGATCGTCCAGCCCGTCGCCGGTGTAGGCGGACACGCCGACCATGGGGCATCCCTCGAAAGAGGTCCCTTCCAGGACGTCTTCCACTTCCGCCTTGACCAACTCCACCAATTCCTCGTCCACCAGGTCAGTCTTGGTGACAACGACCATGCCCTTGCGGATTTGCAAGATGTCTAAAATCGCCAGGTGTTCCCTGGTCTGGGGCATAATGCTTTCATCGGCGGCGACGATGAGCATGGCCAGGTCTATGGCGCCCACTCCGGCAACCATATTCTTAATGAAACGCTCGTGGCCGGGCACATCGACGATGCTCACCTCCCGGCCGCTGGGCAGCTCCATCCAAGCGAAGCCCAGGTCAACAGTCATCTCCCGTTCCTTCTCTTCGGGAAGCCGGTCCGGGTCGATGTTGGTCAGGGCTTTGACCAGGGTGGACTTGCCGTGGTCGACGTGGCCCGCGGTTCCGATTACATACATAGCGGAAGGACATTCTCCCTGAGCCAGGGTGGGGATGGAGTGATTTTACACAAAGGGACGTAGGGAGTGTACTACACGAACCTGTTGAACACCTGGTTGGCGATCAGGTATGCGGGCTTCGTGAGACGAAGCTCGCTGCCATTGAGGTCCAGCAGCCCCAGGTCCACGAGGTCACCTATCTCCGTGTCGAACCGGGCCGCCAGGTCTTCGCCGACACGCACTGACTCAGCTTCAAGGTCCATTCCGTCCAGCAGCCGGAGCCCGAGGATCATGGCCTCGGCAAAGGAAGTATCCCCTCCGCAATATTCGTAGCCTCCCACCGGGGGAATGGTTTCCAGGAGGTCTCCAGTGATTTCACCAACCGGACGCGCCTCCGCCCTGGCCCACCGCTCCACTTCCGCCAGGTACTTCACGGGAGAGGAGACGTCCCAGAAACGGTGCTGCGACATGCTGGAATGGGCTCCAGGACCAACGCCAAGGTAGGCATGGTTGAGCCAGTAGGCCATGTTGTGGCGGCTCTCCAGTCCGGGCAGACACCAGTTGGAGATTTCGTAATGGTGGTAGCCCGCGCTCTCCAGGACAGATTCGGCGTGATGGTACATATCGGCGGCCAAGTCGGGGTCGGGCGTCGGCAACTTTCCCTGTTCTACCCACCGGTGGAGGGGTGTCCCTTCCTCCAGAGTCAGGCAATAAAGGGAGATGTGGGAGGGCATTTGGGAAAGCATCAGTTCCATTGTGTCTACCCACTGGAGGTAGGTCTGTTGAGGAAGGCCGTACATCAGGTCCAGGTTTACGTTGGAGAACCCGGCGTTCCGAGCGGCTCCGAACGCCTCCAGCGCCTGGTCCGCGGAGTGCCGCCGCCCGAGCAGGGACAGAAGGTCGTTGTCCAGGCTCTGGACGCCGATGCTCAGCCGGTTCACCCCTTGCCGCAACAGGGCTTCACACGCCCTTTGATCGAGGTCGCCGGGGTTGGCTTCGATGGTGATCTCGGCGGCGTCGGACACGGTATAGGACGAGGCGATTTTCGCCAAAATATGCTGGATTTGCCCGGGCGGCAGGTAAGAGGGTGTCCCGCCGCCAAAAAATACGGTGTTGACCAGGGGATGTCCCAGCGTCTCTCCCCATAGGTCCAATTCGAGGGTAAGCGCATTGAGGTACGGCCCCATCAGGTTTTCGATGCCCTGGTAGGTGTTGAAATCGCAATAAGGGCACTTGGTCTTGCAAAACGGGACATGTATGTACAGGGACGTGCCAGAGCCGGGAACGACGCTAGAATCGCCCTGGGAGTTGCCAGTCATATCCTGACCGCCATCGCAGGGGAAGCGGTTAACTCTCGTCAATCGGCCTGGAGGAACCGTCCACAACCTTGTCAGGGTCTTTTTCCTGTGGAGGATTGTCCGGGGGCTGGATTCCCAGGTGTTCGTTGATGACGTGACGAGGAGAGAGTTTGAGCAATAGCAACAGGGCCATTCCAAGGACCAAAAAGTCGTCGACCTTGCTGATGACGCCGAACCGGTCGGGAACCAAGTCCCAGGGGGACAGGAAGTAGAGCAGGGCGAGGGGGACCAGCGCGCGCAACACCAGCGGGACGCGCCGGTCGAATGTCAACCTCCACACCAGAAGAACGTACTTCAGTAGGGGCGGCAGCAGGCGGGGCCCCAACATCATGATAAGTGGCATCGCTATGCGAAACAGCATGGCAGCCTAACGGTCTCCAGGGACCTAAAATTCCTGTGGCGTATTCTAATTATAAACCAACGGGATGTTGAGGCGGAAGGGAAATCCCCCGCAATCCAGGGCAATCGCGTCTTAATTCGTAACGATGTGGTCGCGCGATTTTCCGATGTTTTGTCGTGCAGAATCCGCTTGAAATTGCGTCCGCAACCTGAACCACCGGAAGTTTGATGGACAAAGGGCTCCCAAAAACTGCCTGCTTGGTGTCGATAGAGTGCAAAACCCATCCACACTATCAATTAACTTGATATTCATTATGCCCATATTTTAAGACGCGATTGCCCTGCCCCTCAATCCCCCTTTCGCAAAAGGGGGAGATTATCCGTGACCGTTCCGTGGCCGTTGCTAACTCTGAACAGTCGCGCCCGTTTCCCGTAACTGTTCAGACTAGAGGACGCGGATTGGCTGAATCCCACGTCGGTCATCTCTATGATAATCCTCTTGAGATGTCTCGCCGCAACCCGTCATTCCCGCCTTCGCGGGAATCCAGATATGGTAATGATAGGGACCGTTGTTGGTTGCGAAAGTTCCTGGATTCCGGGTCAAGCCCGGAAAGACGGGCTGGGGGTAGGAAGGACACATCGACTCTGAACAGTTACCGTTTCCCTCCGCTATTCCCGCGGACGCCGATTGGGTTATACTGTGGCATCCTCGGCAACCGAGTGAACCCGGTCCCACGGAGAGCCGAGTCTCGGCAAGGCATCATCTTTCATTTCAAAATGGAGCGATTGGAATGACGCTTGGTACTAGGGCAACCACCATCGGAGAGTTGCGGGCCAGCCAATACGAGGTGCTGCCGGTCCGCGAAGAGATCCGCAAGAACCTGATATCCAGGATCAGGGCCGAAGAGCTGGTCTTCCCCGGCATCATCGGGTTCGATGAAACGGTAATCCCCCAGTTGGAGAACGCCATCCTCGCCGGTCAAGACGTCATTCTGTTGGGTGAACGCGGCCAGGCCAAGTCCCGTTTGATTCGCAGCATGGTGAACCTACTGGACGAAAGCGTGCCCAAGGTCTCGGGTTGTGAGATCAACGACAACCCCTACGACCCCATTTGCCGCCCCTGCCTGGACAAGGTGGCAGACCTGGGCGACAACACGCCAATCGAATGGATATCCAGGGACGAGCGTTATTCCGAAAAGCTGGCCACTCCGGACATCTCAATCGCAGACCTGATCGGGGAGATAGACCCCATCAAGGTCGCCGAAGGCCACTACCTCTCCGACGAGCTTGTGATCCACTACGGTCTCGTACCCAGAACCAACCGGGGCATCTTCTGCATCAACGAGCTTCCCGACCTGGCCGAGCGCATTCAGGTGGGGTTGTTCAATTTGATGGAAGAGCGGGACGTTCAGATCAAAGGTTACCGCATCCGTCTGCCCCTGGACGTGTACGTAGTGTCCACCGCCAACCCGGAGGACTATACCAACCGGGGCCGCATCGTTACGCCCCTGAAGGACCGCTACGGCTCCCAGATACACACCCACTACCCGAAGGACCCCAGAGACGAAATCGCCATCATGGAGCAGGAGCGCCGCCGCTTCCCGGATGAAGACAAGCTGATTATCCCCGACTACATGAAAGAAATTCTTGCGGAGGTGACCAGCCAAGCCCGGCAGAGCAGCGAGATCAACCAGCGCTCCGGAGTAAGCGTCCGGGTGTCCATCTCCAACTTCGAGACATTGTTGGGCAACGCGGTGCGGCGGGCCATCCTGCACGAGGACGAGTGGGTCTGCCCCAGGTCCAGCGACCTGCCCTACATCGTCGCGTCGTTCACCGGCAAGATCGAGTTGGAGACATTTGAAGAAGGCCGCGAGAGCCGCGTCACCGATGATTTGACTCGGCGGGCGGTCCTGCGGGTCTTCGGAAGCTATTTCGACGTGGCCGAGTTGGAAGACATCGTGACCGCCTTCGACCTGGGCCAGACCGCCGAAGTCGGCAGCGAAACAAGGGCTTCCGCCTACCCCCAGCTACTTGGTCAGATTGACGGACTCGCCGCAGCGGTCAAGCGGCTGACCGGCGACGACCGGGATGAAGCCGTCGCATCAGCGGTGGAATTCGTGCTGGAAGGGCTGCACCTCAACCGCCGCCTGAACTGCGAACGCACCGCCGCGGGGAACATATACAGGCGGTAGGGCACGGAAGAGGCCGCGGAAACAGCGTCAACCAGGCGTCCCAGTGGGTAGTATACCGGGTAGCCAGGCGGCCCAGTACCTCCCAGCCATAGGCAACTTCCCGCAGGGACACTCCGCCGATGAGTAACTGTTCAGGCTCGATACATCTTTCCTGCACCTCCGCCCGTCATTCCGGCCCCCGTATCCAGTACGGGGCAGGCTTTGAGCCGGAATCTAGGAGCGTCTGCAACTAGCAACGGTCACTATCATTGGCATTCTCGGATTCCCGCGAAGGCGGGAATGACTGGTTGCGGCTGAGAGATATCGTTTGAGAATCATCATGGGATTGACCGATGTGAGATTCAGCCAATCCGCGTCATCGAGTCTGAACAGTTGCACCGCCACATCTTCCTAGGGGGTGTCGTCATATTCACCTTCATTCCGGCGAAAGCCGGAATCCAGACACGTTGGATAGCCAATGCGTCTTTGCTGGATGCCGGATTCTGGATTCCCGCCTTCGCGGGAATGACGAAAACAGACGCTATGAGACTGCTATCCTTAAATTGACGACACGCCCTAGCCAAGAAACACCGGTGGGTTCTAACCATCAACTTGGGCGTATGGGTTTTGGGGCTGCCCTTGGCCTACTCTTTCAGTAAACGACGACCGCGTCGGCGTGTTGCCTGGCCAGCTCAATCAACCGGCTGGCGTCGCCTTCAGAGTCGCCAAGGGAGACCACCACTCCCCATATCCCCGCGCGGGCTTCCCGGGCGAGACGGGAGACGATTTCTCCAGTGTTTTCGTCGGTGATGGTCAATTCCACACCCCGGACCATTTGCCGGACCGCGGCAAGGGCATCCGGCCTGCCAGCCACGTAGTCGGCCTGGTTGAGCAGGCCCCTCACGCCTTCGGAGAGCCGTTCCGGAGACCCGTCTCCCAGGGTGATTACGCTCACAGCGTGCTCTTTGGACCGGAATGCCTCCACATACTTGCGGGTCAATTCGATCTGCCTGGAGTGGGTGGCTTCGTGGCCGGAAACCCGCTCTACCAACTCCAGCAGCGTCAGCCCGGGAAAAGAGTTGATGGGGTTGGGAGGCGTTACGGGCTTGCTAAGCTGTTCCGCGGTAAGTCCCGAGACCAGATCTCGGAACCGGCGGTGAGTATCTCCCAGGTGATCTATTTCTTTTTGAAACTGTTCTTCCCTGGATGAGAAGGGGGGAAGCATGTCCTGCTCACCCCGGGCAATCTTTTCCAGGGCGTCGACGAAGCTCTCGGAATCGACGTGAAGCAGAACTTCCCTCACAGACCATCGGGAGCCGAGGAAGGCCTCCTCCGCGTCGAGGCCCTCAAGGGAGTCCATGAGGGCACGGTGTCCCTGGTCCAGCCGGACCAACGCCCGGTTACGGCGGTCCAATAGCGAGTCGGCATCCTTCATGGCTATTCCTTCCCGGCGAAGCCCTCGCCGTCAGAGCCTCGGGAACCAGGCCGCTCTGATCTCCAGGACCGCAGGAGAGACACGCTCGTTTCCGGGGGTGTGGGGCGGTGCGACAGTCTTATTCCTACATGCCAAACCAGGAGCGCCGAGTTGCTGGCGATTACGGTGCCGTTCAGGATGGCCTGGGTGGTGGGGTGACGCCACACGCGCGTCCCTTCGATGTCCTCGCCGTACCAGAAGCCTCCCCAGGCGCCTCCCAGGGCGAATATGACGGCCAGCGCCAGGGGGGCGAGGACAAGCAGTCTATTCCCGTCCGAGCCGCCTTCCAGGTCCAGCCACCAGGCAAGGAACGTGCCCACCCCGCCACCTATACCGGTTGGAGCAATTAAGAACGGCATCCGGGGAACACCTGCTGGCAAGGAGAAGGCGATGTACCAGCCGACGAAGTATCCCCCGATGGCCAGCAGCGTGCCCAGGACGATGCCCAACAACAATCGTGCGAGGATGACCAACAAGGAGTGAGAGTCCCCTCCCTACCGGGTGTTCCTGAGCCGTGGGTCCAGAACGTCCCGTAACGCGTCGCCGGCGAAGTTGAAGGCCAATACCAGCAGGAAGATTGCGGCCCCAGGGGTGAAGGTCAGCCATGGCGCACGTTCGACAGTCTCGAATGCGTGGCGCAGCATACCTCCCCACGTCGGTGTCGGGGGCTTCACGCCAACGCCCAGGAAGCTCAAGGAGGCCTCGGCGATGATCGCCGCGCCCAGGCTCAACGTAGCCGCCACGATGATGGGTGCGAAGGAGTTTGGCAGTATATGCCCGAGAATCATACGCAAATTCGATGCCCCAATGGACCGGGCAGCCATGACGTAGTCCCGCTCCCTGATTGACAACACCTGGGCGCGAATAAGGCGCGCCTTAGCAGGAGTCGCGGTGATGGCGATGGCCAGGATCACGTTGAGAACGGCCCCGCCGGTGACGGCCACCAGCCCCAGGGCTAACAGCAACCCCGGGATCGACGCCAGGCCATCTATGAACCGCATCAACACCTCGTCCCACCAGCGGCCGAAATATCCGGCCATCGTGCCTATCGCGACGCCTGCGAGCACGGAGAGGGCAACGCTCGATACTCCGATTATCAATGAGATGCGCGCGCCGTATATGAGTCGGCTCAGTTGGTCCCGTCCCAAGCGGTCTGACCCAATCCAAAACTTGGAGGTCGGGGCGGAGAGGTTGTTCATGGGGTCCATCTTGACCGGGTCATGGCGCGCTAGCAGGGGTGAGAAGACGGCTGCCAGCACCGTTATGGCGATGATCAGGAAGGCAAACTTGGCCAGGCGAATCTTCAGCATTTCCCGCAGGATGACTACGGGCCCCCACTCCCGGGCCGCACCCCGCAAGACGTCCACCTGGCGCAGACTTAGGTCCTCCACTTATGTCCCCCCGCTACGCAACGAACGCCCGGCGTAGAATTGAAGTCCCTGGGGCCTCCCACGGTACACCGGCTTCTCCGTTGGTTCCAGGATATCACCCGGGGCCACGGGGCCGAAGCCGGATGTACGGGAGGACTGGATCACTCGTAACGAATCCTGGGATCAAGGTACGCATACAATATGTCTGCCATGAAGTTTGCCAGGACCACACCCGAAACTATAACGAGCATACCCATCTGAAACACCTGGTAGTCTTGCTCGATGATAGCGTCAAGGATGAACTTCCCAATGCCGGGCAAAGCGAACACCGACTCGGTGATGAGGGTACCGCCTATTAAGCCGCCGAGTTGCAAACTTGTTACCGTAACCACGGGCAGGAGCGCATTCTTAAGAGCATGCACCCCGATGACGGTTCGTTCCTGGAGCCCCTTTGATCGCGCGGTCCGGATATAGTCCTCCTCTAGCACCTCGAGCATCGCGGACCGGGTCTGGCGCATGAGGGTGGCGGACAGAGCTGTGCCCAGGGTCACCACAGGCATGATCATCCGCGAGAACCATTCCCAGGGGCCATCTATAATGCTCACGTAACCGAAGATGGGGAGCCAACCCAGCCATACGCCGAACACGACGATCAGCACCAACCCCAGCCAGAAATTGGGCAGGGCCACGCCGGTCATGGCGAACGTAGTCGCCGCGACATCCGGGGCCGTGTTTCGTTTCAGTGCGGAGACGATCCCCAGGGACACGCCCATCAGGATGCCGAAGATCCAGGAGAGGAACGCCAGTTGCAGGGTGAATCCCAGGCGCGGCACGATCTGAGGCAGGACGGCTTGCCGACTGAAAAGGGAGGAGCCCCAGTCCCCCTTGAAGACTCCCCATACCCACAGTCCATATTGGACAATTATGGGCTTGTCCAGGTCGTACTCTTTCAGCAGCCGGGCGTAAAGCTCCGGGTCGATCTCGGTTCCCTCCGACTCTTCCACCGCCGCCAGGGTGTAGATGGGATCGCCCGGCAGAATGCGGATCATCGCAAACACGATCATACTCACGATGATCAACGTCGGTATCAGGTTGAGGGTGCGCCGGATCAGGTAGGTCTTCATATGTGAATCACCGGGGCTTTGAAGCCCCGGCGCCCCAAGGCTAGATGTTTACTGCTTTATCCAGAAGTCCTGGCTGTGCCAGAAACCGTGGGCCCAGAAGGGGTTCTCGTCGCACCCGCCAGTGGTGGGAATATGGCAACCCATGTAGTTGACCCTGTGCATGGACGGGTTGTAGATCCAGGCGTTCTCCAGAGCGATCCTCTGGGCCGCCTTGTAGGCGTCGGCCTGCTCTACCGGGTCGGTGGTCTGCTGCGCCGCCAAGAACTGCTCGTCGAGGGCGTCCTGGATGGCCTGGCCCTCCGGACCGTGTCCATGTCCCTGGTCCTTGCAGGTGTTTGCGGCGTAGTTGTTGGTGTGCCACGACGCGAGGGCTTCCAACGAGGTGCCCAGGGGGTTCATCGTGGAACCGGTCTGGGTAACATGGGTCTGGCACTCCCGCATCACCCTGCCCCGGTCTGCCGCGGCGGGTACGATGTAGAAATCGAACTTTATTCCGATTTCAGCCCAGGCGGCCTGCAAGAACTCGCAGTACTGCTGGCGGTCGGGCCTGCGCTCGCAGACTCCCTTGATCGTCAGTGGCAACGTTAGGCCCTTCTCATTGGCGTAGTCTTCCACAAGCGCCTTTGCCGCCGGTGGATCGTACTTCATCTCCCCTTCCCACAAGTCGGAAAGGTCTACTCCGAACGGGGAGGAGGCCGGGTCGTAAGCGTGGGCGTTGTGGTTATTCATGGTGTTCAGGTAAATCGAGTTGTTCACCGCCTTCCGGTCAACCGCCTTGATCTGGGCCTTCCTGATGCGGATGTCGTCGTAGGGAGGAAGTCCGGTACTCCAATACCAACCGTCCCAGCCCATTCCCGCCCTGGACCATACCTGAATGTCGGGATCGTCGGTAGCCGCTGACACCATCTCAGCCTGGAGCCAGGCCGCGTTTAACGCGCCGGTCTGGATGGCTGCCAGGCGGGTGCGGGTCTCGGTGATGACCCGCATCTCAGCGGCATCCGCATAGGGCCGCCCTTCCTTCCAATAGTCGTCGTGTTTGACCAGATCGATACCCACGCCGGGCGTCCAACTTTCGACCACGAAGGGACCGGTGGCGGCGGGGAGACTAACGTGGGCGTCGGCGCCCACGTCGGTCCAATAGCTCTCGGAGTGTACGTAGTCAGTGTAAGTGAAAAGGTGCTTAGCGATAATCAGACCGTCGAACTTGTTCAGGTGCAGGTCCATGGTGTAATCATCCACGGCCTCGGCATTCTTAACACCTGCCCAGAACTTTTGGCCCCCCTCGCCGGAGTCCGGGTCACGCACGCGGTTCAGACTGAAGGCGACATCTTTGGCCTTCAGCTCCCCGGCGCCGCGATGGAACTGGACGCCGTCCCGAATGTGGAACCGGACCCGAAGCCCTTCATCAAGAATCTCGAAGGCGTAGGCCAGCGACTCCTGTGGTTCGTACTCAGCCTGCCGCCCCAGGGTCACCATGTACTCGTTGGAAAGGTGCAGGTAGATGCGGTCGAAACTACCGCTGCTCCTAATACCATCCATATTGGCGGCTTTGCGGAAGTAGCCGATCTTCATCGTGCCGCCGTACTGGGCGTCGTCACGCTTGGCCAAAGGCGGGACCACCGCGGGCCTCCCTGCGGTTTCCGGCGCGGCGGTTGGAGCGACCATCGGTTGTATGGTAGGCGCGGTCTTCAATTCCTCGGTTGCCTGGATTTTGGGCGCCTCGGTGGCTTGGACCGCCGGGGCCGCTGCATCGGGCATGGCGGTAGCCTGGGCGGCGGGGGGAGCGTCGGATGGCGCGGCTGGGACCGCTGGATCTTCAGACCCTCCGCACGCTATGACAAACACAAGTCCGAATATTGCTGCGAACAGCAACCCTTTGAAAAATGTCACGTTACGCCTCCAATTCTTCGTTGACCACTTGGTCGATAATGGCACGTCAGGGAAATGCACCGGGGATGTTTGCCCGTATCCGCCTGAGTGTTCCCAAGACGATACCCGCGTCACCGAGTGCTGTCAACAACCCCGTGAAGTCTGGATGTCCAGAACGGCGGTATCTTCTGTTACCACCGTAATCCATAACGAAACCTTGTCCCCACGACGTCTGGAGGCAAGCGGGCCTCATGCGTCCGAGACTAAGCGTTATCACGAATAGTCATGCTATCTCCGCTGACATCGGCTATATTTCAACCGCTAAGATACAGGACCTGGCGGCTGCCATTCTACATATCGCAATCAGAACAGCCCGCACGCACACAGGTCTTGAAGGGTAATACTGGGAATTCCCGCCAAACTCGACACCTGTAAGCCTGGGTGCTAAGCTCCTGGACGGTAGAGCAAGAACCCAGGAATTCCCCGCCTATTATCGCCCGGAATATCAGCAGAGAATTTACAGAATTGCAGCCTGAAAACCACTTCGTCAAGGTCCGCGGCATCACCCTCCGATACGTCGATTGGGGAGACAACGGGCCGTTGCTGCTACTATTGCACGGGGCGATGCGCACGTCGCGGAGCTGGGACGCTGTCGCTCGGAGTCTCCGCCCTCACTACCACGTAATCTCCCTCGACGCCAGAGGGCATGGGGACAGCGAGTGGACCGCGAGGGGTTACAGGTTCACCAACCGGGTGGAGGACGTCAGCGCTTTTTGCGACCTGATAGGGCTGGACGTTGGCCGGGGGGATGTAACCGCGGTGGGGCATTCCAACGGCGCGGTCGTCTTCGCCATGCTGGCAAAGAGGCGTCCCGAACTCTTCAGCAGACTCGTTCTTCTGGAGCCGATGCTGTTCGTGGAAGCTCCGGGAGAGGTGCCGCCCCGCCGTTCGAACCGTCCCCGGAGGACCTGGAGCAGCCGGGAAGAGTTACATGCTTACCTGAAGCAGCATAGGGCCGCTGGAAGATGGCGAGAGGACGTAATCCTAGACGTGGTCAACCACGAGACGATGGAGTTGCCTGACGGCAGGATAGACATGAAGTGGTCGCCCGACACGGTGAACCTGGAGGAGCGGCAGGGAGAATATTTTGATCTTCGGCCCTTCTTCCAGAGTCCTGGCTTACCCATCCAGTTCATAGTAAGCGGCGAACGGACTGAGAGGTTTCGTGACGTTCAAGACCTGCCCGCCAGGGTCCCAAGCTTCCACTTCACAAAGGTCCAAGATACCGGCCACAACATGTACATGGAGCGCCCCGACGCCGTAGCGTCATTGGTCCGGGCGTTCGTCGGGGGCGGGGAAATCCCTGGGATGGTGTGAGGATGAGTAGGAGTTGGATGAAGACGGGTCGATGGCCTATGCCTCTCCGGCGGCTTCCAGCGCTGAGACTCGGAAGAGTTTGCCAGCAGTAAACCTGCCCGAATATTCTAGAGCGCACGTTGGCCGCTACGGCCCAAGCAAAAAAGCTAACACCCCTTTTGTATCGGACAGGTCCGGCAGAACATGGCTAGGATTCAGCTTTGCCAGGTCTGCGCGGAATAAAATCCCGTGCTGACGGCCAAAGTCCGGACCCCATTGGCGTTGCCAGCTTCTATATCTGAGACCGAGTCCCCGATCAGCCACACCTCTCCTGGACTATAGGTCCGTCCAGACTCCTCCTGGCAACTGGCAATTGCACCGGCAACAACCTGGCCCCTATCGGTGTAATCTCCTCCAAACCCTCCGGCATGAAAGAAGTGGTCCAGGCCATACCTGCGAAGTTTGATAAACGCCGCCTCTCTGAAGTTGCCTGTCTCCAACCCCAGTTGGATCCCGGGGTCTGAAGCTAGCGCCCCGAGAAGTTCCGGCACTCCCGGGCATATTTCGCCTTGGGTCCAGCTATCCAGGGACGTGGTGAAATGATCGAAATAGGCCGCTTTGAAGTCGGATAGATCGGGAAGGTCTTCCAAGCCTCCCGAAATCAGGCCCCACTTACGGTAGACCTCGACCATCAGCGGCAAGTCCATTCCCCCTGTGAAAGCAACATCGTCAAAAGCTTGAGGGATCCCATGGACCTGTTCAAAGGCGATGTTTAGGGCCTGCCTCTGCGGGCGGTTGCCCGCCCCGATGCTGATAAGAGTCTGGTCTATGTCGAAAAGGACCAATCTCTGCAAACCGCGCTCCTCCGAGGCTAGGACCCGAGGTTAACATAGACAGCCCTTAACGTGGCAAGTGTGCCGCATTCTCGTTTCTGGACCAGCCTGGTTATGATCATAGTATAAGGGGGCAGGAAGCGATGGTGGGCCCGGCAGGTGTCGAACCTGCAACCTACCGGTTATGAGCCGGCCGCTCTACCGCTGAGCTACGGGCCCTACTATTCCAGCTTATTCCCCGCCTTTTGGAGTGTCAAGAATTCGGGGATGCGATAACCGTTCAGAGTTAGCAACGGCGACGGAACGTTCACGGATAATCTCCCCCTTTCGCAAAAGGGGGCTTTCCCTCTCTCAAGACTGAACAGTTACGGGATGCGGGCAGCCCCACCTGTTTTCCGTCCCGCCCGCCGTCTGCGAGATTGCCCCAACTCAGGAGGCGTCCAAAGACCAGGATGTGGCTGGTTGGAGATACCTTTCGATTCCGGCTCCGGTCCGGAACGGCGGGAGTGCGCGGGTGTCAAGAATTTTGGGGCTTTGGAAGGACGAAGGGTAGTCGGAGGGGTTTAGCCTATACCCAACCGCTGCCGGTACTCGGGATCGTAGGCGGCGAGCAGGCCCAACTCCACAAGTTGCTCTTGGGGCAGCCGCCGCACCGCATCTCCCCTGGTCGGCACGGTGCCTACTATTGCGTCTTGGACCAGTTGTTCGTAGTCAGGGCCGCCCAGGCCCAACAATTGCTGTAGCACGTGTTCGTTGTCTTGCCCAAACACCGGAGCGGGGCCGCGAATCTGAAGGGGTGTGCGGGAAAACTTGTAGGGGCGGCTGATGAACGGCCTGGTGCCGATGTTCCGGTCTTCCGGGTAGGTTACCCGCTCGAAGAAGCCACGGCTCTGGTAGTGAGGGTCGAAGTGGACGTCCTTCCCGGTCAGCACCGGGCCCGATGGAATGCCCAAGGCTTGCAAACGGTGCATCGCGTCATACTTGTCCAATCCGGTTGTCCACGAGGAGATAATCCCGTCCAACTCGTCGTGGTTGCGCCGGCGGGCAAGAAGGTCGGAGAAACGCGGGTCGGCGGCCAGCTCTTCCCTGCCCATCTCGCGGCACATGTCCCGCCACTGCTCGTCGCTGCCCACCGAGAGAGTGATCCATTCATCGCGGCCCGAGGCCGGGTAACAACCCTGGGGAGCGCGGTGGGGATGCCGGTTGCCGATTCGGTCGTTATCACGCCCGTTTGCAATGCCGTCCATGATGAATTCGGAGAGGAACATCACCCCCGCCTGGTACATCCCGATGTCCACCCATTGGCCCTTGCCCGTCTGGTTGCGGTACCGCAACGCGCTGCCGATGGCGAACAAGGTAGTCCACGTGGAGAGGAAGTCAACGAAAGACGCCCCGGCCTTGGATGGGGCCTCGCCGGGATACCCCGTGACCCAGCAGTGACCGTGGGTCCCTTCCTGGGTGGTGGCCTGTGCCGGGTAGTTGGCGTAGGGTCCCTGGCTGTGGCCGTAGCCCGTGTTGGAGACCATGATGATGTCGGGTTTGATCTTGCGCAGGTTGGGATAGTCCAACTCCCACCGCCGCATAACACGGGGAGTGAAGTTCTCCATGACCACGTCGCTGATTTTCACCAATTCGATAAATAGCTCACGGCCACGTTCGTCGGTGAGGTCCAGGGTCAGGGAACGCTTGCCGCGATGCATCAGGTTGTAGGTTGACGACCGGTTCCACCAGTCCTCGCCCAGCACGTTGTCGGGGAAGCTGCCGGCCAACCCGGAGTTGCGCGTCGGGTCGGGGTGCCCCGGCCCCTCAACCTTGATGACCTCGGCCCCAAAGTCGGTGAGCAGGCCCCCGGCATAGGGAAGAGCGAAGATGTAGGTTGAATCCAGGACCCGAATTCCTTCCAGCGGCAGTTGGGGCCCAGGCGGTTGGGGCATCTAAGGTTGCCTCCCTGTGGGTTAGTGACCGTCGGTTAGCGGCCGGTGGCCGTGGTTAGTGATTGGTAGTTGATTGCCCGTCGGCGCTGACCACTAGCCACTAAACAGCGTTGAGCTGGCGTAGGCGGGTGAAGTCTTCCGGCGAGTATCCGAGCCCCTCTACGTAAATCTCCCGGTTGTGTTGGCCAAGAGTTGGGGCCGGCCCAAGGAGCCGGTAGGGGCAAAGGTCAAAGTTAAACAGCACCGCCGGAACTTTGATCCTGCCGATTACCGGGTGATCGACTTCCCTGTAGAAGCCGCGGGACTCAAGCTGGGGGCACTCGGCAAGTTCGGTGGGAGTCTGTACAACCCCGAAGAGCATCCGTGTTTCGGCGGCGCGGCGGAACAAGTCCCATTTACCCTTGTCCTTGATCGAGTCCAGGATCAAGGCGTCCAGTTCCTCGCCGTGTTGCGGGCGCTGTCCGGCGTCGGCAAACCGAGGCTCGAGCATCTCTTCCGATTCAAAGAAGTTGGCGATGTCCTCCCACGAGGCCCCGCCTCCGGTCTGCACGATGATCCATCCATCGGCGCATGGCATTGGATGGGTGAATTGTCCTCCCGACGCCCGGCGCCTGGGTTGCGTCCCGCCCATGAATGGGTACATGGTCTGGGTGGCCATCATTGTCGAAGCGACGACCTCGGTCACGGACACGTCGATATGCTGGCCCAGCCCGGTGTTGCCCTGGTAGAAGAGCGATACGGCGGTGGCGGCCGCGGCATTGAGGCCGCCCTCGTATTGGGCCTGGAACCCTCCATGCTTCAGCGGTTCCCGGCCCTGGATGCCGCTGATGCTCATAATCATGCCCATGGCGTAGTTGACGATCTCTTCACCCTCGTACTGGTTGTACGGTCCGTCCTGTCCAAAGGGGGTGATGGAGGTCATGACCAAAGACGGGTTGATCTCTTCCAGGTCCGCGTGGGACAGACCCAGCCCCGCCAGGTAACCGGGTTTGTAGCTCTCGACGACAACGTCTACATGCTGGACCATCTCCTTCAGCAAGGCACGGCCGGTGGAGGTCTCAAGGTTGAGGGTCGCGCCCTTCTTGTTCAGGTTCAAGGCCAGAAAGAAGAGGCTCTTTTCGGGATGGGGGTCGTCTTGGTGGAAGGGGCCCATGCGGCGCAGCAAAGCGCCTCTCGGCGGCTCCACCTTGAGGACATCAGCCCCGTAGTCGGCCAGAAGGCGGGCGCAGAATGAGCCCGCGATGTCCTCGCTGAGGTCGAGGACTTTCACGCCTGTAAGGACACCATCGGGCATAGTCTTTCCCCTATATTGGACCAGGAGTTTGAGGGGTCGGCGCGCCGGAATCCGATCCTACCCCGGCGCGGTCCACTGAGCGATTGGGAGCGTTTGGGATTGTAGCGGAAGCCGGATTTCGAGGCAACAAGCCGCCTGGTCCCAGAGTATGCCGGCGGGACCAGCTTCAGAGCGCGGTGGTCAGCACCGACATGGGCCTTGCGCCCACGGAATAGGTCTGCAATGGCGTGAGGCCGCCGGTCTGCGAGTCGATGCTGTAGGCAGCCAGCTTGCCGGTTGCCGACCCCGCGGCAAACACGAACTTGCCCTGGGGGTCGAGGCTGAAGGCGCTGGGTACGGCTTCTGTCGCCGCATGTCCCGCCGGTGTCAGACGGCCCTCGGAGTCGACGGTAAAGCTGGCAATGCTATTGTGGCCCCGGTTGGGAACGAACAGGAAGTCGCCGGAGGGCGAAAACTGTATCTGGGAACAGGTGTTGCGGTCCGTGACCCCCGCTGGCAGAGTGGATACGGTCTGGATGGCCGATAAGGTTCCAGACGGACCGATCTGATACGCGGAGACGCTGCATCCCTGTTCGTTGGAGAAGTAAACGACATCCAGGCTGGGATGGAAGCAGTAATGGCGCGGTCCGGTCATATCGTCCTGCTCCAACTGCAGCGGCGAGTTGGCGGTCAGGCCGCCGGTTGCCTCGTCGAACCGGAACTGGTAGATGCGGTTCGGGCCGGGGATGTTCTTGGGCGGTTCCAATACGTTGTCGTTTTGCCGGGCAATGTGCGGCACGAACGCAAACCGGTTTGAGCGGTCGGTCTGCACCGCGTGGGCTCCCACTTCGGTGTCGAGCCAGGCTGTGGGAGCGCCGCCAAGACTGCCGTCAACGCCAATGGGATGCACCGCGACGTGGCCGCCCTGGTAATAAGCGGACAGCAGGAATTTGCCGGTGCGGTCCGTGGCCAGGAAGGCGGCGGCGCCGTCCGGCGTGACGGAACCGTTCTGAGTGACTCCCCCGGTACCGTGATCTATCCTGTGGCTGGTAATCTCGGGGACCTCCCTGTGTCCAATGTAGAGCGCGCCTCGGTCTGGGCTTATCGCCAGCAACGACGGGCCTCCCGGAGCGGCGATTTCGCTCCGCAAGTCCAGACTGCCGGTGTTCTCGTCCATGGTGAAAACGGATACCTTGTTGTCATCCTGGGCTGCCACATACACATAGCTTGTCATGTTCGACCTCACTGGCCTGATTTTCGGGAAAGCTGACCGGAGGATAAGGGGTGTCGGTTGCCCGTCCTGATTGTCACGGTAATCGGGCTGGTAAACAAGCCCCATTTCGATGCTTCGGCATCCCCGCTATACTGGATCCTCACGCCGGTGGGCGGGCTACACGGACTCAAGTTGAGGATGGGGCATGACATCGGGAGATTACTCGCCAGGATTTTACCGGGAATACGCGCGACAGTACGCCCAGGTTGCCGAGGAGTTCCGCCAGTCCGTTTACGTTAAAAGCTCCCACCCGAATTTGAAGCACGACTGGGACCTGTGGGACAGGCTATTTGAGCTTGCGCCAGGGAAACGCGGGCTGGACGCGGGCTGCGGAGCGGGAGCCCGCGACGTGCTCCATGCCTGCTCCCTAGGCTACGACGTAACCGGAGTCGACGCCATAGAAGAGAATATCCAGGCGGCCCGCGACCTGCACCCAGAGATCGCCGACCGGGTACTCGTGGCGGACCTGGAACGACCGCTGCCCTTCCCGGACGAGACTTTCGACTTTGTGGCTTGCAACGCGGTAATCCAGCACATCGCGCCGGAAATCGTGTATGCCACCGTATTGCCGGAGTTGGTCCGCGTCCTCCGTGACGGAGGGGCGCTCCAGATCATGTTTAAGAACGGGAGCGGCGTGGTCACGGTATTTGACAGGGACTATGGCACGGAACGCAGCTTTCAGCTCTACGAGGAAGAGGAAGTATTGAAGTCGCTGCAAGCGCGGGGGATGGAGTTGGTTCAAGCCCGTTCCCAGGACCAACTAGGCGGACTCATGTACTTCACCGACCCCAAGCCCGTTGACCACTGCGTCTTCTTCGCGCTCAAGGTCTCGCCTGTCTATGGCGGGCCTGCCTAACCCTCGCGCAGGAACTCCGAGATCAGCCGGGCCAACTCCTGGGGTTTGTGGTACCCGATGTCGTGGATGGTGTCCGGCACCCAATGAACCCGCCCATTCTTGAGGTCTTTTTCCGCGGCGGCAACCATTATCTGCCTGCGCCGCGAGAATTCGGAGTTCGCCCGGTCAGGTCTGGGTCCGGCGGCCACGATGAGCGAGGGGCAGGACATCCTGGGCAAGATGGCCGAGGGAGGCTCGTTCCACATCGCCTGTAGTACCTGGTAGTGGTGGTCCGGGCGTAGGATATCTTGAATCTGGCCGTCTTCGTCCTCGTAGACCATCGTCTGGACGACTCGCTCCAATTCGTCCGACCAGCAGTCTGCGAGTTGGGTCCGCAGCCTTTCCAGGAATTCTTCGCGGTCGCCCGTGACATTCCTAGGCCGAAGAGTCTCGGAGAACTCTTCCCATGTCCCGGTGGGCCAGAGGTGGCCGTTTAAGAACCCGCCGTCGATCATTACGATCCGGCTGACGCGCTCCGGCGCATAGGCCGCCAGCCCGCTGGCAACGTGACCTCCCCAGGAGTGGCCCAAGACCGCAGCTTGGCGTATCCCCAGATGGTCCATCAGTCCGCTCACGTCATTGGACAAGGTTGCCCAATCGTACCCAGATGGGGCCTGGGTGGTCTGCCCGTGGCCGCGTTGGTCGGGCGCGACGATGCGGAAGTCGTTGCGAAGCAGCGGAGCGACTATGTCGTACCAGTGGGCCGAGGACGCCAAGCCGTGCAACGCCATTACCGGGGGGCCGTCCCCTCCCCAGTCCAGGTATCTCATGTTGATGTCGCCAAGCTCGACCCAGGCCTCGGTGGACCGGAATATGTGCGGGGTCATGAGGTCGTGGTCCCCACGCTCCCGGCCTGCTCCATGTCCAGCAGCCGGGCCTTGACTCTCAGTCCCCCCGCGCCGTAACCCCGGAGGTCGCCGTTGCTGGCAATGACCCGGTGACAGGGGATAATCAGAGCGTAGCGGTTTTTCGCCATGGCCTGCCCTGCGGCCCGCGCCCCCCTGGGACTGCCAGCGGCTTCAGCCAGCCAAGAATAGCTCCGGGTCTCGCCGGGTGGAATCTCCCTGCACGCCGTCCAAGCGGCCCGGTAGAAATGGGGAACATCCGTCATGTCCAGCTTTACGGACTCCAGGGCCCGTGTTTCTCCCTCGAAGTACCGTTCCAGGCAGTCCCGGACGCCGGTAAACACCAAGGAGTCTTCGGTTGCGCCCTCTAACTCCGGGCCCAAGTCCTCCAAGGCTTCATCGGGAGTGGGTTTGAAACTTAGCCTTCTCAATCCCTTGCCGCTCCCCAGCAGTCCGATCCAGCCCATGCCCATGGGCAATATTTGGTAGCTGTATTCCATCACCCCAACCTCGTCAGATATTCCTGGGCCGCAGAATTCGCAGGAAGAGCGCCATGCGGAGGCTCAACCATGCTTGGGTCAGCTCCTCTCGCTGCGCTTCGTCCAACTCTTTGCGCCCGTAGATGCTGCGCACATAGTAATCGATGACAACCGAGACCGCTCCACGGTGGTCCGGAATGGTGTTAGACAACCGCTGGCGGTACTGGAACGGGGTCTGGTGCGAGGCCGGACCAACCGACGCCAACCTCCCCAGGGCCGCCATTCGCCGGAATGCGGTCTGAGGGTCGTCGGACGGGGTCATGAACTTTCGCCAGGCCAACCAGACTACGAAGCCCAGCAGGCCGGCCCCGGCAACACCGCCGGCGATCCACAAGAACATGGCGGCAAGTCGACCGCCCCAGGGGAGGGGCACCGTGCCAGGACTGTTGCCCGAAGTGTCCAGGAGGGTTTCGTCGCACTCCTCGAGCTCTTCCAAGCATTCTTCGTCGTCCAACGCTTCCGTCCCACCAACTTCCCCGGCCAATACTTCCTGAGGAACTGGCGGGGCCGGAACCGGGAGCGACCTGCCGGGAGTCGGCTCGAATGGAATCCATCCGTAGTCCGGCATATAGACTTCCAGCCAACCGTGGCTGTGGCTGTCGGTGACCACGTATATGCCCTGGTCCTTCGCTTTGTCGCCGGTGGTGTACCCCGTAACGAACCGGGCGGGAATGTCTATCGAACGCAGCATCACGGTCATGGCGGAAGAGAAATACTCGCTGTAGCCTTCGCCCAGGGTGAACAGAAAATGGTCCACTCCGTCGGCATCGAACGGGGGAGGCTCAACCTCCAGAGTATAGGGAAGACCGGATAGGTAAAACTCCAGGGCTTTAGCCTTGTCGTAAGGGGTATCCGCCCCGGCAGTCAATTGCAGGGCCAGGTCCCTGACCCGGTCCGGTAGCTCATCGTCGAGCTGGGTGTACCGTTCCACGACGTAAGTGGGGTAGTCGGTCCCGGCGCGTCTAAGTTCGCTCGCCGTGGCTATCGACACGGAGGACATGATCTCGTAGCTGTCCAGAGCCTTGATTTCGCGTCCCGTGCTCTGGACGGACAGAATGTCGGGCCTCGCGGGCAGGACCTCGGCAAGTACCACGCGGTCCACGCTCCCTCGGCTTCGGACGCTTTCCACCAACCGAAACTCATCCGGCAGCCGGGACGCCAGGGACGAGTCGCTGACCGACTCGCCGCCCAGGGCAAGGGTCTGCCGCAGGATCGCTGCGGTATCCGCCAACTTTGGAGACAGCGCCCTTCCATTTCCCGCGCCTTGCATGTCCAGGGCGTAGGTGGGGGAGTCGTAAGTCTCCAGGCGCACGTCACGATCGATTCCGATCACTTGGTCGCCTGCAAAGAGGGTCCTGGAGTCATAGTTGGGAGTAACCGTGTAGCTGATATCGAAACGGCTAAGGTAGGGCTGCGGGACAGATACCGCGGGTGCCCAATCGTTGGGTTTCAGCGTGGTCTCGTCGGAGATCCATCCCTTCGGCGTGTATGTGCTATAGGAGCGGGCTTTCCAATATAGAGGGACTTCCGACTCGACAAACAATACCTGGGCCTTGGTGGGGTGAATCGTGCCCTGGAAAGCCATTACGTCGCCCCAAATCCGGTAGCCCAGAGGCTTACGGGCGGGAAGGCCGGCAAACAGGCGGTTGAAATCGTCCTCCCAGCCTCTGATGGGAGTCCGGAATAATTCGTAAGCGTCGTTGGCTGGCCCGTACTTTCCCCCTACAGGCAACAGAAAGGCGAGAAGCAGGACGGCCATGGCAAGGATAAAGCTGTCGCTCAATGACAGAGCGCTCAAATGTCCGTCATAAGACACCTGGCGGGCTTCCCAATCACGGCGCCTCCGCACCGACTGGACCCTCGCCACCAACAAGAAGGCGGTGAACAAGAAAAGACCAAGCTGCACACTGGCATTGGGGGGAAGGTAGGTCAGGTTGGACATGATTCCCGCCCCGCCAAGGATAAACACGCCCCAGAAGTTCCGGTACCGGACGAAGACCCAGGTTGCCAGGTAACCGCAAAGCCAGGTCGCCACCAGGAGACCGAAAGCGAAGGGCACGGCGTCGATGTTGATCGACCCCGTCTTCGCCGCCTCATACCAGAGTAGCAACCGGTCCCAAAGCTGGTCCGCGCTCGTGACCTGCACCGACCGGGACACCAGGTCGGTTAGCCGCCACACGATCACCAGCAGTCCCAGGGCCAGCCCTAAAGGCAAGACCAACACGGCCCAGAGCGGCACTCGGGCCAGGAACAGGCCCGCCACCATCGCGATGAGGAGCACTCCAGCCAGGTTGGGCGTGTCCACCCAGTCGGCCTGCTCCACCGAGTAGATGACTACCAACAGATTCAGCGTCAGAAGCACTAGCGCGGCCCAGCCGTCGGACGGGCGGAAATACCTGATCACTGCGAGAGCGGCGTTTCCCAGACCATCAACGTTGACCCGCTGACCTTCCGCGGCTGGCGCGATTGCGCCGTTGGGCGTCATCGGACCGCCTCCTCAGACCGCCCCGCATGGGCTAGGTCTGGGTTCGGTTCGGCCCGGCCCAACGGGAAACGCAGGGCCTCGTTGACGGACTGCCCCCTGCGCACGGCATAGGTGGGTATCTCGTTGGCAAACAGAAAGTCCAGCGACACGCCTATCCCGGTGGGGGCCCCGAAGTCCTCCCGGTCGATCATCACAACCGACACGGCCACTCCATGACGCCTCAGGTTGCTCAGAGCCGATATCCAATCGGAACGGGCGGAAGACGTGACCACGGTCACGGTGTTGAACCGGCTCAGATGAGGCTGGAGGTCGTAGAGAAACCGCTCCAGCAGCGTGTTGCCCTGGGCCCGGACCTCGGCCAGGGCTTCCATGAGCCGGCCCAGGTGTTCGGGGTTGCTGTCGGGACGGAGGACATGATGGCTGTCTCCGTTGGTGGCCAAGCCCACGGGCATGTCGAGGTCTACAAGCCGTTGAACGAGTGACGCCGCGACGGTCACCGATAGCTCCTCGGTATTGTCGCCGTCCCCGCCGCCGGGAACGTGGGAGCCCGCGTTCATGTCCATGACTACCCAGGCGTCGGCGGACATACCCAGGTCAAATTCCTTGACCATCAAAGTGTTCATCCGCGCCGTGTAGGGCCAATGAATCCGCCGGAGACTATCCCCGTGTGCGTACTCCCTTACCGAAGACACGTCCGTAGTGATCTGGTTCACGTGCCTGGTGGCGCGGCTGTCGCTGGGCAGTCCGGCGAAGCGGACGTCGAGGTCCGGCAAGGGCTCGGAGGCGGGCAAGACCATGAAAGGTTGCGGCTCAAGGAACCGGCGTCTCAGCTTGAACACTCCCAAGGGGTCCTGGCTTGTCACTTCGACTTCCCCGACGTGATACAACCCGCGCCTGTTGAGGTACGTTTCAGTGCGCCAGGTGCGGCTCTGGTCTCTGACCAACGCCAGGCCGCGGCCAGTGGTAGGCCCGGGTAGGTCCGTGTACTCCACGACCTCCAGCCACGACTTGGGGAGGCGGTTTCGGTTGAGGATTGTGACCCTGCCTTCCAGATAATCGCCTACCTGTCCCCTGGTGGCCGTGCGCGTCAGTTGGAGTTCGAGACCGCGCAGGCTGACCCAGGCCCAGGCAAACCCGATGGCGATGAGGAGCAGGATCGCATACAGGAACCGGAAGAAGAACTCAAACCCCGTACCGAAGGTGTAGAAGGTCACCACCGCCAACAGAGCTAGAACACCAATCGCTCTCTTGCTCATCGCTTCCGTGGTCCCCGGAGGGTGCGCTAGCGGGTTGCCCCGGGCACCGCTACGGAATTGAGCAGGTCAGCCACGACGTCCGTGGTCCTTACGCCCCGCATCCTGGCGGAGGGGGAGAGAATTATCCGGTGAGCGATAATAGGGACCCCCAAGGCTTTGACATCATCCGGGATTACGTAGTCCCGTTCCAGCAGGAGGGCGGTGGCCCGGGCGGCGCGGAATAGTCCGAGCGATGCCCTGGGAGACGCGCCCAAGGCCACGTCACGATGGTTGCGGGTTGCCTCCGTCAGGCTAACGATGTACTCGCGGACGGCCCGGTCGACGTACACTTCTGAGCAAGCGTTCTGGAGGCTGATAATATCCTGGGGAGTCGCGGCGGCTTCCAGGTTTTCGATGGGGTGCACCTGTTCCTGTTGGTCGATCACCGAAATCTCTTCGTCGAAGGCCGGGTAACCGATACTGATGCGCATCAGAAACCGGTCTAGCTGGGCTTCGGGAAGAGGGAATGTGCCTTCGTACTCGATGGGATTCTGTGTTGCGATGACAACGAAGGGGTGCTGCAGGTAGTGGGTTGCGCCGTCGACGGTGACTTGCAATTCCTCCATGGCTTCCAGCAGAGCCGATTGAGTCTTGGGAGTGGCCCGGTTGATCTCGTCGGCCAACACCACTTCAGACATGATCGGACCGGGACGGAACTCAAATTGCCCGGTAGCCTGGTTGTACACGGAAAGCCCGGCGATGTCACTGGGCAGCAGGTCGGGAGTGAACTGGATGCGCCGGAACTGGCAGCCAATGGACGTAGCCAGGCTCTTGGCCAGCATCGTCTTGCCCACGCCGGGCACGTCCTCGACCAATAGGTGACCTCTGGCCATGAGGGCGGCTAGGGCCTGCTCGATGACCGCGGTCTTGCCCACGATCACCCTGGATACATTCTCGATGATTCGCCGCGCGATGAGAGTTGGGGAGGCGGTTTCCTGCAAAGGTTCCCTCCTGGATTTGGCCTCCGTCGAGGCCAACGCGTAATCTTGAGTTTACCACAGCCGAACCACGTGGGCGCAACCGGAGTGATCTTTTCCGGCATCCAAGATAGTCCGCTTGCATCCGCTGGCAATTGGTCCGCATCCAATCATTGTCAGTAATCGTAGGCATTGCTGAATAAGATACAGATGGGAGGCAAACGCACAGTGGACCAGACCGCGAAGACACGCACCGGTTTTTTCCGCATGGCATGGGTCCCCGTCCTATTTATCCTGGTCATAGGTCCGGTCCTGTTAGCGTGCGGAATGGGGCCGCCGGAGCCCGCATCGGAAGCATCTCAACCCCCAGCCAATAATCAACCAGTACCGGCGGCGGAAACCGCTGCAACGGCCCCTCCCGCCAAGTCGGAAAGTATGACCGACGGTACCCCAGTCGTTGTGCCTAAGCCCGATGAGGGAGGTCCATCAAAGGAAGAGTTGGCGGCGGTATTTTCCGCCGACGTTACCAAGGCGCCCGCCGCAGCAGACCGTCCGTCCAGTGACACCGCCAGCGGCTCACAGGTCCCGTCTGTGCCCGTCAAGACATCACAAGCACAACCCACGGCGGCTATCACACCGAAGACGGCAGCCTCTCCCGAACCGGCCCAGGACCAGGCCACCCGGATTCATGAAGTAGTCGAAAGCACGATTGCTCCCGCGCCAACCGAAGCGCCAACGGCCACTCTCGTACCAACGCCCACAGCCGCTCCGGCCTCCACGCCCCGTCCTTCCGGCGGCGGAACGAAGGGCGGTCTGGCCGCCGAGCTAAAGGGAATCCAAGCTTGGATTAACAGCGACCCGCTGACCATAGACGGTCTGCAAGGTAAAGTGGTCCTGATCGACTTCTGGACATATACCTGCATCAACTGCATCCGCACGCTGCCCTATCTGAAAGAATGGCACGCCAAGTACCAGGACGACGGGTTGGTCATCATCGGAGTCCACACACCGGAGTTCGAGTTTGAGAAAGACTTGGACAACGTGGTGAAGGCCACCCGCGATTACGGGGTCGAATGGGCAGTCGCCCAGGACAATGACTTCAGGACCTGGCGGGCGTATGCCAACCGCTACTGGCCCGCCAAATATTTGATCGACCACGAGGGAATTGTCCGGTATACCCACTTCGGCGAAGGCCAGTATGCCGAGACCGAACTAAAGATACGCGAGCTGCTGGAAGGGGCGGGCACTGACCTGGCCGCCGATCCCTTTAACATGCCCCTTGACCAGAACCGGGACCAGACTTACCTGAATAGCAGGGGAGCCAAGGTGACCCGCGAGCTGTACGCGGGTTACCAGAGAGCGCTCAGCTCATACCGCGCCGGACATGGCGTTTACGTTGGCCAGCTCGAATACTACCGGACGCCGGATGAGCCCACGGAACTGATGATTCCAGACGAAGTTCAACCGCACAAAATGTACTTCAACGGACTCTGGACGAGTGAATCGGAGAACGCGAAGCACGCTAGGGCCTCACAGGACTACGAGGACTTCCTGGAAGTGGTCTATTCGGCGCGCAGCGTAAACGCCGTCCTTACGTCGGATTCCGGTGAACCGTACAGGGTCCAGATCACCCAGGATGGCGAATTCCTCACCGAAGATAACAAAGGCGCGGACGTTATCATCGGGGAAGACGGAGAGAGCTATATACTGGTGACCGAACCCAAGATGTACCGGGTGATTGAAAACCCGACCTACGTTGAAGACCGGAATCTACGTATGGCCTCGGACTCAGAAAACTTCGGCCTGTTCGCCTTTACATTCGTGGTCTACGAGAGCGGGGCGTGATGTTCCAAGGGGCTAAAGCAATGCGCGGGTTGTGGATATCCCTGCTGGGAGCGCTGGTGATTGTCGCGTCCCTGGGTTGCGCCGCTGCCGCCAGCAACCCGCAGACCGATGCCGAGACCAGGGTCGAGCCCGTGGTCCAGGCCGGAGGCACAGTGGGCGGTTGGGCCGCCGATTTCCAGGGTATCTCCAATTGGATTAACTCCGAGCCTTTGACCCTGACCGGCCTCCAGGGCAAGGTGGTCCTGGTAGACTTCTGGACCTACACCTGCGTCAATTGCATACGCACCCTGCCCTACCTGAAGGAATGGCACGCAAAATACGCTGACAAGGGCCTGGTCATCGTGGGAGTCCACTCGCCGGAGTTCGAGTTCGAGAAGGTGACCGAGAACGTCATCCAGGCCAGCGATTCGTTCGGCTTGGAATACGCCATCGCCCAGGACAACGATTTTGCCACGTGGCGGGCTTACTCGAACAACGCCTGGCCCGCAAAGTACATCATCGACAAGGACGGCGTCGTCAGCTACAAGCACCTCGGAGAGGGCGCTTACGGCGCAACCGAGAAAGTCATACGAAAGCTGCTGGAGAAGGCGGGAGCCGACCTGTCCGGGATTCCAGCCAGCGACGCGGCGGAACCGAAGTTTGTTTCGGCTGCAAGGGGCATGTCCGGCGGCGTCACCCGGGAGCTGTACGGCGGTTACCGGCGCAACCGGTCGATGGTGGGCCTCTACGTCATTCAACCCGAATATTACGAGGGCGCCGACCGGATAGTCGAGTACGCGGACCCTGGAGACTACCTCAACCAGCACATGTACTTGCAAGGGCTTTGGTTTAACGGACAGGAGGAGTTGCGACATGCCCGCGCAACGGAGAATTACGAGGACTACATCGGCCTCGAGTTTTCAGGCACATCTGTCAACGCCGTCGTGAACCCGGAACGCACCGAATCCTTCGAGGTCCAAGTAACCCTGGACGGCCGTCCTCTCCGAGCGGAAGAAGCCGGAACAGACATGGTCATTACCGATGACCGGAGTTACTTTAGGGTGGACGAAGGCCGGTTATACGAAGTGGTCGCCCTGCCTGAATACGGCGTCCACGAGTTGAAGCTCAGTTCCAACTCCGACGACTTCTCCCTTTTCGCGTTTACTTTTGGAGCGTACCCGGAAGGACCTTAGCCGTGTTGATGAATGCTGTGATTCCAAGACCCCGAATAATCTATTCGGCGCTGGCCGGACTGGCCGTGGTCCTTTCCGTTGCTTGCGCCAGCGCCGCCCCAGTAGAACCCACCGGCCCGCCAACTGTCCCACCGGCGGCTGAGTCCACCTCGGGGCTGACAACGATCCTGGCGACCAAAGAGCTTGGCGTCGGAACGCAACGGGTGGCTTTCCTTCTTACCAGCCCCAAGGCGCTAATTACGATACCGGAAGTGCAGGTCACGTCCCATCACGTGAGTAACGGGGCAGGGTCCGGCGAGACAAAAGTCGCCAAGTTTCGCCCCTGGCCCTACGGCGTGCGGGGTTCCTACGTCACCGAGATGACCTTCGACCGGGCCGGTGAATGGCGGCTGGATATCGAAGTAGAGCAGGAGGAAAAGCCCGTAGTTGCTTCGGTAACCCTGGACGTCTCGGATGCGGGTCACGTCCCACAGATTGGCGCGGTGCCTCCACTCAGTGAAAACAAGACCCTCCGGACTTCGGCCAGCATCGAAAAGGTCACAACAGACTATTCTCCAGACCCGGACCTGTACCAGCTAACCGTGGCCGAAGCGGTGGCCTCCGGCCTGCCCACCGTGGTGGTTTTCGCTTCGCCCGCCTTCTGCACGAGTCCCACTTGCGGCCCCCAAACGGACACAGTTTCAGAGCTCAAGGAGAGTTACAAGGGCCGAGCCAACTTCATACATGTGGAAATCTACGACAACCCGGACGAGATTCAAGGAGACCTAAGCAAGGCCCAGATTTCCCAGCCCTTGACTGACTGGGGAATCAGCCTGATCCCCGATTGGTTCAACGAGTCCTGGACGTTCATATTGCGTGACGACGGCAGAATAGCCCAACGGTTTGAGGGTTTCGCCACGTTTGACGAACTGAAGGCCGCGCTGGAGCCTGTGCTGCTTCCGGGCTAGTTGGGCGCGGGGCAACCCCCTGCCACCGGATGCCGCCTGTATTAGGTCTCTCGACTTGCCGGGTATGCGGCCTTGGGCTATCCTAATCCGAGTTAGGTCTCGCACGTTCGGCCCCGCCGGAGCCACTGACCGGCCAGTCCCGGCCCTGCCTCAACCCCTCAAACATCCGACATCGCCCCGAAAGTTAATGCCCCTGAAGCGAGACCGCAAGCGTAGCCAGATGCTAGGGCCACGAAGTGAGAGGACACACTACTCTAAGGAGATGATGATATGACCACACCGACAACTCACCCGGAAGCCGCGGCACAGATGGCCGCTGCGTGCTCCAAGCTCTTGGCCAGCCTGAACGCGGAGCAACGTGCCAAGGCCACCTACCATTACATGGACGGCGAGCGGGTCTTCTGGTATTACCCTCCCCTTAACCGCCACGGCCTCGCCCTGCGGGACATGACCCAGGAGCAGAGGACTCTGGCTTTCGCCCTAATGGCCAGCGGCCTGACCGACCAGTCATACGAGCAGGCCAAGATGATAATCGAACACGAAAACGTTCTCGGCCCTCTGGAAAAAGAGCAGGGCATGGTCACATTCGTCAGAGACCCGGAGCTTTATTACTTCACCGTTTTCGGTGAACCCGGCAATGAAGAACCGTGGGGTTGGCGATTCGAGGGTCACCACGTGTGTCTCAACTACAGTATTTGGGGAGGCCAGGTGATCTCGGTAACTCCCTTCTTCTTCGGCGCCAACCCCGCCGAGGTGCGAAAGGGCCCCAAGTCAGGGCTGCGAATCCTTGGGACCAGGGAAGACCTGGCCTTCGAGCTGATGGAGAGCCTGGACGCCGGCCAGCAGAGCCGCGCCATCATCTATGACGAAGCCCCGCTGGACATCCTCACCTACAACAGTTCCAAGGTGTCGCTGCCCAGGGAAGAGGGCCTGCCAGCGTCCCGGATGTCGGGGACACAGCAAGAGATGATGATGTCCCTAATCACCGAATACGTGAGCCAGGTGCGGGGCGACGTTGCCGAGGGGAAGTTGGACGCCTTCCGCGAGCAGGGGATCGACAACATCCATCTTGCGTGGGCAGGGCCAGTGGACCGGACCAAAGCGCACTACTACCGGCTACACGGAGGCGACTTCGTGGTCGAGTTCGACAACCGGCAGGACGGCGCGAACCACATCCACTCGGTGTGGCGGCAAGTCGAAAACGACTTCGCCAGCAACGTGCTGCGTGAGCATCTGCTCCTGTACCACGTGCTGTAACAAGAACGCTTGATACGGGACAGCAACAGAAGAGACCGTCGCCAAGGCGGTCTCTTCTACGTTTAGGATGCGGCGGGAAGCAACGTCCTTCCCTCACCAAAGGCTGCCAGGACTCCCAACCCCGCAACGGCTATCCTCGTGCTCCGCTGCACTTGCTCCCTAACCCCGCACAACTGGATGACGGCGCGCCAGCCGCTATTGTTGGCCGGTTTGCGTTGTTGGGGCAAGGGGCCTGTTGTCATGCCAGATGGCGCAGCATGTCTTATTAGGCGCCTGCTGCATGGCGGCGGTTGCCCAGAGCTTGACCTGTTTCTAGTCGGTGGCGGGGTGGGTTGGTTTCTGGTATAAGGTACTGCGGACCGGCTTCTTAACCCTTATTAGGGACATTTCCGCGAACATTCCACTGGCTCTCTGGGGGCGGGAAATGGTCAAGTCCACGCTTACATTTGAACTGGGCGGGCAAGTCGACATTGCACGTCTGGAAGAAGGCGTCAGTGTTTTCCGCCGGCTTGTTTCCGCCTTGACTTCCAGAGCCAAAGTAACCTGGATAGTCGAAGACTTGCGGCCCGGCCAGCGCTGTAGCCACCGTTCGCGGTGAAGCGGACGATTTGACTACAGTCGAAAAAATCGTTGACAAATATGGGGAAATCGGGAAAGCGCTGGAGAGTCAGGAAGCGCCGCGCTATGGCTCGCGGATAACGCAAGCCGTCAACGCGGTCAGGAATCTGGCGGCCTCGGTTGAATACGTTCGATTTGAGACGCCGGATGCCGACTACACGATTTACGACAATGGAAAGGTCTTGAGTCAACCCGCCACCATGTCCGCCATTGGAGCGGTTACGGGCAGGGTGCAAACGCTGAGCAACCGGGCCGGACTCCGGTTTAACTTGTACGAATCCATCTTCGATAAGCCGGTTTCCTGCTATCTGGCCCAAGGCCAGGAAGAACTTATGCGTGAAGCCTGGGACCGGCGGGCGAGGGTGAGCGGGCGGGTGTCGAGGGAAGCGGCAACAGGACGGCCAATTGCCATCCGGCAAATTGCGAAGGTCGAGGTATTGGAGGACGCCGCGCCCGGGTCATACCGGCTGGCCAGGGGCGCAGTTCCGTGGCAGGAGGGCGACTTGCTCCCGGAAGAAGCTGTGAGCCGCTTGAGAGATGCTTGATACGCGCCGGGTCAAGACAATTCTAGGAACGCCATTTGTTCATCCTGATGAAAAGAGACAAGAATAATGCTTAATCGCCGCTCTAGCGGCGCTCCAGAGTAGCGATTAAGCATTGCTGGATGATATGCTCCCTCACGTCGCATCCGATACTCAATTCACCTATTTCTTGATGGCGGTTTTATCTATGGCAGACAATCCGCTTGCCGGAAGAAATTACGGCAACCGGGATATCGCCCTTTCGTTGTCTCAAGCGATAGGCGTGGAGCAATTGGGCCATGCGTCGTTGGCCAGCGCCTTTTACGAAGGGTTGCAGCCCATTGTGGCTGGAATGGAAGCAGGCGACCTGACAGAAGCCCAGGCGTCTCTCCTTATCGAGTTACTGTTGGCCGCCTATACGGAGGCAACAATAAACGGTCAGATTGAGACGCTCCTTCAAGGCTTGTCCGATAGTCTGTTGGCCGGGATGTCGGGTAGAGAAAATGGCTGAAGATAAGGGCGAGATTGAGCCGGAATCCCCGCCGGATGCGGCCATTCAGCCAGCGGACCAGGACCCGGATGAAGAACCTCCCATACCCGCCGAAATCCTGGAGAGCATCCCGGCGGAGTCACGGAGACAATTCACGCAAGCGTTTTCATCTTTAACCCAATTCGCAGGGCCGCTTGTCAACCCGATTCTGCGCCGGATTACCTCCGAACACATCACCCAGATAATAAGCAACGCCGAGGCCCGGAGCAACAGGGATGCCGAGGCCGAGAAATCATACCGTCGTTACCAGTTCGCGTATTTTATCCTCGCCCTTGCCGCCCTGTTGCTTCTGCTTATATTCTTCACTATCCAAGAGCGGTATGACCTGCTAGCCGCCGTTGTCACCGGGGCTATGGGATTTGGCGGAGGCTTCGGAGTTGGCAGATTGACCGGGCGCCGGTAAGATCCGGCCCTGCCTCTACCCGCCCCCCAACAACCGCCGTACCTCCGTCTCAACCGTCGCGCCCTCCTCCGACTCGCGCAGCCACTTCCGCAACTCCCGCCGGGCTATCGTCACCGTCAGCTTAACCCCTCGTTCCTGCCTCAATCGCTCCAACTGCCGGGCCGCTCCCTGGGCTGCCCTTTCGCCCGCTGCGGATATGGCAGCGTGTTGCGGGTTGGCCGGGTCGTACTCCGGGATGGGCAGTTTCCACAGGTGCTTCTGTAGGTCCCGGGCACCGAATTGACCTTTAGGCATCAACGGGGACACTGCCTCATATAATGCGTCGCTGTTAATAATAGCCAGCAGAAAGATGGCTTCCTGAATGTCGCGGCAAGTAATCCAAAATAGCTTGTGGTCAAGCAATGCTGCGTCGTCATGCAACAACGCAGCAGTTGGTTGACCAGCCTTTGTGTAAACTACCCGAACGGGCCTGTCTCCCGGATTCCGTTGCCACTCCACTTGCGCCGATAGATGACCCCAATAGTCTAACTGCCCCAAAAGGTTGAGTTTGTTCACCGGCTGTTTGTGTGTCTCCCAAAGGCCGCTTACCGTCTGCCAACGTTGCCGCATCCGCCGTTCCAGCCTTGATAGACTTATGCCTCCCACGCCATCATTATCAGCCAGCAGTTGAGGCTCTCCTCGTTTCAAGGGAAGAACCGCCTTGAGAGGGTCTAGTGTTACATATGAGGCTACCGTTTCGCCTAGAAAGACATCAAATATGTGCCGGGACTCGATGGTCTGGCCGGTGATAACAGTCAGGTCTAGGTCACGCCACGGCCTTTTGTCCTGAGAACCGCGTCGGGGATTTACGGTCACGGTCTGCCCGGCTTGGATAATAGCGGGATTTGCCGTTTCTTCCACAAAGACCAAGCATCGCGGGTAAAGAATCGCGCCAAGCCGCGAGTAACCATCATATACGGAAACATTCCCAACCGAAGTATCGGTTATGCCGACCGTCTCCCGCCGAACGTCCTCCGAGCCTGCCTTGCCGCGCCAGCGTTCCACGTTTCCGGCCAGGGGGCGGGCCGGGCTGACCACGCCGCCGCGTTGGGCGAAGACTACCGACGCCGGGACGGGGAAGAAGGTGTTGGGTTCCAGCCGTTCCAGGTCCCATGCCGGTTTGAGAGTGAAGTCGGCGGCCAGCGTTGTTCCGCCTCGTCGGGCCTGCCACTTCCCGGTGCGCCATTTAGCGTATTGGCCGGTCTGCAACGCGCTGTGGGGCATTACCATTCCGATTACGCCGCCGTCCTTCAGGTACAGGTCCACGCTGCGGGCGAAGAACAGGCCCGCCACGTCCTGGTGGGTAGCGTACCTTCCTCCGGCCCAGATGCCGTACAGCTCCTTGCTCTGCCGCTCCAATTCGGTCCGCAGGACACTGACCGTCTGGTTGTAGTTCAGCCAGGGCGGGTTGCCGATAATTACGTCAACCTTGCTGCGGGCCAGGGCCACCGGGCGCACCAGGTTGCGGGTGTAGTACGCCCAGATGTGGTCGCGGCCCTCGGCGTGGAGCGTCCGCAGGGCCTCGATGGTCGCCTCCAGGGGTTGGCGCTCGGCGGGGTCGTTGATGTGGTTGTCGTCCAGGGCTACGTGAGGGTCCTCGCCCCGTTCAATGGACTCGGCCACGTCGCCCATCAGCGCGTCGAAGTCCTCGGCCCGCTCCACCAGGCTCACGGGAAAGACCAACTCGGTGTTGCGCTCGTCGTCAACCTGAATCCGCACCTCGCGCTCGGCGAACATATCCCCGGCGCGGAAGCGGAGTTGCAGCGAGTCGCCCAGGTAGACGGGGATGGACATGGAAGCGTCGAACCCGGCCTGCTGCGCCGCCTCGATTGCGGGGCGGGCGGCCAGGGTCCACGCGGCGCGGGCCAGGTGCGCCGCGACCGGGTGAACGTCGATGCCGGTCACGGAAACGCGCAGCCGGTCCAACGCCTGCTTTGGGTGAAGGCCGCTGCCGCCGACTGCATCTATAAAATGCTTGACGGCCTCGGCGATGAATGCGCCGGAGCCGCAGGCCGGGTCCAGGACTCGTTGGTTGAGCGGGTCGGTGACCAGTTCCCGGGTCATGGCGCGGGCCAGCCAAGCCGGAGTGTAATACTCGCCCAACTGCCGCCGTTCTTCGGGCGGGATGACCGTTTCGTACAGGATGGCGGCGATGTCGGTGGGGGCACTCTGCCAGTCGAACCGGGCGACGCGGCGGGCAAGGGTCTGCATGACGGGAAGGCCGCCCACCTCGGCGGGCCAGGCGAAGAAGTCCGATTCCAGCACCCCGGTCAGGCCGGTGGCGCTGCGGAACTCGCGCCCCTGGAGCAGGTCGGCGGGGTCGGTTTCCGCCTTCCGGTTGATGTCGATGCCGAAGGACGCCTGGACCACCAGGCCGATGACTGCGCCAAGGTAGGTGTGGCGGACGAACAGGTTGTCCAACTGCTCCGGGGTGCGGGCAATCTCGCCCAGGGCCGTGCGTAAGAGGTCGTGCCACAGCCTGCGCTTGACCTCGATGGTCTCGTAACTGGAGTTGGCGCGGTAGAGGGCGGCCAGGGCGTCGATGTCCCGCTGGTACGACGGGCTGTTGGGGCCGAAGTGTTCCTCGATGCCTTCGCGGTCAGGGACGATGTTTTCCAGGGAGACCAGCGCCCGGTCCCGCAGCCATTCGTAGAGGAGATACCACTTGCCGGGGTCTTCGAGGGTGAAGACGTAGGGCGCGGCGGTCTGGACCGGCCCGGCGTGGGGCCAGCGCAGCAGCCAGTATTTGCCGTCGGTGAGCAGCCCCATGCGGACGCCCTTCCCGGCGGACTGGGATTGTGCAAGGTAGTCGTCCAACTGTTGGACGTGCTCCGGGTTGGGGTCCGGCCCGTTCCCGATGCGCCGCTTGACTTCCACCAGGGTATCCAGCGCGGTCAGGTCCACGGCCCGGCGGGAACCGTCCGAGGGAGGGTTTTCCTCCCGTATCTCATCGCTCCGGGCCAGCCGGGCGGCGATGAGAAAGTCCCGCGCCGCGCTGGTAATGTTGGCCTCCGCCTCGAAGTTGTTGTGCCGCCGCAGCAACTCGGCCGCGGCGCGGGCGGATGGGGCGTCGTTGTAGTCAAGCTGCGTCGGAGTACTCAAAGCGCGGCTCCCGGTCAGGTCTTGGTCTGAGGATAGACCATCGGGGCAGGGGATTGCCAGCGGGAATCTCCAACCACACATAACCCCCGAAAATATAAAACCTCGCTCAACTAACGTGCCTAAGCCTCGTCCCGGCTCCTCTAAAATATAGTGCATCAAAGCCTCTCACCCGCTTACACCGGACAGCGCCGGTCCGGGAGGGGGTGGGAACGCTTCAATTCAGGCGGGGCATACCGCACCTGTGAGGGGGCCGACCGTCTATCGATCGACGAGGAGTGAATTATGAGATTAGTAGTGGTGGGAGCCGGCCAAGGTGGGTCGAACATCGCCGATGAATTCGTGGCGATGGGGAATTGGATCTGGAAGAACCGCAACATCAGAATCTTTACCGGAGAGGACAGTGAACCCATTTACAAGGGTGTGTTCGCCGTGAACCTGGGCGCGGGCGACCTCTATGGGTTGGAGCACATCCCGCAAACCGACAATCACACGATCCTGCTTGGCACCACAGACGAGTTCCGGGGCCGTGGTGCGGGCAAGATCAATGCCGACGGCGCGGAGCAGGCCCGCCGGGGCGGGCATAAGATCGTGTCAACGGTCCGCGACAACGGAGACGTGGCATCCGCCGACGCCATTTTGGTAACTGCCACAACCGCTGGCGGCACCGGCTCCGGGTCGGTGGGTGTCATCGTCGATATGCTCAAAGACGCGTTCAAGAAACCCGTCTACGCCATGCTCGTGCTGCCGTTTATGAACCAGTACGACGATCCTGACAGCATGATCAACACGGCCACCTGCTTGAAGAGGGTCTTGGAAAAGTCATCCGCCGACGCCGTATTCCTGGTGGATAACCAGAAGTTCGTCCAGGGGAACCAGTCGATGACTTACAACTACTCCCAAATCAATCGCAAGATCGCCGATTCCTTCATGGACATCCTATGTGTGGGCGAGGAGACCGACCGCCGGTATATCGGCGAGGTGCTGGACGCCAACGACGTAATCAGAATACTAAAGGGACCTACCGCCATCGGGGTCAGCAGCACAGCGATTCCCAAGAAGACCGGTGGGTTCATGTCCCGATTACGCGGCGGTAAGGAGAAGTCAAACCATTTCTCCGTGGGCAAGACTCAGATCGAGCGGGCGCAGAACGTATTGCATCAAGCCCTGGGCGAGCTCTCCGTTGACTGCGAATTGTGGGACAACGGACGCGCCTACTACGACGCCCATAATGTCCTCGGCCTGTTCAGCGGCCCTCCGGGTGAAGCCACAGAAGAGATCGTGGAAATGATGGACAACAACCTCTCGGAATTGGTCCCCGGCGCGGGCCGCCGCAAGGGCACATATCCAGGCCGGGTATCCGACACCATCAGTTTCACGGTACTTATCTCCAATATCGGCAGAGGCGCAGCCATGGACAAGGTGGAATTCTTCTATACCGAAGCCACCAAGATGATGGCCGAAGTCCAGTCCAAGCGGGAAGGACGAGAAAAGCAGTGGCAGGAAGCCAATCAAGCAGCGGCCCTTTTGCCAGATCTCTAGGCCCCGATTCTTTTTTCGAGCGAGTCTGCTCGACATACATGACGTGCGATAACAGGAGGAAATTATGAGAAGCTCCAGGACCCGCGAAACGCGCGGAGGCTCGCGCAAACCGCTTTATCTCACCCTGGTGTTGGTGTTGGTCGTGGCCGTCGGCGTTGGCGCGGCTTACTTTGTGCAAGGATTCGGCCCGCTGGCAGCCAAGGACACTCCGGTCGAACCCCAGGCCATCCAGGCCGAGGCCCCAGTCAAGGCCCAAGAACCGGCTTTGGTCCCAGCCGTAGAGCCCGTGGTAAGCGAGACGGCGTCCCCGGCTCTCCGTCCGGAACCGACGGCGACTCCCGAGCCCACCCAGTTGCCGGAAGCGGTTCCCCAAGCGCCGGTGGAACAGCCGGCGCGGATCGACCAGACTCCCCAGCAAGCCACGGAGGTCGTTCCCGAAGCCGCCCCCGAGCCTACCCTCGAGGAGAAGCGTGCCGCGGCGATGGAATTGTTGCCCGACGTGGAATTCGGGGAGGTGCTGGAAGAAGGCTTCGGTTACCTGAAACTGCCGGGCGGCGAACTGGTGGATACCTGGTATACCTTCCAAGTCGACACACGAAACGGAAACATAACGATATACATGGCCCAGTTCGACTCCGCTCTGGAGTCCATCTTGACCACGCTGAAGGTGGCCAATTACGCCCACGGCGAGGAACTGCAGAATGCGGACATCACCCTTTATTACTCTGACGGTTCCGAGCGGATCATATCCCTGAACAACGCCGACGGCACCATCAGGCTAGTTCAGCACTACAACTTGCCCTTTGGCCCAAGTGTGTTTTCACCGCCGCTGCGCCGGGAGTTGGTGTTTTACGGCATGGAGCTACAGGACCAGGCCGGGGACATCATGGTTGAACTCCATCTCGATGTGAGCGGCCTATCCGACGGCGAAGAGATGGTATTCGAGAAGCAGGCGCCTGTTGAGGTGGGCAACGCGCTCCACGAAATCAGGCAACTCGTGGACCAGATCGAAGAACAACGGAAAGGCTAACACGTCCCACGAGGGCAAATAGAGTTGGTCCTCGAGCGGCGCTCTCGACGGGGCGCCGCTCCTTTTTGCGAATGGAGCGAAGAGCTGGCCGCGGCTAGGGCCAACTCCGCTTGGGGGAATACGGCTCATAGTTGGAACCTTGCGGTTTCGCTTGTGCGCAGCCCATCCCTCTGCTACAATCTGCGCTGCGCCGTCTACGGCAAAGAACAGACGCCGCGGCCATTTAATTGGGCCGTAAAGTCGAGTCGTAGACCTTCGGCAAAACCGGTATCGAGCTAAACTGCGATTAGGAGGTCACGAGATGCCTTCATTCTGGGAGAACCTGCGATTCGCTGGAGAACGCGAGCAAGACGACTTGCACGGCTATCAAGGGCAGGATATGCCCTGCTACGTGAGCCATCCCCTGCCGTCAGCCGGCAATTCATTCCCTGGGATCGTTGTGGTGCAAGAGGCCTTCGGGGTCACCCGCCACATGGAGAAAGTCTGCGATCGCTTCGCCCAAGAGGGTTACGTCGCATTCGCCCCGGCGTTGTACCACCGCGAGGAACCCAACCCCAAATTGGGATATAACGAGATGCCTGCCGTACAGCGGCTCATGGGCAACTTGAACGATGAAGAATTGGTCGAGGACATCAACGAGGTCATAAAGTACAGCCAGTCAGACCAGTTCCGGCGGACCAACGGCCAGAAAATTGGGATCGTCGGCTACTGCGTCGGCGGGCGCATTACCTATCTAGCCGCCACCAGTTGCGCGGGGCTCAGCGCGGCTTCCGTGTACTACGGCGGTCGCATATTGGTCCCGTTTGGGGACGGCCCCGCTCCCGTGGACCTCACCAACCGGATCTCGATTCCCGTGATGGGCAACTTCGGCGCGGACGATGCCAACCCGTCACCCGATGACGTGGCCCAAATAGAGGCCGCCCTGCAAGCGGCCGGGGTAACCCACGACTTCAAAATGTATGACGGCGCCGGTCACGGGTTCAACTGCGACGAGCGCGACAGCTACAACGAAGCCGCGGCAAATGACGCCCTTGACCGCACGCTTGCGTGGTTCAACCAATACCTGAAGAGCTAACCAGTCCCAACCGTGGCGGGGGGCCGCCCTCCCGCCACTAGCCGAAAAGATAAAGATCCCGGTCGGCGATAATCCGCTGACCGGGATCTTGGCGTTCAGGACTGGACCGGGTTAATCCAAAAACGCGCCGCGCATCCTGTAGATGGTCAGCTCCGGCTCGATGGGCGCCACCGGCATGTAACCGGCCTCTTCGATCTTCGCCACGATAAACCAGGGTCCCGGTTCCTCCAACGCGGTCTGGAATACAGTTCCCAGTTCTTCCAGGTCGGATACCGTCGCGGTGCGGGGTATGTTGCAACTCTCCGCCACCTGGGCCAGGTCGGTCCCTCTGGCTGTGTGGCTGGGCTGGTGACCCGTCTGCCCCCACTCCTCGTTGTCCCAGACGACTACTATCAGGTTCTGCGGCTGTTCTCTCCCGATTGTCGCAATGGTGCCCAGGTTCATCAGGAGAGACCCATCACCGTCCAGTGAAATGACCTGCTCGTCGGTGGACACTGCCATGCCCAACGCAATGGAAGAGCAGAGACCCATGCTGCCGTAGGTGTAGAAATTCTTGTCCCGGTGGCCCACGTGCCATAGCTCGTCGGTGGTAGGGCCAAGGTTGGAGACTATTGCCCTGTCGCCCGCAAGGGATACTATCAGCTTGGTCGCGTCGAACCTAAGCAAGTTTACCCCCGTGCAGTAGCTGGGTGAGGCAAACCGCAACGGGTTGCCGGTTGGCGTGGCATAGCTTCAACGCCCCGTCCACCACCCTGTCCATCTTGTATTCGTCCTCCAGGGTGAAGTGGACCAGTCCTAGAAGGTCCAAGATCGGCCGCGTGGTGCGTCCCATCGCCACCTGGGCGATGTTGAATTCGCCGGGGCCGCCACGCAGGTTGATAAAAAGGGGAATAGGCGTCCGGGCGGGGATGCACAGGCTGGCCAGAGCGTTGACGGAGTTGCCGAAGCCGCTGGACTGCATAAATACAGCGGCGTTTCGCCCAACCGCGTAACCACCAACAGCGATACCAATAGCCTCCTCTTCCCGAGAGGCCGAGACCAGGTGAAAGAAGGGGTCTTCCTCGATCAGACTGGTTACCTGGTGGATGGAGATGTCCGGCACATAAGCAACCAGGGAAGTATCCCAGTCCTTAAGCGCCTGGACTATGGTTTCAGCCCAGTTCATTGGTTCGCGCTCCTCCGTCAGGAGAGTCCGGGTGATTTTCGTCTTCCGGGAACGGGAGGAGCCAACGGCCAACCCCCTGTCCGAAAGCAGCATAAACCATATCAGCGGCCTATTGGAATGTCAAAGGGAAATTCGAGCGGTAACTGTTCAGACTTGATGTGTCCTTCCTACTCCCAGTCCGTCTTTCCGGGCCCCGTATCCAGTACGGGGCAGGCTTTGACCCGGAATCCAGTAACCCTTGCAACCAGCAACTGTCCATATCATCGGCATTTCTGGATTCCCGCCTTCGGAGACCTTTGAATAATCCCCTCTCCCTTCGGGAGAGGGTTAGGGTGAGGGCGTCCTTCGTATCTAGGAGCACTCTGGATTCTCGCTTTCGCGGGAGTCGCGGAAGGTTACGCAAAGGTCTCCCTTCGCGGGAATTGCGGATGGCCTTGCCGAGGCCATGTATGAATATGAAAATTGCCTATTTTCATAGTAATCCATCGCCCTAATCCGACACTTCCGTCTACTGACATGCCAGTTCGCGAACTCCAGACACCGGCAAGTACCGCGGCACGGTGGGACGGCCTAAAATGCGTTTACCCCGCCGAAATGAACATCTCCGCCGGGACGCGCTTCAAAGTTGCGGCTGGAGCGCAGCGGGTATATAACTACCTACCGGAGACGGCTCGTAGCCGCCGTTTCGTAATGCCGCGACTCCAAGGGAGACTCCGCCTATGGCGCTCGACCTCTTTGATGGGCTAAATGTGGTTGACCTTGGTCAAGGCATCAGCGGACCGTTCTGCGCCAAGCTCTTTGCCGACCTCGGCGCACGTGTGGTCAAGGTGGAACCCAGCAGCGGCGACCTGTCCCGCCGCGCGGGACCATTCCCAGACGGCGGCCCGGACCAGGAAGCCAGCGGCCTGTTCCTCGCCCTGAACGCCAACAAATTGGGCGTCACCCTCGACGTTGAGTCGCCGACTGGAAAGGACCTGCTTCTCCGGTTGGCCGAACAGGCGGACTTGCTGATAGAGAACTATCATCCGTCGTATCTTCCCGGGATTGGCCTGGACTTCCAAACTTTCCACTCCCGCAATCCACGGCTTGTGATGACCTCGGTCACGCCACTCGGCCAATCCGGGCCATGGGCCGGGTTCAACGCCAACAACCTCCTGCTTTCCGACCTAAGCGGCCATTCCAGAGAACACCCCGGCCCGGTGGACGAACCTGCGGAACAACCGCCTTTGCAATTGGCGGCCCATCAGGGCGAGTTTCTGGCCGGGCTGGCCGGGGCGTCGGCGTCCGTCCTGGCGTTAAATCGCCGTAGGCTGCATGGGGAGGGCTGCCATGTCGACGTTTCGGGCATGGAAGCGTTGGCCCTTCTGTCCCAGACTACCCTGGCCGAATTCTCCCTGGGCAGACCTCCTCGGAGCCGGTTGCGTGAAGGGGCTAGGAGACAGGCCCTTCTAGTGCTTCTACCCTGCCGTGACGGATATGTTGGCATTTCACCACGGCAACAGGACCAGTGGGAGCGGTTCGTCGAATTGATGGACAGTCCCGAATGGGCCGGCAACGAAAAGTTCGCCACCACCGACAGCAGGCTGGCAAATTGGGGGGAATTGGAACCCCTGCTGACGGCGTGGACCCAGGAACGGAGCAAGGAAGAAGTTTACCGGATGGCCCAAGGCAGCCGTATCCCGTCCTTCCCGTTGAACACGGCGGCGGACCTATTTACCTCAGCTCAATTGAAGGCAAGGGACTTCTTCATCGAAGTTGACCATCCGAAAACGGGCAATCTTCGTTATCCGGGATTCCCGGCCAAGTTCGCGTCAGGCAAGCGGTTGGAAATGACCCCCGCCCCGTCTCTGGGCAAAGACAACCAGGAAGTGTTCGGCGAATCGGGCCTCGGCTTGAGCGACGATGAAGTTGTGACTCTGAGGTCTCAGGGAATCATATAGAAACTATCTCAAAACGAGGCTTTCCCAATGTCTCCCCCTTTCGCATAAGGGGGATTTCCCTTCTACCCAAGCCTGTTCGTTCAGTTTTGAGATAGCTTCATAGTCAATAATCTTTAGCCAGTGGAGGTCCCGCAGGTGAAAATAGATCCCAAAACCTTCGAACGGTTCAACGCCGTGCTAACGGGAGTGGTCGTGCCCCGGCCCATAGCCTTCGTCTCTACGGTGTCAGTCGGCGGCGTGGCCAACCTGGCCCCATACTCCTTCTTCAACGCCGTGTCCTACGACCCGCCGACCATCGTCTTCTCCTCGTCCAGGCACACCGAGCGCAAGGCCAAAGACACCCTGGCCAACATCGAGGAAACCGGCGAGTTCGTAGTCAACGTGGTGGTGGACGACATTGCCCATGCGATGAATTCCACCGCCGCCGAGTTCCCGGCTGACGTCGACGAATTCCAGGTCGCGGGCTTGACCGCAATACCTTCTGAAATCGTGCGCGCCCCCCGCGTCGCCGAATCTCCCGTGAACATGGAATGCCGTTTGAACCAGGTAGTTACCCTGGGCAGAGAGGGTCACCAACACGGGTTGGTCATCGGCGAGATCGTTCTGATGCACATCCGGGACGACATCATCGACGGCCACCGGATCAACCACCAGAGGTTAAAGCCCACCGGGAGGCTCGCCGGGAACATGTACTGCTACACCGCCGACACCTATGAATTGGTAAGGCCGGTGTACCAGCCGGAGCCTGTCCCGGAAGCGGCTGACAATGACTAACGCCCCCCTCGGTAACGTTCGGATTGCGGACTTTACCTGGCAGATTGCCGGGCCGACCTGCACCCGCTACCTGGGTCTGATGGGCGCGGAAGTCATCCGCGTGGAGAGCAGCCGACGGCCCGACCCATACCGGGAGCGGACGATCAGCCATCTGATCAATCAGAACAAAAAGAGCATCACACTTAACCTCTCTCATCCGGAAGCGGTCAGCCTGGCCAAACACATTGCTTCCTTGAGTGACGTGGTCATTGAGAACTTTGCTCCGGGAGTCATCGAACGGTTGGGGCTGGGGTTCAAGGAATTGGCCCGGGAGAACCCCGACATCATCATGGTCTCCTCGGCGGGGCTGGGCCACACGGGGCCCGACTTCAACCAGGTGGCCTACGGGACCCTGGTGCAATGCTTCACTGGCTGGAGCGCCCTGCAAGGCTATTCGGGTCGAGGGCCGGAAATAGGCGGCATCTGGACCGACCCCATGGTTGGGATGCTGGAAGTATTCCTGGTTAACGCGGCGCTGCACCGCCGCTGGGAGTGCGGCGACGGCCAGTACATCGACCTGTCCATGGCCGAAGCCACCACCATGCTGCTGCCGGAAGCGGTGCTGGAATACGGGATGAATGGCCGGGTCCAGGAGCCAAAGGGGAACACCCACGACAGCGCAGCTCCCCACGGCAACTATCCCTGCCAGGGTGACGACCAGTGGATAGGCATTTCGGTGGAAAATGACGGCCAATGGGGCGGCCTGTGTGAGACGCTGGGCCACCCAGAGTGGCGGGAAGACGCCAGGTTCGAGACCAGCCTGAGCCGTTGGCGGAACCGGGAAACGCTGGACGAGCTTCTGGGCGCGGTCACGTGCAAGCATGATGCGTCGCAATTGGCCGAAGCCCTTCAGAAATGCGGGACCCCGGCAGCCCCCTCCCTTTCGGTTACCCAGCTATGGGATAACCCCCATTTGAGGGCGAGGGGGTTCTTCCGCGGCTTCCGGGACCAGGAGGGGACGAGCTATGATCTCCCCGGAGCGCCGTGGCGGTTTGATGGAGAGCTAGAAGGTGAGATAGCGGCACAACCCCTGAGAGGCGAGCACAACAGCTACGTCTTCGGGGAGTTGCTGGGACTGTCCGAGCCGGAGATAGAGAAGCTGGTGGAGGAGCAGGCAATCTACTAGTGGTCCGAAATCCTTGAAATGATTAGTGGACGAGATTGGCCGACAATACTCGGGTAATGTTGCTTCCCCATCAAGATGTGTAGCCTTCATGCCATCATTTCAAGGATGTTGGCCTACTAGGGACGGCTGGCCCACCGGGCCAGGGCTTTCTCCGGGGACGTTATCTCCTCAACGGAGGTGTAGTAGAATTCCCGCCAACCTTCCTCGGGCAGCCCGGTGAACAGCATGAGATTCAGGGGATACTGCCCGCTGTCGGTAACGCGGCGGAAATCGTCCCGGAACAGGAATGTGGGCTTCCCCAGGGCAATGGCCATGCCCAGCTCGACCATTACGCCCTCGTCAGGGGGAACACCGTTGACGACGGCGAAAATTGCGTGAGAATCCACCACGTCCCGGAAGTCCTTCCGGCCAACCCGGTAGGCCCACCCTGGCTCCAGAAAGTCCACCTGGTTGTTCCGCACGAAGGGCTCCCACACTTCCAGCCCCAGTGACTCCAGTGCTGCCACGATGGGAGGCAGCAGGGTTGCCTTCTGCTGGGCGGAAAACCCGTAAGGGTTAGCCAGGTAGATGGTCTTGGTCATTGTCGGCTGTTCCTGTTCGTTCCCCGCACCGGCGGAGCAATCTGGCCGCCCCGGACTGCCCTAGACCGCTCGCCCGGCGGAACGCCACAGAGAGATGGCCTCAAAGAAAAGAATGACGATAGCCAAGGCGGTCAGGTGGCCCCACAACCCGGAGGTGGCTTGGTGGTCGGGGGCAATCTTGTCGGCATACTGCATCAGAAAGCGGACCCCCACGATGGCCACCAGGGCGGTTACCGCGTCCCGGGGCCATTGGGCCAGGTGACCGCCGGGCTGGCTGCGGATTCGCAGGGAATCACGCACATTGACCAGCACGTTGAGGGCGATGACTATGATTATCGCCGGATCGGCGATGTAGTCCCAGATGAACTGGCCCGCCTCCTTGTTGTAGGGCCAGTAGAGTTCGGTGACCAGGGTTACGGCGGCGGTAATGCCGCCAATGACCGCCAATATTTTGCGCCAGGATGTCAAAACTGAGCCTCCTCTGGGTTAAAATTGCGTGCCCCTGATCTTTCCGGGGGAATTGTGCCTGCCCTGGGAATCGATCTGCCGGAATGGAAGAGCAACCTTATCCTACCGGCAACTGCGTGCTATGCTGGAATCATACCAAAGGCAGCGTCCACCTCGCACTCAAAGAGCCCTCTCCCCGGTTCCCAAGGCGGAGCGGGGCTATGGAGGCCAACGGAGGTTTTATGGACGGGCTGAAGAAACTGGCCGGAGTTTACATGGTTGGGGTCGCCGTGGTCGTGGCGGTGTACTTCATCGTCAACAATTTTCTCGCCGGTTCTTTCGACCTGCTGAGGGTCTGGCACGTGCTGGACGTGCTGATGCTCATTGGGCTGGCGTTGGCGTTGATTTTCAATTACGCCAGCATGAGGGAAGAGGGCGGCAGCGGCGAAGCAGTCACCCGCCGGTACCTGGAGGTTAACACGGCCTTTTTCGTCACAGCCGGAGTGATGATCCTGTTCCTGCACAACTGGTTGTCGCTGCTGGCCCTAGGGCCGGATATGGCCTTGGGACCGAACAGCTTAAACGGCAATCACCAGGCCTGGATAATCTGGGCGGCGGTGGACACGCTGCTGCCGCTGGTCCTGGGGGTCACAGGCTGCCGGGTCTGGAGGGAATCCTCGGGGGCCTGATAACTGCGTTGTCACTAGTGGTCCGAAATCCTTGAAATGATGCTCAGCTACTAGGACATACCTTTGAGGGTTATCCCCGTTCCTCGTCAGTAGTCCTGTCGTCGGCGTAGAAGTCCTCGTCAAACCCGCCCCGGTAGGAGTTTAGAGCCCCTTCAAGCCTGTCCTGGAAGGTCTCGACATCCCGGGCTTGCAGCATGACCCGTTTCCCGGTTACTAGCTGGACCCTCAGGCGGTCTCCGATGGGCAGACTTAACAGGTCCACGTGGGACACTTGTGTGAACGGAATGGTCCTGACACGTGGACGGCCGTACACGACAACCAGCGCGTCGGGGTATATCCAGTATTGCCGTGGGTTGGTCAGCCAGGTAAATGCGGCGACCGCCAGTCCAACCAGCAACAATAGAGGGTCACCACCCTGAGTCAACTGGTAACCCCCCAGGACCACGACCGCAGCGGACAGGATCAAGGTGAGGTTGATCGAGCCGCGGTGTTGGTCCCAATGTATCGGCTGATTTTGGGGCTGTTCCACCCGCCAATTCTACCACACCGGCAATCGCCACGACAGGTTGAGACTGCCCCGCCACGGGGCCATTTATAAGTGCCGCCGATCAGTACCGCACCGGTCAAGTACATAACCCCCTTTCGGAAAAGGGGGGTTGGGGGATTTCCCCGGTGCCCGGCAGGACCGCCGAAGTAATTGTGCGCCTGGAAAGAGACCCATCCTTACGATTAGTGAAATGAAACAGAGCCAACGTTTTTCGATTCTCGTGAACTCAGACCCGAGCAGGGGAGCAATCCCCCTTTTCCGAAAGGGAGAGAATGGTCTTTTGGGCGGACAATTAAAAGACCATACTCCCCGCCGGCGGCTCCAGTTGAGGCATTTGCCACCAAGGAAGTACAATTGCCGTAATCTTCTTCCCGGCGGCCACCTGCCGCCTTGGAAAACCCGCATCCGCGAATACACCCCGGAGGGGTATGATGCCCAGCGAAAGCAAGGACCAATGGCGGAAGGAAACCCTGTCCCGTTTGGTGCAGCGTTTTCCGGAACGCCAGGAGGAGTTTGTTACCGACAGCGGGATAACCATCGACCCCCTCTACGACGCCGAAAACCTGGCCGGCCAGCGTCATGACGCGCTGCGCGACCTGGGCTACCCCGGCGAATACCCCTACACGCGGGGAGTGCAGCCCAACACCTATCGCGGGCGGGTCTGGACCATGCGCCAGTATTCCGGGTACGCCACCGCCGCCGAAACCAACCGCCGGTACAAATACCTGCTGGAACAGGGCCAAACTGGCCTCTCAGTCGCCTTCGACCTCCCCACCCAGATCGGCTACGACTCCGACCATCCGTTGGCTAGAGGCGAGACGGGCAAGGTTGGCGTCCCCATTTGCAGCTTGCAAGACATGGAGACCCTGTTCGACGGCATACCATTGGATAAGGTCAGCACGTCGATGACCATCAATGCCACCGCTTCGATTCTGTTGTGCCTCTACATTGCCGCTGCCAAGAAGCAGGGAGTGGAGCCCGGCCAGCTAAACGGCACCATCCAGAACGATATCCTGAAGGAGTACATCGCCAGGGGCACCTACGCCTACCCGCCCCGCCCCTCAATGCGTCTGGTGGTGGACGTGTTTAAATACTGCGCCGACAACGTTCCGCGCTGGAATACCATCAGTGTCAGCGGCTACCACATGCGGGAGGCCGGAGCAACCGCCGTGCAGGAGTTGGCCTTCACCTTCGCCAACGGCATCGCGTACGTGCAGGCGGCGATCGACGCAGGACTGGAGGTGGACGAGTTTGGGCCGCGGCTGTCCTTCTTCTTCGTCTCCCAAAACAACCTATTTGAAGAGGTGGCCAAGTTCCGGGCGGCGCGCCGCATGTGGGCCAAAATAATGAAAGAACGGTTCGGAGCAAAGGACCCTCGGTCCATGATGCTCCGGTTCCATACTCAGACCGCCGGCGTCAGCCTTACCGCCCAGCAACCGGACAATAACGTGATACGTTGCACGATTCAGGCCCTCGCGGCGGTGCTTGGCGGGTCCCAGTCCCTGCACGTAAACTCCAGAGACGAGGCTTTGGCCCTGCCAACCGAGGAATCCGCGCAGCTATCCTTGCGCACGCAGCAGATACTGGCCTATGAAAGCGGCGCCGCCGACGTGGTGGACCCTCTGGGAGGTTCCTACTATGTGGAGAGCCTGACCAACCAGTTGGAACAAGCGGCCTTCGACTACATTGACCGAATCGACCAGATGGGCGGCTCCGTATCCGCCATCGAGCAAGGATTTCAGATGCGGGAAATCGGCAACTCCGCCTACCAGCACAGAGTCGAGGTTGAGACCGGGTCCCGAACGATAGTGGGTGTAAACCGGTATGTATCCGAGACTCCGCCCATCGAGGGGCTGCTGCGCGTCGACGCCGAGGCCGAACGGCAGCAGATCAGGAACCTGGAGAAGCTGCGCTCCGAGCGGGACAGCGCCAGAGTCGAAGCCTCTCTCTCCAGGCTGGCCGAAATCGCGAGGGGCCCGGATAATACCGTACCGGCTATCCTGGAATGCGTCGAGTCATACGCCACCCTGGGCGAGATCTGCCAGGTGTTCAGGGACATATTCGGCGAGCAAGAGGAAATGGCGGCGTTCTAGCGGGGTCGGGATGCGTATCAATGCGCGTGACATTGACGAGGTTGCTATGGCGGCGGAGAAACCTACGAAATTGACTGGTGTATACGATAAGTCTCTGGATGAAACCGAACTGACGGCGGAGGAGATTCGTGATGCCCTGGACCGGGCAGCGGCCAGAAAAAAGGCTTTGCGAAGATACCTGGAACTGGCGCAGGAAATCCCCGAGGTCGTAGCGGTGACATGCTGCCTCGATGATAATGCTGTGTACACCGTCGTAACGACAGACCTGTGGGACAGTGAAGCATCCCGTCGCGTTTACGATGCTGAAGTGGAGATCATGCGGAATTGGAGTCCCGCGCCGTTCGAATTCCGGATGGTCAGTCTTCATGGCTCCGAACTGGATGATAGCTTTTATAACGACCATCATATTTCCAGCGACGTAGTTTGGAAGCGATAGCCGATGCCAGGGGAGCAAGAGCATCTGGTCCAAGCGCGACGGAACGAGGAGTTTCTGTTACTTATTAGAGAATTGCCGGTGCGATATGCCGAATGGGAAGTGACAACATTGTTTTACTCGGCTCTACACTACGTCGACGCATTTCTGGCTACGCTCAATGAGCATCCGAGGAGTCATAGAGCGAGAATTGACCGGGTTAGATCCGCCACAAGTCTCCGGGATGAATACCGGAATCTTTACAATGCGAGCATGGAAGCAAGATACGGAACTATCCCGTTTCCGACAGGCCAATTAGACTGGCTTAGAACCGGCGCTTTCAGCCGGGTGAAGGCGGAAATGCTATCTTTGATTGGGAGCCAAAGCGAAAACCGAGGGGCATAACCGACCTGCAATTTGAAGTTGGTAGTGCTATCCGTGCTTATCTCCATGTGGGCGACCATTATCCTGGCGATTCTGTTCTAGGACTTACCCTGAAGGACGCAACCGCAAGAAGCAACAAGGAGAAGAACGTCATGACAGACGTGATACTTAGCGAAGAAGAGCAACTATTGAAAAACACGGTCCGCCAATTCGCCGACCGTGAGCTGATCCCACGTGCCCGGGAAGTGGACGAAAGCGGCGAGTTCTCCTGGGAGAACTGGCGCGGCATGGCCAACATTGGACTCATGGGCCTGGGTATCGACGCCAAGTACGGGGGCAGCGGCTTGGAGGGCTACCGAAAGGTCGCCATCGCAGCCGAAGAGGTTGCCCGTGGGGACGCGGCAGCCAGTGTCAGTATGCTCGCCCACCTCTCTCTGGGGACTACCACCATCTATAAGTTCGGCAACGAAGAACAGAAGTCGCGTCTTGTCCCGCCTCTGGCGCGGGGTGATGGGGTCGCGGCCTGGGCGTTGACCGAGCCCGGCAGCGGTTCCGACGCGGCGGCAATGCGCACCACCGCCACGGAACGCGACGGCACCTTCTTCCTCAACGGTAGCAAGACGTTCATCACCAACGCATCTGTGGCCGAGTCCATTGTCGTGTTCGCCAACGAAGACCGCTCCCTGGGGTACAAAGGAATCAGCGCGTTCGTGGTTGACCGGGACTCTCCCGGGCTCAAGGTCAATCCGCTGCACGGCAAAATGGGAATGCGCGGCTCCACGACGGACGAAGTTGTATTCGAGGACACTCCGGTACGGGCGGAAAACGTGCTGGGCGAAAATCGGCGAGGGTTCAACCACGCCATGGAGATTCTCGACTCCAGCCGCATAATCATCGCGGCCCAGTGTGTGGGCATCGGCCAGTCTGCGTTGGAAGTCGCCATCCGTTACGCGCAGCAGCGGGAAACCTTCGGCAAACCCATCGCCCACCACCAGGCCATCCAGTTTATGCTGGCGGAAATGGCCACCCAGGTCTATGCGGCGCGGGTCGCCACGATGAACGCTGCAACCTTGAAGGACGCCGGACTGCCCTTCGTCACCGAAGCGTCGATGGCCAAGGTGATCGCCTCTGAGATGTGCGTCGACGTGGCCAACAAAGCGATCCAGATACACGGCGGTATCGGCTATTTCCAGGAAGCGGGCGTGGAACGGATCTTCCGGGATGCCCGGGTCACCACGATCTACGAGGGCACATCAGAGATACAACGCCTGGTCATAGCCCGGCAACTCCTATCCCAGTACGCGATCTAAGGGACTGACAGATGAGCGACGCAGACGTCTGTACGGTGAATTACATAGACCACGTGGGTATCGCGGTAAATGATATCGACGCCGCCCTGAAATTCTTTGGGGACGTGTTCCAGACTCCCCCTGCCGCCGTGGAAGAACTCGCCGATCAGGGGGTAAGGGCCACCCTAATCCAGGTGGGGGAGACCAGGTTGGAATTGCTGGAACCCCTGTCGCCGGAATCGGCGGTAGGGCGATTCATAGAACGCCGGGGGGAAGGGCTGCATCACCTGGCCCTCAACGTGGACGACATCGAGGGGAAGCTTGCCATTTTGGCGGGCCGGGGCATCCAATTAGTGGACGAGAAACCGAGAGAGGGCCTTTCGGGCTCCATAGCGTTCATCCATCCCAGGTCGGTGTTCGGCGTGCTCACGGAGTTGGTGGAAAGCGTTGACCCGTAGACACGAAATCCGGACAGACGCCAAAAGGCCGGCTCTCAGGACCGGCCGTCAGGACCGTCTCTCAGGAATAGAAAGGCAGGGACTTAACGTATGACTCAGCGTCAAAACCCCGTCCGGGTGTTGGTGGCCAAGCCAGGCTTGGACGGCCACGACCGGGGGGCCAAGGTGATCGCACGGGCGCTTCGGGACGCCGGGATGGAGGTGATCTACACCGGCATCCGGCAGACTCCCCAGATGATAATACAAGCGGCGATCCAGGAAGACGTGGAGGTGCTGGGAATCAGCATCCTTTCCGGGGCCCACCTGGAGATACTCCCTGGAATCATGGACCTTATGCGGGAAAACGATCTCGATGACGTGTTGGTGATTTTAGGGGGTATCGTCCCGGAGGCTGACCGCCAGACTCTGGCCGAAATGGGAGTGTCCGCGGTGTTCGGCCCCGGAACGTCCACCGGCGAGATTGTGGAGTTTATTCACTCCAATTTGCCTGAGCGCCGGCTGGTCTAGTGACCCGCGCCCTGCCGAAAATCATCCCGTGCCTACGGGGAAACATAACGATTCTCGAATTTAGAGCTATTGACATCGGTAGCTTCCCCGCGTTTATAATTACCGACGATTATCATCTGGTTGTAAATCCACGATATGCAATATAACATCGCGCAGTTGTTGAAGGAGCCCATGGGCGCAACCCGAAGCTTCCGCGTGGAAGAGGGACCAGCGATAGACTTGCCGGTCGTCGTGAGCCTATCGGGCGACGTCCGGGTCCTGAGGACTCACCAGGGAGTACTGGTGAACGCCAGCTTGGAAATCAATACGGCTCTGACGTGCAGCCGTTGCGTGGACGATTTCCGAAGGACGTCCACGCTACACATCGAAGAGGAGTTCATTCCGATAATTGATCTCCACACCGGGCGCAGGGTGGAGTCTTCCGAGGAAGAAGAGGAGGAGTTGCGGATAGATGAAGAGCATCTCCTTGACCTCACCGAAGTGACCAGGCAATACGCCATTTCCGACCAACCGATGAAGCCCTTGTGCCGAGCTGATTGCCTGGGGCTCTGCCTGGAGTGTGGGGCCAACCTTAACCAGTCCGCCTGCGGCTGCGACAGCCCTCCCATTGACCCCCGGTGGGGAGTGTTGGCCGGGTTGATCGACGCAAGGCAAGAATAACCGGGCCGTGGAATCGGTTGAAATCGGCCTAGATAGAGAAAGAAGGACGAATTGGGCCAGCCGGAGCCAATTGAACGGCGGTCCAAGAAGAAGCGACTATGGGTGCATTACCGAAGAAGAAGCTAACAAGAGCGCGCAAGCGGCGGCGGCTGGCGTCACACAAGCTGCGGCCTCTCAATCCGGCATTCTGCTCGCGTTGCCGCAGCGCCAAAATGCCACATACGGCTTGTCCTCAATGTGGCTATTACCGGGGTATGCAAGTGGTTGGAGTAGAGGGGTAGCGGAGGATAGCCCGATAATGCCCAGGCCCCGTGTCTTAAGAGGACCGTCCCCGGAAGGGACGCGGTCGTCTCGGTCTAGTGCGGCGGCCTCATTGTCGATAGATCAAGCCGGTTGATTATGGCTGACCTGCCCTCACAGAAACAAATCTTATGTTTGTTTGGGCTCGAGAGATGAATGCAGTCACCGAATCTGAATCACCTACCAAATGGGCTTACGTATTTCCAGGGCAGGGTTCCCAGACTGTCGGCATGGGGGAAGAGCTCTACCAGTCTTCGCCGGCGGCGCGGGAGATATTTAAAGAGGCGGACGAGAGCCTGGGTACATCCCTGACTAAGCTGATGTTCCAGGGCCCCGCCAGCGATCTCCAAGACACTCTGAATTCCCAGCCAGCGATTATGACCGTTAGCATTGCCTGCTGGAAAGCCTGGGAAGAGTTTCTCGGCCGCCAAGCCCCTAGACCTTCGGCCTTGGCTGGTCACAGCCTCGGCGAATATACTTCGATGGTCGTCGCCGGGGTGATTAGTTTCTCTGACGGTGTCCGTCTGGTCCGGGAGCGGGGCCGACTCATGCAACAGGCCTCCATCGACCGGCCTGGCAGCATGGCCGCCATTCTCGGTCTCGAAGAATTGGCCCTGACACAGATTTGCGCCGAGACCGGTGTCGAGTTGGCCAACATCAACTCCGACGACCAGATCGTCATTAGCGGGGACCGGATGGCCGTGGCTCAGGCCATGGACCTCGCCTCGGCAAGGGGCGCACGGAGGGCCATTCCTCTCCCGGTCAGCGGCGCGTTCCACTCGTCGTTGATGGAACAGGCGAGGGAAGGACTGGCGGAGGCAATGGCGTCACTCGATTTCAGCGACCCCGCCACACCGATAATCGCAAACTCCGACTGCGCCACTCTGCAGAGCGGTGCGGAAGTTAAGGAAGAACTGATTAAGGGACTTTGCCAGTGCGTGCGCTGGAAGCAGTCCGTCCGAAGAATGGTCGACTCCGGAATCAACGAGTTCGTCGAGTTGGGGCCCTCCAACGTATTGTCCGGCCTGATCCGGCGAATCGACCGGGCCGTCCACGCCGTGGCCCTGTCCGATCCTGCCTCCATAGAAAAGCAAGCGGGGAGTGGGGCATAGCTCCGGGGTCATGAGGATTGGCGGGTAGCCTATGCCCAGGGTAAAATCCACGGACATGCGGCGCAGGGGAAGGGTGGCGGCCCTCCAATGTCTGTTCGCCTCCGACTTCGGAGACGCCGCCCGGGACGAGTCCCTGGACTGGTTGGCTGAAGAAGACCAGCTACCGGCGCGTGTGTTAGAATTCGCTCGGCAAATCCTGCAGGGCGTGACAGACCATCGTCCGGACCTGGACGACCTGATCCAGAGGTACGCCCCTACGTGGCCGGTTTCCCAGATATCTCCGCTGGACCGCAACGCCCTGAGAATCGCGATATTTGAGTTGTTGCACAGTCCGGAAACACCTCCGAAAACAGCAGTAAACGAGGCGGTCGATCTGGCCAAGGAATTCGGCAGCGAGAGTTCCGCGAGGTTCGTCAATGGAGTTCTCGGGTCCGTCATGGCAGAGATGGAATCTGCCCGCTTGGCATCCGCCTGACCACACACCAAGGGAGATGACCCATTGGCCAGCGTATATGAGCGCGTAAAGGTTATCGTAGTTGACAAGTTGGGGGTTGAAGAGGAAGAAGTCACGGAAAGCGCTTCCTTCGTCGAAAACCTCAACGCCGATTCTTTGGACTTGGTCGAATTGATCATGGCCATCGAAGAGGAGTTCTCCTCCGATGACAACCCCGTGGAAATTTCCGACGAAGAAGCCGGGAACATCCTCACCGTTAAGGATGCGGTCACCTACCTACAGACTCACGGCATCCAAGATAGCTAAGAAGAAACCTAAAAACCGCCCGGCCCCAACTCTGGTCCTGTCCCACGCGTGCAGCTCCAGCGGGGCGTATCCATGGTTTCCGCGTTTCAACCCACCGCCAGCTACTGCCTTGTGGCATAATCTGTTGTGTTCCGTTGGAAATGCTTTGCTAAGACCATTTCTCCGGCGCAGAGTCTTAGGCCCAACATAGTACAACGTTGTCTCCATAGTTCCAGGATTGGACTCGTTGCCATGCGGACGCCCGCCGTGTGAGAAGGCCACCGCGGCGGCGCCACTTCCCCGGTTTACCAAAAATCCGGACAGGGAGGGGTGTTTGATGGACAGCTTGGAAGAGATTGCTGGACTGGTTCGGAACTGCAACGACTGTCCCCTTGGCATGGGCCGCACCCACGCCGTTCCTGGTGAGGGTCCTTCGGATGCGGAAATCATGTTCATAGGAGAGGGCCCAGGGTTTCAGGAAGACCGTCAGGGCAGGCCCTTCGTGGGGCCGGCGGGCCAATTCCTGGACGGGCTGTTGGCCTCGATAGGGATGCGGCGGGAGGAGGTCTTCATCGCCAACATGATCAAGTGCCGCCCCCCGCGAAACAGAGACCCTCAACCTGCGGAAATGTCGGCCTGCGGCAAATATCTGGACCGGCAAATCGAACTCATAGACCCCAGGCTGATCGTCACCCTGGGAAGGTTCTCACTGGGAAGGTTCTTTCCCGGCGAGAGCATCAGCAGGTCGCGGGGCAAACCCCGCCAGAAAGACGGGCGGTTAATCTACCCGGTGATGCATCCTGCCGCGGGTCTTCGCCGCCAGGAGCTGCGCGCCTCGATCATTCAAGACTTCAAGGCTATACCAGACGTCTTGGACCAAGCCTATCGCGCCCCGGTTACCGGCGGCCCCGGCCCGGTGGAAGAACCCCGGAATGAAGCCCAAGATGAGCCCCATGAGCCACCCACCCAACAATTAAACCTCTTCTGATAGGAGTTTCGTCAGGTTGAATCCACCTTTACGAGTCATTCCCCTGGGCGGTCTGGGGGAGATCGGCAAGAACATGATGGCCCTGGAATACGGGGAGGACATCATCGTAGTGGACTGCGGTGTGCAGTTCCCTGAAGAGGGTATGTTGGGCGTCGACCTGATTATTCCCGACGTCACATATCTCGTCGAACGCGCCGGCCACGTCCGGGCCATTCTAATTACGCACGGTCACGAAGACCACATCGGCGCTTTGCCCTTCATATTGCAGCGGCTAGACGTGCCGGTATATGCCCCCAAACTGGCCCACGGTTTCATCTCGGCCAAGCTCAAGGAGCGCCGCGTTACCCGTGAGGCCACGGTCGAGGAGATCGAGCCCGGAGTAGACTATCAATTCGGCGGCAACTTGGTGGCCAATTGGTTCCGCGTCTGTCACAGCATCCCCGACGCCATGGGAATCGCCATCAAGACTCCCATGGGGACGGTAATCCACACCGGGGACTTCAAGATCGACCACACGCCGGTCGACGGACGCACCTTCGACCTCGCATCACTGGCCGCATACGGCAACGAAGGCGTGCTTCTTCTGCTGTCGGACTCCACCTACGCCGAAATGCCCGGATACACTCCATCGGAACGGTTGGTGGGAGAGGCGCTTGACCGGGCGATCCGGGACGCGCCGGGCAGGGTGATGGTTGCCACCTTCGCTTCCCTCATCTCCCGGGTGCAACAGGTGGTCGACGCGGCCGACAGGTCTGGCCGCAAGGTCGGCATCGTGGGCCGCAGCATGGTTGACAACGTTCATGTAGCCTCTGAAATGGGCTACCTGACCCTGCCTCCCGGCATCCTCCTTCCCCTGGCCGAGATTCGCCGTCTACCCCCTGAGCAGGTCGTGTTGCTCACCACGGGCAGCCAGGGTGAACCAACCTCCGCCCTGGTCCGAATCGCGAACAAAGACCACCGTGACGTCAGGGTGATGCCCGGCGATACCGTGATCATCTCGGCCACGCCGATCCCCGGCAATGAATTGCCCGTCAGCCGCACCATAGACAACCTGCTGCGCCAAGAAGCCACCGTGCTCTATGACCGGATAACCACGGTCCACGTTCACGGTCACGCCAGCCAGGAAGAGTTGAAGATGGTGCTCAACCTGGTCCGCCCACGTTACTTCGTGCCAGTTCACGGGGAATACCGCCACTTGATGGCCCATGCTCAGTTGGCCTGGGACCTGGGCGTGGCGGAATCAGGAATCTTTGTGCTGGAAGACGGCGACGTGCTGGAGCTTTCCGAGTTCGGCGGCGAGGTGGTCGAAAAAATCTCCGCCGGGCCAATCTACATCGACGGACCCAGCACCCGCGACCACCGCAGCCAGGTGCTAAGCCAGAGGAAAGACCTTTCAAAGGACGGTGTGGTAGTCGTCGTGCTGTCCACCGACCGGGAAAGCGGTCAACCTGTGGGAGACCTCAAAACCGTGGCCACCGGGTTCATGGAGGCCTCCGAGACCAAGCCGCTGTTTGAAGACCTGGCGGTAAAGGTCTCCGAATCACTGAACGGAGAGCGCGATCTGAACGGCCAGCCAGACAAGCTAAGGGCAAAAGTGCGTGAAACTGCCCGCGAGTTCATATTCGTGGAAACTCGGCGGCGTCCTATAATAATTCCCGTGGTGTTGGAGGTGTGAGGTAATACTCTCCGGCGGCCATCGTTTGTTTGGCCTCTGGTAACGGGGGTCCCAATGGCCCAGCAAGCGGCTCGCAGCAAGAACAAAGCAACACCTTCGATCAAGACAGGCCTGCTCTCAAGAGTGCCTGCCGCCCTTGATGGCCTGGTTGTCGTTGCCCTTTTTCTAGGGTTAGGTTATTTCTTCGGCTTCACTCCCGCCGCCAGGTCCTACGTGGTTGAATCCTTGGGCTTCGGCCTAATCCCGGTCTCCCTCTGGCTAATCGCCGTAGTGGTCTGCCTCCGGTACCGGCCCCGCACCGTCTTGGTTCACTGGCGGGTCTGGGTCGGCGCAGCCGCGCTGGCGGCCATCTCCGTAGGGGTCCTCTCGCTGTTTCACGCGAGGGAAGGCACGTTGTTTTACGCCAGCCTGGGCGGACAATGGGGCAAGGTAGCTGGCGGGCAACCGCTGGCGCTGGCGGTCGTGAAGCTGGCAGTAATCTCCATATTGCTCCCTCCACTTCTGTACCCCCGGAGGATTGGCGCAGCCTACCTGACATTCTTCAGAAACCTTGGCCTGGCCCTCCAATACGCGGCCAATCATGTCCATACGGGGGCGTCCCACTTGGCAACCTTTTCCTGGCGGTCCCTGCAGTTCGTTGGCGCTGGGTGCGCCTCCGTATGGAGCGTGGCGAGCCAGAGGTTCTCGAGAGTCTCCGGGGACAAGGGTGACACACCACCGGACGACATACGATCGGACGACACACCATGGGACGTGACGGAGGTAGAAGAGCAGTCAGCCGAGGTCGATAGCGGTAGGGCCGTGGCCGAATTTTGGGCGCAGGCGGAGCAGGAAGACATCGCGCCAACGCAACCCGCGGTCCAACCCTTGCCGCCAATCGTCGCAGAGATGTCGGGCGAAGCGAACAGCGGCGCGGCCAGGGCGGTCAAGGCGGCCCAGTCCCAATGGTCCCTGCCGTCCATAGACATTCTTTCCCCTCCCGTGGTCCACGAACAGGCCCAGGGACCCTTGGAGCAAATGGCCCGCCACGTCGAAGCCTCCCTGGCGGAGCACGGGGTGGTCGTGGAGGTCAAGGATATCAAGTCCGGGCCGAGGATCGTCCAATTCGGCCTGGTCCCCGGATGGGTGGGCCGGAGGAGCGAAGCTGGTCAGGATGCGGCCGCCAAATCTAGACCGGAGAACCGGGTCAAGGTGCAGAGCATCCTGTCACGCGAGAAGGACCTTGCTCTGGCGCTCAAGACACCCTACCTCCGCATAGAAGCGCCGGTGCCCGGAGAGGCGCTGGTGGGCCTCCAGGTCCCAACGCCATCCCCCAGCAAGGTCCATCTGCGTGAGGTGATAGAGGGCGACGCTTTCACCAAGATCATCGACAAACGCGGTCTGCCAGTGGCCCTTGGCCAGGACACCGGAGGTGTTTCGGTGGCGATGGACTTGGCCTCACTCCCGCACCTGCTCATAGCCGGGTCCACCGGCAGTGGCAAGAGTGTCTGCATCAACTCCATCGTGGCTTCTCTGTTGCTGACCAAACCTCCCGATCAGCTCCGGATGCTTATGGTCGACCCGAAGCGTGTGGAGTTGACGCCGTTCAACAATGTTCCCCATCTGATCGCGCCGGTCATCGTCGATGTTGATGAAGTGAACCCCGCCCTGCGCGCAGTATTGAGGGAGATGTACCGGCGCTACAAGCAGATGGAAGAGATTGGAACGCGCAACATCTCTGGGTACAATGGCAAGGCTGCGGACCAGATGCCCTACCTGGTGGTAATTGTTGATGAGCTTGCCGACCTGATGATCGCCGGCGGCTTCGAGGTAGAGCAGAGTTTGGTCCGTTTGGCCCAGTTGGGTAGGGCAGCCGGCATCCACCTGGTGCTCGCCACTCAGCGCCCATCCGTTCAGGTGGTAACCGGGCTGCTCAAGGCCAATATCCCGGCTCGTGTGGCCTTCGCCGTCGCGTCACAAGTTGACTCGCGGGTGATCCTGGACGTGGTGGGCGCGGAAAAGCTGCTGGGAAAGGGTGACGGCCTGCTCTTGAACTCCGATTCGCCCAAGCCCCGCCGCGTGCAAGGCACCCTGGTCTACGACGAAGAGATCGACGAAATGGTCACGTTCTGGCGCGAGCAGAAAGGGCCGCCTCTGCCCGAGATTCCCATGGAAGAAGCCGAGGACGACGAGGGCGACGACGAAGACCTGGACGAGCGGATGTTGGAGCAGGCGCGGGACGTTGCCCTCCGCAACCCCCACGTGTCCTCCTCGTACATGTCGCGCAAGTTCAAGGTCGGCGAACAACGCGCCGCCCAAATCATGGAAGCCCTGGAGGAAGAGGGGTTGGTAATTCCGCGTTAGCGGGCTATTCTCCCCTCTGCTTCTGGGATAGAGTGAGGTGGACGCGCGCCCAGACCGGGTCTTTCAGTTCTCCGCCCCAGCCCCTCTCCCAGAGGGCGAGGGGTTGGGGTGAGGGGTAACCGGGCTGGTGCATGGGATTTCACCCTCATCCCGTCCTTCTCCCTTAAGGGAGAAGGGGTAGTTTTCCAAAAATTGAAAGACCCTGCCCGCCCAGACCTGCCCCCTTTCCGTGCGGGCTGGGACTTTGTTATCATGGCGTATGCTCGACGCCCGGCCCTCCTGTTCTAATCCCCGGACCGCGCTGTTTGATTTGCCCCGGCAGGTGAGTCTCGGAAGGCCCGGAGTACAACGCCCCGCCTGAGAGCAGAATCCGCGTCTTTGGTACCAGGCCCTTGCTGATTGACCTGCACACCCATACCTACCCCAGCTCTGATGACAGCTTCGTTGGAATCGATGACCTAATAGAACGGGCCACGGCCCTCGGACTGGACGGAATGTGCCTCACCGACCATGACTTTTTCTGGTCAATGGACCGGGTGCGCGACCTGTCCCGCAAGCACCAATTTCTGCTGCTCCCGGGCTCCGAGATAAACACGGACATGGGCCACGTGATCGTCTTCGGGCTGGAGACGTATATATTCGGCTTGCACAAACCCGATTTTCTCTGGAAGGAGATTGGCCGCCGCCAGGGTGTGGCCATCGCGGCCCATCCCTACCGGCGCAGGTTTCTCGAAGATCCGGGACGCGACCCCGTCATTCGAGCGGAGATGCTAGAACGCGCAAGCCAGGACCCGTTCTTTCAATGTTGCGCCGCCATCGAAGGTATCAACGGCCGGGGGACCGACGTTCAAAACAGTTTCTCGCAGGACCTATGTCAAATGCTCGGCATTCCCATGACGGGAGGCAGCGACGCCCACCGGGCGGAGCAGATGGGCACAGCAGCCACCAGATTCGACCGGGACATCTCCAGCCTGGATGACTTAATCGAGGAACTGACGGCGGGAAGGTTCCATGCTGAACAGTTGCGAAGCTCTACCCCAGCGGTAGGAGGCGGCGCGTGAGCCGGCTTAGCTCCAGTTCATACGGCGGTCCGCGCAACCAATATCCGAGTCGATGCCGGAGGAGCCTCGCCTTCGGCGGCCGGGAGAGGCAATAATGGCCGAGACGTTAAGGGTTGAGAACCTGCACGTCCGATTTGGCACCTCCACAGGTGCGGTGAAAGCCCTCAATGGTGTCAGCTTCGCCCAGGACCAGGGGCAGATTTTCTGCCTGGTCGGGGAGAGCGGGGCGGGGAAAAGCACCGTTGCACTGGCGATCATGGGGTTGCTGCCCATCTCTGCCTCCGTCCCGGAAGGTAGCATCTACTTCGATGGTCACGACCTCCTGAGGGCGAGTCCGGAAGAGATGCGCCACATTCGCGGCAACGAAATATCAATGGTTTTCCAGGATGCCCAAGCAGCCCTCAACCCGGTGCAACTGGTGGGCCCCCAGGTTGAAGAGGTCATCATGGCCCATACCGACGTGTCGCCCCGCGTCGCCAACCAAATGGCCCTGGACATACTGGGCGAGATGGGTATGCCGGAACCCAAGCGCATCATGGGCCAGTACCCCTTCAGCCTCAGCGGCGGGATGTGCCAACGTATTATGCTGGCCATCGCCCTGGTGCTGAAGCCACGCCTTTTGATAGCCGACGAGCCCACTTCAGGACTGGACGTAACGTTGCAAGCCCAGATCCTGGAGCGAATCCGCTCCCTTTCCAGGGAGCAGGGTTCGTCCATCCTGCTCATCACCCATGACATGGGGGTGGTGGCCAGCATGGCCAACAAGGTGGGCGTGATATATGCCGGGACCATGGTGGAGTCCAGCGAAGTGATACCGCTGTTCAAGGAACCCCAGCACCCCTACACTTCCTCACTCCTGAGGACCCTGCCCCGGCTGGACCGGCCAGATTCCAGGCTGGAGCCGCTGCGGGGCACACCTCCCGACATGACCAAGCTGCCGGAGGAATGCCCTTTCCTGCCCCGCTGCAACAAAGCCATTAACCGTTGCCGTCAGGAACCCCGTCCGCCGCTGGAGGAAATGCAGCCGAACCATTTCGCCGCCTGCTACAACCCGGTGCTGCCTGAAACCTGCTAGTACCGGCACTGTCAGACCCTCAGCTTCCGGGTTGGTCCGCGGCAAGCAGCTCCAAGGCGAGGTCCGGCTCCATGCGCCCGGTCTTAATTGCCAGGTCGGCTTCCAACAGCCGCTCGTACCTGTACGAGATATCGGCGAAGGTATGACGCCGGGCCTGGTCGACGGTCTTCCTCAGCACGAAGTCGTTGGTCACGCCGATCCTGCGTCCGAGGTCGTTTTGCCGGACGCCTTCATCCATCGCGTTTCGGGCAAGGGCCAGGAGCCGGAGTTGCCTCTCCACCATCGCCACCACATACGAAGCGTCTCGCCCGTCTTGCCTAAGCTGTTGCAGGAGTTCTAACGCCACCCGTTGACGCCCGTCGATCATCGCGTCTACGGCGGTAAAGATGCTTGCCTCTCTGGCCTGGTGGACCATCTCGGTTACGTGCTGTTCTTCGATGCGCTGGCCCCCGGCGTAAAGGCATAGCTTCTCGATCTCCCGGTCCATGGCCCACAGGTCCTGCCCCACCATGTCGGTCAAGCTGCGGATAGCCGTGGGGCTTATGTTCCCGCCTTTTTCCTCTACCGAAGATTTCACCCACCGCGCCAGCCTTTCGCCGTTGGGCGTGGGTAACGGCTGCGCCTGGGCCACCGGGGTCAGCGCCTTCAGCAGGGTATTGCCGTTGGCGAGGTTGCCGTCGGTGAACACCAGCACGGTGGTCTCCGGCATCTCGGGTATTGATGCGGCCAGACCTTCCCAGCCCCCTAATGATGCCGAGGCCGAGCCGCCTCCGCGCTGCCTTCCCCTGCCTGTCCGACGCCCTTCAGTCCGACGCCCTTCAAAGGAGTCCAGCAACCCTTCCACCAGCACCAACCGTTTCCCATCCATGAATGGAAGCGCGAAGCAAACGTTAGTCAACTCGGCTAGCTCGATCTGGCCTCCCTGAAGACGGTGCCGGTTGGACTCGAAAAGGTCTCCGGTCTCCTCGGCTTCTTCCAGCCGGGCCAACGCCCTGGGCACCAGGTAGCTATCGCCGTAGAGCAAGTATGCGGACAAGGGGTACTCCTCGGAGGGGTAAGGAAACAGAGCGGCTTTGTGGCCTTCGTTCGCGCCTGGATTATAGCACCGGGGACCGCCCGTCCACTGGTTGAGGCCGGATTTCTATGGAATAATGGCCCGGAGTTTCGAGTCCTAACACGGGCTTACCGTGCCTGTCGCCGGGCAATGACTCGGGGAGTATCGCCAATGAAATTCGCCCTCTTTACCCACATCCCATGGCCGGAAGGGACCGACCCTGGCCAGGTGTTCCACGAGACCACCGAGGAAGTGGTCCGGGGAGAAGAGCTAGGGTACCACAGCGCATGGCTTGCGGAGCACCATTTCTCCCGGTACGGACTCGGGTCTTCCTCGCTGGTCCTGGCGGGCCACCTCGCCGCGATGACCAGCGCCATCCGGCTGGGCACCGCCGTCCTGGTCCCGCCCTTGCAGAACCCCATTCGCCTCGCAGAGGACACCGCCACGGTGGACGCCATCAGCGGAGGCCGCCTGGACGTTGGCCTCGGTCGGGGGACCGCCGGGTACGAATACTCCGGATTCAACGTCGATCGCGATGAGAGCCAGGGGCGTTTCCAGGAAAGTCTCAAGGTTATGACCGGGCTATGGACCACCCCAGACTTTTCCCACGAGGGAACGTATTACCGGGTAAACAGGGCAAACCTCACCCCGCCACCGGTCCAACAACCCCATCCACCGGTCTACCTGGCCTCTACCCGGACGTTGGAGACCCTGGAGTTCGCCGCCTCGACGGGGCACCCGATGATGGTGGGTGTCGTCCTTGACACGGTGGACGCTCTGGACCTGTGCCGCCGGTACGCGGAATTGTCCAACGCCGCCGGTTTCAACGTACCGATCTCCGATATACCCTTCTTCCGATACTGCTACGTCGCGGAAACCGAGGAGGAAGCCCGTGAGGGAGCGCGCGCCGGGATGGCCTGGACCCAGGACATGATTCAATGGCGGCGCACCTTTCAGGCCGGTAGCGAAGTATATGAGAGTCTGGACTCCTTCCGGGCTTCCCGCACCGAAGAGCCACCAACCTATGACTATCTTTACGACCACCGGGCGGTCATTGGCACCCCGGAACAATGCGTGGCGCAGATCAGGGCGTTGCAGGCGGAGGGAGTTGAATACTTTGGCTGCAATTTCTCGTTCGGCAGCATGGACCATTCAATGCTGATGCGCTGCATGGAGTTATTCGCCAAAGAGGTAATGCCCCACTTCGAGTAGGGACGGGAAGCCATCTGGAATCCATCCCGAAACCACGCGGAATCGCCATTCGCGTCGAGGTTATCTTTTGACTACTATTGCGGAACAGCTAAGCGACTACGCCTCTTCCCTGAGATACGAAGACCTTCCGGACGAGATCGTCCATCAGGCCAAGCGGATGATCATCGACACCCTGGGCTGCGCTTTGGGCGGTTACTCCAGCGAGCCGGCCAGGATTGCGAGAGAAATCGCCGCCACGGTCACCAGCAACCAGCCCGCCACCGTGTTGGTCAGTGGGCAGACCACCAGCCCGGACCTTGCCACCTTCGCCAATGGAGTCATGGTCCGCTACCTGGACTTCAATGATGGGTACACCAGCAGGGAGTCGGGACATCCCAGCGATAGCATCGCGGCCACCATCACCGGGGCTGAGGTGGGAGGCTCGGGAGGCAGGGGGTTGATTACGTCCACCGTTCTGGCTTACGAAGCCTTCTGCCGCATCTGCGACACGGTGGACATCAAACCCAGCGGGTTCGACCACGTGACCGTAGGCTGCATCGCCAGCATTCTCGGCGTTTCCCATGCGCTGGGCCTCACCAGGGAACAGATGGTGCAGGCCTTAAACCTGGGCATCGCGCCCAACCTGGCCCTCTACCAGACCAGAATTGGCGACGTCTCCATGTGGAAGGGATGCGCCTACGCCAACGCAAGCCGCAACGCGGTGTTTGCGGCAATGCTGGCCCAGACAGGCCTCACCGGTCCGTCGCCTATTTTCGAGGGAGATGGCGGTTACTTCAAAGCCGTTACCCGCCAACCCTTTGAGATACCTGTTCTGGGGGGTGACGGCGAGCCCTTCAAGATCACGGAATGCAGCATCAAACGGTTCCCCCTGGGCCAATACTCCCAGACCGTAGTCCAGGCGGCGTTGGAAGTGCGGGACCAGTTGGCCGACCCCGGGGACATCGCGTCGGTAACGGTCAAGACCCTGCAAACGGCGGTCAACATCATGGCCGGAGACCCGGAGAAATGGCGTCCGGCCAACCGGGAGACCGCCGATCACTCCATGCCGTATACCGCGGCGGTTGCCCTGAAATACGGGCGGGTAGACCAGACCCATTTCGACGACGAGTACCTGCGCGATCCGGCGTTGCTGGAACTGGTGGGCAGGGTCAACGTGGAAGTGTCCGGGGAGGCCAACCAGCGCGCCCCGGAAGCGATGCTCTGCGATCTGGAAGTGGTCACCCATTCCGGACAGAGGTATGGGTCAAGAGTGGCCTACCACAAGGGCCACTACAAGAACCCCCTGTCTGACAGCGAGCTAGAAGACAAGTTCCGCGGCCTAGCCCAGACCGTGCTGCCTGACAACCGGACCAACGGCCTTTTGGCTCACCTGTGGGAATTGGACAAGGTTACGGATATCACCGGGTTGTTGGGCTGGACTCGCGCCCGCTAGGCTAAACCCAGTCCGCTTCAGTCCTGCTCCGAATCGAGTGCGGCCAGCAGGTCGTCCAGTTCGGTGCCGGTAACCAGCGCGGCCCGGCGGGCCATTTTGTACAGCTCGTCCAGGTCCCGCTTGTGGACCGACCCTTCCCCTGTGTCGACATTGATCCAATCAACGAGCCGCCCGTTGGAGTCGAGAATGCGGAGCGTCGGCATGTCCGAGCCGATGCCCCTCCAGTCCATGTCGATCACGACGGAAACCTGGCCCACCATAGCCACGAAAGTGTCGTCATGGTTCGTGGGTTTCCAGGACACCTTACCGGCGCGAGTCCGGTCCAACAACTTGGCCAGAACGTCGGTCATTGTTGCCATGGCGCGTCACCTCGGCTCAGGCGGAGATCTCCTGATGGCGTGGGTGAAATCCCGACTTGTCCTCGTAGGCCCCGGACTCGGGGAATATCTGCCGGTAGACGGCGCGAGACCTGGCTTTCACCGTCTTCGTCACGCGCTCATATAGCGCAGTGGGGTCTGCGCTCTGGGATTTGTACATGTCGTGTTCCATGGCGCTGACGTCTTCCATTTCCCAGATGCACAAGTATTTCAGCATCCCGTCGCTGCCTTCCTCCAGCTTGAACCGCCGGGCGCTGACGTAGCCGGGTATTTCAAGCCGCTCGGGAATGTGTTGCTGGTTGTACCAGCGGTGGAACTCTTCCTCGTCCTCCGGGTCAATGTCCATCATCACCATCAAAATCGTGTTGCCGGTGTGTTGGGTGGGGTGACTGCCGTTTTGGTCTGGCATAGCTGACCTCCCATAGATTTCAGGCTCGGCCCGTGCTTGTCATGAGGTACGGCGTAGTATACCATTGGGGTCGATTTCCTCCCCCCTCACATTCTGCGCGTCAGGTGCTACCTCCGATATGGACCAGGATATCAGTCTGAAGATCAACGGCACGGAATACGGGCGCCGGATACCGGCTCGGCGGTTGTTGGTCGATTTTCTCCGCTACGACCTTGGCCTCACCGGAACCAAGGAGGGTTGCAGCGTCGGCGTCTGCGGCGCCTGCGCGGTGCTTCTGGACGGCCAGATGATAGCCTCTTGCATCACCCTTGCCGTGGCGGCGGACGGCGCGGAGATAACCACCATCGAGGGGATCGCCGAGGGCGGCCAGCTTCACCCCGTGCAACAGGCGTTCATCGACCACGGCGGCTTCCAATGCGGGATTTGCACCCCCGGCCAGGTCATCGCCGCCAAGTCGCTGCTGGACATCAACCCGTCTCCAACCGAGGACGAGATTCGCGAGTGGATGATGGGCAACCTCTGCCGCTGCACCGGCTACTACGGGATTCTCGAATCGGTGATCAACGCGGCCCGGACCGTTCAGGAGCAAGGCCGGTGATAGACTTCGAATATCACAGTCCCGTCAGCCTGGATGAGACCTTCGAACTACTGGACCGGTACGGCGAAGACGCCCGGGTGATGGCGGGCGGCACCGCCCTGGTCATCCAGATGAAACACCGGTTCGCGCAGCCCGCCCACGTGATCGGCCTGCGAAGAATTCCAGGGCTCGACCACATCAGCCACGAACGGAACGGAGACGCGGGTGTTGTGCGGGTCGGCGCCCTATGCACTCAGCGGCGTATCGAGACCGACCCGTTAATTGCCGAAACCGTGCCATTGGTGGCCGAGACGTTCCGCCGTGTCGCCACACCCAGAATTCGCAACATGGGCACCATCGGCGGCGGCCTCGTGCATGGCGACCCGAACCAGGACCCTCCTCCTTCACTCATCGCTCTTGGCGCATCCATCGTCCTGACCTCAGCCGGCGGAGACCGGACCGTGCCAGTAGAGGAGTTCTTCCTCGACTACTACGACACCGACGTCCAGCAAGGGGAAGTGCTTACCAGCGTGCTGATTCCCCCCGCCCCTCCCGGTTCCGCGACCAGTTATCTGAAGTTCCTGCCTCGGACCGCCGACGATTACGCCACGGTCTCCGTGGCCGCGATGGTCCAGGCCGGGGAGGACAACATCTGCCGGGACGTGCGCATAGTCCTCGGATCCGTGGGAGTGACGCCGATTCGCGCCCTGGACTCGGAAGACCTACTGCGGGGTCAGCATCTCAACGAGGACAACATCCACGCCTGCGCCGAGGCCGTGAAGGATGCGGTCGACCCCCTGGAGGACTTCCGGGGTTCGCCCGAATACAAGACCGACATGGCGGCGGTGTTCACGCGGCGAGCTATAACCCAGGCGTTGGCGTCAGCAGGATAAATATCTTCGGAGAGCCCAAGATTGAAGCTCGAAAACCAATGTATCGTACCCGCGGGTTGGGACCAGACCTGGGAGTTGCTGATGGACATCCCCGGAGCCGCGGCCCTGGTGCCCGGTGTCGAGGAAGTCACCCCAGAAGATGAAGGCCGCTACCAGGCCAGAATGCAGGTGCGCGTTGGTCCCATGAGGCTCAACTTCTCCGGCCTGATCCAGCTTCAGGAACAGGACCGGGCAAAGGGCGAAGCCAAGTTCCGCGTCGAGGCGGCGGACCGCCAGTTGGGAGGGTCCCTCCGGGCAGACCTGATAATGCAGTTGGAGCAGCAGTCCCAGGAGCAGACGGGGGTATCCATCGCCACCGACGTTGCATTCATGGGCAAACTAGGCGAATTGGGTCAACCCCTGATACGCCGCAAGGCCGCCTCCACATTGCAGGACTTCGCCCGCAACCTCTCCAACAGAGTCACCAAGACCCCCGATTGATTAGCTGTCACAGTCCAACGCCGCCAGAGAGGAATGGGATGGCAAGACGAACTTCTACGAGGGGCATGTGCAATTTTTGCCAGAGAAACTTCGGAAAAGCGTCGATGACCCGGCACCTAAAGTCGTGCAAAGAGAGGCCCGGCGGAACTTTCTCCAATTCAGAATCGGCCAAGAGCTTTCACATTAGAGTTGAAGGCCGCCACGCGCCCGATTACTGGATGCACCTGGGGGTTCCCGAGAATGCGGGGTTGGAGAAACTGGACTATTTCCTCCGGAATACCTGGCTGGAGTGCTGCGGGCATTTGAGCTTATTCAACATCGAGGGTGTGGAATACGGCTCTCATGACGTGGACGTTACCGAAAAGGATATGGGGTCCACCATCGGCCATCTGCTCCGTGTGGGATCGAAGTTTTCCCACGAGTACGATTTTGGCTCTACTACTGAATTGTCGTTGATAGTCGTGGAGGAGGGGTATATGCAGGGCGGGAACATCAGGATTATGGCACGGAATGACGCTCCTGCCCTGACCTGCCAGACTTGCGGCGCCGACGCTACACTGGTATATGCCGGTTGGGACGCCCCAGGCGGTCCATGGTTTTGTGATGACTGCGCCGTCAAGGCCGGTCTCGACGAGGAAATGATGCTGCCGGTGGTTAACTCCCCGCGAGTTGGGACGTGCGCCTACACGGGATGATACTAACGGTAGCTGTTCATATCTGGAGATGCGCGGGATAGAGAAAACGTGTGCGGAATAGTCGGATATGTAGGTGATCACCAGGCCTGGCCGATTATCCTGGAAGGACTCCAACGGCTGGAGTACCGGGGTTACGACAGCGCGGGCATCGCTGTCATAGACGCCAGGGGCGAAATGCAAGTCCGCAAGACCGTGGGCAAGGTCGGCGGACTCACCACCGGCAACGGAACGGGAATGCCCCGGGGGACAATGGGGCTGGGCCATACCCGTTGGGCTACGCACGGCAGGCCGTCCTTCGATAACGGCCATCCACATACCGATTGCCACGGGCAAATAGCGGTGGTCCATAACGGAATCGTAGAGAACTTCACCGAACTCAAGGCCCGCCTTCAAGACGCGGGGCATCAGTTCATATCCGAAACGGATACCGAGGTCATTCCTCATATCATCGAGGAAGGCATGGAGCAGGGCCTGAGTTTTGTAGAGGCGTTCCTGAGAATGGGACGCACTGTGAAGGGCTCCCAGGCCATTACCGCCACCTGCAAGGAATGCCTGAACACCATCTGGGCCATGCGGCTGGGTCACGCCGGAGGGATCGTGGTGGCCCACCAGGACGGGCAAGGCATCGTGGGCAGCGACCTCCCCGCCGTGTTGCCCATCCTCCGTCAGTCCAACGTTGGAGGACGTGTCGGGTTCCTCGACTCGGGGGAGATGGCCGAAGTCACCCGGGAGGGCGTCAAATATCTGGACCTAGAAGGCCGCGCGGTTGACAAGCGGCTTCAGGTGGTCTCTCCGGAAGATGTGCTGATAGACAAGGGCGGCTACAGGCATTTCATGCTGAAGGAGATTCACGAGCAGCCGCAGGTTGTGGCAAGCGTGTTGCGGAACCGGATCAATTTCCAGCATGGGCGGGTAGACCTGTCCGAGATGCCCTTCTCGGAAGAGGAGATCAGGGGCTTCCGACGGGTGGTGCTAATCGGCTGCGGCACCAGCCTCCACGCCGCTCAAGTAGGCAGGCACCTGGTGGAGCAGCTTGGAGGAATCCCCGCCGAGGCTGAAAGCGCTTCCGAATACCGCTACCGGGAACCCTTCCTGGACGAACACACGCTGGTGGTCTCCATCGCCCAGTCGGGCGAAACGGCGGACACAGTTGCCGCGATGGAGATGGTGAGGGGCACGGGGGCCAGACTGATAACCATCTGCAATGTCGAAGGCAGCCAGACCACCCGGTTGGCTGAGGGCGCTCTCTACATGCGTTCGGGCATCGAGATTGGAGTCGCCAGCACCAAGACGTTTATCGCGTCTCTCACCGTGCTGAGTTTGCTGGGAGCTTATCTGGGGCAGACAAGGGAATTCCTGAGCGCCCAGGATGTTCGCAGGATCGTAGACGACCTGGCCCAGTGTCCCAGGCTCATGGGAGACATGCTCACCGACACAACGACCTACGCCCGCCTCGCCCGCCGGTTCAACCACTTCGAAAACTTCCTCTACTTGGGGCGCGGAATCAACGCCTCCATAGCCATGGAGGGAGCCCTGAAACTGAAGGAGATCAGTTACGTCCACGCCGAGGGCTACGCCGCTGGAGAGATGAAGCACGGACCCATTGCATTGATAGACCAGCGGATGGCCACCCTGGCAGTGGCGCCCAAGAACAGCCTTTACGACAAGATGGTCAACAACATCCAGGAAGTGAAGGCCCGGGACGGTGTGGTCCTGGCTCTGGCCACGGAAGGGGACAAGGAAATTGCTTCCCAGGTGGACGAAGTGGTCTACATCCCCCAATGCGGGGAGCTATTGGACCCCTTGCTGGCCACGATTCCGATGCAACTGTTGGCCTACCACATCGCCGTCCTGCGCGGTTGCGACGTGGACCAGCCCCGCAACCTGGCCAAGTCGGTAACGGTGGAGTGACCCGGCCCATCCGCGTCTTGCGATTGTTGCATTCAGCCAGTGGATCGCAGGTTTTGGGCTACGCTTCCGTACCCGTCATTCCGGCCTTGGGAATTCTCGCACCGGGACACGCGCCTGTGGCTGAATTTTGCTGAGTGTGGGCCTTCACTGGAGCAGCGGGACAGTCCACCACGAGCAATTACCGGGAAACCCTCCCTTTTTCATCGCGTCACCTTGACCCGCTAAGCCTCAACATTGATCCGTTGAAGCTCCGCAACTTGGACTGGGTTGGATTGACTCAGCCCCCTCCAGCCGCTGGGCGGTGTCAATTCCCCTCCGTGCCGCTCCAAGTCCATCCAACGCCGCTCATGGATTCGTTGAATAAGCGGTCCTATGATGCAAAGATATGTAAAGTCATGAGTCAGGTGTAAAGCCTGCTCATATTTCATTCTTTTCATATTTGACGAGAGGGGATTTCTGCCCGGATGTACTTCAGAATGAACCACCCACCAGTCGAATTTAGAGATTATTTGCCATTAATACCGCCGGACATGGCGGACGAACTGACCGCCATAGCCGAAGAGCTACGGGGCATGACCATCGCCCACCTCAACAGCACGGCCACCGGCGGCGGTGTGGCGGAAATCCTGCAATCCATGGTCCCGTTGATGAACTCTCTTGGGATCAAGACCGAACGCATAGTCATCGACCCTCCTCCCGAATTCTTCGACGTGACAAAGCAGATTCATAACATGCTTCAGGGAGCCCCCGGTTCTCTTTCTGCCGAAGAATGGGACACATACCAGGGAGCAATCAAAGAGGTGGCCGCAGCCTTCCAACGTGACCAACTGCGTAACGACGTTTGGTTCGTCCACGACCCTCAGGTCCTGCCCCTGGCCCACCTTCTGCCCAGGGACCCCGGCTCTACGTGGGTCTGGATCGGCCACATCGATCTGACATCCCCGAACAATGGACTGATGGACTCCCTGCTGCCTTTCTTCTCGCATTACGACCGGTTGGTGTTTTCAATGGATACCTACGTTCCTGACGAGGTGCGAGGCGTCAAACCCGTCGTGATAGCGCCGCCTGGAATCGACCCTCTGAGCGAAAAAAACGTCGCCATGGGGGAACGGGAAGCGTGGGACATCGTGAGCGCGATGGGGCTCGACCCGGCCCGGCCAGTAGTCACCCAGGTGTCACGGTTCGATGCCTGGAAAGACCCCTGGGGCGTGATCGACGCCTTCCGCCAGGCCCGCGTAGACGCACCGGGCCTCCAGTTGGCCATGCTGGGAATCATCCAGGCCACCGACGACCCTGAGGCCTTTACGATGGTGAACAACGTTACCGAGTATGCCGGCGGAGACCCGGACATTCACCTTTTCGCCCGTGCCGACGACCTGCCCTGTTCCGTCGACATGCTGGTCAACGCCTTCCAGACAGCGTCCCGCGTGGTCATCCAGAAGTCTACAAGAGAAGGATTCGGCCTCACCGTTACCGAAGCGATGTGGAAGGCCAAGGCCATGATCGGCGGCAACGTCGGAGGCATCCGGATACAGATTCAGGACGGAGTCAGCGGCTACCTCGTGGACTCGCCGGAACAGTGCGGCATCCGCATCGCGGAACTGCTGCGGGACCCGAAACTCAATTCCCGCTTGGGTCAGGCCGCACGGGATAGCGTCCGGCGAAACTACCTGCTGCCCAGGCTCACCCTGGACTACCTCAGGGCCGCCCGCGCCAGCCAGATGGAAAAGAGGCATCAGGGCCAGGCCGCCGCAGGCTAACCCCAACGGGCAGCAGCCCCGGACACCGGCTGAAGTAACGAGTCCCCCAGGGAGACCTTTGAATAATCCCCTCTCCCTCCGGGAGAGGGTTAGAGCCTGCCCCGGACTTGATCCGGGGGTGAGGGCATCCTCCGTATCTGGGCGCACTCTGGATTCTGGCTTTCGCGGGAGTCGCGGATGGTTACGTCAAGGTCTCCCTTCGCGGGAATCCAGAAATGCCAATGATAGTGAAGTTCGCTGATTGCAAAGGTTTCTGGATTCCGGGTCGAGCCCGGAATGACGAGCTTGAAGTAGGAAGGACACATCTAGTCTGAACTGTTACAGGACACAGGCCCGTTCTTGCCTACAGTTACGACTTGGGTTAGAGTCTAAATCGATATTTATCGAAGGCGCGCCGGTTGGCGTCGATATAACCCGGGTGGACAATAACAACCGGTCCGCGGAGCATGGAATGGCAAAGACAACGGTCCTGATTATGATCGACGGCTTCGGCCCTGAATATCTCGCCGCCTGTCCCATGCCCAACCTTCAGGAGTTGGCGTCCAAGGGGTTGATGACCGAAGGCAAGGGAATGATGCCTTCGGTGACCAACGTAAACAATGTCTCCATGGTCACTGCCAGCTACCCCACAACTCACGGCATCACGTCTAACTATTGGTACAACCGGGGCACGAGCGAAGAGTTGTACATGGAGTCCGGCGAGTACATCGAGGCTGAGACCATTTTCCAACGCGCCTCGAAACAGGGTGCCCGAAGCCTGTTGGTGACCGCAAAAGACAAACTCAGGAGGCTTCTGGGCGATGGCGCAACCCTAGGAATATCTTCGGAGCAGGCTCAGGACTGGGTGGTTGCCCTGGCGGGAGAACCCCCTCCCATCTACTCCCTGGAAGTCAACCAGTGGGTAATCGACACCGCCAACCGTATTTTGGAGCGGGAACATTACGATTTGGTGTACCTGGCCACCACCGACTATGCCATGCACACCTACGCGCCGGAACAGCCCGAGTCGTTCAAACACCTCGGCCTGATCGACGAGGCCATTGGCAAAGTCGTGGACACGCTGGCCGACGTTGACATTATGGTTACCGCTGACCATGGGATGTCCGCCAAGAGCCGGATGATCGACCTTCACGCCGAACTTGAGCGAAACGGCATACCGTCCCAGGTTGTGCCGATCATCAAGGACATGTACACCGTCCACCACTCCAATTTGGGAGGGTGCATCTACGTCTATGTCGCCGGCCAGTTCCGGGATGACGCGGTGCGTGTACTGAACGCGCTGGACGGCGTCGACCGGGCCTTGCCCAGGGAGGCGGCCGCCGCTGAGTTCAATCTGATGGCGGAACGGACCGGGGACCTTATGGTGTTAGGCGCTCCCGACGTGGTCTTCGGAGACCCCGAGCAGGTCACCTTGCCCCCGTCATTGCGTTCTCACGGCTCTTTGTATGAAGACCGTGTGCCGATCATCGCCTACGGAAACAGCTTCGAGGGATTCGAGTTCCGCGAAAACAGGGACCTCGGCCGCTTCGTGTTCGAGAGGGTCCTCGGGGAAACACCGGCCCCCATATCGACGCAGCGGGACTAATGTCGATGGCAAGCGCGACTCCCACGGATACTCCAATCCGCGTCAGAGCCCCGGCCACCACCGCCAACATGGGGCCGGGATTCGACTGCCTGGGCATGGCTTTAGACCTCTGGAACACCCTGGAAGTATTCCCCGCGTCCCCCGCGCCAAGCGTCGAGCCGTTGGTCCGCATCATTGGTGAAGGCGTGGGCGAGCTTGCCGGGGACGACACGAACTTGGTCTACCGGTCAATGGCCTTCCTCTTCCATGAAGCCTCACGGGAGATGCCCCCAGTCAGACTCGTATGCCACAACGATGTCCCCTTGGCGCGGGGCCTGGGCAGCAGCGCCGCCGCCATCGCGGGGGGGTTGGTTGCGGCTAATGCGATGTGCTCCCGTCTCTTCAACGCCAACGATCTGTTGGAGATGGCGGCAACCATCGAAGGCCACCCGGACAACGTTGCCGCGGCTGTCCTGGGCGGCCTGCAACTTGTGGTCGCTGAAGAGCGGCAGCTTTACACCGCGCCGATAGCGTTGCCACCGGAGCTTCACGCCGTCTTGTTCATCCCCAATTTCCGCATCGCCACCGCAGACGCCAGGGCCGCGCTGCCCGAGACGGTGCCCTTGGGCGACGCCGTGCGCAACGTTGGCCGCACCGCCTTACTGGTAGCGGGGATGGCCACCAACCACCTCGAATATCTTTCCATCGCCACCGATGACCGGTTGCATCAACCCTACCGGCAGAAGCTGTTCCCACCTATGAAGCTGCTGTTTCAGGCTGCCAGAGATGCCGGTGCCCTGGGAGTGTTCCTCTCCGGCAGCGGTTCCACGGTGCTGGCTCTGGCCAAGGGTAGAGAAATGACGATAGCCTACGAAATGGCCGAAGCGGCCCGGCAGGCGAATGTAGAGGGGAAACTACAGGTGGTGCAACCCGCGTTGATGGGTGCGCACGTGGTTGATTCAGGTCAAGCGGCGTAGCGCGCCGGAAACCGGCATATTGGATAACCGGGACCAACGGACGGGGGACACAAGGGAATCAGTCTGGAGCATATTATCCAGGTGGCGCACTGCGTACTTTACCCTGTTCGCTATCCAGAACATAGCGGGCATGTCTCTGCTGTGCTGGTATGAGATCATGGTAAGAACTCAGGATCGCACCGCCGAGACCGCCCTAACCATCTTCAAGGGCATAGGACTGATAGGCGCAGGTTCGGCCACCACGGTCATAACCGTCATGGAAACAGCGAGGTCAATTATGGTTATAGCGGCAAGTTTGGAAGATTGGCTCAAAAAAAGACAACAGGCAAGGATGGAAAAGCGGCTTAAAGAAGTGACTGCGGAAGTGACTGCGGAAGTGACTGCGGAAGTGACTGCGGAAGTCCACAAGACATGGTCTGAGTGGAACAGGCGGCGGCTGGAAGCTGAGGCTAACGGTGAACCCTTTGTCGAATCGCCGCCCGACTTCAGCCGAACAGGTCCAACTGCGGACGGTCAATCTTCTCCCCCGTCTGCGGGGGCATAGGAGACACCCGGTTTGCCCCTGATCGTGCAAAAATACGGAGGAAGTTCCGTTGCCGACGCCGATAAGATCAAGAACGTGGCGTCGCGCATCGCCCGCTCCAGGGACGCCGGAGTCGATATCGTGGCCGTGGTCTCGGCCATGGGCGACACCACCGACGAGCTAATCGGCCTCGCCCAGTCCGTCGCGCCTCAGCCCGATCCCAGAGAGTTGGACCTGCTGCTTTCCACCGGGGAGTTGGTGTCCTGCACACTGCTTACCATGGCCCTCCGCACCATGGGTTACCCGGCCATAAGCCTCAGCGGAGAGCAGGCGGGAATACATACGGACACCACCTACGGCAGTGCCCGGATTAGCCGAATAGACACCGCCAGAGTCCGGCAGGAACTTGAAAAAGGACAACTCATCGTCGTGGCCGGTTTTCAGGGCGTGACGGAAGACCTAGACGTAACGACGCTGGGACGCGGCGGCTCGGACACCACCGCCGTAGCCATCGCCGCCGCGATGAATGCGGCGCGTTGCGAGATTTACACGGACGTGGACGGCATCTACACCGCCGATCCGCGGTTGGCCGCTGACGCACGAAAACTGGAAGAGATCGGCTACCAGGAAATGCTTGAACTGGCCAGCTATGGGGCCAAGATGCACCCCCGGTCTATCGAACTCGGAATGGTCTATGGCGTCCCAATATACGTGGCGTCCAGCTTCAACGACACGCCAGGAACCCTTATCCATCAAGGACCGGATGAATACCCAGTGGAAGATAGAATTAAAGTCACCGGCATAGCCTGCACCACCAACGTTGCGAAGATCACGGTACGCGGGGTCCCGGACCGCCCCGGCGTCGCTGCCGCCCTGTTCGAGCCGCTTGCCGAGGTGGGCGTGAACGTGGATACGATAGTCCAGAACGCCAGCGCCGAACGGACCACCGATATCAGCTTCACGGTCAGCCGGACCGATTTGCCGGGTGCGCTCCGCCAGGTAGAGGGCATATTGGGGGAGGTGGGAGCTACCACCGTGCTATCCGATGCATCCCTGGCCTCGGTAAGCATCGTTGGCTCAGGTATGCAGAACACGCCGGGGTACGCCTCCAGAATGTTTCGCACTCTCGCCGACGGCGGGATCAATATCAACATGATCACCACCTCGGAAATACGCATCTCCTGCATTATCAGAGAGGACCAGGTAGGGGAGGCCGTCCAGTTGCTCCACCGGGGTTTTCAGCTAGAAGAGGACCGCTGACAAGACATTGGCGGACGAACCCGTCTACCTTTCTATCGTCATTCCCGTTTTCAACGAAGAACCTCGAATTCAGAAAACCCTGGACGAAATTCTGGTCTTCCTGGAAACTTTTCCCCATTCCTGGGAAGTAATCGTCTCCGACGACGGCAGCGCCGACTCCTCAAAGGCGCTGGTTGCTCTTTATCTCCACCGCTCCGCGAACGTGCGTCTTCTGAGCCTCCACCACAAGGGCAAAGGCTGGGCGGTCAAGCGCGGGATGCTGGCTGCCAGGGGAGAATACCGTCTCCTATGCGACGCCGACCTCTCCGTGCCCATAGAGCAGGTGGAACGGCTGTTGCCCCCCCAGTTGGAGGGAGTGGACGTCGCCCTCGGATCCAGGGAAGCGGAGGGTTCCAGGCGCGTCGGCGAACCCGGAAGCCGCCACGCCCTGGGTAGGGTCTACAACGCCCTGGTCCGGGTCTTGGCCCTCCCTGGCTTCAAGGACACTCAATGCGGGTTCAAGTGTTTCAAGAGCGGGGTCGTGGAGCGCCTCTTCGATGCGCAAACGCTGGACGGTTTCGGCTTCGACGTGGAAGTCTTGTTCGTTGCCCGCAAGTCGGGTATGACGGTCCGAGAGGTTGGAGTGGACTGGTTCTACCGGGAACACAGCAAGGTGCGCCCCTTCCGCGACGCAATCGCCATGGGCATGGACCTGCTGCGGATGCGTTGGCGGCGCCGAAAGGTCAAGACGTCCGAGGGCCGGTTGCAAAAATAGCGTGCGGCGGACCACGACTAGAGTCCAACCGTGGCTCCCAGGCGCAAATATTCTCGAAAAACGCGGCGAGAAAAGCCTTGACCCGTGGCGCGTCCATGGTGTAACAAAGTATTCCAAATGACATAAGCCGCGTGGGTGAGGAGTAGTTAGGTGGTCTTGGCCCGCGTGAAAGTACAAGTAAATCATTGGAGAGAGGATGAGCACGGAGCTGACACGATCAGCCGGGAGCCCGAAGCTGAAGCGAGAACTTAGCCGCGACGCCATCGCACTGGCCTTGAATGGGGAGTGGGAGCAGGCAGCCAGGGTGAATCGGGAAATATTGGAATCGTTCGAACAAGACGTAGACGCGATGAACCGTCTGGGCAAAGCATTGATGGAGCTTGACCAGTACCCCGAGGCCAAGGAGGTGCTGGAGAACGTGACCCGGCTCGCTCCGTACAACACCATAGCCAAGAAGAATCTGGCCAGACTGGGGCAGCTCGAACGCGCCCCAGCGCCCAATAAATCGGTGCGCAAGGCTGCGAGAGCGCCTCAGCGCTTCATCGAGGAGAGCGGTAAGTCCGGTAAGACGGTGCTGCAAAAACCGGCCGCCCCTCAGGTGGTTGCCCGCACCGCGCCGAGCGACCCGGTGAACCTGGTGGCGGAAAACGACACGATCAAGGCTTACACCCGGGGGGACGAGTACCTGGGTCAGATCGAGCCAAAGTTGGGCCGGAGGCTTATCCGCCTGATGCAGGGAGGCAATAAGTACGAATGCGCCATCGTCGGCGTCAGCGGCCAGGCGGTCTCAGTCATCATCTGGGAGACCCTGCGCCACCGGAACCTGCAAAACGTCTGCTCCTTCCCGTCTAAGAGTAAGGGGGATCGCCGCGCCTATCTGAACGAAAGCCTGGCGTGGTTCACCCGTGACGAAGACCTGGACGACGACGATGAAGACGAGGGATTAATCGAGGAAGACGAGATTGAATCGGACTGGGATGAGAACGAATAGGAACCCGCGCCAGGGTAGCTAGATGGCCTCGGCTACCAGTTCCCTACGGAAGAGACAAACGGCGGCGGACTGGACTCTCAGCGCCGCCATTGTCATAGGCCCGCAAACCTTATAATGAGGGGGACCATGATTGCCGCAACGGCAACTATGGCCCCAAACATCAGGATATCGGTCGCCGAAACCGTTCGTTTCCCCAACCCTTGCGCTCCGGCCCATGCTTGATCGGTCCCGCCACGGCAACCCCCTGCCCAGGCAGGACGATTGCAAAGTCTTGCCACACAGTTGAATCTGCCCCTAGCCCGTCATTCCCGCGCAGGCGGGAATCAACAAATTCCACGCTTGGAGCCCCGCAATCTCTAGGCAGACACTGCGTAGACACTGCGAATCGAAGAACTTTGCAATCGTCCTGCTATCCAGGTTACGGGTATTGAACTACGAGCCTGGTTACATATAGAATAACGGTCTGCCGCTTAGGCGGCTAGTTTAATGTTCGGAGGACAGGTGGTTGAATGGACTAGGTATGCATCTCCTGTTGGAACTGAAAGACTGTAACCCCAAGCTTCTCAATGACCTCGAGTTCATCCGCGGCGCAATGCTACAGGCAGCCCACGAAGTAGGCGCTCACATCATTGGTGAGTCTTTCCACCGCTTCAGCCCCCAGGGCGTCACCGGAATCCTGGCCATAGCCGAGTCTCACATCTCCATCCATACGTGGCCGGAATACCGGTACGCGGCAGCCGACATCTTCGCTTGCGGTTCCTCTTTTGAGCCCCGAAAGGCCGCCGAGTTTTTGGTAGAGAAACTGGAGGTCAAGGACCCGGACATTATCGAGGTCCCAAGAGGGGTTGTCCCGTTAGCCTTAGCCCCCAGATAGACGGGGCTCGCGAGGTTTATGGACATATCCGGCAAATGGTTCCTGGAGACAGTTTTCCCGGACCTGGCGATAATGCTCAAGGTGCGGCAGGTACTATATTCCGGCGACACGGGCTTCCAAAAAGTCGAAGTCTTGGAGTCTGATGTCTATGGCCGGAGTTTAGTGCTCGACGGTAAGACCCAGTCTACCGAACGCGACGAGCATCTCTACCACGAGGCGCTGGTGCATCCGGCCATGCTCATGCACCCAGGCCCCCGCCGTGTGTTCATTGGCGGCGGCGGTGAGGGGGGCACTCTCAGGGAAGCGCTATCGCACCGGTCGGTTGAACGCGTGGTTATGCTGGACTTGGACAAGACTGTGGTCGATATTTGCCGGGAGTTCCTCCCGCAGCACCACCGGGGGAGCTTCGATGATCCACGGCTGGAATTGCTCCACCAGGACGCCAGGCAATATCTCGCCGATACGTCCGAGAAATTCGACGTGATGGTCATGGACCTGGTCGACCCGCTGGAAGGAGGCACGGCCTACCAACTCTACACCGAAGAATATTACGGGTTGGTCAAGGCCAGGCTGAACCCCGGGGGGATCATGGTCACCCAGTCCGGCCCCGCGGGTCTGCTCAGTTACCAGGAATGCTTCACCACCATCAGCAACACCTTGTCCAATACATTCAACCACATCGCTCCCACCCAGGTGCATATACCAGCCTTCGTGACGTTGTGGGGCATGGTCATCGCCTCTGACTCCCCCCTGCCAAGGCTAACTCCAGATCAGGTGGACCGCCTCGTATCTGAAAGGCTCAACAAGGACCTGACCTTCTACGACGGCGAAACCCACCTGAACATGTTCTCCCTCCCCCGGTTCCTCCGGGAGGGCATCGCCTCGGAAGAGCGCATCAACCGCGACGCCAGCCCGGTGTTTATGGTCTAAACCCACCTCAGGTAGGCGCTCCTCTCCCGTCAATGGCTGCAACCTTCTATCTGGTAAATCCTGTCTCAAACTCGGCCCGCCCGTCGGACACCAGCGCCATTTACTTGTCCTTGGAGAGTCTTCCGTCATGGGAAAACGTCACTCATTGTTCCCCGGCGCGTCTCTCCGATAGCCCGGCGTGGCGCCCCACCTGCAGCAAGTATCTCTGGTCCTTCCAAAACTTCCGCGCACCCTGCAGGTCCGCAAATGTCATGGTCCGCGAGCTGTGGATGTTCCATCGCTGACTCAAGGTCAAGGACCAACGAAGTTGTAAGCCACGATTTAGACCATCGAAAAGCGCCGAGGGTAGAAACCGCCGATCATGACGCTGTTAGCGTACAATCGGTAATCGTGGCGTCTTCGGGAAATACTCCTGCGGTTATTCCTCTGCCCATCACGAATCGGGTGTGGGCCCGGCAGATGGTTGCCGTCGCCGCCGGGCTGGGCATGTTCCTGTCGGCGTTGGACATCTCGGTTAACGTTGCGCTTCCGAACCTGACCAGGGACCTAAACACCGACCTCCAGACCGTCCAGTGGATCATCGTGGTCTACGTTGCCTCCCGCGCCGCATTGGTGATGAGCGCAGGGAGCTTCGCCGACCGGTTTGGGCTGCGCCGGGTGTACATCTTCGGAGCTGTAATGTACCTGGTAGCCATGGTCTGCATTGGGCTCTCTCCCAACCTCTGGATGGTGGTTGGTTTCCGCGCGTTGCAAGCCCTGGGCAGCGGCTCCCTGTTCGCCGTCTCTCCGGCTATCGCGGCACGCCTCTTCCCGGTGTCCCGCCGGGGGATGGCCATGGGGTTCACCACCGGGTGCCAGGCTCTGGGAGCGGTTACGGGGACAGTTGGGGCCGGGCTGCTGGTCAACTGGGGAGGTTGGGAGATGATCTTCCTGGGGAGGGTGCCGTTCATCTTACTGGCGTTGGTGTTGGGGGTCTGGTGGATGTCCCGCGATCCCAGGTCCCAGAGAGGCAGTTCCTTCGACATACCGGGGGCGGTGACCCTGGGAGTCGCGTTGCTGTGCCTGGTTGTGGGCCTCAGGCTGGGACGCTCGGTGGGTTGGCTGTCGCCCGTTGTTTTGGCGCTCCTCGTGCTGGCGCCTGTTCTGCTGACTCTGTTCTGGAGGATCGAGGGCCGGGCGCCCTGGCCCGTACTGCCGCGGGGTTTGCTGCGGGTGCCGGGTTTCGTAATCCCCAGCGCCGCTTCGTTCACGGCCCAGCTCGGCGTGTTCGTCATATGGTTTATCTTTCCGTTCTACATCGGGGATGTAATTGGCCGTGACGCCGTGTCCATGGGGACGTTGTTCGCGGTGATGGCTGTCCTCCAAATGGCGTCTTCCAGCGGAGGAGGTTGGTTATGCGACCGGGTCGGTCCAATCTGGGTGGGAACGACAGGTATCACGGTGATAACGCTGGGTATGGTATACCTGGGGTTGCTCACAGCCACCTCGACTCTCCTGGAGGCCGGACTGGGAATAGCGATAATTGGAGCGGGGATGGGATCGTTTCAAGCCGCCGCCTATACCTACATGATGAGCAGTATTGCAACAGAACGGCTCAGCACGGCGGCGTCGGCGCTATCTCTTTGCCAGTCCTCCGGAACAGTACTGTCCGTCGCTGTGATGGGCGGGGTGTTCGCACTGTTTCAGAGCTATTACCGGTCTGGCTTTGGGGGTGAAGGGGTGTCCGCCGGCGCCACGGAGACCGATGTGTTTATGCTGGCATTCCGAGCGTTGTTTTGGGTGGGCGCGGGGCTGACGGCCACTAGCGGAGGCATCTTCCTGTGGGGGCGCTGGATGCGCCCGGCAGAAACCGCGCTCAATTGACAAGGCGGCTGGCGGGGCATAACTTAAGGCTGCGAGGGAGTGTCACCTAGCAGAAGATGACCAACACGGGACGGGAAAGACATGACGACAGCGTTGCCAAACCCGGGTAAAGCAGGCGTCGAGGAGCATGTGCAAATGAGCCATTGGCTCCTGGAAAACGCCAGAAGGGAACTGGACAGGGGCGACCGGCTCCAGGCATCGGAGAAGGTCTGGGGCGCGGCGGCCCACGCCCTCAAAGCGATAGGCGAAAAGCGGGGATGGGACCATATGAACCACATGAACGTGAAGGACATCGGGTTCCATCTCGCCCAGGAATTTGGCCGGGACCGCCTTTACACCTATGTGAACGATGCGGAGTTGATGCACCTGAACTTTTACCGGAACGAAGCGGACATGGACAATATCCGCCAGTCCATTGTCACCGCCGGGAGATTTATCGCCGAACTGGATGAGATTCGGGAGCAACCCCCCAAACCCTTCACGGTCAGGGATGCAACAGACCAACGCCGGTTGGGCCGTCTTCTCGACATCGAGAGGAGTGACTTCCAGAGATTGATTCCCATCGGGAGTCATTCGGATGCCGGCTTCTCCCGGAACCCGGATGATAATGGCGGGACCGCCAGGAACCCCAACCCAACCAACTAACGGAGGAACGACATGCCGACCTATTCCTACGACCACATCCACCTGCGAAGCCGCGAACCCATGGAGACGGCCCAATATTTCAATAAAATGTTCGACGCCAGGATCGTAGAGTCAATACAGTCCGACGGCCAACCCCGTATCGACCTGGACCTGAACGGTCTGACTATCTTCATTGCCAAGGCCGACGATACCACACCAGAGGGCCCCGTCGATCCCCACCTCGGCCTAGATCACTTCGGGCTCCGGGTAGACAATATGGCGGAGGCCGCCGAGGACCTGAAGGCCAAGGGAGCGGAGTTCTCCACCGAACCCAGAGACCTGCGCCCAGGCGTGAAGATCGCCTTCGTGAGGGCGCCCGGAGACGTGAGGATCGAGCTTCTGGAAAGAAGTTAGCCGGGGGATTCCTGGATTGCGCCTCAAAGTCTGCCCCGTACTGGATGCGGCGCATCCATTGACGGAGCGGATGTGTCCGATCTCCGGACCGCTCCTCACCCTTGGGGGAGACGGGCATATGCGGACGAGCAACCCTTCTCCCCTCTCAAATTGACACAATTCGTCCGAATCCACTTGCGGACCTCCGCAGCCAGGGTGCTATAGTCTGGCATTAACCCGGAAGTCTGGAGTTGTTGAGGGGCCCGCGGTGAGTGAAGTTACATGCCCCAATTGCCAGCGGGTAAACCCGGCTTCCAACGCCTTCTGTACCGGTTGCGGCGCCGGGTTGATGACCGGCGAGGTCCCTGTCGGCGATATGCAAGGCGAGGCTGCCGCGGAGCAACAGGGGCAAGAATTTCGCGCTGAGATTGCCGCCGTCAGAAACCAACTACGCGACACCGGAATCCTACTCAACCACCTTCAGACCCGCATCTTCCAACTGGAACGCGGACTGAGCCCACTCGTTCAACGCCTTACCACTGTAGACGACGTTCAACCCGATACCCCGGACCTCCCCACCGAGACTGGAAGTTCTCAGTCAAGTGATGCACCGGTCCAGGAACCAGCCTCCCACGAGCCCCTCTCCCCTCGGTTGCCGGAATACTATGCCCCCGAACCCGTGACCGCTAGCGCGGGCCAAGCTCCCCCGCCAATCCCTCCTGGCCCGAGGGCGGGCGGTGGCGGCGCAGGGGATAGTTTAGGTCCTGCCGGGTTCACCATCGACTGGGAACAAATTCTCGGAAGGAACTGGTTCGCAATCATCGGGGCCGTGGCGCTGGTGCTAGGAATCGGGTTCTTCTTGAAGCTGGCTTTCGACGCAAACTGGATCGGCGACACCGGGCGGATTATCCTGGGCTTAGCCTTGGGGATGCTCCTCCTGGGCGGTGGCGAATACGCCCAGCGCCGCGTTCCCATCTGGTCCCGGCCCGTAACCGCGGGCGGGGCCGCCATTCTCTATTTGTCAATTTATGCGGCGTTCGGCCTGTACCAACTCATCCGACCCGATGTTGCCTTCTTGTTCCTGGCGATGGTCGTCGCGTTGGCGGGACTATTGGCCCTGCGGTACGAGTCTATCGTGATTGCGGTCCTCGGGATTGTTGGGGCATTCCTCGCGCCAATACTTCTCGGGCCGAGCCTTCCCGACGTCAGGTTGGTGCTGCTTTACATCCTGGTGGTCGACCTGGGGGTCCTGGGGGTCTCAACTTTTCGAAATTGGCGCTGGTTCACCATGCTGGCATGGGTCGGATCATACGGCCTGTTCGTCTACTGGCTGGTCCGATTCCCTGGCTTCGACCCCATCCTGATACAGCTTGCCCTTACCGGCGTGTTTGCCATATTCGCCGGAGCTTCCACCCTGTTCCATATCATCTGGAGAAGGGTCCCAGGGCCCCTGGACATGGGCCTCATGGCCATCAATGCGGCGGCGTTCTTCGCTATTACCGTGGCCCTCCTGTGGGAGGACTACGAAATATGGTTCGGACTGATCTCGCTCGCGTTGGCCCTGTTCTACGGGTTGATAGCCTTGGCGGCGATCAAACGTTCCGGAGCCCATCCCCACGTAGCCTTGATCGCGCTCCCCATGGCCCTGGTGTTCCTGACTGTTGCGATGCCCCTACAGCTAAGCGGCGTCTGGGTAACGGTCGCCTGGGCAGCCCAGGGAACCATCCTGGTGTGGGTTGGATTCCTCCTCGATCGATGGCAGATGCGCGCCTTCGGGCTGGGCGTCCTGGCGTTGGCGGTGGGACATCTGCTGGTGTTCGATTCTTGGGTGGAACTGGAAGGATTCACTCCCCTCCTGAACGACCGGTTCCCGGTGTTCCTTGCGGTCATCGCCGCGTTTTACGCCTCCGGGTACCTGTTCTGGCGAAACCGGGAATCATGGAAGACATGGGAGCCGCCAACCGTCCCGGTCCTGTTGACCGTGGCCAATCTGCTGACCCTCGGGCTGCTCAGCCTGGAAGTAATCGGTTTCTTCGGCAACCGGGAAGTCGAAGCAGGGAATTACGCGGGTGAGCAAAGTGCGGTTAATGGCACGTTCTTAACACTGACGGCCACGTGGGCGATATATGGTTTCTTACTCATGGGTGTCGGAATGGTATTCCGCTCGTACCAGGCGAGGTGGGGCGGCCTCGCCCTGATGGGGCTGGTGGTCGTCAAGCTTCTGGTGTTCGACACGCTGTTGGTGGGCTTGGAACCAACTACCTTCATCCCGTTCCTCAACGTGCAATTCCTGACCTTCGTCATAGTTTTGGCGCTCCTGCTGGCGGCGGCATGCTGGACGCGGCTCTGGAGAGATGACCTGCCGGGAACCGAGGCGCACACTTCTAGGGCCTTGCTAATCGTGACCAACGTAGTTGCCGTGTGGTCGCTAAGCCTGGAGGTCATCCATTATTTCGACTACACCCCCTTTGCGGCTTCAGTGGACTATGTCAGCGGCAAGCATCTCTCGCTGACTGTCCTGTGGGCAGTGTACGCAATCGGAGTCATCGGAGTGGGGATCGCTACCCGGTCCAGCAAAATCAGGTTGGGCGGGATGGCGTTCCTAGCGGTACCCGTGATCAAGCTATTCGTGCTCGACGTGTTCCTGCTGGAGTTGGGGTACAGGGTGGGCGCATTCATAACCCTGGGCGTGTTGTTGCTGGGTACAGGTCTGGCATATCAGGCTTATAGCCAAGCGATGAGAGGATTCCTTTTTGGCCGGCGGTCTTAGAAAAATAGCCGTCCGGCTCGCATTGTCCTCGGCCGTCGTCGTGACGGTGGTTCTAATCGCGCTTCCGGCGCTGGCCAACATCATCGAAGGGGAATGGCCCTTCTATAAGCCGGTGGAGCTACCGGGAAGCCTTTCCGGCACAGGCCTCGTAGAGGTTGAAATGGACCGCGAGGTGTACGCCCATGCGTCTCCGGGCCTCGGAGACATCCGTGTTACGGAGCAGGATGGAGGGAGGGAAATCCCCTACAAGATGTTGGTAGAATCCGGAGACCACCGTCGTTCGGCCGTAGCAGTCAAGATGCGGGACCTGGGGCATGTCGCGGGACTACACACCAGTTTCATTCTCGACCTGGAATCCGAAGGTGCGCTACACAACGAATTGGAAATTCAAACTTCGTCCGCCAATTTCCAGAGGCGCGTTGAGATAGCCGGCAGCGACGACGAAAAGACCTGGCGCATCTTGAAACAGGCTGGCTCCATCTTCGCCTTCACAATAAGGGAACGGCGCTTCACGACCCGGGACACCAGGGTGACGTATCCCGCCAGCACTGCCCGGTTCTTGAGAGTCCGAGTCCTTGACGATGGCGAAGAACCTCTGACCATTCAGGGCGGCGTGGTCTTCTTTGCCCGGCAACTCGAGCCCCGGCGCGCCGAAATTCCCCTGCTAATCACCGGGCGGGAAGAGGACGCGCTGAATAAAAGGACCGTGCTGCTCTTGGACACGGGCAGCGGCGGGTTCCCGGCAAATAGGATTGACCTGGAGATTCCCCAAAGAAACTTCTACCGCCAGGTCTCGCTACACGGCAGCTACAACAACCTGAACTGGTTTCCGGTACAGGCCTCAGAAACAATCTTCGATTTCGATACGCCAAAATTCGTCGGGCATGACCTGACAATACAGTTCGGGGAGTCCAGGTACAGGTATTACCGGCTCATCATCCAGAACGAAGACAACCCCCCTCTCCCCGTGGACGGCCTCCGGGGAAGCGGTTTTTTGAGAAAGCTCATATTTTCAGCCGAAGCCGGGAAACCGTACCGGATGTACTACGGACACCCGGAGGCGGACGCGCCGTCCTATGAGTTGGAGCGACTATTTCCCTATTTGGTCACGGAGGACTTGCCGAAGGCACGATTGGGTGTCCACACCCTGAACCCGGCTTTCACAGTGCCCGCGACACCGCCGGCGCCCTTCACCGAGCGAAACCCCTGGCTATTCCCCACGATCGTAGCAATCGCCGCGCTGTTTGTCGGGGCGTTTCTGACCGTTTTGGTCCGCCAATTAGGTGGCAACCTTCGCCCGCCGGAGGCTGCGGAGTAAGGCGAGGGACACCTCGCCAAACCGTCCGTTCGACTAGGCGCCCAACCTGTAGGTGGCAGAATCCTCGCTGACGCGGCCTTCCTCCCTTAGCTTCTCCAAATGAGTGCGGGTGTTGCGGGCCGCGCCGCCGCGGAGATTCTTGCGCAAATTACGGGGGTACACGTGGCGCACTATGTCGTCAACCGTATTCGCTCCCGCCTCCAACGCCGCCAGGACCTGGCCTTCCCGCGATTGACGGTGCTTGAGGTACCATTCGATCCGGGCTGTCCCGTTATGGATAGTCTGCCCGTGCCCGGGGCAGATCATAGCGGGGCGCTGCCTGGCAAGAAGCTCAAGGGATGACATGTACTGCTTGAGGTTGCGTACGCTGGAGGACGAATTACCCAGAATCGTGTCTCCGCTAAATAGGACCCTCTCGCCGCTCATGTAGTAGCAAACGTGGTCGTCCTCGTGGCCGGGAGTAAACAGCGCCCGGAGGCCCATGCCCCCGCCGGTCTGGACGACTTCCCTGGAGCGCAAGGGAACGACGCAGCCCTGACCGAGCCGGTGGGTCAACACCGGCTCCAGCTTGGGATGGCAGCGCACCGGGCAGGACAGCACGTCCTGTATCCGGTCCAACCCGCCGATGTGATCGCCGTGGCCGTGAGTAATCATGATGGACGACATGCGCGGCTTTCCCAGTTCCTCGTAATAGTCGAGGATCTGCCGGGTCCAGTGGCGGTAGGGTTCACCCGTATCAACCATCACCATGTGGTCGTTGGGGTCTCCCACGAAGTATATTTGGGTGCCGCCGGGGTGCATCGCGCCGAAGGTGTTCTGGTCTTCGATAATGTGAGTGCTGAATATGTGGGGGCTAATCTGCATAGTTCGCCTCCATGGGGAAACTGCCGACAGCCATCGAAACGGCGGAAGGCGGCAATTCGACTGAGGACAGTCTCGGGCCGGTCAACTTGGTCGCCGGAGTTGTCGAGATCTAGTCGGGCAAAGGCAAAAGGACCGACGTGTGATCTGTCACGTAGCGGGTGGTGTGGCCGTGGCCGGTAACGTCTTCGATGAGGCGTACGTCGCCAGCGCCAAAGCGGTGGACGGTCCCGTCGCCCAGGCCAATCTCCAGGTCTCCCGACAGAGTGATCATCCAGCGCCGGTTCGGAGCCTGGTGAAAGTCCATGAAGCGGCCTCCCGCGTTGTGCTGGACCTGCACGCCTTTCACCGACTGCATCTCGGTCAGCTCGGGGTGGGCTGACAGGGGCAGTTCCTCGATGTGGGTCTCATTGTCATCGCCGGTATACATCCGATAGATAGCCATCTTTCCAGTCCTCCTTATTCTCACTCTGCATTCTCGCTCCCCCGGGGGCAAAAATTGGGGTGGAAGTCAATGATTCCTCCCTGGGCGTCTTTCCCGCCCAGTTTGTGTTGACACTCCCAAGCGTGAGGGATATCATCTTATCACCTTGTAACCGTTGTTACGAAGGAGTGGCGCTCGAGGCGTGGGAACTTGGTTTCCAGGCGTAGGCAGCGCCGCTTTGTCGTATCTTCGAGGGAGCGGGGAAATTCCATCCCGCCCACGTAGTTTAAGACCAAAAAACTAGGAGGAGAAGATGGCTGACCAAGATGTCGGGCTGATGGCCCACTTGATGCGACGAGCCGCTTTCGGGGCGAGCCGAGACGAGATCGAAGCCAGGGTGGCCCGGGGATACGACCAGACGGTGGAAGAACTTCTAGCCCCCCAGGACCAACCGGACGTCGAGCACGACCTTATGTTCCGAATGCACCCCTCGTACTACCAGGCTGGGGCCATCGAGGTCAACGTGCAGTCCTGGATCTACCGGATGATCAATACCCCCAGGCAGCTCGAGGAGAAGATGGCCCTCTTCTGGCACATGATCTTCTGCGCGGGCCACAGCAAGATCGACAGTGGCTTTGAAATGGGCGCGATGGTCGAGATGTTCCGCGAATCGGGGATGGGCAACTTCCGGGACCTGCTCTACAAGCTGTCCACCAGTCCCGGCATGATCTACTACCTGGACAACTCCGAGAGCCACAAGGTAGCCCTCAACGAGAACTACGGCCGGGAATTGCTCGAGCTATTCTCCCTGGGCGTTGGCAAGGACGGAGCGTTCAACTACTCCGAGGACGACGTCAAGGCTTGCGCCCGGGCGTTCACCGGTTGGAACATCGCCCCGGCTCACCCGCCCTTCCCCTATGGCAGGAGCCCTTGGGAGTTCCGGTTCGACCCAGCCGACCACGATGAGACCGAGAAGACATTCCTGGGCGAGACCGGCCCCTGGAACGGCGGCGACATTCTGGACATTATCTCCAAGCAGCCGGCCACCGCCCGCTTCATCGCGAGGCACCTGTGCAACTTCTTCCTGGCTGACGAGCCCCAGATCCCTGCCTGGCGCTTGACCCCGCCTCGCGACCAAGGGCTGATCGACGCCTTGGAGAAGGCGTATTTCGACTCCGGCTACAACATCACCGCCATGCTGCGGGTGTTGTTCACCTCCGATTCCTTCAAGTCTGAGGACGTCCGCTACGCCAAGGTGAAGAGCCCGGCTGAGGTCGTCGCAAGCACCCTTCGCATGGTCCAGGAGCACCAGGAGATCAAGCCCGGACTGTTCGAACTGTCCCAGGAGCCAAAGTACATGGGCATGGACCTGATGAATCCCCCCACTGTTGAGGGTTGGCACACCGGCCGCGAGTGGATCGACAGCGGCACGCTGGTTGAGCGGATCAATTTCGCCTCCGAGTGGCTGGGCAACACCGAAACCCCCGGCGTTAGGTCGTTGGTCGTCCGTTTGATGGCCAGGGACGAGGCGCAGTCTCCAGAGGGGTTCGTCGACGGCTGTTTGGACCTGATCGGGCCCATCACGTTAGACAACTCCACCCGCGACGAGTTGATCGAGCACGTCGGCAAGAGCGGAGCCCTCTTGAGGAGTTCCGGAGCCGAGCAGGCCGACTTCACACGCCGCACCGGCGAGATGTTCCAGATGATCGCCTCGACCGCCGAATTCCAGTTCGAATAGAGATACTCAAGGCCAAATTTAAGGAGGAAGTAAGATGGTTTCTACCAGCAAAGACCCGGTCTTCGCGGTGCTGTCCCTCTCCGGTGGAAACGACGGGCTGAACACCGTGATTCCCCGGACCAACGGACTGTACCGGGACTACCGGCCCAGTCTTTCCATTGCCGAAAACCAGATCATCCCTATCAACGACGAGTTGGGTTTCCACCCGGCCATGGCGCCCTTGAAGAGGTTCTGGGACGAAGGCAAGCTGGCAGTCTTCCTGGGAATCGGCTACCCCAACGCCAGCTACTCTCACTTCCGCTCCATGGACATCTGGCACACCTGCGAGCCGGATACCCAGGGCACCGAGGGCTGGCTGGGACGTGCGATCAAAGAGATGGACCCCAACAGTGAAAACGTATTGACCGGGGTCAACTTCGGGCGCGGTCTGCCCCGCGCGCTGGCCAAGGACGGGGTTCCCGTCGCCTCCGTAGGCGACCTGGAGACCTACGGCCTGCTGACCGGTATCGACGGTGAAGACCAACGCTCAGAGGCCCTGGACGTCTTCGGCCGCATGTACTCCCCCGCCATCGGCAGGGGTGCGGTCATGGACTACATCAAGGCGACCGGCACCGACGCCCTCAAGGGCGCAGACATACTGGCCACAGCGCCGCAGATGTACAGCTCCGACGTCGAGTACTCCAACAGTGTCGTTGGGCAGTACATGAAGAACATCGCCCAGACCCACCTGGCCGGTTTCGGCACCCGCATTCTGTACACGACCTCTCCGTACAACGGCTTCGACACGCACGCCAACCAGGCCGCGCTGCACTCCGGCCTGTGGGGCGACGTGTCCAACACCGTGGAGACTTTCTTCTCAGACCTGCGTAGCCACGACGCCAGCGACAATGTCACCCTGTTCCTGTTCACCGAGTTTGGCCGCCGCATCGCCGATAACGGCTCCGGCACCGACCACGGCGCGGGTGGAGTTGCCTTCGCAGTGGGCGAGCACGTCAAGGGAGGCGTTTACGGCGCGTATCCCTCTTTGGAGCCAGGACAGCAGGAAGAGGGCGGAAACCTGAAGTTCAACTTGGACTTCCGTTCCGTCTACACCGACATTCTGGAGAACTGGCTGAAATTGGAAGCGGCTCCTATCGTAGGCGGCAACTTCGAGAAGCCGGGATTCCTCTAGGCCGACGCCCTAAGACCAACTTGAAAGCAGGGGGTTGCTTCTCCGTGGGATGCGGAAACGAGCAACCCCTTAGCGGAACGCCAGGGAGGTAAGATTAATGAGCACCCATTTCTTCGGGCTTTCCGACCGCACGTTCGCCTACAGCCATTCGATTGGCCGCAACGAGTTCGCCGGTACCGGCTTCAGGAACCCGGTGGACATGGCGGTGGGTGAAGACAACGTCGTTTACGTAATCAACCGGTCCTACGAGAACCGGCCGGACGGCACTCGCATCAGCATGGTCACCATGGACGAGGAGTACATCTCTGAGTTTGGCGCTTACGGTGAGGGCAACGGCGAGTTTGTCTGGCCCACGTCCCTGGCCCTAGACGCCCAGGGCAACGTTCATGTGGCCGACGAGTGGTTGAACCGCATCTCCGTCTTCAACGGCGACGGCGAATTCCTACGCAGTTGGGGCCGGTCCGGCTCCGGCGACGGCGAGATGAACAGGCCGGCTGGCATCGCCATCAACGGCGACGTGATGTTCGTCAGCGATAGCCGGAACCACCGGATTCAAAAGTTCACCCTCAATGGAGAATTTCTCGGCCAATTCGGCAGCTTCGGTTCCGGGAATGGCGAGTTGAACATGCCTTGGGGCATCGGAGTCGACAAGGACGGCAACGTCTACGTCGCCGACTGGCGCAACGACCGGGTCCAGGAGTTCAGCGCTGACGGCGAGTGGCGGGCCACCTTCGGCCAGTCCGGCACGGGCGTGGGCCAGTTCAACCGCCCCAACAGCGTGTGCGTGGACGCGGATGGCGACATCTACGTGGCTGACTGGCTAAACAACCGGGTGCAGGTGCTGAGCCCCGAGGGGCGGTTCGTGACCGAACTAAAGGGCGACCACACCCTGTCCCAGTGGGGCCGGGATAAGCTACTCTCCAATCCGGACATGATCCGGCAACGGGCGATCGCCATGGCGGCCAACCCTGGGTACGAGAAAGAGCTAACCCACCCCTGCGCCGTCAAGGTCGACCCCCAGGGCCGGGTTGCGATCCTAGACCATACCCGTGGCCGCATTCAAGTCTACGCGAAATCAAACGAGCCAGTATTGGTCTAAACTTTCCACGGGCTCAAGATCCTGGAACCAAAATCGCCGGAGCGGACTCCCGCTCCGGCGATCATTTCTCAAGGAAAAGAGGGGGCGGAACTGGCCGGTTCATTCAGCCTGGAGGTCGGAAGCATCAATTTCATACCAAAACACCGATCCAGAATCGAGCGTAGCCTGCACTCGATTGTCCGCTCGCAGGCCTGCCACCGCGGCATACGCGGGCCTGCCCGTGAAAGAGGTCAATAATTCAGCGTTGCGCGCCGCCCTGGTGGTGTCCCGGCCATTCACGGTGAACGACACTTCCACCGCGACATAGCAGGACACTCCTGCCGCACTGCCCGCCTCCATGACTAGATCGGCCCTATGGAAACTGTCCAACTCCCCTGCGCCCAAGCCCGATGTGTCTGCCTGGTCCGTCATCTCCCACAACTCATCTCTATTGAGAGTCCTGACCCTCTGCAATCCCATAGCGCGCGCTATCGCGGAGGCGTTCTCCATTGCGGCGTTCCTCGCATGGGCGCCCCTCATGTACCCCAGGTCAGTTTGTATACGTTCAAGGACCGAATCAATCCGGTCGAACCGCTGGTCTACCTGGGCAAACCGCTCATTAGTCTCGGCAGCGAAGCTCGAAAATTGACTTTCCAGCCGATCAAACCGGGCTGTTGTCTCGGCAGCGAAGTTAGCAAACCTCGCGGGTAGCTCGATGAGTTCCCGCGTCAGCAGACGCACGCGCAGGGCCTCTGCCCACTGGGGATTCTCGTCCAGTACACGAATCAAGTCTTCTATCGTGTTAATAGTAGTCATGGCAAAAACTGTTGATGCGGTTGGTTAACCTCCATCTACTCTGGTGGACCCTCCGGCATACCGGCGTCGATCCAGGCGGCGATCTCGTTTACTTCGTCCCGGCTCAGGAAGGGGCCGTGTAGGGGCATCCGTCCGAAGGTGAGAACGGTCCGGGCAAGAGAACGCACCAACTGAGTCTCCCTTCCCGGCAAACCGGGTTCAATCGCCCTGACTCCTGAAAGAACGCTCTGCGCCAAGTTCTGGGGCGAGTCCCAATAATACTGGTGAATCCCAGGCAGTGGCTCCCGCTCCCACCGCGTCTTCCAGCGGTCCATGACGCCGTCCAGGAGTTCCTTGACCCTGGGCCAATAGATCGGAGTATCGCTAGATGGATTAGTGCTCAATTAGTACCGTGCCTACCGGGGGTGATCGCTGACCGTTTCGGTCTTCAGCAGTTCCAGGGCATGCCCCAGGACAGGGTTAACCACGTCCAGGCATTCACGCACACCCCTTGGGCTGCCGGGAAGTGTGATGATAAGCGTGTTGCCTCGGATGCCCGCGACCGAACGGCTCAGCATGGCCATGGGTGTGAACTGCAGAGTCTGGGCGCGCATGGTTTCCGCCAACCCTGGGACTTCCTTATCGATGATGGAGAGGCAGGCTTCGGGGGTGACGTCGTGGCGGCCCAGACCCGTGCCGCCCGTGGAGACGATGAGATCGACGTCGGGCGCGTCGGCCCATTCCACCAGCTTGTTCGCGATCGTATCGTGGTCGTCGGACACGATCTCGTAGCGGGCCACTTCGTAGTATGGCTGGGCCAATACTTCCTGAATCGCCTGGCCGCTGGTGTCCTCCCGCTGGCCTTGAGAGCCTGAGGTACTTACCGTCAAAATAGCTAACCGGAACATCACAACCTCCGCCAGAAATGATACCATAGGCCGCTCGAATTTCCGATAAACGCAAGGCTCTCGATATGACTCGAGTTCGGCGGCGAAATTGACAAGCCTTTGGACGGTCTATATATTCACACCTAGCCATCTGCCCGGCGAGGTCCAAGACCGTTGAGTCAATCCACCGGCTGTGTCTTCTGCGAGATCGCCGCCTACCGTGAGCCCGCCAGATACCGTTACGTTGACGACGATATCATTGTGATCGTCAACCGGCTTACATGGGTCCCATTGATGCTCTTGGTCATGCCCAAGGAGCACCTGAGCCAGGTCCAGATGTGGTCCACTCCGCTGATGCAGAAGCTGGGCGACGTGGCGGTTGAGATGGGCTGTGTTTTCGCCCCCGACGGGTTTCGAATCCTATCCAACTTTGGCCGGGATGGTATGCAGAGCCAGAGCCACGGTCATCTCCACGTCATCGGCGGCACTCATCTGGGACCTTACGCCTAGCCGAATCCACCGCATCTCCAAACATACACGCGACCCTACCCGCGATAGCCAACGAGGAGCAGTAGAACCTTGGCCGAGACAATTCTGTACGAAAAGCAAGACAACGTCGTGATCATCACCCTGAACCGGCCCGACGCCTTGAATTCCATCAACCGGCAGTTGCGCCGGGAGTTGGGCGAGGCCATCGACCAATTCGACGGTGAGGATGACTCGTTCGTGGCGATCATCACCGGAGCGGGGAGGGCCTTCTGCGCTGGTAGAGACCTGAAGGAACGGGCTTCCGATAACGCCGAGGGAATCCAGGCCCGGGCGTCCGCCAGCATGACCCCGGAGAGTCCATACATGTGGCCGCGAACATGGAAACCTATGATCGCCGCGGTCAACGGTTTCGCGTTGGCGGGAGGTTGGTCCATCGCCCAGATGTGCGACCTGCGGCTGGCCTCGGAAGACGCCAAGCTCGGCATTACGGAGACCAAGTGGAGCCTCATGCCGCCCTTCGGGACGATTCTGCCCAAGATAGTCCCCCTGTCGGCGGTACTGGAGTTGGTGTTCACCGCCGAACCAATCACGGCGCAGAGGGCATACGACATCGGGTTCCTGAATAAGGTGGTGCCCGCCGAGCAGCTAATGGACGAGGCGATGGCCCTGGCCCAGAAGATAGCCGAGAACGCGCCCCTTGCCGTGCAGTATTTCAAGGAACTGGCCTATCGGGGGCTGAACATGTCGACCCAGGACATCTCGTCTCTAACCTACCACATGTACGACCAACTACTCACGACCGAGGACTCAAAGGAGGGCCCGCTGGCCTTTGCCGAAAAGCGCAAGCCCAGATGGCAGGGCCGTTAGTCAGTCACCTATTCGCCCGCTAGGAGGAACGAAAGTTGGACCCGATAATTCGAAACGTTAAGGACGTATTCTCGCCGGAGGGGTCTCCGGGACGGCTGGTCACCCTGGACGACAATCCGCCCACCTGTACGATGACCTATTCAGAGATCAAACCCGGCGAGACCAGTTCCCACCACATCCATCCCTGGGAACACGAGATCTATATCATCGAGGGCTCTGGCACGCTGGTGTGCGACGGCAACAATTACCCGGTCAAAGGGGGAGACGCCATCTTCATTCCGGGTGAAGTGGACCATTACACCCTGAACGACGGCGGGCAGGGCAACATGAAGCGCATCGAGATCAACCCCTTGATGGCAGCCCAACAGGGAGGCGCCCGGTCCGGCGGTGAGACCGGCTCCGGAAAGCCGCCAATGGTCCGCAACCATCGCGACCTGAACGCTGATACTGGCAGCCGGATCATCGGCTCGGCGGACGGGGCTCCCACCTACCTGATGCTCTACAACGGCGCGATGGCTCCCGGGAGCGTCAGCCACCCCGACGGCGGAGGCCACGTCCACCCCTGGGAGCACGTTGTATACATACTTGAAGGTAACGCCGTGATCGCCTGCGAGGGCACCGAGTTTCCGGTGACGGCGGGGGATGCGGTTTTGGTGCCGCCGAACACCTTCCACCAGTGGCGCAACCACAGCGGCGCGCCAATGACGCGGGTGACCTTCAACCCACTGGCGTCGGAGCACGTAGAGGGGTAGCGTTAGGGCAATACATACGTTGGACGCAACAAGGCCGGGGGATCATCCCCGGCCTTGTGTTTTCGCTCCTTCCGGAGGCATCGAAGTTAGGTCGGAAGCCCTCGCTTAATCCGCCAAGAACTTGAGCATTGTTACGACAATCGTCGAAATCGCCGCCATCCCTCCCAGCGTCCAACCCGCCATCCACTTGATCAACTCCGCCTTGAGGTCCGCCATATCGGCCTTTAACTCGGCAACATCGGCTTTGGTGGCCAGGTGCTCGTAAGTGCCTTCTAACCTGCTGAGCCGGTCTTCCATCGAAGCCAACTCCAACCCCTTATCCTCTGACTCTCCATCCTTGCTTCCTACGTTAATGGGGCAACCATGCAGTGCCAATGACGAAATGTCACATAATGGCAAAGCCGCCGGATGCCTATCCAAAGTGGCTTGAGGGCATTAGAGGTCCCTGGCCGGCTGAAATGGTCTTGACCCGGAGGGATTGCCGCATTGACTACACCGGCAGAGTTTCCAGTTTAACCGTGCGCCCTGTCGCAGCCGACTCTATCATGGCTATCGTTACCTGGATTACTTTGAGGCCGTCTACACCCGACGCAGAGGGGTCCTCTCCGTTCTCGATGGCCCGGTTGAATGCCTCTGTCTGCCATTTGAACAGGGCCAGTGAATCGGGGCCGTAGTCCTCTTCCATGTTGACTGATTCGCTGGACACTTCGAGACCGCCGGAGAAGTTGGGCCGGGAAGCGTCCCGAAGCACCAGATGTCCTTCGCTGCCGTAGACCGTCAAGTCGCACTTGAGATCCGGTACCCGGTTGCTGCAACACAGAGTAGCGATGGCTCCGCCGTCGAACTTCAGACACATGGACGCCAGGTTTTCCAGCGGGTTTTCCTCCGTCTGCCCGTCGGTGATGGCCGCGACCTCTGCCACCGTCTGGCCCAAGATGAAGTGGAGGTCGTCCACGGCATGGGTCCCGGTGCCCATCATCGTGGAAGCGCCGCCGACCAGGTCTGGTTGGTCCCACCATGCGCTCAAGCCGGTACGCGCCGCCCGCTGGGTCTGGCCTCTTGTGCCACCGCCTATCTGCACCTGGGCCAATGCGATGCCGCCCAAAGCCCCTTCCCTGACCAACCGGCGCGCCTCAGCGTGGCCGGGGTGGTGGCGCAACTGAAAGCCGACCCCCAGCCTCACGTCCCGGCCCCGGCAAGCCTGGACCATCTCCACACCCTCGCTGACGGTTAGGGCCATCGGCTTCTCCACCAACACATGCTTCCCCGCGTCGGCCGCCATCACCGTATATGGGGCGTGCAAGTGATTGGGTGAACAGATGTAGACGGCATCCACCCTGGAGTCGCCAAGCAAATCTTCAAGGGAATCATAGGCTTGGCGAAAACCATGATTGCTGGCGAAGGTTTCCGCCCGCGACATGTCCCTGCTATACGCCGCGATTAGCTCGGTATTTTCAGCCATCGCCATAGCGGGCGCTCCGGCCCGTTCCGGATACCTGCCCGTACCTATAAATCCCCAACCGATTGCCAATTCTCCCCTCCCGATGTTTCTAGTAGAACTAGCTTGCCTGAATTAAAGCTGATATTCGGGGCGGCGCAGGAGTTGGCGGGCGATGAGCAACCTCATTACCTCGTTGGTGCCTTCTCCGATGATCATCAAAGGAGCGTCCCGGTAGTAGCGTTCGACGGGCGACTCCTTGATGAACCCATAGCCGCCGTGGACGCGCATCGCTTCCATGGTGACCTCGCCGCAGATCTCGCTGGCGAACAGCTTGGCCATTCCCGATTCCAGGTCGACCCGTTCGCCCCGGTCCTTCTTGGCAGCCGCGTCATAGGTAAGAAGCCGGGCGGCTTGAATTTTGGTTGCCATGTCGGCCAGCTTGAGCTGAATGGCCTGGTGCTGGGAGATGGGCACGCCGAAAGTTTCGCGCTGCTGCGAGTAGCGTATCGCGGCTTCGAAAGCGGCCTGTGCCACGCCGACGGCGCGGGCTGCCACGTTGATGCGGCCAGTCTCCAGTCCGCTCATAACCTGGCCAAATCCGTTGCCCTCCTCGCCCCCAACCAGGTTTTCAGCGGGGATGCGATAGTCCTCAAAAATCAGTTCGCAGGTGTCAAGCCCTCGGTACCCTAACTTGTCCAGGTCGCGTCCCACCCTGAACCCGGGGCTGCCTTTTTCCGCCACGAAGCAGCTTATCCCCCGGTGGGGAGGGTTGGCGTTGCGGTCGGTCTTGGCCAGCAGGCAGAAAGCGTCCCCATACCGGCCGTTGGTGATGAACATCTTCGAGCCGTTGATGACGTATTCCTCGCCATCTTTCGTGGCGGTGGTCTCCATGCCGGCCACGTCGCTGCCGCCGCCGGGTTCGGTGAGGGCCAGGCCGCCCCGTTTCTTGCCCGACGCCAGATCTGGCAGGAACTGGCGTTTCTGCTCCCCGGTCCCATAGTGAGTCAGCACGTAGGTGAGGATGTGATGGGTGCCGATGGCCCCGGTGATGCTCATCAGACCCTTGCTCAGTTCCTCGAAAATATTGGCAAAGGTCGTGTAGTCGAGACCGAGACCGCCGTACTCCTCGGGCACGGTAATGCCGAAGAGGCCAAGCTCCTTCATCTTGTCGATCAGGTCATGGGGAACGATGTCTTCGCGGTCCAGCTTCTCGGCAACGGGGTCAACGTCGCGGCGGACGAACTCGCGCACCATGTTGACGATTTGGGAGCGGGCTTCTTCGGGGGTTGCTGTGGTCACGTCATTCTCCTTGGCATATAGTCCTTTCTCCGCTATTGAGAAGAGAATAGTCCTCGAGTTCGAGTAGTCTGGGCCTGAACCCCCTGAGCCGTGTCGACGGGAGTCTCTTCAAGGTCTGGTTAAGTGGGTCTACCTCGATGCCAACCGACTCAAGTGCAGTGACGCCCAGCAGGGGTTCAGCACCTTCCTCTCCCATTACGATGGTGGCTCCGACAACTTCTCCCATGAATTCCACTCGCCCGACCGTGATGTCCATTCTGATGTCGCTGCCGTCGGCAAGGCCGTATGTACGTTGTCCTTCAGGTTTCAGGCCAATGGATTCCAAGTGCTCCCTGGGCACGAGACAGTCGGTCGCACCAGTGTCAACCAGAAACAACCCTTCCCAGACCCTTTCAGGATCGGCCGGGTTGCGTACGGCTACGGTCACATGAGTCACTCCCATCCAATCACCTCACTTTAGCTCGTGCCACGAAAGACTCCTCTACCTGGTGTTGGACCAAAAGCGGTTGGTACATCTCCCTATCAGATACAGTATTGTCGCACCACCGGTATCAGCGATCCGGTGTATAACCACTCTTCCCATTCTATTCTCGCATTACTATTGAGGTTCCTAAGAGTAATTACACGAGCCAATATGCTTGCCATCCGTTGTAGAGGTATAAGAACCAGAAGAACTCCACTCAACAACACGAATCCCAAGACATGGCCTAAGAATGCGACTGGTATCAAAATTAGCCACATCCACCATTCGATTAATCCGACCCCCTTTGCACTTACCTACCACCCCAGCATCACCGACTCTTTGCGTGGGTCGGCCCCGCCCCGGTAAACCCCGGCCTCGTTGTCGACCATAATGGGCGTGAACCCGTTTGACACACCCCAGGCGTCGATTTCGCGGACATCGTGGCCATTGTCCCGAAGGGAGTCGGCCACGTCGGACGGGATGCGGTCCTCAAGCTCCAGCAGGTTGGGGTAGGAGGTGTGCGGCCACGGCGAACGCGGGAAACTGTAGCCGCAGAACCGGGGGGCTTCCACTGCTTCCTGGATGTTGAGGCCGAAATCCACGACGTTGTTGAAGACCTGCAAGTTGCTCTGGGGCTGGCTATCTCCGCCGGGGGTCCCCAGCGTCATAAACGGCTTGCCGTCCTTCAAAATGATGAACGTGCAAGGGGTAGTTCTGGGACGCTTCCTGGGGGCGATGGCGTTGGGATTGTCTTCATCGAGCCAGAAGTAGCAGCCACGGGTGTTGAGCAGGATACCGGTGTCGCCAAGAATCATGCCCTTGGCCAGGGCGGCGAAGCTGCTGGGCGTGACCGACACCATGTTGCCCTGGGCGTCCACTGTGGCCAGGTAGGTCGTACCGTCCTGGTCTCCCGCAACGGCTTCGACTGCGGGCGCGGCTTGCCGGGCCGGGTGGCCGGGAGCGGCCGACTTCATGCCTTCGGGGTCTCCGGGCGGGTAGTCGGCTTCGGCCTTTTCCGGGTTAATGAGACCCCGGCGGAGCGCGGCGTATTCCTTGGACAGAAGCCCTTTCACCGGAACATCCACGAAGGCGGGATCTCCAACGTACCGCTCCCGGTCGGCGAATGCCAACTTCAACGCCTCAACCTGAAGGTGGACCGCCTGGGCGCTGTTGTGGCCCATCGCGGCCAGGTCGTAACCCTCCAGGATGTTCAGTGTCTGCAAAAGAGTGATGCCCTGGGTCCAGGTCTGGTTGGTGAAAATCTCCAGCCCCCGGTAGGTGGTGGAGATGGGTTCCTCCGGCGGGGTCTCGAATTCGGCGAAGTCCTTAAATGAGTAGATGCCTCCCAGGTCGCGTGTGGCTTCCCACATGCGCCGGGCGACATCGCCAATGTAGAAAACTTCCCTGGCGGCGACTATAGCCGCCTCCCGGCCTCTACCCCGGCTGAGAGCCTGCTGCTCCGCTGAGACCATCATCGACAGTGTGCGGCCCAGGTCCTCCTGCTTGAACATGCTGCCCAGGACCGGAGGTTGGCCGCCGGGCAGGTATATACGCTCCGAGTCAGGATACTTCCGCAAGTTCTCCAGCCGCTCCTTACTGCCGATGGCCTGGCAAAGCAGTTGGTAGGCGGGGAAGCCGCTGCGGGCGAACACCAACGCGCTTTCCGCCACGCGGCTGAAGCTCATGGTGCCGTATTTGGCGAGCATGGCCAGGAGGGCGGAAACCACGCCGGGAACGGTGCTGCTCAGGATGCCAGGTAGTATCTCTCCCCAACTCTCCATGTAATGGTCGACGGTGGCCGCGCTGGCGGCCCAGCCCTGTCCCACCACCGAGCGCACCTTCTTGGTGGAGGCGTCGTAGAAGAGCATGGCCACCTCGCCGCCCAGCGAGTAATGGGCGGTGGGCTCCATGACCCCGGCGGCGAGCGCCGAGGCCACAGCGGCGTCGACGGCGTTGCCGCCCTGCCACAGGATGCGCATTCCGGCCTGGGCGGTGAGCTGGGTACCCCCACCCACCATCCCCCGTGTACCCCAGACGATGGGCCTATGGGAATATTCGCCTTGACTGCCCTTGGTGTGGCGGCATGTTTCGGATGACATGGCAAAACTCCTGAATGTGGAGTGTGGTTCTTGTTATACCCGCATAGCGTGATGCTGGCAAGCGGCTGGTGGGGTTGGGGCATGGTCAATTAATTGTCCGCCCATAAAACCAGTCTCCCCCTTTCGGGAAAGGGGGATTAAAGGGGATTTCCCCCTGGTGGGTATGAGTTCACTAGAATCAAGAATAATTGGCCCTGTTTCATTTCACTAATCGTATGGACTGGTCTCTTTCCAGGCGCACAATGACTTCGGCGGCCCCCCTGGCGCCGGGGAAATCCCCCCAGCCCGCTTTTCCGAGGGGGTATGTACTTGACCGGTGGGGGCCGGTAATGACGAGGGTACGGGAACGGTAGTTGGGGAACGCGGTTGCTCTGGCGTGTTGAGACGCGCTCCCGGACCAGGGTCTTTCAGTTTTCAAGGGTTAGCCAAGCCAAGGATGGTTAGAGCCTGGCCTGGCGGCCATCCGATGCGCCGAATGGCCGCCGCGATGTTGGACTCGCCGATGCTGCGCAGCAGCCCCAGCGCCACGTTCCGAAATGCCGCCATCACCTGGGGCGCCGCCCCACTCCTCACCCGGGATGCGTCCTCCCCCAGGGTCACGTCCCGGACGTAGTGCAGCCGGTTCTCAATCCCCCAGTGGCCCCGCACATACTCCAGGAGTTTCCCAGGCCCGCTCTCCGCCCCCAAACTGGTGATGGCGTAGCGTGTCTCTATGGTGGTCTGCCCCTTTTGCTCCACCCGCCGCCGCACTTGGCAGACCTGCCGCACCCCGGGCCAGTCCAGGCATTCCTTCAGATATTCGCTCAGGGCCTCCGTGACCCGCAGTTGCCGCGTTTCCCAACGGTCCCCATGCCGGCTCCGCCGCCGGGCCTGCCGGTACTTTCCTCCCCAGACCGGCTTCACAAAAGCCAGGGCAATGGCGTCATAGAGTTCCCGCTGGTTCTTTTTCACGATGACCAGATAGTCTCCCCCGGCCTCCAGCAACTGCCGGCAATAGTCCCGCTGGCAATACAAGGCATCCCCGGTGATGAGATTACCGGCCACCGGCAGCAGTTCCGCCGTCAGTTGCCGGGCCGTTGTCAGTTCCCCCTGCCCCGGCCTGACCCCCCTTTTGCCCCACCACCAGGCTGGATTCATGGGCATAGCCGGCCACCAGGCGTACCCCGGGCAACTCCTCGCCATGACTCCCCCGCAGGGCTTTGCCATCCACCGCAATGGCCCTCCCCGGCCCCAGCCCCGCCCGGCTCCACCGGGCCAGGGCGGCCTCGAAGGCGGCGGCGTCCAGCCGCCGGAATACGGCATGGAGACTGCCAATGGATGGGGTCCGGGTCCGGGTGAAACCCATGCCTTTACCGTGGCGGCATCCTGCTGGCGGCCCCACTGGTGGATGGCGTAGAGGCTGCGGGCGCCGGAGAGCATGGCGCACACCGCCAGGGTGAGAATGGCTGCCAGGGGATGGCGCCGTCCCCGCAATCCCCGGGGGTCCGGCACCGAGGCCAAGATGGCGGGCAGGTTTTGTCCCAGTTCAGTCGTGTTCATATCCCCATTTTAAGGCTTTCCCTGAAAACTGAAAGGCCCTGGCTCCGCGATGCCCTGGGTTGACTTGTTGGGCCACGCCACCGGGTGGACGAAGGTCAGCGTGTCGCTGCCGCTTTCGTAGACCGCCCACTTCTCGCCGTACAACCGGTCCATCCTGATCTTCAGGCGGGGCCTGCCGCCGGCGGTGTCCACATCCACCGACTCGTTGAAGGTCAGCCGGACCCGGACCTTGTTGCCCAGCAGATAGGTGTCCGGGGCGCCGTCGCCGTCCCTGGAGGGAGTGGAAGTGATCTCCACCCCGGTGACGCGAAGCGGGACCACCGAGATGGACGCCGTGTTGGCGCTGGCCGCCGCCGCGTCCAGGGAGTCCACTACCTTGAAGGTGAAGCTGGCGTCGCCTTCGTAATCGAGGGCCGGGGTGAACACCAGCTTGCCGTCGTCCAGCTCCGTGTGGGTAACCGTCCTGGGTAGGTCCGTGGTAAGGATGGCCGTGCCGTCCAGCTTGAGCACGCCGTGCGCGCTATCGGGCAGGGTCAAGACCCGTATCTCCTTGAGCGGGTCGCCGTCGCTGTCGGTGATCTTGAAATCAGACTTGGCGAAGGTCAGGTCGACGTTGATCGCCGTGGTTCTGGTGAAGTCCTCCCCGCTGGGCGCCAAGTTGGTGCCGCGCACCCGGGCCGGGACATCGGCCACCGCCCAGATGAGCAGGTCGGCGGCTGCGGTCAGGACCGCGTCGTTGCCGTTGTCCTTGCTCCGGATGGTGGCGCCGGGGCTGCCCGAGAGCCGGACCAGGTTGCCGGAGGCATCCCGCTTGACGGTGATGCCGTCGGCGTCGTTGTCCCCGGCAACCACCGTGTGCGTGCCGAAGGTCACCGAATCGTCCGTTTGGCCGGTGTGGTTCAGCGTGTATTCGTTGTCGCCGACGGCCACCACGATCCGGGCGTTCTCGCCGTTGTTCCCGATGTTGGCAACCACGATATCGTTGCTGAATGACAGAATAACGCTGAATGTGTCGTCCTTGATGTAGGTGTCGCCGGTGCCGTCCAGGTCGGCGTCGGTTGTAAGAGCATCAGAACCGAGGGCCTGGGTGATTGTCGGCACGCCCGTAGAGACACTCTTCCCCGAGTCGTACGCCGCGTGTTCCGTCGAGACGTCTGTCCCATCGGCGGTGGCGCGGATGCTGGCGCTGCCGGAGGCGCCGTCGGCGTCCAGCGCTCTGGCGGCCACCGACACGTTGGCCCCGGACGAATAGTCTCCCTGCACCAGAGTGTACCGGAACACCAGCGCGGTCCCGGGGCTGCCCGAGACGTAGTCCGCGTAGCGGGTCTCCCCGCCGGGGCCGAAGGCCGGGGTCAACGGGATGCGGGGCGCGCCGGACACCGTCACGTCCTCGTTGAAGGTCACAGTGACCTCGATGGGGCTTCCGGGGGTTGCGTACCGGCCTGACGGCTGGTTGGTGAAGGCCACTTCGGCGACGCCCGGCGCCAGCCGGGTGTTGGTCGGGAACCAGCCTCTGCGGGTCTCCAACGCGTTTCCGATGGCGTCCTGGATCTTATTGGCATACTCGGGCGGAGGGGAGTATTGCACCAGGATGTGCTCTTCGCCGGGGTACACCGGGGAGGCCAGGGTGAGCGTCACCGTCGCGCCCTCGATGACGACTTCGTTCACTTCGATCGTGCGGACAGGATCACTATTTGTAGCGTCCCTGATGATGACCGCAAACCTGTCCGTCGGGGGCACCGCGTCCGGGTTGAGGGCCTCGTCGAGGGTGAGGGTGGCGCCGGTCACCGTCCCTTTATCCAGATCCGGCGGGTCGTCGTCGTCGCCGTTCTAGTCCACCTTGTGGGCGGCGTCCCCGGTGGTGGGCAGGCCGGCGCGGGTGAGCACGGCGCTGTTGGTGGCCGGATTGCCGCCGGTGACGGTGGCCCCGTTCTCCAGGAACACCACCGTATCGTCGGTGGACGAGAGGGTCTGCAACCACACCCGGTCGCTGTCCATCTCCCCCAGCTGCACCTGGTACTCTAAGGTCAGGGTGTCCGTGCCCGAGCCGTCGCCGGTCCAGGCCATCTTCCGGCGGCTGTTGGTCAGGTCGTTGTCGTCGTCCCCCAGGTCCAGCCGCAGGGACACGTTGGCGTCGTCCCCGCCGTTGCTCACCGTCACCGGCTGGCTCCAGGTCACCTCCGCCTGGATGGTCTCCCGGATCAGGTAGGTGTCCCCCGTGCCGTCGCTGTCCGCGTCGCGGGAAGGCGTCGAGGTGAACCGCACCCCACGGATCGACGCCCCGCCAGTAGTGGTTGCCGCAACCCAGGGAGCCCATAAGTCGATGCCCGCGACGCTCGTCCTCGTCGCCATCCAGTGGGTGGTGCCGCTGGACAGCCCACTCACGGTCTCGATGTGCCCCGGAGGGGCGTCGGTGGTGCGCATCTCCCGACTGCCGTCCGGCCAGCAGAAGTACAGGTCGTGGGTTTGGGTAGCCCCTAAGCCGCGAAAACTAATGGACATGTCGGTCGTCTGCGTGACCGTGATCCAAATATCGTTACCGAAGGTGTTGGTTCCCTCCGGGGCGGGATGGGCGCACGGCGCCGAGGTGGGGTTCAGCGGCGGCCGAACCGCCACCGAAACCGTGTCCGCCTCGCTGTCGTTGGTCCCGTCGTTCACCACCAGGGAGAACTCCAGGTCCGTACGCACCGACGGCGCCGTGAAGGTCGGCTTCGCCGCCGTGGGGTCGCTCAGCGTCACATCCACCCCGCCGGGCTGCGTCCAGGCGTAGGTGAACACCGGCAAGTCCTCCGTCGACGACCCACTCCCCTCCAGCGTCACCGTCGCCCCGGTCAGCGCCTCCTGATCGGGTCCCGCGTCCGCCGTAACCGTGCTGGTTCCGGCCACCCGGTGATTTGGGTCCGCCGCCAATGCCGCGTGCGTCCGGTCCGCGTTCTGGCTTCCTCCGCCCGTCAGCGTGGCGCTGCCAACCAACAGCACCATGTCGCCGGTGTTGTTCGGTTTCGGGAATATGCCGTCGGTGTCCGCATCTGTCGCTGCCACCGTGTAGCGGAACACCAGCGACCGCGCCGTGCCCGTCGTTGCTCCCACGCGCTTCAGCAGGGCGGGCTTGGTATTGCCGCCGATGTCCAGCCGCACCCGCAGGTCCGAGCCCGAGGCCGACACGTCCCAGGTCACGTCCGCGTCCCAGGTGACGGTCGCCTCGATGTGCTCGCCCAGGAAGTAGGTGTTCCCCGACGCCGGCGACGAGGTGACCGCCACGCTCTGGATAGTCGGGGCCTGCTGCTGTTAGCCGACCACTCGCTCCAGGGACTTGCCGCAACCCCCTTCATTGCAGGCTTCCAGGCTCACCACCCACTCCCCGGCATCGGGCACCGAGAAGGTGGCGCTGTTGCCGGACACCTCCAACACGGTGTCGGTGGCCCATAGCTGCCCCGCCGCCTGGCCGTCTCCGCCGGAAGGCCGCCAGCGCAACTGGTAGTATGTTGCGCCGTCCACGGCGTCCAAGGTCGCAGTCAGGCGCAGCGCTTCCTCAGCGGGGCTGACGGCCAGGTTCTCGGGTTGGCCCGGCGGGTCAGGCAGGGCCAGCACGACGGCCTGGCCGGTGAAGCCGGGCTCGGGGTCGCCGCCCTGGGCGGCCCGCTTCAGGGGAGTGTCGTCGGCGTGGGCATAGTCCAGGGTGACGGTCTGGCCGGCCCGAACTGCCGAGGCCAGCTCCAGGGTTACGATGGCGCCGTTGACGGCTACCCTTTCCACCGCGATGGTCCCGGCGGAGCCGTCCCCGTTGACCGTGTTGACGGTGAACTGGCCGGTCGTGGGCGCAGGCGTCTCCTGCAACGCCTGGTCGAAGGTCAGCTCGATGGACTCCCCGCTCGCCTTGGCGCTCCGCAGGACGGGATGGCTGTCCCACTCGGTACGGAAATCGCCGCTCACCGAGGCCGCCAGGCCTTCCGGGTCGGTGGCCGTCAGCGTAACCGTCGTCACCAGCGGGTCCGGCAGCGCCGGGGGCGACGCCGTTCCAGTCGCTACCGGAGTCAATCTGTATGAACACCCGGCTGGTCCCGTCCTCGACATAGACGCTTTGCGCCAGTTGCCTACGGTCGGCGGGGACGGAGACAGTGTAGGTCAGCGGGTCGCCGTCCGGGTCGGAGAAGATGCCGCCGAACTTCTTGCTGACCGGTATCCCACGGGGAGCCAGGTTCGTACCGGCGAAGCTGGAGTACCGCTCCGACGCCTCATCCACTACCGGGCCCGGTTGGGTTCGACCCACGTGACGGTGAGCGGGGCGGACGTGGCCGAAGCTCCCGAGTCGTAGGTCACCGTGACCCGGAACGCCTGGGACTCGGCGACGGCGGTGAGATATGAAAAGGTCGGCTCTGTTCCGGCGGAGTGCCAGCCACCCAGGTCCAGCTCCCATAGATACGAGGGCTTGGAGTCCTCCGGAGGGTTCGTGATGATCGCCGTCAGGGTCACCTTTTCTTCCACCGGGACAACCTTGGCGCTGGCCGCAATGGAGACCCGCAACGGCTCCTGGGCTGGCTCAGGGGTAGGTTCCGGTGTCGGCTCCGTCGTGGGTTCAGGCGTCGGCTCTGGCGTCGGCTCAGGAGTAGGCGTGGGAGTGGGTTCAGGGTCGGGTTCGACATCGAACCGCTGCGACAGGGGTTTGCCGCAGCCCGCGTCGTTGCAGACCTGGACCCGCACCACCCACTCCCCGTAGTCGTCCACGATGATGGCAGCGCTGGATGACTCTACCCTTACTCCCTCGTTCAGCTTGTGGTCCGGGTGGAACAGCCGCCAGCGCACCCAGTATTCGGCGGCACCGTCAACCTCGTTCCACTCTACCGACACGTCCAGCGAACCCTGCTCGGTTTCGACGCTCAACCCGGTGGGCTTGGCCGGGGGTTCCGTCGCCCCGTCGTCGGCCCCCGCCGGAGCGGCTGCGTCCAGACCACGGCCAAGGCGGCAAGGGCGACCAGCAGCGCCACAAGGCAAAGCAAAGTCCACCGGCAAAGGAGAAGGGTAGCAGCGGTGAGCCTCACGCCGTCACCGCCTGTGGGTGACCGGCGCCGGGCTCTAGAGTTTCGAGGTTAGAGGAGGAAAGTCGGGAGGGGGGCTAATCGACATAGGTAGGCCCTCGCGGGCGTTCCCTGTCACACCACCGTGCGTACGGGTCCGTACACGGCGGTTCGGCTAGGTTAAGCGAATCAGGATGCAAGACGGAAAAGGCCGAGCGAGTCAAAGTAGGCATTGGGGAAAGCAACGCTAAGGGCTGGGCTGCGGCTGATGCGCCAAGGGCCGTGAGAACTGCCAGCTGCCATCGCAGCCAGGTCCTTCTTCACGCCCCGCGCACGGAGACCAGCATACCGTCGTCGCCCCCGTCTCCATTGCTTCCAGACGACGCACCTGAGACGCCGCCGTATCCACGAGTCCAGAGTAACAAGTACCGACGGGGTTTGGCAGTGACCATAATAGCCCCGCCATCCCCTGAGATAGACGGATAGCTCATTCACCATCCTGTCCAGCCCTATTGCCCTTGTCCGCCGGGTCAGTTCCCGTATCCGCCCCTTGAACCGGGCCAGAGATTCCGGCGCTATCCGCACCTTCGGCTCCCGCCTGGCCATGAAGCTGAACCCCAGAAACTTCCTCCCAGACGGCCTGTCCACAGCACTCTTCTCACGGTTTACCTTCAACCTGAGCTTCCTGGTTATCCAGCGACTAATGCTTTCCATCACCCGCTCACCCGCCCGCCTGCTGTATACATAGATATTGCAATCATCCGCATACCGCACGAAACAGTGGCCTCGCCGCTCAAGCTCCCGGTCCAACTCGTCAAGCACCACATTCGACAGGAACGGAGACAACGGCCCGCCCTGGGGCGTCCCCTCCGCCCTCTGGCTCACCAGCCCATCCTCCATCACCCCAGCGTTCAAATACGCCCGGATTAGTTTGAGCATCGCCTTGTCCCCTATCCGTTTCGCTAACTGCGCCATCAATCGGTCGTGGTTCACCCGGTCGAAGAACTTCTCCAGGTCTATGTCCACAACCCAACTGCGACCCTCGCCTATGTATCGTTGCGCCTGAGCCACAGCCTGATGTGCAGAACGCCCCGGCCTGAATCCATAGCTATGCTCCGAGAATGTGCGGTCCCAGCGCACCTGCAAGACCTGCAACACCGCCTGCTGGATAAACCGGTCCAGCACAGTGGGTACGCCCAGTTGACGCATACCACCACCCGGCTTGGGTATGTCCACCCGTTTCACCGGCATCGGTCTGTAGGCCCCGTTCAGCAACTGCTCCCTTATGGCCGGCCAGTGGTCCACCAGATGGCCCCGCAGGTCTTGCACTTTCATGCCATCAACCCCAGGACTCCCCCGGTTGGACTCAACTCGTTTCAATGCCCGCTCCAGATTGCCCCGCTCACATACCTCCTCCATCAATTTCTCCACGTCCGCCGAGCTTTCAGATTTGCACGCCGCCGTAGACGTTTCGGTCCCTCCCATAGCATTCCCCGAGGCTTCACCCCGTTCGTTACCAGGCAAGGCCAGCACTAGCTGGTTGTTCTGCCGCCTTACGCCCATGAGTTGCACATCCTACTCGCTGCTCCCAACCGTTCGGGCCTTCATAAACCCAATAAAGGTCAACTACTATGCCCTCTGCTGACTTCTGCACCACGATCAGGGTGCCTCACGACACCCCCAGTTCCAACCAGGAACACAGCGCAGACCTCCCAGGGTAAGAACATTAGCCTTCATCGCACGCCCGCCGAATTTACAACACCAGCCCTTGACGGATACGGACTTCATGACCACTTGCTCACTCGTCCGACTGGTATTGCCTCATATCCGGTTCCTGTCCGTCAGGCCGCGACTTTGCCACACGCTTCCTCCAGACCCCGCCTCACGACGACGCCCTTGCGCTTCGCTAACCCTTCTCCTCCGTCAGGATGGGTAGAGGACTTCCACCTCCAAGCTAACATTCATGCCCGGCACACAAGTGAGCCTACCCGCTGTGCGCGGGTGGGCCAAGGACAGCGCCGCCACCTGGGCGGCCTGTGGTGTGTATGAAATATGGACAGCCACGATTTTAGTCAACCCTTGACGCAATAAGAAAATAATCAGCCCCGGTTCGAGACCGCGAAAACAATACCACAAAAGGTGCTTGTCTGCCCCACTATTTTGAGTCACTTTGTGCGTAATTTTAGTGTTTTCTAAGCCTATATACAGAACCCGGCCAGCAGTTGCGCCGGTCTGCGGAGGATTACCCGGCCATAAGGACGCCGCCGCCGGACGGGACTTGCCCGTCGTCTTCGTGCGTTTCCGTTTCCCCCTATCGGAGAACGTCACTCGCCACCGCAGGAGCGCTTATTTGAGTGCAGAGTGGCGGGGCACGGCCATTGGCACCACTGCCTGCATCCTGCGCCGCTAGCCGGGCTAAGACACGGACAACCCCGTTTGCATTTTCACCGAGTCCAGGGACGGGTACCGGAAGCCCAGGGTAGAGGGGTAGAGACGGAGGGCCTTCCCAGGTCCTGCTTTAAAGGGGTAGAACCCTGTGCGGAATGAGTCGCCTGCACACGTGCTGGCTCCACATCAACCGTCCAGGAGTATCCGAGTTTCGCGTGTCCCTTGTGAATTGCGGACTTTCGGCCTCTCTGGTCAACGTTCTTGCGGCGGATTTGAAGGTCACGGTGGATGTCTCTCACTCTATAAAAGGCAGGCGAATAGTCACGGTTGCACCCTCTCCAAGCCCGCCGCTCTCAACGGTAATCGCGCCTCCATGCGCTTCGACTATGGCCCGCGCGATGGCCAGCCCCAGGCCGGTCCCGCCTATCCCCCGGCTGCGGGACTGGCCGGTGCGGTAGAAGCGGTCGAAGACGTGGGGAAGATCCTCGGCGTCAATGCCGATCCCGTCATCGGTGACCAAGATAGCCAGCCCTTCGTTGCTTTCCATTTCCGCCCCGACCACGATATTCCCGCCTACGTCGGTGCAGCGAATGGCGTTGCTGATGACGTTGCCCAACGCCTGGCTCATACGCATCCGGTCCAGGGGCAGGTCGGGAAGGTCGGAGGATGCCTGAAGAGACAAACTAATCTGTCTGGCTTGGGATTGCGGCTGCCAGCGCTCCACCTCTTCAGTAAGCAGGTCAAGGACCGAGCCCACCTCCAGGGTGAGCCTCAACTCGCCATGGTCCGTCTCCGCAAGCCAGTTCAGATCGCTTACGAGACCGCGCAGCCGGTCCACTTCCTGAATGATGTGGAGGGAGGCGCTCTCGGACGTCTGAAGTCCGTCGCGCAGCCCCGATGCCTCCAATTGAATGACACTCAGCGGCGTGTTCAACTCGTGGGAGACGTCGTTGATTAGCCGCCGCCGAAGCTCGCGTTGGGTCTCCAGGGCGGTGGTCATTTCGTTGAAAGCGGTGCTCATCCTTCCCAGCTCGTCCGATGAAGTGACCGGCAACTGGGCCGATTTCCCTTGGGCAATGGCCTGAGTCGCCTCGGTCAGCGCCGTCACCGGCGTCGTGATCTGCTTGGACAACCAGGCGGCCAGGACCAGGGCGACGAAGACCGTCAACGCTCCGCCGATCAGGGTGATGTACAGCAGAGTGTTGAGAAACCCGTGGGACTCGGAGGACAGGAACTCGCGGTTCACATCCACAAAGAGGTGGCCCACGGGCCGGTTCGTATCCAGGTCGAATATCGTCTCGCGGTGACCGTCCAGGGCGGGCGCAGCGGCTCCGGGCAACAACTCGGACAGATTGTCCTGCACGACACTTCCACCGGCGTCAACGATGACGACTCGCACCCGGTCCTGGTGAAATGACTCGGAGCCCTCTCCCTCTCCTCCTTCGGGACCCTCCCGCCGCGCTGCTCCGTCGTAGATATAACCGGCCTGAGAGAGCGACCGGTCCAATGTTGCCCAGCCGCCGGCAGCGGTATATTCCCGGCCCAGGTTCCGGGCCAGTTGCCTCGCTTCATCACCCCCTACTTGTTCCACGAACACGCCCAGGCGGGTCTGCGTTGCGTAGTAGCCCACGCCGACACTGGCCAGGACCGTGAGAACGACGACGAAAACTATGGCCCCCATGATCCGCCAGCGAAGCGACATCATTCCTCCTCCACCACGAACCGGTAACCGGCGCCGTAGACGGTCTGAATGGGCTGTTTGCCGTCCCGGTTGAGCTGCCTTCGCAGGCGGGCGATCTGGCTGTCGATGGCGCGGTCCAGCCCATCGAACTCGTCGTTGAAGGACAGCGAGATCAGCTGGTCGCGGGTCAGCACCTGGTTGGGGTGGCGCATGAACGTGGACAGCAGGGCGATTTGGGCCTGGCTCAGGGGGACAGGCTGCCCGTTTGCTGTCACGATACCTGTGGTCTCGTTCAGGGTGATTTCGCCCCGTGTCAGTACCTGCTGGACCTTGCCCTTGACCCGGCGCAGCACGGCCTGGGCGCGGGCAATGACCTCCTCCGGGGCGAAGGGCTTGACGATGTAGTCATCCGCGCCGCTGTCCAGTCCGATGATCCGGTCAGCGTGGGCCTCCCGGGCCGTCAGCATGATTATCGGGACCTCCGATTCCCGGCGCAGTATCCGGCACAGCTCGACGCCATCGAGACGGGGAAGCATCAGGTCGAGGATGACCAGGTCCGGAGCCAGATCACGGGCCATGTCCAGACCCAACTCGCCGTCGTGAGCGACTTCGGCGGAATATCCTTCGCGCTCGAAGTACACCTTCACCCAATTGGCGATCCTGGTGTCGTCCTCGATTATCAATACTCTTCCGCTCATCGTCTGTTCCCCGAAGCCGTCGTGGACGCGGCGCCCCTGCCGGACGCCGCGTCCATCCTGAGGTTCTCCCGCAGTCAGATTTTACTCTACTGGGTTGTGATGGTTTCACACAGGAGGGCCGGCTGACCCTAGCCGCCTCTCCGGCGTTCGCCGCCTGAGCCGTGCTCACCGCCACCTTCACCACCGCCGCCATGCTCGCCGCCAGACTGGCTGCCCTCGCCACCGCCGCCGCCGACCTCGGCGTGGGCTATCCAGCCGGTAAAGGACGCCTGGGTCGCGGGCAGATTGACCGCCAGCATCTCGCCAGGAGCTAGGTCCACCGGGCTCGTCGGGCCGAGTTCCGTCCCGTTGGAGAGGTGCACTTCGATTCTGACCTGGCTCAGGACGTTGCTGGTGGTGTTCTCCACGGCGCCGGTGAAGGCATTGCCGGCCGCGTCGTAGTTCAGTATGAGCCGGGCGCCGCCGCGAACTGCGTCGAAGGTCTCGTCAAGGGCCAGAGTGGCGCCGCTGTCCTCTTCGCTGCCGGAAGCGCCTCCCTCGCCGCCCGATTCGCTGCCGCCTTCACCACCGGGGCCATGCCCTTCGCCGCCGGGGCCTTCAGCGCCTTCTCCTCCGGTATGAGGCACGGGGCCGGGACCGCCGCAGTCAAACACTTCCATGTGAACGACGTACCCGTCGTAGGCAACTCCGGCGAGGTTGGGTTCACTGGCAACCGAGACGCTGGACGTTGCCTGCTGCCCAGGGTTCAAGTCTCCCAGCATATCCGGACCCAGCTCCCCTACCGTCTGCGTTCCCGACTTCAGGTGTGGTTCGGCCTGGACGTAGCACAGCGTCTGCGAGGTGGTGTTTTGCACCGTCGCGTTGACGGACCGGGTTGCTGCATCGTACTGAGCGGATACCGCCAGTCCTCCGAGAACACCGTTCCACGCCTGGTCCAAGGGAGTGATAGGGCTGACATGGCGGCTTCCATAGCGGCCTCATTGCTGGCTCCGCCGCTCTCGGCGCCTTCGGGTCCGTCCGGCCCGCTCTCGCCGCCACTCTCACCTCCGGCCTGGCCTTACAGTACCTGAGGACTCCACAAAAGGCGGGCTGGCTCCAATGCGCCGTATCTCAAGGACTCTCGGCCTAAGCATGGTCGAGTTCGGTTCATGCCCGTCTCTCCCGCGTACACGGCACCATTCAGCTCTCGCAGTGGAGCGCCGTCGGCACTCCGTCCCTGCTCCACACTGTGACCGAGCCGGTCACCGGCCCAGCCAGGGCCCGCTCCAGGGTGGCGGTCAGCATGGGCAAAGTACCGGCGGCGGCCCGGAAGTTGCTCCGGCCCCGCGCCGTCTCGCAGACCATCAGTAGTGGCAGGGGACGGCCAGCGCCTGCCATCCGGCGGTAGGGACCCAGCTTGTGCTCCACCTCCCAGAGTGTCACCGCCGACCTCTCGAATTCGATGCAGTGGGCTCCCGATCCCAAAGCGCCGCCGCTGACCTGCACCAGCAAGTCGGGCCGCACCTGGGTCAGGCCCGGGACGTTGACCTCGCCCCGCCAGCCGGCGACAGCTACCACGCCCTCGCGGGCAAAGCGCACCACCAGCCGGTTCACGCCGTCGTTGTGGTGCTGCTCGTGTTCCCGGTACCAGCGGTCCAGGTAGGCCCCGTGGCGGAGCCTGATCACCGAAGGCAGCACCCGGCTCATGTTGGCCGCCCGTTTCATCCCCAGCTCCGATAGGTAATGCCTCCCGTCGAACACCGCCACCAAGCCGGTCTGGCGAAAACGGTCCAGGAGTCGACTGACTTCGCCGGAGGGACCGCCCACGACCTCCGTGAGCCAGGAGGCCCGCATGGCGGGGAACTGGCAGATGGTCATAAACAGCCGGTGGGCCAGCCTGCCGTCAATGGCCTCCATGTCCGGGTTCTGCCTGAGCCACAGACCGGCGGACTCCGGTCTTCCCACCGAGGCGTGTCCCGAGGGGTCGGACACCAGGTCCCGGGAGGGCCGCAACTCCACTGCCGGGGTGCAGAAGATGGTGGGGGTGGAACCCGACAAGGTGTCTCGGGCCAGCTCCCTGGCCCAGGCGTCGACGGCCACCACCACCTGGGCCGAGGGTTCCACCTCCTGGTCCGGGTCCTCGTAAAAGGTGCGGTTGCCGATGCGCAGGTACCTGTCCTCCTCGTGGGAGTAGCAGTCCACGCCCCAGAACCTATGCTGCTCCTTGCGCCGCAGCACCCGCTCGGTGGCGTGGATGCCGGCGTAGGTGAAGGGGGTCCAGAGGTCCTGGCCGTAGCGGGCCACGGCGTGGTAGAAGCCGCCGTGCCGGAGCAAGCGGAAGTCGGTCATCCTGACTTCCCTGGTGGCCGTGTTATCGCCTACGGGCCAGCGGACCCTGCCGCTCTTGAGCAGGTCGTGGTCCAGGGCGAATCGCTCCTGGATGTCCTGGGGCAGTTCGCCCTGGGGGTGGAAAGCGGCGAGGCCCGCAGCTCGGGCCTCCTCCCTCGGGCTGGGGTGCTGGTGGTCGGTGGTGTAGAGCAGGTCCACCGCCTGGCTGGTGAGAAAAAACCTGTGCTGGCGTCTCTCGGTCATGCCCCGCATCACCGAGGCCACCCAGCCGCCGTTGCGCAGGCGCCCCAGCATCCTTCTTACCCTCTCTTCGTCTAGGCCCAGCACCGGGGCCAGGTTAGCCACGCTGGCCAGGGGCATCCTGGCGGCTATTTTCAACAGGCGTCTCTGTTCGTCGTTCAGTGGTTGCCGTCACGCCATGGTTGCGTCTCCGTAGTTTTGAGGTAGGACCCGTTGGCGGTCCCGCTGACGACAACCCGGCGCCCGGTGTGGCGCGAGGCTCCTTGTACTGTTCCACTGTCGCCTGGCAGCTCTTCGGGCGGATGGCACCTCCTTTCGGGTTGCGTTGGAGGACCGCTTATTAGTATTGGTAATACTTGGTATACGAATGGCTACTCGGGCACGGATTGACTGTCTCGTAGCGCGATGGTCGGAAACAGCTTATTCGGGGCTAGAAAGTAGTGCTTTCAGGTGTATCAGTAGTGGGGTTCGCAGCAGAGAGGTTAGTGGAGTCGAAGTCCGCCAACTTGGCCCGGATCGAGTAGGTGTTCAGCTTGGCGCTGGAACGGGAGAAGGCCCGGTGGTCAAGGTGCATGGGGCCGGGTTGCCGCTGCCGAGACCCTGGGAGTGAATTACCGCACGGTGGCTAGATGCCAGCAGTCCCGGCGGATGCGCCAGGTGTTGCAGGAGTTCCGGAACTCCCAGGATGTCGGCGATGATTGGCCCGGCGTTGTCGCAAGAGAGGACATGGGGGAAACCGCGGAGAAGCGGGCGGCGGCGTTGGAGTAGGAGAACCGGGAATTGCGGAGACGGTCGAAGCCCAGGCGGAAGAACTGGAGGCGCTTAGGCGGCGGGTCGCGGAATCGGGAGAACGGAATCAGCCACAGGGTGGGATCGATGCGGTTGACGGTAGGCCGGGACAGCCGGAGGATTGGCGTCCGCCCCGGCGGGGCCACGGGTTGCCCGATGCCGGTGTGGTCACGTTGGAAGGGCAGCCCGACGAGGAGCACGCCTTCGGCCCGGCGGCGCCGCTGGTGGCCGAGTGGCGGGAGGTCAGGGCCTGGATGGGAGATGCGTCAGACGGCAGCAAAGTGGAGCGGGCGGCTGTGGCGGTGCGGCGGTGGGAACTGGAGGCGGAGATGCTGCGGGATTGGCAGTTGACCCTGCCGCCGGAGACGGAGCCGTTGGATGATTCGAGAAGGACCGATCACGTGCGGCGGCGGGAGGAAGCGCTGGCGGAGGCGCGGCGGGAGTTGCGCCAGGCCAGACGGGTGAGGTTGCTGAGGCGGGTGGTGACGCTGGGCTTGTGGCGGAGGTAGCCCTTTGTGGACTATTCCGCATCGCCACTGGATTAAATCTTGATGGCGCCAATGCGGTTCCCATTCCGTTTGCTGGCCGATAGCACCGCGAGTCTGCCGGCTGTTGCTCTTCGTGGATTTACGGAGTATGAGAATAAAGTGCTGGATGCTTCCAACCAGAGTCGGAGGTTTAGTGTGATCATCGGAAGCCGTTTCCGGGACGACAACAACAAGGAGGTCATGCGTCTACAGCATGAAGTTTACGGCGATGCCTTGAGAATCATTTCAGGCACTTGTCAAAAGTACACAAACCTGGCACATAGGATTCTTGGTGATCCCTGGGTATCGGTAATCATAGACAGTTATGACCACCGTACGCTGCAAGATTCCCACGACACAATAGCGGCCGCATGGTGCTCTAGATGTCTCCTCTCGCTTAGACAGATGGAGCTCGCTTTAGACTGGAAGCACGCGATAGCACCCGACTTTCAAGGCCACTGGCTCAAGTGGCTTGAAGAGGAAGTCAGGTCCTGGAAGGATGACCCCTGTCTAATTCAATTTGTTGTCAGAATTCTTGAAAACCAAAACAACCCGGTGGGATACCGGGCCGAAGCCTACCTGAATCGCGCGCTCGTTTTCAGGTATGCAGACGTACCTTGGCATCAATACATAATTGACGCTGTTCGGCGCATGACTGATGCTGTTCAGAAGGATATCAACGAGGATGAGGATTGACGATGGGCCCCGATTGCCAACCATGGGGCCGGATCGTACCTGTGCGAATGAGCGGACAGGATGCCCTCATAGCCTGACCCTCCACCTCCGCTCCCTTCGTCGGCCGCTAGTATGGTTAACCAGCCCGGCAATGAGCAGAGAAACCGAAGCCAGGATAAGCGTATCTGGGAATCCGTAGTCGGAGGTTCGTAAGTTAGATACGGCCTCCCTGGGTCTTCCCTCTACAGGGCGTTATCCAATGGTCCCTATCCTTGACGTCTTTCTGTGTTTACACTAACGTTGTTTTGTGAAGATTACCCTCGGGGAGTAGGCGGCAATGGAACCCAAAAAGAAACGGCTCACCCTCGACTTAGACCCCATGACCCAGCGGCGCCTGAAAGCAATTGCCGCTATGAAGGGAATAAGTATGCGTCAATATTGCCTAACTGCCATAAATCGGGAGTTGGCCAAGGACGATGGGCCGGGCGTGCCCGACCTCCCCTTCGGACACGAAGCGTTGGATCGGCTGGATGCTCTCCGTAGCGAGATATTCGGAGATCAAACTCTGCCTGGCGATTCAATAGAGTTCATTCGAGAGGCTAGGGAGTCCAGGAGCGCTCCATGAATGGCTTCGTCGTCGTGGATGCGAGCTTGGCTTTCAAGTGGCTGGTCAGCGAAGAAAATTCCGACCGGGCTCAGGCACTCTCCAGGTCGTGGGCCAATGACGGAATCCAAGCCTCTGCTCCCTACTTGATGCCAGTGGAGGTGGCAAACGCCCTTCATCGCCGGGTCGCCCGGGGCGAATTGGCAGTTTCGGATGCAGTGCGACTCCTGGAGCACCTGTTGGCCTCGGGAATCGAGTTGCGCGATGAGCCGGACCTTCACGCAAGAGCACTCCGACTTGCGAGTCACCTCCAGCAAGGGGCAGTCTACGACGCGCACTATCTCGCATTGGCGGAAATCCTGGGCTGCGAATACTGGACCGCCGATGAGAGGTTTTACCGCGCAGCGTTGTCCTCGGCCCAAAACGTGCACTGGATTGGAGAGTTCGCCATACCAGAATAGCGAGCAAATGTAATGCCGAGAATCTTCGACAATCTCAATCAGGATTCCAAGCTCCTGTCTACCCTACAGGACACTTTCGCCCTGTCTTCACGGGCGGACTTCTGCGTTGGGTACTTCAACCTACGAGGATGGGCGGGGCCCGCGCCTTTCGTTGACCGTTGGGAATCGGAAGAAGGCCCGTGCCGCGTGCTCATTGGTATGCAGCGTCCTCCCCACGAGGAACTCAGGGATGCCCTCAGTCTGGCGGACCGGTCTCCGGGCATAGACAACCGCACCGCCCATCGCCTGCGCCTCCAGTTGGCGGAGCAGTTGCGCCAACAACTGACTATCGGGGCGCCCAACAATGCCGATGAACAAACCCTGCGTCGGTTGGCAAAGCAGCTGCGGGCAGGAAAAGTCGTGGTCAAGCTGTTCTTGCGACACTCCCTTCACGCCAAGCTTTATCTCCTCTACAGAGACGATCCCATCAACCCCATCGTGGGCTATTTAGGCAGCAGCAACCTGACCTTCTCGGGTCTGGCGGGACAAGGTGAGTTGAATGTCGACGTGCTGGACCACGACGCCGCCCTCAAGCTCAAACAGTGGTTCGAGGACCTGTGGAAGGACCGTTATTGCGTTGACATCACCGACGAGTTGATTCAGATCATTGAGGAGAGCTGGGCGAGGGAGGCATTGGTCCCGCCCTATCACGTTTACCTGAAGATGGCCTACCACCTCTCCCACGAAGCCCGCGCAGGTCTGGCCGAGTACAAAATTCCGAGGGTCTTCGGCAACCGTTTGTTCGACTTCCAAGCGGCGGCGGTTAAGATTGCGGCCCACCATCTGAACAAGCGAAACGGGGTGCTCATCGGTGACGTGGTGGGTCTGGGCAAGACCCTGATGGCGACCGCTGTGGCCCGAATCTTCGAGGATGACTTCGGACTTGAGACGCTGATCATCTGTCCAAAGAACCTGGTTTCCATGTGGGAGGACTACGCCCACGAGTACGGATTGCGGGCTAGGGTGATCTCCATTAGCCAAGTGATCGGGCAGTTGCCAACCCTTCGGCGTTATCGCTTGGTGGTCATCGACGAAAGCCACAACCTGCGAAACCCGGAAGGCCGCAGGTATCGGGCCATTCAGGAGTATGTTCGCGCCAACGAGAGCAAGTGCATCCTGTTGTCTGCCACCCCCTACAACAAGACCTACCTGGACTTGTCCAGCCAACTCCGTGTCTTTGTAGAGGATGACCAGGACCTGGGAATCCGCCCGGAAAGGCTTCTCCGCGAGTTGGGAGAGGTGGAGTTCAGCAGGCGGCACCAGGCTTCACCCCGGACCATGGCGGCCTTCGACCTCAGCACCTACCCCGACGACTGGCGCGACCTGATGCGTCTCTATCTGGTGCGGCGTACCCGCAGCTTCATCCAGGACAGCTACGCGGATACGGACCCTGACACAGGGCGGAAGTACCTCACCTACGAGGATGGCAACAAGTCCTACTTCCCTACCCGGGTGCCTAAGACCATCAAGTTCGCTATTGACGAGTCCAACCCCAACGACCAGTATGCCCGGCTTTATTCACCTGGCGTAGTGGAAACCATTAACAAGTTGGAACTGCCCCGTTATGGCCTTGGCCTCGATAAATACGTTGCCGACTTCGCCGATTCTCACCCAACCCAGGAAGAGGAGAGGCAGATTCAGAACCTATCCAGGGGGGGCAGACGGCTCATGGGCTTCTGCCGGACCAACCTGTTCAAACGCCTGGAAAGCAGCGGAGCAGCCTTCCTGCTTTCCGTCGAACGGCACCTGCTCCGCAACTACGTGTTTCTCCATGCCATCCGCAACGGCCTGCCCCTGCCTATTGGAACTCAGGACGCGGAGATGCTCGATTCCCGTTTCACCGACGAGGACGAGAATCAGGCCGCGATGGACTTCCTCGATTCGGAAGAAGAGGAGTACGAACTGGAGCAGGAATCTGAGGAAGCCGGGAACGTCTGGGGAAACGGGTGGACGTCTGCTGCCTGTGAACGCCGCGCCGCGGAGATATATGCAGACTATGAGCGGCTTTACCGGCGCCGATTCCGCTGGCTGCGGTCCGACCTGTTCAGGGATGGACTGGAGGCCGAACTTCAAGCGGACGCCGATGCCCTGCTGGGTCTTCTTCAGGCTCATGGGGCTTGGCGGCCGGAACACGACGCCAAGCTGAACGCGCTTCATTCGCTGTTCACAGAAATCTATCCTGACCGCAAGGTGCTGGTCTTTTCCCAGTTTGCGGACACCGTCCGGTATCTTGAAGAGCAACTCAAGGACAAGGACGTGAAGGGTATGGCCGGCGTCACCGGAAACTCGGCGGAGCCCACTACTTTCGCGCGCCGCTTCAGTCCCGTGAGCAACCAGGTGGGGGATATGGCGGTTCTCGGGCGAGAGTTGCGGGTGTTGGTTGCAACAGACGTTTTGAGCGAAGGACAGAACCTTCAGGACTGCGCCATCGTGGTGAACTACGACCTTCCCTGGGCAATTATCCGTCTCATTCAGCGCGCTGGCCGCGTCGACCGGATTGGGCAGACGGCGGAGGAGATACTCTGTCATTCCTTCCTTCCCGCCGAGGGGGTGGAGCGCATCATCGACCTGCGCGGCCGGGTCCGCCGGCGCCTTCAGCAGAACGCTGAGGTGGTTGGCGCCGACGAAGCATTCTTCGAGGACGAGACCGACGAACAGACCATTCTCAACCTCTACCACGAGCGGGCGGGGATACTGGACGGCGATCCGGACGGCGAGGTGGACCTGGCATCGCACGCCTACCAAATCTGGAAGAACGCCATCAACGCCGACCCCAGGCTGGAACGGGCCGTAACCAACCTGCCGGACGTGGTCTTCTCTTCTCGTCATCACGCGCCCATCGCCCAGAGGCCCGAAGGTGTTTTGGTCTTCGTCCGTACTCCGGATGGGAATGACGCCCTGGCCTACGTCGACCGGGACGGTAAGAGCATCACTGAGTCCCAGTTGGAAATCCTGTCTGCCGCAGAGTGCAGGCCGGACACCCCAGCTCAGCCCCACCATGAAATCCATCACAGCCTCGTGGAGCAGGGTGTAAAGCATATAGCCAGAGAAGAACAGCGGGTTGGAGGCCAACTGGGACGCCCTTCCGGGGCGCGCTTCCGCACCTATACCCGGCTCAAGTCCTACGCTGACTCTATCAAGGGACAGCTCTTTGACAGTCCTGCGCTGCACCAAGCCCTAGACGACATTTATCGCTACCCGCTGCGGCAATCTGCTGTCGACACTCTCAACCGGCAACTTCGCAGCGGCGTGGACGACACCGTTCTGGCCGAGTTGGTAATTGCTCTGCGGGACGAGGACCGGCTTTGCCTGACGGAGGACCATGGACGCGAGTCCCAGGAACCCCAGATCATTTGCTCCTTGGGGCTGTTCGAGAATGACGATATTCTTTCTGATCGGGTGGAGTGGGACTCGGACCGCCGCTCTCTCGGGATAGTAACGGTCTCGACAGGGCATGAAGCGTCTTGGAGCAGGGACGAAATCTACAATGACGATGGCCGATGATTCTCTTTTTGTCGATACGAACGTGCTGCTGACCGCGACAGACGAATCGCGCCCACTGCACTCGGAGGCACTGAACCTTCTGTCTGGCATTACCAATCGGGACAAGCGCCTAGCCGCCAGTGGTCAAGTGGTTCGAGAATACTTGGTGGTTGCCACCCGTCCCATCGAAAACAACGGACTCGGCTTAAGCGTTACAGACGCGGAAGCAAACGTGACCGAGTTTCTGCGCCGCCTTAATCTATATGACGAAAACGAAGAAGTGTCCAGGCGGTTGCGCCAGTTGGCTACTACCCACAATCTGCGCGGCAAGCGCCTCCACGACGCCAACATAGTCGCTACTATGGCGGTACATGGTATCCACACCCTGCTTACGCAGAACGGAGCCGACTTTGCGCCGTTTAACGATATTGCAATCGTGGCAATCCCAGACGTTGCCGTTGACGGGTGAGAGGAAGGGTGACTGATGCAAGTACAGATTGATGAACTCCGCACCTACCTACAGGCCTTCGACTTTCCTCACCTGTTCGTAGAGGGTTTGGGTTGGGATTACTATCAGGCGGAGCCGCTGGCACTGACTGTTGAAGGCCATGAATACCCGCTCAAGCCTGTGGCGGAGAAGGCGGGGTTCGCCGTCTTTGAGTGTGCCCCAAGCCCCAGCGGCGTGATTCCCGATTACCCGGTGCGGCGAAAGGTTGAGACCCAAGTCGCCAAGCTCGCCTTCGAACACCTGATTATCTTTGTTAATGCCGACCGGACTCTTCAAGTTTGGCAGTGGGTCAAGAGGGAGGCCGGTAAACCCGCAGCCTGCCGGGAGCAGGATTATCAAGCGGGACAAACCGGTCTACCGATTCTCCAGCGCCTCCAGACCATCGCCTTTGCATTGGAGGAAGAGGAGGGGCTAAACATAGCCTTGGTCGCCTCCAGGGTCCGTGCAACTCTGGACGTGGAGAGGGTGACCAGGCGCTTCTACGACCGGTTCAGGGCGGAGTTGACTGCATTCGGAAACTTCATTGAGGGCATCACCACCCAGGGCGACCGGGACTGGTACGCTTCTCTGATGCTCAACCGCATGATGTTCGTTTACTTCGTACAGAAGCAGGGCTTCCTGGACGGCGACCTAGATTACCTGCGCAACCGTCTGGGCATGGTGCAGCGGCAGAACGGCGGCGGGCGCTTTCAGCGGTTCTACCGACTCTTCCTCCTGCGGCTGTTCCACGAGGGTCTCGGCCAGCCGGAAGCCCAGCGCGCGCCCGACCTCGCCGCCCTGTTGGGCAAGGTTCCTTTCCTCAATGGCGTCCTGTTCGACGTTCACGATCTGGAGCGGGCCAACCCCGACATCTCCATCCCCGACGCCGCCTTCGAGCGGGTCTTCGAGTTCTTCGACGGTTACCGCTGGCACCTGGACGAGCGGCCCTATATGGAGGACAACGAGATTAACCCCGACGTGCTGGGCTACATATTCGAGAAGTACGTCAATCAAAAGCAGATGGGCGCCTATTACACCAAGGAGGACATCACCGGCTATATCTCTCGGAACACCGTCATCCCCTTCCTGTTCGACGCGGCCAAGAAGGAGTGCCCAGTAGCGTTCAGGCCGGACAGCGGCGTATGGCGGCTGTTGAGGGAAGACCCTGACCGTTATGTCTACCCCGCCGTCGGCCACGGCATCACTTGGAATGCGCGGCAACCGAAGGCACCGGAATACCTTGACGCCCCCTTCTATCTACCGGACGAGATTGACGCTGGCATCAACGACGTTTCGCAACGCGGTGACTGGAACGTTCTGGCTCCAGACAACTACGCCCTGCCCACCGAGACTTGGTGCGAGGTCGTGGTTCGCCGCACACGCTACCGTGAAATCCGGGACAAGCTGGCGGCCGGTGAGGTGCGGGAAGTCAACGACCTCATTACCCTGAACCTGGACATCGAGCAATTCGCCAGGGACGTCATCGCCCAGAGCGAGGAGCCGGAGTTGCTGCGGGCCTTCTGGCACGCCATGCGCGATGTGTCGGTCCTGGACCCAACCTGCGGGTCTGGCGCCTTCCTGTGAACCGCTCTACACCGTCTGCCTGGAGGGTATGCGCGGCTTCCTTGACGACGAGGAACGCCTCAAGCGCCGTGGCGCCGGCTATTTGAGAGACTTCAAAGACATCCTAGGGGGTGACGTCAAAACAGCGAGAGAGTGGTAGATTAGTGGAAATAGGGAGAGTGTGGAAGGTGGGGAGTATGACGGCAGCGCACCGGCGCCACGATATGACCGACGACGTTTGGGAGCGGCTGCGGCCGCACCTGCCTGAGGGAGAGGGCCAGAGAGGCCGGCCGGCCCATGACAACCGGCGGTTTATCGACGCCGTGTGCCGGATTCTGCGCACCGGCGCTCCCCCGCATCAAGTACGGGGCAGGCTCTGGCGGGATTTGCCCCCGGACTACGGAGACTGGAAGAACACCCATCGGCCCCCCGGTCAAGCCGGGGGGCTAAAGGCTTTTGCCGCCGGCGGGACCGGGGCGTCTGGGCAGGACTGTTGGAGGCAGTGATTGAGGACCCGGATTTCGAGTGGCTGATGATAGACGCCAGCTATATCAAGAGCCTGCCCCGTACTGGATACGGGGCCCATCCCCACAGCGCCGGCGCCCGGGGCGGAAATCAGTCCATTGCCCGCACAAAAGGGGGCTGAACAGCAAACTGCATCTGGCCGTGGATGCCCATGGAATGCCGGTAAGACTGGCGGTGACCGGGGGTACGGTTGCCGACTGCTCCCGGGCTTTGCCTCTGATTGAGGGCATAGAGGCGGAGTGCCTGCCGGCGGACAAAGCCTATGACACCAATGAAATCATAGCCGCCGTCCGGGAATTGGGAATGGACCCGGTGATACCGCCCAAAAGCAACCGGAGGGAAAAGCGGGACTATGACCAGGCGCTGTACAAGCTGCGGCACTTGGTGGAGAACGGATTCCTGGAATTCAAGCAGTGGCGCGGGGTGGCGGCCCGTTATGCCAAGAGAACAGCGTCATACCTGGCCATCTGCCAACTCCGGGCAGTGATGGTCTGGAGCAAACTCTTTTGACGACACCCCTAGGGGGTATATCTTTCCATGTCTCTCCCAGACCAAAGCCACATTGACCGAGTTCGAGATGCCCTATGGAGTCGTCCCGGTGACGGTGCGTCCGTCATGGTGGGTGCAGGCTTGACCAGGTGCGCGTTGAAAACGCGGCCGGACGCGCGTGATGCTCCACTGTGGCGTGACTTGGTTACTGAATTAACCGACAGACTGTATCCACGTCGTGATTCGACAGGCGTTGCGGGACAGACGAATGACGCTCCCACATACGGGAGCTTCTTGAGACTCGCTCAAGAATATGAAACTGCCTTTGGACGAACCGACCTGCATCGTTTCTTGCAGCGCCAAATTCGGGACGAAGATTTCACGCCTGATAGGCTTCACGAACAGTTATTGCGGCTACCATGGCGGGACGTCTTCACCACCAATTGGGACACGCTGCTGGAGCGTACGCAACCTCGGGTGGTTGAACGCGGCTACAGCGCTGTCGTAGATAAAGACCAAATACCTCTCGCTAACCGCCCGCGTATCGTCAAGTTGCACGGATCATTGCCGGCCCATTTCCCCCTGATTTTCACGGAAGAGGATTACCGCACTTACCCGACCAAATTCGCTTCGTTTGTGAACACAGCACAACAGGCTATGATGGAGACCGTGTTCTGTTTGATTGGGTTCTCGGGTGACGACCCTAATTTTCTGCATTGGTCGGGGTGGGTCCGCGATAATCTAGGTGATTCGGCTCCAAAGATATACTTGGCTGGATGGCTGGATTTGTCGCCCCACAGGCGTCGTATGCTGGAAGAACATGGCGTGGTCCCTATTGATCTTGCACGACACCGTAACGCTCATGTTTGGCCTGAGCATCTACGACATCGTTACGCTACCGAGTGGGTTCTGCATACTCTGGAGCGAGGTCGTCCATATGAAGTCACTAACTGGCCGTCCCCGGTTTCCGACTGGATTGATGCGGTCCCTGATTACCTCCAGCCGGTCGTCGAAACAAAGCTCGACCAACCCATAGATGAGGCGAGGCATGACACTTCCGGAGAGCCAGGAGAACCCCGGGAACGAGTAATGCAGACTCTTGAGACCTGGCAGCACAATAGGGAGGTATACGCCGGATGGCTGGTGTTTCCTTCCGGTGAAGAACGGGAGTCTCTGATTAGGCAGACCGATGATTGGGAGCGTCGCATTCTTGCTTCGCTTCAATTGTTAACGCCGGTTGAACGTCTTTACGCTATGCGTGAACTGCTGTGGCGTCGTGAGATTCTTCTACAGCCAATTTCCCCCAGCATAGAATCAGCGTGCGAATCCGTTTTGACGTCAATAGATTGCCAATCGCGCACCGTTGATGGAGTTGGCGATCAGAAAATTGGTTGGAGCGCGGTGCGAGAAGCTTGGCGCACTGTAGCCCTCTCCCTTGTTACGGCGGCTCGGTTTCACTTCGACCATGACCGGTTCATTAAACGCATTAAACGCATTGAATCCTTGGAAATGTTCGTGAATGACGACCCCGATGTCGGCCACCGTCTATCGCATGAACGATGCCTTTGGGCAGTCTACTCGATGGACTTTGAAGCACTGGAGGTGTTGCTTCAAGACTGGCGCGTGGACGACTGCGACCCTGTGTGGATGATTCGCAAAGCCGCATTACTTTGGGGATCTTACCGGGACGATGAAGCGGGGGAACTGGTTAAACGGGCACTCAACTTGATACGGTCGGTACGTGATGAAAACCGTGGTGTGACATCTGCATCGGTCGAAGGTTGGGCGCAGTGGTCCGCACTTACTTCACGGAATCGAAGAATGCTGAACAAGAGATGGGACGAACTGGCCCTAGTTATGTCCTCTTGGTTGTGCCGCCAGATGCGGTGGGGCAGGGTCTCGGTGTACTATTGTCTTGTGAGCAGGCTGGCGTAGCCTTTTAGACAATACCCTGATGCCTCGACAATCGCCGCCTACTCCTCCCAGGACATGACGCCCCTGGGCGGATTGGCCACATCAAGGGAATTCATCTTTCGGCTAAGGTGAACACTCGACATCAATAGGAGAGGAATTGAACATGAACTCGACCAATAAACCGGTCGCCGTCGTAGTGGGCGCGACATCCAAGTGGCAAGCAGATGGCCGCAATACCAAACTGGTGCACGGTGAGGCGCTTGACGACAGTGACCTACCCGTCGGTGTGCGCTGGGGCGTAGGAGGCGCGATCTCCCAAAAGTTTGCTAAAGAGGGCTTCTTCGTTGTGCTTACGACCCGGAATGCCGACAATGCGTCCGCGTTGGAGATAGCGATAAGGGAGCAAGGCGGCGAGGGCATGATCGTCGAGCTGGACCTGGCGTCGCGTGACTCCATATCCAATGCCTTCTCCCAGATTCGAGACCAAGCTGGTGACCCAGATGTCTTGGTCTATAACGCGGGCTACCTGGAGGGGCGCGACCTTCCGCCGGAGAAAGAGTTGTTAGAACACATCCCGTTCGAAATGTTCGAAACCGCACAGCACATCTCCAGCAGCGGACCGTTCCTGGTTGCCAAGGAAGTGTTGCCGGCCATGCGAGAGCGAGGCGAGGGCTCTTTCCTCATCTCCAATAATTCGTCATCCTTGCGCGGAAAAAAGCGGTACACCGGACAGTCTCTGTACTATCCAAGGGTCATGATGCGCACTCTGGCGCAGGCGCTGACGGAGGAATATTCCGAGTTCGGCGTCCACGTCGCCAACGTCGTGATCGACGGCACCATTGACTCTCCAGGCACCCGGGCCCTACCGCGCTCCCAACAGCAGCCTGAATTGGTGATGAATCCCGTTAAAATCGCCGAGGCTTTCTATTACCTGCATACCCAAGACAAGTCCTGTTGGACCCACGAAATCCAACTGACTCCATTTTCGACCAAGCCGAGCTTTTAAGGGCGTCGCCAGCGCGTTGAGAACACAGGCATCCCAATTTTGTTATCGGCTTGGTCTACCGGTTGGCCGGTCCTGTTCCTCTGAGACTGCCGTCTGATTGGCAAGGTCTCCTGTATATCCTGTGTGCTTGATTGAATACGGTCACGTGTGCTCCAGGATTAATGACGCGCACGGAGGCAGATGACTGGGGAGGGTCTGGCATTCCTCTACTTGTGCACTCGCAAAACAGAAATGCCCCTGCGATGGTGGGTTACTACAATTTATGGGAAGGAGTGTTCAGATGGATGTCGGCATGATGATGATCTTCTCCAGTTACGGCTGGGAAGAGGGGTCGGACGGGCAGATGTGGGAAGAGGAGCTGCTCCTTGGGGAAATCGCCGCGGATCTGGGATTCGACTGCCTCTGGTCCGCAGAGCATCATTTCAACGATTATTCCTTCGTGCCTGACAATCTCCAGGTAATGACCCACTTAGCGGCGAAGCATCCTGATATCGATGTGGGGACGGCCGCCGTGATCCTTCCCTGGCACGACCCGTTGCGGGTGGCCGAAAATGCCGCTGTTCTCGACTTGCTGAGTAATGGCCGACTTCGGCTCGGGCTCGGGCGAGGTCTCGCGAGGCGTGAATTCGAGGTATTCGGGGTCAGCATGGATGAATCGCGGGAGCGTTTCGACGAATCGGCGCCGATGATTGTAGAGGCTCTCAAGACAGGGTTCATCGAGGGCAACGGGACTTACTACAAGCAGCCCCGCACGGAAATAAGGCCCCGGCCTCAGCATTCCTTCGACGGCCGCATCTACGCCGTTGCCTCTAGCGAGGACTCTGTCGCCTCCGCGGCTAAACTAGGCGCTCATATCATTATGTTCGCGGACCGGCCTTGGGAAATGCGGATGCCAGGGATCGAGCGTGGCCGCTCCTTACACCGTGAATATTACGGCACGGAGCCACCCAACCTAATGCTCACGGAATTCGTAGTCTGCGGCGCCGATATTGCCCAATGTGAAGAAGAGGCGCGCCAATACCAAGGTAAATTTGTCGAAAGCAACTTTTATCACTATGAATTTCTCGGCGACCATTTCAAATCGGTGAAGGGTTACGACGCCTATCAACAGAAGGCCGAAATCGCCCGCGCCGCTGGCTTCGATGGGGCGGTCGACGGTTTCATGAAGGCGGCGAGCTGGGGCACACCCGACAAGATTCTGCGAGGCCTTGAGGAACGCCGGGACTTACTGGGCAATTTCGAGTTGAACGTCGCCTTCCGGTTCGGCGGCACGCCTTTTCATGTTGCGGAGCGGGGCTTGAAGCTCTTCGCTAAAGAGGTGCTGCCAGTCCTGAAATCCTGGCAATAGCCGGGGTTGCCAATTGACGAATTGCCGGCGTTCAGACAATACGATCCTATAGCCCACCGCTGTACGTTAAATCCCGTTTGTCAGATTTGGTCCTGATTTCTACACATAAACATTCCCGCTCACGTTGATCCCAGCCCCGCAATCCGAACTTCACTTGTTTCCAGTCCTTCACCGACTCTCGCATCGGCAGCTTAAATCGGCGGCTCACAAGGTTGCCTTCGATGACCGCTCATCCCCGGTATTGTGTCCAGTCCTGCGATTAGGGTCGGCGGCGTGCCCTCCGCTAAACGCCTCCTTCCAGACCAACGCTTCCCGAGGAGTCATGGAACATGGAGATTATCATCGGAGTCTGCGTTGCATTCGTGGTCCTGTTTGTTTTAGGCAAGGCTCTCGCCGGGGCCGCGCCCAAGGACTATCTGGATACCAGGGGACGCTCCCGCTGCGGTCGGTGCAAGAAAATATCCTTTCACGATGCTCCCACCGCACAGAGCGCCGCGGAGAACGCCGTCGGGCGAGGCACCTACTTTCGCGCATATTACGAACGCCGGTGTGGACGTTGGCATCTGACCTCCCAGCAGCCCCGTTCCCGGCGCTTCTAGCCCCCGCGGCGTGCCCACGCGCCAGCCTTGAAGCCAACAACCTGGTCCCAAATGCGGGACTCGGCCTTATGTTCCATCGGAAGTGTTAACCTGTACCCTTGGACTGTTCGCCCCAAGCATGTCTTAACCGGCGACGCCATCGCGTGGTGGAGGGTGAGCCCTATGGTGGAATCTCTTATAATCCAATATATTGGCCGGGACTGATTGAGACACAGGGAGCAATCTCGATGCTAGAGATGAGGAACATCACCTCCGAGGAGTTCATCGAGTGGGTCAGAGTCGAGGCCCGCGCGTATGGAAACCGGCTTGACCATGACCCGGAACTCCTGCGCCCTCACTTTGACCTGGACCGTTCTATCGCGGTGTTCGACCAGGGTGATATCGTCGGCGGCGCTCATTCACACAGGGTCCAGATGTCCGTCCCCGGAGGCACAACCTTCGTGGGAGGGGTCGCCAATGTCGAGGTCCAGCCCACCCACCGGCGGCAAGGCATCATGACCATGATGATGCGCCACCAAATCAACGACGTTTACAGGCGCGGGGAACCCATGACCGCCCTGTTCGCCTCGGAAAGCATTATCTACGGCAGGTTTGGGTATGGGGTCGCGTCTATGTACGAACGCTGGGAGATCGACCGACAACATACCGCTTATGTACAACCGTACGACAGTCCTGGACGCATCTCATTTGTCGACCCGGAAGATATTGCCGGGGAGTTCGGCAGCGTGTTCAAAAGGGCGATCAAGGACCGTCCCGGAGTATTTGAGTCCGCGGCTCTGGTCCGGTGGGAACGGGAAGCCCGCGCGCCTGAACTCAAACAAGGTGGGAGGGGCGGACTGTTTTTCATCGTTTACAGGTCAGAGGGAACGACGGACGGCTACGCGATCTATCGCACATCCGGCAATCGGGTTGTCGTAAGTGAGTTGGTGGCGGCGACGAGGGAGGCGAATACGGCTCTTTGGCGCTTCTGCTTCGACGTGGACCTGATGCATAGCACCGAGGCTCTGAGACGCCCGGTGGACGATCCCTTGCCCTGGATGCTTGCCGACCCTCGGCGGCTTCAACGCTCCCCACGGGACGGATTGTGGCTGCGGCTAGTGGACGTGGCCGCCTCTCTGGGTCTTCGGAGTTATATGGAGAGTGGACGTCTGGTGTTTGAGGTGAGTGACGGGCTCTGTCCGTGGAACGACCAAACGTTCGAGCTGGAGGGCTCCCCCGAAGGTTCCTATTGCCGCCCAACTAGCTCAGCTCCCGACCTGGTCCTGGGAGTCTCAAATCTTGCGGCGGCCTACTTGGGAGCCGTTGGTTTTACGACCCTCTCCAGGGCCGGCCTCGTGGAGGAGTGTACTCCTGGGGCGCTGCTGAGGGCCGACCGAATGTTCGCCGTCCAGAACCAGGCATGGACTCCGCACGGGTTCTAGCGCGCAGCGCGGGTTGCCTCTCTGAGCCCGGACTTGCTGGCTTGCCTACTCTGGCCGCCGTAGGCATAATGTCCGAAAATCTCCAGACTGGGCGTTAGCCGGGAGAATCCGGCTTGGCCCAGGATACGCCGTAACTACATCGGGAGGTCTCCCATGGGCGGACCGTTGCAAGATGTTAAGGTGGTGGATTTCACCGAGATTATCGCCGGACCCCTGGCCGGAAGGCTGCTTTCCGACATGGGAGCCGACGTAATCAAGATCGAACCACCCTGGGGCGAACCCTGGAGGACTCAGCAACGTTTCACTCCCACTGAAAGCCGCGGGTTCATGGAATACAACCGGGGTAAGCGCAGTCTGCCTCTGGACTTGACCAAGCCGGAAGCCCAGGAAATTATCGGCCAACTTATCCGGGAAACCGATGTTGTCCTAGTCAACTTTCGACCTGACGTCGCGGTCAAGTTGGGCGTGGACTACGAGAAGTTGAGCGAGATTAACCCCCGCCTGGTCTACTGCGAAGTCACGGCTTACGGACGCGAAGGCCCCGACGCCCACCGTCCGGGGTACGACATGATTTTGCAGGCTATGTCCGGCTTAATGGCCTGCGAGACCAAGATCGAAAATGGCGTCCCCCAGCAGATCTGGGCCAGTCCACTGATCGACACTACTGCCGGGTTCTGCCTGGCCTGGTGCGTGTGCGGAGCCCTGTATTCCAGGGAGCGTACCGGAACGGGCCAAAAGGTCGAGACCAGCTTGCTGGGAGCATCGTTGGCTCTTCTGGGGACCCGGTTCCTTCAGGTGGAGTCCTTGGACCGGGACACCAGGGTCAAGGCGTTGGAGGATATCCAGGAAAAGCGCTCGGAGTCGGCGGAATATGACGACATGCTGGCTGCGTCTCCGGCCAGCCGGAGGCAGAGACACCACGCCAACATATACTACCGGGTCTATCTCACCCTGGACCTGCCTATCAGCGTGGGTTGTCTCAGCGACCCCTTGAGACGCCGTCTCCTCGAAGTTCTGGGGTTGACCGACGACGCCATGGAACCCGGTTACAACCCGAACACTCCAGAGGCGATGGAATACGCCCGCGGCCTGGAGGCTGAGGCTGAAAAGATATTCCGCCGCAAATCATCCGCCGAATGGTTGGAGACCCTGGAGCGGCGGGGCATTCCGGCGGGCCCGGTGCGGTTTGTGGAAGAGCTCTTCGACGACCCGCAGATCAAGGCCAACGGCCTGGTAACCGAGGTGGAGCACAAAGAAGAGGGAGCCGTGAAGATGATCGGGCCCTTGGCAAAGTTCCGGGGCACCCCTATGGAGGCGAATACACCGTCTCCAGCCCTGGGCCAGCACAGCTCCGAGATTCTAAAGGAGCTGGGTTTCTCTGGTGAGGACATTGCGCGGTGGAAAGAGGCGGGGATACTCGTGTAGCCGCGTTCGTTATAAGTGGCTCGAAAACTGGCTTGGCGAAAGGAGTTGGCCGCACCTGTTGAGTGCGGCCAACTCCTTTCGTCGATGGATGCGGGTGGAGTGGGTTAGCTCAGGCCGGACAGGAACCCATCCACAGCCGCAGCGAACTCCTGGGGTCTCTCGACCTGAGGAGAGTGTCCGCAATTATCTATGATGCTCACCCTGGAGTTCGGGATCGCTTCGTTGAACAGCGCTGCGCATTCGACGGGGATGATTGCGTCCTGCCGCCCCCACACGATGAGAGCGGGGGTCTGGACCTTGGCCAGGTAGTGAGAGAGATTGGGATTGTGCAAGTAGGGCTTCCAGCACAGACGCGATGCCATCTCACGGTTCGCGTGATCGGTGGCCACTTCCTCGGGAGTCATCTCCCTTGTGAGTTCCTCGATATTGGCGACCTGGGATGGGTCATGGAATCGCATCCCGGCCCGAGTCTGCCCCGACACCATGAATATCTCGGCGATTTCTCCCGCCTTCGGGCGGATGCCCGCCGGATCGATCAAGACGAGACCCTTGATGTTATGATCGCCCATGGCCGCGATTTCAGCCGCCAGCCAGCCGCCCATGGATGAGCCCATTAGAATGTAGTCGTTCAGCCCCAGCGTCTGGCCCATCCGCAGGGTGAAATGGGCCACGTCGGGGATGGTGGAGACCCATTCAGGACGTGGTGTGCCGTTGAATCCGGGTAGAGAAGGCACGTAGACAGTGTATTTCTGGGATAGAGTCTCGTGGAAACCCTGCCAACCTGCGTTCCCCCCCGCACCGTGTAAGTAGAGAAGGGGAGGCCCGGAGCCACCGGAGAACATCTGGACCTCGGTGCCTCCAACTGTGATCTTTGACTCGTTACCCGCCGCTGTTGTCGTCATCTAACGTACCCCAAGTCAAACGTTTTGTTCTCTGCGGCATTTCTAGCCGCTACCTCAACACCGCCACCGGGGACACCTGGATAGCTTCAATTGCATGGCGATTCTGGTACAAAAGGCCAATGTTGTCAAGGCAAATCGAGAGACAGCGGGCGCGGGCATGTGCCTAGCAATTCGCTTCCTGTTGCATTCATAATCCGGCAGAGATAGTATTTCAGCAATTGTTGAATTAAATCGCGGCCACTCTTGGACCGGTTTTACGCAAATCCATGACCACCATCATCCCGTTAACCCTCCTGGACCCTCCCAAATTCCCGGCGATTGGTACCGGCTCAACTTCCGACGACGCCCGTATTGCCGGATACCTCTCCGTATTGGGCCAACCCAACCGGCTGAGAATTTTCCGGCTCCTCATGGACTGCGAGCTATGCGTCTGTGAACTTGAAGCGCAACTGGAGTCTCACCCAGCCTGTTGGCGCACCACCTTCGCAAGCTCCGTGAATCAGGCCTCATCCAGGTGCGCCGGGGCCTGCGCGACGCCCGGTGGCTGTACTACTCCATCAACCCATCTGTGTTCGCAATTCTCCAGTCATTATTGACCAACATGTCCAACCGCCGGGACCTGCCCGCAAAAGCGATGTGCGGGAGTAGTTGTAGCTGTGGCTGACCGGGCCACAACCAACCCACGGCCCAACCCGGAGCCCAAGTCTGTCCCAACCCCGCACTTAACGGTTTCCCCCGCCGGACATCCCGGCGCCAGCGCCACTCGTCCCATCATACGGCTGCTCCAATCTTGCATTGCCGAGATTGTCGGGGCCTACTTGATGGTCACTATAGGCACCGGGGTAGTGGCCGCAGCGGTGCTCTCCGGCGCCCAGGTTGGTCTATGGCAGGTGGCGGTAGTCTGGTGGATTGGCGTTACCCTGGCAATCTACGTCACCGCCGCAATCTCGGGAGCGCACCTCAACCCCGCAGTATCGTTGGCCTTCGCCATATTTCGGCGCGACGAATTCCCGTTTTCCAGAATTCCCGCCTACTGGGCCTCCCAGTTAACCGGGTCGGCGCTGGCGGGGCTCACCGTGCTTACTTTGTACGGCAGGTTAATAACGCGGTTCGAGTCGGAAAACGGGTTAGTCCGGGGCGGACCGGGGAGCCAGCATTCCGGAATGCTGTTCGGGGAGTATTTTCCCAACCCGGCTATCATCGGCACGGATGAATCCGCCCGCGCGTTGGTTTCGGCCCCGATGGCGGCGTTGGTGGAGGGGGTTGGCGCCGCAGTGTTGGTGCTGGTGATCTTCGCCCTGGTGGACCGCAGAAACGGGAGCCGGCCGGCGAACTTCCTGAGCCCGGTACTCATCGGAGCCACCGTCGCGGCCATAATCAGCGTGTTTGCACCCCTGACCATGGGTGGCTGGAACCCTGCAAGGGATTTCGGGCCCCGCTTGGTGGCATTTTTCGCTGGCTGGGGAGAGATAGCGATCCCCGGGCCGTCCTCGGGGTTCTGGGCGTACATAGTTGGTCCGTTGATCGGCGGGCCGGTGGGGGCAGCGCTTTATGATCTTCTACTCCGCCCAGCCTTTCGAGGCACGCCGTCGTCCCAGGAGACGCAGGGGGTCCCCGTCGAGCCAGGTTAGTAGCTGCCGCCGAGCATATCGCCCGGGCGCTTGAGAGAATCCATTGACGTAGGAGAACCCCATCGCAAACCGCGGCGGTCAACCCTGTAAGTAACTGTTCAGACTTTGTGTATCTTTCTCACCCTCGGTCCGTCATTCCGGGCCCCGTATCCAGTACGGGGCAGGCTTTGACCCGGAATCCAGAAGCCTTCACAACCAGCAACAGTCCCTATCATTGGCATTTCTGGATTCCCGCCTCCGATCGAGCCGGGGGCAGGCTCTGGGCGGGAATTGCGGATGGCCTTGCCGAGGCCATGTATGAATATGAAAATAGGCAATTTTCATAGTAATGACTGGTTGCGGCTGAGGGACATAGTTTGAGAATCATCATTCAGTTGACCGATGTGGGATTCAACCAGTCCGTGTCATCGAGTGTGAACAGTTACCCTGGAATACCGCTCTTGACACGGTAGCAGCCTGGTATCTAACATTGAAGGGCTCAACAATCTAAGAAGCCCTCAAGCTTGTGTATTCACCCCGAATTCTCGGCCTACGCCTCTCCCTCTTCGCTGGGGATTAGTCTAGTGGTAAGACGCCTGACTCTGGATCAGGTATCCGAGGTTCGAATCCTCGATCCCCAGCCATCATGTACTGGAGGCAGAACTGGCTCCCCGATTCTGACTACCTCGGATTCCCTTCTTCCAATTGGACTGTCTCCGGGCATGGGCATTGCGTAGCGGACGACCGCTCGGCCTGGGGCTACGGCAATCTCCTTTACGAAGGGCCGTATAAAAGCTTTAGTCTCCGTCAGTTCGCTGTGCGTAAGAAATTCGCCCATATCTTCTGCGTAGGCCGCAATTGTCGCATCGTCCATCCGAGAAGGACGATTTGAAAGGGCCAACTTAGATTCCTCTCCCTGGAAACTATGGCAGGGAAAGCATTCTCCACGCGAACGGGTGGAATTTTGTCCTTGGCGGTCACTCCCCACACAAGAGTACCGGTATACACCTCGTTGGTAAGAGTCCTGTAGATGGTAGTCTTGAGCCATTCCTTCCCCGCGGGCTGGCTATCCCCTCCTGATTGAATATCTTGGCTATGTTCAAAGTGCTCTTGCCCTGACCGGCCAATAAGTACATCCGACGAACTATCGCGTCGGCGGGCGGGTCAACAGCGAGCTTGGGACGCTTCTTGGGGCCATCGGCTATAAAGACCCTCTTGTAACCGTAGGGAGCGTGAGGTGTCACCCAAAAGCCGCGTGAGGCGGCCTCTCGTATCCCCCGCATCACCTCTTGGACCAAATTCTCCGAGTAGAATTCGTCCACGCTCTCAATGATGACCTCCATAAGCTTGCCAGTGGGGGAGTCGTCGGCGTGCTCGGTGATGGATACGACCCGTATACCTCGTCTGCGGAGTAGCGACTTGAAGGCAACGGCGTGCTCCCGTTTCCTGGTGAACCGAGAAAACTTCCAGACTAGAATCTCCTGAAAGGGGGCGTTGGCCTGCTGGCCGCGTCGATCATCTTACGGAATTCGGGGCGGTCGGCGATGCGGCCGCTCTCCGCCTCATCTACGTAATCGTGGGCCACAAGGTAGCCGTTCTTCTCGGCATAGTCCCGGAGCGCCCGTAGCTGGGCGGACACTGACAGGTCCACATCCTGGCGGTCGCTGGACACTCGGGCGTACAAGGCCGCCGGGGTGAGAGTTTCTACCTGTTTCATTGCGATGTCCTCCTGTTCGCTATTCCGGGTTAGGTGATTTGTCGGGGTTGGCTACGGAACAACACTGCTAACCACCGACTAGAGCCTGTTCACACTAATGTAGTGCATCGAATATGAGCGCAAACAGGATGAACCCGAGGAAGGGGGTGTCAAGCCTCTCGAAGCGAGAGAAGATGCGGCGAAAGCCCTTCAACCCGGCGGAATAGCCGCTCGATTTCGTTGCGCCGCTTGTACATCTCCCGGTCGTACTCCCAAGGGTCAACCCGAGTGCTGAGGGGCGGAACAACCGGCGTGAACCCCAGCGCCAATGCCAGTTGGCGGGTCTCATTCCCCTGGTATGCGCGGTCCATTAACAGGAACCGGTTCTGGTCCTGCAACCCCAGGCGTCCCAGCAGCTTCCGCCCTTCCGGTGCGTCGTGGGCCTGTCCGGGAGTGCGGGAGAACGTTACGGCTGTTCTAGCGTCCGCGGCAACCATATGAATCTTGGTGGTCCAACCGCCGCGGGACTTGCCGATGGACTGGGGTCCGTTTTTTTAACGCACCCGTACCATCGGGATGGACCTTGACGATGGTGCTGTCCATCGAAACCGCTTCGAGCTTGATACGCACTATCTGCTCTCGTTGCAGGAATTCGAATACTCGGTCGAGCACCCCGTTCTTCGACCACCGGTTCATCCGGGTATAAACCGTGTGCCAGTTGCCAAAGCGAGGCGGCAATCCCCGCCACTTGCAGCCTTGCTCGGCCACATACAGAATTGCGTTGAGGACTTGCAGGTTCGACAGGCTGACGTTGCCGCGTTGCACTGGAAGGATCGGTGCAATGCGTTGGTACTGAACTTCGGTAATTTCCATACGTGAATGATAACATATTTAAACTCATTAGTGTGAACAGGCCCTAGTCGACTGATGCACAAACAATCAACAGCAGTTATGCCACCGGCGACGTTCAGATCCGCCCACGCCGCGCAGGGGGACCGGGGGGCGGTGGGCTGGTCGGTTGGAACCAAACCGGCACAATCACCGCAAGTTATGCCACCGGCAATGTTACGGGAGAAGGGCCAGTAGGAGGGCTGGTCAGTCGGAACCGTAGCACTAGCAGCGTCATTGCCAGTTACTCCACAGGTAGAGTGCGCGGGGGCCAGATAACGGGAAGTCTGATAGGAATCAATTTCGGTGGCCTCATTCTAGCTACTTTCTGGGATACTCAGACCTCCGGCCAACAGACCGGTGTCGGGGACGGAGAGTCCGCAGGCGCTGAAGGCAAGACCACGGCCCAGTTGAAATCTCCGACCGGCTACACCGGAATCTACCGTGCTTGGAACATTGACCTGGATAACGCCGACCGGGATTTCGACGACTCCACGGGCATTGACGAGTTCTGGGACTTCGGTACCAGCAGCCAGTACCCAGTCTTGAAGGTGGACTTGGATAGCGACGGCAATGCAACCTGGTGGGAGTTCGGCGGCCAAATTGGGAACAGGCCGATCCCAACCCCGACACCCACCCCCACGCCAACCCCAACTCCCACCGCAACGCCTACTCATACGCCTTCGCCTACTCCAACCCCTGTTCCTACAGACACGCCCACGCCAATTCCGACGGCGACCACCGGCAGGACTCCAGAGCCAACCTCAACCCCAGTCGCACCGGACAGCGTTCCAGCATCGGCTGAGACGCCCGCGCCCACGAATTCACCTGTGGAAGCATCGCCCGCACGCGCCGCTCAAGGGCCCACGCCGGTTGCCGATTCGGGCGGTTTCGGGTGCAACTCAACGGCTCCCTTGCCGACGGGCGCGGCAATGGTCAACCTTCTCTTGATAGCAGGTCCACTGGCGCTGACAGCAGGCTTGAAGTGCCGCGCGAGGCGCAGGGAACGGGAATATCAGCGAGGGGGGAGATGTCCAAGACTCACCCCAAATCCACTGTCCAAGTAGCGCAATGAGGTCGAAAGAGGCCAGGAATGGTAGGAGTAACACGTTCACTGTCGTCAGCAGACTTGACGGCTTGTTGAAAATGCCGGAGGCGTGTGGGAGAGGGTAGTCAGTGAAACCGGCTTTTCGCCGACGCTGGGAGGTTGTCAGCACCCGGCAGGCTTGAGATGCGAACTATCCAGAACCAGCTTTGATGAAGCAGCTTCCTGACCGTCCTCAATTGGCAAGACACGATGCCGAGTTGCCAGTCTCAATACATCCTTCAAATCGGGGTTGCCAACCGAACACGGCAGGCAGGACACGGCGGAGAAGCGGGCGGGCTATGCCGCTCTGGGGATCCCGGAGTACTGGCGGTTCGACGAAACTGAGGAATTTCATGGCACACGGCTGGCCGGAGACCGGCTGGTAGAAGGGCAGTACGAGCCCGTCACAATCGAGGCCGACGGGGAGGGAATCCTGCAGGGCTACAGCACCACGCTCAACCTCTTCATCCGGTGGGAACACGGGAAACTGGGATGGCACGACCCGGAGACCGGGGCAGCACATCCTCACGTACTCGGACCTCCAAGAACGGGCCGAAAGCGAGCGGGAAGCCCGGATTGCCGCTGAAGCCCAGGTCCGGGAACTGCAGGCTAAACTGGCCCGAAGGGACCATGAAAGCCAGGGACAGGGTTGACCAACAGAGACGTGACCGCCAACACCAGGTATCTGTCCCGCGTGGAGACCATCACCGGAGCGAATGGTCCTGCCAGCCCGCTGCATCCCGCCGGCGCCAGGAAACCTCGGGAGGGAGGGTTGCGACGCCGCTTCCGAAACGGGGTAGAGCCTTGGCCGCCGTCGGCCTTTCCGCGAGAAATGGCGTATTCCCGATAAGTTTGTGAGGCGTCACCGGAAGCCGGTTGGCTTACCATATCAGACAGGATTTTCAGGTGAAGAAGGTTGAGCATGTCAAAGCTACTGCATTGCGCGATCCTTGTGACGGTGGCGGCGCTGTTGACCTGTTCCAACTCGGCGCCAACCCCCGTTCCCACGAATACGTCGGCGCCTGCCGCAACGCCCGTCCCGAGTCCAACGTCTGAGCCTACGGCGATGCCGATGTCCACTCCAACGCCTGAGACCATGGCTGCGCCCGACCCGGCTCCGACTACGGCGCCCACGGCAACACCCGAGCCGGCCTCAACGCCCGAGCCTGAGGTTAGCCGGAACCGGCGGCAGCCACGGGAGTGATCGCCCCCTTGAGAATGGACGACCCGGAGGCGTTCCTGGCCGGGTTGTCGGACGCAGAGCAGTCCTGCGTCTCGGAAAACTCGGACCCCCAGGCGCTCATGGCCCTGCTGGACACTCCTGAACTGGCCTCTCCCGATGAGGCAGAGCAGCTGATTCAGTGCCTGGAAGACGAGACTCTGATGCGGCTGTTCCTGACCGGACTCATCGGCCAGGCAGGCACACTGAGCGAAGAGACCTCGGTGTGCATTCGCGGAGGATTCTCCGGGTTTGACCTTCGCTCCATGATGCTCACCTCGGCCGCCGGGGGAGATGAAGGGGCAGCCATGGCAGGAGGCATGACCGCCTTCTTCCTGACCCTTTCCTGCCTGGACGAAGATGAATGGGCGGCCGCCGCCCCAGCCCTGGAGATGGCGCCGGGCGACCGGGAGACACTGCAATGCGTCCTGGAAGCATTGGGCGGTCCTGAAGGCGTAGCCGCAGCGCTGCAGCCTGCCGGCGGAGGCCCTCCGACGGCTTTCTTCGAGGCAGCCATGGGATGCGGGATGCCGATGGGGGCGAGTCCGGGCGGCTAGACCGCCCCAGACCGGGGCGGAGCGTCTGATCGGAGTATCGGGGTAAACCCCTTCCAGCAGGAATGCCTGGCCCAGATTGCAGAGCGGGTGCGGGATCAGACCCCAAAGCGCGGTACGTAAATCCGGACAGCGGCACCCGGCCCCCGGTGGAGACGAAGAGGGGCCGGGCGGTCCACAGTTCCCTTGATCGGGAGGACGACGACCAGCCGGAACTGACCAGGAACCCCCGGGCATCCGCGCATCGGTGGGCGAGCACCGTGAAGAGACTGGCACAGGGGACGGCCGCGCCGGTTCTCCTGATTCCTCTGATTCCTCGTGCCAAACCGCAGGGCTCCAGGATCTTTGCAAAGTCTTGCCACTCAGTTGAATCTTCCCCTGGTCCGTCATTCCCGCCTCCCCCCGTCATTCCCGCGCAGGCGGGAATCCACAAATTCCACGCTTGGAGCCCTGCAATCTCCAGGTAGACACTGCGAATTGAAGAACTTTGCAATCGTCCTGGCAGGGCTCCAGGATCTTTGCAAAATTCACCCGACTAGGAAATCCAATTTTGCACAGAGTTGAACTTGTGGGTAAAACCCTAGCACAATCCCGTATCAAAGGCCCTCTGCGGGCAGTTCGCGTACATGCGACTGGAGATGACCGACCGGGAGGAGTTGGTGACCTGCCCCGGCTTGCCTGGCGAAGATGGCCGTGCGGGGGCCGGAGCGCAGGGTCCCGCCGCATCTCGGCCTGAGCAGAGCGGCGCTGGCCAGGGCTACGGGCGCAGGGGACGTAACTCCTCAGGCGCGGCAGGACCTTGGCTGCGAAGGGGGCCCTGTGGCAGAAACCAAAAACCCGCAACCTGGCAGCCAATTCTGCGATCGTCTGTATGACGCGGGTAGCGTTCCGCTCTGGGTGACCCGAGCATCGGACGGTGGCCGGTGAATTCCCGCCCCGGTCAGACCGGGGCAAGCCTTCAAGGGAATGACGGTGATGCCGGGAATGAAACCGCCTGAATTGCAACGCGACCTTGCTGGCGCGGGGTAGGGAATGGGAGACCACTGAAGAGTGCGTTCTGAGGAGCCTATTGCCCGGACAATTCCTTTTTGACTGCGCCCCTGAGCATCCCGATTAGCCCCAGGGCCGCCACGATTATCCCCATTATCAGCATGGCCACGCCGCCAAAGTCTATCAGCCAGTGGATGATCCACAGGTCGAGAACGAATTTCATTATCAGGCCCATGATAGCCACCGCGATGCCCACCATCATCAGCCCTGCCCCCAATACCCTGCTCAACGCGCTCCCGAACAGCATGAAGGCACCGCCGGCCACCGACGCGACTGTGCCTCCGATTATCAGCACGATTCCCGTGACATCGATCAGCGTGGTCATCAGGCCGGACATGATGGCCAGGCCCATCAGCGCCAGCACAGCGCCCACTGTGAATAGTCCGGCCACTTGTGCTCCCATGTGTTGTTCTCGGAGAAGCGCCGCCGGGCGGGGATTCGCGGCGTCTCATGGGGAATGTCCTTGGCCGCGTAATGGCTGTGTGCCGGAGAGTCTCGGCGAGCCCTGTCGCAGGGAGTCTATACCGCGGTCATTTGCAGGGCAAGCCGTGTGGCCTGCGAAGCGGACCGGGCGTCCGCCCTATCCTGCCCGCGCCCTGTAGCGCGCCCTTCTGTCCAAATATGTCCTCAACATTCGCTACAACATCGATCCAATGGGCCGGCTGATGTCCAGCCCCAAACTCCGGGAGATCTGAGGCTTCACAGATGAGGTTCCCAACCCAAGCACCATCAGCCGCTTCTCAACCGACTTACTCGCGCACCAGGAAACGGTGGAGAAGTGCCTGAGGCAACTCACCCGCCGGCTTAAGGAGATTCCCCTGCCACACCTGGGAACGCCCGGCCCTTCCCTGCCCTCCGGCCCGGGGAGACAAGTCCGCCGAACCGGGAGAAAGAGTCAGCCATGGAGACAAACGGGACCAACGGCCACCAGCACGAGGTCTCGGACAAGCGAGTGGTGCCCGGCACATTCCCGTGCCGGCTCGACATGGAGCTCTGTGCCTGCGGCGCGAAACGGTGGGTGGACCTAAAGGGCAGACCGGCCACCCCGTGGCAGTTCATCAACCTGGGGCCAGGCCCAGAGGACAGGAGGGCGCTAAGAAGGAACCTAACCCATCCCAAGTCGGTGCTGGACGGGCTGATCACCTGCGGGAGCTGCGGGCAACCGATGCTCCTGGACGACACCCAAGACAACCAGGAAGCCCGCTACGCCTGCGAGCCGGGCCCAGGACAGGGTCGGTGCCCCACGCCGCGGCTGCGCGCCCGCAACGCAGAGGTACTGCTCATCGGCAAGGTGCTGCAAACGGTCCTGACCGAAGAGAACATCTCGAGGGTGCTGGCGGTGGCAAACGACCCAGGGCGGTACGACGAAGCACGTGAACACAGGCTGACCAGGCAGGACCTGCAGGAAGTCAGGGAAATCCCGGAACGCTTCGTCCTGGCCGCGGGCGGAGATCCAAGGACCAGAGACTTCCTGAGTGGGTTCATCGCCGAGATGCGGATCCACGCCGAAAAGGCGGTCATCTGCTACACCATCCCGCTGCCTGAGGACAGTCCCCTGGCGGGCATGAGCCGGCAGGAAATCAACCTGCCGGAGGAAATACTCGCCTGGTAGACAACCCCGGGAACCTGACCGCCCCCTATGGCAATTCACGGGAGGCATCCCTGATACTTGGGGAGACCCCAGGCGCGTGGGTAGCATTGTGCTGACTTCACACAAGAAATCTGACCCACATCGACATGGAGTCAGAGAAATCTCCAACCCAAGCCTAAAGCTCTCCAGGTCGCCCGCGCCGTACAACCTGACTCAACAACCCGACCTCACCATCCTGTTCGGCTCAAGGGCCCGGGGAGACCACTGCGAACCGTCCTCCGACATAGACGTCATGCTGATCCAAGACCAAGAACCCAAGAACCACAGCAAAGGGCTCGCCACCCAAAGGGCCGAATGCGCCGCTTTGCAATTTTCTCAGGGTAGAAGGGATACTTGGAAAACAGCACCATCTGCAATAACATTAGGTTGCTGGAGTACCCATGAGCCAAAAGGATGTACAAGACACAGTCGAGTACATTGAGGGAGTCATCGACGAAGTCGGAGACTTCATATCGGGGTGCCACGAATACCAGACAAGGTACGCCCTAGTCGACCCGATCCTGACATCCCTGGGATGGGACATATCCGACGTGAACCAAGTAGAGGTCGAATACGAGACCAACTGGGGTCGAGTCGACTACGCGCTGCTGGAGAGCCCCGATGGTGAACCGGCAATCGCAGTCGAAGCTAAGGCTCTCTGGACGAACTTGGAAACCACTGCAATCCAGAGGCAGATTCATTCCTATGCAAGGGAAAAGGAAAGGATACCTGGTGCTCACCGACGGCGCAACCTGGCAGATATACAACCTCGGGAAGAGAGGAAGATTCCAGAACAAGCTCGTCGAGCAGGTGTGCATAGGAGAATCGTCAGCGGCGTCCATCGCCAAGACACTTAACCAGACGATGAGGAGGAACCTGCACTGGAAATCGTGACCACGGCCACATTTCCTAAGGGAGCCAAGTTATGTACCTGTTCGACGAACCTCAGCGGCGGCGCAAGAGCTTCCCCCCGGAACTAAAGAAGGAGCTTTTCAGGGCGCAGACCGGCAAGTGCATGTACTGCGGCAGGAAGCCCGGCATAGATCTCATGGACATTGACCACAAGAATCCCATGATCAAAGGAGGCTCGGATCAAAAGCGGAACCTCCAGATGATCTGCCGGACCTGCAACACCAGGAAAGGAGCGACTACCGACCGACAGTTTCGGACCAAGTTCAAAGCGGCAGGGGTACCCACAACACAAACGCCGCCGACCAAGCCCATCCCACAGTCCAAGTTCGACGAGATAGCCAAGAAGACCGCCGGCACAAAGGCCAAGAAGTCTCGAAACGCCCGAACCGCTAGGCAGATGGACCCGTTCGGCTTTTTCTAGGAAACCTCTGAACAAGTCGCCCGCACGACCATTTCCCCTATCTGACGAGGCTCAATTCAAGGACTTATTCAGAGTATCCCTAGCTCCCTGAACCGGAGCGACGCCTTCCCGGTCAACCACCTGCTACCGCCGAGGCCGCGGGGTTGGTATGTCAAGCCAGAGGATCCCCAAGCCCGAAGGCCCAGAGGAAGTTGGATCGTCGACAACTTGGCCACGAACCGGGCACTGGAGAACCGTATCAGGAGAATGTGCAAATAAATCTGCACAAGAAATCTGTCCAAAAGCAATTTCTATGCAAGCCATTGTCCCATGTCTCCTAATGAATACCGTTCAGGCAGGCCCGTATCCGAAATTCGGGGACCTGGAACAGTAAACGACCCATCCCGACAGGGACACAGGAAATTTCGTTATACACCAAAGGCGCTAGCCTGAGAGGTCAGACATGACCACCAAGCCTCAAACGCTCCTTCCACTCCCGGACCCGCCGGAGCGCGAGCCAGACGATATGACCAGCGTCCAACACCTCGGCGAAAACGGCAACCTGCACCACCTGATCCAGTATCTCGGCAACCCCGAAACCACCATCGTGTCGGGGGAAAGATACATCGTCCCTGTGCCGGGAACGCCGTCCAGCCAGCGAATCGCGCCCGACATGCTCATCTCCTTCAACTCGGACCCGGCGCTATACCGGCAGGACAACGGCTACGTCATATCCAGGCAGGGCAAGCCTCCGGACCTGGTAATGGAGATAGCCTCCGAGAGAACCGGCAAGAACGATGTTGAAGACAAACCGGCCAGATACGCGGCGCTGGGCATCCCGGAATATTGGCGGTTCGACGAGACCGGCAACTTCCACGGGAGCAGGCTGGCCGGGGACAGGCTTGTGGACGGCCAATACGAGCCAATCGCCGTCGAGGAGGTCGAGGACGGAGTCCTGCAGGGCTACAGCACCGCGTTGGGTCTCCTGGTCCGGTGGGAACACGGCGAACTCCGTTGGCGCGACCCACGGACAGAGCGGGAAATACCCACCTTCGAACAGGAGAGGGAAGCCAGGCTGGCCGAACAGGAAGCCAGGCTGGCCGAACAGCAAGCCAGGCTGGTCGAACAGCAAGCCAGGCTGGTCGAACAGCAAGCCAGGCTGGCAGCCGAGGCCCGGGTCAGGGAGCTGGAGGCAGAACTGGCGCGAAGGGACGAAGAAGGATAGACGGCGGCCGTGTCCATCTCAGAATCCAGGCGCCTGCCGCCGCGCTAGCGAACGAGTTCCTGCGTCCATCCCGGCAAAAGGGGTGGCGCTCACATCCGTGATGGAACACGACCAAGGAAACGCCGGCAGAGTCCAATACGCACGACCATACAGAGCAAGCAAGGTTATCGAAATTGCCAGCGAAAGATGACAATGGCCCGAACGATCCCCTTGCTGATCTCAGAAATAGGGAGGTCATCGAGAGGCTGGCAGACAATGAACCGCTGGAGCCTTACGACCGGGCTCACCAGTTCACCGGCGACCTGGCCCGCCTATGGGAATGCCACATCGAAAGCGACTGGCTGCTGGTCTGGGACGAGGATAACACCAGCGTAACCCCGATGCGGACCGGGACCCACAGCGGCATCTTCAGCTAAAAACATAGAGCATAGACGGCTGGGGAGCGGGTCGACGAGGGCCCACCCCGCCGCCAAGGGCATCCGGAGACCGCACCGGCCGGCGGCGACCCGCAAAAAAGCCTGCCTCCGCCGTCCCGCGAACTGGAGACGAGGCAGGGTAGAAGGGACCAGGAAACTGAGGAACGCGGAGCGGACGGCTCCACCGGATACAAAAAGACTCACCCGCAGAAACTCAGGGGACAGGCAACAGCCTGTCCCTTTTTCATTGGACAGCGAAGGAGAGAAAATGCCCGCCCGCTACATCGTGCCCCTCGGAATCATAGACAAGCTCACCAAAGACGGCAGCACCTTCACCCTCACCAACCCGGAGGAATCCCAAACCCTCAGGATAGACACGCCGGTCACCGTCTGGCGCTATTCTCCCGAGCAACTCGCCATGGCGAAAATCCGGGGAGTTCTAAGCGCCGTAGGATACGTGACGGCCACGTTCACCACCGTCGAGTCCCGGATAGACCCCAGGTGGCCGGAAAACGAGGACCTCATGCGAGAGAAAACCCCCATCTACCTGGCCGTGGAAAACTCCTTCGAGCCGGATCCCAGCCGCATGCTCACCCGGGAACAGGCCGAAACGATGCGGACAATCGCACGGGAGTACAGGAAACTCACCGGCAGAGGGTAAACTAACGAAGGAGACAGCCCTGACCCCGGAAAGGACACCCGGACTTGAAACAGCCTCCAATCCCAATACGGCAACCGTCAAGCGCTTGACGAATACCCCGCATTCTGAAAAACTATGGGACACAGAGGCCCAGAGGAACAATATGTTCAAAACGGGGACTCCTCTCGAACACCGGTCCGTACTGAGCGGAATCGCCCACTGCTCCAACTGCGGGGCGCTCATGACCGTCGTTGGAACCCACTATGCCTGCCCCGCCAACATGGAGGGCGGAGCGGAACACTGCTCCACCACACCTATCGACGCCGAGCGCCTGGTGCGCCTGGTGCGCCTGGTAGTCGCCCAACCGGTCAAAAGGGTCATGACCGACAGCGCCATCGCGCTACTGACCAACGACATCCAGGAAATGGCCTCGGCAAAATCGCGGATGCAAAAGGAAAGACTCCAGACCAGTGAGTCCTCCACCGAAGGCCTGAACAGCCGCAAGTAAAAGCTGCTGAGCCCAGTCGAACAGGGACTCACGAAGTACCCGGAGATCGCCGGGGAGATCAACGATATAAACGCCACCAGCATGGGCTTGTCCTACGAGTCGAAAATCGCCCGGGACGAGATCGACAAACTCGCCTTCATCAGCGACAGGGATGGACTCAGAGAGGACGCCCGGGACATCGCCACCTACATTGACCACGCGGACCCAGAGGAAACGAAGGAACTGGTCGACATCTTCATCCAGGACATCCGCGTCGGGCCAAGATGGACTGAAATCTTCTACTCCCACCCCATGCCGGACGAACAGGACCGGGCCCGGGTCACATCCGACCGCATAGAGCCGGACCGGGATACTAACCAGAACCAGTGAGAAGCTCCGGCGGCGCCAGCAAGCAGAGCGGGTCCGCCTCTCTCATGGCGTCACAATCGCGACTACCAGGAGGAAGGCAGCTGACCCCTAGCGCATTCCCCCGGCCGGCGCCCGCACACGCGGGGATAGACCTCCTGGTAGAGCTAGGGATATTCTGAACGAGGCCATTTTAGCCTGAGATGTGTTTGACGGAGCGGCAAGGGGACGGTAACTGCCGTACGTGCATTGTTGGCTGACTCTCTTCCCCTGGAGTTTCGCCCCCGGCGGCGCCGTTGGCGGCTTGGCTCCGGCCGGAGGCCGGTCCGGGCCTGCCGCCGGGCCCACTACCCCCTCAGTCGTCCCTCCGCCGTCAGCAGGTTGCCCAGCCCAAACAGCAGCGCCGGACGCTCCGCGTTCCTGGCCAGCCCCCGGCAGCGTACCCCGCTCTGCAACGGGGCAGGCTCTTGACATACCCGAACAACCGCTTCAGCCTCAGGAAGGGATGCTCCACCCCCGATCGCAGTCGGGGGCAGGCTCTTGGCTCTCACCGATGCCTTCGCCTTCGCCGCCAGCGCCTCCCCGCTCCCCGGATCCATCTGCCGCCGCCGCCCCGGCCGCATCGCCGCCCGCCGTTCCACCTCCAGCCCCAGGTTCTCCCCTCTTTGCCCACTCCCTGGTAGCCCGCATCACCCCACGCCACCGTCTCCCCGCCGTGCAGCAAATGGTGCGCTTCCGTAACGCCGTGGACGTTGGCCGATGTCGTGCTCATGCTGTGGACTATGCCCGTCTCCGAGTCAACCCCCATGTGCGCCTTCATCCCCAAATGCCACTGGTTACCCTTCTTGGTCTGATGCATCTCCGGGTCCCTCTCCCCGGCCCGGTTCTTGGTGGACGGCGGCGCCTCGATGATGGTGGCGTCCACGATGGTTCCCTCCCGCAGCTTCAGCCCCTGGGATTCCAGGTGAGCGTTGATTTTCTCCGGCAGACCCTGCCCCAGCCTGTGCCTTTCCAAGAGATGACGGAAGTTGAGGATGGCGGTCTCGCCGGGCAGGGGGCCTGAGAGCTTCAACCCCGCGAAGCGCCTGACCGGGCCGGACTCGTAGAGCAGAGCCTGCCCCCGTGAAAACGGGGGGTCCTCCATGCCGGGGCCGCTGCGGTTGTAGAAGAGCTGGACGCAGTGGACTCTCAACATGGCGGACAGCGGGTAGGGATGGCGTCCCCTTCCGGCCGTAGGGTAGCAGAGCCTGCCCCCGCGAAGGCGGGGGGCGGATGCGGTCCTCCGGATTCTGCCGGGGAATCGGAGAGTCCATCCGCTCCAGAGCCTGCCCTCGTGAAAACGGGGGAACAGTTCCCGGCGGGTCTTGCGCTTCTTGCCCTGGTATTCCAAATCCGCAAACAGCCTGCCCTCGTGAAAACGGGGGCCGGCTGATCCATCTACCCTTACCCCCTACCAGTATCCCCTACCGGACCTCGGCTTCTCCAGCCTTACTATGCCATATCACCACGGACTTGTTCAGAGGACTCCTAGTAGTTCAGCTATTTTGAATTGCTGGGTAAAGGGATTTCAGCTTGATGCGCGCATCATTGGTGGTGAAGCGCCAGTCCACTCGCACGAGGTCCCTGTTGCGCCGGTCCTGCCACGCTTCCACCTCCCGGCGTAGCGTCGCTTGATCGGGAATCCGGCGGTCCAGGCACTGCCGGGCCAGCACTCCGATTTCAATTTCAGCCATAGCCTGCCCCGTACTTGATACGGGGTTCAGCCAACTCCCATGCTTGGGGGTGTAGTGAATCTCCAGACGTTCCGCGATGCGCCGCGCTTCCGCCGGCTCGAAGGCCGCGTATAACGAGGCCGGATGATGGGTGTTCAAGTTGTCCATTACCAGCACAATCCGGTCCTTGTCCGGGTAGTCTTCGTCCACCAACTTCTTCACTTGGCCGGCCCAGTCCAATTTCGTCCGCCGGTCAGTCACTCCGGCCCGCCGCCATCCTTCCAACGGTGCAAACAGCATGAAAAGATTGCTCACTCCGTTGCGTTCGTATTCGTAATCGTACCCGGCCGCCGCTCCGGGCCGCATTGGCCGCGGCGCTCGCGTCTCCTTCACCCCCGGTCATGGCCGGGGGCAGGCTCTGTTGTTTGCTGGTTTCATCCAGGCACACCAACACTTCATTACCCCCCAAGGGGCGCTGGTAGACCTCCAGCACGTCTTCCATGGCGCATACGAAGTCCGCATTGCCTTCCGGAAGGATGCACCAGCATTCTTTCAGCCAGAGCCTGCCCCGTTGCAGAACGGGGGTTTGAGTTCGTTTTTTTCAGCGTCTTGCGCACCGTCTCGGGGTGGATGCTGTCCACTATCTCCCACTCCACCAGCCGGTCCGCCAACAACCGCAGTGTCCAACGGGCCCGGCCTTCCGGCGGTTCCCCGTAGGCCATAGCGATCAAGTGGGCTTCCGCCGCGCCATCCAGTTTCCTCGGCCGGCGGCGTTGTTGCTCCTTACGCCCCAGGGCCGCTTCGATTCCTTCCTCCACGCAACGGCGGCGCACCCTTTCCACCGTGGCGCTGGCGATCTGGAGGGACCGGGCAATCTCTTCGTCCGTCATGCCTCCATCCTGCCCCGCTTCATCGCTCAGCAACAGAGCCTGCCCCCGTGAAAACGGGGGATGCGCGCATGGTCTGCTTGTACGCTGCTGCCCGCCCCTTGGAAACCAGGGCCTTCAGTTCCTGTTGCTCCTCCGGGGTCAGTTTGATACGGTATTTCTTAACCGGCATGACGCTTCTCCCTCGATGCAATTTGCCAATGCCGGCAGAATACACCAGTCATGCCTCATTTCAAAGACGTTGGACTACTAGCCCCAATGTATCAAGAGGAGACATCCGTTGCCGAATCTCCGCGCATACACCCCACTGTTCCTGGCGACTGCCCTGCTGATTGCGGTGGCGGCAACCTACGGCGTCGTCAGCTCGCAGTCGGCTAACGGGAGGTATGACGCCGACGGCGACGGGCTGATTGAGATTGAATACCTGGAGCAGTTGAACGCCATCCGCTACGACTTGGACGGCGATGGCTTGGCGGACGCCGAATCCGGCAGGGAGGCCTACGCCGCCGCCTTTCCCGTCTCCGGCTCGGAAAGTGTCTGCCGCGCCAACTGCAAGGGCTATGAACTGGCCCGCCCGCTGCACTTCCAGAACGCCGGCAGCTACACCTCCGGCATCGTAAACGCCAAGTGGACCTCCGGCGACGGGTGGCTGCCCATCGGCAACGATAACAACAACGATAACAACGGATTCGAGGCCAGCTTCAGCGGTAACGGATATACTATCTCCAACCTGTACATCAACCGCACAACTCAATTCAACAACCCCGGCGCGGTTGGTCTTTTCGGTTATGCCGGAGGCGAAATCCATGACGTAGGATTGGTTGATGTCGATGTTACAGGGGTCAGAAATGTTGGCGGGTTGGCTGGGAATGCCAACACTATCATTGGCAGTTACTCCACGGGTTCAGTATCAGGCGAGAGATACATCGGAGGGCTGGCAGGGGGCGCTAACGCTATAATCGGCAGCTACTCAGTCAGCACCGTATCGGGCAACGAAATCAATATAGGCGGGCTGGCGGGGGGAAGTAACTCAGTCATGTCCAGCTATGCCAGTGGTTCAGTATCTGGCGGCTCGGTCGTCGGCGGGCTGGTCGGGTACGCATTCAGTCATACTACGGTCAAGCGAAGCTACGCCACCGGCAGCGTGTCGGGCGAAGAGTTCGTTGGCGGGCTGGTGGGATGGAGTTATGGCACAATTACTGCCAGCTATGCGACCGGCAGCGTGTCGGGCAGAGGTGATTTAGTAGGTGGGCTGGTAGGATCTATTGACGGCGGTACGGTTAGGGTCAGCTACTCCAGCGGTTCAGTATCGGGCAAGCGGTACGTCGGAGGGTTGGTCGGATTAGTCGCTGGCTTGATCGAGGGTAGCTACGCCACCGGCAGTGTGTCGGGCGACAAGTACGTCGGCGGATTGGTCGGAGATAGCAGAAGTACAATCATCGGTAGCTACGCCACCGGCAACGTGTCGGGCGACGAGTACGTTGGAGGGCTGGCAGGTGGCGCAAAAAACACAATCATCACCAACTACTCTATCGGCAGAGTGAACGGTACAGGGGAAAATGTCGGCGGACTGGTTGGGGGGAGCGAAGAAGGCAACATCACGGTTATCGGCGGCTATTGGGACACTCAAACCTCCGGTCAGTCCACTTCCGCCGCCGGGGAAGGCAAGACTACTGCCGAATTGCAGTCGCCCACCGGCTATACTGGCGTATACGCGGCCTGGCGCATTGACTTGGATAACTCCGACCAGGACTTCGACCAGTCTACCGGCGTGGATGACGTTTGGGACTTTGGCGCCTCCAACCAGTACCCGGCGGTGAAGGCCGACTTTAACGGCGACGGTGTTGCCACTTGGCACGAGATAGGCAGCCAGGGCCGTCCGTTGCCCACCCCGACGCCTACACCCCTGCCAACCGCTACGCCTATGCCGACTCCCACGCCTACACTGACGCCGACGCCGGAACCAACGCCTACGCCCACAGCGACGCCTATCCCTACGCCTACACCCACACCCACGCCTGCCCCTACTGCCATACCCACACCGGAGCCGACGGCGACGCCGGTTCCGCCCGCAGATACCCCTGCGCCCGCACAGGCGACATCCGTCCCGCCATCGACGGCAACCACGGAGACCGCAACCGCTATCCCATCGGCGGCAACCGTCCCTACGCCGCTCGTACAGATAATCACGGTCGTAGTAACCGCCACGCCTGCGCCCACGTCCGAGGCCACGCCCGCGCCGACCGCAGAATCCGGCGGCGGGGCTTGCGGCCTGCCGTCCGGCGACGCGCCGATGGGCGCAAGCGCAGGCAGCCTGCTACTGCTATTGGCCCCACTAGGTATGATATGGGGGCTGAAACGGCGCGGCCAGCGGAAATCGTAGGTTTACTGGCAGGACTACCCCACCAAGTTCAAGTAGGCTCTGCGGGCTTCGGCCAGAACCCGCTCCGGGTCTCTCTGATTGTAAGAGATAGGCTTAGCGGGAACCAATAAGCTTCATTTGGTAGATAGCTGCCAGCTTGCCGGTTCCTGGTCTCAAAACAACCAACTTTACTCTCTGTCCGTACCCTAGTGCATACTCGGTGCCGCCCCTGGCACTAAGCCACTTCCCGATTTTACTTTACCTCCCTAAGTCGCGTTGAGCCGCGGTGACACGAGGAATCAGGCGGAAATTGATGACATCCGCCGCCACCTGAGCGGCTTGAAACAGCAGGCTTGGATGCGGAGGCCGCAACGGTGGTGGCCTGACTTCCTGTTTCATTGCACCGACGTACGGAATGTGGTGAATTTCCTCCGAACTGGGGAGATGCTCAGCCGTACGAAGATAGTGGCGTCGCGTCAACTTCTTGTAGACATTGCCAGCCCTGAAGTCATTGCCCACACGAATGATATTTGGCAAGACTACGTGCGTCTGTATTTTCGTCCGAAGACCCCGACCCAATTCCGAAACGAGGGATTTCGGCCCACACGGCAGCGAGACTACCACGCGCAATGCCCAGTTCCGGTCTATCTGATTATTGATGCAATGGAAGTGCTGTCCAAGGCCGGCGTCATGTTCACTGATGGGAACGTAGCGGCCGGAGCCCAACCCACTGGCGACATTGAGTTCTTCCAAACCATCCTTTCAAGACAGTCTATCATTCAACATGGTTTGACCCTTCAGAACCGAACAGGATTGTCTACTACCGCAACGCTGAAGTCCTTGTACCGGAACAGTTCACCACGTCCGCCATTCAGTTCATTTGTTGCCGGAGCCAGGCCGAATACGAAACACTGGCGGACTTGCTACTGCCCGGAACACTTAGCCATTGAGTGGACAAAATTGGGGTGCGCCCGCAGTTAGACTTATTTCATCGTCAGTGGTGCTTTGTGGAGCAGGTTGACATGACTCGGGAATCCGTACTGTTACGCTTTAACCTCGATAGTCCATCCGGCCCGTTCAACGCTCAAGCAGAGGTGGTTGAGACATTTTCCGGCATGCACTACACATCGCAGATCGATGATTTCGCGGTTCCGACAACTCTTCGGCTGCCATTGAACTTCCAGCATCCTCAAGATTATGCGGTCAAGTTCTTTCTGGACGACCATTTGGCATATTCGGGAAGGTATCAGGAAGACCCACTCCCATTCTGATGCGACAGCACATGGGTACGCTCTCGGGGAGAGCCAGGGTCTCGCAATCGTCAAAATTGGTCCATTAATCGCGGGCCTCTCGCCATGACGCTCAACTCGTCATTCCGGCTCAAGGCCGGAATCCAGAAATTCCCCTGCCGGGTTGCGCTCCTCAGCCTGAACATCTGTGGGTTCCCGCTTTCGCGGTCATGACAGGGCTACCAACTACGAACAACTATTGAGAGATCCTCTGGCGGAGGGCTTTTTGAGCCAGTCCCGTTTCTGAAGCCGTGATACACTGAAAAGTAGGCCATCTTGCAACATACCCTCAAGGAGACCACCGTGCCGCCGCGCAACATTGGACCCAACATTCTTTCCTGGCTGCCCGAGGAGCAGATTGAGGAGTCTGCCCTCCAACAGATCTATAACCTGGCCCGGATGCCGTTCATCCACAAACACATCGCGGTGATGCCCGACTGTCACTACGGCCTCGGCGCAACGGTGGGCTCCTGCATCCCCACCCTGCGGGCAATCATTCCCGCCGCCGTCGGCGTCGACATCGGATGCGGCATGATAGCGGTCAAGACACCCTTGACGCAGGCGGACCTGCCTGAGGACCTGTCAGATATTCGCAAGGCTGTCGAGGAGCAGATACCACTGAGCGCGGGCCGGTACAACCGGAGCGTCAAAAAGACCGCAAAGCTTCGCGTCGAACAGATGGAAGCCCAAGCCGCGGAGTTGGACCGGCTCGACTTCTACGACAAAGTTGACCGCAACTGGCGAAAGCAAATGGGCTCGTTAGGCTCGGGAAACCATTTCATCGAAATCGTACTGGACGAAACGGACTCCGTGTGGGCGTTTCTCCATTCCGGCTCAAGAGGCGTCGGCAACCGATTGGCCGGCCACCACATCAAGATCGCGAAGGCTTTGATGGAGAAGTGGTACATCGACTTGCCCGACGCCGACCTCGCTTACCTGGTCGAGGACACCCAGGAGTTCGACGACTACATGACCGACCTCGGCTGGGCACAGGACTTTGCCAGGCTCAACCGAGAGGAGATGATCGAGCGCGTACTACGCATCCTCAGGCACCGGTTCGGAAAGTTTGACGAGGTGGAACGCATCCAGTGTCACCACAACTTCACCCAACGCGAACACCACTTCGGACGCAACATACTCGTATCACGTAAGGGAGCTATTCAAGCCAGGGAAGGGCAACTGGGGTTGATCCCTGGCTCTATGGGTACAGCCAGCTACGTGGTTCGGGGTAAAGGCAATGCGGCAGCCTTTGACACCGCCCCTCACGGCGCTGGCCGTCGTATGAGCCGTCACGCGGCGCGAGATGCTTTCACCATGAGCGATTTCGACCAACTCATGGAAGGGATCGAAGTCAGACGTTCGGAGTCCTTCCTGGACGAGCTGCCCGGAGCCTACAAGGACGTCGACCTGGTTATGGAGCAGTCCAACGACCTGGTCGAGATCCTCCATACTTTCCGCCAGATCGTAAACGTCAAGGGAGCGTAGGGGGAGCGCGATGCCAGACAACGACCTGCTCTATACACCAGTGACTCAGCTTCGTGAAATGCTGGACGGCCGGGAAATCTCATCCGCAGAACTGACCGAGCTTTACCTGCGGAGAATCGAGGAGGTTGACTCCAAGCTCAACGCCTTTATCACGGTCACGGGAGATGAGGCGATGGCCGCTGCCCAGGCCGCCGACGAGAAGCTGGAGCGGGGTCCCCTAGGAATGCCGCTGTTGGGCATTCCCATCTCCATCAAAGACCTGGAAGCCACCAAGGGCATCCGCTCAACCATGGGGTCCCTGGCCTTCCGGGACACAATACCCGAAATCGACTCGGTAGTTGCCGAAAGGGTCAAGACTTCCGGGGCGGTGCTTCTTGGGAAGACCAACACCCCAGAGTTTGGACTCCAGGGGACTACCGAGAACCGCCTTGGAGAGCCCTGCCGCAACCCCTGGGACACCACTCGCACCGCGGGCGGCTCCAGCGGCGGCGCTGGCGCGGCGGTGGCCTCCGGCATGTGCGCCATCGCAACAGGTACCGACGGCGGTGGGTCAATCCGCAACCCCAGCAGCTTTTGCGGTCTCTTTGGCATCAAGCCGACTCTGGGCCGGGTGCCCCGCGCTGGCGGATTAGGCCGCCCTTCGCCCAACCTTACTTCCCAGTCGGGTCCGATGGCACGCACAGTCAGAGACGCCGCTATGTTGCTACAGGTGTTGGCGGGCCACGACCCTCGCGACCCCGCCTCCTTGCGGGATGCGCCTCCGGATTTCGCATCCGGCCTGGAGGACAGCCTCTCAGGTCTACGGATTGCCTGGAGTCCGAACATGGGTTACGCGGTGATAGACTCTGGGGTCGTCAGTATCACGTCGGAAGCGGCTAGGGTCTTCGAGGAACTGGGCTGCGCCGTGGACGAACCGGACTTCGCGCTGGAGGACCCGGTCCCGGCGTTCCTCAACATCTTCTACGTGGGCAACTACGTGAGCTACGGACACCTCCTGGATGAATGTCCCGGCTTACTCACCGACAACACACTCTTTTGCCTGGAACACGCCAAAACCGTAACGGGCGCGGACTACGCAGGGTCGATCCGGGCCGTGGACCAGATGAAGGCCCGCATAGACGACCTGATGGAAAACTGCGACCTGCTGCTCACGCCCACCCTGGCGGTCCCCGCCTTCCCGGTGGAGCAACCCCCGGCGCGTATCGGAGGAGTCGATGTGCCGGGCCGGGGCGCGTTCTCGCCCATGACCCGGCCATTCAACCTTAGCGGCCAGCCCGCCGCCAGTATACCCTGCGGGTTCTCCGAAGACGGGCTGCCCATCGGGTTGCAGATCGTTGGCCGGAGGGGTGATGAGTCCACGGTCCTGAAGGCGTCGGCGGCCTTCGAACGGGCCAGGCCGTGGGCCCAGCATCGTCCCACCGGGGTTTAGGCCGGCTTGCCCTCTAGGCTTCCACTTCTACGATCATCTCAATTTCCACCGGCATCCCACCGGGCAAAGTAGACATGCCCACGGCGGACCGGGCGTGGCGTCCCCGGTCCCCGAACATGCCGATTAGCAGGTCCGACGCGCCGTTGGCCACGCTTGGCGTGTCACCGAAGTCGGGAGCCGCGTTAATCATGCACAGTAGCTTGACCACCCTCTTCAGCTTGTCCAGGTCGCCGATCTCCCCCTTCAGGTTGGTGAGAAGATTCAACATCGTCTGCCGGGCGCAGTCGTATCCCTGCTCGATGGTAAGGTCAGACCCCAACTTCCCCACGTGGAGCAGGCCCCCTTCGGGCAGGCCAGGGCCGGTGCCTGATAGATAGACCAGGTTGCCAGTCCGCACCGCGGGCACGAAATTCCCCACTCCGGAACGCCTGGCCGCTGGCAACTCGTAACCCAATTCCTTAAGCTTGTTTTCCGCCTCTGGCATATGCAAACTCCTTCATTACTGGCGAGTCAGTGTCAGACCAGCGGATGATATCATGTAGCCCGCATACTGAGGGGATGCCATGACAACCGTAATCAGAAACGCGACCATAGTAACCGGCGACGCGGCGCGGACCGTTCTTTACGATTCCGCCATAGCCATCCAGGACACCAGGATTGTTTCCGTCGGAGCGTCCGCCGATGTCATGCGTAGCCATCCGGATGCCGAGCAGGTCGACGCCACCGGCCATGCGGTATTCCCCGGACTGGTCAACTGCCACACCCATCTCTTGGCCACCGCCGACCGGGGAATCCTGGAAGACTTCGGCTTTCCTACCACCCTTCGATTTCCTGTTGGAGTCCGGTCCCTGCTCTCCGCTGATGAAAGGCAAGTGATGGCAACCCTGGGAGCGTTGGAAGCCATGCGCAGCGGGACCACCTGCTTCCTGGAAATATCCACGGGCGTCCAGGACTATGCGGAGGCGCTGGATAAGACCGGATTGAGGCTCGTCCTGTCAGACAACATCAACGACGCAGTCGAGGAACGTCCTCGGAGTGGGGCTTACGAGTTCTCCCCGGACAAGTTGGACCAGGGCCTCCAACGCAGTACGGACCTAGTGGAAACCTGGCATGGTAAAGGCGGCGGGAGGGTAACATGCTTCATCGCGCCGCACGCCCCGGAGACTTGTTCACCGGAGTTGTTACGTGCCAGCAGAGAAATGGCGGAGCGGTACGAGGTTGGTTATACCATCCACCTCTCGCAGAGCAACGACGAAATCGAAGCAGTCATGCGCACCCGTGGCGTGCCGCCTACCCATTACCTATTCGCCAACGATTTCCTTGGACCCAGTCTGGTGGTCGCCCATTGCCGGTATGTCAATCCTTCGGAGACTGCCATCCTGGGACAGGCAGGAGTGGGGGTCTCCAACAACGCCGCCATCGCAGCCCGCCGGGGCGCAGCCGCTCCGGTTAAAGAGCTAATGGCGGCGGGTTGCAGAATCGGAATGGGCTCGGACAACATGGCCGAGGATATGGTTGAAGTAATGCGGGCGGGTCTGTTCGTGGAAAGGGTGCGGCGCAACGACCAAATGGACCCCCAACCCGAAGACGTGCTGGAGTGGGCAACCCGGGGCGGAGCGAATATCCTGGGACCGGGGGCGGAAACCGGGTCCCTGGAAGTGGGCAAGAAAGCCGACCTGTTCATGATCGACATGATGCGGCCCCACCTGGTCCCGACCTTGCGAATCGTCTCGTCGTTCGTCCACAACGGCCAGCCCGCCGACGTCCAGTCCGTGATGGTCGACGGGGAATGGGTCATGCGCGACGGCAAGCCCCTGACCATCGACGAGCCGTATATCGTGCGCCGGGCTGAAGAAATCGGCCACGCCGTATGGAACAGGGTCGTAAGCCAATATCCCAATGTGCCGTTCCCGATTGCCTTGCCGCCAATAAGCGGGTAGGGATAGAGCGCCCTGAATCTTAGGAGGTTTTCCCTTGAAAATCACAGACGTTGAGTGCTTGGTTCTGGACCGGCAATTCCCCTTTGTGCGGGTCTACACTGACGAAGGTCTTGTCGGCATCGGCGAGTGTTTCCGCCGGTTGCCTCAGGTGGTCAAGACGCTGGTGGACAGTACGCTAAGACCCGTCCTGATCGGCAAGGACCCCGTGGACACCGAAACACGTTGGCGGGAGATGGTCTCCGCCGGGTCCGCGTCAGACATGGGCGGGGCCGTCTACTGTGCCATCGCCGGGTTGGATATTGCGCTATGGGACCTCAAGGGGAAGGCGCTTGGGGTTCCGATTTACAAGCTCCTGGGTGGGAAGGCCCGAGACAAAGTCCGAATGTATGCCAGCTCCATGCGCCGGGACATGACCCCGGTGGAGGAAGCGGAGCGCGCCGCGTCCTTCGTCGACGCCGGGTACTCCGCCTATAAGCTGCACAGCGCGGTCCCGGGTGCGATCGACCACCCAGCAGACCAGACCATCGCGACTGTTACGGAAGTCCGGGCCGCCGTTGGCGACGATATCGAAATTCTGGTGGACGTGAACGGCGCGTTCTCAACCCACCACGCCCTTGAAATCGGCCGGGCCCTGGAGGACCTGGGAGTCTTCCACTTCGAGGAACCGAGGCCCCACCACGACCTCCAAGGGCTGGCCGCCATCGCCGACACGCTGGATATTCCCATTGCGTCCGGCGAGATGATCTATACCCACTGGGAGTACAGGGACCTGATGACCCAGGGCAAGGTAGACATCATACAACCGGACATCGTGAAAGTGCCGGGGTTCACCGAGTTCCAGCGAATCGCGGCCCTGGCCTCGGCCTTCGGCAAGCCCATGACTGTCCACAATACTCAACCGACCATCAGCACGGTCGCCCACCTCCACGTTTGCGCAGCCTACGCCAACATCCCCTACGCTCAGGAATACAACATCGAACCCACGTCAATCCGGGACGAATGGCCGATCTTAAAGGAACCCCTAAAGGTGGACTACGGCTTTTTGGCTGTGCCGGAAGGCCCGGGCTTGGGTGTGGAGCTTGACGGGGACGTAGTGCGGCGGTTGGCAGCCGCCTGACCGAAAATAGAACGCCCGCGCCGTCGTCATGGCGCGGGCGCTTGTACTGCTCTCAAAAGGCAGAGCCGCTAGGCGCTGGAACGGTCCTAGACCAGCACTCCAAACCCGGACTTGGTGCAAAGCTCGATGCGGTTGCCGTCGGGATCGTTCAGGTAACAAGCACGCTGCCCATCGTGGCGTACACTGATGTCGGTGACCTCCACTCCCTTCCCTTCCATAGCGGCTTTCGCGGCCTCGATGTCGTCCACCTCGAATGCCGTGTGGTGAGATGGCGCCGACGGAGCGTCGGGGTTCTGGATTATGTGGACCATTGCCCCGCTGGGTATCTGAAGCCAATAGAGATTGTCGCTGTCGACCATTTTGGGAATCTGGCCCAGCCCCAACACTTCGGTGTACCACTTGAGGGCGGCGTCCTTGTCTTTCACATTGTAAGTGATATGGTTGATGGCCTTAAGCCTGATGCTATCGTCCGACACGGTATTCACCTTCCTATTCTGTGAATTCTGAGGTAAGTGCCACCCTATGATAGCAGGATTCCCGGCGGTGTAGAATCAGACGCTTAACGAAGAGATTTCCGCTCATAGCGTGAGCATCCTCATGGCCTAAACAAGCGAATAAATAGCCTTCTCCTAGCCCGCTACAACTGGGGATTACGAGAGTGAATTTCTGGAAATCTATCCAGCGACTCAACGAATTCCTTCATATCCCGGTTCATCCAGCCGATAGTTCCCAAAATATTGTGATGTTGTTGACCGAGGTCTTGCCAATGCCAAACCGGTTCATGGTGAAAGACCCGGTTACGGAGACGCCGGACCTCTTCTAATCGTCTCAATATGGTCTTATATGATCTCTGCGACCGTGGCGTGGTAGGAAATACGGGCCTGAGCAGATTCGGCCAGAGAATCCCGTCATATCGACTGTCAAATAGACTGATCCAGAAACCGAAGCTAAGGTCTGCGACAAAACGTCCCGGAGACGCGGAACGACCGTTACGGTCCAGTCTCTGGGCAGTCCGGGATACGGTAACTTGCTCCCGCTCCAACACCTGAGTCCTAAACCAATATGGATCCATAAACTGTTGGGACGCGGCGTCGTGTATGCTATTGCGCAGTGTAATTTCGATTCCGTGCAAGACAGGGTAGAGGCTTTCGCATAGTGCTACGTTCCAAGCGTAAATGGCCAACGCCTCAGCAAGCCTTTGCCCCGTGCGCGTGAGGTAAGGAGCAAGACGATCGCCGGATATACCTCTGATTAAATCGTCGCCTGAATTTGGTTGTTCCATCCTGATGGATATGGTAAACTCTATCTGCTGTCCCCGGTAGGTCCTCTTCCGGTTTTGAACCGGTAACGGCCCCGGGGTTTTATTTTGGCTTCTTCAGGTCCTCTGTTGTATCAAGTCAGCGATCCGCTCCCCCAGCATTATCACCGTCGGGTTGATGGGCGCCCGCACCAGGTCTGGCATGATGGAGGCGTCAGCCACGCGCAGCCCGTCCACGCCCCGGACCTTACCGTACTGGTCTACAACTGACATGGGATCGCTTTCCGGCCCCATTTTGCAGGTCCCAGAAATGTGGGAAAAGGTGTGTGCCTCCCGCATCATCCACTGGTCCAGCGTCTCGTCGGTAGCCAAATCGGCGGGCGCCGGGTCTTCCAATTCCCCGATCAATCCCCGAAGTTGGTCTTGCTGGGCCAACCGCAGGCACAACCGCACCGCCTCCCGCATCCGGTCCCGGTCGAAGGGATCGGATAGGTAGTTGTAGTCGAGCGAAGGTTGGATTGACACATCGGCGGACTCCAGGGCGAGGACCCCCGAGCTAATGGGCAACAACAGTCCGACCATCATCTCAACGCGGCGGTCGTCGAGGTCCCCGTCCCGTTCTGCGGCCGGGGCCGAAACCCAGGGCCGAATGCGAGGGGTTACGAAAGCTCCCATACCTATCGAAATGTCGTTTCGCAGATGCGAACCTGGGGCGGTGCAACGGAAGGCCATCCCGCCTCTCGCTGGCCGGGGCTCGATGGGATGGCTTTCTTTGACTTTCCAGGTGATGTAGAGCTTGGGATGGTCCCGCAGGTTTCGCCCGACGCCGGGGAGGTCGTGCAATACTGGAATTCCGAGCCGTTGCAGATTCGCCGCCGGACCTATCCCGGAGAGCATCAGTATCTGGGGTGACCCGACCGCCCCTGCGCTCAGGATTACCTGATCGCCCAACACCGTGAAGGTATTCCCGCCGCTGTTGACCACCACACCAGCGGCCCGCCCGTCTTCGACCAGAACTCGCTGGACGGCGCAGTTGGGCCGGATGGTCAAATTCAGCCGGTGACGACCTTGGCTGAGATAACCCAGCGCCGTACTGAACCTGACCCGGTTGTGGTTGTTGGTGATGGACGGTCCAACGCCTGACGAACCGGGGCTGTTATGATCGTTGGTCTCGGGAAAACCCGCAGCCCGGCAGGCCTCGTAGAACGCGGCCTGGGCCGGGTGCCAGTTCTCAGGGTTGGAATGATGGACGAAGATGGGCCCATCGGAACCGTGGAAGTCTCCCTGTCGGTCCACGTCGGTTTCGATCTTGCGGAAATATGGAAGGACTCTATCGAAGTTCCATTGGTCGTTGCCCAGTGAAGCCCACGCGTCGAAGTCCTCGGGTATACCGCGGTAAAACGCCGAGGAATTGATGGCGCTGGACCCTCCCGTTACTCTCCCGCGTGGGACGGACATGGGAGGCGCTACTGGCGTGGCCTGCGCCACATATTGCCAGTTGTGCGGGTCGGTTGCCAGCGACTCGGGGTGCCCACCGGCGGTCCTTGGGGGTGATGGTCCTTCACGGGCGTCGAATCCGTACTTTATCTGCTCCGGCAGGCGCTCGAAATCAGGGTAGTCGGGTCCGGTTTCCAGCAACAGCACGTTGCTAGCCGGGTCCTCAGACAGCCTGGCCGCCAGCACGGAACCCGCCGACCCTGCCCCAACGATGATTACGTCATATTTCAAGGTAGCTAACCCTCCAAACATGGGGTCCGTCCGGTATCCTCAACCATTGTAGCCGCCGAACAAAGAAAGTGGCGGCCCGGATGGTGGGCCGCCACGGCGGACGATACAAACTCTACCGGCGAAACTTGGTGGAGGCCGGCGTACTATTTCAGCCGCAGGAATTTCTCCGCGTTGCCGGACATGTGCTTGGTCAAGGCGTCCTCACCCAACTCGTTCCAGAAGGGCCAGTCGATGACGATTTCAGCCGTGTCAGGGAAATGGGCCTCTCCGTGGGGGTAGTCCGACTGATGCATCAGACAGTCCGTACCGAGCAAGTCGATGCAAGCCTTGGTCATCTCCGGACCCTCGAAGGGTTCCGCGCCGCACCTGAAGCGCCCCATCTGAGCATATTCAATCGGCTTGTAGTCGAGCTGTGGCGTGGCGCCCGAGACGTAGTTGGCCATCTCGCCCAGCCTGATGAGCCAGTGGGGAAGCCATCCGTGTCCAACTTCCGCCGCCCCCGCGTTGATGTTGGGGAACCTGTCAAAGATCTTGCCAACGATCAGGTACGAAAGCAGCCTAGCCGCGCCCCAGGGGTGGGCCGCGGTCCGGGCAACTACGACATTGTCCCACATGTCCCGATAGCCGGGGAAGTATGGGGCCTCGAAAGTGAAGCTGTGGTGCAGAATCGGCAGGTGGGCGTCGTTCATTACCTCCCACAGAGGGTCAAGCTCTGGGTGGTCGATGGGCATCCCTTCCGGCAGCACTGGAGCCACCGCAGCTACCCAATTCTCCTGGGATACGGCCTTGACCTCTGAAACCGCCCATTCGATGTCGGCGGCGGGGGCAAGAATGATGCTCTTGAGCCGGTCCGGGCTGGTGCTGCAATACTGGCGCATGTACCGGTGGTAGGCGGAATACAACCCCTCGGCCAGGGTCACGTCGGAAAGACTGGTGAGACCGTTGGCCCAGGTGCCGGGGATTATCACGTCAACGTCGCGGCCTTCCATGTCCATGTCCAAGAGCCGGCCCTCGGCGTTCTCGTCGCTCACACCGTGGCGGGGGTCAACCCTGTGATGACCCGAAGAGCGGGTAACCCTGCCCTCCAACGCGCCACGTCCTCCAGTAACCGCCTCGGCGTCCTCCGGCCTCGGAGCCTCTCCGGGGAACCTGTCGAACGGTATCGACGCCATGCTCAGGGCAGTGTAATTCCCCACGGTACGTAGATACGGTTTCATTTCGTCCAATCTGGGGCGGAAGCTGGGGTCCACGTACTTCACCAGAGTATCGTAGCTGGGATTCACGTGGGTATCGATATCAATTACCTTGTAACCCTTTTTCATTTCGTCACTCCAAGTCTAGAGTGCGCCAATTATCGCCTCATCGCGGCCGGAGGGTCAATGGCCCCGGCGCGGGACCAATTCGAAGCGTCATTAGCGGAGTCATCAGACGAAGTAATCAGACCGGTGGCAAGGGGGCCCGGCGCATCTACTTCCGTTGGTCTGCATCTATTTCCGTTGATCTAAGGAAAAAGCGTTGCCTTCCGGGTCGAGGACGCGGGCGAGCCGGATGGGCTCGCCAGGAGGGTCGGACGGGCTGGAGATGATCTTGCCGCCTCCCTGCTCAACCTCGCCTACCGCGGCGTCGATGTCATTCACTTGAAATATCAAGCCGGTCTCCTCTGTTTCTCCGGTCCCTCCGCCGTGCAGGGCGACGACGGCGTCACCGAAGTTGAGTTCGCTCCAGAACTCGGACTGATATCCCACCTTCAGTCCAATGACACCCGTGTAAAAAGAAAGAGCGCGGTCCATGTCCTGCACCATAAGCATGTACTTGACTGTTTCAACCTTCATGTCTCAGACCTCCCAATCAGATTTGCGTTACACCGGCGGCGGTCAGGGTTTCAAGTATCTGGACAGCCACTCAAGGCACCGTCCCCAGGCCATGTACGACGCTTCAGGATGGTAGCTCTCGCGGGTGTCGGAGAAGAAGGCGTGCCCCGCCCCCTTGTAACCCACCGTTTCGAACTCCTTCCCGTGCCTGGATAGCTCGACTCCCAGCCGTTCCACGTCGTCCGGCGAGGGGTTGGTGTCTTCGTTGCCAAACAGTCCCAGCATCGGGCAACAGAGGTCTTTCACCATCTCTGCAGTGGCGGCGGGATTGACTTGGGTGGACTGGAAGAGTCCATTGGAGTAGAAGTTGACGAAGGCGTCCAATCCGGTCGTGTTGCAGGCGAAGACCAGGGCCACCCTTCCGCCCGAGCAGAACCCGACGAGCCCGATTCGTGAGTTTACGAAACCGCTGGACTGGAGGAAATTCTTCCCGCCCTCGAGGTCGGCGTTGGCCTGGGCGTTCGGACGGTTGCCCAGCCACTCCCGCGCGTTCGCCATGTCCGATTCTTCGACCACGCAGAGCCCTTCGTTGCGGCTGTACAAGGCGGGGACTATCGCCGCATAACCCACCGCGGCAAACCTGCGGGCCACGTCCTTCATGTGCTCCTCGTAACCATGCACACCATGGACCAGCACCAGGCCGGGAAATATCCCTTCTTCCGAGGGACGGGCCAGATAGGCGGGCACTTTGTCCCCGTTGAACCCATCTACTTTCACATCGTAAGCCTTGATCTGCGCCGGGTGGTAGACAACGCCCGGGGGCATGATTGGCGACGGCATATCCGTACTCCTAGGCCCTTCTTTTCCTGAATTGGGGCCACGCCATAACGTCTGAGGAACCCAATCGGTCTGCCCAAGATTATATAACCGTCGGTAATGGCAAGCTGCAACCTCCAAGCGCCCCGCTCCCACCGGACCCAGGAGGAGTTGCGGCGGTGAACAGGTTGGTTCCGACCTCCATGACATTAGGTGGTGACGTCTACTGGTTATCGTAACCATAATTCTCTCCAGAGCGCGTGTTTCGTCGTGTTACGGCCAACCGCCAAGACTACCTGCCGTTGACAGCCCGCGCACCATGAAATATCATCGGTTGGGAATCGACCCTGCATAGCTGCGCCTTTGCAAGTAGCAGGGTTTATGTCGTCCGGAAGACCAGAGCAATAAATAAGGAGGCTGTTGGATGTCGAACAAAGAGGATGTCGCCCTGCTGGCACACCTGATGCGCCGCGCAGGGTTTGGGGCTACCAAAGAAGAGCTTAGCCGCTACGCCGAGATGGGCTACGAAGCCACCGTGGACGAGCTCATCGACCCACCCAGGGACCGCCAGTCCGGTAAGACGGCTATGCTTTTGCGCTACCTGCCCGGTTGCTTGCTCCCCGGTGGCACGCCCACCCCAGGGCAGTACAACTGGATGTACCACATGATCACCACCCAGAGGCCGTTGGAGGAGAAGGTTGCCCTCTTCTGGCACCAGGTATTCGCCACCGGCAACGCAAAGGTGGACAACTGCGATCAGATGCTCGAACAGTTGACTATGTTCCGCAAATACGGCATGGGCAACTACCGCGAAATGCTGGTGCAGCTCTCCAAGAATCCGGCCATGATCTTCTGGCTGGACAACAACGAGAACCATCGGGACGCCGTCAACGAGAACTGGGGGCGCGAGCTACTGGAGCTTTTCTCCATGGGCGTCAGCAACTACACAGAGGTGGATGTTCGGGAAGCCTCCCGCGCCTTCACCGGCTGGACCATCATGCCCAAGCTCCCCCGCCAGCCATTCGGCCGCTTCCCCTGGCGGTACGAGTACCTGGGCGAGGACCACGACGACGGCGAGAAGACCTTCCTGGGCCACACCGGCCAGTTCAACGGTGAGGACATCATAGACATCATCGTGAAGGAGCCCGCCACCGCCCGATTCATCTGCCGCCACCTGTACAACTTCTTCGTGGCCGACGAGGTCCAGGTCCCTGCGTGGACCATCGAGCCCGCCCGCGACGAAGAGGCCCTGGACATGATGGTCACCGCCTTTGAAGAGTCCGGCTACGAGATGAAGGCCGTTCTCAAGCTCATGCTCAACTCCGAGTTCTTCAAGAACGCCCGCTACTCCAAGATTAAGAGCCCGGCTGAGGTTGTCGCCAGCACATTGAAGCTAGTCGGCGCATACCCGACTCCCGAGCCCACTCTCCCCAGCATCGGCCCCGAGCCCAGCTACATGGGCCAGTCTTTGCTGGACCCGCCCAGCGTTGAGGGTTGGTACACCGGCTCCGAGTGGATCAACAGCGGTTCCCTCCTGGCCCGGATCAACTTCGTGGCCGACCGCGTCGCCAACACCAACATGCCCGGTGTCAAGAGGATCATCGGCGACATGAAGTCTGATGGTATCTCCACTCCGGAAGAGCTTCTCGAGGCTTCCCTGGAGCACATGGGCTTCCTGGAGATCGGTGAGGAGACCCGCCAACAGCTAATGGACCACGCCAAGGCCGAGGGCAATATGGACTGGAACGACGAGGAAGCCGCCGGCGTCCGCGTCGGTGAGATGCTCGCCCTGGTCGGCGCCACCACCGAGTACCAGTTCGGCTAGAACCAATGATCACCTTTTCCAGAGGGATAGGGTGAGGGAAACATCCTGATAGCGAAACATGGTTGATGCGTGGGGTCCCCCTCACCCCAACCCTCTCCCTCAAGGGAGAGGGAGCAATTCTTAAAGGAGACTGACATGACCTCTACTAAGAAAGACCCGGTCATCGTAGTCTTGCAGCTCACCGGCGGCAACGACTATTTCAACACCGTCATCCCCTACAACGACCCCCTCTACTACGACAACCGCCCCGCCGTGGCCTACCGGCAGGAAGACATCATCAAAGTCGATGACACCCTCGGCTTCAACCCCGCCATGGGCCCCATCAAGCAGCTTTACGACCAGGGCAAGGTCGCCGTTCTCCACGGCATCGGCTACGCCGACTCCCCCAGGTCCCACTTCCGCTCCATGGACATCTGGCACACCTGCGAGCCGGACAAGGTCGGCACCGAGGGTTGGGCCGGCAGGCTCGCCCGCGAGCTCGACCCCAACAAGGAGAACGTCCTTACCGCCATCAACTTCGGCCATGGCCTCCCCCGCGCCCTGGTGGTCCCCGGAGTCCCCGTCGCCGCCATCGCCGACCTGGAGACCTACGGCGTCCTCACCGGCATCAGCGACGAGTCCCAGCGCCTGAAGGCCCTGGACCTCTTCGCACGCATGTACTCCCCCGCCGTCGGATCCGGCATGGTCACCGACTACCTCCGCTCCACCGGCATGGAAGCCATGACCGGCGCGGACATCGTCAAGGTAGCCCCCGAGATGTACTCCTCCAGCGTCGAGTACCCCAATTCCCCCATCGCCGCTCACCTGAAGGACATCGCTCAGGTCTACCTGGCCGACCTGGGCACCCGCATCTTCTACACCCAGCACGGCTCCTTCGACACCCACGCCGGCGAGGCCGGCGCGCATCCCACCCTGTGGAAGGACGTCTCCGAGGGCGTCTCCGCCTTCTTCGAAGACCTCCACGCCCACGGCCAGGGTGACAACGTGGTCATGTACCTCTTCACCGAGTTCGGACGCCGGGTCCACGACAACGGATCGGGCACGGACCACGGCGCGGCCGGCGCGGCCTTCGCCATCGGCGACCCGGTCAAGGGCGGCATGTACGGCCGGTACCCCTCGGCCAAGGCCGAGGACCTGGAACAGGGCGACCTGGTCCCCAACTACGACTTCCGCGGCGGCTACACCACCATCCTGGAAGACTGGTTCGGCATGGACGCCAAGCCCATCGTCAACGGCTCTTTCGAGAAGCATAGCTTCCTTTAGGCCAGGACACTTAGGCTAGGACGCCTAAGCCAAGACGCTCTTGCTGACACGGCGGGGAGTCCATTATCAAATAGACCGGACTCCCCGCCATTCTAGAACCTAAACCACGGGCGAAAACGCCCGTGAATCGCACAAGCGCCTGGAGGTAATCTGATATGGCGGAAATCACCGTAGCATCCGGCCGGTGCTGGCAGTACAGTCACTATGTAGGCCGCAGGGGCGGCGCTGGAAATGGTTTCACCCAGCCCGTCGGCGTCGTCGCTGGCAAAGACGACGTTATCTACGTGCTCAACAGGGCATCGCCTCGCGTCACCAAGGCCACCGTTGCCCAGGAGTTCCTGGGAGAGTTTGGCCGCAGCGGCGAGGAAGAAGGCCAGTGGGTATGGCCCACCGACCTGGCGTTGGACCAGGACGAGAACGTCTTCACCGCCGACGAATGGCTCAACCGCATCACCGTTTTCGACAAAGACGGTAACGTCATCAAGACCTGGGGCGAGGCCGGCGAGGGCGAGGGCCAGTTAAACGGCCCCTCCGGCATGGCTTTCGACGCCGACAACAACGTCTGGATCGTCAACAGCCTCAACAGCCGCGTCCAGAAGTTCACCAAGGACGGGCAGTTCATTACCAGTTTCGGGACCAAGGGCGACGCCGATGGCGAGTTGGACATGCCCTGGGGCATCACTCTGGACAACGACGGCAACATTTACATCGCGGACTGGAACAACCACCGGGTCCAGAAGTTCACCTCCAATGGTGACTACCTGATGACCTTTGGTTCTGGCAAAGAGACCGGCGTATCACCCTCCGGAGACACGCCGTATATCCACGCCACAGTCCGCGAGGTGGACGAGAACCCCAACGACCTCAACCATCCCACGGGCGTCGCCGTAGACCAGGACGGCGACGTATACGTAGTGGACTGGATGAACGAGCGCGTCGTGATCTTCAACTCCTTGGGCGGCACTCTGGCCACCCTGCGCGGCGAGGCCCGCGGGCTGTCCAAGTGGGCCGAGATGTCCATCGTCGCAAATCCCGACATGGGCAAGGCCAGGCGGAGAGTCAAGAACCCCGAGGTGCAGAATTACTTCCGAATGCCCGTGGCCTGCACCTTCGACCAGGCGACCAACCGCCTTCTGATCGCCGACACCCACCGGGGGCGGGTCCAGGTCTTCGAAAAGGACCAGGACTACATGGACCCCCAGTTCAACCTATAAGACGCTTCGGCGTTCCAACCCCGGCTACCCAACAACGCCCCTGCCAGTCAGGGGCGTTGTTGTATGTGCGCCGGAACTGTATTCCCGCCCACGATAAATATCCATGCCCAACATCACATAACACGGCTTGACATCACCAATTCAAATAACATACATTACCTGCCACGCTAAAAGCACTGGAATATTCATCTCATGAATCAGTGAAACGCGACGAAACGCAATAGTGATTTTCGTTACCGGGTTAGCAGACATTCGTCAATTACCCAAACATTAGAAGATAACCCCACAAAAGAGATGCCCTGGGCGGACTCGTCGCTCAACCAGACCGCCCAGGGCAGGAGTGGAACGTGTTGATGACACGTGCCAATTTGCATCTTATCACACCTCTTCAAGGCGCTTCCAGGTTGGGGCCCGCGGCCTTCTCTACGAAGGCGTCTGCCAATCCCGGCGGACCTCGCGCTCCATTGGGGAATGCCCATTTTTGCGTCTGTCAAATTGCATGGAGGGAACGAGATGTCTTGGCGAACAATCCGTAGTCTGAAAGTATTAGCGCTCGGATTTACTATTTTCGCGCTGTTCTTGGTCATCGCTTGCGGGTCCGCTGCACCGGCGGAACAGGTGATAGTCGAGAAAGTAGTAGAAAAAGAAGTAATCAAAGAGGTCGAGGTAACCAGAGAAGTTGTCCGGGAACAGATGAAGCCCGCCGGGATGGTTGCGGCGACGGTAGCCCCGGCGGCGCAGCCCGAACCCACGGCCGCTCCCGCAATGACCGAGACCAAGCAGGGCGGCTTCGTCACCATGATGGACTACAACGCCCCGACTCAGAAAGCGATCTGGGAGTGGGCGGGTTCCCAGCTAAAGAACACCTCCCCGGTGTTCAATGGTCTGCTGGAATTCAACCCTGAGACCGATGACCCCCTCGACATCCGGGGTGACCTGGCCCAGAGCTGGGAACAACTCGACCCGACGACCTACGTCTTCCATCTGCGTCCCAACGCGACGTGGCACGACGGCAAGCCGGTTACCGCCGACGACATCGTGTTCAGCATGGACGGCGGAGTGTGCGTCGACTGCAACGGGCTTGATAACCTGCAAGGTGCAACCCGGACCGGGGCCATCTTTACCGACAACTACTACGAAGCCGGGATGGCCCGGGCGATCGACCAACACACCGTCGAAGTAAGGACCCTTTTCCCGGCGCCAGCGTTTATCCCCACTCTCTCGTTAGACGTTTTCAAGATGCTCCCCAAACATACCGTTCTGGGCGACAGAAAGGCCCAGACCATCAAATCCCCCGAAGACTTCAACGGGTCGGGGCCCTTCCTCCACACCGGGTATACGAAAGACGTCAAGAACGAATACGAAGCCAACCCGGACTATTGGAAGGAAGGTTACCCGCGTCTCGATGGTATGAGGCACGTGATCCTCATCGACTCTGGTTCACAGATCGCCGCGTTCCAGACGGGACAGGTTCTTATGGTGAACTGGATCGTGCATCAGATCGGAGTCCACGACGCCCTCAAGCTGCAGGAAGAGCTCGAAGGCAAGGTTGACTTCCACTGGGCGGGGCCCATTCTTGCCCACGGGGTTGGCTTCAATACGACCAAAGCGCCCTTCGACAACATCAAGGTGCGGCAGGCGGTTAACCTGGCCATAGACCGGTGGGAGATGGTGGACACCCTAAGCGCGGGCATTCACTGGATGGGTTCTCCCTTCCCGCCCGACACCGTGTTCGGACGCTCGAGCGACGAGCTGCTCTCGTTGCCCGGCTACAGGTACGTGGATGGAGCAGGGACCCCGGTTACCGGCGGTCTCAAAGGCGTGCAGGGGCTCCGGAAGGACCCTCGAGACATAGACGACGCGAAGCGTATATTGTCCGAGGCCGGTTATCCGGACGGATTCGAGGTAACCCTTTCCGCCCGCAACGCGGTGGGATACCCCGACGAGGCGGCCATCTTGGCCGAGCAGCTAAAGAAGATCGGCATCAGGGCAACGCTGAAGACCTACGAGAGCGCCGCCGGGTATAAGACGTACGACACCGGTGACTTCCAGTTCATGGTCCAAGGGCGGTCCCTCTCCCTAATGGACCCGGACGTTGTCTATGCCCAGTGGGTCAATAGCACCATGACCAGGTGGGGAGCCGGAGGAGCGCCCGGGGCTAACTTCCACCATCCAGGCGGGTTCGAAGAACTCTACGAGAAGCAGGCCCAGGAACTGGACCTAGAGAAGCGAAAGGCAATTGTCCGTGAGATGGAAGACATCCTGATGAACCAGGACGCCCAATACATCAACCTCTTCTGGGGTGCGCGCGCCTTCCCCGTAGCTACCCAAATCCAGAACTTCCATCTGCATCCGAGCCACTACATGGGCACCAAGTGGGAACACCTATGGTGCGACCCCGTGGATGCTTGCCGCTAACACCAAGTTTGATCCGGCCTCTGGCGGAGTGGGTACTGGTCCACTCCGCCAGGAAACCTACTGCCGCGACCTAAATCCTCTAATGGGTAGGCCACTCTAATGCAGGCTTATGTAGCCAAGAGAACCCTTCTATTTATCCCCACGTTGATAATGGTCACCATCGTAATCTTCACGCTCCTGCGCGTAGTGCCGGGCGACCCGGCGGTCATGCTTCTGGCTGGAGGAGAAGGCGGCGGAGAGGAGAACGAGTATACCCAGGAACAACTCACAGCCTTACGCGCCAAGTTGGGCACGGACAAGCCCATTGTGGCCCAGTATGGAATTTGGGTATGGAACATGCTCCAACTAGACTTCGGGACGTCCTTCTTCTACGAGACCCCCGTCTCGGAAGACCTGAGGCAGAAATTCCCGGTGACCCTGGAGCTTAGCATATTAGCCACGGTATTGGCGATTATCGTGGCAGTCCCTTTGGGGGTGATCTCTGCTATTAAGCAGGACAGCCTGGCGGACTATGCGACCAGGTTGATCACTATCGCCGGCGTGGCCATCCCCAATTTCTGGTTGGCCATCCTGATGATCTTCTTCCTGGTCTTAATCTTCGGTTGGATGCCTCCAATAGTCTACGTGAGCCTGTGGGAAGACCCCACCTCGAACCTGAAACAGCTCTTCTTCCCAGCCTTGGCGTTGGGTTTCTCGAATATGGCCTTTATCGCCAGGGTCACCCGCTCCGCCATGCTCGAAGTGTTCCGGGAAGACTACATCCGCACCGCACGGTCCAAGGGACTCAGGGAAGCAGTAGTGGTTTTCCGCCATGCTCTGAAGAACGCACTCCTTCCCGTCGTAACCATTTCCGGCTACGAATTTGGCCGACTCATGGCGGGCACGATAATCATCGAGGTGATCTTCATGGTGCCGGGAATGGGACGTCTCCTGGTTACGAGCATTTTCCACCGGGACTTCCCCATGATCCAGGCGGTCATAGTCCTAATCACCGTGTTGGTCTTGGTCTTGAACATGGCGCTGGACCTGCTTTACGCCTGGTTGAACCCGAGGATTCGCTACTCATAACCGATAATTAATCATTAACCGGCGCCAGGAGAGGACCGATGAGCCAAGACCGCGGGATCGGGGCAATCGCACTTCCCAGCCCATTAGAAGGCGGCCTAAAATCCAAAAGGACATTTGCCCAAAACCTCGGCCACTTCTTCCGGTACAAACCGTTGGGAGCATTCGGCACGATTGTGGCCACCATACTGGTGTTGGTCGCGATCTTCGCCAACGTAATCGATACCCATGACCCTTACGCGATCAGGGTCGCTGACGTATTCTCCCCGCCCGACTCAACTGTCTGGTTGGGTAGCGACCACCTGGGCCGCGACGTGTACAGCAGGATAATCCACGGAGCCCGGATTTCCCTGTACGTCGGCCTGCTCAGTTCGTTCATCGGCTGCACGATCGGGATGATGGTTGGCGTGGCCAGCGTCCACTTTGGCGGGGTCACGGACCTGGCCGTGCAGCGGGTTATTGACGGCATGATGGCCTTCCCCTCACTCATTCTCGCCATCGCCATCATGGCGGCCTTGGGCTCGTCTCTGAACAACGTGGTAATTGCGTTGAGCATCGTGTATATCCCCAGCACGGCCCGTATCCTGCGGTCTCAGTCCCTGGCTATCAAGGAGACCGACTACATTTTGGCTGCGAAGGCGGTCGGCGCGGGAGACTGGAGGATCATTGTTAAGCATATGATTCCCAACTGCTTCGCCCTGTTCATCGTCATCGTGACGATTCACCTGGGCGGCGCGATCATCGCCGAGGCGTCTCTGAGCTTCCTTGGCGTGGGGACACCCCCCAACGTCCCCTCCTGGGGCGGAATGCTCAACGGAGCAGCCCACAGCTACGTGAAGACCGCCCCCTGGGTAGCGATGTTCCCGGGACTGGCAATAGTCGCGGTGGTTTTCGCCTGGAACCTCCTGGGCGACGCCCTTCGCGACGTGTTAGACCCCCGCCTCCGTGGGACGCATTAATTTCGACTCCAAGAAACGCGTCTATTGGATTCCCGAAATCTCAAACCACATCTAGTCTGGAGGATTGTAAATGGCAAAGCACTGGTCAAAGAACCGTTGGGGACTTCTCTCAGTTCCGTTACTCTTAGGGCTAGTCTTCATCATCGCTTGCGGGTCCGCGGCTCCGGCTGAACCGCAGGTGATCGAGAAAGATATCGTCAAGGAAGTCCCAAAAGAGGTCATTGTAGAGAAGGAGATAGCTAAGGAAGTCGAGGCCGTCAAGGAGGTAGTAGTCCAGCAAGACCAATACAAGAAGCAGACTCACGAAGGCGCGGCGGTGCAGATCGCGCCGGGCGCGAAGGCCGAAGAGAAGCCGAACCCCTACTTCATCGCAGAGGCGAAGCAGGGCGGGTTCATCAATATGAACCAGTACGCCGACGTCCGGCAGCGGCTGATTCACCAATCCGCCGTGCTCAACATGAACATGGCAGGCCTTTTCAATAACCTGATCGAGTACAACCCTGAGACCTCCGACCAGGGCGATCTTCGGTGCGACATGTGCGAAAGCTGGGAGTTGGCCGAGGACGGTGTCACCTACACCTTCCATGTCCACCCCGACGCCAAGTGGTGGGACGGCACACCGGTCACCGCCAAGGACATCGTCTTCAGCTTGGAGAGCATGGTCGCCCCGGACCAGTTCCCCGCCCTCGAGGGCCGCTCCACTTCCACACACTGCAACACCGGTCTCTATTACGATTCCGGCCAGTCACGGGCGATTGACGAGAAGACCGTGGAAGTGATCACCAAGTTCCCCACTGCCGGATTCTTCCCCGCAATCGCCAACCATACTTGCCTGCTTCTTCCTGAGCACGTGATCGTCGGACAGGGAATCGCCCAGGGCGGCAGGGACATGGATGCTCTCGTAGGCTCCGGGCCCTTCAAGTTCGTGGAGTACGTCAAAGAGGTCTCCGTCGAGTACACCAGGAACGAGGATTACTTCAAAGAAGGCCGCCCCTATATCGACGGGATGAAGCACTTCGTCATGACCGACTCCGGCCGCGTCATTGCCGCCTTCAAGACCGGCCAGATCCTCACCAGCAATCAGTCAATCGACAACCTCACCGTTGCCGAGGCCCTGAAACTCGACGAGGACATGGACAACCTCACCATGCACTGGGCTGGGCCTATCAGCATGATGTACATCGTCATGAACACGGCCAAGGCGCCCTTCGATAAGCCAGAAGTCCGGAAGGCCGTCAACCTGGCTGTCAACCCTCAACCCATCATAGACAACATCAGCGAGGGTATGTACACCAAGGGTTACCCCCTGCCGCGGGGGTTCTGGTATAGCCTCTCCGACGAGGAGTACGACAATCTGCCAGGCTACCGGGACAACGACGGCATCAAGCCCCCGGAGGACCTGGCCGAGGCCAAGCGCCTCCTGGCCAGCGTGGGTATGGATGGCCCCTTCTCCATCACCCTCCATGCCAGAAACTGCTGCGACTACCCCGACGTCGTGGTGTTGGTCAAGCAGCAGCTTGAAGAGGCCCTGGGCTGGGACATCACCATCAAGGTCATGGAGTCCGGCGCAGGGTTCGACGCCTACTGGGCTGGCGACTACCAGTTCGCCGTCCAGGGCGGCAGCATCTTCATGAATGACCCGGACGCCATCTTTGCCCGCTACATCCGCGGCACTATCCCCCAGTGGGTCGGCGGCGGACGGGGCAAGTACTACGCTCCCGAGGGACTTGAAGCCCTCTTCGACCAGCAGGTCCAGGAGCCCGACCAGGAGAAGCGGAAGGCCATCGTCCATGAGATGGGCAGAATCGCTTACGAAGGCACCGCCAATCCGTACATCTACTGGACTGACCGCCACCACGGGGTGGAGCACCGGATTAAGAACTACAACTTCACCTACCAGGGAATGCGCTGGGAGCACGTCTGGTGCGACCCCGAGTGCAAGTAAGCGACCCAGTCTAACTGCCAAGAACAGGCCGGCTCTGGAGCAGAGCCGGCCTGTTTTGTTTCCCCTGCCGTTGGCTGTCTTCCGCTGCGATATACTCCGCCATTTGATCGATGTTCGTCATATATGTCACGGTTTGGGCGGCTTGTTTCACCAACGCCGCCATCCACTTTCGCCTTTTCGAAGGACATGTCCCGCATCAATTGCCCTATTGACACGCAATTCACGGCTATACTATATTGTTTTCCGCTTCAGGACAGGTGAGGTCATTTTCTTTAGTCTTTCGCACGGGAAGGGTCTATTCGCAAATATAACTATGTGGATATAGCTCTCGTTAAGGAATCCAATCTTGGACTGGAGCCGTACCGTATCGGGGAAAACCAGGCTTAACCCATCCCAAATCTACCTGTGTCTTGGAGGACAGCGTATGGCGCAAGGCTTGTCAAAGGTTTCCAGGGGACTACTTCTCACCCCACTCGTATTGGCTCTCGTGTTCGCCATTGCCTGTGGGTCCGCTGCCCCGGCGGAACAGGCTGTGACGCAGCAAGAAGCCCCCAAGGAAGTACCTAAAGAGGTAACCGCACAAACACAAGATACCGTCACGAAAGTCGAAGCTGCCAAGGAAAAGGAAGCGGTAGCCGCACCCGACTCGTATGCGAAAAAGACCCATGAAGGCGCCGCGAAGCAAATCGCGCCGGGAGCTAAGGCAGAGCAGAAGGAAAACCCCTACTTCATTGCCGAAGCCAAGCAGGGCGGGTTCATCAACATGAACCAGTACGCCGATGTCCGGCAGCGGCTAATCCACCAGTCCTCAGTCCTGAACATGAACATGGCCCCTCTGTTCAACAACCTGATCGAGTACAACCCTGAGACCGCCGACCAGGGTGATCTCAGGTGCGATCTGTGCGAAAGCTGGGAATTGGCCGAAGACGGCGTGACCTACACCTTCCACGTCCATCCGGACGCCAAATGGTGGGACGGCACACCCGTAACGGCCAAAGACGTGGTCTTCAGCCTAGAGAGCATGGTCGCCCCGGACCAGTTCCCCGCCCTCGAGGGCCGCTCCACGTCCACCCACTGCAACACCGGCCTCTATTACGATTCCGGTAACTCCCGGGCGGTTGACGACAAGACCGCCGAAGTTGTCACTAACTTCCCCACCGCTGGTTTCTTCCCCGCCATCGCCAACCATACCTGTGTCCTCATCCCCGAACACGTCGTGGTCGGACAGGGTATCGCCCAGGGTGGCAGGGACATGGACGTTCTAGTCGGCTCCGGTCCTTTCAAGTTCGTGGAGTACGTCAAGGAAGTCTCCGTGGAGTACATCAGGAATGAAGATTACTTCAAGGGAGGCCGCCCCTACATCGAAGGGATGAAGCACTTCGTAATGACCGACTCCGGCCGCGTCATTGCAGCCTTCAAGACCGGCCAGATCCTCACCAGCAACCAATCAATCGACAACCTCACCGTTGCCGAGGCCCTGCAGCTTGACGAGGACATGGACAGCCTGACCATGCACTGGGCCGGCCCCATCAGCATGATGTACATCCAGATGAACACCGCCAAGGCCCCCTTCGACAAGCCAGAGGTCAGGAAGGCCGTCAACCTGGCCATCAACCCCCAGCCAATCATCGACAACATCAGCGAGGGTATGTACGCTAAGGGCTACCCGCTGCCTCGCGGCTTCTGGTACAGCCTCCCCGACGCGGAGTACGACAGTCTCCCTGGCTACCGGGACGTCGACGGCATGAAGCACCCCGATGACCTGGCCGAGGCCAATCGCCTCCTGGCCAGCGTGGGTATGGACGGCCCCTTCTCCATCACTCTCCACGCCCGCAACTGCTGCGACTACCCCGACGTTTCCGTGTTGGTCAAGCAGCAGCTTGAGGAGGCACTGGGCTGGGAAATCACCCTGAAGGTTATGGAGAGCGGCGCAGGCTTCGACGCCTATTGGGCGGGCGATTATCAATTCGCCGTCCAGGGTGGCAGCATCTTCATGAACGACCCCGACGCCCTCTTCGCCCGCTACATCCGCGGCACTACCCCCCAATGGTCCGGGGGCGGGCGAGGCAAGTACTATGCTCCAGAGGGGGTAGAGGCCCTCTTCGACAAACAGGTCCGGGAACCAGACCAGGAGAAGCGGAAGGCCATAGTCCAAGAAATGGCGAGGCTCGCCTACCAAGGAGCGGCCAACCCCTACATCTACTGGGTTGACCGGCACCACGGGGTGGAGCACCGGATCCAGAACTTCAACTTCACCTATCAGGGATCGCGCTGGGAGCACGTCTGGTGCGACCCCGAGTGCAAGTAACAAAACGTTTACCTGCGCAACAACAGGCCGGCCCCGTTTTGGGGCCGGCCTGTATCTCTGTATGCCGTAACACCTCCGGCGTAAATCGTTTACACTAGACCCAGGCACTGGCGAGTACGGCAAGAATGGCGAAGAACGGGGAAGACATCTCAACTATTTTCCTTCCCCGATGAGCCTCTTGACACGTCATTCGGGCCTATACTATAGTGGCTTGCGCTCCGGGCTTGGGGAACAGAGTCCCAATAATAGTATTGCTTCATAGTCGGCTGGCTCAAGGGGGGCCCGGCAGACGGCAAGGGCATCACTCGGTAGTCACTCAGAAATTACCCGGAAATCAGGCAGTATTCACACGGACCCCGGTGATGGGTCCCCGTAGGATTCAGGGAGCAAAATGAGGTCATACATAGCCAAGCGGTCCGTCCTATTCATCCCCACGCTGTTCATCGTCACTGTGTTGGTATTCGCCATACTGCGGGTCGTACCCGGAGATCCCGCGGTGCTGATCCTCGGAGGCGAGGAAGGGGACGACGACTACTCTCAGGAACAGCTCGACGCATTGAGGGCGAAGCTTGGCACCGATAAACCCATCTACATTCAATACCTCAAGTGGGTGGGCAAAATGCTCAAGGGGGACTTCGGCACGTCCTACTTCTATGAGGGCGACCAAGTCTTCGACGACATCAAGCACAGGCTCCCGGTAACCATGGAACTGGGTCTCATGTCCCTCATCCTGGCCAGCATCGTAGCCATACCCCTCGGCGTTATCTCGGCTATCAAACAGGACACCGTCGGAGATTACATCACCCGGGTAATTACCATCGCCGGGATCGCATTGCCCAATTTCTGGGTCGCGGTGATGACGATCTTCTTCCTGGTCCTCATCTTTCAATGGGCTCCTCCCTTAGCGTATGAAAAGGTATGGGACGATCCCTGGACTAACTTCCAACAGTTGATTTTCCCGGCGTTCGCCCTCGGCACCTCCAATATGGCGTTCATTGCACGGATCACCCGCTCCGCGATGCTTGAAGTGCTGCACGAGGACTACATTAGGACAGCCCGGTCCAAGGGCCTGCGGGAAGGAACGATCATTTCCCGCCACGCCCTTCGAAATGCCCTGTTGCCGGTGGTCACTCTCACTGGCTACGAGTTCGGGCGGCTGATTTCAGGCACGGTAATAATCGAGGTGATCTTCCTCGTCCCCGGCATGGGCAGGCTCCTAATTACCGCTATTACCAGCCGGGACTTCCCGGTGATTCAGGCCATCGTGGTGCTGATAGCAGTGGTCGTGTTGTTGCTAAACCTGCTGCTCGACCTGACCTACGCCTGGCTGAACCCCAGAATTCGGTACAGTTAGACCGATAACCTAACTTCAGGGTATTGCAGAAATGGCTCAAGAACAGAGTCCCGCCGGAGCGATTCCGGACCAGCAAGCGGCTGTCGTCCCAGCCCCTTCCATATTCGTCCTGCCTCCCAAGCGGACCTTGGCGCAGCACGTGCTCTACTTTGTTACACGCAAGCCTCTTGGGACGTTCGGCGGCGTGGTTGCGGTATGCCTAATACTGATGGCCCTCTTCGCCCCCGTGATCGCGACCTACGACCCCTACAAAATCATTAGCCAATGCCCCGAGCAGAAACGCCTGAGTTGCAAATGGGCCAACCCTGGGGCCAAGTCCGAAAGGCCCGTCGGGACGCTCTGGTTCGGCGCCGACCACCTGGGCCGCGATGTGTTTAGCCGGCTCATCTATGGCGCGCGGATATCCCTGTACGTTGGCATTATCGCGTCCCTGGTTGGCTGCACGATAGGCATGATGGTTGGGGTCATCAGCGTCCACTTCGGCGGGGTCACGGATCTGACCACCCAGCGGTTTATCGACGCCTTGATCTCCTTCCCAACCCTCATTCTCGCAATCGCCATTATGGCCACACTCGGCGCTTCGTTGCTCAACGTGATTATCGCCTTGAGCATCGTGTACATACCAAGCACGGCCCGCATTATGCGAGCCCAATTCTTGGCGATTAAGGAAATGGACTACATCCTGGCGTCCCAAGCCGTCGGAGCCGGCAACTGGCGGATCATGATAAGGCACATGATCCCCAACTGCTTCGCCCTTTACCTGGTAATATTCACGTTCCACCTCGGCGGCGCGATCATCGCCGAAGCCTCCCTCAGCTTCCTGGGCGTCGGCACACCCATCGACGTGCCGTCCTGGGGTGGGATGCTCAGCGGCGCCACCGCCCAGTCAGTGTCCCTGGCCCCCTACCTTGCGATCTTCCCCGGCTTGGCTATCGCCATCGTAGTCTTCTCCTGGAATGTCCTGGGAGACGCGCTGCGGGACGTGCTCGACCCCAGGCTCCGGGGCGCCGGCTAGGACCAGCCCTCTAGACTCAGGCGCCCTACGCCAAAGGCGGCGGCTCAATGGGAATCCGGTATAACTAGGGAAGAGGACCGGCGGTGGCGCGACACGCGCCACCGTTTCACCTAGCCACTAAAAGACCAATGAAAACCGCCTGGGCACTGGAATACGGGAACCTATTAAGTCCTAAACGAGGAAGGTCCGTTATGCGAACCATCGCTATCTTCGCGCTTCTGGCCTTAGGGATTACTGCCCTCACAGGTTGCGGCGCGTCCAGTCCAAGCGGCGGATCGACCGATGGCGGCGCTGCTGGCCCAGCGGACCCGGCCGCAATGGTTTTGCAAACCGAACAGATGGGGTTTATCCCCTCTTCCAAGGCTGGTCAGCACGTGGGAGAAGAAGCCACCGTTCGTGGCCTCGTAAAAGATTATCAGTGGATTTCTGGTAGACCCAAGAGACCTCATTTGCTCCTGTTCGACACCGGAGCCCTCATCGAACGGGGATCCTCTATTTCGGAACAGGAAATCCCCGATACCTTCACGGTGGTTATTTGGAAGGAAGACGCCCTCGCAAACTTCCCTAGCAGCACTAATTTCGGCCCCGTATATTTGGACAAAGTTGTCTGCGTGACCGGGACCATAGAAATTGACTTTGGCGACAGACCTTCGATCAGGGCCACGCACGCGGACCAGCTTAAAGCCGACTGCTAATTGCCCTTCCGGCCCTGTGATCCGGGGCCGGACTTAGTTCTTTCGGTCCAATTTCTCCGCCCACAGACTCCCACCGCGAATCGGCGGCCATCGCGCCTCTTTCGATGAAACCTCGAGGGCGCGCCAGGCGGGGTTGGCCCCCGTACCGTCCCTGGCCAGTCACCATTCCGGGCTCGACCGGAAGCCGGGAATTCTTCCCCGCGAGTACGTTCCAAGACCCCGCAATCCCTGGCTTCCAGTCTTCGCCTTGAACCCGCCCTTGACCTTGTCTGGACCGCCTAATAGAACGAAAGTCCGCAATATTCATCGCACATACCGGAGGCGGACGCGGCTGCATCTGCTATCCATGACCGTCAAAAACGGTGGGCAACCAGCCTGAGCCACGTTAGCCAACTCCGGAGTATTCAAACCAAACCCCTTCTCCATCAGCGGGGAAGGGGTTTGGCATGTGGGACAGCGGTGAGGGCAGACCGGCAAATCAGGTCCGGTGAGGAGATTCCGGAGGCCTAAGGGAAGCCTGGAAGACTAATTAGAGGCGGTGACGGCGTGGAGCGCCCCGCCTTCGGTAACTACGTACATGGTGTCTCCCGCGACTATAGGACTGGCCATGATCTGTCCGGTACCGGCGTCGAAGTCCCATAAGACCTCTCCGGTTGCAACGTCCAAACCAAACACCTTCCCGCTCTCCGCACCCGCCAGAACCGTGCTACCGGCGACGGTTGGCTCCACAGATATGGGTTCTTCGAGTTGGGTCGCCCAGGCGCTGGCTCCAGACAGGGCGTCGCGGGCAAACACCTGCCCCTCCACTGTAGCCCCGATCACCTTGTCGTGGGCCACGGACAAAAGTCCTTGTATCTGACCACCCACGCGCTTGGACCAGAGCCCGCCGGGCTGGACCGGGCGCGTCTCTATGACCTGCCAGACGAACAGGTTGATCTTTACTTTGAACCACTTCCGCTGACCGGGCCAGGACGTGGCCAATCGGTCAATCGCCCATACCCAACCCCGGTCGCTGCTAAAATAGACGATATCGCCTTTGACCGTAGGGCCGCCGCCGAACCGCTGACGGCCCGTGTCGAACATCAACTGTTGCTTACCCGATTCGGCGTCCACCAGGTATACAAGGCTGTCCTGAGAGGCCACTACCACCGTGCCGTCGTAGTAGGCCACCGGAGAAACGATCCAGTCCTCAGTGAGGAAATTCCACAACTCCTCTCCGGACGTCACGTCCAAAGCATGGAGCAGGCGGTCACCCGACCCGAAGTAGAGCGTGCCGTCAGCGATGATCGGAGCTGCGGAGATCGGCTGGCGCAGGTCCACCGACCACTGTGGCGACCCGGTAGCGCTGTCCAACGCCACTATCAGTCCCGGGGTGTAACACGCAATCACGAGGTCTCCGCTTACCGCGGGACTCGAACTGGAAGGTACTGCGGTGTCGTACTCCCACAGCAGGTCCCCGTTGGACTCGTCCAGGGCCACGGTGCGGCCATCCCCCGTGGTGAGAAAAACGCGGCCATCGACCACCACCGGAGCCGACTCTAGCGGCTTGTCATCCACGAAAGCCCACTTGACCTGCCCGGGGACCGGGGCCTGGTCTGGAGTGAACCCGGTGTTCTGGGCGTCGAACCGGCCCAGGGACCAGGCGCCCGGTCCTGAATGGGCCTGCATGTCGGTCAGAGCCCCGGGAGGGTTCGGCCCCCATTGGAAATAGGCGGACATCCACCAGATGACCGCGGCCAGAATAAGCGCCAGCGGCAGCCACTTGGCTATCATCCCGGCGCTTAGGAGCCGGAGCCACCATGCCTTGGGCGCGTTGTCGGCGGGGAACAGGGGCGCGATACCTTCCAGGACCATCCAGCAGTTGCGGCAACGCTCTTCCCCCTCTCCGGGGTTCTCGTATCCACAGGAACGGCACCGCCTCACCTGCTCTGTCGAAACCCCTGGCGGCGCGCCGGGGTCGTTCAGCGGCATTCCGCTAGTTGTCATATCCTCACTAATAGGGCTCAGCGCCCTCGCGGTCTGATTCGAAACAGGTCCAGGCTCTGGATAACGAATTACAAAGATGTCAAAAATGGTACCCACACTTATAGATACAAAAGTGCGGGACTGGTCGAGTGTAGTTGTACTGGCCGGTACTGTCAATGTAAGCGGCTATCCGCGAGCCCGGCCGCGCCCCACAAGGTTGACAAAGAGAGGTGGACGGGCTATATTCTCGGCCACCATAGAGATGCTATGATAGGCTGCGTCCGGCTAGGCGCGCCGCATTCACATCGATGCCAGGAGGAGGCTCTTCATGGACTTCAAGTACCACCACACACCCGAGCAGGAAGCGTTCAGACAGGAAGTCCGGACCTGGTTGGAAGAGAACGTTCCGGACAAAATGCGCGCGCCTGTGGACCGGCTAGACCTTACCGAAGAGCACTACAAGTTCTGGCGCGAAATGCACCAGACCCTCGCCGCCAGGGGTTGGCTCTATCCCACCTACCCCAAGGAATACGGCGGTGGAGGTCTTAGCGGCGAACATGAGACCATCCTCAACGAGGAATTCGAACGGGCGAGGGTAGTGCCCGACTTCACCAATACCTACGTCTTCCCCACCCTTCTGGTTTGGGGTACGGAAGATCAGAAGCGCAACCTGTTGGCCCCCATCCTGAAGGCCGAAAAGGTCGCATTCCAGAATTTCACCGAGCCCAACGCCGGCTCCGACCTGGCATCGCTGCAGAGCCGGGCCGTCCGCGACGGAGACGACTGGATCATCACGGGGCAGAAAACCTTCATCAGCGGTCACGGTGACCCTGATTATCTGTTCGGCCCCATCGTGACCGACCCCGACGCTCCCCGGCATCGGAACCTCGGGTATTTCCTGATTCCGTGCCCCTCGCCAGGGCTGGAGCTTTCCCGGCTGAACCTGCTCACCGGCAACGACCAGAGCTTCATCTTTATGGACAACGTTCGCGTGCCCGGTGACCATCTGATCGGCGGGGACCAAGAAGGCTGGCAGGTGACCCAGACTACCTTGGAGATCGAGCACGGCGGACGGGGAGCCGTCCTTCCCCGTGACGAGGCACTGGACAACCTGCTCCTATACGTTCACGGCACCAGCAGCAACGGCGGGAAACTCGGCGAAGACCCCATCGTGCAGCAAGGCGCGATGGAGGCCTACATAGAGTCCCGTGTAAACGACCTGTTCTCCAAGCGGAACTACTGGATGTACCAGGCCCGCCAGGAGATGACTTACCACGGCTCCCAGAGCGCCTTTTTCCGTAAGATCTACCGGATGAGGAACGCCGACCGCTCCCGGGACATCATGGGCATGTACTCCCTACTGGGAGTCAACGACCCGCGGGCCCCCTTCGGCGGTCAGCCGGAAGTCTACCAGCGCAGCAGCTTGACCGGAGCTCATCCCGGCGGCACTCTGGAAATTCAGAAGGTCATCATGGCGCGGCGGCTGGGCATCAGCCGGACCAGGGAGAGGGCCGCGGCCACTCCGTCCACTTCGGGAGTGTCTGGCGTCTAAACCGCCTCCTATACCCGGCAACGAGACCAATCTTCCGCGCCAGCACAGGGCGCCAGAAACACGCATTAAAGACTGCGGGCGGTTCCTGCCCGCAGTTTTGGCGCACATCGTTAGAGGTCCACCATCAAGTTCGAAAAGAGTTACACGCCGGCCCAGCAGGAGTTCCGGTGGGTGGTTCGCAGTTGGCTGGAGCAATACGTTCCCAGGGACCTGCGCATCCCGCCGGACGGAAGGCCGCTGGACGCCGAGACTCAGCTCCGCGTTAAGGACTTCAGGAGACTCCTGGGCGCTCAAGGTTGGTTGGCCCCGACCTGGCCTAGAGAGTACGGAGGGGGCGGCCTCAGCCCGGCGTTCGCCGAGGTCATTCAGGAAGAAATCCAGCAATTGACCCTCCCGTCGATGGGGGACAACAGCCGCTGGATTCCCGCCATGATGGCCTGGGGGACCGAAGAACAGAAACTCCGGTACGTCCTTCCTGCCCTGCGTGGTGAGACCATCACCTGGCAGGCCTTCAACGAGCCGCGAAGTGGGTCCGACCTCGCCTCCATCGGCACCCAGGCTGTATTGGAAGGGGACGAATACGTCATTTCCGGACAGAAGGCCTTCATCACCGGAAGATTCGACCCGGACTACCTTTGGACCCTGGCCGTCACCGACCCGGACCGTCCTCGCCGCCTGAACCTGGGTATCCTGATGGTGGACGCCACGTCTCCCGGCATATCCATCAGGACCCAAAGAATGTTGGCGGGAAGCGAACGCACCGTGACCCTCGAAAACGTCCGAGCGCATAAGGATTGCCTTGTTGGGCTGCCTACCCAAGGATGGGAAATAGCCCAAACCATCCTGGAAGAAGAGCGCGGCGGATACGCCTTCCGCACCAACGAGGACGCCACTATTCAAAGCATCCGCCAGTTCCTCCAGCAGGAACGGGAGTAACCGGACCTTCTCGGGACCGGGTATCGTAAGGAACCAGCCCGGAGCGTGTATTGGACTTTCGATACCATTTCTCCGCTGAACAGGAGCAGTTCCGCCAGGAAGTCCAGTCCTGGATATTGACCAATCTGCCCCGCGAATCCGCCTCCCGGATTTCGTCCACAGCCACAGGACCCGAAAACCCGGAGTCCGCACCTTCCATACTTGCTCTCCTCGGGCCAAACGGTCCCACCGAGGCGTCCGTAACTCCGGGACCGGAAAGCGGAGGGCTAGATGGAGACCTAGCCGTCGTCCTGATGCAGGAATTGGAGCGGCATGGGCTACTCTGGTTGGCGCGACAGAGCACAGGACTACTCCAGGCGATCACGGACTACGGCACAGCGGACCAACACGGTACGCTTCTTTCCGCCCTTACGACGGGAGAGTTGGCGTGTTGGACGCCTTCACATAGTTCCGACGGCGCGGTGGACCCGGCGCGTACCCCGGTCGAGGCCATGCGCGATGGCGACGACTACATCCTGGACGGCACAGACCTGTTTCTTGGGCTGGGCGACTCCCCGGACTACCTGTGGGCGCCTGCGGTTAGTGACCCTGAGGGTCCATCCCCGGTCGTATCCGTATTTCTAGTCGCGGCCAATCTGCACGGTGTGTCGGTCTCGACACCACGCCGACTCACATCCTCCCAACAACACCGGGTCGTGTTCGACAACGTTCGCGTCCCCTCTTATTGTTTATTAGGACGCGATGGTGACGGTTGGGTACTAAACTCATTACTTCATGCTTCGGAGATGGACCCCCTTCCGCCAGCGCCGAATGACCCGCGCGTGGACCAGCTCCTGAAGTATGCCGGGGAGACCGTCCGGGATGGAGAAACCCTTGCTGGCGAGCCCAACCGCCAGCAACTTTTGATGGAAGCCTACATAGACTCCCGGGTCTCATTTCTGTTCCGCACCCGCGACGCTTGGATGAGTGAGACCAGCCAGAACTTGACCTACCATGTGGCCCAAACCCGCCAATGGGAACGCAGGACTTCCGAGCGGTTGGCCGGGGTTTCCAGGTCGGTCATGGGCATGTATGCGATGCTAGATCCAGATGATCCACGCGCCCCGTCCCAGGGGAGTTTCGAATACCTTCAGCTCCTCGGAGTTGCCGAAGAACCCCCGGAATCAGCCGTAGCCGGAGACGCTGCCCTGATAGCCAACGCCCTGGGATTGGCGGGGCCTCCCTTGGAGGCCGTCGGCGGTACCCAATCCTGGGACCAAGATCAAACCGGCGAACATACGCAACCTATTGCGGAGCTTTCCTCGCCCGCCCGGTAGCGATTAGATTCAATACAAGCGGCAACCAGACAAGCCCCAACCAATGATAGAACACCGAAGGAGAATGTAATGGACCTGGCCTTGACTGAAATTCAGACCCTCTTGCAGAACTCGGCGAGGGAGTTCCTGGAAGCTGAGATGCCCAAGTCCCGCGTGCTGGAGATCGACGACAGTGAAAGCGGTTTCGCCGTCGAAATCTGGGAGATGATGTGCGAAATCGGCTGGGCCGGCATGGTGATCCCGGAAGAGTACGGCGGTTCCGGGAACACATTCACCGACCTCGGCATCGTCCAGGAATTGATGGGCTTCTACGCCTGTCCCAGCCCGCTTCTGTCGTCGGCGGTACTGTGTTCCCAGGCCATCCTAGAGGCAGGCGACGACGCGCAGAAGCAAGCCCTATTGCCGTCCATCGCGTCTGGTCAACAAATTTTCGCCTTTGCCTTCACCGAACCCGACTACGGTTGGGGCCCCGGCACGGTCCAGCTCCCCGCCAGCCGAAGCAACGGCAACTTCGTGCTCAACGGGAGCAAGCTGTTCATCCCGGACGCCAACGTGGCAGACCAGTTGGTTGTCGTCGCCCGCACTTCTTCCGGCGACCGGCCGGACCAGGGCGTTACCATGTTGGTGGTGGACAAAGACTCCCCCGGCATCTCAGTACGAGTCCAGACAGGCTGGATCGGCCCCAAGGTCTGCGAGGTCGACTTCTCCAATGTGGAAGTCTCTGAAGCCAACGTCCTCGGCCCGGTTGGCGGAGCATGGCCCGCCATCGACACGGCCATGGAGCGGGCCACGGGAGCGCTCTGCGCCTACATGGCGGGCGGCACCGAGAGAGTGTTCGAAATGGCCCAGGAGTACAGCCAGACCAGGATTGCATTCGGCGTGCCCATCGGGACCTTCCAGCGGGTCCAGGACCACGTGATCGACGCCCTGAACGAGGCCGACGCCGCGAAGTGGTCTGCCTTCGATGCCCTTTCCCAGATGGATGATGGAGACCCAGGCGCGGGCGTGGCTGTTTCGATGGCTAAAGCCGTAGTCAGCGACGGCTTCCCACGGGCCTGCGACTCTTCCCATCACGTCCACGGGGGGATCGGCACCGACCTGGAGTTCGGCCTTACCCAATACACCAAGCGGGCCAGGACCCTGCAGCACTACCTCGGCGACGCCATCTTCCACAAGGCCAGGATGGCCCGCCTAATGGGTATCTAACCAACCAGGAAACAGTAAGACCCGGCGGCCTTCACGAGGGCCGCCGGGTCTTTGCTTGTCCGGAGAATTCTAAGAATTTCAGATTAAAGGTCTTGCATCCGTATGAACTGGTTCCCTTCACCGGTCCTGATTTCTATTCCGTATGCCGTAACAACACATACGCCATGTCCCAGGGCAGCTAGCCTATCGGATTGAAGCAGACGACTTATGCAATCGAATGTCTCTTGCAACAGCAGGTCGCGGCCTTCAAACCTTTGGGGTATGTACAAAACACCCTGGTTGATCGCACAAAGGCGCCGCTCCGGAAACCCTCGGTCACGAGTCACGATGGTCCGCTCTTCAGAATTCGCCATCGCAACGATGGCCGCGTCTCCAGGGTCAGGGTCATTCGAAACCGCTTGGACGTCGGACAGTCCAATGCTGCGCAACAGAGTGATTACCCTGCTCCCAAGGTTGTTTTCACAAAGGAACCGCATCGATTACTCTTCGTATTCAACCAGATGAAAGTCGCATACCAACGCCGCAAATCCCAGGCAGTGTTCAACGTCCGTTTCCGTGATGCCTAAGTCCTCTATCGGGTCATCATGAGTCGCTAAGTATCTCAGCACGAGGGCGACGGAAATCCTGGTCTCGGCTAAGCAAGGCTTACCATTCAGTGTCTCAAGGTTCGTGGTCACCGCAGGCTGAGAATCCGAACACTCCGTGTACACATCGGATATCGGCTTCGCATGAGGCCCATACGTTGCAGGCCGTTTCGATCTCAAGGCAGTGCGCCTCCGGACGCCGGAATACGAACGAGCCATCTCCTCGCGGTTTTCAAGAGCGAACACGTGCGTCCATCGACGAGGCCAATCATTACCCTTCGATCTCTTGGCTAGCCTCTGTTTCCTTAGTCGTTTCGAGAACACTACCATTTCAGGTTCTCCACTTAATCCTTAATTTGACCCTGCGCGTGCATCGTGGATTTCCAATCTACTCTTTAAATGTCAACCATTTCTACAAGCGTATGGGTTGGGTGGATTGGATTACACCATGAATGGGACGCTTCAAGTGGTAAGTGAGGTTGCAGCCCTCATGGGCCGACGGGTGGCGAGCGGGCGTGGGTGACGGGAGCCATCCCGTGTGTATCAGGGTCTTTCTGGGGAGTCGAAACCCTGTTCCAAGTCCGTTAGAAAGTCCTCGACGTTGGGGGAGAGGCGACTTGAAGATTGGTTCTCTTCTCGTTGCTCGCGGTCATATCGCTCTTCCAGCCGCTCCAGCAATGAGGACACTTCGGAGGCGTCGTTGACGATGTTCTGTAGGGCGTCGTACTGCTGGCGCCCACGCTCCCCTTCCTTCAGCCGGTCGGGGAAGTTGTACAGGCTACAGAGCACTTCCATGAGCCGGCTGGTGCCGGTGAAGTCCTCGTCTACCTGGAAATACTGGGGCAAGTGGACTATGAAGGTCCGGGTTTCCGCGCCCATCTGCTCGGCCTGCTGGGAGATCAGGTAGGTGATGCTGGTGGGGCCCTCGTAGTTGCTGGACCGGGCGCCAACCAGCCGGTGCTCTTCTTCCGCTTCGGGCTGGTCCGACGCGCCCGACACCAGGAGAGGGCGGGTATGTGGCACCATGTCGTACATCGCGCCGATCAGCGAGTAACGTTTGGTCCCCAGTAGCTTCAGGACTTCGACCACGGAGTCTGTGTAGTCTTCACCATAGACATGCGGCTCCAGAAGGTGGGCGAACACCAGGTCAGGACCCTCCTCGCGTACCGCGTAGCGAAAGATGGTGCTTGGGATGGAATAGCCCCGCTTGCCCTGGTCGATGTAGGAGCGGGGACGGTAGCGAGTGAAGTCGTAGAACCGCCCTGGCTTTACGAGGCGGCCAAGCTCCTTGGCCCGCAAGTGCCTCTCGATCCGGTCCAAACTCAAGGTGCCAACGTTGCCCACGTCGATCCAGGGCCTGAGCACGGCCAAAACGTGGGGATCTTTCAGATCGGGTAACGGCTCTTCAAGGGAGAAATGACCGGTCAACATAACTACAGTCTGACAGTGTGGATTTGCGTTTACAAGGGCCTGGAAGCCCATCTAACGGCCACTTGATCGGACGCCTGACCCGCGCGAAAGTTGGGGCTACTCCTGTTGCCAATACCAGCCGCGGCCACGGCAATTCGGGCAGAGTTGAATCCCCGTGCCGCTGCACTGCGGGCATTCCTCCCACCACCCGTTGCGCTTGGTCAGGTCCCAGTGTTCATCATCCCTCACGTACACGTGGCCCTGGTCGCAGGAAGGATTTCGGCACGCTGTCGCACCTTCACCCACGCAGTCCTGGCAGGGCTCCCTAATCATAGCCATGCCAGCGCCTCATCCAATGGCCGGGGCTCCGGGAGCCATTCCTAGCAATTCCCCATCTGCACCAATTGGCCTTCTCGCCAGGCCACCGTACCGGCCCGCACCGACATGAACGTGTCCAGCCGGACCTTGCCGTCAACCATGTGGCCGGCGCTGTCAAACCAAACGAACCTGCCTTCCCGCAGATCGTACACCGCGGCATCCCCGGACATGCCCGGCGCAAGCGATCCAATCTCACCTTCCATGCCCAGGACCTTGGCCGGACGGCTGGTGCTGGCCGCTACGGCATCCTCTAGCGGCATCCCCAGGGCGTGGAACTGGCTGACGAGGTCGTTCATCAAATAGACCGTGCGTCCCGGCGGCGCGATGTGAATATCGGTGCTGATGGTGTCTGGGAAGAACTCCTGGGCAATGGAAGCCTTGACCACCTCCGAATCGCAGTGGACCCCCGCGTGGGCAACGTCCATGATGACGCCCCGGTCCGCGGCTTCCTTCACCTGGCGCCGGATCTTGCCCTGATTGTCCAATATCCCCTCAGGATTGCCGTTAAACGCATGGGTAACGATGTCTCCAGGCCCCAGGAACTCCAGGATGTCGGGAAGCGGTATCGGGGTGCCGCTGACGTGCACCATGAGCATACTGCCGGACTGGTCGGCGGCTTCCCTCGCCTTGCGCATCGCCTCGTGTGCGTTCCACGCCGCCACCGCGTTGATGTGCATCCTGACCTTCACGCCAAAGCAAAAGCCGGGGTTCTCTTTGATGGCGTCAGAGGTCTGGTCGACGTCGATTATTCTGAGGTCATGGAGCCCGCCTCCCAACAAACGGTTGGCCGCCAGCCCCACTCCGCCTATGTGCAGGAAAGCGAGTAACCGGGTCCTGTGCGCTGGGAACACGTAGTCACGCATCGCCCCGTAGTTCAGGCATCCAGCGCTCCCCGCGTCGACGCCAGTCGTGCATCCGGCGGAGAGGCACATCTCGTCGGCGTGGACTGCGGTGCCGTTCCCCCCGTGGTAAAAGTGGCCGTGCAAGTCGATCAGTCCCGGAGTAATCAGCTTCCCGGTCACGTCCACAGTCGAAGCGGCCGTTTCCGGGTCAATCCGCTCCGCAACCGCCGACACGACGCCATCCTTGAAGGCCACATCCCGCCGGTCGTGAATTCCCTGGGCCGGGTCGAGCAGCGTACCCCCGGTCAACACAAGGTCATGGGCTACAGGTATCGTGGTCACGGCTCACCCTCCGAATGCGAGATTCGCCAGATAGGGGCTGGCGCCCCAGGTTACTGTTCGTCCTCGGGCTCAGTGTATTCCAGGCGGCGCAGGCGTGGGTAGACCAGTTCCTTGGGGTGTTGGAAGTCATGGTCGGAGATGTCCGCCGATTCATCCACCCGCCGAGTGCCAAACGCCTCGATGGCCTGCTGGAGCAATAGTCTCACCACCTGCGGAGATCTGCCTTCGAGGCGGCCCAGTTGGTAGGCCAATGTAACCGCAAGTTGGTTCCTTGTGATCTGCTCGAAGGCGGCAGGGTCATTGAGGTCTTCAGGCATACTGCCGCATTGCTCGAGGAAATCGTCGAGGACTTGCCCTAGAATATCGGGCAAGCCACCCAACTCTATCTCCGTCATGTAGCCTGTGAGCTTATCCGTGAGGTCGATGATCCCATCCTCGGGCAATAGGACCCCATCGAGGTCTAACTCCGGACCGCCGTTCGGATCTTCCGCCATTTGGTCTGGCTCCCTGTGTCCGGACTCCGCCCATCTCCAATTACACATCCGGCCTAAGGTACCGGCATACTCAAAACAGAAAGGCGGGAGGGCTACCCTGAGGTACTGCATTTTAGCACGGGCAGTACCGGAACGAGGACTGTTCCGGGAGGTTACGCTCGTGGCAGCCGGTACGGGCTATCCACCCATTGCCAGGGACGTTAGAAGCCGCACCGGGGGGCCGATCACGCCCCAAAGAATGCCCAGGCCGAACAGGTAGTCAAACATCACCAGACCCACCAGGAGTACCGGGCCGTATCGCTGGAACTGGTCATAGGTCTGTTGATGCTGGCTTGGGATAAGTCCGCCTACTACCTTGGAACCGTCCAGCGGAGCCAACGGGATGAGGTTGAACACCGCCAGCAGGAAATTGAAGAGGACCGTCAGCCCCAATATGGCCGCAAGGAACTCCTCAGGCCCTCCCCCTCTCACATCCGCCACCCAATCCAACCGGAATATGCGAACGTCTACGATCCCCAGCCTAATCGGCGCAGCCAGCAGGAATGCAGTGATCAGGTTCGAGATTGGCCCCGCACCCGCTACCAGGGATACACCGGTCATGCCGTGGGCCAACCTGCGCTCATTTACCGGAACGGGTTTGCCCCAGCCGAACCCGGCCACCAGGAACATGAGAGACCCGCTGGGGTCCAGGTGCCGCAACGGATTCAACGACACTCTCCCCTGATGCCTGGCCGTGTGGTCTCCCAAGGTACTGGCCACGAAGGCGTGGCTGAATTCGTGGACGGTGACCGCGACAATTAGGGCCAAGGCTGTCAACCCCACCAGGAGCAGGAAGCTGATAGGGTCGTCCAGAAGCAGTTGCCGGGAACTAATCAACATGGGCGATTGAACAAGGGGCGCAGCGGCCCGTTATTCAGGTTCCTCTTCCTCGTCCTCCCGTTCCGGAGGGCTAAGCGATGGAAACACCGAAGAGGGGACTGTCGCGCTGGGCCTGTCCCGGCGCCGGGGGCGTTGGCGAGGCATGTCCAACAAATTTGACTTCAGCTCCTGCATAGCCTCCGAGGACACCGACCCGACGTCTAGGACCAGACCGTGGACACCGACGTTGCGAATCGCCTCCAGGTCGTCTTTTTCGGGAGGCTGGGCCAAATGCAAGAGAACGTACTTGTCCACACGGCGGCTAACGCCGGCAACCCTAGCGATGTCCGCCAACGTCCACGCGCCCGAATGGCCGGTCATGTCCACCAGAAGAATGTCCACCGGCAACGAGTCAATCCCCCGGACTTGGCTGGTCGAAAGATCGGGCTCTATGCGCAAAATTCGGGCGAGGTCATCGGAGGACAGAGCGGAGGCCTGGGTCCCTTCGAGCCTGAACACCAGAATGTCGCACCCGGCCTCCTTGTAAGCCTTAACGTCATCTCCGGTTAGGGAATCGGAACTGACTCCCCAGGGTGTGGAGGACAACGCATCTTTCAACGACAGCAGCCCGTTTGGGCTTTCGGCCCCGGCAAGGATCGCCGCTTCCGGTCCCAGGCCGCTCACCGCCGCGCAACCATCCGCGTGGTTGCCTGACACCAGGGCAACCAAGGCCATGCCAGGGTTTCGTTCGGCGCGTGACACACCAAATCCCAACGGGGTCGGTGTGTTCTGACTAATCCGCTCAAGTTGGTCCAAAAACCTGCTCATTCGTTGATTCTCCCAGATTCTCCCAGAAGTCGCCGGGCAAAATTAATTGGTCCTAGAAGAGGGTGCATAACCGTCCCCGGCCTCAGTCAAGACCCCGGTGATTATACCGTATATGTATACGGTTGTGGTCACGGCGGGCTAGACCTCGCAGCCGGGATGAGGAAGGGCCGGTAAGGCGCTTGCCGACGTGGGCAAACAGACTAAATTGTGGAAGTTGATACTATCTTTTAATGATTATTATAAATGACTTGTAGTTTAACAAAACGGTCGAAATTGTTGACATCGGTACTGTCGTGCAATATGATCTAAGGTATCTTACCAGGCGATTCAGGGTTGCAAAACCCAGGGAAAACAAATCTGAAAAGGAGGCACCGAATGGCAAACAAGGAAGATCTCGCTCAGATGGCCCACCTGATCCGCCGGGCCGGTTTCGGCGCGACCAGAGAAGAGCTGGAAGAGCGAGTTGCCAAGGGGTACGAGGCCACCGTCGAGGAACTCGTGAATCCCCCCGCGAACAAGCCCGAAGACAAAGCCGGGCCCTTCGCAATGGTCACTCGCTATCATCCCAGCACCCTCCTCCCAGGCGGAGTTCCCACTCTCGGACAGGCTAGCTGGATGTACACCATGGTCAACACCGAGAGGCCCTTGGAAGAGAAGATGGCCCTCTTCTGGCACCACGTTTTCGCCACCGGCAATTCCAAGGTGGACAACTGCGACCAGTTGTTGGAGCAGCTAGACATGCTCCGCGAGAATGGCCTCGGAAACTACCGGGACATGCTCATTAAGCTGTCCAAGAACCCGGCCATGATCTACTGGCTGGACAACAACGAGAACCACCGTGACGCCGTCAACGAGAACTGGGGACGCGAGCTTCTGGAGCTCTTCTCCATGGGCGTCAGCAACTACACCGAGGTGGACGTACGGGAAGCCTCCCGCGCCTTCACCGGCTGGACCATTACTCCGAAGATCCCTCGCCTGCCCTATGGCCGCTTCCCTTGGCGGTTCGAGTTCAAGGAAGAGGACCACGACGATGGTGAGAAGACCTTCCTGGGCCACTCCGGCAAACTCAACGGTGAGGACATCATCGACATCATCGTGAACGAGCCGGCTACCGCCCGCTTCATCTGCCGCCACCTGTACAACTTCTTCGTGGCCGACGAGGTCCAGGTCCCTGCGTGGACCATTGAGCCCGCCCGCGACGAAGAGGCCCTGGACATGATGTGCACCGCCTTCGAAGAGTCCGGCTATGAAATGAAGGCTGTTCTCAAGCTCATGTTCAACTCGGAATTCTTCAAGAACGCCCGGTTCGCGAAGATCAAGAGCCCCGCTGAAGTCGTCGCCAACACCCTGCGTCTGGCCGGGTCGTGGGACCTACCCAAGCCTGGCATCAGGGACATCGGCTTGCAGCCCGGGTACATGGGTCAGTCGATTCTCGATCCCCCCAGCGTTGAGGGTTGGTACACTGGCCGCGAGTGGATCAACAGCGGTTCCCTCCTGGCCCGGATCAACTTCGTGGCCGACCACGTGGCAGACACGAACCTGCCCGGCGTGCGGAACATCATCACCGGCATGAAGTCCGATGGCGTTTCCACCCCTGAGCAGCTTCTCGAGGCTTCCCTGGAGCACATGGGATACCTGGAGATCAGCGACGAGACGCGCCAACAGCTATTGGACCACGCCAAGAACGGCGGCAACATGGACTGGAACGACGAGGAAGCCGCCGGCGTCCGCGTCGGTGAGATGCTCGCCTTGGTCGGCGCCACCACCGAGTACCAGTTCGGCTAGACATTCGCCACGCCAAGGACGGCCCTTCGACTTCGCTCAGGGTGAGCGGGTGGAAATTCCCTGCCCATCCTGAGCCGGAGCCAAACAGGGACATCCTGGGCCAGACCCAACCCCGCTCATCCTGAGCGGAGCGCAGCGGAGTCGAAGGACCCGCTAACCAGAGCAATTCTTAAAGGAGACTGACATGACCTCTACTAAGAAAGACCCGGTCATCGTAGTCTTGCAGCTCACCGGCGGCAACGACTATTTCAACACCGTCATCCCCTACAACGACCCCCTCTACTACGACAACCGCCCCGCCGTGGCCTACCGGCAGGAAGACATCATCAAAGTCGATGACACCCTCGGCTTCAACCCCGCCATGGGCCCCATCAAGCAGCTTTACGACCAGGGCAAGGTCGCCGTTCTCCACGGCATAGGCTACGCCGACTCCCCCAGGTCCCACTTCCGCTCCATGGACATCTGGCACACCTGCGAGCCGGACAAGGTCGGCACCGAGGGTTGGGCCGGCAGGCTCGCCCGCGAGCTCGACCCCAACAAGGAGAACGTCCTTACCGCCATCAACTTCGGCCATGGCCTCCCCCGCGCCCTGGTGGTCCCCGGAGTCCCCGTCGCCGCCATCGCCGACCTGGAGACCTACGGCGTCCTCACCGGCATCAGCGACGAGTCCCAGCGCCTGAAGGCCCTGGACCTCTTCGCACGCATGTACTCCCCCGCCGTCGGATCCGGCATGGTCACCGACTACCTCCGCTCCACCGGCATGGAAGCCATGACCGGCGCGGACATCGTCAAGGTAGCCCCCGAGATGTACTCCTCCAGCGTCGAGTACCCCAATTCCCCCATCGCCGCTCACCTGAAGGACATCGCTCAGGTCTACCTGGCCGACCTGGGCACCCGCATCTTCTACACCCAGCACGGCTCCTTCGACACCCACGCCGGCGAGGCCGGCGCGCATCCCACCCTGTGGAAGGACGTCTCGGAGGGCGTCTCCGCCTTCTTCGAAGACCTCCACGCCCACGGCCAGGGTGACAACGTGGTCATGTACCTCTTCACCGAGTTCGGACGCCGGGTCCACGACAACGGTTCCGGCACGGACCACGGCGCGGCCGGCGCGGCCTTCGCCATCGGCGACCCGGTCAAGGGCGGCATGTACGGCCGGTACCCCTCGGCCAAGGCCGAGGACCTGGAACAGGGCGACCTGGTCCCCAACTACGACTTCCGCGGCGGCTACACCACCATCCTGGAAGACTGGTTCGGCATGGACGCCAAGCCCATCGTCAACGGCTCTTTCGAGAAGCATAGCTTCCTTTAGGCCAGGACTATAACCGGCGCGCGAGCGTCGCCGGTGGAACCAAGTAACCAAGGGGTCGGAGGGATTAGCCCGGGTGGCCTGACCTCCGGCCCCGGTCCACTCGACAGCAGGAGGATTGAGTATGGCGCTGGAAACAGTGGCCGGCGGTCGTGCCTGGATCTATAGCCATCACCTGGGCCGCGGCTCTGCGGCGGGGATGGGATTCAGCACACCTGTCGGTGTGATTCCCGCCAAGGACGGCGTTCTCTACGTCGCCAACCGCGGGTCGGACACCAACCCAAACCAGCGGATTTCCAAGGTCACCGTCAATCACGAGTTCATCACTGAATTCGGTAAGACGGGACCCACCTACGGCTCCACTGAAGAGCCTCACTTCGCCTTCCTTACGTCCATCGCCATGGACAAGGACGAGAACATTTACGCCGCCGATGAGTGGAAGAACCTCATTTCAGTCTTCGACTCCGAAGGCAATCTGCTCAGGACTTGGGGCGAAGAGGGAGACGGCGAAGGCCAGCTAAGCGGCCCCTCCGGTTGCAGCATCGATACCGGCGGCAACCTCTGGATCGTCAACAGCCTCAACAGCCGTGTCCAAAAATTTTCCCCGGAAGGACAGTTCATCAGCGGCTTCGGCATCAAGGGCGAAGATGAGGGCGAACTGGACATGCCCTGGGGAATGACCATCGACAACAACGGAGACATATACGTTGCCGACTGGAACAACCACCGGGTCCAGAAGTTCAACACCAACGGCGACGTGCTGGCCGTATTCGGCTACGGCGGCACCGGCCCCGGCTCCCTGCGCCACCCCACCGGCGTGGCCGTGGACGGGGAAGGGGACGTTTACGTCGTGGACTGGATGAATGAGCGCGTGGTGATCTACAACTCCGACGCCCGCCCCTTGACCTACCTCAAGGGTGACGCCATTGATGTATCACCCTGGGCCCAGATGTCCATCGACGCAAACCCGGACATGCAGCGCCGCCGCCGCCAGGTCTATGACCTGGAGGACCAGCAGCGCCCGTTCCGGATGCCCGTGGCCTGCGCTTTCGACCAGGAGACCAGCAGGCTGATAGTCTGCGACTCCCAGCGCAACCGCTTGCAGATCTACGAGAAAGACATGAATTACGCGGACCCACAGTTCAACCTCTAGGTCTGTTCCGGCATTGCAGCCAGGTTTTTGACCGGCGCTCAGCTAGTTGAGCGCCGGTCTCTTTTTGTCTACCGGACCCGATAGCGTTCGCAGGCTTCTTCGTCCAACTCCACTCCCAACCCCGGCTCTTGAGGAGTCAATATATGTCCGTCTTCCAGGGTCAAACTGGACTTGAAAATCGGCACGGACCTGGGCATGTATTCAACCAGATGCCCGTTGGGAATCGCCGATAGCAAGTGGACATGGACTTCCGGGATGACGTGGCCCGCGACGGGAATGCCTCGGGCCTCGGCCAGTGCCGCCACCTTCATCCACGGCGTAATCCCTCCCACACGGGCTAGGTCGATGATTGCGATGTCCACCGCACCCGCCTCGAAGGTCTTCTGAAAAGGGTCTATCCCGAACAGGTTTTCACCGGCCGCTATCGGGACGTCCAACACCTGCTTTAGATGCGCCAACCCGGCAAGGTCCTGTGCTGAGACCGGGTCTTCCAGCCAAACGATGCCCGCCTCCTGGAGCGCGCGGCCCGACGCCACCGCCTGCGCGGAAGACCAACTTTGCGTAGCGTCAACCATTACCCGCACATCCGGGCCAACCGCCTCTTGCACCGCCCGAACCCTTGCCACCTCTCCCTCCGGCCGAGCCTCGTGACCTAACCGGAGCTTCACCATGTCGTACCCTTCGGATACATGCTTCTGTGCCGATTCCGCCAGTTGGTCCAGCGGCAGGCTGTACCAAAGGCCGTCGCTGGCATAGGCGCGGATGCGGTCGCTATATCCGCCCAACAAGCGGTAGAGAGGCTGCCCCAAAATCTTACCCGCCACGTCCCACATGGCAATGTCCAGACAGCAGAGGGCGACGTTCAGCATCCCGCCGGGGCCGATCCAACCGCCCGCGCGAGACAGTCTGGCTCTGGCCGCCTCGGTCTCCAGGACGTTCATGCCAACCAATTGTTGGCCCAACTCCTCGACGCCTTGGGCAACCGTCTTCACCATGTTGCCTCTGGTGGCCACCGCGTACCCGATTCCCTGAACGCCATCAACCGTGGTCACACGCGTTAAGACATGATAGTTATGGCTAACCGCGTTCTCGGCAGCCGAATACTCCAATACTACCGGAGTCTCCAAGACCTCTACGTTTACTCGCTCTATCTTCACGGTGCCCCCCTGTGGTCGCGTCCGGCGATTTCTCCGGATTATACACTCGGCCTCCTGATAGCATACCATCGCCGTGCGGTTGGGGAGTATGCTATCATCACGATAGCACACACCTCCGGCGTCACCGAGAGGCCAACGATGACCACGATGCTCCCATACAACAAACGAGGCGAGATCGACTTCGCAGGCCTTTGCTTCGATCCTGACGATCCCCCTCCCCTGCCCGACGCCATGTTCCAAGACGAAATCCTCCAGGAAATGATGCACATTCTTAGCGGCCGCTACACCGGGATGGGGAGACGCCCGGATGTGTTCCTGAGCAGCAACACCATCCTGTGCTACGACCGCAACGACTTGAATGTCCGCGTCTCCCCGGACTGTTACCTGGCATTCGGTGTCGACAAGCTCGCGATCCGGCGCCGGCGGTTGTACCTTCCCTGGGAGGTGGGAAAGCCGCCGGACCTGGCGATTGAGCTGGCCTCGGTTACTACCGCGCGGCATGACGTAACGGGGAAACGTCGAATCTACGCCGAGATAGGGATCTCCGAATATTGGCGGTTTGACCCGACTGGCGGCGACTTCTACGGGGAACCCCTGGCGGGGGACCGGTTGGTCGATGGCATATATCAACCTTTCGAACTGACCACCGAGCCCGACGGAGTGCTCAAGGGGTACAGCCCTTTGCTGGATATATGCCTTTGTTGGGCTGACGAGTGGCTCTACTTCTACGTCCCGGCCACGGGAGAATATATCAGAAACCTGCCGGAAGAGATTGCAGCGCGAGAGGCTGCGGAAGCCATAATCGCCCAGGAACGCACGGCGCGCGAAGCTGCCGAAGCCATAATCGCCCAGGAACGCCTAGCGGCGCGAAGCTGCCGAAGCCATAATCGCCCAGGAACACTCCACGCTATCTCAAGAGCGCGCAGCTCGGGAAACTGCTGAGGTCAGACTATTGGCGCTAGAAGAAGAACTGCGCCGCCTGCGGGAGGCTACGTAGCGGCCTGCGCCCAGCGGTCTCTAGATTATGCTGCTCTGCATCGACATCGGGAACACAGCGGTTACCTTGGGAGTGTTCGACGGCGCAAATCTGAGCACCACTCTCCGGGTGGCCACTGACTCACGCCGCCTGGCCGACGAATACGGCGTGCTTCTCACCAATCTGTTCCACCTCAAAGGCATCGAGCCAGACCAGGTAACCGCCGCCTGTGTTTGCAGCGTCGTGCCTCCCCTGACGGTGGTCTTCGAGGAAGTCTGTACGTCCTTCTTCGGAGTTACCCCCGTGGTTGTGCATGTGGGTACCCGGACCGGCCTCAGGATTCTTTACGACAGCCCCAGGGACGTCGGAGCGGACCGGATCGTCGACGCCGTGGCGGCAATCGAGCTTTACGGCGCTCCCGCGATAGTGGTTGATATCGGCACGGCCACGGTATTCGACGCAGTGAACCGCGAGGGAGAGTACTTGGGAGGCGCGATAGCTCCGGGGATCAGCCTGGCCGCCGACGCCCTGTTCCTAAACACTTCCCAGCTCCGGCGCGTGGAATTGATTGCTCCCCAAAAAGCCATCGGCCAAAATACCACCACCGCCCTCCAGTCCGGCCTGGTTCTCGGCTATGCCGGTCTGGTCACCGGAATGGTGGAGAGGTTCAAGCAGGAACTTGGGCGAGACTCGAAGGTTATCGGGACCGGAGGCCAGATCGGAATCATCGCCAGAGAGACCGACATTTTCCACGCGATCAACCCCGACCTTACCCTGGTCGGCCTGCGCCTGATCTACGATATGAACCAAGAGCGTCCCGGCGCGTCTGCATCCCAGACACCCAGACCCGTCAGGACAGAGTAGGAGCGACCGATGCCCGGTCCACTGGAAGGCAAGCACGTAGTCCTCGGCGTCACCGGGAGCATCGCCTGCTACAAGGCCATCGATCTGGCCAGCAAGCTTACCCAGGCGGGAGCCCTGGTCGACACGGTAATGAGTTACGGGGCCACCCAGTTCGTCACTCCCCTGGCGTTCAGGAGCATCACCCACCGGGCCGTCATTACCGACACCTATGACGCAAACTCCCAATTCAGCATCGAGCACGTGGCCCTCGCGCACCAGGCCGACGTGGTAGTCATCGCCCCGGCCACCGCTCACTGTATCGCCAAATTGGCCCAGGGGTTGGCCGACGACCCACTGACCACCACCATCATTGCCACCGCCGCTCCGGTGATGGTTGCCCCGGCAATGGACGCCAACATGTTCGACAACCCCGCCACACAGGAGAACGTGGCAACCCTCAAGCGCAGAGGCGTGGTGATCGCAGGTCCGGCGCCCGGACGTTTGGCCTCTGGATTGATGGGAATGGGACGGTTGCTTGAGACGCCTGACTTGCTGGGTTACATCGCTTACACCCTGGGCAAGGACGCCGACATGAAGGGGCGAAAGATAGTCGTAAGCGCCGGCGGGACTATGGAACCCATCGACCCCGTGCGCGTGATTACGAACCACTCGTCGGGCAAGATGGGCTACGCTATTGCGGAGGCCGCCCGGGACCGGGGAGCCGACGTCGTCCTGGTCGCCGCATCTACCGCCCTTCCCGACCCGCCCTTGGTCAACGTCGTGCGGGTCCAGACGGCACAGCACATGTGCGACGAGGTCTTGCGGCAGGTGCAGAAAGCGGACGCCCTGATAATGGCGGCGGCGGTTGCCGACTACCGGCCAGCCACGGAGGCCGACCAGAAGATAAAGAAGTCGGCGGACGAGTTGACCATCGAGTTGGCCAAGACCACCGACATCCTGGAAGCGGCCAGGGGCAACTTCGTGAAAGTTGGATTCGCTGCCGAAACCCAGGACCTCATTCGCAACGCCAGGGATAAGGTTACCCGGAAAGACCTGGACCTAATCGTCGCAAACGACCTGACCGATCCGGAGGCCGGGTTCGGCGTGGATACCAACAAGGTCACCTTCATCGACGGAGACCTGAAGGTCGAGGAGTTGCCGGTAATGACCAAATACGAGGTCAGCCAACGAATCCTCGACCGGGTTGTGGAGCTGTTTCCCGCCTGAGCGGTTATCGAGTTAGCCGGAAACAGCGTCCTTGAAGCGCCGAATGGCGTCAATATGCTGGTCCGGCCCCTCCAGCCCCGCGCGCATGGTATTCACCGACAGGTGAGTTGCGCCTATTTCCTCCCATGCGGCTGCGGCCTTGCCCCAGGAGTCCGCGTCTCCGCCCGCAATGCCGATCCTGCCCTCGATACCGATGGACATCGGGTCCCTACCGGCAGCCTCGGCATGTTGGCGCATCAGGGCGATCTTCTCCTGGCCCTCGCTATCAGGTTGGAACTGGGGGAACCAACCGTCACCCATACGCCCAATCCGGCGGATAACCCGTTCGTGTCCTCCGCCAAACCAGATGGGTATGGGACGTTGCACTGGGAGGGGGTTGATCCCCGCATGAGTTACCCGGTGATAACGGCCCTCGAAATCGACGACCTCGTTGGTCCACAGTTCTCTCAGCAGCCGTACCTGCTCCACGCTTCGGCGTCCGCGGTTTGCGAAGTCCTCGCCCAGGGCCTCGTATTCCACGTGGTTCCAGCCGATTCCGACTCCAAGGCGTAGCCTTCCGCCGGTGAGCAGGTCTACTTCTGCCGCCTGTTTTGCGACCAGGGCGGTCTGGCGTTGGCCCAAGATCAGGACTTCGGTGGTGAACTTGATCTTCTCTGTGACGGCGGCAAGGTAGCCGAATAGTACAAAAGGCTCATGAAACATGTCCGTGGACCGGTACGGCCGCTCCCAGTTGGGATGCTTGCTGGCGTCCGCGCCCAACACGTGGTCGAATACCGGCATGTCCTCGTAACCCATCGCCTCGGCGGCCTGGGTGAAGTCGCGGACACCGACCGGGTCGGACCCTATCTCCGTCTGCGGGAAAATGGCTCCAAGCTGCATAACTATCTCCTCCTCGGAATGTTGGACCCTCTCAAAAAGCAAGACAAGTATCCCGGCTCGTGGTTCCGCCGTCAACTCCGGACGGTGGACAACTCAGCGCCGCCGACGTAGTATTTTCCCATCAATTCGCGAATCCCACCCAGGGGCAGGGAGACGTCCAAATGAAGGTTAAACGGTTTGACTGCAACCCAATCATTCACCTGAACTTGAGCCCCAGCCTGGACGGGAACATCAACGGCCCTTCACTGATTGAAGCTCCGTCATGGCTACCGGACCCGCTTGGCAAATACTACCTTTACTTCGCCCACCACGCCGGCTCCTTCATCAGGCTGGCTTATTCCGGCCACCTGGAAGGGCCATGGAACATCTACGAACCCGGGACCCTGCAGATCGAGCAGTCCCACTGCTACAACCACGTGGCCTCACCGGACGTCCATGTAGACGATGACAAACAGGAAATTCGCATGTACTACCACGGTTGGGTTGCCGATAGCGTGCAAAGGTCCAAGGTCGCCATATCCAGGGACGGTATCAACTTTGAAGCGTCCCCCGAAAGCCTGGGGCAACCATACTTCAGAGTATTCCAATGGCAGGGTTATCATTACGCAGTCGGAATGCCCGGCGTGTTCTACCGTTCCAAGGACGGCCTGACCGCCTTCGAAGAAGGGCCCACCCTCTTCCCAAGCAACATGCGCCACACCGCCCTGGACCTTCAGGAAAACACCTTGAAAGTCTATTACACCAACGCGGCGGACTCTCCGGAGCGGATATTCCTCTCAACTATCGACATTGGGGGAGACTGGACCGAGTGGAAGGCCACCGAGCCGGTGTTGGTCCTGGAGCCGGAGACTGAATACGAGGGAGCGGAGTTGCCCTCTGCTCCTTCATCGCGTGGGCTGGTGATGGAAAAGGTCCGGCAGCTAAGGGACCCTGGAATCTTCAAGGAAGGCGGCGACACCTACCTTCTCTATTCCATTGCCGGCGAACAGGGAATCGCGATCGCCCGGATCGAATCCTAGCGGGCGTCAGCCCGGCGTTCCCATCGCTTGGGAAGCGGCTTCAGCGTAATTCCAATACGTCATGATCGAAGAACAAATAGGGATAACCGTCGGCAATACAAAGATCACGGTCACAAAGTCGGCTCCGAATTCAGGTGCTGCTAGAGGCGTGTTCATTTACGCACCGGGCGCGGGTTCCAATATAAACGACCCGTTCGGGCAACACCTACATCGTCGCTTACCTTGCGCCGGAATCACCCTCGTCCGGTTCCAATTCCCATACATGGAAGCGGGAAAACGGAGGCCCGACGCGCCTCGGCTGCTGGAAGACACCTGGCGGCATGTCCTGGAGCAAATACCGCTGGAACACCCCGTTGTGGTAGTTGGAGGGAGGTCAATGGGAGGCCGAATCGCTTCCCAGATGGTCGCTCAGGGCGTCAGGGTCAGCGGCCTCGCCCTGTTCGCTTACCCGCTTCGCCCCCCCACAAACCCGTCTAAGGTCCGGAATGAACACTTGCTGAGCCTAGATGTCCCCACGCTTTTCTGTTCCGGGACCCGGGACAATTTCGGAACACCCGACGAACTCAGGGAGGCGGCCTCGTTGGTCTCGCAGTCGACAGTACACTTACTTGAGGGCGCCGACCACGGTTTCAAAGTTCTCAAGAGAAGCGGCAGGACTCAAGAGGAAGTATGGGAGGAAGCGACCGCCTGTCTGGTGACGTGGTTTGAAACTGTTTCCCCCACCACGGAACCCCTCAGTCCAGGGCCTTTTCATTCTCCCTCTCCCGTGGGGAGAGTGCTGGGGTGAGGGACAACTCTCCCTGCAATGGTAGTAGCTGCGGCAAGTCAGTTTGCGTGGAAACTCCCTCACCCTGACCCTCTCCCAGAGGGAGAGGGGACACCTTTCTGAAAATGAAAAGGCCCTGCCCCCTAGTCACAAAATCTAGCACAGCCACAGTCGCGGAGTGTATAATACACGGACGTTCCGGGACGCGACTTGGGCTATGAGTCAACGGTATCTCTCAGGTTCGACGTCCTGGACAGTGAGCGGAAGTGGCTCAGTGGTAGAGCATCTCCTTGCCAAGGAGAGGGTCGTGGGTTCGAATCCCATCTTCCGCTCCAACTCCCCTTACACCCATCTCCCTCGGTCATTGCCCTGACACAGTTTGTCTTTGATCTGACGGCCAAATTCCTCGCGCTTAGGGTGAAATCATGTGGGTCATGCCATTGACTCTCCTAACCATCTCCGCCCTGTTCCTTATGGCCTGTGCCGGAAGCGCCGCTCCTGCCTCCCCCACACAAGAAACATCTACCACCACACCGACAAAGACGAACGAGCTGCGGACCGGCCAGACTGCAATGGGAATAGAGCGCGAGTTGGAAGGCATCGACATCAAGATTGACGAGTGCGCGTGGTCTCAACCAGACGGTGGCGGTGACCCGGAGATAAACGTTACCTTCACCTTGAATAACGCCTCCGGCGAACAGCTATTCACAACCTACCGCCTGCAAAATAGCTACGGGACCATCTACAAAAAGGCGGGGGTCGGCGGGGACCTGACGGTGAACGATGGGGAATCCGGCGCTCGCACCCTCACCACAGACAAGTTCGACGTAGGCTCCGAGGACATCGACCTGGTCGTGTCCATCGAGCGTTTCCAGGACCGCACTCACGAGACGGTCCCCGTTGGCCAATGCACGGGACCGTAATCTGAGGACTGACAACCCCCGCTCAGTTCTTGATCAACATCCCCGGCTGGCAGTGGCGGCAGTAGCTGGTGATCCGTTGGTTTGCGTTCAATTGGGTAAGGTTTTCGCCGCAACTGGGGCAGGGCTGTCCTCCCCTGCGGTACACCTTTAGGAAGCCCCGAATCTTGACGTGTATAACGTCTCCCATTCGCTCTCGAAGGACTTCCCGCGCCTCTTCCACGACTAACCTGGACTGCTCATAAAGGCGTGCCTGGTCGTCCTTACTCAACGAACGGGCCTTGCGGAAGGGAGAGATACCGGCGGCGAACAGTATCTCATCCGAGTAGGCGTTTCCAATCCCTGAAATAAACGCTCCCCGTGTGAGCACCCCCTTGATTTCACCGTGGAACCGCTTCAACCTGCTCTGAAACTCCTCGAACGCTATGCCTTCCAGAACGTCCGGACCATGTTCCTGCAGACGGGGCACCTCTGGTATATGCTCTTCGCTCACATAATAGACCAGCCCATCTGCCGGTCGTCTAAGTACCTGAGCTCCGGACCGTCGTCCAGAATCAGCGTAAAGCAAGTCTTCTTCAATACCCGGGCCGACGATTGGCAGTATTGGATTGCCCCGGTGAGCATCGGATTGACCACCAACCATCGCTGTCCCTCGAGTTCGCCCAGCAGGAACTTACCCCGCCGATGGAACTCCCCAAAGGCGCGTCCCGCAACGTCGGACGGAAAATCGCCAGCCAGAGACCGGAGCACCGTGGGACGAAGCACTTTGGCCGATGCCACCCGCTGTCCTTGGACTCGTTCATTGAGGAACTCCTTGATGACTTCGAGGTCTGGCGCTTCAGGCATGGCTACCTCCGAGCACCCATGGCGGTTCTATGGCTCTGTTAGGTCAAATGTGGATAGCGATAGGCCCGATGTCAACCATAACAATACTAATGCGCTCCGCGCTCTGTACCACTCCCACTCCAGGCGATATAATCACTGCGCCAACGGAGTTCCAGACTGAGATTCGGACTTGGCCAGTTAAAAGTCCTGTCAAGGGAGTAGATACCATGCCAGACCGAAACCACACCTCCTGGGTACACGGCACCACCATGCAGATCGAGTACCCCAACCGGGTCACCTCGGTGCGGCACACCGGCCCGTTCGTTCGCATCGAAGGTTCAGAAGGCCAAAATACATGGGTCCACTTTCCCGTGCCCACTCCCGCCGTCGTCAACGGCTCGAGGACCAAGGCCGACGCGGCCCTGGTCAGCTTCCGCACCCGTTCCCACGCCATCGTACACGAAGTCATAGTCTACGACGGAGAGAAACGCATCGCGGAGCACATGGACCTGGGACTGGAGGGAGACCACCTGGACGGCAGGTTTGAGATCCCGGGTTCCCCGGAAGTCGATAAGGGCCTGAACATCACAGTGGGCGTCATGTTCAAGGACAAGGCTCCGGACACCCGCGCGCTTCAGATAGAGATCGTCGGGGCTGGCATAGAATTCGCCGGTTAACGGCCCGCTCCCTGCCTACATTCCGGCTAGGTGGAAGATCCAGCCCAAAACCCCTGCGCCAACGATGGCCAGTGGGGCGGGAATGCGGAAAAACGTCACAGCCCCGAACGCCAGCAGGGCAATCGCCGCGTCCGCCGGTGTGTGTACCGCACGGTCCCAAAGAAGGAACACCGCCGCTACCACGAGTCCGATGGCGGTCGCATTGACCCCGGCCAACGTCGAACTCACCAGGGGACGGGTGCGGACTTTCTCCCAAAAGGGCAACACCGCGTAGATCACCAGTATCCCCGGCAGAAAGAGCCCGGCGAAGGCTATCAACGCGCCGGGCACTCCCCAATGCACCGCGCCCAGGTACGCGCTGAAGCTGAACATCGGACCCGGCAACGCCAGCATCAAAGCGAACCCGTCCAGAAATTCCTCTTCCGTCACCCAACCCGGCGTGACCACTTCGGTCAGCATCATGGGCAACACCACCTGCCCGCCGCCGAACACCAGAGACCCCATCCTGTAGTAGGACTCGGCCAACGCCAGTGGCGTCCAATCGAAGTAGGCCCTGGCCACTATCAGCCCGCCCAGCAGCCCGAAGAACAGCGCCAGCAGCAGTCCCCCCACCACCGGCGAAATCCCCAAGTTTGCCAGCGGACGGTCCGCCGTTTCCTCAGCGGCTTGAGACTGTTGACCTCGCAAAGCAATGGCGGTTACCAATCCTCCCGCAGCCAGCGCCGCCGGGAAAACCCAGGGTTGCCGCCACAACACGGCAACCGCCGCTCCAAACAACATCAACCCCATCGTCAATCGGGTATTGACTACGACTCTCCCCAGTCTCCAGGCCGCCTGCGCCACCAGAGCCACCGCCCCTGCCCCTACTCCATCCAACCACACTGGGCGGTTATCGGCTGAGAGAAACTGCGCAACCCCCAGCCCCGCTAACGCCATCACTAACACGGCCGGGTAGAGAAAGCAGAAAAAAGCCAACAACCCGCCCAGAGGCCCAGCCCGCGCCGTACCCACGGCCACAACCATCTGAGTGGAGGTGGGACCAGGCAACCCCTGGCCCAGACCCAGCAGCTCAACGAAGCGGCGGGCGTCCAGCCATTGCCGCCGCTCCACGAACCGCTCCTGGAGCAACGCTATGTGGGCCTGAGGGCCGCCGAAGGCAATCCAACCCAGCGGTAGGAACGCCCACACCACCTCCGCGAGACGGCGGGCGTAGGATGGCAAAGGCGGTGGCGAACCGCCCCCGCTGGTGATTTCAGTTGGTAAGGATCCTTCTTCGGGTTGAGGTGTAGGTTGTGTCAAATTTCCTCCTGGTTGAGCCGCGGCTGTGCCGTCTCGTGATACCGCTTGCCGTCTCCGATTAGGGATGATAACTTACCCGCAAACCACAGGCCTTTCGGAAGGAATGTTAAGGCTCGAGGAGTCGGAATGACAACTTCAGGCGTCACCACACACAAGAACTTCATTGGCGGTAAGTGGGTAGAGTCGGTATCCGGACGGACCTACCAGGTGTATAACCCCGCGCACAAGACCGAGTCAGTCGGAGAATTCCAGACCTCCAATGCCGACGACGCCCTCACCGCGGTCGCCGCCGCTAAGGACGCTCTGGCCGGCTGGGCCAACACCCCCGCTCCTGTGCGTGCTGGCATCTTGTTCCGCGCCCTGGAAGTGATGGGCCGCAGGGCCGACGACATAGCCCGCACCATCACCGTCGAAGAGGGCAAACCCATAGGCGACGCCCAGGGCGAAGTAAAGCGGGCCATGAACATCATCGAGTATGCCGCAGGAGAGGGCCGTCGAATGTTCGGCTACACCACGCCTTCCGAACTCCCCAACACGGTGGCCTATACCATCAAGCGCCCCGTGGGAGTCGTGGGAATCATTACTCCTTGGAATTTCCCCATCGCCATCCCCACCTGGAAGATCGCACCTGCGCTGATCTGCGGCAACGCCCTGGTGTTCAAACCGGCGTCTTCCACCCCCCTCAGCGCCACCAAGCTGGCGGAGGTGTTCGAGGAAGCCGGGCTTCCCCCGGGAGTCCTGAACCTGGTAACCGGCCCCGGAGGACAGGTCGGCAACGCTTTGGTGGAAAGCCCCGACGTAAAGGGCATCTCCTTCACCGGATCGACGGAAATCGGCACCGAGCTATACGGCAACGGCGCCCGGTTGCTCAAGAAGGTCCAAGCGGAAATGGGCGGCAAGAACGCGGTCATCCTGTTGGCCGACGCGGACATGGACAAGGCCCTGGGAGGCATAGTCCAGGGAGCTTTCGGCTCCACCGGCCAGCGTTGCACCGCCACCAGCCGCGTCATCGTTGAAGAATCGGTCTACGACGAGTTTATGCACGGCCTCATCGACCGCACCAGCAAGCTCAAAATCGGTGACGGCATTGACCCCTCGGTGGACGTTTCTCCGCTTTCCAGCCAGAGCCAGTATGACACGGTGTTGGAGTACATCGGCGTTGGCACAGAGGAAGGCGCGAACCTGGCCTACGGCGGCAACGGATTGACCAGCGGTGACTACGGCCAGGGATTCTACATCGAGCCCACGGTCTTCACCGACGTTTCTCCCGACATGCGGATTGCCAAAGAGGAAATCTTCGGCCCGGTGTTAACCGTGTTCAAGGCCAAGGACCTGGAAGACGCGATCCAGATATCCAACAGCGTGGAATTCGGCCTTTCGTCCTCGGTCTACACCAGGGACCTGACCCGCGCGTTCGAGTACATCAACACCGTGGAGACCGGCATGGTCCACGTCAACGCGCCAACCCTCGGCGGCGAGGTCCACCTTCCTTTTGGCGGCCTAAAAGCCTCCGGCGTAGGCCAGCGGGAGCAGGGCACCGAAGCCTTCGACTTCTTCACCGAGACCATCACGGTCTACATAGACCACGCCGCCGCGGCCCGCCAACAGGCGAGGTTTATCTAGGGTTCGGCAAGCTTGCAATATCTCGTTCGGAAACCCTTCCACGATCCGATGGATTCGACCTGCGTGATTGGACCCCACAGTTAGTTTATGGCGGCAACCTTTCGGCGTTACAATAGTTGGGCACTGCTAGAGCAACGATATTAGGTGAACCAACTGCTACCCAAATTTGAGAAACCACCGGTTGTTGAGGTCGCGGTTTCGGTGCAATTCAGCGCTCCGGTCCTCGACGGCCCGTTACTCATGCTCAGGTGGACTCAGGTGAGGGACCGGTTCCCACGATATGAGCAGGTCTCCCCACTTCCTTCCTCGGTCGAGACTTTTAGCAACCCCCAGGGACTCCGGTTTGAGTTTCAGTTCAGCGATGCCCCTCCAACACCAAGACTACTAATGCTTAATGAGTCGGAAACGGAAGTCCTGCAAATTCAGGAGGACAGACTTGGCTATAGCTGGCGTAGGCTGAGCAACGACCACGAGTACCCCCATTATCCAAGTATCAGGGAAAGTTTCCTGCGTGAACTTATCGATTTCGAGGGTTTCTTGTCGAGCGAGAATTTAGCCCCCCTCAACGCGGTCCAATGTGAAGTAACCTATGTCAATCTCATTCCCGCCGGGCAAGTCGGGGAGCATCATTCAGACCTGGGCAAAATACTTCCATCGGTGGAATTTCGCCGCACGGAAACGTTTCTGCCTGACCCGGAACAGACTACGTATGCTTCTCAATTTGTCATCATCGGAGACAGCGGCGAGCCAATCGCTCGGCTGTATGTGATGGCCGATCCCAGTTTCGCCGCCTCTGACAGGAGCCCTATCTATATCCTGAAACTCACGGTCCGGGGCGCTCCCCAGGGACCCGGCACGGTAGAGATCATCAAGAGCATGGACCTGGGCCACGAATGGATAGTTAGAGCCTTTGCCACGCTGACTTCGGGCGAGATGCAAAAAGTTTGGGAGAGGACGGCATGACTACAATCGGAATCAAGCCAAGTCCTACGTCAAGAGCACGGACTCCTTATGACGATTCAACATTCCCGAACAATCTGACGCTGGACCCGGTTTACACCTCAGAGACTTGGCCGCAATCCACCGGAACTATCACCCTGCATGTGGACTGGAAAACTGGAATGGCGCTGCTCAGTAGACCACCACTGGCCACCACCAAATGGTTTATCCCAACTCTACGGTCCCTAGTTTCGATTCTCTTGACACGGGAAACGTGGACCACCGGAGGCTCTCAATCCGAGCCTTCCGCCGCCGCGGAGATGCTAAATTTGTTGAGCCGAGTGCTCGACGGACGCACGCCGCCTCCGGACGTCGTGCCGACCTGGGAAGGCGGGATACAAGTCGAATGGCACCGAAACGGAGTCGACTTGGAGATTGAATCCACTCCTTCCGGGGATGTCGAGTTCTATTTCAGGGGTCCTGATGTCGAGCGGGAGGACAGTGCATGGGACAACCTTGAAGAGTTGGCCGCCCACGCCCGAACCGTGATCTAAGTCCCGGAGTCGTCCCATGACCAAATGATAGAGCCACGAGGCGACGACACTGGTATCGGTGATGGCGAGGTCATCCTGAGACGAATAGCATTCACGACTTTAGACCAGAATCTCCAGAGGCGGCGGCCATCGACCCAGTCTTTCAAACAGGACGGAACTGACGGATTGGTTTCCGTATACCTCTTGTCAGAAACTACGCCCGCGAATGTCATTGACGAAGGAGTTGAGAGATACCTGGCGTCAGTCAATGTTGGACTATTGCGAGAGTTAGGTCTTGGAATCGTCCGTGACCCAACCTCAGGCGGACCCGGCCACTGCGTCATCACCGGCAGGAAAACCAAGGGTAGATTAAACCGGATCGTTCAGGAGGCCGAGTGGGTTGAGAACTACCGGCCGACGGACTGACACCTCCCCAGGGCATTCCAACTATCACTGGCCTCGCACATTACTGCTAAAGCTGAGCGTAACGGACCAGGAGGCGCAATGGGATGTAGAGGGCTTGAAGGTGCCGGAACCCGAATGCCTGACACTACGTCATTGACAGATCTATGACCGCGACACGATCATGTTGCGAAACGGACACGCCTTGCGTGACAGGTCCCACGCATCTTTGTATATAGCTGCGCTTGTATGGATCGGGCCGCATATTCATTGAGGTGGAATCCCTCCGTCAAAAGAAATTAGGTACTAACAGGGGTCTCAACTGGCGTACCGGATAGTGTCGTCTGACTTAGGGATCATGATGAGGGAGGGGGTACTCCATGGATCACATTGCAGAGCTACATTCTCCGAATGGCGTAGCTCGAGAGCAGATCGCATTTTATTCCCGCCGTAGATACGAGGAACCCATCCCCCCCGACTCCCATGCGGTCCTCGCTTGCGAGGACAATCTGGCCTTCATCAAGAAGATTCCCGACGAACACATCAAGCTTATCGTCACCTCTCCTCCATACAACCTCGGTAAGAATTACGAAGCTAAAACTTCACTCGACAGCTATCTTGAGACACAGGAGCGTGTAGTCGAAGAGTGCGTTCGGATTCTTCACCCACAGGGGTCGATTTGCTGGCAAGTCGGAAACTACGTCGAAAACGGGGAAATCGTCCCTCTTGATACCATCCTCTATCCCATATTTAAGTCCAAGGGCCTCAGTCTTCGCAACCGGATCGTTTGGCAATTCGGACATGGGCTGCACTGCAGGAGACGTCTTTCCGGGAGATACGAAACGATCAACTGGTGGACCAAGAGCGATGACTACACTTGGAATCTTGACCCCATTCGCGTTCCGTCGAAGTATCCCGGAAAACGCCATTTCAAGGGCCCCAACATGGGCAAGCTATCTGGAAATCCGAAGGGGAAAAACCCGAGTGATGTCTGGTCGTTCCCGAACGTCAAAGCCAATCACCCGGAAAAGACAATACACCCCGCCAGTTTCCCGTCGAACTGGTGGAACGCCTTGTGCTATCGATGACACATGAACAAGACCGCGTGTTCGATCCCTATATGGGAGTAGGGTCATCAGTAGTCGCCGCCCTGATGCACGATCGCCGAGGCTTCGGGTGTGACATTGTTCTGGAGTACGTGGAGATAGCTCGGCAGAGGGTGGATGAACTCCGGGAAGGTACGCTCAGAACACGCCCCATGGGGAAACCCGTTTACGATCCAGAGAAGCCTAACGGCGGGCACTGATGGAGATCAAGGCTAGATACTCTCACCTCAACGGCGAGGAATACTTACTGGTCCACCGCAAGGACTTATGGGAAGAGGTGCTGAATGTAATCGCAAGCGTGGACGCGCTCGCCTGTCGAACTAAGATATCTCGAGAGAAGACCATGCAGGGGAGGACCCTATTCTCTCCTGGAGACATGAACCGGGCGTTTAAGACCGGGCTTCAAGCCCGTGGGTGGAGCGAGCGTCGAAGCAATTTCTGGGTGACGGACGACGAGAAGTTGCTCCGAGGAATCTACGGTCTTCCAGAATCGGAGCAGAAACTGGCAATAGAAGAGGCGGGGCACTCGCCAATAATGTCATACAACCAAACGGACTTCGTAAAAGATCGCGTAGCGGTGGAGATACAATTCGGAAAATACGCCTTCGTCGCTCATGACCTATTCGTGAAGCATCTAAGTTTCTATGTGTCGGACATTATCGACGTGGGCATCGAAGTTCTTCCCATGAAGGAACTCGAGCGGGAAATGTCCTCCGGGGTCCCCTATTATGAACGAGACCTGCTTAACGTCCTTAGGCAAGGACGGGGCGTGCCGGCGGTCCCATTAGTGCTCATTGGGGTGACTCCTTAAAGCCATATATTCTCCAGAACGCCAGGCAACGAGAAACGGGCTGGCTCATTGGCCAGCCCGTTGCCGCGCCTTTAGACCTGGTACGACGTTAGTTGGGCATTACCGCTACGCTGCGGATTTCGCCGAATTCCTTCTTCAGCTTCTGCCAGTTGTCGCCGCCGTCGGTGCTGAGGTACACGTACCCGTACAGGCTTGCGCCCGCGATGACGTTGGGGACTTCCTGGTGGGTGCCAAACCAATACACTACCGAATTGGGCTCGGTGGGCAGCGGTGTCGACTCCCAGGTCTGCCCGTTGTCGCTGGTGCGTTGGATGGCTCCCGTGAAACCGGGGATAGAGTCACCGTTGCCAACGAACATGACGTTAGGGTCGTCGGCCTTGATTACCATCCCCCGGCAGTAGGAGCGGGTGTCGTTCTCGTTGAACTTCGGGAAATAGTGGTAGTCCCAGCTCTCGCCTTCGTCGGTGCTGGTGGCGATTCCGAAGGGGCTGGTGCAGTAGATCGAAGTAGTCGGCCCCGGCTTGAGCGCCATGCCGTGGATGTCGCCGTGGAACGGGTCCGACCCCAGGTCGGGCATGTGCAACCAGGTGTCGCCGCCGTCCAGGCTCTTGTAAACGCCATCGACCTCGATGCCCGCCCAGACCGTGCGGCTGTCCCGTGGGTCGACGATCATGTTGGTGGTCCTGGGAATACCAACCGGGCAGGGGATGGTCAGCCCCATTTCCAGGTGGTCCCAGGTCTTGCCACCGTCCTTGGAGCGGTAAGAGTTGGGCCTGGTCCCGGCGAAGATGGTCTCCGAATCAGACGGGTCCACCGCTACCGACCAGATCTGCAGGTCGTCGAAAGGTGAGTCCAGCTTTTCCCAGGTGGCCGCATTGTCGTCGCTCCGGTAAATCCCCACGTCGGTCCCCGCAATGATGCGGTGGGGGTTGTCCGGGTAGACCGCCAGCGACCGAACGTTGCTTTCGGACGGTAGCGGGTCTCGGATGCGGTCCCAGGTGTTGCCGCCGTCAGTTGTCCGCGACAGTCCACCGCCAATGGTCCCGATACAAAGGGTATAGCCTGCTGCCATAACCTAGTCCTCCTCTAGATTGGTTCCCGGTCCTTGGATGGTCACCCTATGATAGCCCGCACTCGATGGAATTTCCACCTTCGTGCTTGCAAACGGGTCAAGTGGGCCTGATTTCGTCCCTGTATCGCAACTCTGTCGCTATAAAGGTTGACGGGAGTCGAATCCCGCGTTGGTCTCGTGCCAGAACTCGATCCGTTCCTCACCGCGTATCCAGCAAAGATATATCTCCCGCCCTTCCCTCTGCGACGGGAAGTCTACCAACCAACTGGAGAGATCCCTCACGATTATGCCCCGGTCCCCGACCTCCCTGAGCTTGGCCTGCAAGTCCTGGGTAAGACGGTCCACGGCGCGCTGCAACTCCCTGCGTTCCGACTCGTGGCTGGTGGCGCCGTTTCCCCGGCGTTCCCGCAGCAGCACAAGAAGTTCCTGTTGTTTGCCCGCCAGTTCGTCCCTTACCGGCATAAGACCGGCGAATGTCTCGACTAGCCAGGGCAGTTCGGCGTTAGCCTCTTCCAGGGTGAACAAACGATGTCTCATGACGCCTCCACTTTATCGCAACGACCGCAGCGGCGCAAAGCCGGAGACTCCTCTGCCGGAGCCGTTCGGGAGCCATTCGAAGGCCCGGCCACAAATGCTGCCGGCTTTGCGGGTCCCTGGTCCATACAATTCCTGGATTCCAGCTTTCGCAGGAAAGACGGGTGGGCGGATTTTTCGGGGACCTCAGGATCTTTCAATCATTGGCATACTACCCCTTCTCCTTTGAGGGAGAAGGACGGGATGAGGGTGAAATTCCATGCACCAACCTGGTTCCCCTCGCCACATGGCCCTCACCCCCGGATCAAGTCCGGGGCAGGCTCCAACCCCTCTCCCAAAGGGCGAGGGACTGTCGCGGAAAACTGAAAGAGGCTGTATGGGAACCTACCCGCCCTCGGCATGATGAGGGCAAAAGGGATACAATATTGGGCAGAAAGCGCTGGTGTCGAAAACCGATTTGCCCTGGAGCCGCAGATTGTCCTCAGACAAGAACCTGTTCGGTGAAGGCGACATGGCCCTGCTGCAAGACCGCAAGGGCCGCCGCCATCTTTTGACCCTGTCGGAAGGCCAGACCTTCCACAGCCACCAGGGGCGGTTGCCCCATGCCGACCTGATCGGCCAGACCGTCGGCGGCTGGTACCGCACCGACAAGGGCCACGTGCTGTTGGCCGTGCGTCCAACCCTGGGCGACTTCGTCCGGGAAATGCCCCGCGGTCCCCAGATCATCTACCCCAAGGACCTGGGCAACATCGTATCCATGGCCGACATTTTCCCCGGCGCAACCGTAATCGAAGGGGGCCTGGGTTCAGGTTCCCTGACCGCCGCGCTGCTGCGAGCCGTCGGCGACACCGGCCAGGTCATAACCTACGAGATCGAAGAATCGGTGGTCCCCAGGGCCAAGTCCAACATCCAGAAAGTCATACCAGACCTCTCTCGACTCACAATCAAGCTGGGCAATATCTACGAGGGCATATCGGAACGCGGCATCGACCGGGTGGTCCTGGACGTGCCCGAGCCCTGGGAGACCGTCTCCACCATCGGCGACTGTTTGGTGATGGGAGGCATAGTCCTCAGCTTCCTGCCCACCATCCTTCAGGTCCACCGTTTGACCCTCGCCCTGGAGCAAGACTCCAGATTTCAGATGATCGAGACTGTGGAAACCCTGCTCCGGCCCTGGCACGTCACCGAACGCAGCGTTAGGCCGGAACACCGCATGATCGCCCACAGCGGTTTCCTTACCACCGCCGTCAGATGCGAGCCTCGGCGGACCAGGCCCGCCGCAGGTCACCCGGACTCTTCACCGGAGACGGACAGCGAAGAACAGGAGGAATCCAATGGACGTGATGGATAGGGACCAGACCATCGACTTTCTGCATCAACACGTCAAGACCGAGATGCTGATGAAGCACCTGTTGAGCGTCGAAGCGTCCATGCGGGGCTACGCCCGGAAATTCGGAGAGGACGAAGACCGTTGGGCCATCGCGGGGCTGCTCCACGACTTCGATTGGGAGATATGTCCGACTCCGGAGGACCATCCCAATTACGGGGCGCGGATCCTCCGAGACCACGGCTACCCCGACGACATTATCCGCGCCGTACTCACTCACGGAGACCACACCGGTATCGCCAGGGAATCGCTGATGGAGCACACCCTGTTCGCCGTCGACGAACTCTCCGGGTTTGTACGCGCCGTCGGGCTGGTGCGCCCCTCCAAGAGCCTGAACGACGTCACGCCCCGGTCGGTGCGCCGGAAGATGCGCGACAAGGGGTTCGCCACCAACGTAAACCGCGACGACCTCGTCCGGGGCGCGGAGGAGCTTGGCGTCGATCTGGACGAGCACATCGCCTTCGTCGTGGAGAGCATGAAGCCGGTGGCCACCCAGATAGACTTGCAAGACTAAGTCGGCGCTCCGGGCAGGGGCCCCCGCCCCAACCTCAGGTGCCGTTCCGCAAGCAGGGGGGGCGGTAGATACGCGGTCAAATCGCTGGGTTCCTGACACCGCCCGAACCCCCAGAGTCTGGGTTGTCCGACGTTTTTTCCCTGGGCCAACACCTTGAAGTTGCCCAGCCCTCCGGGGTCCACTAGCTCCTGCATTCCCCGGCGGTTGGCCCAAAATTCCGGCTGGCCCGGTGTAACAGTCCGCAACCGCCCCAGGATTTCCCGAATCCCCAGGCTCCCCAGGAACGACGCCTGGTCCGTAATGTCCAGGAATTCCAGTCCGGCCCGCTGACCAAGCCGCACGACCGACGTGAAGTCCACCTGCGAGGTGATGTCCTGGCGGCCGATTCGCCGCAGGGGGCTGTCGGTCTGGACGTGCCGGTGAAAAGTGGTCAGGGTCCCACGAAACCGCTCCCCGGGGGAGTAGAGTTCTCTGGCGCTCCTGCCGTAGTCGATGGTCAATACAAAGCCTCGGTCCAACGCGGCGGCTACCTCACCCACCCAGCCTGCCAGACCCAAGTTGACCTCGGCGGTCTGGCCCTCCGCAAGCGTGATCCCCAGTCCATCCAGCCTTTCCGCCAATGCCGGAGTCGAGGGCTCGCCGGTAGTGAGAGTCAACTCGCCGTCCTCCAAGGTCACCAGCGCCTCACGCAAGCGGCCTTCTTCCATAGTTACTTGATGCACCGGAAAGGCGTCCAGAAGCTCGTTGGAGAGGATGCACCCCGTCACTCCACGGACCGGCAACGATTCCGCAACGAGCCTGGAGGCGGACGCCATCCCCTTCTCATGCCCTGAAGAGGCCAGCCGGTCAACGCACAAGTAACGCAAGGCGTCTTTGAAGCTGTGTGGCAGCGTCTCGGAAAAGGTCAGGATGTCCCGGCATAGGAGCCCATCGCCGCTCCCGGGTTCAACCACCGTGAAGACCTCGGGCCTGTCCAACACGAGCCACATCTGGTATAGCTGGACCGCGATCAACGCGCCAAAGGCGGGATGGGCAAGCGGGCTGGTGAAGAAGTCCCCGGAAGCTCCGACGTTCCCGCCGGAAGAATAGTAGCCCCCGCAAGGCCAATACAAGGCCACGTCCATGAACTCAGCGAACGGGATGCGACCCCTCTCCGCGATGCGGCGGCGTATCTCAGCTTCGGCGGTCACCTAGACATTATCCCCAGACACCGAAACGAGCACTGCCTGGCATGGTCTAACCGGGCGGACTCCCCAGAAAAGCGTGTCGCCGTCCCTCACGCCTTCGGGAGAATCCAGACACGGTAGGAGGCCGGGCTTTTTTGTTGTGGAGACAAAGTGGGACATTTTGGGACAATTGCCCTCGTTGGAGGGACCGGGATTGGGTCTCCGGCCATGACCGGCTATCCCTACAGTAAAGAGGTGGCGCCGGGATTGGGAAGGGGCTAATGTCAGCGGCGTCCTACGATTATCGGTCCAATTGTCCGAACCGTGATTCATGGGATTATGAGATTCGGATGATTTCCCACTCATATAAGTCCCAGAATCAGAGAAATCACAGTTCAGACGAACAATCGAAAGGCCCTGGAACCCCAAACCTGGTCTAAAGGGCAACCACCGTATCGGTATCCCCGGCTTCCAGGGCGTTCATATAGGCGAGAACCAGCTCCCGCGTCCGGTACCTGCCGAACGCGGCCATATCTTCCCGGCGCACAATTGGGAAGGTATCCATGACGTAGCCCGCGTCGTCCCGTGAGAGGCCATAAAGGTGGAAGTAGAGGGCGTCCAACCTGGCCCGCAGGTGCCGCCGTTCTTCCTCGTTCCAGATAAAGGGCGGGCCGTCGTAGCCCATGTCGCGGGCGAAAGGAATCATGTCATTGGCGGTGTAGGTGAGGCGCAGGACATGGTCGCGCACGATCTCCAGGGCCGTCTTGTTGCCGAATGTCTGGTCGTAGTCGCCGGGGGAGATGACGGGTAGTTGTTCCAGAGAAGTCAGGCTCATGCTGGCTCCTTGAAGCTTCTGCCTCGCCACGTAATCAAAGCAGAAGCAGGTCAGAGTTGACAACAGACAAGCTGCGTCGACGGCAGGGAAATCGTACTCGTTGGGAAGAAGAATGGGTATCGTATAACTCACTCCGCTCCAGGGAATGATAGTCGCCACGGAGGTGCGCGCATCAGTCGGACGAGTAATGCGCCGGTATACGAGCACCCACCCATGGGAACCCGGAAATCTTCGCGAGATTTCCTCTGCGGGAACCCAATACACGACTCCAGGCACAAACGTGATGTCCGAATGTTGTCCGACGGTAGTAGGCACACCTACATGCGGGTTGTGTATGTTTCCAATGTTAAGTTCCACCGAACTCGCTCGATGGTCGAAATTTCTCACCATGAGTCCCTGGTACAGAGGCAAACACAATTCTCCACCTTTGCGCCAACGGTTGTGCTCCACAGGGTAATACCCTTCGTTGCGAAGCTCATCTTCGGTCTTAAACAGGTGTGAGTCGTTGGTCATGTGGAACATGTAGTGGTGCCGTACCGGCCAAGCGCGGCGTTCCTCTCCTCCGGACCGATCCACCAACACGGGATGCCTCTCGTAGATGCCCAGCGTGATTTCCGCGTCCCGGCGCGTTCGGAAGATTGGAGCCGTCGCTGTGTTAGGGTTAACTCGCGCGAAATCCGCCGGAGCCAGGGGAAAGCAACGGTCCGGGTCGGTAATCGTCTCGGTGTCGTGGAGGAAGAAGGCGCAGTTGGTCTCGCCGAAGCTGCGGTTAGACCCCCCAAGGATGAGGGCGCAGAACTTAAAAGAGGCGTGGACGTCCTTGAAGAATATCTTCCGGTTCTCGAAATCGTAGATTCCGGCTACCCGCCCGGTGGAAGTGACCGACTTAAAAAAGTTTGCGGCCGTCTTATCGGCGTAAATGCCGGAAGGCGTGAGCAACCCCATCATGCCATCTGGTTTAAGCAGCCTCGTTGCCCGTTCCACGAATAGCGAGTAGAGGTTTATGTCGCCTCCCCCTAGCAGTGGGTAATGGCCCGACGTCCGGACTAGCTGGCCCAGCGAGTCTGCCCGCGCCTTGGCGGCGTCGAACTCGACCGCCAGAGGGTCCCCGTCTTCACGCAACTCCTTGATGGCGTTTCTCCGCGCCGCCGCCGTGGGAGCCAACGCCAGATCAGGAGAGCGTATGGCGAACCACTCAACCTCCTGGAGTTTGATGCGGTCCCACGGCGGATTGCCTATTACCGCGTCGAAGCCTCCCTGGGGGTGGTTGTCCTGCCAGCGGCTCCACACGCCGGGGAAGGCAACTTCCCAGTGAAGGAAATTTTCACGCCTGGCGATGGCCGTCGCGTCGCGCCACATCTCGTCAAGCCGGTCCATCCGGGCGTTGGACTGGTCCGAGGCCTTAACGGTCTCGCCGCCGGGCCCCTTGGCCAGCAGCTCGAAGACGTTGCTCAGGTCGTCTCCCAGCACGTCGTTCAATTCGGTCTCGTAGGCGGCGGTCTCCTTCCTGCTCATGCCCGCTTCGAGCCAGCGCACGCCGCAGAAGAAGTCCAGCACGCCCCGGAGCCGGGCGGTGGTCTGTTCCACGCCCTGGAACAACAGGGACGACTCGCGCACCTCGGAAATGTCGGAGTCAGACATCTCCTCGATCTCTTGCATCTGGTTGGTGGCGTTCTCCGCAGCCTGTATCGCGCCGGCGGCGAACAGGCCGCCCAACCTTTGCAGCGATTCACGGCCTTCGATCACCCGCAGGCCGAAGAGGGAGTCGCCGCAGCGCAGGTGGTGGTCGAGGAACGACAGGGGAGCCCCCACGGTGAAGCTGTGCAGCCACAAGGACACCTTGGCAAGCTCCACGGTGAGGGGGTTTTTGTCCACCCCGTAGATGCACCGCTTTAGGACCATGCGGCGGATGATGGCCTGGCCGGTAAGCTGGGACTCGTTGATCACCCAGTCCGATTCCTTGGCCCGGGTTAAAATCTCGGCCTTGATTGCATCGATGGACTTGACCAGAGGCGAAACGTATTCGCCGCCCAACCATTCCGGTACCGCCGGAGCGTACTCGGCCAGGTCGGCGATGTAATCCGATAGGAAGTCCACGGCGGTAACCAGGAAATGCCCGCTGCCCATGGCCGGGTCCAGCACTTTGAGGCCGAGGACCGCTACCGCCGGGTCTAGCGCGGCCAGTTCGGCGTGGCGCTCCTGGAGACTGCGGCGGTCGGACGCCAACTGTTTCGACTTCTCCTCGAAGACAGCCAGACGTTGGTCGACCAAGGGGCCGATGGTCTTTTCAACGATGAGGTCGACAAGCTCCTGAGGAGTGTAGAAGCTGCCGCTGTCCTTCCGTGCGTAGGGGTTGGGTTGAATGGTGACCGCGCCGTCCTGGGTGCGTACCGGCTCCCGCTCCAACAACCGCTCGTATATCGAGCCTAGCTGCTGGACGGACATGTCCCGGTAGTTGACGAAGCGCCTGCCGTTATCGCCCCGCCGGGTTACGCTGGTGTGACTCAGGTCATAGATGACCTTGGCCACCACGGTGTCCGGCAACCGGACCGTCGCGAGCACCGGCGCTGATCCAGATGAGAATAGTCCTCCGTTGTAGGGCGGCAATCCGATGGAAAGGTCACCACGGTCGATGAGGTGGAAGAGGGTAGCAAGATGATCGTAGTAGTTGGTAGCCAACGAGGAGAAAGTGTCTCCCCGCTCCATCCTCGCGGCGACTTCGTCACGTACCGGCTTGCGGAGGCCGTAATCATCGTAGCGGGGATCGTTGACCGGAAGTAGTCCTCTGTCTTCCGCGTATAGGAGGAACAAAAGCCGGTAGAGGAACACCAGCGCGGCATCCCGGACTTCGCCAAGGTCAGCGTCGCACTCAGCGGCTATGGCATTGACCAACCCGGGGAACACACTCTGGAACACCACCCCGGAAAGGTCCTGCGCCACCTGCCGCTCGTAGCGCCGTCCCTCGGCGATGGCCTCTTCCAGGTACGTGGCCGTCGACCCGTCGTGGTGTACGAAGGACTGCCGCCGGAACAGAAGCAGAAACGTTCGGAGCGAGGCGTCATCATCCTGTTCCAGAACCTCGCGGAGGTCCACCTCGTAGTAGCCGGTAGCCCTGGGCCGGGCCCGGTGATCGTAAAGACGCCAAATGGTCCCGTTGGTGAGAATCCCCCAGCGTATCCGGCCATCCGACACCGATTCCGCCGTGGACAGATACCTCAGAATTTGCCCGTGGGGCGTACCGCTCTGCACCTTATCAGTTTGGTCCCGGTTATCGAGTGGAAGACCGAAACGCTTGCTTTCCTGGATCAGGAGAGCATCCGCGTATCTCTCCTGTGAACTGCTCCTGGCGCCAGCCCGCTCTCTGTCGGAGCTATCGGCAAACAGCAGGTGGTCGGGTATGTCTTCGTTTCGCGCCGCCCCTTGCTGCGGCAGGTAATCGGTCCATCCGAGCAGGTCGAATGCCGGGCGCACCAGGTCCTGTTCGGTCAGAGACTCGTTTGGGTCACTAAATTGTGCGAGCCAGTCTATCCGCTCAGAGATGGACCATTTGAATCCCGTCAGCCCAGCCGGGTCTTCAACTGACTCCTGCCATTCCAGGGTTGCCTGGATGCCCTCGCTGAGGAAGTATTCAGTGAATAGTTGGCCCGGCAATTTCCGTCCCCCGGTCACTGGATTACTTGGACTCGATTGCATGGACTTTATTTCCAAAGTGGCAACCATGTCAAAGGAGCGCTCGTTGCGTAACTGTTCGGACTTGATGTGTCCTTCCTACTCCCAGCCCGTCATTCCGGGCCCCGTATCCAGTACGGGGCAGGCTTTGACCCGGAATCCAGAAACCTTTACAACCAGCAAATGCCGCTATCATTGGCATTTCTGGATTCCCGCCCCGATCGAGCCGGGGGCAGGCTCTTCGCGGGAACGACTGGTTGCGGCTGAGGGATACCGTTTGAGGTTCATCATGGAGATGCCCGATGTGGGATTCAGCCAATCCGCGTCATCGAGTCTGAACAGTTACCTCGTTACCGCTCACCTTTAGCGCGTCGGAGTGGGTCCTTCGACTCCGCTGCGCTCTGCTCAGGATGAGCGGGGTTGGAGTTGCCGGGCGAAGGCGTCACGGGCCGGGTTCCACTATAATCTACCGCAGAGACTACGGCGGCTCTCAATCAACAGAACTCAGCGCTGTAGCCCGGCGAGGTACCCGCTATGACCATCCCATCGATCACCATGCTGCCATACAACCGGCAGGGTGAAATTGACTACGCCAGCCTCGAATTCAACCCGGACGAGCCGCCGGACAAGCCTGACGCGATGGAGCAGCATCTCGAACAGGCGGAGGTCTTCCAACTTCTCAGTGCCCGGTTCACGGAATTCAACCAGCGTCCCGACGTCTTTCTCGACTTCGACTCCTACATCTGCTACGACCGGAACAACCTCAACGTCCGCGTCTCCCCGGATATATACCTGGTCTTCGGGGTTGACGCGCGAGCCATCCGTCCGCGCAAGCTCTACCTGCCTTGGGAAACGGGCAAGCCGCCGGACTGGGCGCTGGAAATCGCCTCGGAAAGCACCGCGAGGGAGGACGTCAACCGCAAGCCCGCCATCTACGCCCGCATGGGCATTCCCGAATACTGGCGATTTGATCCCACCGGCGGCAACTATCACGGGGAACCCCTGTGGGGGGGTCTCCTGGTCGACGGCACGTACCGGACCATAGAATTGGCTGCCGCACCTGACGGTGTCCTCAAAGGCTACAGCCCCGTTTTGGGGCTCAGCCTGTGTTGGGACGAAGGCTGGCCCCGATTCTATGACCCGTCGGCCGGCGCCTACTTGGAGACGTGGCGGGAAGTACAGGCTGCCCGCGCTGAAGCGGAGGCTGAAGTGCGCCGGCTTCGTGAAGAACTCCGGGAGCATCAATCAGAGTGACCCGCAAGGGCCACATCCACCAATCATAGCCAAAACTGGAAGGGGGCCGTTAGCGGCCCCCTCAAAAATTTGCGGTTGCGGTGTACCGGCCTAGCCGCGCTGCTCCACGGGGACGTATTCCAGGTCCATTTCCCCTGCGTATTCCAGCAGCGGGCGGATCAGGATGTTGTCCGCGTATTGCTCGGCGCATTGGAGGGTCCAGCCTGGGATGCGGCCCAGGGCGAAGATGGAGATGAACAGGTCGTCGGGAATATCGAGCAAGTAGTAAATCGAGCCCGCGAAGAAGTCTACGTTGACGAAGATACCCCGGTCCCGGTAGCGGACCATGACCTCTTCTTCCACGTAGTTGAGTATCTGGAACCAGTGGGGCTGGCCTACCTTGTCGCCCAAAGCTCGAGACCGCTCGCGCAGGTGGCGGGCCCTTGGGTCCTCCGCCTTGTAAACCCGGTGGCCGAATCCCATGATGCGGCCGCCGTTGTCTAGGATGTTCCGGCAGTATTCTTCGGCGTTCTCCGGCTGGCCGATCTCCAGGGCCATCTTCATGACTTCCTCAGCCGCGCCGCCGTGGGCGGGCCCCTTGAGGACGCCGACTCCGGTGACCACCGCCGAATGAAGGTCGGAGATGGTGGAGGCGGCTACCCTCGCTCCGAAGGCCGATGCGTTGGCGCCGTGTTCAGCGTGGAGGATGAAGTCGACATCCAGCAGGTTGGTGGTCTCCTGGTCGGGGACCTCTCCAAACAGCATGTAGAGGAAGTTCCCGGCGTGGTTAAGGTCAGGGTTGGGGGCCATCGGTTCCAGTCCCTTGCGCAGCCGGTGGTGCGCCGCCACGATGGTCGGCCCCATGGCCGTAAGCCGGATGCCCTTGCGTATGGTGGCTTCCACCGAGTTATCCTTCACTTCGTCGTCGAAGGCCGCAAGCGCGGATAGTCCCGTGCGCAGCGCATCCATGGGATGGCTATCCTTGACCAGGTCCAACACCTGAATTACTTCGTCGGGAATACGGCGGTTGGCCCGCAGGTGGGCGTCGAATTCGGAGAGCTGTTCCTTCGTCGGCAAGCTGCCGTATAGAAGGAGGTAAACCACCTCTTCGAAAGTAGACTTTTCCGCCAAGTCGTGGATATTATATCCACGGTACAGCAGTTTGCCTTCCAGGCCGTCGATGAAGCTGGACGTGGTGGTGTCCAGGTAGACATCCTTCAGCCCCTTCTCGATCTGAGGAGCCATGAAATATCCTCCTTTGGGGTGCTCGGCCAAACTGCTCGGGGTACGAGAAACGACGCGAGACCCGCAATTACACGCCGGTAAATGACCATGCGCACAAGGTAAAATAAGTCTGGGAACGTCGGCGATTTTAGCATTCGACCATTTGAGTGTCAAGCAAATCCAAGGCTGGGAGACGGAGCAAACGCCCCCTGCCGTAAGATAGGAAGCCTATGCAGTGCGGACTGATACTGCCCAATTTGGGAGCCTTGGCCAACCCATCTACACTTACCAAGTTGGCCGTCCGCGCCGAAGAACTGAGGTTCGACGGCGTGTTTGCCAGCGACCACCTCGCCCTGCCCACGACGCCGGGCTCCCGTTACCCTTACCGGTCCGACGGCACGTTCCCGTTGCGGCCCGACGAGGACCTGCTGGAACCGGTGACAACGCTGGCCTACCTGGCGGCGATTACTACGCGGATCAAGCTGGGTTTTAGCGTGTTGGTGCTCCCTTACCGCCATGCCGTGCTCAACGCCAAGATGCTCTCCACTCTTGACGTCTACTCCGGGGGCAGGCTGATCGTAGGTGTGGGAGTGGGCTGGATGAAGGAGGAGTTCGAGGTCCTGGACTCAGACTACGACAACCGGGGTCAGGTTACGGACGAACACATCAGGCTGCTACAGGCGCTATGGCGCAGAGACGAGCCGGAATTCGCGGGCACCTATTACCGTTTCACGGGGATGACTATGTATCCGAAGCCATCCCAGAAGCCCCATCCCCCCATTTGGACCGGCGGCATCTCCCGCAGGGCACTGCGCCGGGCCGCCCAGTTGAGCGACGGCTGGCACGGCGTGAGGATGACGCCGCACGAGATCGAAAAAGTGGGCACACAGCTTCGAGAGTTGAGGTCCGAGACGGGCCGGGACTCCCTCCAGTTCGACGTCTCGCTGCGCACCGGCATGGACCTTACCAACTCGGCCCTACCCCAGAACCGCCTCCCCATGAGAGGTTCCCCGAAACAGGTCGCCGAAGACGTAATCCACTACCGGGAAGCGGGCCTGACCTACCTGGTGATGGAGCCGAGGGCCCGCGACGAATCGGAATTCCTGGGGCAGATGGAGCGGTTTGCGGAAGAGGTCAGACCCCGATTGACCTAGCGGGCGTAGGCTCGACCAGCAACCTCCCCACGGCCAGCCCAAACCCGGCGGCGAAGGCTCCGTGGATGGAGTGGGAGCCGGTAAACCGTGCAAGCGCCCTGCCCGCGGTCTCCCTGTTCCCCATATCCCCGCCGATGGCCGACAACCGTAGAAAGAACAGCGCGGCCCTGGCATTCTGAGGCATCACGCATACCGGGGTAGACAACCTACCTGGCCCGGCCTCGCTGATATCAGCGACCCCGCCTTCGGGCAGCAGGTGCCATTGCCTGATGGCGTTTGCCAACTGTTTCGCCCGCTGGAGGTACACCTCTCCGCCAAGTATGGCGTAGGCGTCCAAGAGGGCCAGCCCGGTTTCCACGGAGTCCAAGAGCAGTCCAAGCGACTTCCCACCGGTGTCCCGGTTGCTGTCCCAATAGTGGAACATCCGCCCGTCTTCGGCCCGCAGCCGGCGCCAGAGCGTTTCCAACACCCGCTCCGCCCGCTCCCTGCAATCGTCCCGTCCCAAGAGCCACCAGGCGTCTAGGCACGCGGAGACCATGGCGGCGTTGGCGTCGCAATACACCAGCTCGTCTACAACGGGACGGGTCTGCCGGTGGGTGGCCTCGGCGGGAACCGGGCTGTCGAAGGCAACGTAGTCCTGGCAACCCAGGTACGCCCCTGCCTCCTCATCGAACAAGTACGATTCGACGAATTCAATGAGACCTTCAGCGTGGACCCGCCACTCGGCGTCTCCTGTTAGAAGGCAGGCATGGAGATAATTCCGTAATAGCGCCGCCTGGTCGTAGAGCAGTTTCTCCCGGTGGGGCTCGCTCCAGTCCGGTTTGGAAGAGTAGCGAAAGAACCCGCCCAGAGGAGCATCGAACATCGGTCCGACTCGTAGCTTGGCCAGAGTATGCAGGACGTGGTCTAGGTACTGCCGCTCTCCGGTGGCTTGGTAGACGTACAAGAAGAAATCATTGGCGTCGGTATGCAGGAATTTGAAACCGTCCCCGAACCCTCCATGAACAGGGTCGGCCAGCCCTTCCACCAACCCCAGGACCTCGTAAAAGAGGGCGGGTCCGAGGGCGTGGCCTCCCTCAGTGGCAGGGTCCGAAATCTCTACAGGTTGAGAATCCGGCGCCTCAGACTCGCCACCGAGCAGGTCACCTTGCTGGTGCAACTGCACCACACGGACCAATACTTCGACGAAGGGGTCGGGGTCCATGTAATTGACGCTAAAGAGATGGTCCCCGTCTGGGGTGAGGAAGGCGATTGTCGGCCAGCCGTCCTGATTGTAACGCAGGTCGACGTCGGGCCGCTGTGATTCCTCGACGCGCACCGGCACGAAGAAGGCGTTGAGCAGCGCGATAACCTCGGGGTGCGACAGCGCGCCTTCGTCCATGCGCTGACAGAACCCGCACCAGAAGGCGGTCAGGAAGATGGCCAGCGGCTTGCCCTGGTCAGCGGCTTCGCGGAAGGCTTCTTGGCCCCATTCGCGCCATCGCAGCCGGTGGGCCAGGTTGGCCCTAGGAGAGAAGCGGAACATCAGTCGTTGACTATACCTTCGAAGGCAAAGGGTGTTACGAATCAGGTTGAGCAGCCATTTCGCGGCCCCGTTTCAATTGCTCCTCATTCCAGACAAAGGGAGGTCCGGAAAGTTTCTCCTCTAGGGTTCTCTTTATCCAGTCGTTGACGCTCAACCCGTCTTCCATCGCGATGATCGTGACCTTGTGATGAAGCTGGGGGCCGATTTTCAGTATGAACTCACCGGAAAATGGTGGGACGGGTTCCACGCCGTCTTCCTTGCACGCAGTCAGGTACACCTCGATTGATGTCTCGAACTCGCGCTTGAGCCCTTCTACGTCCGATGCCTCAAAGGTCGCAATTGGATACGGCCCGGCATTTACGACATGTCCGTGGAGGAGGTCTACGGACTCATCATATGCAATCTCCGCAACGTAACCTCTGTACTGCATTACTGGCTGACTCCAATGCGGTTTAGAAACACGGCAATGTCTCTCACGGTCTCGCGGCCAGTCTCCGGCCGCGGATGGGAATTGTGGACTCCAGTGTTGATCGATCCTCTCCGCAATTGTACCCTTGATCCACTCCGTTCGACTATCTCTATTCCCAGCCTACGCAGCAGTGACTCGATATCCGCCCAGCGAATGTCGGCGGGAGTTGGCCGTTCAAGCACCCTACCCAATGTCCGACGATGACGCCGGGACCTCAATTCCATAGCCGCCACCCCACCAACCCTGCAACAGGTCCGATTCAGTTATACAATAATACATGCCCTGCGGAGGGATGGCAGAGCGGACGAATGCGCCGGTCTTGAAAACCGGTGGCATAGATTAAAGAGAGAGAAGCTGAATGTAATTTAACGCAGATTTGAGCGTAATCTACGGCGGCCACAGCCCTCATTGGCAATCGGATTCAATAGAACGAAATGAAAAGGATTTACAACAAGATTTACAAGTTGTGGTAGCCCACAGATCAAATGACGATCCGACGTGACAGGCGCTCCATCGCAACTTGACGCCCTCACTCCTCGTAGTTCCGTCCTGGAAACTGCTTAATAGCATGGACCTGCAGTAACTGGCCCTGGCAGACTGTCGGGTCAATTGAGGCTGGTGAGTTGCGCCACAAGCGTCCGCGTTGCAGCCATCATCCACCACCGGAATGCCGAGGCCCGGCATCCTCAGTGTTCCCTCACGGACTCCCACAGAGTCTGGGAACCGACCCCCTGGGACTTCCGGCATATCTTGCACTTCCACTCAACTCCTGGGGCGGCCTTATGGGGTAGTGAGCCCGCATCTGCTACTTCCCGCCTCTTCGTGACCTCCCGCTCCTCCTCCTTTTGCCGTGCCCTCGCCTCGACGGTCTCCCGGTCATGCCACCAAATGCTGGCGCGCAATGCCGGGCTGCATCCCTTGAGTGCGCCCTATGGTTCCGTTGTGAGTTCCTGGCTGTCGTGAATTCCTTTCCCAAAACTCGCCGCCGGTGCACCCGGCTTTGGACCTTGACCGGAGCATGTGCACCTGTTCGGGATGATTACCGGGCTCAAGGACATGGTTGAGCTAGCGGATTCCTACTTCGTCTCCCACCGATAGCGATACTGGCTTACTCCCGCTCTCAACGGTCCCTCTCCTGGAGTCCTCTACCAGGCCTATCCCCAGTGCGGATAGGCCTGGTAGAGAGACGTCTCCTCTCGCACCCAAGGACAGAACTCTGGGTTGACGCAAATCCGTGACGTTGTGCTTGCCGAAATGGCCCTCTCAGTGGACGCGGGCAACACGCTCGAGTGAGCATCACCTCACTGGTGGATGGATTCCAGCCCTAGCAGCCCGCCTGAGGATCAGGAATTTGCGGTAGTGGGAGCCGGCGTGGCGATAGCTGATGCTGTTGGCAGACCCGGGATTCGCCGGCGCCAAGCCGATGGGGAACAATACCCGCTGGCCCGCCAGCACCGTCGGCTTGACGACCCAAGCGGAACAGTTTGAGCAGGTTGTGTCCGGTGCAGATGAGAGACCATTCCGCCCTGACCTTCGCCAAGCCCCGCAGCAGGAACTGCCGGAAGCCAGGGCCCCGCTTGATCTGGCCGAAGACCGGCTCGACGGGCTCCATGCGCAGGGCGCAACGCTGGCGGCCTCGCTTGGTCTGCAACTTGCGCCGCATCCGGTCCCCGGGGGACAGACCACTGGGTATGCGTCCCCGGGGGCTGGCGGCGGTACTCTGCCGCGGCGGGCCTGCTCCGGCGCCACGCAGGGGTCCACGCCCAATCCCTGCAGGCCGTCAACTGCCTTCGCCGAGTAGTAACCGGCGTCGGCGGATACTTCCCTGGGCGCCACGCCCGTGTTGCTGATGGTCTCCTCCAGCATGGCCACGGCCTGCTGCTTGTCCGATGCCTGGTAGGTGGCCCGGGCCGCCACAATCACCTGGTGAGCGCTGTCCACCACGGCCTGGCAATTGTACGCCTGCTGGAAGTCCCGGCCTCCCGGTGCAGGCATGATGCGGGACTCAGCATCGGTGAAGTTGCGCTGCGCCTTGTCCTCCGGCACTCCCGGATGGTCCTTGCCCTCAGCTTTGGCCCGCTCCGCCTCCGCCCGGGCCTCGGCCTTCAGTGCCGCCATGGCCTCCCGTATCTTCTCCAACCGGCCTTCCCGAAAGGACAGCTCCCCCGGTAACTCATCACCGCGCTTGGCCTTGCCGTACCGGTTGTCCTCCTCGTCATCCGCTTCCTGGGCCTGCCGCAGCAACTCCGCCACCTCCGCCGCCAACTGCGCCTCCTTCTCCTTCATCCGCTTGTAACTCATCGCCTTGTGCTTCGATGCGTTGGCCCTGACCTTGGCGCCGTCCAGCGCCACGTGGCCCAGCTTCACCAGCCCCGCCCGCTGGCACAACGCCAGCACCTGCAGGAACAGGTCCGAGAGCGCAGCCAGGTGGTCCTTGCGAAAGTCCGAGATGGTGTGGAAGTCAGGGGTGTTGTTGGCCGCCGGCGCCCGGAAGGCGATGTCCTCGTGGAGCCGCCCTGCGATCCTTCGTGAAGAAGCCACCCCCACGCAGTAGCCGTCAAGCAACACCTTGACCATCATCCGGGGATGATACGGCGGCCCGCCGCGGTTTTCCCACTCGTACCGGGCGGTGATTTCCGACAGGTCCAACTGGTCCACCACGTCGGAGATGAAGTGGGCCAGATGGTCATCGGGCAACCACTCCTGCAGCGCCGCGGGCAGCAGCAACTGCTGGTCCGGATCGTAGGGAAGGTAGGTCTTGCTCATTGACCGCTCCGTTCCTCTGATGCTCTGTCCCATCATACTCCCAACGGTTTATCAACCCTGTTTCTCGGACGGACTGCCAGGCTATGCCGATACTCGGACAGCGTCCGGCCTACGGACGTTCGCTAATGTTCAAACGCTAGGTCGAGGCTCTGCGATACGATGGCATCAAGTAATCAAGTGCAAATTCTGGGTGGGTGATGTGAATCGCGGCGCGTCCCTGAAGTACCGGGTATTCCTGTCTGGCGTGGGCAGCAGGGGGAATAGAGTCCCCCCTGGCACGCCGACGCGTCACGTCATACGCAAGAACTCACTCTCGGCAGGTGCCGGATGTTTCTTGAGCCTGTAGACCTGAATTTATTCCTTGAGGAGTTGTGCGGAACCAGCGGCGCCCCCCTCCTCCTGGCCCGTGATCCCGAGTCGCCCACGGGATGGAGACTGTGGACCGCCGAGGATACGGAGGCCCTATGCACATGGGTCTCGGCCAAATTGGCCGAGCATGTCGCGCATCCCGGCCCGATCACCTGCTACAACGCCAAGGAAGCCGCCCGGGTCCTGGGCGTTTCCGTACCCAAGTTCCAAACCTGGCTGCGAAGACGGGACTCTCCGATTCCACACGTCAGGGATGGCCGGAAAATCGTGATCCCCGCCTTCCTGTTGCAGGAGTGGCTGAGAGAGGAAGCGAAACGGACAATCCACGACCGCCTCTGATCATTGTGGGGCACCGTGGACGGCCCAACGGTCCAGAGCCAAACGGGTCAAAGAAACGCGCCCGGCCGCCGAATCAGGAGGGAGTTATGATACCAAGTCGTTACGTTCCAAGTTTAACCATGTCCCGGGCTGCCGCCGATGTGCTCGGGGTCCTGGCCCAGGAACCCCTCGCCGGCGTCGATGACATTGCCAAGAGCGGCAGACTTCCCCGCTCCCGGGTATACGCCGGGATCAACGATCTGTGTGGGGACGGCCTGGCCGATTCGGTGGAACTGGGCTGGAACCGGGACAAGGTCTCCCGCTACTTCTTCACCGCCGACGCCCTGGCGCGGTACGGGGACCAGTGTTCGCCGTGGCACCAGGAGTGGGGGCGGGCCCGGTTGCTGCAACGCCTGCCGTTGGTGGAGTGGGCCTACCAGGTTGCTGGAGAGATAAACGGCCTGGGCCCGGTGGAGGAGTTCCACTGGGTGGACTCGGTCAGCTTCGACGCCGCCGTGAGATACAGGGACGGCTGGGCCGCCATATTTTGGAGCGGCAGCCAGCAGAGTGAGAGCTCAATTCTCGACCGGTTGCGTGACTTCGGCCGGGACATGGTGGCCCTGACGGACGGTGACGGGCCCGCGTGGCCCAGCCTGCTGTGCTTTGTGGTCAGCGACCAGTGGCAGAGGGAGTTGGTCAAGCGGGTCGTACGCCAATTCGGCCCCCTCCGGGACCGGGCCGCGGTCTGGTGTGTCGCCGACGGCGCCCGCACCGGGGCCTCCCGGCCCCTGGACAGCCGCGGCTGGGTGCGCCAACGGACGTATCCCAGGGACATGGGGGGCTGGCCTTGGGAGAGGAGAGTGAGGCAGTCCCCCTGGGCCAGGGGCGGTAAGTCCGACCCGGATGGGGGCGAGCCATTCGATTGGGGCAGGGAAGGGAGCGTCCTGACGGCCCGAATCCTCGACTTCCTGGCGCAGCGGCCAGACAGTACGACCAACATGGTCCGGGAGGCGATGGGCGAGGATGACACGAGCCGGAGCGTTCACCGCCGCCTCAAGAAGATGCTCGACGCGGGGCTCATCGAGCAGAGGCAAATCAAGGGCGAAAGGGTCTACCGCTACTCCCTTTCGTCCCGGGGGATGGACCTCTTGGTGAAGCGGGACCGGGTCGAGTCCCCCAGGTCCAGGGTCAGGAGCAGGGCGCCCAGGGCCGGGAATGACGAGGGCCGGAGGAAACGCCGCCGGGGCAGCCGTCAGGCCCACGAGGACGGGGTGACATGGCTGCTGGCCCGCCTGATGCGCTCCGGGACGCCGGTCGCCTCGGGGCAGCGGTCCTGGGAACATCTGGGCGACGGCGGTATCGCACCCGACGCCATGGCCTTCCTTGCCGAAAGTCCCTGTGGGCCCGGATGGTTTTACATCGAACTTGAACGGAGCGCCAAGGGCGAAAGCCGTGTGGAGAAAAAGCTCGCGGGCTACGCCAATCCCCGCCGCCAGGACCGGTTTCCGGTGCTGGTCATCTGCCGCAGCGATTCCGCCGAAAAAAACTTTGAGCGCATTGGCAAAGAGGCAGGACTGGAGATGCTCACCACCACCATCGGACGGCTGGAGGAGTACGGCTTCATGGACCCCCGCTGCTGGTCCATGTATGGCGAGCCGGTGGTCCTGCGCTGAGGTGCACATGCGCAATCCAGCCCCGGCGCCCACGCGGCCATCGGATGAGCGGCCACGCCCGGCCCGGTCCTTCAACTCATTGGCCCCAGCCCGCCTCGCCGCCGGGTATACAGGTGAAGCCGGTCGGAGTCCGCGGCCGGCGTCGCGCCCCGAGGTCCGGCAGGAGTTGACTTTCGAAGGAATAACCCGGCGGAATGGGAGGTCCCGGGAATAACGCTTTCTCAGTCAGGCGGGTCAATTCCCTTTCGGCGTTTTCCCTCAATTCTGCATCGGCATCAGCACATGTCCCGGGGTTCAAGTCGTTCCCGCGTGGGTGGGGCACGGCGCCGTGCCCCTTCCCGAGATGGGAAGGCGCGTCCTTGCAATGCCGAGGCCCGGGGCGCCCGGGTTACCGGCGCGGGGCATTCATCCCCGGCGAGCGGTTTGTCCTTTCCGGCAGTTTTCCCCACGCTCCGGCGCTCTTTCGCCAGCCACACGCGGGCTGGGCGGGGGACAGAGGTCCGTGTCCGGGAGGACCGACTGCCCGGCGGGCGCGTCGGACCGGTGTGCTGACCATCCTGCCCATCTTGGCGGGATGAGCGGCGGCGCCCCTCCCTTCGATTTCCCTGACTGGTACCTAATCGCAGGAATTACTGAATTGGGAACTTTGCTATTTGGTTCTCAGTCAATCAATGGGAGATTCTCACCTCATGCCACGCCTGGAGGTGTGCACCGGTGTTCTGAGGATGTCCGGGGCAGGGTTGCCGCTGGACGTTCGAGCGTTCGAAAGAGGCTTTCTGTACCCATGCCCGAGATGCTGAAGAGGTCAATGGTACCCCTGTACATACGTAAAACCCGATAGAAGCTTTGCGTCTGTGTTTTGGTCATCAAAAGGTGTTCCACCGCTTCGGTTCATACCTGAAGCTGTGCACTCACGATGCGAATTTGGCATGCATCTGGTGGCCGGGGGACAGGATAGGGACCTTGTTAACATTCTCAGGCACGAATCGCCTTGGAAGCTGTGCGCCGCGAGTTTTCTCCCGCTCTCCGCGGCCAGTTTCATCCTGCCTCCAGGCCGAATGGTCGGCGGACGCCTTTAGCAAGTCGGCGTCAGGGAGCGTTGCCTCGTCGTGGTGCGGCCTCAGTACCGGGCTGTCCGGTGGCGGTGGACCGGCCGCGTCATGCCGGCGAGGGCGGGTCCTGCGCACCCGGGGCGCAGGATGATGAGTCGCGGAATGGGAATGAGCCTCCGGCGCACTCGGGGGCAGGCCGGTGACTGAGCCGGCGCCGGTTCCGGTCCCGGTGATGGACGGGCCATGTCCGGCCGGAGTGACGGTCATTGTCTCCTCCCATGCCGTGTCGCTGACATACGTCCTCATGCGTATTGATGCGGACGCACACCGAGTCTGGCCCAGGTGGTTCCGGGGTGCATCGCCGCGGTGAGTTCCAGTCCGCCGAACATCGGATTTTTGCTACTCCCTGCGGTGGCCCGTCGCCTGGGTTGACGGCGCCGTTTCCTCCTCGCCTGTCGCCGGTTGGGAGGCACATCGCCATAGACAGCGGGCCACGGTCCGGTGTGGGAAGTGGTCCTGGAGTCTGATCTTCGTATGGCGGATGAAGCCCTCTGGCCCGACGCTCCTTCCGGGTCCGGCGGTTTACTGGGGGCTACTGGTGAACCGCCCAGCCGGTTGCCAACCCGGCTGGCTCCCCGTGGACCAATCGTTGTGGACCGGCTGGTTCCCGGCGTCTCCGCATGGCGGCTACAAGGGGTCCGGGCCGGGGATGCTCTCCACCTGCAGGAGGTCATCCCCGATGGTGTCCAGGAACCGGCTTGGCACGGCGCTCTGGCTCTCGCCGCTTCTCACCGCGGAGCAGTAGAATAGGCGGTCGCTGGCCCGCGTCGAGGCCACGTAGAAGAGGCGCTGCTCCGCGTGCCGCCGCTCCTCGTCGCCGGGGTTGACATGTCCGGGCATCACGCCGTCGCTGGCGTCAAGGACGTAGACTACTTTCCATTGCAGTCCTGCGGAGGCGGCGATTGTGCTGAAGGTCATGCCCCGGTCGCCAGCAAAGTAGTCGCTCTTCTCCAGCGCAAGGGGGTCGTGATCAGGGTCGGCGTTCAGGTCGTCCAGGAGCCTGATGAGGGGGTCTCTCGGAGTGTCGTCCTCGTACAGCGGCATGGTTTGGGCCATCACGACCAGTTCGACCATGTCTGGCTCGACGACCTGGTCGGACCGGGACTGCCGGGCGGCCCTGAGCAGGGCCATGGCGCGCTGGCACAGGTCGTTAGGGGAGGTTTCCGGTTTCTCGAGCATCGCGGTCAGCTCGCGCCAGCCGGAGGTCACATGGAGCAGGTCCCGGCGAGTCCGGCTGCCGTGCTCGTACTCGGCTATGTGAGTCTCGGCCGCCTGGGCCAGGTTGATACCCTGTTCCCGGGCCGTCCAGGCGATTGCGCCCGGGGCGCGGGTCAATGGCGGCCGCAGCGGAGAAGGAGTTGGCGTCGTAGGGGTTCAGCAGCAGGGTCAGCATGGCGATGACGGCGTCGCCGCCCCGCTCCCGGCGGCCGCCTCCCAGCACGGTGTAGGGCATGCCCTCGGCCAGCACCAGCGTCCGCATTCGGTCGAAGGTCTCGTGGTTGCGGTAGATACACGCAAGGTCCTCCCACGCACTCCCCTCCTCCTCCACCATCTGCCGCGCGGCCTGCAGCACATGGAGGTACATGTCCGCCAGCCGCCCTTCGAATCTCACCAGGGTTGGCGGAGTACCCGCGATCCGGAACGGTCTCTGGCCGTCCTGATGCAGGCCGGTCATGGTCTGGTGGCTGACCATCCGGTCGGCCACCTGCGACAGAGAGCCTGTTGCCCGGTGATTTACCGTGAGCAGATGGAACCGGCGTCTCCGCGGTTCCCTGGCCGCCAGGTCGTCCCGGTCGTTGACCTCGCGCCAGTCCAGCCGGAACCGCTCCAGCAAGCTCGGGTCCGACCCCGGTTGCAGACCGGCGTATTCGTTGGGGTTGGCCGCGACCGCGATGGAGCGTGCGGTGCTGGTCATCAGGGTCAGGAACTCGTACTGCGCCTCGGTGATCTCCTGGAAATCGTCGACCAGAATGTCTTTCGTGATCATGGATCTCCAGGAGTCCCTGAACTGTGGATCCCGTTCCATGGCCCTGACGGCCAGTGGGATGAGGTCGTCCACGTCAACGACGGCTTGTCGACTTTTCTCATCAGTGTGAAGACGGACAGCCTCGAGCCAGGAGGAGGCTTCCGGAGGGACGGAGTCATACCTCGACCTTGCCTGGTCCAGCCAATGCCAGTTCAGGACCCTATTGGCCCGGCGGGGCGGGATTCCCAGGTCGGGATTCGCGCTCAGTAGCTCCGACAGCGTTTCCACAGCCTGCCGGCGGTCGCGGACCGTGAAATGCGCAGGGATCCCCAGGACCCCGGCTCCCGACGTACGGAGCGAATATAGGGCACATCCGTGGAAGGTCCCGATGAACATTTGGGAAGAAGACTCACGGGTTTCAGGACATTGAGCCAGCCTCCTTCTCAGGTCCTCGGCGCCTTGTCTGGAGCAGGAGAGGCAGGCGATGCTCAACGGCGATTTCCCTCTCTCCAGCAGCACCGCCACGCGGGCGAGGAGGGCATGGCTCTTGCCCGTGCCTGGTCCGCCCAGGATCAGGACGGGGCCCTCCGGAGCCTCGGCAGCAGCCCGCTGACGCGGGTCCAGAGGTTCGATGGGTGGGCGGCCGGTCTGCATGTCGGTGACCTCCTGGGTTCAGACTCCGCACGGGCCCCCACGACGCACCTTTCACCCACAGGCTCATCTGATGCGGGCTCCGGCCCCCCTGCACCATGCGAAACAGGCCCCTTTTCCTAATGATAGCTGCACTGGACTTTGTACAAAAGCCGGTAAACATGAAACAGGGTAGGCTAACCGGGCCAAACTTCCACGAAAGGCCAAGCGATGCTTACCCTGCCCAAAGCAATTCTACCCGTTCTCAATCCCTTCGCAACACTGTTTCGGACCCCGGCCTGGCGGCAAGCCCAGGTCCTGCTTGCCGGCGCGGTCCTCGCTCCCGGCCGGCGCACCGTGGCCTCGGCGCTCCGCGTCATGGGTCTGAGCGGCGACCGCAACTACGCCCGCTATCATCACGTCCTCAACCGGGCGGCGTGGTCGCCACTCCAGGCGGCTCGCATCCTGCTGAATCTTCTGGTCCGGTACCTCGACCAAGGCGACGGCCCGCTGGTGTTCGGCATCGACGAAACCGTGGAGCGGCGCGGCGGCCCCAAAATCAGCGCCCGCGGGATTTACCGTGATACCGTGCGCTCCAGCCGGAGCTATCCGGTCAAGGTCAGCGGCCTGCGCCGGGTCTGTCTGATGTGGCTGGGCCATATTCCTTGGCCCGGACGCTATTGGGCCTTGCCGTTCCTGACGGTGCCGGCTCCCTCGGAACGGTATTTCCGGCAGAGAGGACGCACTCCCAAAAGCTCACCGGCCGGGCCAGTCAGATGGTCCTGCAACTCCGGCGCTGGCCGCCCCGCCGTCCCTTGGCGCTGGTGGGAGACAGCGGCTACGCCGTCCCCGTGTCGTGGCACGGGGCAGGCTCCGGACCTGCTGCACTTCTGCCAATCGCTGCCGCAACCGGTTACCTTCATAACCCGTTTGCGTCTGGGCGCGGGCCTCTATGGACCGGCGCCGGCGCGTCTGCCCGGCCAGAACGGACGTCCCCAGGTCAAGGGCCGGCGTTTGCCCACGCTGAAGGAATCCATTGACCATTCCGGTGTGCCCTGGGAACAGGCGTCAGCAGCTTGGTACGACGGCGCCGCGCGTACGGTGGAAACTGCCTCTCAAACCGCCGTCTGGTATCATACCGGCAAGCCGCCGGCGCCCATCCGCTGGCTGCTGATTCGAGACCCGCTCAATAGCGCCCTTCAGCCGGTGATAGGATTGCTCGGCCACGCCTTTCCGGTAGACCGCTACCGGGGTGGTCCCGGTGGACCGAAGGCCTTGGGAATCCGCTGGAGTGACGCAGGGAGCGGTTCATGTCCGGGTCGTCGCGGCATTCTCTTTCGTGGACGGACGCCGCCACGTCGTGAGACCGCACCGGCGAGAACACGTTGCTCTGAAACCGCGAAGCCTGCCCGAAGGCCATGAAACGGATTCGGAAGGTCTCTGATCAAACCGTCTGAAGTAACCCGGGACGGCAGATGCAGGTCGCGCTGGTGGCCGGAGACCTCTCCCGCATGGAGGCGGTGCGCCAAGTCAACCTGAGCATCCGGTCCCGGTGGATGCCTGCTGCTGGGCGCACCCATCACCCTGTCGGGGGCGAGGACCGGTATTCCCGAGACCGCTGCGTGCCGGCCTTGCATGGGAGGAATTGAGCCGGCCCCTGCGTTTTCCCTCTGGCCGTAGATATGCACGTTGGCGGTCAGGCGGACTGGTTCGTGACTCCACAGAACCGGTCCGGTCTCCTTCTGCACATCTTCGGAGGAGCCGGTCCGGGTTGGTCCCGCCTTCATCCCAACGGTGACCGGCGATGCCTGATAGTTCATGCTTCAAATCAGCCCTTGACCGGGCGACCCGGCTTGCTTTCCGGTGCCTGGCGAGGTGACTCCACCCTGATTGTCTCCCCTTCTTGGGAGGGAAAACTCCATGCTGGAAGAAGAGATGGCCGGGGATGGCCAAAGGGACATTATTTCAGGTGGGTCGATGGTTCAAGTATGGAACAAAACACGCCTGCAATGGGACAGCGCTTTGGGTAAAATGGCCCCCGCAGCCGGCAGGCGCCACCCAAGGGGGGATATCAAGACCACTGGCTGCGTATACGATGCCGGGTGGGACTATCTTTTCGGGACTCCCTTTGGCCGCGGGTTGATGTCCTGGTCCAGCGATTCTGGAGTGTTGAATGTCAGAGAGTATGTATCGGCGTTACCCGCAATGGATTAGAAACCCGACTCCTGGGACCTGTGGCCGGGACGGTTGGCCGCTGGCGTCCGGCGCAGCGGTTGGGCAGGCGCTGTGAAGCGAACGGGCCGGACTCCCGGCCCCGAGTGGCCGGAACCGGCGTGGCCCGGTACGCCGGGCGTTGGGTGCCGCGCCTGGCAGCAGTGCGGCCCCGGCCCGGTGTGCGCACACCGGGCCGGGGCCGCACCCGGGAGTATGCCCCCTGGGCCTCGGTCCAGGGGGTGATGGTGGTCTCCAGGTTGGTCCCGGAAATTTTGAGCCTGGTCTCCCAGGGGTCGATGAGCACGTTCCGGAGCATGTCCATGGCGGTCCTGGAGGGGATGTCGCCTCCGGAGGCGCCGAGTCCCCTGATGAGGTTCTTCCTGAGGCAGGCGACCTTCATGTGTGTTCCATCCTTGCGGCAAATGAAAAGGGGGCGCTCCCCCTTTCAGGCTACGCCCCCTGATTGTGACGGGGGTTCGGCGTCTTTACCCCGCAGGCCCCGCTCTTTCTCTGATTCTACTCCCCTGCGCGGGTTTTTGGCCGGTTGTATGCCCTGCCCCGCCCTGCGGTGGGGGTTATCTGTTGCTCGGAGGCAACCCGCCGGGGGTTGATGCTTTCCGGGCTATTCCGGACGTGGCCGTAGGTGGTGCGAGCGTGAAAATGCCCGCCGGATACGTCCTGGCGGGCAGGGGAATTTCTACCGCTGGAATCCCGGCGTGCTGCGGGTGGGGTTTGCATTCAGCCGGGTGGCCTCGGGCTGGTGTCCGGGCGGGCGGGGCCGGCCCGTCCCCCTGCAGGTTCTGCGGCCAGGCCGGGCTGCCGTGCTGGTCCTGCCGGGTTGAAGTACGACCTGGGGTAGAGGTAGTCCTCGCCGGACTCGTCGACGATGCGCCGCAGGCCGTGCTCTTCGGCCGCGTCGTCGGGCAGGCCTTCGTAGACCTTGTTCACCTCAATGGACGAGGGGTACCCGCCGTTCCTGACGCAGGTCATGCGTTCTGCGTTCATTGGGCTCGTCTCAGGATGCGCTTTATCCTGGTTTCCTTCCGTCCCATGCCGTGCGCTTCGTACCATGGTATTTCGGCGCGCTCGATCGTACCATCCGGCAGGATGACGCGTGCGAAGCCTTTGAGCTACGCGGGTGGAACAGATGCCAACCGGTGGCTGGGAGGTTAGGTTTGCGGAAGAGCATGGCCCACTTTGGGGTGTGCCATGCAAGCCCTCTGTGGAAACCGCTCAGTCCCGCAGGTGCGGCTCCACTTCCTGCACGAACTCAATGACCTCACTGGCGGAGTGAAAGTGGCGGACCGCTTTGGTTGCGCTGAATGCCAGCCTGTAGCGCATGTTCTCGAGGGCGACCCTCACCGTCTCGCGGGCTATCCCGTGGTGGAAGGCCGCGCCGTGGGGCGCAGCGTAGTCCGAAATCCACATTGCCGGCACCGTCCAGCCCGGCTGGGCGGCGAATGCGCCGGACTGTTCCTGGGTGACCTCCTCGGCCCTTCGCATGGCGCGTATGTTGTCCACCATCTCCTGCGGCGTCAGGTCTTCGTTGCCGCTCACTCCATCTCTCCCTTCGATTAAGGGTGTTCAAAAGGCCCAGGTCTTTCCCGCCTGGCCGCACCGGTGTGATTCCGCCCAGCCACGCATCTGCGCCATCTTCCGGGTTTCGGACGGGAACGCCCGTCATTCCGCCTCCAGCTCTCCCCGTTCGATGAAATGCCAGTTGACCTGGCCGGAAGCAATGTCCGCCTCTGCCGACGGGTCCCGCACGACGCAGGCTATAACGGCCCGGCATGTGCACCCTGTAAGCTCCGTCATTAGTCCCACACCCATCCGGACCGGGGCGATGTCCTCCGGGGAAGCCCGGAACGGCGTTTCCACCATCACATAGTGAGTGTCCTGTCCGTCCGTTGCCTCGATCACCAGGTTGGGCCGGAGGAGACGGCTGGACCTGCTCCTGGCGATATGGTGTCCTTCCCTCATGTCCTGATACATCCGCTCAAAGTCCGTGTGCGTGAGGGTCCGCGCGTACTGCAGACCCAGGCCGGCGGCAAGTTCCGAGGCGCGCCCGGCAGCAGCAGTCCGGACTCGTGTCCGGCTGTCGCTTCTCCTGTCCTCGAGGCACTGCTGGCGCGTGTCGCCCAGCAGGCCCGCCTGCCGTCCGTCCCGTTCCATCTGCACGACATGTTCCGCGTCCAGCAGGTCGAAGTCGGCGCCGCGCTGGCCGCATCAGTGGGGGCAGGGAATATGGACGACCAGGTCCGGCCGGTCCGGCCGCTGCAGTTCCTGGACCAGTTCGTTCACTGTCATATTTGTCTCCTCCACTTGGCGCGGCCCTCTGCCGACCGGATATGTCGAATCCCTGGCTTGCGGCCTAGTCCCTGTCCCCCAACTCGGCCCTCAGCCCGTCCACGGGCTTGCCGTGCTTCCCGTACAGGTCGTAGAGGGCGGCCTTCAACTCCTCCCGGCGTCTCCATGGCCCATTGTGCCCATCACGTACCACATGGCAGTCTCGCCGCCACCCGCCACCGCTCGCAGAGCCGCTCGTCCATCCGGGGCGTGTCTTCGGGTTCGGGCCTGAATACTGTCCGGCGCAGTTCCGGGATCTCGGGCAGTTGTGACTTCGATACTCTCTCCTCGTACATTTCCATGAGGTCCTGCAGGCCCCCGTAGTCCTCCAGGTTCCAGCCGGTCCGGCACCCCAGGCGCTGCGTGCATCCTCTGAGAAAGCCCAGGCTGTATCCCCTGTCCCAGACCCGGACCAGAATCCGTTTCCACCACCACCGGGCCAGCCAGGCCAGGCCCGCCAACGCGCAGATGTTGACGACAGCCGGAATTATGTCCCCATCCTCATGACGTTGCCACTTCGTGGCGGCAGTGTGCCGGCGAGCCCCGGAGGTGACGTCCGGGGCGTCTCCATGAGGTCTCCACCCCGGTTTCTTCACTCCCGGGGAGAGCCAGGGCAGGCGTCTGGCGTCCAGTAACGCCGCCACGGGTCCCTACTGAGTTGATGCAGGGAGGGGCCGGCCGGTTGCTTCCGGGCCCGCCGGCTCAGAAGTCCGTGGTCACCCCTTCCTCGAAACCGTCTTCCGCCGCCCGGTCGGGGCAGTCCGCCGCCGTGATGGGGCAGAACCGGCACTCGCCGGGGCTGGGCACCCGCCGGGCCGGCGCGTCCGGGGCCAGCCTGCGCACCAGCTGAGCCAGCCGTTCAATGAACTCCTCGTCCACCGCTTCCGCCGGTATATTCACGGCGTGGTCCGTGTATGCCACCTGGCCGTCGAAGATCACGTCACGGTGCTGCCCGATGGCCCTGGGCACGGAGTACATGTACAGCATGACCTGGACTATGTGGGCCGGGCCGGGCTTCCCGGTCTTTACGTCGATGATGGTGCCCGCGGCGCCCTTCCTGGCGACCAGGTCCGGCTGGCCGCCCAGGGTGCCGGATTCGCCCCTGAGTCTCAGGCTGTTCTGCCTCTCGGTGAACACCGTGCAACCCAGTTCCTCCCAGTGTTCGCGGGAGTCGTTGACCATCGCCGTGTGGGCCATCTGCCACCCGGCCCGGTCGAAGTCCCCGGGGACCTGCTCCCAGCTGCCGCTCTCGTGGCGGGCCCTGAACCAGCTCGCCCACTCGCAGGAGTTCTCTCCGCTCAGCAGTTTGGTGAGCCATGTGACCCAGAAGTAGGGGCCGTCCCTGCGCAACCTTGCCATACCGCACCTCCCGAGGGCAGAGCGCCGCAAGGCGCTCTGCCAGCCACCAGGGGAGTCTCCTCCCCGGTGGCGTGGTCTGATTATGTCAAGAAGCCAACGCCTTGATAAAGACGCAATTGTCACCAGCGCGGCGGCGGTCCCACATCTTGGGACCGCCGCCCACCAGGGAGTCCTGCACAGCGTCACGAACCCAGGCGCCACTGGGGATCAATCCACGCCGAGGTCCAGTCGAGGGGCTCGCTCAGGGCGGCGATCTGCGCCCACTCCCGGATATGCGCGTCGGCCGCGACCGGGTCGCGCATGATGTACCCGGCTTCACAAGACCGCATGGCCATCCTGCTCAGGTTGCAAGACCCTGTCCAGAGCACCTGCCCGTTCCATTCCACGGCCTCGTACGGGTTGACTTGTCCGGAGCCGGTGACGGGTCGGAGGGAGAGCTCGGCAAAAGCGAGAAATTTGTGGTGCATCAGAGGCCGCCGGCGGGGAGTGTCCCCGCTGCGGTCGTTGCGCAGACCGAAGCAACGGACACCGGCGATACCCGGGTCGCCGGTTTCGGACATATCGCACAGGGGATGGGGCATGTGCTGGCGCTGGAAGTAGCCGCCTGCCTGGCCGATCTGGTCCGAGTCCTCTATGGCCCGGTACTTGCGGTGGAGGCGGGCCGTCCAGCGCTCGCGGTCTGACTCGTCCTCTCCAATGTCAGGCCGGAGGAAATCTTCCTTTTGCGCGATGACGGCGCATGGCAGTTTCGCCATTGCGTCGAGGATCTGGAGGTCGGTGAGCCAGGCTGCGGCCGCGAAACAGACCCACCCCCTCCGGATAGCTTCCTGGAAAAGCTGGAGCAGCCTGCGGCGATGGTTGCGGAAAATGGTTTCGGTAGTGCCGCTTATGCAGCCGTTGTCGTGCTGCTCGGGGTACTCTCTGCCCCGCAGGTTGTTGAGATCAACGGAGTCCATGGTCCACCTCCAGGTAAATTTAGGTTCGCTGGTGTGCCATACCTGAAGGGGCCAGTGACACCCCACCGTCCGGTGGAGCGCCCCCGCTCCCGAAGGGGCTGGGTTCTCTGTAGAAAAACAAAGAACCCGCCCCTGTCGGGAGCGGGTCTGCGTGTAGTACAATACCACCGCATCACCTGTCCAGTTCAGGTGGCGCCATGGCCTGGGGTGTTCTTAGCACCGCCGGGCCACTCTGTGTGAGTCACTGTCGATCATACTCGTCCGCGCGGCCCCGTGTCAATATGCCCTGTCCAATGAGAAAATTGCGAAACTGCCCAACTGAGCGTGCGACTGCTAATTTGGGACGAATACCGTTAACGTATTTGCCGAATTCCCCCATCCTGAATGGCCGACGAATCCTATTCACGCTATTATTCTTCTGGCCCTTCGGCAACTAAAGAGTTTCGCAATTTTCTCGTCCAATATTCCATCGCAAGAAATCGTGATTGGTCCATAACTGATTTCTGCGTGGTTCTTCCAAAAGCCATGAATATCCACGTCAGTAAGGTTGGGTGACGCGGTGAGCCCCGCCGGAACGGCAACGTTGCTGTTCCGGCGGCTTCGTTCCCAGGGTTGGACGATCTTCAACCTGGGCGGCCATTGCATCTTCTGCGGCGGACATACCCGGCCACCTGAAACGGAGGGTTGCCCCGAGGGCGATGTAGCCTCACCGGTTGCCTCATGGCCGCCGGGTTCCCGGCAGCCGGCCCATATGGAGCGCGGAGCAGGACGTTTGCTCCTGGTGCAATACGGGCCGTCCAAGGGACAGAGTTGGCCTGAATGCTCCAACGTGGTCGCCGCCAACCCGGTGGACACGTGACGTTCCCGTATGGACGTGGGCGGTTGGCACGGTCAGATTCTTCCCGAAATCAGATTCTTCCCGAAACGTGGGGAGTCGCCGCCGTCCCTGCCCGGGGGCTGGTTCGCCCTTGTGAAAACCTGGCCACCCGGCGTACGGGACACAACCGGACAGGCACGGCCCGAACCGGGACGGGTAGGCCTTGTAGCTATTGCCGCTCGGGCCGCCATCCGGGCCTGCCTCCCCCCTCCGGAAATTGCCCAAATTTGGACAATTTCCCTGGGACCTGAACATCCTTCTTCCGGCGGCGCTCCGGTCTTTCAAGTCCCGGCGTTGGGAACAACCTGCAGTATGAGAATATCCGGGTGTCCCGGGGTCTCGGGTCACCCGGACACGCGGATCATCGATGGGTGAGCCGGGCCCAACCGATGTTCACACGCATCTGGCCCGGGCTGCCGGCGCCCTCAGGAAGCACCTCATCCCTCAGCCTCCACCAGGTAACCCCGCGTGCGGTCAAGGCAGGACCGGTCCCGTTCGCCGCCTATGAAGCTGCAGCCGTGCCTCCTGGACCCCAATGCGGTGCCGCGCCAGCCCAGGAGGAACGGGTCGCAGACCACCTGCCCGGGGCGGGTGAAACGCTCGACTAACATCGACATCCCGACCTCAACCGGATGCCACCGTTCCTGTCCTTCGGAGAGTTCTTCGGGCGGCGGCACGGCGATCACGTCGTCTCCGCCGGTGAGCCGGAACTGCATCTTTCCGTAGACCAGCAGCGGCCTCCGGCGCAGGTTGACGAAGTGGGGCCGGCCCGACCTGCCATGCCCCCTCCCGAACAGCATGTCGAACTCCAGGACCCACCGTAATTCCGGGTGCCGCAGGCCCTCGAGGAACTGCGGCAGACTCGAGGCGCTGGCCACGACCACCATCACGCCGTCCGGCCTGAGCGCGTGGGTGGCAAAGGAGGCCAGGTCGGAGAACGATGTCAACGACCTCTCATCCGCGGCCGGGGGATGGGTGATGATGGCATTGACGCTGGCCGGCGCCACCTTGTTGTGAAGGTCTGCCACCGCCGCGTGGTGCAGAGTGACGGTCTCTCCGATGGGCCTCGCCAGGGTGGACTCCAGCGCCAGGGAATCTTCCCTCTGGACGGTTTCCCGTTTCACCTGCCCTACCGCGCGGGCTATGGTCGTGGGTTTTCCCCTGACCACCCGGGCCAAGGCTTCACGCTGGATCTCCGGCGGCTCGTCCGCCACCTGCCCCGCGTCGTTAACGGCGATCCGGCCCTGTTCGACAGCCCGGAGTACTGCGGGGATTGCGCGACTTTCCTCAGACATCAGCCTGGCAACGGCGTTGACCATTGGCCTGCTAACGCCAAAGCGTTTCGCGGCTTCCTGCTGGGTATAAGGGCGCTCTGCGTTGTCACGGTCCTCCCTCCGGGGCCGACCCGGCCCTGACCGCGACGTGACCTTATAGGCGCTCACGGCCTTCTGGCTGGCACTCGTATCCCGGCGGTCCCGGTTTTTGGCCAGGACGTACTCCCGCGGGTCGGCATCATCCGGCAGACGTTCAAACCGCGGTTCCACTCCGGCCTTGATGCAGGCCAGGAATCGATGCCGACCGTCGATGATCTCGCCGCGCCAGAGCATAATGGGCTCCAGCAACCCGTGCACACGGATGCTGGCCACAAGGGCGGAGAACTCCTCCCGGCTCATGACTGGGAAAATATGCACCAGGTCGCTGAACGGGTATTTCTGAAAGAGTGTACTCATGGTGTGGCTGTCACCTCCATCCTCGGGAAAACCGGTTTTCCCCATCATATGGGAGGAAGCCCATGCTCCGTTTTAGCAAAACGATCGAAAGCGTGTGGGAGGCAGAGGATGTGGGGCTGCCTCCGCACACAGGGGTATGCTTCAGGGGAGCGGGGCCGTGACTTTCCCACGGCCGGGCCGCTGCGGCTGGAAGGCTGGTCCTTTACTTGGAACTAAACCGAAGCCGAGGTAAAAAGCGCAGAAGCATGGGGTAAATTTGTGAAGCAACCGGGTCAGCATGTCTGGGAATCTGCGAGGGGTTGGTGGTGGGTGTAAGGGAGTTAGAGCAGTTCCTCAAACAGCGGCAAATGGATGCGAGGGATTTGCGCCAACGCCTTATTCTGGCCCCCACACTCCGGAAGCGGGAACGGTGGCACACCTTTTGTCTCCTGGCCCAGGGGTGGACCGCCCTGGCGATGGCCGGGGCGCTGGACCGGGACTACCATACCCTAGCCACTGGCTGGCAGCTTTCGGTTGGGGAGGATCTGCGGCCTTGATTTTCTAGGGATGCTCTGAACAAGGTTCGGCTCTGCCGGTCTTTTGGTTCTTGGGCCGGGATTCTTGTATGTGAGGCATCTCTTGCGCGGACTACTGTTGGTTTTCGCCCTGTGATTTCTCCCCTGGCAGGGCTGTAGCGAGTCCAGAGGCGCCCTACTGAAGGGTTTGGGCATGCTGGCCTCCACGTAGCATGCCAGTTGACCCTCCGCTGTCATCAGGTTTCCCAGTCCCAGCAGCAACGCCAGTCGCTGCGTGTTCTTCGCCAATCCCCGGTAGCGCACTTTCCCATAATCGAATATCCGCTTCACCTTCAGAAAGGGATGCTCCACCTTGGCCCTCACCGACGCCTTCTCCTTCTCCGCCACCGCCTCATCGCTCCCAGGCTCCAGTTTCCGGCGTTTCCCGGGTCTCATCGCCACCTGCCAGTACACCTTCAACTCCCGGTTCTCCTCCCGCTTGTGCACTCCCTGATACCCGGCGTCGCACCACACCATCGTCTCCCCGCCGTGCAACAGGTTGTGGGCCTCGGTGACGTCATGCACGTTGGCCGCTGTGGCGCTCATGCTGTGCACCAGACCCGTGTCCGCGTCCACCCCGATGTGAACTTTCATTCCGAAATGCCACTGGTTCCCCTTCTTCGTCTGATGCATCGCCGGGTCCCGTTCCCCGGCACGGTTCTTGGTGGACGACGGGGCCTCGATGATGCTAGCGTCCACGATGGTTCCCTCCCTGAGCCGGAGTCCCTGCGACTCCAGGTGGGCGTTGATCTCCTGCAACAGGCCCTCTCCCAGGCTGTGCCTTTCCAGAAGATGGCGGAAATTGAGAATGGTGGTCTCGTCGGGCGGGGCCCCGGACAGTTTCAGACCAACGAACCGGCGCACCGATTCGGCCTCGTAGAGCAGAGCCCGCCCCCGTGAAATCGGGGGTCCTCCATGCCCGGGTCGCTGAGATTGTAGAAGAGTTGCACACAGTGAATTCGCAGCATCACGGCCAGCGGATAGGGCTGGCGGCCCTTGCCAGCCTTGGGGTACGCGGGCGGTCCCCCCGGTGCGCAGCGCATCGGCGTAGTCGATGCAGTTGCCCCCAGCCAGCGCGGAGGCCACCAGCGTCAGCATCTTGTCGCCGGTGTTCGCCCGCTCCGGCGCGCCGCCGAGGTCGAGGTGCTTCCGGAAGAGTTGGGGCAGGCCAAGACGCAAGGCGAGGGTGGCCGGAAGGACCAGCCCGGCGTTGGCCACCAGGCGGCGGTCGTCGAAGGTGATTTGGACCCGGTCGGGGTGGTTGCGTGATAGCATCTATTGAGTGCTCCTTTTCCGGGGTCGGTTTTCTGTTTCAAAACCATTATCCCAGATGCACAGGAGCACCTTCTTGCCGCTTCAGGACGCCGACCCGACGCCCTCCTTCGGTGGATTCGGGATTAGGCGAAGCGCGGTTCCGCTTGGTGCAGCCGGCCGGTCGGCGGCTGCACCGCAGCCTTTGCCATGGTCCGGGCTATTGCCGCGAGGCCCTGCCAGCTCCTTCCTCGTCCTCTTCGAAAAGGTCTTTCAATTAGGAGCTTATGCCGTCGTGCAGACCGTCGGCGAACCCGCAGAGGAGGACCTGTAAAGCACCGCCTCGGCGCGCGGTCAGCTGATTCCATGCGCAAGGAACAGGTTGCCGCCCATCGTGACAACCGCGGCCGCGATGAACGCCGTCACCTCCCCGATGAACAGCGTGAAGACTAGCTTGGCGAGCCCGCGTCTCGGTTCCTGCCGGCCGGGACCGGCGCTGACCGGGACAAGGACGGCCAGGACGGCGGTTGCGGCGATGGCCACGTAGAGGGTTGCCCCCAGGGCGGCGAGCCCGGCGGGAGCCAGTTCGAAGAGGGTGGTAAAGCCGCTGCCGCCCGGCGGCGTGAGGTCCGGAAGGTCCGCCATCAGGACTGCTATGCCGAGCCAGCCGGTGGCTATGGCTGCGGTCCACCAGGTCACGACAACCCAGTGCCGGTCCCAAGGCGTCGGAATCCCAGTCCAGGTCAAGTCGGCGGAATCCGGAGCGAGCCTAGACCGGGTCCAGCAGAGGGCGGCCCAGACGATAAAGACGGGCGGCAGGGTGATGACCGTGCCGTAGACGGAGAAAGCGGCGCCGTACCCGGCGCGGTCCGAGAGGAAGGCGGCGGCGGCAATGACGAAGAAGAATCCGCCCACCGTCAGCCCGCCCAGAGCCGCAGTACTCAGGGGGAGCAGGCAGAACAGGAGACCGGGGCTGGCGCGGCCTCCGGCAGGCCCGGGCGCGGGAGAGGCTTCGGTAAACGAGCGCTGGGTTTGTTCGGTTGACATTTTGTCACCTCGTTGTTTGGTGTTGCCGCGGGCTCCGGGATGGGCTGGCTCATCTCGGCGGGGACGGCCCGCTCGCGGCGAGAGATACGGGCCGCCACGGACTTCTGCGGCGGCCTCTTATGACGGCTTGCATGGTACGGTCAGAGATGCTTTGATGTTGTCGGTCACGCTCCCCGGCGAGACCCTGCCCTTACCGCCGGTACAAGGAGTCGAGCCGACATGCCCAGGGGAGACGCGGCAAGGATTCGCGCCCACGTCGTCGAATTGGCCGACGCCGCCCGCGGCGCGGGCGAAACCGGGATAACCGTACGTGCCGGAGACGTACGCGAGGCCTTGGAGCTGGACTACAGGAACGCCGTCATCGACATATGCCAGGTCGGGGACCCGCATATTCCAAAGCGCGGCCGGGGTGGAACTGGTGGCGCGGCACGGGCCCAGTCAGGGCCTGGACTCGGTTTTCGAGTTCAGGCTCCTCGGAGGCAGGGCATTGCCCCGGACGGCGGAGGCGGTTTCGCCCCTGCGGGGGGCCCCGGAAGACTGTCGGCGGGCCGGAGCCGAAGGCGCTGGCCCTTCCCGGCGGGGGCCTCTGTCTACCGTGGACCGGGCGGTTCGCCGGGTGTTGAGGCGGGTCGGGACTCTGCTCGGACGGACCGTTCGAACGTAACCAACTCCCCGGTGTCCGGGGGGGGGCCTGGCGGTCTCCGCTGGGAGGCGGTACGTCGAGGGGGAGGTCTATCCCTACCTGTTGAGGAACACCAGGATCACCCGGCCGAACCAGATGTGGGCCGCCGACATCACCTACCTGCCCATGGCCCGGGGATTCCTCTACCTGGTGGTTGTCATGGATTGGCACAGCCGCTACGTGGTGGCTACACTCTGGAAGTCGGTTTTCGCGTCGGCTCTGACTGAAGCGCTGGACCGTGGAAGGCCGGATTTATTCAACACCGGCCAAGGGAGCTAGTTGACCAGCCGGGAGTTCACACAGGTTCGGCTCTACAATGACCTGATATCTCATCAGGCCTTGGGCTACCGGACCCCGGCCGAGGTATTCCACGGGGATCCGACAGTCCGGGAGGAAGAGTCAAAGGACAGGAGGTGTTCAGACGGATCGCTGTTGGGATCATATGCAGGAGTGACGGGACCTTCACTTAACTCTGCCTTAATTCTGTCCAACTAACCGGGTCCACCTCATTCCGCCGTTCTGACCAGTACAGATGACAAACAATCCGAATGATGATCTGCTGAACAGGGTCCAGACGATACGCGTTAACTCGCGGTACGGCCGACGCTCCCCTCACAAACCGTTATTGCTGTTACTTTCCATTGGGCGCCATTTCAACGGGCATGGGAGACTAGCAACATTTGGCGATATAGAGAGAGACCTCAACAGGCTGATCCGCCGATTTGGTCTACCTGACAGCAGAGAGAACGCATATCATCCATTTTGGCATCTGCGCAACGACGGGCTGTGGCAGATTGACAGACCGGAACTCGTGAGGACGACAACAGCGGGAGGTGCCTACATATCCGACTTGCGAGAACACGACATTCGCGGCGGCCTTGTGCAGGATTTCCTAAATGCCCTGGATACGGATCCCGACTTTGCATGGCGCGTAGTTCTGAGCCTCCTAAACGACTACTTTCCGCCATCCTTGCATGAGGACGTACTGAGAGATGTGGGCTTGGTCGGCAAAGTAGGACCAAGCCAGTTGATTGACACGAAGTCGAGACAAGAGGGACGTGATCGGCGCTTTCGTGAAGTGGTACTCCAAGCTTACAAGAGCCGGTGCGCCCTCTGCGAGTTGGATGTGCAGGTCGACGGACAGCCGATCGGGATTGAGGCCGCCCACATCAAATGGCACTCCGCCAGGGGACCGGCGCAAGTCGAGAATGGAATGACTCTGTGTGTGTTGCACCACAAGTTCTTTGATTCGGGACTGTTCACGGTGTTGTCCGACCTCACTGTCCTAGTGGGAGGGTTAGCCGTAGGGGACAGTGTGGAGGAATCGCTGACCAAGTACGGGGGATCAGTCCTCCCGGTAATTCCAGACCGTCCTGACCAGCGTCCAGCTCCCAGGTATCTGGAGTGGCATACACGGGCAGTGTTCAAGACAACGGCATAGGAAGTTCGGGGTTGTCAAGAGTGTCAATGCCCAGCCAAAGAAGGTTCCAGCCAGTGATGAGGAAGACGGCCTCAGACAAGCCGCCCTCCTGGGTCACTGAGCCGGTTCAAAAGGAGGGCCACAGAAGTGGCCCTCTCTCGGTTTTCCAGCTTGGGCGCTGACGCTGCTTGGGCCAGGGGGGTGGCAGGCTCTGGTTCCCATGAGAGACAATTGCAAAACTCTGGTTGATCCCGATTGGCCGGGGCGGGCATAAGGAGCAACAGGGCGAGGTTGCAATTCAGGAGATACGAGGATTGTAATTGGAGCGATGGAATCGCAGGGGGTTGTTGTGGTCCGAGTTTCGACCGGTACCATTCATAGACAAGACTGGCAGCGAAGTAGACGGTCATGGGATAGGGACATTGAGGACGGAGGATTGGGAGCTGTTCCCGAACCTAACCGTTGCTGAGGAGGCCGACCGTACGCCTTGCCAGATGACGCCTGCTGAGGCAATAGTAAGACTATCTTTCCCAATATCCGACAATAGGATGAAGGAGGAAGCAATGACACAACTGAATGATCACGAGAAAGGACATGTTCAGCCGGTCTCGTTTCACGGAGACACGCCTTTCCTAGCAATGTTCGCAGAGCGCCGCGACAACTGGACCCTTATCGGGAGCTATGACGAAGGTTCCGATGTCTGGGTAGCGGACGGCCAACCTCTCGTAACCAGCCACAATGTGGCCTTGGAAACAGTAACCTTCACAAGATCCGGTGGAGAATCTCAGGACCGGGACTGATCGCATTCTGGTATCAACAACCTCATTTGGTACAGCTCAGTTAGGCATGAACCGTAGTAAGTACCCATTTCAGTTTGGTGCAATGATCAGTGTGGAGAACCTTGCAGCCATAGGGGCATTTTGTAGTGAACCATCCGAACCCATACCAAGGTTCACACTCGCCGTTGAATCCTGAGAGTCGCGTAACCGGGATCCGAAGGGGAAACTGTGAGTACTAGCGGGATCGTCCTTATAGTGACGAACAAGACAGACATTACAGCAGACTTAGTCGTTCTGGAGTTTCAACGGCGAGGTACACCGTATGCCAGGTTCAACACTGAGGACTTCCCTCAGAGAGTGCAAATATCATGGATGTTGGGCACACACGGCGCTGATGGTTACATTCGCCTTCCGCACAGCGAGTTATCTCTACGAGAGGTGATAAGCGTTTGGTACCGCAGACCCATGGCCCCAGATATAGCTGAAGCAGTGCGATACCCCTTCAAAGAGTTCGCACATCGAGAATCGCAAGAGGCGCTGTCAGGACTCTGGAGAACCATGGATTGCTTCTGGATGAGTTGCCCAGATGCAATCAACTCCGCAAGTTACAAACCTAGACAACTTAAACTTGCTAATGCTCTCGGGTTCAATGTGCCGAAAACACTAATCTCGAATTCTCCAGAAGTTGTCGAGAGGTTTCAGGTCGAATGCGGCCAGGTAATAGCTAAACCATTGTTCTCTGGAGACATCCAGTGGGAGGACGAGAGAAGAGTTGTTTTCACAACGCCGGTAACTCACAACGACCTCTCCGCAATTGAAAATATTCGCCTAGCGCCGACAATCTTCCAAGAGTACGTCCGCAAGGAACTGGAACTGAGAGTGACGGTAATAGGAAACAAGGTACTTGCAGCTTCAATTAACTCTCAAGAAGTCAATGATGCTTTACATGATTGGAGGAGAGCATCGCCCGGTTCGCTTTGCTTTCGGTCCTACAAACTGCCGACATCCGTGTCGGATAAATGCGTACGGCTGGTAGCCACACTTGGGCTTACCTTTGGCACCATTGATATGGTGAAGACCCCAGAAGGGAATTACGTATTCCTCGAGCTCAATCCGAATGGACAATGGGGCTGGCTGGAGACTCCTACTGGAGACCCCTATACAACAACGATAGCCACTCTGCTTGAGCGCGGTAAGGTGCTGTGGTGAAGGAGGAGCTATATCCAGATATCCCGAAGAAATCGGCGGAATTGGTCTCGCGATTAGCGAGCAACAACCCTCGTCACGTTGATTTCAGCATTGAATACGTCAGGACTTTGTTCAAAGATGAACTGGACCGAAGCACCGAGGTCGAGCGGAAGGCCGCCCTGCTGGTTGGGGCAGGTGGCGTAGCCGCCGTCATATTCACCGCACTTGGTGGTTTCCTGCTTGACTTCCCGACTATGTTACCGGGATGGCCGCGGTATATTCTTGTGGGACTCGTCATCGCCCTCGCAATCACCTTCTCCTTGACGATATTCTTTTCGCTGAAAGTGCTGTGGGTAGGCCAAACGTCCTACCCTGGAGCATTGCCTCTGTTCGAGGGACAGAATCTGGACACCATTCAATATAAGAAACTTCACATCGCCGATCTCTTCATTGCATACTCAAACAATGTTCCTGAGACTAATAGGAAGGTAAACAATCTTGCGTTAGGCCAGAAGTGCTTTCTAGTGTCACTGGCTATCCTTTTGGTGACAGGCGGCTTCATGGCAGTAATCTCATTGCTGCTGGACTAGTACTCAATCAACCTTGGAATCAACGGGATAGAGGCGGTGCAGTTTGGTTCGGGCGTCATGGGTGTTGAAGCGCCAGTTGATGGTGGCTTGGGCGGTGTTGCGCTCCGTAACCAGGGCCTGGACCTCCCGCCCGATAGCTTCCTCGTCGGGGAGCCGCTGTCTGAGGCAGGAGCGGGACAGTACACTGAACTCGATTTCCGCCATATTCAACCAACTCCCGTGCTTGGGGGTATAGTGGAACTCCAGCCGTTTGGCAATCCGCCGGGCCTCCGCTGCCGGGAACGCCTCGTACAGCGACGCCATGCGGGAGTGTTCAGGTTGTCCAGGACGACCCGGACCACCTCGACCACCGGATAGGCCTCGTCCACCAGCCATCGCATCTGTTGGGCAAAGTCCTCCATCGTGCGCCGTTGGGTCACCGCCACGTGACGCCAGCCCGCCAGCGGCTCACAGGTCAGGAACAGGTTGCGGACGCCCTCGCGCCGATACTCGTAGTCCTGCCGCAGCGGAATTCCGGGCCGGGGCGGCAGAGATGGCCGCGTCTGGGCCAACAACTGGGTGGAGGTCTCGTCAAAGCAGACCACTGGCCTTCGCGGGTCATAGGGTTCCTCGTATAGGTCCAGCACTTCCTCCATGTGCGCCACGAAGTCGGCGCTCACCTTGGGGATGCACCACTCTTTCTTCTGCCACGGCTTGAGAGCGTTTTTTTGAGACGCTGGCGCACCCCTTCGTGGGGCATGGAGGACGCCAACCCCAACTCGACTACCTTGCCAGCCAACAGGCGCAGGGTCCAGTGGTCATGCCCCTCCGGCGCTGGGCTGCAGGCCAGCGCAACCAGGTGAGCCTCACGCCGGTCGTCCAACTTTCGGTACCGGTGGGCTTGGGTGCGCTCCCATAGGGCCCCTTCCAACCCATCCTCGACAAACCGCCGCTTGATCCGGTACACCGTGCCCTTCGCCACATCGAGAGCTTCGGCCACCTGGGGAGCCGGCCAACCGTCGCCGGTCTTGAGCAGAATCCGCGCCCGGATGGTCATCCGAGCTGGGCTCTTCCCGCCGCGTACCAGGCGTTGGAGCTTTTCCCGTTCTTCCGAAGTCAGCCGGACTGCGTATTTTTCCCTGACCATCACCGCCACCCCCATCAACACTGTTTGCCCACCAGCATAGCGCGATCGGTCACACCCTCACATCACCATCTAAAACAAGTTTGACTCCCGACTAACACGGTTTTTCAGGCGACGGCCGCTGGTGTGTTGAGGGGCACCAGCTGGTAGCCCAATTGGGCGGCTCGACGCTGGGCGGTGCGCAATGCCCGCTGCTGATACTGACGTTCGTAGTATTCGGCGCCAGCGTCCACGTACTGTTGGCCGTATCGGAGCATGGCGTAGATGAGCCTGGCCAGCTTGTGCGCTGTCGCCGTGATGGCCTTGGGCGCTCCCAGGTGGGCTTTCTTTCGGCGCAGGAAGGCGCCCAGGGCGCTGCCGGAGCGGTGCAGCGCGTTGGCCGCCAGACGCAATGCCGCCGCGGCCCGGTTGGCGCTGGGTTTGGTCTTTGAGCTGATGACCCTGCCGCCGGTGATGCGGTTGTTGGGGCTCAGCCCCAGCCAGGATGCGAAGTGCTTGGCGCTGGGCCATTTCGTCATGTCGGCGCCGACTTCGCTGATCACCTTCAGGGCCGTGAAACCGTCCACGCCGTCGATCCGGGTCAGGTCCACCCCCGTCATCCGGTACAGTTGGCCCTGGACATCAAAGCGGGGCGCGTTTCCCTGATTGCGCTTTTTGCCGTTGGAAGCCGGAGACTCACCGTCGCTGCTGTCTTCGAACCGCTCCAACTGGGCTTCAATCTCCCGGTCGCACTCGGTGATCTTACCCTGATACACCCGGTACAGTTCCAGGGCCTGGGTCAGTTCGAAGATGTGTTCCTCCCGCCAGTGCCCCTGTAGCGACTTGGCGATGGTCGCCTCGTCGGCCTTGGTCCTGGGATCGCGCAGTCGCGCCAGCTTCCGCGGGTCCCTTTCCCCGCCCGCGATGGCCTCCATGATGTCCATGCCCGTCTTGCCCGTGATGTCTCTGATCACGTGTTGCAACTTTACGTTCATCTGGGTCAGCGCTTTCTGCATATGCTGGACGTGATGAGAGGCGTACTCCACCAGCATGGCCCGCTGCCGCAGGTAGCTGCGCAGGCGCCGTATGTCCCCGCCGGGACGGAAGGCTCCCGACAGCAGGCCGTAGGTGTGCAACTGCTGCAGCCACTGGCAGTCCCGCACGTCGGTCTTGCGCCCGGGCACGTTCTTGATGCGCCGCGGGTCCACCAGCATCACCTCGAAACCCCGCTCCTCCAGCACCGCAAACAGGGGTATCCAGTACACTCCCGTCGACTCCATGACCACGGTCTCCACACCGCACTCCGCCAGCCAGTCTGCCAGACGGTACAGGTCCGCCGTGAAAGCCTCATACTCACGCACTGGCTGCTCCGCGCGGTCGGCGGGAACCGCCACGAAATGGCTGCTGGCCCCCACGTCAATGCCCGCCGCGTTCAGGTTCAGCTGGGACAGTTCCGACGGTTTTGCCCTGCTCTGGCGCGTGCTCATCATTCCCTCCACGATTATCGTGTAGGCGTGTCGCCGGAGGGAGTCGCTGACAACGTACAGTCTCCCGAACGGGATCGCCTCTGGTGGGGCGTCACCAATGATGCAGTCGTAAGGCTCCCGGACCATCCTATGGATCGGGCAATACGCACCAGTGTCTGCTCGGTCTTCGTCCCGACGACACGCCTCGTCAAGAGCATACATCCTTGGGCCAGCTCACCAGTTAGTCGCCTCTGCACAGGCCGGATACGGGCATAATTCTGCTATGGACTAACCGAAATTGTCACGCGGCCGCGGCCGCGGCCTCTGGTCCGTGGGGCAGGCCCGAAGGTTGGGCATCGTACATGGGCACCAGTTGGTAGCCCAGTTGCGCCGCCCGGCGCTTTGCCGCACGCAACGCCCGCTGCTGATACTGTCTCTCGTAGTATTCCGCGCCGGCATCCACGTACTGGTGGCCGTACCGCAGCATGGAATAGATGAGCCTGGCCAGCTTGTGGGCGGTGGCGGTGATGGCCTTGGGCGCTCCTAGGTGGGCTTTCTTCCGGCGCAGGAAGGCGCCCAGGGCGCTGCCGGAGCGGTGCAGCGCGTTGGCCGCCAGACGCAATGCCGCCGCGGCCCGGTTGGCGCTGGGTTTGGTCTTTGAGCTGATGACCCTGCCGCCGGTGATGCGGTTGTTGGGGCTCAGCCCCAGCCAGGATGCGAAGTGCTTGGCGCTGGGCCATTTCGTCATGTCGGCGCCGACTTCGCTGATCACCTTCAGGGCCGTGAAACCGTCCACGCCGTCGATCCGGGTCAGGTCCACCCCCGTCATCCGGTACAGTTGGCCCTGGACATCAAAGCGGGGCGCGTTTCCCTGATTGCGCTTTTTGCCGTTGGAAGCCGGAGACTCACCGTCGCTGCGGTCTTCGAACCGCTCCAACTGGGCTTCAATCTCCCGGTCGCACTCGGTGATCTTACCCCGATACACCCGGTACAGTTCCAGGGCCTGGGTCAGTTCGAAGATGTGTTCCTCCCGCCAGTGCCCCTGTAGCGACTTGGCGATGGTCGCCTCGTCGGCCTTGGTCCTGGGATCGCGCAGTCGCGCCAGCTTCCGCGGGTCCCTTTCCCCGCCCGCGATGGCCTCCATGATGTCCATGCCCGTCTTGCCCGTGATGTCTCTGATCACGTGTTGCAACTTTACGTTCATCTGGGTCAGCGCTTTCTGCATATGCTGGACGTGATGAGAGGCGTACTCCACCAGCATGGCCCGCTGCCGCAGGTAGCTGCGCAGGCGCCGTATGTCCCCGCCGGGACGGAAGGCTCCCGACAGCAGGCCGTAGGTGTGCAACTGCTGCAGCCACTGGCAGTCCCGCACGTCGGTCTTGCGCCCGGGCACGTTCTTGATGCGCCGCGGGTCCACCAGCATCACCTCGAAACCCCGCTCCTCCAGCACCGCAAACAGGGGTATCCAGTACACTCCCGTCGACTCCATGACCACGGTCTCCACACCGCACTCCGCCAGCCAGTCTGCCAGACGGTACAGGTCCGCCGTGAAAGCCTCATACTCACGCACTGGCTGCTCCGCGCGGTCGGCGGGAACCGCCACGAAATGGCTGCTGGCCCCCACGTCAATGCCCGCCGCGTTCAGGTTCAGCTGGGACAGTTCCGACGGTTTTGCCCTGCTCTGGCGCGTGCTCATCATTCCCTCCACGCCTGCAAGGTAGACGTGTCGCCGGAGGGAGTCACTAACATTGAACAATCTATGGAACGGGATCGCTCCGCTTGGGGCGTCACCAATGATGCAGTCGTAAGACTCCCGGACCATGCTCCCGAACGGGCAGTCTGCACCAACGTCTACTCGGTCTTCGTCCAGACAACACGTCTCGCCATGAGCATACGCACCCTGACACGGCCACACCAGTTAGTCGCCTCTGCACGGGCCGGATACGGGCATAACTCTGCTCCCGACTAACTTAAGATGTCACGCCGTGACCGCGGGGCGGACTGACCAGTTAGTCGCCTATGCACGGGCCGGATACGGGCATAACTCTGCTCCCCACTAACTTAAGATGTCACGCCGTGACCGCTGGGGCGGACTCACCAGTTAGTCGCCTATGCACGGGCCGGATACGGGCATAACAATGCTCCCTACTAACCAGGTTTTTCAGACCGCGCCCGCCGCCGGGTTGAGAGGTAGGCCGGTATCCTGTTGCTTACCATCGGACATGGGCACCAGCTGGTAGCCCAGTTGGGCCGCCCGACGCTTGGCCGAGCGCAACGCCCGGTGCTGATACTGACTTTCGTAGTATTCGGCGCCAGCGTCCACGTACTCCTGGCCGTACCGCAGCATGGAGTAGATGACGCAGGCTAGCTTGTGGGCCGTGGCGGTGATGGCCTTGGGCGCGCCCATCTGTGCCTTCTTCCGGCGCAGGAAGGCGCCCAGGGCGCTATCGGAGCGGTGCAGCGCGTTGGCCGCCAGACGTAAGGCCGCCGCCGCACGGTTGGCGCTGGGCTTGGTCTTGGAGCTCATGACCTTGCCGCCGGTGATGCGGTTGTTTGGGCTCAGCCCCAACCAGGACGCAAAGTGCTTCGCACTCGGCCATTTCGTCATGTCGGCGCCAATCTCACTCACCACCTTGAGCGCGGTGTAGGCATCCACACCGTCGATCTGGGTCAGGTCAACCCCCGTCATCCGGTACAGGTGCGTCCAAACGTCGAAGCGTGGCGCGTTTCCTTTGCTGCGTCTCCGGCCGGACTTCGCCGCTGGAGGATCACCATTGCTGCGGTCCTCAAACCGCTCCAGCTGGGCTTCAATCTCCCGGTCGCACTCGGCAATCTTATCCTGATAGAACCGGTACAGCTCCAGGGCCTGGGTCAGCTCGAAGATGTGCTCTTCCCGCCAGTGGCCTTGCAGCGACTTGGCAATGGTTGCCTCGTCGGCCTTGATCCTGGGGTCGCGCAATTGCGCCAGTTGTCGCGGGTCCCGTTGGCCGCCCACGATAGCCTCGATGATGTCCAGGCCGGTCTTGCCCGTGATGTCGCTGATGACGTGGTGGAGCTTCACGTTCATCTGGGTCAGCGCCTTCTGCATATGCTGGATATGGTGGGAGGCGTACTGCACCAGCATGACCCGCTGCCGCAGGTAACTGCGTAAGCGTCGGACCTCCCCGTCGGGTCGGAAAGCCCCCGACAGCAGGCCGTAGGTGTGCAACTGCTGCAGCCACTGGCAGTCCAGCACGTCGGTCTTGCGGCCGGGCACGTTCTTGATGCGCCGGGGGTCCACCAGCATCACCTGGAAGCCCCGTTCTTCCAGCACCCCGAACAGCGGTATCCAGTACACGCCGGTGGACTCCATGACCACGGTCTCCACACCACACTCGGCCAGCCAGTCCGCCAAACGGTACAGGTCCGCCGTGAAAGCCTCAAACTCTCGCACCGGCGGCTCCTCTTGGTCGGCGGGCACCGCCACATAGTGGCTGGTGGCGCCCACGTCGATGCCGGCCGCGTTCAGGTTCAGCTGGGACAGCCCTTCCGGTTTTGCGCTGCTCTGGCGTCTGCTCATCATCACCTCTACCATTGCGGCGTAGGCGTGTCGCCGGAGGGAGCCGCGGACTGTAGCCACTCTCCCCAACGGGATAGCCCCGATCGGGGCTTCACCAATGATGCAGTCGTAAGGCTCCCGGACCATGCTACGGTTCGGGCAATACGCACCAGAGTCTGCTCGGTCTTTGTCCGGACGACACGCCTCGCCATGAGCATACATCCTTGGGCCGACTCACCAGTTAGTCGCCTCTGCACAGGCCGGACACGGGCATAATATTGCTACGGCCTGGCCAAAGAGGGCACCCGCCACCACAACCTGCCCCGTACTTGATACGGGGGCTACACCGGCAAGCGGGGCTATCACCCGCTGCTGGCCGTCGCCGCCGGAACCGGCGACGTGCTGATGTCACGGCTGCGCGAGGGCCGAGCCAACACCGCCCGGGGCGCCGGCCACTTCCTGCGGGAGACCGTGGGACGGGTGCGCCATGCCGGCGCCAAGGGGCAACTCACGGTGCGGGCCGGCAGCGGCTTCTACACCCACGCCGTGGTCGCCGTCTGCCGCAGGACGAAGGTCCGTATCTCCATCACCATCCGCCAGCGTGCCAGCCTGCGCAATCTCATTGAAGCCATACCCGAAGAGGACTGGACGCCGATACCCTACTGGATGGAGGGCGCCGCCGACGTGGCCGAGACCGCCCGCACTCCCTTCAGGAGCAAGCCCGATGCCGCGCCGGCGCGGCTCATCGTCCGGCGGGTGAAGCCCACGCCCAGTTCCCAACTGGCCCTCTTCGCCAGCTACAGCTATCACGGCTTCATCACCGGCCGGGACGGGGAGACCCTGGAGCTGGAGGCCGGCCATCGCCGCCACGCCGAGGTCGAGAATGCCATCCGAGACCTCAAGTACGGCGTGGGGCTCAATCATCTCCCGTCAGGCCGTTTCGCCGCCAACGCCGCCTGGCTGGCCGTCCAGGCGCTGGCGCATAATCTGGCCCGTTGGGCAGCGCGCATCGGTCTGGGCGAGCAACTGGTGACCACCAAGACCCTGCGGCGACGCTTCTTCTCTATGGCCGGACGGCTTACCCGCTCGGCGCGCAGACTCACTTTGCATCTTCCCCGGCGCCGGCCTTGGGAGGAGCAGTTCAGCCGCGCCCTCGCCCGGCTGCGAGCCATTCCATTCCCGGCCTGACTGCGCCGACGGCCATTGACCCACCCACTGAACAACCGAAGGTCTCCGCAGACTCGCGCCACCCCGGTCCGCGAGGGTCTCTTGCTGCGTCCTCTCTCCACAATCTCGCCCTGCCCAACGTCCGCAGACGGCCATAGGGGCCCTGTGCGACGACTGAATACCCTCCGGGACCTCCCATCTACCCCAACGGAGCCCAGGCCATCTCCCCTGTAGCTCCCTCACCCACCTTCCCCTGTTCTCACGCCGTCCATCGGTGTTCATCGGTGGATTCGGGCTTAATCAACTCTCCCACGCGTCCCAACGAGTCTATGCCAATGGGTCCACGGCTGCAGCACTACATGATGTTGCGGGACTTGAACGTCATGGACTCGAAGGAATTCTTGTAGGGCGACTCTCCGGTCTTCCTGATCCTGGCCTTGCCCAGCTTGAAACGATACCGGTTGGTGATGGGGTCGGGCACCCGGTGAATCAGGCTGTTGGACTCGGTGTCCGGCCAGCCGGGCGCATAGAGAAAGTTGGTGAACAGCAGGCCGGGCCTCACGGCGTCCGTCACCATCGCAACGGCCTTGCTGCTGCCCTTCCCGCACCGGATCAGGCCATTCTCCTGCAGCTTGTTGAACAGGAACTCGTCCCCCTTCACCAGGGTGAAACCGCCCGTCTGCACCAGGATGTCATCGCTCTCCATGATCACTTCGTCGCCGCTCTCGATACCGCGAGGCGCTGCGTCGTCGGGGTGAATCTCCACATAGTTGTCGGGCCAGCGCTGCGTGATGTAGGGCTTTCGGGAGTCGTCATAGGCCGACTGCCAAAGTTCGTTGATGCGCCCGTTGGTCACCCATAGCTCATCGCCCGTTGGAGTGATGCGCTCGTAGAAGTCGCTGAACCACTCCCACGGCGACTTGTTGAGGACGGCCTTGCCCGAGTGGGTGCCGAAGTGGGTGAGCCACTTCCTATGCACCGCGGGTCCCTCGGGCGCGCCCAGTTCGAGGGTGGAATCGTGGAGCCGCTTGGTGCCGGCCAACTCGCCGTTAACCATGCGGACCGGGGTCTGAATCCCCGTCGTACCCATGTCCCGCAGCACATCGTGGGCCCTGCGGCCCTGCGACTGCGCGTAGCGCACCAGAGGAAAGTAGTCCAGCACAGTTCCCCTGCTTGAACGCGCCGCTTCCTCGAAGACCTCGTTGGAATCCCGCCAATCGTACCCCTCGAAACCCATCTTCCCGGCGAACTGGGCGATGATCCACCAATCGGGCCGGGAATCGCCGGGGGGATCGTTGAACTTGGAATAGAGCCGAAGCCGCCTCTCACCGTTGCAGCGGGCGAAGTCGTTTTCGCCTCAGGTGGAGGCGGGCAGCACGATGTCGGCCAGTTCGTCCCCTATCGGGGACTGGAGGTAGATATCCTGGACGGCCACCACCATGCCGCCGCTGCCGGCCCGCGCAATCAGGGTTGCGGCCGCCTGGTCCACGTCCGTCATGGTCAACTGGTGCTCGTTCCGCCGAGTCATGCGATGGAACGTGTCGTAGAGCTCGTGGGAGGCCGCCATAGCGTTGATCCAGGTGGTGCCGATGACCCAGGCGAAACGGACATTGCCCGACTCGACCCACCGGTCCAGGTCAATCTCCTGCCGCCGCCGTCCGGGGAGCCGGTTGGGGGACTTGTCGATGGGGTAGGGGGCCGCGCCGATCCAGCCGCGCTGGTGTCCTCCCATCCTGGAAACGACCCGGCCGGGGCGGTTGCCCGCCCCGCATATCAGGGCGAGGGCGGCGAAGGACGCGGTGTTCCCGTAGTTGTTGGACCAGTAGTTGCCTTTCTCCAGGCCGAAAGAAGCCTTCGGCCGCTGTCCATCGACCGGTTTGGCCAGCATCTCGGCGGCCCTCACCATCAGGCCGGCGGGGACGCCGGTTATCCCGGCGGCCCGGTCCAGCTCGGTGTGGGGTTGTTGGAACAACCACTCCCGGTATTCCTGGAAGTCAGCTCCCAGCTTGCCCCAGGTGGTGCGCCACTGCCACGGTGTGTTCCGGGAACCGCGCCCCATACCCGCGTCGATCTCCCATGCGTTGGCCACCCATTGCTCGATGAATTCCCTGTCTTCCCACCCGTTCTCCAGGATCACCCTGGCGATCGCAAGCTGGAGAACGGTATCGCTGCCCGGGATGAGCTGGAGCAGGAGGCCGCCGTTCTTCTCGGCCCATGCCACTCCCGTGGTCCGCCGCGGCAGCGCGAAGATCAGCTTCTTGCCGGCATTCCCCTTCATCATCCATTCGGTGAAGACGATGGTCTTGCTCTCAAAGGGGTCGGTGCCGGACAGGAAGATGACGTCCGACTCGGACCAGTCCTCATAGGAGGCGCTGAAGGGGTTGATGCCCGAATCGTCCAGCCCGGCCGTGTCGGCGCCCGGCCCCGGCTTGTCGTGAGGGGCGTAGGCCGGGGTGGCGATGGAGCGGAAGGCCAGCTTCGAGATGGCATAGGTGTTCTCGAAATACTGGTAGGAGAAGGTTTTCATTGCCCACGCCGCCTCGCCGTAGGCGTCGATGACGCGGCGGGAGACCCGGGCCATGATGTCAAGGGCAGTGTCCCAGGACACGGGGGTAAGCTGCCCGTTCACCCGGAGAAGGGGCGTCTGGAGGCGGTCCCTGGTCGGTCCGTCGGGGTTGTACACCTTCAGGGCCAGGGTGCCTCCCCGGATGCTGTGGTTGCCCTGGCGGTTGACCACGCTGGCATTGGGGTCCGGCTGAACGACCACGTGGTGGGGCTTGCCGTCAATCAGGGTCACGTTGTGCTGGTTCGGACTGATCCAGCCCTGGAAAGTCCGCGCCGGCATGTCCATGCCCAGGGCGTTCTGGTCCGCGCGGGGGCCGCCCTCCTTGCCGACGGGCCAGGTGAATACCCGGTAGCCGCAGGCGACTATGCAATAGTCGCAAGCGGTGGTGTGGACTTTGGCGTCCGGCGGCGGAAGGGGGATCCTGTCCTGCGGTACGTAATCGTTGGACATGCCATCCTCCCATCGGGTTGACTTTGCGGGTTGACTTTTCGGGTTGACCTTAATGGAGCCGCCCCTAGCCTGGAGCCGCCTCGTTGTTCGAGAACCCGTAGATGAGGCCCATCACGCCGACGGCGTAGATGTCGTCCCCGCGAGTCTCCAGCAGCACCTGGGGCAAACCCTCGGTGGCATGGCCGGCGACCACCATCCCGTGCCTCGTAAGGTCATAGGTGCTGAGGTGGGACGGGCAGGGGCCCATGACCTGGTGCTCACTCTTGAATTGCCCGAGGAGCGGGAACCCCATGTGGGGACAGATGGCGTTGAAGGCGACGATATCCCTGTCAGGCCCGACGCCGCCGCCCGCCGGAACGCCCAGCTTGATCAGGTAGCTGATGCAGTTGACGTCGTCCCAGGGGTATCGAAAGTCCTGGGGCTGGGCTAGGGGAAGATCGCGCAGGGAGCCGATCTTGACTCCTTCATAGGCCGCCGCCTCTGCCTGAAACAGGGTGCCGGGAACCAGGTTGGCAAGCGTGACGGCGGCCACGGTGGCCGCGCCAATGAACAGGAACCGTCTGCGGGACATGCGGCGCTCAAGTAATTCGGAGAGCGCGCCGCATTCGGCAGGGTCCTGGGCGCATCCGGTTGAAACCCTTGCGGCCGACAGCTTTTCTTCGCTCAAGGCAGGACCTCGTATCCAGGCAGAGTCGGGGCCTCGATGATGATCTGGTCTCCCGTCAGACTCCCCAGGAACTCCACCAGGTTGTCTATCTCCTGCGGGGTCAGTCCGAGAGGACGCAGCAGGGCGTCCCTGGATGTGCCGCCGCCGCCCCGGTTGTAGAACTCGACCACCTCGGCCAGGGTATTGAATACGCCGTTGTGCATATACGGCCCGGTCTGGCCCACCTCACGCAGGGAGGGGGTCCGGAATTTACCCTTGTCCGAATCCAGCTTGGTGGTGTAGAAGAGTCCCAGGTCCCGGTCGGCGTCCCGGTAAACGGACTCTGGCACGCCCCGCGCCCGGTGTTGGTAGCGGAGGGAAATCTGGCGCAGGGGGTTGGACTCAAACTCGGGCTGAGGTGGAACGCCAAGGTTGTGGAAACTCTGGTCGCTAAGCAATGGTCCACTGTGGCATTCGATGCAGCCGGCCTTGCCGGTAAACAGCCCAAGCCCCTGGAGCGCCTCCGCCGGCAGCGCCGCGTCGTCCCCTTCCAGATAGCGGTCGAAGGGCACGTTGCGGGAGACGATGGTCGACTCGAAGGCGGCTATCGCCCGCAGCGCGTCACCGAATCCGGGAGCGCCGGCGCCGAAGACCTCTTTGAAGCGTTGCACATAGCCGGGTATCTGTCGAAGCCGCTCTTCCGCCATCGCCGGGTCCAGGTTCCCCGCCAGGTTGCCGGTCATGGCCGCCTTGGCCTGGGCCTCCAGGCTCTTGGACTCGCCCGCCCAGAACAACTGGGTGTAATAGGCGCTGTTTATGATGGTCTGAGAGTTGCGCCAGTGCATGGTGCCGGGGTAACCCAGTGACAGGGCGTTGCGGTCGCCCCAGCCCTGTCCCGGGACGTGGCACGTGGCGCAGCTCACCAGGCCGTCGCCGGACATGCGCTGGTCGAAGAAGAGGATCTTCCCCAGTTCAGCCTTGGCCTCCGACTGGGGGTTGTCCGCCGGCATCACGATGGGAGGAAGCGGCCCGAGGCCCATCGCCCGCAGGTCCTCCCTCGACGGGACTGTCACGGGAGCCCCGGCAACTGCCTCCTGCTGCGATGGCGGCGGGGTTTGCGGAGATTTGAGCCTCTTCCGGGGCGGTCCCGTCATGCCTGGCGCTCTCGGATATGTACAGGGCCGCCATGACCCCGGCGAAGAACAGCACCCCGGCGAAGAAGTAGACTATCGGAGGAATTCTGGGGGCCATATCAATTCTGCCCAAGCGTCCGCGGCTCGTAGGGAGACAGCTCCGGTATGCCGCTGAATTCTTCGTCGCCGCCCAGCGACGAGAGGAATGCCGCCAGGGAGTTTATCTCAGCGTCCGTCAGGTCCAGGGGTCCCATCATCGGGTCGATGTTGCCGCCCTGGCCGCCGCCGCCGTTGTAGAAGCGCACAACATCTTCCAGGGTATCGAACACGCCATTGTGCATGTATGGAGCGGTGCGGGCGGCCTCCAGCAGGGAGGGGGTCCTGAACTTGCCCCTGCCGGACTCGTTGAAGGTCAGGGCATACAGGCCGGGGTCGGAGCGCATGGAGACGTAGGAAGGCACGCCAAACAGCCGGAAGAACCGGCGGAAGGTGATGTGGCGAAGCGGCTCGCTGAATATCTCCGGGTTCTCGGGTACGCCAAGGGCGTGCATCTCCCCGTCCGACAGGAGGTCTCCGCCGTGGCACCGGGCGCAGCCGGCATCGCCCTCGAATAGTTCCAACCCGGCCCTGGCGCCGGGGCTGAGGGCATCGGCCTCTCCGTCCAGAAAACGCAGGTAGGGATGGTTCACGGAGTTCAGGGATGAGACATAGGCGGACAGCGCGTTCAGGACTCTCCCATATGACGGGTCGCTGCCGTAGTGCTCCCGGAACGCCGCCTCATACGCCGGGACCTGCCTTAGCCGCTCCACCAGGAGACGTCCGTCCACGTTCATAAAGTGGGCTTCCGCCAGGTGGTCCCGGACCAGGCTGTCCATGTCTCCCGCGGCGAAGCGTCCGTCCCAGTCCAGCAGGGGCATCCGGCCGGCGTTGATGATGGTGGGGGTGTTGCGGAAGTACAGGGTTCCCCGGTATCCGGCGGACAGGGCCATCCCGTCGGCCCACGCCTGTTGGGGGTCATGGCATGTGGCGCATGAGATGGAACTGTCTCCTGAGAGGCGGTTGTCGAAGAACAGGAACTTCCCCAACTCCTCGACCGAGGCTGGGGCGGCGGACGTTCCTCGCATGGTTGTTGAAGAGGCCGCCCCGCCGTCGAGCGCATTGGCTGACAGGACCCCGGCGGACGCCGCCAGGACGACCAGTATGAGAGAGACTGCAACATAACGTTTCTTGAGCACAACAGCAATATTAGAGATTTCGGGAAGAGCCTGCAAACCCACGTCGAGGGAGTCTCACTCAGACAAAGCGCCTAGTACTACAGCCGCACTAACGCTAACTCGGTACTTTCGGTTTCGAAATTCTCTCAGTTTCATCAAGAGCACACACTGTGGCCGTAGCTGGACGGTGCGAATTTCACGACCGCCCAACACTCCCAGCGGCCATATGCGGCTGTAGTATTAGGGACTTGCCAGCTTGACTTCCTCTACCATCTCCAGTGATGCCTGCGGGAACACCGGGATCACAGGGAGATTATCAGAGTGGTCAGAGTAACCAGAAAGGAAGCCGCAGCTAGGCTAAACATCTCCAAGTCGACCCTCGACAGGATGATCAAACGCGGCGAACTCACCACCGAGACGGAGCAGCACGGCCACCGGCACACCGTCTGGATCCTCATGGATGACGCCACCGAAGACATCAGTGATGTACCCACTGGAAACACCGATGGTCACTTACCTGAAGCCAGTGAGCACATCAAAGACAACACCGAGTCCTTTGACCTCGCCCTCCAGGCCGAGGTCAAAGGACTCCGCGAGCTGGTGGACCTGTACAGGGACCGGCTGACCGACGCCGACTGGCGCTACCAGGAGCTGCTGGAGCAAGTCAAAACCATGACGAAGGCCCTGCCCATGGTGACAGAGGAACCTCCCCGTCCGAAGCGCCGCTGGTGGCTCTTCCGGTGAACACCGGGCAGGCTTACAGCAGGCCGGAGGATACCATTGGCAATTTCCGGGAAGTCAGGGCGAAATAAGCGGATCCGACGCCGACCAGGGGGAACTCTCGAAAATCAGGCCTTCCAGGATGCGTTTTAAGGCCCCTGGAATTTCGGCGTCATACACCACCCTTTGGCGGGATTTGATGACAGTAGCCCGTTGAGAATCCTTTCATGCACGTAGGACAATGGACGAAGGGCTGTGTTGTGCTCGACGAACGGCACCCGGCACAGAGCCGACGCAACGCGGCCCTACGTCGCGCATGAAAGGAGCTGGAGCGGAGACGATGCACAACGGGACGAGGGAGTAGTGCGCGGGGAATTCCCATAGTGTCTGTCTGTGCCGGGCCTTGGTATCTCGTATAATTACCGAATGACGACACCATCCAGACAGGTACAACCACCCTACGGGTCGGCGAGTGACCTGCCATCGTTCCAAGAGATGACAACTCAGATTCAGGGCTTAAAACTGCTAACCACATTCATCGCACGGAAGCAGCGCTCTGAGTTACTCAAGTTAGAACGTCAACTTACCCACCTTGCAGCTGTCGTCGACCGCTTCTATGACCGGCTAGGACCAAGAAATTGGATACTCCATGATTCGGTCAACATCTCGGCGGTGGAAGCGATTCTGGACCATACGGCCACTAGCGAAGAAGCTGAGCAGAGATTCATTGAGATCTACCGCGATGAGGACTACTTGGCCTTCTGGACCCACCGGCTATACAGTGTGGACGGCCTACGAGAGCGCGCACACCAGATCCAGCGAGCCCTAGAGCACTATTCCGCCGGACAGTTCGACAGCACCTCCCTCCATCTGATCTCGGTAATGGACGGTTTCGTAAACGACTTCGAACCCGATGTGAGGCACGACCTTTCCTCTAGAGACCCTGATGCCATGACCGCTTGGGACAGTGTGGTTGGTCATCACTTAGGGCTAACGAACGCACTAAAGGCATACAACAAGACCATCAAGAAGCGAGTCGACGAGGAAGTCTACGAATTGCACCGACACGGCATAGTCCACGGCGCAATTACTCGATTCGACAATGTGGTCGTCGCCACAAAAGCTTGGAATATGCTCTTCGCAGTTGTTGACTGGGCGGCAGCGGCTGAGAAGGCCCGCCAGCCGACAGCTCCTCAGCCGACGCTGCAGGAGACCTTTCAAAAGATGGGCGACACCACGAGAATCAAGAAAATGATTGACGCTTGGAAACCGAGCCGTCTTTCGGTTTCAGATGCTGGCTTCAAAGACCACGAGATCTACTCACTTACCGTTGAGTTTCTGGACATCTGGCGTGCGCGCAACTTCGGTGCCCTAGCTCGCTTTCCAACGAGGCAGTTCAGAAATAGGGAGACAACACCCGGTAAAATGGCCGGGCAACTGCGTGAGCTTTTTCAAGGGTCTGTCCTATCGGAGTTTCGCGTGACCGAGCTGGAAAACACCGCGGCGGCCATCTGGGTGTCGCGGGGTGAGGCGACCGTGAATGACGCGCCAGGAACCTTTGAGTGCCGTTGGACCATCGAGGAGGCTGACGGTAGGTTCGGGTACGGCTCCGACTCTGCTTTGAGGCGCCTCGTTTTCTGCGACCCCACTGTCTGGCGGCGGAGCACATAAAATTTGTGCCAAGAAGTTGTGGTTGGCAACATGAACCCTTTATGCGAGGTTCCCATTACCCCTACGTTTGAAAATGCACTCCTACGCCAAGAGATAAGAGATTGAAGTCAATCAGAGAAACGGCCTCAGCCACACTTGACCTCACGGGCTTACTCGGCTTGCCCTATACCCTCGGGCCAAGGGCTGAAACCACAGCAAGCCCGACCCCCTTGGGAGAAATTCCCTGGGAGCTGCTGCTGAAGCTCGACAAAAGTGGCTGGGCGCAGGTTTTCGCCGAAAACGAGGCCAACCAAGACTTCACCCGGAGCCTGGACAGGCTGGTGGCCGCCTGGCTCACGCAGGAGGACTACCGAGAGCTTAGAGACATAGCTTCCAGGAAAACCGAACTGCCCACCAGCGAAGCTGCCGAAGCCATATTCTCGGACTGGATAGAGATAACTGCCTGCAAACGGCTGGGCCACCTGGTGCTGGGCATGAGGTTCACCGAACCCCACATCCCGATCTGCTACGCCCTCTGCAGCGCCGAGAGAGCAGTCCACTCCGCCGTGAGCTACTCCAAGAGAACGCCGGAACTCACTGAACAGGAGATCGCCGCCGCCAAGCAGGAACTGGAAGAATCCGCCGAGGAGTACGCAGCACTGGCTTCGCTGGGCATTCTGGATGATCCACCAGAAGGAGCCATGTGAGAAGAGGTGAGATAAGGCATGTAAAGAGCTGGAACTACGTGGGGCACGAGGCCACAGGAAACCGCCCCTGCCTTATCCTCAGCCCGGACTTGATCAACTCCAAAGGCATCGCAATCATCGCTCCTCTGACCACACCCGGACCCAACCACGAACACTGGTGGGAAATCTCTATAGCATCCACCGACTCCACCTGCCTAGTCCCTGACATTAGAACAGTGCCAACGACGGCCCTCGAGTCCTCCGTGCTCGGAAATGCGACGCAGTACGAACTCGACGGCGTAGGGTTCGCCCTGCACCGCCTGATCGGCGGGTTAGAGGACAGCCCAGACCCCGGCTGTGACCGCGGGGAAGTCTGGACTGCTGACCTCTCGGGGACGCCATCCGTTTCCCCTCCGGAGATAGTCGAGCTCCTCATATTGCACTACAACCCAGCTAACCTCATGGCGATGACAGCGTTGGTAACCAGCAGACCTCGAGGAACATCACCCCTGGTATTCCCACTCTCCCAGTCAACAGAACTCACCGGGCAGTCAGTATTGCTAACGCAGCTGAGAGGCATTTCGGCAGCCCCAAGATTGGTGAAGCCTGTTGGCACCGTATCTCCATCAGACATGGCGGGAATTACCGCCCAGCTCACTGCGTTCCTCGCCTAGCTCTACTCGAACCCGGTCATCACGGGAGTCCGAAAGCGCCCACGGAGTGTGGCAAACAGCCAAGAGACCCCGCTGATATAGAGCGAGTTAAACTCGTGTTAAGATGACCTTAACACGAGTTTAACCGAGGGCACCATGACCAGCGACTTGGTCATCGTCCAGCAGCTCCACAACTCACTCGAAGTATCCGAACGCGAGCGCGAGGCGGCCGAGGCCGTCGCCTCCGGCCTCCGGGACGCCAAGGCCGACAACACCCGCCGGGCCTATGCCTCCGCCTGGCTGCGGTTCCAGGCTTGGGCCGAGGCGGGCGGCCACCCCACTCTGCCCGCCAGCCCGCAGGCCGTGGCCCTCTACCTGGGCCACCTGGCGGCGGAAGGTAAAGCCATTGCCACCATCGAGCAGGCCAGGGCTGCCATTTCTCACTTCCACGCCGCCGCCGGCATGCAGAAGAGCGACAACCCCGCCCGCCACCCGGTGGTGGCTGAGGCCGTAAGGGGCTGGCGCAACCGGGCCCCGGCACCCAGGCAGGCCGATGCCCTGACCCGGGTCCGCGAGGTCCTCCGCCTGCCCAGGCGTGGCCGTGGCGGCAGGATGGAATCAGCGGAAACCGCCCACAAGCGCGCCGCCCTGGACCTGGCCATCATCGGGGTCCTGGCCGACGGCGGACTCCGGCGCTCAGAAGCAGCCGCCCTGACCTGGGGCGACGTGGAGTTGTGGGACGACGGCACCGGACGCATCACGGTCCAGACTGAAGGAAGTAAACCGGAGAGGGTTCCGCAACCCGGAGGGCCGACATGACCATCCAAGATGCCGAAACCGACCCTGACAGCCAACTGCTGGACCGGGCACTGCCTGCAATAGCTCGACTGGGGGCCTCCCTGGCCGACGAGCACGAGGCCGCGCGCTTGGCCCTCCATTCACCTAACCTCTTGGATGCCCTTACCAACCTCGGCCATGCCATCGCTGAGGAAAGCGAGCAGCTGGACGCTCTCGATCTCATTGCGCCTCGCAGGTGGGCCGAGGAGGAATTCCACTCCAAGATCATCAGCTGGCTTCTGGACCCAGCCGCGCACCACCGGCAAGCAGGACACTTCATTGCGTCCCTGCTCAGCTCGACAATGGCTCCGCCACGGCTTCTCGACGCGGATTGGAGCGCCGCCCAGGTCATCCAGGAATGGGAGAACGTCGTCGAAGGACAGCGGGGCTACCTGGACATCCTGGTCATGGACCAAGGCTACCAAAACCTCATGGCCATCGAGAACAAGACCTTTTCCCAGGAGCACAGCAACCAACTCACCCGCTACCGCCGCGCTCTGGCCGATGCCTATCCCGACTTCACCAGGCACCACATATTTCTGTCTCCCGGCGGCGCCTCGCCCAACCTGGAGCGGGACCGAAAGGACTGGCAACCGGCCACCTACTCCGTCATCCACGACGCCATCCAGGAAGTCCTGGACACCAGCGTCGCGGATTCCAACGCGAACGCCCTGCTTCAGATTTACGCGACGACCATCAGGAGAAACGTCATGCCCGATACTAGAATTGATCAACAGGCCCGCCGCATCTACCTCGAACATCGAGAGGCAATTGACCGCATCTCCGAAAACAAGCCGAAATGGGTCGAAGAGACAAAGCCCATGCTGAAAGAGGCCGTCGCCAAGCACTCCTTCTGGGAACTGGATTGCGAAGATGCCCAGTACGTCGGTTTTCGCGCCGCCGACTGGGACGAGTTTCCCAGCACCAAGACCGGCACCGGCTGGGGCCCCGATTCCAACGCGCTTCTCCTTTTCGAATTCCTCCTGGAAGACGAGTATCCCTACCTCGTCCTCGAGGTTTCGCCCGCCGACTCCGGCAACGCCGAGGTCCGGGCCGCTCTCTTCGATGCCGTAAGGCAAAACCCAACGGTATTCAAACCCAACTCCAATTCCCTCATCGACGGCTGGATGATTCTGCATCTGGAACCGGACTACATACTCAAACCGGCCGACTATGGGCCTGGCTGGGACGACGGCACCGCCCGGCGCAAGATCGAGGATTGGATCGACAGATTCGCAGCCGAGCAGTTTCCAGAAATGAACCGCATAATCGTCGACTGTCTAAAGCGGCATCAAGAAGGCTGACGCCGCTCCTTGGCTGAGTCCAGCAGAAGCCCGCCCCCGAGCTTACGGCACGTCTGCCATCGAGTGGGTACTGCCCACGATGGGCAGGTAGGTCCGGAGCGTCACCTCCGGGGTCGCATGCCCCAGCCACTGGCTGACCACGTTCAGCGGGATTCCCGCGGTGGTCAGCCAGTGCCGGGCCGCACTGTGCCGGAGGCTGTGGGCCCCAGCCATCTGGCGCCCGGTCCCGGGCGACTCCTGGTCAAGGCCAGCATGCTCAATGCCAGCCCGCAGGTGCCGCAGTACCGTCTATCTGGTCAACCCGACAACCAGGTCCCGGGGTCCGTAGGACGCGGGCCAGTTGGCGAATAGGCTGGCCAAGTCCGGGTGAAGCGGGACGGTCCGGCCCCTGCCGCCCTTACCGCGGCGGACCAACAGGGTGCCGGCCGTAACGTCTATGTCCCGCCATTCCAGGGCCACGGTCTCGCCGACCCGCAGCCCAGATCGCCACATGATGAGCGCCGCCACCCGGGCGCGGCGAAGCCCCAGGGCCGCCAGGGAATCCAGGAGCCGCTCGACCTGCTGGGGGTTCCAGTAGTGAGGAATCATCATAGGGGAACTTTTGATGTAAAAGTTCCCATCCGGGCAAGCTGAACCCGTCCTCCGACCCACCGTGCCAACCTGAGACCAGGAGGCTGGGGCCGGCCAGCGAGCCGAAAATGGGAACTTTCAGACTCAAAGTTCCCTCGAGCCATTCCCCTGAGCCTCCGGCCTGATAAACTGGAAAGAAAGCAATGAGCCGAACGAACACCAGAGGATCACCGCCGTGACCACGCCAAGCAGAATCAACGAGATACTCCATGAGATGGAGCAGGACCCGGAACTGGCCCAGGCACTGAGGGACACGATACTGGGCCAGGAAATCTCCGCGCTTCCTGCCGCGGTCGCCCAGAACCAGGGCCTGATCATCGGGCTCATGGAGCGGCAGCTCGAGCTGGCAAGGGCAGTGAACACCGCCCTGGATGCGGTGGTCTCGGCAATGAGCCAGGCCGGGGAGAACACGGCCAGGGCACTGGAAGCCCATGGCCAGAGGATTGAAGGAGTGGAATCGGCACTGGCGGAACTGCGGGAGGAAGGTCAGAAAACCCGGGAGTCGCTGGGCCAAGTGCTGACCGACGTTAAACAGCTCCGGACCGATGTGAAGCAGGTTCAGTCCGACACGGCTGAGACCAAGGCCGACGGCAAACAGATCCAGTCAGACGTGAGAAGGATCGACGGCAGGCTGGACCGAGGATTCGGCACCAACTACGAGGCCAAGGTAGCCCAGAACGTCAGGAGCATTCTGGGCCAGCAGGCTGGGGTCAGGAACTCCAGGGTGCTGAAGGGGCCGAGTCTCAGGACCGACCCGGACTTCGACCAACAGGTGGAGAGCGCGGAGGCTAGTGGGGCCATCACCGAGGATGAGAGCGATGAGCTCCTCCTGCTGGACCTGATAGTCTCCGGTACCCGGCGAGGGAACCCGGAAAGGGTGTACGCCGGGATAGAAGTCTCCATCACCGCCAACGATGACGACGTGAACCGGGCCACCGACAGAGCGCAAATACTCAGGAAGGTGACCGGAGGACCAGTCATGGCTGTGGTCATTGCCGACAGGGTGGAAGCGCAACAAAGAGAACTGGCGGCGCGAAGGGAGGTCGCAGTGGCGCTGCACCCCGAGTAGAGATCACCGACATCCGCGCGCTAGACTCGTCCAATAGGCCCACCAGGTCGATCATGTCCCAACAGGCTCGGAATCACCGCCCTACCCTGCCGCACCTACCCGCTGCAAGCACCCGGTTCTCCATGTGCTGGGGCGTGCAGGAAATTTCCGTTAATGCACCTTTTGTGTTGTCCGTCCCGCCACTTGCGCTTATCCGGGATTTTGGAAAGTGACCCCGACAAATTCCACTCCACCCAGCCTTGCGCGCACCCATCAACGCGGGCTATAGTCGGGGCATCACTTTCCAAAGGGCAATTGTACAGGTGTAGGATGCCACGCAGCCTCCGGAGAATCCCGGACTACTTCACCGAAGAGGAAGCCGCCGCCCTGGTCGACGCCGCGCCCTCCTACCCTACCCGGATGGCCTTCAGGATCATGTTGAAGACTGGCCTGCGGGTGTCGGAGGCCCTGGCGCTGCGGCGCGTGGACCTGCGCCTGGACCAGCACCCGCCGATCATCGTCGTCGCGGCCGACTCGCCGGGCAACAAGGGCCGCAGGGGCCGGGAGGTCCCGGTGCCGGCTGACTTGGTCGAGAGTTTCCGGAACCTGGCGTCGTCCTACAACAAGAACCATTACCAGCCAATGCTGAACCTGTCGCGTCAGCGGATCGGCCAGGTGATGAAGGACGCGGCACGCGAGGTCGGGATCGACCCCGCCAGGGCCCACCCGCACGCCTTCCGGCACACCTACGGCCGCAACTGCGTGCTGCGGGGCGTTCCGATTCCGGTGCTGCAGAAATGGCTGGGCCACTCGTCTATGGTCGACACGCAGCGCTACGTCGAACTGGCCGGGGCGCACCACGAATGGGTTAGCAGGCTGTAGGTAAAGTTGGGTGGGTTTATTGAGCAGTTCGGCAAAGCTGAAGGGCTTGACTCGCAGACCAGGCGCAAAAACCACCCGACTGTTGGGTGGGCGGCTCAGTCTGGGAGATGGAAAATCGTTGAGAAGTTCACTCATTTCCTTGGCTGTTAAGTCAATCAAATTCCGGAGCTTCCCGTTACGGGAGTCCGCAGCCTGCAATGGCTCTACCCATTAGGTTGATCCATCAGTGTGATGAGCACATAAGCATAAAAGGGATCATCGATGACAATCGGAATTGACTTAGTCCACGAACTGACAGATAAGACCCTTTCTAATATTAGAAGAAGAGAACTCGCCATGGAGTTCTCCTACCAATTTGGTTGGCGGCCGAACGACTTTATCGAAACGGTGGATACCCTCACCACGGCTAGCCTTGTCGTCGAGCATGGGTTGGACAACGCCGCGGTGCTTTCATTCCTGCCTGCGGACAGGAGACTCCGAGACCTTCAATTCGACGAAAGACGAAGTATTCTCGGCCTCTCATACAACAGCCTAGTTGACTGGCATGTCTGGGTCGATAGGGAATCCATTGAGTATATCTACAATCGGACCTTCCCTCCACCTCAGACCCAGGCACGCCGATTTGATCGAACTGACTATTCTGCACTTACGAAAATCGTCTTCGACCAAGCAGTGGGACACGCTCCAAATCCTAACGTTCCGGCTCTTGACGGCATACTATTAGAGACAATCTCTAGCTGGCGCCGTGTTCTTCGGTCGGAGCTAGGGGAAATCGCGACATACACATCACTTTCATCACTCTTCAACGCTTTGATATTCGCCAGAGCCGTCGAGGATTACCATGCTAAGTTGCCCGACCTGAGTAAACAACCATCGCTGCGGGAATACGTCGAAGAATACGATTTAGCCATCCCTGACGCCATAGAACGTTCGATAGTCGAACGTACTAGATCGAGTATTCCAGAAGCCCTTCTTGACCGGTCGGCGCTACAGCCCTTCGAGCGACTGTCCCGAGGTTTACGTGCCGGTCTTGTAGGTGCATTCTATGGTCATCCTTCGGTCCCTTATGCCTATGATTTCTCCGTCATGTCAAAGCATGCCCTTAGTAAAATATACGAGCGATATATCGCTGTCATGAATCGAGATGAACCAATTCAATTTTCGATGTTTCCTTCTGAACCAGAAGTTGAATGGAACAAGCGACTAGGGGGAATATACACTCCAAATTATATCGCCAGTTTTTTTGCGAGGTATCTCAAATCCCAGCTCCCTCCAGAGACCTTCACCAAGTCGAAAATCCTCGATCCAGCATGCGGTTCCGGCATCTTTTTGCGGGCAATTACGGAGCAAAGAATTCACTCCGAAGGAACTTCTACCCACGAATCTGCTCGGGCTGCTCTCAGCGCGGTCCTTGGAGTTGACATCGACGAAAATGCCGTGGCCGCTTCACGTCTCTCACTAGCCCTGTTGAGCCTAGCTTCATGCGGGATACTCCCTGATGAAGTCCCCATATTACGCGATGATTCTCTCGAGTTGTTCTCCTCCGGATCATCTTACGAAGCTAGCTTTGATGCGGTTATGATGAATCCACCATTCATAAGAACAGAACTCCAATCTGAATCTATGCGTCAGGCCATAGCAGAGCATGTGGGTTTCGTCGCCAGTGGCAAGTTAGATCAATACTTGGCGTTTGTCGTACTTTCTATACGAGCACTAAAGCCTGGTGGCTTCGGATTCTTTGTAGTCCCGCAACCTTTGTTGACATCTGACAACCTAGCAAAACTAAGAGACTGGATTCGGAGTCAGACTTGGATACGCGTAATAGCAGATCTGTCGGCGATAAGAATTTTTGAAGCCAATGTCTACATCACATTACTCATTGTGCAGCGGAAAGATGAATTTGCCTTGACTGAGCCACCCGTCTCACTAATTAGCTGTCAGCGGGACGTGGGAGCCGCCTTAGAAGACTTTCTGGATGGCAGACGCCGGGAAACATCATCCTACGCCATGTTTGACACCTCGCAACAGTCTCTCGATCGTCCAACCTGGACAGTAAACACCCCGCAGGAGACAGACCTGCTTTCCAGGTTAGAAGTTATGCCAAAACTCAAGGATTACGCAGTCATACGACAAGGCATGATAACCGGTTCGGACGAAGTGTTCGTGCTGGCCAAAGAGGACGTACCTCCCGATGAAGAGGTGCTCTACAGGCCTTGGCTGCCCGACAGAATGATAAGCCGATTCGGTCTACCGGAGGAAACCGGACAAAGGGTTTTCTATCCCATCATTGACCATTCTCCGTTAGCGGAGGATGAAATCAAGGCAGAATTCCCAGAAACATGGGAACGATTGAACCAGTACAAAGACGTTTTATCGTTGCGTGCTTCGGTTAAGCGGGGGAGTCAGCAGTGGTGGCGCCCCGATTGGCCTCGGAAATCTCGGGAGATGTTATTGCCCAAGATTGTGGTCCCTGAACTATTTCTAGTGCCCCGATTTGGCCTTGACGTGAACGGGCAATGGGTTGTCAGTCATTCACCCTACGTTTATGTCCCACCCAAGAAGGCAGACGAGACCGTTCTCTTCGTGATGGTAGCAATTCTGAATTCCAGTGTGATTTCTTGGTTCATAGATTTGAATGCAAGGAAGTACCGAAGCCAATACAACAAGCTAGGTGTTGCCCTACTTCGTCGGGTGCCTTTCCCTGATTTAAGTCGTATTTCTTTATCTACTCTCCAACAGATTATCGCTCTGTCCAAAGAGCTTGTTAGTGCTTCAAGCAACTCGAACGTCGACCTATCGCTTCAGCTTGATCAACTTGTGCTACGGGATTGTTTCCGATTATCAGAGAGTGAAACATCCCTCGTGGCGCCTTAATCCAGGTAATTTAACACACAGGAATTACACTGTGGTTGACGTAATTTGTGAAATGGAACAGCTTAACCAGTCGCGTCCGGGTATTTTGGCAGAGTTTCTGGCGCGAGTTTCTCCTGTGACACCATTTGTACAGCACAAGTCACGTCCAAACGTGTCAGAGCTTGTAGCGAGTTATGGCGCACAACTTACATCTTCTCTGAGGGAGTGGAGCTTTCCATCGGTCGTTGACTCCATAGAATGTCGATATATCGAACGCTGGTTGTCGACAGATAACTCAGACAGGAAATTACGGTTGAGGCACTCATATCTCCATCTTTACCACCACGAAGATCCTCAGGAAGCGCCCAGGGAGATACTAGCTTTCCATTGGGAACCAATCGGGGACAGATCCGATGGCGACGTACCTGAGGAATTTAGGCGGCCACATATGCATATGACATTTGCGCGGCAGCCTCTTGGTCGTTCACACCTCGGAGTTACCCTCACAGTTCCTCAGAACAAACAGGGAAACGTGGTTTATCTAGACAAACTACTTTGCGAGGTTATTCGGCTTGTCAGGGTGGAAATCCTCGATCGTATAGAAGCGAACCCGGCCGGTTGGCGCTAGCAGGGGCCGCAAGCGCACAGCCTGGGCCAGATACTACGTTGGACGCGGTGGCCGCTAAGCGCCCGTTTCTCCCATTACATAAGGGGCCTTTTGCGAGGGTGACCTGATGATCCCCGTAAGCTGCGGCTGCGCCGGGGTCAGCAAGAGCGACGACGCCACCTGGAACCTGGAGACCCAGCTCCACGTCCCGCAGGATTTCGGGATATGGGAGAATCACATCTTCGAGGGGGCGATGGTCGGCAGCTCCATCTCACGGTTCGCCTGGAGCGACCTGATAGCCCGGGCGCGTCCCAACTATACTGTCGACGCCCTTGACATCCTGGAGTGGGAGAGTGGATGGTGATGGATGTGAGGGAGATAGACCGGTTTCTGGAGCAATGGCAGATAGGGGTCACGGATCTGCGTCGGCGTATGATTCTGGCGCTGACTCCCCGGGAACGGTGGTACGCGATCTTGCTGCTGGCCCAAGGCTGGACAGCGGCGGAGGCGGCGGAACAAGACCCCCACACCATCAGGAGATGGGCGGCGGTTTTGGGAGAGGGTGGGCCCGCCGCCTTGATCTTCGAGTCAGCCCCGCCCTCATCCCTTCCCACATCGGTATGACCGCATCCCTTCGGTGGATTCGGGTTTAGTTTAGACCGCCCGCCACCCGACCTAAAGTAGCCGTGAATTTCAAATCGCCATAAACAGGGCACATTCCGGTATAAGGCACGGAACGTCCATGAATATCAAAGAGTTATTGGCAACCGGACTACTCGCCGGGGTCACGACGTTCGCGGCGGCCTGTCAATGGCTGTCGCCTGCTGCGGCACCAATGGCAACTCCCCTGCCGACAGCCGCGACACCAATGACATCCCCCTCCGGTTCAACGCCGACTTATATTTGGATTCCAAAATACGCGGATCGGTTTATGGCAGACAAAATGATCAACTCCCACCCTGCCACCGTAGTTACTCTGTGTACAGGAATTTTCGGTGGGGTGTGGTCTCCCAATGATCCCAACTACTGGGAAACCTTTGACATTTGTGCAGTCAACGCCCAGTTGGGCTTTCCAGACCCTACTGGTGTTGCAACAAAAGGGTGTGTTTCAAAAACTTCAGGGTGCAAGAAGTACCAGTTGGCAACCCCGACACCCGCCGCCTCCAACATTCCTCTTCAGACTGGAAACCAGCCATCCGGAGCACAGCCAGCTGAGAAGCAACCCGGCACTCAACCACGTGACTCTGAGTTGAGGGACTGGACTCCCCAGCAACACGCCGCAGTGCACAAAGCCATTGAAGAAGCCTATGGCGTATTCGCCAAGGACTTAGACGAGTGCATCAGTGAGTTGGGAGAGCCGGACGGCAACCCTATCGAGTACGATCTGGCCCGCTACGAAGCGGCGATAACGCAGTCACATTATCTGGAGTGCATACAGCGCAAACTCGGTCAGAACCAATAGCCCGCAGGGATGATGCAGTGAAAATCAAGAGAATGTTCGGGTTCGGCATGTTGACGCTGGTGGCCACACTAACCGCCATCAATCAGTCACCGCCTGCATCAGCGGATCAGCCACCTGTGAACGAGTGCCCTCCTGGAAACCTGGTAGCGGGAAAGGGCTGCAATTGGGATCTTGGGTTCGACGACATAACATCCGTAAAGTTTGGCGCGTATCGGATCCCCGGCGCGGATGCTTGCTATGCAGGCTTTGAGTTCAGCCCTTACGACTATCAGAGTGACATGGTAGGGGCACCCGCGTTTTCTGGGGATCTACGACTTGGGTACATGAATGCGCTCGGTGACGTCGTCGTCATCCGAGGGTCGGACATTAGACACTCTGGCGAATACAATACTCTCAAGTGGGGCCGCGTAGATTTCAGCAGGGCCGCCCAAGAAGGAAACGGGGCGTTGATAGTCCTAATAGGCACCTCATACAGAATCGGGGCGGCAATACCATCAGCAATACCATCGGAGGTTTCCCCCAACGAGGACCTCCTCAGCTATTATGTTCAGTTAACCGCAGGAACCTCCTTCACGGGAGGCATAATACCACAGAGAGCTAGGAGCCGCTGGTTACTCATACCATCCGAAGTCAAAGACTTCTCTGAGTTGGTGTTTGAGTGTCTGGAGAATATCCGGCGTGAGAAAGAACACCAAGCCATGCAGGAACAACTGCGAGCCACGAAAGCGGCTGAACAACGCGCTGCCGAAAAAGCTCGCGCGGACGCCGAGGCGGAGGCTGAGCTTCAGCGGATAGAGCTTGAGGCAGCCCAGGAAATCCAGCGGAAAGCCTTGGAGACCGAACTTTTCAAGACTCAGGCGCTCAAGGCGCAACTGGAACAGGAAAAGCTCATCATCGCCGCTTGGAACAAAGTAGTGGATATTCGTCTTGTCGGCGCACAAGAGCGGGCGAATATTACCAACACTTTCATGGCTGAAGTCGAGGCCAACAGAGCGGCCTTTGTAGCATCGGTTCAGGCCAAGGTAGAAGAACTCCGGAGGCTCCAACAGATAAACGAAACCCTTCGTGCCGCTATCTCGGCGCACAACCGGACCATCCTGGACGAATTGGCAGTCCAGCATGCACTAGAGGAAAAGCAGAAACAGGCGATCCAGGACCTAGAGGTAAAACCGCCTGAGACTGCCACCCCGTTGGTACCATCCAACTAAACCAAAGCCAGGGTGAAATGCGCAGGGTAATGCGGTAAATTTGCAGAGTCGCTGGGTTAGCCCGATATGGGGTTGGGGAGGGGATGGTGGTGAGTGTGAGGCAGATAGACCGGTTTCTCGAACAATGGCAGGGATCTGCACCGGCGGCTTATTCTGGCGCCGGCACCCAGGGAGCGGGAGCGATGGCACGCCATCTGGCTGCTGGCCAAAGGCTGGACAGCTTCGGGTGCGGCGCAAGCTTGGGACGGGATCCTCACACCGTTGGACGATGGGCCGCCGCCTTTGGCGTTTGCCACTTCGACGACGGCGAAGCGCCCCAGACGATACGGGTATTACGTTAGGGGGAACGGCGATGGTAAAAATGGAGAATGCTCTTCAGACCCGCAAGCAGATTGCTGAACAGTGCTGGCAGCAAATTAGAGACCTACTTCCTCTTTTGGACAAGGCCCAAAGATTTGAGATCAAAGATAGCTTGATGTTCTGGGGCAAAGAGCAATCTTGGTTACCGCCTTGGTCTGACAGTGAAAAGAGGAAAATGGGCAAACTTCGCAACAGATACGCACATATGGGTTGGGAAGTGGATGCACGCGGCTTTACCAAGCTGGATAATACATGGAAGGATAGAAACAAGAAAGAGCGTTACAAGGATATGTCGTTGGAGGAAGTTATAGACCTTCGGAACGAAATGGTAAAGTTGCTGACCAGGCAATTGTACCAAAAGTTTTACCTTACTTGCTCACATTGTAATGTGGTAGCCGAGCATCCCGATAAATTATCCTGCGGGCACATTGCCTATCCGGAAAATTTTGACGACCATCCTCCTCTCCTTTACCATCCACCAAATACAACTGTCGAGTTGGAGATTTGGCTCGGTCCAAGTGAAGCTGATAGACCAGACCTTTCTTTAGGCATCGCCCGGATGCTTCTCCAACCTGCTTTTGAACGTAGCCGAGAAATGACACAGTCAACAGATAGGACAGGCCTGGACAATCCTATTGGTGGGGCGGAACTAAAGGGTGGACGGATAGTACGAGGTCACGTCCGGTTCCCACTTGACATAGTTCGTCAATAATGAGTCGCAACTATGACATTCTCCGACTAAACCAAAGCCAAGGTGGGATGTGCATTTGCCTGAGGCGAGGAATCGTGCTGGGAATTCGGCAGGAGTGCTTCGGCCCGTGACTGCAGGACCGTCCGGCAGCGGCGCCTCACCTCGTCTCTCCGGATGGCCAGCCCGGCCAGGAAGTTGCGGACCCTTTCCTGCACCGCCGCCCTGCTGCCCAGGCAGAGATTGCCCGTCGCCTCCCCTCTCGCCCAGCCCCAGACCGCCTCATCGGCGTTGAAGTCCGGGCTGTACCCCGGCAGGTTCACCAACCGCAGGTCAAGTCCGGGCGTCCGCAGATATTCCCGCACCGCCTCGCCACGATGGGCCGGCGCGTTGTCCCAGATGACTTGCAGCGGCCCTGGATGTTTTTCCCTCAGTTGTTCCAGGAAGGCAACCGAGGTCCCGGAGTTGCTATTACCCTCCAGTTCCATCCATTCCACCTCGCCCGTCTCCAGACACACCGCCGAATAGTAGCTGGCCTTCTCCCCATACCGCGGGCTGGTCGAATCCACCAACGCAGGTTTGCCTTTAAGCACCCACTTGCCTCGCAATTCCGCATCGGCCCGGAAGTGCGCCTCATCAGCAAAGAATATCCTGGCCCTGGTCTGCTGGGCCACCTCCCTCAGGGCGGCGTACTCCGCCACGAAGGCCTCCCGCTTGGCATCATCAGCCTTGAGCAGACGCTTCTTGGGCCGCTTAAAGGCAAATCCCAAACGGTGCAGCCAGTTCAGGCAGCTGCTGCGGCTCAACTCAATGCCGAAGCGCTCTAAGACAAACCGCCCCACCACCTTCCAATACCAGTTGGCCATTACGATGCCCGACGAAGCGGGAGGCTGTTGCACCGCCTCTTTCAATTCCTCCTGCCGCGCCTCGTCAAGGGCGGGGGGGAACCACCGGTCTGCTCGAATATCAGAGCCGCAGGCCCCCCTCGCCGAAGGCCGACGCCCAACGGCCAATAGTGTGGGGATCCCTTTCCAGCGCCTCTGCCGTGGCCGCCGCCGTCAAGCCCTGGGCCAGCAGCAGCATGGCGTACCACCTCCCCCGCTCCCTGGGCGTCGGCGCCAGAATCATCCGCCGACGCAAGGCCTTAGCATCCAACTGATGGGGTCCACCTTAGAAACAGATATCCGGTACAAGGCATATTCAAGTGGAAACGGTACTAGTAACGCAAGCCCTGCGTTAGCCCGAATCCACAGAAGGGGGGTGTCAGGTTAGCGTCCTGAAGGGGCAAGAGGGTACTCCTCTGAATCTGGGATAATGGTTTTGAAACAGAAAACCGACCCCGGAAAAGGAGCACCCAACAGATGCTACCAGGTAGCCACCCCGACCGGATCCAAATCACCTTCGACGACCACCGCTTGGTGGCCAATGCCGGGCTGGTCCTTCCTGCCACCCTGGCGCGGCACCTGGGCCTGCCCGAAATCGTCCGGCAACGCCTCGACCAAGGCGATGCCCCGGGGCGGGCGAACACCGGCGACAAGATGATGACGCTGGTCGCTTCCGCGCTGGCAGGCGGCTAGGCCCAGTCCCAGGGCGATGTGGGTCTTGTCCGTGCCGCTGTTGTCGACGGCGATGGCGATAATGAAAGAATTCCACCGGCCGCGTGGACACAGAGCCCCGGAGCTGAAGAGCGCCCCCGGGGGATCAGCCGCCCGCCGACCTGAGGCGGCGCGACAGGGCCTCAAGACCGGCGGCCCCGAGCGTCACGAGCAACACAGCCCCTAGGGTGATGGGAGCCGTCATCATGGCCGTCAGCGCAAAGGCCTCGGGCTGAATCCCCCCAACCGGGACGTCCAGGACCCGGACCACCGCCACGAACACGGCCCAGAGGGCCAGGACCCCCAGCCCCGCCAGGCCCACACGGGCCGTCCAACGATAACCCTTCATGCTTCACCACCTGCGGACAATTTCCGGTAATCTCCACAGGAAGATTGTAGCAGGAAGGGACCGCGGGCCGGAACTCGGACAGACGACCGGTTCGCAGAAAACCAGGTAAAAGTCGGACAGCAACACGGACCTCCCGAGAGCATCAACAGCATCCAGGTGGTGATCCGGCGCCGCGCCGCAGCCTTTCATCCCAACCCAGATTGTTTCGTTCCAGGCACCGGACTCGTTGTTAGCCATGTTGGAGGAGTTGGACTCCGTGATCCATGCACTACGAGGCGCTGATTGGCCAGAATGGCCCGAATAAAGGACCATCTGAGGCGGCACCGGGCGGCTCTGGAGGTTTGGGCATGGTAGCCACTGACCGGGTGAACTTCCTCTTCGCCGATGCACGGTCGCTTCACGATGACGCCCTGGAGATGCTCGACCAGGGGAAGATCCGCAACGCGGCGGGAGAAGGCGTGGGGCGCCACGAAGCGGGCCACCGACGCCCTGTCCTGGCAAGGCACGGGGAAAAGCAGCAGGCGGCAGGACAGGCACGGCGCGCTCTTTTGCGGCTGAGCGCCCTGGATCCGGCGTTCGACATCCTGCAAGGGCAATATCACACCAGGGCAGGGTCCTGCACATCAACTGCTTCTACGACGGGAACTGCGAACCGGAGCAGGAGATGGCCGACCTGATACGGGCCACCATCCTGTACATCGACCTCGCCGAGAGGCTTTCCGAAGAGTGATAATGGCCAGAACCTGGTGCGGAATGTACCCATAACCGGCGACGTCGGCCGAGCTTCGAGGCCCTGGTATGTACCCGTAAGCGCCGCCCAGGCGCAGCTGCACGTCACCCCCCCGTCACCCTCTACTGGCCATGAACCCGCGCCGCGCCGCAGGCGAGACCGCAGCCCAGTCCTTCCTGGCAAACAAACCCCTGACCCCTGTTTTCTCCATCTAACCCTTTTCTCCAGCAGTTGATTGCCACCCGGCCCAGATACGGATAGACTCCCCGGCAGACAGTGGCAAACAACCAGGTGTTTGATTGCCATGTGGGGAGGTGGCCACATGGACCCCGCGGTATTCGGCTACATCCGGGTCTCCCAGGCGGGGGGCGAGAGCGGGCTGGCCACCCAGCGCCGCATCCTCACCGGCCACGGGCTCAGGGACGGCCGCATCTTCACCGACGTGGCTTCGGGCCGGAACATGCGCCGGCCCGCCTGGAAGCAGCTACGGGAGACGCTCCGACCCGGCGACGTCTTAGTGGTCCCTCGGATCGACCGCCTGGCCCGGAACCTCACCGAGGGTCTGAGGGCCGTCGAGGAGCTGCACGCCCAGGGCATTTACATCCGCGCCCTTGCCTGGTAGGTGTTGCCATCCGTGAAATGAAGAAGCCCCGGCGTGGCTGCCGGGGCTTTCTGTTCGCTTCGCGGGTCCTTCGGTTTCAGTTTTCCGGTTCCTTGCCTGGGGGAGGTTCATCGAAGGGTTCGCCCCTCTTGTCCGCCTCCATGCGCCGTTCGTTCCAGGCCTCCCATTGTGCCTGGTTTCTTTGCGATCCCTCTTGACGCAGTTTCTCCTGCAGGGGGTGCAGCAGCCTGTTGGCCAGGTATGTTGCGATAACCATAATGCTTTTTGGCGCCTCCACGATGATGAGTGAGACCATCGCAGCGCCTATGGCTGTTGGCCCTGTGTCCAGGAGTATGAGGTGGACCGCGTCGTGGACGCTTTGTGTTCCGCTCGGGACGGCCCGGCAGTGGTAGTAGACTTGGCAGCCTATCCCGGTCGCGGCTGTTGCCGTGAATATGGTGAAGTATAATGCCTTTCCTCCTTCGGGTATACTCCATATAGGCTCGAGAAAATTGCGAAACTCCCTGACCGCCAAACCCGTCGGCGGCAACCGTCAAAACGGTTACGGAAAGCGGATTCGTCGAAAGCCTGGAATCCCAGGCTAATATCGTGAGAAACGCCCCGCCGTGTTCCAGCGGCGGGGCGCAGAATCTCACCAGGAAGGGCGCCACAGCAGGTCCCGCACCAAGGCGGCAACGGCAACCGCCAGCAACCCGCCGCCGATGGTGATGATAGCCCAGAACAGCCGGTCAATCCGTTGATTTATCTGGTCAAACCGCCGGTTGTTCTCCGCCCGGACTTCCCGAAGGATTGAGTGAAAGTCCGCCCGCAGGGTTTCGAGTCCCGCCCGCAGACCTTCCACGTCGGCCTTTGTCGCCAGATGCTCATACCCGGCTTCCAGCCGGGACAGTCGCTCCCCGGTGGTCGTCATTGCCCGCTCCTTCGGCGCTCACGGCACCAGGGTTTCGGCTATTCCGCTGCCAAGGCGTCCTTGTAGTACCGCTCCAGAACGTCGTCATTCCACTCGATCTCAGCGTCAGACCGCAACCGGTCTATCGCCTCGGTCAAAGCATCAGCCCGCTCATCACTGGCGCCATCCCGGGGACCCAACCCCCCGTCGGACAAAAGCGACTCATTGAGCCGCGTCACGCCCAGGTTCTCCCTGAACGACGGGGCCACCCGCGCCCAGTGCTCTTCAAACGTCTCGCCCCACTGCGCGATAAGGTCCAGGCAATGTTGCTGCTGTTCACACGCCTCCTTGTGGGTGGTCATGTAAGCAAGCCCTTCCTCTTCAGTCGGCATAAGCCCCCGCTTCTCTATCTCAGAGAGCAACACGAAACGGTCTATGTTCCCCACAATGGTCCTCCTGAACGAGTCCTCTTCAGTCAGGCCCGGCTCCGCGTCCTGCCAGTAACCCGGACTCTTCCGCACGTCGCCGTATCCGACATTGATCCCGTTCACCACCGCGACTACCCGCTCATCGCCCTCCTGATCAGTGTAGATGTCGCCGCGCTCTTGATTCTGAGCGTAAATGTAGCCAGCCGTGGCAATCGCCGCCAGCATCACCGCCAGCACTCCCACGGACAAGAGCCACCGCCCCTGCCTGAGTCTCCTAATCATCGACCTGCCTCCTTTTCTCTGATTTCCCTATAGACCCCGATCTCATCACCGGACCGTGTACTCCCTCGTATGCGGCGTCATATATGAACCACAGCACGGGTAAGTATAGGTGTACCTGTCCGTACCCTTCTTCCCCGGCTTCAAAGGCACATCCCGACAAGCATCCGCCGTGACCGGGAAAGTAGACCAGCCAAGGACCGTCTCGTTTTCGTAACAATACCCGTGGTCGTCGCGCCGGAACAGGCAGTTCCAGGTAGTGTCCTCCCAATCGCTCCTCAACGTATCGCTGTTGGTGTCGTGGAGAAAATTGCGAAACTCCATGGCTACCAAAGGGCCAGAAGAATAACAACGCGAATATGCTTCGGTGACCAATAAGCGTGGATGGAATTGGTCTCGACATCTGACGGTATTCGTCACACATTAGTGATAACAAGGCCAGCCGGGGAGTTTCGCAATTTTCTCAGGCTCCGAGAGAATTGCCAAACTCTGGGGCGGGCAAGCGTCCTTGACGGAACCGGGCCGAAATGGTGGCGACATCCTACTTCGCCCATCCGCGAGGTCCAGGGTCGTGGTCCCGCGGCTGGACCGGCTGGCGCGTAACCTCCCGGAGGGTCTCAGGACCATCGAGGAGCTGCACGCCCAGGGCATCCACATCCGCTCCCTTGCGGAGGGCCTGGACACCGGGGACGGCAGCCCAACCGCTGCGCCGCCCTGGTGGCCTAATATGTCCCCGCCAACCTCACCGGCGGAAACCCCCGTTTGTTCCGCACCCCCCGCGGGTGTCATTTCCGTGTTGCGGCAGGTGCGGATAAAACGTAACATGCCCGCATGACCCTCTTCGGCTACATCCGGACCAGCCGTCATCTGCAGGAGGGTGTCGCCGGAATGGACCCCTTCAGCCAGGAGCTGCGGCTCCGCGAGTCCGGCGTCCAGCGGGACCACGTCCACCGTGACATCGGCGTCTCCGGAGCCACCGGCACGGACCAGCGCCGCGGCTGGCGCCGCCTGGACGGGCGCCTCTCCGGCGGCGATACCCTGGTGGTGGTCCGCATCGACCGGATCGGCCGCCGGTGGCTGGACACCCTCCAGTGCATCATCGCCCTGCGGGCCCGGGGGGTGAAGATCAGGTCCCTGGACGAGACGGAAGGGTGGACGCAGTTCCTGGAGCTGGAGCCTAACGATCCCATGGCCTTCGCCGGACACCAGATGGTCAGCATGGCGGCGTGGGTGGCGGACCAGGAACGGGAGGTGGCCCGCCGGCGCACCAGGGAGGGGCTGGCGGCGGCAAGAGCCCGGGGCAAGACCCTGGGACGGCCGCGCTCCCTCACCGGCGACCAGGTGCAGATGGCCAGGCGGATGAAGGACGCCGGAGCATCGGGGCGGAAGATCGCGCAGCTCCTGGAGGTCAACGAAAAGACGGTGCGCAACGCCCTGCGGGCGGGACAGTGAACATTGACGCAACGGTTGCGTTTGAAAGGTGGGCTTTTTTGGTTGAAGTAGGAGCGGGAGGGTTGTCGTTGACTGGTATTGAGAGAGAGCTTCTAGAGGCAGGGATTGATGTTGAGAGACTCCGTCATTTTCTGAGAAGTGACGGCTGCGGTAGATTTTGAATGAGGTCCCGGTGTTATCGCCGGGGCTTGCAGCTCTCCGGTTTTGATCTAACTTGGTTTTTTGTTTCTGGAGGAATTTGCATGTATGTAGTGTGCCGTCCTCGATGGAATAGAGTCAGGGTTCATGTTCTTTCGTGCTCCCAGTATGAAGGGAGACAAAGAGTCCCGGAAACTAACAGTTGGTCAAATCCTTTTAATACCAAAGAGGCGGCTTGGGCTTATGCCCGTAGCTTTGGGCAGTCTAATACGGATGATGCTCCTTGTTTGAAGGGCAGTTTCTGCCCATCTCCATCTTGAACCAAAAGTGGCTGCTGAATCAATAATCTGAGGCTGAATCAAAACTGTGGTTCAGGCCGGGGTTCTGGTGCAAAGCCCCTGGTCGCCATTATGTGCCTGGAGGGCTGGCTGCGGACCCGGCTGTGAGACGGAAGAGGCAAAAGATGATGTCGTGGCATACCCTCATTAGTCCGATTCTCTAGTTCGCACCGGCGAATGCTAACATTCTACCTGAGTAAGGGAGGACTTCAACCCGATGGACCGGGTTGTCGGCGCGGCTGAACAGCGCGGGTTATCAATCCCACCGGCCTGGGCCGTCCTCTCATCGCGGCCCAGGCCGGTCTCAAAGCCCCCGGAAGCGCGGGGTTGACCCTAAAACCAAGAAGATACAGCAAGGCCGCCAACCTAACCGAAGGGAAAGAAAGGATGAACAACCGTCATAGCTACGGCACCGCCCTACTAAACCAAGTGGAAATCCTAATCATGGACACCTTGGAATCCGAAGGGTCGTTATATGGCTACCAAGTGGCTACCAAGACGGGTCTAACCGTACAAGAGGCCGGTCGCTCAAAGCGTTACGATTTGGCCCACATGATGCTTTCCCGGCTTGAGGCGAAAGGCTTTGTTCGCCAAGTGGAAGGTAGTGCAAGGCGAGAGCTGACGGAAAGGGGATTGGCTTTCTTGCTTACGGGAGAATAGGGTTATGGGGTTGAGCATTGAGGACTTGCTTGCGGACAAAAGGCCAGACCTGCCGCTGTACGGATACCGGCCAGGGCGGATTACTGGTCTGAAACGTGGCACCTGCTATAAGCAAACGGAACCGACGCAACAGCGGATTCCGCGAACCAAACCAGGGGAACCGGGACAAGGGGGAACATGACCAACAGAAACTTGCTGCTGGGCCGGTCCAAGCCCAGAGAGAAACTGACCAGGGAGGAGATCTCCGCCCTCGACAGGGTGACCGCGGCTCCCGCGCCGCCGGCGAAGCCGCCTGGGAAGAAGGGCGGCGGTCCGCAGCGGATGGTCCGCAGGGACCTGCTGAAGTTTCGCTGGAGCCTCGAGTGCCCCGGGTACGGTTTCAAGGTCACCGGCGATGGCCAGCCCCAGCCCGGGCAACGTCTGGCGAGGTGCGGCCGTTGCAAGCTGGTCCTGGTCCTGGGCGGCGGGTGATGCTTCGGACAACCCCGATTACGTCAACCAGGAGGCATCGATGACTGAAACTGGAATGTAGCGGCAGGACGCCGCCCCCGTCGAATGTGTTCAGGTCCCCGGAGGCCTGGGGGTGCTGCGCCGGGGCGGCGGACGGTTGGCGAGACAGACCGGGGCAAAGCCTGCCCATGCCTCCCGGCCGCCGCGTCCCAGGCATATCCCAACCCCGGTTCAACTCCGGTCTCCAATGGAGGAGATTATGAGACTTGGCAAATGTTCCTGCGCCAAGGTCAGCGCGCTGAGCCTCCTGCCGCTGTTGGCAGCGGGGATGAACATCGGCTGCGAGGCGGCCGCGCTGCCGGACCAGGGGGCCGCGGACAATACCGCGCCCGCACCCTTGGTGGCGCTCTAAACCAAAGCCAAGGTGGAATCCACATTTGCGGGGCGATGAAGATTGGCTCAGGCGCCACAGGTGAAGCTTCTCCACCTGTACCTGGAGGGTGGTCCGGCGCCGCCGATGACTTCCTCCATATGCGTATTTCGGGAATTGTATACTTGATTACCCAAAGTAGCGGGGGACGAAATGGCTATACCAAGAAAGAATGAGTGTCTATTAGGATGTGGTGCAACCTTTGCCCCAAATAAGGACGATGAGACTGGGAAAGCTCTCATCAGAAGGTATTTCCCCAATATCACCTTCATGCCAGGTTCTATCCCGACAGAAGAAGAACATCACATGACCACCCACGGGTTCATGCGGTGTCTCAGGGACAATAGTTCCAAGACCGCAGACAGTTGGATTTGCGTCGCCAGTTCGGAGGATGGCTACAATTACGGTGATTATGCAGAGAGGGGCAGGACTCCAATCTTGGTTCCCGCAAGTATCTATGGGCAAGAAGGGCCTAAAGGCCCAATCGCTCTGACAAGCCGCATCAGAGGTCACATTGAAGCCACAACAGAAACCCCTCCAATCCACACAGGACCCGAACACGCAAAGCTCCCCAACCTACTCGTAACCGTCCACCCAAATGAGGATTCCACATCCTGGCAATGGAGTGTCCAAGCCGCCGACTGGAACGCACCACCCGGAGAAGAATTACAGGGAGAACTCTGCAAAGGACACTCACCCACCAAAGACCAAGCTAAAGCCAAAGCCACCGAAGTCGCACAATCCATACAAGAAAAGAGACAGGGGTTTGGGTAGTCAAATATCTAATTCCCCGTATTTCACCTTGGTATTGGTTTAGTGATCCCGGACCGCGCAGCTACGCCCTAGCAGGGCAGAGGCATCCTCCAGCGGACCTCCAGACCGTCCCCCCAGGACGGCCGCGTGGTCGACCAGGAACCTGACCGCCTCCCTCTGCTCCTGGACCGTCCCTTCCTGGAGACACTCGCGGAACCCCCGCACGGCCGCCCCGGCGTCGCAGGTCTGGTACAGCTTGCTGCGGCAGGTCTCCATGTCGCTGATGGAGGCAATGGTCCGTATCGCTTCTTCCCGCAGTTCCGTGAACCGTTCCTCTCGGCTGCGAAGAGAGGAGCACCGGGGCGTCCGGGTATCCAGGGCGCCCCCGCCTGAATCGAACCGCAACGGAATACCACACGCCCGGCGCCGGGACCTGGGACACGCCATGCACATGGTCAAAGTCCTAACGAATTCCCTCGACGAGGCGCCGCCGGAGCTTTCGGAACCCCTATACCAAAAGGCCATCCGGGAACTGCTGGGCCTTGCCGTCGAAGTCGCCCTGCTGGCCTCCTGTAATGAGGCAAGGCCCTTTCTGGATGAGATGGTGCGGGGAAACAAACGGGCAGGGAGCGGATGACAGGCTCCCGGAGCACGAGAGAAGGGACAAGGGGCGCCGTTGCAGCGCCCCGCAGGTTTCCGGCTAGGCTTCGACGGGGATCTTCCCGATGCGGAACTTTCTCGTCCCGCAGGCCGCGCAGACGGAAACGACCGCATCCCGCCCGTTCTTCATCACCACCTGCTCGACGCGGTCGGAACCGGTCTTCTCCCGGCACTTGAAGCAGTAGATCTGTAACGACACCGGCGTTCACCTCCGGGTTTTATGAATTCCACCATGATTCTAAACCAATACCAAGGTGAAATACGCAAATGGAGGAAGTCATCGGCGGCGCCGGACCACCCTCCAGGTACAGGTGGAAGGGCTTCACCTGTGGCGCCTGAGCCAATCTTCATCGCCCCGCAAATGTGGATTCCACCTTGGCTTTGGTTTAGTACCGTTTCAATCTGGTCTTGTCGGATAGATATGGTGGAGCTTGCTACGAGCGCCCCCCGGTCGTGGCCGAGGGCAGGCTCCGGGTGGAGAACCGCCAGTCTATGATGGCGGCGGCCTCGTTGCGCTCGCGTTCGAGGGCCGCGATCTCCCGTCTCAGCAACGCTTCATCGCCGGCCCGGCGGTTCAGACACTGTCTGCTGAAGACGCTGAACTCGATTTCAGCCATAGCCTGCCCCGTACTTGATACGGGGTTCAACCAGCCTCCGCGATTGGGTGTGTAGTGAAGCTCCAGGCGTTTGGCTATGCGGCGCGCCTCGGCGGGCTTGGCTCTGGCGCAGCCCTCATGGAGATGGAGGCATCATGACAAAGCACACCGCTGCCGCCATCACGCAGGCTGGCGATTCGAGTGTCAGGTGCAGGACGGCAATGCTGGACAATTTGTTCACCTCTTCGTGAGCCCGGCCGGATGCCGAACAGGCCGTTCCTGCCGCCCTGAATCTCCCCGCTCCCGCTTATCCGCGTCAAGAGGTTGTTGACTTGCGAACATAGGTTCTCTATTATTCCCCGGCGCAGTCCTCGCCTGACGGCAAGCGCCCTCCGGCTGCCTGCGCGCCCATCACCACCTGGGGGCCAACAACGGCTGATGAAGCCCAGCCCAGCCGGATACTCCATGAACCGCGACCCGTCGAATACGATGCCGGACCCCAACCGGCAAAAGGATGACCGGCTGAAGGTCATCGCCGGCCTGCTCGAGCAGAGCCTGACCCTGGCGGAAAGCGGCCGGCGCGCGGGCCTGGCCGTTGAGTGCGTCAAACGGATTGACAGCGCCCGCGGACCGAGGAAACCCGCGGTCAGAAGGGAACGCCCATTGAAGCAGCGGCAGACGAAGATTCTGGCGTTTATCAAGGACTTCACCACCCGCCACCCCTACCCGCCAGCGCTGCGGGAAATCGTAGAGGGCTGCGGCCTGAGCAGCACCTCGGTGGCGCAATACAACCTGCGGCTCCTGGAGCAGAGAGGGTACCTGACCCGGGTTCCCGCCGCCGCCCGGGGCATCGCGCTGACCGAGCGGGGCCGGGCATGGTCCCCGGTCCCGCCGGACTCCCCGGGGCGGGAGGCGGCGGCATGAGGGTAGCCTGCGTGCTGGTCACCCACCTGCGGGCCAAGGTGGAGATGCAAAGGCAGCCCCACCTGAGGGACCGGGCCGTCCTCATCATCGACCGCTCCAGGGGCCTGGCCCCGGTCATCGACCACTTCCCGGCCGCCGCTGGGGTAGCCGTGGGGATGACCCTGGAGCAGGCCCTGTCCCGGAACGTCGACAGCCCCGTGCTGGAAGCGGACGAGGCCGCCTACCGCAGGGTGTTCCGCCGGATGCTTACATCCTTGCAGGGAATCAGCGACCGGGTGGAGGGAGCGGAACTGGGCACGGCCTACGCGCGCCTGGACGGGCTGGAAGCCCTGTACGGGGGCGAGGCCCGGCTGGTGAACGCCCTGCTGAACGCCGTTCCCCAATACCTGACGCCCCGCGTCGGCGCGGGTGACGCCAAGTTTCCCGCCTACGCCGCGGCCCGGAGCAGCCGTCCCCTGGGGGCGGTCCAAGCGCCCCCGGACGCGGCCGGTTTCCTCGCCCCCCAGCCGGTGGACCTGCTGCCCATCCCCGCCCGAGTCAAGGCGGAGATGCGCCGCTTCGGCCTGCACACCCTGGGGGACCTGGCAGCCATGAAGGTGGAGGCGCTCACCGACCGCTTCGGACCGGAGGGCCGGAGGGCCTGGGAACTCTCCCTGGGCATTGACGACGCTCCCCTGGCCCCCCTGCAACACGAGGAGTCCGTCGTTGAGCGGACGGTCCTGCCCTTCTCCTCGGCATCGCTGGAACTGCTGTTGACGGCGGCGGACACCCTGCTGCGAAGAGCCTACGCCCGGCCCCGGATACGGGGCCGGTACGCAGGCGGGGCGTCTTTGGAGTGCATCCTCTACCGGGCGCAACCCTGGCATAAGGAGTTTCATTTCAAGCAGCCTGTGGGCGACTGGCAACGGGCCTCCCGCATCATCCGGGGCCAACTGGAAGCCGAGCAGCCCCAGGCTCCGGTGGAGGAGGTGACCCTGGCCCTGTCCAACCTCACCGGGGAGTCCGGGACGCAGCTGAGCCTGCTGTCCGGCGTGCGCGGAGACCGGGAGCGCCGGCTGGCCGAGGCGGAACGGCAGCTTCAGGCCCGGATGGGCGGCAGGCCCGCCCTGTACCGGGTGGTCCGGGTCGCCCCCTGGCACCCGGCCCCGGAGATGCGGGCCATGCGGGTGCCCATCGAGGCTTCAGGCATCGACGGGATGAAGCCGCTGTCCGCGCCGTACCCGGTCGCGGTCGAAGAGGGGCGGGACGGCCAACCGGAGGCGGTGCGCCTGGGAGAGCGGTGGCATAGGGTGGCCGGCATTGAGGACCAGTGGTGCTTCGACCTGTGGTGGATGCCCCAACCCCTGACCAGGACCTATTACCGGGTGGCAAGGGAGTGCGGCGGGGAGGTGACCCTGTTCCGGGACCGGCGGGAGGACCGCTGGTTCCGGCAGGACTCCTAGAGCCCCGGGACCTCCATGACCGCCGGTTACGTGGAACTCCACGTCAAGAGCTTCTATTCCTTCGGGGCAGGAGCGTCCCACGTCCACGAACTGCTGGCCCGGGCCGGGGAGTACGGGTATCCGGCCCTGGCCCTGACCGACGCCAACCTCTGCGGCGCCCTGGAGTTCGCCCGCCTGGCCGGCAGCCTGGGAATCAAGCCCATTACCGGCGGAGAACTGACCCTGACGGACGGCTCCCGCATCGTGCTGCTGGCCCGGACCCGCCAGGGCTACGCCAACATCTCCCGCCTGTTCACCCTGGCCAACGCCGCCGGCCGGCGGGAACCCCGGCTGGACCCAACTCACCTGCCGGAACACGCCGGGGGAGTGACTCTGCTCACCGGAGGCCGCGACGGGCCGCTGTCCAGGCTGCTCACGGAAGGCAGGCGCAAGGACGCCGGCCGGCTGCTCCACGACTACCGGGAGTGGCTCGGTCACGATGCGGTGTACGTGGAACTGCAACAGAATTTTCTCGAAGGCGACACCGCCCGCAACCGGGAGTTGGCGGCGCTGGCCCACAGCGCGGGTGTCCCTATGGCGGCCACCAATGACGTCCACTACCACTGCCCGGAGCGCTGCCGGCTGCAGCACGCCCTCGCCGCGGCCCGGCGCAACACCACCATCGAGCAGGCCCTGCCCTACATCAAGCCCAACGACCACCTCTGCTTGAAGCCCCCGGCCTGTATGAAGGAAGTCTTCCGGCAGTACCCGGAGGCCGTCGCCAACACGGTCAGAATCGCGGAGCAGTGCGATTTCAACCTGGCCACCGGCCTGGGCTACTCCCTGCCCGATGCCGCCGTGCCCCGGGGCTACACCCCGGCCAGCTACCTGCGGCGCCTCTGCCTGGAGGCCGCCCAGCGGCGCTACGGCTCGGTGTCCCACGGGGTTCAGCAACGGCTGGACGAGGAGTTCCGGCTGATTGAGCGCCACGGCCTGGCCGGGTTCCTGCTGCTCTACCGTGAGATTGTCCTGTTGGCCCAGGAAATCATGGGGGAGAAGGGGCTGGCCCACCCGGAGACGCCCCTGGAGGAACGGCCGCCGGGCCGGGGCCGGGGTTCCTCGGTGGCACTGCTGGCGGGTTACCTCATCGGCATCAGCCACGTGGACCCGCTCCGGTGGGGCCTGACCCTGGAGCGTTTCATCTCCGAGGACACCTCCCTGCTGCCGGACATCGACCTGGACTTCCCCCGCGCCCTCCGGGACGAACTAATCCGGCGGGTGCACCGCCGCTTCGGGCCGGATAACGCCGTCCTGGCCGGGGCCATCGGCGCCTACTCGGTCAAGGGCATCGTCCAGGACCTGGGCAAGGCCCTGGGGTTGCCCAAAGAAGACCTGAAGCGGCTCTCCCGGCAGCTTCATTCCCACGACGGCGCCGTGTTGCGGGATGAGATGCTGGCCCTGCCCGGCTTCCGCGACTGCGTGGACGCCCCGGGCTGGCGGGAATTGACAGAGCTGGCCCCCCAACTGATGCACGCCCCCCGCAGCCTGGGCCAGCACGTCGGCGGCATGGTGCTGAGCAGTTCCCCGATACCGGAGATGGTCCCGGTCCGTGCCGGGGCTATCTCCGGCCGCTACATCATGGACTGGAACAGGGACAGCGTGGCCGACGCCAACTTCGCCAAGATTGACATCCTCTCCCTGCCGGTGCTGGACCAGTTGGAGGAAGCCCTGGACTTGATTGAAGCCAGGGAAGGCAGGCGTCCCGACCTGGGCCGCATCAGGCCGGACGACCCGGCCGTGTACGACATGATCGGGCAGGGAAAGTCGAAAGGGGTATTCCTGCTCCAGTCCCCGGCCCAACTGAAGATGGGGCAGCGGCTCAGGTCCCGCAACCTGCTGGACCTGGCCTGCCAGGTGGCCCTCATCCGCCCCGGCGTCGGCGTCCAGGGCAGCGCCGTGTCCCAGTTCGTGGAGCGGTACCGCCACGGGGCCTCCTGGGAGTACGACCACCCCCTGGAGCAGCGAGCCCTGGAGCGGGGGTACGGAATCATCGTCTGGCAGGAGCAGGTGGTGCAGCTCATCATGGACGTGGCGGGCATGACCGCGGCCCAGGCCGACGAGATAAGACGCGCCTTCGCCCGGCCCAACAACGGGCATCTCATCGCCCTGCACCGGCGGCGCTTCCTGGAAGGGGCGCGGCGCAAGGGAGTGCCGGAGGAAATCGCGGAGAAGATATTCGCCAAGCTCAACGGGCAGTATATGTTCCCCGAAAGCCACTCCCACGCCTTCGCCGTCACCGCCTACCAGGCAGCCTGGCTGAAACGGTATTACCCCCTGGAGTTCTTCGTGGCCCTGGTCAACAACCAGCCGATGGGCTTTTACCCGGTGGAGACCCTGAAGCAGGACGCACGCCGCTTCGGCGTGCCCTTCCTGAACCCCTGCGTCAACCGGAGCGGCGTTGACTGCATCCCGGAGGACGGCTCCGTGCGGCTGGGTCTCCGCTTCGTCAGAGGCGTGGGAGCGGAGTCCGCCGGGAGCATTGCGGAGGAGCGGGACCGGTACGGTCCCTACCAGGGGTCCGGCGGCCTGGTGCGGCGCACCGGGCTGAAACCCCGGGCGGTGGAGTCCCTGGTGATGGCCGGGGCCTTCGACTCCCTCAATCCCAACCGCCGCAAGGCCCTGTGGGACGCGGGTTTGAGTATCCGGCCCCGCAAGAACGGGCAGAGGGCCTTTGCCGCTTCTGCGGAAAGCGGCGTCCCGGACCTTGCCGACTTCACCGGCTACGAGAAGATGGCGGGGGAGTACCGGGTCATGGGCGTCTATCCCAAGGGACACCTGATGGAGTTCGTGCGGCCCTCCCTCGGCCCTCGAGTTCTGCCCGCCGCCGCTGTGGAGCGGGCGGGTGAAGGAGAGGAAGTGATGGTGGCCGGCTGGCCCATAGCAAGGCAGCACCCCAAGGGGCAGGACGGCACGGTGTTCGTGACCATCGAGGACGAGACCGGGGACGTGCAGCTAATCCTGTGGCCCCGGGTCTTCCACCGGAGCCGACGGCAGTTGGGCAGCCACGTGTTGCTGGTCCGGGGCGCGGTCTCCCGGTGGGACGGGACCGCCAACGTCGTCGCCTCGGAGGTGCGGGGCATCCATCCTCGCGTCTCCATGCCCGCCGCACACGATTGGCATTGAGAGCTAGCGGTTTGACCGCCGGTTCGAGCCTTGTCAGGTGGGCCTGACTTGACGGTAGACAGTACCATCTTTGAATTGCGGATCGGCCTATGAACCGGGCGTAACTTTCACCCTGAGTGCCACATGGCTTTTACCGTGAATTCAGGCACGCATTTGAAGAAATGCACCCAGAGTCACTCCCCATGTTACTTGCAAAGTCCATCCAAAAAGTCATGTGGTGTGCCTCCGCTTCGTAATTCCTATCTCAGTTTCCTGGCGTTTCCTGTTTTAGCAAGGGAGAGACAGGCGCTACTTGCCTCGAAATCTCGTTTATCAGCTCCATGCACCTCTCGCAAGTTACCTTAACGACATTCATAACAATCGGTTCATCATCCGTTAGTTCCCCGCAAAGAGTGACGTCAGCAGTTATGGGGAAACAAAAGTGAATTTCCATGGGTCCTCCTTTATTCTTCAAAACGTGTGCTGCCTGAGTGGTCTTCCTCCCCAACGGTTCAGTCGGTACGGACCATGAGTTCCGGTCTCCGCAGAGGGCAACACTGGCCCAGTAACAGGAGAATTACTTGCTCCGAACCTCTCTGGAGAGCAGGTTGTTCCGGCTAAAGGTGCGTCAAATGATGCCCATCATTTGCTGCTTCCGCCCATGGATCCCCCCCATCAGAAAGGATTTGGACCAGACCGCGATAGTAGGAGGACGCTGTTAAGTGTCGAACCATTCCCGTGGACTAAAAGCCCTCTCTCAATTCCTTGGAGAGACGCTCGGCTCCAGCAACGGTCTCGCACTCCCAGATTACCCTCCATTTCCACCCGAGACGATCCAACTCGCAACGTACTTGTTTATCGCGGTCCACGTTCCGCTTGATCTTCGCTGTCCAGTACTCCACGTTGCTCTTGGGCATTCTGGTCCTGTTGCATCCATGCCAGTGCCAGAAGCATCCGTGAACGAACAATGCGACTCTATGTCGTGGGAATAGCAGGTCTGGACGGCCTGGGATGTCAGACCTATGAACCCTGAAGCGATGACCTGCCCGATGCAAAGCGCGGCGCACTTCCATTTCGGGTCTTGTGTCCCGAGATTTCACCTTGGCCATGATCTGGCTTCTGGTTCGTTTGTCTACGTGGTCCATCACAAGCCAACGATCATAGATTCGCAGGGAGACTTATCAACAAAGACCGGTCAACTTCAACATCTCCCACTCGCTCGTTATACCTCTCCAACAACTCCCTAAAGCGGTTAGCCAGGTCTGCCCTTCCAAATCCGCCAAGTTCCTCAATGTTTTGTCCAACAAAGGATTCAATAGCCACTATTCCTATGCTGTCCAGCGCCTCTGCGGTTTCCGCCATTTGGCGAGCAGCTTGGATCCTGAATTCGGGTACCAGCAACAAGGGCCTAAAACCGTTGCGAAGATTCTCCTTGCACTTTTCAAACACTGGCGGCATTGGTGAAACTGTTACGTGGAAAGCCGTGTCAGCGACCACGAAGTCTCCAGGCCGACCGAGTTGCTGATCGGCGGTGGTATAGGAGAAATTTTCTACGTCCAAGTCGGGGAATCGTACAGCGAGCTTTGCTCCTACCAAATGTTGGGCAACTGCGCCTGATTTTGACCCAGCCGCCTCCAAGATGTCCGCTACGATCAGCAGCGAAGGTTTGTTGAGATTCACTTCAACTTCTATCCTCTGCCGCCCGAAGTAATCCCTGACTCTCTTTACCAGCCAAACCTGCAGTTGACCAATGACCTGACCGCGCTCCTCGTCGGACAGGGCGGTTAGAGCCTCTATCTGGTTCAGCCTTGCAACAAGACTTTCCGCCGCAGGGACCGTGCCCCGTGTGGTTCTTCCGCCTTCAGCCGTGAACCGCCTATTCTCACCATTCCTGCTCAGTATTGACTGGATGAGACTACCGCTAGTCCTGACTTGATTCCCCGGCGTCACGTAGTCGTTTCTCTCAAGGGGAAAGGTAACCTGCATCCTCTCAAGGACCGCAAGACCGGCACAGATTACGTAAGTGTTCGGTTCACCGCCCGCTGCGGGCCTGTGGCCGTCGAACCACTCCCTAAGAATTGCGAGGGCCTCGTCGTAAATCTGAAGGGTTGTCATGTTGTGACCGCCGCTCGCTTCGTTACTATCGCCTCGATGCTCTCCCTACTTGATAGCGATTCCTGCCCAACAATTCCGTGGTGAGTTCCGCGAGCGTCGATCTCGGAGTCGCGACACAATCGCGCCAAATGGACCAGCAACCGTTCCGAGAGCCAGCGAACCACTGGGACGGCGACCCCGTCGCCAATGGCTCGATACGCATCGTTATACTTGGGCGGAAGCCAGAAGGGGTCTGGCACTCCCATCAGACGTGCAGCCTCTCTCGGGGAGAGAAGCCGGGACCTTACGCGGCCGTTGTTCAATGACAAGACGATTTGCCGGCTTGAACCACCTTCGGGCGTCCGCAGGCATCCAGCTACGCCATCGAACCTTACCTCGGCTCTTTGAACGTTTTCCCGAATTCTTTTGTATATGAACCCCACCGATGGACCTCGCTCCATGGCGAGGTTGGTTTTCTCAAGGTTCAAATCCGTCATCATTTCCAAGAGACGTTGTGTTTCGTCAGGTTCATGCCACGCAACCCCAGCAGGGTTCTCTTCAATCATCTCCTCAACTGGACATATGGCAATAGATGGTTCGGGTAAAGTCCACCAGCGCCACAACCCACGTATTGAAGACGGCGTCTGCTCGTAGGCAGCTCTTACGGCCTTGGTGAACCACGGAACAGCTTCGGGAGCTTCTTCGTGCGTGAACGATGAGCAATCGACGCGAGAATCAACGGCGATGAGGAATACGCGCGGCCGAGACTGAGGAAGGAATAGACGAGCGTCAACCACAAGCGGCCCAAACTGCATCCCTAAAGTAGCCAGGGCTTCGGACAACATCGCAAAGTTTTTCCCATAGAGCATACCCACTACGTTTTCTATGACGACGAGAGGAGGCCGGTCTCCCTGTTGCATCGAATCGTGCATGAGTCTCCAGAATTCCCAAAACGTACCGCTGCGTTCCGCGTTCATGCCTCGTCTCCACCCGGCTAGAGACAGGTCTTGGCAGGGGAAGGAGGCCCATGCCATATCCGCCCCAATGGGCAGAGAGTCAATAGTTACGGTTCCAACGTCGCCCAAGACAAACTCCCCAGATCCGAACCACTCTTCGTATACCTTCTGCTTCCGGGGGTCGATGTCATTAGCCCAAATGCATGACCACAGGGGTTCTAAGCCAAGACGGACCAATCCAGCCCCTGCGAAAAACTCCAGGAAACTGAAAGCGTCGGAGTCACTAGGAGCTTCCCGAATCGCTTCGGGTCGACCGGCTTGGTTGTCAGGAACCCTAACCTGATGTCGGGCGACCGACGTCGCCTCTCTCCCCATTTGGGTGTGAGTATCAATGCTCGTCAGGTCCTCTCGCTGTTCAAGGGACATCTTTGTTTCAATAGCCTCGCAAGTTAAATGCAACCAATAAATCCGTCTAAGGCACCCGTCAAAGTAATCTGCGCTTGGCGCCAGGACGAGGATCATAAGTGCTGGAAAACACATCTAGGATGTCGGTGCGAATAAGCCAAGTATTATGGAGTTTTTGCGCCGGCAGGTCACCCTGCCGACACAAGCGCTTGACCGTTTCAGGATGAACACGAAGTCTGTGAGCAGCTTCTATGGCAGTGACATAGTCTTCAAGGGTCATCGAATCCCCGCTTTCGTATATTGTTGTGTCACAACAATAAAACATGGCTTGTGGAGCGTCAAGAGAGGAAATGATAAAGGCCTCGCCTTGTTGCTTGGGGTTCCATGCTGGAATGTAAGACCGAATCCACCGGTGGACACGGATGGACGGCGTGAGGACAGCGGAAGGGGGGTGAGGGAGTTACAGGCGCGATGATCTGGGCTCGCATTCGGGTAGACGGGAGGTTGGCGGGCGGTCTGCAGGCGCTTTGGGGCACGCCGTCGGCGGCCTACAGAGGCTGTGGTGAGCGAGATGGCGGGATAGGACACGGCAAGAGGCGCTTGCGGACTGGGCTGGCGCGAGTTGGCGGGGACGTTCAGTTGACCGGATGGCGGGTCAGTGGCGGACGGGTCGTCAGGCTCGGAGTGGAATGGCTCGCAGCCGGGCCAAGGCGCGAGTGACCTTCTCCTCCCACGGCCAGCGCCGGCGAAGATGCAGGGTCAACCGGCGTGCGGAGCGGGTGAGCCGAGCCGTCCGACCAGGGCGAAGACCCGCCGCCGGAGGGTCTTGGTGGTCACGATCTGCTCGCCCAGACCGAGTCGTGCCGTCCAGCGGGCCAGGTTATGCGCCATCACCTGGGCGGCGAGCCAGGCACCGTTTGCGGCGAAGCGGCCCGAGGGGAGATGGTTCAGCCCTCGCGCAGCCGGGACATCAGCACGTCGCCGGTTCCGGCGGCGACGGCCAGCAGCGGGTGATAGCCCCGGGCGCCGGTGTAGCCCCCGTATCAAGTACGGGGCAGGCTGTGGTGGCGGGCGCCCTCCTTGGCCAGTCCATAGGTCTCGAGATAGTGGAGTCCAAGTCGATGGTCAGGGGCGAGTCGCCGGGTCCGGTGCCGGCCTGCTGATCATCGATGCGTTGGGCTTCGTCCCCCTGTCCCCCACCGGGGCGGAACTGCTCTTCGAGGTCTTCAACCAGCGCTACGAGCGGGGCTCCATCCTGGTGACCACCAACCTACCCTTCGACGAGTGGACCGAGGTCTTCGGGTCGGAACGCCTGACCGGAGCGCTGCTGGACCATCTCACCCACCATGTCCACATCCTGGAGATGAACGGCGACAGCTACCGACTCAAGCACAGCAGGGAGAGCGCTGTCTCCCAACCTTCAGACGAGCTTCACGAAGAATAGGTTGCATCAAGACCTTCCTGCCTGCCATCTGCTGCCCCACCCGTCTGCTGGGTATTTCCCTCAACAATTGGCACGGACATTTATGCTGGACACTTAGCTCGGACTTTTTCGGTGGACATGAACACACTAGGTGGTACAGTTTTACTCCGCCCCAGTGGCCCAACATGCCTCCGGCATTGACAGAGGGAACTAGTGAGCTAACTTGGATAATGACGGCTGTGGTCCCGCGCCTCCATCCGGCCAAACAGCGGCGCCAAGTAAGCTTGAAAACCCTGAAAAGCCTCTTCCACCTGCTCGAAAGCCGCCGCATCCACTTCCCTTCCTCACTGGCCCAAGCCTTCCCCAACTACCCAGTAGGCTGGCGAGCAGCTCGCCTCTGTATGGGCGAGTCGTGCCTGAGCAGCACAGGATCGAGGCGCCGCTCGCTCACCCCATCTCCTCTGCCCGATCGGGTCTCGGCTTATCGGTCACGCCGCCCGAGTGGACGGCGAGCGCTGCGGGGTGGGTACTCGCAAGCGTTTTAGACGCAGTGCGCGCCACCGCGCCAGATGGCGAAAACTTCGCAGTTTGAATCACACGGGTCCGGTAACGGCCAACTCGATCTGACATAGGAACTGGGGTGATCAAGCACGTCCTTACAGTCGCCTGCTGGTTCACCGCAGTCGATCTAGCAGATGGTCGCCCACACGCAAGGCATTGGCGACGATGGTCAAAGTGGGATTTACCGCGGAACTGGATACGAAAAAGCTGGAGTCAACAACATATAGATTATCCAAGTCGTGGGCCTTGCAATTCGAGTCCAGTACTGAGGTTTTTGGGTCGCTGCCGAACCGCAATGTCCCATTCTGGTGGGCCACTCCGGCAAGGGGAACTTTCTTGCTCAAAAAGAGTGTGGATGGGAGCAGATGACCTCCCTCGATGCTCTTGACGAGTCCCTTGAGTTTGTCGATGAGCCGGCGATGTCCTTCCACGTTGTTCTCAGTGTATTGCAAGATGATTTGCCCGCTGGAACTTATAGTCACGCGATTGTCTGGATGGGGTAAATCTTCCGACGTCAGCCAGAAGTCCAGTGAGTGTCCCGCCATTTCCTGCAAGGCGCGGCCGGGGACCAGTCGTGGCACACTGTCTCTGAGCATGTCGGCGTTGCTTTTTCCCAGCATCTGAATGTGACCCAATGGATATTGCCAGTCATCGGCACCGAAGTAGTAGTCGTTTAGGCCGATTGTCTTTTGGAACGCGGTGGGATTGGGCCGCCAGGACAACGCCATCAACGCTGAATTATTGTGGGCCATGTAGTGCCGGCCGACCATATCAGAGGAGTTGGCCAGCCCATCGGGATGGCGGTCGTTTGCAGAGCGTAGCAACAGCGCCGCCGAGTTGACCGCTCCGCAAGACACAACCACTATGCCGGCGCTATAAGTTTCCCGGCCGCCTTCCCGCTCTACTAACACTCTGGATACAGAATGTCCGTTCGGGGTGGTCTCCAATGAGATTACTTTGGCTTTCGTCAACAAAGTTACGTTGTCGTGCTTCAAAGCAGGCACGACACAGGCCACGTGGGCATCAGCCTTAGCGTTCACCATGCATGGGAAGCCGTCGCAGGTGTCACAGCGAATGCAAGGGCTCAGATGCTCTTGCGCTTCGTTGAGCATGATGCCTACTGGTAGGGCAAACGGCTTGTGTCCAATCCGGCGCAAATCATCGGCCAGTTCTTGGATGCGCGGTTCATTGCTCACCGGCGGGTACGGCAATGGTCCGCTGGTCCAGGGCTCCGTGGGATCCACCCCCCGCTCTCCGTGAACGTGGTAAAGCTGTTCCGCCTCGGTATAGTAAGGCTCGAAGTCGTCATACCCTAGCGGCCAGGCTGGCGATAAGCCGCCGTGGTGCCTTAACTCTTCGAAGTCTTCTCGACGCATCCGCAGCAGCACCGCGCCATAGAACTTCGTATTTCCGCCCACGAAGTAGTGTTGACCGGGCTGAAACTCCTTGCCCTTGCCGTTCAACCAGGTTTCAGCATTGTTGTAACGGCCTTTGACGAACACTTCCCTGGAGTCCCAGTTTTCCTTCTCCCTTGGCAAGAAATCCCCGCGTTCCAGGACCAAGATACGTTTACCGGTGGAAGCCAACCGGTAGGCGAGGGTCCCTCCGCCAGCGCCACTGCCGATTATGATTACGTCGTACTGGTTCTGCTGCGCCATTTATCTTGCTTCCTCCATTGGAATAATGGGTGTCTACTGGTCGGAGGAAGCTACCTCGATAAGTATCTTGATTTTCTGTTCCGGTCCATTGAGCAGTTCGAATGCCTGCTGATAGTTATCCAGTCCTCGTACTCGATGGGTCAGCAACCGGGATAGCCAGCCTAGGTACATGGCCTCGGCCAACGCGAAGTCTTGCGCCGCTGCCCGGTAATGCTCTGACCTGGCGTTAACTGTACCCACGGCGACCTTATTTCCCAGTACGAATCCCTGATTGATAGCGTCAACGGGCACTTCCAGCAAACGGTCTCCACCGGTCACGCTGGCCATGACCAAAACGCCGTTCTTCCCAAGTGCTTGCATGGCCTCGAATACCAGAGGCGCGAACCCCGTGGCCTCGAAGATCAGGTCGAACGGACCGTAGGCGACCGCGGCTTCGGCCAGTGAGGCCTCGCGGGTGCTGACGTAGCGGGCGCCTATGGCTTCCACCAAGTCCGAATTCAGATAGGGCTTTTCCTCTAGCGCGATAGTAACTACTTCCAGCCCCCTTAACCGCAATAACAAAGTCGCCAGCAGGCCGATGGTCCCCGCCCCCAAAACGGTGGCCCTTTGGGGATTCCATATCCGCAGGCGCCTCTGAATCTCATAGGCCTGAGACACCCCCTTTTCCACTATTGTCATGGGCTCTGTCAGAACACCTATTCCGCGGAGGCTGGCAGGAATTTTCATCAGGAATTCAGGGACGTCCACGTAGTACTCGGTGAAGAAGCCGTGTAACAGATTGATGCCGTGCTCGTGGTACTCATCGTCAGTGCTTAGATCCTGCATCCCAAGGGCGTCGTAGGGACTGTTTCCGGGCCGCCGGACAGCCGCTACGACGTAATCACCGGGAGCGAGCCCGGTGACCTTCGGCCCGACCTGCTCCACAACACCGAAGGACTCATGCCCGAGAACCAGGAAATCGCTTTCCGGCGGTGGGGCTCCGTACTCGCCGGCTTGCATCTCCCTATCGGTGCCGCACAAACCGACGCGGAGCACCTTTACCAGTACGCCCCGTCCGTCGGGCACATCGTCGATACTAGGCACGGGCAGTTCACCTAAGAAGAGGCTATCGGGCCTACGCGGGATAAGGGCCACAGCTTTCATCCGTTTTCTCCCAAAGGCCGTCTTCGAAGGATTTCTACCCAGTCGTGGGTAACGATGACCTTGTGTTTAGGATTTCCGTCCATCGATCTCAGCAAAGATCTAAGGAACCTCTGAACAATTGGTGGGCGTTGGGTTTTTCTACCGGACGAAAGGTCCAAAAGGCGTCCGGTTCTCCGATTTGGTGTCCTTTTTCTTGGTTCCCGTCCGGTATTGGCCCGGTTTTCGGGTCGAAGCTTGGGTTTGGACCCACTGACCCCTGGGTCAACCAGCAGGAAGGGTCTGGGCACGCTTCAGGATGGACAGCCCCAGCAGCAGCGCCATTCGCTCCCGGTTCTTGGCCAGGCCCCGGTAGCGCACCCCCGCTTTCGCGAGGGCAGGCTCTTGGCGTAGCCGAATAGCCTCTTTACGTCCGGAAAGGGGTGTTCCACCCCCGATGGGACTCGGGGGCAGGCTCTTGGCCCGTATCGATGCCTTGGCCTTTTCCCTCAGGGCCGCCGGATTCCCCGGTGCCAGCTTCCGCCGCTGTCCCGGTCCATTGCCACCTGCCAGTCCACCGCCAATCCCAGGTTCTCCTCCCGCTTGTGCACTCCGGTGTAGCCCGAATCCCCCACACCTGACTCTCCTCTCCGTGCAACAATCGGTGGGCCTCGGTCACGTCATGCACGTTGGCCGATGTGGCGCTGAAGCTGTCCACCAGACCCGTCGCTGAATCCACCCCGATGTGCAGCTTCATCCCAAAGTGGTATTGATTCCCCTTCTTCGCCTGACGCATCTCCGGGTCCGGCGCTGCCCGTCCCTGAGCTTGGGTTTGCGGGGGCGCCCGAACCCCGGATATTCCGGACTGGTCCAGGCCAACTCCAAGGGCCGGACCGGTGTGCTGCCCGGAACGTCCAGCACGTAGCGCATCCCCAGGGCCGCCAAGGCCTCCCGGAAGGACGGCGACATCCCGAAGGCGTCGTCTCCGACCACCCACTCGGCCCTGAGGTGAACCAGCCCCAAGGCTCGCTCCAGCAGCTCCAAGGCCAACTCCGTCTTCGACCAGTAGCTCCGTCTCTCCTCCGGCACACCCGCCGCCGCACAGCGGCCCGGGTCCGAAGTCCAACTCTCGGGCAGATACAGCCGTTTGTCCACCAACGACCGGCCCAGCGGGCTGACGTAGGCCAGGAACATCCCGGCCTGGCAGTTGGCCACCTTGCCCAGCCGGCCGCAGTACTGCCGAGCCACCCCCGCCGGCTTCCCGCCCTGCTTGGGGAAGTCGCTGCCGTCCAGCGCCCACACCGCCTCAGGGTGCCCCAGCCTGGGGCCAGGTATTCCTGCAACCGCCCTATGACTGTGTCATCGGACCACCGGGCCTCGGTGAGAAAGCGCTGCATCGCCCCGGCAGAGACGCCCACCGATTCCGAGAGATTCTCGGCGTTGCGCCGCTCCTGGGCCTGCACCAACAGGGCCTGAAGATAGTTCCGGCTGCGCTCCCGCCACTGCTTGCGCCCGAAGGAGGCCGCAAAGAAGGCGTGAAATTCCTGAAAGCTGTCATAGACCCGCTGGAAGCTCGCCGCATCCATCATCCAAACCGCCCACCATCATCTGGCCAGCTATCCTACCAGATAACCCGTCGTTGTAGTACTAGCGGGTTCGACCGTTGCCTTCTACAATGGAACCAGCGAATGCTGCATCATCTAACGTGTGGTGCAGTCCCTCGTTGGCATCCTTCATCGGTTCCGTCGGATGGAGGCTTATAGAAGTGTGCTGTTCATTACGCTGCTGTTCGCGAGAATCTAGCCCAAGCAATAAATATCGAGCCTAAAAGCGTCATGCGCCACAAGCAAACGGAACCATTATTTGAGCAAAGTAACCCTGAAGTCGGGTTAGGCGCAGTATTTAGACCAAAGAAGTTAATGTATCAAAACTAAGGACGCTATGAACGAGTCCTCTACATCTCGGAGAATAGATATAAAAGTCTGTCCTCAACCGTGGACTTATTCAGAGTACTGCTAATAAATAGGCCTAAGATTAGTATGAAGATAGTCCACTTTTCGGACCTGCATCTCGACAGCCCATTTGCATGGATGTCAACGTCACTAAGCGCCGCAAGGAACCGACGGCAAGCCCTACGCGACACGCTGCTCAAGATAATTGACCTGATGTTGGAAGTTAAGGCAGACGCATTGTTCTGCGGCGGCGACCTCTACGAGCATGACCGGTTCGCTCCTGACACCGGCATATTTCTGAGGGACGCCTTTGCCAGACTCGGCGATACCAGAGTTTTTGTTTCTCCAGGGAATCACGATTGGTATGGCGCCGAGGGACTATATCGCGTGGTTGACTGGACACCTAACGTCCACGTTTTTTCTGAGCCACGGCTAGTACCGGTTAGTCTGGTTGATGGGCTAACCTTGTGGGGAGCTGCCCATCAGGGCCCGGCGAATACCCCCGGCTTCCTCGAAGATTTTCGGGTGGACCGGGAAGGAATACATCTCGCGCTATTTCACGGTTCAGAGCGAGCATGGTTTACTGAACAGGAGAGCGGCAAGCAACCTCATGCCCCCTTTGATGCAGCTCAAATCCGTTCGTCCGGCCTAAATCATGCTCTTCTTGGACACTTTCACCGTCCCAGAGATCATGATTTCTTCACCTACCCCGGTAATCCAGACCCTCTCACCTTCGGCGAAGACGGCAATCGTGGGGCAGTTATTGTCACCGTGCAGCCGGATGGTACCGTCGTGAGGGAACGAATACTTGTCTCGGTGAGCCAGGTACACGACCTTAACGTGGATGTCTCTGGAGCGCTGAGCCAACAGGACATTCGTGGCCGAGTCTTTGAAACAGTCAAGGGCCTCCAGGGTTCCGCCCGGATCACTTTGGACGGAGAATTGGCACCTAACATTGACGTACGCCCGTCAGACTTCTCGAGCACGCAATCGTCGTTGGACTCCCTGGTGGTGACCATGGGCAACCTTCACGTTGCGTACGATGTTGAGTCAATTGCAGAGGAAGAAACTGTCAAGGGAGAATTCGTGAGATCGGTATTGAGCCAGGACCTGTCCGGCGATGAACAGAGACGCATCTTAGTCACAGGTCTAAGGGCCCTAGACGGTCGTGACGACTTGGAGGTTTTCTAATTGCGTATAGAATCCGTAGTCGCCCATTCCTTCGGGCCATTCCTGGAGCATCGCCTAGAATTGGGTCAAGGAATGACAGTTATACACGGGCCAAATGAGTCAGGAAAATCCTCATGGCATGCTGCCTTATATGTCGGGCTATGCGGGATAAGACGAGCCCCCGGCCGACGAGCCGATGAGCGGGAGTTCAGGGCTCGGCATCGACCGTGGAGTGGTGAAAACTGGGAAGTTTCCACAGTGGTCACCCTGGCGGATGGCCGCCGCGTGGAGTTACGACACGATCTGGACGGGAAGGTGGCCTGCCATGCCCATGATGCCGACCTGGGGCGAGACTACAGCCAAGAGATCATATTTGAAGGAGCTCCCGACGGGTCTCGTTGGCTGGGTCTGGACCGCAGAACCTTCCTGAGTACAGCCTGTGTAGGACAGGCAGACATTCAGTTGTCCAAAGACCAGGTTGGAGCACTCCAAGAACACCTCCAAAGGGCGGCGGCGACTGCGGGAGCCGACGCTACTGCGGCGGCGGCCATCACAAGGATTGATAATTTTCGCCGGGACTTCGTGGGGACAGACCGACGCAACGCCACGAAGCCTCTGCGTCTCGCCACGGAACAGTTGGAACTTGCGCAATCCAAACTCGTAGCGTCGGAAGAGCAACACCGCGACTACCTGCGATTGCAGGGGGAAATAGAGGAACTGGAGGGGTCGCTCAATATCGTCTTGCATACACTGCAAGCGGTGCAGGCGGCGCAAGCTAGAGAATTGGCAAACATTATTCAACGACAGGCTAGTCGCGCCAGGGAGTTGACGGTCAAACACCCAACAGCGCCCCAAGATCCACTGGAATTACGACAGCAAGTGCAGGATGTGGGGACTGTGCTTGGCATATGGGAGAATTGCCCGAGTGTAATTGCTATAAGTCCGCCAACTTCTCAGGATTTACGTAGGGAGATTGAAGACCTGCCTCCAATGCCGGACGGAGATACTTCCCCACACTCCAGTGTCGTTGAAGGGGTAGCTGTATACCGAAGCACATACTCCAATTTGGGAAACCTACAATCCCATATGCCTCCTCAACCGGAGGATGTGGAAGTCGGCGGTCTGACGCCCGAGGAAATCCGGCATCTGGCAACCGAACTGGCCCTGGAAGAACCCGAGGCCGACCCAGTTGTGGATGGACGGGTTGAACAGGCGCGTTCCAAACTCGAAGCGATGCAGGAACCTGAAACCCGCAGGGACAACCGCAGGTCTGTCTCCCCATTCCTATGGCCGTTCGCGTTCTTGTGGCGCATTTTGGGGAAGCTGCTCCGGCCTTTGTTCGGAGGCAGAAAACAAACGGTTGACTATGCTGGCATAGCCAGAGCTTCCGAGGAACTAAGACAGGCAGAGGCTGCTCAAGGAGAAATTAGGATTCAGCGTGAGGCGGTAAGGCAAAGAAGGGAAACAGCCAGAAATACCGCTTTGGAAAAGGGTCTGCCCGTCACCTACGAAGAGCTCATTTCTCTTGCGACGTCTGCAGAGCAAGCCATGGGGGCCCGTAATCTAATGGCTCGTTGGCAGGATGAACACCAGGGGCTCCAAGGCCAATATGAAGATGCGAAGGAGACCCTGACGGGCGCGCTGAAGTCCCGTGGAGTATCTGCAGACTCAGACCTCCTTGATGCTGTAGAAACCTATGGCCAGGATTGTGAATTTCGTAGGAACCAAGCAGAACAAGCAGCCAAGAAAGCAGAGTTGGAAAGAGCACTCGAAGTAAAGAAAGAACAAGAGACAATTGCAGCAGAGGCGGACCGGGGAAGGAACGAAGCCAACGGGGAATTAGCCCGAGTAGCCTTGGCCATCGGTGTAACGGCTGATACTGAAGAAGAATTGGCTGAAGCTATTCGTCTTTGGCTTGAAAGTACAGAGGGACTTATTCGGGAGCGGGAACAGTCCAAGGATGAATGGCGGGAGCTGCAAGAACTGCTCAATGGCCAGAATCTCTCTGACCTAGAAGAGGCTTCCGAACGCAAGTCAAGGGAATCGGGACAGTTGGTCAGCTTGGTTGGAGAGGAAACGGTAGAGGGCGTGGAATTGGGTGAAGATCCCGAGGGTCTTTTAGACCAACGCCGACTGGCTGTCGAGGATTCACAGACAACTCTGGCTATGAAGCGCGGTGAATTCGAGCAATTTTCCAGGAATATGAGCAGTGTTGCCGAGGCTGAAGAAGAGATAGAAAACGCCAAGGCTGAAATGTCCCGTGTGACGACACTGGACCAAACCTTGGCCAAGACCAGAGAGTTGCTTGCTGCAGCTCAAGACCGAGTACACCGTTCTTTGGCACCAGTTTTGCGGGATGCTCTAAAACCTTGGCTCAACAACGTAACCCACGGACGTTATCAAGATGTTCGAGTGGACGTGGAATCACTGGAAGTCACCGTATCCGGAGACGGGAAAAATTGGAGAGAGGCAAGCAGGCTTTCTCACGGCACTGCCGAGCAGATTTACCTACTCTTGCGGGTACTGATGACCCGCTACCTCACCAAGGACGGCGAGATGTGTCCTCTCATTTTGGATGATGTTACTGTTCATTGCGACCCGGGCAGGCAAGAGGCAGTATTGTCGCTGCTTCACGAAATCAGCGGCGAGCAGCAGGTAATTTTGTTCAGCCAAGAACCTGAGACGTTGGATTGGGCTTTAGAGCACTTGTCAGGTGAGGACGACTGTCTGATACAGCTAGACCCTCAACTGGTACCAGCGTAAGCCCGAATCCACCGAACGAACGCGTGGGGTTAGTGTCCTGAAGCGGTAAAAAGGTGCTCCTTTGAATCTGGGATAATGGTTTTGAAACAGAAAACCGACCCCAGAAAAGGAGCAGCCAATAGCAACTGTCTTGAAAGTCAATAGGAATGAGCGGCGACTGGCTGAGTCATATCGCACCAAGGGGAGCCATGTTTGAGCATGCCGTTGAGTATAACCGGCAGTTTGCGCATGGACGCGACCAGCGCCACCTTTTTCGGCTTGCCAGCTGCCAGCAGCCTCTGGTAGAAGTCCCGGATAGCAGGGTTGTGGCGGCTGGCTACCAACGCTCCCATGTAGAGGACGGCCCGCACCCGGGAGCGTCCGCCCCAGACGGCGCGTTTGCCCCGCAGGGTGCCACTGTCGCGGTTGTAGGGGGCCACGCCCACAAGGGCGGCGATCTGCCGGCGATTCAGCGTGCCCAGCTCTGGCAGATTGGCCAGCAGAGTGAGGGAGATCTGCTCTCCGACGCCGGGAACGGTGCGCAGCAGGTCGTCCTTCTCACGCCACACCGGACTTCGGCGAAGAGACTGCCGTGACTCCTTGTCCAAGTCGCTCAACTCCTGTTCCAACCAGGCGATGTGGGATTCGATGCGGGGACTGACGGCGCCGATGGCAGTAACCAGCCGGTTCTTCTCGGAGACCAGCATGGTCAATACCTGGTGCCTGCGGGCAGTCAGCGAGTTGAGGACCTGGGTCTCGGCGTCCTTGAGGGGGCGCACCTCAGGACGGACGGCGTCGGCGAAATGGGCCAGGACCCCCGCGTCCAGAGTGTCGGTCTTGGCCAGCGTTCCGGTGGCCTTGGCGAAGTCCCTGACCTGGCGTGGGTTGACCACCACCACCGGCAGCGCCGCCGCGGCCAGGGCGGCCACCAAGGGCAGTTCCAAGCCGCCCGTAGCCTCCAACAACACCAAGGCAGGCTCCAGGTCCACTATCTGGGGGATCAGTCCCTCAATTCCGGTCTGGTCGTAGGGCAGGGTCCATCGCTTCCCCGTAGGCCGGACAGCAACGTCCAACTGCGCCTTTGAGACATCAATGCCTACGAACCTCGCTTCTCCTTCCATCTGCACCTCCTCTTTCAGTGTTGACCCTTCCTTGCACGATGCGGGCTCGATTGGCCCAGGCAACTGTCCGGGTTCTACCGTTGAGGAACGCGGCGACCCCTGCTATTGGACGGTCTACCATGACCCAGATGCTACCGGTCTGCCGCGCTCCGGACCGCCACATATGAGCTATTGTCGCGTGCCAAAGTCAGGATACAAGATGCTACGACGCAACCACCCCGACCGCATCCGCATCGCCTTCGACGACCACCGCCTGGTGGCCAATGCCGGGCTGCTCCTTCCGGCCACCCTGGCCTTGCACCTGGGTCTGCCCCAACTGGTTGACCGGCGCCTGGACCTGGGCGATGCGCCAGGCCGAGCCAATCCCGGCGATAAGATCTCGACGCTGGTGGCCTCGGCGCTGGCGGGCGGCGACTGCATCGACGACGCCGATGCGTTGCGCATAGGCAGGACGGCCTGCGCTCTCGGCAGCGTAGTCAAGGCCCGATCCACCCCCCGCTTTCGCGAGGGCAGGCTCTGGGCATCTTCCTGCGTAGCTTCACCTGGGGCCACGTCCGCCAGCTGGACCGGGTGAGCCGCGAGTTGCTGGCCCGGGCATGGCAGGCCGGAGCAGGACCCGGCGACGCGCCATTTACCATCGACCTCGATTCCACCATCTGCGAGACCTACGGCCTGGCCAAGGAGGGTGCCTGCCACCACAGCCTGCCCCGTACTTGATACGGGGGCTACACCGGCGCCCGGGGCTATCACCCGCTGCTGGCCATCGCCGCCGGCACCGGGGACGTGCTGATGTCCCGGCTGCGCGAGGGCCGCGCCAACACCGCTCGGGGTGCCGCCCACTTCCTACAGGAGACGGTGGGGCGGGTACGCTACGCCGGCGCCAAAGGACAACTCACGGTGCGGGCCGACAGCGGCTTCTATACCCATGCCGTCGTGACCGTCTGTCGTAAGACGAAGGTCCGCTTCTCCATCACCATCCGCCAGCGCCAGAGCCTGCGCAATCTGATCGAGGCCATACCCGAGGTGAACTGGAGGCCCATCCCATACTGGATAGAGGACGCCGCCGATGTGGCGGAGACCACCTACGTCCCCTTCCGGACTGAGCCCGGCACCGCACCGGTGCGGCTCATCGTCCGGAGGGTGAAGCCTACGCCCGGCTCCCAACTGGCGCTGTTTACCAGCTACAGCTATCACGCTTTCATCACCGGCCGGGACGGCGATACCCTGGAACTGGAGGCCGACCACCGCCGCCACGCCGAGGTGGAGAATGCCATCCGCGACCTGAAGTACGGCGTGGGCCTCAATCACCTGCCATCGGGCCGCTTTCCTGCCAACGCCGCCTGGCTGGCCGTCCAAGCCTTGGCCCATAATCTGGCCCGTTGGACCGCGCGCATCGGGCTGGGCGAGCAGGCGGTGATTACCACCAAAACACTCAGACAGCACATCTTCTCCCTGGCCGGACGGTTCACCCGCAAAGCACGCCGCCTCACCCTGCATCTCCCCCAGGCCTGGCCTTGGCAAAACCAGTTCAGCAGCGCCCTGGCACGATTGCGCGCCCTGCCACTCCCTTCCTGATGCCGCCCCCGGCGTTCGACCTGCCCACCAGGCCACTGAACGCCTGGCCCAGCCTGGCAGGGCTGGGCCTCTGACAGTCTCCGCCTGCGGGTCTTGCGCTGAAAATCGCTCCCGGCGCCGCTACCACAGGCCGTCAACATCCCCCTGGCGTGGCAGCCACACTCCGCATCGTCCATTTCATCTGCATCAGGTCCTCACCAGCCCGCTCCCTGGCTCCTCATCCCTCGTCTGACTGCCGACGCCGTATCCCTTCGGTGGATTCGGGCTAAAGGGCCATCGCCAATTCAAAAATGGTACTGTCTACCGTCAAGTCCGGCCCATCAAACTGGATAAAATCAAGAACCTTTCACATCAGGTTCGCGGTGGCGGTGTAATCGGCCGTCTTTCCGACTACACCCGAATGAAGAAGTTGCCAAGCCCCTGTTCGCAAGGCAGGGGCTTTTCCTGTGGGAGTTCTGGTGCCTGAGTGTACCGAATTGCCAACTTTTCGCTGAGGTTGCGGCTATGCGACGCCTTTCGATATTTCCCACTCCTTCCCCTTCCCGACAGCTACAGCTGCCCTAAAGTTTAGGAGAGGGACTCTCACTTTGCTACCTGTCCGAAATTCCGGGTCCACCTCAAAATGCACATCCCACCTTGGTTGGTTTAGGTACGTATGCACCTCATAATCGCATCACGGTAACGGGGTGGGCACGGTCGATCACCTCGGCCTTTGCCAGCATTTGGCGCCCTGCCTTTTGTAAGCCCAAGCTCGCGCTTTACCTCAGCTATCCAGCAGGTCTTCACTGAAGATGGTTGGACGCCCAGTTCTTGAGATGCACTGTGTTGGATTTCCCTGTACGTCATACATCTCCCTGTTAGTGAGGGAAGTATCAAGCCTTCCCCTCAGGATTCCGGGTTTCGAGGCGAATCAGTCTCCGATGCGATAAAGCCTGCCCTCACGACAGTCCAAGTGAATGTCATTGTGATACTTGTACACCCGAAAGGTGAACGGTTCACCGTAAGGCATTTCCACTTCTTGACGGTTAGGGTTATCGCCAGAGAATGAGTTGAGGATTAACTTACAGTTTTCTCCAAAATATCCCTTCGGTACACGCTTATCTCCCTCCCGCCGGTATTCGTAAGTGCCCGGCAGAAGCTGGTGTGGCCCATCTCCGACCCGGCGCCCGACCGGGTCTCCTTCATTCCAAATTCTTAGGACACCACGCGGGAATTCAGTAAGGCACAACGAGTGCGCTTGCCTGGCAGACAACTGCGGGTGGTTGGGTACACCACTACGGTCGCCACGCAGATGATAGATGTTGCCCTGCTTTATCCAGTCCAGCACCAGGGCCTCCCACTCCTGACAGAACGTGCGTGGGTGTGGTGTTGGCGTGGGCAACGGAGTAGGCGTCGGTTCCGGAGTGGGAGTGGGCGTTGGAGTTGGCGTGGCTGTGGGCAAAGGCGTAGGTGTCGGCGTTGGGGTAGCGGTCGGTAGCGGTGTTGGTGTCGGTGTGGGCAGTTCGGCGATGCGGGTGGCTTCAAGCGAGGCAGCGTAGCGCTCGGCTTCTTGCTTGGCTTCGGTAGCCGTGCGGGTGGCTTGCTCTACTTGACGCCGGTGGGCGTCTATGGCGTCCATCGCTGCTTTGGTGGCCTCGACATTGGGAGGCAGAGCAATGGTCGGGAAGGGTGTCAGGGTAGGCGTTGGCAGCGCCCTGCCGGACCGGGAAACTTGGCCGCCAAGCCCCGACTTTACCGCGTTGATGGGAATGGCGAATCCGATGCCGGCGACGGGCCTTCCGACGTTGTTGGTTTCCACCCTCGATACAACTACGCCGACGACCTGACCGAACATATCCAGCAGCGGCCCGCCGCTGTTTCCCGGATTTAGCGATGCGTCCGTTTGCAAGCGGTTATCCCGCTTGGCCGAGATGATCCCGACGCTGACCGTAGGCTCCAATCCCAACGACCGGCCCAGGGGAAACCCGATGGCGATAACGTCCTCGCCAACGCGGATTTTGCCGGAGTCGCCAATGGCAATGGGAGTGAAATTCCGGTTGGCGTCAATCTCAACGTAGGCCAAATCGAGGCTTGGGTGTCGTTGGCTTACGATGCCCTGGTATTGCTCTCCCGTCGCCAGCCGGACGGCAACCCGGCTATTCCCTTGGACTACGTGCTTATTGGTGACCATCAGCCCGTCTTCGTTGATGATGAAACCCGTGCCGGAGCCGGAACCCGCGATAACTTGGGCCACGCTGGGCAGCGCGTTCTCCGTCACGTCGGCAACGGACAGACCGGAGGACAACGGCTTGGCGAAAACTGTGCCTACATCCGAACGAGGCACGGGCGTGCCAACATCAGTCGAAACGGTCGGAAGTTGCGCGGGGTCGCCCGCTGGCGTCGCCGTGGGTTGAAGCGCAGGTTCGCTGGCAGATGCGCAAGCCGCGAGGACGGCCAGGGCTCCGCCGGTAAAGATAGGCGTCAACCATTTCAGTATCCGCATTGTCTTATCCCTTGTGTGTGGGTTGTGATCAGCTCTCGAAATACAGCCTTGACTTCGCTCAAATGGTATTCGCTGAGTTCTCTCACCCAGCCAAACTCACTGATATGAACGCCTAGAAGAGACAAGCAGCCCCCTACCTTCCAGGAACGAGGGGCTTGTTCTACTGGTCGGGAATGAGCACCTTGAAACACCACGCGGTTACTACGCGATCTAGCGACCCATTGCCTTTCACCTCGCGTTAGCCCCAATCCACCGGACGAGTGGGTGTAAGAGGCCATCTGAAGGGGCGAAAAGGTGCTCCTCTGAATCTGGGATAATGGTTTTGCAACAAGAAACCGACCCCGGAAAAGGCGCACCCAATAGCAACTGTCTTGAAAGTCAATAGGAATGAGCGGCGACTGGCTGAGTCATATCGCACCAAGGGGAGCCATGTTTGAGCATGCCGTTGAGTATAACCAGCAGTTTGCGCATGGACGCGGCCAGCGCCACCTTTTTCGGCTTGCCATCTGCCAGCAGCCTCTGGTAGAAGTCCTGGATAGCAGGGTTGTGGCGGCTGGCTACCAACGCTCCCATGTAGAGGACGGCCCGCACCCTGGGCGGCACGGTCAAGGCTCCATCCACCCCCCGCTTTCGCGAGGGCAGGCTCTGGGCGCCTTCCTGCGCAGCTTCCGGTGGGGCCATGTCCGCCAGCTGGACCGGGTGAGCCGGGAGCTGCTGGTCCGGGCCTGGGCCGCCGGCGCCGGACCCGGCGACGCACCTTTCACCATTGACCTGGACTCCACCATCTGCGAGACCTACGGCCTGGCCAAGGAGGGTGCCCGCCGCCACAGCCTGCCCCGTACTTGATACGGGGGCTACACCGGCCAGCGGGGCTATCACTCGCTGCTGGCCGTCGCCGCCGGCACCGGCGACGTGCTGCTGGCCCGGCTGCGGGAGGGCCGGGCCAACACCGCTCGGGGTGCTGGACACTTCCTGCGCGAGACGGTACGACGGGTGCGCCATGCCGGCGCCAGTGGGCCGCTCACGATGCGGGCCGACAGCGGCTTCTACACCCATGGGGTGGTGTCCGCCTGCCGCAAGCTGAAGGTCCGTTTCTCCATCACCGTGCGCCTGCGCCAGAGCCTGCGCAATCTCATTGAAGCCATACCCGAGGAGGACTGGACGCCGATACCCTACTGGATGGAGGGCGCCGCCGACGTGGCCGAGACCGCTTACACTCCCTTCAGGAGCAAGCCCGATGCCGCGCCGGTGCGGCTCATCGTCCGGCGGGTGAAGCCCACACCCGGTTCCCAGCTGGCCCTCTTCGCCACCTACAGCTATCACGGCTTCATCACCGACCGGGACGGGGAAACCCTGGAGCTGGAGGCCGACCATCGCCGCCTGGCTGGCCGTCCAGGTGCTGGCGCATAATCTGGCCCGCTGGACCCGGCGCATCGCCCTGGGAGAGACGGTGGCAACCACCAAGACCCTTCGGCGACGCTTCCTTTCCCTCGCTGGAAGGATCACCCGCAAGGCCCGCCAGCTCACCCTGCACCTACCCCGGCGCTGGCCCTGGGAAAGCCAGTTTGTCTCTGCTCTGGTACGGCTGCGGGCCATCCCACTGCCCGCTTGACGCCATCCCCACCCAAGGAAACCGCCTCTCCCACCAAACAATTGAAGGTCTCCCTCCAACTCGTGCCAACCAGGCTAGCGAGGGTCTTCTGCTGACAGTCGTCCCTCAGCCTGGCTTCCCCAGGGCCACTCCGGGTCACCACTGGCCCTGTTCGTCGGCCAATGTGTGGCATCATTGGTCCTCCCATCCCACTAATCTCTCATGCAATACCCCAAATGCCAGCCTTTCGGTGGATTTGGGTTTATGCCTGCTGGGCGGGGCGTTTCTATTGAGTCTGCAACAGGACTGGGGGAAGATTCCCCGGGTCACCCGCCCCAAGTGTACCGGGTGGTGCGGGAGATGCTGCCCCGGGAGACGTTCGGGCCGGAGGAACTGCTACGGTGGCTGGAGGGAGTGCAGCTACGCAACCAGTGGGCCACACGCGCCCATCAGAAGCGCCGTGCCGCCCGTCTCACACCGGTAGGCGCCCCTCCTTGAATCCGATGTTGTAATATTAGAGGACAGTCTAGCAAAATACGGGCAACATAGGGGGAGGATATGGCATGGGTGACACGAACAAAGGCGTTAGACCAAATTAACCGTGCTGGGACTGTGATCATTACGAGACGGTCGACCAGTGCAGACATTGCGGACGCCATGGAGGTGATTAACGAGTGGCGGATGGCCCACGCATTTCCTCTGAACACAATCCAGATGCGCCTCCGAAAAAAAGTGGATGAAGTCGACCGGCGAAGACCGTTTGTATCTCAAAGAATCAAGCGACTCCCAGCAGTTGAGTCCAAGCTAAGGCGGTTGAAGAATGTTCGACTTTCAGAGATGCAGGACCCTGGTGGATGTCGCGCGGTGGTCTCATCAAACAGTCGAGTTAGTCAGCTAGCGGTTAACTTCAAGCATGGCCGCATCCGACACCAACTTGAACGCGAAACCGACTACATAAATGATCCGCCACGTTCTGGATATCGTAGTTTTCATCTAATATATCGATACTATAGCGACCACAACCCACAGTACAATGGCCAACGTATTGAAGTTCAACTACGTTCTCGACTCCAACATGCCTGGGCTACTGCAGTAGAAACCGTGGATTCTTTCACCTCTCAGGGACTCAAGGCCAATTTGGGAGAGGTCGATTACAAGCGCTTCTTCTCTTTGATGGGGAGTTGGATAGCGTATCAGGAGGGCACTAAACCTGTCCCTGATACTCCGGAGAGTCCGGACATGCTTGTTACAGAATTGCGGCAATTGTCTACACAACTGAACATCTTGGATCGCTTGAAGGCGTTCAGGGCGTCGTCAACAAAGTTACAACAGAATACGGGTGGATACCATATTCTCGACCTCGACTTAGAGAGAAAGACGGTCCGGGTGACTTCATTCAAAGACTGGAGTTTTGCATCATCACGGTATTATCAGTTGGAAGAACAATATAGATTGAACTCTTACAAGGATGTGCTCCTTGCATCTGTCCATGGAGCTGACTTACGACGTGCTTATCCCAACTACTTCGCAGATACCGAGATATTCATTCAAGAATTGAACCGGGCGTTATCCTATGAGTAACGTAGCAGAACCGGTCTAGCGGGTGGGTGCTAACAGGCTGCTGAACAAAGGTGGTCACGTCCGGAATCGACGGGTCAAGTCGTTGATGCCCGGGTCCTGTTGGAGGAAATTGTGCCGTTCACACAGGGCTTTCAGCCCCTTCGGCTTCGCGGACCGGCCCTCTTGGGGGCACCGGGCATAGCCAGACCCAGCTAGCCCATTGTCAGGTCATGCCATCCGGGCTTCCGGAGTTGCCGCCGCCTGCCCCGGCAGCTTGGCCATCCGAACCAGGTTGTAGGCCGTGGCCACCAAGTTCCCCGCCAGACCAGTCCGGTCCAATCCCCGGCAACGGGTCCGCCGGAATCCTCCCACGGTCTTCATCCAGCCAAAGATCTCCTCAACCCGTTTCCGAATCCGCTGGCTGACCGCGTACCCAGTATGCCGGGTGGTCCGGCCATCAATGGCGCTGGACCGCCCCTTGTTGTTCTGCGCGGCGTGCGGCGTTACCCCGCGCCGCCGCAGGTCCGCCACGCAGTCCCGGGTGTCGTAGCCTTTATCTCCGCCCAGCGTTCTGGGATGAAAGCCCCGTCCCCGGGCTTGCTCCAACAGTTCCGGCACAATATCCCGCTCCGCCGTACCCGCCGCTCGGGTGGTCTGAAAGTCCACCAGCATTCCATGCCGGTTTTCCATCAGGGCGTGGGCCATGAACACCAGCCTGGCCTCCTTGCCTTTACCCTTGCGCAGCAACCGGGCCTCCGGGTCCGTAGTGCTTTGGTGGGTGGCATTGCCGCGCCGTTCCCCATGGAAGTCAACCGAGGGGTTGCCCGGGTCGGCATCGGTTGCCCTTGGCGGATCACCGTCCTTGGGTTTGAAGCTCTTCAGGCTGGCTGCCGCCTCAATCAGGGTTCCATCCACCGTGAAGCGCTCGTCCGACAGCAGGCCCTGCCGCTCCGCTTCCAGCGCCACCTCGCCGAACAAAGCCTGGCCCACTCCGTGCCTCAGCAGCCGCTCCCGGTTCTTGGTGAAGGTGGTGGCATCGAAGCTGGGCTCAATCAGGTTCATATCCAGAAACCACCGGAAGAGGAGGTTGTAGTCCAACTGTTCTCAGAATGCCCGTTCACTGCGCACCGAGTACAGGGCAATCAGCAATGACGACTTCAGCAGCCGCTCGGGCGGGATCGACGGACGGCCCACATTGGCGTACATCCGGTCCAGGTCCGGGGATAACGCCTTCAGGGCTTGGTCCGCCAGCATCTTGATAACACGCAGGGGATGATCCGTTGGCACTCGCGTTTCCAGGTCAATGAAGGCCAGCATAGTCACCTGTGAATCATATCTCCCGCGCATCGGCTCAACCTCCGTCCAGGGTGGCGTCCAGGGTGATCCTATTTTAACCCGTTCCCTCTGGATTGTCGGGTCACGCCGGGTTTTTCAGCAGCCTGCTAGTATTACAACGACGGTTCCTCAATTTGGTCAGGCATTGGCCGGAAATCGCTTCGCGGAAAGCATGGCCACAAAGCTGTCAAGCGCGTGGGCAGGTAGCCATGAAGAAGTCTTCAAGGTCCCTTTCTTGCGAAGCGTCGTTGTAATACTAGTAGTCCACCAGCTTTGAAGTGATGGTTGAGGTATCATATCGGGTAGTAACGAAAGAAGATTGGGAAGTGGGGGTTGAGGTGATGGCGAAGAAATACCGGGTGCAACTGACGGAGGAGGAGCAACAGGAACTGAGGGCGCTGGTTTCCAAGGGGCGGGCGGCAGCTTACAAGCAGACTCATGCCCGCATCCTGCTGTTGAGCGATGAGAACCAGGCTGAAGGCGCCATGAAGGACGATGATATAGCCCGGTCCCTGAAGGTGGGCACTGCCACCGTGGAACGGGTGCGCCGCCGCTGCGTGGAAGAGGGTCTGGAGCGGGCCTTGGGGCGCAAGGAGCAACTGAACCGGAGGCAGAAGCGGTTGGACGGTCAAGGAGAAGCCCACCTGATTGCCTTGGCCTGCGCTGAACCTCCGGAGGGCCGGGCCGGTTGGACGCTGAAATTGTTGGCCGACCGGCTGGTCGAATGCGAGATAGTGGAGAGCATCAGCCCTGAAACAGTGCGTCAAACGCTCAAAAAAACGAACTCAAACCCTGGCTGAAAGAGTGCTGGTGCATCCCGCCGGAAGGGAGTGCGGAGTTCGTGTGCGCGATGGAGGACGTGCTGGAAGTCTACCATCGCCAGTACGGGGACAACGAAGTTCTGGTGTGCCTGGACGAGACGAGCAAACAGCAGACGAAGGAGACGCGTCTGCCGCGTCCGGCACGCCCCGGAGCGTCAGGCGTCTACGATTACGAATACGAGCGCAACGGCGTGAGCAACCTGTTCATGCTGTTCGCGCCATTGGAAGGGTGGCGGCGGGTTGAAGTCACCGATCGGCGAACGAAATCCGATTGGGCCCGGGCGGTCAAGCAACTAGTGGACGAGGACTACGCGGACAAAGACCGGATCGTGCTGGTGATGGACAATTTGAACACCCATCGGCCGGCCTCGCTGTACGAGGCGTTCGAACCGGCGGAAGCGCGGCGCATCGCCGAACGTCTGGAGATTCACTACACGCCCAAGCATGGAAGTTGGCTGAACATGGCCGAGATCGAAATCGGGGTGATGGTCCGCCAATGCCTGGACCGGCGCATACCGGACCAAAGCGTCCTGCAGCGGGAGGTGGGAGCGTGGCAGCATCAGCGCAACCAGGACGCAATACGGGTGGACTGGCGCTTCACAACTGAGGATGCCCGTATCAAGCTGAAGTCTCTTTACCCATCAAGCCAACACTGATGGACTACTAGGTTCTGTTGACATTTCCCTGTTGCGGGTCATTCCGGGGAAATAGCGACGAAGAATCCTGGACTTATCACTCAGATTCAACGCCATTTGTGCTTTCCTGCACTTGGAATGACATGAAATGAGCCTGCACATCGGTTACAAATGCAAATGTCAACAGAACCTAGAATAGATGTCCGAAAACTCCCGATTTTGTCGGCGCGCCCACATTCCCAGATTGTTGGGAGGCCGCTATGGTAGAAGCACTCCAACATTCGGAGGATACGATGGCGAAACCAGTAAGTGTTCCAGGCGACAAGCGTTCTAAGCTTGAGGACGGCACTCCCAAAACGAAAGAGGTTCCAGTGAAGCCCCACAGCCGCGGCAAGCCCAAGAAATAGCCCGATTTTCGCCCAAGGAGGCGCGCCATAGAACGTAATATGGACCTCGTCCTTAGGATTCTGCGGGGTGTCAATACATCCAAAGGCGACTTGGGTGCCGGGTTCACGTATGTAGTCGCCCCTGAACACGAACACATCATAAAGCAACCCAATTCAGTACTGCTCCCTGCGGATGTGTGCCCCGATGCTGAAACCTTGTATTACCACATCGCCATTATGGAACAGGCAGGCCTGATTGGGACGACTCGTGGTGGGTACGGCGGCTACCCTGCTTGTCGGCTGACATGGAACGGAAACGATTTCCTCCATAACATCGATCAAGAAGGCGTTATGGACCATGTCGAGGCGAAGCTTGGTAGCCGTTGGCTGGGCTTGTCATTGGACGTGATGACAACAGTATTTAAAGAGGTCGCAAAACAGTTGGCGTTAAAAGCATTTCTTTAACGGGGATCCGTGCGGCGCTGCGCCAGCTGGTGCCGTGCGTGTAGAGCAACAAACGCCCGGTTGATGGGCAGGACCCAAATTGCTCATAAATATCGTTACGGTAATGTAACTAAGGGGGTTCGAGAATGACGACCGAGGCGCAGAAGAAACCCGAGATGCACGCGGTCTACGAGGACCAGGAGGACGGGCGCGCCTATACCAGCTGCTGCGGGCTGTACATTGTCAGAGTGCTCGACCTGGCGGAGGCAGATTTCGTAACATTCATCGACTCGAAGAAGGGTCCTCATGTGTTCTGGCGTGGTGAGGGACATAGCTGCGCCATGCCACCTTTTACGCTGTTCGAACGCCGCTACGGTCTCCAGGAACAGCATGAGGACTGGCTGGAAGGGCCCGAAACCGACTTCTGTTGCCACATGTGCAAACGTTGTTGGGAGAAGCTCTGCGAAGGGTTGGTTCCTCTCCTGTATTAGTCGACCTGCGCTGGTGACGGCGTGTTCTTTTGGGACCCCCCCGACAGGGGTATGTAAGGTGTTTTCAAGACGGGGCATGGCGGGTGACCTCCAGGTTGGGCTTGGGTTCCGGCCAGGGCTCAGGCAGCAGCCAGACCCGGCTCCAGAGGCGGCCCCGGAGCAGCAACCGCCGCAGCCAGTCGATGCCGTGGCGGATGATGCTGACGGTCCGTACCGGCCTGCCCCAGGGGTCGCGGCGCCTGGGAGCCTGCGCCTTGGGTGGTGTGCGCAGGTTGCCTGGGGCGATCCTGCGGTCGTAGGCGTCTTCCACCCCCGTATCAAGTATGGGGCAGGCTCTGGTGCCGTAGGCCAGGGTCAGCAGGGTGGCCACAGCCAGCACCAGCCAGTGGCGGGAGATACGGGCCGGGTCGGTGCGGCGGGTCTTGTCCCACTTCCAACCCAGGCTCTTGATGGTCCCCCGGTCGTGGCCGGGGGCAGGCTTTGAAGCCCAGTTCGATCCAGAAGCGCAGGGCATACCAACTGGGTCCAGCCTCCTCGGGCGGCAGGTCGGTGAGGATGATCCAGGGTTCTTCCTGCTCGACGTACCAGACGACCAGCAGGGTGCAGCGGCGTTTGGCAGCGGGGGTGCTGAAGGCGGTGCCGCGACCGATCCACGCGGTGTCGGGACGGGGAACGAAGTGCTGGGCGGGCAACCGGCGGCCTCCCTGGGCGCAGAAGGTGACGCTTTTGGGATACCTCATGTAGGGATGCCAGCCCCCCGATCGTGGCCGGGGGCAGGCTCTGAGCGCGTATCTGTTGCCACAATTTCGGACTGGCCAGACCCCGGTCGCACAGCACCACCACGGTCATTTCCCTGGGGACCGCCGGGGCCAGGGCCTGCAATAGTTCCACTATCGGGACCATCCAGGCCCCGCGCTGGTTGGCGCGCAGGATGCGCCAGGCCACGGGAATGGCGCAACCCCGGTAGACCACGCTGATGACGATGGCGGTGGCGTCGTCCCCTTTCAACGCGGGGTCAACCGCCAGCGCCAACCGGCCGGAACACCACCACGCAAGGACCCATCTGAGCAGCGGCGCGAAGCAGAGACTCACGTCCAGTTCGGCCCTGCAGGGACGCGCCCGGCCGCCGCCGTCGTACAACCACTCTCTGAGATACTGACGCAGGTTGTTCCAGTTGCCCCGGGTGGAGAGGGCGGACGCGACGGCATTCTGGCAGGCGCTCCCGGCCAGAATGGTCCCGCAGACCCACCAGGCCAGGCCGGTCAACTGTGACTGAGTGAAGTGCGGTAAATGCGTTTCAATGACCTGCTGCACCTGGTAGCCACACCTGCCCCCCGGCTTGACCGGGGGGATTCCCGTGGAAGGCGCATGGGAGACCTCCGGCATCCGGTTTCGTCGTTGCAACCAAGATGCCGGATTCCCGTGCGCTTTCCAAGCTCTCAGACCACTTTAAGTCCATACATACCCCTGTCAGCGACCGGCAGGGGGATGTCCTGGAACTGGAGGCCGACCACCGCCGCCACGCCGAGATCGAGAACGCCATCCGGGACCTGAAGTACGGCGTGGGCCTCAACCATCTCCCCTCGGGACGCTTCTCCGCCAATGCAGCTTGGCTGGCCGTCCAGGTGCTGGCCCACAACCTGGCCCGCTGGACCGGACGCATAGCTCTGGAAGAGCCGGTGGCAACCACCAAGACCCTCCGCAGGCGCTTCTTCTCCCTGGCCGGACGCATCACCCGCAAGGCTCGGCGCCTCAGCCTGCATCTGCCTCAGGGCTGGCCCTGGGAAACCCAGTTCAACGGCGCCATGGCCCGATTGCGGGCCATGCCACTCCCTTCCTGACGGCGCCGTGGGCCACCGGACCGCCCGCCGGACAACCGAATTTACCCACTGAGTCGCCCCAGCTCGGTCCGCGATAGTTTCCACACGTGTGCTGGCCCGCCGGTCTCCCCCCTCACCGCCACCCCGGGTCGTCAACTTCCCATTGGTGAGCTTCCAAAGCCCGCGCCTGGTCAAATCCATAGGGATCAAAGCCGCACCATCCGTTCATCCCGCCCCCATCCCTTACCACATCGGCGTGACCGCATCCCTTCGGTGGATTCGGATTAAGCCCGAATCCACCGAAAAGATGAGTGTCGCGGCGGGTTGAATGGGCAAGAAAGTGCTCCTGTGCATCTGGGATAATGGTTTTCGAGACAGAAAGCCGGTCCCAGAAAAGGAGCACCCAATAGATGCTACCACCCCGACGGCATCCACATCGCCTTCGACGACCGCCGCCTGGTGGCCAATGCCGGGCTGATCCTTCCGGCCACCCTGGGCCTGCCCCAACTGGTTGACCGGCACCTCGACCTCGGCGGCACGCCGGGGCGGGCGGGCGGCGACTGCATCGACGACGCCGATGCGTTGCGCACCGGCGGGACGGCCTGCACCCTGGGCAGTGTGGTCAAGGCGCCCTCCACCCTGGGCGCCTTCCTGCGCAGCTTCAGGTGGGGCCACGTCCGTCAGTTGGACCGGGTGAGCCGCGAGCTGCTGGCCCGGGCCTGGGCGGCGGGGGCCGGATCCGGCGACGCGCCATTCACCATCGACCTCGATTCGACGATCTGCGAGACCTGCGGACTGGCCAAGGAGAGTGCCCGCCACCACGGCTATACCGGTGCACGGGGCTATCACCCGCTGCTGGCCGTCGCCGCCGGAACCGGCGACGTGCTGATGGCGCGGCTGCGCGAGGGCCGCGCCAACACCGCTCGGGGCGCCGCCCACTTCCTGCGGGAGACGGTGGGTCGGGTGCGCCATGCTGGGGCCAAGGGGCAACTCACGGTGCGGGCCGACAGCGGCTTCTACACCCACGCCGTGGTCGCTGTCTGTCGCAAGACGAAGGTCCGCTTCTCCATCACCATCCGCCAGCGTACCAGCCTGCGCAATCTCATTGAAGCCATACCCGAGGCGGACTGGACGCCGATCCCTTACTGGATGGACGGTGCCGCCGACGTGGCCGAGACCGCTTACACTCCCTTCAGGAGCAAGCCCGACGCCGTGCCGGTACGGCTCATCGTCCGGAGGGTCAAGCCCACGCCCGGTTCCCAACTGGCCCTCTTCGCCACCTACAGCTATCACGGCTTCATCACCGACCGGTACGGGGAAACCCTGGAACTGGAGGCCGACCACCGCCGCCACGCCGAGATCGAGAATGCGATACGCGACCTCAAGTACGGCGTCGGGCTGAACCATCTCCCCTCGGGGCGCTTCGCCGCCAACGCCGCCTGGCTGGCGGTACAGGTGATGGCGCATAACCTCGCCCGCTGGACGGCGCGGCTCGGCCTGGGTGAGCAGATAGTGACCACCAAGACCCTCCGGCGGCGGTTCTTCGCCCTGGCCGGACGGCTCACCCGCTCGGCACGCCGGTTGACCCTGCATCTTCCCCGGCGCTGGCCTTGGGAGGAGCAGTTCAGCCGCGCCCTCGCCCGGCTGCAAGCGATTCCACTCCCGGCCTGACGCCGCCCGTCCGCCACTGACCCATCAACCGGCCAACCCAACGTCCCCGCCAACTCGCGCCACCCGGTGCGAGTGTCTCTTGCTGCGTCCTCTCCCCGCCATCTTGCCCTGCCCAACGTCCGCAGACGGCCATAGGGGCCCTGTGCGACGACTGAAGACCCTTCGCCGACCTCCCATCTACCCCATGGAGCCCAGGCCATCTCCCCGGTAGCTCCCTCACCCCCCTTCCGCTGTTCTCACGCCGTCCATCGGTGTCCATCGGTGGATTCGGGTTTAGAGTCGTAATCGGGGACATTCTGGAAGATGAAGGTCGCCGAGTAGAAGCCGAGATAAGCGAGACCGGCGGGGAATGCCTTTTTGTCACTCTGGACGTGGTTAACGAGGGCCACTGGAAAGAGGCAGTGGAGGCCGCAGTTCAGCGCTTCGGCAAGCTTGATGTTTTGGTCAACAATGCCGGAATTTTCAAGTTAGCCAATGTGGAAGAGACCTCCTCCGAATTGTGGGATGAAATCATGGGCATAAACGCCAAGGGAGTCTTCCTGGGAACCAAGTACGCTATACCCGAGATGCGCAAAAATGGGGGCGGCTCCATAGTCAACATTTCTTCCGTTGCGGGCTTGATTGGTACCCGCTACTCGGCTGCCTACGGCACTTCCAAGGGGGCGGTGCGGCTCCTTACCAAGTCCACTGCAATCCAGTACGCCAAAGATAATATCCGCGCCAACTCCATCCACCCCGGTGTGATAGAGACACCTATGACCGCACCCAATCTGTTAGCTGACGAACAGGCCCGGCAGATTACCATATCCCGCCATCCTATCGGCAGGTTGGGGCAGCCGGAAGACGTGGCATACGGTGCCCTGTTCCTCGCATCCGACGAGTCATCTTTCATGACGGGCAGCGAGCTGGTGATCGATGGCGGCCTAACAGCCCAATAAAATGCGGTAACGTAACGAATATGACCCTTCGCCAGGTATTAGCCCGATCAAGATTGGACGCCGATGATCTTGTCCCAGTCGGTTGACTGCTGGTAGGCGTAGGCGGCCCTCATGAGGAGCGGGTCGTCGAAGTAGCGGCCGACCAGCTGCATGCTGACTGGGAGACCAGCTGACGACTTGCCCACGGGAAGGGCGAGGGCTGGATGCCCGGTGTAGTTGAAGGGCAGGGTGTTGCGAGAGCCGCTCGAGTTCATCGTCGCCAGGTTCTCCTCCACAGCCTCCAGGTAGCTACCCGGAGTTTGGTTCTTGGGCGCCGTCATGATGCATGTGGGCATCACGAGCACGTCGAGGTTAGCAAGTACGGCGTCATAGGCTTTGATGTAGGTGGGACGCACATTCTGGGCCTTGGCGTACACCCGGCCGTGGTAGTTGCGCCGGCTCAACTCGGCGGCGATGAGCGACAGCTTGCTGCGTGGCGCAAGCACGTCGGCCTGAGAGGCCCACAGCTTGTTAATGGCGGCGATGACGGAGGCGGGGTAGTAGGTCCGGGCGAAGGCGCCGAAGAACCCAGTTTTAAAAATGGCAAGGGCGCCTTCGCCCGTGAGCGCGGCCTGGGCCGCGCGGATGGTGTGGTGCTCCGGGACGGACACCTGGGATACGTCGGCACCTGCCTCTGCGAGGACGTCGACCGCCGCCATCACCAGGTCGCGCACATCGGCCTCGGCATCGTCGAAGCCCTCCTCGAGCACCCCGATGCGCAGCCCGGACACACCGTCGGCCAGCCGGCCGAGCAGGTCAATGCTGGTGGGGACGTCTCGTGTCTGGCGGGGATCGTAAGGGTCGTAACCCGCCGTGGCCTGGAGGGTAGCCGCCGCATCCTCCACGGTACGGGTCAACGGACCCGTGTAGTCGATGCTCTGGTCCGAGCCGAAGCTGATACCGAAATGCGACAGCAATCCGAAGGTGGGCTTGTGTCCGACGATGCCGGAGAAAGCCGCCGGGATACGGATGGAGCCGCCCTGGTCGCCGCCGAAGGAGATGTCCACCTCGCCGGCGGCCACGGCCGCGGCGGAGCCCGAGGACGAACCGCCGGTCACGTGATCGTGGTCGTGGGGATTGAGGGGACGGCCGTAGTCGCCGATGGCGCCGCCGGTGCCGAAGCCTCCACTCAGGCCGTTCATGACGTTCTTGCCGATGATGGTGCCCCCCTCCTTCAGCACCCGGGTGACGACAGTTGCGTCGAAGTCGGGGATGAAGCCTTCGAGGGCGAAGGAGCCGAAGCTCATGGGTATGCCTGCCACGGCGACGTGGTCCTTGTAACTGACGGTCTTGCCGGCAAGCAGACCTTCGGCCGCCCCTTCGATTCGGCATTTCCACATCCAGGCGTTGAGCGGGTCTTCTTCCGCGCTCGGCCGGTACCCGGGCTCGCGGGCGGTAGAGACCATCGGAGGTTTGGGCTCCTCCAACCGGGCCTGCACGAAGGTGTCCAACTGTCCCAGCTGTTCCACCAGGTACTTCTGGTACTTAACGGCCTCATCGGGACTCAGGTGAATCCCCAACTCCTTGGCCACGGCCACCACTTCATCGACGTCAGGTACTGCGTACATGAGGCTCTTCTCCTCTGACTGTAGACTGACTGTAGACTTCCTGCTGTAGACTTCCTGGATCGGCGGGATTTGAATCGAGATTTTCCATTTCCACCGGTCCCGGCCTTATCCGATGAAACGAGAGGAGAGTACGCCCGCCCCTGGAAGCCTGTCAACAATCATCCCCCCGTCTTCAGGTTCGATTTCGCCCTTCCCCAGCTTATGCGAGCATTATTCATCGTCATACAGAACCACGGTAAGCCACGGAGCGCCTTGCCGCAGAGGGGATCGCTCCGTGCCAACCTGGAACTCAGGTCAGGGTAATGCTCGTGGTGCGCGGGCAGGGTACCGTGAAAGGGCATTTTCCTCCTTGGTCAGGAATTCTAAACCAAAGCCAAGGTGAAACCCGCATATACGTCGGCTATAATCAGGGAGTCATAGCGTCAAGAGCGGGAGCAGACTGAGTGGGGATGGTGATGGGTATGAGGAGGATAAGACCGAACTTGGAGCGGTGGGAGTTGGACTTGGCTGGTGTGCGCAGCATGATGTACCTGGCGCCGACGCCTCGGGAGAGAGAACGGTGGCATGCTCTGTGGCTCCTGTGCCGTGGCCTGACCGCCTCGGCCACTGCCTAGGCCCTGGGCCGGGATGCTCACACCATCGGCAGATGGGCCACCGCCTTCAGCGAGGGAGGTCCAGCGGCCCTGATCTTCGAGCAGTCCGGTGGTTCCCCCCCGCCCTCGAAGCGGCGCAGCAGGCAGAGTTGAAGGCTGCGATGCAGAGGACCCCAGTGACGGCGGGAATAACACTGGCCAACTGGAACTGGAAGGTGGTCCATCAATTTGTCTCGGAGCGCTTCGCCGTTTCACTGAGCCGCAGCGCTTGCCTGGACTATCTGCACCGCTTGGGGTTCGCGTTCAAGCGCCCCAAGAAGCGTCTGCTCAAGGCTGATGCGGAGAAACGGGAGGCCTTCGTGGCGGAGTACGCCGCCCTGGCATTCCAGGCTCAAGAGTCCGGGGAGAAGATATTCTTCGCCGACGAGGCCCACTTCCGTGCGGACGCCGAACTGCGGGGCAAGTGGGTGCTGAGAGGGGAACCTGCTCTGGTGGACTCGAGCAGCCCGAGGTACGGCGAGAAGGCCAGCTACTATTCGGCGGTGTGCCTGGAGAGCGGCGACGTGGAGTGGATGGAGCTGGAGGGGAACAGCAACAGCGAAACGTCGGCAGCCTTCCTGGAGCAGTTGCGGGAGAGGCACAGCGGTCGGTTGAACGTGATCTGGGACAACGCGCCGGCCCACCGGGGAGAGGCGGTGCGGGAATGGCTGGGCAAGCCCGGAGTGAATCTGCGGCTGGTGAACCTGCCCGGATACAGCCCAGACTTCAACGCCGACGAGGCCATCTGGGGCTGGGCGAGAGAGGAGGCCACCGGAAATCTGTGCTTGGGAACCAAGAAGCTGGTTCAGGAGAAAGTCGGCAACTTCTTCGATGGGCTGGCCGGGCGGAAAGAGGAGGTCAAGCGGCGCTGCCGGACCATCCTGCAATCAAGAGCAGAGGGGCTCCCGCGTAACCCTCATGCCGATCCCCACCACCGACCATATGCACATCCCACCTTGGCTTTAGTTTAGTTCGTGCCAGGACGGCTCCCCTTACCCTTGTCACTGCCCGCGGCGGGACATTCCCCATGAACAATTAGCGAGGACCTTTTTGCTGGACGTCAACACCCCAGCGGCCCAACTTCCCACCGCCATTGACACTGGAGTTCGACACCATGCGGGCGAGCCTTGTTCAGCATATCCCTAGTTTCACATCAGTGACGAACTCTGGAGGCACAGGCAGGTCTATGGACGCATCATCGGATTGAGCCGGGGTATTAGCGAAGCCGACCCAAAATCTGTATTCGTTTTGGTTTCGGTAGATTTCCTCATCTGGTTTCGTAAAAATGGACGCGACATTATGGAGCGCTGGGGTCGTATCTTCCATGTATCCGACGGGGCCGTGGACTATCCATGCGCGAGTCCTCCTCCCATATGAATTGCCTTCGGGAGGCTCGGTGCTTTCCGCCATTTCACGGCCTATTGTTGCTGCGAAAGACAGGATAATATGCTCGGCCAATTCCTTGGCACTCCGAAATATTGAGCCGTGAGTATAGTCTTGCCCAAAGATGTCCCTCGCGTATTCCTGCGTTAAAATTTGGTCGCTCTCATAGAGGGAGCAGCAGTACATGAATGTCTTATGACAGCTATCCGTCACATTGGCACCGGAGGCATCCACTCTTATTGATGTACCATCTTCCTCGGAAGTGATAGTCATTTCGCTTCCTGCCCCCATTACATGGGATTGTCTGCATCCCTCCAATGCGTCTCCCACACCCGGGGACTCGGTTGCCAGCCCCCTGTAGTAGTTCAATGTATGCAAACGAAGGCTACCGCAAGATGCAGGGGCGTAGCTTTCGGTCGAGTATTTGATGACGGGTACATCTGAATGTTCCTCATCGCCTATGTATTTCTCAAATAGGTCTATATCGAATTGGATTCTATTTCCTGACTCGAATTCGGCTTCGGCCCGCAAAGTGTGTAGAAAGTGGTCTTCCACGGTTACGGAAAGGTCAACTTCCAACTGGACCATACAAGGGAAGCTAATGTTGGTGATTGTGCCGTCGTATTCTTTTGCCATATAGAACCTCATTGTCCATTGATGTCATTTCTCACCTCTCCGCTACAGCAAGATGAAAGAGGCTATCGCTACTCCGATAGAAACGAATGAGGTGGACCCCATCGGTTGGACAGAATCAGGGCAGAGTTAAGTGAGAGCAATGTTATTGCTGGGCCTTCTGACGGATTCTGAGGGCGGCTTCTCCGTATGTGCCTGTGGAGAATGCTTTCATTCTTTCTCTGTCGTCTATGAGGTTTAAGGCTCGTTTCAGGTCGTTGGCTGCGTCGTTCCGGAATATGTTGAGTTGGGCGACGGTGGTTGCCAGTTTTTCTTTGTCCATGCCGGTTTGGGCACCAGTGCTCCATGTTTCTGCCAGGAGGGCAATGAATCTGAGGTCATAGGCGTAGTGGCGGGTCCTCTCGTCGGGTACGTTGGTTTCGGGGTGGTCTATGAGGTTCTGGTATTCCATTCTTGCAGTTGGAAGCCATAGGAGGAAGTTCTTCAGCTTCTCGATGGACTCTTCCTTTCCGTCCGGTGTTTCCATGTACAGGCGCCTTGCCTTGGGGAAGGGTTGTTTGACTCCCACTTCCAGGGCTTTGACGATGGTTTTCAGGTTGTGGATTGTCAATATGTCGCTGCTGTTGGAGGCCGGGTTGGACCTGATAGTGTCGGTGCGTTCCCTTGCCCAGTCTGCAATTGAGAGGGTGTCTTTGATTATGTTTACAACAGGGTCGCGGCCGTCCAGGTAGGCGAGTTCCGAGCTGCTCATTCGTTTGGATTTGTTCAGGTCCACGAACATCTGTGCCGCGTCCTGGTTTCCGAAGTTCTCGATAAATTCGAGTACCACGTGGGAGGACATCATGTGGTTCAATTTCTCTTTCTGGTGATGGTCCTCTGAGTGAGAAAAGTTGTCTTTGAGGATGTGGAGGGCTTGTACCCGGTGCTGGCCGTCCAGGATTTGCAGGCCGGTGTCCAGGTTACGGAACTCTCCGTCCTCGATCTTCAGGTTTTCACCTTGGGCGGTGAAAACGAAGGGTGGAATTACCCAGTTGTGGGTTTCCTGGTAGTACTTGGCGATTGCCTGGCAGTGGTTGCGGTCCAGGGGGCGCTGGTATTCGGTTTCCAGGCCGTAGAGTTCCTCGGGGGTGCGCTCTGTGGCTTTGAGGAGGTCTTCGACGGTGACTGTTGCGTTGCTGATCCACCGGTTGTTCTGCCTTCTGGCTCCTTGTGGCTGTGAAAACAGGCTCATCTGGGCCATGGGTACGGTTCGTCGTGGTCTTGGCATTTAGCGGCTCCTGCTGGGACTTTGCGCTGTTTTGTGGCCTTGGAGATGGCAGGGATGGTGCAGTCCTTGATGAGATATTATCACAGGCTGGGGGCTTTTTAGGGGTCTGGTAGTTTGGGTGTTATGTGCCCGTTATTATCTCAGCCTGAGGTGGACCCGGAATTTCGGACAGGTGGCTAAGTGAGAGTCCCGCTCCTAAACTGAGGGCAGCCGTTGCTGTCGGAAGGAGCAGGAAATGTCGCAAGGACGCAGGAAGCACAGCCCAGCTTTCAAGGCCAAGGTGGCCCTTGAGGCACTGAAGGGGCAGGAAACGGTGGCCCAACTGGCTGCCAGGTATGAGGTCCACCCGGGCCAGATACAGGCTTGGAAGAAAGCACTCACCGAGGGCGCCTCCGGCATCTTCGGCAACGGCAAGGAGCAGAAGTCCAAGAACGATGCCGCCCTGATCGCCCGCCTGTACCAGGAGATCGGCCAGCTGAAGGTGGAGCGGGATTTCTTGGCGGAGAGGTCCGGTCCATGAGTCCGGCCCAACGGCGGCAGATGGTGGACCGGGGTTCGCTGCCGTCCAGGTTCCGGCGGTAGACGGCCCAGTGGATTTCGCCGGGCTTGCGCCTGCTGGTCGGTCGCACCCTCTGGGCGCTGAAAAGGTAGCTGCGTGGTCCCTGGCTTCCCTCGGCCACCGTAATCTCACGCCAGGCCTCCTCCGGCAACTCGTCGCTGCGCTGCTCCATGGTCCGCCGCTGCCCGCCCACCAGCCTGGGCTTGCGGGGACGCCCGAATCCCTGATACTCCGCACTGGTCCAGGCAGGCTCCGGCGGCCACACCGTAAAGCCGGACGGAACGTCCAGCACGTACCACATCCCCAAGGCCGCCAGGCCCTCCCGGAAGGACGGCGACATCCCGAAGGCGTCGTCCGCCGCGACCCATCCAGCCTTCAGGTGGCCCCGCTCCTGTGCCCGCCCCACCATCTCCAAGGCCAACTCCGTCTTGGACCGGTAGCCCTGCCTATCCTCCGGCACACCCGCCGCCTCACACCGGTCTTTGTCCGAGGTCCAACTCTCGGGCAGATACAGCCCCTTGTCCACCAATGCCCGTCCCAACGGGCTGACATAGGCCAGGAACATCCCCGCCTGGCAGTTGGCCACCTTCCCCAGCCTCCCGCAGTACTGCCGGGCCACTCCCACCGACTTCCTCCCCTGCTTGGGAAAGTCGCTGCCGTCCAGCGCCCACACCCCTTCCGGATGCTCCAGCCGGGTTCCCAGGTACTCCTGCAGCCGTCCTATAATCACCTCATCGTCCCAGGGAGAATCGGCGAGAAACCGCTGCATCCCTCGGGCTGACCCCGGAACCGTCTCCGACAGGTTCTCAGCGTTGCGCCGCTCCCCAGACTGTACCAGCAGGGCCTGGAGATAATGACCGCTGTGCTCCCGCGTCTCCCGGCGGCCAAACAGCGGAGCGAAGTAAGCGTGAAAATCCCGAAATGACCCGTACACCTGCTCGAAAGCTGCCGCATCCACATCCCCACCTCACCTGCCTATTCCCTCTCCAGCTACACAGTCATCCTATCAAACTAACTGACGTTGTAATACTAGAAATCTGGCCGGAAAGTGGCGGCAGCCGGGTCAGCGGCTATACTTGGAGTCAACAAGCATAGCGAGGGCTGAGAATGCTGGGAGAGCGGTCGGACCAGAGGGGCCTCTGGGAAGCGGACCGGCTGTACCTGGACCACGTGGGCAAGGACACCTTCTACGGCCTGTTGGCCTCGATGCGGGGCCGGCTGTTCCGGGACGCGGATTTTGCTGAGTTCTACTGCCCTGACAACGGCCGGGACAGCGTGCCGCCCAGCCTGTTGGCGACGGCGCTGCTGCTCCAGTCCCACGACAAGGTCAGCGACGCCGAGGCGAAGGCCCGGGCTGACTTTGACCTCCGGTGGAAGAGCCTGCCCCCGGCCACGACCGGGGGTGGCGTTGGGGATTGAGGCGGAAGACCGTCCCTTCGCCAAGAGCACGCTGCAGGTGTTTCGCGCCCAGTTGATCCTGCACGGCAAGGTTCGGGATGTATTCGAGGGCAGCCTGCGGCTGGCCCGGGAGTCGGGGTATTTGAAAGGGCGCGGGATGCGGGTGGCGCTGGACACGACCAACATCCTGGGGCGGGGCGCGGTCAAGGACACCTGCAATCTATTGGCCGACGGGATCGTCAAATTGTTGCGGGCGCTGGCGGCAGTGGAGCAAGCTCCGGTCAGGGAATGGGCTCAGGCCCGGGAATATGAGAGATACCTGGGCTCCAGCGTGAAGGGCGAGGCGGCCATCGACTGGAGCAACAAACGGGCGCGGGCGGTGCTGTTGGGCTCAATTGTGGCCGACGCGGACCGGCTGTTGGAGTTGTCGCGGCAGGCGCAGGGGGAATTAGGGGAGGACAGTGAGGAGCGCCAGCGGATTGTGGCGGCGGCGGAACTGCTGGGGCAGTTGCTGCTCCAGAGCCTGCCCCCGGCCCCGAACGGGGGACGTGGAGCGGACCGATGACGGAGTGAGCCTCAGGGACGGGGTGAGCCGGGACCGGATGATGTCGGTGCATGATCCGGAGATGCGCCACGGCCATAAGAGCAGCAGCCGGCGGTTTGACGGACACAAGGCGGCCATCGTGGTGGACACCGACTCTCAGCTGATTACCGCCGTGGAGGTGTTGCCCGGCAACGCTCCGGACAACCTGGGGGCGCTGGAACTGGTGGAGGCGAGCGAGGCCAACACCGGTGTGCCGGTGGAGGAGGCCATGGGCGATGCCGCCTATGGGGATGGCGATACCAGACAGGCCTTCGCCGACGCGGGCCGCACTCTGATTGCCAGGGTGCCGGGGCGTCCTGACCGGAAGCACTTTCCCAAGGATGACTTTGTCATTGACCTGTCCGCGGGCAGTTGCACCTGTCCGGCGGGGCAGGTTACCCACACCATCGTGCCAGCGGGAAAGCGGACGAATCGCACGGGGCGGGTCCACCGCTTGCAGGCTTTCCAGTTCGACGGGGCCGAATGTCGGACATGTCCACTGCGCTCTCAATGCATCGCAGCTAAAGGCAGGAAGGGGCGGCGGGTGATGATCCATCCCCAGGAAGCCCTGCTGCAGCAGGCCCGGGCGTTGCAGCAGAGCACTCACTATGACGAATATCGAGTGCGCCGAGTGGTGGTGGAACACAGGTTGGCCCGACTGGTCCAGTTGGGCCTTCGCCAGTCCCGCTATTTCGGCAGGGTCAAGACCCGGTGCCAGCTGTACCTGGCCGCCACGGTGGCCACCCTGACCCTGGTGGTCGCCAAAGCCGGGTTGACGGGGAAAACCGGCTCCGGTCCCAGTGCCAGCAGCGCCCAGGTGGCTGGAATGGTCAACTCCGCCGCTAATGCCGCCACCGCATGGCTCGGGCAAATCCGGACCCTCACCCTGCTCGTATCGCCCTTACTGACCAAATCCCTCTTCCCAATAAGGGGTTTCCGTCCGGGTTTCTAGTACTACAACGACGGCTTTAGGGTGGCGGCTCCATCCTGCCTTCACGGCGGGCGGCGCGGCGTTTCTCGTGGGAGCGGCGCGCCCGTTCATTGCGTAACTGCGTATCCGCCAGCCATAGCAGCAACTCATCCGGACCGAACTGTTCCCTGGGCAGCATCTCCCGCACCACCCGGTACACCCCCGTTTACACGAGGGCAGGCTTTGGGACCGGGTGATCCGGGGCATCTTTTCCCCCCCATTCCTGCTGCAAGTCCAGCAGGAATGCCCCGCCCAGCAGGCACATGGCGATATGGTGATGCCAGCCCGCCCAGCTCCGGGTCTCGTATTCGTCCAGCCCCACGTCGCCCTTCTCAGTCTCCAACTCCGTTTCAATGCGCCACCTGGAACCGCCCACGTACGCCAGGGTCTCCAGGGGAGTGCCTTCTGGGGCGTTGGACAGGTAGTAGCGAGGCTCGCTGCCGTCCAGGTTACATCGCCAGATGGCCCAGACCACCTCACCGGGCTTGCGCCTCTTGGTTACCCGCACCCGCTGGGCGCTGAAACGGTAGGTGCGGGGCCCCTGGGATCCCTCCGCCACCGTTATCTCCCGCCAGGCCTCCTCCGGCAATTCATCACTGCGTTGCTCCATGGTCCGGCGCTGGCCATCCCGCAGCTTGGGTTTGCGGGGGCGCCCGAACCCCTGATATTCCGGATTGGTCCACGAAGGCTCCAAAGGCCAGACGGTGGCGCCGCCAGGAACGTCCAGCACGTACCACATCCCCTGAGCCGCCAGTCCCTCCCGGAAGGAAGGCGACATCCCGAAGGCGTCGTCTCCGGCAACCCACTTGGCCCTGAGATGACCCAGTTCCCTGGCCCGCTCCAGCATCTCCAGGGCCAACCCCGTCTTCGAGCGGTAGCTCCCCCGCTCCTCCGGCACCCCTGCCGCCGCGCATCGGCCCGGGTCCGAAGTCCAACTCTCGGGCAGATACAGCCGTTTGTCCACCAACGCCCGGCCCAGGGGGCTGACGTGGGCCAGAAACATCCCGGCCTGGCAGTTTGCCACCTTGCCCAGTCTCCCGCAGTACTGCCGGGCCACTCCCGCCGACTTCCTGCCCTGCTTGGGGAAGTCGCTGCCGTCGAACACCCACACCGCCTCAGGGTGAGCCAGCCTGGGGGCCAGATACTCCTGCAGGCGTCCCATCACTGCGTCATCGTCCCACCGAGCCTCGGTGAGAAAGCGCTGCAGTGCCCGTGCCGAGACGCCCACCGATTCGGAAAGATTCTCAGCGTTGCGCCGCTCCCCGGCCTGCACCAGCAGGGCCTGAAGATAGTTCCGGCTGCGTTCCCGCCATTGCTTGCGGCCAAAGGCCTGGGCGAAGAAGGCATGAAATTGCTGAAAGCCGTCGTAGACCCGCTCGAAGTTCGCCGCATCCATCACCCAAACCACCCATCACCATCTGGTCACCTATCCTACCAAATAACCCGTCGTTGTAGTACTAAACTAAAGCCAAGGTGAAATGTACATATCCCCAGACCATACTGCTGGTGTGGGCCCAGTTAGGGCCAAAAGGTTATATGGGGATCCGTGCAGTCCTTTCGGTTGTCCTCAAGATCCCGAAATGCACATCCCACCTTGGTATTGGTTTAGTAGTCGACCAAGTTTGAAATGAAGGCTGGTAAGATGCAAAGGGGAAGCCCAAACGGAAAGGAACTGGGAAGTGGGGGTTGAGGTGATGGTTAAGAAATACCGGGTGCAACTGGCGGAAGAGGAACAGGGGGAACTGAAAGCCATGGTGTCCAAGGGGAGAGCGGCAGCCTATAAGCAAACTCATGCCCGCATCCCCCGTTTTCACGGGGGCAGGCTCTGCTGCTCAGTGATGAGAATCAGGCTGATGGCCCACTGAAGGATCAGGAGATAGCCCGGGCTTTGACAGTAGGGATTTCTACAGTGGAGCGGGTGCGGCGGCGCTGCGTGGAGGAGGGAGTGGAGGCGGCGCTGGGACGCCGGGAACAAATGAACCGCCGTCAGAAGAAGCTGGATGGTTCGGGTGAGGCCCACCCCGTATCCAGTACGGGGCAGGCTCTGATTGCTCTGGCTTGCGGAGCGCCGCCGGAAGGCCGGGCCGACTGGACGCTGCAACTGCTGGCGGACCGGCTGGTGGAATGCGAGGTGGTGGAGAGCATCAGCTATGAAACGGTACGTCAGACGCTGATAAAAACGAACTGAAGCCCTGGCTGAAAGAGTGCTGGTGCCTCCCGCCGCAGGGGAACGCGGAGTTTGTCTGCGCCATGGAAGATGTGCTGGAAGTCTATCACCGTGAATACCAGGAGAATGAAGTTCTGGTGTGTCTGGATCAGACCAGCAAACAGCAGAGCCTGCCCCCGGCCACGACCGGGGGTGAAGGAGACCCGGCAGCCCCGTCCACCACGCCCCGGATCTGCCAGAGCATACGATTTCGAGTACCAGCGCAACGGGGTGAGCAACCTGTTCATGCTATTCGCCCCGCTGGAAGGGTGGCGGCGGGTGGAAGTAACCCAAAGGCGGACCAAGTCCGATTGGGCGCAGGTGGTGCGTAAGCTGGTAGACGAAGACTATGCCCACAAGGACCGGATAGTGCTGGTGATGGACAACCCCGTATCGTGGTACGGGGCAGGCTCTGAACACTCACCGTCCATCATCGTTGTATGAGGCCTTTGACCCCACCGAGGCGCGGCGCATCGCCGAAAGGTTGGAGATTCACTACACGCCCAAGCATGGCAGTTGGCTGAATATGGCGGAGATAGAATTGGGTGTGCTGTCGCGGCAGTGCCTGGACCGCCGGATTCCAGACCAAGAGATATTGGAGCAAGAGACCCGGGCTTGGCAGGACCAGCGGAACCGGGACGGGATACGGGTGGACTGGCGTTTCACCACCTCCGATGCGCGTATCAAGCTCAAGTCTCTCTACCCATCAATACAAGCCTGATGGACTACTAGCCAACTGACACCCTTTTAATTACTATCTTGGTAGCAGTCTAACTAATCCATGACGAGGTCGTTGTATGAGGGATGAGTTCCACTCATTAAAGCCGGAAGAGTTGAGAGACCAAAGGAGGAATGACATGGGAGATTCTCCACAGCAAACTTCCGCAGCCGGCACTGAGACGGTGAAGGAGGTCGAGCAGTTTGACGTGATCATCATCGGCGCCGGGGTTACCGGGCTGTATCAGTTGTACCGTCTGCGTCAGCTCGGGCTCTCGGTGCGGGTCTTCGAGGACGGTGGTGGAGTGGGCGGCACCTGGTATTGGAATCGGTACCCGGGATGTCGTTTCGACTCCGAGAGTTACACCTACGGATATTCGTTCTCGGAGGAACTCCTGCAAGAATGGGACTGGAGAGAGCATTTTTCCGGCCAGCCGGAGAACGAGCGCTACCTCAATTATGTAGCGGACAAGTTTGACCTCCGCCGGGACATCCAGTTCGATGCCCGCGTCGCCACGGCGGTCTACGACGAGCGCAAGAATCGCTGGCAGATTCTAACGGAAGATGGCCGGCAGGCCGGGGGGCAATTCTTGATCACGGCGGTCGGTAACCTGTCCGCGCGTTATATACCAGACTTTGCGGGGATCGATAGCTTCAAGGGCAACTGGTGCCACACCGCCAGATGGCCGAAGGAAGGTATGGATCTAGGCGGTAAGCGTGTGGGGGTCATAGGCACTGGGGCCACCGCCGTCCAACTTATCCCGGAGATCGTCAATGAAGTCGCCCATCTAAGCGTCTTCCAGCGCACGGCGAATTACTGTGCGCCCCTCCGGAATGGCCCAATCGACCCCGACTGGCAGCGCGAGATCAAGGCAAGCTACCCGGAGATCTTCAAGAAGTGTAGAGAAACCCCAGGCGCGTTTATGCACCAATTCGACCCGCGGTCGGCCCTGGAAGTCTCGGCAGAAGAGCGGCTAGCGCAGTACGAGAGGCTGTGGGCAGAACCCGGTTTCAAGAAATGGCTGGCCAATTTCCAGGACATAATGACCCCCGGGGAGGCCAACGAGGACTACGCCGAATTCGTCCGGAATAAGATCCGTGAGCGGGTTAATGACCCGGTGGTGGCGGAGATGCTGGTGCCCAAGGACCATCCCTTCGGCTCCAAGCGCCTCCCCTGCGAAACCGGGTATTATGACGTGTACAATCGGGACAATGTATTACTTGTTGACGTGCGCAAGGCCCCGATCGAGTGCATCACACCCAAAGGCATCAAGACCAGGGATGCCGAGTACGAGCTGGACGTCATCATCTTTGCCACGGGATATGACGCCTTGACTGGGTCTTTAACCAGGATAGATATCCACGGGGAGGGCGGGCAGACGATAAAGGATAAATTCGCCGAGGGCCCGCGCACCTATATGGGCCTCCAGAGCCCTGGGTTCCCGAATCTCTTCATCATGCCTGGCGCCGGGGCCGGCAACTTCACCAGAGGCTGCGAGCCGCTCGTGGAATGGGTGAGCGAGTGCATTGGCTATATGCGCGAGAATGAGTTCACGCGTATCTCGGCCACACCCCAGGCGGAAGAAGCTTGGACCAAGTACGTCGCCGAGGCGAGCACCAATTTGCTCCGGACAAAGGCCAATTCCTGGTTTGTAGGGGCGAACATTCCCGGCAAAGCACGGGTCTTACTCGGCAGTCCGGACAGCGCTCCAGTAATGCGGGCCAAGCGTGCCGAAATAGCGGCCAATGGCTATGAAGGGTTTCTGCTTGAATAAATGTTTTGCTATTCTCCGTTTCGGCACTGGTTGCAGCGATTTGGATAGATTCAGAGCTGGCTCCGCGGCGGCAACGGTTAATTCAGAGGGCAACAGCTTCCAGCTCTCTCAAGTTTACCGAGGCTGCGCCTGTTGCGGTTAAAAGACACGAATTGGAGGCTTTCTCCGTTCCAGAGAGGGATTCGAGAACGGGTCTCGTCACCGTGCCGCGGCTCCTTGATATTGACCAAATCATCCAGGAATCCAGTGGCTCATCGGGAGGAAGGTCGTTGGGTTGCAATTCCCTCGCATTTGGCGTAGCAATCTACTGCCCCTGGAATCCGGCCTCTTAACGCTGCTCGGGGGAGGCGGAAAGTTGCCCAAAGAAGAATACGAATTCTTCGGCCACGAATGCGTTCCCTGGGGTCCGGTGGGCGCCGGATCGGGAGCGGCGGCGGAGGGTATGGTGGAAAACATCCTGAACCTAGACCATTCCACTGGCGTTGGAACCCGGCTGCTGAAGTTCCCGCCGGGCGTGGAAACTTCAGAGGTGATCGTCCACGATTTTTGGGAAGAAGTGTATGTCTTGGAGGGAGAACTCCATGACAAGTAACTGTTCAGAGTTGAGGGGAAGTGAGTAGCTGACGGCAAGCGGCAAGGGGATCGAGTCCCTGGGCCCGCCAGGTGGCGAAGAGGGAGGCAAGGGTCATCTTGGTATCGGTGCCCCCGTTTTCACGGGGCAGGCTCTGCTGGGAACGGGTGCCGCCACTGACCTTGCGGCTGACCACCAGGTGCCGCAGGCTCCGCTCGGCGGCGTTGTTGTCCGATGGCACGGCAGGATCGGCCACAAAGACAAACAGTTCCCCGTATCGAGTACGGGGCAGGCTTTTGATATAGTGTTTGATGCGCCGGCAGAGTTTGCCCTGGACCGCCGATGGATCATCGAGAAAGGGTCTGCACCGGGCCAGTAATTGCCGCTCCAACTCCAGTTGAGCCAGCCGTCTTTGCCTCGCCCCGGGGTGGGCGAAGGCCTTGGCCTTCGCGTAAAGTTCATGGACTGCCGCAGCCCACTTGGTCAGCTTGGCGTCTTCGGGATAGAGCCACTTCAGGTTGTGGATGTCCCGGAGCAGGTGGGCCCAGCACCGTTGCTTCAGGCCGGGGTAATGGTCATAGGCGGCGTAGAAATCGCTGACCAACACCCCGCCGAAGGACTCCCCCAGCGCCTCGTCCACTCCCCCTTATCCCGGCCCCGGCGCAGGAAGTACCGCTCGGTGGAGGTGCTGAAGAGCCTGCCCCCGGCCCCGACCGGGGGTCCAGACATAGCCGTTGGCCCCGTCCTGACGCCATCCGGTCTCGTCGGCCTGCACTACCGGGCTAGCCCGGAGCCGTTCTAGCGCCTGGGCCATAGCCTTTCGAGCCTGCCCTGCCACCCGGTGCAGCACCCGGACGATGCCGCCCTCGCTCAGGTGCAACTGATGCACTGTCCGGAGGTACCATTGGACGGTGCGGACGGGCATCCGTCCCTCTTCTTTTAGCGTCGCTATCAGGCTGACCAGGTTGATCCCCAAGCGCTGCCGCCCCAGGGTCACACGGACCAGCGCAGCCTTAGGCACTCGCCGCCTCTCACATACCGGACAAGTCCTCGCCACGATGACATGTTCAGTGACTTCCACCGGAACCGCCGGGACCTCGATCACTTCCCGGCTCCGCTGCGCCCATCCCCCAGCCAAACCCGTGCCGCAACCGGGACAGGTTTCCAGGGCATGCTCCACCCGCCGGGTCTGATAGGGGTAGGTATTTTATTTAGGACTTACGCAGTTGAACTTGAGACCGTATCGTAGAGTAGGCTTGCTCAGATACAAAATCCCCCCAAATCCTCACTATCGGGCCCATTCTGTCATTCCGGCGCAGGCCGGAATCCAAGGGCGGCGGGGCCGGTCCGTAGCTACAATCCCGTTCTTACCTACCCCTATCAGCCCGCCGGGTGGGGGTCATCCGCCGACGGGCGAAGCCATGGGACCGCGGCTTTCTTGGCCCCTTTTTCTCCTTAGGACCCTGGTCAGGGCCCTGGTCAGGACCCCGGGCTGAAGCCGGTTTGTTGCTCGGCATCCCCCGCGGGCCTCCAGGCGTGAGCCGCTCTTCCATTACCGCTATCCGCCGCTCCAACCTGCCAATGACGGCCTGCTGACGGAGAACGATCGCCATCAGTTCCTCCCGGCTGGCTCCCTTCAGGTCACCTTCAGTCATCACCCCCTTGGTATGACATAACCGCTCACTCCACCGCTAGCGTTTGTCAAACGGCTTTGGACCAATTCGCCTCATTAACTCTAACTCTGAACAGTTACCAACTATCCAGGGCCTTTTAATTGTCATCCTGTCCGTCCCCGTCGTTCCGGCGAAGGCCGGAATCCAGGACCATTTGGCGCCGGTTACGTTCCTTCCCCGTAGCATTTCTGGATTCCGGCGAAGGCCGGAACGACGGGGGAGTCCGTTGGTTCCTGGCCTGTTTAGTAGTTTTGCCCTCCGATGGGGACAATTAAAAGACCCTGACCAACTATCGGGGACAGGTCACTGCGCCGGTGCATTATGCAAAAATGGTAGACTGCATTGACGGCTGGACACCGGAAGACTTTGCCGGGCCTGCCGACATAGATTCTGTCGAATAACCCATGGGCGGATGAGCCGGGCTATGAAGAGCCGGCCGCTGTTTTGGGAAGAGATAAACGGACAATCAAAGGCGGGGCTCCAATCCAATCACAGAGTGGACACCTTGCCGCTGTACCGGTGGATATCCACGGTCCAAATACCCGTCAAATAGCCTCCTAAAGCGATGATGCCGCAATAAGGCGGGTAACGAGCGCCAACGCGGTACGCGCGAGGAACAGGCAGGCTGGAGGCAACGAACGTGGGACCGGGGAAGACGCTAACACCAGGGATGTTGGATGTTGAGGGGTTGAGGTCGGCGGTCGGCGAGGGCTTGATCGATACGGTGATTCTGGCGTTTCCTGACCTGTATGGGCGGCTGCTGGGGAAGCGGCTGGATGCTTCGTTCTTCCTGTCGGATGCGGTGAGCGGGACGCATGCCTGCGACTACCTGTTCACGGTGGATATGGAGATGGAGCCTGTCGCAGGGTACGAGTTTTCTAACTGGGACCGCGGCTACGGGGATATACACCTGGCGCCGGACCTGGGGACGATCCGGAAGCTGTCGTGGCTCGACCGGACTGCGCTGGTGATCTGCGATGCGGAAGTAAAGCCGGGGCATGAGCCGGTGGAAGTGGCGCCGCGTTCGATGCTGCGCAAACAGCTGGAGCGGTTGCGCGCCCGGGGGTTCGATGCCATGGCGGGGTCTGAGCTGGAGTACTACCAGTTTCGGATGTCATACCCGGAGGCGGCGCGGAGCGGGTATCGGGATTTGCGCGAGGCTGGGTGGTACATTGAGGATTATCACCTCCTGCAGGCGGCGCGGACGGAGGATCTGAATGGGGCATTTCGCCGCTATCTCGCGGCATCCGGGGTGCCTGTGGAATCGACGAAGGGGGAGTTTGGCCGGGGGCAGCATGAGTTGAACATCCGCTACGCGCCGATACTGGAGATGGCGGACCGGCACCTGGTGTTGAAGCAGGCGGTGAAAGAGATTTCGGACCAGCTTGGGTGCAGCGCCACCTTCATGGCGAAGCCGGACGCGGCACAGGCCGGTTCGAGTTCGCATCTGCATGTGAGTCTGTGGACGGACAAGAACGGGGAGTTGACGAATGCGTTCCCAGGGGACGGGAATCTGGCCGGGATTGCGTGTTCGGATGAGTTTCGCTGGTTCCTGGGCGGGTGGATGCGGTACGCGGCGGAGTTGATGGTGTGCTACGCGCCGACTGTGAATTCGTACAAGCGGTTCGAGGTGCGGAGTTGGGCTCCGACAGCGCTGGCGTGGTCGCCGGACAACCGCACGGCGGGGTTCCGGGTTGTGGGCACAGGGTCAAGTCTGCGGATTGAGTGTAGGATTCCGGGAGCGGATGTGAATCCGTATCTCGCCTACTCGGCGGTTATCGCGTCGGGGTTGGCAGGCATCGAGGAACGGATTGAGCCGCCGCCGGCATACCTCGGAGACGTTTACTCAGCGCCGGAAGAGGCGATGCTGCCGAGAAGTCTGGAGGAGGCGACCGGGAGTTTTGAGAGGAGCGAACTGGCGCGTTCGGCATTCGGCGCGGATGTGGTGGCGCATTACGCACACTTCTTTTCCACCGAGTCGAACGCTTACCGGCGGGCTGTGACGGATTGGGAGCGTGTGCGCTACTTCGAACGGATTTAGCGGCTAGGATGCGAGGATATCCGCCACCGCTCCAATCGCCTAGCGCGTTCGCCACTCAGCCGCCGCCATCGCCGGCATAATGAACGACAGTCTGCATCTGCCGTTCCGGTCACCCACGTTCACGCGCTCGTAGCGTCGGTCAGTGCTACGAGCGCTGACCACATACCCGGGGCCTTTTTCGTTGCCCGTGATTCGCGCGCCGCCATTCCGTCCGCCACCGGAGTCCGGATTGAGCGCCGCCCGCACTCTTGCGGTGATGAGTAACCTTGAAAAGGCCCTGCCACCTGATCTGGATGTGGTATGAGAACCGCAACGCATTGCGGGCAAGAGATTCAGAGGGCATATGTGGTGTTGTCGCAGCCTATGCCATACTATTCATAACTGTGGGGCTGATGGGCTCACAGGACAGCCACAATTCAAAGCTGGTGTTGCTTCCCGTCAAGTCAGGCCCACCTAACTGGACAAAATCAAGAACCTTCGTATTGCGGTTAAGGCTGGTCTTGTAGCTGCGAGGCTTGCGCCTCCTTCACGTGTCCTCCGCTCTAAAACCTCCCAGGCCCGGCGGACGTAAAGCAGTTTGTAACTTCACCTGGGACAGTGAGATGGCGATCCCTGGGCCAACGTCTTCATCCTGATCGTAGGCGGCCTTTCCCTGTTGACCGGCTTCCTAGGGCTTATGGGAGGCACTCTCGACTGGACGATTGCCCTCCACGTGCATCGCGTTTCCGGGTTTGCCCTCGTGGCGCTGCTCCTTTGGAAGGGCCGCAATGTCCTGAGACCGCTGACTAGCAAGGGCCGGTGGAGGCGAAAACCTGCCCTGCTTCTCAGCTCCATAGCCATATTTCTGTTGCTGCTTGCTGCCCTCACCCTGGGAATAGGCTGGAGCCACGGCGGTTACTTCGCGTACCTGGGATTCAGCGGGGTCAGCTGGCACATATACTTGTCTCTGCTGCTTGCCCCATTCGTGGCATGGCATACCTTCACCCACTCCTGGACCCTGCGCACCCGTTTCTGGGTCGAACGGCGGTCCTTTCTGAGACTCGCCGGGCTCAGTATTGCCGGCCTTGCCCTGTGGCGCGCGGGGGAGCTTGCAGCCGATGTCTTGGAACTTCCCGGGGAGAACAGGCGATTTACCGGGTCATACGAGCGGAGAAGCTTCGCCGGAAATGCCTTTCCAACCACGTCCTGGTTGAACGACGACCCGGACCCGGTCAACGAGGATGTCTGGCGTTTGAATATTTCGGGACTGGTCCGCCATGACATAGTCCTCAAGTTGGCAGACCTGACCCGCAGCCGTCAAAAGGTCACCGCCGTTCTGGACTGCACCGGCGGCTGGCATTCCACCCAGGAGTGGGAGGGGATGCCCTTGAAGGACGTCTTGCAATCCGCAGGGGCGGAGCCCGGCGCGGGCAGTGTCACCGTGCGCTCCGTGACGGGTTACCAGCGAAGGTTCTCACTAAAGGAAGCCGGCGAGTACTTATTGGCCACCCATGTCGGCGGTGAGCCAATCTCTCATGGACACGGCTTCCCGGTGCGGTTGGTGGCCCCCGGCAAACGCGGTTTCGAGTGGGTGAAGTGGGTGGATTCCATTTACGTAAACGACACCGGGAAGTGGTGGCAACCGCCCTTCCCTCTAACGTGAGCCGACGGTATAACTCTACGCCAGGCCGTTGGCGCTTTGGTCAGGCCGGTGGCGGCGTGCTTTGTGGCTGTGCAGGGCGTCGAGTTTGGCCCGGACGCGTGCGCGGGGATGGAGCGGCTGTTGTTCATGCGTCGGCCAATGGGCGCCCGGGACTTCATGTCTGGTCTACGGAGACGATGAGTTGGGAGGCAAGTACCGGTAATTCAACCTGATTCCGAGACCGCAGATGAACCAGGTTCACACCAGGTAGAACACGCCCACCACCTTCCCGGTGCTACGGCGCCGGAGCGGCGGCAATATATCTCCCCGTCTCCAGGATGGTCAAGTGGAGTGGGCGAACAGCTAATGGACTCTATAATACCGCCGGGACTGGCATACCGGGAATCTTTAGCTCAATCCGGGCCAAAGTGGCCGGAGTGGTGATGAACATGGTCTTCCAATCATCACCGCCCCAGGCGATGTTGGTGGTGTGCTCCACCCCGGTCAAAATGGTCCCAAGATGCTTGCCCGAGGCATCCATGACCCATACCCCTCCGGGCCCGGTGCAATACACATTCCCTGCCACATCCACTTTCATGCCATCGGGGATACCGGTCCTTTCCCCCCTCAACTCGCGGAAGACCCGGCCGTTAGCCAACATCCCATTGGCCCGTACGTCGAAGGCATTTATATGTCCTATACTGCGGAAGATGTCATCCCGGACCAAGACCCCCTGCGAGTCATTTATGTAGAGGATGCTCTCATCGGGAGAAAAGGTTAACCCGTTGGGCAGGACGAAATCGCGGACTAACAAGTTAATGGCTTCCAGGTCTGGGGAAACTCGATACACTCCGGAGAAGTCCAGGTCCAAATCTGGAGCCGGTCCCCCGGGGTCGGTGAAGTAAATGCTGCCGTCGGACTTTACCACCACGTCGTTGGGCCGGTTCAACCGCTGCCCCCGATAGTTGCTGGCTACAACGGTGATGCTTCCATCGGGTTCCAGGCGGGTCACGCGGCGAGCGCCACCCTCGCACATAACCAGTCGGCCTTGCGGGTCCCGGGTGAGACCATTGGCGTTGTTGGTCGGTTCATGGAACACGGTCACACCCTCGGCGGGCGACCACTTCATTCGCCGATTATTGCGGACTTCGCTAAACAGGAAGTATTCCCCTTCGCTCCACCACAAAGGTCCTTCGCCGCCGATGAAACCCCGGCCTAACTCCTCTACCTCTTGGTCCAGAGCCACGATGCTTTCCAACTCCGGGGCAATCTGCTCAATAGGCATGATGACCTCCTCATAGCAAGTAGTAACGGGCAGGACCGGGCCACTGAGTCAGCCTACAGCATTTGCCCGATTAGGCAAGCAAACGCCAGACCGAACGGGAAGCGGCATTGACCGGTAGTACGGTGAAGCTCGGCATTCCCTGATTCAGGAAGTGCAAGATGCATGTTGGTGACGACTGATAGAGGCGCCTCTGACCCTCTGGGCCTACTGCTGAACAGACTCCCCTATCTCGCTAATCGGGCAGCGGCACAGCAGCGGACACCCGGGTGCCTACCGACCGGGTGGTATGACCCTGGCCGGTCAGGTCTTCCACTTGCAATATGTCGCCTGGCCCCAACATGCGCAGGGCGCCATCCCCGATTCCTATTTCCATCTGACCGGATAGGACGATGACGTACTGGCGTCGGGGAGCGGTGTGCCAGTCACCGAAGCTGCCGTCGGGAAAGCTACGGAAGGTCATGTCGGCGCCAGCCTTGAGCGCGATGGTCTCCGTCTCGCCAGCCGGCACGTTCAGGTCCTCGAAGTGGGCTTGACCATCGTCACCGGTATAGAGCCGAATAATCATCTGAACACCTCCTCTGGGAATGTTGTGAATGGTGAGATCCTCACGCTGGGCCTATAGCCTTGAGCGCCGGATACTTTATCCGGATAAACCCACGGCCGTTTGCACCGCCTGTCCAATGGGTACAAAGGGATTCTCGTCGGGTGTGGCGGCTCGGAACATCCGGTTGTGGGTAATCGCCACTGCCAGGTTGGTGTCGGGTTCCGCCCAGCCGACAGACCCGCCGGCGCCAGGATGGCCGAAAGTGCGCGGGTTGCTGCCTGCCGCCGCCATCGAAATTGGCGGAGCAGCGTCGCCGATGCTGGCAACCAGGTGAAACCCGCCAATGCTCCCGTTGTGGGGGACACCCTGGACGTAGTCGTAATCGCAGGGCGGGCGAGGAACGCTGAACATGCGAACCCGCTCCTCCGACAGGATACGCACACCGTCCAGCTCGCCGCCCTGGGCCAGCATGGCGAAGAACCTGGCGGCGCTGCGGGCGTTCATTATGCCGCCAGCGCCCGGAATGCAGGCCCGGCGCACGTCAGCGCGTCCAAAAACCTCCTCGGTCGTCCCCACTTGGGTAGGAATCGCCAGGGGGCTAAGCGCCTCGGGCGCCATCCCCGGAGCGCCGGGCGGAAGCGGCGGCATATTGGTCAACGTGGCCACGCGGTGTTCCACCTCGTCCGGGATGCCCACCCAGAGACTGTCGATTCCCAGGGGCTGACAGATTTCTTCTTCGATAAAGGCGCCAACGGGCCTTCCTTTCGGATCAGTGCGCCGTATCACTTCTCCAACGACCCAACCAAAGGTATAGGACATGTACGCGCTCTTGGTGCCGGGCTCAAACAATGGCCTCATGTCCGCAATCCGCTGCACCATCCAGTCCCAGTCGCACATCAACTCCGGAGTCACCGCCAGGGGCATGATGGGGACCCCAATGCGGTGGGTCAGGGCGTCGTACACGGTACCCTTGTCTTTGCCGTGAGCGCCGAACTCGGGCCAATAGTGGGCGACGGGCATGGCGTAGTCCACCAGGCCCCGTTCAGCCTGAATGTGCAGTGCCACTGATGTCACCGCCTTGGTGACCGAGAAAACCGGAAAGACGGTGTCGGCATCCACCTGTTTCCCGGTGGTTTCATCGGCGAGGCCGCCCCAGACATCCACCACTGGTTTGCCGTCCAGGTAAGCAGCGACTTGCAGGCCAATTTCCCCGCGTTCGCCTATTGCGATGTCTACAGCTTCCTGAACGATGTTGTTCGCATCCCCTGCCATAGCTCTACCCCCTGCTCCTTGGCGTCTGCCTCAGATTCTGCTTCCAATAAGGTATGTTCAACCTTTCGTTAGGGAATTATATACAATCCTACACATCCCGCTCGAAAAGTTTATCTGACCGTTGAAAACGTGATCAGTGATGTGTTGTCTGGTTGATGTGAAACCTCTGAAATGGGTCCTGTTAGCAACAGTGGTGCAGGGATGACAACTTGAAGGTCTTCTCTGTAATGGTTCAACATCAATCTTGTCCAGTTTCCCGGATACACCTCATAATTCCCATTCATAAACATCCCCGCCAAGCCGATCATAGACAGTCCTACCAACCCAGGCTCTCCGGAACCAGGAGCATCGTCATTCGCCCCGCCACCGCCTCGTGCTCCATAATCAGGAACTTGCCTATGGGTGTCAGGGCCACGCCCCGGTCTTCCAGCCAGCGGTCGTGGCGCTCCAGTGTCCAGCCGCGGGTGCGGGCCTCGGCTTCGGCCAGCGTGGGGCAGATCTCCTGCGTGCCGGCCACGAGGATGACGCGGCGGGCGCCGTAGGAGTAGGCTCCTATCTGGCTGCCGGAACTGCTGGCGATGACGATTTCGCCGGTCTCGGCGATGGCCTGCACGCTGCCGGCGAAGTAGTCGGCGATGGTGGTCTTGCGGCGGAACTCCCGCTGCGCCGCCGGGTCCGGCTGGGCCATCATCCGATCGTGCAGGTTTACGTAGCGGTCGTTGCCGTGCATATATTCGGTGTAGCCGATGGCGGTCAGCGTCTCCGACGTGTTGACGAAGACCTCGGAACCCTCTGGCACTAAACCAAAGCCAAGGTGAAATGCGCAGATAGTGAAGGTCAAACAGCGGCGCCGGACCATCCTCCAAGTACGGATGAGAGGGCTTCACCGGCGCAACCAAGCCAATCTTCATCACCCCTCAAATGTACATCCCACCTTGGCTTTAGTTTAGTTCCTTGAGCTTGGTCAAGGCCGCCTCCCGGCTCTGCAACAGGACAGCTTCAACGTTCCGGGCCGCCAGGGCATCGATGGTCCTCTGTATGGTCCTCTGTATTGATTCCGCAGACGCCCGAGTTATAGGGTCGCCGGTTGACATCACTGGACTCCTGTTTCGTTCGCCCTCTCATTCTGGGGGAGGGTTGGGGTGGGGGCGTCTTCACGTCGTTCAGGACGAACCAGGTCGCAGGTTGGGCATCACCTCGTCGACGAACAGGCCCATGCAGCGCATCACCTGGTCGGGAGTCAGGTCGCCCCAGGCGAATATGGGGCAGAAGTAATTGACACCCGTCTCGTCGATGGCCCGCTGCACCCGCTCCGTCACGGTGGAGGGTGAGCCGGTGATTACGATTTCCCGGGATTCCAGGTCGTCGAAATCCCGGATGAAGTTCAGGAAGTCGTACCCCGCCTTGTCCCACAGGTAGTTGATGTTGTGGAACCAGGCCCCGAAGGCCGGCCTGGCCTCCGCCAGCGCCTGCTGGTCGGTGGGCGCAATGTAGAGGTGGCGGACAAGGCCCAGCTTGGGAACGGCCACGTGGCTGTTCAGCCCGTCGGACATTCGCTCGGCATTCCAGACCCGCTTGTAGAGGTCGAAGTGCTCCTTGGTGGCGGCGTTGCCGGCGAATACGTGGCAGGTGTTGAAGCCGTGCTGGGCCATCCACGGCACGGTCTCGATGTTATTGCTGGCATACCAGAGCGGGGGATAGGGCTTCTGATAGGGCCTGATCCAGAGTTCCAGGTCCTCGTAGTTGTAGTGCTTTCCCTTGTAGTTGAGCAGGCCGGTGGTGAAGCCGTTGGTGAACATGTCCATCTGCTCATTGAACACCTCCCAGCTGATGTCCAGGTCAACGTCGAACTTCTCGGCCTCTATCGGAGAAACCCCCCGCCCCACGCCCAGGTCCAGGCGTCCGTTGCTGAGATTGTCCAGCATACAGATTTCGTGGTAGAGGCGGATGGGGTTGTGGAAGGGCAGCAGGAAGACCAGCGGACCCAGCCGCAGCTTCGAAGTTCGCTGGGCGGCCGCTGCCAGGAACACCGCCGGCGAGGGTGAAACGCTCAGGGGCGTCAGGTGGTGCTCGGCCAGATGGTAGCTGTGAAACCCGCTGTGGTCGGCGTATTCCAGCATCCTGAGGCGGTTCTCGAAGATGTCGTTGGGCGCCGATTTGTCCCACTCGATCCAGTCGAACAGCCCGAAATCAAGCGTGCTATTGAGCGTGGTGTCCTGGGTCATGGCTCGCCTCCAACCGCCGAATAGTCCAGTGTAGTCAGCCCGAAATATACGCGCACCGGGATACAACCGCAATTGGCGAGGGCGGGTCCGGCGGGGTCTTATAGTTGTCGGCAGTTCCGTTGGCCCTCAGCTTGTCGAAGGGCCGTCCGTTCCTGGTTGGACACGCTCACCACGAACGGACTCGGTGGCCCTATAGCGACAACCAAAAGACTCTGGGAGCCGCCGCAGGGTCTTTCGATTCTCCCTCTCCCCCCGTTTCCACGGGGGCAAGCTCTGGAGGGAGAGGGCCGGGGTGAGGGGGGAAGTTCCGGGTCAAACACGCCCGCAAGGGAAAGACGTCCCTCACCCCCAACCCCTCTCCCCACGGGAGAAGGGAGCCTTTTCCGGGAATCGAAAGACCCTGGAGGCAACGGGAACAGCCCTTGACAAACGCTATAAATGCTACCATAAATCTATCAACACATATATCCATAGGACATTGATATAATGAAGGTAATCAGCGTGGCTGTCGACGATGAAACTCACCGCCTCGCGAGAATCAAGGCTGCACAGAAGGGCACCTCCATGTCTGCGATGCTGAGGGAGTACCTCCTGCAGATACTCCTGGAAGACGGCGACAGATCTCCCGAGGAAACCGAGGTGCAGCGCAGGGCAAGAAAGCTGGACGCGGTCATGAACAGGTTCGAAGCGGAGGGCGTGGGTCTGAGAGCCAGCGAAAGGCTGCGCAGGGAGGAGCTGTACGACAGGTATGCGTCTGGCTGACACCAACATCCTGATCTACGCCGCCGACACCTCACCGGAAGAAAGGCGAAGAAGAGCCAGGGCGGCGGAAGTTCTCAAGGAAGAAGATCTGAGCCTGTCGATACAGGTCCTTCAGGAGTTCTACCACCAGGCAACCCGGCCGAGAGGAAGACTCGGAATGACGCACGAACAGGCCCTGGCATTCTTGGAACCCCTGATGGAACTGCCCACCCAACCGATAACTCAGGAGGTGTTCAGAACAGCTGCGGAGATCGCGGACCGGCATGGGGTCTCCTACTGGGACGCAGCCATACTTGCGGCGGCGAAAATGCTGGGCTGCGAGGCGGTCTACTCGGAGGACCTCAGTGAAGGACAGTCATACAACGGTGTAACGGTCATAAACCCATTCCGATGACGACGAAGGAGGCGATGCATCCTTGGTCGTCGAAGCTCCAGCCTGTGAGAATGGCTGGTGTAAAGCGATTCTGGGGCCGAGCCGCCCGCGGCCTGCCACAAGCCGAAACCACAGGAGGATAGCCATGACAGTGCTGGCGGACTATGAGAACAAGTACGAGACGGTCGGCGTCCAACGGGAGGACGGGATTCTCCAGGTGACGTTCCACTCCGGCGACGGGAGCCTGCTCTGGGGTGAGGCCGCTCACCGGGAGCTCGGTTACGCCTTCGCCGACATTGGAGCCGACCCCGACAACAAGGTGGTTATCCTGACCGGGACCGGCGATGACTACTGCGCCAACTTTGAACCCAACCGCCTCACCCGGCGGATGCCCAGGGACTGGGACAAGACCTACTGGGAGGGCAAGCGGCTGTTGATCAACCTGCTGGAGATCGAGGTGCCTGTAATCGGCGCGGTCAACGGCCCAGCGACGATCCACGCTGAGATTCCGGTGATGTCCGACATCGTGCTGGCGTCGGAGACCGCCACGTTCCAGGACGGTCCCCACTTCCCGCGGGGAGTGGTCCCCGGCGACGGCGTCCACGTGATCTGGCCGCTGCTGCTGGGACAGAACCGCGGAAGGTACTTCCTGCTGACCGGGCAGACTCTATCGGCCCAAGAGGCGCTGAACCTGGGCGTTGTGGCCGAGGTGCTTCCCAAAGACCAACTGCTGCCCAGGGCATGGGAGTTGGCCCGGCAACTGGCGGAGCGGCCGCCGCTGACCCTGCGCTATAGCCGCGTCGCCCTGACCCTGCAAATGAAGCGTCAGATGCAGGACATGCTGGGGTATGGCCTGGCCATCGAGGGCCTCGCCGCCGTTGACGTGTCGCTATCTCAGGGCTAGGCGGACATATTTCCTGAATTCGGCACAGGTAAGGTTTATACTGGACGAATACGACGCGCTCATCCAGCTTCCACGCCTCCGACACGCTGCTGGAGGGATGGGCCGAGCGTGTACTGGAGGGATGCATAATGGACCAGCGTGACTTACCCTTTCTGACGGTGACAGAGGTTTCACGGCTGATAGAGTCCCGCGAGGTCTCCCCGGTCGAGGTTACCCAGGCCTACCTCGACCGAATAGATGAGCTGGACTTCAAGTTCAACGCATTCCTGACCGTCACCAGGCGCGAGGCTTTGGAGTCCGCCTGCGATGCGGAGCAGGCTATCGCCCGCGGCGAGTACCGGGGCCCGATGCACGGCATACCGGTGGCGGTGAAAGACCAGTTTTGGACGAAAGGCGTCCGCACGACGGGCGGCACCCGCATACTGGCGGATTTCGTGCCTGATGAGGACGCCACCGTCATAGCCAACCTGAAACGGGCGGGCGCTGTGCTGCTGGGCAAGACCAACATGACGGAGTTCGCCATGGGGGCTGGGTTTGAGCGGTTCAGTCCGCCTCGAAACCCGTGGCACCTTGACCGCCGCACGGGCGGGTCCAGCGGCGGTTCGGGGGCAGCCACCGCCGCATTCCTATGCGCCACGTCCCTTGGGGAGGACACCGGCGGCTCGATAAGGTTCCCGGCCACTTGGTGCGGCCTCGTCGGGCACCGGCCCACCTGGGGACTGGTCAGCCGTTACGGCGTCATGACCGGGGTGTGGTCGATGGACACCGCGGGGCCGATTTCCCGGACCGTCGAAGACGCGGCCATCACCCTGACCGCCATCGCAGGGCACGACGAGCGTGACCCCTACACCTGGCGCGGGCCCGTTCCCGACTTCTGGATGGGCCTGAACCCAGATCTTCAGGGCATTCGCGTCGGGGTCATCACCGAGCAGATGGAGGACGAGGGCGTCGCCGCAGACACCCGCGACGCGGTGCTGAAGGCTCTCGGCGTGCTGGGAGAACTGGGGGCGACGGTGGAGCGGGTCTCGATTCCCCTGACCGTCCACGGGGCCGTCCTGTCCCAGGTGCCGCTGCTGGTCGAACCGGCGTTGAATATGAAGGAATGGGTGCGGGAGCGGCTGCAGGACTACGGTCACAACAACCGCATCGGGCTGCTGACCGGCAGCATATTACCCGCCCAGGCCTACTACAAGGCCCAGAAGCTGCGGACAATGTTCCGTAACCAGGTGCACGAGTCCCTGGAACGGTACGATGTTCTGGTCACTCCCACCTCCTCGGTGGCAGCCCTGCCCATCGTCGAAGACCAGGTCATCACCAGCAAGGAGCAGGCGACCCCGCTGGGCTACCTGCAGACCCGGACGTTCAACCTGGCCAGCGCTCCGGCGGTATCCATACCCTGCGGCTTCAGCGGCGAGGGACTGCCCATCGGCCTGCAGATAGGTGGCCGTCCCGGAGCCGACCAGACCGTGCTGAACGTGGCCTACGCCTACGAACAGGCCACTCGCTGGCACGACCAACGCCCACCCAACGCCTGACCGGTGCGGGCGGAGTCTGGGCCCGGCACCGGTGGCGATTGCTCTGGACCTGGTTCTACGACTGGCCGGCCCGCGAGTGGTATGAGAAAGTCCTGGGCGCGAGTTTCTCGACCGTGGCCCGGAATTGGACCGGGGACAGCTACAGTTGCGAATCGGGAGCGGGGACGCGGGAAACATTAACCTAAACCTATCACTGCCTTATACTGGACTCTAAAGCTTCGGGGGCGCAGCTATGGCCTTTCTGGGCGTCGGCCCCGGCGTGGAACTCCACTATTACGACGACGATTTCACCGGTCCGTGGCGGTCCGCGCCGACGATGCTGTTGCAGCATGGGTTCTCCCGGAGCGGCAAGTTCTGGTACAACTGGGTGCCATTGCTGTCCCGTGAATTCCGCATCCTGCGTCCCGACATGAGGGGAATGGGCGAGTCCATCATTGACGAGGACCAATACGAGCCTTCCCTGGACACCTTCGTTGATGACCTGGCAAGCATCCTGGACCACCTGGGGATAGACGATGTGGTGTATGTGGGGGAATCCTTCGGGGGCATCCTTGGGCTGAATTTCGCCCACAAATACCCACGGCGGACCCGGGCGCTGGTGCTGTGCAACACCCCCTGCCGCTTGCCTCGCAGGGAACGCTCCGGCAGGGGAGGGGACTGGGACGCCGCACTGAGCCGGAGTGTAGGAGCCTGGTCCACCGCAACGATCAACAACCGTCTGGACACCCGAGTGGCGCCACAGGGCCTGGTCGAGTGGTACATCGCTGAAATGGACCGCACTTCTTCCACCATCGGACGGAGTCTCCAGGCATACCTTGACACCTTGGACTTCAGCCCCTACTTGAAGGAGGTCGAAACCCCAACGCTGCTCCTGGTGGGAGAGGAATCGCCCACCTCAACCTTGGAGCAACAGCGGTTTATGGCCGAGCAGTTGCCGGACTCCCGGTTGGTGGTCTATCCCGGCCTCGGCCACGGCATTAATGCCATATACCCGGAATGGTGTACCCAACAGGTGCGGGAGTTTCTCGCTTCGCGCACCAACTAAGGAGGCAGCTATGCCCTATTACATGTATGTTGCCGTCCAGGAGGACAATAAAATCTCGGTCTTTACCGTGGACCCCGATACCGGAGGTCTCGCTCATCAGCACGACGTGTCCGTGCCCGGCGGGCCGTTTACCCTGGCGATCAGCCCCGACCACAATCACCTGTATTGCGGCACCCGGGAAACCACTGGATTGACCAGCTTTCGGATTGACAAGTCCGGCGGAGGCCTCACGCAGACGGGGTCGGTGCCGCTGGATTCGTGGCCGGTCTACGTAGCCACGGACCGCCGAGGCAGGTTCGTGCTGTCGTCCTATTACCAGGGCGCGCGCGTGGCTGTGCACCCCATAGGGGATGACGGGTCGGTGGGAGAGCCACCCGTCGTATCATTGGAAACGGCGACCGGGGCCCACGCAATGCAGACCGACCCGACCAACAGCTATGCTTTCGTGCCTCACATCGCGGGAAACGGCCCCAACCAGATCTGGCAATTCAGGTTTGACGAGGACACGGGCCACATTACCCCCAACTCTCCGGCCATAGTGGAACCGGAGGAATTCCTGGGGCCTCGTCACTTCTGCTTTCATCCCTCCCTGGACGTCCTCTATTTTTCCAACGAGCAGGGGTGCAGCGTGAGCGGCTACCGCCTGGACACCGCGGCGGGAACGCTGTCGCTCTTCCAGACCATCACGACCCTTCCCCCGGAAGGGTTTGCCGAGAGGAACACCTGTTCCCAGATTCAGATCGCCGGGTCGGGAAGGTTTCTGTACGCGCCGAACAGGGGCCACGACAGCATCGCCTGCTACACGGTGGACACTGGCACCGGCGAATTGGCCTCCAACGGCATCGTTGCCTCTGAAGCCAGACCAAACGCGCTATGCCTGGGGCCTCACGACCGGTATATCTACTCGGCCGGCCAAGACTCGGGCCAAATGGCCATCTTCAGCATCAATCCTGATTCCGGCGTGCTGACCCTGTCCGAGACAGTCCCATTGGGCAACGGGCCTGGCTGGATATCGATCACGGAGTTGCCGGGATAGGCCGGATGGGGCTCCGCGTCACTGGCAACGACGAAAAACTTCAACGGGGGTTTCGATTATGGCCTCACCAGAATTGGACCGGGCAATCGCCATGTTCCGGGCAGGCAAGGCGGAGACCCAGGCCTTTACCACCGTCGAGGAGTTCCGAGTCTGGTACGAACAGTTCACCGCCCAATTTGAACTGCCGGAAGACGCCGTTTTCGAGCAGGTGGGAGCGGGAGGTGTCTCCGCCGAGTGGATTTCCACTCCCGGAGTGGCGGAAGACCGGGTGGTCATGTACCTGCACGGCGGGGGCTACATGATCGGTTCAATGCGGACCCACCGGTCGCCACTGTCCTATCTGTCCCGGGTGTCCGACGCCCGGGTGCTGGGGCTCAACTACCGGTTGGCCCCGGAACACCCCTTCCCGGCCGCAGTCGAGGATTCGGTGGCGGCCTACCGCTGGCTGCTGGCGGAAGGCGTCTCTCCCCGCCGCATCGCCATCGGTGGCGACTCGTGCGGTGGCGGCTTGACTATCGCCACGTTGGTCGCTTTGAAGTACTTCGGCGACCCCCTCCCGGCAGCCGGAATATCCCATTCCGGCTGGACCGATCTGGCCCACACCGGGGACACCTTTGAAACTAAGGCGGAAGAGGATCCGCTCATCGACAAGGAGATGCTCGAAGGGATGGCAGCGGCTTACCTCGGCGACCGGAGCCGCACTACCCCCTTGGCATCTCCCTACTACGCCGACCTACAGGGGTTGCCGCCATTGCTGGTGCAAGTGGGCACCGCTGAAGTCCTGTTGGACGACTCGCTCCGGTTAGCCGACCGGGCCAAGGAGGCCGGCGTGGACGTTACCCTGGAAGTCTGGGACGACATGCCCCACGTCTGGCAGGCATTCGCATCTTTCCTTCCCGAGGCAAGGGAAGCCCTCGACCACTGCGGTCAATTCGTCCAGAAACACACTGTCTGAGCGACCCGTAAGTAGTATGACGCGGCTTTGTTGAATGAATAGGAGGTGGTGCTAAGCTGGAAGCATGAAGCGAACACCGCAAGCCTCCAAAGCTCGTTCCAAGAGACGCACCACCGCCGGAAAGCCCAGTATCGGATACGTAACTGGCATGACTACAACGAAAGCCTGGTCCAGCGGGGCTCAATAACCCTATGAACCAGCGAAGAGGATATTGGAGCCTGGAAGCCCGACGGCCCCCGAAAGCGCGGTGGGCAGCTTCAGTATTCCGTCAGTATTCCGATGGAGCAATCCAGTGCCTGTTGATGGTGCGCAGTGTCTTTCACTTGACCCTGAGGGCTACCGAAGGGTTTCTCCGGTCCTTGTTTCACTTGCTGGAGTGGGAGTTGCCGGCGCCGGACTATACCACTCTCTGCAAGCGTGCCAAGCACTTGGCGGTTTCCTTGCTCAGGAAAGCCGCTGGGCCCCTGCATCTGGTACTGGACAGCACCGGGTCGAAAGTCTTTGGGGAGGGAGAATGGAAGGTGCGTCAGCATGGCTATACCAAACGGCGCACCTGGAGGAAGCTCCATCTGAGCGTGGACAGTGAGACCCAGGAGATTCAGGCCGTGGTACTGAGTGAGGCCAGCCTGTACGATGCGGGAGTGGCGCCCGACCTTCTGAACCAGAGCACCGAGTCAGTAGAGCAGATAGGTGGTGATGGGGCCTACGACAAAAGGAAGGTATATGAGGACTGCGCTGCCAGAGGGATCAGGCGGGTAGCAATTCCACCTCGAAAGAATGCCCGTATCTGGCAGCATGGGAACTGTGCCGCCCCGCCCCTGGTGCGGGACGAGAACCTGAGGGGGATTCGGAAGGTAGGACGTAAGCGGTCGAAACAAGATTCGGGCTATCATCGGCGTTTCCTGGCCGAGACTGCCACGTTTCGGTTCAAGACCATCTTTGGTTCCCATCTTCAGGCCAGGAAATTGCGGCAGCAGAAGGTAGAAGCCAAGGTAAAGTGTGCCGCTTTGAATTGGATGACCCACCTGGGAATGCCGGATAGCTATCGAGTAGCATAGCTCGATTCAAAGGGAGTTGGGGCATTTCATGTGCTGCCAATATTCATGCAACAAAGCCGTTTGCAACTACAGACCATCCGAGTATCCGAAGGCTTAGTTGTACTTCCGGACATACCCGTATGCGGGCGCTTTGCTATTGTAATGCCTCCTCCCTGGGATCACTTTGTCTTACCAATTAGTCCAAACTCCATCCTCTTGGGATGCCATCCCGATACACTCTCACATTTCCCGCTTCAGTACTTGGGAAGAGGTCTGCGAGACATCTTATGCGGAGAGCCCCACAGCCGCTATGTGTACTCGTCAGTAAAGCTGCCTCAGGGCTTCCGACGTAGGTCAATCTGGCCTGGATCAGAGGACTGGGGCGATTATGATGATTCACTCTGGAATTCCCAAATGATGCCAGAACCGAATGGTAAATTAGAGGAATGAACAGATTATTGCGGGTGTCACACTCCACCTGAAGAGACTCGCACTCCCTGCAATGAACACGGCATCAGGGATCACAGCCCGCCCAGCCACATCTCGAAGACCGTACCACCTCCCGTGCACTTAGGCCCACCTAACTGGAATCGAACTCCTAGCGACTCCCTGTCTTTCTGTCAGTTCTAGTCCTCCCAACCGGCGGTCCAGGCGGACCACTGCCCATGAGTACCGCAGCTTTTGGTGTCGATTGAGTACACTGTGCTTGAACGCCCTGGCAACATGAAGAAGCGGACCCCCTACGAATCGATAGTTCGAGGGTCGCCAAACTCGCAGGGTAAGAGGTTCTAAAGCCTCCCTCGCCTCTGGCCCTGCCGCCATGTCCTTCCCGCAGACGTCGTCTTCCCCAGCTTGTCCCCAGGGCTGACCTGCCGGTGAAACTCCCTGGCATCCTCTTCCCCCAACGTCCGGAAATAGGTCTCGGGAATCTTTTTCCATCCGCCAACTATCTTCAGAACCTGCTCCGGCATGCCAGCCCGCAGGGCGTTGATGGCGTAGGAATGACGGAACCTGTGGGGATGCATGTCCTCGATGTTGGCTCGCTTCGCCAAGCGCTTCAGGATCTGGCAAATCCCATTAGGCAATAGAGATTCCCCCTGTTCGGACACCCACAACGCTTTTGCGCGGGGCATGAGGGTTTCTCGTTCCTGCAGGTAATCCAACATAACGGACCTGGCCGCGTCGCCAATCGGCATCCTCCTTTCTTTCCGTCCCTTGCCCATAACCAGCAGTGTGCCATCGGCAAGATCCACATCATCAAGTCGCAACTTGGCTATCTCGGCGAGTCGTCCCGGCGTGTCCCAAAACGCGTACAGGAGCGCCCGATCGCGAACCAGGCGAAAACGGTGGGCGGGAGTCCTGGCAAGAGAGAGGTCAGTGAGGGTGAGCAGGTCCCGCATCTGGTCTTCAGTGATTACGGGAACCGTCTTCTCCTCGAGCTTGGGGGGACTGATGGAGAGCATGGGGTTTTCGACAAGGGGCCCGCGTTCCACCAGCCAGTTGAAAAACCGGTTCAGGCGGCGGTACTGAGCGTTGATATGCCCCTTGGACAGCTTCTTGGGTTCGGCATAGGTCCGTTCCCCGAACCAGCGTACCCGGTCCTGGAGGTACGCGAGATAGTCCTCCAAGTGCTCGGTGGTGATCTCCTGAACGTCGGGCCACACATGTTCCTCAGCATAGAGGGCGGCCATGGCGACAGTGGTTTCCAGGCTGGTGAGGTATCCCTCAGAGTACCGGTTGGAAGCCTTCAGGCTTCTGAGAAACCGTTTGCCGTATGCGCGAAGACTGTGGTCAAAAACCTGCTTGACGGTCATTCATCTGGTGGCACCTGAAAGAAAAAGCCGTCATTTTGTATCTGATTTTACCAGAAGCTGCGGGAAAAGTGGGCCTGGATGGACTCGAACCATCGACCTCGGTCTTATCAGGATAGAGTCCAATGAGAACGGGGAAGCAGTAATGTGGGCATGGTATGATGGGTTAACGGAGAGTGGATTTTGTCAGAACCGTGCATGCTTGGCGGCTAGGGACGGGGAGCCGTTGACAGCCGCTCGGCCCGCCGTTTACAGTTTTCATATCGTTTCGTGGCCCGAGGCTGTGCCAGTGTACCAATGCCCAAGGGCGTAGGGTCCGTACCGCCCGACTTAGCAAAGCGAAATGGTTGGCGGCTTACTGATAGTTCCCCGCTTCGTCACACAACACAGCAATTCCGGGCAATATCTTCTCGTGTGCGAGGCGAGGGTTACGATGGCTCGTGGGCATATACGCCAGCGTTCAAAAAAGAACAAGGACTCTCATACCGTCTATATCTACCTGGGCGTAGACCCGGTAACGGGTAGGAAGAAGTACAAGACCGAGGTCGTGCATACCGGCAAACGTGACGCCGAGAAACGGCTTACCGAACTGCTGAGGCAGCATGACACAGGGATGTACGTAGAACCTCCCAAGGAGACCACGGCCGAGTTTCTGGAGCATTGGTTCCATGATTATGCGGAGACTCACGTCAGCCTGCGCACACTCGAGGGCTACCGGGGGATCCTGGACCGGCATATCATTCCTGCTATCGGCCATATCAGACTGGACAAGCTCACTTCCCGCCACATCGATTCCTTCGAGTCCGATAGCCTGCGCCGGGGGCTGTCTGAACAAACCGTATTACACCACCATCGTTTGATCTTCCAGGCCCTGAGGTGGGGCGTCCGGATGGGTACCTTGGCGCGGAACGCGGCTGAGGCGGTGGAGCCGCCCAGGCCGAAGCAATATCAGGCACGGACACTGGGCTGGGAAGAGGTGTATAAGTTCCTGCAAGCCGCCCAACCGAGCGGCTATTATGCACTGTTTCTGATAGCCATACTCACCGGTATCAGACGCTCCGAGTTGTTGGCATTACGGTGGCGGGACCTGGACATGGAAGCCGGAACCCTGGCGGTTAGTCGCGGTGTAGTGCGCCTTGGCACGGGAGAAATGGTAATCGGGCCACCCAAGTCTGGCAAAGCCAGGATGCTGCACCTGCCTGGAGAAGCGATGAGTTGCCTTGAGAGGATGCAGGAGCAGGTAGATGACAACACGCTTCAGAGAGATAGTCTGATATTCTGTCGAGGGGATGGTACGCCGCTCCGCCCCGGCACGGTGTCCAAGGCTTTCAGCAAATTGACCAAGAAGGTTGGGCTTCAGGGGATTCGCCTCCACGACCTGCGCCACACCCACGCCAGCCTGCTGCTGGGAGAGGGAGTGCATCTCAAGGTGGTGTCGGAGCGGTTGGGGCATTCGGGAATTGCGATTACCGCAGACCTCTACTCTCATGTCATGCCAGGGCTTCAGAGGGAGGCGGCAATGCAATTGGACAAAAGAATGGAGTCACTGAAGGGCGGTGGATTTACAAATGATTTACAAAATGGCCTGACGACGTACGAAAACCCCTAGATTTAGCTACGCGGAGGGATGGCAGAGCGGACGAATGCGCCGGTCTTGAAAACCGGTATACCCCCGGGTATCGTGGGTTCGAATCCCACTCCCTCCGCCACGCCTGCGGGGTGGGCGGCTCCATGAATCGCGATTGACGGGCCGATGCCGCCCTGGAGTATCAGGCGAACCGGGCCTCCACCCATCCTTTGTCAAAGGGTGTCCAGAAGTGGGAGGTCAGGGTAAGGTTTCGGAACTTCCATTCCCCGTTGATCCGGACGTACTCCTCATCGTAGCGGGCTGAGCCCCACACAGCCCGGTTCCCGTCGGCGTAGGTGCAGGGTTGAAATAAGTACCAGACGCCGGTGGCCCGGTCTCCGTCCACCTCAATGATTGGGTTCAAGACCATGTGCATGGCGAATGGCAGCCGTTCCGGAGCGCGCTCAAAGAACTCCCGAATCGCTGCCCGGCCTGCCAGCCCTGGGAACGCCACAATCCCTAATGGAAGGAGTGATTTCTTGGGGAGAACCAGAGTCTAGGTGGACTCCAATGGTTGGACACGATATGCGCCGATTCAAGTGAGAGTGTTGATAACCCTCGGATGACGCCGCATGGGGCTTCCGGCGCAATCACGTTTCCGCCTCGAAGACCAACTCCGGGACCACCACTTCCCAAGTGTCGCACTGAAGGCGGTCCTGAAACTCCAGCTCCGAACGCTCCTTGTCCCAGGTGGCGATGGCCATGACCGTGGCAAAGGTGCAGCGAAGGCCGGTGGGCGGCTCGAAACCACTAGCAAGCTGTCCTACGACAGTACTGTTGCTATCCAACAGCTCCCAGCGCCTCGACCCAACCCGCAATTGCAGCGGATCTCCGGGTGAGAGGGCGGCAATTGCACGATGCACCGGGTGACCAGGGGGCTGGTATCCAGCGAAGCTCAGAAAAACGTCGCGTAGACTGAGCCGCCGATAGCGGCGTTTGAGTTCAGGCGACGCCGGTGGCAGTTTGACGGGGTCCGCGCGGTGCAGCGCCGAGGGATGGTCCACCAAGGCATCCTGAAGCCGGTGCCGCCCTGGAAAGCGTGCGAGGATGAGGGTCTCCCGTGCGCGGGTCATGGCCACGTAGTACAGCCGGCGCGGGGCGTCCACATCCTCGCCGCTTGAAAAGCGGTCCCAGCCTCCGTCCAGCGCCACCACGTGGTCGAACTCCAGGCCTTTGGCCCGGTGGGCGGTCAGCAACATCAACCCGCGCTGGCGGAGGCGTATTTCCCGTCCCCACTCGGCTAACCATTCGATAAAGTAGTCCACCGGCGTTTCCAAGTTGCTAGTCTCCAACTCGTACTCTGCCACGGCTTCCCGCAACAGCTCGTTCCAAGGGTTTGAGGGTTGCCCAATTAGCCATTCGTCCAAGTCCGAACTCTTCATCAAGTTGGAGTCTCGCACGCGCAGCCAGTCAAGGAGCGCCCGTGTCTCCCGCAAATGCCAGAAGCCCGAGAAGTCTTCGTTCGCCATCTGCACCGGGATTCCCTCGATCTCACAGAGGCTGCGCACCGGGTCCAGGAAGCTCCATTCCCGCGCCACCACCGCGCAGGTAGACCAGGTCCAGTCCGGAGTGAGGCCGGACAGCCGCTTCAGCTCGGCGACGACCACCTGCGCTTGAGTGATAGGGGTGTCGCCGACTGGCAATATCTGTACTTGACCTCGGGAGACGGGGTCCCTTTGAGACCAGGCGCCGCCGGGTAATTCCTTAACCCGCGCACGGTTGATGCTGATCGGGTGTCCAGCCTTCATCCGTTGCCGCACTGGCTCGATCACCGCATTGGAGGCGTCGATAATATGGCCGGTGGAGCGGTAGTTTTCGGTGAGGAAGGTGGGTTTGGCCCCGTAGTCTGCCTCGAACCGGTGGATAAACTCCACCGACGAGCCGTTGAAGGCGTAGATGTTCTGATCGTCGTCTCCCACTGCGAAGAGGCTGAGCTTGTCGTCTTCGTCGGAAAGGGTCCTGCCCGCCAGATCGGAGATCAGACCGTACTGGTCCGGACCGATGTCCTGGTACTCGTCCACCAAAATCCAGCGAAAACCCGCCAGCAACCGCGCCCGGTACTCGTCCGCTTCGTCGGGGGGCAATCCTTTCCCACGCAGCAGGTCGGCCGCCTGCCGAAGCGCTTGCTGGAATTCACCTTCGTCCAAACGGTTCGCGCGTCCCGAGAAACTCGCGCCAACCAGCCTCATGGCGAGGGCATGGCAGGTGAGCGCCATCACACCACGGGCGTCGCCGCCGATGAGTTCCGCAAGACGCCGACGGATTTCCACGGCCGCGTGGCGGTTGTAGGCGAGAGCCAGTATTCCGCGAGGGTCCTCGCGCTTCACCCGTATCAGGTAGGCGATCCGATGCACCAGCACCCTGGTTTTGCCCGAGCCGGGGCCAGCGAGCACAAGCACGTTGGTCTGCTCCCGGTCGTCTACCACAATGCGGCGCTGGACGGGGTTGTTCAGGCTCTCGACTATGGTCCGCCACGACTCCGGCGTGGTCTGCCGCGAAATCTCGCTGTCCCGATTCGGTAGCCATCGACGCAGAAAGTGTTCCTCGCGAAGCGTAAAGGAGTCCAAGGCTAGGCGAAGGGCGTTAGCCATGGACTCAAGGCCACGCTGCACGTATTCCGCCATCACGTGGATCTGCCGTACCTGTTCGTCGTAGTGCAGCTTCAGGGATGCGAAGTCGGCCTGGGCGAAACCGCGCCTTTCTGGCTCCAGGCGAATGGTCATGGCTGGACGGAACACCGTCAGACCCTTGTTCAGCCGTATGACCTCCTGCTCGTGCAGCCACAGCAATGCACGGTCCATGAGCTTGGCGGGCTCTCTGACTTCGCTGGTTAGGACCATGTCGGACTTGATCGCCGCCAGCAGCTTGCCCAGGGTCGTTTCCGCCAGTAGGTCGGTGCCCCGGCTTCCCGGCGGCAGGCTGGCGAGCAGGTGGTCCAGCAGGCGCGAGGCGGCTGCGCGGCGGAGCTCCGCAGTCTTCTCCAACGCTCTCCACTCGCGTTGCAACGTCACTTGCATGGTCTCGGGGTCGCGGCCCCTGGTCCCAAGGCTTCCCCCACTGCCGCCCTCACCCCGTCCGTCGGCGGCGATGCTCCGGACAATGCGACCCAGGCGTTCCGGCAGGGCGTAGGCATGGCCCTCGTCCTTGAGTTGTTGGGTCGCGAGGCGGAGATGCAGCATCGACGTATCGCCCCTGCCCATATCGGGAGCCGCCTCCCGCAGAAGGTCGATAAGGGCCTTCTCCAGCTCCGCCGCCTCCTCGAAACGTTTCTTCGAGGCGCGCTCCACTCCTGTGTGGACGAAGGCGGTCAACACAGTATCGTTGCTGGCGATTCCCAAGCCCTCCAGATCGTGAAGCGCGCCCCGCACTCCCTCCGGGGTCAGGCCCGACGCGGTCATCAACTCGTCGGTGGAGATGCCCTCGTCCGCGTCCGCCTCGATGAGCGAAGCGGAAATGGCCAGTAGTTGGCGGCGGTAGGCATCGGTGATACGGGCTTGTTGAAGTTTGGAGCGTGCCTCCTCTATTGAACCCACCCGCAGCGAGGACGGAAACACCTGCACCCGGTTCTCCTCGCGGGTCAGCAATACCGCCTCCTCCAACCAAGCCACCGCGGTCCGCACCCGAGTATCGTCGGTGGTGGAATCCCGCTCAAATACTTTGTCCTCGTCCTCGCGAAGAATCTCACCGGCGGTGGCCACCACCTCGCCGTTCAGGCGGTTTTTCCGGTCCAGATTCCGCAGCGCCCTCAGGACGCCATGTATCTCACGCCGCGTAAGCCGGGAACGGGCAGACATGCCGAATTGACGCTCCACGTCGTCCGGTGTGTAGAGCAGAACGCAACGCGCCGACTGCTGGTCCCGTCCAGCGCGTCCCGCCTCCTGCATGTAGTTCTCCAGGGAACCGGGTATGTCGGCGTGGATTACCAGCCGCACGTCCGGCTTGTCGATACCCATGCCAAAGGCGTTGGTGGCTACGATGGCGCGCAGGTCCCCTCGGATGAAGCTTTGCTGGACGTTCTTCTTGGTCTCCGGCGGCAGTCCCGCATGGAAGTGGGCCGATTCCAATCCTGATGACTGCAAGAACTCCGCCAGTTCCTCGGTATGGCGCCGGGTGGCACAATAGACAATCGCTCCGCTTGGTCCATCCGTGGGAAGGTCGGCTTTCAGGATCTGGTGGACATGAGCGAACTTTTGCCCGCTGTTCGTTTGCACCACCACAAAATCCAGGTTGGTGCGTTGGGCTCCGCCGTCGAAGACCTTCAGCTTGACGCCGAGTTCTTTCTCGAAGTAATCAACTATGTCGGACTTCACATCGGGCTTGGCGGTCGCGGTCAGGCACAGCGCCGGAGGCGCAGGCTCCTCTCCCGCCTTCTCGCGGATGAAGCGGCCCACGTAGCGGTAATCGGGCCGGAAGTCGTGCCCCCAACTGGAAATGCAGTGGGCCTCGTCCAGCACCCATGCCCCGATCTCCCGTTGGTCCAAGACACGGCGGAGCGAGACGCTGCGAAGCTGCTCCGGAGACACAATGAGAATGCTGGCGTCCCCCAGCCGCACCCGGTCCAACGCATCGGCTCGTTCGGGCATGGAGAGGAGCCCGTTGATGGTGACACAGGAACCGATGCCCCGAGCCTCGAGCCCCTCCACCTGGTCGGCCATGAGCGCGACCAAGGGCGAGACCACCACCGTCAGGGCGCCGGTTTTGTCGTAGCGGGACAGGGCCGGTATCTGATAGCAAAGGGACTTACCGGCGCCGGTGGGCAGGATTCCCAGCACATGTTCCCCCGCCATCACCGCTTCGACGATGGACTGCTGCAAGGGCCGCCCGGCGTCGTCCGCCGGCTCGGGCCGGAAGTCGTCAAAGCCAAACCAACGGGTCAGTTCCTTGCGGGCGTCGTGCCGTTCCCGGCACCAGCCGCAGCCGGAGTCTGCACAAGCGGTGTCGCGCAACCGGCGGACCAATTTGCCCGCCTCTGGAAATTGATGCCGGACCCAGGGAGGCATGACTGAATTGCCCCCGGACACCGACAGCCAAGCCAGGGCATAGGCCACCCCCCAGCCGTGCCGAGCCGCATCCTCCGTGGCCTCGCGGGCATGGGTCTGGCAGGAAATGCCATCCAGCGCCCTGTCAATCGCGTCCCGCCCCCCGGCGTCCGACGGCCTTGGCAAGTTCCGCAAGCGCTCGAAAACCCTATCGAAGCCCTCGCCATCATCCGACGCGGTTAGCCAGTGCCAGGCTGCCAACAGGCCGGAGGGGGCATCCTTCAGAGCGTTTTGCTGGTCCTGGAAAACCTCCAGCGCAAGTCTGGCGTCGAGTTCCGGGTCATTGATGCGTCCGCGTTTGAGTTGCCCGTCTTGGTAGTGCTTGACCAAGTGGTGATAGGGGTTGCGGGGGAAGGCCAGGGGATTGAGCCTGAGTGTATCCACCGCCGGCAGCCGCAATAGGCGCAAATCTGGATTCACGGCTTGCAATTGGGGGAGATCGAAATCGATGAGATTGTGGCCCAGAACGAAGTCCGCGCCTTCGGCAAGGTCGTCCAGCTTGGCCAATGCCGAAGCCAAGCGACCGCCCGCTACGGATAGAGTCAGGGATTGCCCGGTATCGGCGCGTACTCCAGCAAGGGCGTGGATGCGGCGGTCCTTGCCCCCGACTTCAAGGTCCAACGAGAGGCAACAGGTTAGGAGTAAGGAGTTGTCGTCAGGCACCACCGTGAACCCTCCGGGCTCGGTCGATGTCCCAGATATGGGCCTCGGATTCGCAGTCGAATCTTTCCACGTGCGGAATCCTCATTTCGGGAGACTATCGTAGCACCGGAAAAATTCTACGAAAAGGCACAGGCCAGACAACTATCTGGAATTCGGTGGACCCCATTATGCTGAGATGCAGGCCGGAATTCACCAATATTTCTCACGCACTGGCGATGATTTGACCAACACCTAGGAGCATACGGGCGACGATGGACACAGGTAGGTAGCAGAGGCGGCACGGGAAAAATCCACGCATATAGTAAACGACCTGCAAATAAATGCTGTGCCAGGGCAACGGCCCGCCCGATACCTGAATCCGTTAAAATGCGATGAAAGGGTAAACTCTGGGGAGCGCCGTCGAGATTTCTCCGAACGCTTAGGAACTTTCTCAAAAGGGGGGCATTGGGGAAGTCTCGGTTTGAGATAGGTACTAAAGACCGACGCAGTCCGGCGAGTGGTGTGGGTGCCATGTCCCAAGATCCAATGGGTACGATAGCGAATTCCCGTGTGAGTAGGGTCCTTTTGAAAATATGGGCAGCGCCCATAGTGTTTATGTTCGCCTTTCTGGCCACAACTCTGCTCTTGAGCAGCCCCCTAACGGCCTCGGCTCAGGAACTCTCCCCCATCAGCTTCCAGGTGGAAGTCGGTTTTGACGGCAAATCACGGGTGGGCAGTTGGACGCCTGTAATCGCCCTGCTGGAGAACCATGGCCCCGACTTCGTGGGAGAGGTCCACGTAATCGCCACGCGCGGCCAGTCTACCCGGTACATCGCCGACGTCATTCTTCCCAAGGGCAGCCGAAAGCGTCTCACTCTTCATGTGCCCTATCAGAGCCCTGCATCCAGCCTAGACGTCGAGTTAGTCTCCGATGGACAGGTAGTGGCCGAGTTGGACCCACGGGTCAGTCTCGTCGGCGTCGACGACGTCTTCGTGGGCGTCGTTGGACCGCGGACCGGCCCTTGGAACCTGCTGACTACTCTGGAGATTCCCGGAGATAGACGCCAGGTTGTGGTGGCGGCTATCTCTCCCGATACGTTCCCACACCGGCCCGAGGCGCTGGACTCCTTTGACGTCATTGCCCTGGGCGACGTCCAGGTCCAGGGGCTTTCGCCTGGGATGCTGAACGCCATGGAGGGATGGGTGGCCGGCGGAGGCACGCTTATCCTGCCGGGGGGACCGAACGGCAGGGTCAATCTGAAGGGCCTGCCTCAGCAGCTCATGCCAGTTATAATCGGAAACGCGACAGAGTTGGAGAGCGCCAAGGCCCTGGAGCGGATGGGCAACGAACCATTCCCATCGACATTTCCTCTAAGCGTGACTACTTCCCAGGTCGTGTCGGGGCGCGTTTTAGCACAAGCGGGGGAAGTGCCTCTGGCAGTACTTAGCCGTCACGGACGGGGCAATGTGCTATTCCTGGCCTTCGACCCAGCGGCGCAGCCTCTGGCCGGATGGGCAGGGATGCCGCGAGTATGGAAGGAGTTGCTGTTCCAGTCCTTGCCGGCGTCCGTCATCCTCGGCGCCCAAACTCATCTCCGTGACCCTGGAGGAGGCCTCTCCGTGGGGGCTTACCAGGTGCATAACGCGATGTCCAACCTACCCGCTCTGGAGCCTCCGTCCATCAACCTTCTATTGGGACTCATCGGCGGGTATATCCTACTGGCAGGGCCGGTTAACTATGTCGTGCTGCTACGGCTGGGCCGCCCGGGGCTCACCTGGGTCACTATCCCCGTCCTGGTGGTCCTGTTCTCCAGCAGCGCTTACTTCCTGGCTGTGGGAGCCAAAGGAAGTGAAGTCCAGGGCAGCGCCGTTAGCATCATCCAACAAACACACGGCACGGATTGGGCGCGTGTCCAGCGCATGGTAGGTGTCCTGGCTCCTGGCCAAGGTGACTACCGGGCGGAGTCCCCCGGGAGCGCCCTGGTTGCATCCTGGGACAACGGTCGCCGGCGTTCGATGGCAGAACCTGGCGATGCAAGAGTCAGGGTCCGAAATTGCGAGGAGAGAAGCGAAATTGAGCTGCTGGACATGGGAATGTGGACCATGCGCAGCCTTTGGACGGACAGCGTCCAGAGGGTTGAAGAAGCGTTGTCATACGATCTCCACATCGAGGGAGACCGCATGAAGGGCACAGTGACCAACAAAAGCCCTGAACCGTTGAAGCAGGTCTTGCTGATCGCCGGAGGCGCACCGCAGGCCTTGGGCGCCCTGAGGCCGGGCGATACCGCGACTGTGGACATCAGGTTGGTGGGCTCTTCCGTGGGCCACTGGCGGCAACGACTGCATTTCTCCAGCGGCTCTCCACCGGGCAGTCCCAGGGAGCAGATGCAGCATCAGGAACTCCAGACCGTGGCCGCGGCAGCCCTAGATTCCTTCTACGCCGGTCCGACTTCCGGTCTGTCCCTGCCTGTTGTGGCTTGGACCGACGAAAGCCCGATGGGAATCACGGTCAACAATGTGAAGCCCGATGGCCCATCCATCACTTTGTTTGTGCAGCCCGCAACACCCAGGATGCAAGGAAGCTTCTCCCTGCCGAGTGGCGTGCTCATGGGCCGCGTCGTGGACTTTGAAGGTCAGATCGGGGACTCTGGATCTTCGGATATCGTAATCAGTAAAGGGAGCGCCATTACCTTCCAGTTTGAAGCGCCGACGAAGGTCCAGGACATGAGGACCGCGTCCATCCATGTGCCCTTCAACGGCGCCTCGCTGGCGGAACAGGGCGTAGATGCCATGATGTACCATTGGGGAGACAGCGCCTGGAAACCGCTGGCCTTGACGCGAGTTTCCCTTCCAAAGCAGTCCACTCCTTCAGGGAGCATATATTACTCTGACCGGGGAACGTTCCCACAGTCGGACCCGGGCGCGACTGTCTTCAACTCGACACCATACGGGCTCCAGGCCACGGATGCGCTGGAAGGAGAATTAGGGGACGAAAGAGGATTAGACGATTATGTCTCTGCCAGCGGCCTGGTGCGAATCCAACTCGTGATTAGGGATGGACAGGTCGGGATTCCGTCTTTGATATTGAAGGGGGTGGTCAGTGAGTAGCGAACACGCGATCACCGTAGAGCAACTGGTGAAGCGGTACGGCCGGTACACCGCCCTGGACGAATTGAGCTTCTCCGTGACCAGGGGCAGCATTTACGGCTTCCTGGGGCCAAACGGCGCGGGAAAGACGACAACCCTGCGTATCCTGGCAACTCTGCTCCTGCCTACTCAAGGTCAGGCTTGGGTTGCCGGCGAGGATTTAACGCGCCATCCCGCCGAAGCCCGAAAACACATCGGGTACATGCCCGATTTCTTCGGTGTGTACGACGACCTGACGGTGCGGGAGTACCTGGAGTTTTACGCCCAAGCCCACGGCGTGCCCAGGGTCGAATGGCGTAAGATCGTAGCCGACCTGCTGGAACTGGTGGACCTGGGAGACAAACGAGACGATTTCGTCGAGAATCTGTCCCGGGGCATGAAGCAGCGGCTGGGGCTAACTCGTTGCTTGGTCCACGACCCGGAGGTGCTGCTGCTGGACGAGCCAGCGTCGGGCTTGGACCCCCGCGCCCGGGTCGAAATGCGGGAAGTGCTCAAGGAGATCGCCCGCATGGGCAAGGCCGTGCTGATCAGTTCTCACATCCTGCCGGAGTTGGAAGACCTGTCCACCGAGGTCGGCATCATCCATAAGGGCCGCATGGTGGCCTCGGGCGCTGTGGAAGATATTCTCGGCCAACTGGGAGGGAACCGCGTATTGGAGGCGCGGACTTTGGACCAAGCGGAGCAGGCCGCCTCTATACTAAAGGCCCTGCCCGGTGTGCGCGATGTGAGTATCTTGCCTGAGGAAGGCCTGGTTCGCGCCGCTTGCTCGGCGGACTCCGCCGGACAGGCGGCGATCCTGAGAACGCTGGTGGAGGCCGGGGTCCCAGTGGTCAGCTTCAATGCCACGCAGGACTTGGAGGACCTGTTCATGGCGCTGACCGAGGAGGTAGACGAGGGATGAGTCAGACAATGCTCCGCAACCTGGCCGTCTTAACCAAGGAGATGCGGACCCGAATGCGGGGAGCCGCGCCTCCGTAGTCATCTCCGTGTATCTCCTGATTCTTTCTTCTATCGGCGCCTGGATGATTTACTCCCAGCAACGAGAGTTGCGGTCGGGTTTCAACGCAAGCACAGCCTCCGATATCGGCCTTCAGACATTCATCGTTCTCTCCATGCTACAACTGTTCCTGGTGGTCTTCATCGTCCCCGGCCTCACGGGACCGGCCATCGCTGGAGAGAGAGACAGGCAGACCCTGGACCTGCTACTGAGTACGCAGGTGTCCGCCCTGTGGATCGTCCTGGGAAAGATACTGGCGTCCCTCTCTTACATCTTCCTGTTGTTGCTGGCGGCGCTGCCCCTATTTTCCATGGCCTTCCTGTTCGGCGGGGTTTCGCCGGGCCAGATCGCGCTGGCCTTCGTTATCTCCCTGGTCTCGGCCCTTACCCTGGGCGCCATCGGGGTATTTCTGTCCGTATTGATACGGCGTGGGCCTACGGCCACGGTGTTGGCCTATGCCGTAACCTTCCTCCTGCTCATAGGGACCCCGGTCCTGAGTATCTTTGTAAGTATGAGCGTAGACTCACGTGGAACTATTCGTCCTGAGATCATTCTTCCTCTGGCGCTCAACCCCATGGCAGCGTTGGCATCAGCGACGATGCCTTCGATCTTGCCGGATGCGGCGCTCCTGGGAACGTCCGCCTCCGGCACACGGGGCGGACTGGCCCTATGGCATCTAAGCCTTATGGTGGACGCCGTTCTAATCGTTCTGTTTGTCTTGCTGGCTTCGACCATTCTGCGGCCGGGACTTCCCCGGCTCTTGCGCCGCCGACCCCAGCCCGCAAGGATTGAGCCATGAAGTTTCGAGAGGACCGGGCTGCTGGGCTGCCCGGAGCTATCAAGCCGTGGCGCAACCGGCTCATGCTGAAAGGCGCCCTGGCATGGACGTTGCGCGGGATTGGCGCGGGCCTGGGGCTAACCGCCGCGCTGTTCGTTGTAGCCCGTTTTGTGCCTTGGCCGGACGTGTTCTTATCGTGCATCGTCACAACCGTGGTTGTGACTGCGGCTGGCCTGTTGTACAGCTTTTTCGCCGTCCCGTCTTCGGGGACAGCCGCGAGACAGGCAGACCTCCTTCTGGGCCTCTCCGACCGGCTGGCGACGGCCTGGGAATTTCGCCAGTCCAATTCGCGTGTCGCTTGGTTGCAGCGGCAGGATGCCCTTGCTTCTATCCGGGCCAAGAATCCCGCGGAGTTCGTCCGCATCTGGCCTGGACGCGGCCACTTCCTGCCCATCATAGCCGGTATTGCATTGATTGGGATTCTGGTAGCTCTTCCCAATCCCATGGACCGCGTCATCGAGCAGCGAGAACAGCTTGAACAACGCCTGGCCGAGGCCAGGGAGGAGCTACAGAAAACGAAGGAAGAGACGGCGGAGGACGACTCGCCCCTGAGCGTCGAGGACCGGGCCGCTGTGGAACAGGCGCTGGAGAAGCTAGAAAAGGCCCTCACGGAAGCCGACACCACACCCGATGCTCTCGCCGCCCTCTCCGGCGCGGAGCAAGAAATCAGCTTACTCCAAGAGCCTAAGATAGAGCAGGGCAAAGGGCTTCAGGATATCGGCGCAACCTTGGGCACGTCGCCTACGACAGTCGCACTGGGGCGAGCGCTCCACTCCAGGAACGAGGAGGCTACACGCGGCGCAATAGCCTCTCTAGCGGACCAGATTGATTCCATGAGCGAGGACGAGCTACGGGAGTTGGCGGCAGCCCTACAGCGAGCGGCCAACGCCGCCACCGGGAGCGAGGCCCTGGCAGGATCATTAAGGCAAGCTTCACGGGCCATTGCATCCGGCCACCCAGGTGCAGCCGAAGGCGCCTTTGGCGATCTGGCAGACAGGCTCGCGGCGCTTCAAGAGGGAGTGGAAGCCTCGGAAGCCCTTGAGAGGACGCTGGCCGAACTGCGGGGCGCTCGGTCGTCTATCAGCGGTGTTCCCGTAGCCCAGGCCGCAACAGGGACGCCCACCGTGGGGGAGGGACGCGAGGGCGGAGGTCCCGTACCGGGACCTGGTCAAGGCGGTCAGGGCGCAGGGGGAAGCCCCGGTATCGGTCCCGGTGGCGGCGCAGACGGCGCCGGGGCGGGCAACCAGGCGGGGGCACGACAGGGAGAGGGCGCCGGGAGACTCCCTACAGAAGGGGAGACGGTTTTCGTACCGGGTCAGGGGCCAGGTATCCCCGCAGAGGTGCGAACCGGCCCCGGCGCGGGGATTGCCCCTGGGAGGCTCCGTCCATATAACGAAGTCCTGGGACAGTACACGGAGCAGGCACGGGAGCACATGGAACGCAGCCCGGTACCCCAGGGCTACAAGGAACTGGTGCGCCGCTACTTCGCGGAACTGGAACGTTGACCAAAACCCGCTGTAGCCTCCAGTGGGACTCGCTATTCGTTTATGGGGTCCCGATAACGCTTGCAGGCAGGAACTTAGTAACTATCTCAAAACTGGACCAGCAGGCTTGGGCAGAGGGGAAATCCCCCTTAATCCCCCTTTTCCGAAAGGGGGAGACGTTGGGGAAGCCTCGTTTTGAGATAGTTACTTAGAACTACGCAGGAGACGGGAAAGTCGCTCAGAAGACGAAATCAGACTGTAAGTCAGAAATCGAGGAGCGCCCGCATGAACCAAACCGAGGGAAACATCGCCATAGGGGAGCAGGACGTTCTCGCTTTCGTCGACACAGCGCGCCGCCTGGAGGAAGAGATAGGCCGTGTCATCGTAGGTCAGCAACAGGTCGTGCGGGATGTCGTCATCGCCCTCTTGTCGGGAGGCCATGTCCTGCTCGAAGGCGTACCCGGCTTGGGCAAGACCCTCCTGGTACGCACCCTTGGCGAGGCCCTCACGCTGACTTTCTCCCGGATTCAGTTCACGCCCGACCTGATGCCCGCGGACATCGTTGGCACCAACGTTATTTCGGAAGATGAGCAGGGGCGGCGTTCTCTGCGATTCCAGCAAGGCCCTATTCTCGCCAACCTGGTGTTGGCCGACGAGATCAACCGCGCTACACCCAAGACACAGTCCGCCCTGCTGGAAGCCATGCAGGAGCGCACGGTGACCGTGGGTGACACCACCCGAAAGCTACCCTCGCCCTTCTTCGTATTGGCGACCCAAAACCCGATAGAGATGGAGGGGACCTACACCCTACCCGAAGCGCAGCTAGACAGGTTCTTCTTCAAGGTGCTGGTTCCCTTTCCCAGCCGTGAGGACCTGGGCGAAATCCTGCGGCGCACCATTAGCTACGAACCGGAACACGCCAGTCCTGTGGCCCACGGTCCAACATTGGAGGAAATGATCCATCTGGCGCGGGAAGTACCCATAGCTTCACACGTCCACGATTACGCCGTGACCTTGGCCCTGGCCACCCATCCGGAACGAGATGAGGCGCCGGCCCCCGTTAAGCGGTATGTCCGGTATGGCGCCAGCCCCAGAGGGCTCCAGTCGCTGGTCATCGGGGGTCAGGTGAGAGCGTTGTTGGAGGGACGGTACAATCTGTCCGTGGATGACCTGCACGCGGTGGCGTATCCCGCTTTGCGCCATCGGCTCATTCTGAACTTCGAGGCACAAGCCGAGGGTGTAACGGCGGACTGGATAATCGGACAGTTGCTGGAGGCGGTGAAATCTCAGAAGTCTTGAGGCTTGAAAAGTGTCAGACATGAACGATGTATAGACAAAGCCGCGGATGGCTTTTTCAGGGTTGCCTATCTTTATTCATTCGTCCCCAGTTCTTGAATTAGGGCGGGCGAATCTTCCATTGACAGATGGTGTACCGCAATGGCTCGACGGACGAGTTTGTTCACCCCCGACTTCTTACCCAAGCTCGAGGCCCTGGCGTTGGCGACACGGCAGAGTCTCGCCGGGTCCAGCGTAGGCCCACGCCGTTCGCCAAGGCTTGGCATGTCCGTCGAGTTCTCAGACTTCCGAAACTACACTCCGGGAGACGACTATCGCCGCATTGACTGGAACGCCTACGCCCGCCTGGAGCGCCTGTTCCTGCGTCTCTACCGCGCCGAGGAGAACCTAACCGTCTCGCTGCTACTTGACACATCGCGCTCCCTCGCTTGGGGCCAACCCTCCAAATTTGACCTGGCCCGCCAGGTGGCGGGAGCCCTGGCATACGTGGCGCTGGTGAACGGCGACCGCGTGGGAGTTGCCGCTCTGGGAGACGATCTCTTCGCCCGCCTGCCACCCGTGAGCGACCGCGCCCAGGTCTGGAGGGTATGGGATTTCTTGGAACAACTTCAGACTCTGGGCGGGACCGACCTCGGAAAAGCTCTTTCTTCCGCCGCAGCGCGCTACAGCCGGCGGCCTGGCCTTTCCGTCCTGATAAGCGACCTGTTAACTGACAGCGACTGGCGAGCCGGGCTGCGAGCATTGCGGGCCTCACGGCAAGAGGTGGTCCTGCTTCAGGTCTTGGCGCCTGAGGAGATAAACCCGGAGATCATGGGGCACTGGCAGTTGGTTGACGATGAAGACGGGTCCTCACTGGAGGTCACGCTTACGGCAAGGACCCTGGAGGAGTACCGCGACCGCCTCAGCGCCTACACGCGGGAAGTTGCTTCCTTCTGCCACAGTCAAGGCATCTCGTTCGTACAGCTACCTAGTAACCTTTCTATCGAGGACGCCGTCCTGCGTCTGCTGCGGCGGGCGCGGATCGTCGCGTAGGGGCAATCTTGGGTTTCCTGGCTCCCTCCGCGCTGCTCTTCGGCCTGCTGGCCGTGCCCATCATTGCCCTGTACCTGTTGCGCCTGAGGGGGAGCGAGAGGCGCGTCTCCAGCACTTTCCTTTGGCGGCAGATAGTACGCGACATTGAAGCCAACACTCTCTGGCAGCGTCTTCGGCGTAATCTGTTGCTCTTTCTCCAGCTACTGGCGCTGTTCGCTTTGGTTCTTGCGCTGGCTCGTCCCTACTTCCTAGGTTTCAGCGGCATCCAGGGAGACCTGGTGCTGGTGCTGGACGCCTCGGCCAGTATGCAAGCCACCGATGTTTCTCCCTCACGCTTCGGCGAGGCGCAACAAACAGCGCTCCGGCTGATAGACCAGCTTCCTCCAGTGAACGTCGCCACAGTCATAAGAATGGGCGGCGTACCGGAGGTCCTGGTGGCCCAGAGTCGAGACATGGAAAGGGTCCGCCGAGTCATTGCTGAAGCCAGGCCAACGGCTGGTGGAGCGAACTTGGACTCCGCCCTATCCCTGGCGGCATCGGTGGTCCGTGGAGAACGGCCGGCGCAGGTGGTCGTCCTGAGCGACGGAAACGTCACGTCCCTTCAGCCTCTGGGGCTTTTGCCCTTCGAGCTTCGCTACGAGCCGGTCGGCGATTCGGCTAGCAACGCGGGCATTGCCGCCTTCTCAATTAGGCATACGGAATCGGGGACGGACGGACTGGCGCGAATCGTGAACTACGGTCAGGAGCCGCGAACAATCTCGCTCCACCTAAATGCCGACGGTTCGCTCTACGACGTTAGAGATTTTGAGGTCGCCGGAGGAGCCGACCGAACGGTGCGCTGGTCCTCACTGCCAGTGGCGGCGGTCCTGGAGTTACGTCTAATTCCTGGAGACACCTTTGCGTTGGACGATCAAGCCTGGGCCACCGGCGGCTCTGGCGACAGGGTGCGAGCTTTGCTCGTCAGCGAGGGCAACCATTTCCTGGAGAAGGCTTTGTCCTTACAGCCTGGGGTCGAGGTAACCAGGGCCGCGCCGGATTCCTTCTCTCCCGATGGGGACTATAATCTCTGGGTATTCGACGGCCTGCTCCCTGCTGTTCTGCCAAAGGGCGCAATGTTGGCGCTGGACCCGCCCGTAAACGCCGCCGCGTGGGTGTCCTCGGAGCATGTCCGAGTCCAGACCACTCGCCCCGGGCGCGACGAGATGCTTCGTTACGCGGACCTGTCGAACGTACACGTCCGCGAGGCCCTTCCGCTACTGCCCCCACCGGAGGCCCGGGTACTGCTGGACTCCGACCGGGGTCCTCTACTTGCGGCGTGGGAAGAACCCGGCCGCAGGATCGTTGCCTTTGCCTTCGACTTGCACGACTCGGACCTGCCTCTTCAGCCAGCATTCCCCATACTTGTGCAAGATCTAACCCAATGGTTGTTGCCTTCAATGGGCAAAGGTCCGGTCGCCAGGCCCGGCGCGACGGTGGAGGTTCCCATTTCTCCTGAAGCGAATGCCGCCTGGTTGGAGACGCCCAGCGGACACCGGGTACAAATCGCGCCGCCGTTCCCACCCCAACCTTTCCTTGTTGAAGAAGTGGGTCCGCACCGGGTGATTTACGAGACCTCGGACGGGCGGAAGACAGATTATTTCGCGGCCAACCTGTTTAACCCCGTAGAGTCAGACATCGTCCCTTCCGAGTTGCCTCCCTTTGAAGCGCGTCAAGAGCTTGGAGAAACGCCAGACCGTGTTCCTTGGGAGTTATCCGCCTGGCTTGCCCTGGCGGTTTTGATCATTCTGGGAGCGGAATGGTACGTGTATAGCCGTGGGTATTAGCTTCGGACAACCATTGGCGCTTCTGCTCCTGTTGCCCGCGCTGGGCGGCGCTCTACTCCTGTGGCGGCAATCGAGGCGGGGACACGGGGGTCTGCGCGGCCGATTCATTCTGGGCTTCAGAATGCTGCTCCTTACCCTTCTTGTCCTCGCGCTGGCGGTCCCCGCCGTCCGGTATACGGTCAACCGGCAGGCCGTCGTGTTTGTCGCCGATCTCTCGGCCAGCGTTCAGCAGCAACGCAGTCAGGTTGAGGATTTCGTCAAGCAAGCTATGAAGGCGCGAGGGTCTGACGACAAGGCTGGGATCGTCACCATCGGTCGCGACGCCCTTGTGGAATGGCCCGTCACTGAAGAAGGTGGGTTCCGGGAATTCCAGTCGGAGGTCCGCGCCAACAACACCAATCTTGCTGATGGGCTGCGCCTAGCCGCTGCTCTGTTGCCTCCAGACGCCCGACGCCGAATCGTGATCGTCTCCGACGGACAAGAGAATTTGGGCGACGCGGTGGAGCGGGCGCGTTTCCTTCGGGCGCAGGGGATCCAGGTGGACGTTGCGCCGCTACAAGGGTCTTCAGGCCCCGAGGTGCTGGTTGCCTCGGTGGTTGTCCCCTCTTCAGCCAGCACAGGAGAGCGGGTCCCAGTGGAGGTGACGGTCGGCAGCGCAGGCAAGGCGGACGCCACTCTGCATGTGTCGGTGGACGGGGCGGTAGTCGCAACGAGGCAGGTTGCCCTTGAAGACGGAGAGACCCGGTTCGCATTTGAGGCAGGCATCGACCGGCCAGGGTTTCATACGGTCCGTGTCACTGTGGATAGCGAGGACGACACGCGTTTCCAGAACAACCGGGCCGACGCTATCGTTAACGCCCACGGCCCTCCGGCGATTCTGATAGTAGAGGACCGGGAAGGGGCGGCAAAGAACCTCTACCAAGCATTGGGCGCAACAGGCCTTCAGGTTGAGCTTGTGCCGGCGGCTCTTTTCCCCGAGTCCCTGGAGGAGTTGGGAAGGTACTCCGGTGTTGTTCTCGTAGACTTGCCAGCCGAGTCCTTGGGCCGGGGCAAGATGGAAGTGATTCGGGCGGCAGTTCGTGACTTGGGCAAGGGCCTGTTGGTCGTGGGAGGCTCCCACAGCCTGACCATGGGCAAGTACAGGGACACGCCCTTGGAGGAAGTGTTGCCGGTCACATCCGAAGTCCCGGAACGCGAGGAAAAGAATAGCGTGGCGCTGGCCCTCGTCATCGATAAATCCGGCAGTATGTCCGGTACTGGCTCGGACGGGGTGGCCAAAGTGGAAATGGCCAAGGAAGCGTCCCGTTTGAGCCTGGAAGAGCTGGAGCCGTATGACCAAGCGGGAGTGGTGGCTTTTGACTCTGCCAATTGGTGGCTTGTGCCTATAGGCGAGATCGGAAGCGAAGCCCGCCTGGAGGAAATGCAGGATTCTGTCGGGACGTTGGTGGCCAACGGCGGCACCGACATCTATCCTGCGCTGCTTACAGCCTACCAGGGCCTGGCCGGCGCCCCGGCCCCCCGCAGACATATCGTGCTGCTCACAGACGGCATCTCCCCGCCTGGCAACTATCCAGGGCTTTTGTCAGCTCTGGAGGAAAACGATATCACCCTGTCCACCATCGCCGTTGGGCTGGATGTGGATGTCGGGCTCCTCCAGTGGCTGGCAGAGGAAGGGAGGGGACGTTTCTACTTCACCAGCCGGGCTCGGGACATCCCCCGGATCCTGACCAAGGAGACCCGCCTGGCCGCCCGGCACGCGATGGTCGACGAGCCGACCGTGCCCCTGTTGGCCGGAAGCAGCCCGGTATTGCGAGCCACTGGAGGCGAGTTCCCCACCCTGGGCGGCTACGTGACTACCCAGCCAAGAAACGCGGCCCAGGTTGTGCTGGTGTCTCCCAAGGGAGACCCGCTACTCGCTCAGTGGCAACACGGTCTGGGTCGCAGCATAGTCTGGACCAGCGATAGCGAGGGCCGGTGGACGTCAACCCTGAATTCGTGGGCATTGGCCCCCGCCTTTTGGTCGGCTTTGGTGGATTGGACTTTACCGCCGGAGGACACGCCGTTTGATATGAGGGGAGAGGTAAAGGCGGGAGTGGCCACTATAGTGGTGGAGGGGGATGTCCAAGAGGACGCACGGCTTTCCGCGCGTGTCGTAGGACCGCAGCTAAACGTCATGGAAGTCCCACTGGCGGCCACGGCGTTGGGACGTTTCGAGGCGGGATTTCCAGCGAACGATCAAGGTCCGTACCTATTACAGATCGTAGAGGAGGGAGCGCAGGGCAAACGCCGCTCCAGTGCGGCCGGTCTGGTGGCGCCCTACTCCCCCGAATACAAGGACTTGGAGGCCAGACCCCGCTTACTGGAGCGCCTCGCAGCGATCACGAACGGCAGGGTTCTTGACAACCCGCAGGAGTCTTTTGGTCCTGGTCTGCCGCCAGCCTACGGGGACGTGCCGTTGGGCTGGTGGCTATTGATGGCGGCGGCGCTCCTCCTGCCGTTGGACGTCGCCCTCCGCCGCCTGAACTTGCCCCTCACGGATGTCGTAGCCTGGCTTGCAGCGGCCAAGGCATGGGCGCTCAGGGGCCGCGTCACATCGCTACCTGACGCTGCGCCGCCTGTGCTTGAGAGCCTGCGTCAGCGGAGGGCTGCCCGGCCCAGACTGGAGGTTGGCAACCCAGGCGAGCGGGAATCGGGTGCGGCCCTCGCTTCAATATCCCGGAGGCAGAGCGCGAAGACTGAGGAACAGCCCGCGCGGTCGCGAGACACTACATCCATCCCTCACCGGCAGGAGGGGGATGGGGTCGAGTCTGCGACTGAGCGCTGGCTACAGGCCAAGCGCCGTGCGAGAAACAGGTAAGGCGTGGCGGGCGACAATTCGTAGGTTCGGTAAATCCAAGAGTAGTTAGTAACTATCTCAAAACGAGGCTTCCCCAACGTCTCCCCCTTTCGCAAAAGGGGGATTAAGGGGGATTTCGCCTCTGCCTAAGCCTGTTCGTTCAGTTTTGAGATAGTTGCTAAGTGCCTTCTCGAACAGTGTGGTTAACTGAGACTCCCTCCCCAGATGGAATCTTGGTCCTGCGGGGACTCCGCAGCGCCTACTTCCCAGACGCCGCCGCCGCTTTTCGCATCTCTTCCAGGTAGCTCACGCTGGATGAGCTTACGAGCCGGCTGACGCTGCCGTGGAAATATTGGGCGCCCATGTCCAGAAACTTGGGCACGTAGGCGTCGGGGCAACTGCACCCGGCGATCTTGCCCCCTTCCCGGATGGTGGTGATCCCCTTCTCCATCAACGCCTGCACCTCCGGGTGAGTCTGCTGCCCGGCGTAGCCCATCGACGCCGACAAGTCCCCGGACCCAATGAAAAACACGTCCACTCCGTCAACGGTGCACATCTCTTCCAGGTTCTCGATGGCCTCGACTTCCTCGACCATCAGGCATACCAGCGTGTTCCTGTTGGCCGCTTCCACGTACTCCCCGGTGTTCCCGGCGAAGCCATATTCCGCCGGACGGCCCCCGCTGAACACGCCGCGATGACCCTGAAGCGGGTATTTGACCGCGTCGACCGCGGCGCGGGCCTCCTCGGCGGTGTTAACGTGGGGAATCTGCACTCCCCACGCTCCCCGGTCCAAAAACGGCGCGATGATCTCGGGCTTGTTGCTCACCGGGCGCACGATGGGCGCCATACCCGTAAGCTCGGAGGCGCGGATAAGGTCTTCCGAGTTTTCGACCGTCACCGAGCCGTGTTCGTTGTCGATCAAAATCCAGTCAAATCCGAGGTGTCCCAGCATCTCCACCATCGGGGCCGACGGGAAGGTGAGCATGACCCCGAATGCGGCCTGCCCGGCCTCCAGCTTCTGCTTTAACGTATTCTCTTTCATTTCACACCTCCAGGTGATCGCGCCTGGCTAAATAAACCTGGCGCACTCGTCGATGATCGGCATTACCTCGTTCCGCTCTGCCGAAGGCAGCCCGAATACCAGCCGGTCCACGCCCGCCGCCTCCATATTCTTGATGAACCCTTCGTCCCTTGGAGTCCCGAAGATGGACACCGAAATGGACTCAGGGTCCCGCCCCGCCTCTTGGGCCTGACGGCGGAGCAGAGCTATCTTCTCGGGGAGACTCGGCCCTGGGAAGCACGGCCCCCGATTGGCATCCACCCGTCGCCGAACTCAACCACGCGGTCGAAGGTGGTGGGCCCATCGCCGCCCATTATGATGGGTGGGTGGGGCTGCTGCACCGGCTTGGGCCATGCCCACATCTTGTCAAAGTCCACGAATTCGCCGTGGAATTCAGGCTCGTCCTTGGTCCAGATCTCCTTCATCGCCAACACACGCTCTCGCAGCACGCGCCAGCGCCTCCGGAAACGAGTCCCGTGGTTGGCCATCTCCTCGGCGTTCCAACCCCCTCCGATTCCAAACAGAAATCGGCCATTTGAGAGCCGGTCCACGCTGGCGACTTCCTTGGCGGTCGTGATGGGGTCACGCTCCACCAGAAGGCAAATGCCGGTGCCGAGTTTCAGGTTCGTGGTCGCGCCTGCCGCGGCGGTGAGGGCGACGAACGGGTCATAGGTGTGCCAATAGTCCCGGGGAAGTTCGGGGCCGCCAGGCCAGGGACTCCGCCGGTCTGCCGGGATATGGGTATGCTCAGGGACCCACATCGACTCGAACCCACGGTCTTCCAGCAAGCGGGCCAGGTCGTCGGGCCTTATGGAATAGTCGGTAGAGAACATTGAAGCGCCGAATTGCATGCGGACCTCCATTGATTTGCGATGGAGAATTACCTGTGATAAAGCGGGGTGATTATACCTTAGGCAAACGCGAGCGGCCTGTTAAACGGGCCGCTTCCTGCCCGTCTTCTCCTCGAATAGCTGCCAGGTGCGGTCGTTGAACGGGTAATACTTTCCAGGGGAACACTGCTCGATTTCCAGTTGGGCCTTGATGACTTCCTCCACCTCTTCCCGCTCTCGGGCGATCTGGATTACGTCGTCCACGATTGCCCTGGGCACAACCACGGCGCCGTCATCATCACCGACAATGGCGTCGCCCGGACGCACGAGGACGCCGCCGCATTGAATGGCGGCGTTGACCTGCCAGGGCCAGAACTCGGCGGGTCCCTGCTTGGCTGTTGTGGTGGCGCAGAACACCGGGAAGCCGTACTCCTTGAGCGCCTTGCTGTCCCTGGCCGCGCCGTCGGTCACCAGTCCGCCCACCTGCCGCTGCCTGAGCCGCAAGAACTTGATGTCGCCGCCGATGGAGCTGTACTTCCAACCCATGGCGTCGATGACCAATACCTCGCCGGGGCCGCAAAGTTCAAAGGCCACGTACTCCGCGGACTGGTCTCCCTTGGGCTTGTCCTCAGCCAGGTCTGGGCGGTGGGGCACAAAGCGCAGCGTGACGGCGCGGCCCGCCATGCTCTGCCCAAGTTGCAACGGATGAGCGCCGTGGATGTAACCCATGGGCCAACCCTTCACCCACAGACCGTCCATCAATGTCTGGGTTGGAACGCTCCTCAGAATTTCAAGGGTCTCGTCGGATATCGGAGGCAAGTATGCCATGTCGCACCACCTGGGTAGGGTTGGCGCAATTGTATCCGTTGCCGACGGCGGCGCAAAGGCGGCGGGTTGACAGGGTAAGAGGGCCTCTTTAGGATACGGCTACTGTTCCGGGTAATAATCCCAATCATCGTGGAGGACTGAATGAGGCCAAATAAATCGGAATTTACCGCGTTTCTGTCGGCGAAAAAGAGTGGCGCATTAGCCCTGATTTTCGCTTTTGCGATGCTGGCAGCGATGGCGTGCGGAGGCGCAGCCGCAACCCCGCAGGTAGTGGAAAAGATCGTCGAGAAAGAGGTTATCAAGGAAGTAGAAAAGGAAGTCGTCAAGGAGGTGGTGAAGGAAAAGATCGTGATCGCCACGGCTGTCCCCGGGATCGCCGCGCCTGAGATCCGCCGCGACCCCCTGGCCAAGACCGGCGGAGTGCTCAAGACCGGGGCCGGCTCCACCCCCGGCACCTGGGATGTCAACCAATCTCCAAGCTCCTCTGTGCTGAGCCCTGTAGGTCCCAGACTCGAAGGTGTAATCAAGGTTAGTCCCTTCGACCGAGGGCTGACCATAGTTCCCGGCCTCGCCCACGCCTGGGAGGTCTCCGACGACGGACTGCTGATCACTTTCCATCTCCGGGATAACGCCAAGTTCCACGATGGTACATCGGTCACTCCCGATGACGTGGTAGCATCTTGGACCAGGATTCACGCCCCTCCCGAGGGTGTGCTTAGCTATCGGAAAGACTGGTTCAGCCGTATCGAGGAAGTAAAGGCGGTGGACGATCTGACCGTGGAGTTTGTGTTCAGAGAAACCTCGGCTGAGATTCTTCGATTCATAGCTTCCGACTGGAACGCAGTGTTCCCCAAAGCGGTCTTGGAAGAGTACGACAACGACCTGGGGTCCTACGTAATGCATCCCGCTGCCGGGCCATTCCAAATGGCCGAGCTTAAGGCCGGTGAGGTGATCCGTTACGAAAAGTTCCAGGACTACTGGAACGAGGGTCTGCCATACTTGGACGGCATCGAGATTCACTTGCTGGGATCCGGACGATTCGCCGCGTTTCTGGTCGGCCAGTTGGACACGGTCCAGGTGAACAATCCGGTGGACTACCAGTTGGCCCTTGACAAGGGGATTCAGGGCGAGAGGGCTGTGGTCCCCATAGCGCGCGCCATCTACTTCAATCTCAACGTCGAGCCCTTCGACGATGTGCGCGTCCGGCAAGCTATAGACCTGGTGATCGACCGGGACGAGTTGGCGGCTGTCTCGGCGGACGTGACATACCCGGCTAAAGGGCAATGGGCGCCGCCGGGAAACGCATACGCGCTGTCGGACTCGGAACTCGGGAATCTCCCGGCATATAGCCCGGACCGGGAGGCCCGAGTCACCCAGGCGAAGGCCCTGCTGGCCGAAGCGGGCTATCCGGATGGTTTTACCGCTCATATGACCGTCGGCAGCCCCCAGAGCATCGTGGTCACGTCGGAATTTTTCCAGGCCGTGCTCAGAGACACCCTCAATATCAATTTGGAGCTCGAAACGCTGGACTGGTCCGTCTGGATCGCCAGGGCGAAAGAGCGCCAATTCAACATCACCGCCGGAGCACAGTTTACGACCTTGCACGATCCGTCGGACTTCATGAACGTCTTCTGGCGTACCGGCGGAGCCCAAAACTGGAGCGGATGGTCTAGCCCGGAGTTCGACGCCATCATGGACCAGGTCGACACGGAACTCGACCCGGTGAAGCGCAAGGAATTGGTCTTACAGGCCTATAAAGTGTTGGACAAAGAGATGCCCCAGGTAACCGGCGCCTGGGGCGTGGATGGCCACATGTGGTGGCCCTACGTCAAGGGGTTCCCCAGCAGGGGCCCCACTCTGGGTAGGTATGTATACTTCGACCGCCAGACCCTTTGGCTTGACCGGTAACACCGGGCGGGCGAAGGGAAGGAAGCCTCTGATTCCATGATGGACCAACCTACGGATGCGTTAGCGGGACTAGCCGGCGGAATTCGCTCTGGCGGTACCGCGTTCGGCGGCGTGATCTTTAGGTTCGTCAAGCGGTACCCCGTGGGCGGGGCGATGGGTGCGGTAATCGCACTGCTGTTTTTCATCGCGATTGCTGCGCCGCTGTTCTCTCCTTACGACCCCATCCAGATTAAGGTTTTGGACGCCCGGACGGGCCCTTCGTCACAGCACCTAATAGGCACCGACTATATGGGGAGAGACCTCTTGAGCCGCATCATCTACGGCGCCCGAGTCTCCCTCTTCGTCTCGGTAACGGTGGTCTTAATGAGCACCGTACTGGCAATGGCTTTGGGAGTGGCCAGCGGTTACATAGGGGGCCGGTTCGACATGATAACCCAGAGAGTGTTGGAAGTGCTCCTCGCGTTCCCTGGGTTGGTGCTCGCCCTGGCCCTGCTCACGGCCATGGGAGCCGGCGTCATTCCGATACTTATAGCATTGACCGTGGTGCGGATCCCGGCTACGACCCGCGTGACCAGGTCGGTCGCCCTGGCAGTCAAAGAATACCCATACGTCGAAGCCGCGCGAGCCATCGGCGCATCCCACACGCGGATCATGTTCCGCCACGTTGCGCCTCAAACTGTCGCTCCGGTGCTGGTGTTGGCAACGGCGTCGTTGGGGACCGTGATCATCGCGGAAGCAAGCCTGGGGTTCCTGGGGCTGGGCATCCCGCCTCCGACTCCCACCTGGGGCAACCTGTTGGGCGGCGTGGTAACAGCCACCTTCAAGCCACTGTGGTGGCTGGTGGTCTTCCCCGGTATCGCCATCGTGATCACTGTGCTCGCATTTAACCTGCTGGGGGATAGCGTACGCGATGCCGTTGACCCCAGGCTGCGCGGGACGACGTAGGCCGTGCATAGGTATCTCAGCCGCAGGCTAATCTACGCCATCCCGACCGTGTTGGGTACGACTGCATTGGTGTTCGTGGCCATGCGCATCATGCCCGGCGATATGCTGGCCGCGATGCTTGGTGAAGAGGGCGCCGGCCTCCTTTCCGAGGCCGACCGCCAGATCATGCTTGCCAAGTTGGGCCTGGACAGGCCAATCCACGTCCAATTCTTCGTGTGGCTCTGGGATATTGTTAGACTCGACTTTGGCGAGTCCTTCTTCAAAGGGTACCCGAACGCGGAATTACTTGCCAACCGAGGACCGATTACGGCTCAAATCGCGATTATGTCCGTGGCCTTCTCCTGGGTGGTCGGCATTCCGGTGGGCGTCCTGGCCGCTTTAAAACGGAACTCCACCCTGGACTACTTGGCCAGGTTTTCCACGATATTGTTCCTGGCGACACCCAACTTTTGGTTGGCCAGCCTCGTGGTATTGGCCTATGTGCTGGTGTTCAACTGGATGCCTCCCATGGGAGTTGTCATGCCCTGGGAGGACCCGTGGCAGAACCTTCAGATAACCATAATGCCCGCCATCGTCTTGGGGTCCTCGGCTTCCGCAACCATTGCCCGGTTGACCCGCTCGATGCTCCTGGAAGTTATCCGGGAGGACTACGTCCGCACCGCTCGGGCCAAGGGATTGGGAGAATCAACGGTGGTTGTAGTCCACGCTCTGCGAAACGCGCTGTTGCCGGTAATTACCCTCTCCGGCCTACTCATGGGGAGCCTGTTGGGGGGCTCGGTCGTGGTGGAGGTGGCCTTCAATGTACCTGGCCTTGGAGCGACGATGATCGCCGCTATCAGGGAACGCGACTTTCTACTGGTCCAAAACCTGGTCCTGATCTATGCGTTCGTCTTTATGTTCGCCAACCTGGTGGTGGACATGTCCTACGCATGGATCGACCCACGTATTCACTACGAGTAGCCGGCCTCACCCGTTCTAAGGCCGACCTGTCTCACGTTGCCTACCCCATCCCGGTGGAGTAAGATGGTGCCTGCCGCCACAAGAGCATGATCCAGGCTGCGGGAGTGTTTCCAGATGCCCGATGTTAAAGAGTTGAACCTGCTTTGCATGTCCGGTCAGGGTTCGGTGCAGGCGGGAGAGGCATTGGCCAAGCTGCACGCCGACCAGGGCGCGTTCGTTTCGGTGAACGTGTACCCCGGCACCAGGGCCCGCAGCGCCCCGGTCATCAACTACATCAAGGTGTCCGACGCCCCCGGACTGGCCAGTTGCGCCAATTACCACCCTACGGAGGTGGTCGTTTTTCAAGAAGAATTGCTCCTAACCGCCAAGGAAAACACCCATGAACTGGTGGCCGACGCCATCGGGCGGTTGAAGCAGGGTATTCTCCTTGTCAACTCGCCCAAAGCGCCGAATGAAATCGACCTTCCCTACGCCCTGGACGGTGTTGTGGCCACGGTTGACGCCACCGGCATCGCCGAACGGCTATTGGGCCGGAACCCGCCACCAGTTGGACTTACTCTCTTGGGCGCTTACTGCCGGATTACCGACAGTATCGGACTTGAAGAGCTGTCCGAAGTGATCCGGGAGCAGTTCCCTGGCCGGGTCGGTGAGGCCAATGTTCAGGCAGCCCGCGAGGCTTATGAGCAGGTCCAAGTAACCGGCGTGAAGTTTGAATCGGACAATCAACCGTCGCATCTACAGCGGGCGGCTGTCGAGTCCTTGCCCCAGTATTACCAGTTCGACCGCTACGACGAGCTTCCGGGTTACCGGCGGGGAAGCCCCTGGGTCTGGCGGGACAAGATACCCGTCTGCGAAGACGCAAGCTGCACCTGCGTCGGCTCCTGCATCAGCGAGATCGTCTGCCCCGATGGAACCGGCTTCATAGTGCGCAAGGACATGCCCCATCAGGGCTACCGCATCGACCTGGACTACTGCCGGGGATGCGGACTGTGCGCCCAGGTGTGCGTTGGCTCGGCCCTTACGATGGTCGACGAAGACCAGGTGAAGAAAATCAATCCCCAGTACCAGCAAATCACCGTGGAACCCCACCTCAAAGAGGTGGCGGCCCGCCCCCGGTTCCGGCCGGTTGCCGGGTCCACGCCAGAGTCCAATCAGGAGTAACGAATTGACCTCAAGGTCCGCGCAAAGGCGCGAAGCTCTCACTGGCAACAAGGCCGCAGCCCGCGCGCTAATGCTGGCCCGCATTCAGGTCCTTTGCTACTTTCCCATCGGCCCTTCCGATGAGGTGGGAGAGGAGATTTCCCGGTCAATTCAGCGGGGCGCCCTCGACGCCAAGCTTATCGAGTTGGAACACGAGCGCAGCGTAATGAACGCCCAGATCACCGCCACTCAATCGGGCGTGCGCTGCTCCTTTGCCACCAACTCCGAGGGCCTGCTGATCGCGGCGCAACAGCTTATCTTCGCGTCCTACGCCCGCATCCCCATCGTCGTGGTAGTAGCTCACCGGGCCCTGGAACCACCGGCGGTGGTCCGCACCGATGACCAGGACACCATCATGTACCGGGACATTCACTGGCTCCACTATCACTGCGAGAACGCCCAGGACGTGATGGACACGGTGATCCAGGCCTATAAGGTCAGTGAAGACCCATCGGTCCTGCTGCCGGCCTTCGTCACCTACGACGGTTGGGAAGTATCCCACAATAGCTACCCGATGCAGATTCCAACCCAGGAAGCCATCGACGGCTTCCTGCCGCCGCTGGAACTGCCTTCGGAAGTCGACTTCATCAAGAATCTGGACTTCGCCGCCTACTATGGCGGGAACCGCATGAGCGGCTACGGTTATATCGACGTTGACCGGGAATACATGGAACGGCGGTACCAGTTGGACAACGCTCTGAACGTGACCGCCAAAGACGTCATCAAGGGCGTCCACCAGGAATACGTGGACGCCGTGGGCAGGGGCTACGGCGGCCTCATCGAGACCTACCGAATGGACGGCTCCGAGGTGGCGGTGATTGCCATGGGTTCGCTGGCCGCCACTTCCCGGTTCGCGGTGGACCAGCTTAGGGACCAGGGAAAGGCCGTCGGACTGGTCAAGATTCACACCTTCCGCCCCTTCCCCGCCGAGGACCTCATCGAAGCCCTGAAGAATGTGAAAGCGGCGGTAGTCCTGGACCGGAACACCGTCGCAGCCGTGTACAACGACTTGCGCAGCAGCCTGTTCGGAGAGAACAACCCGCCTTTGGTCCTTGGCCGCACCGTTGGCCTGGGAGGCCGCGACGTCACCTATTACGACGTGATGTACATGGCCGAGGAAGCCCTGAAGGCCGCCGGGGCCGGGCGGGCCGAGGAGCAGCACCGTTGGCACTTCGACGTCATCGAAGACCAGGGTATGCTGGAGAGGATGCTGCGCGGCTAGGGTGTAGGGTAGTGTCTCACCGGGTCTTGACAATGAATGGTATGGACAAATTGGAGTGTAGAACGGAGCATAAAGAACCTTTACTTCGCCTTGTTCATCGTTCAGTCCACAATCGGCATAGGATTAGTGGCTTGGAGAGCGACCCTTCAGAATAAAAGCCCGTTGGAAACTGCGATCACGGCATGGCAGGAATCCGCGACAATTATCGCCGCTTCCGCCGGGACCGCCATCATTATCACCGAGTTAGGGAGATTTATCATGGTGTTGGCAAGAAGCCTGGAAGAATGGCTTGAGAAGAGGCGTGAGAAGCGTCGCGCCGAAGATCGCGCGGAGGGCCGCGCGGAAGAGCGAGCACAATGGGAAGCATGGAATAACCGCCGCATCGCAGCCGGGAAAGACAATAAACCCTTCGACGAACCGCCTCCGAGCGTTGCGTAAAGAGACAGCAGGAGAAAATCATGCCTATCAAGATGGTGATGGAGACCGAGGAACAGCGCGTTCACATGAACATCACCGCCAACCAATGCCCCGGCTGCCCGGAAAACCTGGCAACCCGCTTGGTGATGCAGACCGTGTTCGACCACCTTAAGGACGACGACCCCATAATCTTCGGACAGGGTTGCGGCATCGGCCGGGATTTCCTCCAACGCAGCGGGCTTGGAACCCACGACAGCGGCATCGTCGGCATGTTGACCGCAATGGAAATCAGGGGCATCGACCGTCCCATCGTGGTCATCGACGGCGATGGCCAAATCGACCTGGGGTTGGAGGACCTGGCGACCGCCTTCCAGCAAGGTTACAAGTACCTCCACGTGGTATGCGACAACCAGGCCCACGCCGCCAGCGGCAGTCACGCCACCGGCTCCACTCAGCCGATGGCCCGCACCGGCGTCCGGCCCTCTGGTAAGCTGCGGCACCCCAAACATTTCCCGCTCATGCTCATGTACAGCGGGGCGGAATACGTAGCCACCGCGTCGACCTCCCACCCGCAGGACCTGGACCGAAAGGTAAAAGCCGGTCTTGCCCGCCTTCCCGCCTTCATCCAAATCCTCACCCCCTGCAACCCATCCTGGGGTTACGACGACGACCAGGGCATCGAGGTCTCCCGGCTGGCGGTCAACAGCGGCATGTGGCCCCTGTACGAATGGAAAGACGGCGTGTTCCGCAGGCAGCGCATTCCCCGGAAGGCCACTGTGAAGGAATACGTGTCCTCCCAGAGGCGCTACGCTCACATGACCGACGAAGACATTGGCCAGTTGGAAGGCTACGTGCAAGACGTGGACGACATGCTGGCCGGTCTGGAACGGGGCTCCGCGTCCTAACACCCTCGACCGGAGAACGTGAATGGGGCGCAACTGGCTGAAACATTACCCTGAAGGGGCCCAGGCGACGGCGGCCTACCCCCGCATACCCCTGTTCCGCTTTTTGCAGGACTCCGCTTCCTGTTACCCTTCCCGGCCCGCGATTATCTACTTCGACGGCGAGTCGGGGAGCGAGTTGTCCCGAACCAACTACGAGGAACTGGACTCGGCTTCGAGCAAGTTTGCCGCGGGGCTGGCCGCCCTTGGCGTAAGCAAGGGAGACCGCGTAGCCTACTTCCTCCAGAACTGCCCGGAATTGGTAACCATCTTCTTTGGCATTCAAAAGTCCGGGGCTGTGGCCGTCCCCTGCAACCCCATGTACCAGTCCCACGAGCTAGCTCACCAACTGTCCGACTCCGGAGCAAAGGCCGTAATCTGCGAACCGGACCTTTACCCTGGAGTCAAGCAAGTCCTGGCGGAAACGGCGGTCCAACATGTTATCGTGACCGGAGATTCCGCTGGCCCGGGCACACTTTCTGTTGACAGTGTCATGGCCAAGGGTACGGAGACCGTCCTCCATTCCGCCGAGATTGACCCGGCCTCGGACTTGGCCCTTCTCCCATACACCGGCGGCACCACGGGAGTCCCCAAAGCGGCCATGCTGACCCACCAGAACCTGGTGACCAACACCGTTCAGTTCAAGGACTGGTTTGCGTACCAGGACGGAGACGAGGTTTTCATTACCGTCCTGCCCCTTTTCCACATCGGGGGTATCGCCGGCGCGATGAACGTCCCCATAGCAGCCGGCGGCACGATAGTGTTGTTCCGCCGCTTCCACCCCCGGGGAGTCCTCCAAGCAATACAGAAGTATGGGGCAACCCGTTTCCTGGGAGTCCCCACGATGTACATCGCGATCATGGGGCAGGAGGACGCCAAAGACTTCGACCTTTCTTCTCTGCGGCCCAGCCGCACGAGCGCAGCTCCGCTACCCGCAGCGGTCAAAGAGGCTTTCGACCATCTCGTGGGCCGCGAGGTGCTCATCGAAGGCTACGGCTTGACCGAGACTTCGCCCCTCACCCACGCTAACCCCGTCCACCGCGCAAGGGCAGGTTCCATCGGGGTCCCCCTGCCCGATACCGACGCCATAATTGTGGACGAGGACGAAGGGACGACCGAGCTGCCCGTTGGCGAGATTGGGGAATTGTTGGTCCGGGGTCCCCAGGTCATGCGGGGCTATTGGCAGCGGCCGGACGAGACGGAAAACGTCATGCGCGACGGCTGGCTCTACACCGGCGACCTGGCCCGCATGGATGAAGAAGGCTACTTCTACATCGTCGACCGCAAGAAGGACGTGATAAACGCCGCGGGGTTCAAGGTCTGGCCCCGGGAGGTTGAAGACGTCCTGTATCAACACCCCATGATCACCAGCGCCGCCGTGACCGGAATCGCGGATAGCTACCGTGGCGAGACCGTAAAGGCGGTGGTGGTGTTGAAGAACGGCCACGGCTTCGGCGGCGACTCGGAAGCCCAAGAAGACATCACAGCTTTCTGCCGCCAGAACCTGGCCGCCTACAAGGTGCCGCGAATTCTGGAGTTCCGGGACCAGCTTCCCTTGAGCGCCGCAGGCAAGGTCCTCCGCCGCGTAATCCGCGACGAAGCCAACGGCTAACCGGCCACTGACGTTACGAAAGTCCCATCTCGCAAAAGCGGGGTTTGGGATAGGGTTTTCACTCACGGGCCCGGCCTTTTCCACGCCTGGTCTACGCTTGACGCCGCATCAAAATCCCATCAAGCTGTAGGCATCTTGACTATTACAGGAGTGAGTTATGTATACCACTGACCAGTACGAGGGCATGCTGGCGGAGACCATCACTGTCCAAGGACACAACGGCGACGTTGTCAACGCTTATCTGGCCAAGCCCCTGGGCGCCGGCCCCTTCCCGGGCATGGTGCTCATCCACCACGCTCCCGGTTGGGACGAGTTCTACCGGGAGACGGCCCGCAGGTTCGCCCATCACGGCTACATGACCATCTCCCCCAATCTCTACCAGCGCAACGGTCATGGAGACCCGGGGGAGATCGCCGGTAAAGTCCGGGAGTCGGGCGGCATTGCCGATGACCAGGCCCTGGGCGACGTGGAAGCCTCTATGCAGTACCTCCGGTCTCTGCCCAACCTCAATGGCAAGGTCGGCTTGTTCGGGACTTGCTCCGGCGGACGCCTCACATTCCTTACCGCCTGCCGCATCCAGGGTTTCAACGCCGCCATCGAATGCTGGGGAGGCCGCGTGGTCGCATCCGGAGACGAGCTAACCGCCAACCAACCCGTCGCGCCCATCGACTATACCGCCGACCTCACCTGCCCTCTCCTGGGTCTGTTTGGCAACGATGACGCCAGCCCGACGGTGGAACAAGTGAATCAGCACGAAGAAGTCTTAAAACAGCACGGCAAGAATTACGAGTTCCACCGCTACGACGGCGCAGGCCATGGGTTCTTCTACTACGACCGCGCCATGTACCGTCAGGAGCAGGCGGTGGACGGCTGGAACAAGGTCTACGCCTTCCTCGGACAGCACCTTTCATAGCCGGAATTACATTCAAACGGTAGAAGGTCCGCTAAAACCAAAAAGCCCCCGTGAGTTTCCGGGGGCTTTTTCACGCCTCTATGGCTGGGTGCAGTTGTCTAAAGGCACCTCTTCTTTCACGACTCGGTGCTGCTCCCCCAACTGCCGGGACGAGACTATTAGCTTCAGGTCGCCCGCCCCAAGGTCGAACTTATCGGTGTGTATCGATTTGCTGCCGGTCTCGCCGATCTGGACGGTCAACTCTGAACCCGTGCCGCCCGGCCTGTACATGGCGCCGGAGCCGTTCATTACCCGAAAAGTGGTCCATGCAATTTTCTTGGAGTTGTTAATGACGGAAAAGGTCAGGTTCAGGCCGTCCGCGCCACCTCCCTCCGGGGGTCCCCAGGTGCATTGATCGATCACTACGGATACGATTTCCCCTGATTTCGCCTTCTCCATGACCTGGCCGAGCCCTCCCGTTTCCGACCTGGCCACTGCACCCACTTCTGTCGAGGCGGGAGCCTCCGGGCCCGTGGTAGCGTCAGGAGCGTCAGACGCGGCCGGGGCGCTGCCGCCGCAGGCCACCAACAGCATCGCCGCCACTGCTCCCATCGCCGCCAACCTGTGCAACGCCTTGACCATATCATTCATTGCTCAACCTCCTGATTTGAAGCTATAGGAAATCGTCGGACCGATCAGGCAATGCGAGTCGATATAAGTGGAGTCCCTGGTAAGTTGAACGCATTCTATGGCCCCTTACAACGGGCCGCAAGGACTTTCCGGCAAGATTAAACCCTATTGATTAACCCTGTACAATTTGGGACAGTTAAGACTTAGCCGGGACCGATGAGACCATGTCCGGTCCCGCTGAAATGTAGAACTTTGAAGGAGACACGATGGCTGCTAACCAGATGGACAACGTGATCAGACTGGTATGCTCCGAGGCGGAGCGTTTAGGGGAGTTCTTGTCCGGGCTCAACGAGACGGACTGGGCCAAGGCCAGCTACTGCGAAGGATGGGTGATCGGAGACGTGGTAGGGCACCTGGCGGGTGGGGCCGAGAACTGGATTAACTCAATCAATAGAGCGGTGAACGGGGACTCCAACCCACCCGAGGGCCAGACTTTTCTCGCGCCGGGAGACCGGGCTTCCAACGTTACGGCGGACAGCGCTAGGAACGCCTACCAGCAACAGGGAACCCAGTTATTGGAACGCTTCAAGACCGGATACGCCCAGTTGGCCGAGGTGCTGGGCGGGTTGAAGCCCGAGGACTGGGACAAACCCTGCTTCCACCGGAGGGGGGCCATGCCCATCGGAGGTTACGTGGAAGTCAGGCTCCAAGAATTGACCGTCCACAGCTGGGACATCCGTTGGGGAGTCGACCCTTCGGCTCAGATGTGGGAAGACGCTCTTGGCGTTATGGTGGGCCGGGTGCCCCGCTGGGTGAGCAACGCCTTCCAACCCGGCCTGTCCCTCCCGGCCCCCGTGCGTTACCGCTTCGAAGTGTCGCAGCCGGTCCCGGTGCACGAGGACTATGTAGTCACTCAGGAAGAGTTCCAGGTCGAGACCGGTCAGCAAGGTCCCGCCGACGTAACATTCCGTTGCAACACGGGCGACTACATACTTCTAATCTTCGGACGGCTCGACGTCGCCGAGGCGGTTTCATCCGGGCGGCTGTCAGTCGAGGGGCCGCAGGACCTGGCCGCCAACTTTACGGAGTGGTTCCTGGGCTTCTGACGTCTTCCAGCGCCCAGACTCGGCAACGCCCGTCAGCGGCCGCGGCGGCCATCAGCCGGTTGTCGGAGGAGAACCCCGCGCCGTACATTCCCTTGACAGGCGTCTTTACATAGGCCAGCAGGTCCATGGACTCCGCCGACACCACTCCCGCGCCGTGGTCGAACGTCACACCAATCATGGAGCCGTCGGCTGAAAGGGCGAACGAGAACGGCTTATACGAAGACAGGTCTACGGACCGGACTATAGACCAGTCATCCGTCGACCTTGCGACGAGGGTTCCCTCGTGACCTAGCGACCACATAATCCGGCTACCCGGCGCAATCCCCAACGTTCCCACGGCCACCGAATGCCCGGTCAAGGAATGCAGCCGCGTGCCTTCAGGAACGCTCCACAGTTGTATCTCGTCGAAGACGCCAGATGCCGCCAACACGGTAGAATCAGGGGTGAAGGCGACAGAAGTGACGTTCTTGGGATGCCCGCGCAGTACAGTAGGTTCCGCGTCCGCATCCTCGTCGAATGGCCAGAGCCGGACCGTCCCGTCATAGGACGGTGAGGCGATCCATTTTCCGTCGGGCGAAACCATAGGCGCGGTTACTGTGTTGCGGTGTCCGGTGAGCGTCTTCAAAAGCTCACCGGACAGATAGTCCCAAACCCGGACGGTCCTGTCGGTCGACCCTGTTATCAGCGTCCCGCCGTCACGGGTCAGGCAGAGCCCGTTGACGCACTTCTCATGCCCTTGAAAAGTCCTGACCAGCTCGAAGGACGGTACCGACCAGACTTGGGCCATCCCGTCCATACCGCAGGTCACCAACTCCTCACCGCCCGGTGTGAACAACACGGACATGGCATGTCTCGGATGCGCCTTGAATTCCGCGACGAGTTCCAATGAAGGCCCTCCAAACAATTTTTCCAATCGTTCCCCGTCATTCCCACTTTCGCGGGAATCTGGTTCACCCCACCCGGGCGTACCCGTTTTGCAACCTTGACGCTTAATGCGCGGAATCCAGCCGGGGACGCCCACATGAATACGCGGATGCAATCTCAGGGCCAACTGTCCGGCAGACCCCGCAAGCCATTGTGGGTACTGACCGCAGTACTGGTCTTCATCACATCCGGCGCATGTTGCGAGGGGGATGCAAACGAAGGCATCACAGATTTTAGAATCGACGCCACCGGGACGATCTTCACCATTCCGGTGGCGTATACCAGCCGCAACGGTGGACTAACCTGGAAAGAATCTGCGGAAGTCCGGGAACTCCCGCAGCCGGAAACACAGTCCAGCCACATGGTTGAAACTCCAAGGGGGGCCTACGCAATCACGGATGCGGGCATCCATCATATAGAGAATGATGAACTGGTCTACTCTACATTGCATCTCCAACAAGACTCTAGCCAGTGGGCCCAGCGCCACTTGGCCAGTGAGGTAAGTTGCGAATCGCCCACGACGAAGCCTTATGGCATCATTTTCGACGAAATCAGCGGAAATCTGATTGTAGCAATGGGCATCTTGGGAGTTGTCATAGGCCGTCCTGACGGCTCATGGATTGAAGCCGGCGTGGGACCCTATTCACCGGTAGACATCTCGTTCATAAGAAAGCTGAAGCTTCTGTCAGCGTCGGGCTTCTGGATTTCCAGCCTCGCGCTGGCCCTCGCCTTCAACGGCGTGGCTGTTGCGCTGGCGGCAAGTTTCCGGGAAGACATCTTGAGGATATTCCCGGTTCGCCCCGGGTATGCCGTTGTGTTCTCTTTCATCTTCCTCCTCGTCATTATTGCGATCTCCTTCGTCTTCGCCTTTGGGATCGTGGTCGTCGAGGGCATTTTCATTACCAGGACATTGGTCTGGGCAGTTCTTCCGCTCACGGCAATTTTAGTCGTGGCCTTGCCGCTCTTGACACCAAGGGAGTTGCGATTAGGCGCAGTCCGCCGAAGCGTCGCCCTGACATTCGGCATACTCACGGTAGCTTCGTTTATTGTTTCTATTGCTTCGCAATGGACCAAAGGCCAAGAGACCGTTGGGATATATCTCAACTCAGGTTTAGTCCAATTTTTAATAATCACTTCCGGTCTCTTGTTTGCCGTGCCTACCCTGGTCTTGTCACAGCCCATGGGAAGGCAGTTGAAAATCGTGATGGCGTCAATCGGGGTGACTTACGTGCTCTTAGCGTCGGTCTACTTGTTGTGGCTCGGAGACTTCCTTATAGTCAGCGACGTGGGCGTTTGGTCTCTATTCCTGCCAATAGCGGTTGCCTTCGCCCTCTACATCTACTTGTTGCGCTCGCCGTGCGAGACTTGACGGCAACAAACGAAGTCTCGCTTACGCGGCGCTAGGTCCTCGCCCGGCCCCGCCGCAGCGCCCGGCCCGGAAGCGCGCCGGTGTTCCCACCCTTGTCTATCACCACCTGGCCGTTGACGATTACATAGTCGATTCCGATGGGGTAGCGCTTGGGGTCGTCCTTGGTGGCGTGGGTCTTCACCGTGTTGGGATTGAATAGGACGATATCGGCCTTAAAGCCGTCCCTGAGGAGCCCCCGGTCGGGCAGACCCAGACGCTGGGCCGGGAACGAAGTCATCTTGCGGATGGCCTCGGGGAGCCGGAGGTGCTTTTCCGCGCGAACGAACTCGGCCAACACTATCGGGAAGCAACCGTAGGTCCTTGGATTAGGGTACTCGCCGAACAAAATGGCGTCGCTGGCTATCATCCCCATTGGGTGGGAAACGAAGTCCGGCAATGTCTGCGGGTTGGTGCCGAGACCCACGGTGGAGATCCCCAGGTTTTCTTCGACGAGCAGGTCAAACAGGGCGTCCGCCGGGTCCTGGCCCCGCATCTCGGCAATGTCGGTAATCAGCCGCCCATCGTATTTCGCGTTTTCAGGCCGGGTGAAGTTGGTCAGCCAATTGTTATAGAGCCTGTCTGGGGCAACTTCCCGCTTCATTCTCGCCCGGTCGTCGGCGTCCTGCAGCGCGGCCATTAGCCGCTCCGGGCCGCCGTCTTTGGCCCAGTGGGGCAGTCCAATGGTCACGGTGGTGCCGGAGTACGGGTAGGTATAGCAGTCGAAGGTGACGTCCAATCCCTCGTCCCTGGCATTTTCCACCAACCCCAGGTAGTCGAGGTGACTGCCAACGCCCTGTGCGCTCTGGCGGTAATGGGTCAGGTGGACCGGTATCCCGCTGCGCCTGCCAATCTCCAGCGCCTCTTCCCACGGCGCGAGCAGTCCCCGGGACCGGAGGCTGGCCCGGGTATGGGTGTGGTAGATGCCACCCAGGGAAGCTGAAACCTCGGATAATATGCTCAGCTCTTCGGTATTGGCGTAGGAGCCTGGCGGATAGTCCAGGCCGGTGGAGAGGCCCCACGCGCCTTCCTCCATCGCCTCCCTGACCACCGACTTCATGTCCTCCATCTCGGCTGCCGTGGCGGGGCGGTCGTTCCAACCCACGCCCCAGATTCGCACCGGGGAATTCCCCAAAATGTAGGCTATGTTGATCGCAACGGTGTTGTCGTATTTCCCCAGCATGTCCGCCACGGTGAGCCAGTCCGCCGGTAAGGGCGGATACCCGTTCAGTCCCGAGTCCAGCCAGATGTACCGTTCCAACTCCTCGCGGGTCTTGAACGGGGCATGGGATATTCCGTCGATACCCACCAGTTCGGTGGTCACGCCCTGGCGCACCTTCGGGTCATGGTGGGGCTCCCCCAGGATTGTCAGACCCGCATGGGAGTGGAGGTCGACAAACCCCGGGCAGACCACGTAGCCGGTGGCGTCTATCACCCGGTCCGCTTCCAGGTGGGATACGTCTCCCCGGTGGACCGTTACGGCGTTTCCGTTGACCAGTACGGCAGCATGGAAACCGGGGCTGCCGCTGCCGTCGATGATGAGGCCGTTCTTGATAAGCAATTCAGACATGCGTCACTCCTATGGTCGAGATTCTGGGGCCACAACCGCTGGCTGTAAAGGGTGGTCTGAACCGTGACTCATTTGATTCAAGGATTTGCCTGATTTCCCGCCTTCCTTGAAGACCTCCAATCACGGAAATCACCGCATCACGAACATCACAGTTCAGACAATGAATTGCCTCCGTCTTGGGGCGTTTGCTACACTGGCCGCGTAGTCCACCCTTCATATCCAGTCCCGTTAAGGAGCCGCGCATGATATACGAAGTCCGTACCTACGATCTCAAGCCAGGCTCAGTTGCCCAGTACGAGGAGAACTTCGGAAACGCTCTAAAGTACAGGGAACAATACTCCAAGCTCGCCGCCTTCTGGCACACGGAGATCGGGCCGCTGAACCAGATCATCCACGTTTGGCCCTACGAGAACATGGACGAGCGCGAGAGGATCAGGGCTGAATCTTCCAAGGACCCCAACTGGCCGCCTCCCAGCAACGGGGCGATCCTCAATATGAACTCGGAAATATGGACGCCCGCCCCATTCATGAAACCCATGGGCGGCGACCAGGCCCTGGGCAACATCTATGAGATGCGCACCTACACCTACCAGCCAGGATCCATCCCGGAGCTAATCCGGCTCTGGACCGATGCCCTGCCCTACCGGGAAGAGTTCTCTCCGCTGGCCGCCGGCATGTTCACCGAAACAGGGAACCTCAACAAGTGGATGCACGTCTGGCCTTACAACGACCTGAACCACCGCGAAGAGGTCCGCAGGGAATCCAGCAAGTCTCCCCATTGGCCGTCCGGCGCACCCGGCCGGGTCAGCCAGGAGAACAAGATTCTGGTCCCCGCCGCCTTCTCGCCCATGCACTAACAGCCCAAGAGAAACGCCACGCCGGTTGCGACCGGCGTGGCGTTTTTCGCGCTAGGCAAAATAAAGATTGGTCCCGCGCCCGGTGAATGTGCTGACCCGGAGCGGTGCAGAGTCCCCTTTACCAGGGGTCAGTGGGGAAGGCTATGAGGGCCTTTCCTTCCGTTCTATCTCCCGCTCCTCGGCCTTGTCGCGTAATGGCCGGCCCTTGTCCGGATTAGGGTCCTTTACCAGTCCGTAGATCGCTCTGCCCTCATGGTCTTCGGGCAAGTACTCGGTGATTGGCATCCCTTCCTTGTCCACGAACAGCAGACAGTGGCAATACTTGTAGATCTGCATGTCGTCGCAGGCGCAAATCCACGTCCGGTTCTTGACCTCTTCCTTCTTGTCGGGGTAGAAGCGGCACGGGCAGAGGGGTCTGCCGATGTCGTCCACGTTCTGCGCGAGACCAAGTACCACGGCCTCGGTTACGCCCTCTCCGGGGTGTGTGTATGTACCCGATTTGTCACAGTACCGTTCGATAAACACCCGCATCCGTTGGATGGCTTTGTCGCTAGGCAGGTCTGCCAATTGTGATCTCCTTGGGGCAATGTGCCGCCCGGTTTTTAGCCCGGCTTTGAGTCCGGTAATCCCGATCAATGATAATAGGGCCTGTCGAATTCCGCAATGGGGACCATTGCCCGTAACTGTTCAGACTTGACGTGGGGGAAATCCCCCTCAATCCCCCTTTTGCGAAAGGGGGAGATTTTCCCTCACCGTTGCCTTGTTCTATTCAAGTCTGACCAGTTGCCCTTGCCCGCGTTTCTGGGAGCCTACCGGCCCTTCCAGACCGGGTCCCGCTTCTCGGAAAAAGCCCTCGGCCCTTCTTTGGCGTCTTCGGAGTTATTGACGCGAAAATTCACCCAGGCGTTTAGCTGCAAGGACTGCTCCAGTCCGTAGAGGCGCCAGTGCTGCGCCACGGCCTTAGTGCCCTGGACCGCCAGGGGAGCGTTCGCCCCGATGGTCTCGGCCATCTCAACAGCCCGTGGCATCAACCGCTCAGGTTCCAGCACCTCGTGGACGAACCCCAGCCTGTGGGCCTCCTCCACGCTGAGGGTGTCTCCCGTGAGCATCAGGTACATGGCCTCGCCGTGGGGCATGATCCGGGCCAGGTGGTGTATTGCATAGTTGGCCAGGATGCCACGCTTCACCTCGAACAGCCCGAAGTATGCATCGGTAGACGCGATGCGTATGTCGCAGTCGGCGGCGCGTTCCATCCCGGCGGCGATGGCCAGCCCGTTTACTGCGGCGATAAAAGGCTTGGGGTTCCGGGAAAACGGTTGCCCGGAGCGCAGACCGTCGACCCTAAGCTCCGGAGGCGGTATCGGCCTCTCCTCCGACGGTCCTGCCGAAGACACCGCCGCCGCGTTGCGCTCCGCCATCTCCCGCAGGTCTGCCCCGGCGGAAAATGCCCTGCCCTCCCCGGTTACAACGCCGACTCGCATGTCCGGGTCCTGGGTGAACTCCATAATTGCCTCGTCCAGGTCCTCGCGCATCTGAGCGCCCTGGGCGTTCAGCCGGTCAGGCCGGGTCATCCTGAATATGGCGTAATGCTTCTCCGGGTATGGCTCGTAGGTCAGGTCCGGCATCCCCGGCCCTCCTTCTGGTCTAAGGATACTCTGAATAAGTCCTTGAATTGAGCCTCGTCAGATAGGGGAAATGGTCGTGCGGGCGACTTGTTCAGAGGTTTCCTAACTATTGCTGGGCTAACTATCGAAAGCCATTGCGCGGCTTGGGGCCAATTCCTTAAAGAAAGTACTTCCCGCCGTTCGGCAAAAGGCATTGCCCGGTCAGGTAACCCGCGTCCTCGCTCGCAAGACTGACGGCCAGGAATCCCACTTCCCTGCCTTTGCCCCAGCGTGGAATTGGGTCGCCGTCACTGGGCGGGTACGCGGCTGGGACGCCTGCTTCAGACGCTTCCACGCCCGCTGGGCAAATACAGTTGGCCGTAATATTGAATTTCCCGTACTCTCTGGCGATGCCCCTGGTGAGACCCACCATGCCCAGTTCGGCGGTACTGCTGATGGGGTCGTCCCCATTGAACGCCGAGAGACCGGCGAAATTAATCACCCTTCCCCACTGACGTTCAACCATCGCTGGTATCACGGCCTGGCACACCAACATGGCTCCCCTGAGTTCCACGTCTAACTTCCGTTTCCATGCTTGGAAAGACAACTGCTCCAGGGGCAGGGATTCCGCCGGCAACAACGCGTTGTTTACCAGGACGTCCACACAACCAAACTCGGCCAAAGCCTTGCGGGCCAACTCCCGCACCTGTCCTCCGTCGCTGGTATCGCAAGTAGCGGTAACCACCTTGACCCCTGACGCCTCAGCCTCGTGGGCCGCCTGCTCCAACGCCTCCCCACCATCCAGGCTGGCCAGCACCAGGTTCGCCCCCTCAGCGGCGAAAGCCAGGGCCGTGGGCTTTCCCAGGTTTCGGGCAACTTCGGTGACCAGGACGGTCTTCCCTTCCAGTCCACTCCGCAATTTGCAATGCCTCCACTGAGAGTCCGGTATGGTCCTACAAGAAGTGGGCCCCGCCGTTGACCAGGTAGGCCTGGCCGGTGATGTAGGAAGCCTGTGCGCTGGCCAGGAACACGGCGAGAACCGAGCATTCCTCGACGGTCCCCTGCCGGGGTACGGGGATATCCAACGCCGTCGTCCGTTCGTTGGGACTCGATTCCTGGCCTGGAGTGCGCACCACCTGGATGCTGCCGGGACCAACACAGTTGGCCGTAATGTTGTACTTTCCGTATTCCTTGGCCAATGCCCTGGTGAAGCCTTCCACGGCCATCTTCAGCGTGCCCTGGCCCACCACTCCCCGGAAGGGGGCGATGCCAGAGTAGTTGATGATGCGGCCCCACCGGTTCTTGACCATACCAGGCAGGACAGCCCTGGAAGTCAGAAAAAGGGCGTCCACGTTTACCGCCAACGCCGCCTCCCATTTCTCGTCGTCCAGCTCCATCAGGCTTTCGCGAACGCGCCATACCGCGTTGTTTACCAGCACGTCGATGCGCCCGAATTTCGAGAGACCCATGTTCACGAACGCGTCCACGTCCGCTTCGCTGCTCACATCGCATTGCCCGGTCACCACTCGCACACCGGACTGGGCGGCCATGCCCGCGGTCTCCTCCAGCAGGTCCATACTCTGGCGGGTGCAAAGGAGGAGATTGGCGCCCTCTTCGGCAAAGGCCAACGCGCTGGCCCTGCCGTGGTTACGCGTCGCCCCGGTAATCATTACGACCTTGTCTTTAAGCCCTGTATCCATCCCAAATCCCCGAAGGTCCACATCTCTATCTAGGCGCGTGGCCGCGCCGCTGGCTGAGTATATCACCTCTTCACCGTGATATACTTCACTCGTCTCGTTCCGCAAAGGGCCTGTCTGAACTGTGATCTATATGATTAAGAGATGGCCTTGATTTTTCAGATGATGGCGAAGAATCAGGGCCATCTTAAAATCACAAGACTCGCAGTTCGGACAATTGCGGATTCCCATGACCGGGAGAATCCATGGACCGGAAATTCAACGTCAACGAGCAAGTCCGAATCAAGCAGCGCGACGGCACGTATAAAGAGCCCCCCAGGGATGCCAAAGGATCAATCGGCACCATCGCTCCCCAGTGTACCGCCGATTGGCTCGAGGCTGCCGGTTCCAGCTACGCCGAGACCTTCCCTTCCTACTACGTGGAGCTGGCAAACGGGGATGTAGCGCTGATCGGAGAGGACTGGCTCGAGCCCGCCTCACGCCCCGGGGAGTCCGTCAGGGCTACCGGGAATTAGACCACCGGCAGGAGCATGAGATGACCGAAAAGCTCATCGGAGTGGCTGTCAGCGGCGCGGATACACCCGAAGTCCTGGGCCGGATCGGACGCTGTGAAGCCGTCGGCATACCGGCGGTGTGGTTGACCACCGGCGGCGCACGTCCCGACAGCCTGACCACCTTCGCCGCGGCCGCGGTCCAGACCCAGAACATCAAGTTCGGCACGTCCATCGTGCCCACGTTCCCCCGCCACCCGCTGGTCATGGTCCAGCAGGTCCAGGTCATAGCGCAGCTAGCTCCTGGCAGGTTCAGACTGGGCGTGGGCCCCAGCCACCGGCCAATGATGCGCTCCATGGGTATCCGGATGAGCAGCCCGCTGGCCCGGCTCAGGGAATACCTGCGCGTACTGAAGCCGTTGCTCCAAGAAGGCGAGGTCGACTTCCACGGCGAGTATTATCAGGCCCACGACAGCATCTCGGCCCCGGTAGACGTGCCCGTGATGGCGTCGGCCCTACAACGCGGGTCTTTCGAGCTATGCGGCGCGGAGACCGACGGCGCGATTAGCTGGATCTGTCCCGGCGTTTACCTGAGGGACGTGGCACTTCCCGCCATGCGCAAAGGAGCCGAAGAAGCCGGGCGCGAGACACCTCCCTTGATCGCCCACGCGCCGGTATGCGTCCATGAGAACGCCGAGGAGGTCCGGGAGTTGGTTAGACGGCAGATCACGAACCCGCGGCTGCCTTTCTACCAACGAATGCTCATCGACGCCGGTTTCCCCGAGGCTGCGGAAGGCGCCTGGAGCGACGCGATGATCGACTCGGTCGTGTTCTGGGGTGATGAAGCCAGAGTGAAGGAGAGGATCGAAGAGATGTTCTCCTTCGGCGCGAGCGAAGTATTGCTCTCCCCCATGGGAGCCGGTCCCAACCCCGGGGAATCCGTACACCGCGCGACCAGCCTGATCGCCGAGTTGTCTAAACCCTAAGACGCCCGGCCAGACCGCCAAACCCACCGGACTCACCGTCGCGGCTGTCAACACAAGGGGTCACGGAGGATACAGCGCAATGTACTCTCGCATGGTGGCGCCATTGGATGGTTCATCTCTCAGTGAGCAGGTCCTGCCCTACGTCCGGCAGTTGGGGCTTGGGCTGTCCATCCCCGTGACCCTTATGACCGTGGTGGAACCACCCACTCCCACCATTGGGCACAGTTTGAACCCGGACGCCCACGAGTACGAATCTAAAACTCACCTCAAGGACCACGCCGCCTCCTACCTGGAAGGCATCGCATCGGACCTTCGATCGGCGGGCCTCCAAGTCTCAACGGCCACACCCAGCGGGACTCCCGCGCAGGAGATAGTTTCGGAGGCCGGCCGCCACCCCGAGTCACTTATCGCCATGTCCGGCCACGGGCGTTCAGGGGCCGCCCGCTGGTGGCTGGGCAGCGTCGCGGACCGCGTGCTTCACCTGGCCGACACACCATTGCTGGTGGTCCGCTCCGAAGAGGAAGGGTCTGGGCATGGAGAGAGATTCGACAAGGTGGTCCTGCCTGTGGACGGGTCGGCCTTGGCGGAACAGATAATACCCCACATGACGCCCATCGCCAGGGGGTTGGGCCTTTCGGTGGACCTGGTGCGCGTCTTGCCCGAGTGGAACGATTACTTCCAGTTGGCGGCCGCTCCCGAATTTTACAATCCTTCTTTCGAGAGTATGGCCGAATCGATGGCAACCCAGGCCGAAGAGGAAGCCACGGCATACCTGGAGCAGCTAAAACAGCGGCTGTTGCAAGAGGGGATCAGCTCGGTGGAGGCCCACTTGCTCAGGGGAGACCCCGCCGCGTCGATCATCGACGTTGCCGGCGAGACCTCGGACCGCTTGGTGGCGATGACCACTCATGGCCGGTCCGGTGTGGGCCGGTGGGTGATGGGTAGCGTCTCCGACAGAGTCGTCCGAAACTCGGGTGACCCGGTGTTGCTACTACGTTCCGCCGGGGAGGAAGCCTCCCCTGGACACTCCGGAGCGCCCGCCCCCGCAGATTAAAAAGGCCTCCCTAATCAGGGAGACCATTACTAATTGGTGGGAAGGTGCCGAGGGACAGACTCGAACTGTCGACACCGGCATTTTCAGTGCCGTGCTCTACCACCTGAGCTACCTCGGCTTGGGCAATTAATGTTAAGTCCAGCGCTATGTACTGTCAAGGAATGGACCGTAGCGTTGGAGTCGGCGGTTTCCTTCAGCCCGCATTGGCCAAAGCGCCCCTTCAGTTTCAATTGACATCCCCATGCCACTATGATACTTTCCTGTGCGGTCTGATGGCAGTAGCGGAGTCCGGCAGTGCTTTTCCCCAGTCCAACAGGCCCAGCCAATGGTTCCTTGTCCTCTGCCTGGCTACTGTCGCGGCAGTTCTCGCCCTGGTGGTGCTAGGAGGAGTTGTCAGGGTCACCGGGTCGGGCCTGGGCTGTCCCGATTGGCCCCTCTGCCACGGCAGGGTCGTTCCTCCCTTGAGGACCGACGCGATCATTGAATACAGCCACAGGCTGGTCGCGTCGGTCTTGGTGGGCCCTCTGGTGTTGGCCACCTGTTGCGCTGCCTGGTTGGCATACCGGCGGGACAAATGGCTCGTCGGTGGCGCCAGCCTGTCCCTTGTTCTGGTCTTGGTCCAGGCCGGGTTGGGCGGGGTCACGGTGCTGACCGAGCTACACGGCTCTCTGGTGGCGGCCCATCTGGCCATGGCGGAAGCCCTTCTGGCTTGTGTTATCGTGGTGTTGATCGCCAGCCGTAGGGGGAGTGCAGTCCAGTTTGTGGAAGACCTGCGCAACGGCGGTGGCCTCGGTTATCTCCCCGTGGTTGCAGCCGCCGGGATAGGCGTGTATGTTCTTATCATGACAGGTTCCTTAGTAACGGTGTCGGGTGCGACGGCAGCCTGTACCCAATGGCCTCTGTGCCAGGGGAGCCTGGTCCCGGCGACCCAGCCTCAGCTAATTCACATGGCCCACAGGGCCGCGGCCGCCCTGATCGGAATTATCCTGTTATACGCCCTCCATCTGGGATTCAGAGACAAGCGGAACCCGAAAGAGGTCCGCTACTTGTCGATCTTGGCCGCCGCCCTCTTCGCCGCACAGGTGTTGGTCGGCGCTTTGACCATTTGGCTCCGCTTCCCCCTGGAGTTGAGAGCCCTGCATCTCGCCCTTGGCACGCTGCTTTGGGGCGCCATGGTGTGGATTATCGCCTTGGCATTCGTCCACAGGCAGGCGTCCGACCCGGAGCCGGTCCATGCTTGAGCGGCGTGATATTGCGGCGCCTGAGCTTTCGCGGCTGGTCGCGGTGCTGAGAGTCCTCAGCGACTATGCGACCCTAACCAAACCGCCCATTATCATCCTTCTTCTGTTGACGGCGCTGGGAGGAATGTTCCTCGCATCCCAGGGAGTCCCTCCCCTTGGCCTCGCTCTGTTGGTGTGCCTGGGCGGCGCTATGGGAGCGGGCGGAGCAAACGCCCTAAACCACTACTGGGACCGGGACATCGACCTCAAGATGACCCGCACCTGGCAGCGCCCTCTGCCCGCCAACCGGATATCGCCGAACAACGCCCTTTCATTTGGCATTTTGCTCAACGTCGCCGCCTTCCTTGTTCTTTGGAGTGGGGTCAACCTGCTGGCCGCTGTTCTCACCCTGGCCGCCACACTGTTCTACGTGTTCGTTTACACCATGTGGCTGAAAAGGACGACGCCGCAAAACATCGTAATCGGCGGAGCGGCGGGATCCATCCCGCCCATGGTCGGGTGGGTTGCCGTCACCGGCTCTCTGAGCATCCCCGCCGTCTACCTATTCGTAATCATCTTCCTTTGGACGCCTCCCCATTTCTGGGCCCTGGCGTTACTGATTCAGAAAGACTACGAGCGCGCCGGTGTTCCAATGCTACCCGTAGTATCCAGCCGGAAATACACAACCTCCAACATCTTCGTTTACTCCCTGGTGTTGGTTGCGGCGACACTCGGCTTCGCTCTCACCCAGGCGGTTGACTGGATTTACCTGGGAGTGGCCCTCCCGCTGGGCATTATGTTCATAGCCCTGGCATGGCGGCTGACCAGGGAATACAGCGCCCGGTACGCCAGGCATGTCTACCTGTACTCTTTGCTATACCTGGGATTGCTGTTCGGGGCGATGATGGTGGACAGTGTCGTCGCTCTCTGATAATGGACGCCGTATGTCTGACCGGTACCCCTTCATTAAGGCCCGCAAGGCCCGCGCTACGGTCCATTCATATTCATTGACATGTCCGACGGCCTTATGATACTGTCCATCCGCTTGAATACAAGCAGCAAATTACGTAGGATGCGAGGCGGAATCAGCCGGGACTTCCACCGGCCCGCGTCCTCGAGGCACAACGGCAAATCACGTTGGGGAAACCATTTGCGAAGGTTGAGCGAATAGCGTGAAGCACGTACTTATCGCTTTGCTGATTACCGTATTCCTCCTGGTGGGCGGGGTCGCTTTGACCTTTGCATTCCAGGCGCCGGAAGATACACCCAGAGTCTTCACCATGGAAGACGCGGAACGGGACGAAATGGACTACCGGGCCGAAGTCGTCCGTTCCGCTGAAGAGCTAATAAGCGCGGGTATCAACCTCCTGATGGTAAACGCTCCCAGGGAGGAGCAGGGCGCGGTCCGCCCCGTACTGGTCAAGGTGAGGGCCAACCTCATCCAACTCGCTCAGATTACCGGCCGGGAAGAGAACAACCGCCTGGTCGATGACAGTGTCAACGCCCTCCGGAGCGTCAACGCCCCTTCAATGCGGGCCGCTCTGTACAGGCTTGCCGACCACCACGATCTTAGGCTAAGGATCCGCTGGGAACCCGATATGGACAGGGTCACTCAAGGCCGGGAGAGTTACCAACGGAATTGCTCCACGTGTCACGGTCCCAACGGCGACGGAGACCAGATTACCCCGGAACGCCTGGAAGTCACGCCCAGGGACTTCACCGGCCAGTCCCACAAGTCCCGCGCAGTGGTCTTTAAGTTCAACACCTCCAACCGGCCGGATATGTTGGCGTTGGACGAGGACCTGAGGAAGACCATCACCGATGGCCTCCCCGGCACTCCCATGCCCGGGTTCTCCGGCTTCTCAGAGGAAGAGCTTGAGGCGGTCATAGAGTACGTTAAGACCTTCGGGTACGCGGCCTGGAAATTCAACCAGCCCTCCGGCCTCGGCATCGAGGTCCCGGAGGTCCCCGCAGATTTCAACTCCCAGGCAAGGGTGGACACCGGCAAGGAATTGTTCGTCAGCAGGGCCTGTCAGGCATGTCACGGCGACGTGGAGATGGGCGGCGCGCCTCTGGCCAACCAGGTTACGGACTGGATCAAAGACGGGGAGCTCCTGCCGATAGTGCCAAGGGACTATGCCCATGAACCCATCCGCAGGCCCGCTATCGAAGATATGTTCAAAAGCATCCGCTTGGGCGTCAAGGGCACACCCATGGTGGCCAACAACATTTCCGATGAGGATACCTGGAACCTCATCGCGTACATCCTCCACGTGAAACAACTGGGGATCGACGGAAGGGTCCCAATGCGGGAGCTACCGTCCGAAAGCCCCACTACAACCTCCCCGGCCCATTAGGGAGCAACACAAATGCCTATAATGCCGGACATCTCCACCCATGGGTGGTGGCTCGACTGGAGCCTCCTGATCATATCTATGGTCACGCTGGCGGTGGCCATACTTTCCTTTGCCCTCATCATAATCGCCCTGATCAATTTCCGGCAGAGTAAGAATCCAACCGCCACACGTCACATGAGCGGCTGGATCACCCGCCTGATAATCCTGGACATCTCGATGATCATCTTCGACATCGTCATCGCGGTTTTCTCCACATGGGGATGGGCCGAGACCATCCTCAAAGGCGAAGAGAGCCTGGAAGCGAAACACGGTGAGGCGCTGACCATCAACGTGTCAGGACGCCAGTTCTTTTGGGCGTTTGAGTACCCCGGCGCCGACAAGACCCTGGGCACCGCCGACGACTTCACTCTTGGGAACGACCTGGTCGTCGAGGAAGACCGGCTGGTCATCCTCAACATGACCTCGGGCGACACCATCCACTCTTTCTTCGTCCCCCACTTGAGGGTGAAATACGACGTGATCCCCGGGAGAGTGACGCGGGTGTGGTTCGTGGCCAAGGAGGCCGGGGAATACCCGGCAATCTGCACCGAGCTATGCGGCTTGGGACATTACCGAATGATGTCCAACGTAAGGGTGCTGGCGCCTGCCGATTTTGCAAGTTGGCTCGACTCTAGAACGGTTACCTTAGGAGTTCCGTGATGGCGGCACACGCAGCGGCCCACCACGCCGAGATGGGTTGGATAAGAACCTACATCTTTTCAACCGATCACAAGATGATCGCCAAACAGTACCTGCTGAATGGGCTGTTTTTCGCCCTCTTCGGCGGGATCATCGCACTGATGTTCCGCTCTCACTTGGCGTTGCCGGAGATGGAATTTTTGGAGCCGGCCCGCTACAACGCCTACGTGACCATGCATGGCACCCTGATGATCTTCTGGGTGGCCATGCCGATTCTCCTGGGCTTCTTCGGCAACCTGACCATCCCCTTGATGATCGGCGCGAGGGACATGGCGTTTCCGCTGCTGAACATGATGTCCTACTGGACGTTCTTCATCTCCAGCGTCGTCATCATGGCGTCATTTTTCGTACCTGGTGGCCCTTTTTCTGGCGGATGGACCGCGTATGCCCCACTCAGCGCAAACTCCGAGCTAACTGGAGTAAACTGGGGAATCAATCTCTGGGCGGTGGGTCTTGCCCTGGAGTTCGCCGCCGTCTTAATGGGTGGAATCAACTTCGTCGTGACGCCCTTCGTTTTGCGGGCGAGGGGAATGAGCTTGATGAGGCTGCCACTCGTAATCTGGATGGTTGTGATCGCCTCTCTTCTGTTCATGATGTCCGTAGGGCCGCTTATCGCCGGGACGTTCATGCTCCTGTTCGACAAGAATGTCGGCACCCACTTCTACCTCGTGACCGGCGATGCGGTGGGCGACCCGCTGCTGTGGCAGCACCTGTTCTGGTTCTTCGGCCATCCCGAGGTGTACGTAATCCTGATTCCCGGCTTGGGAGTCATCTCGGAAATCTTCCCGGCGGCAGCCCGTAAGCCCCTGCACGGCTACAAGCACATCATCTACGCGACCATCTTTGCCGGTGTCCTCAGCTTCATGGTCTGGGCCCACCATATGTTCATGGCTGGACTAAATCCCCTGGCCGCAGTGGGATTCAGCATCACGACGATCATCATCTCGGTGCCGTTCCTGGTCATCGTAGTGGCCATGGGTCTAACTCTTTGGGGAGGATCGCTCAGGTTCAACGCGGCGTTCCTCTACGCCTTTTTTGCATACGTCATATTCATCGTCGGCGGCCTTACGGGGCTGCAGTTAGGCGCTACCGTGGCCGACATCCAGCTCCACGACACCTATTTCGTCGTGGCCCATTTCCACTACGTGATTTTCGCATCGGTGATACTATCCACCTTCGCCGCCGTGCAGTGGTGGTTCCCCAAAATGTTCGGCAGGCTGATGCACGAGGGAATCGGGAAGGTCCATGCGATAAGCACATTTGTGCTCTTTAATCTCGTCTTCACACCCATGTTCATTCTTGGCTTCGCCGGTTACCCCAGAAGGTACTCAGGTTACGACCATATTCCCTTCCTGCAGGAGTATGCCTGGCTCAACGATATGGCCTCGCTGGCCGGGGTGGCGCTGATACTTGTACAGTTCCTCTTCGTGTTCAACTTCTTCTACAGTTTGATCGCTGGCAAGAAAGCGTCGATGAATCCATGGGAAGCCACAACGTTGGAATGGTCGGCCCCATCTCCACCACCCCACCTGAATTGGGGGGACACAGTCCCGATCGTGGAAAGGGACCCATACGAGTATGCGCCTGAGGGTGTGGAAAACGGGATGGACTACGAGCCACAGGGAAGGCTCCTTCCCGTAACTGCGGGGGACTAGAGTAATGGCCCATGCACAAGCACAACCCCTGGAACATGTAGAACCTACGGGTATCGGCGCGCCCAAATTGGGCATGTGGCTGTTCCTGTCCGGAGAGGTCGTCCTCTTCGGCGGGGTCATCATGACCATCGTACTGTTCCGGATATCTTTCCCGGGTTGGAAAGAGGCGTCGGAGCACACCAACCCCATCATCGGGTCCGTAAACACCTTCAACCTGCTGACCAGCAGTATGTTGGTCGCGTTGGCTCATAAGATGAGCGCCACGGGCAACCACGGTCCGGCCAAGCTCTGCATCCTGGGCTGTCTGGCGTTTGGAATCCTGTTCCTAGCTCTGAAATGGGCCATCGAATGGCCCACCGAGATCGCCCACGACTACACGATCCACTCGGGTCCATTCTGGCAGCTTTACTACACGGCCACTGGACTCCATGCGGTCCACGTACTTATCGGACTGATCGCATTCACGATCATTCTGGTCCTTTACATGGGCAAGTGGCGGCCCAATTTCACCCTCGAAGCCACGGCATTGTACTGGCACTTCGTGGACATAGTTTGGCTGTTCCTGTGGCCCCTGTTCTATCTCTCGTAGGAGCGACGACTCAATGGCAGCGGAGCACACCGAGCACGAAGAACATTTTCCCAATTACCTGCTGATTTGGTTCATACTGCTGTTGCTCACCGGGACCAGCATTGTAACCACAATCTTGGTAACATCGTTCGTCCACCAGCTCAGCGCGGGAGCCGCCCACGTCCTTGAGATGGCGCTCCTTGCATTCCTATTCATCCTTGGGGTAATCAAAGCAGCCCTGGTGGTCGCCAATTTCATGCACCTCAAGTTTGAGCGCAAGTTCCTCTGGGCGCTGGGCTTAATGGCCCTGTTTTTCGTGGGCTTCTTCTTGGCCGGCACCTTCTTCGATCTCACCGCCACCCAGAAGCAATGAGCGAAGAGCGGCAACACCCTGGGTCGACGCACCCGGTTGGAGCCCGCAACGGCGACGCCAGAAGAAACGCCGCCACCGATTTACCCACCCCACCCTCGGGTCTGGTCAACGGAGACCATCACAGTTGGCAGCCCGGCGACAGTCCAAGGGTCAACACCATCGCACTTGCGCGCTTCGGCATGGTCTTGGTCATAGTAGTCGAAGCGATGACCTTCGCCGGACTTATCAGCGCTTTCCTTTCCATCAGGGCTTCCCTAGATTTCTGGCCTCCCCTCGACCAACCAAGGTTCCCGGTCATAGCCACGGCGATCAACACCGCCGTGCTGCTCGTAAGCGGGGCAACCATGTTCCTGTTTATGACCAAATACAGGAAGCCGGACACCTCCACCGCCACCCTCACCACCCTCTTGGTCCTAACCCTAGCCTTGGGCGGGCTCTTCGTAGGCTTGCAAGGAATCGAGTGGGCCAGGCTCATCGGCTACGGGCTAACGGTCACATCCAGCTCGTACGGTTCGATCTTCTACGTCCTTATAGGCTTCCATGCCATCCACGTATTGACCGCGGTGCTGTGTTTGGCCCTCGTGACAGCATCTGCTCTGCGGAGGCAGTTCCCCCGGAGGATGGCCGGCATGGAAGCGGCGTCCATCTTCTGGTATTTCGTCGTCTTGGTCTGGCCGGTCTTGTATGGAGTGGTTTACTTCTAGCCTGGCGGTTTTCCTTGGAGCCTTCTCCGCCCACGGAAGGATGGTGGGAGACGAAGCTGGACTCTGGGCGGCAATAGGAGTGCTGTTCATCGCCATATTCTTGATCGGGGGAGGTCTCCTGGCCTTTCTTATCAAGGCCGCCCGCGCCAACGACTCTCCGAACGGCCGACACCACTCCGACCCAGGCTCGTTCCAGTAACCCGCAATCCCCGCACTCTTCCCATCAGGACTCCACCAACGAATACCCGCCCCCTTCTCCCGGAATTAGCGCCAACACCCTGGCCACGGCCCCTTTATTGATCGGTCCGTAAATGTGAGGGTATATCTCGCCAGACCTGCTAGGCTCTTCCTTGACCGGCGAGACCAACCGGCCCGTGTCCAGTTCCAACGCCAACATGTCGGTCCGGCCCGCAAACAGCCTGCCGGCTACCGCGAACAGTTGGTCCGGGTCCTTGGAGCAATGGTTAAAACCTTCCAGGGTCAGGCTCTCCGCGCTGTAGTCATCCTGGGCGCTGGCGGCCTCCCAATCGGACCTGGCAACCAGGTGATAGATCAACGCCATCTCGTTCCCCCTTATCGGCTACCGAATTGGGCGGTGAGTAATTGCCGCCCGGTTTCCAATCGGCATACGCTCACCCCTCGCGGGAAATTATGGACCAGGAACCTTCGTTGGGAAAGGCGGAGTTTCGTATCTGCTTGGCCAGGTCCGGCCTGGGGTTTCACCCCAGACACCGGGGATGTTAGGATGGGGCGGACTCATAGCTCCCGGAGATGTCTCACCGCACAGCGGGCCGGGAAGCTCCGGAGTGGCGCTTATGCAGGCCGAGCAACATCAGGGCAAAGGTTTACAATATCTGACGATATTGCCCGACGATTACAACCCTGACCTCGCCTATCCCCTGGTTGTTTTGCTCCACGGTTTCGGCGCAAACATGCAGGACCTGGCGGGTCTGACTCCGGCGATCAACCGCACAGGCTACGTCTATGCCTGCCCCAACGCGCCCATTCCCTTCGACCTTGGCGGGGGTCACATGGGATTTGGCTGGATGACCCCAAGGGGCATGGGCACTCCCGACGAATCGAAACAGGCCGAAGACCTGCTGTCCGAGTTCTTCGAGGAAGTATTCCAACAATTCCACATAACCCCTGGGCGGTCAGTCCTGATGGGATTTTCCCAGGGCGGAGGAATGACCTATCGCTGTGGCCTTACGAACCCCGACAAGTTCGCCGGGCTGGCTGCCCTGAGCGCCACGTTGCCCGACACCGGCGAGTTGAGCCCCCGGCTCCCCAGCGAACGCACTCAGCCGATCTTCATAGCCCACGGCCTATCCGACCCCATGGTGACCGCAGACAGGGCCTATGCCGCCATGGAGTTTCTGGAAGGCGCCGGCTACACTCCCGAATTCCACGAGTACAACATGGCCCACGAGATCAGCGTCGAGGTCATCCAAGACCTGGTCCCCTGGATAGAAAACGTGCTGCCGCCGCTAGTCCCGCCGCCTCGGGACTAGCCGTCGTCGACCCAGGATATGGTCTTGTTCACCTGGACTTCGATTAGCACCGTCCCGCCTGAAGACAGTAGCTCCCGTGCGAACTCGGCCCCGCGCACCGGTCCGTCATAGCGGATACAAATGCGGCTGACCATATCGTCCAGGTTGGTTTCGATAACCGACGCCTGGCCTTCCAGAATTACGTAGCGGTAGGGCCGGGAGTCGGCTGCCACGGAGAGGGCAACCGAAGGACTCCGCCGGATGTTGCGCACCTTGACCGCCGTTTCGCCCGCGATCACCCACACCCGGCCCTCTTCCGGCAAAAACCACACCGGGGCCACGTGGGGCCTGCCGCTGGGACGGACCGTGACCAGGTTGGCAACGTGGGGTTCATTCAGGTATTCGTTGATCTCCTGCTGGCTCAACTCAGCCACTCTAGCACTCCTTAAAAACCGACAAGTGCCCGCTCCAGCGGGCGGGGCTATCATACACCCCATTCAGCCACGAGACGCGGCCTTGCTTCTGGTCAGTCCTTTCAGTCTTTGACAGGGACCACGGTGAGGCACGGCCCCTTCGGGAGCCCCAGGGTGCTTCGATTGTTCGTCTGAACTGTGATTTCTCTGATTCCGGGATTTATATGATTGGAAATCATAAGAATCCCATAATCCTGTGAATCCAGGTCCGGACAATTGGGCCGGTAATCGAATGACCCCCTCCGGCAACCCGTGACGATGCGTAAGTCCTTCTCCGCCTGTGGCATAATTGATAGTGGGTTCTCGATCATGCATAAACTCACTCTTACTCTGGCCCAATTTGGCTTTGTTTGGCTCATGTTGGCCCTCACTCTTACCGCATGTAACGAGGATACCGCCGCCCCGCGCGTGCCCCCAACACCAGGGAACTCCATACAATCGGGGGTGGCCGCTCCCAACCCCACCTCGACGCATACCCGCACCGCCACGCCAACAAGCACCGAAGTGTCCACGCCCTCGCCCGCTCCCACCCCGACACATACCCCGAAACCCACGAACACACCTATCCTAACCCAGGCCCCAACGCCGTTACCAACACCCACGCCCACGGTTGCCATCACAACACCGCTTCCACCTCTGGAGCTTCCCGGAGACGAAGGAGCCCACCTGACGCCCGTGGAGTGGTGGTACTTCAACGGACACCTGACAACCGAAAGTGGCCTGGAATATAGCTTCCACTTCGTCACGTTCCAGTTGGTATTGCCCTCTGGTCTCACTCCCAGGCTGGCCCAGCTCAGTTGGGCCGACCACTCGAAAGGGATTCACCTAACCGCGGAACAAGCCGACCTGCCTCTGTTGAAAAAGAGTTCAGGGAGTTTCGACCTGAGACTATTTAATTGGAGCATGACCGGAGACGGGTCGGAATACTCGCTGGAGTTTCAGACAGGGGACTACGACGTCGCTGTACAGGCTACTTCACAGAAGCCCGCAACGCTCCACGATGGCAGCGGGTTGGTGGACCTGGGGATAGCCGGGAAGACCTATTACTATTCACGCACCAACCTGAAGGCTTCCGGGCTCGTGTCCGTGGCCGGTCAACCTCAACAAGTCAGCGGGACCGCATGGATGGACCACCAGTGGGGCGATTTCAGCACCAGGGCAATCGGTTGGGACTGGCTGAGTCTGGACCTAGACGACGGTTCGGAGTTGATGGTCTCTGTGGTCTGGGAACAGGAAGGACATAAGCCCATAACCACTTACGGTACCTACGTCCCTCAGGAGGGGCAAGCTGTGCATATTCCAGGTGACGCTATCGCGTTCACTCCGACGGGCAGTTGGAGCAGCGAAGCCACAGGGGCGGAATATCCCATGGGCTGGACGCTCAGGGTTGAGCCGCTGGAAATGGACCTGACCCTGACACCGGTGTTGACGGACGCCGAGTTTGCCGTCAGCGCGTTTATCCCTGTGGCCTATTGGGAGGGAGCGGTGACAGCGGAGGGGGCCAGAGGTCAGGAGGCAGTCACCGGAAAGGGCTTCGTGGAAATGGTCGGTTATGACGCAGGGAGTCCGGGTTTAGCGACCGCGACTCCGGGGCCTAGCTGAGGAGATCCGGACGGAATCCATCCAAACCAGGTCAACCGGAGACCGAGTCCCGGATGACCTGTGCCAAACGCGCCTGTTCTACGGGAACGTTGTCCGGTTCCACCGGGATGGGCAACCCAGCCAACATCTCAATGACCAGGCCATTCAACAACGATCTTTCCTGGTCCGAAAGCTCCCACAGCTGCGCCACGTCCTCGGCTCCGTACAATACTGCCTGCCGGAACCCGTAATCGGCCACCGGGCGTTCCGCTATGTCGATGAGCTTGTCCACGGTTCAAGAAGCCCTAAGCAAATCCATTATTCCGCGCCGGCCCATGCGCCGCCGTCCACAATGTATAGGAAGCCTCGTCGGAAGAGAGCCAGGCAATCAGGTTCGCTATCTCGTCCGGCTGGCCCACTCTCCTCAGGGGTGACGTCCGATCACAACGGCAGTCCGGGCTTTGCCGCCCGTTGCTGGCAACAGCCTGTCGGCAGCACTCGGACAAAGGGAGATACTTGTGCAAACCAATAGTCCCTGCCGCGCCGACAATTCCGCCAAGCGGCTCACCCTGTCCTGCCCGACAAGTGTTACAATCAGTGGAACTCTCAATCATCCCGCCCCAGGGCGCGTAACCAAACCCACCGGTTCCTCCGGAGGTCCATCATGACCACCGCCAGAACTCCGAAATCCTCGGGCCGCTTCCGGCTGCCGGACCCGCCCAAACGCGAGCCCGACGAGATGACCAGCTACGACCACCTGCACAAAACCGGCAACGCTCACCACCTAATTCTGCACTTCGGTAACCCGGAGACTACTCTGGTGGAGGCGGACCGCTGGATGATCACAAGCCCGGGTGACGACCGAGTGCGGGCGCGTCGTCCCGACCTGCTTATCGCCTTCGGGGTGAACCCGGCTCTGTACGAGGCCAGCAACGGCTACGTGGTCTCGGAGCAGGGGAAGCCACCGGACTTCGCGCTGGAGGTGGCCTCGGCAAGCACCGGGGAGATTGACGTGGGCGAAAAGCGGGAAGACTACGCCGCCCTGGGCATCGCCGAGTACTGGCGCTTTGACGAGACGGGAGAGCATCATGGGGCGCGGCTGGCCGGGGAGCGGCTGGTGGACGGGCGATACCTGCCCGTCCCCATAGAGGAACTGGCGGACGGCAGCTTGCGAGGCTACAGCGCCGCGTTGGACCTGCACCTCCGCTGGGAGGACGGCAGGCTGGGCTGGTACGACCCGGCCACCGGCGGGCACATCCTCACCTACGAGGACCAGCGGGAGCGGGCTGATGGCTCCCAGGCCGGATTCGAAGCCGAGCGACGGCGGGCAGAAACCGAGAGGGAAGCCCGCCTGCGGGCCGAGGCACGGGTACACGAGTTGGAGGAAAGGCTCCGCCGACTCGCTCCCTGAGCCAGTCGAGGAACCCCGAGGGGCAGACCCCGCCTCTAAAATAGCGACTATCTCAAAACGAGGCTTCCCAGTGTCTCCCTCACCGTTGCCGCCAGTAGTTGAACAAGACCGAAGGGGGCGTAATTCAGGGCCTTTTCATTTTCGGAAACGTGTCCCCTCTCCCTCTGGGAGAGGGTTAGGGTGAGGGCGTTCCCGCCGTAGGGAACCGTTGCCGGCGCGAAGGATTCCCCCCCTCACCCCGGCCCTCTCCCTTCAGGGAGAGGGAGAACGAAAAGGCCCTGGGGCTAATTGTTCAGGCTTGCCAGGGAGAGAAATCCCCCTTAATCCCCCTTTTGCGAAAGGGGGATAATCTCCCTCACCGTTGACTTGTTCGATTCAAGTCTGAACAGTTACTCAGCATTTGCGTCCATCACCTCATCGACGATATCATGCTTACCGTGCCCTCTCCCGGTGGCGTGTACTCTTCCCAAAGGACCCTTCACCCCTTTGACCACGACAAATGCCCGTACCTCTTTGTATGAAACTCACGTCTCCTTGGGGGCGAGAATGGTGCCCTTCGGCGGGTGGGATATGCCCGTCCAGTATTCCGGGACGCTGGGGGAAGTCCGGGCTGTGCGTACAGGGTCCGGGTTGTTCGATGTGTCCCACATGGGAAGGCTCTACATTTCCGGTCCCCAGGCCACCGAGTTTCTCGACTGGGTGCTCACCGGGTCCGCCGCCAGCTTGCGAGTTGGCCGGGCCAGGTACTGCTTTATTTGCAACGAGTCGGGCGGGATCATCGACGATACGATCTTCTACCGCCTTTCAGGGGACCGGTACTTGCTCATCCCCAACGCCGGTAACCGCGGCGCGGTCATAGCGTGGTTCCACAGGTGGATCGAGGACCGCTTCCAGGACGACTGCCAGATCGACGACCTCACCGTAGACACCGCCCTCGTCGCGTTTCAAGGTCCTGACACTCCCGGCCTTATCGGGAGTGTGTTCGACGATGACCCCACAACCCTGAGACCCTTCGCCGGGATGAAGACTCGATTCCAGGGTCAGCCAGCCTACGTCGGGCGTACCGGGTACACAGGCGAGGACGGTTTCGAGATTGTGGTCGGGTCGGGACAGGCCGTAGGAGTTGTGGCAGACCCTCTCCTGCCTTGGCGCGGTCCCCTGTGGGCTCGGCGCGCGGGACGTCCTCCGGCTAGAAGCGGCGCTGCCATTGCACGGGCACGAGATAGACGAGACCACCACCCCCATCGAGGCCGGGCAGGAGAGGTTCGTCCGCTTCGACAAGGAATACGTGGGATCCGGCGTCTTGAAGGAACAGCACGAAGGCGGGACCGGCCGTAAACTCGTCGGCCTGACCCTCCCCGGCCGCAGCGCGCCCAGAGCGGAATACCCCATTCTGGCCGCCGGCGAGGCTGTGGGTCACGTCACCAGCGGCAGCTATTCACCCACCCTTGACACCAGCATCGCATTGGGCTACGTTGGGTCAGGCCACGCGCAGATAGGCAATTCCTTGGACGTGGACATCAGGGGACGGGTCGCCAGCGCCCAGATTGTAAACCTGCCATTCTATTCCCGGCCTCGCGGCTCTTAATCACCTACCCCTTGGAGGTCACAGACCAGTTGAACCCCAGTGACCGCAAGTACACAACCGAGCACGAGTGGATAAAGGTAGAGGACGGCGACACCCAGCGCGCCCTCGCCGGAATCACGTTGTACGCCCAGGACCAACTGGGTGACATCGTGTATTTCGAACTGCCCCAGACCGGCGCCACTCTAAAACAGCTTGAGAAGATGGGCGAAGTGGAGTCGGTGAAAGCCGTCTCCGACCTGTTTGCCCCCGCCAGCGGCGACGTAGTAGAAGTCAACGAACGGCTGGCCGACCACCCGGAATTGGCCAATGAAGACCCCTTCGGTGAGGGCTGGCTTTTGCGGGTCTCCCTAGCAGACCCAGCCGAACTTGAGAAATTAATGTCCGCCGACGAATACGACACCTACATCAGCGAGCTTCATTAGCGCCCATTCCCTTCCGGACCCAAGCCTCAGGGTCCAAGACTGATAACTTAGATGACCCTCCAGTCCCACTACATTCCCAACACACAAGACGAGCAGGCCAAGATGCTCGGCGCTTTGGGTCTGGACTCCATCGCCGATCTATTCCTCGATATCCCCGAGCAGTTCCGCAACCCTCCCCTTGACCTGCCCGGCCCCTTGTCCGAATTGGACGTGCAGCGTGAATTAGCGGGGCTGGCGTCCCGGAACCGTCCGGTGGGCAGCGGACCGTCATTTCTCGGCGCGGGAGCCTACCACCACTTCATTCCGTCCATCGTCAAAGCCTTGATGACCCGGGGAGAGTTCCTGACCGCGTACACACCCTACCAGGCCGAGGCCAGCCAGGGCACGCTACAGGTCATCTACGAATTCCAGACCCTAATCAGCAGCCTCTACGGCATGGAAGTCGCCAACGCCGGGATGTACGACGGGGCTACCAGCCTCGCTGAGGGCGTTCTGATGGCCTGCCGGGTGACCCGGCGCAACAAGGCCGCCGTGGCCAACACCCTGTCTCCCGCCTACCTCCAGGTAGTACGCACCTATTGCCAGTCCCAGGGGATCGAGCTAAACCTCGTATCTCCCGGTTCACCCGAAGTTGACGACTCCACGGCCTGTCTGGTGACGCAATACCCCAACTTCTATGGATACATCGAGGACCTGGGGAGCCTCACCCGGCTGACCCATGACAACGGCGCGCTCATCGTGGTGTCCGCGGACCCAATCGCGATGGGAATGTTCAACCCTCCCGGGCATTACGGCGCGGACATAGTTACCGGCGAGGGGCAACCACTGGGGATACCGCCGAGTTTTGGGGGACCCTACGTGGGACTTTTCTCCACCAAGCAGCAGTACATTCGCCAGATGCCCAGCCGCCTTTCGGGTAGGACCGTGGACAACCAAGGACGGACCGGCTACGTGCTGACTCTCCAGACACGGGAGCAACACATCCGGCGCGAGCGGGCCACCAGCAACATCTGCACCAACGAGGCCCTGTACGCCCTGGCCTCCACCATCTATCTGGCCGCTATGGGCAAACAGGGACTCCGGCAGGTTGCCGAACTCTGCTACCAGAAAGCCCACTACGCAGCCGGGGCGATTGCCCAACTACCAGGCTACTCGCTGCCGATAGAGGGTACCTTCTTCCAGGAATTCGTCGTCCAGTGCCCCGACTCCCCAACAGCCATTAACCAGCGCCTCATGGAGAGGAACATCCTGGGCGGACTGGACATTAGCCAACCCCAGGGAGAGTTGGCGGAAAGCGTCCCCAACAGCATGTTGGTCTGCGTCACCGAGATGAATACCCGCGAAGAAATTGACTCGTTGGCCGCGGCCCTGGGAGAGGTTGCATAATGGCCCGAGGGGGAGGAACCAGAGATACCGCAAAGCTGCTGATGGAGCGCAGCGTTCCCGGCAGGGTGGGCGCGGTCCTTCCTCAGTCGGACGTGCCTCCCCAACCCCTGCCAGACCCGGCGCTCTTGCGATCTAAGTTGGCGCTGCCGGAGGTCTCGGAACCGGAAGTCGTCCAGTATTTCACGTCGCTCAGCCAGCTCAACTTCTCCATCGACACCCATTTCTACCCGCTCGGCAGTTGTACGATGAAGTACAACCCCAAGATCAACGACGAAGTGGCCTTCCTGCCCGGACTGGCGGCCATCCACCCGCTGCAACCCGAGGAGCAGTCCCAGGGAGCGCTGGAAATGCTCTTCAGGCTTCAGGGGTATTTGGGCGAGATCACCGGCCTCCCCGGCGTCTGTCTGGCTACACTGGCCGGAGCCCACGGCGAATTCGCCGGGATGCTGATGATGCGCGCCTATCACCGCGCCAGGGGCGACACGGCGCGGCGCAAAGTCGCCATCCCCGACAGCGCACATGGCACCAACCCCGCCTCGGCGGCCATGGCCGGATTCGAAGTGGTGACGGTTGCGTCGGATTCCCAGGGCAACGTGGACCTGGACGCCTTGCACGACCTGGCCGGCCCCGGCCTTGCGGGCATCATGATTACCTTGCCCAGCACATTGGGTATATTCGACACAGGTATCTTGGAAGTCTGCCGGCTGGTCCACGAGGCCGGGGGACTGGTCTACGGCGACGGCGCGAACATGAACGCGTTGTTGGGACGGGTCAAGCTGGGCGAGTTGGGCTTCGACGTCGTCCATCTGAACCTGCACAAGACCTTTAGTACACCCCACGGCGGCGGGGGCCCGGGGGCCGGTCCGGTGTGCGTCTCGGACCAACTTTCGAGCCACCTCCCATCACCAATCGTGACGAAGAACGGTAGCGGCGGCTCTCCGGCGTACAGTCTGATGACTCCGGAGCACACCATTGGCCAGATGAGCAGCTTCCACGGCAACTTCGGGGTGTTGGTCCGGGCCTACACCTACATCCGCACCCTGGGACGCGCCGGGCTAGAGTCGATCAGCGCCAACGCCGTGCTGAACGCCAACTACATCATGCAACAGCTTCGCGACAAGTACCTGATCCCATACGACAGGACATGTATGCACGAGGTGGTGTTCTCCGCCGATTGGCAGAGGGCGCGCGGCGTAAGCGGGCTGGAGATCGCGAAGCGGTTGCTGGACTACGGTTTCCACGCTCCTACGATGTATTTCCCCCTCATCGTGCATGAAGCCTTGATGGTGGAACCCACCGAGTCCGAGACCAAGGAGACCCTGGACGCCTTCATCCAGGCCCTTCGGGACATCGACCGTGAGGTTGACGAGGACCCCGACCTGGTGAGAAACGCCCCCCACACCACCCCGGTGTCACGCTTGGACGAGGCTCGTGCAGCCCGCCAGCCAGACCTCCGATGGCAGGGCCAGCCGTAGCGGCGACCCTGAAGAAGATTTTAATCATCGCCGGACCGAATGGCGCGGGCAAAACCGTTTTCGCTACAGAGTTCCTGCCGAAGGAAGCGAATTGCCCCACCTTCATAAACGCAGACCTGATTGCAGCCGGCATTAGTCCATTTCATCCCAGCTTGGCGGCAATTCGCGCCGGCAGATTGATGCTGAGTATGATTCATGAGTACGTGAGAAAGGGGGAGAGCTTCGCTTTTGAAACTACCCTCAGCGGTCGGGGCTACGCCCGCATGATTCCGCTCTGGCGGGAACGAGGCTATTACGCAAAGCTCTTCTTCCTGACATTACCGACGCCCGAGATGGCCATCGCCCGCGTGCGGCAACGCGTTCTGGAAGGTGGGCACGACGTGACTGAAGCGATTATCCGGCGCAGGTTCCACGCCGGATTGCAAAATTTCGCGTCCATCTATCAGGGCTTGGTAGATGAGTGGGCGTTATACGATAATTCGGGGCACACTCCGGTGCTCATGGAAAGGGAGGTCCGACCGTGACCACTCAGCGGCAGGATGATCAAGATCCAGACGAAAAGCTTCGTGACCCGGATTTTGCCGGGGCCGAGGCCGCCATGAAGAGGGCGGCCAACATAGCGCGTCGCCGGGCAATGGAAACCTCCGGGTCAGTCGCGATCTTTCAGGATGGTAAAATCGTTTGGATTGTTTGGGATGAAGCAACCGGAGGACTTCACACCGAGGACACCAAAGACGCCTGACCCAGCCCACATCTCTGCTCCTCACTTCTGGATTTAGCAGGAGTCAGGCCTGCCCCCGCTCCTCCTCAAGGGCTTGCCGCAGCTCTTCCTCGTCTACTCGGACTTCCACACCGGCCCGCTCTTCCTGCAGCAACATGGCCACCCTGGAATCGCGCTCGGCCCAGCCCCGGTTGAGCGCTTCCGTAAGTTCCTGCAAGGCGATGGTGGCCATCTTCATCGGGACATCATATTCGCGTCCAACTCCAACCGCCAGGTCCACGTCCTTCCGGGCGAGGCGCAACGCGAAGTCGGGCGGGTCGAACTTCCCCGGCAGCAGGTGTTCCGCCAGTCCTTCAAACGGCCCGCGACGCCCCGATGCGCCCTTCCGGACCGCTTGCCATAGCGCCATCGGCTCGACCCCGGCCTTGACTCCCATGGTGAACACCTCGGCCATGGCGCATTGGATCATGTATCCGGCGCAGTTATGCACAAGTTTGGCGACCGCGCCGCAACCGATGGGGCCGACGTAGTAAGCCTTGTCGCCGATGGCGTCCAGCACCGGCTTGCACCGGTCGAACACGTCCTTGTCGCCGCCGACCCAGATGGCCAGGTTTCGGGTCCTGGCCCCTCGGGGCCCGCCGCTTACCGGGGCATCCAGCACATGAATGCCTCGCGCCGCGCCCTCTTCGTGAATTCGCCGGATCAGGTTTGGCGTGCTGGTGCTAAGGTCGAAGTAGACCTTACCCTCGCTCAAACCCTGGAACAGCCCTTCGTCGCCTAGCGACACGGCTTCAACCTCCACTGGCCCAGGCAGCGAGGTAAACACGATCTCGCTGGCTTCGGCCACCTCTCGCGGCGTGTCTGCCCAGACGGCCCCCGCCTCCAGATGCGGGGTTGCCGCCTCCCGCCGGATGTCGTGGACGACCATCTCGTTTCCACCCTCAAGGGCATTGTAGGCCATGCTGCTGCCCATCGTACCCAGTCCGATGAATCCTACTTTCATGCTATCCTCCGCCGGTCCTCGCTCTCTGGACCGAATTGACCCACATTATCGAGTAGGCTGACCCATGTCGCAACCGAATGAGCGGGGCCCGGCCACACCGCACTTTGAGCCACGTTGGGATTGCGGTAATATAGCCACAAATCGGTTACGACCGGCCGCTGAAAACGCGGTCCTGAAAGGTTGACTTGAGATGGTTCAGGAAAAAGAAAAGCTGTGGCTCTACGAAGCGGTGGAACCCGGACAGCAGGGCCGCCCCAGCGTCGTGACGCTCACGCCGGAGGACATCGCACGATACGCGCTGGTCTCCCAGAATCACGACCTTCGGTACCAGGCATCCCCGGTAATCCCCATGCCAACAATGGTGTTGACCTACGCGCCGCTGATGCGGGAAGACATTGCCGACGCCAACGGCTTCACCGCCCTGGAGCGTTCCACGACGGCCCGGCGCCAGACCCCCTTCGCCAAGTGCGAAGTTTGGTGGTGGGCCCCGGTCAAGGCCGGGGACACGCTTACAGGCAACCGGAAGGTATTTGAGAAGTACGAACGCCGGGGAAACAGGTTCGTGACCTTCAGCGTGGATGCGGCCAACCAGGACGGTGTAGCCGTGGCCAGGTACGACTACACCTGCATCTTCGACTACGCACAGGGGCAACGGGAAGTCCCCCAGGAGCTGGGTACAGCGGCTCCAACGCTAGAGCCGCACACCCCGCCATCCGCAACGCCCGCCGCAAAAGAATACCCGTCCTTCGAGTCGCTGGAGGCAGGAGACTTGCTGCCTCCCTTGTCCCTCTCCGAAAGCCAGGAGATCATCAACCGCAAGAACGACTTCCGCATGTTTGGCCCGCCCAGCGAAAGCAACATTCACACCGACCCCGAGTTTGCCCGTGAGGGCCTGTTCGGGGGCACGGTCAACAGCGGCCCGGCCACTCTCTCTTACGTGGACCAGACCCTGGAACAGTCGTTCCCGTTGTCCGCCTTCTACAACGGAGGCCGGCTGCTGATGCGGGCCATCGAACCCTTCCGCGCCGGAGACACGGTGACCTTCCAAGCCGAAATCACCAACAAGACCATTGAAGCCTCCCAGAAGATAGTCGAGTGCCGCGTCCGAGGCGTCAACCAGCGCGGCGACCTGGTAAGCCTCTCCGACGCGAGGTTGGTGTTGGGGGAGTCGATTGGAACTTAAACCGCTGGGCGCAACCGGAGTCATGGTCCCGGAAATCGGACTGGGAACCTGGAAGTATACGGGCGGGGACGCGCCTCTGCGCCGGGGGATTGCGCTGGGTGCGGCATTGGTCGATACGGCAGAGATGTACCGGAACGAGGTGGAGGTCGGCCAGGCCATTGCTCCCGTGCGCGGCCAGGTGTTCCTTGCAACCAAAGTCCTGGGCAGCCATCTCCGGTACGACCAGGTGTTGAAAGCCGCGGAAGAGAGTCTGCGCAAGCTCAACGTGGACCAGGTCGACCTCTACCAGGTGCATTGGCCCAACAGCCGGGTGCCCATAGCAGAGACCATGCGGGCAATGGAGGAACTGGTGGACCGGGGGATGGTCCGTTACATCGGGGTCAGCAACTTCTCCTTGCCCCAACTCAGAGAAGCCCAGGCCTCGATGGCCCACTACCCCATCGTATCCAACCAAGTCCTGTACAGCCTCAAAGCCAGGCGGATCGAGGCGCAGTTGCTCCCGTATTGCCGGGACAACAACGTCACGATTATCGCGTACACCCCGTTGGCCGACGGTTCCCTCGCCGTCAAATCCCGCTTGCGTCCTGACCGCCGGTTCCGAGCCCTCGAACAGGTGGGCGCTGAGGTGGACAAAACTCCGGCTCAGGTCGCGCTGAACTGGGTGACGTCCCACCCGTCCGTCATCACGATCCCCAAGACCAACAGCATAGCCCGCACCGAGGAGAACTGCGCCGCCTCGGGCTGGCGGTTAACTCAGGAACAGGCGCTGCGGCTAGACGAGGCGTACGCCATCTAACCCACGGGGGTCCCTGCACCCGGCCGATTTTGGTAACTGTTCAGACTTGATGTGTCCTTCCTACTTCTAGCCCGTCATTCCGGCCCCCGTATCCAGTACGGGGCAGGCTTTGAGCCGGAATCCAGAGACTCTTACCAATCGGTAACTGTCCATATCATCGGCAGTTCTGGATTCCCGCCTTCGGAGACCTTTGAATAATCCCCTCTCCCTCCGGGAGAGGGTTAGGGTGAGGGCGTCCCCCGTATCCGGGCATACTCTGCATTCTCGCTATCGCCGGAATCACGGAAGGTTACGCAAAGGTCTCCCTTCCCGGAAATGACGGATTGCGGCGGGACATGATAAGAGGATTATCACTGAGATGACCAATGTGTGATTCAGCCAATCCGCCTCATCGAGTCTGAACAGTCACCGATTTTAGCAAGGGTTGACAAACCAACCGTGCCGTCTTAGGGTGAACTCGCCGCACATATCGTCTTTTATCTCGCCGTAGTTATTCCCGTCAGAGTGGAATTTCGCCGAGATTTTGAATTCTGAGACCCTTTGGTACTCGCGCAGGCTGCCATCCATGAGGTGATTTTATGGTTAATGGCAATGCAGAACCTAGCGCCCACAACGGGAGCCACCTCCCATTCATCGACGTTGGCTCCGTCTGGAAGGTCTTCGGCAAGGACCCAGAGAAAGTCCTTGACCCACAGTACGCCGCAATGGACAAGACTTTCATACAAAATGAATTGGGGAACGTGGTGGGGCTTCAGGACGTCTCATTCAGTGTAAATCAAGGCGAGACCTTCGTTATTATGGGGTTGTCCGGTAGCGGAAAGTCGACGATGGTCCGATGCCTTATCAGGCTCATCGAACCCACCGCGGGCACGATTGTGATCGACGGCGATGACATCACGGGAATGTCGGATAGAGACCTCATTGAATTCCGCCGGAATAAGATCGCGATGGTGTTCCAGCACTACGGCCTCATGCCCCACCGGAATGTCTTGGACAACGCGTCATGGGGGCTGGAAGTCCAGGGAATGAATCAGGACACACGGTACTCCAGGACAAGGGAAATCCTCGACTTAGTGGGGCTCTCCGGCTGGGAAGATGCCTTCCCGCGCCAACTGTCAGGCGGAATGCAACAGCGTGTGGGCTTGGCCAGAGCCCTGGCCGTGGACACGGGGATTCTACTCATGGACGAGCCATTTAGCGGCCTAGATCCGCTTATCCGCCGCCAGATGCAGGACGAATTGCTCCGCCTTCAAGACGAGCTTCAAAAAACAATAATATTCATTACCCATGACCTCAATGAGGCTCTAAAACTTGGAGACCGCATCGCCATCATGCACGAAGGGCGTGTGGCCCAGATCGGCTCGCCAGAAAACATTGTTCTGAGACCGGAAGATTCCTACGTGGGGGACTTCACCCAGGACGTGAGAATCGAAAGCATATTGACCGCTAGCAGGGCGATGGCGCCCCCGAAAATAACGATTCCCAACCATGTAGACCCCGGCGCAGCCCTGGCAACAATCAGGGAAGAAAACGGCGACTTGGGCTGGGTCGTAGATGCGGCTGACCGCTACATCGGGGCGATAACCCGGACCGAAGCGGAACGAGCCCTGAGGGCAGGCGTCGCGAATCTCGAACAAGCCGAAGAATATCTCGACTGCGAATATCCTGTATTGGCGCCGACCACTACGTTTGACCAACTTATTCCCATTGCGATGGGAGTGGACCACGCCATCCCCGTCGTGGACGGAGACAGCCTGCTCGTGGGGGAATTGCATCGTTCCGCGGTGGCTCAAGTCCTGGCCGACACGGCAACCGCGACCCCGGACTATGCGGCCAACGCCGCGGAGAATTCCGCACTATCGTCGGACAACTCCTAATTGGGAAAGGGCGCCCGATCAGATAGCAGGGCTTAATCGGCCATAACACATGCCGATTCTGACCGACTGTGACGGCGACCGTCATTGGAGGCAAATTGGCAACCATAACTTCCGAAACTACCGATCCCCCCTCCTCCCAGCTCCCCCAGCGAGACGATCAACCGCGTAACGACAATCCCCCTCCCCGCAGCCTTCCGGCGATTTACCAATGGGTGATCGGTTTGGTGGTTGTCGTCGCGATCCTCGTGGCGTCCCTGGCTCTCTGGGGTCCGGACATGGACTTTCCCAGTGAGATCAACCAGATACAGGATGACGGTAGCCAAAAGTCTGTTCAGATCAGTAGGCTCATTTCCACCAAAATCAAAGTCGGCACAACCTGGCTCGTGAGGAACTGGGGCGGGATGTTCAACGGAATCGACGCGTTGATCACCTACACCATGGTCGCGCTGGAGGACGGCCTTAGATGGATCCCCTGGCCAGCTACATTCGCGGCGGTAATCGCCCTCTCGTTTATTTTGGGTTCGTGGAGGTTAGCCCTACTTGCCCTGGTCAGCTTGGTGTTCATCGGAGCCATGAACCGCTGGGACAGTGCGGTGGAGACGATTGCGATAATCCTGTTCTCGGTGTCCGTTTCTGTGTTTATTGCCATGCCTCTGGGAATCTATGGCGCACGGTCTGACCGGTTCGACTCAATCATGCGTCCTATCTTGGATGGCATGCAGACGATGCCAAGCTACGTTTACCTCGTTCCCGGCATTCTCTTTTTCGGGCTTGGCTACACCCCGGCGGTAATCGCGACGGTCATCTACGCCGTCCCGCCGGCCATCAGGCTCACCAACCTGGGGATACGGCAGGTTTCCGCGGAAACGGTGGAGGCGGCCCGCTCCTTCGGGACATCTCCCGTGCAGTTGCTCCTAAAGGTGCAGATGCCCATGGCCATGCCCACGATTATGGCCGGCATAAATCAGACGACCATGCTCGCCCTCTCCATGGTCGTAATCGCCTCACTGGTCGGAGCCAGCGGACTCGGAGAGGATGTGTTCCGAGCCTTGCAGCGGCAGGATCCCGGCAACAGCGTCATTGCGGGTATGTCCATCGTTTTGATTGCAATCGTCATCGACCGGTTGACCCAAGCTGCTGCCCGCCGCCGACAGGAGGTGCTGTCCAACAACTAATCATTCATGTCGGCGCGGCGCCGGCGTGATGGCGTAAAGTCACCGTTTTGTTGAGGAAAACGGACTCCATCACTAGCTAAAACTGTCCGAGTGGGTAGATGTTGACGGCGTGGCTTCCCGTAGTATAGGCTACTATCCGGCAATCAGCCTGCGAACTACCCACGCCTATCATATAAGTGCGACGAACACACCAGCCCTTGGGTAGCAGTCCAGGAATCTTAAATCATTCGCCCGGAGGTTAAATCGTGGCAACTGGCAACAAGCTCATCCAGCTAGGAGTGTTTCTCTGCCTCTCCCTAGCCCTCTTCGCCGTTATCGGCGCTTGTGGGACGCCTACCGAAACGGTCAAGGAAATCGAAGTAATCAAGGAAGTACCGGTTGACCGGGAAGTCGTCAAAGAGGTCATCAAAGAAGTACCTGTCGAAGTGATCAAGGAAGTAACTAAAGAGGTCATAGTTCCCCAGGAAGTCATTAAGGAAGTGCCCAAAGAGGTAATCAAAGAAGTAATCAAAGAGGTCACTGTAGAGGTTCAGGTAACTCCGGTCCCGAGGAAGAAAGACACCATAGTCTTCTCTGACTTGAACTGGACCAGCGCCCAGGTACAAAACCGCATCGCCCAATACATCGTCGAGAAGGGTTACGGATATCCCACCGACCTGGTGTTCGGCGGCACGCTGCCGCTGTTCCAAGGCCTGAAGGCCGGCGACACCCACGTGACGATGGAAATATGGCTCCCCAACCAGTCGATAGGCTGGGAAGAAGCGGTTGAGTTGGGCGAAGTCGTGTCTGTAGGTAAGAGCCTGGTGGGTGACTGGCAGAGTACGTTCGTGGTTCCTGCCTACGTCGCCGATGCGAATCCGGACCTCAAGACACCCCAGGACCTCATGAAACCCGAGTACCAAGAGCTGTTCTCCACCGCGGATAGCCGTGGCAAGGCCAGGCTGGTCGCCTGCGTTCCAGGATGGTCCTGCGAATTGGTGAACGACGCTCAGATTGAGGCGTACGGTCTTTCCGACTCCCTCCATATAATTAAACCCGGTTCCCAAGACGCCATGTTCTCTGAGATTTTCGGCGCTTATGAGAAGCAAGAACCCTGGCTCGGGTACATGTGGGGCACTGGCGACCCAGCTCTCAAGTTGGACTTGGTCCGTTTGGAAGAGCCCGCTTACACCAAGGAATGCTGGGACTCCGACAAGGCTTGCGCCTTTGACAACTCCCTGGTCCTGGTAGCGGTCCACAAAGACCTGCTCCCCAGGGCTCCCGAGGTCATCGGCTTCCTGCAGAATTGGGAATTCACCATCGACATCTACAAGGGAATCTTCCAATGGATGGACGCCACCACGGACTCCACTCCCGCGGAAGCGGCCACCGAATGGCTCAAGACTCAGGAGAGCATCTGGACTAGCTGGGTGTCCGCCGAAGTTGCAGACAAAGTTAAAGCTGCGTTGGCAGCGGGCGAGGAGGCCGACGGCTGGCCCGACGCCTAGTCCGCCACCCCGCCCCATCAGAAGCGCCATCAAGCTAGGCGGCCCCAGGTGGGGCCGCCTCTTCCACTTCTCTAGGATATCCTACCGTCGGTGCGCTGGTCGCTCGGCTAGCAGTCCGCCCTCCGTACCGGGAGTGACAAGAGCGATGACTACCAAGAAACGTCTCCACCGCATTGACTTGGAGGCTATGGGGCTAGCGAACCACCCTCCCATGATTGTATTCCCCGGCCCCGACGCCGCTCCCGACATCGACGAGCCGCTCCCGGACGCTATGTTTCAAGTCCCTCACTACACCGAAACCCTCGAAGTCCTGCGCACGCATTTCTCGCTATACCCCCTGACCTTGGTCTATGGCAACTCCCCGATCTATTACACCGATGACGAAGGAGAGACTCGGCGGGTAATGCCCGACTGTTACGCCGCCTTCGGCGTCAACGCCGAGGCAATTCGCAGGCGCAACGGTTACTTCATGCGCGAGGTGGGCCAGGCCCCGGACTTCGCGTTGGAAATCGCATCGGTCAGCACATACCGCAACGACCTCGGCCCCAAGCGCGATCTCTACGCACGATTGGGCATCGGTGAGTATTGGCGATTTGATCCCACCGGCGGCCAATTCTACGGAGAGCCTCTGGTGGGGGAGACGCTTGTTGACGGGGAGTACCACGTGCATGGAATGCGCCAGGAAGACAACGGACTGGTATGGGGACACAGCCCGGCGCTTGGTCTGGACCTTTGCTGGGAACCGGGCCGTCTACGCTTCTTCAATCCGGCAACAGGGCTGTACTTGCTGAACCTGCGTGAGTCAGAAACCCGCGCCGCGGCCGCTGAAGCGGAGGCGGCAGACCTACGAGAGCAGTTGCGCCGCCTCCGGGAACTGCATCCGGAAGCCTGAGCGCCGCGAAGCGCGGGATGAACGCCGAGCTTTCAGACTAGCCCCAAGCCCTAGACACATCGCACTTGCCGGTTGCGGGAATAGCTGCCGTTGCCTCAATCATTCTCGGCCTGGGGCGCCGCGGCCACCCATCGTCAAGGCCGGTACAATCCCCAGCGCCGCCGTTCCAGCCGCCACCCGTAGGAAGTCGTGGAATAGGGACAGGCCCGCTGCGGCGAGGTTTTCGCCGTATGCGGCCCGGCGGGCCTCGAACTCCGCCGCCGGTTCGCCGAGCTGCGGGAAAGGAAACTCCAACCCCTCAGTCAGGCCCTGAAAATGCCCGATGCCCCATGCGCTCAGGGCCGCCAACCCCAAGGTCATGCCCAACATCCGGGACACTACCACCAGGGACGCGGCGGTGGCCCGGTAGTCTTCCCCCACCGCATTGAGCGCATGGGCGACTATGGGAGTGATGACCAACCCAAAACCAAGGCCAGCCAATGCCAGGTGAACGCTTAGTTCCGGGTCGGATACGTCCAGGCCCCACCGGCTGGCTAGCGTCATACCTAGAGCCGCCAAGAAAAGCCCAGCCACAGTCACAGGCCGCACCCCTGTCCGGGTCAATAACCACCCACCGGCAACCGCGCCCACCGGGATCGCCGCCGTCATTCTGAGCAGCCACATGGCCCCGGTCAGCGGGTCCTTGCCCATCACGGTATTGGCCATCAGCGGCACCGTCACCATCGCAACGACCAACGCCACACCCACCAAGAGTTGGACAACGTTCGCCGAGACGAAGGCTAGAGAATGGAACATGATGGGGGCCAGCAGAGGCCGCGGGATACGTGCCTCCACCGCCCCCAGAACGACGGCCAGCGTTAGACCTCCCGCCAGCGCGGCATACGGCAGCGGTGAGGAAAACTGGAACAAACTCTGCCGGGAGAGCGCCAGGGATAGCGCCAGCAAGACGGCCACCAGCAATGCCCCGCCCAGGTAGTCGACGCGGGCTCCACGGTCAGTCCGGTTGGGCAGCCACATCAGTCCCAGGAACAAGACCGCCGCCTGCGGCACGTTGAGCCAGAATATCCACCGCCAATCCGCAAGCTCGATGATGGCCCCGCCATAGGCAGGACCCAGCATGGACCCGGCTTCCGCCGCGCCGCCCACAATCCCCAGCGCGATTCCCTGTTGATGCCTTGGTACGGCCTGGCTGGCAATCGCCATCCCGATGGGAACGGTTGCTCCTCCGCCCACGGCCTGAATTACCCTGGCCCCCACCATCCACTCCAGGCTGCCCGAGACGGCCACCAAGCATGTCCCGGCCGTGAACACCGCCAGAGAAGCCTTGTACGTCCGGGAGTACCCATATACGTCCGCTATCCGTGCTACCAGAGGCATCGCCACGGTGTAGCCCAGCAAATAAGCGGTAATGATCCAGGAAGCCCTGTCCAGTTCGACCAACGGGATCTTCAGGTCGAGCATCACGCTGGGTAACGCGGTTACGACCACGGTTTGGTCCAAGGCAGTCACGAACGCGCCCAGGCCCACGATGGCCAGCACGACATGGGCCGGGAGGTTTCTCCGGCGGACCGTCATTATGGGAACTTAGTTCGGAGGGGAGATTGTTACTGGGACGTTGAACTCGCCCAACTGAAGTACTCGGACCGTTTCCGGCACGTCTGTCGGAACGACTTGTCCGGTGATCCTCGCCTGTTGCAGAAGTCCGCTTTCCCGAAGGAGCCACAGCTCTAGTTCAACAGGGAAGTCCTCGCCCGCTCTGGGCGCCAGCCCAACCAGGTCGCCGGAAGTTACCTGGCCGGACACCAGGTCCGTTTCGCGACCTTCGAACTCGACTCTCTCCACCCACCGCGGATCGTCCATAGCATCGAGTATGTCTGCCAGCGTCTCTCCAAACCCTGCCAGACTGATCGGTAAGGTCTCAATGGGGACGGCGACCCACTCGCCGGAAATGAAGTCGGTCATGTACGCCCGCTGACCTATGGTAACGATGCTGATCTCGACGAAGGCACTCATCAGAGTTGCCTCAGCGTCGATTTTAAGCCGCGAATTATCGGGAATCTCGACTACTCCGGCTGCCCGGCTCATCGTTAGGCCCGGAAATAGCACCGTGTCCCCGGCTACATGTTCCAGGGAGAACGCGACTGAGTCCAGACCCGCCAGGCCTCGGCGGCCCGTCGCAACAGCAAACGTGGATCTGGCTCCGGTGTGGAAGTAGGTACAACCTCGGGAGTAGACACCCTGCCGCAGGCCGTCAGGAAGCAAAGAGCCAGAAGGACTAAGAGACTTGTAAAGACGTGCCGCGCGGCTCCACGCCCACGAACACCTGGCAAATGGGACTTTGGCTGGGTCAGTTCCACGACCAAAAAGCGAGCTTGCCGGCGGCCAACTCCCTGGGAGGGTTGTCCCCTTCAACATCCAGCACGAACACCCGGTCGCCGCTGGGAGAGTGCCCATTGGCGCTGCCGGCTCCTCTTCGCTGGAGTCCCGCAAACACGAGATAGCGTCCGTCGGGTGACCAGGGCGAGTGAGAGTACCCGTATTGGTCGAAAAACCACAACATTATCCCTGTGTCCGGCGAGGGTTGGAAACCGAATAGCTCCTTGCCAGGTGTACCTGTGCCGTCTTCCACCCACCACCTGGCGCGTTCACCGGACCCATCCAGGTCCAACCATGCAAGACCTTCGCCGGTAGGAGACCAATAGAAAGACACGATGGCGCCCTCGGCCACGGTGCGGACCGCGCTGCCATTGGCGGCGACGACCCTCAGCCGTTGGAACGCGCCGGACCTCGCTTCCTGGGAGTCAACCACGGCTATCTCGGCGCCGTCTGGCGACCACGCGAACGCGGATAATTCCCCCACGTCAACGACGCTCTGCGTCCCGGATAAGTCCCTAATCTGCCCAACGAGTAAGGCATTCCCGCTTGCTACGGAGTCCGTATACGCGACCTTCGCTCCGTCCGGTGACACGGCCGGGACCCGGAACCCCACAAGGCCTGACTTAATCGCGGGGGCCAGGGTATCGAACGGTTTCCGCGCTACGATCAGCTCATCACCAATATGGATAGCCAGAAGGTCGCTGCTCATGCTCCAATGGAAATACAAAGGCGCTCCCGTGGCCACAGCAACAGGGTTCGCGCCGCCTGCCACATCCACAACCCAGAGGGTCAACCCTTCTGTGGACCCAGCCAACACCGCCAGATACGTGCTGTCTGGTGACCAATACAAGTAGTGTGGGGCGCCTTGCGCTACCAGCGAGGGCGACTCGTTGGTGAAAACCTTCCTCTGCTGCCCGTTGACGACGTCGATGACCTCTACCGAGATAATCGCGCTTCCCCTTGACACCTCGACGTGGGAAGCCGCAATCTTTTCTCCATCGGGCGCCCAGGTTGGCCAGGTGTACAGGCTGTCTTCCCGCGAGGGTTGAGCCAATACTGCCTGGAGCGCGGACGACGACATCTGGCTTGTCCCCGTTAGCTTGAGCTGGCCGGTACCATCGGCGTTGATAGTGAACAAATCACCATCGTCGGTGACGTAAGCTATCCGGTCTATAGCCACATCCTCACTCCTGGACTGGTTGGGTAACGGACCAGCACTCTCATCCCTGGAAGCGAATGGCTGCTGGACACACGCAACGACGGTTAACGCCGCTACCAGAGCCACTCCTACCCACCTAGTCGCGCCTGTCCACTGGCAATTCACAGAATCCACCACCCAAATCAGGCCGTGTCTCAGTCCTCATCATTAACGAATTCAACTGCCGCACCAGAATAGCACCGCCGTTCCCCCCTAGCAATCATACCCTTCTTCACCCGGCAACTTGAGTGGAGGTGTAGACCCACAGTTGATAACCCGTGACAACATGGCATCTATAGCGGAAAACCCGGCTACCTGCGCGTATCAATCTCACGCCTTCCTGGAAAGCCGACGGGACAATTCCAAGAACGCCGGTCCTATCCACTGAACCAAACACACCTTGGCATCATCTGCCAACCATCGGCAGCGGATTCCATCATGTTAAAATACGATTATTCCACAGAATATTCACATAGCGGCAGCAATAGATATCAACTCCATCAACCCCTTTATTATTACTATGGTAGGGCTACAGAATTGATAGACAGTGTTAGATTAGATATCAAGGCCGGTAACGGGGGTAATGGTTGCGCCAGTTTCCTGCGTGAGAAGTACAAACCTCACGGCGGGCCGGACGGTGGGGACGGGGGCCACGGTGGAAACGCGTTACTCCAGGGCGATTCCTCGTACAATACCCTGCTTCATCTTCGGTTCACTAGCACCATCTATGTGGACCGAGGCGCTCATGGACGCGGGAAGGACCGGAAGGGCAAGAATGGTGAGGATGAAGTGCTGAAAGTGCCCCTAGGCACTCAGGTCTTCCGTAGAGAGCCCGATGGGAGCCGGACGTTGTTGGCCGACATCTGCGACGATACCCCGGTGTTAGTAGCGCAGGGTGGGCTTGGGGGTTGGGGCAACGCTCGGTACGTCTCGGCCACGAACCAGGAACCAGTCTTGGCCCAGCGGGGCGGCGCGGGGGAAAGGGTTACATTATTCCTGGAACTGAAACTGCTGGCTGATGTCGCCCTTGTAGCGCGACCCAACGCTGGCAAGTCTTCCCTGGTGTCCAGGACCACCGGGGCGAGTCCGCGAATCGCTGATTACCCCTTTACCACGGTGGAACCTGTGCTTGGTGTGGTGTATACCAGGGGTAAAGGATTCGTCCTCATGGAAATTCCCGGGCTACTCGAGGGCGCCCACCGGGGTATAGGGTTGGGACACCAGTTCCTGCGTCATGCGGAACGTGCGAGGTTATATATACATCTTCTGGACGGACTTTCCGAGGACCCGGTGGCGGACTTGGACATGGTTAATAAAGAGCTTCTACAGTTTAGCCCTGGACTGGTTGAGAAGCCGCAGATCGTGGCAGTCAATAAGGTGGATGTCACGGAAGTGAGGGAAGCGCAAGAGTCTCTCAGGGAAGCCATAAGCCAGCGGACGGGGCCAGGGGGCCTTAAGCCGCTGGTGTATTTCATTTCGGCTGTAACCGGCGAGGGAGTCGAAGACCTAATGGGCGAGGTCATTCGTTTGCTGGATACCCTCCCAAAGGACCTAACTGAGACTGTAATTACCGCGGAGGCCCCGAGGGGAAGGCAGCGGATGGACCGGAGTAGTACGGTGACGCTGCAAGACGGTGTATACGTGGTCCATTCGGAGAAGCTGGAAAGGCTTGTCGCGCTTGCCGACACGAGGGATACCAGAGTATTGCTGCAACTCTGGCGGGAGATGGGACGAGAAGGGATCGCGTCGCGCTTGCAGCAGGCGGGAATAGAGGCGGGGGACACCATCCGCATAGGACAGGCGGAGGTCGAGTGGTTCTAGACCGGGTGGTTCTCGTATGAAGCTGGGGATCATGGGAGGCACCTTTGACCCGATTCATCTTGGGCATCTGATGATTGCCGAACGCGCTAGGTGCGGCCTGGGCCTCGATCACGTTTTGTTTGTCCCTGCCGGTGTCCCTTGGCTCCGGGGAGACGCCAGGGTGTCAGACGCTGACCACCGGCTTAACATGGTAGAACTTGCGATTAACGGAAACCCGCATTTCAGCGCGAGCCGGATTGAGATCGACAGACCCGGCGCCACGTATACCGTTGATACGCTCGAGAGTCTCAGGGCGGAATACGGAGACGGCGCAGGACTGGTGTTTGTCATCGGATCGGACGCGCTGAAACAAGTCCACCGTTGGAAGGACCCGGAAAGGTTGTTGGAGCTTTGCACGCTGGCCGTGTTTCAACGTGCCGGTGACGGCTGTTCGCAGACTCTCCCGCAGGACCTTTTGGACCAGCTTCCCAATCTGGAAGAAAGGTTGGTGCGGGTCGAATGGAGTCCCGTGGATATCTCCAGCTCGGAAGTGCGCCGGAGGGTCTCCCTCGAGGACTCGGTCCGGTACATGGTGCCGGAGTGCGTGAACAAGTATATCCGGAGGCACGACCTATACCGGAACGCCGAAAGTGGCGCGCGTGGAGACCATGCCACATGAGAGGTGAAGATTTGGAAGAAACCGTCAGGCGGTTGCTGGCGCTCGCCCTGGAAAAGGGCGCTCTTACCTATGGAGACTTCACCCTGTCATCGGGTAAAAAGTCTGGCTACTACTTTGACGGGAGGTTGGTGAGCCTCGATCCTGAAGGCTCGTACCTTATCGGACAAGCGCTTGTGCCTGTACTCACCGCTGCCGGGGCGGCTGCGGTGGGTGGGCCTACTCTCGGGGCGGACCCTATCGTGGCGTCCGTTGCCATGGCTAGTCACATGGCGGGCGGCTCAATATCCGGTTTCATCGTCCGAAAAGAGGCTAAGGAGCACGGCACCGGCCAACTCATCGAGGGTCCGCTGACCCGCGGAACTAAAGTGGCAATAGTCGACGATGCCTGCACGACTGGCGGGTCGCTATTTCAGGCCATAAACGCGGCTGAAGACGCTGGTTGCGAGGTCGTAAAGGTTATGGCGCTGCTGGACCGCTGCGAAGGCGGGGGAGAGGAGCTGCGCCGTCGAGGCTACAAGTTCTCCGCGTTGATGGTGGCCACCCCGGAGGGGAAGATCGAGGTCGCGGACTCGGCTTGACCGGCCCTTCGCGTTCAGTCTTGTCCTGGGCCGAAGAGTTGAGGCAAGTCCCGGACTTCGGCCCAGCCGGTTGCTGGCTCCTCTAGTTCCAGCCGCACACCCGCCTCCGCGCTGGTCTTTCTCACGTATCCCAGGCCGATCAATTGTTCGCCATCCGGCAGGCGTGTCACGGAGGTCACCGAACCCACCTGTTTCCCATCCCTAGTGAGAGTCGAACCGGCGTCGACTTGCGCTTCCGGCGGGAACGTCAGGGTCACCAGATATTTCTGTACGCGCTGGTACGTGTCCAACCGGGCGATGACCTCTTGGCCAATGTAGCATCCCTTAGCGAAGTCGATGGAGCCGATTAGGCCAGCCTCCAGCGGGTTGTATGGCTCCCCCATTTCGGGCCCAAATGCGGGCACCGCGTTTTTGATTCTCGCGATCTCGACTGCTTCACTTCCAACGGGTGCGATGCCGTCTGCCAGCAGCCGGTCCCAGACCGCGGCTGCCGCCTCGGGTGAGACCAGGATGTCGAAACTGGGAAGCGCGCCCATCGGTCTGTAAACGACGGTCGCGCTCTCACCCCCGATTTCCGCCCGAATATTGTGGTACGGGCCGAGGCCGTCGAGCCCGGTCCCGGCGGCCGCCTCGAGTGCCGCTTGGCTGGTTGGCCCCATCACCGAGAACATGGTGGATTCGAGCGTTACGTCTTCGACAACCAGGTCCTCCATGATGGTGTATTTGTCCAGGAACTCAATCACTCTTTCCTGGCAGCCGGGGCTGGTGATCAGCAACACGTGATCGCCCAGGTTGACCACGCCGATCAGGTCCAGGATGCGGCCCCTGTCTGTTGTGAGAATGGTCGGCGCGCCCTGGCCGGTTTCCAGGTCGATAACCTTGTTGGTGGACAAGCGGTTTAGCAGGTCCAGGGAGTCCTCACCCGTGGCCTTGAGCCGGCCAACGTATGAAGCGTCATGTAGCCCTGCGGCGGTTGATACTGCGTCGTACTCAGCCGCCAGGTCGGAATAGACTGCTTGTGTGCTCATATTTGTCTCCGATTCTGGAACGCAAGAAGCGCCGCCTTCACACCAGCAAAGGCGGCGCTCTCGTCGGTCATAGGTAAGTGGGGGCTATACGCTAAATGATGTCCCGCAGCCGCAGGACTTCTTGGCATTGGGGTTGGTGAAGACGAAGCCCTTGCCGTTCAGTCCGTCTGAGAATTCCAACTCGGTCCCGACAAGGTAGATGAAGCTCTTCTTGTCCACCATTACCTTGATACCATACTGCTCGACGACTTTGTCAGTCTCCAACTGTTGGTCGGTGATCTGCAGGTCGTAGGTCAACCCGGAACATCCGCCACCCTTCACGGCCACCCGCAGCCCTACGTCGTCCCCAAGTCCCTCTTTAGAAGCGAAATATCTAATCTTGTCCGCGGCTTTTTCGCTGATGGTTACGCCTAACTCTACACCGTCCATCGTGATGGCCATTTGGTCCTCCTGCGGCTGGCAATTCCATGGCTGCGATGCCCGCGCCGTGACGGGCCAGTGAGGCTATTTTAGGAGCATCGGGGGTGTGGCGTCAAGCGCAGCGCAACACGGCAACGGTCTAAAGCAGCGGTTCCAGCGGCGACATGTCGAGGTGCCGCTCCAACAACCCGGCAAATCTGTTGATCTTCCAGGCGCTGTGTGCTGTGGCTTTGTGCAGGAGTCCGGCCAGGGCCTCTACGGTCGGAAGGGTGTCGCGTTCGACCCGGATCAGGGGGACGTCGCGCTGCATGGCTTCGGCTTTGATGTAGTCGGTCGGCTCACCCGTTCCGGTCAATACGAGGCAGCGCGTGTCTTCCATCAGGCTGGCGAGCTGGATGTCGGGGCGTTCCGCCCGGGTGATAACAGCCTGGTTGGCGTACCTACCGAAATACGTGGCGCCCGAGTCCATGATGTTGCCGCCTATCAGGAATCTTTCAATAAGAACGCTGGTGTCTTCCGGGTCCTGGACCCAATGCCCGCCCAGGTGCTCGGCGATCTGGCCCACCGAGACCGCCAACATACCTCGGTCTTCAGGCAGCAGGCCAAGCGTTGGCGCCCCGGCTGCCTGTAATTCGGCAAGGAATCCCTCAGTGGTCTTCCGGGACCGAAAACTGGTGACTCCGTTGACCACAACCCCCAAGAGGCGGCTGCCGAATTGCTCGACCGAATCAATTGTGTTGGCTGCTGAGAGTTGGTTGCTGAAACCCAAGACGAGCAGGACCTGGGCCCCCAGCCGGTTGGCAACTTCTCCTGGCAGTGACCAAGGCTCCCCCGAGGGAGACACCAAGTCCGGGCCTTCGACTATCAAGGTGTCAGCAACGCCGGGAGGCGCTGGGAAATCTACTACCTGTTCGGCCAAGGAACCAGCGTGTGAGGGACCGGAGCTATCCGGGAGGCGGACCGGGTGGGTGATCGTCGTGGCGGTTGGCGCGTTGAGAAGGCTATCTTCCACGAAAGCCACGTCGGGATCTTGAATATCCGACGTGGTGAAAGGCTTGTAGTAGCCCCCGCCCTTTCCGGCGGAAATGCGCCGGGCCAAGAGCGCCCCGGCCAGGCTGGTCTTGCCCACGCCCTGCCGGTCACCTGAGATCTGTATCACTGGCACCGGAGCCTCCTACGCTTTGCCGCCGAACAGTTGGGCCGCCAGCCGGCCTATTCCTTTACGTCCTTGTACCCCGTGTTCAGAGGATCGAACCCCTTGGGGAACCGTGTGGTCTCGTCCCAAACCGCCATGCTCAGGTCGGAACGGTGCAGGCTCGCTTCGTGGAAATTCGCGCCGCGCATGTCCGTACCGGTCCACATGGAGTCGCGGATCATTGCCTTGGTGAAGTCGCTCCCCGTCATGACCGCGCGGTCCAGGTCCGCGCCATTCATATTCGCCCCTCGGAACCTGGCGCTGGTCAGGTTCGTGTTTCGGAGGTCGACCTCGAGCATGGTCGCCGAACCGACGTCGGCGTTAGTAAGGTCTGCAAACAGGAAGCATGCCCTTACCGCGCGGCTTCCGCTGAGGATGGCGCCGTGAAGACACGCCCTCTTGAAGTCGGCCCAATAGAGGTTGGCGCCGGTGAAGTTGGCCCCGCTTAGGTCGGCGGCGGTCAGCGTTGCACGCCCGAGGTTGGCGGATGACAGGTCTGCCCCGGTGAGGTTGCCTCCGGCCAGGCTGGCGCGAAAAAGGTTAGCATAGGATAGGTTTGCGCCTCGCAAGTCCGCCTTGCGAATTTTGCAACCCTGGAGGTCGGCCTGGGATAGGTCGGCGCCCTCCAATTCCAACGCCGTGTCCGGGTTTTGCTCCCGCCACTCGGCAAAGGTTTCTGGACCGGATGTAACTACCGAAAGGTGTTCTTGGTTAGCCACTGTCAAAGCTCCGCGACTGTGGATATCACGAAAGATGCAGCCCTCAGCGGAGGACTGCATCTTAGGATTGCTATATCCCGGTGGGATGCTTGCTAATCGTTGGCCAGGGCATCTTCAAAGTCGAAGATCTTCTCTGCCACGATCATCTTCAACTCGTTGACCTTGGGCCAATTGGGGTAGCCCCCCTCGTCTTCCTTTCGGTCGAAGATCTTTTCGCCGTTCAGGTAGACCTCAAGGCGGCCCGCACCCTGGGGAGTCATCTTAATTGCCACGTCTCCCGCGTTCTGCGAAGACCACAACTCCGTCGCCAGCCACGAGGCGACCGGATAGTAACCTCAAGGTACGCAGTAGACTATGTCAACCTCAACCTTGCCGAATTCAGAGTCAGCCATATCACTCCTCGAAACCTAGCTGGTATGTCCGAAGTTTAAAGAATTGTGATACCCGTTGCAACCAGACCGATGATGGTCCGATTCACCACCGTGGTGCAAGGACCCTACCGTAGCAGCAAGTTGGTGACTATGAACACGCCGTTGGCCGCAATCAGCCCGAGCAGACAGTAGAAAAGACGGTCGATACGCTGCTGGACGCGGTCGATGCGTTGTTCGACTCGGCCGATGTGTTCCTCGACGCGGTCAATTCGCAGCTCGATTCGATCGAACCCCGCGATTGTCTCGTTCCGCAGATCGCGCACGTCCTGTTCCACGCGATCCAGACGGGTGGCGATCTGCGCGAATGGACCCTCGAGATTGGCGCTCCGCTCTTCTACAGTCGGTGGGTTAGTCATGTGTTGGGTGTCGCCGGCCTCAGTTACTGCGCATCAAGGCAGTGCCGATCCCGACGGCGGTCTGGTTTCCATCCTGGTTTTGGCAGAAAAGGTCAACGCTAACCAAAACCCCCTCCGGGGTTTCTTCCTGGTGGGCCACCGCGCCGGTTACGGTTATCGTGTCCCCGCCCTTGACTGGACGGAGAAACTTCAAGTTGACAGTTCCGGTGTGGTTGAAGACCTCCGGGCCAAAGAACCGGCGCATCGACTCCGCGGCGAATGCCACCGACATCCTGCCCGAGGCGATGGCGTAGTTCGTGCCGAGCCTGCGTTGGGCCAATTCCGGGCTGTTGTGAATGTTCTCCCGGTCAAGAATCCCGCAGGACTCGAACTGGTCGATGCTGTCTTGTGTGATGGACTTGGTGACCGAGGGAATTTGTGCGCCTACGTCTATGTTTGCGGTTGCCATTTCTTGCCCACCTCGTCGGGTTTCTTCATCTGATATGTGCGTAGCCTCTCCAGTAGCCGGCCATCCTCGTCGACGGCGGTGGCCTCGATAACCAGGTAAGGTTTATCTCGGCGCAGATACTTGTCGGCGATGCGGCCGGTGACGAATATTTTCTTACCTGGAATCGGCGGGTTGAAGAACTCCACCTCGTTGCCCGCATTCACGCCGCCTGTCGTGTCATCGTACACCATGTTCAAAGCGGTGGCGTCGTGCTTCACGGCCAGGGTTGGAAAGGTCGCTTCGGGGTCGTCGATAGAGGCGCGAAAGGTGTCCAGCATTTCCTGGGTCATCACGTATTCGTAGGACCCCAACTCTTCCCCGATCTCCACCTGGTCATAAACAAACTCCTTTAGGTTCTCGTCGGCCATGTCTCGACTCCTGTGCGGAAGCGTTGGGCAGGGTCTTTCAATTGTTGGAATACTACCCCTTCTCCCTTGAGGGAGAAGGGCGGGATGAGGGTGAAATCCCTTGCACTAGCCAGGTTGCCCCTCGCCCCAACCCCTCTCCCAGAGGGCGAGGGGCTGTCGCAGAGAACCGAAAGACCGTGAAGCGTTGGGGGACTCAGGTAACCATTTTAACATGGAACGTTCGTGACTGAATGGGCGAGTGATTAAGGGTTGCCAAAGCGCCTCCCGCGTTGCCAAACCGCCGTAACTGTTCAGACTTGATGTGTCCTTCCTACTCCAAGCTCGTCATTCCGGGCCCCGTATCCAGTATGGGGCAGGCTTTGACCCGGAATCCAGACACCTTTGCAACCAGCGACCTTCACCATCATTATCATCATTGGCATTTCTGGATTCCCGCCTGCGGAGACCTTTGCGTAACCTTCCGCGACTCCCGCGAAAGCGAGAATCCAGAGTATGCCCAGATACGGAGGACGCCCTCACCCCCGGATCAAGTCCGGGGCAGGCTCTAACCCTCTCCCGGAAGGAGAGGGGATTATTCAAAGGTCTCCCTGCGCGGGAATGACGGATTGCGGGGGCGGGACATGATAAGAGGATTATCACAGAGATGATCTATGTGAGATTCAGCCAATCCGCCTCATCGAGTCTGAACAGTCACCAAACCGCCAACGTTGTAGTAGCCGCATCCCGCATGCTCTATAATGGGTCTCCAACCAACGGAGTTTCGGCTTTCGAGAGAGTGATGGACCTCACCTTTGAGCGAGGCGACCCCCAGCAACCCAAGGGCCATGCAATCATCTACTTCCGGATCAACACCGAGCCGGATAAGGTGTACGCAACCTACGTGATCATCCTGCCAGTCAAGGCGGACCTGGGCAAGTACGTGCCCCCTTTCCTGGCGTCCCACCTGGGCAACATGCCTCTCAACGACCTGTCGGCTTTCGCCATGCCTCCCTTGCCTGAAGCCGTGGATAGCTACGAGGAATTGGACCGTCTCAGCAGAATGCGGGAGGATGACCTGGCTTTCGCGGACAGCATGTTTTCCTTTGACCTTCCCCGGATGATGGAGTCGGTCACAGAAGCGGTCCAGGCCTACTCCGAGTTGTGCGAACGCAGATTTGCTGCGCCGGGAAACGTGGAACCGGAAGCCCTCGTTGAGCCGCCAACACCGGAGTCTGAGGAAGACCGCTCTTTTCACGTCAATGAAGTCCTATTCAGCCTGATGAGCGAGAAGGACAAACTGGCCGAGCTTGCGCGCCTGCTGGGCCGTTTGCGGTTTGCGGTGGAAGGTTGGGACGCAAGCACGGTGGACGAGGTCTCCGAGGAAATCACGACCCTTGCCCGGCACCTGCCCGAGGAATTTCGGGTGCCAAGTCTGTTGGTGGTTGCCAAGGACTCCTCCCAGCGAGGTTCGATGCTGGCCCAGTTATACCTGGACAGGTGTTTCCGCCTCTCGGATGGCGACGTTTCCACCGCCCAAAACTTGGCCGACCAAATCCAATCGTTAGAGTCCGAGGGCTGAATCCCCGGGATTCCAGGATTGGTCTGGTCCGGTACCGGCCTCGTGATTCTGTACCTTGCTGGTAAAATAGGGCCGTGTTTCAGGCGTACTTGAAGGTGTCGAGCCGTTGGCTTATCTCTCACGCCTCAGTCTGACCAACTTCAGAAGCTTTGAAGACTTGGATTTGGCGTTGCCCCCAGGCGTTGTCGTGTTTTTCGGGGCAAATGCTCAGGGAAAAACGACGTTGCTGGAAGCGGTTTACCTGCTGGCCATAGCTCGCTCCTTCCGGGCGGAGAATGAGCGCGAAGTCGTTCGGCTCGGCGCCGCCGGGGAGGGGGGTCAAGCCCTGGCCAGAGGCGATCTGGAGCGTACCGGGGAGCGGGTATCCATCTACGTGGGCTATCAATCAGGCCGCGATGCCCTAGGCCGTGAAAACGCCGGCAACGGGACCGGCCGCTCTGCGGTCCGCAAGGAAATCCGCGTGAGCAGGGTCCGCAAGACTGCCGCCGAGTTGGTGGGCATCGTGAACGCGGTCCTCTTTACAGCCGACGATCTCCAGCTAGTATCCGGTCCACCTTCCGGGCGGCGCCGTTACCTGAACATCCTGATGTCCCAGTCCGACTCCACGTACTTGAAGACGTTGCAACGGTTCCAGAGAGTTGTTCAACAGCGGAACAAATTGCTGCGGATGCTACGGGACGGGCGGGCCGGAACCGAAGAGATAGCGTTCTGGGACGATGAATTGGTGCGGGAAGGGTCATGGTTGACCTGGAGAAGAGGCGAAACTGTGAGGCAACTTGGGCCAATGTGCCAAGAGCGGCACAGCTTTCTAAGTGGCGCGTCGGAAGACCTGCTAGTCCAATACCGCCCCAGTGTCCCGCTGGGAGAGGACATCGCCGCGACTCAGGAAATATTCCGGGAAAGCCTGGCCGCGTCCGAACAGAAGGAGCGGGCCACGTCGACGACGGCCGTTGGTCCTCATCGTGACGACCTGGGGTTGCTGATAAACTGCGTCGATATGCGGGCCTATTCCTCCCGGGGACAGGCGCGCACGATGGCCCTTGCCTTGCGTTTGGCCGAAGCGGCCTTCCTCGAAGCGGTGCGCGGAGAGGGCCCCATCGTGTTGCTAGACGATGTGCTTTCTGAGATGGATTCCACCCGGCGCAGGCGGGTGCTGGAGCAAGTAACTCGCTTTCAGCAGACGTTGATTACCACGACCGACTTGGAACAAGCGGGCGGATTCTTCGGCCCTACGGCGCACTTTTTCCGGGTCGGCGATGGAGAAGTGGCCAGCATGTCTTATGATGAAGCCATCCTGGCCGGGCATAATACGGGCCAGCGCTAACCCGGGATCTAAGGCGATGCCAGTAACTCAAGAACAATTAGACGAAATCGCCCTGACGCGGGCCGAATATGACCTGATAGTCAACCGGCTAGACCGCGAGCCTAATGCGGTGGAGTTGGGAATGTTCGGCGCTTTGTGGAGTGAACATTGCGCCTACAAACATTCCGCGCCACTGTTGCGGTTGTTGCCCAGCCGGTCGCCTCGTGTATTGTCCCGGCAGGGAGCGGAGAACGCCGGCGCGGTGGACTTGGGGGACGGCCTGGTGGCGGTGTTCAAGGTTGAGTCCCACAATCATCCGTCCGCTGTGGAGCCGCTGCAGGGCGCGGCCACGGGAGTTGGCGGCATCGTCCGGGACATTCTGGCAATGGGCGCGCGGCCAGTGGCGCTCCTGAACTCTCTGAGGTTTGGTCCGCTGGACGACCCCAAGAACCGGCACCTGTTCCAGGGCGTGGTTGGCGGCATCTCCTGGTACGGCAACTGCATTGGCGTGCCCGATGTCGCGGGGGAAATATACTTCGATCCATGCTACTCCCAAAACCCGCTGGTAAATGCCATGTGTGTCGGTCTGGTGGACCGGGGAAAGCTCGCCACCTCCTCGGCGGGAGATTCGGGCAACGTACTCCTTCTGGTGGGGTCGGGTACAGGTCGCGACGGAATCCACGGGGCTTCGGGTCTGGCCTCTCGGACTTTTGAAGAGGAACAAGAGCTGCGGCCTACGGTGCAGGTGGGCAATCCGTTCCTGGAGAAAGTGCTCATCGAGGCATGTCTGGAGGCCCTGGGCACCGGTTGGGTCAAGGGCATTCAGGACCTGGGGGCCGCCGGACTGACAAGCGCCAGTGTCGAATCGGCGGCGCGCGCTGGACGGGGAATCGTTCTCGACGTGTCCCAAGTCCAGCGGAGGGAGCGAGGGATGACCTCCTATGAGGTCATGCTGTCGGAATCCCAGGAACGTATGCTCCTAGTGGTCCCGCCCGGCGGAGTCGAAAGCGTCCGGAAGGTTTTCCAAAAATGGGAAGTCTCCTGCCGGGAAATCGGCACTGTCACGGGAGACGGGGACGCTGTGGTGGTCGACGCTCAGCAGCCGATAGCCAGCGTGCCGATCCAACACCTGTCCAACCCTCCGCGCTACCGGCTAAAGGGGTCACCGTCAGCGGACTACGCCGAGCGGCAACGGCTGTCGTTGAACGATGTGTCAGCTCCTGCCGCGTCCCCGGCAAACGTCCTGTTGGAACTCCTGGCCTCCGCAAACATTGCCAGCCGCGAACCGGTCTTTCGCCAATACGACCACCAGGTCCAGACCAATACGGTCCGGGGTCCGGGAAGCGATGCGGCAGTCTTGCGGCTCAAGGGAACTGGCAAGGCCATCGCACTTAGCATCGACGGGAATGGCCGCTATTGTTACCTCGACCCCTACCAGGGAGGCAAAATAGCGATCGCGGAGGTCTGCCGAAACCTCAGTTGCTCCGGAGCTGAGCCCTTGGCGCTCACCGACTGCCTCAACTTCGGGGACCCCGGCAGGCCCGAGGTCTACCACCAGTTGGAATGGTGCGTGAGAGGTATGGGCCATGCTTGCCGTACCCTGGGTGTTCCGGTGGTCAGCGGCAACGTGAGCCTGTACAACGAGTCCACGGGGCAAGCCATTTTCCCGACCCCAGTGATCGGAGGGTTGGGTATGATTGACGACGTCACCCGCTGCGTGGGGTCGGCATTCACCGGTGAAGGGCTGTGCGTGGCGGTCATTGGAGACCATATCGAAAGGCCGAGAGCTTCGGACCTGGCGGGCAGCGAATACCTTCTAGTGGTCCATGGAAAAGTGGCCGGGCGCCCAGTAATCAGCTTGGAATACGAGAAGTGGGTGCAATCCCTTTGCCGACGGGCTATCAACGAAGGGTTGGTGTCGTCGGCCCATGATTGCTCCGATGGCGGACTCGCGGTTGCCCTGGCGGAATGCTGCATCCAAGGCGGTGTGGGGTTCAGGAGCGAGACCAACTTTCCCCGGCGGTGGGACGCGGCCCTATTCGGAGAGCGCCAGTCGCGAATAGTAGTCGCGCTACCCGAATCCAACTGGGATGGCTTGACCCGCTTGGCAGCCGAGTCCGGTGCGCCGGTGCGCAGGCTGGGGACCACCGGCGGCGACCGCTTGCGGTTCGGTCCGTTGCTGGACCTTCCGGTGGATGAGGCCGCATCGGCCTGGAAACATGGGTTGGAGAAGTATTAGTGAGTACCTCCCCTCTTCGCGTACTGTTCCTCACGCCTTACTTCAGGCCGTATCTGGGCGGTATCGAACGCGCCATCGAGCAGCTTACCTTCCAGATACAGAAGTCTTCAGAGGTAGAGGCCGTGGCGGTGCTGACGACGAAGTATTCGTTCCCCCGGGTCCCTCAACCTACCTGGGCTGACCGGGACACCACACCGGAAGGTATTGGAATATACCGGCTGGACGGCTTCCCCAGACGCTCCATTCCCCTCTACTCGGTCCCGTTAGTATGGTTCTCTCCGATGCAGGTCCGGCGGTACCTGGAAGAGTTCAACCCAAACGTCGTCCACTTCGTCGGCGATGGGTGGTTCTGGGGACACTTCTGGTCTTGGTTCTGGTTCCGGAACAAAGCCCGGTTTGTATTCACACCCTCTTATCACGAGTTACCAGTGATCCGGTGGTGGCTGCGTCCGATAAACTCCTTCATCTGCAATGTGATGGACAGCGTAATTGCGCTTACCCGCCAGGAGTCCCAGCTGGTCCGGCGCGACTACTGGGTGCGGGAGCGGAAAATGGGAATCATCGGTTGGGGGGCTCCCCTGCCTGATGACCTGGATAACGCTGGCAACAAAGCAGGTTCGTTGGACCGGGGCGGAACCGATGCCCCTTTGACCGTCCTGTGCGTCGGACGCCTTGGCCGTCATAAAGGGCAGGAGTGGCTATTGGATGTTTACCGCCAGGTCCGCGCCCAATTCCAACGACGTGCGCGCCTGGTCCTGGTGGGCAGGGACGAAGGGGACGAGGAGAAGCTGCGGGACATAGTGCTGGGCGCTTCCCTGGAAGATGAAGTCCAGATGGTCGGTGAGGTGTCAGACGAAGAGCTGGCTGCCTGGTACGCCAGGGCGGATGTCTTCGTGCTGTTCTCCCACTACGAGGCGTTCGGGTTGGTCTTCTTCGAGGCTATGGCCTACGGAGCGCCCGTATTGACCCATGACGTAGGGGCGAACCGGGAACTGCTGACCCGAGGCGCGGCGGTCGTCCCAAGGTTTGACCCGGAAGAAGCGGGCGCGCAATTGGTCCGCCTGGTCAACGATGACGAGTACCGCCGGCAACTCGGCCAGGAAGCCCAGGACTACGCCCTGGCCGAGTTCACCTGGAACGCCGTGGCGGACAAGTATCTGAATGTGTATCACGGCGGATGACTCTGGGCCAGTCCGGTCCTCGCTGTAGAGTCTCGTGATTATGCTGAGATCTGGCGACTACAATCCTCAAGAGCCAATAGCGGAGTGTTATTACTGTTGTAGGCTCCTCGACCCATGGTACGAATGGTATTGTATCCGTTGCATCCGCGCAGCGTGTGATAATTGTAGTCAAGCGTGCCACGAAGAAGGGTGCGACGACATCACTTGCTTCAGTTGTGTTGATTCACATTGGCTTGAAACCCACATCGTTAACGGACCCGTGGAGTCAACCTGGGAGGCGTCAAAAGTATGAACAACAATGCGGAGGCGCGGTCCCTGGCACAGACAGGACTGCGGCGCATTGAGGATGCCATTCTGGAATTGTTGCAACATAATCCGCAAGGTCTGCGAAATGTCCAGATAGCGGATCTGCTGGGGTTGCGTTCAATTGTCCGGGGAGGCCAACGGAACTATTTAACCTAATCGGTGCTCGGTGGACTTCTGGATCAAGGAAGACTTTCATGGGACTCGGAATCCAAGCTATTCTACGGATCGAATGCTGATAACATAGTCCAGTCTCTAGCATGTGAAGGACTGCGGCAAATCGAGGAGGCAATCCTGGAACTGTTGCAACATAATCCGCAAGGTCTGCGAAATGTCCAGATAGCGGATATGCTGAATCTGCACTCGGCCGTTCGTGGCGGCCGAAGAAACTATCTGACCTACTCCGTGCTCGGTGGGTTGGTAGAGAACGGAAAAATCATTCGCGATGAACAATCCAAGATATACACCAGGGCATAGACACAGGACCAAGTCTGTAACCAGCGGGTGGACCAATTTAGTCTGTTTCCTTGATTCTAAACCAAAGCCAAGGTGAAATGCGCAGATGGTGGGGGTCATACGACGGAGCCGGGGCATTCTCCAAGTACGGACCACAGGGATTCACCGGCGCAACCCAGCTGATGATCATCGCCACTTAAATGTACATCCCACCTTGGCTTTAGTTTAGTAAGATGGGCCGTAAGGAAGGTCAGGCCGGGAGAGGCTTGGTCCACTCTCCGGCCGTGTTATATTTGTCGCCAGAGTTCTTGACTCCATTCCGACGCACGGGGCGAGGCCATAAATGACATCAGAGGCCGTTCACCATGCCGCTAACATCATCCACTACCGGATGGTCCTGCCGGAGAATTTTGTGTGCCCCGATCCCGAATCCAGGGCGGATGGTATGCTGCAAGCTAGACCAATTACCGAATCTGACTATATACTCAGCAACCACTTCTCCCACCGCGGCGGCGCGCTCGTCGATACCGGCGGCTTCGTTTTTTACCAACCTGACGATCTTAACATCCGTGTGAGGCCCGACTTGTACGTCGCGTTCGGAGTGGACGAAGCGGCAATACGAAGGCGCAACGGGTATGTCGTCCGGGAGGCGGGCAAGCCTCCTGACTTCGCGTTGGAGGTAGCTTCGGAGACTACTCACGGTGTGGATACCGGGGCCAAGCCCCTCGTTTACTCCAGCATGGGAGTTACCGAATACTGGCGCTTCGATCCCACCGGCGGCGAGTTGTACGGTTACGCTTTGGCGGGAGATATCCTGGTCAACGGGGTCTACCAGACCATCCCGCTCACCACGGAACCCGACGGGATGGTCTGGGGCTACAGCCCGGCACTGGACTTGAGCCTCTGCGCGTTGTCCCCGGAATGGAGGGAACGGCTGTGGTTCTACGACCCCAAGAATGGCCGCTACCTACGGAATTTCGAGGAGGAACAGGCCGCCCACCGGGAAACGCAGGCCGCCCTACGGGAATCAGAGGCGGAGTTGGAGCGGCTGCGGGCGGAGAACCGCCGGCTACAGGGCCAGTAATCCGGTCAACCATTGCCACCCCAGTGGTACATCGCATCCTATACACTCCCGTAGCTGATTCCCACACAGGAGCCACACTTTCAGGAGGCTATCGACATGGACCGGCAGGAGCTGGAAGCGGGCGCGCGAAATATTCTTTTGACCAATCTCAGGCGGGGGGTAGCCGATTGGAACGGCAGGGAATACAGTTTTGTTTGCCCTTCGCTGACCGGGTACCCGTTCCAGTGGTTTTGGGACTCTTGCTTCCACGCCATCGCGTTACTGCATCTCGACCAAGAGCAAGCCAAGGCGGAGATGACCACGCTGATGAGCGGCGCGCTCCCGAACGGGTTCATCCCCCACATCATCTTCTGGGAGATGGAGAAGCAGCCGGACTTCTTGGCCCGCAACATCGTCGGGATGACTTCTCCCAACTACAGCTCCACGATGCAGCCTCCCATCATCGCCTATACCGTTGAGCGCATATTCGAGTCTACCGGAGACGTGGCCTTTCGGGACGCGGCCCTTCCGGTCTTGACTGGCTTCTACCGCTGGCTTCGAACGGCCCGCGACCCGGACGACGACGGCCTGATCGCGGTGATCCAGCCCGAGGAAGCGGGGACTGATTGCTCGCCCAAATACGACGAAGCTCTTGGACTGGAGGAGCTAAGCAACCAGGGGTTCATCGCGGCCCTGAGAAAGGTCTACGCTGCCTACGAGCCGATGCGGGGCGAGGATCACCGTATTCTGGCGGCGGACATTTTCCACTTCGAAGACGTCTTGGTGAACTCCATCTACGTGATGGGTCTGCGTTCCCTGGCCAGGCTGCTGGGTGACGCTCCAGAGGCGGCGGAATTCAACCAGCAAGCAGACAAAACCCGCGACGCGCTGCTCTCCAAATGCTGGGACGAAGAATCAGGTGCGTTCTTCGACCTATCCGGGGTTGCCGAGACTCCCGTCAAAGTAGTGACCATCAGCTCACTGATGCCGCTGATCATCGACGACCTGCCGCGGCCAATCGTTGAACGGCTGGTCGATCAATGGTTGACCAATCCGGACCACTTCTGGACTCCCTATCCGCTACCGTCGGTACCGGCGTCGGACCCCAAGTTTATGCCTGGAAATCCCAGGGGGTTCATCTGGCGGGGCCCAAGCTGGATCAACACCAACTGGTTCCTTTCACACGCGCTGCGAAGGCATGGCTATCCGGAACTGGCCGACACTATCGTCACGCGAAGTCAGGAATGTATCGAGAAGTCGGGCTTCAGGGAGTATTACCATCCCTATACCGCGGAAGGACTGGGAGCTAGGGACTTCGGCTGGTCGACTCTAATCCTGGACATGTAGCGTCAGCCAACGGCTCACGCCGACAGAGGCTTGCCCCAGCGAGGCCGGAGGAGAGAAAGTCTAGGAGGCCGAGACGCTGATTATGCGTCTGCGGGGGAGAAGCTCGTGAGAACGGTGTCTTCGGCATCGGATGGAGCCGCGTCAAGGACTTCATCATCCGCGGCAACGCCGTTGGTTTCTCCGGCGCTGACGGGAGCGGCGTCTTGGGGTTCCCAACGGGATTGAAGTACCCCCTGTACCAGCGGGTGTTCCCGGTTCAAGTAGAACGTTCGCAAGCGCCGGGCACGGCCCCCGTCTTCTGCTGGAGCGTTGAACCATCCTTTGACGAAGAGTTCGCCGTTGCCTAGCCCTCGGACCATCCTGGTTACGAAGCTCTTGGAATACACGGTCCCCCAACGGTTGGTGATCTCGTCGTGCTCGGCTTTCAACCCCTCGTCCAATGCCTGGCAGACTTCAGTGACGAGGAAATTGAAGGCAACGTGGCTCACGTCGCCGCGGTCCTCCAGAGTGGACGCCATCACGATCAGGTCGGCGATTCTTCGGCCGTTCTGCCCGTCGTCCGGGCCAGAAGGTATATCCAGGCCCGCCATCGCCTCGACGAGAAGAGCGTCCAGGTCTATGGGGGGTTGTTCCACTGGCAAAGGCGCCGGTTCGGCCTCGGCATAGCCCGGAATGGTTTCAGCCTCGTTTACTGGCTGAGGCTCCTGGGTGTCAACACCGGTCTCAACCTCGGCCCCGGATTCGTCGACAGTCTCTTCCACCACGACTGGCGTCAGTTCAGCGACCTCATCTGCGTTGGCAACTGCTCCGAGGACCTGCTCATCCGCTGGAGTCTCCTCGGTTACGGGAGTCTCTTCCTCGGTAACGGTTTCAACCGCATCCGAGGCGGGGTGGCTCCTTGCGCTTTGTCGTCCCTTGCCCCTGGCAGCCGGGGGAGATGAGGATCGAGATGAACCGGTGTGAGCCTCGTCGGGTTCCGGCTCGTCGGCCATGATTGCCCAGTCAACCAGTCCGGCGGTGATGAGGCGTATCTGGCCCTCTTCGGCGACGCGGGACATGAGCTTCTTGAATCCGGAGAAGCCCACCTTTTTCTCGTCGAACTCCGGGAATCGGCGCATTATCCTCTGTTTGATCGAAGTGAGCAACGGCGTCCCGCCGGCCTTGCGTTCGTCCCTGACGATCTCCTCGATCGTGCTGATGATCTGGGGAAGTTCGATCCTGGCCGGTGTGACCGGGGCAGTAGCGGCTGCGGCGGCAGCCTGACGAGGTTGCGCTTCGGTGCGCCCGTTTCCAGCCCGCACAGGCTCCGGTGGGGTGACGGTATCCACGTCGACGTCGTAAAGGATAAGCTCGTCGACCTGGTCGGATAACCGGCGTGAAGTGGCCCAAGACACCCCGATGATAATCACGCGCTTGCCCATTGTCCGAAGGGCGTTGATCACATGGATGAAGTCAGAGTCGCCGGACACCAACACAAAAGTACGGATGTTGGGGTAGGAGTGGGCGCACTCAATGCAGTCGGCGGTCATCTTGACGTCGACGCTGTTTTTGACCCGGATGGTCCGTCCAGGTTCGCCATTTGATCCATTGCCGGTGGCCAAACGGGTGGGAACGTAGACCGGGTCGATTCCAGCCGCGTACAGTGCGGGAGGGTCGTTGATGAACTGGCTTGCACCCCGCAGTTCAGGGGCGCGGGTCACCCAGTCGGCGTAGGCCTTGGCGACCACGACACGTCCGTGGTTGGAAACCTCTTCCTTGAGTGCGGATACGTTTGGGTGGCGGCGTCCCACAGCCAGGCTAATCTTGAAGTTCTCCCAGTCAATAAAAAGGGCGACATCTTCGCCCAAACGTATTGGTTCATTCATACTTTTCTACTACGAAGTGTCTCCCTCAGCCTTTGATATACAGACCTATTATAGCTACCATTATGGTTACCCAAGAGCCACCAATCAAAACATAGACGTTGTTGAACCTGTTATTCATCTCCGCACGAAGCCCATTCATCTCTGTACGAAGAGATTCGATGGACCGGCTCAGTTCATCGAGTCGCAGGTCGACCTGCTCATAAGCACCTTCTAGCCTGCTAACTCTTTGCTCCAACGCCATCTTCAGACTCCTAGCATTCCAGATGTCAGTATAATACGAGACTTGATGGGATGCCATCTATGTGGCAATGTCAGCAGGGCGCTTTGAAGACCCCGTGCGACCCGTTTCGGTAACTGTTCGGACTTGATGAGGCAGATTGGATGAATCCCACTTCGGTCATCCCTGTGATAATCCACCTACAATGTCCTACAGCCCCTATTCGTCATTCCCGCGCAGAGCCTGCCCCCGGCTCGATCGGGGGGCGGGAATCCAGAAATGCCAAGGATACGAGACGTTGCTGGTCGCGAACGCTTCTGGATTCCGGGTCAAAGCCTGCCCCGTACTGGATACGGGGCCCGGAATGACGGGCTGAGGGCCGGAAAGATAAATCGAGTCTGAACTGTTACCCGTTTCGGGTATTCTTGACAACCGGCGAGACATAATGGATGGTACTTGGGCTGAAATGTCTTGAATCACCCAGGGAGAGATGATTATGCCGGAACGACGTCCCAGACTCGAAGGCAAGGTGGCCATCGTCACAGGCGCCGGTTCCAGCGGCCCCGGAATCGGCAACGGAAGAGCTACCGCTATGCTGTTTTCACGGGAAGGGGCTAGTGTTCTCCTTGCGGACGCCGTGATGGAACGGGCCGAAGAGACCCTGGCCATGATACGCGAAGAAGGCGGCGTGGCGTCGGCGTTTCAGGCCGACGTTACCAACGCTGGGGAGTGCCAGGCAATGGTCGCCGCCGCCGTGGACCGCTACGGCCGGTTGGACATACTTGACAACAACGTTGGCATGTCACGGCGCGGTACGGTGGTTGATACCTCCGAAGCGGACTGGGACCTTATCATCGCGGTCAACTTGAAGAGCATGATCCTGGCCAGCGGGGCAGCCATTCCCAAGATGATAGAGACCGGTGGCGGCTCTATCATCAACATCTCTTCCATCGCGGGGCTCAGGGCCCACTCTCAGACCCCATACACAACCACCAAGTCGGCGGTCGTTGGCCTGACCTATTCAATGGCGGCGGACCACGGTAAGGACAACGTCAGGGTAAATTGCATCGCGCCCGGCTTGCTCTACACTCCTATGACCGCGCCGCGTATGGATGAGTCGATGCGGGAGAACCGGAGAAGCGCGGCTCCTCTGGGTACGGAGGGCACCGCTTGGGACGTTGCCCACGCGGCGGTATTCCTGGCGAGCGATGAGGCGCGCTGGGTAACAGGGGTGGTGCTGCCGGTCGACGCGGGACTTACCATTACCAGCCCGGTCACCTACAACACTATCAACCAGCAGGCGAGGTTCTAGCTACGGGCTACTCTCCTGCCAGCTCACCGGCGGCTTTCACTCGAACCAGGGTCGCGTTGCTGGGCAGGTAGGTTAGGGGAATCTCGTCGAGTTCAACTATCTCCACCGTGGCGGGGTCCGCCCCTGCGGCTACCGCTCGGGACACCGCCTCGGCACGGGCTGAGGACAGGGCTTCGTCTCTGCCTGTCTCCTCCAGGGAGTAGACTCGCTCCACCTGTCCGCTGACCTGGGCTATGGCCGCACCGATGGCGTTGGCTACGTCTGAGTTGGGTGGGCGCACCACGCCAGACGCTCCCGCCAGGTCGTTCGGGACGAGAATGCCGCCACCTCCGACCAGGACGATGGTCACCGGGGCGGAGCTTAACTTTACCTGGTCTACGGCTGTCTCAATTCGTTCCTGAATTTCCCCCAAAACGGATTGGATCAGGGCCTGTGGCAAGCTCTTAACTGCCTCGGCCCTACCGATGGCCGCCCTCCCACTGGCAACGGCGATATCCGTTGTGGTGAGGGTGTTCCCGCCGAAGACCAAGGCCTCATCTTGCAGCCGGTAGCCAACACTTTCGGGGCCTATCCGCAACGGTTCCTGCTGGACCAGGCTGCCTCCGCCCAGGGCGATGGAGAGAACGTCCGGCATTCTGAAGTTTGTCCGTACCCCGGCTATGGAAACAGCGGCGCCGGCCTCCCTGGGGAATCCCCTGACCAGCGCGCCCACGTCCGATGACGTGCCGCCGACGTCCACCACGATGGCGTCGCCCTCTCCGGACAGGAACGCCGCTCCCCTCATGCTGTTGGTGGGGCCGGAGGCGATGGTAAGCACTGGGAACCGCGCGGCGAATGAAGCGTCCATCAGGGTCCCGTCGTTCTGGCTCAGGTACAGAGGGACTCGGAGATCCAATTCTTCCAAGGCGGTCTCGATGCCGCGGATGGTCCGGGCTGCCAATTCACCCAAGCAGGCGTTGAGAGTCGCGGCGTTCTCTCTTTCCAGGAGGCCGATGCGTCCGTTCTCGTGGGACATGGTTACCCGGACATTCGGGGCTTCTTCGCGGATGATTTCGGCGGCGTCTGATTCGTGGCTGGTGTTCACAGGGGAGAATACGCCAGACACCGCAACCGCCCTGACCCCTGCCTGTTCCAGACCTCGCGCGAACTCCCGCAACTCGGAAGGATCGAGTCCGGAGATCTCCCGTCCGTCAAATTCGTGGCCGCCGTGGACCATGTGCGCCGAGCCGCCAATGGCGTCCTTCAAGGACACCGGCCAGTCCACCAAGGGCGGAAGTAAACTGGTTGCGGGCAGAGCCAGGCGCACCACCGCGGTTGGGGCGAGCCCCCGCTGCTCCAGCAGGGCGTTCGTGAAATGGGTTGTGCCGAGCATGACGGCGCTGACGTCCGCGTTGGCGCTGTGTTGGGTAAGCACGTCCCTCAGAGCGGAGAGGATACCGGTAGTCACATCCTGGGTAGTGGGCACCTTCGCCCGGCCCGCCAGTTCCCTGCCGTCCATCAGGGCCGCGTCGGTGTTGGTGCCGCCGACGTCGATTCCGATCCTCACGTATTTCGCCTCGTCACAATACCAATGGGGTGTAGTCTTCATCGTAGCCGAACGCGCGGGGCCCAGCGACTGCCAGCCCTTCGGGAGTTGTCCAATGCCCGGGCGCGGGGAATCCCAACACCGTCACCCTGAGTCCGTACCGCAGTAGCTCGGTGGTCACGGGATTCCCGGTCTCGGTGTCCACGACGCAAATCAGGTCGGGCACGATGCACACCTTCCGCCCTTCTCTCCGGGCGATCAAGTTCTCATTCTGGAACTCAATGACCATCCGTTCTCCCTGGAAACCGGCCAGGCCGTCCAGGGACACGCTGCCCCTGGCGAACCCGGCGGTTGTGCGCCGGTCCAGGTCCACCACTTTCCCGCCAAATAGGACCTTGCCCGGACACGTGGAAAGAATTGCCTCCAGGGGGTCGTGGTTCCGGGTCTGGGCCGTCTTGACGGCGTCTCCCAGGTCCCGCGCCAACGAAAGAGTGTGGAGGACCGCGGTACGGCGCACCTGCTCGGAGGTCATGGGGGCTACGGCATAGCAGGCGACGCAGCCCATCTGCACCGTCATCGCCCGGGCGAGCCGTTCGGCCCATTTGGCGCTAATAGTTTCCGGGATGACGACTTTGTTGCCCTTCTCGTCGGCGATGGCCATGGGACAAAATGGTACGCCGTAGACAAAGAAGGTCTTCATCTGGAACTCGGGAAAGGCGCGGCCCATGCCGTCGGCGTCCACCACCGGCAGCCCGGCAATTGCGGCCGGGATGAGGGGTTCGACCGAGTTGCTGCCGCCGATCTCGTTGGAGATCAGGGCCGTCGCGGTAATGCCGGTGAAGTCCTCGATGGCTCGCAACGCATAGTACGCCTGAAGGTCGCGGACCTTTTCGATCCCCACCGTAGGAGCGCCAATGCCGCCGACGCAAATCACGCGGGCGTCATCCGGCAACTCTTCGGGGGAGAGTACGGTAACCGGGCCATGCTGCTTTATGGCCTGCCGCGCTCTTAGCTGCCCGATGTAAGGGTTGCCGCCTCCGCCGGTCCCCAGGATCCCGGCGCCGATAGCGATTGATTCCAGGTTAGTTTCGTTAGCTTCCCACACGTTATTGGCGCTCACGTTGGTAAGGGAGGCCGAATTGACTTGCAGAAGTATAATTGCACTGGACGCGGGATACAAACTGGGGGAGGCGGACATGGCTGACAAGTATGGAGTCCTTGGCCCGGATGGACAGGTTGAGATTTCAAAAGAAGTCCTCGACCAACTCGGCGCAAGCCCCGGCTGGCGGTTCAGTCAACGGATAGTGAAGGGCTGTTTGCATCTGTTCTTCTTCCCGCCGGAGCACAACAGGTCATTGGCCGGAGCTTTGAGGAAGTACGTCGACCCGGCTCTGTTGGCGGAGCTCGATGAACAAGGTGAACCGGATTGGGCGGAGATAAAGGAACAAGCGATGATTGCGATGGCAGAGGAACGGATTGCCCGGATGGAAGAGATTGAGCGGGATAGAGTTTCTGGATACCAGCGTTGTAGGCGGCTACCTGATGAAAACGCCGCCGGACCAAGCTAGCCGGGCTGTCGAAATCATTGAAAGCGCGAGTGCGCTGACAATAACTTCCGTCTGTTTGACTGAGGCTTATTTCGCCTTGTCCACACGCTACCGAGTCCCCAGGGACCAAATCATTTACTACCTCACAGCCCTTGTCTTGAAAGACAACATCACCCCTTGCGCCGTGGACCAGGACTTGTTGATTCAGGGACTCGAAATGTGCCGGGGATCAACAAGGGTCAGCATCGGAGACGCTCTAATCTGGGCGCAGGCCCGGACTGCCGGGGCGCAGGCGATCTACTCGTTTGACCAGCGGTTTCCGAGTGATGGACTGGAAATTCGAGGATAGCGGCTCTCCGCTGACAAGTGCATACAAACTAGCGGATTAACATGGCATAACAACGTGGAGACGAGCCTTACCTTCCTCCCAACTCGGACCATTGGAGATGCAGCCTCTAGCGTTATAGAATGGCCACGACCGTGATATGGGAAGCGGAGGGCTGGCATGACCTACACAGGGAAGCCCGTGAAGCGGTTCGAGGACCCTCGGCTGGTGTCTGGTCAGGGTTCTTACGTAGACGACATCAAGATTGATGGCCTGCTCCACGCCGCAATTCTGCGCAGCCCTCATGGACATGCGCGGGTCAACGGAATACACGCCTCCAGGGCTCGCGGGCTTCATGGAGTGGTGGCGGTGATTACCAGCGAGGACATCGCCGGTATTCTCTCCGACCTTCCAACCCGCGCAATGAGCGGTGAGTGGGAGGTGGATGAGTTCAACGCTCCTGAACACCCGGTCTTGGCGAAAGATAAGGTCAACTACGTTGGTCAAACAGTCGCCGTGGTTGTTGCCGAGTCTCCCCAGCGGGCCAGAGACGCCCTGGAGCTGATTGAGGTTGACTACAATCCTCTGCCGGCGATTGTCGACCCACGGGAAGCCGCCGCCGAAGGCTCCGACCCGATTCACCAGGACTTGGGTTCCAACGTTGCTCTCCGCATTCATCACGACAGGCAAGGGGAGGACCTAGACGCTGCCTTCGCTAGAGCGGACCGGGTAGTCGGGCAACGTTACAATGTCCAACGACTCGCGCCGATGCCGATGGAGACACGGGGTCTGGTGGCCCATTTCGAACCCGAAGAAGACTTCCTGACCATCTGGACTTCTACTCAATCGCCCCACCGGGTGAAAAGGCAGATTGCCCGGCTTCTGGACCGGCCCGAAAGCAGTGTGAGGGTGATCGCGCCCGACGTGGGCGGCGGGTTCGGAGAAAAGGGAGGAGTCTTCCCCGAAGACCTGGCCATTGCTTATCTCTCCGTGTCACTGGGGAGGCCCATAAAATGGGTGGCTGACCGCCAGGAAAATATGCTGGGTTTCCACGGCAGGGGTCATACGGTAGACGTGGAAGCGGCGGTCCAGAGCGACGGGACCATCTTGGGGATTAAGCTACAGATAATCGGGGACGGAGGCGCTTATTTCGGCAACTCCACCCCTGGGCCTCCATATCGCGCCAGCCACCGGATTATAGGACCGTATAAGACTCCTTGCGCCAGGATTGAAGTCCTCGGCGTGGTTACGAACAAGCCGCCCACGGGAGCATATCGCGGCGCGGGAGGGCCGGAAGCCGCGTTCTGCATGGAAAGGACCGTGGACCTGATTGCCCTGGACCTGGGCCTCGACCCTGCGGAAGTGAGGCGCAAGAACCTCATCGGCAATGACGCCTTTCCCTATGAGACACCCACCGGCCTGACCTATGACTCTGGCGACTACGAAACAGTACTCGATAGGGCGCTGGCATTGTCTGGCTACGCGGAGTGGCGGCGCAGGGCGAGAGAAAGCCGGTCTTCCACCGGCCCTCTGATCGGGGTTGGACTGGCCACTGTTATCAAGATGTCCGGCGGCTCTGGTGATTCCAGGGAGGAAGAAGCCTGGCTGAATATAGACCATGCGGGCCGCGTCACGGCCATGACCGGCGTGTCTCCCCACGGTCAGGGCTCCGCCACCGCCTTTTCCCAAATAGTAGCCGATGAGCTTGGTGTCACGCCCGGAGATGTCCGGGTCCTCCACGGTGACACGGCCGTCGTTCCCTCCGGTGGCGGCACTGGGGCAACCCGCGCCACCGTGGTCGGAGGGTCGGCGCTTTACTTAGTGGCACGCGAGGCGCGAGAAAAACTGACCCGTATCGCCGGGCATCTGCTGGAGTGTTCACCCCAGGATGTCGCGCTCCAAAATGGACGGGCGCTCAACAGCAGGGACCTTCAACAGAACGTAACTTTCGAGGAGCTGGCTTCCGCCGCCTACAACGAAGAGCGATTAGCTCCCGGCACGGAAGTGGGCTTGGACTTCAGCGGCAGCTTCACCCTGGGCCGGGTCCACCAGAGCCCGCACTCCTTCAGCGCTCACGTGGTGGTCGCCGAGGTAAGCCGTGATACCGGCGAGACCAGAATTCTTAGATATGTAGCACTGCACGACTGCGGCAGGATCATTAACCCGGTGCTTGTGGAAGGCCAGGTCCATGGCGGAATCGTCCAGGGCATCGGCCAAGCCCTGTGGGAAGGGATGGCCTACGACCAGCGGGGGCAGCCTCTAACCGGCAGTCTTATGGACTACGCGATGCCCATCGCGGGGCGCATTCCTGAACTAATCACTGAGACCGTCGAAACGCCCTCTCCGATGAACCCGCTGGGCATCAAGGGAGTGGGAGAATTGCCTACGGTCGCGGCGCCTGTCGCGGTGGCCAATGCCATCATGGACGCGCTGTCCCCCTTGGGCATAAGACACATAGACACGCCCCTGACAGCCGAGAAAGTGTGGAGGGCCATCCACGGCGAACGGGAAGCGGTCTAGCATTCCCCGGCGGCGCTATTGCATTTAGACCGCATTAGCCCCGTCATTCCCGTGCAAACGGGAATCCATCGTCCTGGCCCGCCATTCCCGGTTCCTGACATCGCAGTCCGCGAACTCTGGACTCCGGCAAGCACCTGAGTGACACTGGGACCGTCTAATATGCGGCCACCCTGTTCCGCGGCCTCCGCGCCGCGATAACGGTTTTGTGGTACTATACCGCCTAGTAATCTCGACCCCTAGATAATGGAGGAGGATTTCACATGGCCACTATGATCGACGGCGAATCGTATCTGGGTAAGGTACTGGTCCGCTCGCTTTCCCCGTCCAAAGAAGTCACTTTGTACCTATGGCCCATGCGGTGCCTGAAGAGCAAATTCGGCGGCCCCACGTTCGGTGTGGACGTCCGCGGCACCGAGATCATCCGTTTCGACCCCCACGGCCCCAGGGGCCATTGGCACAAGGGCGGATACGACAAGTTGGGTGCGGGCGGCTCCCACGTCGACTTCCCTGAGGGGATGCAAGAGTCCAAGGACCAGGTAGCCTGGGCCCTGGACCAGATCAAGGACCAGACCGCCCAGTTGCTGTCGGAGGCGGGGTATCCCGACGAAGCAGCGTCGGTTGACGCCGAGATGCTGGCTGCGGCTACCGAGGCGATCAAGAGCCACCTGGCCGAGGTTGGTGACCTAGTCCCCAGGGCCTTGGCCGAGGGTCTGGTAACCGCGTAACATAGTTCTAGCCGGTGGTTTTCGGCAATAGGAGGAGGCGCAGGTCCTTGCCTGCGCCTCCTTTTTCATTTCTCGGAAAACGGGTTAGATTCCGATCAACGCCCGGGCGTTCTCACCCAAAATCCCTTCTTTCGCCGCGTCGGAAAAGGGCAGCCCCAGGATGTACTCGGAATCGGTGATCTGGCTTGCCAACGGGAAATCGGTCCCGAAGCAGACCTTATGCGCCCCGTGCTTGTTGAAGATGGCGGTCAAAGTTTCGGCGGCCACCTCCCTAAGCGAGGGCGGCCAGGTGGTGTCCACGAGGACGTTTTCTTGGCCCAGTAAGACCCGCTCCGCTTCGTCCAGCATATACATGCCGCCCAGGTGCAGCGCGATGATCTTGAGCCTCGGGAACTGGCGCACGATGTTCATGATCCGCTCCGGTGCGGCGTAAAGAGGGTCATCGGGGCTGCCGTTGGGGAAACGTCCGGAGTGTATCTCCAGGGTCATGTCGTCCCCCAGTTCCTCGTAAACCGGGAACATCTCCGGATCGTCCGCATAGAAACTGTTCATCACCGGATGGAGCTTGATCCCCTTGATGCCGTTCTGGCGCAGACGCCGCACTTCGCCGGCCTTGTCCTCCAGCTCCGGGTGGATCGCGCCGAAGGGCACCAGCATGTCGTCTTGGATGCTGATGAGCCAGTCGTTGGCCCGCGTCACCTGGTCTGGCCTCTCCACCACTCCCAGGACTACCGACTTGTCCACGCCGGACTCGCGCATGTGGGCCTTGACGCCTTCCACGGTGTTGATACCAACTGCTCCGAGCCCCATATCCCGCACCATGGAATCCAGCACCGTGCCGGCGATTTTATCCGGCCAGACGTGGGTATGGACATCTACGCGCATGGCAACCCGCCTTCCCGCCGCTTCCATCAAGTCCGCGAAGTCCGCGAAGTCCGCGGCGCTTATGATCGTGTCCTAGACAGGTCAACATGCTAATGCCAACACGCCGTTGAATCAATAACGTGTCACCCAGAAGGTGTATGTCTCAAGAGATCACAATGTCAACAATCGTTTACCCACGGGCAGGGTCTTTTCATTCTCCCTCTCCCGTGGGGAGAGGGCTGAGGTGAGGGACAACTCTCCCTGCAATGGTAGTAGCTGCGGCAAGTCAGTTTACGTGGGAACGCCCTCACCCTGACCCTCTCCCAGAGGGACAGGGGACACCTTTCTGAAAATGAAAAGGCCCTGTACCCACGGGTTTGTCTCCGCTAAGGGGAAGAAGCGGCCTCATCCAAGATAGGATGAGGCCGCTGTTGTTGCCACCCGCATTATTTGGGTAGAAGGGAGGCTAAGTAGTTCCGCGAAGCCGTGGGTCTAGCACGTCCCTCAAGGCGTCACCCAGAAGGTTCCAGCCGAACACGACCATCGCTATGCACAACCCGGGAAACACCGCCTGCCAAGGGGCAATCCGAACGTTCTGTGCGGCTCCAGAGAGCATGGCTCCCCAGGATGGCTCTTGAGGAGGGGCTCCGATGCCGAGGAAACTCAAGCCAGCCTCGGCAATTATCGCGCCGCCCAGGTGCAGGGTGACTATCACGATATACAAGGAGAAACAGTTGGGAGTGGTATGGCGGATCATTATGCGCCAGTCACCTACACCCAGGGCCCTGGCTGCAAGAATATAGTCCATCTCTTTGATGGCCAAAGCCTGTGACCGCAGAATTCTGGTCGCACTTGGGATATAGGCAATGCTGAGCGCAATCACAACGTTGTTGATCGATGCGCCTAGAGCAGCCATGATCGCGATGGCGAGGATTAAACCCGGGAAGGCTATCATGGCGTCAACGATTCGCTGGACTATGAGATCTATTATCCCACCGTAATGGACGCTGGCTATGCCCACCAGCATTCCGATGGTGGTCCCTATGAACGAGCTGAGGATCCCGACATACAGCGATATCCGCGCGCCGTGCAATAGCCTGCTATACATGTCCCTTCCCAAGGCGTCTCCGCCAAGCCACATCTCCGAGCTTGGCGGAGCGAGAATTCGCGATGAATTGGGAAAGGTGTAATCATGTGTTGCCAGGACGCCTGCGAAGATAGCTACAAAAAATAGAATGGAGGCTATTACCCCACCGAAGACGCCCAAAGGCTTATACCGGATAAATTGACCGACGTTCTGCCAAAGAGTCCGCTTTGGGCGCAAGGCGGCGATCGGTGATTCGGGCAGGGGCGCTGCATCTATAGTTTGCTGACTCATTGCTCTCCCCGATCGTTGTTATCCGTCATGTGTATCGAATCCTGGGATTTAGCCATGCGTAGAGCAGGTCCAGGAACACGTTCAGAGTCAGGATCAAGACCGCGATGATCACGATTATGGCCTGGATCATTGTGTAATCGCGCCAGAGGATACTGCTTATCAAGAGCCTGCCCATGCCAGGGACGGTGAATATAACTTCGATGGCTACCGTCCCGGAAATCAGAGAGCCAAACTCATACCCTGCTACCGTGACGACAGGTAAGAGGGCGTTCCTCAAAGCATGACGAGAGATGACGACCCGCTCTTTCATTCCCTTGGCCCGAGCGGTCCTGATATAGTCTTCCCGCAGAACCTCAAGCATTGCGGACCGCGTGATCCGGGCTATAAAGGCCATGTTGGAAAAGCCCAGAGCCATGGCCGGGAAAAACAACTGTTGAACGTTCCTCCACGGGTCGTTCCAGAAGTCGCTGTACAGCAGGGGCGGGATCCAATTGAATAGAATCACCAGGAACAGAATCACCATGATTCCGATCCAGAAATTAGGGAGAGCAATCCCCAAGAGAGTGATGATCCTCGTCGCGTAATCGGCCTTGGTGTCTTGTTTGATTGCTGAAATCATCCCGAGGGGGACAGCCACCCCACTCGCCAGGACGACAGCCATCACCGCCAATTGGAGAGTGACGGGGAATTTCTTCTTGATGTCGTCGATGGCAGGGTTCTGATAGAAGAACGACTCACCAAAGTCGCCCCTCAGCATTCCCAGGACCCAGTCCACATACTGGACGATAATGTTTCTATCTGTACCTAGTTCCGCCCGCAGTTCGTCGAGTTTGTCCTTTTGGAAATTCAGGTCTTCTTCGGCGACGTCTCCGGCAAGCAAGAGAAGGGCCGGGTCGCCGGGCACGACGCGCAGCAATACGAACACGATCGCCGTTACCAACAAGACCGTAGGGAAGAACAGAAGCAACCGCTTGGCTATATAAGCCCGCATCTCTCGGCTCCTACGCAGAGGACAGTCTGGGCCTCCACGGTGTGAGGCGTCGTCGTGTGATTTGGGTCTCGTAAAAGCAGGTTACATGGCGCCGGGTAAGCGCAACCTCGTTCCCCTTTGTGCCCGCCCGGGGGTTGGACTCGAAATCTCGGGGATAGAGGAATTGGTTCTAGTTCCGAGACACGGCATTAAGCTGCCTATCGGCGTCCCCGGTGCCCAGGCAGGGGACACGTATGTCTGGTGAACACGACAGGCGGACGCGGAGCGATGGCAACGGGGCCAGGACGTTCCGGCACCCTAGCCCCGTCGCATTCCGGGAGCATGTCAGCAGGCGGGATCGCACCATAGGTGCTCCCAACCGAACTGAATCTGGCCGCTGGCGGTTGGGTGGAAGTTCTGAATCCGCAGGTTGGACACCCAGCCACGGTTGAACCAGAATGCGCCGACCACGGTGTTGTCACCTTGAAGCAGGATGTCGTCGACCTCTTGGACCATCGCCCGCCGCTTGTCGGTGTCCAACTCTTTTCTCTGCAGCTCGATGAGTTCCTGGACCCTGGGGTTGGGATGAGGGTCGAACCGGGTATTCCGTGGGACCCCATATCCCGCGGAATAGAAGTCTAACGCCGACGTAGGAGACAGAATCGACAGGCCGAGGCCCTGCATAGCCACCTGATAGTCTCCGCGGTCGTAGGCGTCAAACCCGGCGGCAGCCTCCACGGGCCGTATGTCAAAATTGATATTCAAGAACCGTTTGTATTGTTCCTGGGCTAACACAGCCATCTCGCCGTAGAACACGGCGATTCGGGCCATAATAACGGCATCGAAACCGCCCGGGTATAGGCCTGCCTCGGTGAGTAGCCTGCGAGCTTCCGCAATGTCGTCCGGATGTTTTTCGCCGTTCAATTCACGGAATCCCGGTAGTTGGTCTACTTCTTCCGGGGTCTTTCCGAACCAGGTGCCGGGGGGCATGGGTGTGCCCATCCAGGCCCTGCCGTCGAAGAACGTGTCTACGTATGCCTGGCGGTGCATAGCCAGGTAGAGGGCCTTCCGTACTCGCGGGTCGTCGAACGGTTTGACGCTGGCGTTGATGAGCATTCCGTAGAGCGAGCTAGGGCCTTTCCATTGGACCCTGAGCACATCCCCGCCGTCCTTCTCAAGCTGCACGATCTGGTTGACTTTCAGGTTGTTGCTTGGGCCATTCTGGATATAGACTTTTTCGGTCAAATAGGCTGCGGATATTGTCCCGGCATCCAGGATGATAATATGCTGGATACCGTCAACGCGGGGGTACCCTTCTCTCCAGTAGTCTTCATTCTTTTCGTGCTTGTATCCCACGTCGGTCGTGAATTCCACCATTTTGAATGGCCCGGACCCATTGAAGTTTTGCCAATCCGAGCTCGTCTGCGCGATTCCCTGGTCCAGAACCGTGTGCTTGGCGATAATCGAGTTGGTATCCACGGCGATTAGCGGTAGAAAGTCGGGAGCGGGGAATTTGGTCATGATCTCTACCGTATAAGGATCGATCACGCGCCAACTCTCGGTGAGATCGGCCCAGGCCAACACTGCGGATGACGTGTTCCGGCCGACCAGGACCGGCACGCTGTCGGGGTCTTTCATCGCGCGGAAACTGAAGACGATGTCGTCGGCGGTCAAAGGCACTCCATCATGCCATTTGGCATTTTCGACGAGATTGAACGTGTAGGTCATCCCGTCTTCGGCCAGATCCCAGGACGTACATAGTTCACATCTAAGGTCAACTGGGTCTTCAGTTTCGGGGTTAAACTCGATGAGGTTGTTGAACACCGCTCCTGTGACCCGTGTGAGGGGCGAACCTGACCGGTGAACCATCGCCTGCCTCGGATTGGCGTAGGCGTGGGCCAAGATAGTTCCGCCAGTCCTAATAGTTGTTTCCGGGACGGCGGTAACCGCCGGGGCCGTAGTGGGGGAGGCGGCCCCTGGCGCCTTGGTGGCTGCTGGGGCGGAAGTGGCTGCTCCAGCCTTAGCCGGGGCGGTCGTGCCGCCGGACTGTTGCGGAGCGGTCGTAGGCGCTCTTCCGACCAGGGTTGGCGGTTTCCAACCCTCAGCGACTGGTTCCACGACTTTTTCTTTTGTTTCTGCGGGCGCCGCTGAATCTGATGTCGTTGGCTGCCCCGGCTCGGCGCCGCTCCCGCAGGCCACGATTAAGCATAGGGTTAAGATCAATACCGTTACAATTAATAACCTGGGACTAAACAACCATCCAAGTTTCATACCCTTGAGCCTCCAAATTTTGGGTTAGTAGATTCGGTCTAACCTCTAGACATGGGAAGAGCCGTAAAGTGGACGAGTAAACCCGAGATGTTCCGAAAGACAGTTGTTAATGGGTTAGGTAATACTAACAGGAGAACGACCTATAATGTGGATCCTCGATGAGGGTGCGCTAATATAATCCCACAAATTCTTACTGGTCAAGCCATAGTTTCGGGATATTAGTACGATATCTTTATCTAGGTTGTGAGTTATAGCATGAAGTTCAGTGTATACGAGGACAATACACTAATTAGTCGTTCCACGAGCTCGTTGCCTAGTTTAATCAAGCATGCTCGACCCGAAGGGGGCAGCAGCGATTTGGCGGAGGTCTGAGTTTGGGCGGAGAATCGGTCACACGCCGGGCATATCGATTAGACCACGAAACTTAGACGCTACTCGCGTATCGATTGGACCGGGGCCGAAGCATTCTTTAGTCTGTCTTGTGAACGCTTCCGGGTTGAGGGAAATATGGGGAGGGAATCTGGATTGGTAGATCGATCAACCGGGTCCTGTGATGGCGTAAAGGACACCTGTGCTCGTAACGATGTATATCGTGTCGCCAACAGCGATAGGGCTGGCGGTGACTGAGCCACCAACTTCGAACTCCCACACGATATCGCCGGTCCGGGACTCTAATGCGACAACCCTCCCGTCTACAGTGCCTACCAGAACTGTCTGATTCGCGACAGTAGGAGCCGTGGTGACCTCGACGCCAAGGTCCACAGTCCATTCCGGTTTGCCGGAAGAAGAATCCCTGGCGAACACTTGTCCCTGCTTATTGGTGACGTAAATGGAGTCGTGGGACGCTGCGGAGGTGAACTTCAAGTCACCTCCGAGCCGGTGTGACCATAGGCCGCCCTTCTGCAGGGGTTTGTCGTCAAGCAACCCCCAAACGAACAGATTTAGCTTCACCTTCCAAAGTATTCGTTCGAACGGCAACCCCTTGGCATCCCGGTCAATTGCCCAGAACCAACCTCGGTCCGATGAGATATAGACCTTATTTCCCAAGATCACCGGTCCTCCGCCAAACCTCACGTATCCGGTGTCGAAATATAGTCGTTTTCTGCCGGTCTTTGGGTCGACAAGAAAGACATCGCTAAATTGGGTAACCACGGCGACCGATCGCTCCGTGTACGCGACGGACGCGACTATCCATTCCCCAGCGTCGAAAGCCCAACGCTCCTCACCTGTGGAAAGATCCAAAGCGTGTAGGTGATCCGTGCCTGCCCCGATATAAACTGACCCATCGGCGATTACCGGAGAAGCATAGATTGGTCCCTTGAGGTCGATTGACCAACGAAGGTCCCCGGTGTCTATCGCTAGAGACGAGACAATACCCGGCCTCAAGGCGATTATGACGCTCTTTCCCGCTACGGCTGGGGTTGAACTAGTCGGGAAATTGCTTCGGTATTCCCAAATCGGATTGCCCGATTCTCGGTCCAATGCGACTGTGAGGCCGTCGTCAGTGGACAAGAACACTTTGTCCTTTGATACTGACGGACCGGCGTGTAATGGCTTGGAGGTCTCAAAGACCCACTTGATTCGCCCTGGGCGTGGTGGTGAGTCGGGAGTGAACCCTGTGTTCTGTGGTGTGCGCCTTACCTGTGACCAGGTTTGGGCATCAAGCGTCGGGCTCAAGTCTGTGGTTGGAGTCGGCGGGGGAAACAGCGCGGGTATTATCTCGAAAAAAAGTACGAGCCGCCAGGCAATCAATCCTGCGACTAGCGCCAGGAAGATCACGAGGCCAGGGCGGCGGAGGAATATTAACCTGCGTCGCCAGGACCGGCGTACTAGGTCCGGGTGGACGGGTTTGACACCCGTGAGATACCCCCAACAATTGACGCACCGCTCGGCGTCGGCCCCGCAGTTGACCTGCTCGCAGGACGGGCACAAGCGCACGAGCTGTACCATTCGGCGTCTCCAACCTCGATTCTCAAAGGGTCATTCTTAGTATGATACGTGGGATTATATGCTATTGATACGACTTCCAAACTGAATTATCTGTTACCGAAGACGGCTCGATTCGCGCTTAGCACAATGGCGAAACCGAATCCATCGGAGCCTCCATTTAGCACGTTTTGGTGTCATTCATGTGTGCAGCTTTTCCGGCCTTCGGGGTACTCGGGAAGGGCCGACCCGCCGCACTTGACATGGCGGGACTTTTGGATAGAATAGCTAATGGTCACTATATTTAGGCTCAGGAGGAGCTATGGAAGGCAAAGTCCAGATCGAGATTACCTACTGCGTACCTTGACAGCACCATGCTACCGCCACGTGGATGGCGAATGAATTCTTCCGCTTCTACGGTTCTGACGTCGCGATTACCATCTCCCCGCGCGGACAGGGCATCATGGAAGTATATCTGGACGGCGAACGGATCTTCGATAAGATCGCCGAGGGAATCTATCCCGACCTGTCCAGGGTCCGTCAAATGCGGAAGGTCATCGAAGCGAAACTAGCCGACTTGGCTGCGGTCCCCGCCGACAACTAAGCGCGGACCATGCGTCCGCCCTGCCTGGGTGAGGCGTCAAGATTCAGCAACAACGAAGCCCCTCCAATTTCGGAGGGGCTTCTCTTTTTGTCACCTGTTTGTCAAACGGTGGGAAGCTTGAGCTTGCTCGACACGCGCTCCCAAACTTGACGCGCTACCTTTTCCTCCGGCATGGTTGCGTCAATGACTGCCCAGCGTTCCTCGTCCGCGCCGGCCAACTCCAGAAATCCCCGGCGTACCCGCCTGTGGAACCCCAAGCCTTCCTCCTCGAACCTTCGCTGCCCCTCCACGTCCTCCCTTGGCAAGGCTGGTTGCACACCAACTTCCAGGTCCAGGGACAACTGAGGGCTTCCGACGCGGCGCAGTCCTTCGGCGGGTTCCAGGTCCAGGAGAAAGGTCAGGTCCGGCGTTCGCCCTCCGGTGGCGAACTGGTTCAGATAGGCGATGACTTCCGGGTCCAGTCTGCGTCCGTAACCCTGGTAGGCCACGGTGGAGGCTGCGAACCGGTCCGCGATGACGTGGAAGCCGTCCGCCAGGCTGGGCTCGATCCGTTGGCTGACCAATTCCGCCCTGGCGGCCTCGAACAGCAGTAGCTCGGCTTCGCTGGTTAGCGGCTGGCTGCTCTTGAGGTAGGTCCTCAGGTACTCACCCAGGGGCGTGGTGCCAGGCTCATGGACCAGGGTTGCCCGCATCCCCGCATCCCAGAGTTTATCGTGCAGCCGCCGTGTCTGGGTGGACTTGCCAGAGCCTTCGCCTCCCTCGAACGAAACGAACAAAGGCGTGGCCATCCTATCTCCTCCAAGGGTGAACTCTAAGAAGTCCAGCGTGGGGCCGAACCAATACTTCCGCCTCTATTGCGGCGCGGCGCTTCGGGAGGTCACGGCCTGTAGAACATCACGGAGCGGCTGGGCTCCCGCCCACGGCTGGTGGACGCCACGTTGTACCGGTTCCCCAGAAGGTGTTGGAGACGGCGGACGTAAGACCTCTGGGGCGACAACTGGATGGAGGGTTCACCTCCCAGGACCCGTTGGGCGGCTTCTTCCGCCTCTTGCATCGCCTGTTCCAGCACCGCTTTGAAGTCTTCGTCGGACGGCCTATGGTCGATTGGCTCCCGGCCATGTTCCTTGGCCAGGGTGCGCAGAAACTCTTGTATCTGGGGCATGGTGTTCTTCCGCAGCACGTACACGGGAGTGCCGCTGGCCTCCGCGATGCGCACGAGTTGGGAGCCGCGCCGGTAGTGGGTCTTGGTCGTCAGTACCGCGTCCGCCCGCCTCAACTCGTTGACCATTTCGATAGAAACGCCGGTCTCGGACCTGGCGGCTTCCAGTTTGTCCCGGCCGATCCCGAAGAGAAAGACGCGGAGATGCAGGTCGTCTTCCATTGTCGGCACGTCTTGGTATTCGGGTGGCTGAGTATGCGCGGCTGGTTGGGGCGCCGGCGAATAATTCGCGTTCCAGGGCGCGGGCGCTGCTTCACTGGGCCTGGCGGCGGACTGGCTGCGGGTCACCTGTCCCGCTTCGTCCAGCCAACGAAGTTCAGGAGCGACGGGGAACCCGCGTAACCACTGGTCGACCACATGGGCGACCCCGTCGTGTACCGCGACTTTCTCCCAGCTCTGAATCTCGACCACGGCGTCAAAAGTGGGCGGCGCTTTGCGTTCCAGGACGGTCTTCTGGGTCCCGCGGTAGCGGGCTTCCTGGTCTCCGAGGGTGACGGCCTGGACTCCCCCGACCAGGTCGGAGAGGGTTGGGTTCAGTACCAGGTTGTCCAGGGTGTTCCCGTGGGCGGTGGCGATAAGCTGTACCCCGCGTTCCGCGATGGTCCGCGCGGCGGAGGACTCCCGCTCCGTGGACATTTCGTCGATGATAACCACCTCGGGCATGTGGTTTTCCACGGCCTCGATCATCACGTCGTGCTGTTCGTCGGGCGTGGCCACCTGCATCCGCCGCGACCGGCCAATCGCCGGGTGGGCAACGTCGCCGTCACCGGCGATCTCGTTGGAGGTATCGACTATCACGACCCGTTTTCGGGCTTCTTCGGAGAGTACCCGGGCCATCTCCCGGAGCATGGTGGTCTTGCCAACTCCTGGCCGCCCCAGGAATAGGATGTTCTTGCCGGAAAAGGCAAGGTCTTCGATTATCTTAATCGTGCCGAACACCGCCCGCCCCACGCGGCAGGTAATTCCCACCACCTGGCCCTTCCGGTTGCGTATGGCGGATATCCGGTGAAGTGTCCGCTCTATTCCGGCGCGGTTGTCCCCGCCGAACTCCCCCAACCGGCTAACGACGCTGTCCAGATCGTCACGCGTGACTTCCTGTTCAGCAAGGGGAATGTCACCGGATGGAAAACGGGCCTCGGGCAATCTCCCCAGGTCCAGCACCACCTCGAGCAACTCTTCCACGTCGTCCAGGCTGCGCAGGGTATCCATTACCCTCGGGGGCAGAACATCGAGTAGACGGTCCAGTTCTTCACGGACCGACTGTACGACCATCGTCAATCCTACGCCTCCACAGGGGCCATACCGCGGGCCATCACGGGTACGGCCACCGTTTTGATCAGAACCGTGTATCGGGCAACTTCCTGTAATCCATACCGGAGCAATGCCTCTTTCTCCCGGCTGTGATGATCGGGCACGAGCCAGCGGTGGAATCCCGGACGGGCCATCGCGTGGTCCACCATGGCTCGAAGAGAGTCTGGATAGTCGGGGTGGGACACCATCTGTCCCATGTTCACGCCCTTGTGAGCGCCGAGAGTCAAAAGCCCGGCGGTTTTGTCGTCCTGGCGAAAGACCAACTGCTGAGTCCGCGGTCCCATGGGGTCTTGGGCGTCTTGCCATTGGTCGAAGGTCAGACCCAGGCCGTTGCGCACACTCTGGGGAGTTGCGGCGCAATACAACTGAAAGAGGGAATAATCGTCCTGCATCGTGCGCTCATGCAACCCGTCCGATGGCTGAGAGTGGGTCTGGGCGTCGCCGCCGATCCGGCCTTCCAGGAGGCTTTCGCTCAACAGGGGGAAGAACCCGGCGCGCTGGGAGCGTGACACCAAGGGACTCCTGCCGGGCACCCTGGTCAGGATGCGTTCCGCCCGGCGCGCGCCCGCCATCGGGACAACTTCCTCAAGTAAGTCAATGAACGCTGGGTTCTCAGCCCCGTACCGTCTGTCGTTGGTCCCGGAAGCCGATTCCGGGATGTAAAGCTGGTATATCTCCCAGACCCGGTGACCCCGCCGGGTGCGGGCCGACACCATTCCATCCAGCTGCATTCCGTTCCAGGAAAGCAGAGTAACGCGGTCCTTTGGCTGGGCCAACGCGTCGCGCCAGATGGCTGACCGTCTCAGGTCTCCTCCGTCGGGAAGGGACTCGCTGGGGCAAACCAGGTTCGGTCCGTTTGGAACGTTCAATAAAAGGCATCGCACGGCGTCGCTGATGCGGACCCTCTGCATCACTCCGCCGCCGAGGGAGCTACCTCAGATGCAATGTTTACGAAGCGCTCGTGAAAGCGGGTGTCGCCGGTCAACTCCGGGTGGAAAGACGTGGCCAGCAGCGATCCTTGCCGGGCTGCCACCGGCTCACCGTCGGGCAGAGAGGCCAGGACCTCTATGTCTTGGCCCACTCTGATTATTCTGGGTGCGCGGATGAAGATGCCATGGAACGGTTCCGGTCCCAGTCCACTGATCTCCAAATCTTGCTCGAAGCTATCGACCTGGCGTCCGAAAGCGTTGCGGCGGACGCCGATGTCCATCAGCTTCAGCGGAACGGGGTCTTCCTCGGTGATCTCTTGGGCCAGCATAATCATACCGGCGCATGTACCCCAGACTGCCTTGCCCTCCTGGGCCATCTGAGCGATGGGCCCCCGGAGGTGATAGATGTCCATAAGCCGACTGAGCGTGGTGCTTTCACCACCCGGGATTATCAACCCATCCACGCCTTCCAAATGGTCCGGCAACCGGACCTCACGGGTTTCTATACCCAGCTTATTGAGGGCCGTTATGTGTTCGGCGAAGTCGCCCTGTATCGCGAGAACACCTATTTTCAACTCGGCTTGCTGTCCCGTTGGCGCTATTTGCTCCGAGGCGCGAGCAAGTCAGCCTCGGGAATGGACCGCGCGCTGATCCCAACCATGGCCTCGCCCAGGTCCTTGGACACCTCTGCGAGAATCTTGGGGTCCCGGTAGTGGGTGACAGCCTGCACGATGGAGTAGGCACGGCGGGACGGGTCGCCGGACTTGAAGATTCCGGACCCGACGAACACGCCGTCTGCGCCTAACTGCATCATTAGAGATGCGTCGGCGGGTGTTGCAACGCCGCCTGCGGCGAAGTTCACCACCGGCATGCGGCCCTGCTCGCGGGTCTGGGTCAACAGGTCCAGGCTCACGCCGAGGTTGCGGGCTTCAACCACCAACTCATCGTCGGGCATGGTCTGGAGCTTGCGAATATTGTCCTGCACAGCGCGCATGTGGCGGACGGCTTCAACGACGTCCCCGGTACCGGCTTCGCCCTTGGTCCGGATCATGGCCGCGCCTTCGGAGATCCGGCGCAGAGCCTCGCCCAAGTCCCGGCAACCGCAGACGAAAGGAACGGTGAAGTCGTGCTTCCAGACGTGGTGGACCTCGTCGGCGGGGGTGAGGACTTCAGACTCGTCCACGTAGTCGACGCCCAGCGCTTCCAGCACCTGGGCTTCGACGAAATGCCCGATGCGGCACTTGGCCATCACCGGGATACTCACCGTGTCCATGATTTCGCAAATGATACTGGGGTCGGTCATGCGGGCTACGCCACCGTCGGCTCGTATGTCGGCTGGCACCCGCTCCAGGGCCATGACCGCGACTGCCCCGTTTTCTTGGGCAATCTTGGCCTGCTCTGCATTGACCACGTCCATAATGACGCCGCCCTTGAGCATCTGGGCGTGCCCTGCCTTGACAGTAAAGGTACCCGTCAATACGTCGACCATGTTCGTTCCTCCGCGTTGGATAAAGCCACTTTAGACCTTGAAACGTTGGAACTGCATTATACGCCGCCCCGGCGCGGGTTATCAATGTGACGCCGCCGGGGCGGGACCATCCGGTTCTCGCACTTAGCCAGATGATTGTGCGCCTCTCGCCATGCTGCTCAACTCGTCGTTCCGGCCCTGAGCCGGAATCCAGGAATTCCTGCATGGGGTTGGGTTCCTGGGTCCCAACATCTCCGGATTCCAGCTTTCACGGGGTAGACAGGTGTGCGGGGTAGATAGCGTGTGAGGCGGTTAAGTGTTCGGCAAAGGCGGGGTTATTGCGGCTCAATAGCGAATGGCCAGTTGCATCTATGCCCGCCGTGCGGGTCGAGAGGCGACCCGTGATACAATTCCTTCAGTCGTCATGGTTGAATCGGACCGTTCTTATTTCCCTCCCCTGGCCTCGACCTTCAGACTGATTTTTCTTCTTCCAGTTATGTTGTTGGCCTCTGTATTGCTCGCCGGCTGCTGGGAGTTGGACGACTACGCCACGACCAAGACGGACTGGAAAAGCGGGAAAGTCGTGGAAGTCGTGGAGCGAAACGTTGAAGAGGTGGAGTGGCTGCGGATTCGCACTACTCAAGGAGATGTCTGGAGCTTCACGTCCGAAGGACCGCTGCCCTTCTTACCCGCCCATTTCCGGCAACACCAAGTTTTGGGCCAGACCGTGACGATCTTCTATCTGACTAAAGGCGACCTTCTGGTTGCGGTACACGCCGTCGACTGACCGGCTGTTCGACTGGTCCACTGGTTAGAGGACTTCCTTCAACGCGGCCTCGATCTCGTCCGCCGGAGCGAATTGCTCGAACTTGGCGTACACTTTTCCCGCCCCGTCGATCACAAATGTCCACGGCTCCGAGGGCAGCGACCATTCGTCAATCGCGTCGACGTAACCCCCGGAAGGTGGACGGCCTCCCTCAATCAGGTGCGGGTCCTTGAACACTTCCACGTGGATGAAATTTGCCTGGTCCCGGTACCGCTCCTTGAGTTCGGAAACCACGTCGAGTTGCGGGCCGCAGGTGGCGGACACGCAGAACCGGGGAGTGGAGAACGCGATTACGACTGGTTTCCCCTCTTCCAGGGCCTGATGGACCGACAGTTGGTAAAGATCAGGGTCGGGGGTGTAGTCGCTGGTGATGGCCGCGATGTCCGAGGTATCCGACAGCTTGGCGGTTACGCTTCTGGGTGCGGGATCTCCAACGGCGGGAGTCTCTGACCGCTCTTTGACTTCCACCGCGCCCTTGGCAACGATCGTCTCGCCGCCTTCCCCGGTTACCGTAGCTTCCACTTCCCAGAAACCTGGGGTGTCGAAGTTCAGGGTCGTGGAGAAGGTGCCCTGCTCCCCCAGATGCCACTTTTTGAATGTGGCTACACCGGAGGTGCGTTCCTCGCCTGCCCCATCGCCTGGAGGCAGCAGCAGGGCGCGCACCTTGGCTTCCCCCGCGCGCACGGGCATTCCGTTTAGGTCGACCAGCCCGAACGCCACGCGGTTGTTACCCACCCCCAGGTCCCGGGTGATCACTACGGCGCTTACCTCCGGTAGCGGGGGCAGGTCCGGCGGGTTCTGGGCGCCGCTTGCGCAGGCAACCGAAACCGCCACAACCAGGACACCGAGGAAGAAAAGGATGGGCTTCGCGGACATGCTCACTGTTGCCTGACGCACAAGCCGATCAACTCCGTCAGGTCCGGCTGTTCCTCCAGCCCGCGCACAGTCGTCACCAGAGCTTCCAACCGCTCGGTGGGCCAGGACATGTCCGGGAAAAGTCCGCTGATACGCTGGACCTCGGTCGCCATGTCCCATTTCAGCTCGTCTCCATGGTACTCGCCCTGGTAGGTGGTGCCGCCTCTTACTTCGATGGTTATGCGGGGGGAGAAGGCCGGACGCTCCTTGTGCCCGGCCACCTCGACCTTGCCCATGAGGTCCAACACGCTTTGAGACTCCTGGGCGGAGGCCTCCCCGGGGTCGAGCCGGGGCTTCAGAGGTGGATACGACCCGTGGACACAGGTATATGCGGCGAAGTAGTGAGTGCTTCCTATTCCTGGTGTGGTCCTCTGTGGGTTGGGGAACTCAGGAGACGGGTAGAGGGTTTCCAACCAGTTCATGTCTATGGTAATGCGTTCAATTTGGTCCGGGAAAATGACGTGCCGGGACCTGATCTGGGTCATCAAGTCGATGACGGGGCAATTGTAACCCGCCGTTTGGTAGATCTTGGGGGTTACGTGCAAGACTTCCCAGCGTTCCCCGAGTTCTTCGGTGACCTTGGACATGTCGGTCTCGTTCGGCCCCTGGAAGGCGTAGGAAAGCCGGCCTTTGTTATTGCCGGTGAAGGCGGTATAGAAACCGGCGTTACCTTCCAAGGACGTTTCCGATCCCCTGACGCCTTCCAGGGACAACAGGGCCGCCATGATGCCGCTTCGCGTCGCGTTGGGTTCGTGGAACAGCATCTCCTGGCCGCCGGAGCTTGCACCCTCGGTTGTCCCGCCGGTGAATGTACAGGCCAGTGCCAGCGCGGTGACCATCTGGTCTTCGGTGAGGCCCAGGAGCTTGCCCGTGGTCACCGCCGCTCCCAGGGTCCCGTAAACCGGGCTAGAGCGAAACCCTCGCGCCTGTGTGGATGGTATGAAATCCCCGGCGATCCGGGCCTCCACTTCGTACCCTGCCACCAGGGCGGTTAGGAAGTCCCTGCCGCTCTTGCCGCCGAGTTCCGCCGTCGCCAGCCCCGCAGGTATATTGCAGGGCCCTGGGTGGATTAGCATCCGGTAGGAGTCGGACTGGTTGGTCGCGTGCATGAGCTTGCTGTTGGCGAAGGCGGCCCCGCAGCGGGTCGCCCGCGCGCCGTCCACCAGAATGGTGGCGCCGTCGGGCTTGCTTTCCTCTGACTTCGCCAACTCGATGGACGCCGCGCCGTGCCGGGTCTCGGCTCCGACAATGGAGGTGACAAGGGCGTGAAGCACCGAGGCTTTGATCTTGTCCACCACTTCTGGAGGAAGCGCGTCGTATTCCAGGGAAGTAACGAATCTGGCTAAAGTCCGGCTTAAAGAGTCAGGCATATCTCCCTCCTGCGTGGTGGCTATTGCACTGGCTGGTAATTTATGTTCGCCAGTCTGTGACTTGACTCTAGATGAGATCGTGCAGGTAACGGTGCAGCACATACTTGATGAGGGCAAGAAGCAACACGGCGCCTACGATGATGGACGTCGTAAGAGGGTCCCAGGTCTTGGTTGCTATCCCCAGTACGGTCCCTGCTGCTGGTGGATGCTCGGTATCGCTAACCGCCATCAGGAAGATCAGAATCCCGACCGAGAACGCTAAGGCGATGTTTCGCAGTAGAGCAACCTCGTCAGGAAAGATATCGAAGTGGCCTGAAAACAATAGAAAAGAGAAGACCGAGCCTATCAACAGGCCCAGAAAATGGCCTCCTATCAGCGAGCGCGCCGTCGCCGAGCGACCAGAGGGGTGCATGAACACGATCAACACACTGGAGGCCAACCCGGCGGCGATAGCGGCGTCGGAAAAGGAATCGACCAGCAGCAGGACCGTCAGCATGGAAGCCGTGGCGAGCGCGGCCTGGACCCAATATGCCCGGCGGGAGCGCCGGAACCGCGGGTCGATGATGCGTCTATTGACGGTGACATGGGCGCCGGTTGCGAGGCGTTGCGTGACAGACCGTACTTGTTGGCCGAGACTCAAGAGTGGGGGACTCGCCAGCGCCGCTTACGCCTTTTCCAGGCCGCGGGCAAAGTCAAGCCACACGCGGGCGCAAGGCACGGGGAGGATGTGTTGAACGAAACCTGACACGCCAGGGAAAACCACCGCCCTGCCGTTGGGGAAGAGGTCGGCCGCTCCCCGGAAGTCGCCAAGGACTTCCTCACGGAGGCTGGCGGCCGCAAGGACAAGGACGGGAGTCTGAACGTCTTTAAGTAGTGGCCTCAGGTCGCCGCCGGGCGCGCTTCGCTGGAACCCGCTGACCACGTGGGCCGGAGTGGCCGCCATCTGGCTGGCGTACCAGCGGATGTATGCCGGTTCCACTATCTGAGGGTCCAGTCTACGGGTGATGGTGCTTTCCACCCAGGCCGATACGCCTTCCCGGTCAATTAGCTCCGCGCTCTCCTCGTGGTGGGGGTCAAGGAAGCTGGTGGGAGAGGTGCATACTGTCAAAGACTTGAGGCGGTCCTGGTGCATAGTGGCGAAGCGCATGGAGATGGACCCGCCCACCGTCTCGCCGATGAGGTGGAACTTGTCCAACCCGAGCGCGTCCACGAAACCTAGTAGGTCGTTGGCGAAATTGTCCAGCGACCAGGGGTATCCCGGCTCAGGGACGTCGGACTGGCCCATGCCGCGCATGTCCAGGCGTATGACGCGGTAATGGCGGGCCAGCGTCGGGACCCAGCCGAACCACATCTTATGGTTCTTGGCCATGCCGTGGTGGAGCACCACCGTCTCCGGCTCGGTCCATGGGTCGGTGAAGTCATCTACTTTGTAAAAAAGCTCCGCGCCGTCGCTCAAGCGTGCTTTCATGGCGGCCTCCCCGTTGCTTGCGGTTCTAAGATCAAACTCCCTGTTCCGTGAACACCGACCTGGCAACCCGCATGGCGGAGCGGGTGGTGAAGAACCCGCCGTAGAGCATGACCTGGATGAACACTTCCATAATCTCGGCGGGAGTCATGCCATTGCCGAGGGCGGCCTGGATGCGGGTGCGGAGCTGCCGGTCATAATGTCCGAGGACGCTCATGGCCGAGAGGGAGCACATGGCGCGTTCCTTGGCGTCCAGGTGGGGCCGGGTGTTGATTGCGCCCCAATGGTACTCGATAATCAGCTTGTCAAGCTCCTCCTCCGGCGAGTCCGGCGGGACCGGCAGCGCCGGAGGTCCTCCCAGTACCTCATCGCGGGTCTGATGCCCTTTCTCATGCAGGTCTTCGAGGGACTGGGTGGTGTCGTAGACGACTGTAGGAGTGAACTGGATGCCCCGTTCCTCGAAGATTTCCTTGGTGATGTTTATTGCGGTCTCCACCGCCGGGACTCCCACGTAGAAGGTCAACTGGATGAACACTTCCACCAACTGGTCGGGCGTCATTCCCAGATTCAACCCCCGCTCGATGCTCCGGCGCAGCAGGGGTACCTGACCCAGGGCCATCAGGGCGGAAATGGTACAGATTACCCGGCTTTCCGGAGACAGCGCCGGGCGGTTCCAGATGGAGCCGAACAAGCACTCGTCGATGATCCGCTTCAAGTCCGGGGCGAGTTGGTCGATGCCAGGCACCGCGAAGTGGCTGGCGCTGCCGGACGCCATCTGCGTGCGCATCGCCTGGCCATTTTCGTACCTGTCGTTAAGGCTGGTCATGGTATCCTCTCCTGGCTATTCGCTGTAATGGGCGCGATTAGAAATTATACTATCTAACCGCACTCAAGGGACAGCAGAGCCGAGCCCCGGTCCAGGGCCTTTTCATTCTCCCTCTCCCAAGGCTGACAGGGGTATGTATTTTATTTGGGACCTCCGGAGTTAAACGTGAGATCCTACAGTAGGTCAGGCTTGCTCAGATACAAAATCGCCCCTAAATGCTTACTACCGGGCCCATTCGGTCATTTCGGCGTAGGCGGGAATCCAGGGATGGCGGGGACGGTTCGTAGCTATAATCTCGTTTTTACATACCCCTGTCAGCTCTCCCAAGGGGAGAGGGCTGAGGTTAGGGACAACTCTCCCTGCAATGGAAGTACCTGCGGCAAGTCAGTTTGCGGGGGAACGCCCTCACCCTAGCCCTCTCCCAGAGGGAGAGGGGACACCTTTCCGAAAATGAAAAGGCCCTGAGCCCCTGTCATTTCCGCCCCGAGCCGAAATGACAGGTTCCTATGAACGGGCCATCACTTCCTCAGAGAACCAGGCCATGCGCTCGGTGGTCTGGTCGAGGTCAGTGCTGCGGATGTCGAAGATGATCTGACTGACGCCTATCCCGGCGTAGGTCTCCACATCGTGGGCCACTTGCTCAGGGTCTCCGGAAAACCGCCGGCGGCCTTCCCTGCCCGATAGGGATGGGTCGTAGAGCGGCGCTTTCATCGCCACATCTATCTCTCCAGGGTCGCGGCCCGCCCGTTCGGCGAAGCGGTGCAGCGTTACCATGCTCTGGGCCAATTCCTCGGGCTCCAGCGGGGCCGCCGGAATCGCTCCCACCGGGTGCCAGCCGTTGCCAAGCTCGGCGGCGCGGCGCATGGCGGGCCTGCTCTGTCCGCCGACCCAAATAGGTGGATGGGGCTTCTGGACTGGCTTGGGCAGGAAGTCGATGTTTGAAAATTGGTAATATTTCCCGTCAAAAGTGGGGTTATCGCTGGTCCATAGCTCCTTGAAAGCCAGGAGGTATTCATTGGTTACCGCGCCTCGCTCGGCGAAGGGAGGTGCGTCCAGGGCGGTGAACTCCTCCTTCATCCAACCCACGCCAACGCCTAGCGTGAGCCTTCCCTTGGAAAGCACGTCCAGGGTTGCCAGGATTTTTGCGGCCAGCAGGGGGTTCCTGTAAGGAACGATCATGACGCTGGGGACCAACCGGATGTTGGTGGTGATGCCCGCCAGGAAGGTGAGCAGGGTCAGTTGCTCGAAATACTCCCCGGAGTCCGCCGGCGGGAAGTCCCCTCCCACGGTGTATGGGTAAGGTGAATCTATCTGGCGCGGGACCAGGATGTGGTCACCGACAACCATGTATTGAAAGCCCAGGGAATCGCCGCGCTTCGCGATGTCGGCCAGGGGGTCGGGCTGCGCCGTCGGTCCGTGGTTGGGCAGGTAGAAGCCGTACTGCATTGTGCTCCTCCCAATGAGCGTCCGGGCTAATCTGGCTGTCCGTACGCGCTGCTATAATAGTCCAGACTCCGGACCGGCCTCAACCCAACGGCAATTCGACCAACGGCGATTCGATAAAATTAAGGAGTCTCGTTAACATGCCTCACATTACTTTGGACCAAGCGGAATCCGTACTGGCGGGGGCCAAGGCTGCCGCGGTGGCCATGGGCAAAGCATTCAGCTTTTCTGTCGTGGACGCCCGGGGCGACCTGATTACCATGTGCAAAATGGACGGTTCGCCCTGGCGGACGCCCTACGTGTCCCGTGGCAAGGCGCGGGCCTCGGCATGCTTCGGCGAGCCCAGTGGCGCCCTCACGGAACGGTCCACCACCCCAATCATGCGCGCCGTGATGCAGGTCGAAGGTGGCGAGTTCGTTCCCGGCCAAGGCGCGCTTCCCATATATATGAACGGAGAGTTGATCGGCGCGGTAGGCGGCAGCGGCGGCACGGCGCAGGAGGATGAGGACTGCGCCCGCGCCGGTATCTCCCGGTTGCCGGGAGCAGTGGGCGCGCGTTAGTGGCCGGTGGCTAGTGGATAGTGGCGGGCTAGGCTGCTGCTCCTGCCGATAGGGGTTGTTCGGGAGTCCGCCGCTCTCCCCGGAAGAACACCAGCGCTGACGCAGTCAAAAGCAGTAAGACGTTGGACCAGATCGCGATGTCATAGGTGCCCCGGTAGTCGTAGAACAACCCGCCCAGGAAGGCTCCCAGGCCGCTGCCGATGGGCATGACCGCGAACATTGTGCCGTAGATGGTCCCCAGGTTGGAGATGCCATAGCGGTCGGACGTATAGGCGGCGGTTATGCTCACCACGGCGTTCCAAGACAGGCCTACCAGGATGACTCCCGCCAGAAGGGCGGCGATGCCGAGAGGCGGAATACTCAGGAAGGGGACCCCCATGGAAAGCAGGACAACCACAAAACCCAGCATCCTGAGGTTGTAGGTGGCCGACAGCATCTTCCGCCGTCCGTGTTGGTCCGAGAGGTGTCCAAGCAGCAGGCTTCCGATAACGGCGGAAGCGCCGATCAGACTGAATGCTCCGGCCGCGGCCATTGGATGGTATCCGAGGTCCCGGGCGTAGGAAACAAAGTGAGCATTCACGAAACTCATTGAGTACCCTCAAACGAAGTACCCAAACGTAAGGCGGTAGAACAGATTAGAACCCAGGACGTCACCGAAGGTTGCGTCTCTCCCGTAAAGCTCCTCGGCTGTGTCTTCCGCGTCCCGCTTCCTGCGTCTTAAGTCGGTGGTGTCTCCCAGAGGCTCCATGCCTACATCCTGGGGCCGGTTTCTGATGAGCCACACCCCACAGGGAAGCACTATCAGCAGCAATAGCCCTGAAAGGAAGTAGTAGGCATCCCTCCAGTCGAACAGCACCAGGAAGATGGATGACGCGGGAACCAGGACCAGCGCGCCGAAGGAGCCGGCGCTGGACACGATACCCAATGTCAAGCCCCGTTGAGCGTAGAACCAGGAGCTTACCACCTTGGTTAGAATGGGGCCGGTCCCCAGGGTGAGCCCGATGCTCATCACGGCGAAAACGGCGTAGAGTTGGGCCAGGTTCTGGATGGACGGGATAACGAGCAGCATGAGCCCCAGCAGAGCGACACCGGAGAGGGCCACCACCTTTGGGCTGTAACGGTCGGCCAGGTAACCGGCGAGTGGGCGAGCCAGCCCCGATAGCATGAAGGTAATGCCGAAGGCCAGGGACAGGGTGGCCCTGCTCCACCCGAAGTCCTGGGTCATCGGGGTCAGAAAAGCGCCGAAGGAAAACTGGGTGCCCGCGACGCCCAGGGACACCAGAGAGCTGCCGATAACCACGTACCAGCCGTAAAATACCTTCCCGGATTCACGTTTCATCGTGCGCCTCTCGCCGCCTATCCGGTCCGAATGGGCGTCCCCGCCTTGACGGACGCCGCCAGTTCCCTAGTGAGTGTCAGTCACCTCGAAGTGGCGGACCCAGTATTCGCCCCGATAGAGGTGGTCGACTCCCCGGGCCATTGCCTGCCGGTAGTCGCCGGTCTCATAGGCCCGCATGTCTTCAAAGGTGTCCCAAATGCTAACAGAAATGCCCTCGTCGGGGTCTTCCGTACTCCGGAGTAGCTGCCGTTCATTGAGCCCTTTAATCCCGCCGGACCCTGCCACCAGGTTTTCGTGGTAGTGCTTCTCGTACTCGTCCCAAGAGCCGGGAAGGAGCTTGCCCCAGACCATGCGTATGTACATTGCTCTTTGCTCCTCTGAACTATGTGCCGCTAAACTATGTGCCGCGGTGTCATCTCGACCCGAACAGAATCAGAATTTGGTTGAAGAGACGATCTCGAAGTGTTTGACCCAGTATTCACCCCTGGCGTATGACCACGGTTGGTGAAGGTGGTCCGCTTCCTGAAGCAGTCCTTTCCGGGTGTCGCTTCTCTCATAGGCGGTCATGTCTTCCATCGAGTCCCACAGGCTCATGGAGATCCCTTCGTCGGTGTTCTCGGTGCTGCGCAAAAGCTGGCGTTGCTGGAGCCCCTTAACGCCGGTGGTGGAACTGGCGACCCGCTCGTTGTAATAGGCCCTGTAGTCGTCCCAATATCCAGACCGGATACTTCCCCAGGACATACGGATGTACATGGATGAAACCTCCTGTGGGTCTTCTGGCTTATCCACTCGGAAAATTTGATATAAAGTATTTTACAATCGCAGATGGCGGTTGCGCCAGACGCGGGGTCTTTCGATTGTTCGTCTGAACTGTGATTTCTCTGATTCCGGGATGTATATGATTGGAAATCATGCGAATCCCATAATCCTGTGAATCCCGGTTCGGACAATTGGGCCGATAATCGCAAGACCCCTGGCACTGATGGCAAACCGCGCCCAGTCTACCATTGATCGAGGCCTTGGAGTCCCTGAACTGGACGGCTGGAGATTAGCGTTTAAACGCCCGGAAGTAGTGTTTACCGAGCAAGTGATCGGCGGCCAGCGGGCCACTAACCACTGGCCACTGACGTCTTCGTTCTTGACACGTATTATGGGTCACGGTAGACTTTTTTCCGCGCTACAAATGGGAGGCTAGTCTTGTCCACACAAAGTACCTTCCTCACCGAAGAGATGCGGCAACAGGTCATTGGCCTGGAAAGCGAGCCGGTTACCACCGAGGTGGAGAAGGGCGCTATCATCAAGTTCGCCCAGGCAATCGGCGACGAAAATCCCAGCTTTAATGACGAAGCTCAGGCCCGGCTCGGCCAATACCGGGGGCTGGTCGCACCGCCGACCTTCCTGCGCTCTGTGGGTTCCAGCAGGCCTGAATTCCCCTTCGAGATGCCATTCACCCGTAACCTGGACGGAGGCAGCGATTGGGAATACTTGGAACCGGTCCGCCCCGGTGACAGGATCACCGCCGTGAGCCGGATAGCCGATATGTCAGAGCGGGCGGGCCGCATGGGTGTAATGATTATTCAGACCACCGTCACCACCTACCGGAACCAGTTCGACCAGGTGGTGGCGACCCAGACCAGCACCGGAATCCGCTACTGAGGGTAGACGCATGGCAGAGCAGGTGTATTGGGACGATGTGACCGCGGAGATGGAGATCCCCCCCTTGGTCAAGAATCCGACCACACAGCAATTGGTGAAGTACGCCGGGGCCTCCGGGGACTATTACCAGATTCACTACGATACGGAGTTCGCGAAGGGCAACAACCTGCCCGGCGTGATCCTCCACGGAGCGCTCAAGAACGCCTTTTTGGGCCAGTACATGACCGACTGGATGGGGCCGAAGGGCAACCTGAAGCGATTGGCATGCCAGTACAGGGGAATGGACGAGCCCGGTCGGCCCATAACCGCCAAGGGCACTGTGATCCGCAAGTACCAGGAAAACGGGCAAAACCTGGTGGACTGCAGCATCTGGTTGGAGAATGACGAAGGCCAGAGGACCACGCCCGGCAACGCAACCGTGGCATTGCCCATGCGGTAGCCCCGGCACCGAGAGCGGCGCCGGTCCGCACAGGCAATACGAGGCGGCCCGGCCAACGCTTTACGTCCCGCGACCCGGACCATCCGGAACCGCATGAGTCCAGGCCCCAAACCGGGACCCCAATTCTCTACGCCACCTCTCCAATTGTCGGCGAGGGGCGTTTTGTTTGCCGGGCCACTGGAGCCAATCGCAGACTCATTTCTGTAGTTTATAGGTCCAGGCCGGTCTTCGGGAGACGCTCGGACCGTGGCTATCCACTAACCGAAACACATGCTGAGGGAGAAAAATGGTTGACACATTAGCTGGCAAGGTGGCCATCGTAACCGGTTCAGGCCGCGGCATCGGGCGCGGCGTGGCCATGATGATGGCCGAAGAAGGGGCAAAGGTGGTGGTCGTCGACCCGGGCGTCAACGTCGACGGGTCGGGCTTCGACCAATCTATCGCCGAAGTTGTTACCAACGAAATCAAGAGCGCAGGCGGTGAAGCCGTTGCCTGCACCGAGTCGGTTGCGACCATGAGCGGTGGCGAGAGAATCGTCCAGACCGCCATGGACAACTTCGGCCGGCTGGATATCGTCGTGACCTGCGCCGGCATCCTCCGGGACCGAATGGTCTTCAACATGACCGAGCAAGAGTGGGACGACGTGATCGCGGTCCACTTGAAGGGCACCTTTACGGTGGTCAAGCATGCCTGTATCCTTTTCCGGCAACAGAGGTCGGGCCGTGTTATCACCTTCAGCTCCCAGTCGGGCTTGGTGGGCAACTCTGGGCAGGCCAATTACGGCGCGGCCAAGTCCGGCATCGCCGGTTTTACCAAGGTGGTGGCCAAGGACATGGGCCGGTACGGCGCGACGGCCAACTCCATCGCCCCCAGGGCGCAGACACGCATGATCGGGTCGATACCCGACAGCGCCGCCGAGATACGGGCCCGCAGCGGCGTCGCCTCTCTGGGTGAGGGAGAGCATTTGGAGCCGGACGGCATCGCCCCCTTCGTCTGCTACCTGTCCAGCGATTGGGCCTCAAACGTGAACGGCCAAACGTTCCTCGTATTTGGAAACACCGTGTCGTTGATGTCCCAACCCAGACCCATCAACGCCATCTATAACTCCGATGGACACTGGAACATGGACGACCTCTCACCCCAGGCGAGGGGTCCTCTAACCAGCGGTATCTACAACCCCGCCCCCGCCGCCGGTGGCTAGCCGCTAACCACTGAAGACTGACCACCAATCACTGACTACTGGCAACTCTACACGAGCGAGGAATATCCCGAATGGCCAACCTTTTAGAAGGCAAAGTAGCGATCATCACCGGCTCGGGCCGGGGCATCGGCGCCGGCATTGCCAAGCTGATGGCTGAACAAGGCGCGAAGGTAGTGGTGGTAGACCCCGGAGTGAATGTCGACGGCACCGGCGCGGACTACTCCCTGGCCGAAAGCGTGGTCTCGGAGATTAAGGCCGCGGGTGGCGAGGCCGTGGCCAACACCGACTCGGTTGTCACCATGTCCGGAGGAGAGCACATAGTACAGACCGCCGTCGACAACTTCGGCAAGCTGGACATCGTGGTCACCTGCGCCGGCATCCTCAGAGACCGGATGATATTCAACATGTCCGAAGAGGAGTGGGACGACGTGATCGCTGTCCACCTCCGGGGCACGTTCACCGTGGTTAAGAACGCCTGCATTCTCTACCGGCAACAGCGTTCCGGCCGCGTAATCACGTTTACCTCCACCTCGGGTCTGTACGGCAACTCCGGCCAGGCCAACTACGGCGCGGCCAAGGACGGCATCGCCGGTTTCACCCGCGTCGTTGCCAGGGACATGGGCCGCTACGGTGTCACCGCCAACTCCATATCTCCCGGCGCGGCTACGCGGATGACCCAGACCGTCCCGGACGAAGCCCGAAACCTTCGAGCCGCACGAGGCATCGGCGGCGCGAGCACCAGCGCCCCCAGACTGCGGGGCGAGGGTGAAGACGTCGCGCCCTTCGTCACGTGGTTGGCCTCGGACGAAGCCGCCCACGTCAACGGAAGAGTGTTCCACGTCACTGAGGGCTTGGTCAGCCTGATGGGCGAGCCCGAACCCGTCAGGACCATTCAGAAGGAAGGCAAATGGACGGTGGAGGAGTTGGCCAGCGTGTTCCCCCAGACCATCGGCGTCGAACTCTTCAACCCCGCCCCCGTTCAACCACCTCGGGAGTAGGGCCTCAACCAGCGTTTGCTGGGCGGGTCATACGCGAACGGTAGCGGCCAGGGAAGACTGACATGACGACCGAAACCACAGGGACCCCGCAGTCCCCGCAACCTCCGGTGATGGAAGTCACCGAGGTGTACCACGTTTTGGGGCGCCTGGAAGAGGGGCAGGCCCAGCTTAAAGAGCAGATGGTCCGTCTCGAAGAGCGTAACAACCAGCGGTTCGACCGTATCGAGGACCAATACAACCAGCGGTTCGACCGTATCGAGGGCCAATATAACCAACGGTTCGACCGCATTGAGGGCCAATATAACCAAGGGTTCGACCGCATTGAGGGCCAATACAACCAAGGGTTCGACCGCATTGAGCGCCGCGTTGACCGGCTGATGTTCGCAATCATTGGATTTGGCGCAGCTATAATCCTCGCGGCTGTGGGCTTTGCCCTGCGGGGTTTGTTCGGTGGCTGATACTGCGTGATCGCAGCCCCCCTGGTCTTCCAAAGCAATCTCCGATACGGGTCTGTTGGCCGGTTGACCACAAGCTAACGGCATTACTGTTGACGAAGGGGTGAAGACATGGAGACTGTGCCTCCTGGTCTCCCGCAGCCGCCCGGTATGGGAGCCGCCGAGTTCTACCACACTCTGGGCCGTTTGGAAGCGAGATACACCCATGTCAAAGAGTGGCTCGGCCGGCTCGGACGCGACATCGGTGACGGACCGCGGCTGGCAGACTTGGAAGTTGAGCAGGCACAGGCGGAAGAGCAACATGAGCGACTGATTGAGTACGTTAACCGGTGGTTGCGCAACGATTTTGAGGTAAATTATGCCTTGGGGCGGATAAAGGCGGGTCAAACATACGCCGCTGAACGAATCGCCAGACTCAAGCGCAAAAAACCGACAAGTAATTCCAGAAATTCGGATTCGAGGCTACACGCATGATTAACAGCTTTTCGGCTTCCTACGCCGGCCACGTCGTAGACGACAACCTGGGATTCGGAGGCTCACCGGCCAATGACCGTTGGTATTCCAACGAGCGGCTGGCCGAGGCCTTCGACTGGGCGCTGGACATAGCGCAGCATCTGGACCGGTTGGGATACGACGAGTTCTGGATGGCGGAGCACCATTTCCAGCCTGAGGGCTACGAGTGCATCCCCAATTTGTTGATGCTGAGCCTCTACCTGGCCGGCAACACCGAGCGGTTGAAGTTCGGTTGCGGATTCAACATAGCTCCCATGTGGCACCCGCTGAGGCTGGCGGAAGACTTCGCCATGGCCGACATACTCACCAAAGGCCGGGTTATATTCGGCGTTGGCCGGGGCTATCACAGCCGGGAAGTCGAGACTTTCGGGTCGCCCATGCTGGACGGAGACGCCAACCGGGAGCTATTCGAGGAGCAGGTCGAGGTCATCCTGAAGGCGTTCACCGAGGAGGCATTCTCCCATCAAGGGAAGAACTACACCATACCGGCGAAAGTGCCGTACCGGGGATACGAGCTAGAGAAGTTGAGCCTGGTGCCCCGGCCCGTACATCAGCCGGTCGACGTGTGGCAGCCCTTGGTGAGCGGCAATCCTCGGGGCATCGATTTCATGGCCAAAATGGGCATCAAGCCGATCATCGCCAACAACCCCGAACCAATGCTTGGCGAGAGGATGAAACTTTACCAGGACGCGGCCAAGTCCCACGGCAAGAACCTGGAACTGGGCGAAGACGTGGCCGTCGGCTACCGGTTCTTCATCGCCGAGACCCAGGACAAGGCTATGGAACTGTCCCGCCCCTACTTCGAAGAAGCGATGAAATTCGCCGCTCCCCTGGGGCTGATGCGCATGTCACCGGAGCAGATCGACGCGGTGGCCAACCCTGTCCGCCGCCGGGGCATATCCCTACCGACTCTGGAAGAGGCCGTGGAAGGCGGCACATGGCTGTGCGGGCCTCCGGAGACCATCGTTGGGCATCTCAAGGGCGTCGAGGAACGCTACCCCGGTGTGGAGCGCATCAACCTCGGAGCGGTAATGGGTATGCCCCGGGAAGTCTTCAAGGACCAACTTTCCAAGTTTGCCGAGGGCGTCATGCCCGCTTTCCCGGAGGCGATGGGACACTAACAGCCGGAAATCCACCGTCGTCCCCTAGTCCTGAAGCGGGATGGTCCCCCACTTGATCGAGTCGGCATCTGTCACGCCGCTCTGTTCTTTGGACAACTCCCTGATCTGTAGCAGGGTAGCGTTGACTTCGGGGGTTAGGAATACCCAATCGGGTTCCGGTGGAATCCAGTAGGGCGAGTTGATCCGCACCACCTGGCTTTCCTTGGCGTTCAGGTAGATTCCAAACTTTGATGCCTGTTGCATTTGATTCCTCCTAGCTTTGTTCCGGCGGCTCAGGTTGCCGGGGTTCTGTCCCGCTTGTTAGGTCCGCGTTAAGCTAACCCGTTAAGCCACCGGGCTAGCGGCTTCGACCCGCCGCTGCGTCTGGGTAGAGTACACTCCCCGGTAGTTCTCGGGCAGCAGCGCGGCGATCCGGTGCATCATCATGTCGGTGAGGCTCTTCAACACCTGCCGGTCCGGGTTGCCTTCCAGGTTGGGCAGCGAGAACGGTTGACCGATATTCACCCTGAGCTCGCACAGCGGCAGGGGCATCCGCCAACTCGGGAATTTCTCTCCGCCCGTAATGCCCACGGGCAATATGGTCGCCTGGGACTTGAGAGCCAGGTAAGCTGCCCCGGGCTGTCCGGGAATTAGCGTGTGGTCCGGGCTTCGCGTTCCTTCGGGGAAAATGACCACCGCCCGGTCCTGGGCCAGTAGTCCAAGGGCCAGCCTGACGGCATCGACTCCGCTTCCCGAGCGGTCCAGGGGGTATACTTGAAACCCCCGCATGAAGAAGCTGGTGACCGGGTCCCGGAACAACTCCCGCTTCCCGATGAAGCTCAGCTTCCGATCAATCGCCGCAACCAGTACCGGCGGGTCGTTGAAGGACACGTGGTTGGCGACGATAATCAATGGCGCGAATGGAGGGACGGACTCCCGCCCCGTGACTTCCAACTTGCCGAAGGCGCTGAAACAAAACCGTCCAAGTTGCTTGCCGATGGAGTAGATGGCCGTCATCCCCGCCGCACCTGGGACAATTGGCAGACCCTTTCCATCACCAGGCCGACCACGCGGTCGATACTAAGGTTGTCGGTAGTGAGGACCCAGGCCCCGCACGCGGGAACCAGGGGAGAATCAGTGCGCTTGGTGTCCAGGTCATCCCGGAGCCGGGTCTCTTCTAGCACTTGTTTCAGGTCTGAGTCGACACCCCTATTCAGTAATTCCGCGTGCCTGCGCCGCGCCCGCTCTTCCAGCGAGGCCGAGATGAAAATCTTGAGGTCCGCTCCAGGGAGGACCACGCTGCCGATGTCTCTCCCGCACATCACGATTCGGCCTTCGGAGGCGATGACGCGCTGCTGGTCGACCAAAGCCCGCCGGACCTCCGGGACCCGCGACACCAGGGAGACGTGGCGGTCGACCGCAGGGTCGCGCAATTCCGGGCCCACGCTGGAGCCGCCCACCAGCACTCGATCGCTGTCGACTCCATCCAGGGTCACGGGATTCGTGGAGGCAAGCGCGCCGAGGGCTTCGGCGTCATCCATCGGTGTGGCGTCTCGCAGAGCCAACCATGTTATGGCGCGGTACATGACACCGGTGTCCAAATACCTGAAGCCGAGCTTGCGGGCCAGGGTGAGGCCGACCACGGTCTTGCCCGCTGCGACGGGTCCATCAATGGCTATGACGCTGACGGCGCCCGGCAAGGTCCGCCTCCAGATTAGATTCCGTGTGGCATTATAGCACCGAAATTGGACTCGCTGGGTCTCCGCCTCACGGGACGAGCGGCCCTAAGGGGGCCATAAATCCCCCGGCATTCATGCGTTGGTCAAGCCGGACGAAAGGGGTCTTCACCTTATCGGAGCAAGGACGGGCCTGGGTCCGGCGGCGACGATAAAACGACGATAAGACGACGACAAGACGACGACAAGACAATGAACGGGAAACGCGGAAACTATCGGGCTGGACCGAGTAATCTGGGAATCTGTGGCCTTCTCGCAGTCGGGGCGTTGGCTTGCATTGTCCTGGCTGTACTGGCGTCTGTCTATGACACCTTCCCCGGCGACATTGTGACTGCCGCTACGTTCGAGGCGTTGCGGAACGTGTGGCTAGACGCCCTGTTCAGGGGATTGACCCGGTTAGGCGACGGCTGGGTGGCAACGGTGTTGGTCGCAGGTACCGTCCTGGTCCTGTTGGTCTGGCGGCGATGGGCTGATGGGGTGGTTTTGGCTTTTGCCATTGCCCCGGTGTTGTTGAACTATCTATTGAAGGAGTTGGTGGCCCGGCCGCGGCCCGTCCACATCTGGGCCGACTCGGAGGTTGTTACCTTCAGCTTCCCTAGCGGCCACGCTGTTCTGGCGATTTACTATCTCGGCTTTCTGATTTATCTGAGCGGGGAGTTGGCGGAGCAACCGGCGGTGCGGCGGTCGGTCCGATTTGCGCTGGTCTCGTTGGTCCTGGGCGTGGGGGTTTCCCGTGTGTACCTGGGCGTACACTGGCCTAGCGACGTCATTGGAGGCTACTTGCTTGGAGGGGTAACGCTCCTGGGAGCTATCTGGGTGAGGAGACCGGTTGGGTCCTACCTCGCGTCGCGAAGACCCGGGCCTAACAATGGTGATGGGGCGGGATCCGGCAAGAAAGGGTCACCATCCTGAGAATAGGGCATCCTCCGCTCACCCTGAGGATAGCGATAGGGCAACCTGACCCGCCAGTGTCCGTTCTAGCATCCCCTGCTCACCCTGAGCGGAGTCGAAGGGCCGTCTCTAATGAAGCAAGTCCTTCGAGTTCGCTGCGCTCTAATCAGGATGAGCGGGGGTGCTGGAGATTGAAAACGCAGGATGTGCCAGCATCGCGTTAATGACATCGACAGGCGGCGTGATACACTGGAATCAGTCTTGGATTTAATTGGCGGCGGCGAGGCGTCCGATGAATTGGTTGGATATCGCAATCCTGCTGGGCTGGGCTTTAATGGCTGCGTGGGGAGGCTCGGTGGGGCTCGTGACCATAATCTTCCACCTGGTCACGTTGGCGGTCTCCCTGGCGGTGGCGAGTCGCATAGGCCCTCTGTTGGGCGGCCTATTTGCTCCCCTCAGTGAGCGGGAAGAAGTCCAGACCGTCGCGGGGTTCGTTGTAGTCTTCGCGGTCCTATTTATCGCGTCGGGCGTAATCTCCTTCATGATGCGCCGGGTACTGGGCATCGTGCCATTTTTTGGCACGGCCAACCGGCTTGGCGGTATGGCCGTCGGTGTGCTGGCGGGGTTCATCGTGCTTTCCGGGCTGTTGGTGGGAGTCCAAGAACTCCAGGCGGAGGACGTTGACGAGACCATAGGCAACTCCGCTTTCGGAAGTTTCTTGGTCGATCATTTTGACGTGGTTATCCGTGGAATCAAGCTAATTCCCGGAGATTGGGAGAATGACATCGTTGACCGGATGGACCGGGCCGATGGCCGTCCGAGTTTAAGACAAGAAATTCCTGAAGCGGCGCGAATGAATCACACCGCCTATGCTACAATAGGCGGTGATATCGAAGGGCGCGCCACGATTGGAATTCCAATCGTTGGGGTAACCCTGCCAAGTTAGGGGAACATCGTCGGAGAGTTCCGGTCTGGAGCCATAGGCGCTCAAATCTGTTGGACCAGGTCCTAGCCGCGTTGAAACAAAAAACCCAGCAAGAAAAATTAGACGACGGGATATCCGACCAATCCTCGGACGGAACTGGTCCGTCCAGAATCTCGTTTCTTCACTCCCCGGTCCTGGTCCTCAATCTCAATTACGTGCCCATCAACGTTTGCACCGCCCGCCGGGCGGTGGTCCTTCTGGGCAAGGGCAAAGCCGAGCTGCTGGAGAACCACCGGGGCCAGATTCGCACCGTGTCGCGCGCCGTGGACGTGCCCTCCATCATCCGGTTGGTCTACCTGGTGAGGAAGCCGTTTCTGCCGCGCAAGCTCTCCAAGAAAGAGGTCTTTCTCCGTGACAGGTTTACCTGTCAGTACTGCGGGAAGAAGGCCCCGGACCTAACCCTCGACCACGTGGTCCCGCGCCGACAGCACGGGGCGCACACCTGGGAAAACGTGGTGGCAGCCTGCAATCGCTGTAACCTGCGGAAGGCCGGGAGAACGCCTGCCGAAGCCAGCATGGTCCTCGTGAAGCAGCCGAGGGCGCCGGACCCCAATCCCTACTTGATATTGCAGAACCGGACTATTCTGGAAGAGTGGCGCCCCTACGTCCCCTGGACGCTACGGGACAAAGAAGCGTAGCTAAACCGCGCCGCTTCACGGACCGGCGGCAACATTTGGCAGGTTGAGCATCAAGACTTCGCAGGCCAAACGCGGGTTGGCATTTCGGTCCAGGGCTTCCAGCGTAGTTTGAAGCCTCTCCAAAAACCCAACGGCCTGCGGCGTGGTCACGCTGGTTGCATGAAGCCGTAGTTCTCCGTTGCGGTCGGCATTGTGCAGGTAGCTTTCCGCGCCTTCTTTGATAAGAAGCAGGTCCCGCCACCAGCGCTGCCACTCGAACAAGACCTGTCGCGCCGTCTCCCGTTCCCGGGAAAACTGGGCCGCCAGCTCGTTTGCGTACTCGAACCGTTCCGCCAGTCCCGCCCGGCAGACCTCGTAAACCCTGTCAAGGGTCTGCTCCCGCGCCTCCCAAACCCCGGTCCCATGCAACACCCTGTATGCCCAGCCGTAGCAACCCCTGGAAAGCCTGGCCAACTCCGCCGCGCGTTCCGGCTCAACAGTCTCCCGGGCGGTCAGGGCCTCTACCATTTGTTGCTGCGGGACGGGGAGCAGGGATAGCAGGCTGCACCGGGACCGGATGGTGGAAAGTAAGGAGTCTTCGTTGGAAGTGAGCAGTAGAAACGTCACCTGGTCCGGGGGTTCTTCCAGGGTCTTGAGCAGTGCGTTGGCGGCTTCGTCGCTCAACGACTCCACGCCGTTGAATATGACCACTATCTGAGAGCCTTCGTAGGGCTTTAGCGATACCTGGTGCAAGACCTCCCGCACCTCTGGAATGCCGATGACGGTGCGGCTGGGATCACCCTCGTCCCGTGGAGCAACACCTACGATGCGAATGTCCGCATGGTTTCCTGCGGCTATGCGGATGCACTGGACGCAGGAGCCGCAGGGAGCCCCGGCCTGTTCCAAGCAGTTAAGGGCCTTGGCCAGTTCGACCGCCAAGGTCATTTTGCCAACGTGTTGGGGTCCGGCCAGCAGGTATGCGTGGGCGAGCTGGGCCGATATAAGGCCGGCTTCCAATCGCCGCAAGATATGGTCCTGCCCGACTAACTCCCACATGGTCAATTAAAGCGGGAACCGACGGCGACAGATTGACCAGATTGGTGAGCCATTAGCTCAGGAAGCATTATGCTCGAGGTCCTTCTACCCTGTCTGTGAAGGCTTGATCTTCTGCTTCTAGTTCTTCGTTCGTCTTGGCGAGGTGCCGTTGGTATTCTGCGGGTGTAAACGGGCTATCGTTCAGTGCGGCAGGGCTATTTAGCTCCGCATCCATATCGAGTTCGTGTCCCTCATTCCGCCCTGTTCCCTCCGCTCTGATCCCCTCTAGCCCTCTCCGGATATTGTCCTCTCTCGGTGCAGCAGTCTCCGCTTTCCGTGTGGCGACTTCCGCTAAGGCCTTTGGGATTGCGCCCTCTTGCGCCGGATTAAATTCCATCGCCGCTCGAAATGACTCGATGGGGCAATTCGTCGCTGAAAATGTCTGGAACAACTCTGTCTCGCTTGAGCATTTGGGCTATTTCCAGCGCGTGGATGATTTCTTCAAAGGTGCTGTCGTCCGGTTGTGCTTGGATGGCCATGATCAGCCATCCCTTTGCTTCACTACTCATACTTGGCATACCTGCATCCGTATTGTTCATACTTATGCTCCCTTCAAAGTACGGCCTCACGTCCTTGGCCGAAAACCTCCCCGCATCCGGGCTGAGGGAAGTCTCCGCAGGGTCCCGTTGTGGGGGTCCACCTCGATGCCGACCGATTCCAGCGCGGTCACTCCCAGCAGCGGTTCGGCATATGCCTCGCCGAATACGATGGTCCCCCACGTGACTTCTCCCATGAATTCTATCTGCCCGCCGGCCACGTCCATCCTGATTTCTCCGCCGTCGGCCAAGCCGTATATCCTTTGACCCTTGGGGGTCAGACCGATGGCTTCCAGGTGTTGTCTGGGCGCCAGGCAATCCGTTGCGCCAGTGTCCACCAGGAACAGACCTTCCCATGCCCGGTCTGGTTCGGCGGGGTTCCGTATGGCTACGGTCACATGAATTGCTCCCATTTTTCTCTCCTGTGGGCGTGAGGCCGATGGCCCTGCGGTGGCCGCTAGACCACGTCAGCGATCATCATGTCCTGGTAGCTTTCGCGGCGGCGGATCAACCTGCTCTGGCCGTCCTTGACCAGCACGATAGGTGGTCTCGGGTTCAGGTTGTAGTTGCTGGCCATAGATGGGCAGTAGGCGCCCGCGGCGGGTATCGCGAGCACGTCGCCTGACTCGACTATCGGCAACATTATGTCGGACGCGAGAATGTCCCCGGACTCGCAGTACTTCCCGGCGATGGTGACGGTTTCCGCCGGATCCTGGTTGGCCTTGTTGGCCACTACCACCTCGTAGACTGCCTGGTAGAGCGCCGGGCGGATGTTGTCCCCCATTCCGCCGTCGACGCTGACGTATTTGCGCACTCCCGGAATGTCCTTGATTGCGCCGATGCGGTACACAGCAACACCCGCCGGGCCTATGATGGAGCGGCCCGGCTCAATGATGAGTCTAGGCGCAGGCAGACCCAGGGCGTCGCAGTTGGACGTCAGCGCGGCGATGATGGTGTCGGCGTACTCCCCGACGGCCGGAGGCTCCTGGTCTCTTGTGTAAGCAATGGCGAACCCTCCGCCGGGGCTGAACTCTTCCATTTCAAGGCCCTCTTCCCGCAGGTCCGCGGCGAAGCGCAGTACCACCTCGGTTGCCACACTGTAGGGTTCAAGCTCGAATATGGGAGAGCCCAGGTGGAAGTGAAGTCCCTTGAGGTCCAGGTATTCGGCGGCTATGGCCTGACGCACGGCTTCAGCCGCGTGGCCGGTCTGAATGCTGAAGCCGAATTTGGAGTCCAGAATTCCGGTCGTGGTGTGTACGTGAGTGTGTGGGTCGACTCCGGGTGAGACCCGGACCAGGACTTCCTGGACTTTTCCGGCGTCCCCGGCTATCCGGTTGAGCAGGTCCAGTTCATGGAAGCTGTCCACCACGATGCGCCCAATGTTGCTTTCGACAGCCTGGACCAACTCATCGGGTGTCTTGTTGTTTCCGTGGAAATAGACGTGTTCCAAGGGAAAATCGACGCTCTGAGCGATGGCCAGTTCCCCGCCGGAGACCACGTCAAGGCCCAGGCCCTCTTCTTGGAACAGCTTGGCCAGGGCGGGATTGATGTACGCCTTGGAGGCGTACACCACCTGGGAGTTGCTGTACCTCTGTTGAAACTCCCGGACGAAGCTCCGGCAGCGGTTCCGCAGAGTGTCCTCGTCAAGCACATATAGGGAAGTGCCGTACTCGTCGGCCAGGTCCATCAGGTTGCAGCCGCCGATTTCGAGTTGGCCGTCTGGGTTTATAGTAGCGGTGTCGGGGAACACGTTGTAGGGGAACATACCGTTCTTTCTCCTATCAGCGGTCAAGTGGGCTCAGGACGATTTGCCGGGGTCGTCACCCGGCGGTTGCTTGGGTTTTCCCGCTTGAGCGTCTGCATACCCCTGCTCGTAACCCTCCCGAAGGCTCCCGAAGGCCCTCCCGAAGGCCCTCCCGGAGGCCGTCCTGGCGCCCTTCTTGGAGTCCCTCCCTGCGCGCCTCCTGGCGCCTTCTTTCCAGGTCTCTTTCTGTACGCTTTCTAATCCAGTCAGCGATTGCCATAGTTAACTCCTTGATTTGCAACAGCCCCCAGGCAATGAAACCGGATGCGAAGAAACTTGCGCTAATGCTCAGGCTGAGGTCAAGTGGACTCAGGACGGGCCTCGGAGTCGTCACTGGGCGCTTGCTTGGGTTTTCCTGCTCGAGCGTCTCCATAGCCCTGCTCGTACCCCTCTCGGACCTTGTTGGAGGCCTTGTTGGAGGCCTGGAGGCCTTGTTGGAGGCCTTGTTGGAGCCCTTCCCTGCGCGCCTCCTGGCGCCTTCTTTCCAGGTCTTTTTCTGTATGCTTTCTAATCCAGTCAGCGATTGCCATAGTTAACTCCTTGATTTGCAACAGCTCCCAGGCAATGAAACCGGATGCAACGAAACTTGCGCCGATCCCTAATAGGATGTTACGCGCTACTTCGTTAGGTGCGGCACTGGTGGAGCCATAGGCGAGTTCCAAATACGCCAAAATAACCGACCCGGCCGCCCCGCCAATCAAGGTCAGCAATTGGAACCATTGCCGGTCTTTCGGGTCTATGCCCCAGATCGTTTCACGGTGGTCGTCCATACCCGGCGCGTTTCATTGTATCATCCTTTCCAGGGAGGAAATCTCGTACGGGAACAGGGGATAAGACGCAGGGTCTTGACTGCCGCCCTATGGTCCCCGGGGAGTTTGAACTCGGGTTTGAAGGAAATCCTCCCAGCGGCAACCCCGGCGCTAGCCTTGGCTCGGGATTCCGTTGACTCAACCTAACGCCCCGTATATACTCCGGGACGCCAAAGCCGATATGTTTCCCCGGCGGCGACAACCCAATTCCAACCTGTTTGGGGGTGTTATGGCGAAGATTCCGATACGGGTCACCGTTAATGGTCAAAGCCACGAGGCCGAGGTTGAGCCGCGGACCCTTTTGGTCCATTTCCTACGGGAAGACCTGGGGCTCACCGGCACCAAAATTGGCTGCGACACCAGCCAGTGCGGGGCCTGTGTGGTGATGATGAACGGGTCCACCGTCAAGTCCTGTACCTGTCTCGCCGTGCAGGCTGATGGCGCGGACATAGGCACCATCGAAGGTCTGGCTGAACAGGGTAACCTCCACCCGATTCAGGAAGCGTTCTGGGACAATCACGGACTCCAATGCGGTTACTGCACCGCCGGGATGATTATGACGGCGGTGGAGCTGCTGGAGCGAAATCCCCATCCCACGGCTGATCAGGTCCGGGCGGGGCTGGAGGGCAACCTCTGCCGTTGTACCGGGTACCAGAACATCGTTAAGTCGGTGCTGGCAGCCGCCGAACAGATGGGAGGTTAGGCAATGACTACCAGAATATTCGGCTCCGGGATTCGCCGCCGTGAAGACCCGAGGTTAATCACCGGACAGGCCACCTACACAGACGATATCAAGCTGAACGGCATGGTCCATGCCGCCATCCTGCGCAGCCCCCACGCACATGCCAGGATACGCGGCATCGACACCTCCGCCGCCAAGTCAGCGCCCGGCGTGCTGGCTGTCTACACCGGCGCGGATACCGACGGCGTGCTGAACCCTATTCCCTGCGCCTGGGTGGTGCCCGACTCGGACGTGAAAGCGGTCGCATACCCCGCCATCGCCACAGACACCGTCCGCTACACCGGCGATGCGGTGGCCGTGGTGGTCGCTCAGAGCCGCTACCAGGCTGAAGACGCCCTGGAAATGATTAACGTAGACTACGAGCCACTTCCAGGGAACGTCCACGCTGAATTGGCGATGAACGAGGGAGTTCCCCAGCTTCACGAGGACGCTCCCAACAACCAGGCGTTCCACTGGGTCGCCGCAGGGGGCGACACCGATGCAGCCTTCGCGGCCGCGGAAGTTACGGTCACCGACACCATTGTGCAGCAACGCTTGATCCCCAATGCCATGGAGCCCAGGTCCGCTGTGGCCAGCTACGCGTCGGCGATGGGTGAACTGACCATCTGGAACACCACGCAGAACCCCCACATAGCCCGGTTCGTCACCTGCCTGGTCACCGGAGTGCCGGAGCACAAGATCCGGGTCATCGCTCCAGAGGTTGGCGGCGGGTTCGGGGCCAAGATCCCGGTCTACCCCTGGGAGATGATTGCCGCCTTCTGCTCAATGAAGTTGGGCCGCCCCGTCAAGTGGACTGAGACCCGGTCGGAGAACTACCAGGCGAGCATCCACGGCAGGGACCATGTCCAGAAGGTGGAGATCGCCGCCACCAAGGAAGGCAAGATCACCGGCTTGCGGTCTGTGGTCCACGCGGGCATGGGGGCTTACCTGTCCACAGCCGGTCCAGGCATCCCGACCATATTGCACGGGCTGATGTACTCTGGGCCCTACGACATTCCCAACATCAAGTCTGACGTCTATGGCGTGTTCACCAACTGCACTCCGGTGGACGCTTACCGGGGAGCGGGCCGGCCCGAGGCGACCTTCCTGGTTGAGCGGATGGTCGAGTTGCTGGCCTACGAGCTGGATATGGACCCGGTTGAGCTACGACGCATCAACCTCATCCCCAAGTTTGAAGACGGGTTCGATATCTCGTTGGGGCTGACCTACGACAGTGGGGACTACCCCGCCGCACTGGACAAGGTGCTGGAACACGTGGACTATCAGAACCTGCGCCGAGAACAGGCCCTTAGCCGTGGCCAGGAGCCAGGCGCCGGTGACCAGTCTCACCATGGCCACGAGCATGAGAATGAGCACGGCCACGGACATGGTGATGAGCACGGCCACGGACATGGTGATGGCCACGGTCACGGCGATGAACACGGCCACGGACATGGTGATGAGCACGGCCACCAGCAACCGGCTGCCGGCCACTTACTCGGCATCGGCGTCACCACCTACTGCGAGATATGCGGCATCGGCCCCTCCCAGGTTGCTGGCGCGGTGGGCTTCGGCGGCGGTCTGTGGGAGAGCGCCATTATCCGGTTCTACGCCACCGGCAAGGTCAACGTATTCGTGGGGACCTCTCCCCACGGCCAGGGCGAGGAAACCACATTCGCCCAGATCGTTTCCGACGAGCTTGGCGTTCCGGTGGACGACGTGGAAGTCATCCACGGCGATACCGACAACACGCCCATGGGTTGGGGCACCTACGGCAGCCGCACCACTGTAATTAGCGGCGCGGCGGTGGCCCTCAGTTCCCGTAAGATCAAGGACAAGGCCATCGGCCTGGCGGCCCACCTTCTCGAAGCCGCCGAGGAAGACATCGAGTACGAGGATGGCAAGTTCTTCGTCCGTGGGTCACCCGACCGGAGCCAGTCCATCCAGGACATCGCGCTGATGGCCAACGTGGCCTGGAACATGCCCGAGGGGATGGAGCCGGGCCTGGAGGCCAGCGCCTTCTACGACACACCCAACTTCACGTTCCCATTCGGCGCGCACGTGGCCGTGGTTGACGTGGATACGGACAATGGTCACATCGTCTTGCAAAGGTACGCGGCGGTCGACGACTGCGGCCGGCAGATCAACCCGATGATCGTGGAGGGACAGGTCCACGGCGGTGTCGTCCAGGGGGCGGGCCAAGCCCTGTGGGAAGGGGCGGTCTACGACGAGGACGGACAGCTATTGACCGGCTCGATGTTGGACTATGCCCTGCCCAAGGCGCACCTGTTGCCCCACATCGAGACCCTGTCCACGGTCACGCCTTCCCCGCACAACCCGCTGGGTGTAAAGGGAATCGGTGAGACCGGCACCATTGCATCCACTATCACGATCTACAACGCGGTCATCGACGCCCTGAAGCCCTTTGGCATTACGAGGCTGGAGATGCCGCTGACCTCGGAGAAAGTCTGGCAAGCTATTCAGCAGTCCAGGGGGGCATAAGACATGTTTGCTCCAGAGTTCGATTACCACAAGGCCAACACGGTAGCCGAGGCTATAGACCTGCTTGCCTCCAACCCCGGGGCGAAGGCTATGGCGGGAGGTCACAGTCTGATACCGCTGCTCAAGCTGCGCCTGGCCAGGCCCGGAGCGGTCGTTGATATCAGCGGCGTATCCGAGATGAAAGGCATCTCGGTAAACAACGGTTCTATCAGAATCGGCGCTTTGGCAACCCACTGGGAGATCGAGTCATCGTCTGAATTGCAGTCGGCGAACTCTCTGCTGGCCGAAGCCGCGGGCGGTATCGGCGATACCCAGGTCAGGAACCGGGGGACGATCGGCGGCAATCTCTCCCACGCCGACCCGGCCTCGGACTGGGGGACTGTCCTAACAGCCCTGGGCGCAACGTTGGAAATTCGAGGACCTGGAGGCGCGTCCCGCACCGTATCCCCCACGGAATTGATTGTCGGCCCATTGACTACCAGCCTGGGAGAAACGGAGCTTCTAACCGCGATCAACGTTCCGGTGCTGACGGCCGGCCAAAGGGGCGAGTACGCCAAGATGTCCCACCCAGCATCCGGATACGCTGTGGTTGGGGCAGCGGTCGTGGTCAACGTCGACCACCACACCTGCACTGGGGCCAGCATCGCCGTTGGCGGGGCCACACCCGTTCCGGTCCGCGTTACCTCCGTCGAGAACGGACTAACTGGCAAGGAATTGAACAACGAGAATATCACTGCGGCCACCAGTCAGGCCGCCGGGGACCTGGGCGACGAAATCCTGGGAGACTTCTACGCCTCTGCCGAGTACCGGCGGGCTATGGCGGCGGTGGAGATCAGGCACGCTCTCTTCCACGCAACGGGAGTCGCTCACCACTGAAGTCTGACCGGCTTTCGCCAAACACAAGGACTGGAATTGCGGGCCCACTCCTGTGGGTAGGTGGTTAACGAACGGCTAGTTTGAAAATACTACTCATCAACGACGACGGAATTCATGCTCCCGGCCTGTGGGCCGCCGCCAACGCCCTTCGGAAAGTGGGCGACGTGGTAATGTTGGCCCCGGACCGGGAGCAAAGCGGTGTTGGCGGCTCTCTCACCCTGCGGATGCCGATTAGGGCGCGGGAGATCACGGTGTACCCGGACCCGTCCATCGACGGTTCTTCCCCTGGCAAACTCACCGGCTATGCTGTTGAAGGGACCCCTGCGGACTGTTGCATCCTAGGTTTGGAGAAATTGGTCGGCAGTGTCGATCTTGTGGTGTCCGGTATCAACCCCGGTTCCAACCTGGGTTGGGATACGATGGTGTCAGGCACGGTGGGCGGAGCATTCCAAGGCTACGTCAGAGGTTACCCCACCGTCGCGGTATCCGTGGGCTCCATCCAAGACCCCAACTTCACTCCGGCAGCCCGCTTGCTTACGGTCCTGGCTGACCGTCTATCGGAGTGGGACACTAGCCGCCAGCTATTCCTGAACATTAATGTGCCGAGTATGGCGCTGGACAAAATCACGGGCGTGGAATTCACTCGGCTGGGTGGCCGTTCCTACGGTGAGTCCGTGCGTGAGGACGGCATCGGGCACCAAAAGAAATATTGGATAAACCGGGACCGTCCCATGGCGCGGGACCCCCAGCCCGGCACCGATATTTGGGCCGTGAGGAACAACCACATCTCCATCACGCCGCTTCACATCGGACTGGGGAACGCGGAGCAGGTCCCGGAAGTGGAAGGGTTCCTCTCAAGCCTGGCCAACGACCTGATCGACCCGCAACCCTCACCGGCAACCGACCCCTCTCCGGGCTCCCTGTTAGACCCAGGCTAACAGCCGCTTAGTCCGCTGCGGCGGTCTCCGGGATGAAGGGTTCCATCACGCCGATCATACTGTCGCGGTTGACCAATTTAGCCAGTTCTTCCTCGCTTAATCCATCTGTTCCAGCCGGACGGCGGGGTAAGACCAAGTAGCGCAGGTCGGCGGTGCTGTCCATAACCCTGACTTCGACATCCTCCGGGACTTCCAGTCCGAACTCCCGCATTACGCCGCGAGGGTCTATTACCGCGCGAGACCGGTAGGCCAGGCTTTTATACCAGTCCGGCGGACGCCCCAAGAGGTTCCTGGGATAGCAGGAACATAGCGTGCATACCACCAGGTAATGAACGTCCGCGGTGTTTTCCAACACGGCCAACTGGGTGTTGGCGTCGGGCAAGGTGTAGCCCAATTCGTCTAAGGCGGAACGTGGGTCGGCGAGCAGGCGCTCCTTGAATCCTGAGTCGGTCCACGCCCGGGCGACGACCTTCGCGCCGTCCGCCGGGGAGCGAGACTCCACGGTGTCAACGGCGCGCTGCACCTCTTCAGGGGTGCAGACGCCCTTCTCTTGCAGCAGAGCTTCCATTGCCCTGGCGCGTTTGGCGTAGTAGCTGAGGCCCCCGCTCTCTTCCATAGGGGCGTGAGGATCATCGTGGTCGTGGCCGTCGTGCTCGTCACTCATAGCGGTCCTTTCTTAGCTGGAGGCGGATTCTAGCCAGTGCTCATAAATGTCGACGAGCACTTTATCGACGTTGGGGCCGGTGTAGTCTTCCCACACGTCGGCTTGTGAGAATTCCACGCGGTACAGCGGTTTTTGTGGCAGCCCTGACCCGCCGTGGCCCAGCGACTCCGGGTTCTTGAATACGCCGCACAGGGCTATGACCTGGCCCGTCCTGCCCTTTACGTAATCCGGGGTCCGGTAGTGGCCCGGCGGATGGTCCACTCGCACCACCACTGTATCGCCGGGCTGAAATCGCGGAGAATCAGTCATCGCGGGGCGAACTCCCTTACGTTTCCTGTTGGGCCATCTTTTGGTCGATCTCGCTGGTGGTGAGGATTTCCTTTTCGACCAGTAGAATTTCCAGGGCGGCGGTCCAACGTTCGTAGTAGCCGATGGACTCGTACTCTTCAGGAGGAAGGCTCTCGATGGCCCGGCGCATCTCGTCGGTGGACCTGAGACCCTTACGTCCTAATACCTGGTGCAAGGCGTCGACTCGTAGCTCCCAGTCGGAATGCTGATGCTCTTCACGGTCGATGGGCTCGTCCGTGGGCCAACTGCCGCGGTCATGGACCCTGGGCATAGCGGTTACCCCGTGCGAATAGGATGGAGTAATGTTAATCGGCGGGGGTGTGTCTGGCAAGACGCGGTTGGTTTGGGCCGTCTCGCCTGTCTAGAGAGGTTCGGTGCCCTCGCTCATAATTGCCAAGTACTTCTCGTAGCCGAAAAGCCGGTTTCGTTGCATGCCCGTTAACTCAGCCACTATACCCAACTCTTCGAGGATTCGCATTCCTGACGTAGCTGCGGGAAGTGATAATCCCGTACGCTGAGTGACATCTCTTAGGGATACAATAGGTCTTTCCTTGAGCGCCTGATGCACTCGTATCGCTGATCCAGCGGCGCGCCCCTGGCCTGAAATTAGCGACTCATCCCCGTCGAATAACGCAAGCAGTCTCTCGGCGGTCTGAACGGCTGCATCCGCGGTCTGGGCAACCCCCTCCAGGTAAAAATCCAGCCACGCCTCCCAATCCCCGGATGTTCGAACGCTGTCCAAGAGGTCGTAGTAACGCCCTCTGTTTTCCTTGAAATACAGGCTCAAATAGAGTAGCGGGTGTTGGAGAAGTCCGTCGTGGCATAGCAGCAGCGTGATCAACAGTCTGCCGACCCTCCCATTGCCGTCGAGGAAGGGATGAATAGTCTCGAATTGCAGATGGGCGATGCCCGCTTTCACGAGTGGGTCTACGAGCGAGGCGTCCGAGTGCAGAAACTGTTCCAGGTCCGACATGCAGGCTTGGACTGCGTGGGGTGGAGGAGGGACGAAATAGGCAGTCCCAGGGCGAGTTCCACCGATCCAATTTTGAGATTGTCGAAACTCTCCAGGCAGTTTATCGTCGCCGCGGCCTCGAGATAAGAGTTCTCGATGAATTTCGCGGATTAATCGATTTGAAAGAGGAAAGCCTTCAGTGATCCTTGTAAGGCCATGCTCCAGCGCTCTCACATAATTTGATACTTCCACCACGTCTTCCGTGGGTGCGCCCGGCATATCCTTGATCTCGAAGAGCATCAGGTCCGAAATTGATGACTGTGTCCCCTCGATCTGGGAAGAGAGCACCGCTTCTTTACGCACATAGGAGTAAAGAAAGAGGAGCGTATTTGGTAGGATGCGGGCTAGGCCGTCCAGCCGCCCTAACGATATCAAAGCCCTGGACAGCGTCGGCAGCAATGACGCGATGTCAATCGAAGGTTCGGGCGGCAAAGGATTCGGAATGAAGGCGCGGACTTCTTCCCCGCCTGCTGACGTGACCTCGTACTTTCCAACGTTGCAGCGTTTCATGGGGTGGATGCCTAAACAAGGTTTCCTTATTAGCCGGCTATACTAATAATATTTAAGCTTTAAATATTATTAGTATCCACCGAAAGAGTCAAGCCCTGCCTGTCAGGGTAACTGTTCAGACTCGATGACGCGGATTGGCTGAATTCTCCATCAGTCATCCACGGGGATGATCCCGTTACGATGTCCCGCTGCCGCAACTCGTCATTCCCGCGAAGGCGGGAATCCAGGAATGCCAATGATAGGGATCGTTGCCAGTTGCAGACGCTTCTGGGTTCCGGCTCAAGGCCGGAATGGCGGGCGGAGGGGTAGGGAAGATAAATTAAGTCTGAACAGTTACCTGTCAGGGGGCAGGACGATTGCGAAGTCAGACATCTCGTCCGTAGAGACGGGCGATGGTCTGCGCTGGGCGGAAGGCGCAGCATTATGATCAACTCATTGAACTGAGACGGAGTTACGGGAGGCGTCCCGTCTGTGAGACGGGGGTTTTCCCCCTGGATGAAGAAATGGGCCAGTTCTTCTGAATGTTGACCTTGCGTAGGGAGGTTTTTCCCCCTGGGTGAAGAAATGGGTCTGCTGCCGGGCTCCCTGATGCCCGGCTTGGTTGAGGACCTGGCGCTACCGGGCAGTTGGATGCCCTTTGGGCAAGCAGCGAAGATGATTGGCCACTTTCGCAAGATCGAGGTGTGGGAGGCCACGGTGCGCCGCTTCACGGAGAAGAGCGGGCAAGCCTGGGTCGAAATGCAAACGGACAGGCAGCGGCGCTGGAGGGTGAAATGGAGGAAGCGCCTGAGTGACCTGCCCTGCAACAATTGAGCGTGGATGGAGCGATGGCGCCCCTGTTGCACGGGGAATGGGGCGAGGTGAAGACCCTGGCCATCGGAACCGTTGAGAAGTCTGATCTGGAAGGAGAGGCGCACGCCCGGGACCTGACTACTTTTCCCGGACGGCGGATCACCAGAGCTTCATAGACCTGCACCGGCCGGACGCGGTGCGCATACTGGACTGGCGCCATGCTGCGGAGCATCTGGCCAGAGCGGGTCAGGTTGCCTGCGGAGCGGGAACTGCCGCGGCCGGCGAGTGGTTGGGAATCCAGTTGCGTCAGTTGAAACACGGCGAGCCGGAAGACATGCTCCGCAATCTGAGGGCGCTGTGCCGGGATCTGGCGGAGGGAAATGAGACGGACGGCGGGGCGGCCAAGGTAGTCAAAGGTAGTCAAAGGCAGCCTGGAGTATCTGGAGAAACGCAGAGAGCGGATCAGGTATGCTGAGTTCCAGGCTAATGGGTATCCCATCGGCAGCGGGGCGGTGGAGAGCGCCAACAAATTGGTGGTGGAGGCCCGGCTCAAAGGCTCAGGGATGCACTGGGCCGGGGAACACGTAAACCCCATGGTAGCCCTGCGAACGGTGGTCTGCAGCGGCCGGTGGGGAGAGGTGTGGCCACAGATCAACCAACGGCTGGGGGAAAAGGCCAGGGAGCAAGCAGTGGGACCCCAGGCCAAGCCCAGCCCCCAAGAGAGCGCCGTAGCCAAGGAGGCTTGCCGGGCAAATACCGGACCGGCGGCCCGAAGCAGCGCAGAGCTTACCCCGCAAAGCTTTGGGGAGAACCATGAACAAAATCGCAAACCTTCCGCAGCCACTGAGCGGCGGCCAACGGCCCCTGGCGCCGTATGAGTATCGGAAGAAAACCTCTCTCACCAAACCTCCCCCAGCAACCCACCGCGAAAATATGACAGACACCCTTGTTAGGGCCTTCCAATGGCTTGGCGGACCGAACAACCCCGTCATTCTTATGAAAATAAAGGGCTTGGGCCTCCTGGAGTGTGACTTTGTGGCCCAAGCGTTCCAACTGGCCCACCGCTCGGCGGGTGATGGCTGCTTCGTCCCGCTTCTCAAAATACTGGCGTCCCAAGTCCACAAAGGGCCGCCCGGTCTTGATGACGTGATGGAGAATTACGGCGATGCTGTGGGCCACCGCCATCGCCGCCCGCTTGGCCCCAATGCGCCGGGCGAGGCGCCGGTATTGGGCTCCCGGATAGGTCTTGGTCCGTCCGGCGGCCTGGGCCGCCTCCACCAAAGCCTGCCCTCGTGAAAACGGGGGCCGGTTTGAGCCAATTGTTCCCCTTCCGTACCGGACTGCGCCGGCGCTTTTCCCCGCTCCGGCGGTTCCCCGGACACACGCCAGCCCACGACGCCAGCCCACGACGCCAGCCCACGGTGGCCGGGGGTAGGAAACTGCTTCATGTCCGTGCCCACTTCCGCCGCGATGACCTGGGCGGTGCGCCGCCCCACCCTGGGGATAGTGTCCACCGCCGCCACAGTTGCTTCAAAAGGGCTCACCCGCCGGGCCACCTCCGAGTCCAGCCCCTCAATTTCCGTGTCCGGGTATTCCAGATGGCCCAGTTGGCTGACCAGCATGAAGCGCTGGCGGGACCCCATCAGGCCCCGCAGGGCTTCTTGCAACTCTCTCGTCTTCTCCCGCACCCTGCCACGGGCCAGTCTGCCCAGCGCCTTGGGGTCGGTTTCACTCTCCGCCAGGGCTGCCAGCATGGCCCGACCCGAAACCCTCGGAACGCCGGTGGCCACAGACGCCAGCTTGATGTTGGCTCCCTCCGGCAACTTCCGTATCCGGGTTGGCCTCCCGGCTGCCCTCCTCGACCAGGCTGCGCCGGTAGCGGGTCAACTCCCTCAGTTCCCGCTGCGGCCGGGGCGGGATGAAGCCGGCCCGCAGCAGACCATGTTGGAGCAATTCTGCAATCCATTCAGCGTCCCCGTATCCAGTACGGGGCAGGCTTTTGGCATCTGTCTGCGCCCCGGCGCCGTTTTCATGTGGGCAGCGTTGACCACCATGTTGACCACCATGACGGCGAACTCGTCCTCCAAAAGAGCCTGCCCCCGGCCACGACCGGGGGTTGTACACCGGTTTCCGGCAGACCCCGGCGCTTTCCATCGCTACGTGGCTGACCTCACGTGGCTGACCTCACGTGGCTGACCTCCTTCACCCGGAGCCAGTCAGCCAATTCCAGCAACTCCTTGGTCATGGACCGGAAGGTGCGGAGTGATGACTCAGGCCACCACTGATTTCTTATGCACGTCCAAGCCCCGGCGCCGCTCGAGAACAGCCTCCATGACACTCCTCCAAATAAGGGCTGCCGGCCGGTGGGTGACAGGCGATTCAAGACATTCTTATGCCTGCCCACCGCCGTGGCGGGACAATATTCATACATACCTGTAAGTCACCCGGGCAAATTCCCGCGCGGGCTCGCGGCGCCAATGACGACCGGCCGGCGCCACACTATTTTCATCCTCATACGTGCCCTTCACAAGACCATCCGCAATTCCCGCGAAGAGCCTGCCCCCGGCTCGATCGGGGGCGGGAATCCAGAAATGCCGATGATATGGACCGTTGCTGGTTGCGAGGGTTTCTGGATTCCGGGTCAAAGCCTGCCCCGTACTGGATACGGGGCCCGGAAAGACGGGCTGGGATTAGGAAGGACACATCAAGTCCGAACAGTTACCCTCTAACTTATTGCTTGCCAGATTCCTGCGTCTGCACTACTATTGTGGCCAAAGGCCGATGAATTTCGACCCCTCGTGAGACGCATTAAGAAGGCCAATTGGCCGGCTGGCATCAAAAAGCCGCCGCTAGTTAGTTGAACAGGAGGACCGGACAGTGGCTGACAAGATTGCAATCATGGGACCCGGCGCGGTGGGCAGCTACGTCGGCGCATTTCTGGTGCGGGAAGGCTACGACATTACGTTTATAGATATGTGGCCGGAGCACGTGGAGACCATGCGCTCCAAGGGCCTGCGGACCAGCGGCAGCCAGGGTGATTTCACGGTGCCGGTCAACGCCATGCACCTGACCGAGGTCCAGGGCATTACGGAGATGTTCGACTTCGCATTCATCACAGTGAAGTCCTACGATACTGAGTGGGCCACCCACTTCATCAAGCGCTACGTGAAGCCCGAAGGCTTCTTCGTCTCGATACAGAACTGCTGGAACGACCCGACAATCGGCGGGATCGTCGGAGCGGACCGGCAGATTGGTTGCATAGCCTCCCATATCGAGGTCGCTCTCTGGGAACCGGCCCATGCAAACCGGGGAGGCGAGCCCGGACGCGACCACGGTCACACGGTCTTCCGAGTTGGTGAGCAAAGCGGTCTGATTACCTCCAGGTCAGAGAAAATAGCTGGGATGCTGGACTCCATCGACGCCGCTTACGCCACCGACAACCTGTGGGGCGAGCGGTGGGCCAAACTGTGTCAGAACTCGATGGGAAATGCAATCTCCGCCATGTCCGCCCTCGGTTCCCAGGACATGGCCGCCGACCCGCGCTGCCGGTTGATCCGGATACACCTGGCCAAGGAAGGCGCGCAGGTGGGGTTGGCCCAGGGTCTAAACGTGGTCGACATGCAGGGCAAGCCAGCCCAGGTATGGGCGGAGGCCGACAAGGGCGATGTCTACGAGGAATTGGACGACTACATGAGCACCCGGGGCGGCAATACCAACTGGCTCGCGTCCATGGCCCAGGACGTGAAGAAGGGACGCCACTCCGAGATTGATTTCATGAACGGCTTGATCTGCCGCAAGGGCCGGGAAACGGGGGTCGCCACCCCCTACAACGACGCTATCGTAGACGTGATGCACGGGATAGACGACGGCTCCATAAAGCCCGACCCGTCCACGGTTGACCGCATCATGAAGGCTTTGGGCCGGTAGCGCTTGTCGGCCAGCGGCTCGATTGCTCAATCTTCCCATAAGGTGGTGCCCAGGTGTTTATCAGACTAGAACCCGCGGACTTCTTCATGTACCGGGTCATCATGATTTTCGATCTGGAGAGCCCCGACGCCGAGGACCAGCAGGTCCGGGACTATCTGACCGAGCACGAACTGGAACCCAAGTACCAGCGTGTGGGCGAACATGAGGAACGCCAGTGCGAGCTTATGCAATTCGGCGGCTGCTACTTGGGCCGGCATCTGGACTCCATCGGGAAGTTACAGCGTACGCAGGTGGAGATCGAGCTGGTTACCGAGCAGATAGAGGCGCACCTTTCGGACGACACCGCCGGGGACCTTGGCCTCAACGAAGAGCGCCGCAAATCCACAGCAGCCGAATTGGTGTCAGCGTTTCACGAAGACTCGGCTTTCTCGACTGCCGAAAACGGAGAGCTTGTGGCCACCCTAGACGGCGCGTCCGTGCGTGAAGCAGCCCGCCAGCTTATCTCGTCTTCTTCGGGGGACTAGACTGGGCCCACAGCTTCATGGGATCGCCAACGATGTGAAGTTGCCCCGGTGGGCCGGGGGTGGAAGTTGGAGCGGGCGATGGGAATCGGACCCACGTGACCAGCTTGGAAGGCTGGAGCTCTACCACTGAGCTACGCCCGCGTCGCTACGCCTTCAATTATAGACCGCCTCGTCCTCACCTGCCACCTGCGTCCTACTGTAACCCCGGTTAATAGCATGTAGATTGCAATATCCCCGCCATTCCCACCCCCGTAATTTCCGTCGCCCCTTCTTTCCTGCGGAATCGGGAATCCATCGCCCGGATCCGACATCTCTGTCTATTGAATTACCAGTCCGAGAACTCTGGACTCCGGCAAGGACCGAAGTGTCGGTAGGACCGGGTAATATGCGATTGCCCTGGCGGAAAGGGCTTGGATATGGGCGCGGGGTCCCCTTTGGATGTATGCTTAGATAGTATCGATTGCTATAGGCGTGGTCCCTGAAGCCAGAATCTAGGAGGCATACGTTGGAAAAAGTTAGGAAGAATTACCCGGACATCGCTCCCTCCGGACCCACGTTCAGCCGGGGTGTGCGCGCAGGCAACCTCCTTTTCATTGCCGGTTGCACCGCCAGGGGCACCGATGCCCAGGGCGAAGATTTGATGGACCAACTGCGGGTGACCCTGGACCGGATAACACGCATCGTCGCTGAAGAAGGCGGCGCGCCTTCCGACATCGTCAAGATCACAACCTTCGTTACCAGCATCCCCGATTGGCGGGCCCATGGGGAGCAGCAGCAGGCCCTATTTGCCGAATACTTCCAGGGAGAGTATCCGGCCAACACCCTGGTGGAGATCACCGCTTTGGCCGAGGATGGCCTGGACGTGGAGATCGAAGCAATCGTGGAGCTTGGTTAGCGGTTATCATCCCATGACACGCACGTCCTTAGTCACATCTTGGGTGAGTACTTGATGCTTCCCGAAAGCAACCCCAGCAAGATGCGCGGCTACATCGTGGTGGGCATTCTGATCGTCGTGGCCATTGGGGCGCTTAGCCTGCCCTTCGCACGCACCTATTGGCTAAGGGGGCAGTCGGAAGAGGTAAGCCTTCCCCGGGGACAGGGGCGCGACCTTGAGCTAATCACGGTTTTGGCCAGGGACGCCATACCTGCAATCACCGACCCGGAGTTCGCCGACGGGCCAGCGGCCTACGCCCAGATGCGGCCCCATGAGCGAGTATTGGCGGTCTCCATCAACGAAGACCACCGCGCCTATCCCCTGAACATGCTCTCCCGGCACGAGATCGTCAACGACGTGGTGGGCGGGGTGCCGGTAGCTGTAACCTGGTGACCCCTCTGCTTCACGGGCATTGTATATGCCCGCAACATCGGTCAGACTATCCATACCTTCGGTGTTTCCGGAAAGCTGTTAATGAACGCCCTGGTGATGTACGATCACCAGACCGACACACTCTGGAGCCAATTCCTGAGCCGTGGAGTCAAGGGTCCCCTGGCAGGGGTGGAGCTTGAGATTGTCCCCGCGCTCCAGACCTCCTGGGGACAGTGGTCCGAACTGCACCCCGACACACGGGTCCTGGAAAAGCGGGGCCGATACTTCACCGACCAGTATGACGGCTACTACGCCTCCAACATGGCGGGGAAACTGGGCGAATCCAACTCCGACGACCGGCTCTCCAAGAAAGACCTGGTGGTGGGCATATCCCAGGGGAACTCGGCCAAGGCGTACCCTTTCCGCGTCATTTCCGGTGAAGAAGTGGTCAACGACTACTTCGCGGGGCGAAACGTGGTGGTGGCATTTGCGCCGGAATCGGAGACCGGAGTGATATTCGACCGCACAGTGGACAACCGTACTCTGTCTTTCGAGCCATTACCGCCGGAGAAGACCCTGTCCACTATGCGGGACCGGGAGACCGGCACCGTTTGGGACCGGCTCACGGGACGCGCCGTCGAGGGGCCGTTGTGCTGCATTGCCCTGGAGCGGCTGCCCTCCCACTACGCTTTCTGGTTCGCCTGGAGCGATTATCACCCCGACACAGCGCTGTATGGGGTCGCGTCCGGAAGCGGGAGCTAACTCCCGCCCGGTACCCGCACGATGGCTTCCACTTCCACCAGGTATTCAGGGCGGACCAGACCCGCCACGACCACCGTGGAACTGGCCGGGGGGTCCGTAGGGAAGAATTCGGAGCGCACTCGTCCGTAGGCCCCGTAGTTGGAAATGTCGGTGAGGAAACAGGTGATCTTCACCACGTCGGCCATCGAAGCTCCGGCGGCCGCGGCGATGGTCTGGATGTTGGTCATGACCTGCCGCGACTGGGCTTCGCAGTCGCCAGGCCCCACCAGCGTGCCGCTGCTGTCGTTGGCCACGTTTCCAGATACAAACAACCATTCCCCCACCTGAATTCCTGGAGAGAGGGCGGGGTTGGGAGAAATTCCATCGGGTCTAATCGGTGTTCTTTCGGGCATATTGACCTCCTTGTGGTGGTGTCGGTCCAGAAGTTATTGGCTCGGCGAGTGCCAGCCGTGGGCCATGGTAAGGGTCCCCGGGGCGGTGGCTCCGCAGCCCAAACCAAAAGGCCGCGGCAGCCCAATTTCAGCTTGGAAGCGAGGCCGGGAGAGCGGAGCGGTGCCGGGTGGCCGATATGACGCCCTTGACGCCTTCCAGCTTGGAGAAAAGCTTCCCTAGTTGGTCCAGGCCCGTGGTATGCAGGGTGAGTTCGATGGTCACCGTCCCATCGGGGAGTTCTTTGGTGATAACCGACGCTATGTTGACGCGCTCTTCCGACACCTGGACTGTAACGTCCCGGAGCAAGCCCACCCGGTCGTATGCCCTCATCTCCACTCGCACAGGGTAGAGATGGTGGGTCTCACCCCAGTCCACGTTCACGATACGGTCAGGTTCATCTTCGTTGCGGAGGCTCACGCAGCCATCTTTGTGGACTGTCACGCCTCGGGAGCGAGTGATAAACCCCATGATTTCGTCGCCTGGGATCGGGTTGCAACAGCGGGCCATGCGGATTAGCAGGTCTCCGACGCCAAGGACCGAAATGCCAGAGCTGGGGCTGGATAGGGGGAGGTTAGGCTTTGGGGTCTCCGTTTGGGCTTCGGCTGCCTGGCGGGCTTGGGCCACCCTCTGGGCCAGATGGCTCTCGGACATGCCGCCGGAACCCAGGTTGGCCAGAAGCTCATCCATGCTGTCGTACCTGCAGAGGGAGAGGACTTCGGCGTCGTCCAACTGCTCGTTGAGCCGGCGCATCTCCCGGCGCAGCAACTCTCTTCCCCTCTGAATGTTGGAACTGCGGGCCTGGCGGCGGAACCAAAGGCGTACTTTCTGACGGGCGGTGGCGGAGCGGACGTAGCCGCGGTTTGGGTTTAGCCAGTCGAGGCTTGGGCCACGCTGCTCCTTGGAGACTAGAATCTCTACCGTGTCGCCGTTTTGCAGCGCCGTATCCAGGGAGACCAGGCGGCCGTTCACTTTGGCGCCGATGCAGCGGTGTCCCAGGTCGGTATGAATCTTATACCCGAAATCTATGGGCGTGGAGCCGGATGTCAACTCGACTATGTCCCCCTTGGGGGTATAGACGAACACCTGGTCCCGGAAGATGTCCTGTTTAACCGATTCCAGGAACTCGGCGGTCCCGGCCATCTCCCGCTGCCACTCCAGTAGTTGGCGCAGCCAAGCCATCTTCTCTTCGAAGTGCAGGTCGCTGGACTTACCTTCCTTATATCTCCAGTGGGCTGCGACCCCGTACTCGGCCAGGTAGTGGAGGTCGTAGGTCTTGACCTGGACTTCCAGAGGATTGCCGCCCTCGCAGATGACCGTTGTGTGGAGGGCTTGGTACATGTTTTCTTTGGGGTTGGCGATGTAGTCGTCGAACTGGCCCGGGATTGGGTGCCAGAGCTGGTGGATAACTCCCAGGGTTTTATAGCAGTCTTCCTTGGTATTGACCAGGACGCGCAGGGCGTAGAGGTCGTAGATGTCGCGGAGTTCTTTGCCCTGGGCGGCGTAACGCTCCATCTTCTGGTAGGTGCTGTAGATGCCCTTGGGCCTTCCGGCCACCTCGCCTGCTACGTTGAATTTCGTCATCTCCTCGCGCAGGTGGTCGGCCACCATCTCGACGTACTGTTCCCGCTGCTCCCGCTTGGTGGCGAGCATCTTGGAGATTTCCCGGTAGCGGGTCTCGTTCAGGTGACGGAATGAGAGGTCGTCGAGCCGCCACTTGATCTCCCAGATGCCGAGGCGGTGGGCCAATGGCGAGTAGATGTCCAGGGTTTCCTGGGCGATGCGCTTCCGCTTCTCAACGGGGAGGGCGTCAAGGGTCTGCATGTTGTGCAGGCGGTCGGCCAGTTTGATAAGCACGACGCGGATGTCTTCGGCCATGGCGACCAGCATCTTGCGCAGGCTCTCGGAGTAAAGCTGGTCCTGTTCGTCGGAGAGGTCAAGGCTGTTGCTGGATTGTTGGAACCGGACGTCCATCCTGGTCAGCTTGGTCACGCCGTCGACCAGTTGAGAGACCTCCTCACCGAACCTGGAGGAGATTTCTTCGAGGGTAATCTCGCAGTCTTCGACCACGTCATGGAGCAGGGCTGCGATGATGGTGTGGGAGTCGAGGTTGAGGTTGGCCAGGAAGAGGGCGGTCTGGAGGGGGTGGGCGATATACGGTTCGCCGGAGAGCCTGGTCTGGCCCTGGTGACACTGTTCAGCGAAGTCGTAGGCTTCCTGGACCGTGTCGGCCACCTGTTCAGAGAGGTAGCCGGAAACTCGTTCTATAAGGACGTTGGAGTCGGTGGTGGCTACCACGGATCATCTACTCCAGTCGTTATGATCGGTCCGCCGTAAACGCCTTGAGGTCCGGAAGGGCTATCCGGGAATTGTGGTGCATTCTACTCCTTCCCGCAAGGAAATACCACGTCTCACACCTCGAAATCAGGGCCTTTCGATCGCCTCGTTCGTCATAGATTCCGCTCAGGGTGAGAGAGTTAGTGTCCTTACTGGTCACTTATCGTGATACTGAAGGGTCGTGGGGCCTCGGGAACCATCTATTGCGGGCGCGGCGTGCGTCTTGCTAGAATCAAGGTAGTATATGGGCGTAGATCCGCCCTCCCCGCCTGCCGCCGGTGGGCGTTTGCACTAGACCCTTTCCCCAGACTGCGGGCCGTTAGCTCAGTTCGGCAGAGCACCGGACTTTTAATCCGGGTGTCGTGGGTTCGATCCCCACACGGCCCACTTTTCCGCCTCCCTGGGATGTTGGTACTGTGGCCACGTCTGCCCGTTTGGAGGAACATATTTGCCGCCACCTTGCTCCGACCTACTATGGATATAATCGCCTTGAGACCAAGGTTACTATGTCTGCCACATGGCCTCTGGCCTCCCCGGGACCAAAGACCGTCCCCGGATCTGTAGCATGGTAGGTAGCTACTAAGGATTGCAGAATTTTCTTTGGACCAATCGACAATTGGGAGAAACAGAAGAGCAACTTAGACCAGGGAGGTAGAGTGTTACACTGGGTGAATCGCGTGGTGAGGGGGGACGAGGATGAAACGGTACGAGGTCAGTGCATCCCGGTGGCGGCCGAATTTATCGCGGGCCAATGTATAGAAATGGACGGCGGCCAGGCCACCTGAGCCATCACAGTCAGCGTACTCTTTCGGAGGAAAGCAGGAGATGAGTTTAGAGGACATCGAACGTAGGCTTCGAGCCTTGGAAGACGTAGAGGAGATCAAGCGCCTCAAGGCCCGTTACTGCACCTACTGCGACGACAACTATGACGCCGATAAAATCGCCGGCCTGTTCGTCGAAGACGCGATTTGGGACGGCGGCATCCGGGGCAAAGCTGAAGGACGGGATGGAATCCGCAACTTCTTCGTCAACGCTTCTAAGAGGCTCCCCTTCGCCATTCACATGGTGATGAACCCCATCATTGAGGTGAATGGGGACACTGCCACCGGCATCTGGTACCTGTTCCAAGCCTGCACCTACGCTAACGGCGACCGGCCGGTATGGGGCTCGGCAAGGTACGATGAGGAGTACGTCAGGGTAAACGGCGTCTGGATGTTCAAACACCTGAAGCTAACGTCCCACTTCTGGACACCTTTCGACGAAGGGTGGGTCAAAGCCCAATTCGTGTAGGCAGGCCGACTATGAGTCAGATGGACGGAATGGCCGCAATCGTGACCGGCGCCAGCCGGGGACTGGGGCGGGCCATAGCCAAGGAGTACGCCAAGGAAGGCGCAAGCGTGGTCATTTGCGCCCGCAGCCAGTCCCCAACCGGCTTGGCCGGGACCCTCGAAGAGACGGTCATAGACATCAGGAGCGCCGGCGGAGATGTCTTTGCCATCGACTGCGACGTCACCGATGAGTCTCAAGTCAATGAAATGGTCCGTCAAGCGACGGAACGTTACGGTAAAATCGACGTGCTTTTCAACAACGCCGGCGCTATGGTGCTGGGGGAGTCGATCCTGGAAATTGACCCGGCTCGTTGGGACCAACTCATGCGGGTCAACGTGAGCGGCCCTTATCTGTGCAGCCGGGCCGTGCTTCCGATAATGATGGAACAGCAGGGGGGCAGCATCATTAACATCGGTTCAAGGATGGCCACCGACCCCAACCAGGGCGGCGGCGTCCTCTACAGCGCCAGCAAGGCGGCGGTCCACATGTTCAGCCTCTGCTTGGCCGACGAAGTGCGGGACTACAACATCGCGGTCAACATCCTCAGCCCCGGCGCGCTGCGCAGTGAGGGCTCCGCGGCAATCCCATGGACGCAACGCGATTGGCACGAAAGGGTAGACCCCAGCGCCGTTGGCCCTTGCGCCGTGTACCTGGCCCTGCAGGACGCCAGCACCTTTACCGGGCAACTGGCGGCCCGTGCCGACTTCGGCACAACCTGGGGGCCGGGCTTCGAGGAGCGCTCTCCCTCGTCATAGGACGAAGTTGGACGAATCGCCAATTGGGGGAAAACAGAAAGCGGAAGCAGGGCAGCACTTGGACCAGGGAGGTAGAGTGTTACTCCGGGTCAATCGTGCTGTGCGGGGGTCGAGCATGAAACGGTACGAGGTCAGTGCATCGCAGTGGCCGCGGATGGAGGGCTTTTTGCCGGGGCGTCCTGGGTCTGTGGGCGCGACCGCTAAAGACAACCGACAGTTCGTCAATGGCGTTCTGTGGGTGCTGCGCGGCGGGGTCCAATGGAAAGACCTGCCTGCCGAATACGGCAACTGGAAGATTGTCCACAAGCGCTTCACCCGCTGGGCCAGGGCTGGACTGTGGGAGCAAATCTTCCGAGTGCTGCTGGAAGACTCGGACAACACCTACAGCATGATCGACCCCACGATAGTCCGGGCCCACCAGCAGGCGGCCAGTGGAAAAGGGGAAGCCAGGACCAGGGTTCGGGGCGTTCCCGAGGCGGCCTGATTGCCAATATTCACCCGGTGGCCGACCCCCAGGGAAGGCCTCTGCGCTTTGCCATTGCCGGAGGGGCTCAACCTCGCTTTTGACGATCGAGAACGCTGGGGAGTACGAGATTCGGGCTCGCCTCGCCGGTAGCCAGAAGACTTACCCGTTTTATGTGACGGCTACTACGCCAAAGTCCCAGAGATAACTCTGGACCGCTCAAGGTCATCAATACAACCCCAATACAACCCCGTTAGGCCCACCAATCTCCAGGATGAAGTAGCCTCTTTACCCGGCTTATCAAACAGAATCGAACCAGGCAGGATTCACCTCCACATCCTCGACTGTCCTCGTGCTGACTCTTACACCAAGTCTGAGGTCCTTTAGCTTAGTATCTATCTCAAAACTGAACCAGCGGGCTTAGGCAGAGGCGAAATCCCCCTTAATCCCCCTTTTGCGAAAGGGGGAGACATTTGGGAAGCCTCGTTTTGAGATAGTTACTTACTCTCTTCAGGTGACCAGTTGTAGATTTTGGCAAGGGCGCCGCCCATCAGGGTTGAGCGTTCAGAATCGGAGAACTGGTCGGTGACCCGGAATGCTTCAACTCCCTGCTCGTAGGTCAAGAGATCCACTGCCCGGGTCCAGTCGGTGCCCCACAGGCAGCGGTCGAAGCCGAAGGCGGCGAATATCTTGCTCAGCGGCTCCCAGATGTCAGGGTAGGGGAATGGCTGATGGGACAGGGTACATGCTCCGGAAATCTTGATGGCTACGTTGTCCAGTTCCGCCAGCGATAGCACGTTGGCTAGATCGGCAAACGGTTCCGGCGGCGCCGGCGGCTCGAAGGGCTGGACGATGCCCACGTGGTCGATCACGATTTGGGTGTTCGGGTGGCGTTGGGCCAGTTCGCGGAGGAGATGGAGCTTGGCCGAGCACATCATGTTCACGGGAACGCCAGCCCGAGAGGCGGCGGCAAGGATGCGGTTTAGACCAGGGTGGCCGGCCTCCAACGACTCGTTATTCAGCATGATGCGGGCGCCAACCACGCCTGGACGCCCCGTCCAGCCGGCCATCTCGTCCTCGATGGTCTCAGAATGGGGGTTGAATGGCCTAATCAGGCCGAACTTGGTGGGATGTCTGTCGTAAACTTGAAGGGCGTAGCTGGCATCGTAATGGTACATGGAAAAGGGGGAGACCAGCAGCGCGCCGTCTACGCCCACCGCGTCCATCGCGGCCACCATGTCGTCGCCGGTTACTTCGTCCGGGCCCTGCAGGAACCCCTGCCAGGGTCGTTCGCGGCGGTTTCGCTCGTAAGAATGTACTTGTGAGTCAATCGTGGGAGTCACCATCGTATTTCCCCTCTTCATGTGTAGACGTTGGGCTCGTGTCCTTGAGACCTGAGTTGGGCCAGGATATCTAGACGGATTTTAGGGGGAGGTCTTGCTTCTACTTTGCCGGGAGTTGCCGTGTGAGATTTGTTAGTTTACACCCGAACCGGGCTCCGAGGGGGAGGTTACGGTTGGACGATCTCTTATAATGCGCTTCAGTGGGGTTAGGTGGGGTTAGAATGTAATCGTCAACCCATGATTCCCGGGTTTAGCCACGCCGGGCCAACCTAATGCGCATCACCCCGCATAGAATTCCTGGGGAGATGGCGGACCGCAATTTGATTAGAGGCGAGACCATTAGGCAGGAGGAGTGTGGCGCCAGATAAGAAACTGCTTTTGGTCCGGCACTGCCAGTCGTCCGGTCAAAGTCCAGAGTCGCCGCTTACCCCGTTTGGGGAGCAGCAAGCCAACGCGCTCACCGAGTTTCTTACCGGAAGACAGGTCGACTTTGTTGTGGCTAGCGCCTTCAGGCGCGCTAGGCAGAGTATCGAGCCGTTTGTCACGGTGAATGGACTGATGCTCCGCGTGGACTCTCGATTCAACGAGCGGACCCTGTCAAAGAGCCCCATAAGTCATTGGCGGGATGTAGTACGGGACTCTTTCGATGACCGGGACCTTCGGGCTCCCGGTGGTGAATCGGCGCGGGAGGTTTTGGACAGGGCCTGGAGCGGCATAAACGAACTGCTAGACGGCGGTTATGAACTCCCATTGGCGGTTACTCACGGAAACTTGCTGAGTCTGGTTCTGAACTCCTTGGACGACACCTTTGGTTTCGAAGGATGGGAGAGCCTTTCCAATCCAGACGTGTACATACTTCAACGGACCATGGACGAACGCGTGACCTATGAACGATTGTGGACCCCTTAGCACCCCTGTGGGTAATGGACGCAGCTTACCCAACGACCTAAGCAACTCAACTCCCATATGAAAGGATTATGATCGGATTATGGATACTATATGCCGTGTTTCGTCGCAGACATTGACACCGATACCTGCGAGACTTACACTCGGCGCATATCAGGTTGCCCTTGTCGTTGGACTGGGTGGCTCGAAATCGTGACAGATTGTCGTTGGAGGCAACCTTATGCCTGAGTTTGATTTGGTAATCCGTGGCGGGACTGTAATCGATGGCACGGGACTTCCTCGCGTCCGCGCTGACGTTGGGATCAAGGACGGTCGGGTCGCCATGATTAGCGGCCGGATTTCAGCAGGAGGCGCCAGGGAACTGGATGCCAGCGGCTGCATCGTGGCGCCGGGAGCGGTGGACCTGCATACCCATTACGACGCCCAGCTTAACTGGGACCCCTACGCGTCGCTGTCGGGGTGGTTCGGCGTGACCTCCCTTACCGTGGGACAGTGCGGTTTCGGGTTCGCGCCGACGCGGCCCGATGACCGGGACCTGAACATGCGCATGATGAACCGCATCGAGGCCATACCCCTGGAGTCGATGCGTCAGGGTATGCGCTGGGACTGGGAGACTTTCCCCGAATACATGGACAGCCTCGACCGCCAGGGCTTGGGCGTGAACGTGGGTGCGTTGGTGCCTTTCTCGCCGTTACGGGCTTACGTTCTGGGCATGATTCCGGCGCGGGAGCGGACCTCCGTCACCGAAGCCGAGCTGAACCAGATGAAGCAGATTCTCCACGACTCGATGAAGGCGGGGGCCTTCGGGCTGTCCGCCGACAAGAACCTGGAGGACCGGCCCGAAGATGGAAGCTGGCTTCCCAGCCATGTAGCGTCCCCGGAGGAGTTCTACGCTCTCTCCCAGGTCTTGAGCGGCTTCGGCGTCGGGCACCTGGGGTGGACCATCGGCATTTCCGACGACCGCGCTGGACAGAGGGAGATGCTGGCGGAGATGGTCCGGATGAGCGGCCGCCCGCTACATGTGGCGCTGGGCGACGAAGAGGGCTATACATGGCTGAAGGAAATGCGGGAAGAGGGACTTCCAGTCCTGGCGCAGCAGGGGTCGGTACCTACCATCGCCGAGTTCAAGCTCTCAGAGTACAACCTGTTCGACTATATGCCCAACTGGGTGCAGCCGCTGGTCGGCGCCAAGGAGGAGCGTATCGCCAAGCTGTCTGAAGACGGCGTCCGCGAGGGTATGAAGCAGGACGTTATCGACCGCCCTCATGCCCGGACCGACTGGACACAGTTGCAAGTGGTGGAAGTGGCCTTGGAGCGGAACCTAAAATACGAGGGGTTGTCTATCGCAGACATCGCCGAGGCCGAGGGCAAACATCCACTGGACGCGTTCCTGGACATTGCCCTGGACGAGGACCTGGAAACCGAGTTCGCACACCCTGCGGGAGGGCAGGGAGACGACGCGCGGGCCGAGAGGCTGGTCGATCCCTTCGTCCATATCTCGGTGTCTGACGGGGGGGCTCACACCAGGTTCCTGGTCAACAGCGTGTGGCCCGTTTATTTCCTGGGGCACTGGATCCGCGACAACGAACTGATGACCCTGGAGCAGGCCCACCAGAAGATGAGCGCGTTGCCCGCCGCCTTCTCTGACATGAAGGGCCGAGGCACCCTGCGCGTTGGCGACTACGCCGACGTGATGATCTACAACATGGACGAGCTGGGGTTGCTATACGACAAGCCTCGGTTCGAGACGGACTTCCCCGGCGGCGAGAAACGGTTGGTGCAAAAGCCAACGGGCATCCGTTACATCCTGGTCAACGGTACGGTGACCTTCATCGACAACGAATGCACCGGCGCGTTGCCAGGCAAGCTCCTGCGCAGCTACGACATGGTGGGCTAGTCCTACCAAGGTTCTTGGAATAGACAAAGGCCCCGCCCGGGAAGCCGGTTCCCCGGGCGGGGCCTTTTCTTTGTTGGTTAGGATATGCGGTCGCTATGGAAATGGGTGGGAGGGAAAGCGGTAGGTTACTCGTCCGGGACCAGCGCGACCAGGTGGTCGTTCTGCAGGGTGACCAGGAACGCTTTCATGCGGAAGTCGGCTCGGGTGGCGCAGGTGCCCTCGCCTTTCTCGTATTGCCATCCGTGGCCGTCACAGACGAACAGTTCGTCCCCTTCGTCCATGATTTCGCCGCCCTGATGTGGGCAGACCGTCGAAAGAAGCTTGTACCCGTCGCGTCCCCGAACCAAAAAATAAGAGGCGTCGCCTACCCTCACGGGGGCGGGAAAGTCGGAAAATGAGGATTCCTCGCCCAGGTCCGCTCTGACCTTCCTTGACCGGGCTGATCCGCTAACCTGGCGAAGGGAAACGGTTCCTTTACGATGTTCGGTGGTCATTGCGAATGTCCTCAGCGCACTATGAATATTCGACTACCCGGAGTTGCCCAAGTATACCAGACCGGCGAGTCTGACACGCCAGTTCCAGGATGTAGGTGGCGGAGGAATGGGCATAATGCTACACTGGCGGAAATTCGAGTCCCGAATGCGTAGGAGGCTGTGATGGTTGAGTACGGTACCACGATAAGTCTGGATGATTATGGGCTGGAAGTCGGTACCCCGGCAATCAAGTCCGTGGGGCCTCTGGCCTTCGGTCCAGAGGGGATTTTGTTCATAGGTGATAATTCTGGAGCCGCCATATTTGCCATCGATCCGGGTGACTCTGAGGTGGGAGGCGGAGCCCAGACCGTGGGCATCGAGAATTTTGACACTTCCCTGGCGTCGTATCTGGGGTGTTCACGGGAGGACGTGTCTATCCGCGACATGGCCGTTCATCCCACCTCCGGAAATGTGTACTTCTCAGTCATGCGAGGCAGCGGAGACGCCGCAATTCCGGTCATAGTTAAAGTATCCGGCGGGGGGACCATCGAAGACGTGTCCCTGGACAACGTTGCTTTCTCCCAGACGGTGATCAAAGACGCGGCGGACGAGGACGATCCCCGCTTGGTCGCTCGGGAGAAGCTGCGCACCGTTACCGTGACCGACATGTCCTTCGTAGACGGATTGCTGTTGGTCGCCGGGACGTCCAACGAGGAATTTTCCTCCACACTGCGCCGGATTCCGTTCCCCTTCAACGGGGGTTCCGAGTCCAATTCTTTGGAAATCTTCCACGTTTCTCATGGCCAGTACGAGTCAGCGGCCCCCATCCGGGCTTTCGTCCCCTACCAGGGAAACAGCAGCATCCTGGCCAGTTACACCTGCACTCCGGTGGTCAAGTTCTCCCTGGCCGACCTGGAACCGGGGAAACAAGCCAAGGGGACGACGGTCGCCGAACTGGGAGCACACAATCGTCCGTTGGACCTGGTTTCCTACGAGCATGACGGCGGTGAATACCTCCTGGTGTGCAACGACCGTCACCCGCTGTTTAAGATCGACTGCAGGGATATCGATGGGCAGGTGTCTCTGACCGTGCCTGACGATTCATTGGACGAGAGCCCTCACGACCCGGTAACCCCCGGAGTAGGCGTGCCCCGGCAGATACTGCCCCACCCCGGAGTCAAGCGGATGGCCAATCTCAACGGCAGCGGCGTACTGATGCTGCAACAAGACGAGGATGGCCGCACTCACGTGCGGTCCTACGCCACCGACACTCTGTGACACAGACCCGGCGCCTTTACCTGGAGTGGGCAGACTTAGAGGAACAATGCGGTCTTAGGGTCCACGGTTGGACGGAACCCGAGCTACGTGAATTGGGGTCACTGTCCGCCGCGGACCTTGGAAGGCGGCTGGCAGTCTTGCCTGCCAAGGTACTAGAAGAGGTCGGCGATTTTAGGGAGGTTCCTCCTGTCGCGGGACGGTTCCTGGTGGACTTGGATGCGGTGTGTTTCGTTCCGCGGTTCCCGTTTATGGACGGAACGGGTTACTCATTCCTGGTTGGTGTTCACGGACGATTGGATAGCCCGGAAGTCTGGACCATTCAACGTCCGTCTGTTCCGTTGGCTCCGGCTACGGAAGTCGTAGCCATCTACCCCACAGCCGCCGAAGTCCCGGTCAATCTACTAAAGGTTTACGTTCACTTTTCGGGGCCGATGAGCGAGGGTTGGGCCGATCGGGCGGTCAGGGTCTGCCGAGAGGACACGGGAGAGGCGTTGGAAGGGGCCTTTCTCCCCCCGGACCCAGAGCTATGGGACCTGGAGCGGCGGCGTTTGACCATGCTGTTGGACCCCGGCCGAATCAAGCGCGGGCTCGTTCCCAACCTGGAAGCTGGCTACCCCCTGATCGAGGGAACGCCGGTCAGGGTCGACATCGGTCCCGAATTTCGCGACGCCAAAGGACAGCCCTTAAAGGCACGTGCGAAACGTAGTTACCGGATTGGTCCGGCTCTGAGGTCCCGGATCGGTCCCGGCCGTTGGCGGTTGACCGCTCCCGTGGTTGGTTCTCGTCGCCCGCTGTCGGTTGAGTTCGATCGCCCGCTCGACCACGCGCTTCTTCAGCACAGTCTCCGGGTCCGTGGTCCTGAGGGAACTCCATTGCAGGGACGGGGTGAGGTTGGCGCGGCGGAGAGTAGCTGGACGTTTTCACCTGCTTCACCCTGGAAAGATGGTGAACACCGGTTGGTGGTCAACTCAAAGCTGGAAGACCTGGCTGGGAACACCCCCGTCCGCGTGTTCGACCGCGACGTTACCATGGCTGGAGAAGCACCGTCCGAGGGCGGCCCGATAGTTGTAGCTTTCTCTTGTCTTCCCTCGAAGGCTTGCTGACCCTCCCCGGGAATAGTGCCCTACCATCTTTCAACGTAACTGTTCAGACTTGATGTGTCCTTCTTACTCCCAGTCCGTCATTCCGGGCCCCGTATCCAGTACGGGGCAGGCTTTGAGCCGGAATCCAGAAACCTTCGCAGCCAGCAACGGACACTATCATTGGCATTTCTGGATTCCCGCCCCCGACCGAGCCGGGGGAAGGCTCTGCGCGGGAATTGCGGATGGCCTTGCCGAGGCCATGTATGAATATGAAAATTGCCTATTTTCATAGTAATGACTGGTTGCCGCTGGGGTACATCGTTCGAGAATTATCATGGGGATGACTGATGCGGGATTCAGCCAATCCCCGTAATCGAGTCTGAACAGTTACCTTTCAACTCCGATCTACCCTTGCGGACTAGGATGCTCTAGAATCATTGGGCTGATATTGCGAGGTGAAGGAATTGGTTGAGCAACAACAAGACTGGGAATATGGACTTCGGACGGAGGGACACGGGGCAGACGGCCAGGGCGGCGACCCCGTGGTAATCGGGGAGAACGGTTTTAACTACCTGGTCTCGGGGGAGAACTTCGGCCAGCTCCCTGATGGATGCGTCTACAAGGAAGGCACTTCGGTTGATGTGGACTCCGACGACCAGGTCTATGTCTTTAACCGCGGGACCATCCCGATGATCGTGTTCGATTCCTCGGGAAACGTGGTGCGGACCTGGGGGGAAGGGGTGTTTACCAATCCCCACGGAGTGACCATCGCGCCCGACGGCACCGTTTTCTGTGTGGACAACGGCGACAGTACGGTCAGGCAGTTCACGCCAGATGGGGAACTGCTCATGACCCTCGGCACTCCCCATCAGCCCAGTCCAAAAATGAGCGGGGACCCATTCTGCGTACCCGCCCACGTGGCTTTCGACAAGCGCACAGGGGAATTTTACGTAGCTGACGGATATTCCAACGCCAGAGTGCATAAGTACTCGCCCGACGGGAAGTTGCTCTTTTCCTGGGGTGAATCTGGCACCGGCGACGGGCAATTCAACATCGTCCATAACGTGGTGGTGGACAAAGACGGGTGGGTATACATCGCCGACCGTGAAAACCACCGGGTCCAAGTTTTCAGTTCGGACGGCAAATACGAGACCCAGTGGGGCAACCTCTCCAGGGCAGCCGCCATTTGCCTTAACGACCGCTCGGGTGAGGAACTGCTCTACATCGGCGAGTATTTCTGCGGGATCGGCACCAACGACATCGGGACAGACCTTGGCCCTCGGGTCACCGTGATGAACACCAAGGGTAAGGTTCTGGCCAGGGTGGGCCGCGAGAGCTACGGGGACCAGACGGGGCGTTTCTATTCCCCCCACGGTATAGCTGTGGACTCTAAGGGAGACATCTACGTTGCCGAGGTCTCCTGGACCGACTACGGCAGGCACATGGACCCGCCCCGTGAACTACGTTCAATGCAGAAGCTGGTCAGGGTATTGGACTAGGAACCTATGAATAAGTCAGTTCAATGTGGCAATGCAGGGACTCGCCAGGAACTACTCCCGTAGAGAACAAGCGTAAATCCTGGTTGGTTCAGAGGTTCCCTCTGCAGCATCTTAACCCCTGTCAGTAGGGGTATACGGGACGGAGGATGCGATGAACCGTTTCTATGGCAGGCTCTTTCCATTGAGGTGGATTGGAGTCCTCTTGTTCATCATTACAACCGCATCCATTGCGTGCGGCCAGGAAACCAGCACGCCGCCGGTCGAACCGGCCGGCCCGGCCCCCGCCGTCGAGGTCCATTCTCCCACGATTCCGCCCACGATTCCGCCCACAATTCCGCCCACGGAGGCGCCAATGCCTGCTGCGCCGGCGCAGGTGACGCCTCCCACCGCCGTGGCTGCGCAGATGGTTAAGGACTCGAAAATGTCGGACGGAACTCTGAGAGTCATCGCCTCTGGGTCATCGTCCTCACCCGTCGCTTCAGGATGGCGGAGCGCAGGCAGTTTCAGGTTATCCCCTGCGTTTCAGAATCGAGGCGATATGGGAGGGCTGACTGTGTCGGCGGTCGGGTCGGTTACTGTGCCCGCCGATGAGGCTTATGTAATCATTGTCGCAGAACAGAGGTATGGTCCTTCCGGGTCCGAGCTAATTACCAGTGAGGACCGAAAAGATATCGTGGAAAAACTGGCTGATGTTGGCGTAGAAGAAAGCGCCGTCGACTTCGGTAGTCTCGGAAGATATGGCCCTTCGCACATTTCGGTAGAATTGGAGCTGGAAGACCTTGTCGAAAAGGCAAGTCAAGTGGTTGAGGCTGTTGAGGAAGTGATCCGGCGTGCCGAAAGCAGCGGGGTCCGCTTCGCATTGACAGAAGAGAATTGCGATCATGCCCTTGCCTTGGCGCGTCGGAAGGCCATACCAAGCGTCGAAAAAGCTGCGGACGATTTGGCGGGCGCCCTGGAGGTTGCTATCGGGGGCGTCACCGCCGCGCTGGAATATCCGTTGACTGTTTCGCCCTACGGCCAAGCAGGGCTCGCTGCTGAAACATGCGGCAGCCCGACTTCAGATAGGTTAAGAGATGTGTTCGGCAATCTAGAAACCTTCGACTCCGAGCAGGAGGTCGAGGTTTCTGTTGGCTTGCAGGTTACATACAATATCCGATAATGATCTCTGGGCCCGCTTGTTGAGGCCGTTTTGAAGGACTATATACCCGGCTTGCGGAACGCGTGAAGGAACGTTGCCGCAGAAGGGATGTTCGCCCTAATCCAACCCGACAACCATGCCGACTCTGGATACTCTTTACCTCATTGGTCTATAGCGCATAGATAGTGTGACTGGCTCAGGCAAACTCTGACCACCTCTCCATAGTTGTGACCTACTCCCTCCCGTAATGAGTAATTCGGGGAAGGAACACCCGATGGGTCAGCCAACGTTCGCCGACCTGGAACATCAGGGCAAGACCAGCCGGGAGCTCTTCCAGGAACGGATGGACGGCCTGACTAGCGTTTGGGACTCGGCGGATTGGTGGGAAGCCCTCTCGCTAGTCAGCGGCGAGAGGGCCGGTTACACCCTTAGCCAAGGCCCGTGATAGTGATATGGGCCATGTAGGAATCAGCGGTGGCGCCGTGCCAGTGGTTCTCGCCGGGCAGGATCTGTATGACGTCGCCGACACTGACGTGATGCTGCTCGTGTTCGTTGGCCACGATGCCGTTGCCCTGGGTGATAACCAGGATCTGGTCGGTGGTATGGGTATGCCAGCCGGTGGTAGCGCCCTTCTGGAAGTTGACTACGCTGCTGCTGAAGTGATCGCTGGTCCCTTCGGGCAGAAGGGGTTGGCGGGTACGGTGGACTTCGCCGCCGGTCCAGCCTTCGATGGGAGTGGCGGGGCCCAGTGGCACGTGGTCAATGGCCGAAATTCTCAACAACTTCACGGCTGCCTCCAAAACATTCGTAGGATAGGTCTAATCCCGCCGGTCAATAGCCGGACGAGAAGGGGGACAGGCCTAAGATAATACACCCGGCTGGTTTTGGGAATAGGACGGGGAACGCTCGCCAGGGTCTTTCGATTGTTCGTCTTAACTGTGATTTCTCTGATTCCGGGATTTATATGATTGGAAATCCGGTTAATCCCGGTTCTGACAATTGGACCGATAATCGAATGACCCTGGGACTATCGCTGGTACGCTGGCAATATTCCCAGGCTGGCGCCAGCATCAAATCCTACAGAGGTCAATTCCGTAAGCGAGTTGATAGTGTTCAGTAGCCAGTGAATAATGGCCCCGCCGGCCGCCACTATTCACTGACCATTGGAATCCAGCCACTAACCACCGAACACTTACAGTGAGTTGGCCGAGGGCGCAAACCCTTACTTGTTGAGCCTGCCGGCGCCAACCATCAAATTGATTCCACGGCGGGGTTCCTGTACGATTTGGCTCACGAGCCCAAAAACGGCTTCAGACACGAGGCCATATCCAAGGAGCGATTGCGAGAGTGACTAACGAAGTTCTATCCACACTTCTCCCATTTGCGGGTTGGGACGCAAAACGCGGGTCAGAAGTAGAGATTACAGGTGGGATGGACCCGATTCTGCCCACGCCGTTCCGGATTGGAGAGGCCGCCTCTGCCAGCCTGGCCGCCGTCGGTCTGGCCGTTTCCGACCTCTGGGAACTGCGCACCGGGCGACGCCAGGACGTGAAGGTGGATGTCCGGCAGGCCACGGCCTCGCTGCGCAGCGGCCAGTACATGACCATGGACGGGGAACGGGTTGGCCGGGAACGGGCCTCGGTGGCAGGTGTGTATCCGGCCAAGAACAGCCGGTGGAGCTACCTCCACTGCAATTTTCCCAACCACCGCGAGGCGGCCCTGAGCGTGCTGGGCGTCGAGGATGACCGGGAGGCGGTGCGTCAGGCAGTTGCCCGCTGGGATGCCCTGGAATTGGAAGAAGCCATCATCGCCGCAAAAGGGGCGGGAGGTATGGCCCGTTCGATGGAGGAGTGGGCCCGGCACCCCCAGGCCGCGGCAATCGCTTCCTTGCCATTGTTGGAGATAGAAAAGATCGCGGACAGCCCTCCTCAACCGTTGCCCGAAGGACCGAGACCCTTATCGGGAGTAAGGGTACTGGACCTAACGCGGGTGCTGGCAGGACCGACGTGCGCCCGCACGCTGGCCGAACACGGCGCGGACGTGTTGAGGATCACGGCTCCCCACTTGCCCAGCAGTTCGACCCAGGAAGACGACACCGGTCACGGGAAGCTTTCGGCCCACATCGACCTTAGAGAAAAGGATGACGTGGAGACCCTGTTAGGGCTGGTCCGTGAAGCCGACATCTTCTCCCAGGGGTATCGTCCGGGGACTCTCGCCCAGCGAGGTTTCTCCCCAGAGGACCTGGCACGGTTGCGGCCCGGTATCGTTTACGTTTCTCTGTCGGCGTTTGGGCGCACGGGGCCATGGTCCGGGCGCCGAGGCTTCGATACGGTGGTGCAGACCGTGAGCGGCATAACCACCCGGCAGGGCGAGTTGTTCCCTGGAGCCGAGCCTGGTCCCCAGTTTTATCCAGTTTCTGCCATCGACTACTTGACCGGCTACCTGATGGCCTTCGGCACTCTGGTGGCCCTGGCCCGGCGCGTCAGGGAAGGCGGAAGTTGGTTGGTGCGCGTATCCCTGGCGCAGACGGGGCGTTGGCTTGTCGAACGCGGTCAGGTCCCGGACGGGCAACTACATGGGCTGCCGAGCGAGTTCACGCCCGAAGAACTGAAGAGTTGGTCGACGTTCAGCGACGCGCCGGGTGGACGGTTGAATCACCTTGGCCCGGTTGTGCAACTCTCGGAGTCTCCGCCCTATTGGGACAGGCCCTCGGTGCCCCTGGGCTACCACGACCCGGTCTGGCCGGAGCGGGAGGGGTAGCCCCTCTGTCCATCTAATGGAGGACTACTGAATGAAACTGTTGAGACTTACGGCGAACAATTATCGCAGCCTCCGGGACGTGAGCATCGATATTAGTAACCTTAACCTTTTCATCGGCGCCAACGCATCAGGAAAAAGCACCATTCTCGACGCGCTGCGCTTTCTCCATGAGGGAGTCCAATCACGGGACTTCCGTACTCCTGTTTATTCTCGGGGGGGCTTTAATAATCTTGCCTGGAAGGGAGAACCTGCGGACCATATCGAGTTGGCTGTACTACTCGAAGAAGGAGACACCAGGTTTGAATGGTCAGTCAGGTTGGTCAGGGGGCCGATCGATGTTGATGTCTATGAACACATCCGAGGGCTCCCTCTCGAATCTCCTCCCCAGGAATTACTCAGAGCTGAAAAGGGCGATGGGGAGTGGTGGTCCGGAGAGAAAAGGGCAGGAGTCACTCTGAAACAGGCTCCAACGGTGTGCGCTTTGTCCGCAGCCTCGGCGGACGCATCCTTTCCTGCCCGCGGCGTAGCTGAATTTGTTGCAGGATGGGGATTCTTCGACCCTAGTCCGTTCCTGCTCCGCCGCGACTGGTTGGGAGGTTCTGACGTGGGCAGGTTCGACCCGTATGGGAGGAACCTCGCTGAGACCTTGTACAATCTGAGTCATTCGTCTCCGGCAGTGTTAGACCGGATCGTGACAGCTACCCGCGAAATTGTTGGCCTTCCCGAGAGGATTGTGCCCAGGGAGTCGGAAGACCGTTTCTATTTTACACAGGAAGAGTCTGGCCTACGTTTCTCTGTAAACCAGATGGGTGTGTCCAGTGGGACTCTGCGGATGATGGCGCTTATGACCGCCATCTATGGGGACGAAGATATAAACCTCGTAGGGATCGAGGAACCCGAAAATTACATTCATCCAGCAGCTTTGTCCGCATTCGTCGTCCACCTATTGGATGCAATCGATCGGGTCCAGTTCATCGTAACTACTCATTCACCTCTGTTGCTCGATTTCCTGGATGACCCTGCGGCTGTGCGGATTGTTCAACGTGGGGAACTAGGCGGTACGGTCGTGTTGAATGGAGACAATCCGAATGGGGTTCGTAAGGCCCTGGACGAATCGGGATTTGGCCTCGGGGAATATTATGAGACCAAAGGCTTTGGGGGGTAGGACGTGGCCAAATACGTGCTCGTCATAGCTTCCGGAGAGACCGAGCGCCGTGCGCTTCCATATCTTGTGTCACATCTACAGGACGACGATATCGAAGTGGGCTTCAGTATCCCACCAAGAAACGGAAAGCTAACGGTGCAAATGGCCGAGAGGCTTATTAAATCATCTATCTATGATGGTCGCCCCCCTGACAAGGTCGTGGTCTTGGTAGACCTAGACGGAAAGGACCCCGACCAAGAATTGCTCCCATTCAAAGAAGACCTTCCAGGAAGATTACGCGACCAGATTGAAAGCAGTATCCAATACGCGTACGCCCAGTGGCACCTCGAAGCATGGTACTTCGGCGATGCAGAACACTTACGCGGCTACCTCGGCGGGAAAGCGCTGGGGAATGTAGACACCTCGCAGCCAGACGCGATTCAGAACCCCAAGCTTCATTTGAAGCATCTACTAGAGAGGAGCTACACCGCTCGGGTTTCGGAAGAAATTGCCATGAAGTTGGATCCCCGGACTATCGCCCAACGTAGCCGTAGTTTTGCGTATTTCTTAGATGCGGTCAGGAATGGGGGAACCCTTCAGGCTATAGGTTGACCAGAGACCTAGTCTATGCGCCAATGGGTTTAAGTATGACTGAGCATCTGGTCTTGGCAGGCCGCGCTTCGCTTGGGATACCACGACCCGGTCTGGCCGGAGCGGGAGGGGTAGTCCGCGGTTAAATCTAATCATCCAAGTGGACGGTGGCGGTTACCCTGGGTACATCGCCCACTACTCTAGTTGTGTGGCCTTGGCCCGTGAGGTCTTCAGCCAGGTTCACATCTCCGGCTCCGAGCCGGTGGACCGTGCCGTCGGCCAGGCCGATTTCCGCTTCTCCGGATAGCGTGATGATGTATTGTCTACGGGGCGCAATGTGCCAATCGCTAAAAGACCCTGGCTGGGAGGCCCTGAACACGATCCCTTTAGCATTTTGCAACTGAGTCCAGGTCGGATGGGAGGCCGGGTCGATTTCCTCGATGTGGGATTGACCGTCGTCACCGGAATACAATCGTATTGATCCCATGGTCCCTCCTGTTAGTATTTGTTTACAGCCTGAATCTTAACCCAAATCCGGATAGAAGTGGGGAAGTCGGATGAACGTCAGCATCACCAACCTTCAATCATGTTAGGGCTCCCTACGAGTGTCCTGGGGCGCACCGGGCTAGAGGTGACCAGGTTGGGCTACGGCGCGTTGGAGCTTCGCGGCATGGTCGCGGGAGTGGGGCGTCCACTATCACAAGACGAGCCGGGCAAAATCCTGAACGCCGCGCTGGACGCCGGGATCAATTACATTGACGTTGCTGTCGATTACGGAGAGGCGGAGGAGCATATCGGCAGTAATATATCTCACCGCCGGTCTGAATTCTACCTGGCCAGCAAATGCGGCTGCCCCTTGGACAATGCCATGTTCCGTCCCGATGAGCGGACCAGGTACGGTGTCCCATTGCCGCGCCTCCACGACTATAGCCGGGACAGTATAGTTAATGCGTGCAACCAGAGCCTGCGGCGCATGAGGACGGACTATCTCGACATCGTGCAGCTCCACTTCAGTCCGGCGAGGGAATTGCTGGAACAGGAGGGAGCCATCGAGACCCTACAGGGGCTGCAGCGGGAAGGGAAAGTCAGGCACATCGGTTGTTCCTCGATTCTTCCGAATATTATGGACCATATCGAGATGGGCGTGTTCGACGTATTGCAGGTCCCATATTCGATCCTGCAACCGGAACACGCCAAGGCAATCGCCTCCGCGGCCGCGGAGGGCATAGGCGTAATCATCCGCGGCGGTGTGGCCCGGGGCGAGCCGGGAAGGGGCCAGGGGGCCGCCCAGGTATGGGATTTATGGGAGAAAGCGGACCTTGGAGACCTTCTACAAGATATGACGGCCACCGAGTTCATGCTTCGCGCAACCATCTCCAATCCAAACGCGCACACCGTGATCGTGGGCACCCTCAACCCGGATCACCTATTGGAGAATAAGGCTGCGGCGCTGAAAGGGCCGTTGCCTGACGAAGTGCTTGAGGAGGCCAAACGGCGGTTGAAATCGGCAATGGGCGAGTAGCGGGCAGAAACCGAGTAGGTCATTCGACTCCGTGACGCTCTGCTCAGGATGTGCGGGCGGTGAGGCATGATTTGGAATTTACGGACGATACCTTGCTGCGGCAATTGGGCGATTTGGCGGAGAAACGGCAACTCCAATGGCAGTTGGTCAGTTCGGGTGCTTCCTCCTGGGCCTTGGTCTGAACTCCACGTCGATCGTGGTGTTGATGCTCGTCTTTTTCGGCGTAATTGGCTGTTCGCCGTCCGCTCCCGGTGAGTTAGTCTCCAATTGACCTCGATCTGGTTGAAGCTGGGTGGGATATGGTGTCGGAGTGCGGGTAGGCCACGTCGATGAACCTATCCGAGTCAATTCGACCGGTATCGAGAGCCGATACACTCGCGTAGACAGGGTTCCGGTTGAAATTGCCTAGCAACCATGAAGCGATATGGGTTCCTGCGACAGGAATTTAGGAGATGATGCCGCATCCTAAGAACAATCCACTCGGTGACAAGTCACCCATCGCGCGAGCATTGGGCGAGGACTTCAATGGCCTCCAGAAAGCGGTTCGCAGGCACTACTCCGAACCGACGTTGTATGGGAGCGGCGTCATGGAAAGCGTGTATGTCAATATGCTAATCAGGCCCATGGCGTGTATCTCGTACTTGCTGTTTCGTGCCCCGGTCCCGCGCGGGGGCGAATACGTCGAGTTTGCGTTGCAAAACCGAGTCGATGCCTCGGGGACAATGCACTGGCATAGGACCTTCTTCGTCAACTCGAGTTTCCCTCAGGACGTAAGGTTCTCCTCTCACATGGCCTACTTGGGTGACCATAGGATCATGGAGACCACAAGATGCGGGTTAGGTGTAGAATCCAACGTGAGCGTGGACGACGCGGGACGGCTGGTCTATGACATCCGAAAATACCTGATTGCGCTGCCTTTTCTGGGGCTTATCGTTAGGTTCCCCACCTGGGTATCACCGTTCGGTGGAGGCCGCACGACGGAAACCGGAGAGAATCAAGACAACTTCAGAGTCGAGTTTGAGATGCACCATCCTATCTTCGGGCGCACGGTCAGTTATACGGGCACTTGTCAGGTGAGGGGCCGGACCTGATAGCGTTAAACAATCCCAAGAGACACTTGGCTTACAACACTGGCCGCACATTCCATGCACAAATTCCACCCGTAATGGCGTAGATCCCCTTCGTCAGGAATTGACCGATGTATGATTAATGGCCGGCGCGTGTACGGCTGTCCCTTGACTCTGAATCCACCCTTTGATATGAAGAACCTGACGGAGACCATCGACTACATCGAATCTCACGTGTTCAGCTCGAAAAGCGCTTTAATGTCTTGGAGCATCGGGCCGCGGTAAATTCGTACCCGTCGGTGTACCGGTCGGCAAATAGGACCAGGCGAATCAACCCGGAGGCGCAGGATGCACGTAGGTTTCGTCGGTACCGGGACTATGGGCAGCCCCATGGCCCGCTGTTTGATCGAAGCGGGACACCAATTGACGGTCTATGACATCCGACGGGAAGCCACGACCAACCTATGCGAAATGGGGGCGTCCTGGGCGGATAGCCCGCGTTCCGTGGCGGAGTCGAGCCAAGTGGTGTTCACGTCCCTGCCGGGTCCCGACCAGGTGACGCAAGCTGTGTTGGATGCCGACTCCGGGATACTGGGCGGACTGGCCCGAGGCGGGGTCATTATCGACACGACCACAAACTCGCCCACCGTGTCCCGCCGGGTATCCACGGAGTGCCGCAGCCAGGGAGTAGAGATGCTGGACGCGCCGGTCAGCGGCAGACCGCCAGGAATGACGGTGATGGCCGGCGGCAATCTGGCAACATTCAACGAGTATCGGCCGCTGTTGGAAAGTATGGCGGGAAACATCTTCTACCTGGGCGACAGCGGGGCTGGTTGTATAACTAAGCTGGTGACCCAGTACCTGGGCTATTCCAACTTCGTGACGGCCATCGAAGGCCTTATAATCGGGGCAAAAGCGGGTGTGGACCTGGGGCTGCTGGCCCAGGTGGTGCCGGTCAGCGCAGGGGCCAGCCGGGTATTCGACAACATCCCCAGGTCCGTTCTGACCGGGGAGTTCGTGTCAGGCGGTACCCTGGACATCGTCGCCAAGGACCTGCATTTGGCATGCGAAATGGCCCGGGACGCGCGGGCCCCTTCGGCTATGGGGAACATAGCCGACGACGTGTTCCAGCGCGGTCAGGCTCTGGGATGGGGACAGGAGGGTTTCGCCATGGCGGCGCGGGTCCTGGAAGAAATGGCTGGCGTGGAGTTGCGGGCCGAATCTTCCGGCGAAAACTCCGGCTACCAACAGACAGACCCACGGCGACGATAGACATCACTTCTGGCCCGGCCGGCCAGGTGGGAGGCGAAGGAAAATGGTGGCAACCTCCAGGAACGACGTAACCGGCAACCTAGTTAACGTCGATGCCGGGCTGGTCAGCCGGGAGATCTTCGTTAACCAGGAGATCTATCAGCAGGAACAGGAGCAGGTGTTCGCCCGGGCCTGGTTGTTCGTCGGGCACGAGGCCCAAATCCCCAAGCCCGGGGACTTCTTCGTTTCCTCGATGGGCGAGGAGTCGGTGATACTCTGCCGGGACCGGGAGGGGCAGGTGCACATTTTCCTGAACTCCTGTATGCACCGGGGTATGAAGGTATGCCGGTACGACGAGGGAAACACGCCGGTGTTCACCTGTCCTTACCACGGTTGGAGCTACGCCACCGACGGCAACCTGGTGGGTGTGCCGTATTTCAAGGACGCTTACCACCAGGAGTTGGATAAGTCCAAGTGGGGGCTGGTTCATGTCCCCCAGATGTATAGCTACAAAGGTGGGATCTGGGCCACATGGGACGATTCGGCCCCTCCGTTCCTCGACTACATCGGTGGTTTCAAGCTCTACCTGGACCTGCTGATGGACAGTTGGGACGGCGAAGAGGGCGGCACCGAGGTGTTCGGCGGCGTCGAAAAGTGGCTGGTGCCATCCAACTGGAAATTCCCCGCGGAGAATTTCATCGGCGACCGGTACCATAACATCAGCCACCGCTCCGTCGATCTGGTGGGCATCGGGCCCAGCGGCACGGGCCGCCGCGACACCAACGAGCGGTCCGGGGCCCGGATGTTGGACGTGAGCTTCCCGGAGCGGGGACATGGTACGGTGATGGCACTACGCCCCATGGACGCGCCCATCCCGAACGCTTACCAGGACCTGCCAATACTGTCCGAGTACTTCCGGCATTGCGAGGAAGAAAAGAAGCGAAAGCTGGGGAAACTATGGCGGCTCCTGGGTGGTCCAGGCACCGTATTCCCGAACATGTCATACCTGCCCCGCCAACCCAGGAGCATCGCGGTCTGGCACCCCAGGGGCGTTAACCAGACAGAGGTGTGGCGCTGGTTTCTTGTTGACGCCAATGCCCCTCAGGAGGTCAAGGACTACCTCAGGCATTACTACATCCGGTACTCGGGGCCGGGTGGACTCACCGAGCAGGACGACATGGAAAACTGGAACTACGCCCACGCTGCCAGCAATGGCGTCGTGGCGAGGCGTTACTCCTACAATTACGAGATGGGGTTGGGATACGGTACGCCCAACTTCGAGAACGACGGGTTGAAGTTGCCGGGTCTAATCATGGACACCACCGAATTCAAGGCGGCGGAGCAGAACCAACGGGGCTTTTACCGCCGCTGGGCGGAATTCATGGACGCCGATAACTGGGGCAACTTGACCACCTGGCGCAACGGCGCCAGCCACGGGTAACCTCCCCAGTTGATTAGGAAGGACGGATAGCTTTGGCTTATTACGACCAGGCCATTGCCCGGCTGCTTCTCAAGGACGAGGTCGAGCAGTTCCTCTTCACCGAGGCGGAGCTATTGGATGACCGGCAGTATGAAGAATGGTTGTCGCTGCTGGACGACGACATTCGATACTGGATGCCGATGCGCCGGAACGTGAAGTTCGGCGAGTTGGAGCGTGAGTTCACCCGAGAGGGCCAGGACATCAACTGGTTCGACGAGGGGAAGGACACCTTGACCCGCCGGGTGAACCAGATACTGACCGGCGTACATTGGGCGGAAGAACCGTTGTCCCGCATCTGCCACATCGTCTCAAACGTTCAGGTGCTGGACGCTCAACCGTCCATCTCGGAACCGGAGGAAGTGTCTGTCAAGTGCCGCTTCATCATCTACCGCAACCGGGTCGAGACCGAGACCGACTTCCTGGTGGGCAAACGCGAGGAGTTGCTGCGAAAGAACGGCGGCGGTTGGAAGATCGCACGGCGCAAGATAGTGCTGGACCAGAACGTCCTATTGGCCAAGAACCTGACCTTCTTCTTTTGATATGAGCGACATAGTAAACATTCGATTCCTGGAACCGGGTATGAAAGTCCGGCTGTCCAACGACGCCACCGGAGAAGTTGTAACCAACTTCAACGACGGGGTGTGGGTCACCCTTCGGTTCCTGACCTCGCCTGGGGACCCTTCCCTAGAGGGCACGGAGGACATGGTGTTTGCGCAGGAGATCATGGAAGTCTTGGAAGCGACGTAGTCTTCTCTGGCGGGTCACATCGCTTTGGCATCGCTTGAACATCAGTTGCTGACTCCGTCCGCCGATCAACTCCGCCAGGCTTTCGCGGCGGGGTTTGATTCTATCGACGACGGCGACACTTTTTACCTGGGCTTTAACGGCTATTTGTCCGCTGAAGGCTACACGAAGCGGGATGATATCCCTTGCACGTGCTCGGACTGGGGCGCTCATGGGCACCTTCCCGAGTGTCGTTGGGTAAAGACGAAGTAACCCCGGAATAATCCCGGAGCAACCCAAGGAGGCGGCTATGACCACTGAGCGTTCGGACGGAGGAGAGGGGATTTTGCACATACCCTCCAAAATCCCAACCTATTTTAATTACACCCCAGGGCCTTTTCATTCTCCCTCTCCCGTGGGGAGAGGGCTGGGGTGAGGGACAACTCTCCCTGCAATGGTGGTAGCTGCGGCAAGTCAGTTTGCGGGGGAACGCCCTCACCCTAACCCTCTCCGTCTGGGAGAGGGGACACCTTTCCGAAAATGAAAAGGCCCTGAATCACACCCCGAGTACACTGGCCTGTTCCCGGCTCGTGCTGCAATGTGGCGTGGCGTTAGTGTACTACTTAGTATGGGGGAATTATGGCGCTGGAAGACATAAACGACGCACAGGCACCGCAGGGAGAGGCTCTCTATCCTGTCCAATTTTCGGTCGACTACCCCGAATCCAGAAACAGACTCACGGCGCTGGTGAGGCTCATCCTGGTAATCCCGATCCTTGTAGTCTTCGGCCTCTTAGGCGGGTATGTTACTGACTGGTCTGACACTGACGACGACATGGCGCAGCAAGGCGAAGGTCTTGCGGATAATGAGGAGTCTGCCACTATCGGCGTATTCAAAGACCCGTGGATTGCGCCCTTTGGGGTGTTAGCCTTTCCGATACTACTTCCGGTGCTACTGATGGTCCTGTTCCGTCAGAAGTATCCTCGCTGGTGGTTCGACTGGAATCTGGAGTTGAATCGCTTCAATGCCAGAATATTCGCTTACATGATGCTGCTCCGTGACGAGTACCCGTCTACCGACGAACATCAGGCAGTCAGCCTCGAGATTGAGTACCCGGACGTAGAACGCCAACTGAACAGATTTCTGCCTCTCATCAAGTGGCTCCTGGCGATTCCGCACCTAATTGTCCTGTTCTTCCTCTGGATCGCGATAGTGATCGTCACTATCATCGCCTGGTTGGCAATCCTGATTGCCGGGCGGTATCCGAGGGGACTGTTCACATTCGTCGTAGGCACGGAACGGTGGGGCTGGCGCGTCTGGGCCTACGCCTTCATGCTTACCACCGACAGATACCCACCGTTCCGTTTCAGTCCGTAATCTAAAGACGGGAGTGCAAACGAGGCCGGGTACCTGGATGGAGACATCGCGGCGACCCTCGGTGCGTTGGCCGGCACGCTGGAAGTCGGCGCGGCTCCCGAAAAGGGGGCGGTGGAGGGACGTCGCCACGGCTGGCAGGCAACCCACGAAAGGCAGCAAGAGGCGTCGCGGGTTACCGTCGAAGCCGCCCGGACCGCACCCCCATCGACCTAGAAGTCTGGCCGGAAAGCCATTGGCCGGGTTTCGCGCTACGCCAAGTAGACGTATTACACTCTTATACGGCATAATAGTGTATGAATTACGTTTCACAATCCCACTATTACATCGCGACTCGACGCTAATAAAACGACGGCTTGGGGAGAATCGGGGTTCTCGGCCAGATTTCTAGACTGGCTGTGCGCCGCCATCAACGAGGTGATGCCAGATGACGCGGTCTACGTTGAGGAGACCATCACCCATAGGGGAGCGATCTTCCGGCATATACAGTGGAACCGGCCTCAGACCTATTTCCACCCCCACGGTGGGCTTGGTCAGGGATTGGGAACGGCCTTGGGCGTGAAGCTCGCCAAGCCGGACCAGCCGGTGGTGGCCTCATGGGCGATGGATGCTTCCTCTACAATCCGGTAACCCAGAGCCTCGGCGTGTCGGCTTCAGAGAAGCTTCCCATCCTGATCGTCGTGTTCAACAATGGCAAGTACGCCGCGATGGGCAATTCGCACATTTCGTTCTACCCCGAGGGAGTGACCGCTCAGACCGGAATTATCACGGGGTGGACATCCCCGGCCCCAACTACGCGGAGTTGGTGGCGCCATTCGGGGGCCACGGGGAGCGCGTTGAAGACCCGGCGGAGGTCGTTCCGGCTCTGGAGAGGGCGCTAAAGGCGGTCAACCAGGGACGGCTGGCGTTGGTCGACGTGGTGCTGTCCCGCTAGAAACTGGGCCGGAAAGTCCTGGTTGGGTAGGGGGATTTGGGCAGTAAAGCCGACGTGAGCAGGATCACGGGCCACAGTTGTCCGAGCCGGACCGCGCAGAAATTGGCCGCAGCATGGGCGACAACAAAGGGGACAATATTGAGGACGACGCTGCGGCCTGTTGCGCCGCCGCCGGTACGGCCCGACCGCCCGAGTTTCCCGGCCGCCAGGGTCAGGTTGGCTACCGTGGCAGCCAGATACAGCTGGAACCTGGTCTTGACCCTGCCGAAATATCGGGACTGGCGAATGCCCAACTGGACCAGTCGGGCCAACCGGTGTTCCACCACCACCCGGCGCGCTCGATATTCGTCATAGTGAGTGCTCTGCTGCAACGCTCGGGCCTGTTGCAGCAGAGCTTCCTGGGGATGGATCAGCACCCGCCGCCCCCTGCTCCCCTTGGCTGCGATGCACTGGGACCGCAGTGGACATGTCCGACATTCGGCCCCGTCGAACTGGAAGGCCTGCAAGCGGTGGACCCGCCCCGTGCGACCCGTCCGCTTTCCCGCCGGCACGATGGTGTGGGTAACCTGTCCCGCCGGACAGGTGCAACTGCCCGCGGCCAGGTCGATGACAAAGTCATCCTTGGGAAAGTGCTTCCGGTCGGGCCTTCCCGGCACTCTGGCCACCAAACAGCGTCCCGCATCGGCGAAGGCCTGCCTGGTATCGCCGTCCCCATAAGCGGCATCGCCCATGGCTTCCTCCACCGGCACACCGGTGTTGGCCTCGCTCTGCTCCACCAATTCCAGCGCCCCCAGGTTGTCCGGAGCGTTGCCGGGCAATACCTCCACCGCGGTGATCAGCTGGGAGTCGGTGTCCACCACAATCGCCGCCTTGTGGCCGTCAAACCGTCTACTGCTGCTCTTGCGGCCATGGCGCATCTCCGGGTCATGCACCGACATCATCCGGTCCCGGCTCACCCCGTCCTTGAGATTCACTCCGTCATCGGCCCGTTCCACGTCCTGGAGCAGCAACTGCCCCAGCAACTCCGCCGCCGCCACTATCTGCTGACGCTCCTCACCGTTCTCCGCCAACTCCCCCTGCGCCTGCCGCGACAACTCCAGCAGCCGGTCGGCGTCGGCCACAATCCCGGCCAGCAGGGCCTGCCGCGCCCGCTTGTCCGACCAGTCGATGGCCGCCTCGCCCTTGATGCTGGAGGCAAGGTACCGCCCATATCCCTGGGCCTTGGCCCATTTCCCGATGCTGATTCCCTCAACCTGCGACAGCGCCCGCAGCAGCTTGAGGATCCCGTCGGCCAACAGGTTGTAAGTGTCCTTCACTGCGCCCCGGCCCAGGATGTTGGTCGTGTCCAGCGCCACCTTCATGCTCCGCTTTTTCAGGTACCCCGACTCCCGGGCCAGTCTCAGACTGGACTCGAACACTTCCCGCACCTTGCCGTGCAGGATCAGCTGGGCGCGGAACACTTGCAGCGTGCTCTTGGCGAAGGGCCGGTCTTCCGCCTCAATTCCCAACGCCACCCCCGGTCGTGGCCGGGGGCAGGCTTTTCCAGCGGAGGTCAAAGTCGGCCCGGGCCTTGGCCTCGGCGTCGCTCACCTTGTCGTGGGACTGCAACAGCAGCGCCGTCGCCAGCAGGCTGGGCGGCACGCTGTCCCGGCCGTTGTCGGGGCAGTAGAACTCGGCGAAATCCGCGTCTCGGAACAGCCGGCCCCGCAGCGACGCCAGAAGACCGTAGAAGCTTTCCCGCCCCACATGGTCCAGATACAACCGATCCGCTTCCCAGAACCCTCTCTGGTCCGAACGCTCTCCCAGCATTCTCAGCCCTCGCTATGCTTGTTGACCCCAAGTATAGCCAATTGCCCGGCTACCGCCACTTTCCGGCCAGATTTCTAGGCTGAAGGCAACGCTCAGGAACTTGTGGGCAAATTCATCGCCCGGCAGCCCGAATAGGGTTGCTGTGAAGCCCAGCAGTAAGCCAAAGCCCAAGACAGCGGTAGGTAGAACGACAAAAGTCTGAAACAGCGCCGACTTGGCATTCTGCCGATAAACTTTCCGTTGTTCGCGGTTCGGCCAGCAAATCATCGTTCTAATTTTAGCACGACCACTTCGCGGACTGACCAGCTAATGGTGTTCCACAGCCCGAATAGTGAGACTTGCATCCTGAGACACCTAGTCTTCGCCGAAGTCAGGGCCAAGTAGGACCCTCCACTTCCGCATGCTTACGCGGGGATAGGCCTCCTCGAAGGCGTCGTTGATCCGGTCGTTGTATACCTTGAAGTTTTCTTGCAAGTTACGGTATTGATTTTGGTTCCAGCCCTTGTCAAACCTCTCGCTCTTTCGGGCTGGGTTCCTAAACCTTGGCATTATGGGGGTGGCCTGCAGGAAAGAGTTTATGCGATTTGACACGGTCTTCAGCGTATCCGGCGGATCCTTGAATCTCTTGCCCCGCTCGTTGTAGTGAACGCTATGTCCTATTAGGGTGGTCAAGACGACCGAGGGCACCGTGAAGCTTCCTTTATGGTCCCTAATGTACTTAAGCAGCCTTGTAACTGCCTTGAGATGACCATTGGTTATATCCGTCTTCCCGTTGAACCAGTCGCGGTAGCCGGTGCCGTCCGTAGGTTCGAAGTCCTCCGTTCTCGAGTTGCAGATGAATTGCTGGCCGCCACGGGTTATACACGGCACGAGGTCCATGTGAAATCCATCGGCGTACGCTACCTCGACACTCCTGGTCTTCTTGGTCAATGTTCCTCTGTAGTCTCCATTCTCTGAAAGGCAGACGTACAATTCTTCGACACGCTCCTTGGGTCCTCTGTGCGGTGCGTCCGCCATATAGATTAGGATGTCGGAATCGTAATCTCGCCCATCAACGGGCTTGATTACTGTCCCTAGGGCGTAAGACCCTTGATTTTCCCGCTTTTCGAATGATGCCAGGTTTTGACTCAGGTATTCCCCTACCTCCTGGACCCGTTTGTGCAAAAGGCTAAGACGATTCCCGTCTAGGTTCACCTCTTTGCGAAGAAAATGGTCAAACTCTTCGGCGTGCTTCAATGGTGAATCTTCCTAAATTGTCTCTGTAGTCCAACGCTATTGAAGTGATGGGTATAGGGACTTGAGCTTGATCCGGGCGTCCCCCGTGCTAAAGCGCCAGTCCACGCTGACTCCGTCCCGGTTGCGCTGCCGATGCCAAGTCCCGGTTTCCTGGGTCAGGACCTCCAGGGCAGGTATCCGGCGATCCAGGCACTGGCTGGCCAGCACCCCCAGTTCTATCTCCGCCGTCCCTTCGGCAGGCTCAGGGGTGTAGTGGATCTCCAACCGCCGGGCTATCCGCTGGGCCTCCGCAGGCTCGAAGGCCTTGTACAGCGATGACGGATGATGGGTGTTCAGATTGTCCATCACCAGCACTATCCTCTTCCTGTCGGGGTAGTCCTCATCCACCAGTTTCCGCACTACTTTCGCCCAGTCGGTCCGCGTGCGCCTTTCTCTGACCTACACCCGCCGCCATCCCTCCAGCGGCGCGTACAGCATGAACAGGTTGCTCACCCCGTTGCGCTGGTACTAGGGCGTGTTTGCAAACTATGGCTCGGGGGCAAAATCTACCCGATTTCACCATTTGCGCACGGCCACCGACCCTTGTTTGGGGCTTGGCAGTGATACTGCGGTCTTGTCTGAAACGGTTGATTGAGATCACTTTTGGGGTTTGCAAACACGCCCTAGATGCAACTCCTATCGGGGCAGTTACGAGGCAGACGGGGAATCGCTAACAATTGCAGAGTTATCCTGGACCGAAGCCGGATGCCCAAGTCCTGGCCTCTTTGAACAGGAGTCGGCTATCAAGGGTATCCTGGTTGGAGCGCAACGATACTCTTCAAATGACTCGCGGTTGACCATAGAGAGCGCCGACGGGCGTGCCCTCGTGTTCGAACAATGAGCCGTCGGCGCCCGACGCCGTGGGAGAACTGAGCATCGACTACGCCCGGAGCCGGGTGACGCTGGCGGGGAGCCGGTGGAACTGACGGCCACTGAGTGCGCGGCGCTCTACCAGCTGGCGGTCCGGGACCCCAGGGTGCTGGCCCGCAGCCTGCTGCTCCAGCGGGTGTGAGGCCGAAGCGGGTGGACGAGGGCTGGCTGCTGCGGAACGCCAGCCAGTAAATTCAGTGCCGCCGAACATCGATGCCATTCTCGTTTCCGTTCCCGTCAACATACACGGGCCCTCTCGGCTGTATGCCGGAGACGTATTGACGTTCTTTCTGTGTTTGCACTATTCTGAGTTCGGTAGTCATCTTGTGGAAAGGCAAGCGATGGAAGCCAAAAAGAAGAGACTGACATTGGACCTAGACCCCGCCTTCCAGCGCCGGCTAAAGGTAATCGCGGCGCTCAAGGGCGTCAGTATGAGGCGATACTGCCAGACCGCCATCGACCGGGAATTGACGAAAGACGAGGCTGAAGGGGTGTCTGGGCGACGATTTGACCGCCAGTCCTTTGAGCGCGTCGTTGAGCGCCGAGAGCAACTCTTCGGCGGTCGGCCGTTGCCTGGAGATTCGGTTGACTTGATCCGGGAGGCCAGGGAACTCAGGGATGACGAAGTCGAGAATTGGTCTTGAGCGACTTCGTAGTCGTTGATGCAAGTGTGGCCTTCAAATGGCTTGTTGAGGAGGAGAACTCCGATAAGGCCACCGCCCTGACTCGGCTCTGGGACGACCACGGCACCCAGCCAATGCCCTCCACCGACGGGTCATGCGAGAAGATTTTGTGCTGGAAGTCGCGAAAGAGCTCTTGCAGGACCTATTGTCATTGGGAGTCGTGCTACACCAGACTCCAAGTCTTCACATAAGGGCACTGGAACTGGCCAGCCAACTCAATCAGGGCGCGGTTTACGATGCCCACTACCTTGCCCTTGCTGAGAGTCTGGATTGCGAGATGTGGACTGCCGACCAAAGGTTGTACCGAGCTGCAGGTCCTGTTTTCGACAACATGCGGTGGATAGGAAACTTCACTGCCCCGATGAGCTAGAATATGGGGACAATGTGGGCCGTGAATTCGGGAAAATGCCGTGGCCTAGACAGTGCCGGAAGGCCAGAGAAAGGCTGCAAATTTGTGACGACACCCAAATACAATCCTAGGGGCCTCTGATGCTATCCAGGGAAATCCTGCTAATTGAGCCTGGTTACCCAAACAAATATCCGCCGTTGGGCCTGATGAAACTTGCCGCTTATCACGGTTCCTTCGGTCGAGGTGACCATGTCACATTCATAAAGGGCGAAGACGAGAAGGTGCTGAACCAAGCGTGGGACCGCGTCTACGTCACCACGCTTTTCACCTTCGAGTGGAACCGGACAGCGTCGGCAATTGACTTCGCCATACTTGCTGCAGGCGATCAACCGGAGTGGGTGTTTGTTGGCGGCATCGCGGTTTCTCTCATGTTCGACGCCTTCATTAGTGAACCCCGCTGGGCCGGCGTGCGCTTCATAAAAGGTCTGCTCGATGATCCTCCGGCGGAGTCTCTCGTGTTGTCTGCCGACGACCACGACTTCGGAGTTGAAGACTTGACGGGCACACCAATCGAGGAACTGGTCCCCGACTATGGGGTCCTCGAACATATCGAATACGGCTACCCGGTTCACGACGCCTATTTCGGATATGCGTCGCGTGGGTGTGTAAGAAATTGCTCATTCTGCGGGGTGCCAAAGCTGGAGGGTGCCCAACGTGAGATGCCACCGCTGTCAAATCTGGTTGAAGGTGTAAAGAAACGGTACGGGGAGAAGAAAGACCTCGTGCTCATGGACAACAACATCACGGCATCTGCCCGTTTCAAGGAGGTGATAGCCGAGATTCGAGACCTGGGCTTCACTCCCGGAGCGAAGCTATCGCGGGATGGAAAGCCGCCGGTTAAGCGGCGCGTGGACTTCAACCAAGGTGTGGATGCGCGAATCTTGGCCCAATCAAGCATGTTCCTTCGAGAAATGGCGACGGTCTGCATCAGTCCTCTGAGGATTGCCTTTGATCACATCGGTGTGAGAAAGGTTTACGAGAAATCAATTCGCATGGCCGCTGACAACGAGATTACTTCCCTGTCCAATTACATGCTGTACAACTTCATGGACACTCCCAGAGACCTCTACCAGCGGATGCGCCTAAACATAGACCTGAACGAGGAACTGGGAATTCGAATCTGGTCGTTCCCGATGCGATATCAACCGGTGACGTTGAAGGATCGTTCCCATGTCGGGAAGAATTGGAATCGCTACTATCTCCGGTCATTCCAGCTCATGTTGCAGGCCACCAGGGGGGTCGTGAGCGGCAGCCCCCCCTTTTTCCTACGGGCTTACGGGGAGAACCCCGAGGAGTTCGAACGATTGCTCAGGCTGCCCCACGCCTTCATTTTCCATCGCGAGTATTTCGAGAATGGAGATGGTCGAGCCCAGAAGGAAGAGTACGAGTCGCTGCGCCAGCGACTCTCGGAGTCCCAAGAAAGGGAGCTGATGAGTCTCCTTGTGAATCCGTCAAAAGAGAATGCATTCGGTCCGAGCCGGTTCCTGCAGGTAGCGAAAGACCAAACTGTGGACCAGCGAATTAGAGAGTTGATGCGGTTCCACGGGCTGGATACCAGGGAGGAGTCCAAGGAACAAAGTCTTCAGCTATTGTCGAAGATAACCGGGGATGGCGCCTACCTTGAGGAAGACGAAATCGTTGAGGATGCCGGTCTGTTCGACCACGATGAAGCACTTGCAATCAAGGGCACACAGCTAGGGCGTGTTTGCAAACCCAAGTAGCGAGGTTAAACTGAGGCGAGCAGGTAAGAGGAAGAGGTAAAGCGTGTGGAACGAGGGGACTTGACGGATCAACAGTGGCAGCAACTGGAGCCATTGTTGCCGGCGCAGAAACCAAGGACCGGACGGCCGGGCAAGGATCATCGCACCATCATCAATGGCATCTTGTGGGTATTGCGCACGGGCGCTCCCTGGCGGGACCTGCCGGAACGGTATGGCCCTTGGCGTACGGTGGCCAGCCGGTTTTACCGGTGGCGCAAGCAGGGACTATGGGAACGGCTGTTGGCTGAGGCACAGCAGCAGGCTGACGCTGCCGGACAGATAGACTGGGAAGTCCATTACGTGGACGGTACCGTGGTTCGGGCGCATCAGCACGCTGCTGGGGCAAAAAAGGGGGCGGAGACCAAGCGTTAGGGCGTTCACGAGGGGGCTTTGGCACGAAAGTCCATGTACGGGTGGAGGGCCGGGGCCAGCCGGTAGCCTTCGTTCTGACCCCGGGGCAGCAGCATGAGGCCAGCGTGTTCGAAGAGTTGATGACCCTGGGGACGGTGAAAAGGCCGGGGAGTGGCCGTCCCCGTGTCAGACCGAAGCGGGTCTGTGGCGATAAGGGGTACAGCAGCCGGAAGATTCGCGCTTATCTCCGGCGTCGGGGAATTCGTTACACCATCCCCCGGAAAAAGAACGAAAGGCGCAGCGGCCCCTTCGACCGGGTCTTGTACCGGACCCGCAACCTGGTAGAGCGGTCAATCAACCGGCTGAAGCAGTTCCGGCGCATCGCGACCAGGTACGAAAAGAAGGCTGAGAACTATCTCGCAATGCTGCAAATCGGGTCGATTCTACTCTGGTCATAGTTTGCAAACACGCCCTAGTGTTTCCGGTGATCTCGTTCCCGTCCTCAGAGAACGAGAGAGTTGCCGCACTGCCCTCCTGCGCGGGTTGGGGGAGGAAGCGGGACCCAATGCCACCAGAGTCCAGGAAGTATCCGGCAGGGATTCGTCCCCGCCGGTACAGGAGATCACCAGGGCAAACACGCCGATGCCTGCAATTACTGGTAGACGCATACCGGAATCCTTACCTCAGTGATCGCCACATTTCCCCCAGCCGATCGAACCGTACAGGCAACACCCTAGATAACAACTCTCGATTTCGAGAGAACTATGGAGCATATATCCAACGGCTTGGCTTCAACATTCCCAGTATACAGAGGGCGCTAAAAGCTTCGGCACTCCCGAGCGGCGGATACGAACACGGCCCGCGGTCAGCCGCCGTCATCCGCGCCGGTTACAGCGTTCCCTGGAAACGACGACGATTATTTCTCCCCCACTCCCTCCTTCATCCTGTAGCCGACTCAGGGCTTGGCGAAGATAGATGGGTCAATTCCAGTTCGGCGATACTGAAATCGAGAATGAGGTGGAAAAACTCGAAACTGACGACCAGGGAGAACAGGAACCCAACGAGTCATACCACCATCAGCGTTTTCGCTCAGGTCTTCGTCGGTGTTGACAGGAGATTGGGCGGTCTTCATTGGGGAAAGATTGTCAATCGACGAATCAATTCTCTCGATGCTGCGTTTGCATCATCGCCAACAAGAACAGCCAAATTGTGCCCAATGCGGTCGCGGAACCATTCCGCTGTTCGAGCATCCGCCGGTATTTCATCAAGTTCTTTGATCGTCATAGCGAGCGCACCCTCAAACAGGAGAACAGAGGCGATGCTGGCAATGGGCCATTCACCTGACGTAGCCGTTCCACGTTGAGTGTCATGTCCTTGCGGGTTTCGGTTCTTGCGAAACAGAGGTAACGAAACAAACGGCCACAAGTAGCCAGTCACAGCAGCGGTCATACCTAGGGCTCCTGTAACCTTGACCGTAAGCGGATCACCCCAAAAGGCGCCTATGCTGATTGCTAATACCAAGGACGGCCAAAGAAATTTGCTAATGCTCATCAAATCACGTAGTGACTGCACCATAAGGACGCGCCCTCCTATCGTGTTAACGGAGTATGAGTTCTCTGTCTTCCAATCAACACAAAAAGATACGGTTCTCATGGGCGGTTGATTTGGATGCGATTGGGGTTGAATAGGTGGTAAGAGGCTGCTGAGACTATGCCCGTATCCCGGCAAATACCGGGACAACATACCCTTTGCAGCCCCCAGTAGTAGATCAATGTCCGCCCCGATCTTGCAGAGCCTACGTAGAGGTACTCGTGGTTCTTATCGTTAGTTCGTCAGGAAGGAATGTTCTGCCGATCTGCGGGTCATGCCTGAGTCTCTCCAGGAGTTGTCGGATGTCCTCAGCGACCTCGTCTATCTCCCGAGCGACGTGGGTTTCCTGGCCGATTTCCCGCTGCAAGGCTGTCACCAGGGGCAGAAACAATGGCGCCGCCGGGGAAGCTTGGATCAGTTCTAAAGCCTTGAAGGGCCCCAGTCTTGAAACCACTTGTGCTAATACCTCCATGAAGCCTGGGCGGAGTTTATCCTCCTGAGCCATGCATTCCAGCAGAAGCAAAAAATCATCCTCGCTAAGTGTGCTCTCAATCTGATGGAGGACAATCGCCTTGGAAATCAGGGCACTTACCACCCCAGCCGCAGAAAGGTCCTTATTCTCGCGAAATCGCGTCACGATCCGGTCGAAGGCGGCGACAGCTTCGCTGGGATTCTGATTCTGGATGAGGGCCAGTCCTTTCCGTTGCGTTATGCCGGAAACCAGGAAGCCGAGTTCTGGCAGTGGAAAGGCTGCAAGCAGAACCAAGGCTTGGTCATACGCATTGATGGCCTCAGAAGCATTGCCGGTCTTGGCCAAAGCCATGCCCTTATGGTCTAACGCGTTTATCGTGAGAATGCGCATTAGCGGTTCCCTGAACACGCCGAACCTAACGACCAACTGATCACATTCTCTGATCGCCTCGGTGTATCGACCGGTCCTGTTGAGCAGCACTGCTTTGTTGAACAAAGCAGTAGCAGCTTGCTGGTTCACATCGATGTCGTCGTTTGCTCCAAGTCCCCTTTCCACCTGTTCATATATGGCGATGGCATCGTCCGGCCTTTCCATGCTGTCTAAAGCCTGAGCCTCCCTGATCAAGGTTGCGACCGCCGTCTTTGCGAAATTGGGGATCGGGAGCGGAGTTGCTAAGCCTTCTTGATAAATGCTCACTATCAGTTCCCACAACTCGGAAGGTGAATAGAGGCAGACCATGAAGTTGATGAGTGCCTCAACCACCCGGTCAGACCCGCCGCCGCGGCGCAGTAGGTAATAGATGTTGTACAGGCGCTCAGTGAGATAATACTGCCGGCGCCGGGCCGTCCCTCCCTGGACCGCCACGGCGCCGCGTCGCTCCAGGCGCTTGAGCAGCGCGCTGCATAGGTTGGTGTTTAAGCGGGCCTGGTCCGCGATTTCCTTTGTAGTGGCAGGCTTCCACAACCTGGCCAGCGCGAGATAGACGCGCCGCTCCTGCGCAGGGAGAGATTCGAGGTGGCCCTTGAAGTATTCCGTGTGGTCGTCAACTAGGTCCAGCAGGTCCTCCATCAGTTCACGGAATGTCCGTCCCGCTCCGAAACGGGCAATGATGGCAAGGAGCCGGGGACTCCCTCCCGTCAGAATCTCCAGGGGCCTGATCGCTCTCTTCTCTGAAGGTTTCCCGGAAACGGCTTCCCAAAGGGCGGTACATTCCCCGGTATCGAGAGGACGAAGCGTAACCACCCGAAAGAGGTCGTACAGGGCATGATCGGGATGGTCAATCTCCTCAAAGCGACTGGTGGCGCTGCCGAGTAGGACAACGCGGGGCTCCGTCTGGAGCGTCTGGCGCAGCCGCCAACCCGCGTCGGGGTCGGCCAAGTCTCCGAAGAGCATGTTCAAGTTCTCGACGATCAACAGGACTCGTTGACCGCATCGGTCGGCGAAATCCAGAATCGAACCCAAGCAACGGTCTTGCAGGTCCCGCTCGTTGGCTGTAGTCCTGATGTCTGAATACGAGAGGCGCAGACTTGCCCGCTCACTTTCCGGCACCTGCTCAGCCAGGCGGTCCAGACACTCCAACCAGAATTCTCCAATGGTGGAAACCTCGTAGCTCTCCTCAGGGAAAACCACTGGGAAGAAACCAGCGAGTGAGGCGTCCTGGCGCACTTCGGCAGCTACCCGTAGAAGCAGGTGGGTTTTTCCGCTGCCCCGGGCACCGATGACTATGGTGTGGGAATTGGAGTTGCCCGTAGACTCACGTACGCACTCTATGATCGACGCGAACTCGTTGGTTCGCACGCAGAACGACTCGATGATTTCATTGTCGGAAAGGAAGCCGGGATTGAATTTCCTGGTGGCCATCATAATCGTATTCCCTCCGCACTTCTATCGTTCAGCAACGGGGGTAAAGAACTGGCCGTGCCGCGCCCGCCACCAGTCCTCGAGCAGACCAGACACGAAGCGGTGACCGTCGTCCCGGCGTTCGAGATAGCCGTCATGCTCCAGCAAGTGCAAGATATCGTTGACCGAAAGATCTTCCACGGAAGGTGAAGACCGCAGTTCATCCGCATAGCTGCGCGCAGCCTGTTCCGTCAGCAGGCCATCGTTGACGGCCGCCTCGGTTAGAATGCTGATGGCGGCGGTATAGCCCTGATTCCCCATGACCGTTCGAAGCCGGTCCTCGTAGTGTTGCAGGTTGATCTGCCCTCTTACGCTGAGGAGGTCGCGGTAGTACACGTGCTCAACGTCGTCGATGGTGGCCGCCTGACGGCCGTCCCGGCGCAGGTGCTCGTGGAGGTGGTCAAAGAACTGCTGGATGTGCTGGGGAATACAGCAACGAAGGAGGTGGCACATCTCTCTGCGGACATGTAATGGAAGATCTATCTCATGCCAGCGGGCCAGGGCAGCGAGGCATTCTACGGAGGTCTCTTCGTCCCAGGGCCTCAATTCAAAGGGCGAGAAGATGTTGGCCTGAGCGCTGAGGCGTGCCTGCCTTAGAATGGGTTCAAGACCGACGCTGCCCGAGACAATCAGGCAGACCTTGCCCCGATGTGTCTGCCCGTTTCTTCTCAGCCAGCTCAAGAATAGGTCGGTGGATTCGCGTCGCTCCGGCGTAATCTGATAGTCGTGGCCCTTGAGGCGTCTGTTAACGAGTATGGGCAGCTCGTCGATGGCCAGGACCACGGGTTTTTCGCCGACGGCCAGCGCCGCGAAGACCTCGTCTCCCCGGCGGTGCCAGGTTCCACTGTCGATGCCGGAGCGGAGTCTTACCTTCACATCGTGAGCCTCCACGGCTTCGATGCGGTCTCCGACCCCCTGGAGGAAGTTGGCGAAACCCGATCTGATGCGCTCCCAGGCGCCGGAGATTGAACGTGCCGCAAAGCCGATCTCGGCCACCGCGTCCGCCGGTGTGTCTGAGCCCTCGAGATCTACGAACAGGGTCTCGTAAGCTCCCTCTTCGTCCAGTTGGCGCAACAACTCCCGCACCAGGCTCGTCTTGCCCATCCGTCGCTGGGCTGTGAGTAACGTATGGGTACCTTCTGCAACCCGCTTCTTGAGTGCCGCGAGGTCAGCTTGACGGTCGAAGAATTGATCCCCGTCCACCCAGTTGGATGGCTGTTTCCTCAGTTTAGTGAGCATATTGGTTGGCTTCCCGATCTATTCATGTGGCAATCACATTCACCCTACCATGCCAACGGAACCGGCAGAGATATGCCACCCAAGGGTTGATCTCCCGCGAGCATGTCGGATCGTGACGACCGAATACAGGACGCAGAGGGGGTAAACGCCACCGTTCGATGCGGCGTCCGCCGAGCCGGTGGGGTCGGAGCTGTTAGCTCCTCCATCCAATCGAGAGAACCGCCTGACCAGAAACCGCCCACTCCAAACACCAGCCTCATTATCGTTTAGCAATGGTGCATCGTCTCCGGTTAAGACAAGCTTGGCCATATCGGCGGCAAACGCAAGGCTCCGGATATCCTCCGGTGTTCCGGCACCCCGAGACAATGGTCCATCAACGCTCCCCATCCGGTCGGGTTCGAAGGTGCTGTCCCACGCTGTTTTCTCGCCAGTAAAAGGCCGGACGGCTTCACGACCCCCGGCGCGGGGCCGGAAAAGCTGGTTATCTACGTTTGAACAAATTGCCAATCACCTCAATGGTGCGAGTAATATGATGGGAGCGTTGACCATTGCAGGAAGCAAAGCGCACCACTCGCTCGGCATTCGATAGGTTTCCGGCTCCGGTAGTGCGCCGGAAACGCTGCCAGGCCGGCGGCAGGCGCACCGTGGGCGCGCGACCCCGCGGTGGCCGGCCCGAATCAGGGCAAGTGAGGAACAAACAATGAACCATGCAACAGCGGATATAGTCGTGGTGGGTGGCGGCGTAATCGGGACCGGCATCGCCATGCACCTGGCCCGACTGGGCGCCGGGAGAGTGGTCCTGGTGGAGAAGGGACACCTGGCGGGCGGCGCCAGCGGCCGGTCCGGCGCGATGGTGCGGGAGCACTACCTCCACCCGGTGCTGGTCGGAATGGCCAGGGAGGCCAGCCACATCTTCCACAACTTCTCCGGCGCCATCGGGGGCGACGCCGGGTTCCGGCAGACGGGCCGGCTGCTGCTGTTCGGGGAGCGGGACCAGGAGGCTGTTCACGCCAACCTCCAGATGAACCGCGACCTGGGCGTCAACATCGAGACCCTGGCCCCGTCAGAACTGGCCCGCATCGTGCCGAACATGAGCATTGATGGGGTTGCCGTCGGCGCCTACGAACCCGAGTCCGGCTACGCCGATCCGGTGGCCACGACATACGCCTATGCGCGTCGCGCCCGGGACCACGGTGCGGAGATACTCACCCAGACGTCGGCAACCGGACTGGCCGCCTCCAGCGGGAGAGTCACCGGAGTCGAGACCGACCGCGGCCTGATCGCAACGCCGGCGGTGGTCGTCGCCACCGGCCCCTGGTGTAACCGCCTCGCCGCCTCCGTGGGAGAGTCGCTGCCGGTAACGCCCATCCGAGTCCAGATGGTCAGCTTCCGTCGGCCGCCCATGCTGGAGACCCTGACGGCCACCGTCATCGACCACGCCACGGGCGCGTACTTCCGGGCGGACTCGGACTACCGGACGCTGGTGGGTGGCGAGGCGCCAGAGGACCTGGGCGAGGTCGCCGACCCGGACTCCTACGACCCGAGCGCCGACCAAGACATGATTGCGAGCCTATGGGACCGGGCCAGGCAGCGGTTTCCGGACTTCGCCGCCGCCGTCTGCCGGGGCGGCTACGGCGCGCTCTACGACATGACGCCCGACGGCAACCCGATCCTCGACCGCTCCCGTACCGTGGAGGGTCTCTTCTGGGCGGCCGGATTCAGCGGACACGGGTTCAAGCTATCCCCGGTAATTGGGCGTATGGTCGCGGAGCTGGTGCTACACGGAGAGTCGAGGGGCCATCCGGTCAGCCGGTTCAGCGCGGACCGTTTCGCCAGCGGCGAGCCCCTGGAGGCCGAGCGGCCTTACCACGCCGCCGGTCAACCGTGAGGGCCGGAGAGCCATCGACAATCACCCGGCCTGCCGCGTCGCCCAGGCCGTTGCGGAGTCAACGGCGTACGCCCCGCTTCCTGTGCGTGCGCACCGCCCGATTTGGTGATCCGGCTCTTACGAAAGCTGAAGCTCACTGAGTCTCATCCGGCGTTTCCCCCTTGGGCATGCGGTAGCCGACGCGGAGATCGGTGAAGATGTAGGTGGGGTTTTCGGAATTATCGCCCAGCTTGCGGCGGATGCTGCTGATGGTGGTCCGCATCGGGCGAAGATCGGCGTCGAGCCCCCAGACCCGGCGCAGCAGAGTCTCGTAGGTCAGCACGCGTCCGGCGTTGGCCGAGAGCTCGGCCAGCGTCCCGTACTCCCTGGCGGTCAGCTCGACCGGACGACCGGCCAGGGTCACCCGCCGCTGGTCATAGTCGATGCTCAGATCGCCCAGGACATAGGTCCCCGAAGACGCCGGGGCTTCCCGCCGGCGCAGAGCGGCCCTGATCCTGGCCGAAAGCTCCGTCGGTGAGAAGGGCTTGACCACGTAGTCGGCGGCCCCCATGTCGAAGGCCCTGGCGACCAGCTTGTCCTGGCCGTAGGCGGACAGGAAGATGACCGGCACGTCTCTCGTCTCCGCGATGGCCTGCATCAGGTCCGTCCCGTCGATCCCCGGCAGCACTAGGTCGAGCAGGACCAGGTGGGGCCGCTCCTCCGCCACGAGACGCAACACCTCCTCCGGGTCGCCGGTCACTATCGGTTCGTAGCCCGACCTCGCGAGGGTATCCCGGACGTACCTGAGCGCGTGGGGGTCGTCGTCCACGGCGAGGATGCGCACCTGGTCCGCTGCCCGACTAAGTGCTCGCTCTGGCACTTAGTCGGCGACAACTCGTCATTTGGCCTGAGTGCTACTATGAAACCGGGTGGCGGTTGGGATATCTCGCGGCGGTCAGAGGGGCAACTGCCAATGGCTGAGGACAGGCCCACAACATCAAGAAGGAAGCGCACCGGCGCCAGCTACGCCCACGAGTGGAACCGGTTCGTCGCCTGGTCCGAGGCGGCGGGTAGATGTTCTCTGCCAGCCTCCCCCGAGAACGTGGCCGCATACCTTGAGAACAGAGCGGCAGCGGGGGCCAGAGCCTCGACCATCAAGGTTGCCGCCGCCGCCATCGCCCACAACCACAGGGACGCGTGTTTCGACGTGCCCCTCCGGCAGGGCGTCGCCAGGACCGCGCTGGACGAACTGACTCAGGACGACTCTCCCGGTCCCACCAGGGCCTTGCCCCTCGATCTGGACTGCTATCTGGCCATCAGGAAGACGGCGTACGAACCGCGCAGCGGAAGGGGAGGGCATATGGAACGGGTGTCAAACGCCCGCAGGCGGGGCGCGCTGGACGTGGCGATGATCGGCCTGATGCGGGACGCCAGGCTCTGGGTGAGCGAGGCGGCCGTCCTCACCTGGGGAGACTTGGAGCGAGTGCCGGGCGGGTCCGGCCGCGTTCGCGTCGGAGACACCGGCTACCGGGTGGTAAGCGCCGACACGATGAAGCTCCTGTCGTTGGTCCGCCGGGGCGCGGACGACGGCGAGCCGCTTCTGGGCATGAGACCCAACCAGATGGCGATAAGGATAGGCGCGGCGGCGAGACAGGCCGGGTTGGGCGAGGGCTATTCGGGGGACAGTCCCAAGCTGGGGATGATCCAGGACCTGGAGACCCTCGGAGTGCTTCTGCTGGGCAGTCACCTCGCTGGAAGCGAAAAGTAGAAGTCCTATCCACGGTCGTTACACGCCCACGGTTCCAAGGGCGCACCGCCCTCCAGCCCCGTAGCGCGAATGCGGAGGGTGGGAGACGAATTAGCGAGACCGATCTGGGTATCCCTCAGGTACCCACTGCTGATTTCGTCACCAAGGCAGGCCCTTTACATCCGTCTGACCCCCTCACCCGTAATAATTGATATAGACTAACACGATAAAGTGTTATTGACGGTCAATTGAAGTGGGGGGATAGCGGGGAACGGGCACTCTGGCCGAAGCGAAAATAGACCGATAGGACAAGGGACTCGGTACTACCTGACAAGTTAAACCGTGTATAGATATAGCTATACACGCTTTGGGTATCCTTCCCCGCCTAAAAAGGAACTTAGAACCGACTATCAGGCCGGAAAGTACCACAATCCCGTCACTGGGGTCAAGTGTCAGGGCAATCGCGTTTTAATTCGTAACGGTATGCTGGCTCACCTTTTGCGCGTTTTGTTGGCTTGGAAACCCTCGAATCACCATTCAGGGATCCCAATGTGGCCCGCTCAATGGGAGAGGGGATGTCGAGAAAACCAGGTTTTGAGGCAAATTGCCCTATCCTTAACAGTTATTGTGGTGGCAATCAAGAACAATTTTGGCCTACGGTTTATAACGCGATTGCCCTGTCAGGCTTATCCTCCAGCCGCTTGACGGCTGCTCTCCCCCTGCGCCAGACACTCTTTGACCGCCCGGCCTCGGTGGATGAGCGCCCCGTCCCATATCACGAGAAGATCACGCGGTATCTCCTCAAAGCACTGTTTCGAGGTACAAGAAACGCTGCCAAGCCGAAGTACAAGTCGGCAGGTCGAGTGGGATGCTATAGCAATTGTTCAGTAGGGAGGGCCAACCGCGACACCGTTCGCAGTAAAAGGGACACCCCGACACCTGGAGGTAACCTTTCATATAGTAGAAGGTAGATTTCCATTGGAGTCAAGTTCCAGACATCACCTATACCAAAGTATCGGCAACAGCTACTCGCGTGTTCGCCGACCAGAACCCCGTATCCAGCGGCTGATCATTGCGGCATTAGGTGATGCGCAGATCGTCGTTAACGTGGGCGCTGGCACGGGCAACTATGAACCCGCAGACCGCGTGGTAATCGCGGTCGAACCGTCGCTCGCCATGATCGCACAAAGGAGACACGGGGCCGCTCCTGCGATACGGGCGGTTGCCGAAGCGCTGCCTTTCGGCGATCAAACTCTCGAGGCCGCGCTGGCTGCGCTCACCCTTCATCCCGGCGTGGCTCCTATCGAGACGTAGGAGTGCGCCGACAATGGGCCACGAGCGGCCGCGTAAACTGGGAGATGCGGAAACAATCGCCTTAACGAGTTAAGTGGCGAGACTCCACGGGGCGACGTCCAGCCCGACGGGACAAAGGTCTGACCCGGCTACAGATGCGGAATGAACTTTAAGATGAAGGTTCTTTAGACGCAATTGCGACGGAAAACTGAGGTACTCGAGGGCGGTCGGACTAGGAGGCAGTTGATTGGAACGGTAGTTTAGGAGACAGCTTGTAATTCAACCCCACGCAAGTGGGCCCGTCTGTATGCACCCTCGCTATCGCAGAGCGCTTCGCGCATTCCCATCGGAACTACTTCCGTTGACCGCCGCTCAGAACCCTGTAACCATAGTTCTCTTCTGTCCTCTCTGCGTGAGGAAGGACTTCAACGACCACCCTGGAGAGGCCGACCACCTCCCCGTTTTCGTCGAAGCTGTAGTTGTTTCCGATAGCGCCACTCCAAATTATATCGTAGAGACAGTCCCGAAATCCGTCGGAATCCTGATCGTCACTAGTCTGCCTGAGGCACTCAACCGTGATGTACACGTCATCGTATGCGGACCCAAGATGCCAGGGAAGGGTGATGTACTGGTAGCGCTCCCTGAAGTTGGCAAGGACTTCCTGGGACTTCTCGTTGTTGGGATCGGGAGCGGCAGTGATGGCCTTCAGGCCAGTGGCAGCGTCGCCGGCGATGCCCTGGGCGGTGGTCCCGACCGTGACGGTTTCGCCGTAGATGGGGCCTTCGTAGCCCAACTCCCGAGCCTGCTTGACGATAGCACCCGCTGCAAATTCCGACTGGGGGGCTATGTGGAGGGCGTCAGGGCTGGCCGCGAATAGTTTGGTCAGCTGGGTCTCGAAATCGATGACGTCGGCAGTGTAGCGCTCGGCGGCGACGACGTGGCCACCGTTCTCTTCGAACTGGGCCACTGAGGTGCGCCTCACACCCTCGGCGTAGTCGGTCGCTTCGGTGATGGTGGCCAACCTGCGGATGCCGTCGGCCCACAGGACATTGCCGGTGTTGATTCCCACCTCGATGTCGCTAATCTGGGTGCGGAAGATGTAGTCGCCAGCGTTGGCGATGTCTGGGTTGCTGGCCAACCCCGAGAACAGGACCACCCCATCTTTTTCGGCAAGGGGCGCGACCCCGAGCATCGCCCCGCTGCACGAGGTGCCGAGGATAATCTTAATCCCGTCCGCGTCGGTGAGCTTCTTGTAGGCGGTGATGGCATCCTGAGCGTTGCACTTCGAGTCTTCGACGACGAACTCCAGTATGCGCCCATTGACTCCGCCGACGGCATTGATCTCGTCTAGCGCCATCTTCTTGGACTGCAGGGCCACCCTGCCGTAGGTCTCGCCAGCGCCCGTCAGGGATTCCATCACGCCTATCCGATAGGGAGCACTGTCGCCCTCACTTCCACCTCTTTCACAAGCCATGATGGCCAGCACAAGGATAACTATCAGTCCTAACCCGGCGAGCCTTTCCCAGGACAATATTTGCATGAAGTACTCTCTTAACGTGCGGTTTGGTTACGCATTTTGTCCGTGGCTTGGGTTCTGCTTTAGCCGCATCTGGTTCAGAGGTCAATTTCAATCACCGATATCAAGTGTATAGTCTAACCAGCGTTTACAACATGCGATAGGGACAGGGAAATGGACTTCGATCGTCATCACGATGCACGAGTTAGGAGAGTGACCTTCGAGTGGGTAGCCCAACAAGTCGAGATTCATGGCGAAGTTATTCCCCGCACAGTTCCCTGCAAGGCTGGAGAGCTTTCGGGAGGCCTCGGAACTTTCCTGGCGAGGTCTGACACCGGAACTTCGCATCGGCGTTTGCCTGGTGAAGCGGTGGGGGATGGGCGCCACCCCGATTCGGCCAACTTGATCGCCCTGTTCAACTTGGTCGCTGAGATGAGCTCGCTTTACCTGCTGCTACAGATCCAAGACGAAACGCAACACGAGGGTTCTTGATTTTATACAGTTAGGTGGGCCTGACTTGACGGGAAGCAACACCAGCTTTGAATTGTGGCTGCCCTGTGAGCTCATCAGCCCCACAGTTATGAATAGGATGGCATAGGCTGCGACAACACCACATATGCCCTCTGAATCTCTTGCCCGCAATGCGTTGCGGTTCTCATACCATATCCAGATCAGGTGGCAGGGCCTTTTCAAGGTTACTCATCACTGCAAGAGTGCGGGCGGCGATCAATCCGGACTCCGGTGGCGAACGGAATGGCGGCGCGCGAATCAGGGGCAACGAAAAAGGCCCTGAGTGTGTGGTCAGCGCTCCTAGCGTCGGTTAGTGCTACGAGCGCGTGAACGTGGGTGACCGGAACGGCAGATGCAGACTGTCGTTCATTATGTCGGCGATGGCGGCGGATGAATGGCGAACGCGCTAGGCGATTGGAGCGGTGGCGGATATCCCCGCATCCTAGCCGCTAAATCCGTTCGAAGTAGCGCACACGCTCCCAATCCGTCACAGCCCGCCGGTAAGCGTTCGCCTCGGTGGAAAAGAAGTGTGCGTAATGCGCCACCACATCCGCGCCGAACGCCGAACGCGCCAGTTCGCTCCTCTCAAAACTCCCGGTCGCCGCCTCCAGACTTCTCGGCAGCATCGCCTCTTCCGGCGCTGAGTAAACGTCTCCGAGGTATGCCGGCGGCGGCTCAATCCGTTCCTCGATGCCTGCCAACCCCGACGCGATAACCGCCGAGTAGGCGAGATATGGATTCACATCCGCTCCCGGAATCCTGCACTCAATCCGCAGACTTGACCCTGTACCCACAACCCGGAACCCCGCCGTGCGGTTGTCCGGCGACCACGCCAGCGCTGTCGGAGCCCAACTCCGCGCCTCGAACCGCTTGTACGAATTCACAGTCGGCGCGTAGCACACCATCAACTCCGCCGCGTACCGCATCCACCCGCCCAGGAACCAGCGAAACTCATCCGAACACGCAATCCCGGCCAGATTCCCGTCCCCTGCGAACGCATTCGTCAACTCCCCGTTCTTGTTCGTCCACAGACTCACATGCAGATGCGAACTCGAACCGGCCTGTGCCGCGTCCGGCTTCGCCATAAAGGTGGCGCTGCACCCAAGCTGGTCCGAAATCTCTTTCACCGCCTGTTTCAACACCAGGTGCCGGTCCGCCATCTCCAGTATCGGCGCGTAGCGGATGTTCAGCTCATGCTGCCCCCGGCCAAACTCCCCCTTCGTCGATTCCACAGGCACCCCGGATGCCGCGAGATAGCGGCGAAATGCCCCATTCAGATCCTCCGTCCGCGCCGCCTGCAGGAGGTGATAATCCTCAATGTACCACCCAGCCTCGCGCAAATCCCGATACCCGCTCCGCGCCGCCTCCGGGTATGACATCCGAAACTGGTAGTACTCCAGCTCAGACCCCGCCATGGCATCGAACCCCCGGGCGCGCAACCGCTCCAGCTGTTTGCGGAGCATCGAACGCGGCGCCACTTCCACCGGCTCATGCCCCGGCTCTACTTCCGCATCGCAGATCACCAGCACAGTCCGGTCGAGCCACGCCAGCTTCCGGATCGTCCCCAGGTCCGGCGCCAGGTGTATATCCCCGTAGCCGCGGTCCCAGTTCGAAAACTCGTACCCTGCGACAGGCTCCATCTCCATATCCACCGTGAACAGGTAGTCGCAGGCATGCGTCCCGCCCGCCGCATCCGTCAGGAAGAACGAAGCATCCAGCCGCTTCCCCAGCAGCCGCCCATACAGGTCAGGAAACGCCAGAATCACCGTATCGATCAAGCCCTCGCCGACCGCCGACCTCAACCCCTCAACATCCAACATCCCTGGTGTTATCGTCTTCCCCGCTCCCACGTTCGTTGCCTCCAGCCTGCCTGTTCCTCGCGCGTACCGCGTTGGCGCTCGTTACCCGCCTTACTGCGGCATCATCGCTTTAGGAGGCTATTTGACGGGTATTTGGACCGTTGATATCCACCGGTACAGCGGCAAGGTGTCCACTCTGTGATTGGATTGGAGCCCCGCCTTTGATTGTCGGTTTATCTCTTCCCAAAACAGCGGCCGGCTCTTCATAGCCCGGCTCATCCGCCCATGGGTTTATTCGACAGAATCCATGTCGGCAGGCCCGGCAAAGTCTTCCGGTGTCCAGCCGCCAATGCAGTCTACCATTTTTGCATAATGCACCGGCGCAGTGACCTGTCCCAGATAGTTGTGCCACCTGTTATGTCGCACCGACAAGCACGGATCTGTCCCCAATCTTTGTACCATATGCGATGTCGGTCTTGCGGTTCATAAGTAATACAACCGAAGATTGGGAACAGGTAGAATCAAGCAGGGTTGCCGGTGGTGAGGTGTGGTGGTGGCAGGGTTGAGGGACGATGTGGAGGAAGCGGTGCGGTGTGCCGAGGGTATGGAACGGGCCCATGAATGCATGGCCGGAAGGTTCCGGCGTCCCGATCCGCGGCGACGGGCGCTCGACTATCTCAGGGGATTGCTGAGTCCGGTGTGCGCGAGAACGGCTGGCAACTGGCTGAGCAGGCCGGCGAGCCACCCCGGACGGGGTGCAGCGCCTGCTGTCCACCCACCGCGGGGACGCCGATCTGGCCCGCGATGATCTCAGGGAGTACGTTGTGGTACACCTGAGCGGCACTGACGGAGTGATGGTCGTGGACGAGACTGGCTTTCTGAAGAAGGGCAACAAGTCAGCAGGGGTGCAGCGGCAGTACGGCGGGGCGGATAGAGAACTGCCAGATCGGGGTATTCCTGGCCTACGCCGCTGCCGGAGGAAGGCGCCTGATGAACCGGGAGCTGTGCCTGCCCCAGGTCTGGTCTGCAGACAGGGAACGCCGGCGGGAGGCCGGGGTGCCTGAGGACGTTTGCTTTCAGACCATGGGCCAGTTGGCCCAGCGGATGCTGGAGCGGGTAGCAGACGAGGACGTTTCCGCTGGTCAAGACGACGGGAATACGGCGCGGTACGAGGCGGTCAGACCATGCCGGGGCCTTGTCGGTGCTTCTGGATTGGGGTGCCGGCGTAACCGCCGGAAACGACCAGGGAATGACGCCTTTGCACCCGGCTGCGGCCCACGTTTCCCAGCCGGAGTTCCTCACGCTGCTGATCGACTGGGGCGCGGCGGTTGATGCCCAGACCCACAGCGGCTGGACGCCCCTGATGCACGCCGCCTGCTGTGGGCTGCCCAACGCCATGCCCCAAGAGGCAGGCACCGGCTACAGCGCGGAACGCAACGTTGCCATCATAAACCTGCTCATCCAACGGGGGGCGGGCAGGCCGGCCCGTTCCTTCGACGGGCTGACCGCCTGCGACTACGGGGAACTGTCCAGTCCCGCCATAGATGAAATCCGCCCTCTCGTTTGCCAGTAGGCTCATATTGGCCCGGGACGTCCAACGGACTCTGCAGAGCATCTGAGTCTGGTGTTCCTACGGACTGTCGCCGAGACCGACGTTGATGTTGAATGGCGGGGACCGGTCGCCGGTGAACTGCCAGTACCGACCGCCATCTTTGCTAGGAAAGGACGTTTTGTAGTTGACGGTGACGGTGAGCGTGACCGTACCGGCGCCGATGCCCAATGCTAGCGGGGCGCTACCAGTAACGGGAACATCTCGGGCGACCAGGGCATCCGGGAGATGCAGGACAAGTCCCTGCCCCGACGAAGTGAAACACCGACATTCGGAAGCCGCGATTCGGTACGAACACTCCGGCTATCAGGCCCCCATAAATAGACGACAATATGCCCCTGCCCTCTCCGGACCCGCAGTTTCCTTACGGCGTGTAGGTGCGGTAGTAAGGGCAGCCGGAATAGACCGCACTCAGAACCCTGCCAGACGTCACCGCATCAAAGCGAATGATCTCCGGGGAGCGCGGGTCTTCGCCGATGCGAAACAGCCCGTCCCCCAGGAGGACCAGTGCCTCGGGCCCACCGACAGCAAAGTCGTCCATGCGCGGCAGTCGTATCCAGGACATCAAACAGTGTGCTTTGGATGAAGGCCTCGACGTTGCCCTGGACGCCATATGCTCGAGACGATTCAGAAGATGTTCCATTCGGACCACATGCGCAGGTGTAGTCCCTCCTGATTTTCCCGATCGGGTCTCTCCTGGAAGCGAGATGCCGTAACTTCATTGCAGCGAGGGTCATTTGGGAAAGGGGTTCGGAGCCACCCGTCCGCCGGACGACCCCAGCCAACCCGCGCCGTTGTAAGGGCGGGGACCCGATGTTAATATCGTCCCATTCCAGGCTCGGGCTTGGTGGAAGTGGGGCCCGGAATGGCAGGCCTGGAGTCAGAACACAACCAAAGGAGGCAGGGAATGGTCACCAATTTGGGCCACGTCGGTCTTATCTGCGACGACTTCTTCAAAATGAGGGACTTCTACGCCCGGGTCATCGGACTGACGGTAACCGATGAGGACCCGGACCGGGGAAGCTGCTTCCTGAGCGCCGACCCTGATAACGAGCACCACGAGTTGGCCTTGGGAGAGGCGAGGGGCGATGACCACCCGATGGGACCCCGGCCGAAGACCACCGGCGTCGGACAAGTTTCATTTATTGTCGAGAGCATGGACTCTCTGAAAGACCTGTACCAGCGGCTGCTGGCGGAAAGCGTCCGTATCGACCAGACGGTAACCCATGGAATCTCCTGCAGCGTTTACTTTTTCGACCCGGAGGACAATCGGGTCGAGTTGTATTACAAGACTGGCTACGTTGTAAGACAGGGGTTCAGCCGTCCTATCGACCTGAGCAACCAGTCCAGCGAGGAGATTCTGGCCTTCTCCAAGTCTTTTGAGGCCACCCAGGGGCCGTTCCAAGGCGCCAAGCTGCCGGTGTCACGGTCCTAGTCCAACCTGTGCCGCGGTGTGCAAACAGAAAGGAGTAAGCCGTGCCTTACGCCAACATAGACGGAGTTAACCTGTACTACGAGGAGTATGGCGTCGGCCCCACGGTCATGCTGACGCCGGGCGGACGGGTGGACCACAACGGCCTGCGTCCCATGGCTGCCCTGCTGTCACCCCACTGCCGCGTCATCATCCACGACCGCCGCAACTGCGGCAAGTCCGACGTGGTGATCGGCGGTGAGCTTTCCGAGCAGCACCTTTGGGCTGAGGAGATGGCGGGTCTGCTGAAATACCTGGGCGCTGCCCCAGCTTACATGGCCGGAGGGTCCGCCGGTTCGCGCACTTCCCTGACGGTGGCGGTGCGGCACCCGGAGGTGGTCAAGGGTGTATTTGTCTGGGAAGTCTCCGGCGGGCCGAGGAGCGCGGAACTGATGTCCCCCGGCTACTACGGACAGTATATCGAGGCCGCCGAGCGGGGAGGAATGCCCGCCGTGGCCGAAACCGAGTTTTTCGAGCAGCGCATCCGGGACAATTCTAACAACCGGGAACGGATCCTTTCCATGGACCCTGAGGAGTTCTGTTCTGTCATGCGCCTCTGGAAGGACCAGTACTCCCAGCCCAACCCGGTGGGAGACCTTACCGAGGAGCAGCTGGGGTCCATCGCCTGCCCGGTGCTGGCCTTCGAGGGCAATACGCCGGACGACGTTCACCACAAGTCGGCGGCAGAGAACGTGAAGCGGCTGGTACCCAACGCCGAGCTGCGCCCGTCGGCGTGGACCCACGAGGAGTGGGCGGTCATCGGGCAGCACGACAACACCTTCCCAGGCATCGCCGCCACCAACCGCTACCACATGAAGTCCACTTTCTACGCCGCACAACTGCTGGAGTTCATCGCCAGGGTCGAGGTTCAGCAGCCTTCAGCCGTGGCCTAACCGCATCCCGTACAAACCAAAACGGAGGAACCGAATGGGAACTTTCAGACTTTACTCTGGCGATGACGGCCAGTCCCACATTGAGACCATCGACCTGGACCAGACGCCTGATTGGAAGAGCGCCCAGGACGCCACCACCATCAGCTTCAGTGAGGCCCCGGCCGGTCGCTTCTCCGACTGGCATACGGCGCCGCGCCGCCAGTTTGTCATAATCCTGTCCGGGCAACTGGAGATCGGCCTGGGCGACGGCTCCAAGCACGTCTTCGGCCCCGGCGACGCCCGCCTGGTGGAGGATACCATCGGCCAAGGCCACACCACCGCTACACACGGCGACCAGGCTTGCGTGACCTGCACCATCCCCCTGGCCAACCAGTAGACCAACACTGCTCAAGAAGCGGCCCTCAAGTGGGGAGCCTGTCGCATGGCCTGGGCGCCACCGCCCTGACCTACTTGCCCCAGTTGCCGGGATGGTGTGAAATCCCGCCGCCGGAATCGCTGCAGCCCGTGCCGATTGCGCCAGCTTAGACCAGGAGTCATTCGCCACTGCGGTGTTTGCCAGGCTGGACCTCATCGCCACTGCCCAGTCCCACGGGTTCGGTGCGGAGCAGGAGATGACGGCTATGCTCTCCCCATTGAAGCCGAAACCCTGCTGGTCTGGGGCCGGAGGGACGGGCTGGCGCCCGTGCAACATGGAGAGGCCCTGCGTTCCACTCTTCCCAACGGCAGGCTGACCGTGATAAACACCTGCGGGCGCTCGCCGATGGCACAGAAACCGGAAACCTTCAACCGCCTGGTCCGGGACTTCTCGGTGGGAATGGAAGGGGACATTCCCACCGCGGTCCGGGCCTGAGCCTGGGAGCTTGCTTGAAAGTGCCCGGAGTCCGTTCCCCTCACCGCCTCCCGGTAAAGTTGGTACAAATCGAATCTTACGTTAAGAGGTGAACCATGGCCAAGATTAAGCACATTGCCATCCGCACGCCAGACCCGGAAAAAACGGCCGCATTTTACAAGGCAGTGTTCGAATTGGAGGAAGTCGGTCAGGCTGGCTCTGGAGTTTACCTTTCCGACGGGTATATCAACCTGGCCATCCTGAGGAGCAACGATCAGGGCAGCGGAGAGTCTCCCCGGGACATTCCTGGCTATGCCGGCATCGACCACTTGGGCTTCGTGGTGGAAGACGTGGACGCCGCCACCAAGAAGCTCGAGGAAGAGGGCGCCACCGCCATGGGGAGGCTGGACCTGGGCCACCCGCAGCCTGAAGGGGGTCGTTCCTATTACGAGCTCAAGTTCCGTGGTCCCGACAACCAGGTCATCGATATCAGCGGAGCGGGCTGGATTGGCACTTAGAACATTCCTCCTTTCTTTTTCGGGATAGCACAACCGGCAAGGGCCGCTCGGGGCAGTTACGCACTGTGCAGGATTCCGGCCCCGGCTGGCGGTGTGCAGCTTGGAGCGCCGTCCTTGCCAATGCAGAAAGGTGAAGCAAAGATGCAACTGGAAGGCAAAGTCGCTCTGGTAACCGGAGGGGCCCGCGGATTGGGCCGCTCCATGGCTCTGGCCTACGCTTGCGAGGGAGCGGACGTCGCTATCGTGGCCCGCACTGCTTCGGAGCTGGACGCCGCAGGTTTGGAAATTCGCGCTCTGGGCCGTCGCTCACACACGGTCAACGCTGAACTGACCACCAGCGAGGGCGCCAACCGGGCAGCCAGGGAGACCATCAGCGAGCTGGGGAAGATAGATATCCTGGTCAACAACGCCGGCGGATACCGTCTCTTCACCAACGACCTGACCCACTCGGTTACGGTCCTGGACATCACCGAAGAGGAGTGGCGGCTGGTGATGGAGTCGAACCTGACCACCACTTTCATGGCCTGCAAGGCGGTCCTGCCCCACATGATGAAACGTCGCAGCGGCGTCATCGTCAACCTGACTTCAATGAACGTGGCCCGCCGGGGACGGGCGGGACAGGCGTCCTACGGAGCTGCCAAGGCGGCGGTGGAGCGGCTGAGCGAGTCGCTGGCGGACGAGGTGAAGGACTATGGCATCGCCGTCAACATCCTCGATCCCGGTTGGAACCTGACCAAGCCCAACGACGACTACGACGACGAAGTGCATAAGCGCATGAGGCTGCCCGGCGACATTGCCGAGGCGGCCGTATTCATGGCCCTGCGGACCCCTGAAACCATGACCGGCCAGTTGGTTTCCGCCCCGGAATACGACGAAGAGCATGGCATAAAACGGCTTTCAGCTTACGAACGGCTCCACTCCTAGCCTCCATCCGGGGAGCCCCATCCCGACCGTCCCTTCCGCGGGACACCCGAGCAGGTTGCGAATGTTCCCCTCTTCGCCGTTTCGTTCTACAGGTGTGATTGACCAGTGCAGCTTGAAAGCCGGACAGCCTGGTTGCCGTCGGTAGCCGTGGCATTGGAAGGGCCAGCGCCTGGGCCTATGTCAGGCAAGACTCCGAAGTCGCGGTGGCTTCACGCACCGTCGCTGAAGTGGAGGAATTGTCGGAGGAAGTCAATTCTTTCAGCCGCCATGGGTTGGCTTTGGCTGCTGGCTTCGACAGCGCGGAGACAGCGGCCAGGGTCGCCGGGGCCGGAATCCGTGAACTGGACAAGATTGCCATCCTGGTCATCAATGTCGACGGCCGCCGGGTGAACACCAGCAGTCACGTTCATCACATAGCCTCTTGGACACCTTGAAATACGAGCGGCATCGGGTGCTGGACTCCAATCTGACCACCGCTGTCCGTCCCTGCTAGGGGGTGTTGCCCATATGGTCGAGTGTCGCACCGGGGTGATCAAAGGTTTGGCGTCTCGGAACATGGGCCGTTCGCCGTTCCTTACTTCGCCGCGCGCCGGCAAAGACTGGAACACCGTGGGGGACTAAAGGGAGTTAGCACTGGCTCACCCGCTCCGGTCCAGGAACTCCTGCACCCGGGCCTTGGACGGCTCCTTGTTGTAGTTGTTGTACAGCATCATCGCATTGCGCACCGGGTCGCCCCCGAAGAAGCGCTCGTACAAGACCTGGCGCCCGCCGAAGGCGCTGCACGCCACGTCCCAGGCCAAGTGGAACAGCTTGGCCCGGGTGTTGGCGGAGTCCGTGGACATGTACCGTTCGATTTCCGCGGCGATGGGCGTGTCAAAGTCCGCTTCCGCCGACAGCGCCATCAGGCTGCTGGAACCCATCTGCTGCACGATCTCGGCCAGACTTCTAGTCTGGCCGGAAACCCCGATTCTCCCCAAGCCGTCGTTTTCTTAACGCCGATCATTGATGTAATAGTGGGATTATGAAACGTAATACATATACTATCATGCCCTAAAAAACTGTAATCCGTCTGATTGGCGTAGCGCGAAACTCGGCCAATGGCTTTCCGGCCAGACTTCTAGTATTACAACGACGGTTCGAAAGAAAGGGACCTTGAGGCCTCTTCATCGCGACCTGCCCACGCGCTTGCCAGCCTTGTGGCCTTTCCTCCCGCGGAGCGATTTCCGACCAAGAACTGGGCAAATTGAGGAAGCGTCGTTGTAATACTAGTGTCCTGTATCTAAAGTGCGTTGGCACAAACGGGCCACGCTGGCCAGGATTTGGTCAGCGGTCTTGGTCCAGACAAAGGGCTTGGGGTCTTCGTTGGTGACGTCCAGGTAACGGTAGATGGCAGCTTCCAGTTCGCCGCTGCTCTGGTGTACTCCACGGCGCAACTGCTTTTCGGCGAGCAGCCCGAACCAGCGCTCCACCAGGTTCAGCCAGGAGGCGCTGGTGGGTGTGAAATGGATATGGAAGCGGGGCCGCTTGGCGAACCAGTTCCGGATCAGCGCCGTCTTGTGGGTGGCGTAGTTGTCCGCAATCAGGTGCACATCCAACTCAGCTGGCGCCTCGGCTTCGATGGCATCGAGGAACTTGCGGAATTCCACGGCCCGGTGGCGGCGGTGGCATTAGCCAATCACCTTGCCGGTCCTGGCGTCCAACGCGGCGAAGAGGGACGTGGCGCCGTGGCGCACGTAATCATGGGTGCGCCGCTCCACCTGGCCCGGGCGCAGAGGCAACAGCGGCCTGGTGCGGTCCAGGGCCTGAATCTGGGACTTCTCGTCCACGCACAAGACCAACGCCCGGTCCGGCGGATCAAGGTAGAGGCCCACAATGTCCCGAACCTTTTCGATGAAGAAGGGGTCCGCCGACAGCTTGAAGGCTTCGGTGCGGTGAGGTTGCAGTGCGAAGGCGCGCCAGATGCGGCTGACCGTGGTGTGGCTCAGACCGGAACGCTGGGCCATGGACCGGGTGCTCCAGTGCGTGGCGTCCTTGGGTGTGGACTCCAGCGTCAGCGTAATCACCCGTTCCACGTCTTCATCAGTAACGGCTCGCGGCCGGCCGCTGCGGGGCTCGTCCGACAGGCCGTCCAATCGCCGTTCCAAGAACCGGGAACGCCACTTCCCCACCGTTTCGTCGGACACCTCCAAGTCGGCAGCCACTGCGATGTTGCTGCGGCCATTGGTACAGCCCAGAATCATTCTGGCCCGCAGCGCCAAGCCCTGGGCCGTCTTGGGGCGACGGACCCACCGTTCCAGCGTTTCCCTTTCGCTGTCGTCCAATATCAGCGGCGGCATTGGCCTTCCGACCGCCATGATCATCCCTCTCCTGAGTCGGTGATCGAAAGGATACCTCATTGCGAACACTATTACTGCTAACTTCAGTTACACCACACTAGGCAGAAGGCGGCCGGTCGCCACCATGCTGGCTAAGCGAGGTCTCCTCCTCCGCGCAGCCAAGACACCCCGGTCAGGTGTAAACCAATTGGTGAGGTCGGCCAGCCGCCTTCCACCTTGGAACTGGAGCCCAGTCTGCACCGCTCCCAATGACCAAAATAGGCTTCACACCCGGGCTCTAGTCCTTGACTACTTCAGCCTTCGACATCCCTTCAATTCCCCAATAGGAACCCAGGCAGGCGCATCGTTGTAATAAGGCCGAAGCCAGATCACCAGCGAGGAACTGGGCGAAGTTTATATTCCGCAAAGACATATTCAGTTCTCCCTGGCACGGTCTGGATTCAGCGGCAAAAAAGGCCAAGCTGCGAAACATGGCTTATCCTGTTGCAGCTGTGGCCAGCGGGATTCTATGCGAGACCTGCCACCGGGCCCACTCGTTAGCCTAACCCCGGGCAAATCGATTTGCCTGGGGCTCTTTTCAGAAAGTTCCGGTAATTAGCCTTCCTGGTTTTTCGGGAATCTCCATCGACCACATTGGGTTAGAATAAGGTGAGTTGACCTTAAGACAGCCATAGCCGGGAGGTGATTCAATGATGCAGGCCGGAGCGGAAGCGCCAACTACACCGGGAGCTTTGTCAGGAATCCGAGTGTTGGACTTCACCTGGGTCCGGGCGGGTCCCTGGTGCACCCGATGGCTGGGGGCGCTGGGAGCCGAGGTTATCAAGGTTGAGTGGCCCCAGAGCCCCAATACTCGGGGCGACAACATTGCGACGGGAGCGGGCACCCCCGAGGGCCTGCCCGCCAATCTCAACACCAACGGCCATTTCAGCGACACCAACTCCAACAAGCTGAGCGTCACCCTGAACACTCGTACAGCCCGAGGCATTGACCTTACCCGGCGCTTGGTGGCCATGTCCGACATCGTCATCGAGAACTTCGCCTACGGTGTATTGGAGCGGTGGGGTCTGGGCTACGAGGATATGAAGAAGCTCCGGCCTGACATCATTTACCTCTCCATGTCCGGCTTCGGCCACACGGGTCGGGACAGAGACTATCAAACCATGGGAGCCATTGCGCAAGCCCTGTCCGGTTTGACCTACACGTCAGGCCTGCCGGACAAGCCACCCGCTGGTTGGGGCTGGTCCTACCTGGACGACACCGGTGGCTTATACGGGGCCATGTATGCTCTGAGTGCGATTTACCATCGCAACATGACCGGTCAGGGACAGCATGTCGACAGTTCCCAGTGGATCATCGGCGTCCCCCTTAATGGTCCCGCTTTTCTGGACATCCAGGCCAACGGTCGTTCCACCATGCGAAAGGGTTACCCGCCGGGCAACCGCGCTCACTGGCCTGGCACGCCCCTGGTGAACAACTACCGGGGGCGGACCGGGGCGCCGCACAACGCTTACAAGACCAGTCCGGCGGAGTACAACGACTGGTGTGCCCTGGTCTGCTTCTCCGACTATGAGTGGCGGAAGTTAGTGGGGGTAATGGGCTCTCCCAGTTGGGCCACCGGCGAGAAGTTTGCCACCCTTGAAGGCCGCCTGGAGCACCAGGAAGAGATGGACCAGGGGATAGAGGCATGGACCAAGACTCTGGGCAAGTACGAGATCATGGAGCGGTGCCAGGCGGCGGGAATACCCGCCATGCCCGTTCAAAGCAGCCAGGACCGGGTGGATAACGACCCCCAGCTCAGGCATCGAGAGATGTACCGGGACGTGAAGCATCCCGCGCTGGGGACCTGGCCCCTTCAGAACGCTCCCTTCAAGATGTCGGAGACGCCTGCAATCAACAGCCGGTCAGGTCCCCTGATCGGCGGGCACAACAAAGAGGTGTTTCAGGGGTTGTTGGGCATCAGTCACGAGGTGCTGGTGAGCGGCTTCGCCGACGGCACCTTCTGGCCAAAGGACCTCAGTATGGAAGATTATCCCTACCTCAAGGAGATGATGGAGGATGCCTCGCCCGTACAGTGGAGTGGGAATGAGCCGATAGCGAATCCCGCTCCGGCGCCGGCGCGGACGCCGGACCGGAATTCTGCGGGGGCCTTTGGGGGGCTGCGGGTGCTGGAGCTCGCAGATGAGAAGGGGCAGTGGTGTGGCAAGCAGATGGCTGACATGGGAGCAGACGTCATCAAGATAGAGCCGCCCGGTGGCGAGGCAGCCCGGACCGTGGGGCCCTTCTACCAGGACGTACCGGATCGGGAGAGGAGCCTTTACTTCTGGCATTACAACACCTCCAAGCGGGGGGTTACCTTGAATCTGGAGATGGAGGACGGGCGCCGGCTGTTCCGGCAAATGGCGGAGAAGGCGGATGTGATACTGGAGACCTTCAGGCCCGGTTATCTGGCCTCCCTGGGGCTGGGGTACGAAGATCTGGCAAAGAGTAACCCTGGGCTGATTATGTGCTCACTGACCCCCTTTGGGCAGACCGGGCCGTGGCAGGACTTCCAGACCAGCGACCTGCTGCATCTGGCTGCGGGCGGACAGATGGCCAGGTGTGGCTATGACGACGACGTGGCGCCAGATGCACCGCCCATCGCTCCCGGAGGAGGGCAGGCTTGGCACATCGGAAGTCACTACGCCTACATCGCCATTACCGCGGCGCTGGTTAACCGGTCGGTGACGGCCCGGGGGCAGTACATAGATGCCTCGGTGCATGATGCCTGCGCGCTCACGACCGAGGGCCATGTGAACCAGTATATTTACAAAAGAGATGTGATTCCTCGTAGAACAGGAGGTGGCAACACCGCCACTGGGCCCAACGCCCAGGTCCTCTGTAAGGATGGAAAATACGTGAATGTCGGTCAGGTTACCCCGGAGCGGGTGCTGATGCTTGCGCCGTGGATGGATGAGCACGGCTTGGCGGGCGACCTACTGGATGAAAAGTACCGGGACCCAACGGTCATCGCCGAGAGCCAGTCACATATTCGCGGAATTTTTGTAAACTTCCTCGCCAACATCCCTCGGGACGAAGCCTACCACGGCTTGCAGAAGCGTGGCTCCAACACGGGGGCGATCCGTTCCCCGGACGAGGTCATGCAGGACCCTCACCTGGAGGACCGGAGGTTCTGGACAGATGTAGAATACCTGGAACTTGGCAAGACATTTCGACACCCAGGCCCAGGGGCCATCTTCAACGGCTCACCCTGGAGGATATCCCGGCGTGCGCCTCTCATCGGGGAGCACAACGAAGAGGTCCTGTGCGGGGAGTTGGGACTATCTAAGGCGGAGCTGGCCGTCCTAGCTGAGGGAGGTTCGGTGTAACCCTGGTTTTCCTGCCGCCATTGACACATGGTCAGCCCGGAGCCCGATTCCGGCTAGTAGTCCGAAATGTTTGAAATGAGGGGTAGCCGAGATTGGCGGGGTCACCCGCCAATACTTGGGAATGTTGCTCTCCGTCAAGATGAACCCTCTTATTCCCATCATTTCAAAGCTGTTGGACTACTAGAGTCCTGGCAACAATCACGGCATTCGGAGCTGCTGTACAACAAAGGCTTGCCGCCCTTGTTGGGTGCCAACTGTTATTGCACATAGTTGCACATCCGTCGCAATGGGGCCGGGGCGTGGGATGGGGAGCCGTTCAAAAACGCCCGTTTGTTGGACAAGATGACTATGATCCCAGTCACCTACGGCTACGCCCGGGTCAGCAAGACTGACGACGAAAGCAGGAAACTGGAGACCCAGCTCTGGGAGTTGGCAGCCCACGGCATGCGGTAGGACCTGATATTCACCTACACGGCCAGCGGCCGCACCATGGACCGTAATGGCTGGAAGAACCTGATGGCCCGGGTCCGGCCCGGGGATACCGTCGTGGTGGCCTTCCTGGACCGCTTCAGCCGGAACTTCAAGGAAGGGGTGGCCATCCAGGCCGACCTCACCAAGCGAGATATCGCTATCGTGGCCCTCCGGGAGCAGATCGACACCCGGGAGGACAGCGCCGCGGCCAAATTCTTCCGGAGGGCGATGCTGGCCCAGGGGGCCTACCAAGTGGAGTCGGCCAGCGCGCGCATCCGCATGGGGCTGGAGCGAGCCCGGGCCGGTGGCAAGAGCATCGGCCGGCCCCCGGCCCCGAGTGCGGAGCAAGTGGAACAGTGCCGGCCCATGGCCGAGGAGGGGGCAAGCAAACGACAGATCGCCCGGGTCCTCAGCTGCTCACCCTCGACGGTGAAGAAGGCGCTTGCCAGCTTCGAAGCAGGGATGGAGTTGCAATGTTAGTTAGGCGCTACCTTGCTGAGGGTCTGAGAGCCCCGTGCGGGACTGGGTTCCGTAGGGATCCTGGTCGTCGTGGTAGACGGCGGTTTCCAGATCCACGGTCCGGTCCTCGCTGTCCTGCGGTATCCCGACCCGGGTCGCTAGGCCCATGATGACGACCAGGGCGAACAACAGCAGCGCCAGGAGAATGGCGAAGGGCAAGACTGGGTTGCCGAGCAAGCTGAAGGAAGGCCACCCCGCCGATGGCGAAGGCAGACAAGCTCAGGCCGCCGGCCACCAGGGCCTGACCATTTTCACCAAGGTCGGGGATCCCCCTCTGCCTTCGCTCGAGTGCATCTGTTTCCGACTTCGCTTCCCACCGGCTGTATTGACGCCGCACGAAGGCGCAGAGCAAGGCTAGTCACTCCCACCGCGACCATGCCGGCCAGGACCTATAGTGACCTACTCCATGGCCACTGCCGGCGACCCTGCTAGGCGGAGGCCGATGAGCCAACGTATCGCATGGCCCCCGTGACGTAGGTTGCGACCACCACCGCCCTTGACATTCTGGGGTCGGTTTGCTGTTACAAACCATTATCCCAGATACACAGGAGCACCTTCTTGCCGCTTCAGAACGCTGACCCGCCCCTCTCCTTCGGTGGATTCGGGTTTAGCCGGAAACTACGTCTTCCCCGGTTGAGGTAATCGAGATTGATTTTGACGGGCGGGCCTTTTCGGTCCGCTCCGTCAGTCCCAAGGTATCGCGGACGGGGAATGTGGTAGCGACGGCATTGCCTGAGTCGCTGGACAAGCCCTTCCCGTGGGAGGTGGGTTTCTTCCTCTGCAACGCCGAACTGAGCATGAACCTTTGCACAGTGATAGCGGGTATATCGGGGTTTGATGACGACTAATCTCTGAGATATTCAGGCGGAGCGTTTCAGCTCCGTGTATCTTCTATGACTTGGAGATATATGTATGCGCCGGTAAAGCATGTAGCGTCCTCACAGTGGCCGCCGACAATTTCGCCTGAAGGTCGTGCAGCAGCGACGTGTATATGAACGTATATTCCACCTTCCTCCAAAGGTTGAACGTAACCCTCTGCACTTACCAGCTCAAGAATTTCGTTGATTGTTTCCCTCTCATGCTCTCGTTCCCAGTTGCAAAGATTACGACGTTTTAATTGGCTTAGGCTTCCTATACAGGAGATTACGGCGGCTTCCCGGATGCCTTCTGAAAGAGCCAAGGATTCGAGGCCTTCCATAAGTGATTCCCCCGCTGCCAAGCGGTGGTATACGATGCGGGATGTCTGAGTATCCCAGTTTTTAATGGCCATGCGCCCTCCTAGCTGATGTGTGAGGCCATTATTATACACACTTGGAACTTTGGACGGTTATAGTGGGGTTTCTCGCCTGGGCTATGTCCCGCTCGGATGTTGTCAAGGGCAGCGGCAAAACATACCACTGTGGCAGAGAGAAAGTGTACCACCGAGATAACGGCTGAAGACTCTGATGTTGGCGTTGGCGTGGCTACGGGCACCTTGGGCAGAAGCCCATGGGAGAGCTACGCGCCGGCCGCCTAATGCACAGCCGCACCAACGCCGCCTCCCAGGCTCTGGAAGAACCAGATGACTTCTAGGTTGCCCCGGACACCGGCTTGATTCCCCCACAGTTTACCGTTGCAAAAGTCAGGGGAACATTCTCCCTGACCAGTTGGCCCGGACCTTTATGCTGGTCATTTGCCCCCGGTGGTACACTTTCCCACCGCCACAATGGCCTACTATCGCGCCTCCATTGACAGTCGGTCTCAAGCAAAGCGTGAAGATGGGTCCCCATCATTTCAAAGCGGTTGGTCTACTAAACTAAAGCCAAGGTGGAACCTACATTTGTGGGGCGATGAAGATTGGCTTAGGCGCCACAGTGAATCTCTTCCAAATGTACCTGAATGACGGATCGGCACCACCGCTTGACCCCCCATATGCATATCTCACCTTGGTATCAGTTTAGGAGATTGCCCGGTCCCTCCAGATAGGTTGCGCGACGGTGGAAAGAGTGCGCCGCCGCTGCGTGGAGGAGGGTGTTGAGGCGGCGTTGCGACGGAAGCAGCAACTCAACCGTCGTCTGAAGAAACTGGACGGTCTGGGGGAGGCTCACTTGATTGCGCTGTCTTGCGGAGAATCGCCGGAGGGCCGGTCCGGTTGGACGCTGCAAATGCTGGCGGATGGACTAGTGGAGCGGGAGATAGTGGAGAGCATCAGTACCGATACGGTGCGCCGGACTCTGAAAAAACCAGAGCCTGCCCCGTTGGAAAACGGGGCAGGCTCTGGCTGAAAGAGTGCTGGCGCATCCCGCCGGAGGACAGTTCGGAGTTCGTGTGCGCGATGGAGGACGTGCTGGAAGTCTACCATCGCCCCTATGGGGGCCGGGAAGTTCTGGTATGTCTGGACGAGACCTGCAAACAACAGGTTAAGGAGACACACCCGCCGCTTCCACCCGGCCCCAGAGCGGTCGGCTATTATGATTACGAATACGAGCGCAATGGCGTGAGCAACCTGTTTATGCTGTTCGCGCCGTTGGAAGGGAGGTGCCGAGTCGAAGTCACCGACCGGCGCACCAGGTCCGATTGGGCGCGGGTGGTCAAGAAACTGGTGGATGAGGACTACCCGGACAAAGACCAGATTGTGCTGATGATTGAGAACCCCGGCCTTCGCTGGGGCAGACTCTGAACACGCATCATCCGGCCTCGCTATACGAGGCGTTTGAGTCTGCCGAAGCATGGAAGTTGGTTGAATCCTGTCCTGAGCCTACCGAAGGGATGGCCGAGATTAAAATCGGCGTCATAGTCCAGCAATGCTTGGACTGCCGCATTCCAGACCAAGGTGTCCTGCGGCGGGAGGTGGCAGCGTGGCAGAACCAGCGCAACCAGGATGAAATACGGGTGGACTAGCGCTTCACTATCGAGGACGCCCGAATCAAACTGAAGTCCCTTTACCCATCAATACAACACTGATGGTCTGCTAGTGCACCTGTTGAGAACGCTTTGTTGCAATAATAGTAATGGCTTTCGCCAGATGTTAACGTTCTTTGACGATACTATAGTCAAAGTCGATCCAATGGAGTTCTCTGGCTCCGCAGTTGTAAAAAATGAAATATTGACAATGTCTGACATAACCAAAGTTATGGCGCAGATCATACCACTGCTGGAGGCTGACGATGGTAGACCAGATCGACTATAGGGACTGGACACAGCTATTGGTGACAAAGCTAAAGCAGAACCAGCACCTCCGTACCCAACGTATTGAACAGGCATTTTTGTCTGTTCAAAGACATCTATTCGTGGAAACTTTTCATTTATCCAACTCAGACTGGTCGAATCAGCAGATTGTTTGCCATGACCCCGAACATCCAGCACTCGAGCACTTGGCATTAATCTACGACGACAGATCCCTAGTTACACGCTCTGTAGGCGATTCTGGGACCAGCTCTGCGTCGCAACCGTCCGTTGTGGCACATAGTCTCGAGTTATTGGATTTAGTTCCTGGAATGAAAGTTCTTGAAATCGGCACGGGGACTGGGTATAACGCCGCGCTAATAGCTGAGGCTGTGGGGTCTCCTAGCCTTGTTGTCAGCATCGACATTCAGCCAGATGTTATCGCAGATGTCGACCGTTCGTTGGCTAGAGCTGGGTATTCTGGAGTAAGAACCATTGTGGGCGACGGCTTTGAGGGCGTGCCTGACGAGGCTCCATTCGACCGAATCATTGCCACTGTAGGTTGTCCAGATATCTCTCCTTTTTGGCTCGAGCAATTGAAACCGGGTGGTTTTATGTTAGTGCCCCTGGCACACGGGGGTTGGCACCCTCTAACCCGAATAGAGAATTGTAATGGGAGAGTGGCCGGCAGAGTTCTTGGCTATTCCGGATTCATGCCGATTCAAGGAAGGCTAGAATCGCGCGCGAGACCGAACGGGCCGTTGGGGCTCGATCTTGGTAGCTACGGTTCTCCAGTCTCTATTCCGTGTCCGCAGAATCTACGTCGCCTGCATGATAATGAGCTCTGGTATTCGTTCCCTCCCCAACTGTATTACTTCCTCGCTGCGAAAGACCACAGGGCATTCTTCAGCCTAAACCCCCGAGGGTACGGGTTGCTAGACGGCGACTCAGGACTCGTCTTAGTACTTCCTTTCGAAGGTCAGATCCTCTGCTACGGATGCGACACACTCTTGGACGAATTTCTAATAGCCTGTTCTGACTGGAAGCGCTCAGGGTATCCAAGCTCTTCAGATGCTGTCATTGAGTTTACGCGTCTGGCTCCTGGTGTAGCCACGCAGCAAGATATGGAGTTCGTCGTCGACTGCCAATTCTTTCGTCGATCCATAACGTTTGGAATCCAATAATTCATCAGACCACTTTCATAGAGTTGACACATGAGTCAGTGCTCATCTTCCAGAGAGAAGTACTACTCAAGGATAAGCTTAGGGGACGGCATCAGAGAAATTCCACTGCAGAACCCCACCAATTTGCCCTGCGGTGAGGTCTGCCGACTAAACCAACCCAGCCGGCGGTGGCCCAACAACCCTGCACCGACATGACCCCGATGCTACAATCAGAGCGCACGTTGAACCCGGAACCACAACCGGCAAGACAAGCGGCGAATTATCCATCACCGGCGCAAAGCCCGGCGCGGAGAGACAAAATGACCGCCAGACCCACCCCAGCCCTCCGGGACTATGGCGAATACGCCAACATGAAACCATTGCCCGACACGCCAAAACGGGAGAACATGCAAGAAACACCCCACATCGACGAGCTGCATTTCATGCTGCTCAACCTCTACCGGCACGACCCAGCCGTCTTCCTGAACCGGGACACCTCATACATCCAGAAAGACCGGCAACCAAGCCGCATCCGGCGCAGGCCGGACTGCGTGGTCGTATTCGGCGTGGACCGGGACGAAGTCTGGAAGGACAACGGATACGTCATCGACAAATTCAACCAGCCAGTGAACTTCGTGCTGGAAGTTGCCTCAGAATCAACCCACCAGAGAGACTCGAACGAAAAGGCAAGAGATTACGCCGAGATGGGAGTCCTGGAGTACTGGCGCCTGGACCCAACCAACGGCAGCTTGATGGACCCGCCCCTGGCCGCGAACCGTCTGGCCGGAGGCAGGTACGAACGGGTCCGGCTGAACACCGAAACGAGCGGGATGATCTGGAGCCACAGCGACCAACTCGGCCTGGACCTGTGCTGGGACGGAAACCAGCTTCGGATCTACAACCCGGCCGCCAGGGAATACCTGAAAAACAGAGCAGAGGAACAAACCGCCAGACTGGCCGCGGAGGACGCCAGGCAGGCTGCCGAGGCCCGCGTCGCCGAACTGGAGGAGGAATTGGAACGCGGCAGACAGCCCTGACCCGCGCATGCGCAGCCACCACCCGGTCCAGCGCTCCGGCGCCCCCGCGCTCACCAACCCCAACAGTCCTCCTGAGCGGCTGAGCAACAGCGGAAGCCCCGCCGCTACTCCAGCCACTCCACCACCACCGGGCCGATCCACCGGCCCAGCGTCACGTAAGAAACCCGTCGCACGTCCCTTCCGCCAAAGCGCCCGGACCGCCTCACGCCTTAAGCTGGGGGCATTCCCGAATTGGAGGCGTCCCATGGCTCTTCCGCAATTCTCCGTGCCCCGGGCAGCGGTTTCATCCATTGGCGTGGTGATGGGAATGGCGATATGGCTTACGCTCGGACTGCGCTTCGACCTGGAAATCTCCCCTGGATGGCAATTCGTCCCATACTTCACGATGATGACCTGCATGCTCCTGGCATGTTCGCTCCTCGGCATGATGCCCGCCTTCCGGTGGTTGGGAAGGCCATGGCTAATCCTTCCATCGCTGCCCCTCCTATTCCTCGGAGCCCTCCTGACCTGGAGCTGGGTCCATAACGGCCCTTACACAAGCATCCGGGACAACCGGATCCTGCCGGTGGTTATGAGCGTCTTCGCAGCCTCGGTGATTGGGTTTGCCATCCTGGGCCTCACGCAGGCCAGCCTCACTCTCGCGCTGCTGGCAGGCCACAGGATGGGATGGCGTTGGGTATCACGCTTTCAGGGCGAACATAGCCTCCTCCCCTGCGACTTGTCATCCGATGCCGATGAGCTTCAGGAAAACGCAGTAGGCAAGGAGCGCCCAGGCAGCCAGAAATGACCCGGATATGGCGAACCGCCTGGACCCACTTCAAAAGCCGCCTGGAGGGCGTTGCCGATCCGACAGCCGGAGACATCAAACATGAGCATGCTTCTGACCGCATCCATAGTCTCCTGTGCGCTGCCGTCGTACTATGCACGACAAGCGTTGTATGGGCCTTCGCGCACCCCTACCAGGAACCACTCTTGCATAATAGCTACGGTTGGTTGGCATTGACCGGGGTCGCGACGGCGATGATTGGAGTATTCCTGCTCTGGACCCAGATGATCGCAGCAGGCGCCCCGGCCCGCAATAAGCCCGGCCCAGACCGCGGGGGCCCGGAACCCGGGGTTGCACCCGGGTCCGCAACCCGTAGCTGCTGATCATCATCGTACAGCCTGGCCGGATATCCGGAAGATGGAGAAACCAGGGAATTGACGATGCAAGTATCCAACGTTACCCGGAGCGACACATGGGGGCTCATGCTGGACCTGGAGCGCCAGGTGCGGTACTACGGCAAACTTGCGGACCGCCATTCCCGGCGGTACCGGGCCATACGTTACCTGCTACTGCTGGGAGTGCTGTTTGAGGGCGCCGTCGTATACTTCCTCTCCGGGCAGCCCCTGCTGCTCTGGACCCTCGGCGGGCTGGTGGCCCTGGGCCTGGGAGTCACAACGATTCTCGATGCCGTCACCAACTACGCGGAGACCGCCGCCGTTCTCCGGTTGACATCCGAACTGTGCGACGAGATCAAGGTGGAAGGGGAGCAACTATGGAGAGACATCGAGTCGCACCGGCTGGACGACGCTGCGGCCGAAGCCCGCTATGAGGGGATCATGGCCCGTTGGTCCCGCCCCACCCAGAGGGTGGGCCTGACATTGCACAACCATGACAACGTTGAAGCCGCGAAAGAGGCGTACGAAACGGTCGCAAATCGATATGGGGGGAGGTTTCCCGGCATCCCAACGTAGCCCGGGGCCTCCCAGGCCAACCGGCGCCGGCGCCGGCCATAAAACCAGATCCGGAGCAAACAGGGGAAGAGGCAAGACCATAACCGCCACCCGCCGCTCCAAGCCCCCACGGGACGCACCACAACCGCAAAGGACCCCAGGACAGGGCAACCGCGGGAACTTCCCGAAGCCCCTGCGTCAACCCCCGCGGAAGACCATCGCACCCACATCCTGCCAAAGCGCCCAGGCCGCATCGCGCACTAAACTCCAATCATCCCAGGATTGGAGACGCACATGAAGCTCCCGAAGCCCTCCGCCCAGCTGGCGGCATTCTCACTGATCGGCATGACGATGACTCTGGCAGTATGGCTCACGTTAGGACTCCGCTTCGACTGGGAGACCTCCCCAGCTTGGCATTTTGCGCCATACCTAGCGATGCTGGCTTGTCCACTGGCCGGGATCTCAATCACGGGGATGTTCCCCGTCTTCCAGTGGATGGGAAAGCTGAGAATCCTGCCAATGTCGATGCCATTCCTGTCCCTCGCAGTCATCATTGCGTGGAGCTGGGTCCATCGAGGCCCGTATGAAAGCCTCCGGGACGAGAGAATCATGGCAATGCCCTAGGTGCAGCCGGAATAGGAGGAACAGGAATCGGCGCGCTGAGCATCCTGCAGGCCATATTCATGCTCACGCTGATGGCAGGACGCGATTTGGGGTGGCAATGGACCTCACGATGGGAATCGCGATTCAGCGAACTCTGGAATCTCCACTCAAGACAGTCACCAGACGCCGATAGCCTTGAAGAAGAAGAGATAAACCAGGAAAGCCCCGGCAAACAAGAATGAAACAAATATGAAGAGCCATTTGAGCCTGTCCTTCCAACTGCCCTCAAAGACCCTGCCGAGTGTCGATAATCCCATCACCAACATCAGTAAACCGAGGGCAGCCATTGCCACAGGGGCCAGATCCCGAAGAGACATGCTCCCAACACCGAACCGCGGGGAGAACTTGACTCTCCAAGTCGACGACCCTTACCATCCCAGTGTCGCAGGAGATCCAGGGAGAGTCAGATCCCTCCCTTCTTCACGCCCCAAGGTATTGTGACTGCCCCGGGGTTTTTATCACCCTAGCAACCCGGCTACGACGCCGTCAACACCTGATTCCCGAGAAGCAGGGGACCCAGGAAAACCACAGGGGTTCATCTCCCGCACGCGCGGACAATCGGGCAGCCAAACCCGCCCGCAAACCGCAACGAACGCCGCGAGCGGGAAAACCCGATGAAACGCAACGGTGCTATAGTAGCGGCAGCTCCGCTCCAAGTCACAAAGCATCCCCCACACCTCGCAGCGAATTGCATCCGAAACATGGTCCATCATCACCATCCTGTCCTCCCCCAGCGGACAAATATACCCGAGTCTCACCAAGCACGTTGGAGTATTCTCCAAGGAGAAACCGCTGCTGTTTTCACCACAACCAACGTTGCCGGCGGCGATGACGTTTTCACGTCGCTGGACGTATTCGCAGCGAGCCATCTCCGTCACCAGTCCCCTGTTCGCCGAGGGGATGGCCGGGAAGTCGAAGGTGTCCAGACTCTTCACGGCAGGGAATCGGGCGGCCCGGATCCGCCGCTCCACCATGCGCTGGTGAAGGTCGATGATCTCCAGTTCCGCCAGCCTGAGCAGGTATTCTGGGCGGTCCACATTCCCGGCGGCGCACTGGGCGGCCATCTTCCCGTACTCTCTCAGGAAGCTGGGCAGCTTGAGCTCTTTCAGATGATGTTCCAGTAGCAGCGTGGACCGGTCGTTCATGCCGCCCTCCCTGACAGCAACGTCATGTAGTCCCTGGCGGACGTGGCGCTCACCCGCACCCTGAGCAGGTAGAGGTACAGCTCCAGGTCCGGCTGCGGCGGCCGTCCCTCCAGACGGCACAGCACCAAGTGTTTCACCGCATCGATGCTGATGGCGCCCAGCCTGATAACCTCTCTCACGGCATGATGCACCTCTTCCAGAGAGAAGTGCTCCAGCAGCCTGAGCACCTGCACGAACTCGCGCTTGCCCCGCCGGTCCATACAGGACTCCAGCAACCAGCGCAGGGTGTCGAACTCATCAGGCAGGTCCCATCCCTGGAGCGGGGCTACCTGGTCCAGGGCATTCGTCTTCTGCTCCAAGAGCGGCCGGTAAAGGATGGCGGGAAGCCATGGGACTCATCACTCCAAATTACATCCCAACGATGATAGACGAAGTAGTAAGAGCGACGGAGGAACCGGCATGACCGCCAAGGAGCAGCCGGGACAAAAGCACGCAGGGAAACTCAGCCCAAAGGAAGCCTGGACATGGCTCAGGGGAGAGTTAGGATGGGCATGGAAGGGAGGCCGGCGGACCTGGATCATGGTGGGAGCCGCCTGGGGCACGATGGTCACCAGCATCCCGGTATACTCTGGAGTTCTGTACCTGCGGGCTGACCACGACGCACAGGGCTGGGGCACCATCTGGGGCGGGATCCTGCTGGGAACGTCAATCACGCTGGTGAACTGTTGGATGGAGCGGAGGAGCTCATGAGTTCTAATGAAAACGTCCAATGAGGAATCGGACTAACCTGATGATACCCACCCAAGGCCACTTACATATATTCAGTGGAACTGGAATGGCGCCAACGCCTGAAAAACACCCTAATGGCCAAGTGTAGCAGACTACAAATACCACCACGCCCGAGGAATCCGGCTACGCCGGACCGGAATGGAACCGGCGCCGCCGGTGATAAAATCAACCAAAGAAGAAGGAATCCAAACGGAGCAACGATGAGCACAGTTACGGGAGAACCTGAGCAGAGTGGAAACGAAACGAGGAAAACGCTCTGGGAAACCCTCAGGCCTCACTGGAGAATCATGGCGATGGCAATCGCCATGAGCGGGGTGATTTCCGGTCTGTTCGTCATCATGGCCGTGGAGGCCTGGATGAACGATCAACTCCCCCTCGTATTCATCTGGGCCATAACCGCTTTCGTCATGTTCACCAGCATGCCCCTGGCACTTGCCATGATGCTGAGGACGGTGAGGTAGCATGAATCCTGAACAGGAACCACTCTCGGAAACGGAGAGGCACTGGAACCAGATCTATCTCACCTCCGTCACGATAGCGACCGCAGTCATGGCTGCGGCATTTCTCATTTCTGGACTGGACGAAGGACGCCCAAACCCCGTGTTCGCGGTCAACATCGCCAAGCTAATATGCGCCGGGGGCACCGGGCTGGAATACGGGGCACTCATGCTCTTAAGTGGGAGGGCGATCTTCCCATCAGTCGATAGGCCGGCCCAAGATAGGGAAGCATGGAAACTCGTTCACGCCAGATACACGATCGGCATGCTGTGGGCAATGATATTCACCGTCATACTGATGGTCCTAGCCATAATCACGATACCACCGGATCTGGCGCTGATATCCCAGACCTGAAGGAAAGATGAAACAGCCCCTCGTCAAATGCAGATGGACGAAGAACTGTTCCTTAGAATAGCAAAGCGCGGCGAAAGTTCCTCCGAGGAAGCGGGCATGGCGATAGACACCGTGAAGAGGCTGAGCCGGAACGACCTAGACGACAGCGGAAACCTGCTGAAGGAATACCTGGTCAAGGAGATCATCGGCATCGATCAGAAACCAACCGGCTAGAAACCAATCGGCGCAGGGAGGCAAAAGGACTCCTGAAGAGCTGAAAATCCATTCACCGCAGCCGCTCCACCACCACCGGCGCTCCCGACTAATCCCTCAGCGTTCAGGACTCTACATCCACTGACAGCTGCACCTATCGCCAACCGTCGTCCAGAGAGAATACGCTGTAAGAACTTCAGTCCACAAATGCGTTCGACATCTTAGCCCATCATTGAGAGGATAGCTTAGAACGTTGGAGTGAGCTTTCGTTCAACTTCGACCATCAACTCGTCCGAAACCCCTGGTTGGGTCAACAAATACCCTGAACGGATTTGTGGACCTTGTCCTTGGAAACCAATCCCCCCTACTGTGTACTACCACATCAACAAGGATGACCAGCTTATCACCTTCACACCATCACCGAAGTGTGAAAAACCTGGGGTCACCCCCCAAAGGGCTTGACCCCCGGAACACCTCTATCACCCCTTATTCCACCAGGATCAACCACCTATCCTGAAAAACTCCGCGCAGTTTAGCCAAACCCGGAGTATCTTCCGTTTTCCGCCATGAAGCCGGAATAACTTGACGGGGGGTAACCCCCCTGCGCCAGCGGTTAGAACGCTGGCGCATAGTGCAAGGGGAGACGCCCTCGCAAGTCCACGCTGGCATGATAAGGCCGCGTCACAAAGGGCGTCAACCCCCTTGCAAAAATCGAGGGGGGACACCTCCCTCCTACAGCAAGAGGGAAAGCGAACATGCCAGAGTTACTCGCATTTCACCTAGCCCTGTTCGTTATGGCAGTTGCAGCAGCAGGGTATTACGGCAACCTCTTCACACTGGAAGCAAAATACCACGGTCTTAACCACAGGAATGGGATACTCATACCCGTGACAGCTTGCCATCTGGCCCTCGCCATATCGGCGCCTCTGAGCAACATGGCCACAGCCATTTCCCTCATCTGAAACCCAGCTCCCTGAAAGCCCAGACAAACTCCAGGTCAGCCGCCACGGCCGTCCATCCCGACGAACTCCCGTATCTCATCTACATCATCCCGTATGCCGTCGGTCTCCCGGCGGAACAGTCCTGCGCCTCGATAGCTCACCGACATGGAAATGAAGACGGTTGCCAGAGCGATGATACCGGCGACGACCCCGACCAGTACGAAGAAACCGATGTATTCGGCGGGAAAACTCCGTTCACCCGCGAACATGCCTGCGATCTGCAGACTCTTCTCAAAAGTCGATACGGACATCCAAGCGGCGGCGCCTGCCAGGAAAAACCGGACCAGGACCCTGAAGATGAAACTGTGGCCCATCAATAAACCTCCTGACGCAATTGAAAGTCACCGCAGCCGTTCCACCACCACCGGGCCGATCCAACGGCCCAGCGTCACGTATTCCACCACGCCGTCTCCCTCACCGGTCCACGCCATCCCCATCAGCATCACCCCGCCCACCGCGTAGGTGTGAAACTCCCCCTCCCGCCGCACCGTGAACGTCGTCCACAGGTTGACCGCCGGTTCCGGGGAATCCCGCAGCTCCCACCCCAGGTTCCGGGAGAAGGCGCCGATCATCGCCGGCGTCGGGTCCCCCAACAGGGGCAGCGACGAGGCCGCCTCGAAGGCCAACTCCCGGGATAGCATCAGGTAGATGCTCCGGTCCGAGAAGTTGGGAATCGAGTCCGGGTACTCCCCGTAGTAGAACAGCTCCCGGTGGGTATGAGTCTCCCGGACCCGCCTCCCCGTCCAGTCGCCCCCCGAGTCCCGGTAGAACGCCAGACCCGTCGCCGGATCGAACCAGTCCTCCCCGACCCGGGGAGGAATCGGGGCCCCTTCGGGGTACCGGCGGACCCGGGCCGACGCCGCCGCGGACCGCTCCGCAACCGTCAGCGTGGGCGTGGGCTCCGGCGTGGGCGGGATGGAGCGGATGAGCTCCGCGTGCTGCTCCCGGACGCGCCGCAACTCCTCCGCACGCTTCGTCAGGGGGACCGGCGCCAGCCCCGGAGCCGCATCACCGAGCGGCAGGACCGCCGCGTCAGGGAAGAAAACAACAGGAGTGGGAACCTCGCCGCCGGAGCAGGCAACCGGCAGAAGCAGCAGAACGAAAAGGAACCGAAAAAGGCGCAAGGCTAACCACCTCCCACGAAGTCGACCGTGACGGCAAGGCCCCACTCGCGGGTGACCCTCCTGAGCCGGGCCAGGGAGAGCTCCAGGTCCCGGTAGTCCTCGAAGAGGTCCAACATCTCGTAGGCAAGTTCCATACGCGCGTTCGACTCGTACAGGTCCGCGGAGCTCATCCCGTCCATCCGGTGGACGAAGCAGCCGATGCCCTCCATCCGGTCCACGATCTTCCCGGCATGGGACCAGGCGTCCCGGAGGGCGTCCATGTACTCATCCCCGGGGCAGTCCGGGCCGACCCCCTGGTGAAGGTCCAACTCCAGGACCCCGTCGCAGACCCACAGGCCGGGGACCGCACCCCAATGGCCGAAGTGCGCCGGCGGATAGGGGTCCCTGATCCACGAGGACAGCTCCAGGAGCGGAAGGCCGTAGCCGGGCTTCCAGATTTCCAACTCCAGCCCGCGCAGGAGGCCGATTCCCGCGGAGATGCCCCGGACGGCACGGTCCAGCTCCGCCTCCTGCCGGTCCAGCCAGGCGCGGCGGTCGAAGGACGCCAAGGGGCGCAGAGAGGACTCCTCGGACCTGTCCTGCCACCACATGCCATGCCCCCTGGGGCCGGGGGACTCGACGACCGGGCCCCGGGGAGAGGAAAGATGGACGAAGGGAACGCCGGACTCCACCTCGAAGGGGGTCATCTCCCGGACCTGCCCGGTGGACTCCACCCGCACCACGGGCAGCCCCCCGGGACCCACGTAGAGCGGCTCCCCGTACCCGGAGGCCAGGGCGTGTTCGGAAGCGGTGAGGGCCCGCACCCGTTCCGGAGGAGAGGCCGCAGAGGAGGCGTGAATGCCGACATCGGAACGGCCGGGGGCCATACGCTGGAATCCCAGCCAGCCCAGGCCGGCCACGAGGAAGAGGCAGAGGAAGATGACCCCGGCGCGGCCGGTCAGCCAGTTTCCCAGCCAGAGGGCGCGGAGCCCGCGCCTTTGCCGGAGTCTCCGCTCCTTCTCCTCGGCCAGGATATCGGGGCCCCGCTGTCCCCTGGCCTCGTCGTCATCTTCCAGCGCCCGGGGGATCACGGTTGACCTTCACCCCGGCGGAAGAGCTCGCCGCAGACCGAGCAGCTGTAGGCCGACATGGCCTCGTCGAACCCGGCCAGGAGGCCCTCAACGTCCCGGCTCGCCCGGAGGAGCTCCTCGCGTTCCGGGTGCCCCACCTCCTCCCCGGCCAGGATTTCCACGGCCTCGGACAGCCGGGACACAGCCTCTCCGACCCGGGCCATCCCGGACTCGACGCTGTCGGCGTAGGCCTGCACCAACGGGTCAACATCGCCGCTGGAGGAGAGCATGGGACGCTCCGGCGCCGAACCCAGAAGCTCCCGCGCAACTTCGACATCGTACCCCAGGAGATCGGAATTCCACTCTGAGCTATCCACCGAGAGGACCTTCTGAACGTGCAGCCAGACCTGGGTGTAGACCCAGAGGCGGGGACCCAGTTTCCAGAAGTAGTCCAGCTCGCCGGGGGTCAGATAGGGGTCCCGGTCCGTTTCCAGGTCCAACGGGTTGAGCAAGACCACCGGGGGCGCCAGCTCCCGGTTCCGGGCCAACTCGGCCTGGAGGGTCGCCGCTATATCGGGAGTCGGGGTCGGAGTCGGCGGGGGAACGGGCGTGGCCATCGCCTCGACGGTCGCGGCGACCATGAGCGCGATCCTCTCGTCCCGCTGTTCAGGAAGAAGACCCCCATCCGGTCCCACGGGACCGGCGGAAACAGCCGGCTCAGAGAAAGCGGCCTGGACACCGCCGCCGCCCCCCTCACCATCCTTCTCGACATCCTCCCGGAGGAGGAAGAACCAGGCGGCAAACCCGGCGAACAGCGCGAGGACCAGCCCCACGACTGCGAAGGCGACGAACCGGTTCACCCGGGTGAGACGCCCGACCAGGCCGGAACCCCCCGGCTCGTCATCAGGACCGGAATGCCCGCCGAACATGCGAGGGGCCTTCATCTCAGCACCAGGCCGCCAACGGCGCGGACAACCTCGTCCATCTGCCTGGTCATCCGGCTCTCAGCCTCCGACAGGAAGAACCGGGACTCCCGGAGCAGCGTCTCAAACTCATCGACCTCCCCATCGCTCATGTTCAGCATCGAGCGCCCCGAGGGGCCGACGATCACCGAGGCGGCCAGCAGCCGGTCTGCGCCGTAGCCGGCGACCTGGATGGTCTCCAACATCCCGATCTGGAGATGCTGGTACTGGTCCCGCTGGGACTCGGGCACCTTCATGGACGTGAGAAGCCGGAAGAACCTGTCCGACTCCCGGGTGACCTGGTGGACCTCAATCACCCAATCCAGGTCGACGTCCGCGGGGCCGGAGTGCTCCAGGCCGGCATTCAGGTCCCGAATGACCTGCCGGAGGCCCTCCATCCGGACCTGGAAGGAATAGAGGAAGTGAATTTCGACCAGGACCTCGGGGTTGATGGAAACCGGCAACCCCGTCGCCCCGTCGCCGCCCCCGTCGCCGGACCCCGCGACTCCGGGTTCTTCCACCGGATCATCGTCATCGAACTGGATGAGCCCCATCGGGCCGTCATCCCCGGAATCACCGCCGAAGCCGAGCATACCGCACCCCAGCGAAAGGGAAAGAACCAGGACCAGAAACAGCAGCGGAACGATCGGCCAACGGCCCATTGAACGAACTCCGGGCGAAATCCCATAAGGATGATGGAAGCATAGCAAGCCGGACAACAGAAAACCTTTGACACTTGGGACAAAGCGCGGAGCCCCCCAACCGTGTCAATATCAGGGGAAACCCGAAACCGGGAACAGGAGCGGAGAAGATGCTGAAGACAACGGAATACACCCCCGGACAGACGATCCGGTTCGAGGCAACGTCCCTCTACCACAACGCCCTCAGACTCCGGGAAACGATGCTGGAGAGCCAGCCGGCGCTGGACTTCCTGGACACTCCCGCGGCCTCGGGGATGAGGAGCGTGAAGATGGACCCGGAGGGAAGATTCAGGGGCATCAACCGGAGCGTGGAATACTACGAGAGCCTGATAGAGGCGCTGGAACAGGCCAGGAGGCAGACCGAGAGAGGGCCCGTATCGAAGAACTCCCGGCAGGCCTGGCTCCTGTTGAACCGGTGCCGGTATCACTGCATGACGGTCCTGAGCATGATGGAAAGCCGCGAAAGAGTCCCGAGGGCCGGCGGCAGGGACCCCCCGCGGCCGTAGGACCCGGGGCGTCCGGGGCACGGAGGCCGCCGGAAAAGGACCTCCCGGGAGGGACCGAATTGACCATGTTGATCCTTGGCGTCAGCCTCGCGCCCATGCTGCTGCTGACCCTCGTTATCCACGAACTGGGGCACCTGGCCCTGGCCAGGATCAGGGGGGCCGGGACCAGCAGCTTCCAGGTCGGCGTGGGCTGGAGGATCATCACCTGGCACACGGGCAGGACATTCATCCGGCTCACCCGCGAAACTGCGCTGCTCAACCCCCAGGCGGGAGAACTGAAGCCGGGAAACCTGGCGTCGGTCTACGCCGCCAGGGGGCCGGGGGAGGAGGTCTACAGCGCCGCCGGAGTGCTGCCCATGAACGGGACCAGCCTCCCACTCGAGCAATGGGAGACGGTCCGCCGCCACAACGAGACCCACATGAGGCTGAACGGGCGGGTCCGGGAAATAGACGAAGGACGCATCATACTGGCGGACATGTCATGGTCCCTGAAGGCCATACCCCTGGCGGCCCAGGTGACATGTCCCGACGACCCATCCAGGAGCATGCCGGAGGCATACAACGCGATGCCCTGGCGCTGGCAGGCAGCAATCACGCTGGCCGGAGTCACGGCGAACATCGCGCTGGCCCTCGCAGCCCTGCTCACGGTGGCCGTCTTCCTGCCAGCCACCGTCGACGGCCCCGCCTGGACCGTGGTCGAGGTGGAACCTGGCGGACCGGCCGCGCAGGCCGGGATCCTCCCCGGAGACTGCATCGTGAGCATCGGAGACCTCGCCCATCCCGGCATGGCCCCTCCAGGCATGAAGGAAATATACCGGGAGGTGATGAAAGCGGCCCGGCGCGGAGGAACGCTCCGTACCGGGGTCTTGAGAAACGGCTCCCGCATCAGCCTCCAGGTGAGGCCTGAACCGGAAACCGGAAGAATAGGAGCCCTGCTGGAGCTGTGGGAGACCCCAGGGAGAGAGCGCCGGATGACCCCGCAAGCCATCGCACTGCGGATATGGAACACGGGAGAAACCTACACCAGGACGCTTCAGGCGATGGCCCTCATCCTGGTAGGAGAACCGGAAGGCCGGACGGGCACGGTATTCAGGCCGGTCACCGGCTACGGCCAGACAGGGCAGGCCGCGGGGTACGCCGTCCTTCGGACCTGGCTGATCATACTGGCGACGCTGAACCTGGGAACGGCGGCAACCAACCTCCTGCCCATCCCGTCCATGGACGGGTACAAGATGGTGGCGGAGGCGGTGCTGGCGCTACGGAAGGGCAAGCCGGTAAACCCGGCGCTGGAGCGGGCGATGGTGGCGGGGGGAATCATGCTGATGTTCCTGGCCCCGCTGTACCTGCTGGTGAAAGACATGATCGAGCGGCTGGGATAGACGCCGGACCCAGAAGACGGGTGGGAGCATCCACCACGCCAGGACGGGGCTGAGAGCGCGCCAAATCGGAACTTCAGACTGCGGCGCGCCCCCTGTGGACACCAAGGGCGGCGCACCTCGTGGAAGCCGGACGCAACCCAGCCCGTCACGCCGGATCCCGGCGGACGCCAAACCACTGGGCAAGCCCGGCAAGCGGATATCCACCGGCAAGCCCCGCGCCAAGGAACACTCACCTGGAGGTGCGATCATGCCCAGACCAAAGAGGACTGCCGGGACGGACCACAAAGTTGACAGGGAAACATTCCAAGATGACGGGGACTGCGAGGCCTCTCCGTCCTGCCTGGACTGCCCCCTGCCCCAGTGCAAGTACGACGATCCCTCTCTGTTCAAAAAATTCATGCAGGAAAGGGACTTTGCACAATAAATCGGAATTGATGAGCCTGTCCCATAAGCCAGGGTCGGTTTCGGATATCGTCAACAAGAGCCATATAGTCGCCATAACTGATTCATATCTATGCGTGTTACGCCAATTATCAAGCTCATTGTGACGCCTTACATCTCTCCCCAACTTCATGGGACGGGCTCTGATATTCAAAAAAAGTTTTCCTGCACAATAATGAGTCGTATTCGAGACTCTCACTCGGCCTGACCCAGTGACTTGCACCCCGCATGTCAACGATCATCTGGATACAATCCTCGAGGAAACGAGCTTCCGAAGGGAGATCCAAGACCATACCTCTCATCCTCACTTCACAGGCAAGCACACACAGATTGTAAACGACCAACTTGGACAAAGCCTCGGTTACATGAACCTCGGGCTTCCCAAGCCATCGTCGCCGACTCCAACCCCCTCAAGGCGTTGGCCTGCTTGGCCTTCCAGATAGCACCCTACTGGAGCGAACTAGAGGAGTTGCAAGAAACCGCCAAACTCTTGATGACCAGAGGCTTATCGAACATCATACCCGTCACTGCAAATGACTTGAACCAGTGAACAATAAAACGCCGCCCTCCACCCCTGAAAGGATGCAAAAACAGCGATGAGCCTCCTTCCTGTTTGCCAGTATCGCTTGTTGAGTGAGAACAAGAACTCCTTCGGACTGGACCAACAGGAGAGAGCGACGATTCATCCAGGGCCGGTGAAGGGAAGGGATCTGCACTACCAACCTTCTTAGAATTCCTGGATATATACCGGCCGCTGTAACGGGCTCAAAAAAGGGTAGCACCCCCCAAAGCTACCCACGATCCCCCTCTAATGCCACCCACCTTTAGCCTCTTCCCAACCCTCTAACACCTCCGGTCAAGCCTACGTTCCGTCAATTGATGACAAAACGCGCTTTATTTCCACCGGAAAAGCCTTGACAATACTTAAACGTAGATGTTACTTACCCCCGGGCGATGCTGAGAACAAATAACATCGACGATGTCAACATATTTTCTACAATACCCATACCAGATTCTTATCGTTTTCCTGCTATTCTCCGCACCATAAGGTTTTTACATGAATATAGGACGATTTGGCCCAGAGCCCATCCGCTGGTACCTAACGCCAATAATAGCTGACCTACCTTATGAACAGATCACTAAAGACCCCTTCCCAACGCCACAAGAAGCAAGGGTATCACTCCGTCTTGGAGACAAGATCCATCATGCCTACGTCCCCCTCACCATCGTCGACGAATCCACTCGGACGGTAAAAGCAGCCCTCATGGGACAACAGGCCGATATGGTTTTCGTCTCCTTTCCCCCCACGAACTTCGGCCAAACAAGATTTTTTTCCACTTCCGCGGCACTGGCACAATACGCCGAGACATGACCTTGTCAACCGGAGACCTAGATGACTTTATCAGACCTCGAGATCCGAGCAGAAATCGGCGCCGAACGGTTGATATTCGACCCGCCCATAACAGACACAACCAGAATTGGAAGCTCTTCGGTTGACCTCCTCCTCCACGATGAACTCCTCATCCTACCTAACGACAGGGTCCCAGGTATCAGCATAGACCCTTCCGACGATGGCTTCGACGTTATGCAGATCCTTACCACCCACGGGAAAGCCGAAACCATCACAACCAACTCCCCATACATCATGGCTCCCAACCACCTCATCATAGCCAAAACCTTGGAGACAATTACCCTACCTCGACACTTATCAGCAAGAATAGAAGGCAGGAGCTCCCTAGCACGCCTCGGTCTATCCGTACAGGTCACCGCCCCAACGGTCATGGCCGGTTTTCAAGGACGACTTTTCCTAGAAATGAACAACATAGGGCCGTTCGTGATACAACTCAAACCCCGCATGACTATCGCCCAGTTGATCCTCGAACACGTAGGACTCCCAGCCCTAAAACCTTACCAAGGCCAGTTCCAACGCCAAATATAATCCCCGAACAACCCCTTCTTCACTGTCCCCAATCCCAAAGCTTTGCTACACCTGCGCTTTAATCGCGACATCTTCACCTGAGAAGGCTCCTCTACCCCGCCACCGGGGCAACCAAGCCAACCACGGCCACGCTGTCAACTGGCTCCCCCTCCGTCAGCCACCCCGCCCGACAGAACGCCTCCATCGAGGAAACACCGGCAGCCCTCGCCAAATCCACGAGGACCTCTGTTGTCGCGTGTCCCCGCTCCTCTACGGTCGCCACCACATTCTGATTGCGCCCAGCCGCTAAAGACAACCGCCTGCAAGGCGGGTACCAAGGAGAGATATGAACACAAACCACAGCCAGCAACACCAAGAGCCAACCAGTATTGGCAGACTCGGATAACGCGAAACACGGAGAGTCTAAAGGAGAAATCTTATGAAAAGCCTTCTCGGAAAAATTCCTCAACCACCACTGTTCATTGCGACCCTTCTGTTGACGGCCGCGGTCTTCCTGGCATGTGGGCCGGCAACCCAGTCCGCACCCGGAGAACAACCCGGCTCCAAGCCAGCACAAGAGAAGAGCACCCCTGAGCCCACGCCGCCACCGACCGACGTAATCGTTAAGACAGAAGGAGGCGACGGTTGGCGCGAGATCATTGGAGTGACCGGGGGGTCAATACCAAAACCCACCCCCAAATACCCTGAAATACGGGATAGTCAACTACAACGAGACGTCGTCGAATTGGAGGCGACCAAGGAGGCACAAGACCAAGCCATGGGCGGGGCCAGCGGAGCCAGAGGCGAAGCGAATGCCGTTGACGATCCAGTCATTGTTGTAAAGGTCTACCTGACCGCCAATACCCTGACGGTCGCCGACTGGCTTAGAAGCAACGGGGTCAACCCCGCAAACGTGCGCGAGTACGAAGACGGGTCCGGAGGCCGATTCAGCGCATCAGTGCCGTTGCGCTTGCTGGGAACCTTCCCCCTGAGGCCGGGAACTAGAAACTAGAGACTAAGAGGGTGTGTGAGAAATAGGGATCAATTGGGTTTAAGTCTTTTGAGCATCAGGTGGACCATCGCTATATGGACCCATGCCTCCCCGGTTTCGGGCAATTCCTCGTAGTCTTTGCTCAGCCGCCGGCAGCGGCTCAGCCAAGCCAAGGTGCGCTCCACCACCCACCGTCCGGGCAGCACCTCGAAGCGGCGGCTGTCCGGGTTCCGGCGCACCGCATTCAGCGCCCAACCTCCGGTGGCCCAAGCCCGCGCCGCCAACCGGCCAGCGTAGGCCGCATCGGCCCGGATGACCTGGAGCCGGGGAAACCGGTGCAGCAACTTTACCAAGACCAGCTTGGCCCCATCCCGGTCCCCGTGTCGTGGCACGGGGCAGGCTCTGGATGTTGGCCGCATGGACCACCACGGCCAGAAGCAGGCCCATGGTGTCCACTATGTCCACTATGTCCACTATGTCCACTATGTCCACTATGTCCACTATGTCCACTACGATGCGGCGCTTGCGCCCGGATACCTTCTTGCCGGCGTCGCAGCCCCGAGGCCCCCCTTTTCCGTGGTCTTGACGCTCTGGCTGTCGATGATGGCAGCGCCGGGGATGGCATCCCGTCCTTCTTTCTCCCGGACCTGGCCGCGCAGCGCCTCCTCAACCCGCTCCCAAGTGCCATCGGCCCGCCATTTTCGGAAATACCACCACACCGTGCCCCAGGGAGGCAGGTCATGGGGCACCATTCGCCATGGTATGCCGCCGCGCAAGACATATAGTATGCCGTTTACTACCTCCTGCAGGTCCACGGTACGCCGGCGTCCTCTCCTCGACCCAGGGGGCAACAAGGGTTCCAAATGCTTCCATTGGCAATCCGTCAAATCACTGGGATATGCTTTCCGCTTCATGCCCCAAAGGTACAGCCTCTCCCCCGTCTCCCACCAAGCTATCTCAAAACCAGTTTACAATATTTCTCACACACCCTCTGAGAAGGGGTGCCCCCATAGACCACCCAGGGTCCAAGACCGCGGTATGCCCAATATCCCTGATGGACGGCTGGGAGATGGACTTCTCCCTGAACCGGAGGGACAGGACCCCGGCACCGCTGCCCCAGGGCTCGCGCCCGGCGATGACCCAGCCATCCAAGTCAAGGCGGCAGCACGGCATCCAGCCGAAGCGGAGCGAGCCGGGCCCGTCCGGCAGCAAGGACAGAAAGAGGCGTATCTCCCTCACGTTCCGGACGGCGCTGAACCAAGACAGAGTCAACGGGTGACGAAAAGGAGAATGGCAAACTGGGAAAGAAAAAAGACCGGAAGGAAAGACCTCAGCATTTTGAACGCAATGCAGGCGGAGATCCTGACGGTGGAAGAGGCGGCGGAGCGTTTCTCGATGACCACGCGGACGGTCTTACGCATCCTGTGGCGATGCCGGGAATCCGGAGTAGGGCCGTAGGTCGGCAACCAAGCAGCCGAGAGAAGGCAAGAAGGCAGGCCGGATGAAGAAAGGCTACTCCGGCAACCGGAAGTATATAATACCTGCGGAAAGAGCAAAATTCCAAACACCGGAACGGCCAAAATACGCAGGACAAAAGCCCTCTACAAGGAGAAACCATGGATGCGGCCAACTTGGAAGACGTCGAACGCCAAATCTCCGAAATCGTCAAGGTCGACCTCTACGAACGCTTCCCGTCCGGATTCGTCTTCGACCCCATCAGAGTCTACCCCAGGACCGACCACACGGGAGAAGACTACCTGAAGGTCTTCATCATCTACGACGGCAACGGGAACGACCTGAACGCTGAACACACCGTGGGCCTCAAGACCCGGCTCAAGCCGAAGCTGCGCGCACTGAATATCAACGACTACATATCAGACGGGTTCGTGGAAAAATCCGAATGGGAAAAGCTCAGCGAGGTGCCCTTCCTATGAGCCCGGCCAGACTTATAGACGTCGCCACTCAACTCACCCTCACAAGCGCCGATACGCCGGAACACCAGGAAAGACTCAGACGCGCCGTCAGCACGGCGTACTACGCCATGTTCCACACGCTCGCCAACTCCAACGCCAACGCACTGATCGGCGCTCCCACGAACGACAACGACACCGCAGCATGGAACCGCACTTACCGCGCTCTGGAACACGGCGCCGCCAGAAGCAGATTCCGCAACACCAACCACATGGCCTCTTTCCCAAACACGGTCAGGGAGTTTACAGACACCTTCAACGACCTGCAGAGCGAAAGACACGCCGCCGACTACAACCCAGGCCCCACCTTCACCGTCTCCGGCGCCCTACGGACAATCGACCAAGCCAGGCAGGCAATCCTTATATTCCACAGCATACCCCCCGAAGTCCGCCGCAGCCTGGCAACCTATATCCTCTTCGGCAACCGCCCCGAATAGACCGGGCCCGCGGCATCGCCCAGCGAACCGGCCCAGTCGGCTTGATAACAGGACAATTTCCATTCCAGCCAGCCACCGTACCTTCATCCGGTACACCGGCAAAGCCGCATCAGACCTGAGAACCATAGCCGCAAACGGCAATTGACCTGCGCTGGTAAAACCCGTCAACTCTCATCCCTCTCCAGGCGTTCCTCCAGCCGGTCCCGGCGCCGGTCGTAGTTCTCGTCCAGCCGGGCCCTCGCCCGGTCCAACCGGGCCTCCAGCCGCGTGATGGCCCGGTCATTGCGGGCCTCGTCCATCCGGTCCAGGTACAGGTCCTCCAGGTCCTCGTGCGCCGCAGCACGGCGCCGGTCGAGCAGGTCGACGGACCTAGGGAGAGCTCCTCGGCATCGTCGATGATCTCCCGTACCGAGGGGGGCTCCAGGATCTTCGACTCCGGGTCCTCCTTCTCCAAGTACTCGCATCCCGAGACGCTCATGAACGCCAGCAGGGAGAGGAACAGCGCCGCGACCGTTAGGAACCTAGTCATGTCCAGACCTCCCGGAGAGAATGCCCCGCAGTCAAAGCGGGACTACGGCAACAAGTGTATTCTGAATCCGCCAGCCCAGGCTTTATCACCTGGGACCGGCACTCCAGACACAGCTAAACTGCAATGCCCGTAAGTCTCAACACATGTATTCTCGAAAATACAAAAATATGGGAACCCAGAAATCCGAGAATAGGGGAACCCGAGAATAGGGACACCAGGGCATACGAAAACATAGGAACCCGCGCCGGAGGAGAGGATGAACGCCAGAAGCCCCGAATGCCAGTGCAACATAACCCCCGATATGGTCTGGGCCGGCCCGGCCATCCAGCTGTGCCACCACAGCCCCGCCGCCACGGCCAGCGGGGTGAGGGAGAAGCTCCTGGATCTCATGGGCGACTTCTCCCAGAACATCGACCCGGAGGCGATGTTCAACAAGACCGTAATCCAACTGGCCGAGGACTACCGGCGGCAGGCAGTGGGGAACCTCCACCGGCTGCTGAACGAGGACGAGCACATGGTCATCAACATCAACTTCATGCGGAACCTCAGCCTCGCGGCGGAGATGATCATGTGCAGCATGATCATCCAACGGAACGGGGGCGCGGAACAAACAGAAGGCGAATGATCCGCGGGCGGCCCGTCCGGGAGACCGCCGCCCGCGGCAAGAGGCTGGGAAAGGAGGACCGTATATGGGCACAGTGAATCCCCATGACCCCGTCACGATAAGGATCGATGAGGCGGTGGAAGAGATGATGCAAAGACTGGCCGGAGACCTGGCCCAAAACGGCATCAAATACCAGACCATCTACCGGGTGGGCTCCCGCACCGTGAGGGTCTCCGTCGAGACGCTGGGCGAAGGGCCGCCGGAGGACGCGGTAACCCACATCAGGGCCGGATAGCCATAGGGAGGGGACAGTGGAAGAAGGCCGCAGCATGAAGACCAATGTCATCGTCACCGGAATAGTCCTGGCCATTGCCATCCCACTGATCGTCGCGTCTCTGGTATTCATCAAGGATAGCGCCCGGACGCAGGACGCCCCGGGAGGGGCCAAGGCGCACGACTCCCAGGGGGAACGCCTCCTGCTGACCGAGTTCGGGGACTTCCAATGCCCCCACTGCGCCAGGTTCGGCCTGGCCGTCCTGCCCGCCCTGGAGCGGGACCTGATCGGGCCCGGAACGGTCCGGTTCGAGTACCGCCACTATCCCTTCCTGGGACCCGAGTCCTTCGACGCCGCGGAGGCGTCCGAGTGCGCCCGGGACCAGGGAGTGTTTCGAGAATACCACGACGTGCTGCTCCAGTTGACCGCCCGGGAGGAACGCCTCACCCGGGAGAGACTCGTCAGCACGGCCAGGGACCTGGGACTGGAAACCCTCAGGTTCAGCCTGTGCCTGGAGTCCGGAGAGAAGAAGGCCAGGGTCCTGGAGGACCTGGAGTACGGGAGCAACCTGGGAGTCCGGGGAACGCCAACCCTCTTCCTGGACCGGAAGGAGGTCAGGTGGCGCAGCTACTCGGACCTGAAGGAGCAGATACTGCGGCGGGCCGGGAACGGCAAGGCCAAGGGGCAGCTCCAAGGACCGTAGAGGGCCACGGAGGAGCTCCAAGACAGCGGGGGAAGGAACAACCATGATCACCTTCAAGCAGGGAGACTTGTTCCAGGACAGGGCCCAGGCCCTGGTCAACCCGGTGAACTGCGTGGGCGCCATGGGCAAGGGAATCGCCCTGCAGTTCAAGGAAAAATTCCCGGACAACTTCAAAGAGTACGCCCAGGCCTGCCGGCGGAACGGGGTGCGGCCAGGCCGGATGTTCGTCTTCGACACCTACCGGCCCCAGGCGCACCAGTACATCAACAACTTCCCCACCAAGCGGCACTGGCGGGACTCCAGCCGCATCGAGGACATCGAAACCGGCACCCTGGCCCTGGCCGGGGAGATCCGGGACCGGAGAATCGAGTCCGTCGCCATACCGGCCCTGGACGGCGGGCTGGGAGGTCTCGACTGGAAACGAGTCCGGGCGATTCTCGAATCCGGGCTGCGGGGCCTGGAAGGCGTGAGAATCACGATCTACGAGCCCATATCCGGAGAGCCAACCGGGGAAACCCGGCGGTCAGGTGAAACCCAGCGGCGCCGGCGTGGATGAGAGGGCCGTTGAACGAAGGGCACCAACGCCGCATCCCGCCCCGCGCATGTGGACCGGATGAGCGAACGCGAAGAAGCCTCCGGTCCAGTGCCTGAACGTCAGGGACGGCGGAACGCCGGAAGGCCGTCACCTGCAGGAGGAGAGTCATGAGCCAACGTTCCGAACGGCAGATCCGAGCCTTCGTGGCCCTCCCGGTACCGCCTGCAATATCTCAGGCCCTGGCGGACGTCCAGACGGTGGTCCGCAAGCACCTGCCGGGTGGAACGGCGGAGGCGTGGGAGCCGGAACTCGCCGGATTCCACATAACCCTGCGGTTCCTGGGAGACCTGCTTCCAAGCCAACTGGAGGACCTCAAACTCGTGAACCTGACGGAGCAACGCCGCCTCCCAGCCGGAAGGCGTACGAAACCCTTCAACCTCGCCGCCGGCGGCTTGGGAACTTTCCCGTACGACGGACCCCCGAGAATCCTCTACGCAAGCGTCACAGAAGACCTCGCCCGGTTGCACTGCCTGCAGATCAGGGTAGACGAACTGGCGAAGGAGGCAGGGTTCCCCCCCGCGGACTTCTCTTTCCACCCCCACATCACCCTGGGCAAATTCAACCGGAATCTGAACCACAGGGAGGCCCAAGGTCTCGCTGTGGCCCGCAAAGGCCCCCTGGCCACGGCGGGCATCTCACACCCGGCATCCTGGACGGTTACGAACTGCTGCATCATGCAGAACGTCCGGACCCGCCCCGGCGCGGAGTACCGCATAGTCTCCCAAACCCCTTTTCTCACAGCCAGGGAGGCCGCACAAACCCCAGCATGAGAAAAACCACACGCGACGGCCAACCCTGACCACAACCCCGCCCAGGCCGGGGGCGGAGAACAAGAGTCAGAACAGTCCCCAACGGAGATACATCCTGCACCATCAAGAGAAACTCCCCAGTCAACGTCCACGTCCGGGCAAAAACCTCCGGCCACACCGTGACGGACCAGGGAATCACCGCCGGCATCCTCAAACGTCCGCCGCCCAACGTCCACAGGCAGGCCCCTGATAGGAATTCATGATCAGGAAGGCCTGCGAGGGGCCACCTGGACGTCCACGGGACGGAGTGGACCGTCAGGGCCGAAAGCCCGGAGGACGTGGGAAGAGCCGCCGTGACGCCGGCCCAGGCGACGCTCAAGACATCGATAACGGCGCCCATACTCAGGATAATCAGCACCGGGCAGGCAGGTGAAAGAAGAGATGCCGGATAGATGCCACAAGTGCGGCGGCCATGCCACCGCCGGACCCAACCCCATGTTCCCGGAACGCGGCAGTTGCGTCCTGTGCGCCGCCGCGGCCCGGGTCAACATACCCGTCAACCTGGAGCGGCTGGCCAACGCCCCCGCCGCGATCGCCGGGGCCCGGCATGGCCCATCGCCGGAAACGCGGCCCGGGGGCAGGCCCTATGGCTCCACTAGGCCAACGCCCTGCACGAGCTGGAGCAGGGAAGGAACATCGCCGTGGCCACCTCCACCGCGTCAGGGAAGACGCTGGTCTTCCAGCTCTGGACCCTGCACCAGCTGTCGCAAGACCCGGAGGCGGCCGCGCTGGTCTTCTACCCCACCAAGGCGCTGGCCAACGACCAGGCCAGGAGGTGGCGGGAGTCCTGCCGGACGCTGGGGCTGGACGGAAGCGCCGTGGGCCAGATCGACGGCGACGTGAGCGTCAGCCGGCGGGACGGCATCATGAACGAGTCCCGGATCATCCTGGCGACCCCGGACGTGTGCCACGCCTGGCTGCTGCGGCGCTGCAACGAACCGGCCGTCGGGGAGCGGCTGCGCCACCTGAAGGTGGTGGTCATCGACGAAGCCCACACCTACGAATCGGTCTTCGGCAGCAACTCCGCCTACCTGTTCCGGCGTCTGACCGCCGCCGCCCTGAACGCGGGCGCGGCCGAGCCGCCCCGGTTCATCGCCGCCACCGCGACCATCCAGACCCCGGAGGAGCACCTGGAGAGGCTGACCGGACTCGAGTTCACCGTCATCGAAGAGACCCAGAACGGTTCGCCCCGGCACTCCCGGGAGCTGTGCCACCTGCACCTGAACCCCCGGGGAGGCAGCGGGGAGGAACAGATGGCCCGGCTGGTCCTCAACATAATAGACAATGACCCGAACGCGCAGGTGATAGCCTTCCACGACTCCCGGCAGGGCATCGAGCGCGTGGTGCAGAGGATCGACCGGCCCGGGGAGGTCCTCCCCTACCGCTCGGGATACCTGGCCCAGGACCGGCGGGACATCGAGACAAAGCTGCGGGATAACGCCATCCGGGGGGTGATCGCCACCAGCGCGCTGGAGCTGGGGATCGACATGCCCGACCTGAACTACGGCGTCAACCTGGACCTCCCGCCGTCGAGGAAGCAGTTCCACCAGAGACTCGGCAGGGTGGGACGCACCCAGCCGGGAACCTTCATCATCCTGGCCCCGGCCGGCCGGTTCAGCGCCTACGGGGAGACGCTGAGGGACTACTACGACAATTCGGTCGAACCCTCCCACCTGTACCTGGACAACGAGTACGTCAACTACCAGCAGGCCGTCTGTCTGAAGGACGAACTGGAGCGGTCCGGCAGGGACGCCAGGATCCCGCCGGAGGGAACGAGCTGGCCCCAGGGGTTCGAGGATGCGGTCCGGAACGCCCACGGCAGGCCTCCCGCCCATCTCAGGGCGCTACAGGACCGGCGGAGCGAGACCGCGCCCCAGCTGGCCCACAGCCTGCGGAACTCGGGGGACGAGACACTCCAGATACTCGCCAGGAACGAGACCGGAGGAGAGAGCAACATCGGGTACATCAACCTGCCGTCGGCGATGGGCGAGGCGTACCCCGGGGCCGTGTACCACCACCGGGGGGCGTCCTACAGGATCGAGGGATGGGCCCGGAACCGGAAGAACCGGCAGCCCTTCATCCGGGCGGCCCGGATGGCAAGCCCCGGCAGGAGGACCAGGCCCATCCTGCGCCGGACGGCGACGCTGCCCCAGGATCCGGGGTGCGTCATCAACCGGCGGGACCTGCCGGGCGGCCACGTCGCCGAGATGAAGATCCTGGTGACCGAATCGGTGGAGGAGTACGAGGGCCCGGACGAGGGGGTCGTCCTGTACCGGCGCCAGATGCTGAGAGACCCCCGGATGAGCCGGAAACAGAGGGAGACGCCCACCACGGCGGTACACCTGCGGATCAGCGAGCCCTGGTTCTCCGGAGACAGCGGGGAGCCCTGGCAGGCCCGGCGCCAGATCGCCCAGGCGCTGCGGCTCCACCTCGCCTACCACCGGAGCATCGCGCTGCCGGACCTGGGCTTTCAGGCGGACAACGTCATCATGGAAACGCCCATGGGATACGTGGAGCTGAACGATTCCATCGTGATTCACGACAACATACACGGGGGGATGGGGCTGGTGGGAAGCCTCTACCGGAACATCGGCCGGTACGCGAGGAACCTGAACGTAAGCATGGAAGATGAACCCGGAGCGGTGTACCCCCAGTACGCGAGCGAGCTGATCCGGTGGCTGGAGCAGGCGGAGGAAGCGGGGAGGAGGGAGCCGCCGGAACCAGCCGAACACGACTGGTGGCGGGTGACCCGGCCCGGCAGCCGGGTCAAGGCCTTCTCGGAAGCCCGGAACGAGTTGGTGGACGGGGCGGTCGAGAAGTGCGAATGGCGGGACGGGGTCCTCTACCTGGTGAAGGCGGGAGATGAGGCCGTCCGGTTGATGGAGGACCAGATGACGCCGGCGGAAAGCGCCTTCGACTGGGAACTCTGGCAGCCCTCGACCGGCCGCCGGCAGGAGCTCCAGTTCATCCGGTAGGAAACATGGAACCGCAGCCGTCCAGGTTCGAGGGAACCCGTGTGGCTTGAACAGGACAGTCAGGAAACAAGCCTCGCAGTCTGTGATCAACCTAGCGACCACCGGCCGGGTCCCAGGCGGACCAACGCATGACGCCCAAGCATCTGCGCACGACACCTGAGGCGTGACACTCCGCAGAGCATGACATAGAATGGGGAAAGGAAGAACGCCGTGACCAGCATAAACGACATAAACGACCTTGTGAGAATCATCCGGGACGATCCCGGATGGGCCGAGGTCATAAGAGGCGTCCTGCTCGGACAGGAGCTGCTGGAGCTCCCGGAGCGATTCGCAGAGTTCGTACAGCTGACCAACGACAATTTCCGGCTGGTGCACCAGCGCCTGGAACAGCTGGAAGCCGACGTGGCCGGACTCAAGACCGGCATGACCGGACTCAGGACGGAAATGGAGAACGGGTTCAGGGCCGTGAACGGCAGGTTGGACAACATGATGGGCCTCACCTACGAGTACAAAGTCGAGAAGAACATCAGGACGATAGCCAACCAGCACCTGGGCGTCCGGCAGGCCCGGGCCCGGAAGGGACCTTTCGCAGGGTTCCCATCAGAGTTAGCCGACGCCTTCGACCAGGCCGAAAAGGACGGCGTCATAACGCCCGCCCAGAACGATGAACTCGACAGTTCGGACCTCATCCTGCGTGGGACAGACGTGGAAACCGGCGAAAGGGTCAACATCGCAGCCGAGGTGTCCGTCACCATAGGAGACGAAGACATAGAAAGGGCCGCCAGGCGAGCCGGGATCCTGGAAAGGGCTTCTGGAGAGTCAGCGGTAGCGGCAGTGATAGGCACCCACATTGACGCGGCGAGGACGATACTCGCGGAGGAGAAGGGCGTGAGGACCGCGCTGGTCCCTGAGTAGAAGAGACAGGACCAAGGGAGAGCGAAGACCGCCATTCATCCCCAACGGCGGTCTTTTCCATTGACGGGGCAAGAAAAATGCCCCCGTCAATGCACTAGGCTACATCCTCAAAGCCCTGACCGTCGCAGACGCTCGCGCCAGGACCCTGCTCTCTGAACCCGTACTCGAACTTGAAGTCCTCGACCTCATCCGGCGTAAATCCCAACCGGGACATCAAACGCAGCGCCAACTGGTACAACGACGTGGTGCGACCACGTAGGACTTCCAACTCCTGACCGTGGGCCTCCTCCACCTGTCGCAGTTTCCAGCAAGCCCATTCGCCCCGACTACTGGAATCCAGAGACGTTTCATAGTCTACGCAGTGAAAGTGGTAGACCTTCGAGAACCGATCTCCCCACCTCCCATAACGAAGACGCTCCTCATGGACTGCAAACCCCTCTCCGCACTCCTGGCAGTCCTCCCCTCGTCCGAACACCATCTATTTCCCCCAAAGGCACCGGTTGAAATTGGCACGACCCAGCGTGTCACAAGAAACCTGGAAGCCGCGCAGCCAGGGCGCGTCAACCCTGGTTTCGGAACGTGAGATCACATCCTGCTATTCGTCGACCACGAACGGCACCCACCGGCCGGTGAAGAGCTGGGGGTAGTAGCGGAGGCAGGATCCCGACCCCCGAAGCCCGCTCCGCAGGATGTGCCTCTCCAACTCGCTCAGCGACCGGTACGGCCGGTCAAGAAGCTCCAGGATGTACTGGGAACGGCTTCGCTTCCAGAAGCCCTCGCCATCCCTCCAGTCACGAGGCCCAGCCCACGACTCCCTACAGGAAGAGGACGACTCATTGCGTCTGTCTACGTTGCCGTCGTTCAACTCCTCGGACCAGACGGACATGCAAGGGCGGTGACCAATTCCCCAACGGTCCCCACCGTTGTTCAAGGACACCCTCCACTCGCTCCGCTCCCTATCGGTGAGAAGAGACGGATCAATGGCCGCCACGGTCCTCAGCCGTATCGAGTCGACCTCCGGGTTGCGCTGCAGGTAATGCACGCAGTCCGAGACCGTCGGGACGTCCGGCCCGGGAAACCCATCCCAAACAAACGGCTCGAAGTCCAACCGGACCTCCCGGCCATCCAGCCCGCTCACCCTCACCCCCAGGTAATCCAGACTCTCCGCATCGCTCTCCGGCCAGTCGTCCACCCGGAACAGACGGCCCACCTCGTGACCCCGCTCCGCGCCACCGTCAAGCACCGGCAGAGACCCAACTCCACCCTCCCGGATACCGCCCCTCACCCTTACCGGCCTGGTGAACACAGCCCGCAGGCTCTTCCCAACAACCGTGAACCCCTCGAGCTCCGCCGGGGCGTCGCCCCACACCAGACCCCAGTCCAGTTCACCGTCCCCAACCCGCCACTCCACCAGCTCTAGCCCCAGGACGGCGTCATTGCCGTCAATATCCCGCAGCGCAGCCCCCAGGCCCAGCCCGACGCCCTCGATCTCAACCACGCCGGACAGCCCCCCGGCACCGAAGGTCAGGACCCGGCTACCCCCACCAAGGGCGTTCGCGCTCGGACCCCCACTGGTCTCCAGCCAGACCTCCCCGCGCATGTGGACCACCCGGTCGAAACGCACCGCAACCTCAGCACTGCCCGGCTCGGCGACCACAGACTCAACCACCGGAGCCGCGACCCCGGAGGGCCTCGACGCCGACGCGAGCTCCGGTGTCACGACAGCATGATCCGGCGGGAACCCAGACCCGGGGCCAACCTCACGCCCCGCGGACCAGTCAGACGCCGCCGCAGGCACAGGAGCCACAACTCCAGGATCCTCGCCCCCGCTGCAACCCGCGGCCGCCAGGGAGAAAGCCATCCCCATCACCAGCAAGCCAAGGGGAAAAACGCGAGCTATGCCCCGCAAGGGACCGGAAGTCAAGCCCATCTCAACCAAGCTCCTTCGCCGAAGGCAACAGTCAACCCCCTCCCGGCAACCGGGAGGGGGCGGGACGAGGAACATGGACCGGAGGAGGAACCGGTCCATGCGTTCCCCGTCGGGGCAATCCAGCAAGCCGACTGCCTCGATAGCCTACTGGACGAAGTTCTCATGCCAGGCTCTGAGCCGGGCATAGTAGAGCCAGCAGCTCGCAGCGTCCGAGGGACGCTTCGCCACGCTATCCGCCCAGTACACGATGATGTTGTTCTCCGAGTCCCGGCCCGAGGTAGTGCGAGGATGATTCTTATCAGCAGCCCCAGACCTCAACAAACTCTTCGGCAAAGACTGATCGCCGATCTTGATAGTTCCAACAGCGTTATCCGCCACACCAGCAGTAAAACCACCAGCGCTCAGATAGCACTGACCCAATCTCGGAGCAGTACCCGGCGCAACGACACCCGTCGTCGCAGTCGCAGCGCCCATATCTATAACCTCAGGATCCCACACGTCCGACGCGCACTCCGTCTGCTGCGATTGGATCTGGGCGATGACCACGTTCATCCGGTCGGCGGTCGAGGCCCCACGCTGGAAGATAAGCTGGTTCCGGAGGATGTTGTCGCAGTTCAGGCCGACCTCCGTATCCATGGCCACGCCCCCAACCGGCTTGATCACCATGTCGGTGACGATCCGGGGACCGATGAAGGCGAGGGATGCGATGATCAGGCCGATGAACGCCCCGATGAAGGATCCCTTGGCCAACTGCACCTTCTGAGGATCGCCCGAGGACGTCGCGTACTGGTACCCGGCGAATGCCACGACAATCCCGGAGACCACCGAAACTCCGATCGCAATCAGCGTGGCGATGTTCGTGCCGATGCTCATGAACTCTTCCAATTCCCTTTCACCTCCGAGTCAGGTTTTGGAGACCAGCCTAACGCATCCCTGTCAAGTCCCGCTTTTGCAGTTGGGGACCGGGAGGGGACCCCTCACCTGTACCCCTCGACCCAGGTCTCGATGGAGTTGACGTAGAGCCAGCAGACCGCACCGTCGGAGGGGAACCCGCTGGCAACCCCGGAAGATGGAACCCTCCAGTGAACGATGATGTTGTTCCGGGCGTCACGCCCCGAAACGAGCCGGGACGCACTAAACGCACCTCTCCGGAGAAGACCCCTGGGAACCTCCACTCCGGAGACGGAGTCCAGTCCCGAGTCAAAACAAAAGTCTAAATCACTGGAATACACCGAATCCACAGCAACAGGCGACCAGAGAACCTCATCGCAGTCCTCGAAGCGGCTCTGGATGCGCCGGACGACAATGTTCACCCGGTCCGCATCGGAAGCCTCCCGGTTGATGACCAACTGGTCCCGGAGAATCCCGTCGCAGTTGATCTCCGTCCTATCCTCGAAGACGACCCCCCCGGCGGGCGCCACCACGAACTCGCTGATCACCCGGGGAGCAATGAAGGAGCAGCCGATGACGATGATTCCGACGCACACGCCGATGACGGAGTTCCTGGCCGACGCGGAGCGATTGGGGTCTCCCATGGAGGTCATATACAGGTACCCGCTCCAGGCGAAGAGGGGGACCGCGATGATCAGGCCCAGGACGGCAACTAGCCAACCGAAATTTTCGACCAGAACTAGACTGGGGTCCATCAGACCTCACGGGGATCATGGAGCATACGCCTCGCTCCACGCGCTGAAGTCGCTGACGTACAGCCAACAGACCGAACCGTCGGATGGAAGCCCCCTGTCGACCTCCGAAGTATCGGTCGGATGAACCCAGAAGACGATGATGTTGTTCCCGGGGTCCCTGGAGGAGACGGTCGTCACGTTGGCGCCTTCCTTGAGGCCGTCGGGCACCAACACGCCGCCCACCTTATGGTCCGGCTCGGGGCAATCGCGGGGATGCCCAGCGCCCACTTTGACCACCGGGTTCCAGAACTCGGGGCCGCACTCGGACCGTTGGCCCTGGATCCGGCTGACCAGGAACTGCATCCGCTCCGGGTCGGAGGCCGTGCGCTGGAACACCAGCTGCCCCTTCAGCAGCCCATCGCAGTCGACCGCCTGACGGGCATCGATCTTGACCCCGCCGGCCGGCTCGATAATGAAGCGGCTGATGGTCGTGGGAAAGAGGAACCCGCCGCCGATGATGGTCAGCCCGACGGCAACGCCGATGAGGGAACCCCTGGCCTGGGCCATCCGCTGGGGATCGCCCGAGGAGGTGATGTATAGGTACCCGGAGTGGACGACGAAGATCGCCGCGACGGCGCCGCCCAGGGCAGCGGCCATCAGCGCAACGCCGTCGGCCACCATGAGAAGGTTGTCCATACCTGTAGGGTTCCACAGAACGGGTGCGCCGGGGTTTTGCGTTTCATCACAAGCCGCCAGCGGGACCCACGGGCTGGGGCCGGAGGCGCGAAACCGGAAGAGAGCAGAGGGAGCGCAGCATCGTGAAGCGAAATTGGGAAGGAGAGAGAAACTTCTGGCTGGACCACTTCGGGCAGTACCACCCGGGGATCCGCCGGAATCACGGGAGGACCGGAATCACTCCGGCGGACTGCGTGGGAATCCCGGTGCCGCCGGGGCTGTCCATCCCCCTGAGCCCGCCCTGCCTGGCCTGGCGCTGGAAGCTGCGGGGAGGGGGTTACGGGGTCCTGCAGGGCCGGGGCGCCCACGTCGTCGTCTTCGAGCAGACTCGGGGAAGAACGGTCCGGGAGGAGCGGCAGATAAATCATCTCTGCAACCGGCCCTTCTGCATCCAGCCCGCCCATCTGTACGAGGGGACGGCGAAGCAGAACTCGGAGGACCGGCAGGCCGGCGTCGCCGGAGGGCGGTACCCTCACTGGAAGGCGATGGCCCACCGGTTCGACCGGGCGCTGACCCGGCGCCACTGGGAAGCGCCGGAACTGACGGCGGCGTCAACCGGCTGGCGGGAGCCGCTGGAGTGCCCCCACGAGTCGATGCTGGAGATGTTCGAGAAGAGGGAAAGGGCGGGGGGAACAGACCTGTGCGCTAACTGCGGCGCGGAGCGGTTCGTCCTGGAGGGGCAGGTCACGGTGAAACCGCGCCACTGCGGGATGGCGCAGCCCTGCCGGTGCGAAGAGAGAGAAGGGGAAGAGTTAAATACACTCCTGCCCATCACGGAGGGTAACCGGCTGGCGGGCGGAGGCTGGAGCAATCTTCAGCAATCTCAACGGGCGACACCCGGCAACGGACGTCCCGGGACAGAAGAAAGTGAAGAGGAAAAGCGGCCGAGGAAAGATCCCGCGGCTCACTTCCTACGGCCTTGACGCCACTCCCAAGGAGGAATGGGCTCCGGCATATCCGGGGACCAGATGCCGTGCCCCGCAGCGCGGGCACTCTGCTCCGCATCCCTGAACTCAGGAATGCTGACGTACCGGTTGTAGGACCAGGCCCATCCAGCCTCAAGGAGAAAGGAATTCAAGACGTTCTCCACATCAATGTCATAGAGCCGGGGCTGGTAGAGAACCCCGTAAACCCGTCCCCACGAACGAGCAGTCTCTCCGAAGGCGAAATCCTCGCCCAGAGAACGCCGCCGGAGATACTCCACAGCCTCGACGCCCCCGGGCTGCCGGGACTCAGGAGCATCCAAACCGGCGAGACGAACCTCAAAACCCGGGTCGGGACAATCCGATGGATAGACCAAAAGACTATCCCCATCAAGAACCTTCCAGACATGGACCCAAAAGGGTTTGCCCCGGAACATACCTACATCCATGAAAAAACTCCTCAGAAAAGATCGGCTGAGAAATTACCATTCCACTTTTGTCCTAATCTATTCGTATCTGAAAACCCCTGTTTCTCCGGTCTTGTTCTGAGCGGAGAATTCCATAAAGGCACCCGCTTCATGCGGCCAGATACGCCTCCCAGGCATCCATGAGCCGGCGCCTCCGGTCGAACAGGTCAGACCGGGCGTAGGCCGCTTCGACAGCGTTTGGGACAGTGTGGGCCAGGGCCGCCTCCATCACCGCATGGGGGGTGTCGGTCTCCTCGGCAGCCCAGTCGCGGAAGCTCGAACGAAAGCCGTGGGGAACGCAGTCCACCCCCAACTTCCGCAACAATTTGCCGTGGGTCATATTGGACAGAGGCTTCCCCGACGCCGCCGGAAAGACCAACCCGGACAGGCAGCCCAGCGGCTGAGCCTCTTCCAGGATCGTCAAAGCGCGGTTCGGGAGCGGCACCCGGTGCTCCCGCCTGGCCTTCATCCGCCCGGCCGAAATCACCCAGGTACGGGCCTCCGGGTCCATCTCCTCCCAGGCAGCGAGGCGGACCTCCCCGGAACGCGCCGCCGTGAGGACCAGGAATTCCAGGGACAGCCTGGTCACCGGCAAAGCCCCCGAACTCCGGACCGCCCCAATCACCGCCGGGACCTCCGTGTAGTGCAGGGCACGATGATGCGCCCTGAACCGCGGCGTCCGGGGCAACGCGGCGTCGATGGCCTCGCCGGCGGGATTGCCGCTTCTGAAATTGTTGGCTATGGCCCACTTCATCACTGCGCTTATGCGCTGCCGCACCCGCCGCGCCGTCTCCGGCTTCGCCGTCCATATGGGAGTCAAGGCATTCATTACATCGGCGCTGGACACCAGGTCCACCGGGCAATCGCCGAAGTGGGGGAAAACATAGGTCCTGAGGGTGGCAGCCCACTGGTCCGCGTGCTTGCCGTTGCTCCATGTAGGGCGGTTGAACGCAATCACCCTTTCAGCAGCCTCAGCGAAGGTGGGGACGCTGCGTTGCGCCGCGCGGGGGTCCGCCCCGGCACGGGCCAGCTTCCGGTTGGCCTGAGCCTTTTCCCTGGCCTCCCTGAGGGAGACCAGGGGGTAGCTGCCCAGACCCAGATCGGTGCTCTTCCCTCCTATGGTCAACCGCTGTACCCACCTTTTGCTGAGCGACGGGGACACCACCAAGCACAGGCCGTCCTCGTTGGGGAAGCTGTGACGGCCCGGCTTTCGCGCCGTTCGGGCGTAGGCTTCAGTCAACCGGTTGCTCATGCGGCATGCCCAGAAACGTACCAAGATTGGTCGTGGATTGAAATAGACGGCGATAGACTATACAAGACTTTACGAGAAAGTTGTTCTGTAGCTGATTCAGAGCTGGAACAGGCGATGCGGGGGCATATTGAATCTGGATAAGGGAAACAGTTCTGGCGGAGAGAGTGGGATTCGAACCCACGATACCACGGGGGTATACCGGTTTTCGAGACCGGCGCTTTCGTCCGCTCAGCCATCTCTCCCAACAGCCATTTTATCGCCAACGACTCCGATTTGCCACGCTTGCATCGGTTGATGCGGGCGTGGCAACTTTAGGAGGTTTCAAAACTGCTGGCAAACAGCTAGAGTGTGGTCAAGTTCACTAAGGGTCGTACAGTAGTGGTATTCACTTTTCCAGCGAATCTCTCTAGCTAAGGAGGTGTTATGGGACGCATGGACGGAAAGGTTGCCCTGATTAGCGGCGGAGCCCGCGGTCAAGGAGCGGCTGAGGCGAGACTCTTCGCCCAGGAGGGGGCCAAGGTGGTCATTGGCGACCTGCTCGACGTGGATGGAATGAGGGTGGCGGCAGAAATCGCGGAATTGGGCGGCGAGGCGGTCTATGTCCACCTGGATGTGACCAGGGAAGAGGACTGGCAGAGCGCCGTCCAAGCTGCCGTTTCCGCCTTCGGCAAGCTGGACGTATTGGTTAATAACGCCGGCATCTGGCGAAGGGGCCGAGTCGAGGACACCACGGTGGAAGATTGGGACGCTGTCCAGAACGTCAACTCCAAGGGCGTCTTTTTGGGCGCCAAGGCTGCCATTCCGGAAATGAGGAAGGCAGGTGGAGGCTCGGTGATCAACATCTCCTCCACCGCCGGATTGGTGGGCGGCCCCCGAAGCACGGCCTACACCGCTTCTAAGGGAGCGGTCAGGCTTTTCACCAAGGCCGCGGCCATCCAATACGCTGGGGAAGGAATCCGGTCCAACTCGATTCACCCCGGCCCCATCGATACCGAGATGATCCAGCAGGTGTGGCAGGGAGAGGACAATTCCAGAGAAGAGTCCATCGCCAGGACTCCGTTGGGCCGGGTCGGGACGGTCGATGATATCGCTTACGGAGCGCTGTTCCTCGCCTCCGATGAGTCGTCGTTTATGACCGGGAGCGAGCTGGTGATCGACGGTGGGAGCACGGCGCAATAGGCCCTGCCCCTCGATAATCACATCGCGGAGGACCTCAGGAGGCGGGGATGTCCACCTTGTTGTAGACTCGGAATCCCCGCGCCTGGTAATTGGGCAAGGCATGAGCGTGGTCTAATGACGAGGTATGGAGCCACACGCGAGACGCCCCCATGTCCCAAGCTCTAAGGACGGCCTCGCTCAGCATCGCGCCGCCGAGTCCCTTTCCCACGAACTCCGGCAACAAACCGAAGTATACAATCTCGACGCTATTGGACTCCTGCATCTCGAGCTCGAAGAAGCCGGCCAGTTCCCCCGAGTCGTAGGCGTACCAGGTCTCGACATTCGGTCTAGTTAGCTGGTCCAACCACTGCCGGTCAGTCCAGCCGCTGCGTTCGATCCAGTTGTAATTTCCGCCGACGGTCGCATAAAGGGACCTGCTGAAGTCTGGGTCGTGGGATTCCTGGAGCCGGACTTCGACCGTCCCGGCGGCGGGACGCAGGTCGTCTCTGGACTTCATCTCCAGGTAGTAGATAGTCTCGGCTGGCGGCATCAGACCGCGCCTTCTCCCCGCCAGCCCGAAATGGCGCAGCCTGGTTCGGGCTTCTCGGGAAACGTCCGGCAACGCTGGGGCCTGTCGGCGTAAATCCGGCAAGAATAGTTTTCAGCATCGAGCATGGGACAACGTTCCCCCGGATGGTCGGTGAATCTGAGCCAACCTCCCCCGTCCGCGTTGGTGGATATCCGCGCCGTGACGCCGAGCCCGCCGGCCAGCGCCGCGAACCTGTCCACTTCTCCGGGCGCAAGCCTCAGTATTATCGGCCCCCGGCAACACATCGCCTTGCACTGCTCCATGCAGATCTTGCTGGCGGCCTCTGCGCTGAGGGGAAGCGCTGGGTACCGGATGCTGTCGTTATTAGCCACGAGGGCATCATAAGCACGGTCTAGACAGTCTGGCAAGCGAACGGGGCCGCAAAGCCACACTCAGCTTCGTCATGTGCCGGATGGCCTTCAAGGGTGTAAACTGGGTAGACCCTTTCGTTGGCGGCTCGGGGAGTCCGCTTCGACTTATACTGCTCTGGAGGAAGCAATGGCCACGTTTACGACACGACCGGTGATTATGGGCACCCGAGGGGTGGTGACGTCGGGGCACTATCTGGCCACGGCCGCCGGGTTCCGCATTATGGAGCAGAGCGGCAACGCCATTGACGCGGCTGCCGCGATGTGCTTTTGCCTCAACCTGTTGGAGCCCCAAAGTAACGGCATCGGCGGCGAGGCGCCAACGCTGATTTATTCGGCCAGGGAAAAGAAGACCTTCGCCATCAGCGGTATGGGGACCGCGCCCAAGGCTTTCACCATCGAATGGTGCCGCGAGAATGGCATCGACTTGATTCCCGGCGACGGTTATCTGCCGGCGTGTGTTCCCGCGGTGGTGGACACCTGGGCCACGGCGGTTGCCCGATTCGGGACCATGACCTTTTCCCAGATTCTTCAACCCGCGATCGACCTGGCAGAGAATGGCTACCCGATGTACCAACGGCTTCACGATCGTCTGACCGCCGATTGGCGGAAATACACGCAACTTTACCCCACCACCGGCGAAGTCTACTACCCCGAGGGACGCGTCCCGGAAGTCGGTGAGATTTTCCGCAACCCCGGCTTCGCCGACGTGCTAAAGCTCATGTGCAAGGCGGAGCAGGAATGCGGGGCAGAAGGACGGGCCGCCGGAATTCAGGCCGCCAGGGACGCTTTCTACAAAGGGCCGGTTGCGGAGAGGATCGCAGAGTTCATCTCCTCCAACCCGGTGGAAGACGCCAGCGGCTCGGCCCACACTGGTCTGCTCACATACGAGGACATGGCCGAGTGGCACGCGGACGTCGAAGAACCATCGCTAATCGGATACCGGGGCCTGGAAGTCTACAAGTGCCCTCCCTGGACCCAGGGGCCAGTGTTCCTCCAACAGTTGGGCATCCTCGAGGGGTTCGACATAGGCAAAATGGGCCATAACTCCCCCGAATACCTGCACACCTGGATCGAGACCGCCAAGCTGGCTTTCGCTGACCGCGAAGCCTACTACGGCGACCCTGCGTTCGATAGTGTCCCGTTGGAGACGCTGCTCTCCGAGGAGTACTCTTCGGGAAGGCGCAACTTAATTGGGGCGTCGGCGTCCCTGGAGATGCGGGCTGGCGATGCCGGGTATGGAGTCCCCGGATATGACGTCGCGTTGGTGGCGGACGACAATCGTCGCGCCCTGGGAGTCGAGGCCAGGGATATACGGGACCTGGGGTTGGGCCATGCCCACGTGGGCGACACGACTCATTTGGATGCAGTGGACCGGGAGGGCAACATGGTTGCCGCCACGCCCAGCGGAGGTTGGCTGGGCACATCCCCGGTAATCAAGGGCCTTGGTTTTCCCATTGGCACGCGAGGGCAGATGTTTTACCTCAACCCGGACCGTCCCAACGCTCTGCAGCCCGGCAAGCGTCCACGGGCGACCCTAACGCCCACCCTGGTCACCAAAGACGGGCAACCCTACATGGTCTTCGGCACCCCCGGCGGTGATGCGCAGGACCAATGGACCTTGCAGTTTTTCATAAACTACGTGGACTTCGGGATGAACATGCAGGAAGCCCTGGACGCTCCGACGCTGCACTCGGTCCATTTTCCGTCTTCCTTCTACCCTCGTGCTGCATTCCCGGGCCGGATCGTGGTCGAATCGAGAGTGTCTTCTGACGCGACCAACGAACTGGCAAGACGGGGACACGAAGTGATGATGACCGGTCCGTGGTCCAACGGCAAAGTAATGGGAATTCGCTATGATGGGGAGAAAGGGGTCATCTCCGGAGCAGCCGCACCCAAGGGCGACATAGGGTACGCCATAGGCTGGTAGGACTCAGCCTTAGGCCACAGCGAACGGGGCAGGACGGCGTATAAGTCCTGCCCCGTTGCATTTTGATGGATTGGCCCGACTAGGTTGTTATAAGGGCGAGTGTCCGAATCGCTGCTGGTCACGCGTTGTTTACCTAAGCCCTCCGCATCTTGGGGTCCAGAGTGTCCCTAAGCCAATCGCCAAAGAAGTTGAAAGCCAATACTACCGCCGTAATAGCCAGCCCGGGAAACAGGGCCAGCCACCACACGTCGAGGATCACCGTGCGCCCCTCCGCTACCATGATTCCCCAGGCGGGATGGCCGGGCAGGAGCCCCAGTCCCAGAAAACTCAGTGACGCCTCGAGTAGAATAACCTGTCCGACTTGGAGGCTGGTCATAACCATCAGCGTATTGATAGTGTTGGGGAATACGTGTCGCAGGATAATTACCGGCATGGAAACGCCCGCAATCCTAGCCATGGTGACGAAGTCCTGTTCCTTTACGATCAAAACGTCGCCGCGGATCATCCGGGCATACCGGGCCCAAACGGTGAAGACCACTGCGATGATGATGTTCTCTATCCCGGCCCCGAGCATGACGACCAAAATCATCGCCACCAAAATTGTCGGGAATCCCATCGTCGCGTCCGCCGCACGCATGGTCAGCGCATCGATCCACCCCGCCCGGAAACCTGATACCAGGCCCAAAGCAGTGCCCACGAAGGCGCCGGCTCCCAGGGCCACCAGGCTAATGAGTACGCTGGTCCGGGCGCCGTAGATAAGCCGGCTCAACATGTCCCGGCCCATCACGTCCGTACCCAAGGGGTACTTCAGGTTCTCGCCGGGACCTAGCCTGGCGTCCAAGATGCGTATCCTTTCGGGGTCGTGGGGGGCCAGGAGGGGTGCGAAAGCCGCACAAGTGAGCAAGACGGCTACGATCGAAAGGGATATCCAAGGCAAGCCCCTGGTCCAACGGCGCATGTCCCGTACCCAGGCTGTCCTGCCGCTGGCCGTAGTTACCGCCGTCGTCAAATCTGTCCTCGCTACTCATACCTGATTCTAGGGTTTATGTAAGCGTAAAGGATGTCCACGATTAAAGCGCAGACAACGTAGAATGACCCTGCCGCCACCACAGTCGCCTGGACTACGGCGAAATCGCGCCGGTCAATGCCTTCGAGCATCAGCCGTCCGATGCCAGGCCAGGCGAAGATTACCTCCACGACTACCGAGCCGTTGAGAAGCCCCGCCAGGGTCAGCCCGCCAAACGTGAGGGCAGGGATGACCGCGTTCTTCAGGGCGTGCTTGTAGATTACCACCTGCTCTTGAAGCCCTTTGATACGGGCGAACTTTACGTACTCGCTGTCCAGCACTTCCAGCATACTGGAGCGTGTCAGGCGCACCATTCCAGCCATACCAGCCCACCCTAGAACGAAAGCGGGAAGGATAAAGTGGCTCGGACCATCCCTGCCGTAGGTGGGTAGCACACCCAGGATCGCCCCAAACACCAACACCAGTAGGATGGCTATCCAGAAGCTGGGGACCGCAATGCCCAATACGGCGAAGAACTTACCGAACATGTCCAAGAAACTGTCCCGTTTGACAGCGGACAGGATGCCTAACGGGACTCCTACCCCGATGGTCAATAAGATGGCGGCCCCTGCGAGTTGCAGGGTAGCGGGAAGGCGGTCCAACAGCATGTCCCGCGCCGGACGCCCCGTCATCCAAGACTTGCCAAAGTCACCCCGCGCGAGGTTCTTCACAAAGAGCCAGTATTGCAATGGCAGGGGTTTGTCGAGCCCCAGGTTTTTCTTGAGTTGTTCGTAGTCCGCCTTGGTACCCTCAGGGCCCAGAAGGTGTTCGCCTGGATCGCCGGTAAGGTGAACACTGAGGAAGACGGCCAGGCTAAGGGCCCACAGGGTGAAGATTGCCTGGATTAACCGAACGATGACGTAGCGCTGCATATATAAACTCTCGGACGGATGCCATATTCTGAGCCGGTGTACACTCCATCGTTACCGAGTTTGGATGGGTGAACGCCGGCTCATAGAATTCGGGACCGCGCTTACCGCGCATCCCTCGGGACAATCTTGCCAATTAGCCGCTACTTCAAAGTAATCGTGTGGAAAGCCGACGAATGCTGGGAGAGGGGATATGGCTCCCACGTCGCAATGCGTGGCCCCACACCCCAGGGAATGTTGATGTAGCCGATAGCCAGGTCGTAAGCTTCGTCCAGCAACCTCTTGTAGAGGGTATTGAAAACTTCAGCTTCACCATCCCGGCCAATCTTAGCCACTGCTATGTCTCCCAGGTCCCAGATCTCGGGGTTGCTGTGATAGTAATAGGTCGCATCTGAGTCGCGGTTCAGATAGAAGAGCTTTGTGATACCGGCGGCGTCGGACCTGGTATCCTGACCGCCCCACAGGAGGTGGCCGTCAAAGTCCCGAGGCGTGGCTACCTTGGCCCTTCCAAGGCCGGTCTTGTCGTGCTGCCGTACCTCAACGTCCAGTCCCAACTCGGTCTGCCAGAACTCGGCTGCGAGCTGGGCCGACTCCACCATGAATGGGATGAACGGAGATATGTAGGTATCGACGATTAACGTTCCGAACCCCCTCCCCCCAGGGTAACCGGCCTCCGCGAGGAGTTGACGAGCCTTCTCGGGGTCAAATGGGTAAGGAGCCAAGTCTGGACTGTACCCCAGAGTGCTGTCGGTTACGACCCAGAACCCCTTCACCTGCATGACCTGTGGACCGCCGTAGAGTTGGTTCTGCATCTTTTCTTTGTCTACGGCGTAACTGAGAGCTTGACGCACTCTCTTGTCATGGCAGGGAAATTCTGGGTTGAAGCATCCCCAGGGTTGGACCTGGAAGGCCCGCGCTTCTGGGCTAAAGATTAGGCGGCCGCCTCCGGCTTCGATCTGGTCACGAGCGCCAAGCCCCACGCGGCCCATGTCTGCTTCACCTGCCCGAATGGCAGCTATCCGGGTGGACTCGTCCTGGGCCAGGACAAACTCCATCGTGCTGAACTGTATCCGCTTGTCGTCAGGGAAACCGTTGTCGGGCTGATGGAAGTAGTCGTCGAAGCGCTCGAAGACCATTTTCTCGCCCAAGTCGTGCTTCACCAATTTGATGATGCCGGCAGCTATAGGGTTTTGGTCGTACGCCAGTGCCTCGGCCTCATCGTGCAGGTGCTCCCGTTTGGGCATTACTTTGGTTAGAGAGTTTCCTCCATTGCCTTGTGAACCGTAAGAGGCGAATTCGGGTATCGTTTTCGTGCTGGTCACCGTGACTTGATTGGCGGCCGGTCCCAACTCGATCTTCTCCATGTCACGGCCGTATCGGAGAGCGAGCGACGCAGTGGCGTAATCAGGCGCCTGCGGCCCCACATAATGCTGGAGGGACCATAGGACGTCTTCCATCTCTACTTCGGTCCCATCGTGGAACTTGACACCTTCCCTGATCGTGAATGTCGTGGAACGTAGATCGTCGGAAATAGACCATTCGGTCGCGATCCCTGGTATCACGGTTAGCTTCCCCTCCTCTACATTCGAGTCGACGAGAAAGCCGTGGAATTGACGGTTGGTATCCACGCCCGGGTCCCCGTAGGCGGCGTCAAACCGTTCGTTGCCAAAACTCCCGGTCATCATGGTGACCTTACCGGGATTGACGTCTCCCATTGCAGTGGCCGGGGCCTCTGCCACCGGCGCAGTTGTAGCCTTCGCGACCTCGGCTGCGGGTTTGGTAGCTATGGGAGCCATCTCAGCCGGAGTTGCCGTGTCAGCCTTGTCCGGTTCAGTAGCTCCCCCGCAAGCTATCGCTATCAGGAGTGCCAGGGCGAACGCGGCGCCTAAACAGAAAACGGTCTTTACTTTTCGTTTGCCAGAATCCTGCATATTTAGCCTCCTTGTGCATTTGATGAGAGGTTCCTATTCGGTCAAACGCCACCTGCGCACAACTCTCCGACCAGTTGAGATGCCTCTGCCCAAAGTCTTGTACCGGTGAGCGTTGCGTCTCTCAGCCTAGCCCGGGAAGTATATGCGCGTAATCCTACAGAGTCAAGGAATATAGCGATGGTATGCCGTGGTATCTAGGGTATTTATCAACGTATTACCATATAATAAATGGTGAATGAGCACTTAAGTAATTCCTGATTATATGTACATTTTTTGGACTACTATCAAGCCAGGAGGGCCGAATATTCTAGAGTATCGGTTGATGGAATGGCTGGTTCCGATTATTCGTATTGCGTCCGGATTCGTCGCCGCCATCATGCTCGGGGTGTTGGGCGACGTGATGGCCAGAGTCTTCAACCTGGCTATCGGTTTTCCCTGGGACTTCAGAATTCACCAGAACCTACAGGTCATCGGAATCGGTTTTGGCGCTGCGGTTGGCGCCAACTTGGCATGGGTTATTGCGGGTCTCCGCTGGCGCCGAGTGGTTGCTTCCGTACTGACGGTGTTAGTTGCTGGAATCGCCGGAGCGTATATCGGGTTATTTTTCGGCCCGGGTCTGGACGAAACGTACTGGTGGAGCCGGTACGGAACCGACATCGCGGTGCATGTAGGAGGGGCAACGGTCAGCCTCACCGTAGCGACGACGTTCGGCTTGATCGAGATGCGGCAGGCAAGATCCCGTCTTGAGGCGACCGCCCGGCCCTTGAGGCGTTAAGGGTCTAGTTGACCGGACTGACCCTACTCGGAGTAGAGGTGGCAGGAAACCAGGTGGCCTTGTTCGGCTGGACGGAGCTCGGGAGTCTGGGCGGAGCACCGGTCCATCACGAACGGGCAGCGAGGGTGGAATGCGCAACCCGAAGGCGGGTTCAGTGGCGAAGGCACTTCCCCGGTCAGCACCAACTCTTCCCGTTCGATGTCCGGGTGAGACGGCAACGAGGCCGCGATCAGCGCCTTGGTGTAGGGGTGCATGGGGTTGGTAAAAAGCTGCCGGGTGGGCGCTTCTTCAACTATCTTCCCAAGATACATGACGCCGACGTGGTGGCTCATGTAACGCACGGTCGCCAGGTTGTGGGCAATGAGCAGGTAGCTGACCCCGTAACGCTCTTGCAGGTTCCGCAGCAGGTTCATTATCTGGGCGCGAATCGACACGTCCAACGCCGACACTGGCTCGTCCAGAACTATGACCTGAGGGTTGAGGGACAGGCTCCTCGCGATCGCTATTCTCTGGCGTTGGCCTCCGCTGAATTCGTGTGGGAAGTAGTCTGCCTGGAAGGAGTGGAGCCCCACGTCCTGGAGCAGGGTCTCCAGGTGCTCCTTGGCTTCACCCTTGGAAAGGTTGCGGTTGGTGAGCAGGGGCTCCAGGATGATGGACCCCACCCTCATCCTCGGGTTGAGAGAGCTCCAGGGGTCCTGGAAAACGGCTTGCACTGAGGAGCGGTAGTCCCTGCGTCCATCGGAATCCAAGCCGGCCAGGTCTCGATCGTTAAACTTCACCGCACCCGATGTAGGCTTCTCAACCATGAGGACAATCTTGGCGGTGGTAGTCTTCCCGCAACCAGACTCGCCGACCAAGCTGTATGTCTCCCCCCGGCGTATTTTGAAGGAGATTCCGTCGATGGCCTTGACCTGGCCGATTGTGCGGCGTAGCAGGACTCCCTCGGTAACCGGGAAGTGCTTGGTAACGTCCTGAGCCTCGATGACGAACTCGGTTGCAGTGGCGGTCTGGGTCATTCCAGCCTCCAGCATGTGGCGTAATGGTTGTTGCCGACGGTAATAGCCTCCGGGACTTCCTCGTGGCATCGGTCGAAGACGTAGGGACACCGTGCGGCGAAGGTGCAGCCCGCAGGCAGTTGGTCTAGGGCGGGGGGTTGACCTTCGATGGAATAGAGGGTGTCCACTTCTTCATCCACGTTTGGCACAGAGCGTATCAGCGCCTCAGTATAGGGATGGGACGGGTTGTTAAAGAGGTCGCGAACGTCGGCGCTCTCGGCGACCCGTCCGGCGTACATCACCGCAACCCGGTCGCACATCTTGGCAACTATGCCGAAGTCGTGTGTGATGAAGATGATAGAGAGGCCCGTCTCGGCCTGGAGGTCCTTGAGAAGTTGCAGGTACTGCAACTGAATGGTGGCGTCCAGAGACGTAGTAGCCTCATCGGCGATCAGGACTTTTGGCGCTCCGGCTATGGCTATCGCACCGACAACTCTCTGGCGCATTCCGCCGCTCATCTGATGGGGGAAGTTGTTGATGCGAGTCTCTGGAGAGGCGATATTCACTCTGCCCAAGGCGTTTATTGCCCGGTCGCGCAACCCGCCTAGGTTTGGCATCTTGGTCAGGCGCAGGGTTTCCACGAGCTGACTACCGATGGTGAAGACCGGGTTCAGCGAGGTCATGGGGTCCTGCAATATCATACATATCTCGCGGCCCCGGATATCCTGCATCTCCGCTTGGGTCTTCTCCAGCAGGTTTACACCGTCCAGAAGGACCTCGCCTCCAACGATCCGCCCCGCTGGCTGGGGGACCAGCCCCATGATGGAGAGAGCGGTCATGCTCTTACCGCACCCGGACTCCCCAACTATACCCAGAGTCTCGCCGGGGCCGAGGGTGAAACTTACCCCGTCCACCGCCTTCACCACGCCGGTCCGGGTGTAGAAATAGGTCTTCAGGTCTTTGACTTCGAGTATGGGAGCCTGTTCCAAGATTATCGTCCTTACTCGAGATTTAGGCTCATTAAACTCGGGGTCTAAAATGCCTCTCTACCGGTCTTCGGAGACACAATACGCCACAATCGGCACTTTCAATGGGTGGGAGTAAGCCCTTACAGTGGAGGACGCTAGGTCAACCGGATATCGCGGAGGGTACCTCCGAGTAAAGGTGGCATGACACCCGGTGGCCCTCATGTACGATGCGATATTCGGGCACTTGCGTAGCGCATTGGTCCATGACAAAGGGGCAACGCGGATGAAACGTACACCCACTAGGGGGATTTAACGGGGAGGGAACTTCTCCCGTCAACACAATTTCTTCACGGGTCCGGCGAGGATGGGCAGGCAGAGACGCGGAGATTAGCGCTTTGGTGTAAGGGTGCATCGGGTTGGTGAAAAGCTCGGCTGGCGCAGCTTCCTCTACGATCTTCCCAAGGTACATGACGCCTACCTGATGGCTCATGTATCTGACCGTGGCCAGGTTGTGGGCGATTAGCAGATAGCTCAATTGGTAGGTTTCCTGCAACTCCTTGAGCAGATTCAAGATCTGAGCCCGTATGGACACGTCGAGGGCCGACACCGGCTCGTCCAACACGATCAGTTTCGGGCGGGTCGAAAGCGCGCGAGCGATGGCTATGCGCTGGCGCTGCCCGCCGCTGAACTCATGAGGGTAACGCTCGGCGTGGAACGAGTGGAGTCCAACGACCTCCAGCAACTCGGCCACATGGGTCCTCACCTCACGTCTTGTCAACCGATTGTGCGTGATCAACGGCTCGGAGATGATCGAGTCCACGCGCATCCTGGGATTCAATGAACTCCAGGGGTCTTGGAAAACAGCCTGGACCGAAGCCCTGAAAGACCTTTTTTCTTCCCCGTTAAATTGGCCCATGGCCTTGCCCTGGAAATGGACTTGACCTTCTGACGGCGGTTCAGCCATCAGGATCATTCGCGACGTCGTAGTCTTCCCGCAACCCGATTCTCCAACCAGGCTGTAGGTCTGGCCCTCGGGAATAGTGAAGGATATGCCGTCCACGGCCTTGACCACTCCGATCGTCCGCCGGAGGACTACACCCTTGGTCACAGGGTAATGTTGCCTCAAGCCTACGGCTTCGATCAGGGCATTCCCATTGTCCGTCCCGTTATCCCTCATCTGCATGCCTCCAGCAGAGTGCCGTGTGCCCGGAGTCGATGACGAACTCCGGGGGGAATTCCTTGCATTTATCGAACGCGTAAGGACATCTGGGAGCGAATGCACATCCATCCGGAAGGTCGTCGAGGGTTGGTGGCTGCCCTTCGATCGAAGGGAGAAAGTCTACGTCTAAATCTATGTCGGGCACTGACTGCAGCAGGGCTTCGGAATAAGGATGGGCCGGATTATCGAACAGGCTCTCTACCCCGGCTTGCTCCACCATTTTCCCAGCGTACATCACGGCCACCCGGTCACACATCCTGGCGACGATGCCAAAATCGTGGGTGATGAAGATGATGGCGGCGCCAGTCTCGGCCTGGATGTCCTTGAGCAATCTCAAGTATTGGAGCTGAATCGTAGCGTCCAAAGAGGTGGTCGGTTCGTCTGCAATGAGTATGTTGGGCGAACGGGCCATAGCGATGGCTCCCACTACCCGTTGGCGCATTCCACCGCTCATCTGGTGGGGAAAGTTGTCCATGCGGGTCTCCGCCGCGGGAATACGGACGCTGGCCAGCAGATCGATCGCCTTTTGACGGAGCGACCGCTTCGGTTCGTGGGATTCCATCTGCAAGCTCTCGATCAACTGGTTGCCCACACTGAATACGGGGTTCAAAGAGGTCAACGGGTCCTGCATGACCATGCAGATCCCTCCACCCCTGATCTCGCGCATCTCCGCGGAAGTCTTTTCTAGAAGGCTTTCCCCCTTGTAGATGATGTCTCCACCCACGATCCGCCCGGCCGGCTTGGGGACCAAGCCCAAAATGGACCAAGCGGTCATGCTCTTGCCGGACCCGGACTCTCCAACTATGCCAAGCGTTTCACCCTGTCCCAACTCGAAGCTGATACCATCCACGGCCTTGACGATCCCCGTGCTGGTGTAGAAGTATGTCCGAAGGTCCACAACTTTCAATATTGGATCGTTGGCCAAAGAACAATCCCTCCAGACTGCTAGCGGGCGCGCCTAAGCTTGGGGTCGAGGTAGTCCCGAAGCCAGTCACCAAAGAAATTGAAAGCCATCACGACAATGGTGATAGCGATCCCTGGGAAGAGCGCTAACCACCACCCGCCAATCAGGTGTGCCCGTCCTTCAGCGACCATTATCCCCCAGGCTGGTTCACCGGGCTTGAGGCCCATGCCGAGGAAACTCAACGATGCCTCCAGCAGGATTACTTGACCGATGCTCAGGCTGGTCAGCACCATTAACGTATTGACAGTGTTGGGGAAGAGATGCCTCCATACGATCAAAGAGGGGGAAACCCCTGTGATCCGGGCCAAAATCACGAAGTCGCGCTCCCGCGTAGATAAGACTTCGCCCCGGATCATGCGGGCGAATCTGGCCCAAGACGTGGCAGTCACCGCTATCACCACCGTCCAGATCCCGGTACCCAGCAAGGTGACGATCAGAAGGGCCACCAACAGGGAAGGGAAACCCATGACCGCGTCGGTGATTCGCATCAGGATAGAATCCGTCCACCTTCCGGCATAGCCGGATACCAATCCAATAACGGTGCCCACTACGATGGCCACCCCGATGGCCGGAGCAGTAACTCGCAGGGTCGTCCGGGCGCCGTGGATCAGCCGGCTCAAGTAGTCCTTTCCCAATTTGTCCGTGCCCAGGGGATGAGACCAGTCTTGGAAGGGCGGGATGATATTCTGCCCTCCTATCTTGATGTCGTTCTTGGTTGGGCTATAGGGGGCGAGCAGGTCTGCCCCGAAGGCTAACACCACCAGGGCCGCAAGAATCACGATCGGCACCCAAGGCAACCTGGCTTCTCGAATGCGCCGGCGCGCGCTTCTAACGCTGCTACGTTCCGCCAGTATGGCTGTATCGGCAGTGGCCACGAGTCACCTACTTTCTGGCAATCAATTTACCCGGATCCGTGGGTCGGCATAACCGTAGAGAATGTCCACGACCATTGCGCAAATCACGTAAGCTGCCCCGGACAACAGGATCGCGCCCTCCGCCATCGGATAGTCCCGGGAGGTTACTGCTTGGAGCAGTAGCAGCCCAATACCAGGCCAGGCGAAGACCACTTCCACAACGACCGAGCCGTTTAGAAGTCCCGCCAGGGTGATCCCACCGAATGTAAGGACCGGTATGAACGCGTTCCTGGCAGCGTGTTTCCAAATTACAACACGGTCATGGAGACCTTTGACTTGGGCAAACTTCACGTAGTCGGTGTCCAATACATCGAGCATGGCGGAGCGAGACAGGCGCATAATGGCTGCCGCAACCGAGGTGGCCAAGACAAACGCCGGCAGGATCAGGTGATAGAGCATGTCCGGCACCTGGGGCAGAGTTGGGAACCAGCCCACGACCTCTCCGCGGCCGAAGGTTGGGAACAATTTAACCTGAGCCCCGAGAAACAGGATCAACATGATGGCGATCCAGAACTGGGGAGCCGCCATTCCAAAAATCGCAAAGGCCTTCCAGAACTTATCGAATATAGAATCGCGTTTGACTGCGGACAGGATTCCCAACGGCACACCTATTACGGTAGCCACGATTAGACCCGCGACGGCTAGGTGGATTGTGGCTGGTAAACGTTCAAGCAGCAGGTCCTTAACGGGCTGCCTGATGACAAAGGAGTCGCCGAAGTCCAGCCGGAGGGCGTGGCCAAGGAAATCCAAGTATTGAATGATGAAGGGGCGGTCCAGGCCCATCGCCTTTTTCTGTTCTTCGTAGACTTTCTGGTCGTGGTCTTCCGAAATTGGAATGAGGAAACTCGTGACGTCCCCGGTTAGGAAAACGCTGCCGAAGACGACGAAGCTCAGGACGACTAGGGTTACAATCCCTTCGCCGAGGCGTCTTAGAATGTATGCCCACATATCTCTACTGGCTCCACCAACATCGCGGCCTGAGCATTTTGGAACGCCTCGCCACCATCTTAACTGGCCTTCGGGGTCAAGCGGGAGAGGGTTTCATATCGTAGGTTCGTTCAGATTCGGGGGCAAGCTAAGCGAGGCACAGGGTAGTCATAGGTTCCGTTCAGGGGGAAGGCGATAGGGGAGAAAGGCGACAGCCTGCTCCCCTATCCACCGCTCGATAGGCGCCTTGGGGCTAGTTCAGCTCAATGGTCCACACTCCGGTGAAGTAGGGCACCAGGGTCCAGGGTTCGTACTTCTTGATTCGTGGGCCCACACCCCATGGGACGTTCGAAGATAATGGTCCGTAGGTGTAGCTCAGGTCTTGCAGGTACTTATAGACTTCGGTGAAAGAATCGGGGCGCGTCTCCGGGTCGATGTCGTTCAGCGCAACGTGGACCCGGTCGGCGATGGACTTCCACGGTTCCACCCTGGAGTCGGCCGTGGCCCGCCAGGCGATATCAGGGTTAGTGTAGCTTCCCCGGGTGATGCTGGTGCCGTCGTAGCGAGCCTCGTTGGTGCGAATCAGAACGTCTCCAGCGTATTGCCGGTTGTTCCAGGCCGCCTTGATCGACTGCTGGTCACCGACGTTCACCGAGACATTCGCGCCCAAGACGTCGGTCCATGCGCTGGCGACCAACTCCGCCACCTGGGGCAAGAAGGGTAGGTCGCCGGCGTCCCAGGTATGGATGGTTATTTCCACACCCTCTCCCAGTCCCGCATCGGCCCAGAGCTGTTTAGCCTTCACCGGATCGTAGGGGAATGCGTCGATTTCTGGGCTGTATCCCATGGCGTTCTGGGTCACCCAGGTCCAGCCCTTCAGGGTTGCGCCCCTGCCGTAGAGATTGTCCACAATGCTAGCGTAGTCAACCGCGTATATCGTAGCTTGGCGCGCGGGCTTGGAATAGCACCAGAGGTCTTCTGTCCAGCAGTCCACGTTGACAAACCAGGTATGAGACGACTCGTCCTGCCAGGCGATTTGGCTGCCGGAAATGGAGTTAATTTGGTCCAACATGTTGATGTTGGCTTCGATGATATCGGCGTCTCCTGCCGCTAGAGCGGCGGCCCGGGTTGCCCCTTCAAGGACTATTTCGAGGTCCAGATATTGGAACTTGGGCCGGCGGTCTTCGTCATAGCCATTGTCCGGAGTGTAGAAATAGTCGTCGAATCTCTCGAACTGGTACTTCTGGCCGAGCACGTGGTTTACGTACTTGAATGCTCCGGTCCCTACCGGGTCCTTTTCGTAAGCGTCGAAGCACTCGCCGGGCCCTTGGATCGCGCGCAAGTGGTCCGCGTTGTTCACGAGCGCTCCGGTACCCTGGCTGTTCTGGGAGCGGAGGAACGCAAATTCCGGGGCTGGCTCGTTTGACACGTAGGTGACCTGGTTGGGGCCGGGACCCATCTCCACGCTCTTGGTGCGCTTGACCGACGCGGTGCTTCGCGGCTCCAGGCACCCCAGGTCGAGCTGCCGCAGGGCTTCCGGTCCGATCGTCAGGCTGATGCTATGGTGTATGTCATCCGCGTCCAGCGTGTCGCCATTGTGCCATTTGATGTCGTCCCCGTGGGTGAGGGTCCATGTCCTGGAGTCGGGGGACATCTCCCATTCGGTGATCAGGCCCGCCTTGACGACATCGCCGCCGCCGCCAGCGAACAGGTCGTCCTGGATCATACGCAGGTATTTCAGATCTGGGCCGTCTGTCAGCCTGGAGAACATGATCTTGTTCTGCACGTCGACGACCAAAACGGTGACTTTTTCCCCCGCCCCCGGCAGTCCGCTCATAGACTCGGCCGATTGGGCCGTGGCGACAGGGGCGGTCTCCTCTTTGGCCTTAGCGGGCTCGGCCATCTTGCCAGCGTCCGCCGCCTTCTCCTGAGCTTGAGGTTCAGCTTGAGTGTCCGCCGCTCCGCCGCATGCAATTGCGACGATTACGACGCATGCCAGAGTCAGTAGAGCCAGTAGCCTAGGAATAGTTAGGACTCGGGGCATCAGAATACTCCTCCTGTGATGACTGTATTTTCCTAAACCGTTGGGTGTGACAGTCTATATTCGTAGCGAACGTTACTAATCAGGTTGATTAGTGGGTGAGTTCTCACAAGGGACGCTCTATCTCATCTATACTACGCTCACTATTAAGAAATGGCCTTCGTTATACTGGAGCCTGGTAGAATTGTCAATAGTTGTCATCACGTTCTTGCCTGTATCCGGGGGCCGGGCCCTGTTCACACCCGGTCCGCTTGGCCCAGAATGCCCGGGCAGAGCAATAGCCGTCGGGTTAGACTCATCCGTTTACTTGCGCCCTCCCGGCGGCGGAGTCGTTTGAATGAAATGGCTGTACATCGCATGTGGAGCAGTGGGAGCGTTGGTTGCAGTCGCGCTCATCACATATCGGCTGTATGCTTATCTCGGCCGGATCGCGGCTGCTACTTCTCGGTATGATGTCGAAATGAATGTTCTGGTTGTCTTGGGAATCCAAGTTGGTATATTGTTGGTGCCGATGGGTATCGGACTCGGACTGCTAGCCGCAGCGGTAATCGGTTATATCGTGTCCCTGGTCCAACGGCGGCGTTTCGAGCACGGGCCTTTGCGACCTTTGGAATCTGGCGCTCAGGGAGTCTCCTGGGTGACCCGAACAAGGGACCGGCGGACAAGGCCATGAGGCGGTTGTACGTCATATGCGGCGCCGCAGGGGGCCTGATCGCCGGCGGAATCGTAACCTATCGCGTCTACTCTCATTTCCATAGCTTTGCCGTCTCCGCGGAAAGGTACGATGTTCAGCTGAACGTGCTCCTATTCTTCGGGATAGGCATAGGCATACTTCTGCTCCCTTTGGGTGTAGGCGTGGGTGTACTGGTTGCGGCCCTGATCAGCCGCTTGATGGACCGCCTGAGTCTGAGGCCCCCGGAGCGCTCATCCGGCGGTCGTGAGGACTCCCAAGCGGGTCGTGCATCCTGGGTCAATCGCCGGCCGGAACGGTGAAACATGAGGATCGTCGAAATCTTGAAGGGCATTCGGTGGTGTATTTCTATCCTCTCCGCGGCCGTTATATTCGGGTGTGGTGGAGGAGGTAGCGGAAGCGCATCGGGCTCTTTAGCGGTGGGCGGTGACGCCGGAGCTGTAGAAGCCCTCGAGGCGTTGGCTGCGGCCTTCAGCGAGGTAGAGGCCGGGACTACTTTCAGCTTCGTTTCTGGTGGAGATTCAACCAGCGGTGTCGAGTCTACGACGGAGGGCAGTTTCGATCTTGGAGGAATATCGCGTCCTCTTAAGGCTACTGAAGCGGGCGCCGGCGTCCAGTCCATGGCATTCGCTATGGACAGAGTCCTGATCATAGTTAACCCGGGTGTCCCTGTCGCAGAACTGACATCGCAGCAGATCCAGGAAGTGTTCACTGGATTGGCTTCCGCCAGGAATCTGGAGAACTGGTCGTCGGTCGGAGGGCCGGACTCAGCCATCGACCTTTTTATCCGGGACGAAGCCGCCAGCGCGACGGGCGGGTTGCGAAGGGGATCGACGATAGGTAGAGACCGGTTTGCTCCCTGGGCGCAAGTCCTGGCCACCGATAGCGACATGATGACCAGTGTGGCTAATGGACCCGACGCCATTGGTTACGTCAGCTATAGCGCTGCCAGGCGAGGCGACCTTTCTTCCGTCAAAGTCCTGCTGATTGACGGCCAAGACCCAGAAGACCCGGGGAGCGATTACCCTTTGTCCATCGAGATTTCAGTGGCCTATCTCCCTGACAATGCTGCGAAGTTGCAGCCATTCCTGGACTTCATAACGACACTGGAAGCCCAAGAGTTGTTGTCCGAGAAGGGACTGGAGCCCATCAACTGATCCAAGTGCGAACGGTTGCCGCCTTGCGCCGCCCAGGGCCTTTTCATTCTCCTTCTCCCGTGGGGAGAGGGCTGAGGTTAGGGACAACTCTCCCAGCAATGGTAGTAACCGCGGCAAGTCAGTTTACGGGGGAACGCCCTCGCCCTAACCCTCTCCCAGAAGGAGAGGGACATCTTTCCGAAAATGAAAAGGCCCTGTTACGCCGCCATCTCCGCCTTGTCACGCACTATGATTCCGGGTATAGTTTTGTTTTAAGCCACCTACGTATGGGCCGGGCCGAGCTTGGGCCCGGAGGCGTCCGCTATTGGAGAACCTATGTTGACCCAGCATGAGCTTGTGGAACGGTTGCGGCAATGGGAAGTGCGAGTCACTCCCCAGCGGCTGGCCATCGCCGAGGCTGTGCTCAATTCCACCGACCACCCCACCGTCCAACAGATACACGAACGGGTACGGGACCATTTCCCCTCGATGACCTTGGCTACCATTTATTCCACCCTGGGCGTCCTGCAACGAAGCGGCCTGATTCAAGAGTTGCCCTTCCAAAAGATGTCCCGGTACGAAGCCAACATGGAACCCCACGTCAACCTGGTCTGTATGAACTGCGAGGAAGTTATCGACACCGACACCGGCCAGGACATGGTGGTCCGGCTGAAAAACCGGATTTCCCGTCAGTCAAACTTCCAAGTTGCGTGGCAGCGGGTGGACTTCTATGGTTGGTGCCCACGCTGCGCCAACGACAGGCGGGAACGGCAACTAACCGATTAACAGCCACGAGATAGCAGCCACGAGATAAGAGTAACAAAGCAATCTCGACGGTCAGTGTGTGGTCAGAGTCCGCTCTGGGACAGATGCTGACCGTTTTCTATTTCAAACTTCTACGCTCTGTGGCATAGGCGGAGGATGCGGTCATGATAACCGGCGTAATCGGCTTAACCCTGTGGACCGACGACCTGGAAACCATGTTCCATTTCTACAACGACGTCATGGGCCTGCCCCTGCACGCCAGGCACGATGACTTCATCGCCTTCGAATTTGGCGGCTTCCGGGAATTCCGGTTCAACCTGGGCTTGCATGGGGACGTGCAGGGGAAATCCAACGACCCATACCGGATTATGGCCAACTTCGGCGTGGACGATATTCAAGGCACCTACCAGCGGATGACGGAGGCCGGGGTTGAATTCATTCGGCCTCCCGAAGAGGAACACTGGGGTGGCTGGGTCGCCACGTTTAAGGACCCGGACGGCAATATCCTTCAGCTATTGGAGCTTCCCTGAGGCGAAGGACCGCCCAACCGCCGCCGGTCACGCGATCAACATAGCGTCGCCGAAGCTGTAAAAGCGGTATTGTTCCTCGATTGCCTCCCGGTAGGCGTTCAGGATGTGGTCCCGCCCCGCGAAGGCGGACACCAGCATCAGCAACGTGGAGCGGGGTAGATGGAAGTTGGTGATCATCGCGTCGACCAACCTGAACTCGTGGCCCGGAAGTATGAACAGGCCCGCTTGACCCTGTACCGGCGCGATTGTTCCCTCCCCCTCCAGCCCCTGTCCGATCTGTTCCAGCACCCGCACCGAGGTCGTGCCAACGGCTATTATTCTCCGGCCTTGCTCCCGCGCCTGATTCAAGGCGGCTGATGTCCCGGCGTCGATCTCGAAATACTCGGTGTGTATTTTGTGGTCGGCGGGGTCCTCTTCCTGGACTGGTCTGAACGTATCCAGTCCCACGTGCAGAGTGACGAACGCCGATTCAACACCCAACCCGGTCAGCGCTGCGAGGGATTCTTCGGTAAAATGCAGTCCCGCAGTTGGAGCCGCCGCGCTTCCGGGGTCCCGCGCGTAAATAGTCTGGTACCTCTCCGGGTCTTCCAGCCGGCTGTGAATATAGGGTGGGAGCGGCACAAGTCCCGACTTTTCTATGATGCTTTCGTCAACGAAAGCGATCAACTTCAGACCATCTTCCCCTGAAGCGTGGACTTCCACATCGTATTCCCGGCCAGCTTCCACGGCGGAACCGGCGGGAATATCGAGCATTACCCTCGCCCCCGGTTGCAGCCGCCGTCCCGGTCTGGCCAATGCGCGCCACAACCCCGGTTCTTCCCTGCTCAACAGCAGGAATTCGACCCTCCCTCCGGTGGCGGTCCTCCGGCCGCGTAGCCGCGCCGGGATGACCCTGCTGCGGTTGAAGACCATCAGGTCGCCTGGCAAGAGGTGGTCCGTTAGTTCGGCGAACCGGGAATGTTGGACCTCGCCAGTCCGCCGGTCGAGGACCAACATGCGAGAGGAATCTCGCGGTTCCAGGGGGGTCTGGGCAATTAGTTCCTGGGGAAGGTCGTAATCGAAGTCATTGGTGCGCATGGTCAAGGTTGAATGGGGCAGGATGCGGGACTAGAGGACAAAGCCGGATGCTATGAATGACCGTGGATTGACATTCGGACGGCAGTTAGGGTGTTGACCAGCAGCATGGCAACGGTCATTGGCCCGACACCTCCGGGCACCGGAGTGATGGCGGCGGCTTTCTCCGACACTGGCCCGTAATCGACGTCTCCCTGCAGCCTGTAACCGCGTCGCCTGGATGGGTCCTTGACCCTGCTGATCCCAACGTCGATTACCACCGCTCCCTCTTTGACCATATCGGCGGTGATGATGGCAGGCTGTCCCATGGCGGCCACCAGAATGTCCGCGCTACGGGTGAAGCTGGCAAGGCCGCGTGTCCTGGTGTGGCATACGGTGACTGTGGCGTTGGCCCCCTCTTTCCGTTGCATGAGCAGATTGGCCAGGGGCAGGCCCACGATGTTGCTCCTGCCGCAGATGACGACGTGCTGCCCCGCAGGGTCGTAACCGTTGCGTACAAGAAGTTCCTGTATCCCCGCCGGAGTGCCGGGGATGAAGTCCGGGTTCCCCTGAACGAGCTTCCCCGCATTGAAGGGATGGATGCCGTCTACGTCCTTGCCGGGTTTGATAGACTCAATGACCCTCTGCGCGTCGACCTGGCCAGGCAGCGGCAATTGGACCAGGATGCCGTGAAAGCGGGGGTCCTGGTTGAGCCGGTCAACACACTCGACGACATCCTGGGTAGAGGCGGAATCAGGCAGAAGGAAACTGTCGCTGAACATGCCTACTTCGTCACAGGCGCGGCGTTTGTTTCGCACGTAGACTGTCGAAGCCGGGTCCTCGCCCACCAGCACCGCGGCCAGTCCGGGCGTCACTTGATGCTTTTGCCGCATCTCTAGGACCCCCGCCGCCACGCGGGCTCGAACTTCCTTGGCTAAGGCCGCTCCGTCGAGTATCTTGGCCACTATATCCCCCTGTGCCGTTCGCGCACCAATCATAGCATGGGGTATGTTGGGCCTCAAAGAGAGAAGAAAGCCCCTCTCGTCAAGAGAGGGGCCGTCTGATCGTGCGCTCGTTGTGTTGGATGCTGGCTAGTCGGCGGGGACGGCGCTTTCCACCTTGCCCTTGAAGGCTGGCATGACGTCCTTGGCGAACCATTCCAACTGTTCCAGGATGATGTTCCCGGGCGTTCCCACGGGGTGGCTGACGCCGATGCGTTCCAGTCCGGGATACCGTTCTTGGACCTGCTGCAACTGCTCAATCACCCGTTCCGGAGGACCGCAGAGGACCGCGCCTGACTCCACTGCCTGCTCCATCGTAGGGAGGTTCGCGGCAAAGGGCGCCCGGCGGGGGTCGCTGATCTCGGCCAACTGCTCGTCGGTAAGACCCCGGTGGAGCCGCAGAGGGCCGAACATCTTGACGTTCTCTTCGTAGAACCTGGCTGCGTCCTTGATGCCCTGTTCCTGGGAGTCGGCCAGGAAGAAGTGGAAGCCCACGCTCAGGTCCTCTCCCAGTTGTGCGTCCCGGCCCGTGCGCTGGACCGCGGCCTGGAAGTCCTCCATGGTCTTGTCCATGACGCCGCCCTCGGCAACGCCGCCTCCAATGATGCCCTTGATGCGGTGTTTGGCCATGAAGTCCAGGGCTCGCTGGGTGCCGCCCTGGATCGGCTGCCAGCATTCCACCGGAAGGTTCCTGGGGCGTGGGACAAGGGTGATCTCCTCGAGTTCATAGCCCCGGTAGGGGACCTTGGGTGGGATGTCATAATACGTGCCGTGGTGGGAGAAGGAGCGTTCGTTGAAGGCCTTCATCATGACCTCCACCTGCTCTTCGAACATCTCGCGGTTGCCGTCCTGGTCGAGCAAGGGGGCCCCGAAGGTCTCCACCTCCCTGGTGTGGTAGCCGCGCCCCACGCCAAACACGACCCGTCCGTTGGTCAGGATATCGGCGGTGGCGAAATCCTCTGCCAAACGAAGGGGGTGCCACATGGGCGCGATGTTAAAGGCGCATCCGATCTTGACATTCTTGGTCATATGGGCCAGGTGGACACCCATCATCAACAGGTTGGGGATACATTCGTAACCCTCCGGCTGGAAGTGATGCTCGGCCATCCAGAAGGTGTCGAAGCCCAGCCGGTCCAACAGGGTTGCGATGGATTCGGCTTTGTCAAACGCGGTGGCCAGGTGCTCGTCGGAGTAGGAACGGTCGTTTACGGCGGTACCGGCGTAGCCGACGTTCTCCATGTCCACGTGCCCGGCGTAGAGGCTGTCAAACTTGGCGATCATGGTCTGTCCCTCGCGAAGGTGATTCCGTGTCGATTTGGGTATGCCGATGTGGCTCTATTGTAGCCTTGCGCTTCCGGGTGTCAACCGCTCATCCATTTATCCCCGAAGAGGCGCGAAGATTCTCAAAGACACATGCCGTTTGATTAGCCCGTCAGTGGGAATCAGCCGGTGGCCCACGGGGTCTACCGCCAGACTGGCGCCCTGCAAAGTGTCCGCACCCAGGATAAATGTCGATTCATCCTCACCGAAAACCACGATTCTGGTGTGCTCACGGCCTTCAAGTAGGACCCTTGCTTCTCCAATTTCGAGCTCGAGCCGGCGTCCATCGCCATATTCAAACCGCATTGAGCGCGTGGGCAATATCCCCAACTCCCTCAGAAACTGGTCAGGCAGGATGGTATAGCTTGCGCCGGTGTCCACCAGCGCCTCCACCCTTTCGACGCGCTGCCCGTCGGCACTGCGAATTTCCAGGGGCCAATTGAACGTTCCCATCTAACTTCCTCTACGCTCCAGGGGTCTCTTCGGAGTCAACTGCGCCGTCCACCAGGCTGACAATCCTGTCGCTCATTGCGGCCAGCGAAAGGTCATGGGTCGCGGTGATAACCGTGGCTTTTCTGTCCCTGGCCACCTCTTGCAAGATCGCGCCGATCGAGGCGGCGGTGGTGGTGTCCAACTCCCCAGTGGGTTCGTCCGCGAATACGGCGTCCGCCCCGGTGACCAGGGCCCTGGCGATAGAGACCCGTTGCTGCTCACCCCCCGATAGTTCGTAGGGCCGGTGGCGGGACCGTGATCCCAGGCCCACCATGTTTAGCGCCTCCTGGGCCCGCCTCCGGCGTTCCCGCCAGGAGGTCCCGCTGATGTGGAGGGGAAGCTCGACGTTCTCCAACGCCGAAAGCAGGGGCATCAACCCGAACGACTGGAATACGAACCCGATACTGCGGCGGCGCAACTCCACAAGTTCACCTTCTGGTAGTTGAGTCAAGTCCCGCCCCTGGAACATGACCTGTCCGGAAGTGGGCCGGTCCAACCCCGAAATCAGGTTTAGCAAAGTGGTCTTGCCCGAGCCTGAGCGTCCCACCACCGCCAAAAACTCACCCTGTCCCACTTCAAGGGAGATGCCGTTTACCGCTGATACCGCCACGTCGCCCTCACCAAACACGCGGTACAAGCCCGAGGCGGTTATGATCGGCTCGGGAGCGTTGCGTGTTCGGGCGTATTCCACGGACGGTAGGGTGTCGGCGGTGGATCGTTCCTCTCTCATGGGTCCCTCCGTGGATTGGCCCCGCCGGAATTTGGCCTTGGCCGGTTCGCAATCGGGCGGAGAGTCACGCCGTCTCCGAGCGGGTCCGCTTTTGCCAGACCTCCCAACCGGAACTTGCCGGTGTACTCCTGGGGTAGCTGAATCCTGCCGGCGCGGTCAATCACCAGGTACTCTTCCTCCACCCGCTCCCCTTCACGCTGGAAAGTTGGAGTGGAGTAGCTCTCGGAACTGATCCTGCCGTCCCTGATGTGGATTACGCGGTCAACGAACTCCGAGACGCCTGGGTAGTGGGTAACCATAACGATGGTGACGTTGTAGTTGACGTTGATCTCCCGCAGGAGCTGGAATACCTGGGTTGCCGTCTGGGTGTCAAGCTCCCCCGTCGGTTCGTCCGCCAGCAGCAGCGGGGGTTTATTGGAGAGTGCGACGCCGATGGCGACTCTTTGCTGCTCACCCCCGGACAATTGATAGGGCAGCCGGTTGGCCTTGTCAGGCAGTCCCAGGGCATCCAGGAGTTCGCCGCTCCAACTGTGTCTCTCCTGAGCGGTGGCCCCGGCCATGGCCATGGGAAGCTCGATGTTGTCCCGGACATTGAGGTAGGGCACCAGGTTCCTGCCGGTGGCCTGCCAGACGAAACCAACGTCGAGACGCCGGTACATCACCAATTCTCGGTCGGAAATGTCCAAAAGATCGCGCTCGCCGACCCGGACAAGCCCGGCGGAAGGCCGGTCCAGCCCCGCCAACAGGTTCATCAACGTGCTTTTACCGCTCCCGCTGGCCCCGATGATGGCGATGAGCTCGCCGGTTTCAACGATCAGATCGAGGCCCCTGAGCGCGACCACTTCCAGTTCGGAACGCTTGTAAATCTTGAATAGGTCCTGGCATTCGATGTAGGCTTGCACCGGGGCATGGTCCTCGCGCCGCTCCCCGGCGGCCGACGCGGTGTAGTTGCCAAATCGCTCAACGTTTACCAATTCGTGCCTCCTGACGGATGCTATGGGTTAGTAAGCTCCGCGCTTCGACCACCGGCTGCTAACTATCCCGCCTCGCCTATGCGCAGGACCTGCTGCACTTCCATCTTCGATGTATACCATATAAGCCACAGCACCGTGCCAATAGTAACCGATCCTAAAATGGCGTAGGACACTCCCAGGGTGACCCAATCGATCTCCAAAGTCATGGGCGGGGTAACCCTCGCGCCTTCCTCGGCTACCTCCATCAGAGGCAACAGACTGGTGCCGATCACCTGACCGGCGACGCTTCCCAGGACAACGCCGAACAGGGTGACCACAAACAGGCTGAACCATACCGCGCCGTTCAACTGCCCTCGGGACGAACCCAGGGTCCGCAGCAGGGCGAATTCCGTCCTACGCTCACGGGTGTCGGTGAATGAGAACAGCATTACCCCCGAGGCGCTGGCGAGGACCAACGCCAGAAACATGAGCACCAAGAGGGCCCCCCAACCGGCGCTGACCAGTGGCTGCTCGGTACGCTCCCGGACCATCTCGGTCGCCAGGAACGTGTTCCGCGCTCTCAAGTCTTCACTGTCCAGCAGCGCGGCGACGGATTCCAGGTCAGGCTCCGATGCGCCGAGACCCACCCATAGCTCGTTGGTCCCGCCCATCGTAGAGAGGCTATGGAGGTTTGCCTGATGGGTGAATGTCTCCAGGTCAACCACGGCAAAGGGTTTTTCCTCGGGCGTCAAAGTCGGGAAGTAGTCGATGACCGCCTTAATCTCAATCGGCAACGAGAACGTGGACATGCCCAAGGTCCGAACTTCACCAACCTCGGCGTCCGCCACTTCCATGAATTCTCTGCTGACCAGCGCCGGCAGCGGTTGTTCGGGCTCACCGGCCCGGATCCCCCTCAATCCCGAGCTGCCTGGAGCCCAACTAAAACGGACCGAGCCGCCTTCATCCGACACGGCTACCGACTCGCTGGCCTCCAGGGCAAATAGACCTGGCTTGGCGTAGTCTTCGATTACCTGCCAACCGTTCACGCTTTGGAAATTGTCCAGAGGCTGAGGGCCGTTCGAGCCGGAGGCATTCAGACCGCTGAGGAACAACGCCCCGGGCTCAGGAGCCCCGCCGCGGCTGGCGATGTGGATCGCCAACAGCCGGTAGGGAGCGCGGGGTTGGCCGAACCGTTGCGCCGACCGGGAGTTGGGTCCGCCCCGGAACAGAGGGCTGAAGTCAGAGTCAAGCTCCCGCCACTCCCTGAAGTCAAGCTCACCGAACATGGCGTCGAAGTAATAGCCCCGGTCGTCCTGGAGACGAGCCCTTAGCGTCATACGGTTATCCGGCCTTCCGGGCTGCACGTACACCGACATTCCGGTGGCGTCGGCTGGCAAGAGTATGCCTTCTTCCTCGCCGGGAGGAGGAGTGGAGGTGAGCAGTCCGGTTAGTTCCTCCAGAGTTAGCCCGCCGGCGAAGTCGGGCCGGTACCAGCCTACCTTTGCGAAGTCCCGTGACCGCACGGCCAGCAACGTTCCGCTGGTGCTGAACCCGGTGGTCGTCACGTGGCCGCTGGTCCGTTGGACTTCCACGGCTACATCCACAAAGTCCAACCCGTCCGCTCTTTCCGCGATGCCCTGTAGCTGCAATGGCTTGGAGGACCCGCCGTGCTCGATCCGAAGGTCGGCTCCGGCGGCGTAGAGGGCACGCTCTTCCTGGTTGCGTTCCAACGTGGCGCTGAAGGCGCTGCCAATCACACCCAGGGCGGTGGCGAACATCAGCAGCACGACCAGCGAGCCCGGGACAATCGGGTCGCGGGAGACGTGCCGCAGACCATGGACCAACCAGGACGGTCCCACAGGTTCGATGAGCCGGGCCGCCAGTCCCACTACGATTGGGAAAAAGCGCATCACCAGCAATCCGATTGCCAGCAATCCCAGCGCCGGTCCCAAGAGCAGGCTATAGTCGATCTCCAGACCCCGGCTGCCCAGGGGCCGCACCAGGAACGCCCCCCGGCTTTGAATTTGCCACCAGAAAAGCCCGATCAGCCCAAGGAGCAAGATGTCCAGGTAGTAGCGGTGTATGAACGGGGCTTGGGGTGGCCTCGCCCCCATCTGCCGAAACTCCACCATGCCCTGGCGCGCTGCCGCCAGGGTGGAGATCGTAAGCACCACAACGCCCAGAACGGCTCCCGCCGCTCCCAGCAAGTATGACTCGAAAGACAACACCACTGGGACCGACGCCAAATCTTCGCTCCCCCCCAGGCCGAAGAACACTCTTCCCAGGGTCTTCACGACCGCCAGGGCAACCACCGGCCCCAATGCCGTGGAGGGTATGGCGAGTAATAGCCCTTCGACCAACGCCATAAGCCCGATGTGAGGGGTGGTCGCGCCGCGGCTCTTCAACATTGCTATTTCAGCGGACCTAGACTTGACCACCAGGCCCCCGATCAGCGCCAGGTAATAGGTCAGGATGCCTATTACAAGGAACAGGATCAGAAAGAGGGGTATCCTTGCCAGGAGAAGCTGCTCTTTGTAGTCCTCCAGCACGCGGTCAAGCCGGATGCGGTTGGTGGAGTTGTTCAGATTAGTTCGTACGTCGTACCGGATGACTCGAAGTGTGTTGAGAAGATCGTCGACGTCTCCCGCCCTAACCGACTGCCGGTCCAGGTAATAATGCCAAGACACATCGGTATATAGCTTCGGGTAAACGCGGTAGACTCTCTCTAGGATCGCCCTTTCAGAAGTAAACAGGGGCACGATGGTCCATTGGTCATTGTGGAAGCTGAAGGTCCTCCCCGAGGCGTACCAGTATTCATCCGCTGGGTCGACGCGCTCGAAGACCCCCACGATCACCACCGGCACCTCAGGCGGGTCGTCGAACGACGCGGCGGGAATGATGCCCATCTGGTCTCCGGTGGAGAGCTGAAGCAGTTCCGATCCCAGGGAATCGATCGCGATCTCCAATGGCCCGTCCATCATGGAGGGCGCTCCGCCGCCTTCGTAGGGCCAACGGCCGTCCACCAGCCGGACTCGTTCATCGGTCAAGCTGGAGAGGTGTTTGATCTCCCCCCTTGCCCGGATGTCGTTGCCCAGTTCCAGTTGGGGATGCCCTTTGAAGAAAAATGTAGCGGTCTCGACCAGGCGCGACTGCTCGGAGAGGAACTCCTCAACCCTGGACGACACTCGTTGGTCCGAGAAGGTGACGTTGTTCTGGAAATGCCTGATCCGCCCAGCGGGCGTTGGCGGGGCCTGCTGTCCACTAAAGACCCTGATGGAGAAGTTGGCTTCTTCCGCAGAGGCCTCGTTCAAGGCGTGCCGCAGGGCAGCCTCGGCCAGGAGGTTGGAGAAAATGACCCCGCTAGACATCAACGCCACCGCCAGCAGCATCCCCAGGAACAGCACAAGCTCAAGACGCCAATTGGAGAAGATTCTCCGGACGGCGACGACGTAGGCCATTTGCAATAGGGAAAACATTGCCGTGTCTACCTAAACTTATTCGCCAGCACGCAAATTCTCCGTGACTCTCAACCGTTGGGCCGAAACCGCGGCCACGATCAGACCCAACAGCGACGCTATTATCAGTCCTCCCAGCACCGACGCCACCAACCATTCCTGGATGCTCAAAGTTTGCGGCGGGATCACGGTGCGGCCCCGTCCGGTGATGTCCAGGAAGCCCAGCACCCAGCGGCCCAACCATATCCCGATTGCGCTGCCCACCGCCAGTCCCAGGACCGCGACAAACAGCCGCTCCAGGGCCAGGGACAGCATGAGTTGTCCATTGGAGAAACCCAGAGTGCGGGCAACCGTTAGATCGACCCGGCTTGTGCGGACGGCCACCACGGCATGGATAACAAGAGCCAGGAGCACGGCTATGATGATGGCCGCCATGCCCAAGATCGTGAGGCCGTCCCACCCGCCGCCGGCCAGCGGGTTGCGCTGTGCGGTCTCCACCTCGCCCTCGCGGTCCTGGATACGCACGTAGGGGCCAAACAAGTCCTCCAGAGCCTTCCGGGTCTCGGCCCGCCCGGTCCCCGGATCGGCCGCCAGCCAATACTCTTCCACGTCTTGGAAGCTGGAGCGGCTGATGCGCCGAGAGTAGGCTCGATAATGGTCTAGGGAAAGAATAACAAAGGTGCGGCTGGTAGGGTCCAGGGTTGGGAAAAAGTCCGTCGTGTCCCGGATGATCACCGGCAAGAGGTTGCGGCCAGCGCGGACGCGCATCCTCTGCCCTGTCTCGAGGAACGGCCCGCCGATAGCCGGAATGGGGAACGGTCCCGCGGGAATGATTATGCCCCGGGCGTCTTCGCCAAAGGCTCCTTCCCAACCGAACTTCAGCCCCAATTCGCCAGTCCGCGCCGCCCCCTCCGTCAGCTCGATGATATCTACCGTGTCACCCTCGTTGACCAGCGGCACCCAGTTGGCGGGCGACTCGAAACCCTCTACTATCGTGCCCTCCGAGGGCCCTGAGGGGGTCTTGGCTGTGATGTCGTCCAACCCGATGGTTGCCGGCGGCATACTGGAAAAGGACTTTCGGCTGAAGAATAGGGAGACCAGCCGGAACACCTCGCTCTGGGGCATGGATACCTCGGGGACTTCGGCCTCCAGGTAGATCCAGTCTTGCAGCGGCTGCTCCGCCCCTCCGTCCCCAGACGTCTGCCTGCTTCCGGATGAGGAATAGTTGACCTCGCCAAGGAAAATGTTGTGGAACTTGCCCGCGGGGTCGTACATCCTTGCCCATAGGTTAAACCCTGGGAACAGTACGTCTTGTTTCAGCCCGGTAACCTCCACCCATATTCCCAGGGCGGTGGTATCCGGCGGAACAGCTATTCCCAGGGAAGCGTCCACGTTGTCTCCGGTTGATAGGAACGGATCTGACCGCAGCGCCCCCAGCAACTCGGGCAGGCTCTTGCCGGCGAAGTCGTCCCGGAACCAGGCCGCATCGGGCAAGGTATCGGGGTCCACCGCCAGCATGGTAATGGGCTCCCTGGGCAACACGTCGTGCAACACGCCGTTTTCCCTGAGCACGGGCGTAAAGCTTCGCACCACGCGTTCCGCTTCGAGTTTCCTGGCGTCCCGGTCCGAAAGGCCGGGTCCCTTCACCACGAAATCGCCCCCGGCCTTGTATAGCGCCTGTTCCTTTTGGCTCAAAGAAAGGGTCGATTGAAACGCCGCACCGAACACCCCGAGGGCCGCTGCCAGCATCAATATAATCACCAGTGAACCGTGGGGCAGCGGCTCCCGGGCCAGCCGGGCCAAGGGAAAGGCCACCCAGGCCGGGGCCATCCGGTCTGCCAGCCAGGACATGACGCGAACGAGCAAGGGCAATGCACGCAGCACGACAACCGCCGCGCCGATCAGCACAAGCACCGGCCCGAACAACAGCACCAGGTCGACCTTGGGGGTCTGGCTGGCCAGGTCGCTAATCACGAACCCTTCCCGGCCTTGAATCTCCCAGAGGATGAAGACCACCGCCGCCAGCACCAGCAGGTCCAAGTAGTACCGTTGCAACAGAGGCAGGGTTGGCGGGCGTGCCCTCTCCCTCAGAGATTCGACCATTCCCATCCGGGCGCGGCTGATGCTGGAAGCTCCCAGGACCAGCAGGCTAAGTGCGCCGCCAATGATGCCCATGACGAATACATTGAGGGATAATCCAACCGGTATCGGCTGACTGGCCTCACCGGCGGGGTTGATGGTTTCCAAAAGGAGGAACCGCACCAGGAGCCAAGCCAACACCGGGCCCACGACCATGGCCAGCAGAGCAACCACGCCTTCGCCGATTATCAGCAAGCCGCTGACCTGGCCGATGCCCGCTCCGCGGCTCCGCATAAGGCTGGCTTCATCCATCCGGGCGCGTGACAACATACTGACGACCAACGCCAGGAAGTAGAGGATGACCAATACGATGAGAGAAATGAACAGATAAAGGGGGACCCTGGCCAGGGTCAGCTCCTGGCGGTATCTGTCGATGGCGTTCTTGAGACCCGTGAAGACCAAGGTGCGCGGGTAGTGTTGGTTTACGTCGGTCTCCAGGCCGATCAAGTCCTTCTTCGCCTGGCCCGCTGTTGCCGAAGTCAGGATGTCGGCATCAAGGAAGAAGAACCAGGTGAAGTCCCCGACCAGTGAAGGATAACTCGTGCCCAAGACTCCGAAGAAGTCTTCTTCCAGGACGTAGAGGGGGACGTGTAGCTCGTCGCCCTGCTCCCGGATACTGAAGTAATGTCCGGGCGAGTTGATCCAATACTCTTCGTTGGCGTCCAGGGGTTCCGCGTGGCCCACGATGGTCAGGGTGACGCGCTCGGAAGGGTCCGTGGAGAAGGGGAAGGCGAGGAGTTGGGAACCGACGGAGTAACCCATCTGCAGAGCCGCCCGTCCACCGATGACTACCTCGAATTTCGCGGCCCCGTCCTTAGATAAGGGCGCGGCCTCCGGCCAGCGGCCCTCGACTATTCGGGAATGCTCCTGGAGATTGGTATAGAAGAAGGGCCGGGCGATGGGCGAACTGGCCGGGGGGGAGTCGTCCGAAGGAGCGCCTATCATGCGGACGAGTCCCGCGAGTTGGCCGTAGCGTTCGGTTTGCCGCTGCATGTAGCCGACCCGCGCCTGCGCGAAGCCCTCGACGGTGGAGCGCAAGCTGGTGTAGTCGGCGGAGCCCAGGGGGCGGTTCTGGGTAATAAGTTGGATGTTGAGGATACGTTTGGACGACGATGCGAGGCTGTGGCGCAAGCCGCCTTCGGCCAGGGTATTGGAATAGACCGCGCCCAGGGCCATCATGGTTACGGCCGCCAGGATGCCGAAGGAAGTTATCGCAAGGAGCGGCCACGATGAGCGGAGACGCCTCGGTAAAAGCCAAAAAAGTGCGCCGGTCCAGCCCATTTAGCTGTCCTACTCTTCTCACATGCCAAAATAGCGCCCCGGCGGCCAATATCGGGGTTGTTGGCGAGTGTAAGTGGGGGTTAGCCAACTGTCAAATGGTCTTGTTGGCCGCCTGCTCCGGCCCGCGTCGACCGTCTGGTCAGCGCCTTGCCCCATGCTATAATCCGCTGGCGAATCAGCCCGGGCGGGCTGTTGACTCCTTAAATGAGGTATGAAAGATGAATAGACTGGCGGGAAAGGTAGCCCTGGTCACCGGGTCGGGGCGCAATATTGGCCGCGCCACCATCTTGAAGTTGGCCGGCGAGGGCGCGGATGTGGTCGTAAATGCGCGCTCGAACCAGAAAGAGGCGGAAGCGGTCGCCGAGGAAGCCCGGGCTTTGGGAGTCAGGGCTATGGCGGTGCTGGCCGACGTTGCCAATAAGGAGCAAGTGGACTCGATGGTCTACATGGCCATGAAGGAGTTCGGCAAGGTCGACATCCTTATCAACAATGCCGCCATCCGCCCCCACAAGCCCTTCCTCGACATTACGCTGCAGGACTGGGAGACAGTTCGCGGCGTCGTGTTGGACGGTGCGTTCTACTGCACGCAAGCCGTGCTGCAATCGATGGTGGACAATCAATACGGTCGCATCCTGTTCTTCACGGGCGGAGGGGCGTTTCAAGGCGGAGCGGAGCGGGCGCATGTCTCCGCAGCCAAGATGGGACTGGTGGGTATGGCCAGGAGCCTGGCCTCAGAGTTTGCCCCGCAGAATATTCGCGTGAATGTGGTGTCACCGGGCAGTATCGACACCAGCAGGGAACACCCAGAATGGTACCCGCAACGGAACACGCCTACCGCGTCGGGCATTCCCCTCGGGCGTCAGGGCACCGTGGACGAGATCGCCGCCACTTGCCTATTCCTAGTAAGCGACGACGGAGGGTTCATCACCGGCCAGACTGTCCACGTGAACGGCGGGGCCAACTACCACTAGCGCGCTGTTTACCCCAGGCCCTGGTCACGGAAGCGGAATTCCCGCAGGTCGCCGGGAATGATCAGCTTGGCTTCGGTCAACTCCTGAATTTCCTCCGGGTTCCAGCCCGGAGCGTGTTCGCGGAGCACGATGCCTTCCGGGGTGATTTCAAACAGGCCGAGGTCGGTGACCAGCATCTTTACCACCCCGGGGGCGGTGATGGGCAGTTTGCAGCGCTCTAGCACGCGAGGCGAACCGTCCCGCTGAGTGTGTTCCATGGCGATAAACACGCGCTTGGCGCAGGCCGCCAGGTCCATGGCCCCACCGATGCCGCCGCCCTTGCGGGATGGTATGCGCCAGTTTGCGAAATCGCCGTTCTCCGAGACTTCATAAGCGCCCATCACCGTCACGTCGACCATACCGCCCCGGATAATTCCAAAGGAGTCGGCGTGGTGGACGATAGACATTAGCGGACCAGCAGTGACGAACTGACCCCCGGCGTTGACCAGGTGCTTGTCCTCGTTTCCTTCAGTGGCGATAGGGCCGTAGCCGATCACGCCATTCTCCGAGTGGGTGATGATGAACTTGCTGGGGTCAACGTAGTTTGAGCATAGGGTGGGCATCCCGACCCCTAGATTAACGATCCACTCGTCCTGGAATTCCATGGCCAGCCGGTCGCACATCGATTGCCGGTCCAACTTAGGTTTGTCCGCCATGAGTGTCCTCCGGTAGATTCCCAGATAAGAATTGGCCTATGAAACGTGTGGCGAAAGGTGCGGGTCAGTCCCTGATACCGTCTTCGGGTATCTGCACCAGTCTGTCTACGTAGATGCCCGGCACGTGAATTTTGTCCGGGTCAAGCTCTCCCACGGGTACGATACCGTCCTCGACCTCTACGACAGTGGTCTTGGCGGCCATGGCCATGATGGGGTTGAAGTTGCGCTGGGTGAGGCGGAATTGGAGGTTGCCGAAAGTGTCGGCGCGCCAGGCCCGGATCAGCGCGTAGTCGGCGGGCAGCGGGTGTTCCAAGACGTAGGTGCGCCCGTTCATTTCCCGGTGTTCCTTGCCTTCGGCGAGCTCGGTGCCGACGCTGGTAGGCGTGTAGAACGCGCCGATACCGAATGCGGCGGCTCGGATACGTTCGGCCAGGGTGCCCTGGGGCACCAACTCGGCGTCGATCTCGTCATTGTTGTACATCGTGACGAAGGGTGTTGGCCTGGAAGGGTGAGTGGCGGCGGTGAAGGCGCAGATCATCTTCTTCATCCGTCCCGCTTCCACCAGGATGCCCACGTCCACCTGGTCTCCCATACCGCCGGCATTGTTGGAGATACCGGTCATTCCCTTCGCGCCCTGGCGGTGCAGCGCGGCCAGGAGGTTTCGGGGCAGGCCGACTCCACCGAATCCCGGCACCATGATGGTGACGCCGTCAGGCACGTCGGCCATGGCTTCGTCAAACGTCTTGAATACCTTGTTTTTCATCAGCCGAATCTCCTCGGTCGGTTCTGGCATTACATACTACCGCAGACTCGCCGACGGTGCCATAGCCGCGCCGGCAGCGGGTCAGGTATGCCTTGCGCAACCAAATAGCCCGGTGCGGTGGTCGGCGATCCAGCGGTAAATCCGGGTTCCCAGGAAGAGGGACCCCGGTAGCCAAAGCAGAAGCGCCAAGGGCCTCAAGGCCGGAATCAGCAGGCTTAGTTTCCGGAAAGCGAAGAAACCCTCGAGCGCCTGGCCGTCGGGAGTTAGCAAATAGGCCGAGCGGCTCAGATCAGCCTCGCTGAGTCCAGCGCGGCGGGCATCTTTATCCAGCGTTGTCCGGAATTCCAAGGAACCGCTCCGGTCCATCGTTTCCAGACCCCGGATCAAGAGTCGGCAGAACCGGCAGTTGCCGTCGTAATAGAGTAGGTTCACTCCGGTTCCCAAAGCTTGTATTCCGAGAGCAATGGTGAGGAAGCCTAACGGCGAACTGAATCAATCAGACTCTGGGTCAATTGGATTCTCTCGTCCGCCTCTTGCCAGAGATCGGAATGCGGCCGGTCTCCGTGATATAAGCGGACCAGTACTCCCTCAGACTTGGCTGCTACAACTGCGGGAATAAAGTCACTATCCTCGGCCACGAGCACCGCCTCTTGAATGGCCTGCTTGGCGGCTAACTGGACCAAATCGACACCCAACAGAATGTCTACTCGCTTTTGCTCGAATATCGGCGCACCAGACTCGTTATTGTCGCGGTAAGCTAATCTACCAAGTCGGACCGTGTATCTACGGAGCCTCTCCAAGGCATCGAAAAACCGCCTCTGATTCGAATACCTATCGTTCTCTTGTGGAGTAGGAGGGTTACTTCGATATGATGGACAGTGATAGTAGTATGTCCTTAGGATATTCGACTCTGCCGCCAAAGAATCAGACAGTGCTTGGAAGTCAATCTGGGCGTTCTGAAATTCGGCTCGGAGGACGTTATCCAAATACGCCCCATCTATGAAGATGGCAACTCGATCTGCCGCGCTACCTCTGAAAAGGGGAAGCGGCACAGTTACAACCGTGCCGCTTTAACGACGGATACTAACCTGACGTGCGCCGAAGGCGGATGCCAAGGCGAATAACACAGGTATTGTATCAACTGCATTACAGTTTATCAATCCATTAAGAGGCGGCAATTCGCCAACCGTAGTAGTGTCCTGACCTGGATGTCAGACAGGACCGCCCCTTGACAACCCGCGCAAATAAACCAAGAATCCTAGTACTCTACTATTGGAGGGCTACCATGGCATCGCAGAACCATCAGACTTATGTGTACATCGGCCTGGCCGGCGAGGGAGATAACATCGGTACCGGCGGCCTGGTGCGCTGGGCGGACGGCGACGAAGAATGGCACACCATCAACAACGGGCTGCCCGAGAATCCCCAGATCAGGGCGCTTGCAGTCCACCCGGACAACCCGGAGACGATCTTCGCGGGCACCAACCTGGGTGTCTATCGCAGCGACGACCGGGGAGACCACTGGGAAGCCCTCGAAAAGCCCCGTCCAGAGATGGATGTTTGGTCCCTATCTTTCCATCCTCAGAACCCGGAGATCATGTACGCGGGCTACGAACCGTGCGCCATCTACCGCTCTGAGAACGGTGGAGAGTCTTGGCAGGAGATGGACACAACCGGCGTCGTGTATCCCCACATCACCACCTACATGCCGCCACTGGGCAAACGTGTGATTGGAATCGCGTCCGATCCGTCAAACCCCGACGATATTTACGGGGCCATCGAGGTCGGCGGGCTGATTGGAAGCAGGGACGGAGGCGATAGCTGGACTTCCCTGATCGACGGGCCTTTCGTCCGCAATAACACCCTGGACCTCCACGGTGTGCAGGTCAGCGCCGCCGCACCCGGCACCGTGCACATCATCACTCAGATCGCGATGTTCCGCAGCCGGGACCGGGGCGGCCACTGGGAGCACGTGCAATTTGACGATATGTTCCCCGGAGGCTCTTACTGCCGCGGCCTGCTGGTAGCGCCCCACGACCCCAAGACTATCTACCTGGCAGCCGGGGCCGGCGGAGGGGGTGCTCCCGCCGGTACGCAGGATGCCGGGGCCCTGTTCAAGAGCACCGACGTTGGTGAAACTTTTGAAAAGATGGACCTGGGTGAGACCGCACCTAGCCGGATGTTCGAGACGGCCATCGACCGGGCCGTGCCTTCGAATATGTACTGCTGCACCTATTATGGGCAGGTCTACGCCAGCAACGACGGCGGGACTAGCTGGAGCAGGCAGCAGGTCCCGGGTGAGATGGACCGGAGCCGGCACGTTTATCCGATGGTCTGCGGCTAGGGTTTTCCCGCTTGCCCTGGTTTCAAGTGTTTCGGTTTACATTTATCAACGGACATAACCAGCTAACGTAACCAGCGGACTAATATGAGTAGCGTTCCGTTCCCCCGAGCGGAACGCTACTCCGGCGATTTATGACCGGTTCATAGTCCCTGGAAGTAAGGGGTCTCACGATGACGTTGGAAAAGGCCACATTTGGCGTAACCGAGAGCTCCTTGGAGCTTATGGCTCTGGAACTGAGCGAGTTCCCTTCGCAACTCAGCGGGTTGCACCTGATACGCGAGGGAGAATTGAGCAACGAGGCCATGGCGGAGCACGGCTTCCCCGGCAACACTCCCGAGAGGATGCGGAGCGCCGGTAGAGTGTCCGGTCACACCAGGGAGTTCGGGGAGACGTCATCCGAAGCGGCCTACGACGGCTTTGACTTCGTGGCCGCCACGGTGGCCCATCTATTTGACAATCCAACCAGCGTGTCGTCCTGGATGACCGATGTGTTTATCAAGGATTTCGAAGCCAACGTGGGCGAGAGCGTAAGCTCCGGTCAGCAGCTAATTTCGGTGGACCGCCTTCAGCCCGAGGGCTTCTTCGATGAAGCGGTGGCCCTGAAAGTGCTCCAAGGGGGGCCTGCCGGTCTTATGTCGTCAACAGTCATCGACTTCAGGGTGGGGCGGATCCTTGGGGTGGCATTCATAGGGACCGTCGGAGACCACCAGCGTCTGGACCTGACCACCGAGCTAGGCTTAGCCTTTGAGAAGCGCATCGTCAGCGTCGTGCTTGGCGGCCAATAGTCTTTTATCGGGCAGGCCAAAGAGGTGGGCCGTCTCATCCATGCGTGACGCCCTATCCCCGTTATCCCTCTCTTTACGGGTCCTCACCCCTCTTATAGATCCTGATCCCGTCAGCATCGATATGGCCCTTCAAAGGCGCGTGGTTGATGTGCTCGTATGCCTGGACGTCGCACTCCTGCAGGATGTTCGTGTCCTCCAGGTCCAAAGCCAGCCGTCCGAGCCGGTGAGGGTCGATGATTCCACGGGTCGCGAGGTCGATGTCCGAGCGTGGAGTTGCGTTGCCCGTTGCCCGTGACCCGTAGAGCATGACTTCCGTCAACTCGGGATAGCAGGCGAACACCGCCTGTAACGCCGCCATGACCTCCGATGAGATATCAGGTCCCTTCATTGTTCAATGGACCCTGTTCAACCGTCTCTTCGAGCAACCGCAAATACAGGTCGTTTAATAGTGACAAATACCGGTCGTGAATATTTGTCACTATGGCCTCAAACCTGGCGGCATCGTAAGTGTGCGACATCAAGTTGCGGTCGGTAAGCATGTCGAGCCAAGTCTCGCCGTTCTGAATCAGCCCCGACTGATGCGCTTGCCTGATAACGCTTCTTGGCGTCACGGACCTAAAAGCGATTCCATCGTATTCCAGGCGGTCCTTGAGAGTGTTCCAAGCCAGCTCGAAAGTGTATTCGAAGCGCTGAATTACCCCTTCCCGTTCCAGTTCGTTCAGGGGACCGACGCCGGACTCCAGGGCGCTCCTCAGCAATGTGAATGCGCGTGAGAAGTTGCTGAACCTGTATGTCCATCTCGGTTGGTGGGTCATCTGACCGTTCGTCTGCTGCGGAACTCGGTCCAACCTTGGACTGGTTACCCTTGCCCCAACAGCCGCACCACCTCGTCCCCCACTTGGGTCGTGGTCGCGCTGCCTCCCAGGTCCGGGGTGAGGACGGCGCGGTCGTTCAGGCAACGGGAAACGGCCTGGTCTACGCGGCGCGCTTCTTCCTGGCGGCCCAGATGGTCCAGCATCATGGCTACGGCTGAGATGGTGGCTAGCGGGTTGGCGATGCCCTTGCCCGTAATGTCGAAGGCCGCGCCATGCACCGGCTCGAACATGGATGGGTACTCGCGCTCGGGATTAATGTTTGCACTGGGCGCCAGCCCCATACTTCCGGTTACCACAGCCGCGATGTCGGATAGGATGTCGGCGAACAGGTTGGACGCCACCATCACGTCGAAGTCTTCAGGCCAGCGGACCAGGTCCATGCAGGCCCGGTCCACCAACAGCGACTCGGTCTGAATCTGGGGGAACTCGGCGGCCACCTCCTGGAACACTTCGTCCCAGAAGACCATCCCGAAAGCCTGGGCGTTGGACTTGGTGACCGACGTCACCTTCTTTTTGCCGTCGCGCTGGTCGCAGTACTCGAAAGCGGCGCGGATGATCCGCTCGGTGCCCCTACGGGTGAAAATGTTGCTCTGCACCACTGTTTCGTACCCCGTGCCTGGATACAAGCGGCCGCCTACCGGAGCGTACTCTCCCTCTGTGTTCTCCCGGAAAATCACCAGGTCTATTTCGCCGGCCTCCTTGCCCGCCAAGGGTGACGTTACGCCGGGATGCAGGTACGAAGGGCGGATGCACACTCCCTGGTCGAAGGCGCGGCGCATCGGGAGCAGCAGTCCATTGAGGGTAATGTGGTCCGGGATCTGCGGGTCGCCGACCGCGCCGAACAGGATGGCGTCGTAGGCCTGGAGTTGTTCCAGCCCGTCCTCCGGCATCAGCCTGCCGGTCTCGCGATAGTAGTCGGAACCCCAGGGAAACTCGGTGTAGTCGAAGGTCAGGTCCGCCGATCCCTGGACCACCGCTTCGATGGTCTTTCTACCCTCGGCTATGACTTCCGGTCCAACGCCGTCTCCAGGGATAACCGCTAATTTGTAATCGGCCATAGCTTCAACTCCATTTTGTCAGTGGGCAGTGGTCAATTAGGGGCCTTTCGATTTGAGGCGCTTGCGCCGTGATGGGAGAGCGGATTCGCTTCCACGGGCTGCACACCGCCGCCCAACAGGCGAAAATGGTAGACCATTTCGGCATCGGGAAAGGTCTCCCGCGCCCGACGCCACGCGGACTTGCCTTTCCGGGGCCGGGCATCGAGCAGCACTCCGATGATGGTCCCGCTGTGGCCCACGTTGACGCCAACCGCGCCGATTGACTCGGCGAAGTTCGCAACCGCGGGTAGCATGAGTTTGGGCAGAACATTTTGTCCCGCCCAGGCGCTGATGGTTGCCCCTTTGCCGACCAACGACGGGTCGCCCTGCTCCACGCCTGCCCGGACCTTTTCCAGGGCATCAGTGGTCTGCGGCTCAATGGAGCGCCAAAGGGGGCCCCGGTCGACCTTGTTGAACTCCAGGGTGTCAACCGCACCTCCGAAGTCGATGGCTACGATCTCCATTGGCGGCGGCGGGCCCAGGCTATCCTTGATCCTGCCTTCGCGGTGGTCGAATATGGCCAGTCCAGGCACCATCACGCCGTCCGTGGGCTCTACCCCCAGGGCGATGTCGGCAATAGTGCCCTGGTCCAATTCCACTCCAAGCGCTAGTCCAGTTGCGGCGATGGCGGCTGACAAGTCCGCGCTGCTGCTGCCCATTCCCTTGCTACGGGGAATGGGGTTGCCCACGGTGACGCGGGCCGCCAGACCGCTTCGCCCCAGTTGTTCCAACGTGCGAGCTACGGCGGCGGCGGTCTTGGCGCAGTCCTCCGGCGCGTCGACCCGGGGTGTGTCCTTAAAAAGTTCCACCGTCACCCTGGAGAAGTAGTCTATGGGACACGTGACCAGGTAGTACACGCCGTCCAGCATCCCCTGCACCAGTTCTCCGCAGACTCCAGGAGCCCTTACGGTGGCGCTGCCCAGCGGTCGAGGTTCGCTAGACACCCTTCACTCCCAGCGGGATTCCGGCCACCACCATGTACACCTGGTCGGCTGCGGCTGCGACTTGCTGGTTCACCAAACCCAAAAGGTCCTGGAACCGGCGGCCGAGGGCATTGGCCGACACCAGGGACAGGCCAACTTCAGAGCTAACAATAATGCTGGAGACGGACGCTTGGCGCAGCGCGTCGAGGGTTTCTTTCAGACATGCCAGCGTCCTGGACTCGACTTCGGCCTTGGGCGCGGTCTCCCGCTCGTACAGCATGTTCCCAACCCAGACATCCAGGCTGTCTAGGAGCACTGTTTCGGGGGCGTCAGGTCCGGCCAAGGACTCGTGGAGCCGCCCGGCAAGGCGCAGGGGCTCCTCTAGTGTGGTCCAGTCCTTTGGGCGGGACTCCCTGTGCCTGCGAATCCGCTCCTCCATTTCGGGGTCGGTGGCCACTCCGGTCGCAACGTACAGGACCGGGCCCGCCGAATCCCTAACCAGCCCTTCAGCGAAGCCGCTCTTTCCGGAGCGGACGCCTCCAAGCACCAGGCACATTTTCCCGGACATCAGTGGGCGGAGCCGACGCTATCGAAGTCCCGCACCAGGCCGGTCATTTCGTAGACCAAGTCTATGTCCAGGCTGGAACGCACCCAGTCCGCCAGCTTGTCGTATTCCTGGTCCAGACCGTCCAAGGCTGCACCGGAGGGAAGGTGGACTCCCTTGCGCCGGGCCAAGGCTTGCAACATTGTGCGCCTGAACTCTCCGTTGTGGAACAGACCGTGGATGTAGGTCCCCATTACCCAGCCCGAGGCGTCGAGGCAGCCATCGCTGTTATTATCGCTGGATACCGGCATGTCGGCCCGGTCCTGAATGTGGAATGGCGCCGCCGTCCCGCTGCCGGTGGTCCTGCCCATGTGTATCTCGTAACCCTGCACCGGCAGGCCGGCCGCGCCATGAAGCAGGCCACGGTCCAAATCCACTGTACCCCTGATCCGGTGGGTCTCCTTCGATCCGGCGAAAACAGTGGCCATCGGCAAGAGTCCCAGCCCGGCCATCTCAGTCTGGGAAGACTCGATGTGGTCAGGGTCCTGAAGTTGAGTGCCTAGCATCTGATACCCGCCGCAAATGCCGACCAGCCCGGCTCCGCGCCGACGGGCCTCTTGGACCGAGGATGTTAGCCCCCGGCTTTCCATCCAGGCGAGGTCGGGGATCGTGGTCTTGGTGCCGGGCAGTATCACCAGGTCGGGGTCCCCGAATTGATCGGAGGAAGTGACGTATCGCAGTGAAACCCCGTCTTCCCAGGCCAGAGGGTCGAAGTCGTCGAAGTTGGAAATGCGGGGAAGCTGAATGACCGCCACGTCCAGCACGGCGCCGCCCCTGGCACGTTCGGGCAAGTCGAGGGCGACCGAGTCCTCCTCGGGGATGTGAATGTCCCTGAAGTGGTTCACCACTCCCACGACGGGTTTGCCGGTCCGATGCTCCAACCAGGTGAGGCCGTCGGTCAAAAGCGCGATGTCCCCGCGGAACTTGTTGATCACGAGTCCCCGGACCGCATTGCGTTCCTCTGGCTCCAATAGTTCCAACGTTCCAACCATCGCCGCGAAGACGCCGCCCCGGTCTATGTCGCCGCATAGCAGCACCGGAGCACCGGCGTACATGGCCACCCGCATATTGACGATCTCGGTGGCCTTCAGGTTGATTTCGGCGGGGCTCCCGGCCCCCTCGATGACGACAACGTCGAACTGCTCTCTAAGGGAATCCAAAGAGGTCCTAACCGACTCCCAAAGCTCGGACTTCATCGCGTAGTAGTCCATAGCGCGGGCGGAAAGCCAGGGCCTGCCCAGCCGCACTACCTGGGACCGCTGGTCGGCTTCCGGCTTCAGCAAGATGGGGTTCATCTCCACCTGGGGTTCGACTCCCGCCGCCTGGGCTTGGACGGCCTGGGCGCGGCCAATCTCTCCACCGTCGGGAGTTACGAAGGAGTTGTTGGACATGTTCTGAGCTTTGAAAGGCGCAACGCGGAAACCGTCCTGCCGGAATATCCGGCAAAGGGCCGAGACCAGCACACTCTTGCCAACGTGAGACGCTGTCCCCTGGACCATCAAGACCTTTCCTGTCATAGCTCCCTCGACGTCCTGGCCTTAAATATGTGGTCCCAGATGGTTTAGATGAGATGTGTCGTTGTACAGGAGCATGACTGTGTTGTTGGGGTATGTGTCGAAGACCGACAGGGAGCAGTTACCCATGACGAAGCTCCAAGTTGACTCCGCCGGGAGGGCCATCAAAGCGATAATCGCCGCCCTGAGCGACCCGCCGTGACCAACGACTAAGGTGGTCTCGTTGGCGTGCTTCGTTCGGATGCCGTCCATAACCGGGGTCATGCGGCGAAGGGTCTCCCTGGGTGACTCCCCGTCGGTGGGTGCGAAATCCAGGTCGTTCACGACAGATGCGGCAAACAATTCCGGGAAGCGGACCTGCCGCTCTGCCATGGTCAGCCCTTCGAATACTCCGTAGAAACGTTCTCTCAGTTCCGGGGTGGTCTGAAGCGGCACGTTGTGGCTTTCCAGGATGACTTTCGCCGTGTCCTGGCAGCGGACCAAATCGCTGGAGTAGGCCGCATCGATAGGTACCCTGGCCAACCGGTCGGCGATCATTGACGCCTGTTGCTTGCCCTTTTCCGAGAGTCCGACGTCGCTGTGTCCCTGGATACGCCCTTCAGCGTTCCACGGGGTCTCCCCGTGTCTGACGAGTAAGAGTCTTCCCATGCAGGTTGGCCCCTTCCAGAATGAGGTTCAAATGTTAGACAGGATCATTCCCGCCGTACGCGGGACCGGGTGTCCATTCTAGCAGAGTGTAGAAGTGATTGTAGCGGGTCCGGCTGTCCCGGCCAGGGAGGGTCTCTCGACAGGAAGATGCCTAAAACCCCCCTTTCGCTAACTGTTCAGAGTTGAGTTGCCCGGGGAAACGTTAGGGGAGAATCTCCCCCCTTTGCGAAAGGGGGATTAAGCGGGATTTCCCCCAAGTCTGAACAGTTGCCTTTGATTACCTGTTGAGGCGCTACGTCTCCTGAGGTGGTACTACTCCGACGGAGTTGGTAGGGAGAGTACAACATTTTGACTCCGGTACCAGGCGTGGGACCCCTGGGTTCGGGCCTACTAAATAGTGACAACTCAATATTAAACTAATATAATATCTGCACTTGATGGAGGGAGGATCGTGATGGAAGCGTATTGTGTCAAGTGCCGCAGCAAACAGGAGATATCTAACCCCCAGGCCATAACCATGAAGAACGGGAAGCCCGCAACCCAGGGCCAGTGCCCTTTGTGCGGCACCAAAGTCTTCCGCATAGGCGCCAGCAGCTAGGGGACTAGCTCCGGGTATACTGTGGGCGTTTCAAGACCAGGGATCCCGGAGTACCTGATCTCCGGTTGTGGGCTCTTCCGGGAATGGCCGGGGTATCGGTGAGTGCAGGGTGTTGTGGGCGGTTTCTCTTTTTGGTCTTTTCCCCAATCCTGGGCCGGAGGACTAGATCGAATTCTGCCGTTGGCCTGTTGATGGGAGATGGCACGTGCGGGTCTGATTCTCTCTGGTAGTTATCTCGCCCCGCCCTGATGGGCGGGGTTCTTCTTTTACCCGAGACTTGCCTGTGAGAGACCCCGCTATTCCTCGGCCCCGGTCCGCTGGCGGGCAGGCTTCCCGGCTAGTATCATAGTGGACTGCCGAGTACTCCGGCCCGGACGCCCTGAACTTGTTCCCCGACTTGCGTCATGATTTACGTGTACATGGAGGGATGGAAATGTCTCAGCCGCAACCGGTTAGCTGGCAATCCATGCTGGAGCAGAACGCGCCCGAATTGTTGGCCAATGTGTCCGGTGTGCGGGAATGGGTCCTGCAGGACGGGGCTCTCTCCCTCAAGGTCAAAACGTTGATGACGATGCTGTGCGACGCCCTGTTGGCGCACTCCGATGGAGTCGCCGCCATCGCCGACAGGGCCCGGGCCGCGGGCGCAAGCGAGGAGGAGATCGCCGAAACCGTGGGGGTCGCGTTCCTGTTCGGTGGTATGCCAGCGCTGGTCACGGGAGCCAACGCCTTCCGGAGGTAGATGAGGTTTTCTATGCGCGGACGCCGCTAGGTGATATCCTTGAACCGGCCCGGTGCCCAACGAGGCCCAACCTTTGCGGAGGGGATTGCCATGGTGACCAGCGAAACCGTCGCGTTCTTCAACGGTGAGCTCAAACCCGAAAGCCAGGTGGGAATCTCGATTCGAGACCGGGGCTACCTTTACGGTGACGCCGTATTCGACGCCACCAGGACCTTTGGCGGGACTCCATTCAAGCTCCGGGAGCATATCCACCGCCTCTACGACTCCCTCCGCTACCTTCGCATCGACCCCGGGATGAGCATGGAGGAAATGGAGCGGTGGTCGCAAGAAGTGGTCAACCACAACCATCCCCTCCTTCCGCCAGGCCAGGATATGTGGGTAATGCAGCGCATTAGCCGGGGTGTGGAGTCCAACGAGCCCTCCGGCGCCACGGTGCTCATCGAGAGCCACGCTATCCCCTTCGCCCGGCGTGCGCCACTTTACCGCGACGGCGTGAGAGTCATAACACCGTCCGTCCCTAGAATCCCGCCCCGGTTCCAAAGCCCTAGGGCCAAGACCCATAACTACCTGAACCTGGTCCTGGGAGACTTGGAGGCCCAGGCTACCGACCCGGATTCATGGGCTGTCCTACTGGACGAAAGCGGCAACCTAACCGAAGGACGGGGCTCCAATATCTTCCTGGTCAAGGACGGCGAAGTGACCACGCCCCGGGGGCAATTCGTCCTGGAGGGCATAACCCGGGGGATAGTGTTGGACCTTGCCCAAGGCCTGGATATGCCGGTTGGCGAGAGGGACCTTGACCTGTTCGACGCCTACACCGCCGACGAAGCCTTCCTGACCTCAACCAGCCTTTGCATCTGTCCGGTATCTTCGGTCAACGGCGCCGCCGTCGGCGATGGCCGGGTGCCCGGTCCTGTAACTCAGCGGCTAATGGCGGCCTTTAGCGACCTGGCGGGCATGGACTACGTGGCCCAGTACCTGGCGCACTTGCCCGGCAACCAAGGATAGCATCCGAAAGCATCACCAATAGGCGCAATTTTCTTTTCCGGCGAGTTGTAAGCGGCTCTTCAGACTTCAACATCCCTTTCGCAGGATTATGTTGGTTGTTGCGACGTTTGGGATTTAATTAGCGAATCCGAGGAAGTCATCACATTTTCTCGAAAGTGGGGATTTCTGGAATACTGAACTTGCAACCCAGGAATGGCGAATCTAAACCATACCAAGTCAGGCAGGTCCGTAATGTGATTCTTCGACACGGGATAGGAATCGACGATGATGAAATATGAAATGATTATCTATTGGAGCGAAGAGGACGGGGCATTTCTCGTGGAAGTGCCAGAGTTGGTTGGGTGCATGGCCGACGGCGCAACATACCGGGAAGCCGTGGATAGTGCGGAAGTCATAATGCGAGAATGGATTGATACCGCCAAAGTGTTGGGACGCCCCATTCCGGAACCAAAGCCCCATCTCATGTCCTCCTAAATGAGTCCCGAATAGGAACGCAAGGAGGCTATTATGCCTGAGCTATTGGACCAGGTCGTAGAGCCGGCGGAGGCCGAACAACTTGCCACTGGCTTCGAGTTCACCGAAGGACCCGTATGGCATATTGATGGTTACTGGCTGTTCGTGGATATTCGCCGGAGCCTGATATTCCGCATGATGCCCGGCGGCGCACCCGAAGTCTTCCGTGACAACAGCAACGGTTCCAATGGACTGACCTTCGACCTCCAGGGCCGCCTTATCATGTGCGAAGGCGACGGCCGCCGCCTGACCCGCATGGAATCCGATGGGGCGATTACTCCCATAGCCGAACGCTCCGATGGCAAGCGGTTGAACCGGCCCAACGACGTGGTGGTCCGCTCCGACGGCAGCATCTTCTTCACCAACCCCAGCGGTAGAATTGAGGAGTCGGAACGGGAACTGGACTTCGCCGGGGTCCACCGGATCGCGCCTGACGGAACAGTTACCGCCGTTACCGGGGAGCTTAGATTCCCCAACGGAATCGCATTCTCTCCCGATGAAAGCGTCCTGTACGTTGCCATTACCCGCCGCGACGATGGGTGCATCCAGGAAAAGGAGCGGGGAGAAGTTTGCACCCACCAACTAATCCGCGCCTTCGACGTGGCCGCGAACGGTTCGCTGAGCAACGAGCGGGTGTTTGCCAACATGTTCTCCGCCGCCGACGGCGTGCCCGACGGCATGAAGGTCGACAGTGAAGGAAGGGTCTTTTGCACCGGGTCCGAGGGGTGTTGGGTTTTCGACGCCGCGGGCAACCCGTTGGGTATCATCCGGCTGCCGGAAATCCCAGCCAACTGCGCCTGGGGCGGTCCGGACCACCGCACCATGCTCTTCACAGCCCGGACGTCAGTGTACAGCATGAGAATGAAGGCGCCGGGGGTCCGCCTGCCGAGGACCGGGTAACGCGGTGGAAGCGTGATTGGAGAGTAACCTTATATGGCGATATACGACGCGATAGTCATCGGGGTCGGGGGAATGGGCAGCGCCGCCTTATACCAGATGGCCAGGCGGGGAATGAACGTCATAGGCCTGGACCGGTACGACATACCCAACGAGATGGGTTCATCCCACGGCATTTCCCGGATCATACGCCTCACCTATCACGAACACCCGTCATACGTGCCGTTGATGCGCCGCGCCTATGAACTCTGGCGGCAACTGGAGAACACCGTTGACGAACGGCTCCTGATAACCACCGGCATCGTGAACGCGGGCAAGGAGAGCAGCGGCGTTTTCCAGGGGTCGAAACTCTCCTGCGACGTACACAGCATTCCCCACGAGATACTTTCCGGTCCGGAAATCAACGAACGGTTCCCAGGCTACCAGTTGCCCGAAGACTCGGTCGCCGTCTACCAGCCCGACGGCGGGTTTCTACTCTCGGAGCGCTGCATCGTGGCCAATGTCAACGCCGCCCTCGAACTGGGCGCGGAAGTGCATGGCCGGGAACCGGCGATATTCTGGAGACCTACCCGGGCAGGGGTACGCGTCGAGACCCACCGCTCCGACTATGACGCCCGCAGGCTTGTGATCGCCGCGGGGGCGTGGTCCGGGCAAATGGAAGGCTTGTTGGGGCCGCTGGCGGTACCGGAACGCCAGGTGTTGGGTTGGTTCCAGCCTTCGCGCCCCGAGCTGTTCAGGCCGGACCGGTTCCCCGTGTTCAGCGTAGAGTTCGACGAAGGCAGGTTTTACGGTTATCCGTCCTACGGTATACCTGGATTCAAGATCGGAAAATACCATCATTTGGGGCAGAAGGTGGACCCCGACAACATGGACCGGGAAGCTCATTCCGAGGACGAGATGGTGTTGCGGGGATTCACCCGCCGGTACATGCCCCTCGCCGCGGGTCCCACTGTCGCCCTCAAGACCTGCATGTTCACCAACACCCCGGACGAGCATTTCATCCTGGACAAGCACCCTAACCATCCTCAGGTGTCCATCGCCGCGGGTTTCTCTGGTCACGGGTTCAAGTTTTGCAGCGTGGTCGGCGAAATAATGGCGGACCTGGCCCAGGAAGGGGAGACCGATCACGACCTGAGCCTCTTCAAACTGGACCGGTTCGACGGCGCTCAAACTGCCTGACCAAGTCTGCATTTCCCGGGCCGGGGCGCTGATCCCGTTCTGGGCGTCCCCGGCGGCGATCACCAAGGAGGTCCCATGAAGATCACCGACATCGAGGCCATCGCCCTGGTATGGCCTCCGCCCGAAAAACATTTCTGGACCGCGTTACGCCCCATTGGACGGGTCAACGAGTTGCTGGTGCGCGTATATACCGACGAGGGGATAGTAGGCATCGGCGAAGCCCACGGCGCAGGGCAGGGGTTCCCAGGCATCTACCAGGAAAGCTCCGATGGCGCCATCGAGGCGGCGGGAGCGTCCAAGTTGGTTGTGGAGGTCCTAAAACCGCTTCTGATAGGTGAAGACCCGCTGGACAACGAGCGGTTGTGGGAGAAGATGTTCCGCCTAAACCACCAGATTGGCTGGGCAGGAGCTGGCTGGGGACGCCCCCAGGTGCTGACCGGGATCGCCGGAGTTGACATCGCCCTGTGGGACATCAAGGGCAAGGCCGCCAACCTGCCCGTCTACAAGCTACTCGGAGGAGCGCGCAACACTGTACCCTGCTACGTCACCGGCGGCTACTATCAGGATGGCAAGACGGTGGCGGACCTGGTCCAAGAATGCGAGACCTACGCCGACATGGGATACCGGGCAATCAAGCTGAAGATCGGCCACGTGGCGGTTGAGGAAGACGTGGAGCGAGTCAGGGCAGTCCGCGAGTCCTTGGGTCCGGATATTGACCTGATGCTTGATGTCAACGAGGGATATGACGTGCCCACCGCCATCCGCGCCGCTAGGCTGTTGGAGCCCTTCGGAATCCGCTGGTTGGAGGAGCCGGTCCACTGGTACGATCGCATCGAAGGGTTGGGACAGGTGGCGGCGTCCACCACCATCCCCATAGCTTCCGGTGAAAACGCGCAACACCGGTGGGACGCGCGGGACCTAATCAATAGAGGCGGCGTCAAGGTGATGCAGTTCGATTGCACGCGGAACAGCGGAATAACCGAGTGCCTGAAAATCGCCGGAATGTGCGCCATGAACAATGTTCGGCTCGCCCCCCACCATGACCCCCAGGTGCATGGGCACCTGGTAGCGGGGCTGGACGTCGGTGAGATCGTGGAGACCTTCCCCACCGCAGACCGGGACCCTATCTGGGAAGAGCTGTTCACGGTGCGCCCGGAGATCAATAACAGCGAGATGACGCTGCTCGACCGTCCCGGTTGGGGCATCGAGTTGGACGAGGCGGCCCTTCAAGCAAGAGGGGTGTGGGCGTGACCGGAGGTCTCACTAAAAACGCCAGCAGACGAAAATTATCTGTCGACTATATCCGTCGAAACCTAGCAGTCGAATCGTATCTGTAAAGGAAGCAATGAGCTATTTGACCATACACGAAAGACCAGACGTAGAGTTGGAGCAACTCATCATCGCGTTCGCCGGATGGGCTGACGCCGCCGAGGCCGCGACCAATACAGTGAAGTACATTCAGCGGCGTCTGGGAGCCAAGAAGTTCGCCGAGATAGACCCGGAAGAGTTCTACGACTTTACGCAGACCCGGCCCACCTCCCTCCGAACCAAAGACGGCCGCCGCCGGACACGTTGGCCCGCCAATGAATTCTCCTGGGCGGTGAAGCCGGGGCAGTCGAAGGGGGTGTTGTTCTTTCTCGGTGTGGAACCCAACCTGAGATGGCGGGCATTCGCCGACACCATCTCCGACCTCGCGGTGGAAATGGGCGTCGATACCGTGGTGCATCTGGGCGCGCTATTGGACGCCGTGCCTCACACGCGGGATGTCCGGGTCACTGGTTCGGCCACTCATCCGGACTTGCGGAAGACCTTCGAGAACCGGGAGATTCGCTCCTCCAACTACCAGGGTCCCACCGGCATTAGTTCCGTAGTGCTGGAGGCGTGCGCCAACCAGGGGATGGACTACGCTTCGTTGTGGGGGCACACCTCCCATTACCTGCAAGCCGCGCCCAACTACCGGGTAAGCCTGACCCTGGCGGGGTCATTGTCCAGGTTGTTAGACATAACCGTGGACCTTAAAGACCTGGAAGGGGCCGCAGAGATGTTCGACGAAGAAGTGGCGAAGGCCATCGACGACGACGAACAGATCAAGTCTTATGTGGAGAAGTTGGAAGGACGCTACGACGAATCGACCCCGCCCCCGGAGATGCCCGACCCGTCGGAGGTGGTCCGAGACCTAGAACAATACCTACGCTCCGAACAACGCCGAAGGCCAGGGGAACCGGGTGGGTGACACGGCGAGGGGTCACATTTGACTATTTGTGGCGTGAGCGTATCCTTCAACAATTGTTGGTCCCCGTTGTCGGATATTAATTTCGTGTTCCCAAGGAGGCACCGTATGTCCAGCAGATTCGCCCTCACCGCAACGTTTTCCTTACTCCTCGCGCTAATATTGGCCTGCGGCGGGACCGCTCCCGCCGAACAAGTGGTCGTTGAAAAAGAGGTTGTAACGGAACGGGAGGTGGTGAAAGAAGTGCCTCGCGACGTAGTCGTGGAGAAAGAAGTTGTCAGGGAAGTCATAAAGGAAGTGCCCGTAGTCAAGGAAGTCCTGAGAGACGCTCCCAGCAAGCCGGACCCTCGCCCGGGGAAGATAAGCTGGACTTCGGGTCAGTCTTTGGCGTCTCCTGATTCCCACGTGTGGGCTGTCGGCGGAGACGGGCAGATTTTTAGGAACACCTTCGAAGGAATTACGCAAGAGCTTGGATACGGCGTGGCCGGTCCGGCTCTTGCAGAGGACTGGACACTTGACTCCGACAACGTAACCTGGACTTTCAATCTACGGAAAGGGGTCAAGTTCCACAACGGTGACCCCGTTACCGCTGAGGATGTACAGTTTTCGATTTTGAGACTTCGTGACAGTCCGACCGGCAACCTCAAGTTTCAGGCGCGGCATGTTGAAGACGTTGTGGTGGTGGACCCTGATACGATACAGCTCATCACCAAGGCGCCCAGCCCTACTAACCTGATTTTTGTCGATGCGGCCAGGGTGTACAGCAAGGCGCAGGCCGAGCTCGATGGCGAAAGGTTCTTCGAAGAATTCATTGGGACCGGACCCTGGAAATTCGATGAATGGACTCCGGGCACCAAGTTCAGTTGGGTTAGGAATGACGACTGGTGGGGCGATTTCGCGGACGGAGCAGCGAGCAGTCTGGAACATCGGCCTATCCCTGAACCGGCCACCGCCGTCGCGGCGGTCCTATCCGGTGGCGTGGACATTGTCATCAGGCTGGCGAACGAGCCTGCGGAAAAGTTTGATGATGCGGATGGCTACCACACAGAGTCCCGTGCATCTACCGCGAATACGGCGTTTTGCGTGAAGGCGGATACTCCTCCGTTCAATGACGCGAAGCTGAGGCTCGCAATGGACTACGCGATTGACAGAAAAAGCATCGTGGAAGACATCGCCGGTTTCGGGACTCCACTGGCGGTCCGTTCATCGCCCGACTCTCCCTGGACTCCCACCGAGTTGCAGCCGCGGTTCTTCAACCCGGATATGGTGAAGCAACTGGTCTCGGAGTCGAACTACGATGGGATTGAATTCAGGTTCATCACGCGCACCCGCAGGACTCCCAAAGACGTGGAAATCGCGGAATTCATGACAGCCACCTGGCAACAACTGGGGCTAAACGCGACCCTGGAAGTCCTGGGCGACGCTGCATTCTCTCAGCGTCGCAAAGGTGGCGACTACGAGATATTCCTTACCTCGTGGGGTCTCAGCAATCCGCCGCACAACTTCAACGCGCACATGATCGGGCACCAGATCGGATATCATGCCACGCACCCCGACTTCCAAGAACTGACTGAGGCAATGGCTGTTGAGATGGATCCCGGGAAGTTCGATGCAATGGTCCAAGACATCCAGCGCCGACTCTACGATGATCCGGCCTGCTATCACATCTTCACTTACCCGAATTTGTATGGAGTATCGGACCGGGTACAGGAACTGGTGAATTTGCCAGGTGACATAAGCATCCTATACGACAAGACGGTTTTGGCGCCCAACGCGCGAGGGCAGTAAGTATACGCGGGCGCCGTGTGACGTTACCTTGGGTTCCCCGCAGGTGGAGGGCATGGTCCGTTTAGGCGAAACTGCGGTTAACGATGCCTCCTGTATCGGGGGATAGGGGATGCGCCGGTGTTAAGGTATGTCCAAAGGAGGGCGCTTACCAGCATCGTATCCATTCTTGGCATATCGGTAATCGCCTTCCTGCTTCCTCGTTTGGCCCCTGGAGACCCGGCTCTCGTTCTCATGTCGGATGACGCCACGGATGAGATCATTCAGGAAACGCGGGAATTCTGGGGGCTTAACAAACCACTCTACGAGCAGTACTACATCTTCATAGTCCGCGCCGCTAGGTTTGACCTGGGGACCTCTCTGGTCACTGGGCGGTCGACCATTGAGACCGTCAAGGACTTCTTTCCGAACACCATCAAATTAGCCCTGGTGGCCTGGGTCTGGTCTGTCCTCGTGTCTATCCCCCTCGGTGTAGTGGCCGCGCTACACCGGAATAAGATTCCGGACATCGTCATCCGGCTGTTCGCGATGCTGGGGCGGGGAATGCCCAACTTTTGGCTGGGGATTATGCTCATCCTGCTATTCGCCGTCGTCTGGAAGATTCTCCCGGCCTTCGGGATTGGCGAGGGGTTTTTCGGCCAGGCGAAGCACTTGATCCTCCCAGGCTTCGTCCTGGGCTCGGCGTTTATGGCATTGCTCGTCCGGATGGTCCGCTCGGAGATGCTGGAGGTATTGAACGAAGACTACGTAAGGACCGCCCGCGCGAAGGGTCTTACTAATAGGATGGTTATTTACCGTCATGCGCTGCGAAATGCCCTCATCCCTGTGGTTACTATTCTGGGTCTGGAAATTGGGGGCTTGATCGGTGGTTCCATCATCACAGAGACGGTGTTTGCCTACCCCGGTCTGGGCCGGTTAACGGTCCAGAGTATTCAGGGGTTGGACTACCCTATGGTGCAAACCCTGGTCCTGATCTTTGCCCTGATATATGTATCGGCGAGTTTTATAGTGGATGTCCTGTATGGTTACCTCGATCCACGTATTCGCTATCAATGAATTATTCCTGGAATTGAGCCTGTCCCATAAGCCAGGGTCGGTTTCGGATATCGTCAACAAGAGCCATATAGTCGCCATAACTGATTCATATCTATGCGTGTTACGCCAATTATCAAGCTCATTGTGACGCCTTACATCTCTCCCCAACTTCATGGGACAGGCTCAATTGTTCCTTAAACCGAATGGTCCTAACCATCTCTCTTTGGCGATGGAGCTATGAGACCAGCGGCCCAATCTCTGTCTTCGAGTAACACGGCGAGGACTCGATCCAGAAACTTCAGGCGGTTGCTTGGGGAACGTAGCCTGCTGCTTGGGTCGGCTGTGCTAATCACTGTGGGGTTGATGGCGTTGGCTGCCCCCCTCGTCTCCCCCCACGATCCTAATGCTATGAAGCCCGCAGATAGGCTATCTGAACCGGTGTTCGTATCCGGAGCAGAGACTCCTTACCTGTTAGGCACCGATTTCCTGGGCCGGGATGTGTTGAGCCGCATAATTTTTGGGGCCCGAGTGTCTCTGGTCGTGGGGGTGTTCGCGGTCCTGGGAGCCGGGATCATTGGTGTCGTGGTCGGCGCTATCGCGGGATATTATGGCAAATGGATCGACGAATTATTGATGCGCCTGGTGGATATGGGTCTTGCCATACCGGGCCTCCTTCTCGCCTTAGTCATAGTGATGCTACTCGGGGCTGGGATGTGGAACGTCGTACTCGTACTCAGTTCCACTGGCTGGCTGGGCTTCGCTCGTGTCACTAGGGGTGTGACCCTGAGCCTGAAAGAACGAGACTTCATACTTGCTGCCCGCAGCTACGGATCATCGGACTCCAGGATCATAATGCGGCATCTGATCCCCAACTTGATAGCTCCTATCATTGTCCTGGGAAGTCAGCAGTTGGGCGTATTCATATATGCTGAGTCTTCTCTCTCTTTCTTGGGTTTGGGGGTGCCGTTGGACACACCCACCTGGGGGAGCATGATTGCTCAGGGACGCTCATACCTAGATACTTCATGGTGGGTCAGCACGCTTCCAGGTATAGTCCTTACTGTCACCGTGTTGGGAGCTTTCTATGTGGGTGACGGGTTGCGGGACGTGTTGGACCCGCGGCTCCGGCGGTAACCTCCCCCCTTCACCGTTGAGACCTGTTTCCGGCGGTGATAGAATCGGTCAGTGGAACAGCCTGTAGCGGATGGCCTCGGACAGTCCAACGGCAGCATTGCCCGCTCCATCGGGCTCATGCTCGACCAGTACGGCCCCTTCGAGGAGGAGCCCCGGCTGGATGCGGCCCATGAGATAGTCTTCACGATCCTGTCCCAACACACCTCCGATATCAATTCTTCCAGGGCTTACCAACGATTGATGGAGCGGTTTGGATCGCTGGGAGACGTGGTCCGGGCTGACGTGGCCGCCATCGAAGACGCCATCGCACCGGGCGGACTGGCCAAAATCAAGGCCCCCAGGATTAAAGAAGTCCTGGGAATGATCGTCGAGCTCAACGGCTCCTTCGACCTTTCCTTCCTGCGGGAGTTGCCGTTGGAAGAAGCCAAGGCGTGGCTGCGGCAGCTACCCGGTATCGGGCCCAAATCAGCGGGCATCATCCTCAATTTTTCCCTGGGAATGCCCGCAATGGCCATCGACACCCACATCTACCGCGTGTGCAAACGGTTGGGTATCATTGGTCCGAAGGTGTCTGCGGACAAGGCCCACGGACTGTTGGAATTAGCCGTGGACCCGGACATGGTCTACCAATTCCATCTGGCCTTTATCACCCACGGCCGCCAGGTGTGTAAGGCCCAGCGGCCCCGTTGTCCGGAGTGCGTTGTGGCGGCTGATTGCCCATCGCGTGACCAGTTTGCCGACGGTTCTGGTGAGAGTACGAGTGAGGAGGCTGTGGAGACGCCGGTGAAGACGGCAAGGCGCAAGAAGGGCGTGCGACAGATGCCCCATTCTCCGTCCCAGAAGGATTAGTGCAATGAAGGTAGGAATCATCAACGTAACCGGGTACGCAGGCTCTGAGTTGGTCCGGATACTGTACCGCCATCCGGAAGTAGAGATTTCGTCGATCACCGGCCGAAGCCAGGCCGGTCAAAAGTTGGGGGACGTCTTCCCCCACCTCGCCGCGCTGGACCTAACTATCCAACCCGAACTGGATGGCAGCCTCGACCTGGTGTTTTCCGCATTGCCCCATAAGGCCAGCGCCGAGGCGGTGATTCCGTTGTTGGAGCAAGGCCTCAGGGTGGTGGATATCAGCGCCGACTTCCGGCTGAAGCAAGCCGACGAATACGAAGAGTGGTATGGGGTCCAACACCCGGACCCGGCATACCTGGAAGACGCGGTATACGGCCTGACCGAATTGCACCACGACGAAATCGGCGGCGCCCAGCTAGTAGCGAACCCCGGCTGCTACCCGACCAGCGCGATTCTGGAGCTTGCCCCAGCGGTCCGGCACAACCTGATAGAGCCTGACATCGTAGTCGACAGCAAGTCCGGTGTGTCAGGTGCGGGCCGCGGGCTCAGCATGACCACCCATTATTCCGAGGTCAACGAAAACGTGATGGCCTACTCAGTGGAAGGTCACCGCCACTTGCCTGAGATTTGCCAGGAACTGAATCTGATCTCGGACCAGCACCTGGGAATCACCTTCCTCACCCATCTGGTCCCCATGACCAGGGGAATTCTCAGCTCCTGTTACGCCAAGTTGCGGCCTGGCGGGATGCTGGAAGGCCCCGACGGTCGAGAGCGGCTCCGGGAGCTATACCATGACTTCTTCGATGGGAGCCCCTTTGTGCGCGTGGTGGACCAACCCCCACAGACCAAGCAAACATCAGGCAACAACCTTTGCCTCATCTATCCGACCCTGGACATGCGGACCCATCGCTTGGTGGTCATTAGCTGTCTGGACAACCTGGTAAAGGGCGCGGCGGGCCAGGCGGTGCAGAATATGAACCTGATGTACGGCTACCCTGAGGAGACTTCCCTGGAGCCTCTGGCCATTTATCCGTAGGGGGCAACAACAAGGGGGAGACTAGCCGAGTGGTCCGCTGGCCTGGAGTCCGGAACAAGAGGTTTGGTACGGTTCATGGAGTGCGAGTCCACTCCGTTGGCGGCGGAGTGGGAGATGTAGTACCATAGATGCGTGCCCCGGTCGTCTAGCCAGGTTAGGACGCCACCCTTTCAAGGTGGAGGTCATGGGATCGAAGCCCATCCGGGGTACCAACATAGTCCCTCAAGCTCTACTCTGGCAACCTCTCCAATGGCCGACCGGTGTCCGGCTTATTCCTGGATCACGGGCTATGGTTCGGACTTGCATAGTCGCTACAGGCTCGGAATCCGCTCAGGCTCCGGCCCCACTTATTTGCATGAGGTGATCGGCGATGGGCTGGTCCCAAAGGCCAACAGGACTGACCAATTATCAGCCTTCCAGCGCCTATCGAGGCTATACCTTGTTCTCCCCCAACGGTGGGACGGAGGCTTACCTTGTGGACATGGAAGGCCATTTTGTCCACCGTTGGCGCCACGAAGCTGGCATCGGCTATGGTTTCCTGCTCCCAAATGGCAATTTCTTGTTCCGGGACAGTGGCGGACTATCGGCCATGCCCGGCGCGAACGCGATACGCGAGCTCAACTGGGACGGTGACCTGGTCTGGGAGTACCGTAACCCCGCCTTGCGCCGTCACAATCGACTGGCCAACGGCAACAACCTGTTCTTGCTCTACGAAGAGATTTCCGAAGAGCTTAGCCGTAGAGTCGAGGGTGGGTTTATGACCCCGACGGATCCGGCTCGTATGCAGGGCGATTTGGTGGCGGAAGTCACTCCGGATGGCGCGGTTGTCTATGAGTGGCGCTCGTCAGAACATCTTGACACCGCTGAGGATATGATCTGCCCGCTGGAAGGCCGGGCGTCTTGGGGCGCCGCCAACGACCTGACAGCCCTGGACGATGGCAATTTCTTGATTAGCTTTCGGTCCCTCAGCTCTGTGGCGCTAGTTGACCGCTCAAGCGGCGAGTTTGTCTGGAAGTGGGGGCCTGGTGAGATTTCCCATCAGCATCACCCGACCCGTCTGGCAAACGGCAATATTCTACTTCTCGATAATGGTTGCCACCGGCGGGGTCTGAGCTATTCCAGGGTCATTGAGGTCGATCCGGCCAACAGTGAAGTTGTTTGGGAATACCACGGCGACCCACTTGCGTCGTTCTTCACCCACTTCACCGGTGGGGCGGATAGGCTGCACAGCGGCAACACGTTGATAACCGAGGGCAACACCGGGCGCATCTTCGAGGTGACTGCGGCGAGCGAAGTGGTCTGGGAGTATATCAATCCCTTCTTCTCAAACGGCTTCCAGGGTTTCACCAACGGCGTGTTCCGGGCTCATCGTTACGGGCCGGACTACCCGGCGTTTCTGGACAGGGACCTCGATCCCGCAAGCTACCCCAATCTGAACCGTCTCTACGGGGGAGGCCCTTAGTCTAGGTCGAACTAGGCTCGACTTAACGTTTGCCACGTCAAGGATTCCTTGATGGCCTATATCCGCCATGCTATCATTGGGCCAGTCCTCTCATCCTCCCCGTGAGCTTTGTTATTCGCGTGGCTGCCTCGTTTTGGCTTTGGCGTGTAAGCTGAAATCAGGGTTCACCGAGTCACCAATCCCTATTGGTGACGCCGCTAACGTTCGAGCGACACCGTGGATGACGACGGGAACAAACTCATCCACCCCGGCCACCAGGTCACCAACACTTTGAGACGACGGAGTGTGGACTATCCCGATGGTGGAAGACTGACCTACTCCACCGAATACTTTGGAAACCGAAGGGCTCCCAACAGCGCCCGATTCCCCCGTGACGGCAACGACATCTCCGCAAGCTAGAGGTTCCCCGGCTACGAAATAATCCCGGATCAGGAGCCGGTGACCTACGAGACCTTCGCTAGTCAGGATGGGGATTCCAGTCCTCCTCTCAACCGGCCTTCGTTCGTATCCGAAATTGATGCCAAGTGCGGATTCTGCCCGGGAAGCTGGGAAGTCATAGCCTTCGGGCGGGCGGGCATCCGGGTCCCCGCCATATAGGATGGCAACAAGTCGGTAAACGCCAGGCAGTTCTTCAAACAAACACGGCGCCCCCGAGTCTCCAGGCCCCGTGAGAGGCCGATTACTCACATCCAAGAGGACTCGGCCCGTAACTATCTTTATTTCCCCGGTGGGGAGGCCTGTTGGTACTAAGTATCTATCTCAAAACTGAACCAGCAGGCTTGGGCAGAGGGGAAATCCCCCTTTTCCGAGAGGGGGAGACGTTGGGGAAGCCTCGTTTTGAGATACTTTCTAAGGTTTCATCTTCATCATTTACCTCAAGAACGCCGGCAGTACCAACTCCCCCGGTCCTCCCTGCGACGACGAGCTTCATTCCAAATCCCGGCTCTTTAGTTCCCCGAACCACCATGCCCAGATCATGTCGGGAATCGTGGACTTGGTATGTGGCTTCGACCTCCGGCTCCAAGTCGCATACGCCTATATCCAATACGGGGCTATATTCGTACTCCGACGCCGTCAGTTCTCCTACCTTCCGGGACTGACCCGGCAGGTGGTCCTCCTGGTACATCTCCTCGAAGCCCAAGGGCTGAGGAGTTCCGCCGAAAGGCCCGAGGCCAGCGATTGCATGGATGTTGGTAGCCAATACCTTCTGGCCGTTAGAAGTTCGGATGGCAAGTCCGGTCAAAGTGCCACGTCTAGGGTTGAAGCCAGCCGCGTCAGTTCCTGCAATAGGCATTCCGTACATTAACGGATGTGGTAATCGTCCAGTATCGAAGAGATACTCCCTTCCCTTACTTTTGAGAGTGCACTGACTTGAATCCGGCCGCACCGCCCCACGGTGAAATAAATTGCGAGCGTTCAATGACCTGGACTGGCACCCCTTCTCAGAGGGTGTGTGAGAAATATTGTAAACTGGTTTTGAGATAGCTTGGTGGGAGACGGGGGAGAGGCTGTACCTTTGGGGCATGAAGCGGAAAGCATATCCCAGTGATTTGACGGATTGCCAATGGAAGCATTTGGAACCCTTGTTGCCCCCTGGGTCGAGGAGAGGACGCCGGCGTACCGTGGACCTGCAGGAGGTAGTAAACGGCATACTATATGTCTTGCGCGGCGGCATACCATGGCGAATGGTGCCCCATGACCTGCCTCCCTGGGGCACGGTGTGGTGGTATTTCCGAAAATGGCGGGCCGATGGCACTTGGGAGCGGGTTGAGGAGGCGCTGCGCGGCCAGGTCCGGGAGAAAGAAGGACGGGATGCCATCCCCGGCGCTGCCATCATCGACAGCCAGAGCGTCAAGACCACGGAAAAGGGGGGCCTCGGGGCTGCGACGCCGGCAAGAAGGTATCCGGGCGCAAGCGCCGCATCATAGTGGACATAGTGGACATAGTGGACATAGTGGACATAGTGGACATAGTGGACATAGTGGACATAGTGGACACCATGGGCCTGCTTCTGGCCGTGGTGGTCCATGCGGCCAACATCCAGAGCCTGCCCCGTGCCACGACACGGGGACCGGGATGGGGCCAAGCTGGTCTTGGTAAAGTTGCTGCACCGGTTTCCCCGGCTCCAGGTCATCCGGGCCGATGCGGCCTACGCTGGCCGGTTGGCGGCGCGGGCTTGGGCCACCGGAGGTTGGGCGCTGAATGCGGTGCGCCGGAACCCGGACAGCCGCCGCTTCGAGGTGCTGCCCGGACGGTGGGTGGTGGAGCGCACCTTGGCTTGGCTGAGCCGCTGCCGGCGGCTGAGCAAAGACTACGAGGAATTGCCCGAAACCGGGGAGGCATGGGTCCATATAGCGATGGTCCACCTGATGCTCAAAAGACTTAAGGATACTCTGAATAAGTCCTTGAATTGAGCCTCGTCAGATAGGGGAAATGGTCGTGCGGGCGACTTGTTCAGAGGTTTCTTAAACCCAATTGATCCCTATTTCTCACACACCCTCTAAGACAGGCATAATTTGTCGACGGTGAACGGGGAGTTCGCGGCAATCCGCTTCCAGGCACCTCAACCCCCAACGATAGAACTCCAGAGTCTTCGGCCTCAACCCGCGGTACTGGCAGTACCCCAGGAAGGAAGCGGTCGCTACCAAGGTCTCCACCCACCCACCTCCTTCTCATCGGCTTTTCGACCGCCAATTGTACTCCTCTGACTCTGGATCAGGTATCCGAGGTTCGAATCCTCGATCCCCAGCCAAATCTAGGAATCGAACGGTTGGTGTACATGGCGGGGCCTAGAACGCACGCCGGAGTTGCTGTTAGCCTGGGGACCGACTTCGGACAAGGGTACTGAAACTATCAGGAAATCTCTGATCAAGGACCCCACAGCCTGACATTTCGACTGTAGAAACCGCTGTAACTGCCTCTTTGATGCCGCATCCGGATTCATGCTCCATCGCTCAACCCCGCACCGCCTCTGGTTCAAACCATGTCCGGTATCTCGGGTTCTTCAAATGACCTGAAAGTCCGTCTTTGAGTTGGATGGCAAGCCGGTGATGCTCCTACGGCGCCCAGGGCGTCGGGGCCAGGCTGTCTAGCTGGTCGGTAACCACATCCACCACCGCGGGCCGGCCCGACGCGAAGGCCTGTTCCAGCGCGCTCTGGATGTCGCCGGGGCGTTCTACCCGGATCCCGAAACAACCGATGGACTCCGCCACCTTGGCGAAGTCGGTGTTGCTGAACCGCCAGAGTTCTTCGGGCGCGCCGCCGTCGATGCCCTCATAGGCCCGGTGGTCGCCCCGCTGGTCCTGACTCAGAGCGCTGTTGTTATTGATGACCGTGACCACGTTGATGTTGTTACGGGCTGCAGTCTCCAACTCGGCGATGTGGTACCAGAACCCTCCATCGCCGCTGAAGCACAGCACGGGCCGGTCGGGCAGCGCACACTTAGCGCCCATCGCCGCCGACAAACCCCAACCAAGGGAACCGGCGCAGCGGATGTAGCTCTGGGCGGGGTGGTTCAGATCGATCATGCTGCCGGTCCAGATGCCCGCATGGCCGGTGTCGGCAACCAGCATGGCGTCGGAAGGCAGGAAGTTGGTGATCTCGGTGCATAGACGCTCCGGGATAATCGGCACCGCTTCGGAGTTGGCCCTGGGGGCAACATCCTCGCGCCATTCCCTCACCAACTGTTGAGCGCGGTCAGTCCAGTCCGGGCGGCCGATGGGCTCTAGCGCCTCGATCAGCCGCCGCATGGTGGCCTTGGCGTCGCCGTGGAGCGCCACTTGCGCCGGGTAGCTTCGCCCCAACTCCGATGGGTCGATGTCGATCTGAATCACCGGCGTACCGGGAGCCGGAATCCTCCATTCGTTAGTAACCTGGCTGCCGGTATGACTACCGACGAACAACACCAGGTCAGCCTCATGTACAACCCGGTTGGCGCACCAGCGGGAATATGACCCAACCACGCCCACCGAAAGCGGGTGGTCGTCTGGAATGGCGCCTTTGGCGTTGAGCGACGTAGCGACGGGGATGGAAAGCATCTCAGCAAGTTCGACGACCTCTCGCTCTGCCTGGGATGAGGTAACGCCGCCTCCGGCCACAATGACCGGCCGTTGCGCTCCTGATAGCACTCGCGCCGCTTGACGCACGCTCTCCGGGTCGGCCTCGGGGCGGAAGGCGGGACGCTGCATAAACGAGTCTTCGATGATGAATTCCAGGTCAGCTTCAGCCTCGGTGGCCACGTCGCCGGACATGCCCTGAATGTCCAAATGGACCGGGGCAGGGGCTCCGGTTGTAGCCTCGCGGAAGGCTTGGCGCAGCAACCGGGGCAGTTGCTCCACGTTCTCCACCACGGCGCTGAACTTGGTTACCGACGCGAAAGGATTGGAGTGATCGATCTCCTGGTAGGCGTTCCGGTATTGTTCGTCTTGGCGTTTGTGCCCTGTGAGGGCAATGACGGGAGCCAACCCAAGGTAGGCGTCCTGCATCCCCGCCGCCAAGTTCGCCGCTCCGACGGACTGGGCCATGCAAATCCCAGGCCGGTTGGAGGCGCGAGCGTAGCCGTCCGCCATGTAGGCGGCGGCCTTTTCGCCGTGAGTGATTACTCTCTTGATTCCGATTAGGTCCATCTCAGCCAGGGCCCGGCGAAGGATGGCGGGAACCAGAAACACATGTGTAACTCCGTAAGCCTTCAGGGTATCAGCCATGAACTTGGCGCCTGTCATCCGTGCCATCTGTATCCTCCTTGGAGTCTGCGATCCTTGTGCATATCCAAGACCACCCGCGCCGCTTTGCCTAATGTGGGCCCGCCGCTGGATAGGTCCCAGTTGACCGCGCAACTGAGGGTTGCTCCTCACCCCAAAGTTATCCTTGGAGAGCTATGGGGGATAGGTTTAACTCATTATCGCCGTTGGCCGAATCGCAAGCGGTAACGGCTGCCCGCAATTCCGGCTCTCCTGTCGAGGACTCGCTCGACGGAATGCCACCAAAGGATAGATAGAGTTGGGCGCAGCGTCAAGAAAGGGAGACTGGAAGGACAGGGCCTTTTCATTCTCCTTCTCCCGTGGGGAGAGGGCTGAGGTTAGGGACAACTCTCCCTGCAATGGTAGTAGCCGCGGCAAGTCAGTTTACGGGGGAACGCCCTCACCCTAACCCTCTCCCAGGGGGCTGACAGGGGTATGTATGGACTGAAAATGGTCTGAGAGCTTGGAAAGCGCAGGGGAATCCGGCATCTTGGTTGCAATGACGAAACCGGATGCCGGAGGTCTCCCATGCGCCTTCCCAAGGAATGCTACCAGATGCGGCAGGTCATTGAAACGCATTTACCGCACCTCACTCAGTCACAGTTGACCGGTCTGGCCTGGTGGGTCTGCGGGACCATCCTGGCCGGGAGCGCCTGCCAGAATGCTGTCGCGTCCGCCCTCTCCACCCGGGGCAACTGGAACAACCTGCGCCAGTATCTCCGGGAGTGGTTGTACGACGGCGGCGACCGGGCGCGTCCCTGCAAGACCGAACTGGACGTAAGTCTCTGCTTCGCGCCGCTGCTCCGGTGGGTCCTTGCGTGGTGGCGTTCCGGCCGGCTGGCGCTGGCGGTTGACCCCACGTTGAAAGGGGACGGCGCCACCGCCATCGTCATCAGCGTGGTCTACCGGGGTTGCGCGATTCCCGTGGCCTGGCGCATCCTGCGCGCCAACCAGCGCGGGGCCTGGATGGACCCGATAGTGGAACTGCTGCAGGCCCTGGCCCCGGCGGTCCCCAGGGAAATGACCGTGGTGGTGCTGTGCGACCGGGGCTTGGCCAGTCCGAAATTGTGGAAACAGATTCTGGCCCAAGGCTGGCATCCCTATATGAGGTATCCGAAAAACGTCACTTTCTGCGCTGAAGGGGGCCGGCGGCTTCCCGCGCGTGCCTTCGTTCCCCGTCCGGATACCGCATGGATCGGGAGGGGGACCGCCTTCGGCAGAGCCGCCGCCAAACGCCGTTGCACCCTGCTGGCGGTCTGGTACGTTGAACAGGAGGAGCCGTGGATCATCCTGACCGACCTTCCGCCGGAGGAAGTTGGGGTGAGTTGGTACGCGCTCCGCTTCTGGATCGAGTTGGGGTTCAAGCCTGCCCTCGGCCCCGACCGGGGGGCGGTCAAGAGCCTGGGTTGGCAATGGGATAAGACCAGGAGGACCGACCCGGCGCGGATTTCGCGGCATTGGTTCGTGTTGTCGGTGGCGACGCTCCTGACCCTGGCCTATGGGACCAGGGTGGAAGACGCCAATGACCGGAGGATTGCCCCAGGCAACCTGAGAGCACCTCCGAAACACCTGGCGCCCACTCACCGCAGTAGTTGGAGCAGGCCGGGACGGACCGTCAGCGTAATCCGGCACGGCATCGTCTGGCTGAGACGGTTGCTGCACCGAGGCCGGTTCTGGAGCCGGGTCTGGCTGCTGCCCGAACCCTGGCCTGAACCCAAGTCCAACCTGGAGGTCACCCGCTATGCCCCTGCATGAAAACCCCATACATACCCCTGTCAGCTCCCAGGGGGAGAGGGGACACCTTTCCGAAAATGAAAAGGCCCTGACTGGAAGGAGGCTCCTGGGACCGGAGACAAAGGCCGTTGGGTTTGCCCTTCCCGCCCACTAACCGAATACCGCGTCGCGACCACGTGCAACTCTCCGCCTTTGCTCCACCAGTGACTGTGACTTGTCCGCTGTCGCCGTATTCAGGGACCTGGGTTCCAAACGTTTGGCTTGGTTGATCGGGCGGACTGGTCTCGACGGGTGACGGGAAATCCAGGAGGTGACCTGCGCCGGGGCTAACGAGTGGGAACCACCTGTGGGCCGCATGGTATTATTGGGCCACCAAACACCGGTCAAACACTCGTCAAACACTCAGATGGAGGGCGCCATGGTTACCGGAGGCCCAGACTGGCTCGCCAAGACCCCTGAAGATACCCTTGAGCCCGATATCCCGATCTGCGACCCCCACCACCATTTCTGGGTCTCCCGTCCCGAGCCTGTCCACTACCAAAGTTACCTGCTGCCGGAACTGGCTGCCGACGTCAACAGCGGCCACAATGTGCGTTCCACGGTGTTCATCGAGGCACGGTCCGAATACCGCCAGACAGGCCCCGAGGAAATGAGGCCAGTGGGAGAGGTCGAGTTCATCGAGACCATAGCAAGTGAAAGCGCCACCGGCAGTCATGGACCCACCCATGCCGCAGCAGCCATCGTTGGTCATGCCGATCTGAATCTGGGAGACGCAGTACGCCCGGTGTTGGAGGCCTTGCAGGCTGCCAGCCCAGACCGCTTTCGGGGCGTGCGACACTCGGTTGGTTGGGACGAAAGCCCGGAGTTGGCCAACCGGGATATCCGGGGAGCCCTGTCTACTGACGGATACCGCGCCGGGGCCAGGGTACTGGCGGATATGGGACTGTTGTTGGAGAACTCGCTCTACTTCCACCAGCTATCTGAGTTGGCCGAGTTTTCCCGTGCCGTGCCTGAGCTGACCATCGTCCTGAACCACATTGGCGGGCTGGTCCGGGTCGGCCCCTACGCCAACCGGGACGGCGAAGTGCTCCCCGCATGGAGGAGAGGTGTGGAGGCAGTGGCCCAGTGTCCCAACATCGTGATGAAATTGGGAGGCGTTGGCCAACTTCGCTACGGCTACTACTGGCACGATCGCGAAACCCCCATCGGTTCGGAAGAATTGGCCGGGGCGTTGGGTCCCCTCATGGAGCATTGCATCCAGCAGTTCGGACCGGATAGGTGCATGTTTGAAAGCAACTTCCCCGTGGACAAGCCTTCTTACTCCTACAACGTGCTGTTTAACGCCTTCAAGCGCCTTTCCAACGGATACTCGGCATCAGAACGCGCCGCCATGTTTCACGACACCGCCGCCCGTGTCTACAACATAAGCGTGTGAGAAAGGCGCGGGAGTACGCCGACGGGCTCTTTCAGCCGGGAACGCCCCGAGGACCCGGACATCACCTGTGTGTACGGCTCCGGCCCTGAGACACTAAGCTCCGGTGGCATTCGCCCGCAAGCCGCCAACGATATGTAACTCAAACCTGACCGGTAGCCTCCAGGGGTTTCCTTTGGTAATATTCGGTCTAAGAGGCATTCGGTTCTTCCGGCGGTTGGCGTTGTTTTAGGTCTTCCGGCTGGGGATCGAATGATTAGCTTGGCCTCAAGGCCAGCGTAGTGAGGGTGTGGGGAGTTGGGAAGCAGCTTAGGTAAAACCGCTATCTTCGCCGTGGCAGGCCTCGCAATACTGGCGGGCGGGTTGGTGCTAGCGGCGGCAGTTCTCTTGGTGTCGGGTTCCGACGATAACTCTCCTATAAAGATTACAATACCCACGCCGCCGCCTGAACCCGGGCCCGACTCTTCGGTTGAACAACTCTCCGCGGGTCCCGTCTCCACAGGTGGGCCAATCAAGGTCTACGTTAGCGGCGCAGTGCGGCGCCCCGGTGTCTACGAGCTTCGCAAGGGAGACCGCCTCGAAGACGCCCTGTCCGCCGCTGGCGGTGTGGTCGAAGGCGCGGACCTGGAAACCATCAATCTGGCCAACAAGGTGCGCGACGAAGGGTACTACTATGTTTCCAGGTTGGGTGAGACCCCCCGGCCCGAGGTGATCGAGGCCGCTGTACCCCTGAACCCCTCCCTCCCCACGGAATCTGAGTCCTCGTCCGAGTCTCCGTTAATTGATCTCAATACCGCCACCTTGGACTCGCTCGATTCCCTGCCCGGAATCGGCCCTGTGCGAGCCCAGGCTATCGTTGATTTCCGCCAGCGCAACGGCCCCTTCGCCTCAGTGGAGGATATCCTCAATGTGCAGGGGATAGCCGACGGTACTTACGAGCGACTTCGCGGTCTTGTCACGGTAGGTCCTCCCCGGTAGAAGGCGTCGAAGCGGCAACTGCCTGCCAATGTTCGGGTTAGCCAACGATGCGCCCCATGCGCAGGTGTCACGCCGCGCCACCGAATCGAGACAGTTGAAGTCATTGACCCGGCGCCGTCTCGAAGTTGGTTGGCCCCGATGAAACTGGCTCTCCTGACGGCGGCTTGGCTGGCCGGACTCGGCCTTGGCTTCCGTCTGGACGTACCCGCGTTACCGTTTTTGCTCCTCCTTTTGGCCTGTCCGCCTGTTGGGCTTCTGCTCAGGCTTCTGCATAAACCTGTAGCGCCCGCTCTGTTGGCCGCGGTCGGACTCTTGGGACTGCTGCACGCCGGGTCCTTGTCCGGCCCGGCGGACCTGTTCCCCGTTCGCGACGGTCAAGACGTCACACTCGCCGGCAGGGTGGTCGACGACCCCATAACCCTCGACCGGCATACCAGGTTCATGCTGGCCGTCGACTCCATTGAATCCTCTGAATCCTCCGGGAGTCCTGTTTCCGCCTCCGGCAAGGTGCTCGCCTACGTGTCCACGCCTTATCCCCAAGCGCCGGGTCAAGGTATGGACCCAATTCGTTACGGTAACTTGGTCCGGATTCGAGGGACGTTTGAGCGTCCGGAACCATTGGAAGATTTCGATTACTCGGCTTTCCTCTCGAGCCAGGGAATATCCGGGTTGTTGTGGGTCCGGGAGACCGAATTGTTGCCAGTCCAACACCGCCCGCCGGTCACGTGGGCGATGGCTTGGATATTCGAGGTGAGGGGCAGACTGTCGGCCAGTCTCGATCGAGGACTGGTCCAACCGCAATCCGCGCTGGCCAACGCGTTCTTGTTGGGCCGCAGAGAGTCCATTCCTGAGGAGGTCACCGGGAATTTTCGCTCCACCGGCACGGCTCACCTCTTGGCCATCTCCGGCTTGCACGTTGGGATATTGTTGGTGATGACCCTGACGCTTGGTGGGCTGGCGCTGGGACGCCGCCGGGGCGCGTACCTCCTTGTACCGTTGTTGGCCATCTGGTTGTACGCCTTGATAAGCGGGCTTCCACTGTCTGTCGTGCGGGCGGCCGTAATGGGGAGTGTATACCTGGCGGCCCTGGCGTTGGGGCGGCCCCGGAGCATCCTTCCCGCGTTGGCCCTCTCCGCCGGTGTGATGGCTGCCGTAGACCCTAAAGTCCTGGGACAGATTTCTTTCCAACTTAGTTTCACGGCAATGGCCGGAATCGCACTGGCTCTTCCTTACCAGGCCAGGGTCGCCGAGAGGATGGAAGAGCGCGTGAGGCTGGCGGGCTCGTGGTGGCGGCAGTGGAGTTGGCAAACGGCCCGTTGGCTGGCCCCGGCCCTGATAGTCTCCGTGGCGGCAACATTGGCCACCTGGCCGCTGATCGCCTTCAACTTCAACCGCGTGCCGCTCCTCGGAATTGTGACCACGCTGCTGACGATGCCCGCATTGCCGGTTATCTTGACCGGTTCGCTGGCAACGGCTATCGGGGGCCTTGTCCACCCGCTCATAGGCCAGGGTTTCGGCTGGATTGCCTGGCTGCCCATCTCCTACTTGCTGTCTTTGACTTCGAATATGCCCGCCGTAACGGCTCCAGTCTCATGGGCGGGCACTTCTCTAATCTGGGTCTGGTACGCGGCGCTTGCCGGGTTGTTGCTCCTTCCAGGCCGCTTGGCGAAGTGGAAACTGAGGGTCGCGGCCCCGGACCCTACCGAGCCGGTGGTAGAGGATGGACAGAGTCTGGCCAGACAGGCTGCTCCGTCAGCAGGTCTGATGCTCCTGTCGATTGCCCTTGTGGTGGGCGCGTCTGTTCTGTGGTCGCAGTTACTATCCAAACCAGACGGCAACCTCCGGGTGTACTTTCTCGACGTGGGACAGGGGGATAGCACGCTGATCGTAACTCCCAGGGGGAAACAGGTGATGGTTGATGGCGGGCCGGGTGCGGAGTCCGCGGCTGAGTCCTTGAGTGGGAAGCTGCCCTTGGGTGACCGAAGCCTGGACCTGGTAGTCTTGACTCACCTGGACGACGACCATAGCAGAGGGTTGTTTGCAATCCTTGAACGGTACTCCGTCGGCGCTCTAATGGTAGGCAATCGGATGGCGGATAGCCCCAGGTTCACACCCTGGCAGGCCGTCCTTGACCGCCGTGGTATCCGGAGAATCGATGTCGAAAGCGGTTTCCAAGTTGAATTGGAACCAGGGGTAGTAATCGATGTGCTGAACCCACAACGTGCGGAGGGTATCTGGCCCCCCAAAGACCGCAATAACGATTCCGTAGTGCTGCGATTGGTCTACGAACGGGCCCGATTCCTGCTCGCCGCGGATATCGAGGCAGAGGCGGAGGGCTTCCTTGCGCGGAACTCGCCTGACCTGGACAGCGCGGTGTTGAAAGTCTCCCATCACGGCAGTGGGACGTCAACCACCCGGCTTTTTCTAGACCGGGTTTCACCACTGGTTGCGGTGGTCTCCGCCGGTAAGGACAACAGCTTCGGGCACCCAGACCCCAACGTAATTGACCGGCTCGAAGGTTCGGTCGGGGTCGAGGGAGTTTACCGGACAGACCAACACGGCACGGTGGAGATCATCACCGATGGGTCCACTCTATGGGTCCGTGCTGAGAAGCAATTGCCATCAGCCAGTCCGGAATAACGAAGACCCCGGGAACCGCCCCGGGGCCTTCCAGGCAGCTAAGTACGCCTGGAACTGTTAGTTGGTCTCGAAATACACGAACCGGAACTTCGGGATGGTCATCGGCACGAGGAAGTAGTCCCTGACCTCCGGTTTGATTAGCACCTTGCGTTCTCGGCTGTGCCACAGGGGCACCCACGGAGCTTCGTCCACGATCTTCTGTTCGATGGTGTTGTAAATCTCGAACCGCTTGGTCTGGTCCGGCTCGACCCTGGCCCGCTCTAGCAGCGAGTCCACTTCCGGGTTGTTGTAGGCGGTGTGGTTGTTCTTGCTTTCGCTGTGGAACAGGATGTCCAGGAAGTTTTCCGGGTCCGGGTAGTCCGCTCCCCAGGCTACCGCGAAGAACTGGAACCTCCGCTGGTTCAGGTCTTGCAGGAAAGTCGCCCATTCCGTGTGCTCGATGTCGACGCGAATCCCCAGATTGACTTCCCATGCCTTCAACATCGCCTCGGTGCTGGGACCGACCGTGGCCCCGAAACTCCCGGGGATCGAAAGCACAATCGGAGGGAGGGAGTCCACGTCGGAGTAGCGGGACTCTGAAAGAAGCTGCTTGGCTTTCACCGGGTCGAAGTCGTACCCTCGGAGGTCCGGATTATAAGAAGGAAACCTCGGCGGGATGACACCCTTGGCAGGCAGGTTGAGGTCCTGCAAAACGGCCGTGGCGATCTCCTGTTTGTTGACGGCGTAGTTGATGGCCTGCCGGAACTTCAGGTCGTCAAAGGGAGGTTCGTTGACGTTCATCCCATAGTATGAGGTGCTGAAGGAAGAGGGAGCGGTGACTAGTTGGGCATTAAGTGGATCAGACGTGTCCTGGAGGCGTTCCAGGTCTGAGAGGGCAACGCCGGTGACGTGGATTTCATCGTTCTCATACATCAACATGTAGTCGCCGCCGCTCAGGATCAATTCCACCTCGTCGACGAAGGGAGGACCCGGGTGATAGTGATCGTTTCGGCCCAGTATCATCACCTCTCCCTGCTCATACCGGTCCAGCCTGAATGGACCGGAACCGTTAGGACTGAACAGCCAATCTTCGGGGTTGGCCTCAACGTGATCCCGGTCCAGGACGAAGCCGGTGGGGTAGGTGAGCTTGGCGATGAAATAGGCTTTTGGCGCGTCTATGGTAATCGCGATGGTCGAATCATCAACTACGCTGAGACCGGAAATCGATGCTGCTTCCCCTCTGACCTTGGCGGAGACCCCCACGATGTCGCTCAGGTACTGCTCGGCGACCGGAGACTCGGTAGCCGGGTCGGCGGCACGCTCCAGAGACCAACGGAAGTCCTCAGCCGTGACGGGAGTCCCGTCATGGAATTTGGCTTCCGGGTGCATGTGGAAGGTGTACCTCAGCCCGTCGGAACTGATATCCCAGTCTTCCGCCATGTCGGGCACGATTTCGATATCGGGGCTGATGGTGACCAGCCCTGCGAATACTTCCTGGACATACGCGCCGGAAACGTTGTCGACGGTGAGATGAGGGTCCAGGGTCGGCGGGTCGGAGAAACGCAGGACAAGGCGTCCCCCGCGACGTCCATCGGAGGCCTGCGGACTGGCCATAGACTGTTCCTCGGGGGTAGGGGCGGTCTGCTCCGGGGCGCTGGCATCCGGCGCCACGGACGTGTTCGACTGGTCTGAAGAGGGCGGCTGGACTCCTCCGCCCGCCGGATCATCGGTGGAGGAGCAGGCCGGAAACGACGCCAGAGCCACACAGGCTAGTATCAACGTCAGCGCGTAGAGTGACCGAAATGAACGCTTAACCATGCTATCCGCCTTCTTGTTGCCCGGAGAATGACTGGGCCGCGAGTAGCGGCAGTAAAGATCGTCTACCACGTTAATTCTAGTTAGTCTCTGGCACAAGTTGCAACGCAATTCGCCGGTCAATGGGAGGCATCTCAATAACAGGAGATGTTTTGACACGCCCGGGATCCCCCCGCGCTGGTGCAACGCTCTCTCCTCATTAGGATGGGAATTGACGCGCGGCTGATCGAACGGTGCAATATTCTCCGATAATCCCTCGACCCTGTTATCACCAAGTAGGCCGGTATTGACTTGGTGACAATTGATAGTATATATTTCGGCAGATTCAAGGCTGGGCGAATGCGCCCGGACAACAGTGATTACCTTGGTTCCCAAACAGGTTTCCGATACCCGACACGAATAAGAAGGGCGGCGAGGTCCCGCGAGGAGGTCTAGTTGGCAGAACTGCTAGAGGTAAGAGACCTTAGGACCTACTTTTACACCTTTGAGGGTGTGGTGAAGGCCGTAGACGGGGTCTCGTACGAGCTGGAAGAGGGCGAGACCCTTGGCCTGGTGGGGGAGAGCGGCTGCGGCAAGAGCGTAAGCGCCTTGTCGGTGATGCGGCTGATCCCAGACCCGCCGGGGAGGATCGTCGACGGGGAGATACTCTTCGAGAACGAAGACATCCTGAAGATCGACATGGACGACATGCGGCAGATCAGAGGCGGGAAGATCTCGATGGTCTTCCAGGAGCCGATGACGTCGCTAAACCCGGTTTTGACGGTGGAGAAGCAGCTAACTGAGACGCTTCAACTGCACATGGGGATGAACCGTGACGAGTCGCGCCGTGAGGGGGTTGATCTGCTGGCGCGGGTGGGCATTCCCGACCCTGAGCGGCGAATCAAGCAGTACCCGCACCAATTCAGCGGCGGGATGCGCCAGCGCGTCATGATCGCGATGGCATTGAGTTGCAACCCGAAGCTGATCATCGCCGACGAGCCGACGACGGCGTTGGACGTGACGATTCAGGCGCAGATTCTGGAGTTGATGAAGTCACTGACCAGCGAGTTTGGGGTGGCGCTGATAGTGATCACCCACAACCTGGGAGTGGTGGCCCGGTACGCGGACCGTGTGAACATCATGTACGCGGGTAAGATCATCGAGCGAGGGACGGCGCAGGAGATCTACTCGAAGCCGATGCACCCGTACACGGTGGGGCTACTGAACTCAGTGCCGAGGCTGGACCAGCCTAGGCGCGCCAAGCTGGACCCGATCGAAGGGCAGCCGCCGGACCTGGTGAACCTGGCCCCTGGGTGCTCGTTCCGTGGCCGGTGCCGGTGGGCGGTGGACAAGTGCTCGCAGGAGATACCGCCGTTGATGGCGACGGGAGAGGGGCACTGGTCGGCGTGCTGGCGGATCGAGGAGATGGACGCGCTGGTGGAGGAGTACCGCAGGGAGCGGGGCTTGGTAGTGGAAGAAGAGACGGCGGCGATGGAAGCCGCGGAGATGCAAGCTGCGGAGATGCAAGCCGCGGCGGCGGCTGAAGCGCAGGCAGGGGAGAACGATTAGCGATGACGACGACGCCAGAGACCCAGGCGCAAGGAGCCACGGCATCGAGGGACGATGATGTACTACTTGAGGTGAAGAACCTGAAGATGTACTTCCCGGTGAGTTCGGGGTTGGTGTTCCAGAAGACGGTGGCGTACATCAAGGCGGTGGACGGCATCAGCTTCACGGTGAAGCGCGGAGAGACGTTGGGGTTGGTGGGAGAGAGCGGCTGCGGGAAGACGACGACAGGGCGGTGCATCCTGCAGCTATACAAGCCAACGGATGGACAGGTGCTGTTCGAAGGGCAGGACCTGACGAGCCTGTCGACGCGGCAGATGCGGGAGAAGCGGCGTGAGATGCAGGTGATCTTCCAGGACCCGTACAGCTCGCTGAACCCGAGGATGACGGCGGGGAACATCATAGGAGAGCCGTTGATCGTTCACGGGCTGGTGCATGGGAAGGCTGAGTACCGGGAGCGGGTTGCGGACCTGTTGCAGAACGTGGGACTGAACCCGTACATGGCGGACCGGTTCCCCCACGAGTTCAGCGGGGGGCAGAGGCAGAGGATCGGGGTTGCGCGCGCGTTGTCGGTGGGGCCGAAGTTCATCGTGGCGGACGAGCCGGTGTCGGCGTTGGACGTGTCGATTCAGGCGCAGATCATCAACCTGCTGGAGGACCTGCAGGAGCAGTTCGGGTTGACCTACCTGTTCATCGCCCACGACCTGTCGGTGGTGAGGCACATCAGCGACCGTGTGGGAGTGATGTACCTGGGCCACCTTATGGAGCTGGCGGAGCGGAACGAGATCTACGTGAACCCGCTCCACCCGTACACGAGGGCGCTGTTGTCGGCGGTGCCGATACCTGACCCGGTCATCGACGCGCAAAGGGAGCGGATCTTGCTGACGGGAGAGGTGCCGAGTCCGCTGAACCCGCCGAGCGGGTGCGTGTTCCACCCCAGGTGTCCGATAGCCAACGACGACTGTCAGAGGCATCTACCGGAGCTGAGGGAAGTGGAACCCAACCACTGGGCGGCCTGCATCCGGGCCGACGGCTACGGCGCGTTCTAACCCGACGCCCCAACTAGAGTTAGATCAATGGAAGACGCCCCGATTGTGCCGGGGCGTCTTCCATTTTTCAATACCCTCTGCCCCAACCAGAAACCCCACCCCATCCCGGCAATCAACCCCAGGATGGGGCCAGGACCCTTTCCCCCACCTTTGATTAAGGGAGAGAAATCCCCCTTAATCCCCCTTTTGCGAAAGGGGGAGACGCGGGAATGGCCGCACTTTCGCAAAAGGGGGAGATTGGCGTTGAGGGCCGACTATTGAAATACTCTGCTCTCGCCATCGGGAGATGTTGACGCCGGTCGAGTTAAGAGCGCGTCAAAACTCCCGGCCCCAATCTCCCTGGGAACTGCGCGGAATGGATATGGGCCAAACCAGTCTGAAGCGCTCTGACGGAGACCTTCAGGGAGTCCTGCGCCGGGTCAGGACCACGGTGGCGTCTCCCTCAGCGGTCCGCTGGCCGCGCTGGTTCTCGCACCACACCGACAGGTCGGCCAGGTGACGTCCGCCCTCGCGGCGCAGCCCTTCCACCCTTCCAAGACACCATGTCACGTCGCCGTAAATGTTGGGCAGGACCAAAGACACTCTCAAAGAGGACAGGAAGCCCTGGTCGCCCATCCAGTTGGTCAACAGGTTGCTCACCCAGGAAACCCTGTCGATTCCCGCATCGTGAGCCGCCGGGAAGCCGAACGCCTGGGCCACATCGTCCCGCACCATGGATGATTCCCAACTCTCCCATGAGCCGGTCGAAGGGTCCGGAAACGCCGCATCAGGATGACGCTGCCGGTGGCGCAAGAACTGCTTGAAACCAAGGGCCGGCCTGGTGGCGCAAATGAACTGGACCACTTCTTCCGAGGTCAGCGGACCGCGGACGATTGCGGGCAAGGTGTCGCCCGGACTGAGGCTGTCCCAGTATCTCGGCACAGGTCCCCGGACCCGTTCCGAATCGTAATCGTCCTCCACCGCTCTCGCCTCTTCCGGGCTGAACACGTACTTTTGAACTAGGCTGTACTTGCCTGCCTGGACCGCGGCGTTGCGACGAGTCCGAATGATGGTGGACTCGGCTCTCGCAACGGGCTTGCCAGCACCGTCGGAATAGGCGGTCTCGAAGGTCTGGAGGAACATTGGGCCGCAGAACCGGCCCTGCTTCTCCTCTACGTCCAGCAGGCGCGATTCGGCGGAAACCCTTTCGCCCGGCGTGAGCCACCGTCGAAACTCCCAGGAGACTCCACCGTATAGAACGTGGAGTCCCGGAAAGTTCAAAGACGGGGTGGTGTCGTCAACGGAGTAGAGCCACAGGGGCGGGGCGGCGGGCCTACCCAGCACGCTTGTAGCAGCGTAGATGGGGTCCAACCACAGGGGGTTCCGGTCTCCGATGCTCTTGACCCACCGGTTGATAGCCGGATGGCTGACCAGCGTGTTGTGCTGGACTCGGCGCAGGGGAACGCCGATCATCGACCGGGCTTCGGCCAACTCGGCGGGACCGATGGGAGGGTCCGCCCCAAGTGAGAGGGTCATCGGCTAGCCCGGGAGGGCAGCGAAATCACCGCAATTCCGGGCATGGTGATCTCATCCCTCTGGTTGATGGCCCAGGCGCTGCACTCCACGTAGTGATGTCCGTCCTCAATCCACTTCCGTTCGACGCGGCCCCTTATCCGGGTAACGTCGCCAACGATATTGGGCCTGCGCAAGAAGGCCGAAAGGCGGGTCAGGAAGGCGTCGTCTCCCATCCAGTCGGTGAAGTAGCGGCAGAGCCAGGAAGCCCGTTGCGGCCCCATGTCATACACTCCCGGCATCCCGACCTCCCTGGCCATGTACCCTTCCCAGTGGCCCCGGTGGGGATGGTCTTGCATTCCGGTCTCGGGGTTGACATAGGTGTCCGCCGGGTGTCTGCGCCGGTTGTGGAGTTGGTACACGTGGGCGCCGTTGTGGGCCACGGCCTCAGCGTTGAGGGCCCCGGAATCGGTGAAGCTGCCGGTGAATGCGATATCCGATATCCGTAGGGGCCCGTAGACTACCGGGGCCATCTCGTCTCCCTCGGATAGGTCTTCCCAATACCGGGGAAGGTTGCCCCGGACCTTTTCAGCTAGCTGCTCTTGCTCGACGGCGGCCAACTGTTCCGGTGACCAGCGTTGGGGCTGGGCCTCGTAGTTCATGCCTCCGCTCGCCCTGCGGCGCGGGGTCCTCATGTGATGGGGGCGGGTACGGGCTACGACGAACCCGTCCTGGCGAGTGCAGGTCACGCCGCTAATCTGAAGGATCATCCGAGGTACGGCGCGGCCTCGTTTTTCCACGGCATCGGCCAGTTGGCCCCGCTGGGTAATTACGTCGCCGGGGCGCATGACATCGAAGAACTCCCACTCGATTCCGGCGTAAATCCACTGGATGCCCCGCAGTCCGGGGGCGATGATGGCCTGGCCGACCATTGCGGGCGGGGCGATGATTCCTCTCCATCTGCTGGCCGCAGCGTGGGCGGGGTCGAGGAACAGCGGGTTTTCGCTGCCCATGTAGTTGCAGAAGTCGCGGATATTGTCTTCGGTAATCTCTATCGTAGCACGGGCGCCCCGGTAGTCGACGCCGATGAGCCTGCGGGCCTCTTCCAGGCTGTTTTCGTCCAGGCCCGGAGCTTGGGTCTCCACGCTGTACGCCTGGTCTTTTAGCTGGACCACACTGTCTGGCTCGGCCATGCGGTTTTACCTTCGCTTGACGCGCGGAAGAATTGATTTGGGAAAACTCCGGCCAGAATTATAGCAGACGATGGCGCATCCTCCGGCCTTTTGCGGCTCGAAGGCTGGTTCAATAGCATATTGAGCGGTCCCATAGTCACTCCGGTTAAGGCCGGGGTGCAGGGTTTTCGAATTTCGTTTAGTTCTGTGGAGCAGGTGAGGGTTGTGGGGATGGCCCGGAGGCGGAGATCCGGGCTTGGGCATTCCATGAGTTCACAGAGCGTGCGGGCGGCGGATATGCGGAGAGTCGTTGGAGGCCGGGCGGAGAGCTTGGAGTTTTTTTCTGATGAGACAGACCGGGACATTTAGGGACATGGGCCTTCTTGCGGGAACCGGGTCTCGGGTCACCGGCGGATGTTGGGTGATATAGAGTGATATTGATGATAGATAAGTGAAAGACGGAATGGGAAGGGGGAAATGTCAGTTGGGAGGCGGGACGCCACCGCGCTGATGGTTTAGGACGGTCGCGAATGTCTTGGATTTGGAGGAAGGGTGTAGTCGGGAGCTTGAGACAGTTGCCAATCAAGCAGACAACCGCGCTAGTTTTGGGTGGAGCGAAGCCGCCGGAGTCGTTGTGCGCCTGGAAAGAGACTCGGCCTTAGGATTAGTGACATGTAACCGGGCAAATTATTCTCGATTCTCGCGGACTTAGACCCGAGGAGGGGGGAAATCCCCCTTAATCCCCCTTTTGCGAAAGGGGAAGAATGGTCTTGTGGGCGGACGATTGAAACGCCCCGCCGTGGGCGGTTTGCCGGTGTGCCTGAGTGTGACACGTGGTATAATGCGTTTCTCGCTAATAGGCCGAGGTGGTGGAATTGGTAGACACGCGGTCTTGAGGGGGCCGTGGGCATTCGCCTGTGTGGGTTCAAATCCCGCCCTCGGCACCAAAACTATCAAGCCGGGGTCTCTGAAATCGGGGCGACGTAGCCAAGCGGTTAAGGCGGAGGTCTGCAAAACCTCTATTCGGCGGTTCGAATCCGCCCGTCGCCTCCAATTCAACCCCACCTCTCTCCTACGAGTGTCTGGTAGCCCTTATAACCCGATTCAAACCCTCGTATCGACGCCTGTCGGTCCTTTGGATTTCCAGTAATTTCCTCCAACCAGACTGCCGGGGTGGCGGAACGGTAGACGCGGCGGACTTAAAATCCGCTACCTTCGCGGGTGTGTGGGTTCGAGTCCCTCCCCCGGCACCAACTCACCTTCACTAGTTCCCCGTCTCTATGGGCTCCCCCGGGATCACGCCTTGGACCAGCGGGGCCAGCAATTCGGCGATGCGCCTTGGGGCGAAGACCTCTTTGCTGGATGATAGCTCGTCCAGGGACCACCAGCGGTGAACGCTGGCCTCCTCCCGCTCCGCCGGTTCCATCCCTTCGGAAGACACCTGGAAATGTGGAGTGCGCAGCAGGAAAAACCTCTCCCTGGCGTCATACAGCATTTCGTTCCAGCGAAACACGTGGCTTCTCGACCAGACCCAGGGGCCCAATTCTGAGACAACGAGGCCTGTCTCTTCCCGGAGTTCCCGAAGTGCGGCTTCTTCGTAGGTCTCGCCCGGTTTTAGGCCTCCTCCCGGCGTGATCCATACGTTCAACGTCTCCCACTTGAACAAGAGGACGCGGTCTTGCTTGTCGATCAGCACCACACGGCCAGACGGGCGTGGCCTGGGAGCTTGCTCTGGTGTTCTGGACGCGCACATGTCTATCTTCCTGTCATGTGTCCGGGAACCAGGGATGCGGAACGCGCATAGAGATGAACTGGGCGCGCAATGAGGTGTTGGGTGGGGAGCAATCGGAAGCGCGGGCGACATTGACGGGGTGATTAGGCGGACGGCCTGCCTCCGCCGCGTGTTGGCTGAGGGCTGGCCGCAGTTATACTAGGCAGATTGATGAGGACCTAAGTAAGGGCTCACGGCCCTACTCTTCGTTCACTCAAGCCTGCAGCACGGTCTTAGCGCCGTCACCAGGACTGGCGTAGACCGGCGGCAAGATGGTCGCAAGTGAAACCATAACAACGAACAACAGCGGGACTACTAATCTACGCATTGGTCACCTCTCATGTGGCTATATACTATATTCCCTGGCCCAGCATGGCAACAGAGATGTGGTAGGTAACTGGTCAGACTCGATGAGGCGGATTGGTTGAATCCCGCATCGGTCATCTCTGTGATAAGCCTCTCAAGATGTCCCGTACCCCAGTCCGCAATTCCCGCGCAGGGAGACCTTTGCGTAACCTTCCGCGACTCCCGCGAAAGCGGGAATCCAGAGTGTGCCCAGATACGGAGGACGCCCTCACCCTAGCCCTCTCCCGGAGGGAGGGGGATTATTCAAAGGTGCCCGAAGGCAGGAATCCAGAAATGCCAATGATAGGGACGGTTGTTAGTTGCGAAGATTTCTGGATTCCGGGTCGAAGCCTGCCCCGCACTGGATACGGGGCCCGGAAAGACGGGCTGGGAGTAGGAAGGACGCATGAAGTCTGAACAGTTACGAGATATGTTGGCAGTTTTAAACCCCTTGCACCGCCGAGCCACGGGGTCCGCCCGTAGAAAATCCCAAGTCGCGGACAGCCGTAACCACTGGTCATGTGGTTTAATAAGAACTGGCGAAGGGCCGCGTACACAGGCCAGATGGAATAGGAGGTAGACGGCAATGAGCAATTGGTTTGTATCTGGACTCATCGCGGGCACGGTGGTCGGCGGCGCGGCGGGTCTGGTCATGGCCCCCAAGCCGGGCAAGGTCACCCGGCGGTACGTGGGAATCCGAACGCGCCAGACCAATCGGTATTTGATGACTCTACGCGAAAAGAGCCGGGTCTATACTGGTCTCCTACGGGAAAAGATGGGCCGGGACGATTCCCCGTCCCGCGAGGAACACTCCGACGACCACGTGGGGGCCACCGGCTAGCCGGTATTACTGTCTGGCATCCCCCGTTGGTGGTCCAGCGATCTGGTCGAACCGGAAGCAGGACGTCAGATGGTCGTTCACCAGGCCGGTCGACTGAAGGTATGCGTAGCAAATCGTCGAGCCGACGAACTTGAAGCCGCGTTTCCGGAGGTCATTGCTGAGCCGGTCCGAGAGGCTCGTGTTGGCGGGTACCTGCTCCAGGCTGGTCCAACCGTTTACCACCGGCTTCCCGTCGACGAATTCCCAAAGGTAGGCCGAGAAGCTGCCCCGCTCTTCCTGTATCTTCAGGAACGCCTGGGCGTTGCTAACGCACGATTCGACTTTTCGGCGGTTCCGCACGATTCCAGGGTCCAATAGAAGTTGCTCCAGCTTGTCCGGGCCGTATGTTGCGATCACGCTAGGGTCGAAGTTGTCAAAGGCGTTGCGGTAACCCTCGCGTTTACGCAGCACGGTTTCCCAACTTAAACCCGCCTGTGCCCCCTCCAGGACCAGCATCTCGAACAACTTCCGGTCGTCATGCACCGAAACTCCCCAGTCCTGGTCGTGGTATTCGATCATGGGACCGCTCTTGGCCCAGTCACACCGCATGATCAACCCTATCCTCCGGCGGTCTCTGCGGGGCTGGGAATGGAGCGCGGCAATTCGAGCCCCGACCTACCAGTCGATCCAAGTCAGACCCGCGTATAAAACCCTGTCGCGCCCATTCAAAACGGCGTTTTGAGATTCTTCCACAATTACTTGGTAGAATCCACCCGCCTCCAATTCAATGATGGTGTTGTAGGGGGCGAGTTCCGGACTCGGGTCGAAGAACATCCACGACTGGGTGGGCGCGTGAAATTGCCAGACGCGGATAAGGTTGTCTCCCAGAGGAGCGAGGTCCCGCGCCTGCCCCCCGGTGTCGCCGGGCGTTGCGTCTGGCGCCGGTACAATCGCTCCCTCTGCTCCGGGAACTGCTTCGCCGTCGACCCACGCGCTGACAACCGTGCCCTCGGGAACTCCGGCGCCGTTGACCGTGGCAGTACCCACGAATATTTGGGGCGGGGCCGGTTGCATTAGTGGCCTGGTCAACAGACCCGATGTGCGTATCGGAGGCAATGCCGCGCTGGCGGTGAACGCCGGAGTCACTGGTGTGACCCTGGCGAGGTTACCAGACGCGGTGAGAGCCAACCGGGTTACTCCGCCTTCCGCCCAAGACGAGGTTTCCGCCGCGGTTAGACTGCCGATGCGAAATTCCACGGTCTTTCCGGTGAAGCTCTTCCCTTGGGGCTGCGCCACCGTGAGGACAAATACTCCGTCAAAGGATGGAAGCGGCTCCGGCGTTGGTGTGTTGGTGGGCTCCGGAGTCAGAGTCGATGTAGGCTCAGGGGTAGGCGTGTTGGTGGGTTCCGGCGTGCTGGTTGGAACTGGCGTGTTGGCTGGCGGGAGGCTCGGCGGAGGCTCCGTCGGGGCTGGAGTATCGGTTGGGACCGGAGGGTCCGTGGGTGTTGGCGTATCCGTTGGACTTGGCGGAGCCGTTGTCGGAGCTTCCGTGGCCTGGGGCGCCGCTGTGGCTGGAGGGGCAGAGGTTGGCTCGGCAGACCCCTGGCAAGCGATGAGGACCGTCCCGATCAACAATATGAATCCTATGACCCACAGAGACCGATTGGGTAATGACTTGCGCATACTTCCAGTCCTGTATATTTCGAGACGTTAGCGAACGGGAGGGGTCTAGATGAGTAGACGTCCGCAGGCCATATACTGCGGGTATCATCCTAATTCAACCGCGACAAACATAGCAACCGCACCGTGACTGTTCAGACTCGATGAGGCGGATTGGCTGAATCTCACATCGGTCATCTCTGTGATGATTCTCAAACGATGTCCCGCGCCCGGAATCCGTCATTCACGCGCAGGGAGAGCTTTGCGTAACCCTCCGCGACTCCCGCGAAAGCGAGAATCCAGAGTGTGCCCAGATACGGGGGACGCCCTCACCCCCGGATCAAGTCCGGGGCAGGCTCTAACCCTCTCCCGGAGGGAGAGGGTATTATTCAAAGCTCTCCGCAGGCGGGAATCCAGAAATGCCAATGAAAGTGAACGTAGCTGGTTGCGAAGGTTTCTGGATTCCGGGTCAAAGCCTGCCCCGTACTGGATACGGGGCCCGGAATGACGGACTGGGAATAGGAAGGACACATCAAGTCTGAACAGTTACCCACTCACCGCCGCACATGTCATTCCACCCAGCCTGTGGTAACATTGTCAACGTTTCGTGCGCCGCCCTCCGGCGGCTGAGGCGGTATGCGCGCAACCCGGCGGTTGCCGCCGGATTAGAACAGATTTCGCTGTATTGCCCAGGGGCATCTAGACGCCTCTGGGAGGACTGAGGAGCGGTAGTAATGAAGGCGCTTGAAGGTATCCGCGTGCTCGACCTCACCAGGGCTCTGGCCGGTCCGTTTTGCACCCTGATGCTGGGCGATAACGGGGCCGACGTGATCAAAATCGAGATTCCCGGCACGGGCGACGATACCCGTCATTGGGGCCCCCCATTCATTCAAGAGGAGAGCGCCTACTTTCTTTCCATCAACCGCAACAAGCGCAGCTTGACCCTGAACCTTCGGGACCCACAGGCAAAGGAAGTTTTCCTCAAGCTGGCCAAAGACGCCGACGTTGTGGTGGAGAACTTCACGCCCGGAGTCATGGAACGGTTTGGGCTGGGCTACGACGACGTGAAGGCCGCCAACCCTAATATCATCTACTGCTCTATCTCTGGGTTCGGACAGGCTGGCCCGTACAGTGGCCGTTCGGCTTATGACCAGATCATGCAGGGCATGGGCGGGCTGATGAGCATTACCGGGGAGCCTGACGGCGAACCGCAGAAGGTTGGCATCGCCGTCACCGACATCGGCGCGGGGATGTGGTCGGCGTTTGCCATCATGGCCGCGATTCACCACCGCCACGAGCACGGTGAGGGGCAGTATATCGACGTCTCCATGCTGGACGCCCAGGTGGCCTGGCTCACCTACCAGGCGGCCACCTACTTCGCCAACGGGGAGCCACCCAAGCGGTTGGGCGCGGCGCATCCCACCCTTGTTCCATACCAGGCGTTCCCATGCCAGGATGGCAAGCTGCTGAATCTGGCCGTAGGATCCGAGCGGATATGGGAACGGTTCTGCGAAGCCATCGAACGTGAAGACCTCAAGGACAATCCGGACTATGCCACCAATGCCGACCGGGTCCGCAACCGGGGAACGTTGGTGTCAATGCTCCAGGAAGTATTCAACAAGCGGCCGGTGCTGGAGTGGGTGGACTCCCTAAACGCCGCCAGCGTGCCGGCAGGCCCGATCAACGATCTGGCCGACGTTTTCTCCGATCCGCAGGTCCTCTCCAGGGACATGTACCAGGAGATTCCCCACCCGACTCTTGGCACAATCAAGCAGACCGGGTTGCCCATCAAGTTCTCACGCACCCCCGGCGGACTTGACCGGCACCCCCCGCTGTTGGGGGAACATAACGGCGAGATCCTGGGCGAGTTGGGGTACTCTGAAGAAGACATAGCAGGGATGCTGGATAAGTCTGTTATCTGACCGGGACTGTATATCGTTCTGCGCCGGTATTAGGACCAGGATCAAGGGACCCGAAACAGAGTACGGGTGCAGGCTCGCAAAAGGGGAGTGCTGGGGACAATGGATTTGGGTCTGAGGGACCGGGTGGCTATAGTCGGCGGGTCCACCAGGGGGGTGGGCCGCGCCATCGCGACAGCTCTTGTGCGCGAGGGCGCAAGCGTTACCATTTGCGGCAGAAATGAACACGACCTGCGCCATACCGAGATCGAGTTAGCCCGCATCGCCTCGCAGCACCACGTTTTGGCTATACCCGCAGACCTTTCCGAGCCCAGGGCGGCAAGGCGGGTGGTGCGCGACACCGTCAACCGTTTCGGCCAGGTCGGGATACTGGTGGGACACGTCTGGTACGGCTCATCGGAGCGCCCTTCAGAGCTCAGCGACGAGACGATGCGCGAGTCCTTCGAGCAGAATTACATGAGCGCGGTCCGCCTCAGCCGTGAAGTCGTCCCCTACATGAAGCAGCAGCGATGGGGAAGGATCATCCACTGGCTGCCCACTGACGTAAAGCAACCTGCCGAAGACGCCGCCCTTTCCGCCTCCAGCCAGGTGGGGTTGATGGTCTACCTGAAGGCGCTGTCATCGGAGCTTGCGCGGTTCAACATCACGGTCAACAACGTGGTTTCCGGGCCCATCGAAACCGGATGGTTCGCCTCATCGGTGGAGGCTGAGTCCGAGCAGCAGAGCCGAAGCCCCGACGACGTACTCAAGGAAAAGGTCGACGGCATTCCAATGGGCCGCCTGGGCCGTCCCGAAGAAATCGGGGACTTGGTGACCTTCTTGGCTTCCGACCGCGCCGGATACATGACCGGGGCCAACGTGGTAATCGACGGTGGGATGCTCCGCACGTTGAATTAGTCTGTCTTTACCCTGCCCTCTGTCCCCGGAGAAAGGGGCGATGCCCTTCGATTACGCCGGTCTCCTGTCCTAACGCCCCTCCCTCGGTTGCCCGCCCCCTGGATTGCCGATAGAATGGCCGCAATCACAGCGAGACCCTGACCCGATACTGTCTGGGGGTAATTATGCAATTTTCACTGGCCTACGAGATGCAGCGGCCAACGTTGGACGACCATGCGGTCATCGAGGAGACCATCGAGCAGTGTATTCTGGCCGATGAAATGGGCTTCGACGCGGTCTGGTTTGTGGAACATCATTTCCTCACGACCTTTTCCTCATCTCCTTGCCCCGAGGTCATCTTCGGTGCGCTAAGCCGGTTGACCAAGCGCATCAGGCTCGGCTTCGGCGTCGTCATCCTTCCTTATCACCACCCGATTCGGGTCGCCGAACGTGTGGCGATGGTCGACCACCTGTCCCACGGGAGAGTTGACTTCGGCACGGGCCGCTCCGCACCCTACGAGCAGACAGGTATGGGCATCGACCCCAGGAACACACGGGAGATGTGGGACGAGTCCCTTACGATGATCCCCAAGATATGGGAGTCCGACACCTTTGAATGGGAGGGGCAGTTCTGGAACGTGCCGCCCCGGCAGGTCCTTCCCAAGCCCTTCCAAAAGCCCCACCCTCCCATTTGGGTTGCGGCCCTCCAGCCGGCAACCTACGAATTGGCGGCCCAGAAGGGCATTGGCGTCATGGCTCTGGGAGTAAACGCTCCCGCCGTTCTGGAACCGCACATCAAGGCTTATAGGGAAGCCATCAAGGACGCGGAACCCGTTGGAAACTTCGTCAACAACCGCTGGCTTAGCTCCTGCTTCGGCCTTTGCGGGGAGGACAGCGCCAAGACCAAAGAGCTATGCGCCCAGTCGTTGAAGACCTTCTTCGGGCCGGGCCGCCCCTACGTGCAGGACCAGAAAGACGTCTACTCGAAGTTGCTGGACCAGTGGGGCGGCGTACCGGACCACCTGGCCCAGAACTTCTCCCGCTACGTGGACGTCACGGCAGACTCAGGGACCAACGGCTCGGTTGACCTCTCCGGCGGCACGGCCCTCGCCCAGAAGATTTGGGAAGAATTCGACGCCGACACTCTGGCGCAGCGCGGCGTGATCGTAGCCGGTGACCCCGATAGCTGCATCGAGGCGGTCAAGCTCCACGAGGCTACCGGCGTGGACCAGCTACAGTTTTTGATGGCCACGGAGACCGTCGGCCATGAAGACGTCATGAAGTCCATCGAGATGTTCGGCAAGCATGTGATACCGGCCTTCAAGAGCGCCAAGAACACTACCGGTTAGACCCGCTCCGGCGCCTGCCGGTGTAGGGAGGCCATTTGAGTCGGGCGAAGGCATGCTTGAAGAATCGAGCAGGCCTTCTGCTATATCAGAGGCTCTAGTCTGTCCAGAAACCTTTCCATGGCGCGAAGACCCGCCACAACTGAAGATGAGGGATACCAGTCTTCATAGAAGTTGGTGTGCATGCCGCTGGCGAGCTGAAACAGCACGATCAATTCCTGGTCGGCAGACTCCTGTGCCAAACGGTCGACCGCTTGAAATAGCAAGGCGTGACTGTGATGGTCCCAGCCTCTACGCTCGGCCAACGCTTTCACCATCTGCGCCGCCGCCCCCCAGCCCTTCTCGGAAGCCTGCCTGGTGTCTCCGGCGGCGAGTTCCCTCGTAGCCTGACCAAGCAATTCTCTACTCGCTATACGATATCTTGCAATCTGCATCACGCCGCCTATCGGTAGTGTACAACCAACGTACATTGGACTTTCGTATATTGTCTACATCTCGGCCCTATATTCCAAGGATACAGCCGGGACGAGATTTCCCATGTGGTATGATTCTCCCAATCTGATAGGTACCCGAGGAGCCGAGACAGACCATGATCACCACTGACGATTTGAAAAAAGCCCTGCCCAACGTTACCGGGAAGGTGAGTCTCAAGGGGTTGGGCGCATCGGTGGACGTTTACCGGGACCGTTACGGCATTCCCCACATCCAGGCGGCCAGCGAACGTGACGCATTTTTCGCCCAGGGTTTCGTGTCCGCTCAGGACCGGCTCTGGCACATGGACTACGACCGCCGACGTGGCATGGGCCGATGGTCCGAAGCCGTGGGACCTTCCGCCCTGGAGCAGGACAAGCTGATGCGCCGGTTCCGGCTGGAAGCCAGCGCCCGCGCCGACTACGGGGCAGTCAGCAGCCGCACCCGGAAGATGTTCGACGCCTACGCCGAGGGTGTCAACGCCTTCATCGAGACCACCGACACACTTCCCGTGGAATACAGCATCACGGGCCTGTCTCCGGAACCTTGGCAACCCTGGGATGGATTGGTGGCGTATAAGGTCCGCCACATCCTGATGGGGGTCTTCGAGTCCAAGATATGGCGTGCCCAGGTTGTCCAGAAGTTGGGGCCGGAGAAAGCCGCCAGCCTCATTCCCGGCTACGAACCCGGCCAACTCGTAATCCTGCCCCCCGGCGAGGCTTACGACGGCCCGTTGTCGGACTGTTTTGAAGAGCTAAAAGAAGGCGCGGCGGCCCTGAGCCACCTATCCGCCGGCGGCAGCAATAGTTGGGCGATTTCCGGCATCCGCACCGCGTCAGGCAAGCCCATCCTAGCGGGAGACTCCCACCGGGCCCTGGACACCCCAAACGTCTACTACCAGAACCACGTTACCTGTCCTGAGTTCGATGTGGTGGGACTGTCATTCCCCGGTGTCCCCGGGTTCCCTCATTTCGGACATAACGCCTGGGTCTCCTGGTGCGTCACCCACCTGGGCGCGGATTACCAGGACCTGTACATCGAGCGGTTCAAGCCCGGCGACCCTGACTACTACCTCTATAAGGGCCAGTGGCTCAGGGCCGACGTGCACCGGGAGACCATCAAGGTCCGCGGGGAAGACGACGTCACGATCCAGGTCCCGGTCACGCGCCACGGGCCCTTGATCTCCGGGGACCCCGAGAAAGGTTCAGGGATCGCCTTCAAATATACCGCAACAGATGGACCCTCGGAGTGGCCCGATACGCTGTGGCAGATGCTGTTGGCCAAAGCCAATGACGAGCTCATCGAGTCGATGCGGGAGTGGGTTGACCCCTGCAACAACTTTGTCATCGTGGATGTCCACGGCAATATCGGATACCTGAGCAGGGGAAGGATTCCGGTGAGATCCCAGGCCAACGCCTGGCTACCCGTCCCCGGCTGGACGGGTGAGCACGAATGGCAGGGAGACATTCCCTTCGAGGAGTTGCCCCGCTCCGTCAACCCGGAACAGGGGTACATTGCTACCGCCAACAACAAGCCGGTAGGTGACGACTACCCCCATTACATCTCGGTCGACTTCACTCCCGGGTTCCGCGCCCAACGGGTCACCGACGCCCTGCTTCCATTGGAGAAGCCGTCGGCGAAGGACATGGCGAAAGTACATGGGGAAAGGCTCTCGATTCCCGCCCGCGCTTATTCCGGTTTCCTTGAGGCGGTGGAGCCGAAGGATGCGCTCTCAGCCGAGGCCAAGGCTAAGCTCACGTCCTGGGACGGGAGGATGGAAGCGGACCGGGTGGAACCGGCCATCTACAGCGCGTTCCGCGACGCGATGCTCAAGGACTTGCTTGAACACAACCTGGGCGAGGAGCTTGCCGCTGTGGCATGGAACCCCGAAGGACGGGGCCTTGGGCAATTCATGGCCCGCCTCAAGGTCCGGCTCATCGGAATGGTTGCCGAGGACGACCGCAGCCTGTTGCCGCCGGGGGAGGACTGGCAAGGCATTATGGCCAGGGCCCTTTCCGCGGGCGTGATGGGGCTGGAAAAGAGCCTGGGCGGGAAGATGGATGAATGGCGCTGGGACCGAATACATCAGGCCAGGCCTAAGCACACCCTGTCCGGGGCGTTTCCGGACGCGGCGGACCTGCTAAACCCGCCCCCGATTCCCACCAGCGGGGATGGCGACACGCCCTTGGCTGGGTCTTATTCGGTGTCGGACCCGGCGACGGTCACCGGGCTTTCGGTGGTGCGTTACGTCTTCGACGCCTCGGACAACTGGAGCCATTCGCTGTGGGCCGTACCGCTGGGAAGCTCCGGCCATCCGGGCAGCCCCCACTACCACGACCAGTCCGAGACCTGGCGCAAGGTGCAGCTAATTCCCATGCAGTACGACTGGGAGACCATCAAAGCCGACAGCGAGACCCAGCAGAAGTTGCAACCCGCCTAGCCCGGCCCCAATCCCGGGGATACGGACTTGGCGGCGGGGGTCACTCGCGGGGCGCGGCGGGCGAGCCTTTACAAAATCGGCATACCCAGCAGGCCCGCGAACCGGAGCCCCCAGATGGTTGCAGCCAGCAGGGTAGAGCCTATGAGCACCAGCCCCGGCATCCTGCGCCAGACCGGCGGCCCGCCCTGGTTGCCGGACAACTCCAACCGCCACCCTCTGCCAAGAAGCAGAATGGTCAGGACCAGCAGCGGCCACGTGAGCACCCGCAAAGCGGGCGCCAGGGCCAACCCGGCTCCTGCATCACTGAGGAGACCGAGCAAGCCCGGTATGATTCATCACCAGGGGAGAGACAACACCGGACTCAGTACAGCGATGATCGGTTTTTCCACGTGGAAGACTTTTAGCATCTTTCCCCCTTTAGTATCTATCTCAAAACTGAACCAGCAGGCTTGGGCAGAGGGGAAATCCCCCATAATCCCCCTTTTCCGAAAGGGGGAGACGTTGGGGAAGCCTCGTTTTGAGATAGTTACTTAACCCTTTAGGTGGCGGCCCAACAGATCGATCGCAGCCTGGGCCGCGCCGTGCTTAGTGGCGTCACGGTCTCCGTCGACGTGGATTTCGATGGCCGAGTCTTCCCCGTCTTTGACCGATAGTCCGACCCAGAACGTGCCGATGGCCAGGCCCGACCGGCCCCCCGCCGGTCCCGTGACCCCGGTGGTGGAAACCGCGAAGTCGGTGCCCGTTAGCTCGCGCACTCCCTTGGCCATCGCGATGGCCATCTCTTCGCTAACGCTGCCGTAGGTGGCATAGTACTCGTCGGGTACCCCCAATATCTTCTCTTTAAGCCCGCCGGTGTAGGCGACCACTCCGCCGGGATAGTAGCGGGAGCTTCCAGGAACCGTGCCCAGCAAGTATCCAATCAACCCGCAGGTGCATGCCTCCGCCGTCGAAACCGTCTTGCCCTGGGCGGTCAAGATTTCGGCCAGTTCTGTTACTTCCATCGAATACAACTCCTTATCTCGTCCAGGCTGCCTCCGCCTGCTTAAGCCGTTTCTCTGGGTCTCCTGATCAGCCGCGCCACCACGATTCCGGCCACCAACCCGCATAGGTGTCCTTCCCACGACACGAACCCGCCCGTCGGCAACACCCCGAACAATATCCCCCATCCGAACACCGCCATCACGGCCACGGCGATCAGAATGGAAAGGATGCGCCTATCATACCAGCCCCTGGCAACTAGGTAGCCGAAGTAGCCGAAGACAAGGCCGCTGGCCCCGATGTGGACGGCGGTCCTTCCCATTGCCCAGACTCCCGCGCCCCCGACTATGATTATAAACAAGGATACCCACACGAAGCGGCTCCCGCTTCTCATCGCCGACAGCCCGCCCAGCACCAGCAACGGCACGGTGTTGGACAGCAGGTGCCACATGTTCCCGTGGAGAAGGGGGCTCAGGGGGATGCCGCGTAGTCCGTCCATTGTGCGCGGCAGGATGCCATAGGCGTTGAGACGGTGGCCGGTAAAGGTGTTCACCAGTTCCACAACCCAGATCGTCGCGACGAACCCTACCAGCAGGACCAGGCTTGCAAGCATGTCCTAGCCGGGTTTCCGCAGTAGCAAGAAAAATTCCCGGTTGCCCGAGCCGCCTAGAATCGGTGATGGGCACAGGTTGCGCACCCGCAGCCCCTCGTTTACCGCCCAGACGATGGTCCGGCCCAGGATGGCGGCGTGGAGGTATGCGTCACGAATTACTCCGCCCTTGCCGACCTCCCCCTTGCGAGCCTCGAACTGGGGTTTGACCAGGACCACCAGGTAGCAGCCCTGTCTTAGATGCTCCACTACCGTGGGTATGACCAGTCGCAACGATATAAATGACACGTCCATGGAGATTAGGTCCACGGGTCCGGGTAGCTCGAAGGGGTAACGGGCGTTGAGCCGTTCCATGACGGCCACCCGCGGGTCCTGCCTCAGCTTGTAGCTCAATTGACCGTAACCGACGTCCACGGCGTAGACCTGGCTCGCGCCCCGTTGGAGCATACAGTCGGTGAAGCCGCCGGTGGACGCGCCAACGTCCAAGACCGTCAATCCGTCCACCTGGATGCCGAAGGCGTCCAGGGCATGGGCCAGCTTCAGCCCTCCGCGGCTCACGTAGGGAAGGCCACCCTTGACGTCGATGGCTGCGTCGCCAGCGAACAGGGCGCTGGACTTGAGCACCCGTCCCGACCTGGAGAAAACCAACCCCTCCGCGATCAGGGTCTGGGCCTGTTCCCGGCTCTCGGCCAAACCTTTTTCCACGAGGAGAATGTCGGCCCGCTTCCTGCCTCCCGTCTTAGCCACTAAAGGCCTGCCTGGCCATCGCGCCGCCTGGCGTGGGCGGGGGAAATCCCCCCAGACCCCCCTTTTGCGAAAGGGGGGCTATCGACGTTAGTGCTTGCGGCTCCACTCCATTTTGCCTAGGAAGGAAGCTGACGGCGGACCATTGGAGGTCCTCCCTCTTTCGCAAACGGGGGAATAAGGGCAATTTCTCCCCCCGTTCCTGTTGGTGAGTGGAGAGGGACCGGCGTCCCCTGCCTCTCATGCCCGGAACTGGTCCACTCCCACCGTTGCGGGGCTGGGTCCGCTGGGATGCACCAGGGACTTGGCCCGGTCCGCTCCAACAACCACTATGAAGTAGCGGTTGGCATTGTCCAGCACGGGCACGGTGATGTTCAACCGTTGCTCTTCGGTCAGGTTCTCCAGCCACTTCCAGTTGGCGGCTACCCGCGCCTCACCCTTCAGCGGCATGTACTGAATCATCTTGCCCAGGCTGGTGTTGGCGTGGAAATGGATGAACTCCTTGGCTGCCTGCTTGGAAAAATTCTCCGCGCCCACGACCCGCGCCACGTCCGGGGGCATCAGGATCAACCGCTCCGACGTGTGCCGCTCCCCAAGACTGCGAGTCCCGAAGGTGGCCCCGTAGGCGATGGTCTTGAGTAGCCCTTCGGCGGTGGTGTTCCCCTGGTCCTGCGTGTCCAACTCGCCGTCGGTCGTGAATACACTGACTGCGCTCTCCTGGTCGTTGAAACCCTGGTTGACGTGGAATGGCTCCCAGGGGCTCATGTCTTCGTTTTCGGCGATGCAGTGGACGAACTTGCGGGTGGTGCCCACGGTGTCCATGTCCATCTGGTTGGGATACCAGTAGCCCAGGTTCCGCAGGCACAGGGAGAACGCCCGGCCAATGACGATGTTTACGCGGTTGTCCCGCCCCGGTCCCAAGGCGGACCTGGGGTTGATGCCAAGCTCCTTGGCGATTGGGCCGTTGACTACCAGGAGCGGCGCGTGGGCGCTCGTGGACATCAGAAGGGACTTGCCCCCGTAGCTGCCAACCTTGGAAAGCGCCTGCACCGCGCCGATTATGACCGGCATGTGCTCGGGCTTGGCCCCGGCCATTGCGGCGTTGATGGCAATCTTCTCCACGGTTGCCAGGCCGAACCCCGGAGGCATGTCGCATACCAGGTGGTCCGCGGGCAGGCAGGTGCTCTCGATCAGGGCGTCAACCGCTTCACGGGTGGCGGGCAGCAACGGCATGCCGTCGGCCCAGTCCCGGTTGATGAAGTCTTCGTTCATGCGCAGGACCGCGTCGAACCGGTCGTCACCCTCGAAACGCTGGACTCCCAAGGTGTCGATGGCGCGGGAACCGGCCGACGCGGTTTCCGGGGAGGTTATGACCTCCACAAGATCGTCAAAGGCCAGTTCAGTCTGCCTGACGCATTCGTCGTTGGGCAGGTTGCGGTAGATGCGGGGCACTAACACGAAGCGCAGGTCCGGCATGGCAAACGCCCGGGAGCTTGAAATGGCGTCTCCCTCGAATCGGCCCGACACGATGGGAACCGCGGGCTTGCCCATCTTCTCGATCTCAATCATGTCGTGGACCATCCACGAACAGCATGTCCCTCAATCGGCGGTGGCGCCGATGACGACGTCACACTCCTCGGCGGCCTGCCGCACCAATGGCGGAGAGATGGGGTAGCCGGAACCCGCGTAGAACCTGGTCTCGCAATTCTGGAACCGTTGTTCCAGCAACTCGCCGACTCGCTTCAACGCCAGGTCGCCGCCGTGGGTACCGCTCCAGAGCAGCCCGACGGTAAGGTTCTCCAGGGTAGTAGGCCTGGGGTTGATGGGCCTGGCGGTGACAACTCCCCGCTGCTCGGCGATGGGATTCAGGACTTCAAGCAGGTGCATCTCTTTACCTCCAAAAACTTCCACGTATGGTCTATGCCCAAGACAACCACCCCCAATGAATTCCGCGGCGATTATCACCGTATCGCATTAGTCTAATTCCCGCTTCGGGGGGACGGCGGCGGTGGCGGCGGCTCGTCAAAAGGCTTGCCAGCGGCCTCCGCAGCCAACCGCCGGTTATTCCACTCGACCCACTTTTGATGCTCGTCCTTCCGTCCGTCCGTCTATATACCGCTTCTCTAAGTATCTCTCAGAAATCATCACTGTAACCACCCCAAATCATTTCCGCGACGATTCTCACCGAATCGCGCCAGTCTAATTCCCGCGTCGGGGGGACGGTGGCGGTGGGGATTCGTCAAAAGGCTCACCGGCGGCCTCTGCCGCGATTCTCCGGTTGTTCCATTCGACCCATCGTTGACGTTCGGCGGCCTGTCCATCCCTGAACCGCTTCTCCAGGTACCTTTCGGAAATCATCACGGCAACCTCCGTCAGGATAAAGCTTTCTGCTGCAATCAGGATGACAAACGGGGAAGCTCCCCGCCCAATCGCAAGGATGGTCTCTGGCCAGGAATCCGCAGTCCTGACGAACACCTCGTACCATACGACAAAGCCTGTCAGACTCAGGAGTTGGACGGAAAACAGGATAAAGAACCACGTCTGCCAACCCTCCGGCACACTCCAAATCGCTGTTCGTTCCGTCCGCATCCCCTAGTCTTGCAGACTTACAACCTATGGCCACATTATCCAGCCGGTGCGGCCGGTGCGGCCGGTGCGGCCGGTGCGGCCGGTGCGGCCGGTGCGGCCGGTGCGGCCGGTGCGGGCACGGAAGAGGTGGCCCCCGCCAGTGGTCACGTAGAGCGTGCGCATATCCGCGTCGCCAAAACAGCAGTTGGTGGGACGGTCGACGCGCATTGGGTGGGTTTCCAGGACTCTTCCCGTGGGTGAAAACACGTAAATCATCGGGCCGGGGCCGCTTTCCTCGAAACCCGCACAGGCCACGATGTTGCCGTCGACATCCAGGGTCATGCCGTCTACGCCCCGGTGGACTCCCCTATGGTCGATGCCGAAGGTGTGCAGGGTCGTGTAGCTGCCCAGGGAGCCGTCATGGTTGATGGGATAGGCGCGAAGCTGACGGGGCTGGTCCTCCGAATAGTCGCTCTGGGCCACGTACAGGGTCTTCTGGTCCCGGGAGATGAGGACTCCGTTCGGCCGGCTCACGTCGAAGGTAGCGCGATTAAGTTCCCACCGCCCGCTTGCTTGGGGGTCCAGGCGCAGGACCGACATGTGGTCCAACTCCTGGTCTCCCGCGGAGCCGTTGAATGGGTCGGTGAACCAGATGCGCCCCTGTTTATCGACGGCAAGGTCGTTGGGGTTGTTGTGTTGGTGGCCGTCCAGCCGGCGGGGTAAGGAACTGATAGTCGAGCCGTCCTTCTCGAAGCGCACGATGCGCCTTCCGCCGCTCTGGCAGCCGTAGAGGTTGCCCTGCGCGTCGAAGCATAGCCCATTGGTGTTGCTGGTCCCGGTGAAATACTCGGTGTTGTCTCCGGTGCGCGGGTCGTAACGCATGATCCGGCTGGCGGGGATATGGGTGTAAAGGACCGCTTCCCCGTCCCAAACAGGACCTTCGGTAGTGCCGCCCAGGGGACCCGCCACAAGCTCGAAATTCCAACTCATGGTAATACCCTCCCGCCACGGATTGGGGTTGGTCACGTCAGTATATCCGGGAGGGCATGGGACTGTCACTAACGGAGGTTTTTGAGTCAGGGTCTTTTGATTCTGGGAGTACTACCCCTTCTCCCTCGAGGGAGAAGGACGGGATGAGGGTGAAATTCCATGCACCAGCCAGGTTGCCCCTCGCCGCATGGCCCTCACCCCCGGATCAAGTCCGGGGCAGGCTCCAACCCCTCTCCCAGAGGGCGAGGGGCTGTCGCGGAAAACTGAAAGACCCTGGTTTTTGAGTCCTACATCGTTGGCTCGGGCTGGGTGTAGGTCTGGTCTGGGATTGGAAGGACCCCCGGAGTTCATAGGGGCAGGAGAAAAATCCTCATCCGACCCCATTCGCCAAAGGGGGAGGGCCGGGAAGTGCGGCGAGAAGCCGCAATTAAAGCCCCACTTTCGCAAAAGGGGGGTTGGGGGGATTTCACCTACTCCAGCCGGGAAATGGCACGAGGTGCAAGACCTCGCGCCATGCCGCCCGTCACCCCGCCAACTTCCTGTAGGGCTCCAGGAGCAACCGCACGTCGGTGTCCAATTCCGAGTCGACGAAGAAGGGTTCGAAGTCGGCGGCGCGTGTCCAGATGCGGGCCGCCTGGATAAGTGTGGCTCGTTCCACCGCAGGGGGCCACCTTAGAATGAAAACCCCGGCGCCCGAGGCGTGGCCAATGGGCGAGGTCCCGTTAAGCCCACGGGTTACGGTCATCATGTTGTCCTCGATGCCGGTAACCAACATCTGCTCCGTCCCGGCCATTAACGTTTGGCCGATCTGGAATTGCGTCCCGTCGGTTACGTTCAGGGCGCCGTCAGCTTCCGCCGCCGCGCCTTCCAGGGTTGCGCCGCCGGTTTCTTTGAACTGCCGGTACCCCCAGGTCCCCGCTACCTCGTAGCGTTGTTCCCCCGCGGTGAAACACGACCTGCGCCCTCCACTCCGCACCCGGACCGCCGAATATGGGACGCCCCAATGGGTGGAGGGCGAGGTGTTGTAGGGTTCGAGCAGGTAGTCTGTCGCGGCCCACACGTCTTCGAAGCTCCCCTCGCCGTTGGGGTCCTCCTTCACCGTATCCAGCGACACCAGATCAGGGACCAACAACCTGGGCGACCCGGAGCCATCGAGACGCAGCGTTTGAGTTCGTGGGTAGAAGTGCCGGTTGCAGTAGTGGTCGGTCCAGTCGGACATGGCCAGAAGTAGTTGAAACAGCTCGTCGTCGTCATCGGTCCCAGCGGCGGGGTCCTTGAGCAGGCTGTCGTCTTTGAGCTTGGTCAGGTCTCCGTAAACCGACCGGTATGCTTCTCGGCCCATGATTAAGGCTCCTCGCTGTATTCGATGATGATGCGGTGGGCGTGAGCCGGCGCGCTTCCGCGCCAGCGGCCGCTAAGGACTTCGTCGCGCAGCCCCCGGGGACCTTCCCCGCGAAGGTAAGTCCGGGTAGAGTCCGACCCATTGTTCGGGACGCTCAAAATGTCTATCCCTTTCTTCAGGTCCGAGATTAGAGTTCTACCTTCCCCGAAATATAACTCCCAGAGATGGCGTCCGTCCGGCTTTTCCTGAAGCACCCTGACCCGCACCAGGCGGATGCGGTAACCCTTGCTTGGCGCAAGGACAGTTTGCCTGTCGGTCACCGTAGAGGAACTGATGTCCCGGACCTTTAACACGTAGGCGCGGCGGCGGACGGTGGGCATCAGCTCTCCTCCGTGTACTCGACCAGGACTTCATGGGCGATAAACGAGGCGCTCCCCATCCACCTGCCGCTAAGCGCCTCGTCTCTTTCCCCGCGGGGGCCTTCATCTCTGAGGAAGACGCGGGTGGACCCCTGGCCGCCGTTGGGAATCTCCAGAGTGTCCACGGCCTTGCTGGGAACGGTGTCGATGCTGGCCCCGGTCCCAAAGTAGACCTCGTACAGGCGGCGTCCCTCGGCGTATTCCTGGATGGCGCGCACGCGCAGGACCCTGATCCGCTTCCCTTTGGCGGGCGTCGCGATCGTCTCCCTGAGATTGGAAGTGTTGGTGTCATGGGCGTTGAACAGTACGTCGTAGGGCCTTCGGCGTCTGAGAGCCCGGCGGGACCTGACGGTGGTCATTTCAATAGCCGTCCCAGGCCCGCGCCGCCCAGGGCCGCGATGGCCGTGAGGGCCGCGGTCAAGGCGGTGCCGTTGATGCCCCGGTTGAGGGCATATCCCTCTACAGCCGTGATGGCCAGGATGCCAACGATCGGCAGGGCCGCGCCCCGGACCGGGACCTTGTCCTTGGGGACAGGAAGGGTAATTGACTTGAACCTGGTAAAGATATCCGCACCTCCTGGTTGTGTTGTGATTTCGGTCAGCCGGTCCGGGTTTTCGGAAACGGACCGGCCTCCTCCGCTAGAGTCCCGTGATGTTGTACTGGAGCGCTGTGTGGGTGGCGCTGGACCGGAACCCGCTGCGCTCCTGGAGGCCAATGCGGAAACTGACTACCATGATATTCTGCCGCTTCTGGGCGTCCCGCACGGTCTCGATGGCCAGTTCCCTCTTGAATCCGACGCGCCACTGACTGCGGTTGACGATGAGCAACCTGCCGGTATTGGCGGTGTTGCCGCCGCCGGTGACCTTCCCGTCGGCCTCGGCCAGCTTCATTTGTTCGGATACGATTACCGGGATGCCCTCCACCGCGCCCAGTTGGCCCGTGAGTACCGTCGCCTGTGGACCGAACTTGTCCAGCGTGCGGAAGCTGTCGATGCTCAACGCCCGGATGAACGTATTTACGTCGCAGATGTAGACTAACTCCGAAGGACGGACGCCGTATTTGCCCAGCTTGGCCCGGACCTGGTTGAACATGCTGTCGGACACCGCGCCGGAGTGGTCGTTGGCCTGGGAGGTGTTGTCCACCAGCGGGAGATGGAGGATTCCGTCGAACCCCAGGAGCCAGTGGCCCTTGCCGGCGTCACTGGTGGCGATGGTCGCTTCGTCGGCGTTGATGTTGTCCGTGGCGGTCGTGTCGGCGTTTAGCAAGACGTCGTCGATCACCTCCCGGGCGTTTCGGAGCAGCCCGCGCCGCAATTCCTCCATCATCGCGATCACCGCGTCTTCGTCCAGGTCATAGGACCAGGGCACCTCGGCCACCAACTCGTACGCGGTGAGGGTCTGCCGCGCCGTTGTCAGCGCGGTGCCGGTAACGGCGGAATTCTCCGTTCCGGGATACCAGTTGACGTCTCCCATCTGGAGCGGTATCTGGAAGGGGTTGCTGGGCATCTGGATGGTGTTGAACAGCGGGGCGACTGCGGTCTCCAGGTTCACGTCATCCCAAAGGGCGCGGGCTTCTTGAGTGTCCACCAGCTCGTCCCCGGAACCCGCCGTAGTGGAGTCCATGGCGGCCTTCACGTTGGACTGCCAATCTTCGAGCATTCTTGGGTTGAGGCCCGAAGGTTCGCGAAACTGGGCGGTCAACAGGCTGCGCACGCAGGCCAGGTCCAGCATATCCAGCCCCGTGTACTTTCCATAGGGAACCCTGGCGCGCTCCCCTCCGGCGAACCGGGAGAGGATAGAGCGCCTTTCGCCCTCGCGCCACATCTCCTGCACCCGGGATAGCTGGGACGCTATCCGGCCCACCTCTTCCTTGATCGGGGGAATCTCGGCGTCCATCTTCGACTGGTAATATTCCTTGATGGAGCCGATCTCGTCCTTGATGAGTTCCATGTCGTGCGTGCCAATAGTCATGTAAATCTCCTTGGCATGTTTTCGAAGGTTTGAGAAGGTTTGGGAATGTTTGCGAACGTAAGTTGGGGTATCTCTCCAGGTTTGGCGCCGTGCGGACCGGCGGTCACTACCGCAGGCTGCGCAGCAGGCTAAGCACCTCGGCCAGTTGGTCCTGAGATAGACCATCTGTCGTATCGCTCCGCCGCAAGTACTCCGCCACCCTTGGAGCGGTGTCCAGGGCCTTCCGCAATGCGCTGCGGTTTGCGGGCACAGGCACCGCGCTGACCTCCAGCAACTCCTGCTCCAGGAAGCGGATTCCCAGGAAAGCTCCCGTCTTCTCGTCGCGCCGCTGCTCGTAGCGCAGAGGCTTGAAACCCACTGATACTCCCCGCTGGTAGCCGTCGCGGTAGAGCATGGCCACTTCCTGGGCGAAGTCTGTGGGAGCCCATTCCATCTGCGCCAACAGTTCATGTACGCCCTTCCAGACCCTTGCCGCTCGTCCAATGACCGGGCGGGCGTAATCGTGGGCCCAGAGGAATACCGGGTTCCGGTTGTAGTGGTCCAGCCGCCACCCGTCGGTCATTATCACGTCGCCGTGACGGTCCACCTCCTCGGTGGAAATAGCGAAGGTCATGCGCTGGTCCTGACCGGTGGCCGGTCCCGGGGGAGGGGCCTCGGTGCGCTTCCGGACAATGGGCGGTTCAACCAGTCCCCGGCTATGTGCGTCCAGTGCTTCCAAGAGCCTCTCCCGCTGCCAGGCCGGGCGTGTCGCGTCGTACAATCGTCACCTCCTATTCGCGAATGAACACAGGCCGGAAAACAGAAAAAGACGCACTCTCGCGAGAGTGCGTCCCTCACCTGCATGGACCTGTGCCCCTGGCTGCGTGCCCCTTGCTGGTCTACTGGAATCGAGGTTAGAGAGCGGTCTTCCGGCGTGTCAACCGCCGTGTGACACTACCAGGATGATTGCAAAGTCAGGGAAGACGCTTGTCGCAATTCCCGCGAATGGGGGACTCCAAGTTGGACATGAGCTGGCTATGTCTCTACCCTTCAAGGTTGAGCAACTTTACAACCCCCCTGAAATGGCTCCGCACTGGTTATACACGGCAGCGAGTAAGCGCTAAAATTTGCCTGGTTCCGGGGAGCTAAACTACACTGATGACAATCCCTACGGGTGCCTGGCAACTGTCCAATGGCCCCACGCATCCCTAGACTATCCTGGGGACAGGCACATTAACGCCAAGTCGTACATCGCCTGTCCACTAAGAAACTATCTCAAAACTGAACGAACAGGCTTAGGCAGAGGCGAAATCCCCCTTTTGCGAAAGGGGGAGACGTTGGGGAAGCCTCGTTTTGAGATAGTTGCGAAGCTGGTCTGCACATGCGGAGACTATAACAACCACTCTGTACAAGAAACAGAGCAGCGGTTGGTTCAGGATCAAGAAGGTCTCAGAAGGCTTCTGCCCAGGCAACATAGCGGCGCGGCCAAGTTCAACCGACTGTCGCCCTAACCAGACTGGAAATGTCTTTCAAAATTATTTGATGAGGCACATCCTCACCTGGAAGTGCGATGAAGGCACCACCCACACATACAAATCCGTGAGCCTCTTTGAGATGCGGGTCGGCGATGTAAAATACGTAGCCAGATTCGGCGCTCAGAAACCTGATGTTGAGTGTAGGCGAAGGAGTTAACCTGCTCCTATGTGGGAGACAGACAAAAGAGTCAAGGCCATTCTGAACTCGCCTATCGGGTGCGAGTTCCTGTCCATAGCCGCTGCGGAGGGCCTATCACCGGACGCCATAGTCGCACCTCGGAACGCTCTTTGGCTGGCTGCCTTCGCCACAGAAGAGATGACGAGATGGAGCCCCGGCCACGATGCCAACGTGGAACATGCGCTAGGGCAAGGAGAGCGGACCGCTCCCCTTGCCCATGCTGTACTAGAGCATCCCGGCAGCGCCTGGTGGTTTGAGTCCCTCGATTTGGACCACCAGGTCTGGATTGAGCACGGGAAGGAGCCTTTCTGCGTGGAACCCTTGGATGGCCCCCTGGACACTACCACTTGGCAGCGCCCACGGACGCCCCCAGACTGGTGGGAGCGGTATGCACAGAAGCCCAAGGGTCTCCAGTATACCTCTACGCTTCATGGCGAGAATGCTTCACTCCTCGTGGGCTATGACCACGGTGTGGGGGATCTAATCTCCTACTTCCCTATCAAGTGTTGGAGTCTGGTGGTCACGCCTGCCGTCAGGGTCTATGAAATTCATGGACCGAAGGACTGGCATGATCTGTGTGTCTCGTATCCGGCTAAGGGGGGACAGGATAACGGACAAGACGGTGAGTGGCTTGTGCCGGACTGGGGGGCGGCGGCCAGGGATTGGGACGGAGTACACCTGAGCCTTGGCGGACTCCTGACAGCGGAGCAAGTCCGGTACGAGTCGCCGGCAGGATGGTCAAAGCTTGACTCCTGGCACGCTGAGGAGACTTTTTGGTTGGGACCTATTGCCGCGAGGACCAAGCGTTTGCCCGATCATGAAAGAGGCGACTGGCCCTGATCTTCTGTGAGTCCTTTGCCCCTGGCAAGGCACGAATCCGGGCTTACAGACCCATGCCCGTCATTGACCGGGGGTTCTTCCATGTGTTAGGCTCAGGCCAACAAACGACAGCAAATAATGCTGCCTGGTCAATCGACAAGGAGAGTTACGATAATGCAGGTAACCGATCTGGCCATTGAAAAGCTCAGGGACGTCATGGTAGAGCAGGGTGAGTCCGAAAGCTCTCTTCGCGTGATTGCGATGCCCGCAGACCATGGCGGCGTCCAGTACATGCTTACCATGGAAAAGGAGACCCAGCCCGACGACACCGTGTTCAGCCTGGAAGGCGTGAACTTCCTGATGGACTCCGACAGCGCGCCCTTCCTGGAAGAGGCCACGATTGATTATGTCGAGAATTTCGGAGGCCAGGTGGGCTTCGTGATCAACAACCCGATGTTCTCCGGCGGCGGCTGTGGAAGCGGTGGGTGTGGTTGCGGAGGCGGCGGAGGAGGATGCGGCTGCGGAGGCGGTGGCTGCGGTTGCGGCGGCCACTAGACTACCAACCCTTACAAGCCCGCTAACAGGAGAGGTCCCGTGTTCGGGGCCTCTTTTGATTTTGCGGTCATTTCCGTCAGATCACCATCAATTCTTGACGCATCACGCGTCGCTACGCATAATCCCCAGCAGTCAACAGGGCAGCTAATCACCCACCTATCTAGTGGTCCAACTGCTTTGAAACGATGGGTTAAATTGAGCGGATCCGCATGTTATCCAGCTTTTGTAGGTAAACTCGACAAGTTCAATTACCCCTCATTACAAATATTTCGCACTACTAGCCATTATCGCTAACACTATGACAAAGATATCAGTAAAGAACATGGGCCCAATCGTGAGCGGGGAGGTAGACCTCAAGCCGCTCACGATCTTCATTGGCCCGAGCAACACGGGCAAGTCGTACCTGGCCACGGCCATTTACGCGCTGATGAAGGCGTTCGAAGGGGTTCCATTTAGGCAGGGCTCACAATTCGATAGGCAAAGCGACCGGGTGGTACGATATCGGGCCCCTGCTGCGAGACTTGGGAAACCGCCCGACGAAGTTTATGAACTGGTGAACGTTGTTCGTGATCGGGTGAGTCAGGAAAGCGAAGAAGCGTTTAACCCGCAGGAACTGACTGTGTCCCTTTTGCCCAAAGAAATGCAGTCACTCCTGAAGCAATCAACGCTACAGAGACTCGATTCATTTCGCAGTAGCGTCACTGATCAATTGCGCTGGGTATACGGAGACCCTTCCACTTTTGTAAGACGCGGAAGCGTGCCCAAAGATTTCAGGCTAACCATAGTGCGAGATGAACCGCGGTTAAACATGGGTATCACGTTAACGTCTTCGAACAACTTCATGCCTGAGTTCGATGTGTCCGAGGTGATGATACCGAATTTTATGGTCGCGCCGTGGCTATTCGTCCCCGAACTGAGCGAAGATACCATGTGGGACATCTATTTTGACTTCTTTAGTCTATTGCCAGAAGTGGCAGCGGCAGATGTCCTTGGCCGATTGCCTCCTCAGAGTTTCTACCTGCCTGCGGCCCGATCTGGCATTGCCCAAGGGTATAAGGTCGTGGCTGCGGAACTAATTCGCCAAACTTCGCGAACTGGCCCTGGTTTGATCGATTTTCCGACCTTGCCGGGGATCACTACGGAGTTTCTGAGCAACTTGGTAAGCATGGACAAGAATCTGAGCATCCGCTCGCGCGATGATGAAGAATACGGCGAGTTCGTTAAGTCGATCGCCTTCTTCGAGAACAATGTCTTGAACGGTAGGATTGACCTCGATGACTCCGGTGGATTGCCCTATCCCCGAATAGTGTACGAACCGATGGGACCAGGAATACATTCTGGGAAATTCGCGTTAGGTTATACCTCCTCGATGGTTTCGGAACTGGCTCCGTTAGTTCTGTACTTAGTGTACTTAGTAAGCAAGGGGGACTTGCTGATCCTAGAAGAACCGGAGTCTCACCTGCACCCGGCAGCTCAGAGGCAAATGGCCCGCGGCATCGTCCGCCTGGTCAACGCGGGAGTAAAGGTCCTGATAACAACCCACAGCGACTTGTTGCTTGCAGCTATAAACAACTTGTTGAGGTTGAGCTTTGCAGGCGAAGACAAGATCGCAGCGTTGGGATTCGAACCCGAAGACTGCCTGAGCCATGATGATGTCTCGGCCTATCGGTTCAGTTTGAACGAAGCGGTTGGTGGCAGTTTCGTTCACGAACTAGAAATCAGGCGCGACGTCGGAATCAACGATGATGAGTTCGGAAGAGTAGTGAACGAACTTTACGATGAGACCATCGCAGTGGAGCAGATTCCAATCAGGTGACCCACTCTCTGTTCCTGCAGGAAGTCCTAATCAGGCACCAAGATGGCTGCGTCGTAGACCGATGTGAGGACCAGGGTTGTGAACTGGTGCTGGACGGCTTTGACCCGGACCTGCTTGCCATAGTTGGAGGTACGAACTACCAGGCAAAGCATCGCTTTACCGAGAGGCTTTGCGACTTCATCGTCTTTGGCGACGACGGGCAGTGCTTTGTTTGCGCCGCGGAGTTGAAGGGAGGAGGGAATTTTCGGCCGAACCAGGCTTTCGATCAAATTCAGAATGGCCTCAACGTCGCTGATGATAACGTTGGAAAACACACTATAGATTCTTGGTTTCCACTTCTTCTTTACGGCGGGCAAATCCGGCCATGGCGGAAGTTCCGGTTTTTCCTGGCCAATCAGGTTGAGTTCCGAGGGGAGAGGAAAACGATTCAAGCCGAGCCTTGTGGCAGCGTACTCAAGCCAATTCTGAGACCCGATTAGGAGTCCCCAGACCATCCACTCGTGTCAACACTGCAGGAGGATGCAATGACCACACCCCACGGCATCAATTACGAGTCCAACCGGCCCGTGGTTATGGGCCGGAACGGGATGGTCTCATCCGGCCACCCCCTCGCCTCACAAGCCGGGATTCATGCGCTTCAGCTAGGAGGCAACGCGGTCGACGCCGCCATCGCCACCGCTGCGGCCTTGAATGTCGTGGAGCCTCTCATGTCCGGCATCGGCGGCGACGGTTTCATCATGATCTACCGGAAGGATGAGGACCGGATCGACATCTGCAACGGCACCGGCGCGGCCCCTTACGCCGCCACCCGGGAACGTTACCTGCCCCAGGGCATCCCGGCCAAGGGCATCCTCTCGGTCTCCGTGCCAGGCCTGCTGGATAGCTGGCTTTCCGCCCACCAGAAATACGGGCTGCTGTCCCTGGGCCAGGTATTCGCACCGGCCATCGATCTGGCCGCCAACGGCTTCCCCACCAGCCACGTCCTGGCGAGGTCCATCGCTTCGGACCCGTTGCTATGCTCCTTCCCCACTTCGAGAGCGGTGTTTACCAGGGACGGCCGCCCTCTGCGTGGAGGAGAAATGATTTTCCAGAAAGACCTTGCCCGCACCTTTGAGGCCATCGTCAATGGCGGGGCGGACGCTTTTTACCGGGGCGAAATCGCGGGCTCCATCGTGAAATTCAGCGAGGAGCAGGGCGGCATCCTAACCCTGCGCGACCTGGACGACTTCCACGCCAGGTGGCAAGAACCCATCTCCACCACCTACCGGGATTACGGCGTATATGAGGCCCCTCCCAACTCCAGCGGACACATTTTGCTCCAGGAACTAAACATGATGGAGCAATTCGACCTGGCGTCGCTTGGTTGCAACACCGCCGAGGCCATCCACCTGATGGTGGAGGCCAAGAAGCTGGCCTTCGCCGACCGGGAAGCCTACGTGGCCGACCCCGATTACGTCGATGTTCCTGTTGCCGGTCTATTGGACAAGGAATACGCAAAGCAGCGGGCACGGCTTATCGCTCCGGACCGCGCCGCTATCGACGTCCCTCCCGGAGACCCCTGGCCGTTCCAGGAAGGCGCAGCGGGCAGACGGGCGGTTGCCGGAACCGGTGTGGCCAGCGAAGAGGAAGACACTACCTGCTTCGCCGTGGTGGACCGCTGGGGTAACGCGGTCTGCCAACTACAGAGTATCCAGAGCGCCTGGGGCTCCAGCATCATCGCGGGCGACACTGGAGTCCTGCTCAACAACCGGATGACATATTGGCACCTGGAAGCGGACCACGTGGACTGCCTTCAGCCTGGGAAGCGCGTCCGCCACACCATGAACCCGGTGATGGTGTTCAAAGAAGGACCTCAGCGCCAGCTAATTCTGGTCTGCGGCACACCCGGCGCGGATACACAGGTTCAGACCAACATGCAGGTCATAACCCACGTGTTGGACTTCGGGATGACCGTGGCCGAGGCAGTGGAAGCTCCTCGTTGGCGCAACACCCACAGCCCCACCGAGTCCAATTTCCCTCACGTATGCGAGAATGCATTGCACGTGGAGAGCCGTTTCTTTCCGAAGGTACGGGAGGAGCTGGCCCGCCGAGGCCACCACCTGAATGTGATGGGTCCCTGGGCCGCCTCCGGCAGCGAAGTGATGATTCAGGTGGACCCTGAAACCGGGGCGCTCCACGGAGCAGCCGACCCACGGCGCGACGGTTATACGGTAGGATATTAAGAAACTATCTTAAAACTGAACGAACGGGCTTGGGCAGAGGGGAAATCCCCCTTTCGCAAAAGGGTGAGACATTGGGGAAGCCTCGTTTTGAGATAGTTGCTAACTGGCACGAGTGTGCCTGATGAGCTAGCGTAGAATTCCAGACCGCACTGATTCAGGTCTGAGCGAAGGGAGCCATGACACCGGAATTGATTGGCATTCTCACCGTAGGCATCGCAGTAGTGGGCGTGCTTTTGGTCCTGGCCCGCATGGTCATGGACACGTCCAAGCGCATGGAGCAACGATTCGACCGGATGGAAACCCGAATAGGAGCTTTGGAAACCCGAATAGGAGCTTTGGAAACCCGTATGACAGTCCTGGAGCAACGGCAATCCGCGCTGGAGACTCGGATGGACCGCATGGAGGACCAAATGAAGGCCCAGGGAGAACGGCTAGCCCGGCTGGATGGTATGTTGGACGGTCTGCGGGAGGCGATGTTCGGACGCGCCTCTCAGGCGTAGTCAGCCGCACCTGGGTTGGTCATACTAGGACAGTCCGTTCATAGGGTACTCATAAAGTAAGAGCCGACGGCCGGGGGCCTGAAGCCAGGAAAGGTTCATCCATGCAGATACCGGGTCACAAACGAAGCCAGCAACCCGACGATTGCGGCAACCGAGGCGGCGTCTTCGCCGAGGCCGTTAGGGACGGTCAGATGGAGCTGGCTTGGTCGATGCTCTCCAAGGAGACCCGTGGAATGCGGATCGGAGTCTGGGCCACCCGTAACGACATAGATATGCAGGTTGCGTACCGGGCCGCTTACGATTCCGGCCACCCAAGCAGGTCCGACCTGTTGGAGGACTTCCGCACGACAGTGCTTCGGCTCTGGCCCCTGGAAGATCTGACCGACCTGGGGGTCGCGCCGACGAATTACGTCGACGACCAACACGCGTTCGTATTCCTGCCCTTCGGGGTAACCAACGACGTGGACAGGGTCGCCCGCCGGAGGCTCATGTCCGGCCTGATTATCCCGATGTTGCTGGAAGAAGGGGAGTGGCGGGTCGACTTGCCCGGCTGGCGTTACCTGGAAGTGAGCAACTGAGGTTAGCCTTCCGTGTCCAGAAACCGCGCCCGCAAAGACTCCATGCCTCTGTCATTAGAGGAGTCTCAGTCCTGTGAATTGTGCCTGAGGGAGGCGGAGCGCTACACGGTACACCACCTGGTGCCCAGGGCGGAGGGTGGAAGGTTCGGCCCAAGGGCCAAGCTGTGCGCCACGTGTCACCGTCAGCTTCATGCGATGTTCACGGAAGCGACTCTGGCCAAAGAATTCAACTCCCTGGACTCGATACGCAACCACCCCGAAATGCGCAAGTATCTCAGGTGGGCGCGAAAGCAGAAAGACGGCGCGTCCTTCCGCGTCCGCCGCGCCAACGACCGCCGCTGATAATAGGCGCCGTCTTTACTTGAATCGCCCGGCTCCTTGGCTAGACCGGCGGCCTTTGGTCGAACCAACGGGCGTGCTGCTCGTATGTGTAAGCGGCCCGGATCACTCCCGGCTCGTCGAAGGGCTTGCCCGCGAGTTGCATCCCCACCGGCAATCCCGCCTCGGTGAAACCGCAGGGCACCGAAATGGCCGGTAGACCCGTCAGGTTGTAGGGCGCGGTGAAACTCGGCCCGCGCACCGTGCTGGTGGAATCATAACCTTCGAACGCCGCCGCGGGCTGGGTCATGGTCGGCGACACCAGCAGGTCGACGCGTTCCATGGTCTCGGCAACCTCCCGCTTTACCAGCTTCCGCGTCCTCTGGGCCTGTACGTAATCGCTGGCGCTAAACATCCCGCCAATGCGGAACCTCGCCCGCACCATCTCGCCAAAGTCCTGTGGCCTCGCCTTCAAGTTGGGCTCGTGGTAGGCGTAAGCCTCGCTCAGCATGATGACGACGTTGGCCGGGCGGACGTATTCCAGGCTTGGGATGGTCACCTCCTCAAGCTCCGCTCCCAACTCCTGCAACACTGCAAGTTGTTTATCGACGATGGCGACTACTTCCTGGTTGACTCCAGGCTCGTCGCTGAAAAAAAAGTGGCGAGGCACGCCGATCCTCATGCCGCGGATGTCCTCCCGCAGGGACAGTGAATAATCTGGCACCGGCGCCCTGCTGGTCGTCGGGTCCTTCGGGTCGTACCCGGCAATGGCCTGGAGCATGTATGCGGTGTCTTCCACCGTCCAGGTCATGGGCCCGCAATGGTCCTGGGACCAGCTAAGGGTCACCACCCCCGCGCGGCTGACCCGTCCATAGGTTGCCTTGAGGCCAACGATTCCGCAGAGGGAGGCGGGGCCGCGAATCGAACCCCCGGTGCAGGAGCCAAGAGCGCCCATGCACTGGCCCGACGCCACCGCTGAACCCGAGCCGCTGCTGGACCCGCCGGTGACGTGGGCCATGTTCCAAGGATTGCGGGCCGGGGCGAAAGGAGTGGTGAAATCGGGGCCGCCCAGGGCGAACTCGTGCATCGCCAGCTTGCCCAGCAGAATTCCTCCCGCAGCCTTCAACCTGGCAGTGGTGGTGGCGTCTTCGGTGGGCACCCGGTCTATGTCCACCCTTGATCCAGATGTCGTACGGACCCCGGCGGTGTCGTAAAGGTCTTTCAGAGCGAAGGGAATCCCGTGCATCGGACCCTTGTATTCGCCCCGGAGGATTTCAGCTTCGGCTATCCTTGCGGCGGCCAAGGCTTGCTCTTCCAGCACCAACAGAAAGGAGTGAAGCTGGTCGTCCGTGGCCTCGATCCGGCGCAAAAACGCCTGGACCAACTCCACGGGAGAAAGCTGTTGAGTGCGCAGTAGCTCGGAGGCCCGTCCTATGGTCAAAAAGTGAAGGTCTGTATTGGTCGTGGCCATCTCGTTACCTTCCTAAAGCATCCGAATATTGTGTTGCAGTCCTGTGGGTCTTTCGTTCGCGCGGCGATTAGGTGGAAGGCCAGTCGGGATGAAAGGTCAAGGCGATCTCTTCGGGTCCAAACTCGATGGAATGGAGCGTCTTGACGTACTCAGCGTGGAGGTCATACAGGGGTTTGAGTTCAGCCAATTCTTCATCGGTCATTCCCAGACCTGCCAATTCGGCCAACGTCTTGAACGTCTCGGCGGATACGGGTCCTTGTCCTGAGGTAGACATGGCGCTGCGTCCTCCTGAATGTGCGGCGGCTCACAATCGATCCCGCCGGAGAGCCGCCCTTGGACTTCACTGGTCGCGGCAAATTATACACCGTGCCAAACATAATGAGCACATCTGGCATTTGTTGCGGCCCCGGCCAACTTCTCGTCGTTCCAGCGAATGCTGGAACCCAGAGATGTCTGGGGCCCAGGACCAGTCCTGGCCGGTGGCGTTCCTTGATTCCAGCCCAGGGCCGTAGTAACGGGGAGGAGTGTAATGTGGTGGGATTGACTGCCCGCGACGCTGGGCGCCAAGGATTTGAGCCGGAAGGGGACTCCAATTACCCGCATTCGCAATAGACTGCGTCCACATAGCCCTATGGTATACTCTCGCCATGTCTTCTGAGTCTAATCAGGCTAAGACGGGTCTATCACGGAAGGATTCCGCCGCCGGAGGTATCTCTGAGGCCCGGACATCGTGCGTAGTCTTGGCTGGGGGTCAAAGCCGCAGGTTGGGACGCGACAAGGCGGTCGAACCCATCGGAGGCCAACCGCTCATCAAGAGAGTGTTCCAACGAGCAGGATCGCTTTGCGAAGAAGTGCTGGTCGTCGTGGCCGACGAAGCCCGCGGAGGAGCCCTTCCCCTGGAAGCGGGATGCCGCGTTGTCTTGGACCGCTATCCAGGGACGGGTTCCCTGGGCGGGATATTCTCCGGGCTTGCCGCCGCGGACCAACCTTGGGCGCTGGCTGTGGCGTGCGACATGCCCTTTCTAAACCTTGACTTGCTCCGGCGGATGATCTCGTTGCGGGAAGACTATGACGCCGTGGTGCCAGTGATCGATGGCAGGCCCGAGCCGACCCACTCCCTCTATTCCAAGTCGTGCCTGCCATACATCGAGCCCCGCTTGATATCCGGTGACCTGAAAATTTCCGGTTTCTACGACGAAGTCCGCGTCAGGTACCTCCCTCAAGAGGAAGTCCAGTCATTGGACCCCGATTACCTGAGCTTCTTCAACGTCAACACCCCTGAGGACCTGGACAAGGCCTTGGCCCTCGCCGCCAGGGGGTTGTAGGCGCCAAAATGGCCCACGCGCCAGCGACGTTCCAAGTCCCCATTGAACTGTTCGGCACGGCACGCATTCGCGGCAGGACACCGATGGTAACCTTGGCTTTGCCCTGGGTTGTGGAGCTTGCACAGATCGTCCAGGCTCTAGCCGCCGAATGCCCGGCGTTGGTGGGAAACGTTATCCGGCGGGACCTTTCCGGCCTTGAGGACGGCTACGCCTTCAACCGAAGCGGAGTTGCCTTTCTCGGCGGCGAAACCGTGTCCCTTCAACCTGGCGACTCGCTGCTGGTGCTCTCCAGTCAGGCGGGGGGCTAGCCGCCATGTACGGTTACCACGGCAAAGTCCTGGTCGTTGACCTTACTCACCGCACCCACCGATGGGACCCGGTCACTGAAGACGTACTGCGCGGATTCATCGGCGGCATCGGCCTTGGGACCTACCTGCTCTGGAAGTATTGTCCTCCAGGGGCCGACCCCCTTGGACCGGATAATCCACTGATATTTGTTGGCAGCCCCCTCGTGGGGTCGCGCCTTACTACATCCAGCAAATTCGCTGTGCTGACCAAGTCGCCCCTTACCGGATTCATCGGGGATTCCCTGTCCTCCAGTTTCCTGGCCACCGAACTCAAGAAGGCTTGCGGCGACGCACTGATCGTGACCGGACACGCCGATACTCCGACTCTGCTTTTCGTGCATGACGGCCAGCCCCAATTCCTCGACGCCAGCGAATTGTTGGGACTGAGCACTACGGAAACGGAGCGCGCCGTCAAGGAACGGCTGGGGGACAAGCGCATCCGGGTGGCGAGCGTCGGTCCCGCCGGTGAGAACCTTGTGAAATACGCCAGCATTGCCAACGACGGCGGCCGCCAAGCCGGCCGCTGCGGTCCCGGCGCGGTGATGGGTTCCAAGAAACTTAAGGCTATCGCCCTGCGGGGCGCTGAATCGGTGCCCATTGCCGATCCAGCCGCTACCCACAGTTACAGCTTGGACCTGAGCCGCCGCAGTCTGGGAGCCGCCACCGAGAAATACCGTGATCTGGGCACAATGGCCAACGTGTCCGTGTTCAACCGTCTGGCCGCCCTCCCGACTCGAAACTTTCGCGAGTCAACTTTCGAGGGAGCCGAGAGAGTTAGCGGGGAGCAACTTCACCAGCAGCACTTGGATAAGAACGCCAACTGCGCCAACTGCACCATCGGCTGCGAAAAGATACTGGTCACCAACGACTCAGGGACCAAGACGAAGGGCCGGATGGAGTACGAAAGCCTTTTCGCCCTTGGCCCGCTGTGCGGCATCGACGATCCCAATACGGTAATCCGGGCTTCCGGTATCTGCGACGAACTGGGAATGGACACCATCAGCGCCGGGGTAACATTGGCTTGGGCGATGGAATGCTTCGACCGGGGTCTGATTACCACCGAGGATACAGGCGGCATCGACCTCACCTTCGGGAACGGCGACGCTCTTCTCGCGTTGTTGGAGCAGACCGGCCGCCGGCGGGGAATCGGCGACCTGTTGGCGGAGGGTACGCGCAAGGCCGCCGAGCGCGTGGGCCATGGTTCTCATGCTTGGGCGATGCAGGTCAAGGGACTGGAAATGCCCGGCTATGAGCCCCGCAGCCTGAAGACCATGGCCCTGGGACTGGCCGTGACACCACGCGGAGCCTGCCACAATCGCTCCTCCGCATACGAAGCCGACTTTTCCGACCGCGTCGACCGCTTCAGCGTCGACGAACACCGGGGACGCATCGCAGCCGAAAGCGAAGATTACTCCGCCGTGCTGGACTCCCTCATCTGGTGCAAGTTCCTCCGCAAGGCCTTCAGCGACTTCTACGAGGAGTCGGCCCGCGTCTACACCATGATTACCGGCTGGGAGATGTCGGCCCACGATCTCAAATTGGCCGGCGAGCGGATCAACAACCTGAAAAAGCTGTTCAACGTGCGCGAGGGCTGGCATAGAAACGACGACACGTTGCCGCCCAGGGTCTTGCAAGAGAATCTGCCTTCCGGCGTCGCCGCTGGTGTGGGTCTCACGCCTCAAGAGTTGGACTACATGATAGGCGGTTATTACCGCGCCCGTGGATGGGCCGAAGACGGTATGGTCCCCCGGTCCAAGCAAGACGAACTGGGTTTGACCGCCCTATTGCGTGACCCCGCCAAATCCCCCGCGGCGATGTAGGCTGGCGGACGGGCATGGACGCTTTCGACCTGGAAGATGTGGTAGCCGCCCACCGCGAGGGCCGCGCTCCCTATCACGAGTTCTTTGTCGCTCCAAGGCTGAGCATGGGCCTTTACGTCCTTCCCGCCGGCCAGCCCGACCCCCAATCTCCCCACACCGAGGACGAAGTCTACTATGTGGTGGGAGGGAGAGGGAGCGTCCGGGTGGACGGTGAAGACCGTCCAATTGGTCCAGGGTCCATCATCTACGTCGGCGAGGCTGTGGAACACCACTTCCATTCCATCACAGAGGAATTATCCTTCTTGGTCGTATTCGCGCCTCCTCGCAGGTCACAGGCCAGGCCAGCTAACGAGTCCTGAACCCGGAACAAACTCCCAGGAACGAATTTCCAGGAGCGATCTTCCAGGACCAATATTCCAGGAGTAATCTTCCAGTGGAACGCAACCAACTCCGGCCAACCCTCCGGGAGATGTTCCCCAGGGAACGCACCCACCTCCTACCCGCGCTCCACTACCTCCAGTGCGAGTTTGGTTACCTTCCCGGCTGGGCGTTGCAAATCGTAAGTTGGCACCTGCGCGTTCCGGCCAGCGAGGTCTACGGAGCGGCCACCAGCTACACCGAACTGCGCCTGGAAGACCCCGGCAAGCACCTGGTAAGGGTCTGTGCCGGGTTGAGTTGCTGGCATTCCGGGGGGCGCGAATTGCTTCGCCTCATATCGGACCGGTTGGCCCAAGCGCCATCGGACTCCCCCCAGGAAGCTCGGACCACCCTGGAAGAAACCGCCTGCGGTTACATCTGCGCCATGGCTCCCGCCGTGGAAGTCGACGGACAGTGGTACGGCCGGGTCGCCGCCCGGGACCTCCCGGACCTGGTTGGCGGGATAGCCTGAAATGACGGCCTATTCAGACCTGGTGGAGTCCGCCCGGAGGCGGCTGGACGCCCGCACCGCCGGTAAGACCAGGGTACTGGTCCAGGTGGGCCAATGCAGCCGGGCCGTTGGCGCCGGCGCGGTGTCCGATGCGTTGGCCCTTGCCATGGAGGGCCGCACCGACGCCTATCTGACAATCGCCGGATGCGATGGCTCGTGCTTCGCGGCGCCGCAGGTCATCATTACCGGGCCTTCCGGACAGTCCCGCCGCTACCAACGTCTATCCCCGGCCGACGTTCCCGCCCTGACCCGGACCCTGGACATCTGGTCCGTCCAACCCCGTGAAGCCAGGTCTTCACCCAACCTGCCAGACGATCTCTCGGACTTCTTTGCGTTTCAGAGCCGGCTGCTGCTGACCCGATGCGGCCAAACCGGTCCGGAAAGCGCCGACGAATATCTGGCCGCCGGTGGTTACTCCGGTCTCGATAGAGCGTTATCCCTCCCACCCGGGGATGTAATTCAAACTGTGCTGGATGCGGGACTCCTGGGAAGAGGCGGGGCCTTCTTCCCCGCCGCCCTCAAGTGGAAGGCCGCCAGGAATGCGAAAGGGTCCTCTCCCTACCTGGTGGTCAACGCGGAAGAGGGCGAGCCTGGCATATTCAAGGACCGGCACATCTTGGAGGGGGACCCGCACCTGCTCCTTGAAGGAATGCTCATTGCCGCCTACGCCGCCGGGACTGGGTCGGGCTACATCTACGTCAACGCCGAAGCGGACTTGTCCGCCGAAAGGCTGGAAGCCGCCATCGTGGAGGCCCAAAACTCCGGACTAATTGGGAAGGATATCCTCGGTTCCGGCTTCGATTTCCAGGTGACGGTCCGCCGGGGCGCGGGCGGTTATGTCTGCGGCGAAGAGACCACCCTACTGGACACGATCCAGGGAAACCGCCGGGAACCCCGGTTGCGCCCCCCGTTCCCCACCGAATCGGGCCTCTTCCAGCAACCGACGGTCATAAACAACGTCGAGACGCTGTCCAACGTTCCCCTGATATTCGCTGCCTCAGACGGGGAAGGGGATGCCGAAGCGTCACACAGCTTTGCCAGCCTGGGCTTGGAGAACGCCAGGGGCACCAAGCTGGTAAGCCTCAGCGGCGCAGTGATGCGCCCTGGAATGGCCGAGGTCCCAATGGGTACTACGCTCCGGGAAGTCATCTACGGAATCGGTGGGGGACTTCCACCGGGTCGCAAAATTGGAGTAATCGCCGTGGGAGGGCCTTCCAGCGGCGTGGTCCCCTCTACGGAGTTGGACATGCAATTGCGTCCCGGAATGCTCCACCCTTCCGGAGTCGTGATGGGCGCCGGGGGCATCGTGGTATTGGACGACAGCGTGCCGGTAATAGACGTCGTGCGCCGCTTGGCCGCCTACAACGCCGCCGAGTCCTGCGGCAAATGCACGCCCTGCCGGGAAGGGACCCCCCGAATCGTGGAAGCCCTCGACCGTCTCAACTCCGATGCTGGGACAGCCGCGGACATCGAGGAGTTGAAATCCCTGGCCGAAATCGTGGGCAGCGCATCCCTTTGCGGTCTGGGTCAAATGGCCGGCGGCCCCGTCAACAGCGCGCTTCATTTCTTCCCCGATGATCTGACCGCCTTGGCTAGGATAAACTGATTGGTGGGGTGGGCATAATCTCGATTCACGAGATCATCACTGGTTAGGAGGATTTGGATGACTAGAGAAGTCAAGGGAAGATTCTCGGGTGGAGTAATCGAACTTCTCGAAGAAGTGGAGCTCGAGGAAGGCGAGGAAATCACCCTCGTTATCAATAGGAAGACCCATAAAAAGATAGATCGCGAAGCCTTCCTCGCTTCCGCAGGTGGGTGGAAGGGTACTCACGACCCGGAGGAACTGAAGCGGATGATTTATGATTCCCGCATCAGCGGTTCCCGAACACCACCCGATATATGAAATACTTGCTCGATACGGACTGGTCAATTGACTATCTACACCGTGTCGATCGAGTTGTTCAGCGGCTGGGGGAATTGACCGAGGAGAGCTTAGGGCTAAGTGTCATTTCGCTGGCAGAGCTTTACGAGGGGGTTTTCAACTCTACTAACCCAGAACGAAACGAGAGAGAGCTTCAAGATTTCCTGCGAGATGTATCAATAATTCCGTTGGACCTGGAGACCTGCCGAATATTCGGCAGGGAGAGGGGAAGGCTTCGCAGGGCTGGTAGTCTGATTTCAGACTTGGACATGCTCATTGCCGCGACCGCTTTGCGCCACCACCTCACGTTGCTCACCAATAATCGACGGCACTTTGAGCGAGTGGATGGGTTGGCTATTATTTCTATATAGTCGGGAGAGGCTGCCACGTTTTGAATGTTAAAGTGACCAATTTGGGACCTTTTACCCCTGAGTTGGAAACCACGGTTTCTGGGAGGCCCACTCCATGGCCATAACCCTCACCATCAACGACCATGCCGTCTCCGTCCCCGAAGGCTCCTCTGTGCTGGACGCCATTAACTCCTCCGGCACAAGCATCTCCCAGCTATGCAAAGACCCCGACATGAGGCCCATCGGCGCCTGCCGCACTTGCCTGGTCCAGATTACGGGAATGCGCGGCTTCCCCGCCTCTTGCTCCGTGCCCGCCCAGGAGGGCATGGAGGTGCGCACCGACTCCGCCGACGTTGAGCGCATCAGGCGCGGCGTCATCGAGCTGACCCTCGGGATGGTCCCTGGCAAGACCGACGATTTCCGCCAGTTGACCACCGCCGCCCAACATCACGGGGTCACTGTATCCCGGTGGACTCCACGCGACAGGGAGAAGACTGACGAGTCCAACCCGGTGTTCAACATCGCAATGGACTCCTGCATTCTGTGTGGACGCTGCGCCCAGGCTTGCCAGGACTCCCACCAGTTCATCGGCGCTATCGACTTCCTGGGCGCGGGGCGTAACTCCCGCATCGGCACATTCCTGGACCAACCCCTTGCCGAGTCCATCTGCACCACTTGCGGGCAATGTCTGTCGGTCTGCCCCACCGGCGCAATCGCCGTTAAAGAGCCTGAGACTGTCAACCCGCAAACGTCGGTCAAGTCCACCTGCCCTTACTGCGGGGTGGGCTGCGGCATCCAGCTTCAAGTCGACGGGAACGATGAAATCGTCGAGGTGCTGGACGACCCGGACAACCTCTCCAGTGCCGGGATGCTCTGCGTCAAGGGCCGCTTCGGCTCCGGGTTCGTTCACAGCCCGGACCGGCTCACCACGCCGCTTATCAAAGAAGGGGGCGAATTCCGCCCTGCCAGTTGGGATGAGGCCCTTGACCTGATCGTGGACCGGTTTGCCGGTTACCTGGGCAATTCCTTTGCCACACTCTGCTCGGCCAAGGCCACCAACGAAGACGGCTACATCCAGCAGAAATTTGCCCGGCTGCTGATGCAGTCAAACAACATCGACCACTGCACTCGGCTGTGCCACTCCCCATCAGTCGAGGCGATGTTGACCTCCCTGGGCAGCGGCGCAACCAGCAACTCTTACACCGACTACGAGGACGCCGGATGCCTGGTCGTCATAGGCTGCGACCCGACGTCCAACCATCCCGTCGCCGCCTCCCGTATGCGCCGGGGTGTGGTGGAACGCGGGGCCAAGCTCATCGTCATCAACCCTCGGCGCATCGACATGTGCGACTATGCCGACCTCTGGCTGCGCCCCTACCCCGGCGCCGATGTGGCGCTCCTTAACGGTATGGCCAAGGTGATACTGGAAGAGGGCCTGCTGGACCAGGACTTCGTGACGGAGCGCACCGAGGGATTTGAGGAATGGGCCGCCGTTATGGACTCCTACACGCCCGAGCGCGTGGAGGAGATAACCGGCGTCCCAGCCCGCGACATTCGCGATGCCGCCCGGATGTATGCACAGCCGCCCATGCCGCCCGCGGGCACGAACCCGGAAGCGATGGCCCAGCCCGGCTCTTGCCTAATCTGGGGTATGGGCATCACCCAGCACACCAACGGCACCGCGAACGCTCACGGCCTGTTGAACCTCGCCCTGGCCGCGGGCCAGCTTGGCCGTCCTGGGTCTGGGGTGTCCCCCTTGCGAGGACAGAACAACGTCCAGGGCTGCGGCGACGCGGGTTGCCTGCCCAACTCCTTACCCGGCTACCAGGGAGTTGGCGAAATGACGGTTGCCAAATTCCAGGGGGAATGGGGTGGACACACACTCCCAACCTCCGCTGGACTCGTCGTCACCGAAATGGTCGACTCCATGAAGGACGCCAACGGGGTCAAGGCCATGTACATCACTGGCGAAAACCCCCTGCTCAGTGAGCCCGACCTGCACCACGCGGAGGAGCTATTCAAGAGCCTGGAGTTCCTGGTGGTACAGGACATATTCATGCACGAGACCGCCCAAATCGCCGACGTGGTCTTGCCCGCCACCAGTTTCGCCGAAAAGGACGGCACCTTTACCAACAGCGAACGCCGGGTGCAGCGGGTAAGGCGGGCCGTGTCCCCCAGAGGCGAAAGCCGTCCCGACTGGGAAATCGTCGCCGACCTGGGCCGCCGCATGAGCCGCAAGCTGGGACTGGACCTGGAAGGCCAGTTTACCTATGACCACTCCTCGGAGATCTTCGACGAGATGGCCCGCCTGACTCCCATCATCGGGGGAATCAATTACGAGAGGTTGGAGCGTGAGGGGGGCATTCAATGGCCCTGCCCCACCGAGGACCATCCGGGCACTGAGTTCTTGTATGGCGACACCTTCCCCCGCGGTCCTCGGGCGCGGTTCGTGCCCTTCGAGCAGGGTCCGGTAGCCGCCGAGACTCCCAATCGGCGCTTCCCACTGATACTGAACACGGGCAGGCTCCTCTACCACTGGCACGGAGGCACCATCACCAGGCGGGTCGCCAACCTGATGGCCCGCTCCCCCGAGCTTCAGGTGGCGATCAGCCCCCAGGACGGAAGCAAGTACGGCGTGATCGACGGTCAACCTGTCCGAGTGTCTTCCCGCAGAGGCGAACTCACCGGAAAAGCGTTGTTCACCGACCGGATGCGGGAAGGCGAAATCTTCGTCCCATTCGTGAAACTCTCGGAGTCGGCGGCCAACTTCCTGACCAACGCCGCCTACGACCCCGACTCCAAAATCCCCGAATACAAAGTCTGCGCCGTCAGGGTAGAGGCTGTGGAGGAGGAGTAGGGTCAGAACAGGTTGCGCACGGCAGCCAGGATTTCACCGAGCTTGGCGCTTGATAACCTGCCAACAGCAGGCTCGAACAGACTTCCGTCAATCGTGTGCAACCGGCCGGTCCTCACCCAACTGTCCCGCCTCAATCTCCCTGTCTGCATGTCGGTCTGGGTAATGGGTATGTTTCCAGGACGGTTCTGCCCGCGACTGGTGATCTGACATACTACCCAGTCCTCCGGCCCCACGTCCGCAACCACCAAGACAGGGCGAATCACGATCGCAGTCAAGTCAGTATATGGCAACTGGGTAATAACTACGTCTCCAACCACACCTTCAACCAGTCCTCGTCCTCGTCCTCGTTACGGTTAGCCCAGTCTATCAGGCCCAGCATTGACCACTCATGCTTGTCCCGGTCCCCAAATACCACCAACCTACCTTGGTCATCCCAGTAAGCCATGTCATCGACAATGTCCATGGTCTTAATACTAACGGTGGAGACACGCATCAGCAGGTCAATGACCCGCTCCTTGTAGTCGGCGAACCGGTAGGTGTTGAACTTCTCGGCTATCGTCGGGTCTCTCGGCTTTCGTTCCTTGTATTGGTCCAGGACCCATTCCAGCGCGGACCGGTTGCCCAATTGGTAGCGCCAGGCATCCGGCGGCACACCCGTTAGCGTGGTCTTGTCGTCGAGCGTGATAACGCCGCGTTCCTTGTCGGCGCGCAGGATGGTCCGTGTCGCCTCCCCATCCTGATCGTTTCGTTGCAGGGGATAAGGCTCGGCGGACTCAAACCCGATGTGCAGGTCCAGCAGCTCCCGGCCCATCCGCGCCCAAACGTCGAAGTCATGGTACAAGGGCAGCCGAGGAAACTCCCGCAGCAAGTCAACGGCATAATCGTGGCGGTAAACCGGGTCGTGCAGCACCGCATACGTGTAGGCGAAGATTTCCTCGGCGGTGATGCCGTTCTCCCCGGCGACGTCGTGGAAATCTTTCCCCCACTCCTTCAGGTAGTGTTCGTTGATGAGCCCCAACCCCCACTCGGTGATGTTACTTACCCGCTCGCCGTCGGGAGTGTAGCGGTATCGGGGGAGGCATTGGGTTTTCTCGATCAGGTCATGGCATGGTGGCTTGTCGGTCGAGATCGTATGGAAAGGCTTGGCTGAAGCGGGACCGGAAAAACAAATGAGCTTGTTCTCTCCGGTTTTTCCTGTGGGGAATATCTGAGGTTGCTGGTACTGCATCTCATTCAAGTTCTGGTTGTAGTACAAGAACTTGCTCGTGAACGGACGATACAGGGTTGGTTGAACGCGATCTCTACCAAACACATTTGGTTTGTCCAACCGCAACTGCCGTTTGAGGTCGCGCGTCCATTTGATATTAGTTCCGAGAGTTGCATCGTCTACCGTGTTACCGCCGAACCGTGCACGGCTCTCCTCATACATATTTATAAACGCTCTGACCTTCGCCCCGAGACACTCAGCATCGAAGTCATAAACCCACTCGTCTCGGTTAGTGGCCACTCCCGACGAATACAGACCGAACACCGCCTGTTCATCCGTGTCGGTCTTGGCCAACTTCGTCTGCCGGTCAGCGAGGGTGATCAACCGTGCAAAGCCGCTATCGACGGTCAAGCCCGTCAGTTTGATTGGTTGCGTCATATCTATCAAGCGCTTCCTAAATGGTGCCGAATTACTGACTTCACAAATTCGGGCAACTCCTGGTTTGCCCTGGACGCTTCCCGGCTGAGGTCTTCATATTCCGACGACTCATCACCTGTCCAAATAATGTCGAGCCTTCGAATGTCACGCATCGCGACGTGAGAATAGCTTTCAGGAGACACCCAATAGCAAGAACGGCAAACACTGATGTCCCGTGCCCGCCAATTTTCGCAGTGTTCGCAACTCCATGACTTGGCTCTATTCGCGGACGGGCAGAGCAGCATATAGTCGTCTGGACTATCAGAAAGAGTCCCTTACCCGCGATTTCATACGGGACCCGATGGTCTACTTGCAGGTTCCTTTCCGGGAATGGTTCCAGGTAGATGTTACATCTGGCTCCGAATCTCTCAATAAGGGATTCCTCAATGCGGGCGGAGAGCGCCGTTCGGCCGGTTAGTTGAGCCGAACGCTGCCCCGAAGGATCGCCGAACCTGTATGCCCCGATTCGTCTCCCTCCGGAACCAACAACCCGGAATGTCTCAAGAGGGATTCCTTGCTCGCGGACATCTCTCGCGCCGCGAGGAGGGTGGTTATATCCGTAGAGGTCTCGTAGTTCTTCGGTGGTTACGTAGCCATGCCGAAGGATATGGTCGATCACTGTCCTGGGCCGCCTGGCCGTGACACTGCGGAGCAGTTCCAGAAATTCTGGTGGAAGACTTGCCTCTGTCATACCGCTAATCAACGTGCGGGAGTGGCGCCGGTTGCATGAACCACGTCGGGGACCTATGCAGACGCCGCAACAGTGCCTGGGACAGATACAACGACTCCACGGTCTCGTGATTGTCTCCTAAAAGAGTTGCCTGGGACGACCTCCCACAGTGGATGTGCAGGTGGGCCAAATTCAGAGAGTCCGGTAAAGGGTTGCCGTGTTGTTTCTCGCCGGTCCGCCCGTCGTAGCTGACCAAAAAGGACAGCCGCCGTTCGTTCATCCATGACAGCGCCTCCACGAACTCGTCATAAGACAGTCCATTGCAGTAGCGGTGGTCTCTGGTGAAGGAGATGCCCTGGTATGGTGGGTCCATATTAAAGTACGTCCATTTCAGATGCACTAGCGGCAGCGTCACGAAAATCTGATGACAACAGCGTGGTCCTGCTAGATAGCAACTCCGATACGGCCATGATCTGTTGCCGCATCTTCAGGGGTTGCATTCCACTTCGGCGATTGTCGGGACTCTGATTGAATTGTCCGACTGCGTTGTATCTGACCGAACCCTTAACTATGCGCGCCAGCAAATAGAGAAATTGATGCGGTTCGTGGGTGGAGTTAAACTGGTCTCGTATGCGAAAGAAATGCTCTTTCCGGTCCGGGCGTTGCTCATGCCAGAGCCCTTCGTAGGCTCTGCCCAATTGAGACGGACGGTGCAGAATCCAAGACCACAATCTCATTAATGATGGGTCTATGTCGTTGAGCAGGAAATTCCCTACAAGTCCGTGAGCCGCCGCCGCGATTGAGATCGCGGCCGAACCGTAGAAGGGCTCAATCAGGGACTCAGAATCCTTAGGAATATAAGGGAGAATGTGGCGTGCAATGCCTCGCTTGCTGCCCTGGTACGGGAAAGGTGCGGTATAGGTATTGTCATGGCCAAACGACACCATCGGACAGAGAGTTATTTGGGGCTGGTCTATCTGAGTCCAGGCAGTTCTCGAAAGCCCGGCGTATGCTTTGCTCGTTGTCCGAGCCGCCAAAGTCTCTGAGCCGCTGCAATTCCGCGCGGTAGCGTTCAATGTGTGGATACGCCGGCATTATGACCAAATTATACACGACGCCCCACCCCGCCTAAGCGCCAGGGCCTTTCAGTTTTCAGGGAAAGCCTTAAAATGGGGATATGAACACGACTGAACTGGGACAAAACCTGCCCGCCATCTTGGCCTCGGTGCCGGACCCCCGGGGATTGCGGGGACGGCGCCATCCCCTGGCAGCCATTCTCACCCTGGCGGTGTGCGCCATGCTCTCCGGCGCCCGCAGCCTCTACGCCATCCACCAGTGGGGCCGCCAGCAGGATGCCGCCACGGTAAAGGCCATGGGTTTCACCCGGACCCGTACCCCATCCATTGGCAGTCTCCATGCCGTATTCCGGCGGCTGGACGCCGCCGCCTTCGAGGCCGCCCTGGCCCGGTGGAGCCGGGCGGGGCTGGGGCCGGGGAGGGCCATTGCGGTGGATGGCAAAGCCCTGCGGGGGAGTCATGGCGAGGAGTTGCCCGGGGTACGCCTGGTGGCCGGCTATGCCCATGAATCCAGCCTGGTGGTGGGGCAAAAGGGGGGTCAGGCCGGGGCAGGGGGAACTGACAACGGCCCGGCAACTGACGGCGGAACTGCTGCCGGTGGCCGGTAATCTCATCACCGGGGATGCCTTGTATTGCCAGCGGGACTATTGCCGGCAGTTGCTGGAGGCCGGGGGAGACTATCTGGTCATCGTGAAAAAGAACCAGCGGGAACTCTATGACGCCATTGCCCTGGCTTTTGTGAAGCCGGTCTGGGGAGGAAAGTACCGGCAGGCCCGGCGGCGGAGCCGGCATGGGGACCGTTGGGAAACGCGGCAACTGCGGGTCACGGAGGCCCTGAGCGAATATCTGAAGGAATGCCTGGACTGGCCCGGGGTGCGGCAGGTCTGCCAAGTGCGGCGGCGGGTGGAGCAAAAGGGGCAGACCACCATAGAGACACGCTACGCCATCACCAGTTTGGGGGCGGAGAGCGGGCCTGGGAAACTCCTGGAGTATGTGCGGGGCCACTGGGGGATTGAGAACCGGCTGCACTACGTCCGGGACGTGACCCTGGGGGAGGACGCATCCCGGGTGAGGAGTGGGGCGGCGCCCCAGGTGATGGCGGCATTTCGGAACGTGGCGCTGGGGCTGCTGCGCAGCATCGGCGAGTCCAACATCGCGGCGGCCATTCGGCGCATCGGATGGCCGCCAGGCCAGGCTCTAGCCATCCTTGGCTTGGCTAACCCTTGAAAACTGAAATACCCTGGTCCGGGAGCGCGGCCTTTATATTATTGGCAGTACCTAATATTACTGGTGTTCCCCCTGCCCCGTCATCCCCCGCACTGACGTCATGCCCGCGAAAGCGGGAATCCAGAGATGTTCGGCACCAGGGCCGAAACCCGGCGCCGGAATTCCTGGATGACGCCCCAGAGCCGCAAAACCGAACGGCGCAATATCGCGAAAGGCGCCGATCAATTGGCCATGTGTGAGAATCGTATGACCCTGATTCGCGGGCTGGGCAATTGCAAATATGGGGAAATATGGAAAACAAGTTGTGAATTGGATAATTCAGACGTTGGGGGTGATGATGTGTGGGTATATTAGGGCGTGTTCACGCTAAAGGTCTGAATATGATACCATCCAGGCATGGAACTAAGCGAAGCGCAGTATCAACTCATTGCACCATACCTGCCGGTGCAGCGGGGCAACGTCAGCATACCCAATGTTCAGGTACTCAATGCCATCCTTTACGTTGCCGAACAGGGCTGCAAGTGGCGGGGGCTGCCCTGCCGGTTTGGCAATTGGCATACCGTCTACACCCGGATGAATCGTTGGTCCAAGAAGGGCGTCCTGGACCGGGTATTCGAGCAACTCCAGCGGGCTGGGATAATCAAGGTCAAGCTTCAGGTGGTCTCGATGGACAGCGCCATTGTCAAGGTGCATCCTGACGGCGCAGGCGCGTTAAAAAAACTGGCCCCAGGCCATCGGCAAGTCCCGGGGCGGCTGGACCACCAAGCTTCATATGGTTGCCGCGGATGACCGGACACCCCTAATCTTCTCCCTATCCCCAGGACAAGCCCGCGATGCTCCGGAGGGGCGCAAATTGCTCCGCCGCATGGGACCGCCGGAGGGAGTCCCGGCCATATTGATGGACTGGGCGTATGAGGGAGACGCAACGCGCCAACTGGCGGCGCAATTGGGATACACGCCGGTGGTTCCGCCGAAAAAGAACCGTACCCATCCCTGGGAGTACGATAAGACGTTGTACCGGAAGACGTTGTACCGGCGGCGGAATGAAGTGGAGCGTCTGTTCCGGCGCTTGAAGGGCTTTCGCCGGGTCTTCACCAGATATGACAAACTAGATGCGCTCTACCTCGGGTTCATCCTGTTCGCCATCATCTTCGATGCCTTACGCAGTGTTAACACGCCCTAGTACTACAGTTGCAGATATGTGGTGAGGAGTTTCAGGCGGCGTCGGTAATGACAACGCCGGGCCGTTGCCTGGTGCCGCCGTCTCCACTGGGACCACCGCAGCACTGATTCGTCCGTAGGGTGGTGTCTCCATATCAGCCGGTAGAGTAACCGCCGAACCTCGGGCACCGTCAGCGGTATCAGCCTTTCGTCCAAACTGGGGCAGCCCCCTTTTCTCCCAGACGTCCCTGCGACGATGCCTGATGCCGTACCACCGCCAGGTAGGCGTGGGCCAGCATCGCCAGAGCCTGCCCCGTGCCACGACACGGGGGTGATGTGCCGGTACCAGCCGTCCCACCGGCGCACCTCGTATTGGTCCAGTCCCACCCCCGCCTTCGCGGGGGCAGGCTCTGTCCCTTGGCCTCCTCAAAGCATTCCTCAATGGCCCACCGGGTCCCGGCCACCCGCACCAGTTCCTCCAGGGTTGTTCCCGCCGGGCCGTAGCACACGTAGTAGGCCAGTTCCTCGGGCTTGGCCACGCTGCGCCGGGCCAGCAGCCAGCACCCCTTGCCAGGTTCCCTCAGGGGCCGAATATCCACCAAGGCCCAGTCGTAGACCCGAGGACCCTTGGCCCCATCACCGGCGCTCAGCCGGACCCAGCCCGACTCTTCAACCCCAGACGCCAGCCGGTCAGCCCGCACCTGGCGCGGACCCTTGTCCGTCCAAGCCCATAACTTCTCATTGCTCTTGATGGCCAGCACGTGGGGAATGTCTCGCCGCTCCAGCCACAGCCGCAAGTTGCGGTCATTGCCGTAGACCTCGTCCCCAGTGGCCCAGCCGAAGGGGACTCCCGACTCCACCGCCCGTTCCAGCATCCGCCGGGCCAGTTGCGGCTTGGTACGGAACGCCACTTTCTCCGGCACACCAGCCTCCTCCCTACGTTCCTGGTCATCGGCCCACACCTGGGGCAGGTAAAGCTCCCGGTCCAGCAGGGTCCTCCCCTTGGCAGTAGCGTAGGTCAAGAATACCCCAATCTGGCAGTTCTCGATCCGTCCCGCCGTCCCGCCGTGCCGCTGTACTGACGCTGCACCCCTGCGGACTTGTTCCCCTTCTTGAGAAACCCGGTTTCGTCCACCACCAACACCCCGTTGGCGTCGCCCAAGTGCTCCACCACGTAGTCCCTGAGATCATCGCGAACCAGGTCCGCGTCCCAGATGTAGGTTGACAGCAGATGCTGCACCCCATAGGGTGTGGCGTCCCCGGCCTGCTCCGCCAGTTGCCAGCCGTTCTTGCGCTCCACCGGACTGAGCAGCCCTTTCAGATAGTCCAGCGATCGTCGACGTGGTTCGGGACGCCGGAACCTTCCCGCAATGCACTCGTGTACCCGGTCGATACCCTCAGCCCACCGGGCGACCTCTGCCACCTCATCCCCATGCACTGCCACAGCCTCACCTCACCACCCGTTGATTGCCCCAATTCTAGCCGTTTTCCATCTGCAACTGTAGTACTAAACCAAAGCCAAGGTGAAATCTACATTTGTGGGGAGAGGAAAATTAGCCTGGATGGTACGGTGAGTCTCTTCCACCTGTACTTGGAAAGCGGTCCAGTGCCGCCGATTGGCTTCCTCGATATGCGTATTTCACCTTGGTATTAGTTTAGATAGTACAACGCGAACCCAGTAACCAGTTCTTTCGTCTCTGTCTGCCGTTGGGCTGGTGCATCGTACGGCTCTAACACGTTCTCTTCCAGAACTTTCCACCAATTTTCGGACTCAGAACCGGAATATCCGTTACCATGTCGGTTCTCGAACCGAACTATGTGGGGCTTCAGTGTCTCGAGGGCGGTTAGCGGTTCGCCTGTAGTATTCAGAGCGTCAAAAATATCAAATGCCACTTCTTCGCTCGGGGCTTCGACCACGGTCAGCACAACCGACTGCATCAAATAGGACGCGAACAATAACAAACGTGTCAATCCTTCTGATTCAGAACTCCCAGCAACGTAGCCAGCCAACTCTTTTGCACCGAGTTGGGGACCCTCGTCAGTGGGTTTAGAAATCCCGTCGAGTTTGACAAAGAGGTTCCAACATCCCTTTGAGGCAAATTGGTCTCTTGAAACCACTGGAGAGTCGAACTCATCGTCTTGACCTTCGGATGCAGTTTGCCCCAAATATACAGACTGTTCTATTCGCTCACCAATGTATTGATACATCGCCAATAAATGGTCAGCGGAATCACTGGTCGTAGGCAGAAAATTACTCGACTGTTCCCTGCAGTACTGCCCAAACTGATTCAAGAAATCTGCAATCGTAGACTGGTATTGCGAATGACCTTCAAGGTGACCCCTCTTGTCTTCGGCTCTCACCAGTCTAGGAAAAGGGGTCGTATGTGATAAACTCTGTTTGCGCCCCGTCGTGCATCCGTACAGTCTATTCGATTGCTCTTCAGCCTCCTGCTGAAGCCATTCCGTCACTCGAAGATCCGTTACATTGGCAATATCATCTTTGTGGCTTCTGATGGCTGCGAAAAGTGCACATGACAGCAATAGCAAAGTGGTGAGACGTTGCTGTCCATCCACTACTGAGAGCGAATTGCCGTCAAATGTCGGTTCTTTAGATTCATCGGATGTGAGGATTATTGTGCCCAAGAATGTGTAATGGTGCAGTTGCGATTCTGAGGCGGCTCCCTTTAAGCCATTCAGGCAATCATGCAAGAGCCTTTGAACATTGCTTCTGTCCCAATCGTATGGCCGTTGATACTCCGGGAGCTTGAAGCTGACCGTCCCTGAGCCGCCTATCATAGTTTCTCCGAAGCTGTCAGCACGCGCCTTGAATATGTCTTGTACCCTAGCCATAAATGCCCTCGACGCTATCGGATGTTTTGGACGAGAACTAATCGAAGGAGTTCTTGCACCGAAGGCAGCATTATCTAGATAGCGAATTCATGAAGCCTTACAGTAGATTTCTTTCCATCGAACGGACCTCACAAGTTCTCAGCTAAGGCTTCTAGAGGATCCTATGTCGCCGCCTGGTTCCCTTCCATGAGCTTCTCGACCATGAGCACTCAGCCTGACCGTCCCCAATAGTTGCACCACCTGCTATATTTGGTGCAGCAAACTTGGTCCTGCCCCTTTTTCTGTACCAATTGTAGTGCGAGTATTGCGGATCAATCCGCCGTTTCTGCCAACGCAGCAAACTCCCTCGGAGACAGGTTCCCCAGAGCACTATGGGGCCTCTCCCATTGTAACGCCTGCGTCAGGACTTGACCTTCTCCTCAGCATCCTCTAAGGGTAGGAACCGTTTCTCGTTCAGGCACTCCTGCGGAAGCGCCCGTTGAACGCCTCGATGAAGGCGTTGTCCGTGGATTTCTCAGCCTGGCCAAAGGTGAACTCCACTCCGTTCTTGCCAGTTGAGAGTCGTGAGATGGGTCAGCCCGCCCGTCATTGACAATCGTCACTGACGATAGCAACCGTCCACCGTGGTGCTGCCAGTTTAAGGAGTCTCTCGGCAGTCCATGCGGATACCGGACTTACCAAAGAAAAAGCCCCCACTGCGTCAGCAGGGGCCTGGCAAATCCATCCTTCGGGTGGGTCTGGGTGTATGGCCGATTACACCGTAAGCGTGAACCTCAACGCGAAGGTTCTTGATTTTGTCCAGTTAGGTGGACCTGAACGTACCGAATTGCGAACTTTTCGGTGGGAAGTTCGGATATAAGGAGTTCAGTTTGGTGGGCCTGACTTGACGGTAGACAGTACCATCTTCGAGATGTGGGTGGGACTTTGAGCTTCCCAAATCGTACCAAGCTACGATTGCGAAAGATAGAAGACGACAACGCAGCTTGCGTCTGCGGAGTTTCTAACTCGCGAGGGGCACTGGCTCTAGTAGAGACAGGACGATCTGTCCAGACACGTAAACAACCCGTACTGAGAACTCTTGACCCTGTTGATAGCGAGCCACACTTGCCCTGTAAATTCTGGTTTGCCAATAGTATACAGAATGGCCACGAGTTGTTCCCTTTGTTTTTGGTGTTACTCGTGGCGTAGCAGTTGGTTTGGTGGTATGAACGTGTGAGTTCTATCCATTGGAGGAGGTACCACGTACCTTTCGAAAACGTACCCCGGCGATGTTATTCCATTCTGTATGATGCTAAACAGCGATACCAGCAAGTATTCAAGGCTATTCTCAGGTCTTAGGAACGTCACTCCGGGACTTCCCAATGCGGTAAATGACATTTGCATCCCTTTTGCCGGTGCTATTGCCTCTTGATTAAGCGTTAGCACTACATTAGGCCGTAGCTCCTCCGCTACTTCGTCGTACAGGTCTCTCGTGTGCTCGATCATAGTCTCGGGCTTGGCTCCAAACAATCGCCCCAAGCCGAATCCATAAATCTGTGTGCTAGAGCTTGAATTTTGTATCGTTTCTTGGTCACCGTCCATGAGACGTGTGGTCTTATCGAGGTAGGTCCGATACTCGACCTTACCTGCCTGTGGATCCTTCCTTCCCACTGGTTTGGGGAATCGGTTCAGCTTCCTTACAGACGCGATTTTTTCGTATATGTCGCCTAACTCTTTTTTGCCAATTGTGCTCTTAATCTCTCCTACGGCCATGACGGATTCACACGGATAATAGCCTATGTCTTCCCCAAATTGGAAAACGGGGCAGAATTGTTGCTCGTAGAGGATCACGTCAATTTGCGCCGATGCGTTCCCTTCGCTATCGATAACGCACCCAGTTCCTACTCCAACTCCTCCTGGCAGGATAGCTTGGAGCTTTGTTCGAACGGCCCTTTCTCTAGCATCTCCCTTCAGCCCCGGTGTTGTCCCCTGTGTTGCACTCTCATAGGCCAACACCAGCTCTTGTCCGAGGTTCTTGATGTTCACATGAGTGTCAAATAGCGGCACGTTGTTCACCTACGTTGGTTGTGTCCATAACCGGTCAGCCCACCACCCACTCTTCCGACAACACCTCAGCTTGCTCCAGCACCGTTAGCGTGGCCTTTTCCTGCTTATCGGGCGGATACCCGTGCTTGCGCAGGATGCGCCGAACCAGGACACGGAGTTGCGCCCGGACATTCTCCCGCAGCGTCCAGTCAATCGTCAGGTTGCGACGGACGGTTACTACCAACTCGCGGGCGATAGCGCGGAGAGTCTCATCGCCCAACACCTGCACGGCGCTGTCGTTGGTTTCAAGGGCGTCGTAGAAGGCCAACTCGTCATCCGTCAGGCCGAGTCGTTCACCTCTGGCGTTAGCTTCCCGCATGTCCCTGGCCAGTTGGATCAGTTCTTCAATCACCTGCGCAGCTTCAATCGCCCGATTCTGGTAGCGGCGGAGGGTCTGTTCCAGCATCTCCGCGAAAGACCGGGCCTGGACCACGTTGGTGCGCCTACGGGTTGCTACTTCGCCTCGGATTAGCTTCTGCAGCAACTCAACCGCCAGGTTCCGCTGGGGCATCCCTTGCACTTCGGCCAGGAACTCTTCTGACAGCACCGATATGTCCGGCTTGTCCAACCCTGCCGCCGCGAAGATGTCCATTACGCCTTCCGAAGCCACTGCGCGGGAGACTATCTGCCGTACCGCCAAGTCTAGGTCTTCCTCGGGGCGTGCCTCTCCCGCCGACCGCTTGGATAGGGCGGCCCGCACCGCCTGGAAGAACCCTACATCGTCTCGAATACGGAAGGTTTCTGCATGTGGCACGGCTAAGGCAAAGGCTTGGGAGAGTTCACGAACGGCCGCCATACAGCGGTCTTTGCCGTTTTCCTGGGCCAGGATGTGCTCCTGGGCGGCAGGCAGCAGGCCCAAACGCTCTGCTGGCGCTCCGGTCGCCCACTTCGACCAGTCGAAACCGTGAAACAGGGCGCAGCAGACTTCGTGCTTCTCCAGCATCACTGCCACCGCCTCTTCCTTGTCGATGGCCGTTCGCCCCGTGCCTCCGCTCTCGGTGTAAGTGACCAGCGCCTGTCGCAGGTCGTTGGCCAGCCCCAGGTAGTCCACCACCAACCCGCCGGGTTTGTCCTTGAACATCCGGTTCACCCTGGCGATGGCCTGCATTAGCCCGTGGCCCCGCATCGGCTTGTCCAGGTACATGGTGTGCAGGCTGGGGGCATCGAACCCGGTCAACCACATATCCCGCACCAGCACAACACGGAAAGGGTCGTAGGCGTCGCGGAACCGGTTCGCCAAGGCCTCCCGCCGGGCCTTGTTCCTCACGTGCTGCTGCCATTCCGGTATGTCCGAGGCTGAGCCGGTCATCACCACCTTGATGCTGCCCTTGGCGTCATCGTCGTTGTGCCAGCCGGGGCGCAGGCGCACCAGTTCATTGTAAAGGTCAACGCAGATGCGGCGGCTCATGCACACTACCATCGCCTTGCCGTCCAAGACTTCAAGCCGCTGCTCGAAGTGGTCCACGATGTCCTGAGCAATCTGCTTCACACGGTTTTCGGCGCCGACTACCGCCTCAAGCTGCGCCCACTTGGTCTTCAGCCGTTCCTTGCGCTCGATTTCCTCGCCTTCGGTGGCCTCCTCAAAGTCCGGGTCAATGGTGGGACGCTCGGCATCGTCAAGTTCCAGCCTGGCCAGGCGGCTCTCGTAGTGGATGGGCACGGTGGCCCCGTCCTCAACGGAACGCTGGATGTCGTAGATACTGATGTAGTCGCCGAAGACGGCACGGGTGTTGGCATCCTGCAACTCAATTGGGGTGCCGGTAAAGCCGACAAAGGAGGCGTTGGGCAGGGCGTCACGCATATGGCGGGCGAAGCCGTCGATGAAGTCGTACTGGCTGCGGTGGGCTTCGTCGGCGATGACCACGACGTTGCGCCGGTCTGATAGGGTGGGGTAGGTGTCGCCCCGCTCCTCCGGGAAGAACTTCTGGATGGTGGTGAAGACCACGCCGCCAGCGGTCACCGACAGCTTTTCCCGCAGGTCGGCGCGGCTCCCGGCCTGCGCCGGCGGCTGGCGCAGCAGGTCCTGGCAGCGGGAAAAGGTGGTGAAAAGCTGGTCGTCCAGGTCGTTGCGGTCGGTGAGGACTACGATGGTCGGGTTCTCCATGTCCGGTTCGCGAACAATGGCCCCAGCATAGAAGACCATGGTTAGGCTCTTGCCCGACCCCTGGGTGTGCCACACCACCCCGATGCGCCGGTCGCCCACTTCGCCGCCCGGCCTTCGACCCGTTTCGTAGCGGCCGCTATCCTCGCCAACCCGCTGTTCTTCCTGCTGCAACTCTGCCGCCCGCAGGGTTTCCCCGACGGCGGCGCGGACGGCGTGGAACTGGTGGTAGCCGGCCATCTTCTTGTCCAGCTTGCCGCTGCCGTCGTCGTCAAACACGATATAGTCGCGGAGCAGGGCCAGAAAGCGATCCGGTTGGCAGACCCCTTCCAACATCGCCTGCAACTCGGTCAGAAGAGGATCGGCCAGGGCTTCGCCGGTGATGGTGCGCCAGGGCTTGAACCACTCCCGCCCGGCGGTGAGGGCGCCGATGCGGGCCTCCAGGCCATCGGAAACCATCAGGATTTCGTTCATTGAGAACAAGGTAGGTAGTTCGGCCCGGTAGGTCTGGAGCTGCTGCCAAGCGGTCCAGATGGTGGCGTCCTCGTCGGCGGGGTTCTTCAGCTCAATGATGCCCAGGGGCAGGCCGTTGAGGAACAGCATGACGTCGGGGCGGCGGGTGTTCCGGTTCCCGTTGGCAGTCTCGGTGACAGTGAACTGGTTGACCGCCAGCCAGTCGTTGGTTTCCGGTCGGTCAAAGTCAATGACCTGGGCCGGCTCGCCCCGAATGGCGCCGTTCTCGGCCCGGTACTCCACCGTCACCCCGGCTACCAGCATCCGGTGAAAGGAGCCGGTTCCGGGCTTCCAGCGTAGCCCCTTCCGGGTGGGTCAGCTTGCGTAGCGCGTCATCCAGGGCCGAGGCGGGCAGGGACGGGTTCAGCCGGGCCCGGGCATCCCGCAGCCGCCGTTCCAGTACGACCTGCCCGTAGTCGGCCCGCTCGGCGCCGGGCGTGTCCGGGGCAATGTCTGGGCCGTGGGCGGTTTGCCAGCCGATGGTAGCCAGCCAGTCGAGGGCGGCGGATTCAACGTCAGCTTCGGTTAAGGTGGTCATGGAAATTCGCTATTCTTCTGGTACTACCGACAGGTTTCGCGGATTTCGCAACTCGTAACCTCTACCCAACGGATGGACGTCTCCGTCTAAGCTAACCTCGGTCTGGTCTCGGAATGCACTGATTACTATGTCGTAAGCCTCCTGTTCAAATTCAACATTCATCCGCGTCAGCCGCCCATCCCACACTGACGCAATCGTCGCCTTGCCCTCGAAATCCGGCGGTTCTTTTTCCAGACGGACAACCAGACCTACGATTTGCTCGTCGTATGAAGGTTCCCTGCGGCGGAGGGATTTTGCCGCTTCCATCAAGATGTCGGCAGAGGTGGGGGAAAACCGAAAACTGGAATCAGGCACATTGGAAGGACGCACACCGGCCCAGGTCAAATCAATTGCAATTCCATTGCCTTGCTTAGCCAGTTCCGCCAGTGAATCACACAGATTAGCGCTCACCCCGGAGTCCACTGCTTCCCTGAAGGGTTCCAGCGTATCGTTAGAAACGACCCGTTCCAGCGCCTCGCTGGAATGCCGAAGTCCCTGGGCAAGTTTGATGGTAACAAGGCGGGAGAAGGGAGCATGAAAGTCGTCTCCCAAATCTTCCTGTCTCTCGAATCCCACTGGCACAGGCGAGTGCAGCGTCAGGGCGTAACCTCGCGCATAGCCAGGCAGCGCATGCACGCTGTCGAGATATTCCGCTACGTCAGCGCTCAACTTGCCTCGGTAGATTGCGCGGGGCTTCTCCGCGGCTCTGGCCCCCGCCTCCAGCATTCTATATGCGTCATTGAGCATACCGGCGCTCTGGCGAAGCGACAATGATTCCCTGGCTTTTCCGTTGACTGAGCGAACCTGAATCACGTCTGCGCCAGTGGCGGCTAGGTCATAGAACACGTCAAGCTCTGAGCGTTCCTCTACTGCGGCCAGAACCGCAACGGACTCGGCCATGTTCTCGGCGTAGCCACCTATGGTATCCCGGTGGGGAACCAGAATCTCCCATGTCCTCCCCCCATGTTCCTTGGCAAAAACAGTGATGGGCCGTTCTCCCCAAATCCCGGCATCAGTCCAACCGCGAGAATTCAGGTAGGCGCGAAGGCTTACTATCGAAATGGAAGATAGGGCGTCGCGGTCTCGTATTTGGACTATCACAGCGCACCTGTCCTTTCAGTCCTCTGCATCAGGTCTACGAGTTGAGCGCTGTTGAATACATTGCCCAGCGGCAAACGGACTGTAATCGTGTTTTGGTTAGACGTAGCGGGTTCCCCCGTGAGAGACATCCAGTAAGAGCAGTGGCGCAGGCAGAGTTCTTCGTCCGTCTGGTTGACCCAATCCTCAATTTCCAGTGGCAAAATAGCAACTATTAGTACGCGAGGGTTAATTGCCTCCAATCGCAGGTCGTTGTAGTTCTTGAGCGGGAGTGGAAAGTGGATGTGACTGTCCCGGACAACATCCCTGGCCGTAGCCTTGGCTTGAAACTCGATACGCGGCCTTCTCCCAAAGTCTGCCTTTAGGGTTCCATCAACACTGTCGCGGTCCACTTTCACTTCTTCAACCTGAAATCCGGCGTGAGAAGCAACGGCTTCGATGTGAGCCAAAGAGAATCGGGATTTTTGAGTATTCAGGTCCATCAGTCCAGAAATCCCCCATCCGCTTTTATTTCCCCCGAAACCAGTTTTGGCAGCAGCGCGTCCCGCTCGGCGCCCGGGGTGCCAGGGGCGATTTCGGGGCCGTGGGCCACTTGCCAGCCGAGGGCGGCCAGCCATTCCAGGGCGGCTTGCTCTACGTCGGCTTCGGTGAAGGTGGTCATTTTTAAGTGAGGGGGCGGACGAAGTCGCCCCCTTCCGATTTCATAATCGAAAACGAAGTACCTTCGGAAGATCCGCACCTGTATGGATCAGATATTGTTCCGTCCTTAAACAATTGATATAGAAGTAACCAATATTGGTCCATTTCGTAAAGGTCTTCATGCCCCAAGGTCTTGGCGAAGCCAACGACCCTTTCTTTTTGTGCTTGCTCTCCGGTAAGGTACATGAGGAGCATTGGAACACAATCTCGCGATTCCATTATCTGCGTGTAACAACAATCTTTAATGGACACACCGTACTTCTTGGCTAGGAACAATCCCCAAGACACGGCGTCAGATCTGCTAAGGCGCACATTTTCGCAGACAATCGCTTGGAGTTCCCTACTGTATTGGAACTCCCCTTCATACGATAGGTGAGCAGCGAACAAACGATCCAACACCGGGATCAATATTGGATGGTAAAAGGACAAATTGACTGCGTATACCAGTGCGGTTCGAATTACATCAGGATCCGGGTCGTTGTCCAGAGAGAGCAGGACATTTACCAATGTCTTGAAACCGTACTTAATTACGCTGCCATCTAGGTTGTGATCCGCGCTCTGGACCACGAGATCCAGATAGTTGACAACGTCATAAGCCGTTATTGGAGTGTGCTTCGGCAAGCTATTCCGTAATTCAATGACCCAATCACTGGTAGCGACCTTGGGTAACGCTTTTATGTCCGTCTTCCCGATATTTAGAGTCAGCTTGTATTTGGATAATTCTCTGGCTAACGTGAAGACGAAGCGCTCTGCCTCCTCGTGGGTCTGACAATACGCAGTATAATCGTCCATGTACCGGTAGTATGTGAACTCTGCCCTCAATTCATCGTCAACCCGAGCCAAGACAGCTTCCGAGATTATGTTGGACGTTGCTGGGCCGATAGCGATGCCATTTGTCTCGGCTCTACTGGTGTAGCGCAGTGCACGGTCCAATTGGTTGTACCATTCGCCATTATTTTTCCAGTTCTTCTTGGCTTCATTAACCCCAACAACCGCCCAAGGGATTGAATGTGAATAGATGCTGGGGTAGAAGTTAGAGATATCTGTTTCGACCAAGAACCGTTTGCCGAAAGATGCAACTAAAGCTTGTTGTGCAGTTGATAACCTGTCATCGTAATCCATAATTACGATCCTACCATCGTCGTGCCTTTTGGGAATTATCCTGCTAGTCTCGTTTTCGGAAACATAACGCAGGTTCTGCCAATTTGCGGCGATGGTCAGCGCGAGCCGTGCATATGCTTTTGGATGAGGGATAGAACAAACCCGGGCCACACCGTTAAACCGCGTTAACTTATAAACGACAGCATCGTATCCTGGGAAAGCTGTCCCTCTGGTCTCCTTAAGAGCCTTAAGTTTCTTTGCGACAGGCCCAGTGAACGATGTGGAGTGGAAAACAGGTGGCAGTTCGTCGGAATCAGACTTTTGGTTCGGCAAAAAATTGTATCTCAGTAGTGCGTTTAGAACGAACCCCTCGTCGAGGGGTTCCGGGTCGTCCATGGGTTCTTGGCTATAACCAGGGGGCAACTTAAACATTCTTTATCCTCACCTCCCCCGAAACCAGCTTGGGCAACAACGCGTCCCGCTGGGCGACTATGGTGCGACCTTCATTATCGTTTCGGCCAACATTCAGGTAGAAACCCCTCACCGCGCTATGGAATATGCTCCACAGGGCTTTAGGCGGTAAGCAAAGTGAGATTGAGCGGAGGTAAGTGACGGGCCGTGCTATCGATGGCACCCCTGTCGAGGAAGTATTTGCCAGTAGTTGATGTTGGCCTTCTTGTGTCTTGAAGAAGTGAACAACAAACAACGGAGAGATCTTGGATGTATCACAGCGCATATAGAATTGCCGTTGGGAAATAACATAGCGGTCGTACTGGGACGTTTCCGGTATATAGGCAGCTTGCCCGATACTACCGGCGTGGGTGAAAACAATATCGCCTCGCCGCACATTGGCATTCGCCAACTTATCCGCGTGGCCTTCCGTAATAAACCTGTAGTCACCGTCCTCAAGTAATGTGCCAGTGAGGTGTTGACCGCTGATAACCGGAATTCCGCTATCCACGAAAGTGGAGACCTTGATCGAAGAACCAAATGGTCCCATCGCGACCCGTTCTGAAATATCTTCGATCCTTCTTATCTCCCACCCCTCCGGAATCTCCCCCAACTCCGAGTCCACCAGTTGGTCGGGGAACAGGCCCCACAGCTCCGGGGGCAGGTATGGTTCCCGGCCCTCCAGCTTGGCGCGGACCGGGCCGAAGTCCACGAACCAGTCCTGGAAGATGGCGCGCTGTTCGCTCTTGTCCAGGTTGGGATAAGGAATCTCAGCAAGTTGAGAAGCGGACACGTTAGGGAATGTCGATCCAGTTGCTTGGGCTAACAACTCTGGCAACTCAATCTCAATCACGCCTCGGACAAGTGGTTGGAGCATGGATTCTTCCCGATGACGAATGGCAGCAATCCCTCGTCCAATGGCATATTCTTGGTCCGCCCAGTTCATGCGACCTGTGGTCGAACCGCGCACACAGAATAAAATGTCGCCGGGTTCAGCAAATTTGCGGGGATCAGTAGTAAATTGGACAGGTGTCGGATGATGGCTTCCGAATTCCGTAGGGCCGTTCAGAAGTGCTATTCCTTGATTGTTCGAGACTGTTTCGCCTAGTGGGGATTGCCCCATGACGATATGAGCAACATCGCCCAGCGTCAATTTGTGCCATCCCCGGTTCACAGTCTCTTGCCCGTCCGCCGACGGCATCGGCGCCCTCTGCACCTCCACAATCCGCTTGAACTCTGGGCTGACGGCGTTCAGGTCCACCATGTCCACAGTGTAGGGGAGGTCAGATTCTTCAAAAGCAACTTCCAGCCCAACCATAGCCTTATTGTCAAGCCTACCGGCGCCCTCCACGGCTAGGTCCAAGTCCGAGGAGTCCTTGGTGGTCCAGTTGGCACGGCTGCCGAACACCCAGACCATGAACCCGGCGGGCAGGCACTCCCGCAGGATGTCCTGCACAATTTCCAGGTGGTCGGGGCGGATGTCCACCGGGCTAGTCCAGTCGTTCATTCCTTTCCTGCAACCCCCTCAGCAGATACCGGACTTCAACTAGAAAATCCTGGGCGGCCTGAAATACCCGCTCCGCCATTGCCTCGTTATAAACGTGGCTGGTCAACCCCCGGTTGCGCCGGTGCTCCATCCAAGCATTGAGATCAGAGTGCAACAACTCCTGTTCAGGCGCTCTCTGGACCAGGTTCCGAAATTCGAGTTGGTCAACTTCCGCAGGATTAGCGGAAACCTGCTCCAGGTATCGTTTAATCATCCTGATGCTGAGTTCGTAGGTGAACTCAAAGGCCTGGATGGCGCCGGCTCTCATCTGGCCCCGAATTTCCGGGTGTTGCAGCACGATGTCGGAATCATACAGAACCGGTCCGTCGTCCAATTGCTCCACGGCATTTTCCAACGGTGACAAATCGAGCCTCATCAGATCTACCTTGTCCCGATTCACATCGCGGAGACGGGACGGTATTCCAAGAGTGCCGACCGGCCCACAATATCCACGACACGGACTAACGTCTCCTTCCCGCTTGAATCGGTGAGAAGCAGGTCTTCTCCCAAGATGAAGTGGACAGGTTGTTGTCTTCCTTCGTTGATAGAGATGTTGGACGCATACAAGTAGGTCCTGTCGTGCGCGTCCCGAATCGGGTTTAGCCGCCCCGACAATCCCGGGATGTACCCGGTAGCCTCCCGATATATGACGGAGCCACCGCCCGGTATGGAAGTCAGTTCAACGGCCAGCGGTCTTTTTGCGGGAATCCAATCTTGTTCCACTCCCGCGGCATAGCCTCCGGCGGCCACGAACACGACCATCGGTAGATGAACGGAGTGCAAATCGACCCTTGCCTCCCCATTGACGTCGGTCATGTCGTGTTTCCAAGTCTTGTTCGGGAACAGCACCAGTACATCGGCATCCTGCAATGGCTCCCCGGAGTTGCGTACAGAGATCACAGCGTTCGCTGGCGTAAATTCCAATGGAGCGGCGGGAACAGTGAGGCACAGTTCCGCTTCGTCCACCAGTCGAAAATTGGGAAGCGCCCCACTTAGTTCTTGAGTTTCCCGTCGAATTGTTGGGACCCCATCCCCTCGCCGCTCCATAAAGAACTGTCTGCCGCCCGCGGCTTCGATGCCGCCAACGTTCATTCTACCCAATACCGAGGTTAGGACTTCATTGCGCGTAGACTGCCGCTCCCCCATACTTTCTACAGTAAGGTTGTTAGGCAAACCGCCAGGCGAGCAGATTTCCAGCCGGTCCTGGAACATGGCGAGCCTGATTCTGCTCCCTCTAATGGAGTAATCACGGTGGACCACGGCATTTACCAACGCCTCAAACAGCGCCTTCTCGCTATACTGGGGCAGGTCCTGACGCGCAGGTTCTTTGCGAGCTGCAACGCTCATATTCCGCACAGCGAAAGCCAGGGCATCCCTCACCTGTTTATCGATAGGCCCGCCAATAATCTGCGAGTCAAGCTGACCAGATGCCCTATCAGCACCCCTGTAATGGGTCGCAGTTATGCAGGCGTTGGGTAGCCAATGTTCGGGCGAGGTGCTGCACAGAAGAACTCCAGCGACGGTGGCCCGAAGCGTACCGTTCTGGTCCACGGCCAAGAGTCCCATCTTCTCCAAGGCCAACTCTGGGTCAGCAGCGCCCTCGGCGCTGACCAAGGGTTTCCAAAGGGCGTCATCGAGGGTTCCGAATCCCGTACCATCTACGGGCTGCTTGTCGAACCATAGGAAACTCGCCTGCCCGCGCCTTTGAGCCAGACGCAAGCGTTCCTCGCTGGTCATTCTTCGCTTTGTGCTGCCGACCCGGATGAAGCTCCCGCCCGGACTGTCGTGTTGCGCGTGACCTTCCGGCACATCCACCATCAAAAAAGCTTTACCTTCAGAGATGTCTCTGCGAAAGATATCGACCCTGACGGGGGGCCGTATGGAATCGGTGCATACCTCGGCGATTAGAAGTTCCAGTTGATTTATCTGTTCGCGGGAGATTTCCAGGACATCGCCGTCGTCAGTGACGCTGCATAACAACACCCCTCCCCCTGCATTGGCGAAAGCGGCTATTTCATCCGCCCAGTCGTCCCGGCGAGGTTCCCTTGGGCGGTTGCCAGTGAAGACGACCTCTTTGAATTCCCAATTGCTGTCCTCACCCAATTGTAGGTGACGCTTGATTTCATCGTCGCTATATATCATTGGAGACCTGCTCCCTTTACAGCCTGAAATGGTTGGCAAAGTCTCTGCAAAGCATCTTCGTCGAATCCTGGGCAGTAATCGCGTAACAGGCCAGGGGTGAATTCGCCAACCCGCGCTCCTCGCTCCCGGCGAATTCGTTTGACTGCTGATGGCAGGTGTTCCATCAGAGGTCTCACAAGGTCTTCGGCCGCGGCGTAGACACCCTCATGCCACTCTCCTTCCGGCACGCGACTGTTTTGATACCAAGTAGCCAGCCCTTCTTCAAGCATATTGGTGGGCCGCCCGTCTACTCGCTGATTCCACGGATCAATCAGATGGAAGCACTCATGGGCAAGCTGCCATCTTGCCCTAGTCAAGTCAGTAAGTGCCTCTCGGCTGAGTCGGATAACGATGTGCCTCGACCGCCGTTCAGTATCGTCCGGCGCAATGCCACTCTCTGGAAACCACAGTCGCGGCGAGTTGCCCGGCGTACAATCGATGTCGATGCCCACCAACAGGAAGGAAGGGTCTCGCGGTCCGAACCAGTGCTCAATGTCAGCCAAGAATCGGCTGGCATATTCCGGAAGTGTCATTGGCCCATGGCTGCCATCTTCCCGGTACTTGGTAGCGAACAAGGAATTGATGACAGTCAAGTGCTACCTCCAAACCCCAGCCGTTCCAGGTTTTCCGCAATGGCGGCATCCAGCCGCCGGGCTTCTTCCTGCTGTTCCCGCCACTGGCCGGTGAGGCGGGCCATCTTCTCCTGGAAGGGTTCGCCGTCATCGAGTTGTGGCTCGGCGCCCACGTAGCGGCCTGGGGTGAGGACGTGCCCGTGCTTGCGGATTTCATCCAACGTTGCGCTCTTGCAGAAGCCAGGAACATCGGCGTAATCACCGGCGCCATCGCCGCCCCGCCAGGCGTGGTAGGTATCGGCGATGCGGGTGATGTCCTCGGCGGACAAGTCCCGGTGGGTACGGTCCGTCATGTAACCCAGCTTGCGGGCGTCGATGAACAGCGTCTCCCCATTTCGCTCTCCGTCGCGCCGCCCCCGGCGCAGAAACCACAGGCAGGCCGGTATCTGGGTGGAGCGGAACAACTGCCCCGGCAGGGCGATGATGCAGTCCACCAAGTTAGCCTCGATAATGTTCTTGCGGATTTCCCCCTCTCCCGACTGGTTAGACGACATGGAGCCGTTAGCCAGCACGAATCCCGCGCTACCACGGGGAGCCAAGTGGTAGAGGAAGTGCTGCACCCAAGCGAAGTTAGCGTTGCCCGCCGGCGGTACGCCGTACTCCCACCGCTGGTCGTCCCGCAGCCGGTCGCCGCCCCAGTCGGAGACGTTGAAGGGCGGGTTGGCCAGGATGTAGTCAGCCCGCAGGTCGGGGTAGCGGTCGTTGTGGAAGCTGTCGCCTTGGGCTATCTGGCCCTCGATGCCCCGGATAGCCAGGTTCATCCGGGCCAGCCGCCAAGTGGTGTAGTTGGACTCCTGGCCATAGATGGAGATGTCGCCCCTGGCCCTGCCGCCGTTGCCGTTGCCTGTGGCGTGGGCGCGGATGAACTCCACCGATTGGACGAACATCCCCGAGGAGCCGCAGCAGGGGTCATAGACCCGTCCCTGGTACGGTTCCAGCATCTCCACCAGCAGCCGCACCACCGAGCGAGGAGTGTAAAACTCGCCGCCCTTGCGCCCCTCGGCCAAGGCGAACTGCTCCAGGAAGTATTCGTAAACTCGGCCTAGTACGTCAGTTGCCTGGGCCTCAGCACCGCCGACCTTGATGTTGCTCACCAGGTCTACCACCTGCCCCAGCCGCTGCTTGTCCAGGGCGTCCCGCCCGTACTCCTTGGGGAGCACATCCCTGAGCGCCGGGTTATCCTGCTCCACGGCGATCATCGCGTCGTCCACCAGCCGGCCGATGGCGGGCTGACGGGCCTGGTTTTTCAGATGCTGCCACCGGGCCTCCGGCGGCACCCAGAAGATGCTCTGGGCGCGGTACTCGTCCGGGTCCTCCGGGTCGGCGCCCTGGTCCCGCTCGGCATCCAGCTTGGCGTAGGCTTCCTCGAAGGCGTCGGAGATATACTTCAGGAATACGAGACCCAGGACCACGTGCTTGTACTCGGCGGCGTCCATGCTGCCCCGAAGGGCATCGGCCATCCGCCAGAGCGTGGCGCGATAGTCCGCAACCGTGTCGCCATCACCCGAAGCGGTCTCAGGGCCATAGGTATTCTGTTTCCTCCGTGCCGTCGTCATCGCGCTTTGCTCCCCCGTTTAGCCTCGGAGCGCCACCTGGCCATCTCCTGCTTGGGATTCTTGCCGTTCGGTCCATAGCCATGCTGAACCAGGAATCCGGGAACATCGCCATATACCATCTTAATCACAGCCGACTCGGCAATTCTGTCATGGCCTTGCAGGAAGAAGGACCTGTTCGGTGTCTCCGCGCCACACCCACACCAGCATTCACCTGTCGGAAACTGGCGTTTACTTGAAGCCATGATCGGTTCCCTCCATGTCGGATTCTCTTTCTAGTCCGGGATGGTGTCCCAGAATAATATCCCGGACTTGCTCTGTCAACTTGCTGCCAACCTCCGACGGAAAATAGAGAGGTTCAAACTGCTTACTGCTCCCACAGCCCCAGAGTCAGAATCCGCTTGATTAACCGCATCCCTTGGCTCGGCCCAACTCCCTGCGGGCTTCAGCCAAGGCCTCCTGTCGCCAGCGAACATGGTCTGCCGTTCTTGCGTCGTCCAGGGGATGCGTCTCAGGCGGCAGCGTCAGGTGGTACTCCCGCAACATCGCCGCCTCTAGCTCCCAACGCCAAATGGCTAGGCTCGATCAACACGGCTGCCCCTGAAACACCGTCTTGTGCCCTGATCCTGATTTCCCGCCACTCGGCCACCAGAGGCTCCGCCGGGCCGAAGGCGTGTTCCTCGTCCGGCTGTTCCTCCAGGGCAACCACCCCCGCATCGGGCATTCCGGGCCTCCTCCAGGGCGGCCGCCAATCCTGGTTTTGGACCTGGCTCTGGTCATCGCCGGCATCAACCACTTCGGTTTCGTCGTTCCGTTGCTCAGTCCCTTCCAGCGCGGCAACCCGCCGTGTCAACTCCTCCAGTTGGCGCGGTTGGCCGTCCACCAACTCCTGCAACCCGCGATTATCATCCTCCGGCGCCGCCACCCGCTGCTCCAGGGGCTCGTGCTCGATGCCCGCACATCGTCGCTGTCAACATCGCCGGGTTCATCGTCAACGACGGCCTTCCCGTCCATGAACTCCGCCAGCGCCTGCCGCATCCGCCGGGAATCGTAGCAGGTCATCAGGGTGCGGTAATTCACCCCCAGGACGTAGGCGGCGCTGACCCTGCCCCGGTCACTGACCAAGGCATCCGGCAGGTCCAATAGGGGCTGGTCCGTGGCGTCTCCGGCGCTACTCCGGTCCTCAGAGGTGGGCTGGTTAAGGACAACCACAAGCGCCTCTTGGGCTCACGAGTGCACATTCGCAGTACACAATAGACACGAAAAACTGAGGTACTTATGGGCAGTGGAGTTGGATACGACAGTGTAAGACCGGTCTGACGTTCACGGCTCCGACTCCGTCGTCTCTGCCCTGGGCATCCAATACCCCACCCGGGGTTCGGTGAAGATGTGGGTGGGACTGTCAGCATCATCGCCCACCCTGCGCCGCAGCTTGCTCACGATGGTGCGTATCGGCCGCACGTCGCTGCCGCTGTTCCCACCCCAGACCCGCTCCAGCAGGTGCTCGTAGGTCAACACCTGCCCGGCGTTGGCCGCAAGCTCCGCCAGCAGCCGGTACTCCATGGCCACCAGGGGCACCGGACGATCCCCAAGTTCACTCGGCGTTGGGCGAAGTCCAAAACCGGTCGCCCTGCGCGTAGGGTTCTGTTGGCTCCGGCGCCTCTCGCCGCCGCAGGACCGCCCGGATCCTCGCCCCAATCTCCGTGGGCGAGAAGGGTTTGACCATGTAGTCCACCGCCCCCATGTCAAAGGCCCCGGCGACCAGATGTCAATTTCGGGGCGATCAGCCACCTCAGTGGCTAGGGAAACTGAAGGGGCACTAGTCGTCCAGTAGGCCGTTGCGCACCGCCCAGACCACCATTTCCTGCTTGGAGCCCATCTCCAGCTTGCCCTGAATGGCGTAGATGGCGTTGCGAATGGTCACCGGCTTGACCTCCCTGTCCTCCGCTATCCGGGCGTAGGACATTCCCCGGCAGAACAGCGCCAGTATCTCCTGTTCCCGCCGCGTCAGGTCGCCCGGGCCCAGCTCCTCCTGCGGCGCACCCCGCCGAATCCCGGCGAAGACCCGCGTCACCACCTCGGCGGGCACCCGCAGCTCACCGGCGGCAACCTCCCGGACCGTGTCCAATAGGCGGTCCATCCCGGACACCTTCTGCAGGTAGCCCGTCGCCCCGGCGGCCACCGCCTCGATCACCGCGTCCTCCTCGGTGGAGGCCGTCAGCATCACAACTCTCGTATCGGGCGCGGATTCCATTATCTCCCGGCAAGCCTCCACCCCGTCCTTGTTGGGCATCAGCACGTCCATCACCACCACGTCCGGGGACAACTCCGAGGCGGCCCGCACCGCCTCCTCGCCGTCCCGGGCCTCTCCCACCACCTGGAACTCCCCGGACAGCTCCAGCATCAACCGCAGACCGTCTCTAATGACTGCGTGGTCGTCAACCAATAGAACCCTGATGGGACGAGTCTCCATTTCCTGGGTTTCCGTTGTTTGGCACTCCGTTGGCAACTCACACCTCCCCTACAATCTTGTTGCGGCCCAGGGGGATCACGCAGGCCACCCTGGCCCCGCCGTCCGGCCCTTTCGGCTCCACCGCCAGCGTCCCGCCCAGCCGCTGGGCGTTGGCCCTCATGTTGGCGAACCCGTGGCCCCGCTCGGCGTAGCCCTGGGGCAGACCGATGCCGTCGTCAGACACCGATAGCCTCAGACTTTCTTCGCCGAAGTTCAGTTCGACCAGCACCCAGCCCGCGCCGGAGTGGCGGAAGGCGTTGGTCAGGGCGTTGTGGGCGATGGAGAACAGCAGGCTCCTGGCCTCCACGGTCAGGGGCGGCTCTTGTCCGTGCTGCACCAAGTCCGCCGGCACGGAGGTCACCTGCGTGAACGTCGAGACGTGGGACTCCAGGGTCCGGCCCAGCTCCCGCCCGTCGAAGATGCCTCCCAGGTCTATGGGGTGCCGCAACTGCCAGATGGCGGTCTTGGACAGCAGGGAGGTCGCCTCCAGCCGAGCCGTGAGCTCCGTGTTGGAATCTCCGGCCAGTGCCTTGGCCGCGTCGATCCCCAGGCCGATCATGTAGGCCGACTGGGCCGTCGTATCGTGTATTGCCTGGGAGAGTTCGGCCCGCTCCCGTTGCAGGGCCCGCTCCCGCTCCACCGCCGCCCGCCACCTGCTCCGCTCGAACCTCGAGATCACGTTGACCGCCCCCACCACGGCGTACATCACCGCGATCCGGGCCACCAGGGGCTTCTCCTCCCGGGCTGCCAGGTCGATCCCCTCCCCAACGCTCAGGCTGATCGACAGGTAGATCACGGTCACCATGGTGACATAGGCCATGTTCAGCCGGAAGGAGGTGAAGAACACAGCGAAGCAGGCCAGCACCGGGTAGTACATCAGGTGCATGAAGTAGTGGCTGAACCCCCCGCCCACCACGGCCGCCGCCGACACCAGTACCGCGTCCAGCAGGTAGTGGGCGAAGATCCAGCGCCAGGTGATGGTCCTGCCCGTCGCCAGCCGGTAGTGAAGGTAGGCATTGAACCCCAGGAACACCAGGTACAACAGCCAGTAGGCCGCATACATGGGCGGCCCGAAGGGAGGGCGGTAGAACACCAGGAAGAAGCAGGTGGCGATTATGAACCAGTGGACCCAGACCGAGACGATGGCGACGTACCGGAGGCCGGCGGGGTCGAACCGGTTGAGGGTCCACTCGCCGACCCGGAAGGCCCCGGCGGAGGTCTTGAGCATTTGGGTACCCCGGTCGAACATCTCCTCTCCTGGAGGCGCGGAAAGTCATCAAGGAAAAAGGGTTTTCCGGCGCGTCATAGAGTGTGATCCGGTCCCAATCTAGCCGGGTCGTGCCACCGGCGCAAGGTCGCAAAGTACACCTTGCAGTAGCACCAGGACCTGCGCCAAAAGTGACATTTTTCGCCCTCGTCGCCGGGCAGAGAGGCCGCACCGGCTCCGGATCATCCTTGCGGGCAGCCCCGCATTGCCGACCGACGGACCCCGCCTACCTGACCGGCCCCAACCGCAGTAGCACCGGCACCTGTTTTCGAGGCAAACAACACTCACTTTCAGGTGTTCCAATGTCTTGTTTCAGAAAGTGTGCCCTGCTACTTACCGGAATCGTGAAAGGCCGATAGACTTTTATAAGGTTTTGTCAATCAGGGGCCGCCCGACCGCCCGACGGGTGTACGCCAAGATTTAGGCAGGTTTGAGTTGAGGGCGGGTAGCGGGCCAGATGGCGTCCCATCGGCCGCTGAGCAACTGGGTCCGCAAGCTCAGGACTGCTTGAGCCCCCATCTTGGTCCAGCGCATCCCCGCCTGTTTGAGCCGTGCCCCGATTACCCGCTTGCAAGCGCTTTCCACTGTGCCGCTGCCGATGGGATAGCCTTGGGCCCGGAACTCAGCGCAGCGCATTCGATGCCGGTTGGTCTCGAAGTAGTGGACCTCTGATTCCCCTTTCCCCGCTCTCAAGGCCGTCAGCACCGCCGCCACTTCGCCTTCCCACAATTCCTCCTTGCGGGCTTCCATCCAGGCCTCCACCCGGGCGCTGTCCTCTCCCCACCGGTCCCTGGCCGCGGCCCACAGATGTTCTACGGCATGATACCAGTCCAGCACTTCCACCCGGTTGGGGAAATGCAGCCCAAACTGGCTCCAGTTGGCGGGCGCGCCATCTCCCAAGCACACCACCAGCTCCTCCGCCGGGTCAATGCCCCGCGCTACTGCCTCCCGGTACAGCCGTGCCCCAGCCTGCTCCATCGGCCCCCGTCTCCGCCAGGCAGCTCTGGGCCGCGGCCTTCCCTCCCGCCGTCTCTGCCCCCTCCCGCCGGGGTTCAGCCCAAAAGACCACTCCCGCCTTCACATCATGCCAGCCATCCTCAAAGCGCACCCTGGCGGCGTCCAACGCCACCGCCCATACTCCGGGGCCAGCCGGCGCAGCAGCCCGGTCCACCGCCGGCTCCCCCTCTCTCTCCTGGCAGGCTTCCAGCGCTTCACCACGGCCTTCCGTCAGCCGTTCCGCTTCCCGGGGCGAGATGGAGACCCCGGTAAGCTCGGTGAAACTCTCGGCAGCTAGTGCAAAGGGCAGCACCGCCCCAAGCCGGCACAGCCCGCGCTGCAACCCATCGCTGAACTGGCCCGGCCCAATGCCCAAAGCCTCATCCAGGGGGTAGCGCCCGCTGCGGCAGGTCTCGCAATAGTGATAGCCCCGCTGCCAGGTGATTCTTCCCGCCAGGGTCTCCTGGCTCCGCCGCTGCCGGCCTTTGTACCTGGCCTCCCGGCCACATCCGCACCGGGGGAACCCTCCCAGTTCCTGGGAACGCCACCGCAGCAGCCCCTCCAGGACCGGGGCGAAACAGTCCCGGCTCAGCCGGCGGGCCTCCGCCTCCAGTTCGGCCAAAGTGGCCTGGGGATGAGTTTCCGCATAGTCCAATATTGCGTTGACCCGCCGCTCAAACTCCACCACACTATGTCTGAGCAGCAGCGCCCGCTGGCTCTGTGTGCTCATGCTACCCTCCGGGATTCGGCCTGCCAGCCGGTTTTCTTGTACCCGTAGGGTAGCATTATTTTTCCTGCCTAAATTCTGGCGTGCACCCCCGCCCGACAGACCGGCTGGCGGCCCTATTCATTAGTCTTTCGTCCGGTGCGGCGCAAGGTGCCACCGGTCTAATAGCACAAGGGGTCCACCGCCATGATCAACAGCCTGCCCCCGCTTCCTTGGTTGCCCGGAGCGCGGCGTTGCCCCCCCTCCCCGACTTTCCCCCTCCTTAAACTCCATCATCAAACTCCATCATCGCAGCCGGGTCGAACCGGCTGGCCTTCCCCCGCCGTATCCCCGCTCCCGCTGAGCGCGTATCCGGTGTCTTCAGAGTCCTTGGGCGACCGCCGCCTTCAACCATTCACCGGACCCGTCCCCTTCGCGCCCTATCGCCTGAGTCTGGCATCGAAATATACCCAGCGACCCCAACGGGGTAAGGAATGACCTCTCAATTAATCGTCCGACGCGTGACGCTCGTAGCCGCCATTCTCGTGGCGATTGCATCGGCGCTATTCCTGGTCACTCCATTCGGAAAGGGCGTTCCACTCGCCCAAGCTAGTGTTGAGAATACTCCGGCGACGGGTGCCCCGACCATCATCGGGACGGCCCAGGTGGGCGAGACGCTGACGGCGGACACGTCGGGTATAGCCGACACGGATGGTATGGACAACGTTTCCTTCAGCTACCAGTGGCTTTCGAGCCGGGACACCGAGATAGATGGGGCGACGACTTCCACCTACACCCTGGTAGAAACCGACGAAGGCAAGGCCATCAAGGTTCGGATATCCTTCACCGACGACGCCGACAACCAGGAGATGCTGACCAGCGCGCCAACAGCTGCGGTGGCGGCCCCCGCTCAGGCCGACTCCGAGGATGAGCCGAGTGAGCTGAGCTACCTTACCGTCGTGGTGACAGAGGACGACTCAGACCCCGACAACGTTGTTACCACCTTCACCATCACCTGGAACGACGCTGAGGACTGCTCTGCCAGCTACAACGCCTATCTTGATGGCGTTGTGGGAGACCCAATTCATCTGGGCTCCGCAGCCTCGGAAGGCGAGCAGATAGCTGCTTCACTCACAAACGTCAGCGCCGAATCTATTGGCTTCGATGCGAAGCTGTACTGTGGAACGATTGGTTCGGGCCGGTTGGTAGATAGCCTCATGATTCCGGAGTACAGCCGCAGCTTTGACACCGTACCGATATCAAGAGCCTACCTGCCCAAGCCGGGCACCTATTCGACGGAGCCGGGACTGACTGTACTAACCGTGAGCTCCGGCACGCTCACCCCTGCCTTTCACAGCCAGACCCTGAATTACATCGTCCCGGACATGGCCAACGCCGACGGACGGATCACCCTAACCACCACCACGAAGGCCGACTACTACACCGTCGCATTCATACCGGGCAGCCTCTATTTTTATATCTCCTCCTGCTCCCACGGGGGCCAGCAGACCAGTGTGAGTTACCAAGATGACACAGGCAACCCGCTCTACCCCCTGACCGACGCGGATGCCAACACGCCCGGTTTCCAGATGGAACTGGATGAGGGTGAGAACGTCTTTAAGATCCGTGTATGGCCGAACTGCGAAAGCGGTCATGTCTACAAGCTCACGGTCACCCGCGCCGCGAACGCTCCCGCGAACACTCCGGCCACGGGCGCGCCCACCATCGGCGGCGCAGCGCAGGTGGGTGAGACGCTCACCGTGGACACCTCCGGGATTGCGGACGCCGACGGACTGAGCGGCGCGACGTTCAGCTACCAGTGGCTGTCCAGCAGAGACACGGAAATACAGGGCGCTACGGACGCCGCCTATATCCTCGTTCCCGGCGACGCGAGCAAGACCATCAAGGTCCGGGTGTCATTCACCGATGACGAAGGCAACGCTGAGACGCTGACTAGCGCGGCAACCGGCGCGGTGGCGCCCCGCCCCAATAGCCCGGCCACCGGCGCTCCCACCATCGGTGGCACTGCCCAAGTCGGAGAGACGCTGACGGTGGAAACTTCGGGTATCGCCGACGCTGACGGACTGACCGGAGCGACGTTCAGTTACCAGTGGCTTTCGAGCAGGGACACGGAAATCGGGGGAGCGACGAGCTCCACCTACACCCTGGTAGCCGCCGACGAGGGCAAGGCCATCAAGGTGCGGATATCCTTCACAGACGACGCCGACAACCAGGAGATGCTGACCAGCGTGGCCACCACTGCCGTAGCCGGGGCGGTCGACTCAGGGGCGCCAAGCTACATAACCGTCGAAGTGACAGAGGATTATTCGGACCCCATCAACATCGTTACCAACTTCGCCATCACCTGGAGCGACGCCGCCGTTTGCTCCGTCGACTACAACGCCTACCTGAACATCAAACCATCAACCCTAACGGGCGACGAAACTGAAGGGTCCCAACTCCACCTGGGCTCGGCTGCCTCCGACGGCGCTCAGATAACGGCAGGACTCACAGGAGTCCAAGGCGGTTTCCGGGGGTTCGACGTGGAACTCTACTGCGGCACCGATGGATCGGGCCGATTGGTCTCCAGAGTAGTCATTCCCGGGGAATATACCCGACCCAAGCCGGGCACCTACTCTTCAGAGCCTCCGCTGAGTGCGCTGGGCGTCAGCCACGGCACTATGACCCCCACCTTCCAAGGGGGCACCAGCAGCTACACTGTCCCGGACGTCGCCAATGCCGAGACCCGGACAACCATCACCGCAACACCCACGGAAGGCAACTTTGTCAAATTCTTCGAAGGATCGGATAGCCCTGTTATAGGTCTGATAGTCGACGCCTGGGGCCTAGGCCCCCGCCCTTCGGGACTTAGCGAAGACTGTTCCCGGGGCTTTGGCGATTACTACGGCCCGCTGATCGAAATGACCGACGCCGACCCCGACACGCCAGGCTTCCAGGTGGACCTGTATGACGGCAGCAGTTACGTATGGGTTCATGTGTATCCGACCGCCATCTGCTCTCTCGGCAAAAGTTATTGGCTTACGATCACCCGCGCCGAGGGGGAGGTTTCCTTACCTCGCCCCAACAGACCAGCCATCGGACTGCCGGTTATAGCACCGCCGGGTAGAGATCCAGGACCGCAGGATACCTATCCCTACATTGCCTCGCCATGCGTCGGATGCACCATGAATGCATATGTTTCCAGCATCAGAGACCGCGATGGTTGGGACGAATCCACCTTTAGCTACCAGTGGCTTGCCGACGACGCCGAGATAACTGGGGCGACCGGTTCCAGCTACACGGTGGGAGACACCGATCTGAGCAAGCCCCTGAAGGTGCGGGTGTCTTACACCGATGACAGGGGCAACGAGGAAACGCTAACCAGCCTTGCGACCAGGGTGGTGAAGCTGCGCAACTTCCTGCCGACAGGAAAGCCAGTCATCCTGGGCACACCGGAGGTCGGACAGACCCTGAGAGTAGATGTTTCCGGCATCAGCGACCCAAACGGCATGACCAACGCGACCTTCACTTACCAGTGGGTGTTCACCCCCTGGACCGACAGCGACGAATACACACTGGCAGACCGCGACGAGGGGCGCAGAATATGGTTGCGAGCGGCCTACACGGATGATGCGGGCCACCAGCATGTCTTGGAAAGCGCGTCCACAGACGCGGTGGCAGCACGTCCCAGCAGCCCGGCGACGGGCGTGCCCACCATCACCGGCACTGCCCAGGTGGGGGAGACGCTGACTGCGGACACCTCCGGTATCGCCGACGCGAACGGACTGACCGGCGCGACGTTCAGCTACCAGTGGCTTGGGAGCAGAGACGCGGAGATTCAGGGGGCTACCAACGCCACTTACACCTCATAACCGCCGACGAGGGCAAGGCCATCAAGGTACGGGTCTCGTTCACCGACGACGCGGGCAATGGTGAGACCCTGACCAGCGCGGCCACGGACGCGGTGGCGGCAGCGCCCCCGCCGCCGCCAGACAACGTGCGTGCGGTCACTCAGAAGAGCAGCGCGGTCAAGTTGACTTGGGACGCCCCGACGACGCCACGGTCACCGGCTACCGCATCGACCGCCGCTCTGCCGCGAACCCCAGCGATCAACAGCGTTCCACTGGGCGCCCCCGGGACCGCCACATCCTGGTGGAGGACACCGGCAGCACCGATACCGGCTACACTGATAAGGGCGCGGAAAAGGGCGTGGAGTACGAATACCGGGTAAGCACCCGCAACGAGGCCGGGGTGGGCGCGGGATCGGACTGGGTTAGGGCCGGGCCGGAGCCGGCACCCAACAACCCGGCCACCGGCGCGCCTGCGATCAGCGGCGCGGTCCGGGTGGGAGAGACGTTGAAGGCGGAGACGTCGGGCATCGCCGACGCCGACGGGCTGAGTGGTGCGACCTTCAGCTACCAGTGGCTTGCCGACGATACCGACATATCGGGAGCGACCAACGCCACCTACACCCTGGTTGCCGACGACAAGGGCAAGGCCATCAGCGTCAGCGTCTCCTTCACTGACGACGCGGGCAACGAGGAGACGCTGACCAGCGTGGCCACCATTGCCGTGGTAGCGGCGGTCCCTGCCCCGGTCGACTCAGGGGCGCCAAGCTACATAACCGTCGAAGTGACAGAGGATTATTCGGACCCCATCAACATTGTTACCAACTTCGCCATCACCTGGAGCGACGCCGACGTTTGCTCCGTCGACTACAACGCCTACCTGAACATCAAACCAACATACCTAACAGGCGACGAAACTGAAGGGTCCCGACTCCACCTGGGATCGGCTGCCTCCGACGGCGCTCAGATAACGGCAGGACTCACAGGAGTCCAAGGCGGTATCCGGGGGTTCGACGTGGAACTCTACTGCGGCACCGACGGATCGGGCCGATTGCTCTCCAGAGTAGATATTCCCTGGGGACCTATCCGACCCAAGCCGGGCACCTACTCTTCAGAGCCTCCACTGAGTGCGCTGAGCGTCAGCCATGGCACGATGACCCCCACCTTCCAAGGGGGCACCAGCAGCTACACCGTCCCGGACATCGCCAATGCCGAGACCCGGATAACCATCACCGCAACCCCCAAGGAAGGGTACCACGTCAAATTCTTCGAAGGATCGGACAGCTTTGTGCTTAGTTTCATAGTCAAAAATGAGAGCCCAGATGCCCCCTCGGGACTAAGCGACGAGTGTGACAGATCCAGGTCCTACAGCGATTTCTTTGGCCAGTTGTACGAACGGACAGACGCCGACCCCGACACGCCAGGTTTCCAGATGGACCTGTATGACGGCAAGAACTACGTATGGGTCCGTGTGTATCCGAACGCCGTCTGCACCCTAGGCGAAGGTTATCTGCTTATGATCACCCGTGCCGAGGGGGAAATTTCCTTACCTCGACCCAACACCCCTGCTAGCGGCGCCCTGACCATCAGCGGCAGGGTCCAGGTGTGGCATACGCTAACGGCGGACACGTTACAAGTCAGGGATCGTGACGGACTGACCAACGCAACGTTCAATTACCAGTGGCTTGCCGACGACGCGGAGATTTCGGGGGCAACCGGTTCCAGCTACACGGTGGCTGCCACCGACCAGGGCAAGAGCCTGAAGGTGCAAGTGTCTTTCATCGATGACAGGGGAAGCAATGAAATTGTCACCAGCGAGTCAACGCGGGCGGTAGTCCCGTCCAACAGCAGCCCATCCGGCGTACCACGCATCACAGGCACTACCGAGGTAGGGCAGACGCTGCACGCAGATGTGTCCGGTATCGGAGACGTGAACGGTCTAACTAACGCGGTCTTCGAATACCAGTGGATGAGGAATACAGAGAGAGACTCCGGGAACTCCAGCCTTATCCCGGGAGCGAACGACAGGACATACACATTGGTAGCGGCTGACCTGGGCTATTACATCAAGGTTGGGGTGAGCTTTACCGACGACCGTGGTAGCCGAGAGTCTATGAACAGCTTCGATTCGGAGGTAGTAACTGCGCCAAGTAACTCCGCTCCCACAGGCAGTCCCACGATCAGCGGAACGGCGCAGGTGGGAGAGACGCTGACGGCGGACAAGTCGGGCATCGCCGACGCCGACGGGCTTAGCAACGTCCAGTACGAGTACCAGTGGCTTGGGAGCAGGGACACGGAAATCTCAGGTGCTACCGGCTCGACCTACACGGTGGCAGCAGCGGACGAAGGCAAGACCATCAAGGTGCGGGTGAGCTTTACCGACGACGCGGGCAACAATGAGACGCTGACCAGCGCGGCCACGGCTGCGGTGGCGGCAGCGCCCACGCCCAACAGTCCGGCCACCGGCGCGCCCACGATCAGCGGAACGGCGCAGGTGGGTGAGGTGCTGGAAGCGGACATGTCGGGGGTCGCCGACGCTGACGGGCTTGGCAACGTCCAGTACGAGTACCAGTGGCTGGCCGACGACTCCGAAATCGCGGGCTCTACCAACGCCACCTACACCCTGGCCGACACCGACGGAGGCAAGGCCATCAAAGTGGAGGTCGGCTTCACGGACGACGCGGGCAATGCAGAGACGCTGACCAGCGGGGCGACGGATGTGGTGGCGGCAGCGCCCGTCCACGCCAAGTCGGCTCCCGACTTGGCGGTGGGGACGCCGTCGGTGGACGACGCGAGCCCTTTCGCAGGGAACCAATTCACGCTGTCGGTCACTGTGACAAATGCGGGCGACGGGGCGTCGGAGCCGACATGGCTCCGCGGCTACCGGTCAACCGATTCGACGATCACGACTTCGGACACGGAGGAGGGCGGCCAAACGGTGAGCGCCCTTGCGGCGGCAGGCACCAGCAGCTTCGACCACGGGCTGACAGCGCCGTCCGAGGCGGGCACTTATTATTACGGCGTATGTGTGGACTCGGTGACGGGTGAGTCCGATACCACCAACAACTGTTCTTCGTCGGTGCAGGTCACCGTGTCGGAACCTGCGCCGGACTTGGTCGTGATAGGAATAGATGCGACCGACAACATAGTGACGGGGGGAAGTTTCCGGATAGGGGTGACGGTGACCAACCAGGGAGATGCGCAGTCGGCGGCAACAACGCTGCGGTGGAAGCAATTGGTGGATGGGACGACCACGGAGATTGGCACGGCCGATCAGCGGGCCCTTACCCGTCCACAGGGCAGCTTCAAAACGATTAGGCTGACGGCGCCCTCGACCCCTAGCACGTCCTCCTACTGGGCGTGTGTGGACTCGGTGGCGGGTGAGTCCGATACCACCAACAACTGTTCGGGGAGGGTGACGGTCACCGTGACCAACAACCTCGCCACTGGAGCGCCCACCATCACTGGAACGGCGCAGGTGGGCCAGACACTCACCGCCGACACGTCGGGCATCGCCGACGCTGACGGTCTTGCAAATGCCACCTTCAGCTACCAGTGGCTTGCCGACGATACCGACATCGCAGGCGCTAACAGCTTGACCTACACGCTGACCGATAGCGAAGAGAGCAAGGCCATCACGGTGCAGGTGAGCTTCACCGACGACGCCGACAACGAGGAGACGCTGACCAGCGCGGCTACGGACGTGGTGGCCGGTGCGCAACCTACGGAGCCGCCGGCCAAGCCCAGGGGCCTCGAAGCCACCACGGCGACCCACGACTCGGTGACCCTCACCTGGGACGACCCCGGCGACGACAGCATCACCGGCTATGTGATCCTGCGGCGCATTCCCGGGGTCGACCCGGAGGGCCAGTTCGATGAGCTGGTGGCGGACACGGGCACGGCCGCCACCACCTACACCGACAACACGGTGGCAGCTGAGACTCGCTATACCTACCGAATCAAGGCGATCAATGGGGCCGGAACGAGTGAACGCTCCCGCTGGTCCCACATCGACGTCCCGGCAGCGCCCGTACCCGATAAGCCCACGGGCCTCGAAGCCGCGGCGTCCCACGGCCAGGTCGTGCTCACCTGGGACGACCCCGAGGACGACAGCATCACCGGCTACGTGATCCTGCGGCGCGTCCGCGTCAACGATCAAGGGGGCGACTTCAGTGTATTGGTGGCGAACACGGAGAGCGCCGCCACCACCTACACCGACAACGAGGTGGCGGCCAGCACCACCTACACCTACCGGATCAAGGCCATCAACGAGCACGGGACCAGCGAGCGTTCCCGCTGGGTGCACATCGACACCCCGGCGGCCCCGTAGCCGGTATCGAGGACTGCGCCGCCGAGGGCCGGGTTAATAGACCTGCCATTGCCCGTGGCTCAGTTCCCAGGGCAACGAAGGGTCCCGCACGCAGGGTAAAGGGGCTCGGGTGAAACGGAAAAAGGGGCCGCATACTCCGACTGGCTGGGCCGCCGTCCAATTCCCACGACGAAGGAACGGCGTTGCAGCGGTCGGGGGACCCGCGCCGATGCCGAATCACCCGTGCTCCCGGCGGCAGAAAGAGCGGAACCTGACAGGAGAGGAAGCAGGCGAAATGAGGCGGAAGCGTCCCTCGCGGTCCAGGGTGGAGCTCAACCCCGTCGCCGTGTGGGAACTGCTGGACCAACTGGGCATAACCCAAAAGGAGTTGGCCCGCCGCAGCGGGATTTCCGCCGGATACCTCTCACAACTGATTCGCGGGGAGCGCAGCCCTTCAGTACGCACCCAGCGATGGTTGCAACAGGCCCTGGGCGTGACCGACTGGGACCGGCTGTTCATCATTGAACTCATTGAACCCGCCGGTGAGTAACGGCCGGTCCACCGGGACACCGCCGCACCGAAACGCAAAACGGGCCGCATATAGACCGGCGGGGAGTACACCGCGTCGCGGCGTCCTCCCCCAGTTTTTCGCATCGGTCCAGCGCCCCCGGTCTCACCGGCCCCGCCCCCGTTCCTGTTCCGAGTTTGGCGCTCCCTCGACGATGTACAGGGGCTGGGAATTGGGCTTGACGTTCCATGTGGGGCCGCGCCGGTTCCCCGGCCAGGACCGCCGAGACCGCTGGCGCCAAATCTCGTGTCCGGTAGGGGGATAGGCGGTTGGCGTCGCGCCCGTGGCCGCCTGTTCTCTGGTCGCGCTCAGGCCCCGGTCCGGTCCTCGCCGGGACCGGCGCCGTCCCGCTCCGGCTGGGTCAACATCCGGCCATAGCCCGGTTCGTCCACCAGGTGGGTCACCGACACCTGCCCCCGGCTGTCGTAGCCGGCGCGGTAGGCGTACTCCACCTCGGCGCCCCAGGGCACCCGGCCTCCGATGCGGACGGTGCCGCCGCCAGGGTTGTTACCACCGGCCCCAGGCCCACCGGCGCCGCGCACCACCACGCCGTTGCGGGAACCCTTCTTCCAGGCCATCACCTTGACCTCGGCGGGCACCACCAGCTCCGCCGCCGAGGGCCGGAACAGCACCTCGTGCAGCTTCGCCAGCACCTCCCCCGACGGGGTCCTCCTGCCGTTCATGATCTGGGACAAATGACCCGAGCTGATTCCGGCCCGCCTGGCGACCTCGTTCTGGCTCAGTTGGTGCGCTTCCATGCGATCCCACAGGGCTCGCGGGTCCACGCTGCGTGGCTGGGCGGATTCGATCCTGGCCGGACCGTCCAGCGCCTCTTCCACCTGCGCCTGGACCCCAGGGCTCATGTTCCGCTGGCCCCGCGACACCTGGACCATGTACCCGTAACTCACCCCCACGTGTTCCGCCAGTCCCTTCAGGCTAAAGCCCAGCTCCCGGGCCCGCTCCCGGATGTAGCTGCTCTCCCCCTTCACCGGGCCGTCGTGCCGGTTGGCGCACTCGGCGGGCGCAATCGCCACCGGACCGCCCAGCGCCTTCTCGACCCGCGCCTGGACCTCCGGGCCCATGTTCTTCCGGCCCCTTGCCACCTCCGACATGTACCCGACCGACACCGCGACCCCTCCTACACCTACCAGACCAGGCCCCTCCAGGTGGACGGCGTGACCATGGCCGTCCTGGGCGCGGGGGCGCTGGCCGCCCTGCGGGGCTACCTGTGGGTGCAGGACGGGGAGATACTCAAGGCTTCCCTGCTGGGCCTGGGCAGCGTGTTGGGCATGGTCGTCGCGGGCTGGGGCTGGTGGAGGTGGAAGAAGGCCCGCAACCGGGTCTACGACCCGCTCTTGATCCAGGAAAAGGTCTCCCGCATCGCCTTCGACGCCGAGCTCCAGGTCACCGCCTTCATGCCCTACGATACCGGAAACGAGCGGGCCGGCGACCTGCTGGACGGGGTGGCCGCCGCCTACCGCCACTACAACCATCCCGCCGGGGCCAGGTTCAAGGTGAGCGAGGCCAGGCCCCTCTTCCCCGTGGTGACACTCCACCCCGCCGGGCCGGGGCTCTTCGGCAGGCGCAGCGTCCTGGGAGTCAGGGAGGTTGCCGCCCTGTGGCACCCGCCTGGGGAGGGGGACGAGACGCCCCTGGTGGAGCGGTCGGGGTCCAGGGCGCTGGCGCCCCAGGCCCGGGGTGTGAGGACCGGCGCCCCGCCCCGCGAGATCAACTTCACCGACGACCTGCTCAAACGCCATCACCTCTACGTGGCCCGCACCCGCATGGGCAAGTCCACCCTGATGCACCACGTCGTCGCCCACAAGCTCCGGGAGAAGGCGGCGGGCCGGGACAACGACGCCATCATTGTCGTCGACCCCCACGCCGACCTGGTGGCCGGGCTGCTGGAGCAGGTGCCCGAGTCCCTGGTTGACAAAGTGCGTCTCATCGACCTGGCCGACGACGACGGAGCGCCCGGCGTCAACCTGCTGGACACCCGCATCTTCGCCGACCGCGACCGCTTCGCCGACCGCGACCGCACCGCCGACTCGGTGGTGCGGGTGGCCAAGGGCTTATGGGAGCAGTGGGGGCCCCGGATGCAGTCCATTCTGGAGCACACCGTCAAGACCCTCCACGAGGCCAATGAGCAACGGGACGACGGCGAGCAGTACACCATCCTGGACGGGCTGAAGCTGCTCTCCGACGGCAAGTTCCGGGCCGAGGTGCTGGGCCAGGTCAGCGACACCTACCTGCTGGACTGGTGGGTCAGGGACTTCGACGACTGGCACCGCCAGTACCGCTCCGAGGCCATCGCCCCGGTGCAGACCCGCCTGGCCTACTATGCATCGTCCAAGAAGGCGCGGGCCATCCTGGGCCAGTCCCGCTCCACCATCGACCTGCGGGAGACCATCCTGGAGGGCGGCGTCCTCTTCGTGTCCACCGCCCAGGGGACGGCGGGCCGGGACGTGGCCGCCCTGGTGGGCGCGTCGTTGCTCAACCTGGTGGACTCGGTGATCCGGGAGCAGGAGAGCCTGCCCCTGCACCGGCGGCGCGGCGCGCTGGTGGTGGTCGACGAGATGCAGTCAATGCCCGGCGTCGATTACGAGAGCATGTTGTCGGAGCTGGGCAAGTACGGAGCGTCCTTCATCCTCGCCACCCAGAGCCTGGCCAAGCTGGACGACCTCTCCCGCACCATGCAGGACACCATCCTGGCCAACGTGGGCTGCCTGGCCGTGTTCCAGGTGTCGGGCAGCGACGCCCGCCGCCTGGTGTGGGAGCTGGGCAAGGACCGGGTGAGCGAGGACGACATCACGTCGCTGCCGGTGCACCACTGCTACGTGCGGGCCACCGTGGGCGCCGACCGGATGCCCGCCTACTCCATGATGGTGAAAAAGCCCGAACCGGGCGATGCCCAGGTCGCCGACCTCATCAGGGCCGGGGCCAGGGACTACACCACCAGGGCCGGGGAGATCGCCGCCGGCAACGCCGATGGGGAGCAGAAGATCAGCGAGTACCACCGGCTGCTCCTCGAAAGGCAGAACGGCAGCAACCCCGCGCCGCAGCAGCCACAACAGCCGCAGCCGGACTCCGGTCCAAATCGCAACAGGCAGCGCAGCAGGCGCAATGCGGCGGACGGGGAGCCTGCCGGTGAAGGGGAGGTGCAGGAATGACGCTGACCGATTGCGAGACCGGCCTGCTGCGCCGGTTGGCGGAGAAGCCCTTCGCCGACCGGCTGGACCTGGCGGCCCTGTCCGGCTGGTCCCGGGGCGCAGTCTACGCTGGTATGGATAGGTTGCAAGAAAGGGGGATGGTTGACGCCATCCCCCACGCTTCGCCTCTGCTGCCGCCCACCAAGAGATATTACCTCACTGCCCACGGTCTGCGACGTCTGGCGGAGGTCGAGGGAACCGCCTTTGAGGACTTGCTACGCTGCTGGCCTGTTTCCGGCCAGCGGCGGCGCGTTCTGTTGGAACGGCTGGACGCCCTGGCCGTCATCTACCGCCTGGCCGCCGCCGTGTCCAACGTGGCCTTCCCCACCGGCATCCGGTTGTTCCGGGCCGCGCCGGTGGACGCCGCAGTCGTCCTCTCCGACGGGCGGACCATTGCCGTCGTCCGCCAGGGACTCACCGCCGACCGCACTGGCTTTTCCAAGCGGCTGTGGCGTCTCAGGGAGGGGCCGCTCCCCGGCGGTCTGCTGGTGCTGGCCCCCGACGAGGTGCGGCTGCGCCAGGCCCGCCGTATGCTGGCCGGGGCGAGGTTCCCCGTGTACCTGGCCCTGGAGAAAGACGCCGCCCTGGCTGGGCCGGACTCCCCGGTGTGGCATCCCCCCTCAATCGCCGCCGCCCTGGACCTGCGCTATGTGCTGACCCACCTGGACCGGAGCGGGGAGGTGCCGGTGGAGGCCCAGCCCGCGCGGGCGGCTCTCCCTGATGACATCGACCTCGACGCACTCGCCCCGGACTGGCTGCTGCCCGCCGTGCTCGGTCTCGCCGAGAAACGCGCCCTGGACCTGCTCTCCGACTGGCTCTGGGCGTCCCGGCGGGACCTGGCGGGGCTGATGGGAGTGTCCACCCGGCGGGTGTCCCAGTTGACGGAAAGGCTGGAAGAGTTCGGACTGCTGAGCCACGCCAACGCCCGGGGAACTCGGCGGCTGGCCCTGTCGGACCGGGCGCTGGCGCTTTTGGCCCGCCGCGACCGTACCTCGGTGGGAACGGCCAGGCGGCGGTGGAGCGCTGCGCCGCTGGACCCCGAAGCGCCGCTGACCTGGCGCAACGTCTCCGGCTCCCGCAGCCGCCAGTTGCTGCGCAACGCCGAACACACCGGCGCGGTCCATTGGTTCCTGGCCGCGTTGAGAACCCAAGCCAGCGGCCAGGGCTGGGAAGTCGTGCAGCTCGACCCGCCCAACCGGGCGTCGCGCTACTTCCGCCACGACGGGCGGCTGCACTCGGTGCGGCCCGACGCCTCCGGCGTCCTGCGCCGGGGCGAACAAACCGTTCCCTTCTTCCTGGAGTGGGAGCGGCGGGCGGTGCGCCCCATCACCATGGCGGCGAGGCTGGCCCCCTACCTGCGCTACTACTCGACGCGGCGGCCCCTGGACGACCACGGCGCGGCGCCCGCCGTCCTGGTGGTCTTCGACGACGAGCTGGCCGCCAGCCACTTCCTGCGGGTGGCAAGGGAGGAGATGGAGCGGGCCGGGGTGGAGGTTCCGTTGTGGGTATCCAACAAGGCCGCCCTCACGAGCCTCGGGCCACAGGGACGGGCCTGGCTCACCCCCGGCGGTTGGGATTGGGCTTGCCCATTTTCCCGTAGACCATTGCCACAGGCCGCGAACGGCGCCACCGGGCTTTCCACCTAGACCGGCCGGCAAGTCCTCCTTGACCTGGAACTTTCCGGTAGGGGTGGGGGTGTTTTGGACTCTGCGGATTGCGGCATGGGCGGGCTGTTGCTAGACTTGGGAGTGTTTTATGGCGACTCAGATGCTGGATTTGAATGACCTGGGGGCCGGGCAACCGGGCCTGACCGCCCAACTTGGCGGGGCGATGGCGCAGGCTGGGGCTGTCTGCTTGGAACATGAAGGACATATCCCCGGGACTCGACTCTTCGTAAGAGGGACCATCCAAACCAGTCATGTCCTGAACTGGGCAGAGGTAACCGGGCAGGAACGCCGGACCTAGGCCGACCTCCGGGAGGCCACGGAAATGGGCGCTGAGGGCGTCGCGATCCTGCTGATCCAGCGGGAAACCGGCTACGTGGCGATAGAGCGCGCCGCGATAGGCACACACATTGACCGCTGGCTGGGCCACGAATCCGATGCCCCCTACTTCCAGCGCAAGGCGAGGCTGGAGGTTTCCGGCATTCTCCGGGGCAGCGATGGAGATGTGAGAAGGCGGGTACGGGAGAAAATGGACCGCCTGGCGTTGACCGGCGACCGGTTGCCCGCCTACGTGGTGGTGGTGGAGTTCAGCGGACCGCAGGCCGAGGTAGTGAGCGATGAGCACTGAGAACAGCCCGCACAACCAGGCAATGGACTTGGTGGAAACCGCAATCCTGGAACGAACGCGGGGCAACACCGAAAGAACGAGCCAGCTTTACGCCCAGGCGCTGGAACTGGAACTGGCGTCCATACGGGAACTGGAAGAGCGGAATGACCTGGCCGAGCCAACCTGGTCGGTCCTGCATCGCAGCGCCGGGTGGATGGCTTTCAACAGCGGCCAACCCCGCCTCGCCGAGAAACTCGCCTGCAAAGCCCTGGCCGGAGACCCCCACCCGGAAATTGCCGAGGAACTGCGGGACCTGCTGGGGCAGGTCCGCGCCCGGATGGCCGGGGAAGGAAAAGTGGCATAGCGAAGGCCGCGATGCGGCCGGCGGTCCGGGCTGGAATTACCCCGCACGCGGCCCGGCTGACCGGGTGGGTCTTGACCCGTTGCCGGAGTCAGTATGCTGGGCAACTATTGCTCTGGATCGTCCCGTCAGCTCCCCATTCCAGGACCATAGGCGCCTGGAGCCGGACGAACTCCTCCGGCACCCCGAAGTAGTCCGCCACCTCCAAAGAGCAGGTGAAACCCTCCCCTATTGCCTCCCGGTCGTCGGTGAGCAGGGTGTGGGCGAAGTCCTGGGCCTCCCGCTCGTACCTGTAACCCAGCATGGTCTTCTGATAAACCCACAGGTGGTTTCCTGGGTGCATCATCTTGTGCCCCAGGGCGTGGGCGATGTACCAACGGCTCTCCTCCGTTCCCAGCCGCTCGGCGATGCAGATGTACCCGTCCACCTCGATCTCCCTCTGCTTCACCAGCGGCAGCCGCTTCACCGGATACCCCATGATGTCGGCCACGGCCTCCGCGTCCACGCGGCCCGTCAGCCCCAGCTTACGCCGCAGGGCCGCGCCCCTTTTCTCGGCCCGGGTCATCCTCCAGCCTCCGTCCTCCTCCGCCGCTCCTGGCGGACGAAGTTGACGAAGTTCTGGATGGTCTCGATGTCCTCCAACGGCAAGCCTTCGACCGCATCGTAGAAGGACACGCTGGCCTCCTTGAGCAGCTCGGCTTCCAGGACGTCCCGGCCCAGTATCCAGGCGGTGCTGACCCCGCAGTGGAAGGCCAGTTCCTCCAGGTGCTCGTGCTTCGGCTTCACCCGGCCCGCCTCCCAGGACCAGACGGTCTGAGAAGTAACCCCCACCTGCCGGGCCAGTTCCTTCTGAGTCAGCCCCAGCTTGGTCCGGGCCTCCCTGACCCGGTCCCCGATGTTCTTCCACGGATACTCCCTGGCTTCAGGCATGAGGGACTTCCCTCCCGGTGTGCATAGCTGCTAATTCAGTGGAATAATATAGTACATTAGTTCGTCTTTGTCTTGCCCCCCGCCCGGCGGCTTCCTACAATCACACTAAACACACTCTAAGTGTGTTTAGACTATACCAGGACCGCTGGTGAATCAATGGCACGCCGCAAGCGCCCCGTTATACGGCTCAGGTCCCAGGTCCTCTGGGACTGCCTGGCCCGGATGAAGCGAACCCAGAACTGGCTGGCCGACCAGCTGGGCATCAGCCGCAGCCACCTGTCCATGCTGGTCAACCAGAACCGCGCTCCGTCGGGCAGGCTGCGCAACCGGATGCTGCGGTTCCTGGGTTTGAGGGATTTCAATGAGTTGTTCTACTTCGAGTACCCCGACAGCGGGGAGTAACCCTTCGCCTGTCTTGTTCCGGGGCGGACCGCAACTGGTCATCGCCGGGCGCCCCTTGCTCTACGGCTCCGGCGTCCTGCCCGAGGACTTTGTTGAGCGGTTGGAACGCCTCAAGCACGCCACAGACCTCACCTGGAACGGTTTCGCCGACGCCCTCGGCGCGGACCGCAAGCAGGTGCTTCGATGGAAGGAGGACGGCACCGAACCCTGCGGCGGGGCCATGCTCTCCATTGTCCGCCTAGCCGGTGTGGTTCCCGGCGGCCTGGACCTGATCATGGGCGACGGGTTCCTGGCGTCCCTGTGGAGGCTGTAGTCAATGCCCCGACAGCAGATGCACCACCGCGGGGGTACTACGAGTTCCCCGACGACTTCCCAGAGTGCCTGAGACGGTTCAAGGAGGCCAGCGGGCTGTCCTGGAGCGAGCTGGCCCGCCGCCTGGGGACCAGCCCGCTGACCATCCGGCGCTGGCTCCACGGCGTCCAACCCACCTCCCACTACCTGCTGGCCCTCCAGGACCTGGCCGAGGAGCTGGGCCTGGCCCACCTGCTGCCCAGGGCCAGGGTGCTGCACCGGGAGTAGGCCGCGAGGGTAAGCCCCGACCTGCTTCCCTTCCCTCCCCCTACTGATAGCCTCCCCGCTCCCGGCTACACCGCCGCCCACTCGGTTTGCCCTCCACCCTCGGCGGATTCACCGCCGTTCTCCATCCGCATGAATCATGGGTGAACCACCCTATAAGCGGTTCCAACCTGCGTTCCCGCCATCCACACTGGTTTGAAACGGGCGCCCTATAAAAGAGAACTCCCGCCAGGACCCCAGGGAGCAACGATTTGGCAGGAACCAGGAACCAGGGCAAACCGAAAAATCCCAGGTACGCCGGGCCGGAACCGCGCATCGGCCGAATTGAATGCCATCCGGCTCCCGACGCCGAGGACCGCCTGCGCCGCCTCTTCACCCTCCTGGCCAAGCACATCTCAAGGGAAGGCTCGAAGCAGCCCGAGCAGCAATCATTTTTGGAGGACGGCAGCGCCGAAGTAGAGTGAGGCGGTTTGCCTATGGCGACGCGGGAGGGATACAGCGACGAACGGCTGACCGTCAGCCCTTTGACGCCCATCAGCCCGTCGGGTATCATCCAAGAGACAAGTTGGCCCGGCGGTGCTATCAACACCCCGGGCCATGGCGCCACCTGCAGTGACAGGTGATGCAGTGGTATTGTACTACTTGCAGACCCGTCCCCGGCAGGGGGCGGGTCTTTTTTTGTTTCAACGACACAAGTGTAGGGAGGAAATCATGGCGAACAACACACCGAAGCGCCAACAGCAGGCCAACGGTCAGAGGGCGGCCATCTACGCCCGCGTCTCGGACAAGAGCCAGGACGGGGAGGACAAGACCTCAATCTCCGAGCAGATTTCCGACATGGAGGCCCATTGCCAGCGCCGGGGGCTGACCATCACCGCCCGCTACCAGGAGGTGGGCCGGGGCTGGTCCAAGAATCGCCCCGAGTTCCAGCGGATGCTGGCCGACGCCAAGCAGGGGCGCTTCGACACCATCGTCTGCTGGAAGTCCGACCGGCTCAGCCGGGGCATGTACCCCGCCGCCGTTCTCATGGAAGTAATCGAGGCATACCAGATTGACCTGGAAGCCGTCATGGACGCCATCGACATGAAGACCTTCGGCCTGATGGCCGCCATCGGCAAGATCGAGCTGGATAACTTCCGGGAGCGGGCCTCCATGGGAAAGCGCGGCTCGGCCAAGCAGGGCCGCATCCCGGTCAACAACGTCCCCTTCGGCTACCGCCTCGGAGAGGGCCGCAGGCCGTTGGTGGAGGAGGCTGAGGTCGAGGTAATCCGCCGCGTCTTTCAGATGTACGTCCGCGAGGAAATGGGCGCTCCCGCCATCGCCCGGCAGCTCACCGCCGAGGGCGTGCCCACGCCCCACAACGTCGGGCGCTGGTACGACCGCACCGTGACTCGCATCCTGGGGACCGAGGCTTACCGGGGCACCTGGTGGTTCGGCAAGGTCCGCCACGTCGCCACCGAGCAAGGGATGAGGAGATACGGCCGGCCCGAGGACGAGTGGGTCGGGGTTCCCTTCCCACCCGTGATCGACGAGGAGACCTGGCAGCAGGCCCAGGAAGCCAAGAAGCAACGGCTTACCCGGTCGGGCCGAAACACCAAGATTTTCTACCTCCTGCAGCACCTGATCCGGTGCGCCGAGTGTGGCTACATCATGGGCTGCCAGGCGAATAGACGCCAGACCGTCAAGCGGGACGGCAAGTCCTACAAGTACGAGCTGGACCCGCCCCACCGCTACTACCGTTGCTACGGAAAACTCAACATCGGCGTGAAGTGCCGGGAGCACGGCTATATCCGGGCGGAACGGCTGGAAGAACTGGTCTGGGGCCAGGTTAAGAAGATGTTGGAGAACCCGGGCCTGATCGTCGCCGGCATCGAGTCCCTCAACTCCCAGGCGGACGCCGACGGGGTGGCGGAGGAGATCGCCAGGGCGGAGCGCGACCTGCAAAAGGTCCAGGTGGAGGAGGATCGGGCCATCCGGCTCTACGTGTCTGGGAAGATAACCGAGGCCCAGCTTGACCACCAGCGCAAGTTCATCACCGAGCGGTTGGAGACTCTGCGGGAGAAGCTGAACGATTACCGGGCCAGGGAATCGGCGCAATCAGAGCAGTGGGAACTGGCGGAGCGAGTAGTGCAGTGGGCCGAGTGGATCGGCGACGGATTGGACGAGTTGCCCCAGGAAGAGCGGCGGGAGGTGCTGCGGCTGCTTCTGGACGGGGCGACCATCGACAAGAACAACCGGGTCAACCTGACCCTGGCAATCCCGACTGAGGATTTTCTAGCGATTGCAGGACCGGAGCCGATTACAGCGTCTACACCATGCGGCAGGCGTCGCGCCGCTCCTGGCGCATCGGGCAGACCCGCCCGGTGAAGGTCATCTTCATGGTCTACGAGAACACGATCCAGACGGACGCACTCAAGCTCGTCGCCAAGAAGATGCAGAGCTCCCTGGCGGTGGAGGGAGAGCTGCCCGAGGACGGGCTGACCACCTTCGGAGACGACAGCCAGGACCTGATAATGACGCTGGCCCGGCAGATCATCAACGAAACGGAGCTGAAGGCTGGAGACTCGCTGGAGAACATATTTGCCCGGGCCCGGGAGTCGGAGCGGGAGAACGAGCGGTACTTGGTGGACGACGATTGGGGCGTGGACGCAACCCAGCCGGAGCTAGGGCCGGGACCCGAGCCGGAGCCGGAGCAACCGAGCATATTCTCCTGGACGGAGTTCATGGCCCAGCCTGTGAAGACCACCGGAAAGCGGCGGCGGAAGGAGCCGGAGGCGCCGTCCCTGTTCCAGTGGGCGGTGGAACAGGAGACCGCCGGGAGCCAGGGTAAATAGACAAGCCGTCGCTATAAGAAGCAGGGGAAACCGCGGAGCGAGGCCTCGGACCGGGCGGAGCCCGAACAGGAAACCGGGACAAAGCCCCCCTATGGTAGCATGAAAAAAGACCAACGAGGGGGAGACGGAATGGCGGAAGAACAACACTGGCAACCCATCGCCTCTTTGGAACTGGACCGGGAGGAGCCGCCTCACCTCAGAATATCCTCGGCGGGGAGATGCCCCCGGGCCTCGGCCTACGCGGCGGCGGGAGAACCGGAGTCAAACCCACCCGGCAACCAGGCCAGGAACCGGATGGCAATGGGCCACATGGCCGAGGTCCTGATCCTGAAGGAGCTGGAGCGAAACGGCTGGGAGACCGAGCACACCGTCCTCTCCGAGGGAGGCCAGCTGGAGCTGGAAATGGAGTTGCCCGGAGCGGGCGCGACGATCACGGGGCACCCCGACGGGATATGCCGGCATCCCGACCTCACCAACAACCAATGGGTCACGCTGGAGTGCAAGTCAATGGGCCCGGAACGGGCCCTGGAGGTGGAACGGGACGGCGTCGCTCGTCTACCCCGCGTACATCGCCCAGATCGGCCTCTACGGCCGTAGGATGTTCGAGATGAAGCTCGTGTCCCACCCGGAGCGGGGCGTATTCGGCATGATGGACCGGGAGGGGCGGATGATACCGCCGGAACGGGTCTCCTGGGAAAGGCAGTTCATCGACGAGACGATGACGAAGCAGGCCGGAGCCGCCATGGCGGCGAAGAAGGGAGAACTCACCGGACGGCCCTACCCCCAGAGCTCCAGCGAGTGCAAGTATTGCAACTACCACTCCACCTGCTGGGGGATGGACCCGGAGCAAGAGGAGGACCCCAGCGGGAAGCGGACGGTAACGAGCGAGCAGCAGGAGGTGATCGAGGCGGCCCGGACCTGGAGGGAACTGAAGCCCAGGGTGGACAAGGCCCGGGACATGCTCCAGGCGGTGTCCAACTCGGCCGGGGGCGCCGACGTCGTGGTCGAAGGAGTCATCGGCGGCTACTTCCAACCCCGGAGCGAGCGGTTCTACGACCCCGAGGCCCTGGAGCGGGTGGTCCCCGCGGACATCCTCCAGAAATGCCTGGTCAACCGCCGGGAGAAGCCCCCCGCCTTCTGGGTCAGGACGGCCAGGTAGCAGGGGAGGCGTGCTTGCGCTTATGACTGCGAGGAAAGGGCCGGGGCGCGGTTCCGGGTGTTGGGGTGCGCCGCGCCCCGAGCATACGCCAGGAGAAGAGGACATGACGCAGCAGGACGCAGGCCAAGCCGGACCAACATGGAAAGAGTACAACCTGGACGTCTTAGACGGGACCGTGGGGGACTGGGTGGAGATCGAATGGGAGAGCGACCGATACGCCGTCATGTGGTTCGAGGTGAATCCTCCCGGGAACCACGAGAGTATAACCGCGGAGTACAGGTGGGACCCGAGTCAGTCGGAGAAACCGGAAATCCGGGAGCACACGGCCGTCAGGATACACGGGTACATGGACGACGACGGAAGGCTGATGGAGATGGTGGCCTGGAAAGACTTGGATGACCCAAGCGGGACGCCCCAGGCGCACCGGCCGTGACAGATCGCGCCGCCGGCCCTGAAAGGGGCCCGGCCCCTTCAGTCAGAAAAGGGAAGGGCGGCGGACGCTCCAGCGAGCAACAGCAAGGAAACGAACAAAGAGGAAAAGGCAATGGCAGAATTCGAAGTCAAGACCTACCCCGTCACCATTGAAGAGCACCCCAACGCAGACCTCCTGGAACTGGCCCGCGTCGGCGACTATTACAGCATCGTCCTCAAGGGCCAGTTTCAAGACGGCGACGTCTGCGCCTACATCCCGGAGGCGTCCATAGTCCCGGACAACCTCATAGCCGAGATGGGGCTGGAGGGAAAGCTCGCCGGGCCGGACCACAACCGCGTCAAGGCAATAAGGCTCCGCGGCATACTGTCCCAGGGCCTAGTCTACCCTGCTCCCGGCCGTCCGCCTGGGACGGACATGGGAGAAGAGCTGGGAATTACCAAGTGGGAACCACCCATTCCAACACACATGAAGGGGCAGGTGGAATCGAGAGTCGGACAGACCGTCAAGTTTCCCGTGGAAAACATAAAGAAGTACCCCGAAATGTTCCGAGAGGGCGAGACCGTCACCATCACCGAGAAGATTCACGGAACGTGGTGCTGCATGGCCCGCGCCGGCGGCGAACCGCTGGTCAGCAGCCTGGGAATGTCGGAACAGGGACTGGCGCTCAAGCGGAACGAGGCCAACCGGAACAACCTCTACATCCGGCAATGGGAACTCAACAGGGAAATTCTCCAGAGGATGGAAGATGAACTGGGCAACGCCGACTTCCACGTGCTGGGCGAGATCTACGGGGGCAGTATCCAAGACCTGAAGTACGGCATCAACACCCAGGAGTTCAGGGTCTTCGACATCGCCGTAGACGGAGAGTACCAGACCTACGAGTACATCGAATCCCTGGGTTGGAACACCGTCCCGGTGCTGTACGTAGGACCGTACTCCAAGGAAACCGTCCTCAGCCTCACCGAGGGCCAGTCCACGCTGGACGGAGCCAACCACATCCGGGAGGGCGTGGTCATCCGGGCTGCGCCCGAGGCCGTCAGCGATCTCACGGGAACGAGGAAAATAGCCAAGTCCATAAGCGAAAGCTACCTGCTGCGCCGGGGCGGCACCGAGCTCCGTTAGAAGGAAACGCACCCCCGCCCAGGGGCAAGGTGATAGAATGGACCGGATTCTAAACCAATACCAAGGTGGGATGTGCATTTATGGGGTTTCGAAGACCACCGAAAGGACTCCACAGCACCTCATACCACCTTTAAGCTCCAACTGGGTGGCCACCGACAGTGCGGTCTGGCGATATGTACATTTCACCTTGGCTTTAGTTTAGGAACGAGCCAACCAGAATGACGAACATCAACACGTTCGAGGAAATCCTGCAGGCCATGGAGCGGAACCCGGCCCTCCGAAACGCCATGCGCCGTCACATCCTGACAGAAGAGCTGCTGCAACTTCCAGCCCAGGTATCCCGGATGGAAACCGACGTGACGGAGCTGAAGGCAGACGTAGCCGACCTGAAGGAGGGTCAAGCCCGGCTGGAAGAGGGTCAAGCCCGCATATCAGGGCAACTCGGCAACATCATCGGCTCCGACTACGAACGGCAGGCCGCCAGGCTGGCGGGCCGCCGGATGAGACAGCAATTCGGCCTCAGCCGCATTGAGATGCTCCAGGCCATTACCGTGCCCGACAAGCTGGAACTCACCAACCTGTTGGACCGGGCCAACGAGACCGGGGCCATATCACAAGAGGAAGCCGACGACATGGAACTGGCCGACCTGGCGCTCCGGGGGCTGGAACCCGGAGGGCGGGAAGTCCACGTGGTCGCCGAGGTGTCCCTCACGGTGCAGGACCAAGACGTCCAACGCGCGGCCCGAAGAGCCGCCATCATGGCAAGAGCCGACGGCGGGACGGTTCACCCGGCAGTCATCGGGGAATCGATCTCCAGTACCGCCCTGGAAGCGGCAAGCCGGGAACAGGTCCTCTTCATACAACTGGACAGCCGCCGGGAATAACCGGCCCCCTGGGACACACCCGGACCCCCAAGGGCCCCGGGCCGGACTCCGCACAGACCCCGGAGAACCGGTCTCCGGGGTCTCTTCATGTTTTGGGAGGAAAGGCCATGACCAGCCCCACAGCCGGGAAACACCCGGCCGCAGCCGGGGGAGACACCGCAACCCAACTCCGGCATCTCCGGGCCCACCGGGCATTCCAACGGCAGGAGAATTTCGAGAAAGCCCGCATCGACTGGAAGACCGTCATCGACCAAGACGAGTCCCGCCGACACGTCGCACGGCACCTCCACGCCAAGATCAACCAGAAGGCGGGCGGGTTGCAACCCGCGGGCCGGATGAACACCGGGGACGGTCAGGAGAGCATGGTCCGGTTGGCCCGGAGGGTCCGGAACCGGGAGCGGATCTCTCCCGGTGACGGACTGGGACTGAGCTGGAACCTGCGCCGCCGTATGGTCCGGGCCGGTTACCCCAGGCATTCCGAGGAAGCCTTTGAGGAAATCATGCGGCTGGACCACCCGGGAACCCTCCCGGCCAAGGACGAGGGATTCCCCCCGGAGGTCAAAGAACAGAGAGCGGAACGGGAGCGGCTGAAGCAATTGCTGGCTATGCAGGGCGCCAGCCCCAAGAGACACCGGGAGGCCGTAGCCGCCGAAGCATACGCCTGCCGGGGCTGTCGCAACCTATTCCACCCGGAGGCTGTTGAGAAGGGCCAATGCCCGGTCTGCATCCACAACCTGGAAGAGAGAGACCTGGTGAAGATAGCGGTCAAGATTGGGCCGGAGCGAACTCCCATGGGCTGTGTGGAACCCCGCCGGGGCCAGGAATACGGTAAGAACCGGAAAAGAGAGAGAGACAGGAAGAATGACGCAACCCGAAGCCCAGGGCATCGAGTACCTGACGGCGCTGATCCGAGCGCAGTTCGACCCGGACGCGGCGGAGCCGGCCCTGCTCGCCGCAAGCGGGGTCCCGGGAACGGTCCAGCAACTCAGACGACAGATGGCCGAGCGGTTGGCAGGTAAGGTGAAAGACCAATTCCACCACGGCATGTCAAGCCTGTTCGTCCTGACCGAGAGACAGGCCGCAACGCTGCGAAGCCTGGACCTGCCCCCGGAGGTCCCGGAACAGGTCCTATCCCTGAACTGGCTGCGGCAAGACCCCTCCAAACACGCCGTGAACGACCGGCTGGAGACCATCGCCGCAATGCCCCCATCGGACGGGGAAGGGAAACCCAGCTGGAAGAAATGGTGGCTGGACCACACCCACTCCCGCATCGGCATCTACCGGCCCCAGGACCACGATCCCCTGAAGGACCCGGTCTCCGAGATGCTGAACCAGGTCATCCTGGCCATGGCCGAGGCCGCCGGGCCGGAGATCCCCAACCACGGGGAGATGGCCCGCCACATGCTGGTGTTTGGAGTAATGGACGCCTTCAGCAGCAAACGCACCAGGCAGAAGAACGAGAAGCTGGACCTCACCCTGGTATGGACCACGGGGGCGAAAATACGCGCACTGGCGAAGCGCATGGGCATAACCGGACAGGATCACCCCGCACGGAGACCCGAGAGCCCGGAGGCCCTGAAGGCGGAACTCCAGGATCGGGGAATAGCCGTCCGGCAGGACATGGGGACCATCGCCGGGCTGGAGGAACTCCGGAAGACCCTGAGGGAAGAGGACGTCAAGGACCTGTACGCCAACGCCCGAAGCGGGGAGTGGCACGACCGGAAGGCCAGGGAAAACTACATGCTGGACCACCGGGGATACCTGCACAGCGGCCGCAACCGGATCCGCCTCCGGGAAGGAGAGGACCCGGAGGGGCTCAGGACGCAGGCCGAATGGGACCTCATGACGCTCACCGTCCCGGAGCACCCGGGAGCGGAGGACGAACCCATCCACAGCCCGGACGCCGCAGCAGCCAACGTGGGCTTCCTGAACCGAGTCTCGCCCAAGGCCGTCCGGGAGTACCTGGACGGCGATTCCGAAGACCCGAACCCGCCGCAGCCGGGACCCTGCCCCAGGGCGGCCGAATGCCCCTCGTGGTGCGGGCGATTGCAGGAGACGGGGGAATTCCCCTTCCCGCTGACCCACGACGGGAAATACGAGAGTTGCCGGTACTGGCAGTTCCTGGAACAGTACGGGGCCATGGACCCGGAACAAAGGGAGATTTTCGCCCAGGCCGCCGCCGAAGAGGAGCGGAACAGGAGAAAGGACAAGCAGCGGGAGCAGGCTCGGAACAAAGCCGCGGCGGCTGAGCCGGAGCCGGAACCGGCGGGAGATGAAGCCGAGGGAGATGAAACGGAGGCGCGGGAGAAGCCCCAGGGAACACAGCAACCCGCCCTGTTCTGAAGACCGGGCACAGCCGCCGGCTCCAAACCCCATGCCCGGAGGCCTGGGGTAGCATGGAGCAGCCAGGCCCCAGGACCGCCCGCCATTGGGACCTGTCCGAAGGACGCGGGGGCGCTCTTTCCGGTGTGGAGGCGACAGGCGCGCCCCGTTGCTCAGAAAATTCCACACCAGGAGATGACAGGATGGGGAAAAAGGTGCTGGTCTGCGGCGGGAGGGACTACAACGACCGGGAGACGGTGCGGCGTACTCTGGGACGGATCAAGCCGGCCGAGATAATCCACGGGGCGGCCAGGGGCGCGGACACGCTGGCGGGGGAATACGCCCGGGACCGGGGCATTCCCTGCCGCAGGTTCCCGGCCGACTGGCAAAGGCACGGACGCTCGGTGGGGTTCGTCCGCAACCGGCAGATGCTGGACGAAGGATAGCCGGACTTGGTCGTGGCCTTCCCCGGAGGGCCGGCTGACAAGGGTATGTAAGGGCTGAAATGGTCTGAAAACTTGGAAAGCGCACGGGATTCCGGCATCTTGGCAGCAGTCACGAAACCAGGTGCTGGAGGTGTCCCATGCGCCTTCCACGGGAATGCTATCAGATGCAGCAGGTCATTGAAACGCATTTACCTCACCTCTCCCGGCCACAGTTGACCGGCCTGGCGCTGTGGGTCTGCGGGGCTATTTTCGCTGGCAGCGCCTGCCAGAACGCCGTAGCCTCGGCCCTCTCCGCCAAGGGCAACTGGAACAGCCTGCGCCAGCACCTCCGGGAGTGGCTCTACGACGGCAGCGACCGGGCCCGTCCCTGCCAGACCGAACTGGACGTTACTCTCTGCTTCGCGCCCCTGCTCCGCTGGGTCCTCTCCTGGTGGCTCTCCAGCCGCTTGGCCCTGGCCATAGATCCCACGCTGAAAGGGGACCAGATCACCGCCATCGTCATCAGCGTCGTCTACCGTAGCTGCGCCATCCCCGTGGCCTGGCGCATCCACAAGGCCACCCAGAAAGGCTCCTGGATGGACCCCACGGTGGAACTGCTCAAGGAACTGGCCCCAGCGGTTCCCAGGGATATGACCGTCATCGTGCTCTGCGACCGGGGCATATCCAGTCCCAAATTGTGGAAGCAGATACGCTCCCAAGGCTGGCATCCCTGTATGCGCTACCGGAAGAACATCACTTTCTGCGCCGATGGTGGACGCCGGTTGCCCGCCCAGCGCTTCTTGTGCCGTCCCGATACCGCCTGGATTGGCCGCGGCACCGCCTTCAGCACTCCCAAGGCCAAACGCCGCTGCACTCTCCTGGTGGTCTGGTACGCCGAGCAGGAAGAACCCTGGATCATCCTCACCGACCTGCCGCCGGAGGACGCCGGACCCAGCTGGTACGCCCTGCGCTTCTGGATCGAACTGGGCTTCAAGGTCATCAAGAGCCTGGGCTGGAAGTGGGACAAGACCCGCCGCTCCGACCCGGCCCGCATCTCCCGCCACTGGCTGGTGCTGTCGGTGGCCACCCTGCTGGCCCTGGCCTACGGCACCCGGGTGGAAGACGCCTATGACCGCAGAATCGCCCCGGGCAACCTGCGCACACCGCCCCAGGCCCCAGCTCCGATACATCGCAACTACATCGCAACCCCTGGCGCCGGACGGGCCGCACCGTCAGCGTAACCCGACATGGCATCGACTGGCTCAGACGGCTGCTCCTCCAAGGTCGGCTCTGGAGCCGCGTCTGGCTGCTGCCTGAACCCTGGCCAGAACCCAAGCCCAACCTGGAGATTACTCGCCATGTCCCATCGTAAAAACCCCTTACATACCCTTGTCAGCGGAGGGCCGGGGACCAGGAACATGGTGAAGACCGCCCTGGAGCGGGGCTTCCCCGTCAAGACCGTGGACGAAGCGGGAAAAATCCACACCCTCGGGCCGAAAGCCAAAGCCGGATAGGACATAACCCTGGGACAGGGCACTGGACCAACGGAGACGGAGTTCACCTCCTGCCCCAAGCCCGCCGGAACGCGGGCCCTGTCCCATCTCGCATGACTTCCACAGGGGAGGCAACAACCGCCTTCCGCCGGGGAAGAGGAGAAAAACGGTGAGAGAATCGCACATCTGGACCGGGCCGAAGACCAGCCAGGGTTGCGGCAAACAGGTCAGGATCCTGCCGAAGTACGCCTACTGCAACCGGTGCGCGGAGCTGAGGGAACAGGGCTACGACGTGTAGAGCGTCCCGCCGGAGAAAAAGCGGAGAACGCCGGTTGACCGGCGGCAGGGAACGCCCCGCCGGTCTGAGGAGAGGGAAGATGCAACCAAGGACCTTGGCAAAGAATTGCCCCGAGTGCGGGCAGCCCCTGACCGTGAGGACCAACCGGGCCACGGACGAGGACTTCCTCGGCTGCAGCGCGTGGCCCGACTGCAAGCACACCGAGCCCATGCCGCTGGACATGATACTGCGGAGGCAGGGCCATCCCGAACTGCCGGGGCTCCAAGACAAACCGCAGTAGACGCACCAGGAAGCCGCCCCCGGAAAACCGGGAAAAATCAGGGACAAGGAGGCCTGGAGAATGACGGGAAAGTTGAACGCCAGGCTGGAGCCGCAACCGGCCCGGAGGCACGTCAATTGCCGGAGCGTGGACCCCGCCTGTGGAAGGAAGGACCGGCAATCCCGCTGGAAGAGACACCGGAAGGAATGGAGAAGATACCTCCGGCCGGAACCGGCCCCGGAATGAGCACGGAAACCGCTGAAGCGGTCCGGGGCATCGTCCTAGCCGGAAGCCACTGCCACATCCGGTGCTGGTCGGCCGGGGGTAGCGCCTGCAGGTGCTCCTGCGGCGGGGAGAACCACGGGGCGCTGGGCAAAGGCGGGAAGCTGCCCACAGCGTCCTCCGGCAGGAAGCCGGTCCAGACCCTCCTGTGGACGATCCCCGAGAGGGAGAGCATGACCGGCCAAGCATGTCGAACCAGAGAGTCTCAGAAGAGCCCGCCCCGGGAGGGCGCGGGTTACCCCAGATGCCAAACAAGATCGAACATCAACAAGGTCGAAGATCAAAAGGAGAGCAAGAGCATGGGCCATGAAGCGCCGGACCTGGAGAAATTCCTGAACGGGGAGAACGCCGACTCGATCCGGAAGATCGAGTACCTGGCCTCTCCCTACTGGCACCCACACAGGAAGGTCCGAAGGGCCCGGGCGGCGGAGGCTGCCGCCACGGAGCTGATGGGGCGGAACATGGCCGTGTTCTCCCCCGTGGTGTACAGCGCGACGATCCAGGAACGGGACGGCTTCAGCCCGCCGGAAGGTTGGTACAGGTTCGACCTGCACTTCCTGGCCCTCTCCGGGGGGCTGACGGTCCTGGAGGTCCCGGGCTGGAAGCAGAGCCGGGGCATCCTGGTCGAGATGGGGTTCGCCCGGGCCCTGGAGCTGCCCGTCAGCAGGATGGGATGGCCGGAGATCCGGAAGCTGCTGGAACTGGAACCGGGGACGGTCCAGACCCTGGAGCACTGGCAGGAAGGATTCGAGGCTGACCTGGAATGAGAAACGCCGCCGGGGCGAGAACACGGAGAGCCGTCGCCCTCAGCCCGGGTAAGCCCCGTCCCTGGCGGCCCGCACGGTGGGCCTACTCACCTGGAAGGTCCGGGAGGCCGCGCTCACCGACCCACCGCCCTCCAGGAAGGCCCGCACGGCCCGCAGCTTCTCCGGCAGCAGCGCCGGGGGTCTGCCCCCGATCCGGCCCTCGGACGCGGCGCGGTCCACGCCGGCCTTGATCCGACCCCGGATGGTCTCCCTCTCCCACTCGGCCAGGGAGAGCAACATATGGAGCATGAGCCGGGCAGTGGGGCTGTCGTCGCCGGTGTCCAAGCCCTCATTGATGGAGCGATGCTTATCCCCTGGGAGTGGAGATCCTCGACGGCCCGGAGGCCCTCCGAGAGGTTCCGGGCCAGCCGGTCCAGCCGCGGCACGGCCACGGCGTCGCCGGGCCGGAGTATCCCGCGGAGCCGTCTCCACTCGGGGCGTCGCATGCTCCGGCCCGAGGCCATGTCGGCGAAGATGCGGTCGTCCCTCAGCCCGTGGTCATGGAGGATGCGGCGCTGGGTGACCAGGCCGCTTTCCCCCTCCGCCTGGGAGACCCGGATGTAGCCGAAGACAGCGGGGTCCATTCACTCACCTCCCCACGTGGCAAAGAAACACCCGGTTGTTTACCAGTCCCCGTCCTCCGGTGCGTCCATGCCTGGACCAAGTGGCAAACAACCATGGAGAAAACAGGGGTCAGAGGTTTGATTGCCAGCCGGAAGCGCCCCCGGCCGCGGCAGACTCCGCCCCCGCGCGGGACAGAAAGCTCCCCAGCCCCGTTCACCCCAATTATACGACCCTCAGCCGGAGCCTCCTCAATCCCGGAGAAGCCCGGAAAGGGACTAGGTCTGCCGCGCCTGCGGGGCCCTGGCTCTGTACCCCGGAGACTCCCTTCGACCGGCAGCAGCCCCGGGCCCGCCACCCCATGGCGCGGGAGATACCGGACTCCCAGAGGAACGGCCGGCCCGGCGGCGACATCGTGAAGATGAAATGTCCGGTCTGCAACGAGACCTGGGAGCAGGAACTGCCACAATAGGGAGCATCCCATGGCAGAAGGGCAACGACAGCCCCACCAAACTGGACAAAATCAAGAGCCTTCGTGTTGAGGTTCAAGCTATCACTTTAGCTGGAGGCGATGACGTCTCGTATACCTCTCGTATGCTTGGTGTAGACCGAAGCATTGCTTGTGGCTTAGCTAAGGGATTGATTACTTTCTTGCCTGCTCCAGCCACCCATCAATGTCCAACCCGGTACACTGGCAGGCGTACAGCACAATCTCAGCCGCGGCCCTGGCGTCTTCCAGAGCATCGTGATGCTTGAACGATATCCCTAAGTCTGCAGCGACGTTTGCCAGATTGTAGCCGCTCCGTCCATATCTTTCCGGCCAGGCGCGGCGGGCAATTTTCGCGCTATCCAGCCATTGAGTACGGAGCGGCCTGAGACCATATTTGCGCGCCGCGCCGTCCAGGGCCACCCGGTCGAACGAGGTATGGCTCACCAGAACCGTCCCTTCCAACAAGCGGCGCAATTGGGCGTACAAGTCGGGCAGAGCGGCGCTGTCCTTTACACAGTCAGGGCCGATCCCATGCAGCCTCACATTAAAAGCGTTGAAGCGTTCTTCCGGGTTAACCAGGACCGACAGGCAATCGCTAATCCGGCCGGCCCTTACTTGCACTATCCCGATCTGGCAAATGCTGGCTGAATGTTCATTGGCCGTTTCCACGTCAATGGCGTTAAAGGTCAGGTTTCCCCTCACCCTTGCCTCCAATTGCTGACAGCAGCCCGTTGACTTCCTCGTCCCCGTGTTGCCTAAAATGTCGCCAACCGCAACTGCCGATCTGCATAAACTGGCAAAGCTGCGGAACTCGAACAACGGTCGCTGACATGACAACTGAAATGACTTTACCAGCCTACACCCGCCACCACTGGGCGAAATCGGACAGGAAGAACCCCAGCCGGATTCACCTGCTGGAGTAGCACCTGGCCGACGTGGGCGCCTGCTTTGAGGCGCTGCTTCAACAGCCTACCATACGCCGGAGGCTGGCGAGCGCCGCCGGATTGGACGACTTGGACAATGCCACCGTGGCCCGCCTGTGCGTCTTTGCCGCCCTGCACGACATCGGCAAAGTGAACATGGGCTTCCAGACGCAGATTTGGCGGCAGGATTGCTTGCCGGGCGGCCGGAGACCGGCCTCTTTTCACCATGTCGGTCACACGATAGACATGGTTCCGATCTTGAATGCCGACGGGGACCGGGAAACCTCCGACTGGTTCTCTCCCGCATTGGGCTTTGACCGGGGACTCCTGGAATGGGATAACGGGCTATTGGAATGGGATGCCGACGGCGGGGTTACTGCCTGCGGCCTGTTTGTCGCCGCCCTCTCCCATCACGGTGCACCCCTGAATCTGGCGGCAAATATTTCCAAGAACACCCAAGCATGGCAGAAGTTTGCCAACCTGGAACCCCGGGACTGCGTCGGGCGTATCGGCATCTTGGTCCGTCAATGGTTCCCGGAGTCTTTTTCCGACAACGCGCCTCCCCTGCCCGACACTTCCGCTTTCCAGCACCATTACCTGGGGCTGTGCATCCTGGCCGACTGGATTGGCTCCAATGAGAAATGGTTTGAGTACCGGGACAAACCGGATGACAATTACATCAACCACGCCCGGCGCCAGGCTGACAAGGCGATCAGGGAGATCGGCTTGGACATTGGCAAGCAGCGAAGCGCTTTTACTTCAATCCCGCCCAGGACAGACTTTGCAGACCTCTTCGCCATCCCCGGCGCACCACCGCCCAACGCCATCCAGCGGCAAGCGGCCCTGGAAACGCCCCTGGAAGAGCAGTTGGTAATCATCGAGTCGGAGACGGGCTCCGGCAAGACCGAGGCCGCCCTCTGGCGCTTTGCCCGAATGTTTCAAGCCGAGAAAGTGGACGGCCTGTATTTCGCCCTGCCCACCCGGGCCGCTGCCAGCCAACTGCACCGTCGGGTGAAGGATTTCACGACCAGGCTGTTTCCCGGCGGCGACCGGCCCGGAGTGGTCCTGGCCGTGCCGGGTTACGATGCCGGCTCCGACCTTGGGCAGGTCGAACTGCCCGATTACGACTCTGGCGCCGCTGGTCACTCCGAATCGGAGAAGCCGTGGGCTGCGGAAAGGCCCAAGCGATACTTGGCCGCCCAGATTGCCGTTGGCACCGTGGACCAGGCCATGCTTGGAGCTTTACAAGTCAAACATGCTCACCTGCGGGCATCCTGCCTGGCCCGCAACCTGCTGGTGGTGGACGAGGTCCACGCCTCCGACACCTATATGACCGAGATTATCAGGGCGCTGCTGGATGCTCACACCGGCTCCGGCGGCTATGCCCTGCTGATGTCGGCCACCCTGGGTTTGAGGCCCGGCAACGCTGGCTCTCCGCTGTCCGCCGGGATGCTGACCGGGAGAAGCTGTCTCTGGAGGCCGCCCTTCAGACACCCTACCCCGCCGTCAGCGTCCGGGGGGATTCGGGGGTAGTCGTCGCTGCCGTCGGCGATAACGACCGGGCAAAGGCCGTCCGTATTGAACCGTCAGCCGCCATGGCGGATTTTGACCAAGTGGCCCAGCGAGCGTTGGCGGCGGCCCGGGCCGGGGCCAAGGTCCTAGTGGTACGCAACACCGTCAACGCCGCCCTTCAGACCCAACTTTCACTGGAAGCGGCGCATACGGGCAATGACCGGCCCCTGCTCTTCGCAGTCAACGAGGTTATTGCCCTGCATCACAGCCGGTTCGCCCGGGGCGACCGCGGGTTGCTGGATTCGGCGGTGGAGCAGCGGCTGGGCAAAGACCGTAACCCCGGCGGGTGCGTCGTGGTAGGTACCCAAACCCTGGAGCAGTCGCTGGATATTGACGCCGACCTGCTGATTACCGACCTTTGCCCGGTAGACGTGCTGCTTCAACGGATTGGCCGACTGCACCGCCACCACCGCCACGACCGGGCCTCGGAGTATTCCACCCCGGTTTGCATCGTCCTGACACCCGCAGACGCCGATCTGTCACCACTGCTGACCAGCGGCCAAAACGCTAACGGCTTGGGGCCGCGCGGCTATGTTTACCGCAGTCTCCACACCCTGGAGGCCACCCGGCGGTTGGTCCATGAATTCCCGGAATGGCTAATCCCGGAGATGAACCGGAAACTGGTGGAACGAGCGACGCACCCGGATGCCCTGTCCCAAATTACCAAGGAGTTGGGGGATAATTGGAATGCCCATGCCACCAATACCGAAGGCGGCTACATCGCCGACGGCCAAGCGGCCCGCAACCACACCGTTAGATTCGACAAATCCTTCTTTGAGGATAACCGGGAGGTGTGCTTCCCCAACATTGAAGAGAGGGTACGCACCCGTCTGGGCGACGACCGCTTGGAAATAGTCTTTACCCCAGCGCCGCCCAGCCCCTTTGACCCGGCCCGCCTTATAGAAAAGCTGGAGTTGCCGCTGCGCTGGCTGGCAGGCGCCGAGGCGCCGGAGTCGGTGGAGGTGACTCCCGCCGAAGAAGGTTTCGAGTTCAGCATCGGTGGCCGCAGGTTCCTCTACGACCGGCTGGGGTTGCGACCGGCATAGTAAGACCGCCCGGCAAGGGTTTGGCGGGCGGTCTAAATCCCTATGTGGGCGAGGGGAACGTCCGACTTGCGAATGAGCATCGCAACTAATCGTAGCCTAACCACATAGCTTATGTGGAACCAACGGTAACAACCAACGGTTGGAACGTAATTCCCTTCGGTCGGTGATTGGAGTAATGTCTGAATCGAAGGAGGTCTCAAATTACTGACAGTCGTCCATCGCGCGGTACTTTCGCGGTCTGTTACGGTCAAAAATATCCGACAGCATTACATGGTCTGAAGGGTTGGAAGGAATGTCAATATGCTGAACATCTTAACCGAACCCCTAATCAGGTATCACTCCCTCGCCGGGAACCTTGAAGCATCCCTCCCGGAAGTTTACGCCGCGTTGATGGCCGACGAGGTAATCGCCTTTCCGGCCCTGCGTCCACACCAGCGCCACGCTTGGCACGCCTTCCTGGTGCAATTGGGCGCAATGGCAATGCACCGAGTCGGCCTGAATACCCCGCCGGAAACTGCCGAGGAGTGGACCGGGCTAATTCGGGGCCTGACCATCGATTTCCCGGAGGATGAACCCTGGCAGGTGGCAGTGGAGAACATAACCAAACCCGCCTTTATGCAGCCGCCGGCAACGTCCAAAGGAAGAGAGAAAGACTACAAGACCTCCGTAGCCACTCCGGACGAACTGGACATGCTGGTGACTTCCAAAAATCACGACCTCAAGACCTCCGTGGCCTTCCGAGCCGGTCTTGACGACTGGATTTTCGCCTTGATCACCCTGCAAACCATGGAAGGGTTCGGTGGCGCCGGAAATTACGGTATTTCCCGCATGAACGGCGGGTTGGGCAATCGATCGGCTTTCAGCCTGGCGCCATCAGGCCTGACTCCTGGACCTCACATCCAGCGGGACATTAGGGCCTTGCTGGAGTTTCGCGAAGCGATTCTGGAACGGAATACTGCTTATCCTTCCAACAATGGAATTCCATTGCTGTGGACCTTCCCGTGGGACGGGTCCCCTGCAGAAGCATTGCTGCCGAATCGCCTGGATGTCTTTTATATCGAAGTCTGCCGGCGTGTCCGGTTGCTCTCAGACAGCGATGGGCAGCTATACGGACTCCGTACCAGCTCAAAAGCTGCCCGTATCGAGAGCAAAGACCTCAAGGGGCGAATGGGTGACCCATGGACACCATCCAATAGTAAGAGAGACGGACTGCCCCTGACTTTGAGCGCCGGTGGTTTCAACTACAAGCGAGTTACCGACTACCTTACTTCGACCGATTGGTCCCGGTCCCAATTATTGCTTCCCACTAAAACCGAACAACGTTCTAGGGACGAAATGCAGTTGGTGGCTCGGGCTATGGTTCGTGGCCAGGGGAAAACCGAAGGCTATCACGAGCGCGTCATTCCCATTGCATACAAGACCAAAATTGCGATGCTGAATCCGGACGCAACCCAGGACCTGGGGGAAATCGCCAAGTCTCGTATTGAAGAAGTCGGCAAGGTCCAGCGGATTCTCAGTCACGCCATTCAAGTGTTCGCCGCCCGGGGTGACGAGACCAAAGTCACTCAGGAACAGCGCAATCTGGCCCGTCCCTGGCTCAACCGGTTGGAGCAAATCGTTGATGACGATTTTTTTGAACACCTGCAAGCCGAATTTGAAGTGGAATCCCATGACCGTGTAGGTATTCGCAACCAGTGGCTTAAAGACTTCGTGATTGGCAAGGCCCGCAACGTTCTCCGGGAAGCCGAGGATTCTCTACCATGCCCGGCAATCAATAGTTACCGGGCGCGGGTCAACTCCGAGGGATTGTTTGAAAGCCGGATACGTGGGCGGAACGGTTTCCCAGGCCTGTTTCATAATCAGGGAGGTGAATAGTGACTACAGCACCAACCATCGAAGAGCTTACTGAACAAGGGCAAGGTGGCGAACCCCGTTCCTGGTTTGACATTGCCGTCGGTTTCGCCGGCGAAATGGTTCATCCTGCTTTCAGGCGGGGCGACTTGGCTGAACTGAGGCGGATGAAGCCGGAAGAACCCGATGCAGCGATTTTCTGGCGTCTCTTAGCCAGGCAAGGCTTGCTCGAAGGCCGGGAAATGAGACGTGAACTGGAGAGTAAGTGGGGCCTGATTCTGCACGGAATAGCCCTGATGACCCCTACAGTGGAAGGAAATAACGAGGCCGACAGGCCCAGGCCTTCGGCTCACGACGCCACTGTGCCCGTAGGGCTGGCCCTTTTTCTGGGAGGCGATGACAACCGCACCAGGGCCTTTTACAGCGAATCCCGACTCAACCGGTTGCTGACAGCCAGAGGTCCCATGTTGCATACCTTGTTGGCACGTACATTCCGAATGTTAGGAACGGATCAAGCCTTCAATTGGCGGCAGATGGAGCAGCTTATTCTCCACGAGGGTTTCCGGGAGGACAGCGCGGAAAGAGTGCGACATCAAATCGCCCGCGCCTACTACCAAGCGGAGCGGCGCAGCACTCAGGCTGCCCGAGCCGCCGACGAGTAAGGAATTATCAAGCGTAAGGAGTTTTAACCATGACCATTGAGCCTGTCCCATAAGCCAGGGTCGGTTTCGGATATCGTCAACAAGAGCCATATAGTCGCCATAACTGATTCATATCTATGCGTGTTACGCCAATTATCAAGCTCATTGTGACGCCTTACATCTCTCCCCAACTTCATGGGACAGGCTCCATTCCCAAGTTTCTGCAAATCCACACCCTGCATTCCTACCCGGCGGCGCTGCTGAACCGGGACGACAGCGGCTTGGCCAAGCGGATGCCCTTCGGCGGCGCTGTCCGCACCCGCATTTCCTCCCAGTGTCTCAAACGGCATTGGCGAGTTGCTCAGGACGAGTTTGCGCTGCACAGCATTACTGGCAGCGCGTCGGCCCTGCGCTCCCGGAACATCGTCGAGCGCAAGGTAATAGAACCCCTCAAGGAAGCAGGCGGCATTGACGAAGGGGTCTTGAGGGCCGTAGAGGAGGCGTTCAACGTCGGTGTCTATGGCGGCAGTGGCACGTCCGAATCGGGTCGGCAGCCGCTATTGCTGGGGTTGCCCGAGGTGGAGTATCTGCACGAGAAGGCCGCCTCAATCTGCGCCGAGCACCCCAACGACGTTGAAGCGGCCAAAGGCGCCGCCACCGACCTGTTCAACGCCAGGCGAGGCGAGGGCAACAACTTCCGTTCCTTCCGGGAAACGGCGACCCTGCCCGCCGGCCTTGAGGGCGCGCTGTTCGGCCGCATGGTTACCTCCGACCCCGGCGCCAACATTGAAGCAGCCATCCACGTGGCCCACACTTTCACCGTCCACCGGGAGGAGAGCGAGAGCGACTATTTCTCTGTGGTGGACGACCTCCAGCGCGATGACGAAGACGCCGGCGCCGCCCACATCGGCGACATGGAACTGACCGCCGGCCTTTTCTACGGCTATGTGGTGGTGGACGTGCCGGGGCTGGTGTCCAACCTGGAAGGGTGCAAGGCCGAGGAGTGGCAGGCTGCCGACCGAGAGTTGGCCGGCCAGGTGGTGCATAACCTGATTCACCTGATTGCAACCGTCACCCCCGGCGCCAAGCTGGGTTCCACCGCCCCTTACAGCCGGGCTAGGTTCATACTGGTCGAAGCGGGTTCCGGCCAGCCCTACAGTCTCGCCGATGCTTTCCGTAATCCGGTGACAGCGCAGGTTGAAGATGCCCTCAACGCATTGAAAGCTGAAACGGAGGGCCAAGATGCTGCCTACGGAGTTCGGGGAGTCCGGCGGGTGATGTCGGTGAAGAGTTGCGACATTCCCGGTGCGGAACGCCTGCCCCTGGACGACCTGGCAACCTGGGCGGCGGAAGCGGTCCTCTCCGGCAAGGCGGGGTGAGCAATGCAACACCTGATTATGCGCTTGGAAGCGCCCCTGATGTCCTTTGGCGGTGAGACCATAGACAACCTCGGCGTCATCCGCCGGTTCCCCTCGGCTTCCATGCTTACCGGCCTGTTGGCCAACGCCCTGGGCTGGCGGCGGATCGAGGCCCAACGGCACCAGGACTTGCAGGCCCGGCTGGTCTTCGCCGCCCGCATTGACCGGGAGCCGGCCGGGGAGTTGCGGATGACCGATTTTCAGAGCGCCGCCATAAATAATACCGAACAGGGTTGGACGACTCGGGGCAAACCTGAGGGCCGGGCAGGAGGCACCTACCAGAATCATCTGCGCTGGCGCGACTACTTTGCCGATATGCGGGTGACGGTAGCCCTTCGCCTGCAACCGGCGGAGCAGGCGCCGACGCTGGACGACTTGGCAAACGCGCTTCAGGAACCGGCCCGGCCGTTGTTCATCGGACGCAAACCCTGTCTCCCGTCCGCGCCTCTGTTCGGCTGCTTCCGCGACGGGGACACGGCATTGGCGGCCCTGCTGTCAGTGCCTTTGTCGGAGGATAGGGTTTCGCCGGATAGGGTGGGCCTGTTGTGGCCCGACGGCGAAGGGGACGGCGAAGCGGAACTGGACCATTCTCTCATGCTGACCGATCAGCGCAACTGGATTTCCGGGCTGCACGGCGGCGGGCGCTTGGTGCACGAGGGAACGGCAACCCCGGACCGGTTTGGCGGTACGCCAGCGAGCGAAATCCCGGCTACGGCTGAAGAGGAGGGGCGGCAATGACCATGATGGCTACCGAAAAGGACGCGGCTCCGGATAATACGACGCTGCAAATGGTGAGGGCGGAAATCAACGGACGGGAATTTCAACGCTGGATGGGCAGCCGGCGGCTGCAAGACCCGGACCACGCTATGCACTGCCTCCTGAAGGAGTGCTTTGGCGAACTGGCGCCCAAACCTTTCCGCCTGATAATGCACCGGGACGGGACAACCGGCGTACTGTACGGCTATGGGCTGGGCGGTGCGGAGGCGCTGCGAGAGGCGGCGGACATTTGCGCCGAGCCTCTGCAAGCGCGGATTATTCCTTCAGCGAAGGTCGACAGCAAGGTAATGCCTTCGGAATGGACTGCGGGCAAGCGTTTGGGGTTTGAGACGCGGCTACGCCCCACGGTAAGAAAAGCTCGCGGCTCGGGCCGGCATAACGACGAACAGGATGTCTTCCAACATAGAGCAGATACCTACCCCAAGGGGGAAATGCCTTTCAGCCGGGAGCAGGTGTACGCCGAATGGCTTGCCGGCCAACTTGGGCGATGTGGCGGGGCGATGCTGGAGTTGGAACAGACTAAACTAAAGCCAAGGTGGGATGTACATTTAAGTGGCGATGATCATCAGCTGGGTTGCGCCGGTGAATCCCTGTGGTCCGTACTTGGAGAATGCCCCGGCTCCGTCGTATGACCCCCACCATCTGCGCATTTCACCTTGGCTTTGGTTTAGGTTGGTGGCCTTTCAGCGCGTCCGGTCATTCCGGAAGCTCCATTCTCGCTACTGTGAAGGGCCAGACGCGGTAATGCGGGGCAATCTAATCGTAAGTGACCCGGCGGCGTTCGCCCAACTGCTGACCCGTGGGATCGGCCGGCACCGGGCCTATGGCTTTGGGATGCTGTTGCTCCGGCCACCGGGCAAACCCGCGGGGCTTTAGTCCCGCCGAGCCATGCCCAGCACCTTAACAATTGAATATCCCGGGGTGAGCTTTATGACAATGGTTATCCGCCCTACCCGGAAGAATCGGGGCAAGGCGAATGGAATGAAGGATGGGATTCAACTGAGGGAGAGACCGATGTTAAGGGGACGACTTGGACTTGAAACCGCCCGAATACCCCACGCCGACCGGCACGGCCTGCTGTGGTTGTCCCGGGGAGCGCTGACCGTAAAGGACGGCACCCTGCGCTTTGAGCGACAACAGGGGCCTGATGCCGACAGCGGGCTGGAGGAAGGGGAATACGGCATCCCGTTCCAGTCCCTTTCCATGATTCTGCTGGGGCCCGGCTCGACGGTGAGCCACGACGCGCTGCGGCTCATGGCCAGACACGGCACTGCATTGGTAGCGGTAGGTGAGGACGGAGTCCGCTGCTACACCGCGCCGCCGCTAATGCCCGATTCCTCGGACATCGCCCGGCGGCAGATGCGGGCCTGGGGAGACCCGACTGGAGGGCGCATCATCATCGCCCGGAAGATGTATGCCCTCCGGTTGGGCGAAGTTCTGCCCCAACAGGACATAGCGGCGTTGCGGGGGGTTGAAGGGGCGCGCATGAGACGAACCTACACCCTGGTGGCGCAGCGATACGGAATCGAGTGGAAGCGACGACGTTATGACCGGGCCGACCCATCGTGGGCGGACATCCCCAACCAGGCGATCAATCACGCCTCGGTGGCAGTCACCTCGGCGGCGGTGATCGCGGTAACCGCCACGGGCGCCATTCCGCAGTTGGGGTTTATCCACGAGCACAGCGGGGAAGCCTTCGCCCTGGATATCGCGGACCTGTTCCGCGACACTGTCCTGCTTCCCGCGGCCTTCCAGTCGGCCCGGGAAGTCATGGACCATCCCCATCTGAACATAGAGCGCCACACGCGGCGAACTACGGGGGAAATGCTGCGCAAGGAGCGGGTCATATCGAAAATGATTGACCGCATTAAAGTGCTGTTCCAGGACGTAGCGCCACTGGATGTGGGAACCGATGGACCGGCCGACGACTGGCAGACAGACCGGGACCTGGATGAAGAGGACGTTTACCAAGCGTCAGTCGAGGAGGGAACTTATCCGGGCAGCGGGGGAGAAACAAGTCAGGGACAAGGAGATGCGCCGTGACGGTGATAGTAACGGTAAACGTAGAAGGGCGATACCGCGGGTTCCTGGCTTCGGCCATGTTGGAGATCGCGCCGGGAGTATACACCTCGCCCAACATGACCAGCGGCATTCGGGAGCGGATATGGGAGGTCCTGTCCGAATGGTATTACCAGCTTGGACAGGGGTCGATAGTGATGACGTGGCGGGACCCGGGGGCGGTGAGCGAGCAAGAGATAAGAACGCTGGGAGAGTCGCCGAAGGAGATAGTGGACGCCGACGGGGTTTATCTGGTCAAATATCGTTAATCATCTGGAGAGATAATTAGACCCCGCTGATATTCTCGAAATGGGGGGTTCGGGGATAGACCCAGAATAGCAACCAGAAACTACGAGATGAACATGGTTGCCCCGCCCACGCGGGGATAGACCGGAATCATCATCGCCAGCCATGTATTGCCCTCCGGTTCCCCTGCCCGGGGCTGACAGGGGTATGTATGGGGTTTTCATGCAGGGGCATAGCGGGTGACCTCCAGGTTGGACTTGGGTTCAGGCCAGGGTTCGGGCAGCAGCCAGACCCGGCTCCAGAACCGGCCTCGGTGCAGCAACCGTCTCAGCCAGACGATGCCGTGCCGGATTACGCTGACGGTCCGTCCCGGCCTGCTCCAACTACTGCGGTGAGTGGGCGCCAGGTGTTTCGGAGGTGCTCTCAGGTTGCCTGGGGCAATCCTCCGGTCATTGGCGTCTTCCACCCTGGTCCCATAGGCCAGGGTCAGGAGCGTCGCCACCGACAACACGAACCAATGCCGCTAAATCCGCGCCGGGTCGGTCCTCCTGGTCTTATCCCATTGCCAACCCAGGCTCTTGACCGCCCCCCGGTCGGGGCCGAGGGCAGGCTTGAACCCCAACTCGATCCAGAAGCGGAGCGCGTACCAACTCACCCCAACTTCCTCCGGCGGAAGGTCGGTCAGGATGATCCACGGCTCCTCCTGTTCAACGTACCAGACCGCCAGCAGGGTGCAACGGCGTTTGGCGGCGGCTCTGCCGAAGGCGGTCCCCCTCCCGATCCATGCGGTATCCGGACGGGGAACGAAGGCACGCGCGGGAAGCCGCCGGCCCCCTTCAGCGCAGAAAGTGACGTTTTTCGGATACCTCATATAGGGATGCCAGCCTTGGGCCAGAATCTGTTTCCACAATTTCGGACTGGCCAAGCCCCGGTCGCACAGCACCACCACGGTCATTTCCCTGGGGACCGCCGGGGCCAGGGCCTGCAGCAGTTCCACTATCGGGTCCATCCAGGCCCCGCGCTGGTTGGCGCGCAGGATGCGCCAGGCCACGGGAATCGCGCAACCCCGGTAGACCACGCTGATGACGATGGCGGTGGCGCCGTCCCCTTTCAACGTGGGGTCAACCGCCAGCGCCAGCCGGCCGGAACGCCACCACGCAAGGACCCACCGGAGCAGCGGCGCGAAGCAGAGACTTACGTCCAGTTCGGCCTTGCAGGGACGCGCCCGGTCGCCGCCGTCGTACAACCACTCCCGGAGATACTGGCGCAGGTTGTTCCAGTTGCCCCGGGTGGAGAGGGCGGACGCGACAGCATTCTGGCAGGCGCTCCCGGCCAGGATGGTCCCGCAGACCCACCAGGCCAGACCGGTCAACTGTGACTGAGTGAGGTGCGGTAAATGCGTTTCAATGACCTGCCGCATCTGGTAGCATTCCTTGGGAAGGCGCATGGGAGACCTCCGGCATCCGGTTTCGTCATTGCAACCAAGATGCCGGATTCCCCTGCGCTTTCCAAGCTCTCAGACCATTTTCAGTCCATACATACCCCTGTCAGCCCTTGGCGAGGGGATCGTGGGAGAATGTTGCCCGCAGAGGAGTGAAAGGTCGATACCTGGGCTTCCTTGAGGTCTTGGGGGAGCCGTTCCGGGATCTCGAGGGCAGCCTTCCTGTTGAAAGCCATGGCCAGTATTGATTCGGCTGGGAGGCCCTGGTTGTGGACCAGGTGGGCTATCTTGCCTGTGATCACGGCGGTTTTCCCGGTGCCCGCTCCGGCCAGTATCAGAGTCACGTCCTCGTCGATGGCGGTGTTCCTGGACTGCTCCTCCGTCAGCCCGGTCCTGAGCATGTCCTCGGTCGCCTGTCTGACCTTGGGAATGGAATCCTCCAGGAATGCCTCGTTCGCTTGGTTCCTGGTCTCCTCAAGTGTGTCGGAGTCGGTGGCTGATTTTGCCCATTGGAGAGCTTCGAGTGCGGCCGGGGCGAGTTTCTGTCGGGTTCTGCTGTCGAGCCCCCGTGTCAGCCGTCATGCGGCGTCTTTCATCTCCTGGGTGTGGGATTGTCGGAGATACTTCGAACAGGTGAAAAGGGCCGTAATGGAGTTCTTGAAGGCCGTTATCTCCGGGCCAATAGCCAGCGCGCTGGTGGTGGCTTCATTGTTGAGAAGCTCGTCCACACGGTTCTGCAGCCGTGTGTAAAGACTCTCTGAGGTGGAGCGTTCCAGCCCGTTAATGGTGATGGACTCGCCCTGCTTGGTCTGGATCGTCAGCCGGTTGAGAAGAGGGAGTTTCTTTAGCTGGACTTCCGCTATATCCCCTATATGCCCGGCTCTGACTGTATCGGAGGTCTGTCCCGACTTGTCGGCGAGGCACAGGAGGTCCTTCTCGAAGCTCACCGCGGCGGCCTTGTCGCGGTTGAACAGGTGAAACAAGGGGACGGTCTTTGCTGGCTGGGAGACGGGTTTCCTCATGACTTTGGTCTTTGTCGTTAACCGAAAAGGTTCGGGACCGCTTGGGAGCGCTGTTCTACCGCGTTGTCAGTTATCCAGGATGGCCGGGGCGTTGCCGAAGCGCGATGGGTCCTTCGCGGTTCACTCGGGGCTCGGCGTCCGGTCTTCCAGCGGGCGCCAGTACACTGCCCCGGACTCTACCGCTTCCGCGGCGTCTCGGTCGTTCCTGACGCTTGCTATGGTGGGCTGCGCCGGTTTCCCGGTGAACCGGGTGATGAGCCCGGCGTTCCGGATGGCCCGATCACAGTCCCTACGGTCTGCCGTGAAGGAGGTCTCCATCGCTATGTAGCGGGCGTCCGTTCCATCCGTTGCTTCAATCACGAGGTCGGCGTTCCTGAAGCTGCGGTGGATGTCCCGGGGCAAACCGTTCCCTGCCATGTGGCTCAGGTCCCTGGCGCTGAGGGTCCGGACGAACTCCAGGCCCATGTCGGACGCTACCCCTTGGGCGTCCTGGATGGCCCGGGTCCTGGCGAAGTCCCCCTTGAGGGTGCCGGTGTCGCTTTCTATGCGGCCCATGCGCACCTCGAGGTTGGTTGTCCGCGTGTTCTGCTCTTGGACGAGGTTCTCGACGTTCTCGAGGCGGCTGCTTTGCTCTTGGACGAGGTTCTCGACATTCTCAAGGCGCTTGCTCTGCTCCTGGGCGAAGGAGTCGAACTTGACTGGGAGCTGCAGCAGTTCCTCACCCAGGATGCGTGTTCTGACGGCTTCCCGCCATGACGGGTTGGCGTCGAGTGCGCGGAGGAAGTCGTCGAGGGAGTTGATGGTCGTCACGGTGGGGATTATACCCTGTTCGCCGCTCACTGGTCTGCTTTGTCCGTCGTTGCCGCTTGTCTGGCCGCGTCCCTCCGCATGGCGTCGCTGCGCCTGCGGGACTGCCGGTGTTGCTCGGCGCAGGTCTTGCACCGCGATTGGCCCCGTATGGCCGGCTTGCTACATTTCTGGCACTTGCCAAGCTGCTTGGCCCTCTGTCTCTGTTCCTCAGCGTAGCGCCGTCGGTACTCTCTGCGCTCCGGTGTCCTGTTCCTGGCCTGTTCGTACTCCCGGCGCGTTTGGTCTGCTTGGTTCCTGCGCGTGGCCTGCCGGGTATCGGGAAGGTGTGCTGGAATAAAATTCTTTTAGGAGACTGTGCGGGGTCAGGCGGGAGAACCCGCGCTCCATCCTGGCCCTGGCCTACAACCGGCACGCCGCGGTGGAGATTCGCCGGCGGCTGGTGGACCTGGTCGGCGACGACGCCCGTGGCGTAATCGTGCTCACCTGCCACGGCCTGGCCATGCGGCTGGTCGGCGCGAGCTTCGCGGGGCGGGCTGACCGTCTGGACGAAGGAGATTTTCGGGAGGTGCTCAAGCAGGCGTCCGCCCTGCTGCGCGGGGAAGGGCTGCCGTCCGAGGAGGCGGACGAGTACCAGGACATCGGACCGGACCAGTACGAGCTGATTTCCGCCCTGGCGGGCAGGACCCTCTCCGACGCGGACGACAAGCTGACCATCTTCGCGGTGGGAGACGACGACCAGAACATCTACTCCTTCAACGGCTCGTCGGTGGAGTTCATCCGGCGTTTCGATGCGGACTACGGTCCCCGGCCCACCTACCTGACCGGAAACTACCGCTCCACCGGCCACATCATCGCCGCCGCCAACGCCGTCATCGAGCCGGCGCGGCAACGCATGAAGGCCGGTCATCCCATTCACGTCAATCAGGCCCGCGAGCAGGAACCGCCGGGCGGCGACTGGTCTTTGTTGGACCCGGTCGCCAGGGGTCAGGTACAGATTCTTTCTGCCGGACAGACTGCAATATCCCAGGCTCAAGCCGTAGTCGCTGAGTTGAAGCGAATGTCCACTTTAGACGATGGCTGGGACTGGTCCTCCTGCGCGGTGATTGCTCGAGAATGGAGCTACCTGGACCCGGTGCGCAGCCTTTGCGAACTGGAGGGGATTCCGGTGCAGATGGCCAACGAGGACTTTTCGGGCGTTTGGCATCTGCGGGAAACTCGGGCGTTGGTCAACTGGGTCAGGAAGCTGGAATCCAAGCTGGTCCAGAGTGGGAACCTCCGGGACTGGCTGGGCGGCCAACCCTTGAACACCTGGAACGAACTGTTAGCGGAGGCCGTGAGTGAGTACGAGATGGAGACCGGCGGCGCGGAGACGCCGCTGGACCACTTCGTCGAATGGCTGGCCGAGTGGGGACGCGAAGTCCGGCGGCGCCAACAGGGTCTCCTGTTGTTGACCGCCCACCGGGCCAAGGGATTGGAGTTCGACTACGTTGTGGTGCTGGACGGGAGCTGGGACCGGGTCGGGCGCGGGGAGGATCCGGACGCCCCGCGGCGGCTTTACTACGTGGCTATGACCCGGGCGCGGAGGACACTGGCGCTGGCTCGCCTTCCGGGAGCACATCCCTTCCAGGATGCCCTCTTGGATGCTCCATCGGTGCTGGAGCGCGACAACCACGTTTCGTGTACTCCCACAGCGCCGGAGCTTTGCCGTCGCTACCGCAGGCTAAGCCTGCGCGACGTTTTCCTCAGCTTCGCCGGATACCGGAAACCCGACCATCTCGTGCATGGAGCGATTGCCGAGTTGTCGCCCGGCGACACGCTCCGAGTGCGCGAGGGAGCGACGCGTTGGGAGTTGTTGGACTGCAACGGGACCGTCGTGGGTCAGATGGCAAGGGATTTCGAGGGAATCGGTGGGATGCGGTGCGCGTTTGCCAAGGTCCTGGCTGTTGTCTCATGGGACCGGGACCGCTCGGAACCGGAATACCGGAAAGGAATTCGCTGCGATTCTTGGGAAGTGGTGGTGCCGGAGCTGGTGTTTGAGCCGGATACAAGGATTTAGACCCGCCAGAAAATGAGGTCTCCTGTGTGGACGCCCTCCCCCATATACGGTCGCTAAATGGGGATGTGGTGGGCGAACCTTTGGGGCAGTTCACTACCATCTGCCAAGACCTGCTGGCTTGGTTTGCGTGAACTCCGGACGGGTAGTGACCCACGAGGAAGTGCTGCAACGGGTGTGAGGACGACCAACCCCGGCAGCCCCTGGTTGATACACACCCACCCGGTACGGCTGCGACAGGAGTGGGCGAGCACGGCTAAAACCCGTCCTACGGCTTCGCCGAGGCGGGGGTACCGGATTGCGGGGGGATGGGCTGGACGGGTGAATTCTTGATGGTCAGTCTAACCTGAGCGGGTAATATCAGAATCGATTGACTCGGAAACGGAGATTTGGTCTTGATTCGCAACTCCGTTTGAGTAGGCCGTATATTGCAAGAGGATGGAAAGCGACATGGCAAAGCAATTCACGTCAGCCGAGTGGAAACTAATCAGAGCGAAACTGGAAGACGACCCGGAGAGGTTCGGCCTGCCGCAAAGGGAGTACGGCTCGGTGCTCCTGGGGTCCTTCAACATACGCAAGCTGGGATCGTCCCGGAGCCGCAATGCCGATACCTGGGAGTTTCTGGCCGATGTCTGCCGCAGCTTCGACCTGCTGGTGGTCCAGGAGATCATGGACGACCTCAGCGGCCTGCGGCGGCTCATGTCCCTGCTGGGGTCGGAGTTCGACCTGGTGGTCTCGGACCAGACCGGCGTGTTCCCGGGGGAGCCGGGGGTGGGAGAGCGGCTCGGGTACATCTACCGTTGGAATACCGTGGAGCGTATGGAGGTTGCCAGCGACGTCACCTTCGACCACACCAAGGTCATCGACTCCATCGCCGGCAACTACGACGCCTTCATTGGTGATATGGCTCCTTACGCCAAGCGGCTGGCGGACTATCAGTCGGGCAGCCGCAAGAGCAAGCCCAGGCTGAAACTGAGCGTCTTCCTCTCCTTCATCCGCCAGCCCTTCTACGTGGCGTTCCGCATAGCCGGACATCCCGGAACCCGGCCCTATAAGTTCATGGCCGTCAATGCCCATCTTTATTTCGGCAACTACATCGACGACCGTCGCCAGGAGTTCAACGCCCTGGTCGACTGGATCATGAGCCGGTTCAGTACCGGGAGCCATGCCTACTATCCCAACTTCATCCTGATGGGGGACCTCAACCTGGACTACGACAATCCCGCCAGGGACCGGGCACGGATAGAGGAGCGAATCAAGTCGTTGAACGGCGAGATGGATGAAGCCAACGTCAATTTCCCCTTCCTCGATGTCCATCCAGGCCGCCGCGGGGTTTTTCGAACCAACGCCCGGATGACGGAGACCTTCGACCAGATCGGCCTGTTCAACCGGGACCCGCGCCTGCCGACGTACTTGGACAACCCGACGATGGGCGCCCAGGTACAGGGCCCGGACTACGGGGTGTTTGAATTCTGCAACCTGTTCAGCGAGGCGGTGCTGGACCGCCCGCTTGAAGAACTCTCCGCCACCGAAAGGTCGGGCCTGATGGCCAGGTTCGAGCATAAGGTGAGCGACCACATGCCTTTGTGGGTTCGGTTGCCACTGCCGGTGGACTAAGCTGCTGGTGCCTACATAGGGCATCTAAACTGATACCAAGGTAAAATGTGCATATGGAGGGGGGCAAGCGGCGGGGTCGGTCCGCCCTTCAGGTACATTTGGAAGAGCTTCACTGTCACGCCTAAGCCAATCTTCATCGCCCCACAAATGTAGATCCCACCTTGGCTTTAGTTTAGTAGAAAGAGCTTTATGAGAGCAACAGGCTAAAGCCGGTCGCCCGGATGAGGAGATCTCAGAGAATCCTGACTTGATGGTGGTTGGCTAAATGGTAGGGGTCTTCCCCCAACCCCAATCACCGCTCCTGGGCGGATTTGTCTTTCTCAACGGTTCCAGAGTGGGGTTCTTGACGGAGCGTCAACACAATGTCATTGTTGTGTTATGATACCAACATTCGATGTAAACGGACTGCTCCCACCGGGAATCCACTGGGCGTCTTGGGACGAATTTCTCGAGAGATTTGGGACAAGTAGCTGGAGACTCCGGTTGGCCGACGGTATTAGAGCTGCCATCGAGAACCTGAAAAATGCGGGTTGCCTGACTGTCTACGTCGATGGGAGCTTCGTCACGGCCAAAGAGGTCCCGAACGACTTCGATGCCTGCTGGGACGAAACCGGAGTCGATCCGTTGGCTCTCGATCCCGTCCTCCTGATCTTCGACCCTGGAAGGGCAACCCAGAAGGCCAAATACCTGGGGGAGTTGTTCCCGGCATCCGCCATAGCAGACGGAGACGGGTTTTCCTTTCTGGAGTTCTTCCAAACGGATAAGGACACCGGAAGGCCCAAAGGGATTGTCACCATTGACTTGGAAGGGTTGAGATGATCAAGAACGAAAGGCAATACAAGATTACCAAAGCGCAGGCGGCGCGGTTCTCGAACGCTCTCGAAAGTCTCAGGCAACACCCAGACGGCGACGACAGCCTACATCCGCTTATTGCCAAGGCCCGGGAGGATGCCCTGAGCAGTCAACTGGCGGACCTGGAGAGCGAGCTGCGGGAGTATGAATCCCTAAAAGCAGGGGAGTTCCACTGGGAATCGCTTAAGGTGATAGCAGACCTGCCTTGTATCCTGATCAAGGCTCGGATCGCTCAAGGTTTGAGTCAGAAGGAGTTGGCCGAAAGGATCGGGCTGAAAGAGCAGCAGATTCAGCGGTACGAGGCCACCGACTACGCCTCCGCCAATCTGGCCCGAATCAAGGAAGTCGTAAGTGCCTTTGGCGTAGAAATCATTAGTTCCACGGCAAAGGGAGACTCCCGGTGAATAATGTAACTTCGACCGCCAGACCGGTACTGAAATTGGGGCAGAGGCAAGTCCCCATAGTCGTTGAGTGGTGAATGGCGGAGATGATGGCACAAGGAGATTGTGATAGATGCTCTATCTCATCGGGGACCCCGTGTGCCTCTGCTCCAACACTTGCTTCTAGTCAAGCTACTTTATTGAGATGCTCACAGACCCATCCACATCTCGAAGGAAGATGGTACTGTCTACCGTCAAGTCCGGCCTCCTACTTGCCCTCCCCGGTGGCCGACAGCATGTATGCACGGAAGTTGCGCCCGTTCGCGTCCGTCCCAACAGGATCTTTGAGGTCCTGTCAGGTGAGCGTTGCAGTGCCCTATGACAAGATCGTTCTCATCCAGGCCGGGAAGTCTCAGGCGAGTCTACGGAAGCCGACGTTCATACCCGTCTTCCTCTCAGAGCTGGCTTCCCCATCACCGTTGCGACGGACCTACCCGATGGTCACGCGGCCCAACAGCGCGTGGAAGAGCCTCTCGGGCAAGAGTCTCGCCCCCAGTATGCTGATGCGGGCGTCCAGCCCCACCGGGTGGCGAAGCCCGGGGCTGCGGGACCGGATCACCTTGTGTATCACCCGCGCTACCTTGACCGGGTCGGTTCCGCGGCTCTCCAACCGCGCGTATCGTCTTAGGTAGACGTCGATGTACGGGAAGTAGACGCTCTCGCGGTCGGACAACCCCTGCGGAACGACCTGATTGCTCTGAAAGCTCGTCCGGACAACCCCCGGCTCCACCACGGCTACGCGGATTCCGAAGGGCCGCAGCTCCGTCCTCAAGGACTCGCTGAGACCCTCTACCGCGAACTTGCTGGAGACGTAGGCGCTGTGGAACGGTGTGGCCAGTCTTCCCAGAAATGAGCTGATGTTGATGATGGTGCCTCGCCGCTGCGCCATCATGCCGGGGAGTACTGCCTTTATCAGCCGCACGGCGGCGAAGAGGTTGGTCTCGAACTGGTCCCTGAGCTCCTCGACCGAGTATGTCTCGACAGGGGCCCAGAGGCCGTACCCCGCGTTGTTAACCAGAGCGTCGATGAGGCCGTACTCGTCCATCAGCCGAGGGAGGGCCTCCCTCACCTGTACGTCGTCATTGACATCCAACTCGACGACGGCCACCTCCAGCCCTCTCGATGACGCCTGGCTCTGCAACGGCTCCAGGCGCGACCGGGACCGGCTGGTGCCTATAACTTTGAACCCCTCTCCCGACAGGTGGAGCGCCGTCGCTTGCCCTATGCCCGAGGAGGCGCCTGTAATGAGGACTGTCGGACCTGGATTCCCGGACATATCGGACTCCCTATACCTTCGAGAACTCCGCCTTTTATATGACACTGTCGTCTCCCCTCTGACGCCGGTCTTCTCCACCCCCAGAGACGGAAGCGCTCCGCCCACGGGGCAGTATTATACTTTCCTATACTTACGCTGCTCTTGAGAAGAGGACTTAACTGCGTCTCTGCCGCCAGGACAGGATGAAGACGACCCCTGCGCTGCCCGCGGAAGACCCGCGAGCAGCCGATGGAGCAAACCGGATCCCCCGGTCATTACGGCCGGAACCTCCGGATTTTTCGGCCTGCCCGTCACCGGAACCGTCCCAAGCCTCATCATCGATTGCGACGGTCACGTCTACACCTTACGGTTTACGGTATTCAACCGGCAGATTGCGTGGGCGGTACCGGTTGGCGGAATTTTCCATGCGGCTGAAGACGCTCCCGTGAATCTTGGCGGATTCAGGGATGCGGCGCTTGGCCGGAGGCCAGAGGAGCCACATACCCTTCCGAGATTCATGAATTCGGCCCGAAGGGTCAGGGTTGAGGCCGTCCATCCATCCTTCCCTCAAGAGCAGTCCCTCGTCGTGCGCCTTTTCCAGCATCCACTTCAGGGCAATGTCGGATACTCGGGCGTCGGCGTGCGAGCCGCCCACGTCGGAGTGGAACCCCGGAAACCATACTTGCTCTATAGTCTGGCCCTCGTTTTTCCCGTTTTCATCCCAGAGGCTTACCGGGAAACGCCGGCGTCTTTCGTCGATGGATACCGCCTGAAAGCCGAAGGCCACGTCCTCGTTCAGGCGGGTGTCAAAGAATTTCCTCCCCCAGAACCAGCCCATGGAGCCGACCGTGTCCCACACCCCGATGAGGTGGGGTTTGCATTCGTGGGAGTAGGTGGCCTTGAATCCGGCGGCGACTTCCTCGTTGCCCCTCCGGTTATAGATCTTTGAAGCATAGGGGATGAGGTTGTTGCTTCCCTTTTGCAACAGGCCGCACTTGTGCAGCATGCCTGCAAGGGCCCGGACCGTAAACGCTCCGCGGCTGAACCTGAAGAGGAACAACCTATCCCCATCCTGGTACCGGTCCATGAGATACCTATAGGCGTCCTCGACATTCTGTTGGAGGCCCGCCCCAAAAGCCCTCCCCAGGGCAATTCCCACGCGCCGACCGACTTCCCGTCCCAACAAGCTGAAGGTGCCAACGCCTGGATCGTAGAAGGCAATCTGGGCTGAATCGCGTATGAGTCGCTGGTACAGTTTGACCACATTCGTGTTGTCGAGGCCATACTCTTTGCCAGTTCCGTCGCAACAGATGACGATGTTCTTCATCCGGCTCTCCCGGAGCGATTCGGACCAGCCTTTACTTCTCCACCCGGCCGGATTCCGGCAGCGCGACTCGCGGGAGCGACCGGTCAGCCGCTGTCGATTGCGCGACCATGAGAAATACGCCGGTTTCCGGCAGCCAGGCCTCGGACCCCTGCGCCTATCGTTGGCTTCTCCAAGCGTCGCCCAGCCAGGGGTCCGGCTTCAGGTCCCGATCGAACCCGCGAAGGGGGTGCCGTTCCGGGTCGAGTCTCTCACCGGTATCCCATGGCTCGAAGGCGTTTTTGACGTTCCCCAGTCCCGTCGTGGCAAGCTCCGGGAAGTGGTGGAGGATCACGGTCTTGAGGTTGGAATCATCGACCCAGGCAAGGCCTTCCTTCGTGTAGGTCTGCTCGTTGTAGTTGTCGGTGTAGAAGCGGTCTGCCTGGAGCCTGCGAGTCGCGTTTAGAATGAAGATCTGGAACAACGTCTCGCCGAATCCGAACCCGGTGGGGCGATGCCCCTCGGCCAGCGTGCCGATCAGCAAATCGAGCTTCTCCACGTCGCCCGGCTGGCGCCCGTACGCGTCCTTGAGCTTCTGCACCTGCTCGGCGTCGCCGGTGAGGTCATCGAACGTGCGGATGGGATTGAGACCCAGTTGACGCCTGAACTCGTTGTACCTGGGCACGCCTCTTTCGCGCGCCCTCAGAATATCGACGGCCCCCATGTCGAACAGAGGGTTGCCGGGGATGCTCAACTCCCGCATGAAGTTGGGGTAGTTGTTCAACACCAGCTGGCCCGGATGCTGAACGCCAAAGGAGTAGAACAAATCGGCCATGGACGTTCTGCCGGTCAGCTTGCCTGATCCCGCCTGGCGCGTTTCCACGAACGGGACGTCTTCGACCGCATCGGCGTCGGCGACGCTTCTGATTCGGATCGTCTCGGGCAGGAGCGAGTGCAGACGGTAGACCTCCACGAACTCCTCCGTGAGGCCGTAAGGCTGTCCGTGTTTGTTGATCGGGTTGCCGACCACGCCTCCCAGTTCCGGGTTTCGCACATTGATGTCCGCCACCGTTTTCCTGTCTTGGCCAGCCCTGAACAGATTGGTGAAGAAGCCGTACCAATTGGCGTTCAGGCCGGAGTCGAGACCACGGTTCGGGAGAATGGCCGGCGTCCACTCGACGGAGTGTATCTTGGCCATGACCGCCGCGTTGACCAGGCGGGCCACGTTGAACAGCCGCGCGTCGTCCCACTCGGGATAGGCGCCCTTCAGCCGGTCGCAGATGGCATTGTGTTCCCTGGTGAAGAGGGTGTGCAGCATGGTCAGGCCGACCCACCAGTTCCGGGTGAAACCGGTCTGCTCGATTCCCTTGTTGTCGAGAGTCAGATTGCCTGATTCATCTAGCCGAAGTTTGCCGTCTATCCCGGTACGGAGCTTGTCCAGCGTGTCCTGATCGCTGCCATATATTTGGGAACCGTCCCACCAGTGGGTAACCTCGTTGATGAATGTTATGGGGGTCCGTTCGCTGTCGGCCATACGAGTGGGGTCGGCCTGAGTCTTGCCGGACGAACATCTTCGTCTGCCAGTGCTTCTTCCGGGCCGGGTCGTCTTCGGCAAGCGGTATCTCGTGCACGTCATTGAGCAGAGGCTCCCCGTGATGCACCCAATCGTGGTTCTGGAAGTTGATCCAGGAGGCGGCCAGGAGGTTGAGGAAGGGGACCTCCTTCATCTCCTCTCCCCTGGCCAGGAACCCGCGGCTGAGCTCCCTGGGATTGGGGGTCATCAGGGTACTGCCCGTCTCCGACCGAATGGAGTCGTTGGCGACGTTGCGCGGGAAGCGAGTGCCGGCGGCGCCCTCTTTGGGGTCGGCCAGGTTGTTCCAAGTCCCATCCGCGGTGCGAAAGTACCTGACCCCCGGAGGCGGAGACTGCCCCACCGGCTGAAAGCCTGTCGGGGAGCCCGGAGGGTAGGTGCTCTTGAGGTTGTTCCGGTTGAGCCGCTCGCGCATGTAGGCCAGCGTGAGAATGCCGATGAAGTATGGCCTGCGGTACCAGTTGGTCCAGACATCATCGCGGTAGCCGGCCAGTCTGCCCAGCGCCTGGGTTAATCCGCTCATGATCGACGATACGACCGCCCCTGCCACGTTCCCTATCAGTAGGCGCATTTTCCCGAACCATCCGGGACCTGGCGCATCCATCGGAGTGGCGGGCAGCGAACCGTCCCGCACTACCGGCCTGGCAAGTAAACTCTCGCGGTCGAAGTAGGATAGGTCCGGCACGTTCACGTTCACTTCGGCGACGGCATTTGATTGGGACTGCCTCAACATTTCCTGCCACGACCCGTTGGCCGGGGCCCGGTCCAGCGCCAGTTCGTAGTTTGCCGCGGCCTCCTCATACTCTTCGAGACCGTAGTGCGCGACCGCGACCAGGGCGTGCAATTGGCCTTCGGAGTCTTCCGGCAGTTGCGGACTCAGCAGGTCGATGGCCTCCTGGTACCGGCGCGCCTCGATCAGCCGCTCTGCTTCAGGACGCTGTCCGGATATTGGTGTGTCGCTCATGTTCTTCCCTCCGTGCTGAACCGAAGCCCTCTCTCGGGAAAGGAGAGTGGCATCGGGTCTTTGGACAGGGCAGGGCATTTCGTCCGTACCCCGCCGCGTTGCAACAGATTCGACATGGCAGCCTTGCACACGAACAGGATGAGGTCCTGCCCGGGCAGTCCCTCGCGCCGCCGAGAAAGAGGCTGGGATAGATGGCGCGGGCGCTGCTTCCGGGTTCCATCCACCTCTCGGGCCGGAAGTCATCGGCGGTTGCGTCCACCGAGAGGTCCCGCTGGCTCGCGGTGAAAAAGTGCAGGATTTCCAATCCGGCCGGTATGCGGACCCCGTCGAACATATCACCCCGGGGCGCGACGTGAAAGGTGCGGGCCACCGGGGGAAAGAGGCGGCAGGTCTCCAGCAGACAGGACTCCAGGTACTCCATGTTCACAATGGCCGACACGCGTCCCGTTGAGCCCTGCTCCAGCGCCTCGGCCCTGACCCTCTCACAGACTTCATCCCGCGACGCCACCGCCCCAAGGGTTCGGGCCAACAGGTCGGTGCCCGACCCGGTGAAGGTAAACATCCAGTGGGGAATCTGCTGTATCAGTTCCTCTTCGGTAAGCCGGGCATCGTGAGCCATGCCTTTGGCGACAGCTATGAGGCTGGGAGCGCCCGACGCCGGGACCCCTCTCCAGAGTCGTCGAAGCTCATGGTAGAGCCGCCTACGGCGCGCTGCCTGACTCCACCCGAACAGGAACCTTCTGCCGGGATTCTGGACATACCCGAACAGCCTCTGTACATCCCCCGCCAGGGGTGCCGGGGCCTGGCCTGCTCCGAAGACCACTACCAGCATGGTCCGGGCCATGCACCTTCTGATGTCGCCGATGTCCGACACCGGCCCTGAGAACGCCCTGCCCACTCCGTCAAGAATGAACTGCATACGCGCATCCGGCCCGTCTGCCTGGAGCGTCTCCTCATTGAACCGCGAACCGCCGCAGGCGTTGCCACTGCTCGCCGTGCGTTATCGTCAGCGCCTGCGGAGCGAGGAACGACATCGCCCGGGCCTTGGTCCTTCCTTCCACGTAGCCCCGGACATCGGGAGGTTGCGCCAGAATATGTTCCGACAAATCGCGTCCGGTGACTATGAGAAACCTCTTGAAGTAGAGATTGAGAACGACGTTCTCGCTCCCGGTGCGGCGGACCAGGTCCCCAAGCCAGTCCTGCAAGGTCAAGCCGAAGTCGAAGGAACGAGGCCCCCCGGCGAAACTCCCGGCACACCGGCCAAGAAGCCGCAGCAGGTCGACGAAACCCGTCGAAGGATAGCCCTTGGCAGCTTGGGTCAAACCGTCCTCTCCGGTTTCCGCCCGGTTCATTCCGAAACAGGCGGATTCTACACTTACTGCGTCTTCAGATACTCCAGCAGGGCCTCGACCTGGCGCTCGTCCAACTCGGTGCCGTAGAAATGCCCCTGGTTTCCATTCCCGCGCTGCGTCGCGTCGAACCTGAACCCCGACTCCTCGGCCGCCGCGCCGCTCGATACGAACCCAAGGTTGTCGTAGTCATAGACGTTGTAGCCCCGATAAAACACTGTAGGACGCTCTTCAGGAGGCGCGAGCAGGTCTCGCAACGTGGGAACCGACCCGTTATGGAGATAGGGGGCACGCAGCCAGACGCCATCCAGAGGCATACTGGAATATCCTCGAGTGTTCCTGAAATGGGAGAATTCCCGGCCCCCGCCCAGCGTGTTCATCTTCTCCGCCAGTTCGGCAGTGAATGAATCCAGGCGCTCCGCGTCGATCCCGATTTCCTGAATATCGACAACCTGCCCCACCTGCGCACCGTCGAACGCGTGGCACGCCGCGCAGTGACGCTCGTACAAACGTGCCCCGTCCCGGGCCTTGTCCCGATCTATCCTGTCACCTGGAAAAGCAGGCGGCGCCAGCGTGGCAATCCACTCCGCTATCCGCTCCATGCTCTCCACGTCCAGGGACTCCTCCGACGCTCCCGCGCCGATGGCGGCGCTCCTGTTCCGTTCCTGCACCGAGTCGTTGTTGCCGTCCCAATGCAGCCACATTCCCTCCTTCCGGGCCTGATTCCACAGCGGCGGCAGATCGGCGGTGCCCACATGGGGGTTGTCCTCTTCCAGACAGAATATGTTGAACTTGTAGGGATTGAAGGTATCCACCCGCCCCGGCCCATAGTCAGGGAACATCTCCATCCAGGCGAAGCGACGGGCTTCCTCCAATAGCCCATCCCTGGTTTCGCCGATAACCTTGTACCTGTAAAACTGCCGCTCCAGCCATCCGAAATCGGGGTTGACCCTCTCTATGACCGGAATGATGTTGTCCGCGTCGAACCGGGGGTTGCCAGCGACCGAGAACAGGAAGTCCAGGTACTTCTGAAGATCGAACTGGTTGGCCGGCATTCCCAGCACGACCTGTTGCGCGGTTTGTTCCGGGTCCTGGACCGTTCCCGTATGGCATAGTGCGCAGTTGAGACCGACCCTCGGTACCGGGTCTTCCCGGTAGCTTGTGCCGACCGGGCGGCCTTTGGGCGACTCGGCCTCGAAAAGGAAACCAAACCTCGCGTAGCCCTCTCCGGGGCTGTCGGGCAGGTACTCCGGAAACACGTCAGGCAAGACCACCCAGATCCAGTAGGGAATCCCGGACCGGCCCTCTGAACCGATCGAGCCATACTTGAAGTGGGTGACTACGTCGGCATGTACCTCCGGGACGTTTCTCTGCGACCAGACCAGAGCCGGAATGCCAACACCAAGCGCCACCAGGACTGCGACTATCCCGGCCGTTAACGCGATCTTCCTGCGCTTTGTCATACTTGCCCTCTAACCACCGTTGCCGTCGGCCCAATGAGAAATGCCCTCCCGTCCACACCGGCGCACCGATTTTCATGGAAGGGGATCCGATACGGGAAATCCAATGGGGATTACTCGAACGGTCGAGGCTCGAACACCGACATGATCTCACCGATCATCTCCTCTCGAGAGTCGAACCGGGTCTCTTCATAGCACCCCAGCGGGTTGTTCACCGTATTCAGCAGGCACTTGTTGCAGTAGGTGCACGGCCTCGGCGGACGGTCGTGTCCTGCGGCGAACAACTCGACCAGGTCATTGTTGGCTACCAGGGACCGCGCGATGCTTACCGCGTCGCGCCGCCGCTGCGTTATCGCGTCCCGGATGGCTGACGCCGTCTGAAACCCTCCGGTACAGATGACCGGAACGTTGACGGCCCGTTTGATGGCCGACGAGTCCGGCAGGTTGATGCCTTCTATCCGGCCCCCGTGCGCGCGCGTCCACCGCCAGCGGAAGATACTTCGGAAAGGCCACTTTCGGAATATCCAGTGATTCCGGCGGGTGTGAATGCCGCTGGACAACATCGCACCGTAGTTCCGCACCAGTTCATCCATGGGCAGGTCTCCGGCCGGGTTGCGGGGATGGAAACATGCTGCCGGCCGAGACGTGGATGGCATCCACGCCGTCCTCCTCCAGCCACCGGCAGACCTGCGCCGACTCCCCGATTTCGGTCCCTCTGCCCTCCCACGGAAACACGTCGTTGTTGTAGTCCGTCGCGCTGATCTTCATCTGAAGGTGGAAATCCGGCCCTACCTCCGAGCGGATGCCGCGAACGATCTCACGCACGAACCTCGCCCGGTTCTCCAAGGAGCCGCCATATTCATCTTTGCGGTCGTTGATCGCCGGGCTCAGGAACTGGGTAATCAGGTATCCATTGGCCCCGTGAAGCTCGATCCCGTCAAGGCCCGCTTCCCGCGCCCGCCTGGCCCCTTGGGCAAAGGCATCCACTGTCTCGCGGATGTCCCGCAATGTCATGCGTTCGCATTGGAAGCCGTGAAGCGGCTCGGCTTTTCCTGTCGAGCTCATGCCTTTCGCATACTCAACCCCGCCGAGGTCGCGCTGCCGCCCCGAGTGGCTCAGCTGCATGATGAACTTGCAGTCGTGCTCGTGGACTCGCTCGCCCAGCTCCCGCCAAAACGCTATGTGCTCGTTCCGGTGGATAGTCGCATAGTTGGGCACTATGCGTCCCTGTACCGTAACCGGGACAAAGGAGGAAATGATCGCCCCGACGCCGCCTCGCGCGAACTTTAACTCCCAATTGATGCGGGCCTGGTTGCCGGAACCGTCATAATTGTCAAATCGTCCCGCAATGTTGGACCGGAAGATGCGGTTCTTGACCACTAGGTTTCGGAATTCCAGCGGGTCGAATATGACATCCATCTCAGTTCATGCTCCGTCCGTTTTCTGACCGTCCAAGACCGAGGCAGGTTCGGGAATGTCTCATCAGGCTACATTCTTAAGGAAACCTCTGAACAAGCCCGCCTTGTTGTGGCATAGTATGGTTGGACCAGCCGGTGCCGGACGGAGTGAGAATTGATGGACCAGCCGACTTTTGCTGACTTGGAATACCAAGGCAAGAAACGCAAGACCCGCCGCGAGTTGTTCCTGCAGCGCATGGATGGCCTGATTCCCTGGCAGAAGCTGGAAGAGCGCATCAGGCCGGTTTATCCCAAGCCGGGCAAGGGCCGACGGCCCTACCCGCTAACGGTGATGCTGCGGGTTCACTGCGTGCAGTTGTTCTATAACCTCAGCGACCCCGGCATGGAGGATCTGCTCTACGAGGCCGAATCAGTCCGGCGGTTCGTGGGCCTGAGCTTGGCGGAGGCGCTGCCCGGCGAGACCACCATCCTCAACTTCCGCCATCTCCTGGAGCGGCACGAACTGGGCAAAGGACTGCTCGAGGAGATCAACGCCCACCTGGAGTCCCAGGGACTGCGGTTCAGGGACTGCGGTTCAGGGACTGCGGTTCAAGGAAGGGACCATCGTAGACGCCAGCATCATCGAGGCGCCGTCCTCGACGAAGAACCGGGCCAGGAAGCGGGACCCGGAGATGCATCAGACGAAGAAAGGGAACCAGTGGCATTTCGGGATGAAGGCGCACATCGGGGTGGATTCTGAAACCGGGGTGGTGCACAGCCTGAGCACCACGGCAGCCAACGCTCACGACGTAACCGAGGCGCACCGGCTGCTGCGCGGAGGGGAGACGCAGGTGTGGGGCGATGCCGGGTATCAGGGGGTCCACAAGCGGGAGGAGAACCTGGGGCGTGAGGTGGAATGGCAGGTGGCGATGCGTCCTGGGAAACGCCGGAAACTCGACCCTGGGAGCGCTGAAGCGTTGGCGGAGAGGCGCAAGGCATCGCTAGGGCCAAGAGCCTGCCCCCGACTGCGACCGGGGGTGGAGCACCCGTTCCTGAAGGTGAAGCGGGTATTCGGCTACGCCAAGAGCCTGCCCTCGCGAAAGCGGGGGTGCGCTACCGGGGGCTGGCGAAGAACACGGAGCGTCTGGCGCTGCTTTTTGGACTGGGCAACCTGCTGACGGCGGAGAGTCAACTGACCGGCTGACGTAGGCACAGTTGTGCCCAAACCCGGACGCAGGCGGCCAGACGGGCCGGTCAAAGCCCGCAACGGCCCCGCCGGGGCGAAATGGGAGGGCGGAACATCCGGGAAAACGGTTCCGGAAGCTGGGGGATTTGCCGGAAATCCCCCGGCAACTACCAGAAAAGCCCTCGCCGCTCTTGTTCAGAGTATCCCTAAACGGCTGGAGTTTCACTACACCCCCAAGCATGGCAGTTGGTTGAACATGGCCGAAATAGAGTTCAGCGTGCTGTCCCGCTGCTGCCTGAAGCAGCGGCTCCCCGATGCAGACGCGCTACGGCGGGAAGTCGGAGCCTCGGTTGCCCAACGCAACGCGGCCCAGATCACCATCAACTGGCGGTTTAAGACCCAGGATGCCCGAACCAAGCTCCATCGCCTCTATCCCTTCGATTCCTAACTTGACTGACTACTAATCGTCCATGTATGCCGCCCTTCCTTGCTTTCAAGACCCGGACGCTCCCAGACGGGCCGTCATTGCTCGCTTTCTTGCTTTCCGAAAATCGCCCGGCGGTGTAGAATGTCGGTCGTGAAATGATGCCTTTCAGGACAGCCAAAGTAGCGGCGACTCCGGCCCGCCGGTCGGCCTTGCCGCCAATTGCCAGGTGCGAAATGAGCACACCCGACACCTTCGCCAAGACTTCCCAAGTCCGGGGCCGGTTCCGGTTGCCGGACCCGCCCCAGCGGGAACCCGACGAGATGACCAGCTACGACCAGTTGCACAAGACCGGCAACTCCTACCACCTGGCCCAGCACTTCGGCAATACTGAAAGGACGCTGGTGGAGGCTGACCGCTGGATAATCGCCGAGCCGGGTTCCTTCCGGGACTTGGCTCGGTATCCGGACTTGCTGGTGGCCTTCGGGGTGGATCCGGCGGCCTACAAGGCCAGCAACGGGTATGTGGTTTCGGAGCAGGGGAAGCCGCCGGACTTCGTGCTGGAGGTGGCGTCGGAGAGCACGGCGGAGATTGACGTAGGAGAGAAGCGGCGGGACTACGCTGCCCTGGGCATCGGGGAATACTGGCGTTTTGACGAGACCGGGGAGTATCACGGTGCGCGGCTGGCTGGGGAGCGGCTGGTGGACGGGGTGTACCTTGCCATAGACGTTGAGGAACTCCCGGACGGGAGCTTGCAGGGCTACAGCGAAGCGCTGGACCTGCACCTGCGTTGGGAGCGGGGCGAATTGCGCTTTTACGATCCTGGCACGGGACGGCCCATCGCTACGTTGGCGGATGAACGGGAGGCCCGCGCCACCGCCGAAGCCCGCGTCCGGGAGTTGGAGGAACAGCTCCGCCGCCAAGGCGCATGACGCCTCCGCCATTGGAAAGCGCCAATCCATTGAAAAGGGGTAGCCGATAGCCATGTCCGGCGACAACAGGATGACCTGCGGCCGCGTAACGCGTCGACCGGGCGTATGCTCGCCTCGAACGTTTTACCCTCTGCTTTCACTCCATACATACCCCCGTTCAAGCCGCTGACAAGGGTATGTATGGGGTTTTCAGACAGGCGCATGGCGAGTAATCTCCGGCTTGGGTTCCGGCCAAGGCTCAGGCAGCAGCCAGAGGCGGCCCCGGAGCAGCAACCGCCGCAGCCAGTCGATGCCGTGGCGGATGATGCTGACGGTCCGTACCGGCCTGCCCCAGGGGTCGCGGCGCCTGGGAGCCGGCGTCTTGGGCGGCGTGCGCAGGTTGCCTGGAGCAATCCTGCGGTCATGGGCGTCTTCCACCCTGGTGCCATAGGCCAGGGCCAGCAGTGTTGCCACCGACAGCACCAGCCAGTGGCGGGAGATGCGCGCCGGGTCGGTTCTCCTGCTCTTTGGCGAAAGCCGGCGGTTCGTTGTTGAGCGGCGCTGGCTATACCGGCATGTCCGACACTGCTTGCGCGCTTTTGTTTGAGCCCTCTGCATCGGTATAGGAAACAGTGACGCGCAGATAGTTCCCCACGTCGGCATCAACCGGGAAGTAAGTGCCAGACACAGCCCCGCTGATGGGAGTCCAAGTATTCTTGTTGTCTGAAGAACTCTCCCACTCCCAGGTCATACCGCGAACGCCGCCGTCGGGGTCAGTGACTATGGTGGTCAGCCCCGTACTAACCTGGGGCTGTAGCAAATTCAGGGTTACCTTCCCGGGTTCTTCCACGTTCGTGACGGTGATGGTCACCGTGATTGTGGCATCGTCCGCCGCATCGGGATTCCCCTCGGCATTCTTGCCGTCACGGACCGACACGCTGATTTGGTAGGTGTTCTTGACCTCGTAGTCCAGGGCGGCTTTGGTCCGCAACTGGCCGGACGATGTGTCGATGTCGAAGAAGTTAGCATCCGTCCCGCCAAGTGTGTACGCCGGGGTGTCGGCGGTGTCGGGGTCGCTGGCTGTTACCGGAGCGCCGATGGCCACACCCGTCGTGGTGTTTTCGGCGATGGTGCGGGAAGCAGTCTCCACGGAGAACTCCGGCGGTTCGTTCACGTCGGTGACAGTGACCGTCACGTCCAGCGTACCTTTCACTGACCCGTCCGAGGCTTCGACCGTCAGTTCGTACCGGTTGTCAGTATTGTAGTCCGCTGGGGCTTCATGGTCCGGGGCCGTCTGGAAGGTCAACTCCCCTGTGTTGCCGATGGAAAAGTCGCCGGCGTCGTCTCCGGACAACGACCAGGTAATCTGGTCGTTGTCCGGATCAGTTGCGCTGTAGGTAGCCACCTGCCCATCGCTATTCTCCGGGTAGCCGACGCTGGTCTCCCCATTTACTGTCAGCGGTTCGTCAACGTCGGTGACAGTGATGGTGATGGTCACATCGATGGTGGCAATGCCGCCGTTCTTGTCATCCGCCTTGACCGTTACAGAGTAGCTGGACTTGGTCTCATGGTCGTAGGTCACCCCCGGCTTTGTTTGTATCTGGCCGCTGGCGCTGTCAATGTCGAACGAATCCACGTCCGCGCCCTCCAGAGTGTAGGTCAGGGTGTCGCCGGTGTCGGGGTCGGTGGCCGTTACCGGAGCGCCGATGTTCCCGCCCGCCTCCGTGTTTTCGGGGACCTCGCGGGTGGCTGTGGCCGAGAGGTACCTCACTGGCGGCCTACCTTACGAGCCACCATCCCGCGACAGCGCAAATGCCACCCTCTCATGCTTCAGCCAACCAAGCTGACTAACTGGCGGAATAGAGGGTGATGACCCCCAACATCTCGTCCCTGGTAATCCGGTCGGCAAAGTAATCGATTATGGCCTCCATGGCCTCATCCCTGCCGATCATCTTGTCGTTGTCTGTGTCATATCGACTTCCCAACTCACCCAAATCCTCAGCGAACACCGCAATTGTCACGCCGATGGCGGCGCTGGAGCCGGAAGGGTCAGCGGCCGTAACGCTGACGGTGTAGCTGGCCCTTGCCCCGTAGTCCAGCGTCGTCCCGGTGCCCACCGTGATCTGCCCCGTGCTGCTGCCGATGTCGAACGAATCCGCGTCCACGCCGCCCAGCGTGTAGGTCAGGCTGTCGTTGTCCGGGTCGGTGGCCGTTACCGGAGCGCCGATGTTCTCGCCCGCCTCCGTGTTTTCGGGGACCTCGCGGGCGGCTGTGGCCGAGTCGAACTCCGGCGGGCGGTTTGCTCCGGCCTGGACTGCCTGGGTTGATGCTGCCTGCGCGGTCTTGCCCGGCCCGTGCCCGTCGGTGTAGGATGCCGTGGCCCGCAGGTGATACCCCACGTCTCCGTCAACCGGAGTGTAGGAGGGGGAACCGGTCCCGATGCCGGCCCAACCGGTGTTCCCGTCACTGGACCTCTCCCACTGCCAGACGGCGCCGCTAACACCCTCGTCGGGGTCGGTCAGAGCGGCAGTGATTTCGGCGCGGGCCGGGGGCTGGTCCGTAGATAGAGTAACCGTCCCTGCTTCGTCAATGTTGGTGACAGTGACCGTCACGTCCACGGCAGCGGTGAGTGCGCCGTCGGAAGCCGTCACGGTCACTGTGTAGCTGTTCTTGACCTCGTAGTCCAGGGCGGCCTGGGTCTGCAACTGGCCGGTCGATGCGTCGATGTCGAAGATGTTGGCATCCGTCCCGCCAAGTGTGTAGGCCGGGGTGTCGCCGGTGTCCGGGTCGGTGGCCGTTACCGGGTCGCCGATGGCCACACCCGTCGTGGTGTTCTCGGCGATGGTGCGGGAAGCAGTCTCCACGGAGAACTCCGGCGGTTCGTTCACGTCGGCGACGGTGACGCGCACCCTAGATAAGGTCCGGCCGGGTCTTCGCCCACTGGGAGGATTGGTGTCGTAGGCCATGATGGTGAACGAGTACCTGTTGTCCCCGTTCTCGTCCGCCGGGTCCTCGTAGTCTGGGGGCTGTGTGAAAGTAAGCACACCGTCATCGTCGATGTCGAAGAAGTCACCGTCGCCGCCGCCGGGCTCAACGCTGATTATCCAGCCATGAATGTCGCGGTCCGGGTTGGAGGCAGTGGCGGAGTAGGTGGCCAACGGCCAGGTGCCGTTCTCGGGGTACCTGATTTCCTCGGGACCCCTCACAGTAGGCGATCCTGCCGAGCCGGAGGGGCTGAGAGCCACATCGATGCTGTCGGACCGGCCGGATGGGTCAGCGGCAGTTATGGTTATCTCGAATTTGCCATCTGTCCCCGGGTTATCGTAGGCATGGGCGTCCGTAGTGTACAGGTCGCCGCTCAACGGACCAATGCGGAACTTCACGGCATCCGCTCCACCTATAGAGTAGCGGACCTGGTCGTTGTCGGTAATGTAGACATAGCTCGGGTAGTGGATTTCGGAGCCTGGCGGGGCGTGTCTCTTAACGTACAGGCAGACCTCTGCCGTCTCACCCTGGGGACAGCCGTAACCGCCACCGGTATTCGCCCGGAACTCCGGCGTTTGGTTGGGGTCCGGCACTGGCTTTACAGACGCGGCCGCCGACAATGCGGTCTTTCCGGCCCCCAGGGGGTCGGTGTAGGAGGCGACGGCCCGCAGGTATCTGTTCACGTCGCCTTCTACCGGGGTGTAGGTGGCTTGCGTCGCAGTACTGATGGCGGTCCAGCTCGACCTATCCGAGGAGGACTTCTCCCATTGCCATGTCACGCCCGAAACGTTGCCGTCGGGGTCGGTCAGGCTGGCCTCAACCTCGGCGCCGACCTGGAGCCTGGTCCACGTCAGCGAGACCTTCCCCGGCTCATCCACGTTGTTGACGTTGATGGTCACCGTGATGGTGTCGGTGGCGCGGGATGGGTCATCTGGTTCGAGTCGGTCGGCTGCGATTACCTTAGCCGTGTAGGTGGCCTGGGTCTCGTAGTCCAGGGGAGCGCCGGTCTGCAACTGGCCCGTGAACCTGTCGATGGTGAAGGGGGATGTGCGGGCGTTTTCCAGGGAGTAGGTCAGCTTGTCGTCGTCGGGGTCGGTGGCCACCACCGGGTCGCCGATGTTCTGATACCACGGCGTGTTCTCGTCCACAGTGCGAGTGCCGGTCTCGCTGGACGGGAACTGCGGGGCGCTGTTCGTCTGGGCGTAGGCCGTGTTTCCCGGCAGAAGGGCGGATGGGAGAGCCGCTGAGAGGGCGGCAAGGACAATTACGGACAGAACGGCAGCCGCCGCAAAGAACATTCTACTATTCATGGGACATCACCTCACTTCTTCCCGTCGCACAAGACCAAACGAATCAGTCAGCCCGTAAACGCCCCACCCTTTTCCCAAATGGAGGACTAGAGTCTGTTTACATTCAACGGGAATAGGTTCCTAATCACGCGACTTCATTACCTCTTGGGCGTACCTTGCACACATGAGAAGCATATCGTTGGTCTCTTCGGGGGATGTCCCGCTCTCGTTAGCCAGTTGGATGACAATCCTTTCGTGTGCCCATCCCGACGTCTCGCCTTTCCGGTAGGCTGCCAGTAACTTCGGACACATTTCCTTGGTCATTTCCCATAGCTTATCCTCGAACTCTTGGTTTGTGTCAGTAGGAGTTGCCGGGACTGGAGTGGGAGTGGGAATAGAGGAACTACAACCACTTAGCGCGATCCCGGCAGTAACGAGAAGCAGGATCAGCCACCGCGCTTGAGCATTCATACGGGAACCCCCTTGCGGCAAGGATAATGGGCCACTTGCCACGGTAGCCTATACCCAAATGGGAACCGACAAGGGGGCACGAATGCCCATATCTGGTTGCCTTATGGTTCCCATGTATACTGAGTAGGTCTACCGTGGCAAGTGGATCATAACACCGGGAGATACCGTGTGCTATAGTTGCTTGACACTAACAAGGAGGCCCATCCCATGACTACCGATGAGCGTTTGGCTATGCTTGAGCAATTCGCCACAGACACCAAGCCGTTGTTGCTCCGCTTGGAGGAAAACCGCAAAGAAGTTAAGGCCGCTATGGCCCGGATCGACGAGAGTAACGCGATTTGCAGCGAACTTACGAATAAAGTCTGTGGGACAATCGCATTGATTCAGGCAGATGTTACTCGTAATTGATGCAGGTGTTTGATTAACCTTGGCTGAACAGGTTCATCACCAACTGGGTCCCTGAATACGCCTGGGCGCGAACCTTCCCGGCCCTGCTGGTAAGGCGTGTGTCCAGCACCCACCGCGCCAAGCAGATGAGCGCCGAGAAGCTATCCGCCAGTTTGCAGTAACGGGTTGCCAAGCCTCGGAACTGCTTTAGATCAACGAAGATGTTTTCTACGCGGTGCCTGGTCTTGTAACTCTCCTTGTCGTACTCATACAAAACTTTCCGGTTGGCCTTGGGCGGGATGGTTGCGACAATTCCTTGAGATGCAAGCAACTGCCTGATGGCGTTGCTATCGTATGCTTTGTCTGCTATGAGCTCGTCAGTTTGAACCCCGTCGAGAAGGGGTAGAAGCTCGATGTTCTCGGCGGCGTTCCCGTGTCTGATGGTAAACCGGGCCAGTTTCCCGGTTCTGTCCACCAGTGCCATTATCTTGGTGGTAAGCCCGCCGCGACTTTTCCCTATAGCCTGCTTGATTGCGGATTCGTCTGGCGGGCTTCCTCTTTTGGGGCGCCTGTGCCGTGTTGATGAACCTTGACGAAACTGCCGTCGACCATGACAGCCCGAAGGTCAAGGTTTCCGCTTGTGGCATCGAAAATACGGTCGAAGACCCCGGCCTTTTTCCACCTGTTGAACCGCTGATAGACGGTGCCCCACTTACCGAACTGTGGGGGCAGATCGCGCCAAGGTGCGCCGGTCCTGGTAATCCAAAGGATGCCCTCAAGGGTCTTGCGGTTATTGACGGCGGTGCGGCCGGGGTCATCAGCCTTGCCGGGGAGCAGAGGCTTTATGAGTTCCCATTGTTTATTTGTCAACATGCGTCTTGGCATAAGCAACCCCTTTCAACGGCAAATATACCCTGAAAGGAGTTGAATGTAAACACGCCCTAAGCCCCCGCCGCGCTTTCGCAAAGGGAGGATGGAGGGTGATTTCCCAGACGCGACACTGCGGGACTCTCAGTAGTCGGCAACGCGGCACCGAATGGAGTATCCCTGTAACCGGAGCCGGTCTGGTCCCAACGGCTCCTGCGCGCCGCCGAGGGTGGTGATAACGCCGGGGTCCAGCTTCCCGCCATACCGGGTCTCAGACCCGCCCCTGCACTCCGCCGCGGAGAATACGCATCACCACAAGCCGACCCTATCACATGCGGCTCCTTCATCTATACTTATTTCGGAACGGGCTTCGGGCTTTTTCCCACCTGATTGGCCTGCGCCACTCCGCCTGTCCATGCTGTTTACACGCGGCCACATCCTTTTCAACCTTCGAGGGGCAGCCCATATAGATGGACCTGCCGGGGCGTGTTTGCAAGGCTAAGTATCGGAGTCAACCTGGGTTGGGAGAGTAGAGGGGGCGAGGTGTGTGGAACGAAGGGACTTGACGGAACAGGGAACAGCAGTGTCGGCAACTGGAGCCGTTTCCCCCCGGTCCACGCCAATGGCGCCGCGCCTCCGGTCCGTCGCCGCGGGCACGGGCGCCAGGTCAGTGGTGACGAACACCCGCCATCCCTTCTCATCCCGCTTGAAGCGGTACGATATTGCCTGTCCCAGAGACGTTGCCCGGGCCGCCCTTTCGCCGTCCCGGCGCCTGCACTCTGCGAACTCCAGGTTGGCCTGCATGGCCGCCAGCACCTGGCCGTGGCCGTAGGCGAACTTCACCCCTTCGATGACCACGTATTTGCCATGCTCCCCGGCCAGGCAATCTGGCATCCGCAGCCGCAGGGTCAGGGAGCCGTCGTCAGCAATCTCCGCCACGCACAGCTGGCAGCCGCCGGTCTCATCCCGGCTCCCCAGCACGAAGAACTCGCCATCTCGCGCCGCTCTCCAATCGGCCAGCCACTCCTCATGGCTGCCGTAGCCGTTGGCCTCCAGGTTGTACTGGCCGCGCCAGAGCTTCCTGCCGCCGAAGCACAGCCGGACCAGGCCCGCCGCCATATCGGCCTCAACGCGCGCCAACCTGGAGCGCAGGTTATCCAGCCTGCGCATCTTCTGATGGACCCTGTGCCGGTCACCCTTCTTCCCGGCGCCAGCCAACTCCCTGCCGACCCTGCGGACCAGGCCCTTCAGGGTCTCGATATGCAGAAGCTGGGACTCCCGCGCCGCCGAGACCTTCCCCTCCAGGGATACCCGCACCGCGTTGAACATCCGGGCCGGTATGCCGTATTCCCTGACGCAGCCCCTCTTCATCGACGCCGCGGACCTGCCGGAAGAAACCTCCGCAAAAAGACGCCTCTGCACCCTGCCGTACAGTGCGGCATACGCGGACAAAGCCTCATCATTGCCCTCTATTCGCGTCTGATACGTGGCCTGCATCAGATCTCCCCGGCCGCGGCGACAGCCCGCTCGGCCCTCCTCCTGGCGGAACGCTTCCCGTACAGACGGGCGCACAGGGACGTCATCACCTCGGTCACGTCCCGGACCAGGTCGTCCTCGACCTCCCCATCGTCCACGACCAGGATGCGGGCGCCCCGGGCCGACAGGGCGGCTTCGATGTACTCGAACCCGAAACGGCAGAGCCGCTCCCGGTGTTCGACTATGATCGTGCCCACCGAGGGGTCGCCGATGATCCGGCGCAACTGCCGCCGGTTGCCGTTCAGACCGGACCCGATTTCCTTGACGACCTCATCGGGGCGGCAATCATGCTGAGTGGCCCACTCGGCCAGCCTGCCGGCCTGGCGGTCGAGACCGCCGCGCTGGTCCGCGGAGGAGACCCTTGCGTACAGAACGCACCGCGCACCGCCCTCGGGAGGAACGATGACGTAATACCGGCCGTTGGGGAGTTGCTCGATCTGAAGGCCGGGGGGCAATTTGCCCTGCCGGTGCAGACGGGAGGTGGTGGCCTTGTTGAAGCCGTAGAGACGGCCCCAGGCAGTCAGGCTGATGCGCTTGCTAATAACGTCCATACAATGAGCCTGTCCCATGAAGTTGGGGAGAGATGTAAGGCGTCACAATGAGCTTGATAATTGGCGTAACACGCATAGATATGAATCAGTTATGGCGACTATATGGCTCTTGTTGACGATATCCGAAACCGACCCTGGCTTATGGGACAGGCTCCAATACTAAACTAAAGCCAAAGTGAAATGTACATATCTCTAGTCCGCAATGTCTGTGGTCACCCAGTTGGGGCCTAAGGGTGATATGAGGTGCTGTAGAATCCTTTCGGTAATCTTCAAGACCCCCGAAATGCACATCCCACCTTGGTATTGGTTTAGTATTTACTATATTCTGAACAGTTGCCAGCCCCCCATGTCATCTAAACAGGGCGCAGGGCAATCGCATATTGGCTTAAGTTTAAGAAACGAGTTAAAAAAGTAGAGGATAACCTGGTAATGGGATGGGTGGCGAAATGGGGAGTTCAATAGAACATGGAGCGATGGCCAAACACTTTGAGGGTCTGGTGGACCCGCGGGTTGGGCGGGCCAAACAGCATGAGTTGCTGGACATCATCGTGATTACCATCTGTGCGGTGATCTGCGGCGCCGACAACTGGGTTGAGGTGGAGGAGTTCGGCCACGCCAAGCTGGAGTGGCTGAGCAGGTTTCTGAGGCTGCCCAACGGCATTCCTTCCCACGACACCTTCGGGCGGGTGTTCAGCCGCCTGGACCCCGAGCAGTTTGGGGCGTGTTTCATGGACTGGGTCAAATGGACTGGGTCAAATCTATTGCCGAACTGACTGAGGGCCAGGTGGTGGCGGTAGACGGAAAGACCCTAAGAGAGTGTCATGACCGGGCCCGAGGTCGTCCAGCCCTGCATCTGGTGAGCGCCTGGGCGTCGCAGAACCACCTGGTGCTGGGTCAGACGCGCACGTCAGCCCACTCCAACGAGATCACGGCGATCCCCGAGTTGCTTTCACTCCTAGACCTGCATGGATGCATCATCACCATCGACGCCATGGGATGCCAGAAGGGGATTGACCGGCAGATCGTGGATGGGGGTTTGGACTACCTTCTGGCAGTCAAGTCCAACCAGGGGGAGCTGTACGGAAACACCAAGGACGTGTTCGAGTGCGCCGCCCGGGAGGGGACCCCAGAAGTGGAACATAGTCACCATAAGCAGGTCAACAAGGGCCCAGGTCAACAAGGGCCATGGAAGGCTGGAGAGTAGAGAGTGCTGGGTGATAGCCGACCGGAATGAACTGGCCTACGTGGACCCCCAGCGGCAGTGGCCGGGGCTGAAAGGAGTAGCCAAGATCAACTACCGGCGCAACGGGAATGAAGAATCCCCGACGGACACCCGTTACTACATATGCAGCTACCAGGCCATGGCTGAATCCCTGCTGCAGGCCACCCGGGACCACTGGGGCATCGAAAACAGCCTCCATTGGGTCTTGGACGTGGCCTTTGATGAAGACCGCTGCCGGGTCAGGACCGGCCACGCCGGCCAGAACCTGGCAGTGGCGCGGCATTGGGCGCTAAACCTGCTCAAGCAGGAGCGCACGGCCAAAGTCGGTATCAAGGCCAAACGGAAAAAGGCTGGCTGGGACTATCCCTATCTGCTCAAAGTCCTCTCACCTTAATATGCGATTGCCCTGTGGATGTGCGTCCATGGGTATCGTTTTCCGTCACGCTGGGCTATAGTGTGATGGCACGCTAAATTGGCGCACCAAGGTTTGACACAAGAACGGACCTCCCCCTCTCTTCTTGTTCGCCCCCGCTGATTCACCTGTGTTCCCACTCTAAATTAGGGAGTCCGTTCTCGTATGGCTCTTGCATATCCGTCCGCCCGCGCGCGCCCATCCAACCGCACCCCACACCAGACCGTTTGCGATGACTGCAATATGTCGGCCACCCTCCCCTTCCGGCCAACCCAGGGTAAGCCAGTGTATTGCCGCTCATGCTTCAAGGCCCGCCGTCAGGGGACTTCCCCGGCGGCCGGCGCCGACTCCATCCAGCCCATCCGTCCGCGTTCTGTAAATGAGCAAGCTGTTGACAGTACCCTGACCGGCGATAGCACATTTTCCGGGATGTCCTTGAACCCAGCCACCAAGACAGCGATTTCCCGGATGAACATATCCAGGCTCACCCCCATTCAGGAGAAGGCCATCCCTCAACTCTTGGCGGGACGCGACTTGATCGGCCAGGCGCGTACCGGCTCCGGTAAAACGCTGGCATTCGCAGTGCCTTTGGCGGAGATGTGCGACCCGTTGGTCCGGCAAGTGCAGGCCGTTGTGCTGGTTCCCACCCGGGAACTGGCCATGCAAGTGGCCGGAGTCATCGAAGCCCTGGTTTCCCCGCAGGAAATCCGCGTGACGCTGCTGTATGGCGGGCGGCCTCTGAAGCCGGAATATGTAGCATTGAGGAACGGAGCCCAAGTCGTCATCGGCACTCCGGGCCGGACGCTGGACCATCTGCGGCAGAGGACGCTAGACCTAAGCTCTGTGCGATTCCTGGTGCTGGACGAAGCGGACGAAATGCTGGACAGGGGGTTGGGCCCCGACGTTGAAGCCATAATAGGCCGGACGCCCAAAGAGCGGCAGACGGCGCTCTTCTCTGCAACGATGCCGGAGTGGGTGTCCCAGACCGCTTCGAAGCACCTGCGCAATCCTGTAACGGTGGAGGTGGACGCGGGCCTGCAGGCGCCTCCCACCGTGGAGCACCTGGTCTACACCATCGAGAAGAGCGACAAGCTGGAGGCGCTGCGGACTCTGCTGGACCAGCGGGAAGATGCCCCGGTGATCGTGTTTGGCAAGACCAAGCGCGGCGTCAAACAGTTGGCCCGGCATCTGGATTCCTTGGGCTACCCGGTTGGAGCGCTCCAGGGAAATCTAAGCCAGAGTGCGCGCGAACGGGTGGTGAGGGGTTTCCGTTCCGGCGCGGCGCCGATCCTGGTGGCAACCAATGTGGCCGCCAGAGGTTTGGACTTCGAGGGTATCGGCCAAGTTATCAACTATGACCTGCCGGACTCGGAGCAACTGTTCACCCACCGCGTTGGACGGACTGGCCGCATGGGCCGCTCCGGCGAGGCGGTGACGTTTATCACGGTGGACGAAGAACGGAAGTGGCGCGAGATTGAGCGCGGCCTGGGCCGCCGGTTCGTCCGCAAGCCCTGGCAGCCGGTCCGTAAGGCCAGGACGCTTCTATATCGGGAATAGACCCTGCGCTCCCGGCCGGGTCTTTCTTTTCTCTCAATATTACAACGACAGTTTAAGGGGGGATGTCCCGGGATGCGCGCTGGGCGGGGCGGCGTTTCGCATAGGAGCGGCGGGCCCGCTCGTTGTGTAGCTGCGTACTCTCCAGCCACCGCAGCAACTCAGCCGGCCCGAACTGTTCCCGGGGCAGCATTTCACGCATCACCCGGTACACCTGCGGCCTCGTGATCCACGGCATCTTTTTCCCCCAAGTGTCAAGGGCGGCGAGAAGGTGTACCACTGCGGCGGAGGAATCGTGTACCACCGGCACGATGAGAAAGAACTGAATTGGGAGCCGGGCGGGGTCAGGTCAGGAGCAGGGGTCCGCAGGTCCGGAGTGAGTCAGGAGTCTTCCGGCTCGTCCGAGACCTGGTAGGCGGCGCTCTGCCGGCGGCGGCGGAGGCGGTAGCTGTCGCCGTTCATCTCCAGGATATGGACGTGGTGGGTGAGCCGGTCCAGCAGCGCGCCGGTGAGGCGTTCCGGTCCGAACACCCCGGTCCACTCATCGAAAGGCAGTAGCGTACTTCCCAACGCCCTAGCCGAAGGCTGGCTTGTTGACCATCAGGTAGAGTGTGCAGATCGGCAAGGCTATTGCAAGCACCCCCCAGAAGTGTAACTGTTCAGAGTTGATGAGGTGAAATGGTCGAAAGCGGTTTGGGAAATGCGAGCGGTGTAGGTGGAAGTTATGTCATACAAGGGGTGTGGATGGGAAACATGACCTAAAGGGGGCCAGCCGGGAAGAGTTGCTGGAGGTCATCGGCAGGCTGGAGGCTGTGATTGCCGGTCAACAGGCCGTCATTGATCAGTTGCAGCGGCGGATTACGGCGTTAGAAGGGGGTCTGAAAGGCAAGGGACGGCTGGGAATGCCGGGCAATAAACCGGGTGCAAGACCAGGGCCAACGGAGAGGAAGGGGTCAAGAAAGCCCCGTCCCCATGGGTTTGCCCGCCAGCGCATGGCGCCGGCCCAGCGGGTGGAACATGTCCTGGAAACCTGTCCCGATTGTGGTACGGGCTTGGCTGGGGGATGGACCCAGCGGACCCGGGAAGTCATCGAGGTCCCGGTGGCTCCGGCGGAAGTCACGGAGCACGTCTTCGTGGCCCGTGTCTGCCCAGTATGTGAGCGGCGGCGGACCCCCAAGGCGGACTTGGGCGGAGTGGTCAGGGGTCAAGGGCGGTTGGGGGTCAACTTGGTCTCCTTGATCTCCTTGATCGTTGCCCTGCGGGAGGAAGGCCGGTTGCCCATACGGACCATCCAATGGTATCTGGAGACAGTCCACCAGTTGCGCCTTAGCGCCGGGGGAATCACCCAGGTCCTCCACGGCGTGGCCCGGCGAGCCCAACAGGCGGTGGCCGAGGTGCTGGAGCTAGTCCGGACCAGCAAGGTGGTGCACGCTGACGAGACCGGCTGGCGTCAGGACGGGAAAAACGGCTATGTCTGGACCTTCAGCACCTCCACCGAGCGGTACTTCCGGGGCCGGGACAAGGGAGTGGTGGACGAGGCGCTGGGGGAGTCCTTCAGCGGGGTGTTGGTCAGCGATTTCTACGCTGCCTATAACCACTATCCTGGTCCGAAGCAGCGGTGTTGGGCCCATCTGCTCCGGGACATCCATGACCTGAAGGCGCTCTACCCCGAAGACGCCAAGCTGGCCAGATGGGCCGCGGCAGTGCACAACCTCTACGCCCAGGCCAAGAGCTTCTCCCATCCCCAAGCAGGGAAACGCCGTCTGGCCCAACTGGAGTTGGAGCGGAAATTGCTGGCCCGGCGCCGCCCCTTCCTTGACGACCCCTTGGCGGTTCAGGGTAAGCTCTGCCGGCGCATCGAGCGCTTCATCAAGGAGTTGTTCGTCTTCGTGGCCGAACCCGATGTCCCCTCGGAGAACAACGCTGCCGAGCGGAGCCTACGCCACCTGGTGACCAGCCGGAAGATCAGCGGCGGCACCCGCTCGGACCAGAGCCTGCCCCCGTGAAAACGGGGGGCACGGACACCAAGATGGCGCTCGCCTCCCTCGCCGGTACCTGGCGCGCCAGGGGCCTTAACCCCTTCACCGCATGCCGTCAGTTGCTCACTTCCCCCCAACTCTGAACAGTTACAAACACCTGCGTTCCGTTCTTAGCGAGGCCACAAAACTGGACAAAATCAAGCACTTTTGCGATTACCTTCACCTTAAAAGTGTAATCAGCCGCCCGCACCTACGCCCAACGATGAGATCCTGTGGGAACCGACTGGTAGCACCCCTTTAATGGATTGAGTCGCCAAGAAGCCTCTGCTTTTTCAGCAGGGGCTTTTGATTCGTGCCAACCCAGGTCCGATGGAGATTGCCCAAAGGCAAGCGGGTTCAGAATTGGGCTTCAAGGCACCTTAGCCAACTTCTCACCCTTGCTCCACCTCCACTTGGCCCATTCGGTGCTCCACCCCGTTCTGAGGTCACAGCCTCTGTAACGTTATCGAAACGTTGAGTTACATCAACACCCGGCTGCAGTGAAAAACTGATCTGTGGATTCGAGATGGCTGGCATGCCAGATTCGAGCTGGATGCACGCGCCCGGATAATGGGCTACAGTTCGGAGGAGCTGGCATCTTGGAGAGCTCCATCCCAAGATGTCCAGAAGCAATACTATGAGGCGGTTAAGTCGGCGGCTAGGGAGTACATCGCCTCTCTCACCAACGAGGACCTGGACCGGACGGTCACCTTCCCTCCGGGAGCCCAGACGCGCGACGACAGCGTGGCCACGGCACTGGGGCAGTTGGTATGGGATAACGTGGCCCACGACGGGCAGATCGCCTACCTGCGCGGGATGTACGCAGGAACGGGTCGGCACCGCTAGGCTCCTTTTGGGTAAGCAACCGGTAGGAGTCTAAAATCAAGTGTTTCTGCCCTACCGCCGAATTAAGCGTATAATCGGAGCCAGCCTGGCCTGCTTTGTTTGCGTGAACCGCTGCTAAAAGCGGGGAACAGCGAAAGTTTTGACTTAAATTATCCGAGCAAAAATGCAACATTGGAGGAAGAGCAATGGCTTATGACTTGCTGGTGAAGAATGGCCGTCTTATCGACGGCTCCGGCATGCCCTCATTCCATGGTGACGTAGCGGTGAGAAACGGAAAAATTGTGGAGCTTGGCAAGCTAAGTGGCCCGGCCACCCGAGTCATCGATGCCGACGGACTGGTTGTGTCCCCCGGCTTCGTGGACAACCACTGCCACTACGACGCACAGGTGACCTGGGACCCCATGTGCAGTTTTTCCTGTTTCCACGGCGCGACCACGGTGGTGATAGGAAACTGCTCGCTGGCCTTGGCGCCGGTACGGCCGGGCACGCAGGAACGGGTCTCCGAGTTCCTGTCCCGTGTGGAAGCGATTCCAATGGAAGTACTTCGCACGGTAGACTTCTCCTGGGAGACTACCGGCCAGTACATGGATGCCCTGGACCAGCAGCGCCTTGGAGTAAACGTAGGAACACTGATCGGACACTCCGCTGTCCGGTACTATGTCATGGGAGACGAGTGCCAAGGCCGCGAGGCCACCGAGAACGAGATCGAGGCGATGCAGCAGTTGGTCCGCGACGGAATTCAGGCCGGTGCTTTGGGCCTGTCCGTGTCTCGAAACCAGGGCCACTTCGACCCCCAGGGGGTACTGGTCCCTGCGGTCTGGGCCACAGAGCAGGAGATTTTCGCCTTGGGCGACGTTTTGAGAGACATGGGCACCGGGATCATCCAAGGTGGTGGTGGCAGAGACGCCGAACTGAAAAACCGGCTGATGAGCAGGCTTTCCGAGACCACGGGCCGGCAGGTGGTGTACAACAATCTGGGCCAAACCTCCCGCAAACCCGACGAATGGAAGCAACTGATGGCAATCATCGAAGAGACGTCCAGCGCCGGGATTCGGGCCTATCCGCTGTGCACTCCCAACAGCACCGAGGAAAGCAATGTAGACATCGAGGCCATGCGCCAGATACTCAACTTCCCCAGCGCAATAGTGGGCCTTTCCGATGGGGGCGCCCACGTGCAAATGCACGGCGGATATGGCTACAGCACGCGCTTGCTGGGCTACTGGGTGAGGGAACAGGAGATCATGTCCCTGGAAAAGGCCGTCCGGCGGTTGACCTTCGAATCGGCCTCGACCTTTGGTATCCACGACCGGGGGTTGCTGCGTCCCGGCTTTGCGGCGGACATAACCATCTTCGACCCGGAGACGGTGCAGCCGCTGCCCGAAGAGACGGTGCATGATTTCCCCGCCGGTGGATGGCGAATCCGGGAGCTGGCCCAAGGGATCAAGAACACCATCGTCAACGGAGAGGTGCTCATCGAAGATGGTAAACCCACCGGGGCGTTGCCGGGCCGGGTCATGCGAAACTCGCTTTACAACTCCAACCTCTAGGAGCCCAGGTTACCGGCAAAGCACATTGCTTGGCGGGTGGTTTGTGAACGGAAATAGGCCAGTTGCCTGAGTCAGCCAACATTGGTGCAGCGCCAGGCACCTGAAATCAACAATTCCAAACCACAGGAAGGAGGAACCGATGACTGAGCCGCAAATCAAACCAAAGGACAAAGTAGATGTTTTCTGGTTCTCGGAGCAGCCCTACGGCCACGTCACCGACCAGGACATAGAGAAGTACGATTCTGGCCGTCTCGGCTTCCCCAACACCCATTTTGATCCCGAGAAGGCCCATGTGCTCTACAACGAGTACCACGATCAGTATGCCCTCGCTGATGAAGTGGGCTTCGACGGCATCATGTCCAACGAGCACCACGCCTCTTACTGGTGCATGAAACCTGCGGTGAACCTGGACGCTGCTGTCATCGCCAAAGTCACCAAGAATGTCAAGATTGCCATCCTGGGGAACGTCATCTCTATCAATGACCCCATAAGAATGGCCGAAGAGGTCGCCATGCTGGATTGCTATTCCGGCGGCAGGATAATCTCCGGGTTTGTCCGTGGAACAGCCGTGGAGAGCCTTCAGAGTGGCATTGACCCCACAGAAAACCGGGAGCGGTTCGAGGAGGCCCACGATCTCATCATCAAGTGCTGGACCGAGCCGGGGCCCTTCCGCTATGAGGGGAAGCATTACCACTACAGGGTTGTTAACCCCTGGGTGTTGCCCATGCAAAAGCCACACCCAGAGGTCTGGTTTCCTGGTCTAGGCAGTCCTGAGAGCGTGGTGTGGGCGGCCAAACACCAGCATCCTTACATGAATCAGGGGGCTGACCTAGACACCACTGCCTGGTTGAAGCAGGTTTATTTAGACACGGCCGCTGAGGTCGGCTTTAAGGCCGGGCCGGAGTACTTCGGCTACACCATCAAGGCATTTGTGGCGGATACCGATGAGAAGGCTCAGGAGATTGGACGTACCTATTTGTGGACTCAAGACCACCGGGCCAGGGGACCCTCGGAGCATAACGACCCACCGGGATACCAGTCCCGCGAGGCGGTGCGAGTACAGCGCAGCCGGCCGCAGGGGTTTTTCGGGCAGAGGATGAGCTATGAGCAGCTCCAGGATATCAGTAGCATTGTCGTAGGGAGCCCGGAGACGGTTACCAGGAAGCTGACGGCAGTAATAGAGCGTTTGAACCCGGGTTATCTACACATCTATGGCAATGAGGGGCATATGGCCCATGAGGACGTCATGCGCTCCATAGAGCTGCTGGGCAAAGAGGTCATACCGGCCTTGCACGAGACCAAGCTGCGATCCGACGTTTAGGTGATGGCTTCTTCAAGCAGACGGGCCTGGCAACATACCGACGACAAAAAACGAGGAGGACTCGGTCTTCTGGCATAAAGGTGGCTATAGTTGTGCACCGGCTTGGTCACTCTGCGACTACGCCGACGCTCCGCTCGAGCGGCACGGCAAAGGTGACCGAGCCCGGCAATGTCTCTGCTGGACGAGTCTCTGGTTGTCTCCAGCGAGTTGGGCATAAGACAATTGATAGAGCGTGTAATCGGCGGAGTTAAAGTGAACCGCGTGGGCGGAAGATCGCTGACAAACGGCGATTGAATCCTGTACCGCCTGCCGCCATCCATAGGGTTGTACCCGACCCTACGGATGGTGCGATGGATGTACAAAGTGGACGTGTATCTTCGGGTTCGCCCGGCGGTGATGGTGGAGGGGATGAGCACCCGGGAAGCGGCCCGGGTGTTTGGGCTGCACCGGGACACCGTGCGCAGGATGCTGGCATTCTCCGTCCCGCCGGGCTACCGGCGGCAGACTCCGCCCCAGAGGCCGAAGCTGGAGCCCTTCACCGGCGTCATCGACCAGATCCTGGAAAAGGATCACAGCGTCCACAAGAAGCAGCGCCACACCGCCACCCGCATCTTCGAGCGGCTCAGGGACGAGTACGGGTTTCGCGGTGGATACACCACGGTCAAGGACTACGTGAGGGAGCATCGCCGCGGGTCGCGGGAGATGTTCCTGCCGCTCTAAGGCTTATCCGGCGGAGACCACCGAGGCCTTCCTGGACGGGCACGTATCAGCGTTCGCCTTCCTGGGCGGGGTGCCCCAGAGCATCCTCTACGACAATACCAAGCTGGCCGTGGCCAGGATCCTGGGAGACGGTCGGTGTCAACGCACCCGCGGCTTCACCGAGCTGCAGTCTCACCACCTGTTCGAGGACCGGTTCAGACGCCCCGGCAAGGGCAACTACAAAGGCAAGGTGGAGGGCCTGGTGGGATACATGCGCCGAAACTTCCTGGTGCCGGTGCCGTCCTTCGAGAGCTTCGATGCGCTCAATACCTACCTGGAGCGACGTCGCCTGGAACGAATGGACGCCAAGCTCAGGGGACATACGGAGACCATCGGCCATCGGATGGAGCGGGACCTGGACGCCCTGTTGCCGCTGCCGCCAGTAGCCTACGACGCCTGCGAGAGGCAGTCGGGCCGGGTGATTTCCCTGTCGCTGGTAAGGTACAGGACCAACGACTACTCGGTGCCGGCGGCCTACGGACACCGGGACGTCCTGGTTCGGGGCTACGTTGATGAGGTGGTCATCAGCTGCGGGTCCGAGGTCATCGCCAGACACCCCCGATCATACGATCGGGACGACTTCGTCTACGACCCCGTCCACTACCTGCCGCTCCTGGAGCGCAAGCCGGGAGCTCTGGACCAGGCCGCGCCGTTGCAGGGCTGGGCTCTGCCCGATGAGTTCGGCACGCTGCGGCTGCTGCTGGAATCCAGGATGGGACGACGGGGCAAGCGGAAATTCGTCCAGGTGCTGAGGCTCTTGGAGGCCTTCTCTCAGCAGGAGGTGGCTGCAGCGGTAAAGGATGCCCCCCGGCCGGGAGCCATCAGCTTCGACGCCGTGAAACACCTGGTGCTGTGTCGGCTGGAGGGGCGGCCGCCCAGGGTGGACCTGGAGCTCTATCCCTACATGCCCCGGGTCCGGGTGAGCACCGCGTCCGCCGGGGACTACATGACCTTGCTGTCGGGGAGAGCGGCATGAACGACCGGTCGACGCTGCTGCTGGAACACCACCTGAAGGAGCTGAAGCTGCCGAGTTTTCTCAGGGAATACGGGAAGATGGCAGCGCAGTGCGCCGTCGAGGGTGTGGACCGCCCGGAGTACCTGCTGCGCCTCGCCGAACTGGAGCTCATCGACCGCCACCAGCGCATGGTGGAACGGCGGATCCGGGCCGCCCGCTTTCCCGCAGTCAAGAGCCCGGACACTTTCGACTTTCCAGCCTTCCCATCGCTGAACAAGGCCCTGGTGATGGAACTGGCCCGGTGTGAATACATCCAGCGCCGTGAAAACGTCATCGCCGTCGGCAACAGCGGCACCGGCAAGACCCATGTGGCCCTGGGACTGGCCGCCTGCCAGCGGGGCTTGTCGGTGGGGTTCACCGCCGCCGCGGGGGTCCACGAGTTGATGGAGGCCAGAGACGAAAGGCGGCGGCTCAACCTGCAGCGGCAACTGTCACGGGTGAATCTGCTGATCATCGACGAACTGGGCTTCGTCCCACTTTCCAGGACCGGCGCGGAACTGCTCTTCGAGGTCTTCAGCCAGCGCTACGAGCGGGGCTCCATCATGGTAACCAATAATCTCCCTTTCGACGAGTGGACCGAGGTCTTCGGCTCGGAACGGCTCACCGGAGCGCTGCTGGACCGGCTCACCCACCACGTCCACATCCTGGAGATGAACGGCGAGAGCTACAGGCTCAAGCGCAGTAGGGAGACCGCCCACTCTCATCTGTCAGACGAACCGGACGACGCAAAACGCACCGTCAACGCTCCCTCTTCCTACTCCTGTAACGTCCCCACTCCGACCAATTTACTGCTGACAGTCATCAGGCCAGTGGTACACGATTCCACCGCCCCAGTGGCCCAACTTCTCAGCGCCATTGGGACCTTTAATGCCATCGGACCAACGGCCCACTTCCGCCACTTCATCCCTGAGTCCTGCCACCGCCACACCTCATCACCGGATAGTGGCTTATTCTATATCGTTAATCCGAGGCCGCAGTATTGGAAACGGACCGCCCGACTTTCCCCACTTTAGTAGGGCAGCATCCACGACTCGGAGAAGGCCAACGCGCAGGTGCTGTGCGTCCGGGCGTCCCGTTGCCGGGGGAAGGGCCGCCCCTTGGCGAAATTCCCGTTGATGGTAAGACGAGCGCCGTTGGCCGGTATCAGCACCGTTGCCACTCCGTGAGGCCGTTCCGGGTTGCCGCTGGGAAAACTGTGGCTCAGGAACGGCTCCCCAAGGTCGTACCACGTCAGGGCGATTTCTTCACCGCTGGCATTCACTGACTCTGTCCAATAGGACCTCAGGTCGCCGGAGCTTCGGAAGGACGCGTCTCGGGCCCATATTTCCAGATTCCCAAACGTGGCGTTGATTCTGCCCTGTATTTCGCCCTGCAGCCAGCGCGTCATCTGGATGTTGTCGGTGTAAATCCTCGGCTCGTTACCGGTCAGCTCGCTCTGAAGGAACAGCACGTGGCCTGGGCCGCCGGGAGAAAACAGTATTCGCCAGAAGCTGGCGTCGGTGGTGACCGGCCCGTCGTCGGTCTCGCTGAGCCTGATGTACGGGTTTTCCCCGGTGAGCAATACCCGGTTGGGGTCGATGGGGCTGGTGGTCAATTCTCGACTCCTTTGGACTGTTTTGCCGGAAGCGACGGTTACCTAATGTAAATCAGGAGGGACGGACTGACGATCCGATGATAAACTCCTCACCCCTCAATCGCTAGATCCTTCAGGGTCTGTGCAATGACTCTGGATTCCCGCCTGCGCCGGAATGACTGTGAACTGTTGGATTAGCTCCCGCGACGTTGCACATGGCCTGCCCGTTGTCTCCTGTGGGCTTGCGCTACCTCCTGAAAGTCTTCCAGCCTGGGCAGCAGCAACGGCTTGAGGATTGACGGACCGAACCCGCCCTTCTTCCAGCAATATCCCGCAATATCCCGCAATATCCCGCCCACGCGGGGTTCTTCCAGCAGGCTCCCGATCCGACTTTCCAAGTCAGGGCGGAACCGCTCCGGTTCGTCGGTCTGCCGCATCACCAACATGCAGGCTATGTCCACCGAAACAGGGGCGCGCCCGGTCTCCCGTGCCGCCTTCCGCACCCCGTCCGCCGCGTATTTCACATGGGCAACCGGCGTGCAGGCGTTCAACAGCACCCCGTCGGCTATCGCGGCAGCCAGAGGCAGCGCTTTGGGGCTGATGGCCGCCAGGCAATGGGTGGCATCAGCATGCTCGGCATAATGGCCAGCCGGACGTTGGTCAACCGGGACGATCCATCGGTAGTCGTTGCCGCTTCTCCCGTCAGCAAATCCCGGAGGGTGGCGACCACAGTCTCCATGACCTTCAAGGGGTCGCCGTAGGGCATCCCCATCCTGCCTTGGATGATCCCACTTTCGCTCCGGCCCCAACCCCGAGCACGGCCTCCCGCCGGACATCCGCCCGAGGGTGGCGGTGGACATGGCCAGCAGTACCGCGTTGCGAGTGTAAGGGAAATGGTCTCCTCGTAACAATACCGCTTCGTTACCCACAGCGGTCCGAACCCGGCGCTCCCGGCCCGCCGCGGTTCCTCGCTGCCGTCTATGCCATGGTAAACGACTATTCCAAGCCGGCCCACTGGCCAATGCCTTTCATCATGGCAACAGGCGCTCGGCCAACGCGACAAAGTCGTCTACGATAATGTCGGGCTGGTACTCCGAGTCCTCGGTGGGCAGTTTGTAGCGGTTGACATAGGCCGCCCTGAAGCCACAGGCTTGGGCGCCCAGTATGTCGAAGGCGTGTGCCGCGACCATCATTATCTCCCCGGGCTCGCACCCCAGCCGCTGCACCGCTTTACGGTAAATTCCCGGGGCGGGCTTGAACGCCCCCACCTGGTCCACGGATATAATCGCGTCGAACTCCACCGGCACGTTGCTGACCAGCAGCTTCTCCAAGTACCACTGCTCCCCGTTGGACAGAGCCACCAGCTTGTATCGGCTGCCCAGTGACTTCAGGCCTTCGATGGCGTCGGCATAGGGTCGCAGGTCCATGTAGACCTGCATAAACTCCCGCACACCGTCGGCCGTATAGTTCACGTTGTGTTTCTTCAAGCAGTAGACAAAGGCGCGGCGGCAGGTCTCCAGGTAGCCGCTGTGACCCAGCATCAGCAGGCTGTCCTGGTACTGCTCGATGCGCTGGCGTTCCCTCCAGTCCGCATAGAAGGCTTGCCCAGTCATGTCCGACCCGTTGGCCGCCAGGAAGTCCCCGGCCGGGCCGGCCAAGCTTCCCGTCAGGTCCATGACGGTGCCGAATATGTCGAAAGTAAGGAACTTGACCCTTTCCAGGGAATGGTCGGCCATATAATAACCCTCTTACTTGGACCGGTCGGCGACCCGTTCGCCGATCATTATCGCCGTGGCGTTGGCCCTCACCACTTCGGGCATGACGGAAGTTTCTACCACCCGCAGCCCTGCCAGCCCGTGCACCCGGCAGTATCGGTCTACCACCGCCATCGGGTCAGACGCCGGGCCCATCTTGCAGGCGCCCGACATGTGGGTCGCCGGGGTCAGGTTCCCCAATATCCAGGCGTCTAGCGATTCGCAGCTGCTCAGGTCCGCGTCCAACAGGTTGATGCGCCGTTCGATGTACGTCTGGTGCTCCAGTTGCTTCAGGCACAAACGTACTCCCTCTCTCACTCATCCTCTGCCGGTCCCAGGGGTCTTCCATGTACCGGTAGTCGAGCAGGGAATATACGCGGGGGTCATCCAACTCCAGCCGCACTCCCCAGACCCTTTGGGAAGCTCCAGGAAGCAGACGATCCGAAGGTCGTCATCTGCCGAAACGACTCCGCGGGGCGGGGCGGAAGGATAGGCTTGGCTGGTCTTGATGTCATTCCGCTCTGGGACGCGGAAGCCGTGTAACGAAGAGTGAGGTCGGTCCAGGGGCCATTGGGGTCCGGGACAACGCCGTCTTTCACTCGCAGAGACACCCTTACTCCCGGATGGTACCGCAGGTTCTGGCCTACGCTCGGCAGGTCGTGCACCAGCGGCATGCCCAGTTCCCTTAGTACCACAGCCGCACATGACAGCCAGAACGGTCAACTGGCGTTCATCGTTGCAGGACCGGCTATGGCCCGATGCCGCCGTCCCTTTCTTGATCGGGTTCGAGTCGTCTCTGGCGCACGGATGGAACCTCCTTACCGGTGGATCTGCGGCTGTGGTACTGGGACGTGTTTGCAAACTAAACCCAGGCAAAGGCGAATCAACAGTCAAGCCAATCTTTGCCCAGCGGGCGAAGTGGTTGTGGGCGCTTTTCCATCTGCCTGACCCGGCGTGCATGTCTTTCCATTGTGCCCTGCTCCGCAGCACCCACGGACAACTTCACGAACTGCCGGTTGTCCTTTGCCGTAACGTTCACACACCGAGGACACCCCGGCAAAAACCTCTCATGCGCACCCAATAGTATGCGCCGAACTCGTACTGTATCATCCTCGTCCCGTCACCCACACTACCGACCCAGACTTACGCTGCACCCCACTGTTCCAAGCTGCTGCCCTGCTTCCGCATCCAGTTTTCCTCCAATCGCCAATTCGCCCTCGACGCCAACAACTTCACGGACGTCTGATTGGTTCGCTGGCAGGGATCTTCTGTTGACGCCTCTCCCCGTGCCCAGGGTCCAAAATCCACCCCAAGACCCTCAGCCAATCACCGAGGACGTGGTCACTCCCCCCATCGGTGAAAAGCTGTAAGTGTACCTGCCTCCCTTCCTCACTCGCCTCGAACTCGTTGATATAATGTATTCATGGCCTTGAATGCAACCGGAACTCCCCTCCCGGTCCGGTCCACCCACCGGCTCTTCGCACGCATCGCCGCATCCTTCCGGCCCTACCTGCCCCAGGTCCTTCTGGTCGGTCTGCTGATCCTCTTCTCCGCGGGGTTGGGAGTAATCAACCCCCTGTTGGTCCAGGTGGTTTTCGACCGGGCCCTGTTCCCCGCCTCCGGAGGCCCCGACCTCGACCTGCTGCGGAAGCTTGCCGCCCTCATGGCGGGCGTCATCGCCGTCACCAGCGGCACCGGCATCCTCCAGACCTACCTCACCAACAGCGTCGGCCAGCGGGTCATGAGAGACCTGCGGGACCGGCTGTTCCGCCATCTCCAGAGCCTGTCCCTCAACTTCTTCACCGGCACCCGCACCGGGGAGGTCCAATCCCGGGTGGCCAACGACGTGGGAGGGGTGCGCAACGTGGTCACCACCACCGTCACCGACGTGGTCTCCAACGTGGTGATTTTGGTCAGCACCGTGGTGGCCATGGCCGTCCTGTCCTGGGAATTGACCCTGGTGGCCGTGGGGGTGGTGCCCCTTTTCGCCTTTGTCAGCAAGAAGGTGGGGGAGAAACGACGGGCCGTTTCCCGCCTGGTGCAGGAGTCCAATGCCGAGATGACTGCCATTACCCAGGAGACCCTGTCCGTCTCCGGCATAATGCTGACCAAGCTCTTCGGGCGGCAGGACCAGGAGGCTGAGCGTTTTCACCAGGAAAACCAGCGGCTTTCCGACCTGGAAATCCGGCGTCAGATGACCGGTCAGACCGTCTGGTCCATCATGCAGGCCTTCTTCTCCCTGTCCCCGGTGATGGTGTACGTCATCGCCGGTTACCTGCTCCTCGGCCTGGGGGAAGGAGGAATTTCCCCCGGCACTATCGTGGCCTTCACCACCCTCCAGGCCCGTCTATACTTCCCCATCGGAACCCTGCTGAGGGTGTCCGTGGAACTCCAGGCATCGCTGGCCCTCTTCGAGCGCATTTTCGGTTACCTGGACACCCGGCCCGACATCGTGGACGCCCCCGACGCGGTGGACGTCAACCCCCGGACCATCGCTGGCTCCATCAAGTTCGACGGCGTGCGGGTGAACTACGGTACGGCGCGGCCCCGGGAGGAAGCCGGCCGGGTTCCCGGCTCCCCACGCTACGCTCTGGACGGGGTCAGCTTCCAGGTGCAGCCCGGCCAGTTGGCGGCCTTCGTGGGTCCCAGCGGCGCCGGCAAGACCACCATCTCGTACCTCATCCCCCGCCTGTACGATGCCAGCGAGGGTTCCGTGAAGATTGACGGTCGGGACGTCCGCCGGTTGAAGCAGCGGGCGCTGGCAAGCATCATCGGCTACGTTTCCCAGGAAAGCTACCTGTTCCACGCCAGCGTCAGGGACAACCTGCTCTACGGCAGGCCCGACGCCACCGACGATGAGGTCTACGAGGCCGCCCGGGCCGCCAACATCCACGACAGGATCATGGACTTCACCGACGGTTACGATACCGTGGTGGGGGAACGGGGTTACCGGCTATCGGGAGGGGAACGCCAACGGCTGTCCATTGCCCGGGTGATTCTCCACCAGCCCCGGATCCTGGTCCTGGACGAGGCCACGTCGGCCCTGGACACCGCCAGTGAACGGCTGGTCCAGGCCGCCCTGCGCCCCCTGATGGAGGGGCGGACCACCATCGCCATCGCACACCGCTTGTCCACCATCATGGCCGCCGACGTCATCTTCGCCGTTGACCGGGGGCGAATCGTCGAGCAGGGGACACACGGGGAACTGGTGGCCCGGGGCGGCCTGTACCATGACCTGTACCACCAGCAGTTCCAGGGCGGGCTGCTGGAGTGCGAATGCGAGGACGGGGTGGTCATGGCCGACGGGCAGATTGTTTACTCTGAGGATGCCAGCCTGGCCCGGTCAATCTAGCGCGGCTTCACCCGGGTAACCACCCTGTCTCCCGCAAGCTCAATCTGCCGCAGAGGCGCCTGGGCCTGCTCCACTCCCGGCCATCGCATCCGGAGAATCAGATAGCAGGTATCCGGCTCCGTTTCGTACAGCCTGTCAAGGGCATCCTGGACATGGCCCCCTCCCTCAACGACGAGAGCATCGCCAATCTCGCCGGCAAGCCCCGGCCCTGATACTACAGCCGCACTGCTGATGTCAGCAGCGATTGCCGGCGTCTGTAGTGACAACTACGCGCTCAAGCCTGGTGCCGCCGTCTCTTCACGGGAGTCAACCGCCATCTGGAGTCACGCTCCAGGTGGCACGCCACTGGCCTGGGACGCGCCATCAGGCTTGATGCGCGTCCCCCCACCCATCGGGCACCACCGTTCCGGAGACCGGGGTCCAGCCCGTGAATTCATCCCCACAGGAGTGGGGAACAGACCGGGACAACGTTCGAGAATAAGCGTCATCTCCGACTATCCGGCACTTTGCACCGAGCGAGAGCAGGTAGTCGGATATTAAGGCCCAGCACGATCATCCTGATTCGTTCCGAGCAGGGTCGAGCGTCTACGAGAATCAATAGCTGGCCCGCCCTGAAGCCGTGAGAACATGTACAGCGTCAATTGTCACGACGCGCTCAATCCCTACAGTTTTCCAACGGCGTAAGCCGATGATCGAGCCGTCCACGTGGCCCACTTTACCGCCGCCGATTACAATCGTGGGAACGTCGCTTATTCCGGCCTTGGCTGCCAGGTTCCGCGTTCGGTCGCTACGACCGGCCAGGCACGCAATCACGTCCATCTCGTTTTCCCGGAGACGCTGCCCGACGGCATGGCCCATGTCGCCCGGGCTCAGAATAGCCACAGTACTGATATTCATGAATGGTTTCTCGCGAATCAGATTTAGAGCGCCAACTATAGCACAGGGCTTGGCTCCTTCTTCGGCAGGAGTCGGTTGCGGACGGTCTGCTGAACGGGGATACTAGGGAGCGAACCGACAACCTCATCAAATGACCGGTCTGGCTGGAGTTGACCATGGTATTCGCACATCCTGAGTTTCTCGTTTCGACCGATTGGCTGGCCCAACACTTGGAGGACGGAGACGTCCGCGTCTTCGAAACAACCGTCTTCCTGCACCGCGGCGACGGCGGTGGTGTGCGCGCAGAGTCGGGCCGGAGCGAGTACGAGACGGGGCACATTCCCAGCGCAGGCTTCCTCGACCTGCAAGCGGACTTTTCCGACAGCGATCAACCCTTCCGCTTCATGATGCCGTCGGCCGAAGCGTTTGCGGAGGCGGCCGGGCGGCACGGCATCTCGGAGTCATCGAAACTGGTCCTCTACGACCGCCTGGGGTCGCAGTGGGCGGCGAGGCTGTGGTGGATGTTCCGCTCGATGGACTGCCAGGGAGCGGTCGTGCTGGACGGCGGTTGGCGTCGCTGGACGGCCGAGGGCCGGGCCGTCTCAACAGACCCTGCGACCTACGCGCTCACGACCTTCACCCCGAAGGCCGACCCGGCACGATTCGCCGATCTGGTCGAGGTCAGGGCGTTCATCGAGTCGGGTGACGGAGGTGTCAGCTGCCTGATCAACGCCCTGGGACGAGACCAGCACTCGGGCGCCGACGGCGGGCGAAGCCACGGGCGGGCCGGGCACATTCCCGGCGCGACCAACGTGCCCTCGGGCGAGTTGACCGATCCTAAGACCGGCCTCTTCCGGCCGGCGGAGGATCTGGCATCGCTCTTCGAAGCGGCGGGCGCGGACCGGGCGCAGCGCGTGATCACGTATTGCGGGGGCGGCATTGCAGCGTCCAATGACGCCTTCGTCCTCGCGATGCTGGGCTACGAGAACGTCGCGGTGTACGACGCCTCCATGTCTGAATACGCCACCGATCCGTCGCTGCCGCTGGTGGCTGACTGAGCGGCACGGGCGCATTTACCGTGGAGCGAAACGCCAGACAAGAGGTGAGCCATGACGCCGGCTGCCACGCTTAACGATACCCTCGAATTTGGGCTGTTCGACTGGATTGAATGGGACAAATCGCCGCCCAACGAGATCTTCGAAAACCGGCTCAAGATGCTGGAATACGCAGATCGGAGCGGGTTCTACAGCTACCACCTGGCGGAGCACCACATAACTCCCCTGAGCGTATCGCCCTCGCCGGCGGTGTTCCTGGCGGCGGCGGCGCAACGCACCTCAAAGCTGCGCCTGGGGCCCTTGGTCTTCCTGCTGCCCTTCTACAACCCCATCCGTCTGTTCCACGAGATCTGCATGCTGGACAATCTCAGCAACGGACGCCTCGACCTGGGTGTGGGCCGCGGTGTCTCGCCCATCGAGGCCGAAGAGTTCGGCGTTGACCTGGACATCAGCTGGGATATGTTCAACGAGCAGATGGACATGTTCACTAAGGGGTTCACCACCGGAACGCTCAACCACCGGGGCCAGCACTACAACTACGAGGACATAGAACTCTGGATTAAGCCCTACCAGAAGCCCTATCCCCCGCTGTGGTACGCGAGCAACAACATCGAAACGGTGCCATGGATGGCCCAGCACAGCTTCAACACCTGCACTGTTTTCGCCGACAATGCTGGCGTCAAGGCCCACTATGACCTGTACAAGCAGGTCTGGAAATCCGAGCGAATGTCCGACGGACTGAACAGCCACGTAACCGTTCCCAAGCTGGGGCTGGTCCGCCACATGTACATTGCCGACAACGATGAGCAGGCCAGGGTGGAGGCCAAAGCAGCGTACCAGACATGGTTCCACAACATCGACTACCTGTGGGCCAAGAACGGCCTTGACCGGCTGGGCGCCATGAGGGATTTCGACGCACTGGAAGCCAAGAATGTGATCATCGTGGGCACACCGTCGAACGTCGAGGAGCGGGTCCAGCGGGCAATCGACGAGACGGGCATCAACTACTTCTGCCCCATATTCGCATGGGGCGACCTGACCCCCGACCAGGTCGTGCGCTGCATGGGCCTGTTCGTCGATGAGGTCATGCCCAACCTGCGGCCCGGCGGCTAGTTACGCGTACAGTCGAGATTGCCGCGCTGCGCTCGCAATGACAAACGGGGTACGCGTGGCGGAGCAGCATACAGGAGGCACGACAATGTCCTCGGCCAGCCCCTACTCTCCGGCGACCGCCGAATCGCTCAGCAGGACCATTGAAGCCCTGGCCGCCCGCAACGTGGACGCCGTTGTGGTGGTGAGCAGGGAGGCAGCCCTGGCCAGGCTGCGGGAACTGGTGCCCGAGGGTTCCGAGGTTTTCGTCAACACCTCCGAGACGCTGGACACCATCGGCTACACGGAATACATGCACGGCAACGACCGCTACATCAACCTGCACGACCAGATGATGGCCCGACCCGATCCGGCATACCAGCGGGAGTTCCGACGCAAGACCACCACCGCCGACTACTTCGTGGGCAGCGTCCAGGCCGTCGCCGAGACTGGTGAGATTGTCATCGCCAGCGGTTCCGGCAGCCAGATCGGGGCCTACTCCTACGGCGCCCGCCGGGTCATTCTCGTGGCCGGCACTCAGAAGATCTGCCCCACTCTGGCCGAGGCCGAGGCCCGCACCCGCGGCTTCACACTGGAGCGCCACGACCGCTGGCTTGAAGGACGGGGGCGGCTCCCGCGCCCATCGGCAAATACATGGTGATGGAACATGAGCCCGTGGTCGGTCGCATCTCCATGATCCTCATTCCCGAGAGCCTCGGTTGGTAATCGGACGGCGAGTCATCGAAGCCTCAACATGTGTGGGGCGCACGGTCGTGCGCTCGCCATTGTTTCCGCGCGCCACCGGACACCCGCCGTCAATCGAAGAAGATGGGTTCTCCGTTCAGCGTGGACTTGTCCTCGAAGGGCGTGGGATTGGCAACCGCGGCCCTCACCCAGCACCCGTTGCGGGCATTGCGCAACACTGCCGCCACCCGTTCCGGATCGCCGGGAGACTCGATCTCGTAGCTGGTTTCCACCTTCGGGGCACTGGCCTGAATGGTTCCCGCCAGTACCGAACCCTCCAGCCCGAAGTACCCTTCCACGTGGGCCTTGACGCTGCTGATATCCACTTTCATCAATCGAGAGTACCTCTCGATCTGCGTCATCTCTCAAAATGCAATCGAGGCGGCAAGATAGTGCAGCGGCGCGGGAGCGGTGCTATTGCCGCCGATGGTGGGGGATTCGTCGCAGTAGATGGTGAACTTGACGTTCATGCCCACGAGGGCCCGCCGCAGCATGTTGCCCATGTCTTCCACGTCCACTTCGGCGACCGTGGACCGGCTGGTCTGTCCCGGTGGAAACGGATTGAAATTCGGTTCAGGTCTTTCGCTGTGTCCTGGGACCACTCCTCCGGGTCTCGGGGATGACCCAAAACTACCACGGAGCATCCGGCAATACAACGAACCGCCCGAAACCAACAAGGTCATTCGATTATCGCAACCCCTGCCCGTCATTCCGGCGACAGCAATAGTTCCACATGGTGCAGGGCGCCGTTCTGGCGCCGGAATACAGGCCAGCCCCAATCAAATCCTATCCATCCTGTATATCCATGCAAAATTGCCTCGCATTCGCAAAGTGAGTACCCGTGACCAAGGAACTGGACTTACCATTGACCTGTCCGCCACATGGACTGCCAATGCCTCTGGTATGCTCATTCGGAGCGTAGCCAGCAGCAGGGACTGAACGACGAATTGGTTGGCGCCAAATACGATGTCCCGCTCGAAACCAACCCCGGAAGACGGGACGGTTGGACCCTACACGAAACATTGAAAGGAGGAGAGTTATGCCAGAGAAACAACGTATGACCACCAGGCTCAAGGAGCTGTTTGAGCGTCCGGAGATTTTCGTCCTGGCCGGCGGGATGAACGCCATGGGCGCAAAGATGGCCGAGGTGCTGGGGTTCGAGGCCTTTTACATGTCCGGTGGCAATACCTCGGCCCAACTCATGGGTTGGACCGAAGGCGGCACCAGTATGCGGGACATGGTGGACAACGCCAGGCGGATCGTAAATACGATAGACATTCCGGCATTCGTCGACATGGATACGGGCTATGGGGATGCCATCACGGTGTACGAGACGGTGAAGGAGTACATCCGGGCTGGGATTGCCGGAACCCACCTGGAAGACCAGACTTACCCGCCCAAATCGGGTCCCCGCCGCCGGTGCATCTCCATCGAGGAGATGGTGGGCAAGCTGAGGGCTGCCATGGACGCCAAGATGGAGTTTGACCCGGACTTCGTGATTGTGGCCAGATGCGATTACGCCGGCGTCCTGGGGGCGACCTTCGAGGAGGTGATGGAACGATGTTTGGCTTATAAGAGCCAAACCAACGTGGACGTGGTCTGTCCCGCCGTATCCTCCTGGGAGGACAACAAGGAAGCCATCCGGCGCATTCCCGGTCCGGTGCTGCCCCTGTTCACCCACGGGAGCCAGACTCATCCCACCCTGGAAGAGCTGCAGGAAGCAGGGGCCGCCGCGGCCTGGTATCCCGCTCTCACCACCATGGCGGGGCTTCAAGCGTCCTGGGACTTCCTCAACGAATTCCAGGAACGCGGCACCGGCGCGATCGACGATTTCCTAGCGACGGCTGCCCAAAGCAGGTGGGGTGTGGCCAGCAATGGGAGCATCCTGGGGGCGCAGCGCATTCGGGAGATGGAAGACAAGTACTTGCCATAATTGAGAGCGAACCAAGAAGACAGGATGCTGTCACCCTATACTTGGACAAAGGTGGAATCTACATGGGTCCTCATACGAATCCCTGCGGATTTCACTTTGGCTTTAGTTTAGGTCCTGGACTGTATACGGGGGAGCTCCGGTCCGGCACTCCCTCACACCGGTCTCTCGCCGGCGACGTAGGGTGGCCTATTTCGTGAGCCCACTATCTCGGGAGACCAGTCATACTGCCACTTCTCGAATGCCACCAGGAGCCCTAGGAGGAAGAGTATCTCCTAGATGGCCCCCAGTATGTCGGCCCATATGCTTTCTATCTCCTCGAGGGCGTCGAACAGGCCGGACAGGCCAGCAACAAAGGCCAACTGTATCAAGGCGGCCATCAGCACCACCAAGGTCCGCCGTGCGAGCCTCCAGTCCGCCGCAGGGCCCCAGTGAGGCGGCCTCCCGGTGTTCCTGAACTCCGCGCCATCACTTTGAAGCAGGGAGAGGCGGCCATGGCCAGCGCTGCGGCCAAAGCTTACTCGAAGCCAAAGGCCCCGCCTTGAGAGGGCGGAGTGCTGCGATCTCCACCTTGAAAGGGTGGCGTCCTCCCCTGTGATGTCACGGTCAGAGTGCAGGAATCACGGAACTGGAATGTCGTTAATCCAAAGGACCTGGGCTGTCAGGAGACCTTGCTTGCCCGCTGGGTCTGGCTGATGGGACCCTTCACCCCAACCCTCCATCACCAAGGAAGAGGGACTTTTCCTGCTATCGCTGCTGCTGCCAAGCTTCGTAGTTCTGCTGCATGTATTCGACGTGCTCGCGGACGTGGCTTTCGTACACATCGAGCCAATCGTCCAGTGTCATGTCACCGTTCTCGGGATGGTGGGCGGTGTTGGACCACGCGGAGTCCGGCAGCGACTTGATCAACGTGTAGGTCTTGCTCCGCAGCCATCGGAAGAGGCTGAGTGAGTCCTCTATGCTCTGTTGGTGATAGTTCAGCACGCCGGCCCATTGGTTTTCGTCGTAGTCCATCAGCGTCCGGCCCGGTTCGGCGACCAGACGACGGCAACGGATGTAGCTGTTGGCCTCGCTGTCGGCGACGTGGACGATGTGCTCATGGATGCTCCAGCAGCCATGCTCGTCCCGAAATTGCCACATTTCCTTGGGGAACTTTTCGAGGGCATCGGCAAGCATGGAGTACGCGTTGCCATAGGATTCTATTTTCTGCTTGCGCGCTTCGGGTGTCATCGGCAGGTTTCTCCAGGACGTGCCAAGATGGATAGAAACTAATCTATCAGGCATCCGCAAGGCGGACAAGCGGGGGTGGGCAACCGGCCAGGGTCTTTCGATTCTTGAACCGAGGGAATAACATGAGGAAATGGAGGAAAGGATTGAGAATCTAGGATCCAGGCTGGTGCAAGCCTTCGAGCGAGTGCCGGACCCCCGCAAGCCTTCGAGCGAGTGCCGGACCCCCGCAACCCTTCGGGAAGACGCCATAGTCTGCCGGCGATTCTAACCCTGGCGGTCTGTGCCATGCTGGCCAACTGCCACAGCCTCTACGCCATTCATCAATGGGGCCGGGAGCATGGCGATTTGGCTCCCAGGCTGGGTTTCAAAGGAAGCAAGACCCCGGCGGTATCCACTTTGCACCTGGTCTTCAAACGGTTGGACCGGGAGGCTTTCGAGGCCGCGCTCCAAGCATGGGCCCAGGAGGAATTGGGCGACCGGGCGCAGGCGGTGGCCATTGACGGGAAAAGTCTGCGGGGCATTCATGGCGAGGAACTGCCTGGGGTGCATCTGGTGGCGCTATATGGGCAGCAACTGGGCCTGACCCTGGCTCAAAAGGGGGGTAGGGGAGAAGGAAGCGGAGTTGAGCGTGGCGCCGGAACTGTTGGGCCAGGTTGATCTGGCCGGCCGGGTGGTAACTGGGGACGCCCTGTATGCCCAGAAGAACCTGAGCCGGCAGAGCCTGCCCTCGTGAAAACGGGGGTGGTGGAGCAAGGCGGTGACTATTTCTGGGTGGTGAAGGATAACCAGCCTACCCTGCGGGCCGATATCGCCCTGCTGTTTGCCGAACCACCCTGGGGGGAAGAGTTGGCCATGGCTGGGGAGTGCGGGCGGCACGGCGACCGCTGGGAAGAGCGTACCCTGTGGACCTCCACCGCCCTCAATGAGTATCTGGACTGGCCCCAGGTACGGCAGGTGTGCTGTGTGGAGCGCCAGGTGACCGGTAAGGGAGTGACCAGCAAGGAGTTGGCCTACGCTATCACCAGCTTAAGTCCGGATCAGGCTGGGCCCCGAGAGTTGCTGTGCCTGTGGCGGAGCCATTGGGAGATCGAGAACCGGCTGCATTACGTGCGGGACGTGACCATGAAAGAGGACGCATCCCAGGTGAGGAGCGGGTCGGCTCCCCCAGGTGATGGCGGCCTTGCGCAACACGACGCTGGGGCTGTTGCGGCAAACCGGAGCAACCAATATCGCCGCGGCCCTGCGACACTTCAGCTACAAGCCCCTGGAGGCTCTGGCCCTCCTGGGAATTTCTCCTCCCTGAGAATCGAAAGACCCTGCCAAGAGACGAGTGGAGGTGGATCGTGGTGGAGGGGAAAGCGTTACCCACTATTTGGGATGTTCCGGACGACCTCTGGGAACGAATCGGACCGGTGATACTGGAGTTGGATCCGCCCAAAGCCAGGGGGCGCAAAAGGGCGGACCAGCGGAAGATGCTGGAAGGCATTATCTTTCGGATGCGAAGCAGTTGTCAGTGGAACCACTTGCCCAGGGAGTTGGGAGACGATAGCGCCATCCATCGGACCTTCCAGCGTTGGGTGGGGTGCTGGAGGGCATCTGGGTTGCCCTGGTGGAGGGTTGCGAGGAACTGGGCGGAGTGGACTGGGAATAGCAGTCGGCGGACTGCTCCATGGGTAAAGCGCGTTTGGGGGGGGGGCGCGATTGGACGCAACCCCACCGGCCGGGGCAAAGCCGGGAGCAAGAAGAGCATCCTGGTCGACGCCGACGGCGGCGGGAATGATTGCGCGGAGCGTGGGTATGCACGACCCCACGGTTGCGCCGAGACCGTAGTGACAGTCGGGCATCACCGCGATGTGTTTGTGGATGAACGGCATCCGGGCCAGGTTATAGATCTGTTGGAGGGCAGACTCCTCAATCTGCTCCTCGGGCAGCCAGGAAAGAATGTTGGGTCCAATGTTGCGCGGCGGCATGGTGGTCTCCTTGTGGGAGTTCATGAACAACGGTGTTTATTCAAGCGTAACACGCGGACGGAATTTTACATGAGTCATCGGGATATACAGGCAGGGCAAACAATTTTTTGAATCTGATGAGCTGGATAGGCCGAACTTTTCAGCAACCAGCGCCGAAAATCTGCCGATTCGGGCAAACCAAGTCACTTCTACGATAATTGGACAACGAACTGACGGAAAATTTCCTCTGTCAAATGAGAATGCGTTTGCCCTGGATATACAGGATAGCCGCGTCGATAATTCAGCTTATCCAGTTTTTCATGTGGGGAGCATATTAGAAAGGGAGCGGTTCTTCCTGATACCTTCCTGAATAGGCCAACTGATCGTCCAAGAAGAACTGAATAGAATAATCTTGAGGATGACGGAAATTCAGCGACAGCCGGAACTGATTGGAAACGGTGAACTCGTCGCTCTGCCACGTGTAACGGAGGCCGGTGAATGACTCAACTAACTCGGCTCTAGCGTTGAATGGACTCGGTGGATTTCCGACATTAAATCGAAACTTTACTGATGTTCGGTCCATTTCAACCTGCTCTACAAAGCACCATCGGCGATGGAAGAGGGCGAGATTTGGGCGCACCGCGATTCTGTCTATCCATTGATGGAGCACACCGGGTGGCAACAAATCCAGTAGCGTCTCGTATTCCGCTTGGCTCCGGCAGCAGATGAAGCGTATAGCATTTGTGCTAAGCCTTTCTGGCACTAGAACTTCAGCATTGCGATGATAAACGATAGTGCCTCGGTTATCGGGGCTGAACGATCCTTCGTGGTATACGGTCTCAAACGGTATGCACTGCAGAAACTTCACGTCGTCCGTTGGCATAGGTCCGGCTGCGATGTTGCCGTCCGTGAACAGAACCCCGGTCTTCGACAACACTTCCATCGCGTGTATTAGCAAGTATACTGGAGCAGGACATTGAACTCCGTAGGGCTGGTGATCTCGGGGTCGAAACCCCTCAGTTTGAAATTGGGTGGGAGTTTTTGGTCGGAAATACAGGCGCACGTAGTCCTGCCAGCGGTCCGCAGTTTGGCCGATAATCTCCGGGCTTGCAATATCCACGTGGAGTTGTCGAGACTCCAATATTTGCTTCCGGCTAAGCATCTCCCCTGAGCGCAGGATATTTGCGACATTCCGAACGTCGGTACAGTGGAACAAATAGTCGGGCCACCATTGCCGAGCCTGGCCCAGCCAGTCCTGTTGCTTCAGACTAGCAATATGCTGGCGGATTGCCTCTACTTCCACCGGAGACCTTATATTCATCCTGGTTCAACCGTGCCCGCAGTCACGAATAGACTAGGTTGGAGATTTCGGGTTCGCGCTGCTAAACGTAGTCCCGTAGGATTATAGGGAAAGTCGTCGTAACGTGAACCCATCGACACAGGATGAATATATGGTAGCCGGGCCATAACCGACACTATATATCTGGCAAACTCGTCCAAGCCGGAGGGCAGACTGTTCGCTGACACGAACCCGGCTTGGCGGACCTGTTGCCACAAGTCCAAGATAGCTTCCGACGGAAGTGCATAGGAGCCGCCATCAGTATCTAGGAACAATTCCTGTGTGTCCCCGTCTGCCCTCACGGTGAATCCGGCACCACCGTCCAGCGGTTCGACAACCGTGGGTTTCCTGAACTGTTCTACAAGGTCGTCCCAAACCTCAGTGAATCCCAAAGATTCCGGCTCGCCGCGAAGCCAGCGCTTGATTTCTCTGATTTTGCGGTGTTCGGGGGTGAAGCGGTCCTTGACGTGCTGGAGGTGAATGTATGCCGTGACCGGCAGCTTGCCGAGGTACTTCTCCATCAACGGCCGCACTTGCGTTTCCCAATCCAGTTCCCCGTTGCCGCAGCCGAGCATCGGAAACGAAATCGACGTGATTCTATAGACGTGGTAGGTGTCGGCAAACTTTTGCAGGCCCGCCTCGATGTACTCAGGGCGCGAAGGCTGACGCCATTGCTTTTTCGTGGGGAAATTCAGGACCCACTTGTGCTCGGTCTTGTACAGCCAGAGTTGGCCTACGTCAAACTGCTTTTTCTCGCACAATTCCTGGTATTCTCGGAACATCTCCGGGTATATCGTCTTGAAGTCCCTGGCTATACCCTTGCCCATTACGCCGACTGTATTGACTGTGTTTACCAATACCCGGGCCGGACTCGTGAACAAGTCACAGGCTACATAAGTAATCATGGTATGGCCTTTCTCCCGCAGCCGCGATTGGTGGCTGTGGTAAGTATCGTTGCGGTCCTGTAGATACCATGGAGTGGCGGGCCAAATTGTTCTTTCCGCGAAGTTCGCGGGGTTTAACCAAATCTATTAGAACACATGTTCGCCAACTTGTCATCGCCTATCTGTCACGAGAATGAGGCAGGCGGGACCCCGGGTCCCGCCTGCCTCAGCCTACAGCCGGATATAGCCCGTGTCTCCTTCGATGGTGATCTCGGTGCCGTAAGGCTTGGACACCTCCTGCAGCCAGGTTAGTGTCTGCTGGGCGATCTCGCCTTCGGCCATCACCGGGCGGCCGCGCTGGGGAATCGGCCTGCCGTGGCCCATGTCGATCGGATGGAGGACTATTTCCCGAAGCTCTCCGCCCTGGTAGTTGCACACCGCAACTACACTCTGCCAGAACACGGGGTCCCCCGCGAAGGCGCGGGAGCCTCCTCCCGACCGGGTGTCAAGGTAGTCACCGGGAGTATGCTCGTGGGTCAAGTTGAACCGGCGGTAGGACTCTTCCGGCAGCCAGAGCACGCTCTCGTTCTGGAAGATGAAGTTGCCCAGGCTGTAGAAGATGGGCTTCCCCTTGTAAATCTCGATGCCCCGCAACAGGTGTGGGCCATGGCCCGCAAACAGGGAGCACCCCTGGTCGATGGTCCAACGGGCAAAGCCCTCTAGGAACTCCGGAGGCGAGGTCCTCGTCGAGCCGTGATACTCGCCAGTGGACCCGCTCTCGTGGCAGTGGGCGCTGTAGGTCATGAAATCCGACAGCTTCGACGCTCCCCTAATCCAGTTGCCCATGCCTGCCAAGTCGTCATCGTTGGGCGAGGTGTGGATTCCGAAGTCCTCGGACAACAGGAACTTTTTCTCCAGGAACTCAAGCTCCGTTGCGTGGTCGGGTAATTCTTCCACGCCGCTGAACCCGAAGGCGTGGGCGGCGGCCTTTGCGTCGTCGTATCCCAATTCCCGGTTGGCCTTGTTCAAGGAGTCGAACACGTCCCGCTCCACATGGTGGACCAACTGGTGGCGCAGGGCGTTGACTCCCGGTTTGCCTCGGAAGTCGGGGCGGCCTGCTCCGGCCCTGGACTGCTCGCTAAACGTTGTAGTCGCGGACATGACCGCGACCCGTCCCATGGCAGAGTCCACGTAGGCTGGGGCCCTCGCTTCGTCGATGTTGCGCCCGCCGCCGGCCTGAGGCAGGCCCTTATCGCGGCAATGCTCCAACGTAGTGAGGAAGCCGCCTTCGGAGAAGTCAAAGGAATGGTTGTTGGCGGTGGTCACCGCGTCGACGCCCATCCACTTCAGTTCGTCCAAGTTCTGAGGGTCGGAGCGGGTGTAGGTCGCGCCGCTCCACTGCCAACTACTCTCGTAGTCGTGGAACAGCATCTCCAGGTTTACGATGCTCACGTCAGCCTTGCGAAGCACGTCCACCAGCTTGTTGAATGACTCCTCCCGGAAAGGCTGCATTCGCCGCGTGATCATGGCGTCGCCGCCCACCGCTATGGAGATGTCTCTCTTTTCCGCGTCGTAAATCATCCTCTCTCCTCAAATCAGGGGTTGCTTCATAGGGGTTCTTCCGGGAGATTATAGCATCGGCGCAAGCCAACGCCACGACCTATCAGCAAGTGGTAAAATCCCCTGGAACCCAGAGGACTCCAATCGCTACTTAGGGGTGATAGCTTGGCGATCACAGAGTTGGCAATTGCTAAACGGAGCAGCTTCGCTTCCGGTGAGAGTTTTGGCGGCGTCGGCGCGTATGAACTGCTGGAAGGCACGGCCCATTTCGCGGTCGACCCGCAGAACGCCCGCAACCAGGGAATAACCGACCTGGACCTAGCCCCTCGCAACGGACAGGGAAAGGTCGAGTTCTCGGCTGACTTTGCCATGCTTCAACCCGTAATCACCGACCGGGGAAACCGCCGAATCCTGTTTGACGTGGTGAACCGGGGGCGCAAAACGGCCCTGAGCATGAACAGTGCCGCGGCTGCCACAGATCCCACGGCCCCGCTGGAATCCGGAAACGGTTACCTGATGCGGCGGGGCTACACGGTGGTATGGGGCGGATGGCAGGCCGACGTGCCGCCAACCCCGGGCCTGATCGGCCTGCAAGGTCCGGAGGCGGTTGCTCCCCGGGGCGGGCCGCTAACAGGCAAGATTATGTGCCAGTTCCAATGCAACGAGCCGACGCAGGTGTTCTTGCTGGCCGACCGGCAGCACCTTCCCAACCCCGCCGCCGATGTCGATGAGCCGGAGGCCACTCTTACGGTTCGGGACCTGCCCAACAGCCCGGCAACGCCGGTGGACCGGGGCCAATGGTCTTTCGTCAGGGTTGAGGATGAAGAGGTGGAGCCCCAACCCAGTCACATTTACATGCCATCGGGGTTCGATCCCGGCAAGATTTACCAGTTGGTCTACACCACCAAGGGCAGCAGGATTGTGGGATTGGGGATGGCTGCAATGCGGGACGTGGTATCGTTTCTCAAGTACGCCCCGGCATCGGCGGGAAACCCATCCGCGGGAGCGATCGATTACGCCTACGCCATGGGCCGGTCCCAGAGCGGCCGGTTCCTGCGGCAGTATATCCACCTGGGAATCAACGAGGACGAAGAAGACCGACTGGCGCTGGACGGTATCATTCCCCACGTCGCGGGGGGAATGCGGGGAGAGTTCAACCTGCGCTTCGGCCAGCCTTCCAAGGATGTGTGCTACATCATCCCGGAGATGTTTCCGTTCACCGACACTCCGCAGACGGACCCGGTGACAGGGACACAGGGTTCTTTGCTAGACGCCCTTGAAGAACGCGGCAAGGTACCCAAGATCATGTTCACCAACACGTCGGCCGAGTATTGGCGGGGTGACGCGGCTTTGATCCATACTAACCTGGAAACCCTGAACGACGCCGACGAGTCCACGTCGGTCAGGCGGTACCACTTCGCGGGATGCCAGCATGGGTCAGGAGAGTTTCCGCCCCTGGAAGTACGGACCAGCGATGGGATACGCGGTCAACTTCCATTCAACAGCGTGGACTACGCCCCGTTGTTGCGGGCGGCGTTGGACAACCTGGACCGCTGGGTAACCACGGGAGAAGAGCCTCCTGCCAGCCGACACCCCAGCCTGAACGATGGGACGGCGGTGGAGTCCCATACGCTGGTGGAGCGGTTTGGCCAACTACCAGGCGTAAGAGTCCCCACCCAGACCACCAGGGCGATCCGGTTGGACTATGGCCCGGAGTCACACTTGGGACGGACGACCACCCTGCCGGCCATCGAAGGCGAGGAGTTCCCGGCGCTGGTGGCTGACCTAGACGAGTCCTTCAACGAAGTAAGGGGAATTCGCCTGCCAGACCTGGAAGTCCCCGTGGCGACATACACGGGCTGGAATCTCCGGGACGAAAGCATAGGCAATCCCAACCTGTTTATCGGAATCACAGGCGGACTTGCCGGCTGGACATTGCCCCTTCCCCTTACCGAGACGGAGAGGGAGTCCACCGGGGACCCCAGGGAGTCCATTGAATCTCGCTACGCCAACCGGGAGGATTACTTGCAGCAGGTTACTCAGGCGGCCCAGGCCCTGGTCGACGAGGGCTACATGCTGTCCGAAGACATCGAAGAGGTCGTGGACCTGGCGGGCAGGAAGTACGATTACTTTGTGGGGGAGGCTGCGGACTGCTGACCACTTCCGGAGGAATCCGAACTTGGATAGGACAGGATTTGCCGCCACATCCCACGTTGTCTGAACGCGGCCGGATGAGGGGAGAATGACAAAGTTTTTAGTCGTAGTCTTCGACGGCCTTCAGCCTGCCCAGGTTACCGAGTCGTTGATGCCGAACCTCGCTTCCTTCGCCGCCGAAGGAGTGACGTTCGCGAATCACCACCCGGTCTACCCGTCGGTGACGCGGGCGAACGCCTCCAGCATGGTTACGGGGGTCAACCCCGGCGTCCATGGGATCGCAGCCAACACCCTGGTCTTCCGCGAGTTCGACCCGGAGCGTGCGATGCCCGCCATGCAACCGGAGTTGTCCCTGGTTGCTCAGAGTTCCGGTCGAGTGCTCCTGACCCCGACTCTGGCGGAAGTCCTCTCAGGATACGGGCAAGAGTACGTGGCCATCGGTGTGGGCACCAGCGGGAATGCCTACTTGCATAACCCCACAGCGGACGTGGCCGGAGGGGCCACGATTCATCCGGAATTCACTCTTCCTTACGCGTTGCACGAGGACATAACCGCCCGGTTCGGTCCCTGGCCGGACGAGGCCCGGCCCAACACGGCCCGGATGGCCCACGCGGTCCGCATCCTGACCGAGTACATTATCCCGGAGCGTGACCCATTGGTTGCCCTGATCTGGTCTTCGGAGCCGGACAAGTCACAGCACGACGCCGGGGTCGGATCTGAACTTTCAAACACGGCTGTCGGAGAGGCGGACGCCCAGTTCGGTAGAATACTGGCCTGGCTGAATGAGACGGGAAGGGACTCCGATACCGATATCATGGTGGTGTCCGACCACGGCTATTCGACCATCACGGAAACGGTGAACGTGAGGGCGTTGACAAAGGAAGCCGGCTTCCCGGATGGCGGGGAGCCAGGCGGGGTGGTTGTGGCGCAAAACGGCGGGTCGGTGCTCTTCTACACCAGCCCCCGCGACCGCGATACGGCGGTCAACCTGACCAAATGGCTGATGGCCCAGCCCTGGTGCGGCAACCTGACCGTTTCGGAATTAGTGGATGGAGTCCAAGGCACGCTTCCCGGGTCTCTGGTTGGCAGCGAAGGCGAGCGCGGTCCGGACGTGACGATGTCTTTTCGCTGGCGGTCCAACGCCAACGAGGCCGGCTACGCCGGTTCGGTCTACTCCTCCGGCGGGACGCCGGGACAGGGCCAACACGGGTCTATGGGCCGGTCGGAGTTGCACAACATCCTGTTCGCCCGAGGGCCCAGGTTCAAGGGAGGGTTGAAGGTGGACGCGCCCTCTGGCAATATCGATCTTGCTCCTACCATTCTCGACCTGTTGGGCCTCCAGCCCACGCCTGACATGGAAGGACGAGTCCTGGCGGAAGCCATTGCCGGTGGTCCCGACCCCGCCGACGTGGACTGGTCTTCGGACCTCTACAGCACCCAGGCTCTGGCCGGCAACAAGGTCTACCGGCAGCAGATCAGGCTGTCGCGAGTGGGCGACACAGTGTATGTGGATGAAGGGACTAGCAGCCTGGGCCGCAGATGACCGCTGATCTCACCATTTCACGTTGGAGCAAACGTAGAGAATGACCACCTTATTGCCTGACCCCCACGACTACGCGGAATTGAGCCAGCACTTCATCCGGCAGGCCGAGGAAGAACTGCAAAAGGGTGACCACCTTCAGGCGGCTGAGAAGGGATGGGGCGCGGTCGCCCACGCTGTCAAAGCCATCGCCGAACAAAGGGGCTGGAATCACGGCAGTCATCCACTATTGAGGGACGTGTACTGGCAAATTATCACCGAGTTTGGCCGTACCCACTTGGCCCTTTTGTTCGATGGCGCCGAAAAATTGCACCAGAACTTCTATGAAAACCATTTGGACAGGGATGAGGTTGAACATCGCGTAAACACGTCAAAATTGTTGCTGGAAGAGTTGGCGGTGTTGAAGGCCAGTCCCCCAAGACCTTTCGTCCCGCAAGACGCCGCCCAGCAAAGACGATGGAACAGACTCACACTATAGCCAGGGTCCAGGTTTGGGGAGACTTTCCCAATGGGGCCGCAGTCCAATTCTAGGGAGAAAGCATGAGTTGACGAGTAAAGGGAGCCAGGGATCAGTCCCATGTCTCGCCATAGCAAAGACGGGACATGGGGGATTCGGACTTGATGCTCAAAACCATTACTTAGGAGAGAAGAGATGGCCGCAGCCGATATACCAATGGCGACCCTGGAACGCAACTGGGGCATGGTGGACCGTGCCCTGGACGGTCTGAACGACGAGGTCTGGAACGCACAGCCCAACGACCAGAGCAATTCCATAGCATGGTTGCTTTGGCACATGACCCGCGTGGTGGATACGTTCGTAAACACCAGGTTCCGCTCCGGGCAAGAGCTATGGGTAGCGGACAGTTGGAACGAGAAGTGTGGCCTGGCGGGTGAATCAGGAACAGGGCAAGGAATGTCCGCCGCGGACATCGCCGCCTGGCAGGCCCCGTCCCGCGAAGCATTAACCGGCTACTATGACGCGGTCAAGATCTGCGCCAGGGAGTTTCTGGGGTCTGTCACTGACGAGGACCTGGCCGGGACGATAACCCTGCCCAACAACCCGGAACCCCGGCCCAAGTCCGACATGCTGGGTACGTTGGTCTATGACAACACCGTTCACGGCGGGCAGATCGCATACCTACGGGGCTACTATGGTGGGCTGGGCTGGTTCGTGTAACCTGTTACGCCTAGCCTTGAAGCAACAGGTCTCACAAGGAGCATTGAAATGAGCGCTCAAGCGCAGGGCACCAAGCCATACGTGGTACACGGCCCACAGGAGGCTAACACCACGGCCCAAACGCGGGGAATGGAGCGGCGTCCGGGGATAACCTCCCTGACCGCCGGGGCTTCCAAGATTTGGCTGGGACTGGTCACCGCCGCACCCAACGAGGCGGGACCTCCCCACCACCACGGCGACGCGGAGACCGCCGCGTATATCCTCAGCGGGCATGTTCGCGTCTATTTCGGCGAGAACTTCGAAGAATACGTGGAGGCCGGTCCGGGGGACTTCCTCTTCGTCCCGGCCAACACCCCCCATATAGAAGCCAACCCCTACGACGAACCGCAGACGGCGGTGCTGGCGCGCTCCCCCGACAACATCGTCATAAACCTGGGGGAGTAGACTTAGAAACTATCTCAAGACTGAACGAACAGGCTTGGGCAGAGGGGAAATCCACCTTATGCGAAAGGGGGAGACACTGGGGAAACCTGGTTTGGAGATAGTTTCTTAATACTCTCCTCTTCCCGCGGGAAGGGGGGAGTCGTTTTTGCCATTCGATAACCAGATCAACCGGAGGTCCCACCTATGAAATACGACCATATCGTTATTGGTTCCGGGTCTGCTGGCTCTATTGTAGCCACCAGGTTGAGCGAAGACCCTGCCCGCTCGGTATTGTTGCTGGAAGCCGGACCGGACTACCCGGACTTCGAGCAGTTGCCTGAAGAGGTAAAGTTCGGCTACGCCACCGGCACCGACATAATGACCAGCGACCACAACTGGCAGTTCATCGGCAAGGCCACCGAGCAAGCCGAGCCGATGCTGGTGCCAAGGGGGAAGGTTACGGGCGGCTCCAGCGCGATCAACGGTCAGGTGTTCTTGCGTGGTGTGCCCGAAGACTATGAAGCCTGGGCCGCTCTGGGAAACGACCAGTGGCGTTTCCAGAACCTCTTGCAATACTTCCGCATGATCGAGACCGATACGGACTACGGCGGGGACGACTTCCATAATTCGGATGGTCCGATCATCGTGCGCCGGTTCAAGCAGCAAGAGATGTTGCCGGACCAACAGGCTTTCTACGAAGCCTGCCGCGCCATCGGGATTCCTGACAGCCCGGACCATAACCTTCCCGATGCCTCCGGGGTGGGGCCGTGTCCGGTCAACAACCCCAACGGCATCCGGTGGAGCACCGCGCTGGGCTACTTGAACATGGCCCGGCACCGGTTGAATCTGACCCTTCGCCCCAACTGCACGGTTCACCGGATTATTTTCGAAGGCAAGAAAGCAGTCGGAGTTGAAGTGGAGAGCGGCGGAGAAAGGTTCATCGCGGAAGGCGATGAGATAATCCTCAGCTCAGGGGCTATCGGGTCGCCGCACATCCTGTTACTGTCTGGCGTTGGCCCTGCCGGCCAGCTCAGTAGCCTGGGCATCCCGGTGGTCCACGATCTGCCCGGCGTCGGTCAGAACATGCGGGACCATCCGACCGTTCCGCTAACCTGGAGGACCAAACCCGAACACGAATTGAACGGGCTCGCTCCCAGGATGCAAATGGCCCTGCGCACTACTGCTGAAGGCTCACACCTGCGCAACGATATCCAGGTATTGATGCAGTCCTTCGCCACTGAACGGATCAACCGGGGCGGTGACCGCATGGACCCGCTGGGGATTCGGATGCTGGTAATCCTGAATCTGGCGGTTGGGCATGGTGAGTTGCGGCTGACGTCAAAGAACCCCTTGGTGCAACCCTTCCTGGACTACCGCTACCTGGAGGAAGAGTTCGACCGGAAGCGGTTGCGGGACGCGGTGCGGATGTGCGTGAGGCTGGCTGAACACCAGGGCTTCCGGGACATAATAGAGGAACGCACGGAGCCAACGGGAGCTGAGCTCGCCTCGGACGACGCGCTGGACCAGTTCCTCTACCGGGAGGTATCCACGGGCCAGCACATCTCATGCACATGCAAGATGGGCCCGGAGTCGGACCCGATGGCTGTGGTAAGCCAGTACGGCAAGGTCCACGGTATGGAGGGGATTCGGGTGGTGGACGCATCCATCATGCCCGACTGCGTCCGCGCCAACACCAACGTCACCACCATGATGATCGGCGAGCACATCGCCGATTTCATCCGCCAGGGGAGCTAGAGGACAGCTACTGCGTTCCCAGTCTGTATTAGCCGGTGCCGCGCGGGTTATCCCTCAGCGTCGGCCAATACGGCTAGGCGGGCGACGAAATCGTGGACGATAGGACGCTCACCTTCTATCTCGTAAGGTTCCAAGCTGTCGTGGTAGAAGTTCCAGTGGAACTTCTCTGCGGCGGCAAATCCGCCAACTATGAAATTGTCGCCGTACTCTCGACCTAGCCGGTAGACGTTGTTTTTCATATCGCGATGGCTATCATATCGCCAGTTGCGTTGCTGGGCGATGGCCGTGACGACTTGGACAGCCGCACCGTACAATTTCTCGGATGCTTGCAAGTGGTCTCCGGCCGCGAATTCCTCATCTGACTGCCGTAAGAACGTCATCGCGGTCTGAATGCGCTCCTGGGGGTCCATCTCTCTGGTGGTCATTGATGCCCCTGAAATTCTACAAAGCTTGGTTCTGACTATACTACACTATCCACCGGGTCAACCGCTTCCAGGAACGGAAAGCGGCGAAAGCCCCCGTCGCGTGTGCAGATTCGCCTGATGTTGTTCTCTCGCATCAGCACGGCGGTGTGAAGATCGTGCATGTGATTACCGCGGACGGACGGCAGTTCTGACAGTGTTTGGGCCAACAGCGACCCGTGACGGTCGGTGGCGGCCAACATCCTGAAACCTTGTCTGGACAGCAGTCCTTTCAGGAACAGCCAAGCTTCTTGAGATCTCAACGGCCTTTGAAGGACATGCGGGTGTGTGCCGACTCGCATAAACTCGTAACAGACGTTCCATGACAGGAAACCGGTCTCCGGCGCGCCAGTGAAATCCTCCAGATACGACGAGCAGATGCTGTTGTATTCGGAGAAGTCGTCGACGGCATGGACCAGGACATTAGCGTCGAATAACAAGACCCTAATCCTCGATGTCCGACTGCTTGTGAGACTTGTAAATTTCGTCTCCCCCATCGCCTCGTAAAGCTCGTCGCGGTCGTTTATGTTTACCAAGTGGCCCCCGCTATCCCAATCGGGGTACCAGATTCCGCCGCGCACTTTTCCCCGTGGCGGGGGATCACCCAGCATCTGCACCAGCGCTTCTTCCACCAGGGCCGACATGGTAACTCCATGCTTGGCGGCCGCCTCCCTGAGCAGGTGTTTGACCTTGGTGTCCATGTTGAAGGTCGTTCCCATGGCTCACCCCCTGAGTATAGTTGTCCGTTCAGAAGACCACCACCGACCGCAGCACCTCGCCCCGCTCCATCTTGTGAAACGCCTCTTCCACGTCCTCTATTGCGATGGTCTCGGAGACGAACCGGTCCAGGTCCAGCCGTCCCTGCAGGTATAGGTCTATGTACATGGGGAAATCGCGGCTGGGCAGACAGTCGCCGTACCAGGAGGACTTGAGGGAGCCCCCGCGCCCGAACACTTCCAGCAGGGGAAGCTCGATCTTCATATCCGGGCTGGGCACCCCGACCAGCACAACCGTCCCCGCATGGTCCCTGGCATAGAAGGCCTGCTCGAAGGTCCTGGGATTGCCCACGGCTTCGATGGCAACGTTGACGCCGTTGCCACCGGTCAGATCGCGGATCGCCTCAACTGGATCGGTCTCGGACGCATTGATGGTGTGCGTCGCTCCGAACTCCCTGGCCCATTCCAGCTTGCGGTCGTCGATGTCTACGGCAATGATGATGTGAGCCCCGGCCAGCCTCGACCCGGCGATTGCCGCATCCCCCACTCCGCCGCAGCCGATGACGGCCACGGAATCGCCCCGGCTCACGCTTCCGGTGTTGATCGCCGCTCCCAACCCAGCCATTATTCCGCAGCCAATCAGCCCTGCGGCTTCCGGGCTTGCCTGTGGGTTAACTTTCACGGCCTGTCCGGCGGCTACCAACGTCAACTCGGCGAAGGCGCCGATTCCCAACGCCGGGGATAGGGGAGTGCCGTCGGCAAGGGTCATCGGGTTCTTTGCGTTCTGGCTGGCGAAGCAGTACCAAGGACGTCCCCGCAGGCAGGACCGGCAGGTGCCGCACGGAGCCCTCCAGGCGATGACCACGAAGTCGCCGGTAGACACGTTGTCCACCCCGTCTCCCACGGCCTCGACGGTGCCCGACGCCTCGTGCCCAAGCAGGAACGGGAAGTCATCGTTGATCGCTCCCTCCCGGTAGTGGAGGTCCGTATGACAGACGCCGCAAGCCTTGACCCGTACCAGGACCTCGCCGGGACCTGGATCGGGGACCAGAATATCCTTGAGTTCGACTGCGGCGCCCTTCGCGCTTGCGATTACTCCGGTAACCTGATGGGGCATAGTTCGTTACTCCAGGTCCACTCTGGGTCTGAATTAGGGGTTACCGTAGACTGAGGTTACCCGATTCCCCTGCCAGCGGAATCGGAATGCAGTCCGGCGATTCTATCTGGGGCCCATGGACTCTTGCAGGTCTTCGATGACCTTATCGCGGGAACGGGTCTGCCATCTTCTGCGCTGTCCGATGGGGAGATTTTCGATTTCGGGAAAGACCTTCATAGCCACGAACACCGGGCCGGATTGCTCCATGATCTGCGCGATGTTGTTCGTGAAGTCTTCCAGATTGTCGAAGGCGTAGGCCGACGGGTAGCCTGACCCGCGTGCGATAATGTCGTATTGGACGTTGGCGGCGTTGGGCACCGGCTGTCCCCCGGTGGTGGCGTAGCACTCGTTGTCCAACATGAAGTGGTAGAAGTTCTTGGGCGCTTTCTCCGCGATGGTCGGCAGCGCGCCCAGGTTCATGAGCACGTCGCCTTCCGAGTCGAAGAGGACCACCTTTTCATTGGGCCTGGCCAGGGCAAGGCCCAGGCCGAAGGAGGCGTGGCCGCCCATCGCCGGGTCGCCCAATGGGACGTCCCTGGTCTCGTTGGTGCTCACGTTGACCCAGTGGCGGCCACCTCGGCCGGGAATAACCACCGCGTCGCCCCGGTACTGCTGGAAGACCTTTAGCATGTCTTCGGTCTGAAACATCCGCTTTCTCCTATATTCGCGCTACCGGTATTCGCGCTACCGGTTGAAGCCGTGGTATTCGTCGCCAACCAGGACCGCCACAGGCTTGCTCGTCTTTTCCGCCTCCTGGAAGGCGATGGAAATGCGGTCCGCGTCCTGGTCGTTCTCCACCAGGAAATACCGAATATTGAAGGCGTTTAAGAACCGTTCGGTGTAGGTGGCGGCGGTGTCCTGGTCCACGCCGTGCCGCGTATACCCGCGGTAACCAACCATCAACACCACCGGGATGTTCATCCCCATTGCCCAACCCCGAAGGGAGTCACCGGACTCCATGAGCCCCGTGTTCTGGATCAAGATAATGGGTTTGGCTCCACCCACGGACAGACCGGCGGCGGTGGAAAAAGCCTGTCCCTCACGGCTGACGGAGATCAGGTCCAGGTTAGGTTCGTCCTTCATCAGCAGGTATAAGAAGTTGGTCTCGCTGTCTGGAAGCCAGACCACGTGGGTAACACCGTTCTTGCGCATGTGGTCCAGCACCACTTCGGGGCTGAACCCTCCCTCTTGCTGGGTCATGTCGGATACCTCTCTCAGGCCGGGCTAAGAATGTCGGGGCTTGACCGGCCAGCACGAATGATTATATCCCGGCGGAGCAGAGCCGCAAAGTTACGCCATCCCGGACTACTGACCACTCACCATCGGCAACAGCTTTAACTGCGCCGCGCAAGGGGTTAGAATCCAGCCAGTGCAGATTCGATTGGGAGTAGTCTTATGCCTCCACCTGAAAGATACAACTCGGGCTACAACGTTGGAGTTGGCGGCGCGGTCGTAGACGATGGGCGGTTGCTTCTGGTGCGGCGGGCCTCGCGCCGGGGCCGTGGTAACTGGCAGGTCCCCGGCGGATTCATCGAGCCCGATGAGACCATCGAGCAAGCGGTTGTGCGGGAAGTGGAAGAGGAGGCCGGCGTCGATTCCGAAGTAGTCGGCGTCCTCGGTATCAGGAACCGTTACGACGAGGACAGCGCCAACAGCTTGTACATAGTCCTATTGCTCAAGTGGGTAGGACGCGAGCCCAAACCTGACGAACACGAGGTTGACCGCGCCTGCTTCTTTACGCTGGATGAGATCTGTGCCTTGGAACAGGTGCCGCCGATCAACGTAGAGATCGCCAAGCGCGCGTTGGACCCTGACCGCAGGTTGCTCAACCCCATGACGGTCACCCAGCTCAACCGGACTCCTTACACCTTGTTCGTGGGGTAACACTGTGGGAGTCCCTCGCTGGGCCGGGCTGGGACATCCCAGGTTTGACGCGGTTGAACGTGGCTGCTAAACTCCAGCCTGCCGACCTACGACCCTACTCTATTTTGCAATTTTTCCTATGGGGGATTGCCTCATGGTAGCTAGCGATTCGACACCAGAATTCGTGACCAAGGTATACGAAACTATGCAGCGGAACCTGGAAGCCGTCCGCCGCAGAGTTGGCAAGCCCATGACCCTGGCCGATAAGTTGCTTCTTTCCCATCTCGACGACCCTGAAAACCAGGAGTTGATTCCTGGCAGAAGTTACCTCCAGGTGCGTCCAGACCGGGTCATCCTACAGGATGTGCTGGGCCAGACCGCCGTCCTTCAGTTCATGCAGACCCGGCGCGCCACCACGGCCATTCCTACTACGGTCCACTGCGACCATCTCATCCAGGCCCGTGTTGAGGGTTCCCAGGACTTGCGCGAGTCGCTTGCAGAGAATAACGAGGTCTATGACTTCCTCCGCTCCGCCAGCGCCAAGTACGGCATAGGATTCTGGGGTCCTGGCGCCGGGATCATTCACCAGGTTAACCTGGAACAGTACGCTTTCCCCGGCGCGGTCATCATCGGCACCGACTCCCACACCCCGAACGGAGGCGGGCTCGGCTCCTGCTCCGTGGGTGTGGGCGGAGCCGACGCGGTGGAGGCGATGGCTGGCCTGCCCTGGGAGGTGCTCTTCCCCACTCGCATCGGCGTTCACCTGACCGGCGAGATGAACGGCTGGACTGCTCCGAAGGACGTCATACTCTTTCTGGCGGGGGCGCTCACTGTCTCAGGCGGCACCAACGCGATCATCGAATACTTCGGCCCTGGGGCCCGGTCCATCAGCTGCACCGGCAAGGCCACCATTACCAACATGGGTGCGGAGCTCGGCGCGACGACTTCGGTCTTCCCGTACGACGAGCGAATGGCCCGCTATCTCGAAGCCACCGGCCGGGGTGAACTGGCCAAGCTGGCCGACCAGCACAAGGAGATGTTGGCGGCCGACCCAGACGTTGAAGCCAACCCTGAGCAGTACTTCGACCGCATCGTGGAGATAGACCTCTCCACGCTGGAGCCCCACATCGTCGGCCCCCACTCCCCGGACCGGGCGCGGCCCATCTCCCAGTTCGCCCAGGAGGTGGCTGACCAGTCCAACGGGTTCGTCGACGAAATATCCACCGCCCTCATCGGAAGCTGCACCAACTCATCCTACGAGGACATGAGCCGCTCCGCCGACGTAGCCGAGCAGGCCAACGCCAAGGGCATCAAGGTAGCGGTGCCGTTCATGGTGACTCCCGGGTCCGAGCAGGTCCGCTCCACCATCGAGCGCGACGGTCAGCTCTCCACGCTTAGGGACGCTGGAGCCACGGTCCTGGCCAACGCCTGCGGCCCTTGCATCGGCCAGTGGCGGCGGTCGCGGGAGGCTTCGGAGCAGCCTAACTCCATCGTCACGTCTTACAACCGGAACTTCCCAGCCCGTAACGACGGCCAGGCTTCGACGATGAACTTCATCGCCAGCCCGGAGATCACCACCGCTTTCGCTCTGGCGGGTAGGCTTTCCTTCAATCCCTTGACCGACACGATCACCGACGCCCAGGGCAACGAGGTCATGCTCGACCCGCCCAAGCCGGCCCCGGAGGTCCCGGCCACGGGATTTGACCCCGGCCAGGCGTCCTATTTCCCGCCGCCGGACGACGGCAGCGGCATCGAAGTCGCGGTGGACCCCAACAGTCAGCGCCTCCAGGTCATGAACCCCTGGCCCGCCTGGGACGGTGAAGACTTCACCGGAATGCCGGTCTTGATGAAGGTCCAGGGCAAGTGCACGACGGACCACATTTCCCCGGCTGGTGTATGGCTAAGCCTGCGGGGCCACCTGGACAAGTTCAGCGATAACCTGCTCATGGGCGCGACCAACGCCTACACCGGTGACAACGGCAAGGCCGTGGATGTTCTTACCAGCGAGACCGGGAAGGCCATTTCCTCCATTGCCCGCAACTACCAGGCCGAGGGCGTCAAGTGGGTGATCGTGGGAGACGACAACTACGGCGAGGGCAGCAGCCGTGAGCACGCCGCGCTGTCGCCGCGGCTGTTGGGCGGCGCGGCGGTAATCGCCCGCAGCTTCGCCAGGATCCACGAGACCAACCTTAAGAAACAGGGATTGCTGCCCCTGACCTTCAGTTCCCGGGACGACTATGACAGGCTCCGGGAGGATGACCGGATCAGCCTTACCGGCCTCCAAGACCTGGCTCCCGATAAGCCGGTAATCTGCACCGTCCACCACTCCGACGGGACCACCGAGAACCTGGAGCTGAATCACTCCTTCGGTGAGTCTCAGATCGTTTGGTTCAGGCTTGGGTCCGCCCTGAACCTGTTCCACGCCCAAGGGTAGGGAACAAATGTTACGGCAGGGAACCGCGCCCCCGGTGTGAGGCCGGGGGGCGTTTCTGTTTTCCTATTCACCTTGGAAATTTCCCTAACTCTTGAGAAGGTTGAAAGACCTTGAAACAGCAGATTAACGTGGATTGACGGAGTTTTAGCGCATTTATACACTAGCGACGCTACTGGCCCAGGGAGGACCGCCATGATTGTAGATAGCAACTGAAGGCGGGCCTCTTGGAGGAACGGGAATCCATTTGGGCAGTCCCCCGGACAGCCCTGGTACTCTACCGCATTGTCTTTGCTGTCCTGGTCATATCCAGCGTTACCATTATTGCCTGGAATGAGACTATCATTCACGCGGACGGCGGATTTTATGAGACATTTACGGCCATTGGCCGCGCTTCCAGCCCGTTCATCTTCCTGTCAGCAGCATTCACAGTTATTTTCGTGGAGGGTTTATACATGCTTGCCGAGATATTGATTAAGGAGCGTTATATTCGGAAAGGCCGGGAGGCTGAACGCGAGGAAAGAACGAAACGGGAACGAGAGGCGTACCAGAAGTTCGGTGTGGTCGTGGATGGCGTTCGTATGCTTCCAGACACGGAAGAAGTGCGCCGGTTCCTTGCCAGTGAATCTGAGGAGTAAGAAACCGAGGGGTTTTAGTCCGGCGTCGATTCAACTACAGCCGCCCGCCCCGTCCCCACTCGCAGCTCCCTGACCTCCGGACTTACGCCGTAGACAACTCCAGCCACTAGTACAATAACCACCGCACCGGCCGCCACGGCGATGGGCGCGCCCAGGTAGTCGGTGACGATTCCAGCTTGCGATACACTGAGCGGCGACAGGCTCCAGGTAATGCCGTACAACCCCATGACCCGGCCCCGCAACTGGTCCGGCACCAGTTGTTGAATGGTGCTTAGGCCGCCCACCAGGTACCACGAGTTGGCTACGCCCACCACGAACAGCAGGGCCATTGACACCCGGTAAAGCTCCTGCCCCGCCGCCAAAGCGAACATAATAAGGGCCAGTCCGTAGAGTACAGCTCCCCCCAGGATCATTATTCCCTTGGGGAATCCCTCCTTCAGGTTGCCCACCATCCAGGTGCCAAGTATCGCCCCGACACCCGACGCGCCCAGGAGCCAGCCGATCTTCTCCGCCCCCACGTGAAGGACCTCCTCCGCGAACACGGGCATCAACCCGATGTAGGCCATCCCGAACAGGCTGTTGCAAAAGGTGAGCAGCATCACGTGAAGGAATATGGGGTGGCGGCGCACGTAGCTCAGGCTTTCGCCTATCTGTTGGAGCACCTGCCCCCTGGACGGAGGACGAGGACGCATACGGAGCAACGATACCACCGTGGCCAGAATGTAGAACGTGGCCGCGCTGAAGAACATAGAGGCTTCGATGCTCACCCGCTCGATAATTATTCCGGCGAGGACCGGTCCGGCGATTCTCACGGTGTTCCAGACCAGGGAGTCCATAGCCACAGCGTTGACGATGTGTTCCGGTCGCACCAGCCTTGGGGACACGCTGGCCCGGCTGGGCTGGTCCACGGCCTGTCCCGCCCCGATGATGACCGCCGCCAAAAGCAGGTGCCAACTCTGGACCATGCCAGTGAATACCGATATGGCCAGGAGGACCACCACAGTAGCCGTGGACGCCTGGGCGGCGGCCACGAGGAATTTGGGTTCCCACCGGTCGGCAAGCACCCCGCCCAGCAGATTCAGCGCCAGCGCGGGCACGGCGATCGCCATACCCAGCAGGGCCAGGTCCATCGGCTCGCCGGTCAGCTTGAACATCTGCCAGTGCATGGTGAACTGGAGCAGCATTTGATGGCCGGTCACCCCGGTCATCAGGGCCAACCAGTAATACCGGAAGTGCCCGTAAGTCATCGACACGGGCAGAATGCGGCTGATGACGCTACTGCCGGTCATCGTTGCTCCGTGGCCTGTCGAGGTGCGTGCCGGTGGCGGGCCAACCCAGCGATGTGGGTGCTGAAATGACCACCACGTCAGGCCGTGGCGTTGTACAGGGTATGGGGTGTGGCGTTCGGCGGGACTGTTCCCAGGTAAAACAGGCGCAGATGGGGTTCAACCAATTTGGCCAGTTCTCTCCGCTCGGCCTCCTGGGGGGAGAGGGGCCGGTCGAGGGCCGCCTTTAGCTCCCGGAAGAGTTCTTCTTTGTCGACGCGGGTCAACCGGCCGTCTTGAAGCAACACTTCTCCGTCGACCATCACGGTTTCAACGTCTATGGCCCTTCCGCGGTGTACCAGGGCGTCAACCATAGACACCTCCGGGTCAAGGAAGGGCTCCTCTATGTTCCGCAGGTTCACCAGCGTCATGTCAGCCCTTTTACCGGGCTCCAGGGTGCCGATCCGTTCTCCAAACCAACTGGTGTACGCACCGTTCTCAGTGGCCATTTGCAACACCTGGTGGGAAGTGGGTGGGTCAAGGTCTATGCCGGGCACGCGGTGGATTTTCAACACCAACCGCATCTCTTGAAACAGGTCCTTATCGTCGTTGAGGCCGGCCTCGTCGCTGCCGATTGCCACCTTGATTCCCGCCGCCAGTATCTTGTTCATGGGGGCGATGCCGCTCTGGAGGCGCAGGTTGGAACTGGCGTTATGACAGATGTTCGTCCCGGTCTCGGCCATGATGCGCAGGTCTTCGTCGGTGGCCCATACGCTGTGGCCGCAGGTCACCTCTGGCCCCAGGAATCCCAGTTCGTGCAGGTGCTGGAGAGGGGTCTTGTTCCACGCATGGAAGCCGTACAGCTTTTGATAGACGGTCTCCTGCAAGTGGACGTGAATCCCGGTGCTGTACCTGTTGGCCAGCCCCTTCAGCGCCATCAAGAGCTCGTCGCTGCATCGGTGGACGTTACTTGGGGCCATTGTCACCTGGACCCGCTCGTACCGGTTGTTTCCGTACTTCCCGCAGATATCGTCCAGCACCGGCATCACTTCATCCACGGGCCGGTAGCTGGGGGACATGAAGGCGCGGTATCGTTCTCCCAGGTCTCCGGGCATGGTCGTGGCAAACTCCTCTTCACCCCCGCCCGCTCCCGCAACCATGGAGTTTTGATCGGCGATGGAGGGGGCGTAGGAGACCCGCATTCCCGAAGCCTGGTATGCTCCGACGACTTTGTCGGCTATTTCCATGCTGACGGGGCCTACTCCCCTACCCGGTGAGTGGATGGCCTGGACCGCGGTTGTACCTGTCTCGATCATTTGCACCGCGCCGTAGAGTTGGTCCAGGTAGGGGTCGATGGTCCGGACGCCGATCCTAGCAAGGCTCCACATCTCCAGGGGCAGGTCGGGGGCGCCCATCTGGAAGGGTGTCAGGCCAACGTGGAAGTGATCGTTGACCAATCCGGGCATTACTATGTGATTGCCCGACCCGATGATTTCCATGTCCGGATGTCTGGCCCGAAGCTCTTCAAATCCGCCTGTCTCGATGATCTCCCCGTCGCGCTGCAACACCGCGCCGTCGTCAATCACTTCCGCCGAATTGGGCCCTGTGATCTTGCAGACCACGTACTTTCCACGCACTAGAGACGATGCCATTAATGACTCCCTTCGTCAGGCTCAATAGGACCTTGGCGGCCCGACACCGCCCGAGTATAGCCCAAGTATACAACCCCACGAACCACCGGCCACCAATCACCCGCCACGAACCACCGGCCACTGGAAGCCCATCGGGGCAAGGGCTATACTGGCCCTGGCTGAGCAACGGTCCGCAACGACAGCGATAATTGCCACAGGAGGAGCTATGCCGCGGGTAGAAGGCAAGGTAGCCCTGGTCAGCGGAGGCGCGCGGGGAATGGGAGCCGCCGAAGCCAAAATGCTCGCCCTCGAAGGCGCAAAGGTGGTTATCGGCGACATTCTTGAGGACGAGGGACGCCGCACCGAGGCCGAGATCAACGAGGCTGGCGGGGAGTGCGTATTCGTCCGTCTGGACGTCACCCGCGACTCCGACTGGCAGGACGCGGTTTCCACCGCGGTTACCCGATTTGGCAAGCTCGATATCCTGGTCAATAACGCCGGTATTGTGGGCCGGGGTGTGGTGGAGGATTGCACCGAAGAAGAGTGGGACCGGATCATGGCAGTCAACGGCAAAGGTGTTTTTCTCGGGACACGAGCGGCGATACCGGAGATGCGAAAGGCCGGCGGCGGCTCCATCATCAACACATCGTCGATCTCGGGGATGGTGGGACAGGACTACGTTCAGGCCGCCTACAATGCTTCCAAGGGCGCGGTGCGCATATTCACCAAGGCCGCCGCGGTGCAATACGCCAAGGAGGGGATCAGGGTCAATTCGGTCCATCCCGGCGCGGTTGACACTCCAATGGCGGGCCGCAGGCTCAGCGACCCGGACCTGCAGCGGCAGTCAGAGGAACGAATTCCCCTTGGCCGGACGGGTAAACCCGAGGACATCGCTTACGGTGTGCTGTATCTGGCCTCCGACGAGTCCTCATTCGTTACCGGCAGCGAACTGGTGATGGACGGTGGGACGACTGCGCAGTAACCAACAACCCCGTAAACGACGATTGAGAAACGCGAGAATTAACTAGGGAGCGGCAGCGTGGCGGAAGTCTCATACCAGGTTGAAGACCGTGTGGCGGTGGTGCGGCTGGAATCCCCGGACACAAGCAACGCGTTCACCCCTTCTATGCGCCGGGAGTTGAACCTTGCCTTCATCCGGTTCCGGGACGATGAAGACGCCTGGGTGGCCGTGGTCTGTGGCGGCGGCGATGACTTTTGCGCGGGCTCGTTACCCCAACCCAACCCTTCATACAATGAGGAACGGGAGCGGGGACTTCTTTGGGCCGGTGGACGAGTGGACACGATGAAGCCGATTATCGCCGCTTTGCAGGGAGCTTGCGCCGGAGAGGGGCTTGCCCTGGCCCTTGGTTGCGACCTTCGCATCGCCGAAGCCGGGGCCTCGTTTCGCGCCCTGCTAGACCAGGACGGGGGTTTCCCCAACATAGCCGCGGTGTGGCTGGTGAACCTGATTGGGTTGTCGGCGGCATTGGATATTCTCTGGACCCGCGAGTCGTTGAATGCCGAATCAGCAATCCGGATGGGTTTCGTCAACAGGTTGGTCCGGCAGGGGGATGAAGAGGCCGTCTGGCAGGAGTCAGAGGGTCGCTTGAACATACGCCCTCTGACTCCCGCCATTACCACCCGGGAAGGAACGGCTTTCTCCGGGGGCATGAAATTGGCCAGGGAATTGCTGCAATACGCCCCCGTCACCCGCTCTTTTCAGAAGGAGACGGCTTACAGGTCCATTGGTGTGCCTTTCCACTACGCCCAGAGTCTGGAGGTGGGGCCCAACCCCTACGCCAGCGAAGACCGGATCGAAGGCACCCGCGCCTTCGTGGAAAACCGCCGCCCGGTATGGCACAACCGTTAGGAGGTGGGAGAAGACTTATGCAGGATCCCCAGGATTTGAATGACGTCCTCCTGCGGCAACGCCAAAGCCATGTCTTGGTTGCGACCATGAACCGGCCGGAGCGGATGAACGCCTTGGGAGGAGGGCTTCCCCAAGCGTTGAACGAGGCATGGCTGGACTTCCGGGACGACCCGGACCTGAAGGTGATGATAATCACCGGCGCGGGGGACCGGGCGTTCTGCGCCGGAGCGGACCTGCGGCAAAACGACGAACGCGCCCGCGACCTCGGGGCCCAATCGGCCCAGGCCCTGCTGGATGCCGACCGCTCCCGCAGCGTCCGTCCGTCCTTCAACGGAAACAACTTCGGCCTGTGGAAGCCGGTCATCGCCGCGATCAACGGCTGGTGCCTGGCCGCCGGTTGCGAGATGGCCATGGGCTGCGACCTCCGGGTTATGGAAGAGCAGGCTCAAATAGGCTTGCCAGAGGTCAAGCGGGGCATGGGGGCCAAACAGACCACTCATAAACTGTACTACCTGACAAGCCTCAACCTGGGACTGGAAATGGTCTGGACGGGAGACTCTCTGACCGCTGAACGCGCCTATGAACTGGGGTTGGTCAACGAGGTTGTGCCCCAAGGCCAGTCTGTGGCGCGAGCCAAGGAGATCGCGGAACGAATTTGCCGTTTCCCGTCAACGTATCTCAACTATCACAAGCTGAGGTTGTTCCAGAGCATAGGGCTGCCATTTGACTACGCCATGGCCCTGGAGCAGCGCTTCCCTCCCCAGGAAGGACCCGATTACATGCTTGGGTTGGAACGGAGCCTGCGGGAAACGAATGGCGACACGCTGCGCTAATTGGGAATGATATTGTCTATCGAGGCGAACTATGCCCCAGTCTATTGACTTGACCGAAGACGGCCCCGTACTGCTGGTGCAGATGCGCCGGGCGGAGCCGGGAAACGCCCTGAGCCGTGAAGTGCAGGAAGCGTTGCTATCAGCCTGGGAGGAATTGGAGACCCAGGACCACTTGATGGCGGCTGTCGTGCACGGGGCCGGAGGTGATTTCTCGGTGGGGCACGACGTGGCTGAGTTGGCCGGTCTAGGGGCTTCGCCTGAGCCGGTTGACGGGTTGTTTCCATACGTGTTGTCAAAGCCGGTCATCGCCGCGGTCGAGGGGAGATGCTACGGCCTGGGGTTCGAGCTTGCCCTGTCCTGCGATCTGCGGGTGGCAGCCGAAGACTCGTCTTTCGGGTTTCCCGACACCAACTTGGCCGTCAGTTACCGGCTCGCCTCCGCGTTGTTGCCTCGGATGACGAACCTGGGAGCCAGCCTGGACTTGCTGCTCACCGGCACGCCCATGGACGGTTCACGGCTGGAAAAGTTGAGGCTCGTCAACCGGACGGCCCCCAATGGCCGGGTCGTAGCCACGGCGGTGGAAATGGCTAAGGACATGTCCCAACGCTTCGGCTCGGCGGCTGCGTTCCAAAAGGAGAGGATATGGCAGTTGACCGGGCTTCCCCTGCCTACCGCGCTGAACTTTGCCCGGACCCGTTAATCCGCCCGACTAGACCGTCGGCTCCCCCAGTCCGCCGCCGTCGGCAGGCTGGGCCTCATCAGGACCGGGCCAGGGCGGGGAGGTGTAGCAGAGGAACCGGAGCGGCCCGGCTTTGTCGGCGCTGAACTGGAACCTCCATCCGGTGGGAATCGTCAATGCGTCTCCGGGTCCCACTAGCGTCGGCTCAACCGTGTCCGCGGCATTGGCGGGCGGACACCGCCAGACCCGCCCATGCCCTTCCAACACGTACCATATCTCCTCTACTGTCCGGTGCCACACGGGGCGGGACACTCCGCCCGCCGGAAGGCGGACTTCAACGAGGCTGGCGCGGGACGCTTCGTGTCTCTGGTCGACCAGGAGGCGGATTTCCGAGCCGTCCGGGGCTATTACGTCGGCGGAGTCGCTGCGGTGACCGATCATTGGAGAGTCGGGATGTTCGTGTTGCGGCATTGAAGTCTCCGGTGGGGCTAAGTAACTATCTCAAAACCCTCACCTTGGCCTCCTCTATCCAGGGAGAGGAGGCCAAGGTGAGGGTGACGGATACAATCCCCCTCATCCTAACCTTCTCCCGCCAGGAGAGAAGGGACTTTTGAGATAGATACTAAATCGTCAGCCCTTCGCCCAGCCAACTCCAGTAGGGCAGGACGATCAGCATCAGGACGGTTATCGCTACCAAGGTCATCACGAGGCCGAACCTGAATACTTCCGGAGCGCCTATGTTGGCCCGCTGGTAGATGAATACGCTGGCGGTGGCCCCGGCGGGATAGTAGACCAGCGCGTCCCCCACGACCACCACGGCGAGGCCGCAGACCAGTGGGTTGAGCCCCAGGGACTGCCCGGTAGACATGGCCACCGGTATCATGAACGCCAGGTAGCCGGAGATGTTCGGCATCATCAACCGGACGACCGCCGAGGCCATGCCCAAGGCCAAGAGCAACAGTAACGGATAACTTCCGATCCCGGCCACCGCTCCAACCAACATTTGCGCGAACCAACCCGCCGCTCCGCTGGTGGCAAGGGCGTGAGCCAGAGACAGGGACGAGGCGATGACGAAGAAGTTGCTCCACCCAAGGCCCTGCTCGAACTCACGCCAGGAGAGCAGTCCGAGTCCGGGAATAAGTATGACCGTCATGGCGATGAAGGCGGGCACGGCAGGCGGCAAACCGTGAGCAAAGTCGGTGAACCAAAGAAGCGCGGTACACAGCGCGATCACCGCGGCCTTCTTCTCCGGAAGGGTGATGGGGCCGAGTGACAGGCTGGCGCTACCGCGTGGGCCGTCCGAGGAAAACCCCGAGCGGTACATGAGGAAGAGAATCGCTCCCCCAATGGCCAACATGGTGTAGAAGGGCAGCGCCATCATGATAAACCATCGGGTCCAGGAAAAGTCTCCGATCAGTGCGGAAGCCACCACGGGGGTGATTCCCCCAGCCAAAAGCGCGGTGGAGGCCAGCCTGTTCAGCGAACCCATGGCCAACATCACGACCTTGTTTAGCGCCTCTCCCTTGGTAATCCCCCAATGGTCCAGCACCTCTTCGTAGATATGAACCATGATGGCCCCCCTGGTGGAGGCGGATGGGAGGGCAAAGGTCAGCGCGGCGAACGACACCAGCATCTGTACGTAGAGGATTCGCGGGGCCCCACCGGCCAGACGGATGATCTGCGCCGCCATGCGTTGGGCCAGACCCGAGTTGTGGACCGCCAGGCCGAGAGTCAGAATGCCGACCAGAAAGTAGGTGACCGGCTGGGCAAAGCCGTATAGGCCTGCGCCCATGTCTGGTACCGCTCCGAGCAATACCAGGAGTAGTATGCTGGCCATCCCGGTGACGGCTATGGGCAGAGCCTCGGTGGCCCATAGGACAACCGCCATGGCCATTACCGCAAGCGCGCGTTGCCCCTCCGGAGTTAGTGTTTCGGGCGAGGGAGCCAACAGGACCGCGCCCAGGGCCAGCAAAGGAGGCGCAGCTTTGACTACCACGACTGACGGGCGAACGGCCGTCGCGACTGGAATCTCTGTCAACTTGTTGACGGCTTTTCTCCAAAAAAACATCGAGTCCCCGGTATCACTACCGGGGACTCGATGTTTGGTTTACTGTTGTTGGCCGCTGGTCCCCGTTCCCGCTTAAGAGACCTGGGGTTTTCGCCCCTTTCGATCTAGGAAGTCCTTGAACCCCTCTTCCACCGACAGTCCCCTGAATCGGCCGGAGCGGGCGCCGATTTCGTTCTGGTATTGCTCTTCCAGGGACAGGCCCGTGTGCTCAAGGAGCATCTGCTTAATGTTGGCCACGCCCTGGACTCTGTTCTTGGCGAAGCCCGCGCCGACTTCGATCGCCTTGTCCAACAGATCTTCGGAAGGAACGAGGTGGTTGAGCAGACCGATGCGGTACGCTTCTTCGGCGAAAACTTCACGACCGCTGTAGAGCAGTTCTTTGGCCCTGGGCCAACCCACCATCATAGGAAGGCTCCAGGTGGCGTTCATCTGGCCGTAGTTGACGGCAAGGAACCGGAAACTGGACTTCTCGCAACCGATCAGCATGTCCAAGGATGTCGCCATGACCGTGCCGCCTCCGTAGCAGAGGCCGTTGATCGCGCCAATGACCGGTTTGGCAACAGTGGCTAGACGCCAGGTATAGCCGGACCGGATTCCGGTAATGCGTTCTCTCTCTTCGTCCCCCAGCTCGCGGTTTTCGTGAATGTCGGCTCCGGCGGAGAAGGCCCGTTCCCCGTCGCCGGTAATTACAATGGCTCCGACGCCGTCGTCTTCTTCCATTGCTCCGATAGCCTGGTCAAGCTCGGTGACCAGCTTGAAATTCAACGCGTTCAAGACCTCGGGCCGGCTGAGGGTGATTATGGCCACGCGGTCTACCTGGTCGGTCTTTATGGCCTCATAAACCATAGGATCGCTTCTCCTTTTGCACGGCGTGGCAGATAGGACTGCCTGAGCCCGCAGCGTGAATCGCTGCTAATGATAAGCCAGGGGAATGGGCAAGGCAAATCCGGCCGGCCAATATCCAGGAGTCGTTTAATCGGCAGCGTTGGAGTGTACCACCCGTCTGATGCTTACTATAAGTATGATAATATGTGTGAAATAGGGTATTAAAAGCGGCGGTCCTGGTCCGGTTCCCGGGGACTCAAGTGACTCAAAAGATGATTTATGTTGAGAGCCAGAAAATGGTAACGAGAGTAACTATTAGCTTAACTGATGATATTGGCGATTTCGTGAACAAGTTGGCTGCCGAGCGCAACGTATCCCGGAGCCAGTTGTTCGCCCAACTTATCGAGGAAGAACGAAAGAGGATGCTAGAGGCGAAACTTGCTGAAGGGTACATAGCTCTCGCGGACGAGTGCCGCCGATTTGCGGAGGAGACGGTTGACCTCGCCGCCGAGGTCTGGCCGCCTTATTGATCCCCTCACGTCACACATCAGAGGTGAGATTGGAAATTCGAGGAGAATTTAATAGAGGCGATGTCATCTGGCTGGACTTTGGGAACCCGAGGGGCAGTGAGCCATCAGGGCGGCGCCCTGCTTTGATAGTGCAAAACAACACTGGAAACGTTTACTCGCCAAACACTATAGTGGCGGTAATTACCCGGACAATCAGAGAATATCCCGTCAATGTAATAATAGAACCCGCTGACAGTGGCTTGCCGGAACTATCGACGGTAAATTGCTCGCTTCTCTTGACTATAAGCAAAGAGCGGATTTTGAGCCGGGTTGGCCCCCTGTCGGCCCATGCCATGGCCAGGGTCGACACAGCGTTGAAGACCAGCTTGGCGCTGAATTAGGGCTCAACCTTTCATATCCTCGCCCCTGAAACATCCCAGAGCATCGAAAGGAGAACGTCCATGGGTTTCGCGCACCGGTTGGCCGAGTGGGTCGAAGGGACCTCATTCGATCAACTGCCCCCTCGCGTAGTGGATGCTTCCAAGGAGATGATGGTCAACGCGGCTGCCGTGGCTCTGGCGGGCGCGGCCCAGCCCGACGGCCTGGCGGTGACCAAGTTTGCCCAGGAAATGCGGGGCAATGGCAAATGCACCATCATCGGCATGGGGCTTCGCTCATCGCCGGTGTATTCGTGCCTGGCCAACGGGACGATGGTGAGGATGCTGGACTTCGACGACGAGTTGGCGGACTCGGCTGCCCACCCCAGTTGCGTGGTCTTTCCAGTGGTAATGGCCCTGGGCGAAATGCACGGGTTCTCCGGGGCTGATGTCCTGAACGCTTTTGCCCTAGGCTGCGAGGCGCTGTGCAAGCTATCCAGGAGCGATGAGGCCCGCGTTGACGGGGCTATAAGAGGGATTTCCGCCGGACCCGTGGCAGCCGCGGCGGCGGCGGGCAGGTTGTTGAGGTTGGGCAACGACCAGCTTGGGGCGGCAATCGCCTCCGCGATGAAAGGCCCTCGGATAGATGAACCGGGTGCGGTCTCTCTGGCCAGGGCCGTCCAAAGCGGGCAAGCGGCGATGAACGGCGTGGCGGCGGCCCTGCTGGCCCAGGAGGACTTCGGGAGAGTGGGTCTAGGCGTAGAGTCTCCCAACTCCGCAGACCGCGACGAATACGGCGGTTTCTTCGCCAGCCTGAATGAATGTCATAGCCTGGTAGACCCAGGGGTGGTATTAAAGCCATTCGCCTGCAACACGGCTTCCCATGCCACGGTCGACGCCGTGCTGCAACTGGCGCAGCAGTACCGGATCGAAGCGGACGACGTTGACTCGGTGCGGGTTGAAGCCCCCGCCTCGGCGGTCGATGCCCTGGCCTTCCCCAACCCACGGGACGGCTGGGAGGCCCGGGAGAGTCTGCACTACGTGGTGGCGGCGTCTCTGCTCTACGGACACCCTTTGATAGAGCAATTCAGCGATCTAGCCGTCCAGGGACCGGACGTTCTCGCTCTCATGGACCGGATCACCGTTGCGCGGTCACTGGAGCCACTGGCCTTCGCGCCACAGGCAAGCGAAGTCAGCGTGGTCCTGAGAGGCGGGAGGACCCTTCAGCACCGGGTTGAGTTTCCCCGGGGCCACCCGGAAATGCCCCTGGAGCGGCAGGAGTTGGATGCTAAATTCCTGTACTGCAGCCGATACATCTTGCCTCCGGACCACATCGAGGGAGCGTTGGAGCAGTTCTGGGACCTGGAGAACGTCGCCGACGTTACCGGGTTGGCATCCATCCTGGGAGGGTAATCCTCCCGGCGAAGTCACACAGAGTTTAGGAGGGACGCGATGAAAGCGGTCCAAGCACACGAGGTTGGCGGCCCGGAGGTATTGCGCTACGAGGACGTTGCCGCACCCGCGCCTGGCCCCGGCGAAGCCCTGGTGGACATCCGGTCCATAGGAGTCAACTACACGGACGTGTCCAGCCGGCGGGGCGTCAATCCTCCGGCCAGTTTTCCGTGGACTCCAGGCAGGGAAGCTGCGGGAGTGGTCGCGGCGGTCGGTGAGGGGGTTAGCGAAGTGGCGGTGGGAGACCGGGTGGCCTACGCCATGCACACCGGCTCATACGCCGAACAAGCCGTGGTCCCCTCGTGGTTGCTTGTGGGCCTGCCCGAGCAGACCGACTTCGCCACCGGAGCGTCGGCCATGCTACAGGGTATGACCGCCCACTTCCTGGTCTTCGGCATCACACGGCTTAACCCCGGAGACATGGCGCTGGTCCATGCCGGAGCGGGCGGCATGGGACTGCTGTTGATCCAAATGTTGAAGCGTTTGGGAGTCCACGTTTTCACCACCGTTTCAACCGAAGCCAAAGGAGATCTGGCGTCGGAAGCCGGAGCGGACAAGGTGATCTACTACACCCGGCAAGACTTCGAGGAGGAGATAAAGAAGGCCGCGGGCGGAGAGGGGTTACGCATTATTTTCGACGCGGTGGGCCAGACCACATTCGCCAAGGGATTGAATTGTTTGGGACGCCGCGGCTATATGGCGCTGTACGGCCAGGCAAGCGGTCCCGTGGGACCCATCGACTCGGGAGCGCTCCGCAACGGCTCGCTGTTCTTGACCCGGCCTAGCCTGGGAGACTACACCGCCACCCGCGACGAGCTGTTGCAAAGAGCGGGCGAAGTGCTGCAATGGGTAGGGTCCGGGGAATTGAACCTGCACGTTGGCCTCAGGTTGCCCCTGTCCCAGGCGGACGAAGCCCACCGCCAACTGGAGGGCCGCCAGACCGTCGGGAAGATACTGCTCACCCCCTAGCCCGGGTGTTCCAACCCCAATGTCGCAACCCTATCGGAGGCCAAGCATGGTTAGTCCTAAAACCAAACTCACCTATGAAGATTATGCCAAGACTCCCGATGATGAGCGGTGGGAGCTTATAGATGGAGTGCTGATTATGGCGGCGTCGCCCAGCCGGGAACATCAGAGGGTCCATACCCGGTTGGGAACACGCCTCGGCGTATTTATAGAGGAACGGGACTTGGGATATTTCTACTTCGACCGCGACGTGCGCCTGTCGGATACGAATACCCTGCGGCCGGACCTGATTTTCGTCTCCAAGGGACAAGAACACATTGACACCAGCACATACATAGGGGGCGCGCCGGACCTCGTGGTGGAAATCCGCTCGCCCTCCACTGCCCATAGGGACTTGACGGTCAAGCGCGAACTCTACGCCCGGTTCGGCGTCAGGGAATACTGGCTGGTGGACCCCTACGCCGAAACGGTGACGGTGCTGCTGTTGGGCGACGGCGATTATGACGAAATCAATACTTACCGGAAGGGCGAGATCTTGACTTCTCCCACCTTGGAAGGCTTTGCCGGCGATCTGGACGAGATATTCCGGTAGGAGGGGCCTTGTATGAACACAAGCATTGCTCTCCGTCTGATAGGCATATCGTCGGATTTGGATATTCTTAAAGCCCATTTGGAGCATACTGAAGAACAAGAGGAGCAATGGCTCCAGTTGGCAGAAGACATTCGCGACGACCTGTTAGGAGACCTATCATCCTATAGCCAGGATGACCGTCAAGCCCATTGGCAATTCACACAAGGTGTTTATGACGAGTACGTTGAATTCCGGCTTCCGCGCATCCTCTACTATCCTTTCCTTGTTTCCTTGTATACCGTGTATGAGTCGGCAGTAAAAGAGATTGCGAACCTCATCCAAGAGAAGAACGGGAAGAATGAATCTCTCGCCAACACAATAGGAAAAGATTTCCTGGACTGAGCCTGTCCCATAAACCAGGGTCGGTTTCGGATATCGTCAACAAGAGCCATATAGTCACCATAACTGATTCATATCTATGCGTGTTACGCCAATTATCAAGCTCATTGTGACGCCTTACATCTCTCCCCAACTTCATGGGACAGGCTCGACTGTGCCAATAAATACTTTCGGGGCGCTGTCGGACATGAACTATCGCAGAACAACCAGTCTTGGGAGCGGATAAGGATATTAACTGGGATTCGTCACGCGGTCGCCCACGCCAATGGGCACCTCGAACTGGTCAGAGAAGGAAAAAGAAAGCAGATTAAAAGGTGGATAGAACAGGACATCGGCATTGAAGAATACTACGGAGACATCATTGTCAGCGGTGCCTTTGTGCGGGAGACGTATGAAATCATCAAGGGCGAATTGGAAAGCCTGATCGAAAGATTCAAGGGCTGGAACAGCACAGCGAAGGTTCAATAGCGTGGATTTTCTTTTAGCCGCTTGGAATGCTCCAACGGAAGGATCAGGTGGGTGTTATTGGTCGTCCTGGTTCCAGCAGCAGTATCGGCGTATTTCCTGGGAGTAGATCCGTTTTGGTGCGCGGCGCTACTTTTAGTGGCGCTTTGGCTGCTCCCGAAACTTTACAAGGAAGGCGTCAAGCATTACTTGACGCGGACAGCGATGAAAAATCGCGCTGCGGCCTCTCCTCACATGAGGCGGGCCACAGACTTTTTCATAAAAGAGGATTATGATCAGGCCATTCTTGAGTACAGCATGGCTATCAGTATCGACCGCTATAGCGTATCTAAGTATAACTTGCGCGGCGGCCTCTTCAGTTTACAAAAGCAATATGACTATGCGATTGTTGATTACACATCCGCCATTAACATTGCCCCCAAGCTAAGAGGCCTCGGCTCGCCCATATCCGACAATTTGATGGACACATGGGCATCGGCATACGATGGCCGGGGAAAGGCGCATTTTGCCAAGGAGGAATTCGACCTAGCAATTGACGATCTCAGCAACTCTATTTTCTATCTGCACGTCCTCGCAACTGTGAATTTAATAGACGACGACGTCTCCTTCGGCCTGTCAAGGGCTTTCGACTACAGGGGGCGCTCCTACCTTGCCATCGGTGATTACGACTCAGCGGTTGCCGATTTTGAATCCTCACTAAGATTTGAGCTCCACGACAGCGACGATAGTATTGTTCGGCGTGCCGACCAACATTATGAATGCGAGGAGTATGACTCAGCGATTACGGGATACACATTAGCCATTCACATTGACCCGGACTTTGCCGGTGACTACAACAAGCGGGGCCTCGCCTACCTTGCCAAATATGAGTACGACTCAGCGATTGCCGATTTTGAAACCGCCATCAGCATTAGCCCCCATTTTGATGAGATGATCTATGAGAATCGCGATAAAGCCCACAGGTCCAAAGAGAACTCTGGCTCGGGGAAATAAAGGGTTCGGGCTTGTCCTAACAACCCCGCAGTTCTGAAAGCAATAAGGGTAAGGCGGTTGGGCAGTCCGTACATAATCTGCTTGGCAGGGCGCGGCAACGCATCCCCACCTGCATTTCCGACGGCTACGTCACCATTCCCGACCGGCCCTGAGTCGGCTTCGAGCTGAACATGAACTCCCTTAGCCCGCTATCGTGTGGGGTAAAGACCTCGACTTTTCGGTCTTGTGGAAGCTACTGGCTCAGGTAGGCGTCACTGGCTTCCAGGTTGGCGAAAACATCCGGGTGTGGCGGGATTTCCATGATGGCCGCGCCATAGACTGAATGTAATCTGAGAAGTTCTTGATTTTGTCCAGTTTGGTGGACTGGTTAGTCCGCCGCCTTGATTCGTCTACTGGGCGACCCAGCCTCCGTCGATTACGAGTTCGCTGCCGGTCATAAACGAAGACTCGTCGCTGGCGAGGAATAGCACGCCGTAGGCCACGTCTTCGGGCTCACCGTAGCGGCCCAACGGGATGCGGGAGACGGTCAAATCGTACCGGTCCTGGTCGGCCCGTCCAGCTTCGGTCATGGGTGTGACGATGGGTCCTGGGTGGACCGAGTTGGCCCTGATTCCTTCCCTGGCGTATTGAATGGCGGTGGACTTGGTGAGCAACCGCACCGCTCCCTTGGACGCCTGGTACTGTGGGCTGCTGTTGTCGACTCCAACGATGCCAAGTTGGGACGATATGTTGATGATGGAGCCGCCCCCTGACCGGCGCATGGCGGGAATGGCTGTTTTCGTGCCGAGGAACACGCCCTTGGCGTTGATGTCCATCGTGCGGTCCCAGTCGGCTTCGGTGGTTTCCTCGACGTTGCCGCCTCCGCCGATGCCGGCGTTATTCACCAACACGTCCAGCCTGCCAAACGAAGATACCGCGGCGTCGATGGCGTCCCGCCACTGGGACTCGCTGGTCACATCCAGGGCAACGAATAGCGCCTGACCGCCGGCCTCGCCGATCTCGGCGGCAACCCGGCGGCCCTCATCTTCTAGGACGTCTCCGATCACTACGCTTGCACCCTCGCTAGCGAACATTCGGGCTTCAGCAGCGCCCATACCGCGAGCGCCCCCGCTGATTAAAGCCACTTTACCTTCCAGTCTCATCGTTCGACTCCTTGTTGGACTTCATGCGTACGCAGATGTTATTGGATTGAGGAAGATTGTCGTTCTGGCCAGACAATGTAAGGATCCCACATATCTCCTCGAGATGCAGGATTACGCGATTATTGGTCAAAGTTTAAGACTTGGGATATACTTTGCGCGTACTTGGAATGGCCGGTAGGTCCACAATCGAGGGGTCAGGTGAAGTATACTCGAAGTCCGAGAGCAGCCATACGCCAGGTGAGTGAGCCTTTGGGCCCTGGTATCCCGGAGCGTCTCTTGGCCCGGCTGTGGCAGAAGCGTGCGGCCCGGCAGGAATGGTTTCGCACCCAGGCCGGGGCCAGAGTGCGAGTGTTATATCCGGGGAGGCCCGGGATCTCGGCGGGACCAGACTTCCGCAACGCAATCCTGGAAATGGAGGGTGTTGGCCGGGTCCAGGGGGACGTGGAAATTCACGTCCGTCAGCAGGACTGGGACGCCCACGGCCACACCGGCGACCCGAGGTACAACGGCGTGGTGCTGCATGTGGCTCTAGACGAACCGGCCGCTCCCACTGGGCTGGAAAGCGGCCGCAACACCCCGGTAGTCTCCATGGCGCCGCTGCTTACCCCGGAGGACTCCGGAGCCGTTGGACCCCACCCCGGACTGTGGCAACTTTTGGCGGAGCGTGGCTACCAACGCCCTGACACGGAAGGGGAGTTGGTCCGGTTGTTGGACTATGCTGGAGACGTGCGGTTCTTGGACAAAAGCCGCCAGTACGCACGTTTCCTAGAGGAACAACCTGCGGGCCAGACCCTCTACGAAGGACTGCTGGAGGGGCTGGGCTACCAGCACAATCAACATCCGTTTTCCCTTTTGGCCCATCGCGCCCCCTACCAGGAGCTGGCCGACGCGGCCCTGCGCCTGCCATCGGGGAGCCGAGTTGCGGCCGTAGCGGCGTGGCTTGCTCATCTGTCCGGTCTGCGCCTCGGAAACCGTGTCAGTGACGCGCAGGGACTTCCGAAAGGGTTGGGTCCGCGGATGGACCCGGACTCCTGGAACTGTTTTCGGGTCCGGCCCGCCAACCACCCCTTGAGGAGGATAGCCGGGGCCGCCGGTCTGATTGACAGGTCCCTGGAAATGGGGTTGGTGGAGGCCCTGCGCCGTGAGGCTGAATCGGGTACGCCGAAGACCCTGACCGAGGCCCTTTCGGTGGCGGGTCAGGGAAAGGCTTCCGCGGCCGTCGGACAGGCCCGCGCCAGAGACCTGGCAATTAACGTGGTCTTGCCGTTCCTACACGCGCTGGCGGAGGGGGAGGAAGATTCCGAAAGGTCCGGGGACTGGTTGGAGCTGTATTCCCGTTTTGGCAAAGGGCAGGAAAACGAACTGACCCAGGAGATGGCGGCGCGCCTGCTGGAGCCAGACTGGAGGGGGCTTGTATCCACTGCCCGGCGCCAGCAGGGGTTGCTACATCTTCACCACGTCTTGACCGTCCCCGGCTGAGCGCCGGTAGACGGGCCAAAGCCGGATATCTATTCGGCGAGAGGCACCGCTAGGGAGACCCGGAAATCCTCGCCGAGACTGCGGGCAATGTGTCCGTGGCCCGTCAGGTCTTCAGCCACAAGCACGTCTCCGGGAACCAACTGGACTTTGGTGCCGTCGGCAACCTCGAACTCCGCGGTCCCTGAGAGGTTAACCACATACTGACGCCGGGGCGCGGTGTGGTAGTCGGAGAACGACGGGGAAGTGCGCTGGTTCAGACTGATGTCTCCCGCCCCAATGGGGAAGACCAACTTGGCGAACTCGTCGCCTGTCAGGTCCTGGAAGTGGGACTCTCCATCGTCGCCGGAGTAAACGCGGACTATACGCATAACGGTCCTCCTCGTGGCTTAATAGGCTGTCGCCAGACAGCTTAGCGGCTTGAAGCGGGGGAAGCAACTTTTCGTGAAAATCCTGCCGGACTCCCTCTTCCACTATGTTCCGGTTTATAATTACGCCATGAGAAGTACGGAGAGTGCAATCGGATAGCGGGAACCAAGGTGGCCAATATGAAAGAATGGATTACGCCAATAGGTGTAATTGCCATAATTGCCTTTCTCTCGTGGTTTATTTGGGACGACCTGAAAGACCTTCGGAGTGATGTACATTCAATCGAGGTGCGTCTTGCGGTTGTCGAAACGGACGTTGCCCATCTGAAGGCAGACGTTGCCGAAATCAAGGGCGAAATAAAAAGTATCAAAAACGACATAAAGAGCATCAAGGAAATCTTGCAAAGTATGCAATCAACCCGCGCCGCACATTCGGAGTCATTACCGGAACCGGCACAAACTTCATACGGGCAATAGGGCTGCTTAACCGCAATTACGGTTATGAAGTTGGTACGTAAATCCAGCCTTCGAGCCGCGCGGCTTCTTCCTGACGCATTCCCAAGGCTTCTTTGGAAGCCCGGGCCGCCCGCTTCTTGTCTATTGATGTGACTATGGTTGGGGCGCAAGATGGACAGCGAAACTTGCGTTTGGCTACCCACAGCGCGGCCACAACTGCCGCCACCAAAGAGTCTAGCGCATCGTCGTTACTGTGGTACGTCTCCTTGAAGGTACCGAGATTCGTTATCTTCATCGTCGACTTAGACCCTAATGACTCCAGAATTTTGCTTCGGTTATCTTGTTTCTTGGCGCCATTCTTGTAGAGTTTAAACGGGAGTCCCAAAACCTCCAGCGCTGCACCGGGCATAACTTCAAGCAACACAGGGCCTTTGTGTGCTGATTCATAAAGCGGCGGGACTCGGAAGCCGGATGGGGACTCCCAAAGATGGTGCAATAACTTCATCCCGTAGAAGGTCATGCGCCGCATTCTTAGGTTCAAGACTGACAAGGGTAGGCTCGAATACAGGTCGCCTATACGCAGCGGATGCTTATTGCCGTTGGCCTGGTTGCTGGCCTGGCTAATGTACTCATTACAATTGCGCTCGAAGGCATCATATTCGATGGAAGCGGCGGCGCTCCAGAGGTGGGGCATGTCGTTGGTGGCTGGAGCCCAGAAGTTGGCGAATCCCATGGGCACGGAAAAAGGGAAATCCATAGCCGCCACAGCGCTATGGGGCAGGCATGATAGCAAAGTCTTTAAGTCGTCGCGCTTGATGGGGCGGCAGTGCTCAATCACCAACTCATGGTCCTGTGACTGCGCCTCGGTAACCCACGTGTTCACCACGCGTTTCTCATTTGCGCCGCTGAAGTCCACGCCGATGATGTCAACCATGCTTTCCGCCTGCGTTATAGCGTTAGTTCGGCGGGAATTAGGCGGCGGTATTTGGCGTCCGCAGCCAGAGCGAAGGCTTCCAACGCCATTGCTCCGAGCAATATCCTGCTGCCGTCAGCGCCAAAGACGACGTATACGTTTCTGGTCATGCCTTCCAGTTCCATATCCAGACGCCCTACGGAAAGCTCCCGTTTGGAACCGTCAGCCAGAGTGAACGTCTCTGAGTACTCCCGTTCTATTCCCAACTCCTCCAGAATTGACGCGGGAACCAGGGTGTATGACGCCCCCGTATCAACCAACCCGTTCAGAGTGCGGGACTGCGTTCTATTCCAGTTCCAGATGACGAAATCGACGCTGAAAGTTCCCACTTCCCCTCCAATGGTGGTTCCCGGCAGAATAATCCATTGCTCAGCCGCCTGCCGTTCCCGGGCCGCCGCATCCCTGCTCGCAGTGTCCATTGGCCTATCCCCCTTTATGTTAGAATGGGCCACGCCTGAAGGCCGCCGTTTCCGGCCTTGGGGCATCCAGTGTATCATCATCGAAGGGGGAGAAATATGAACCTGACCGACCGCAGAGAGAGATACCGGGCCATCCTGGCCGGGGACAAGTGTGTTCACCCGGCTTCGGTGTTTGACCCAATATCGGCGCGGGTGGCCGAGGACCTGGGATTTGAAGTCGGTATGTTGGCGGGTTCCATCGCCTCGTTTACGGTGCTGGGCGCTCCCGACATCATCGTCTTGACCCTGACCGAGTTCGCGCAGCAGATTCACCGCATCTGCCGGGCCGGAAACCTGAGCCTCATGGTGGACGCCGACCACGGTTACGGCAACGCCTTCAACGTCAAGCGCACCGTGGAAGAACTGGAGACCGCCGGAGTCTCGGCCCTGACCATCGAGGACACCGTCCTCCCCCGCCCCTTCGGAAGCGGCGGCGCCCAGCTGATTTCCCTGGAAGAGGGCGTCGGCAAGATGAAGGCCGCGCTGGCGGGCAGGCAGGACCCGTCCCTGGTCGTCGCCGGGCGCACCAGCGCCGCTCAGGTAGTGGGCGTTGACGAAGCCATCCGCCGCACCAACGCCTACGCGGAGGTTGGGGTTGACGCCATGTTCCTGGCCGGGGTGAACTCCCGCGCCGACCTGGAGGCCATCCACGCGGCAACAGACATCCCGTTGATTGCGGGCGGCAGCGGAGAGCTTGCCGACCGGGACTACCTCGCCGCCAACGGTGTGCGCGTCGCCCTGCAAGGGCATCTGTCCTTCCAGGCGATGGTGAAGGCAGTGTACGATACCCTGAAGGCCCTGCGCGACGGCGTAGCCCCCGCCGACCTCAGACCCACCCTGGCCTCGCCGGACCTGATGAATCAAGTCACGCGGCAGGACGACTACAACCGCTGGAGAGACGAGTTCCTGCGGTAGACTTATGAGGGACGCATCGAGGGGTAAGAAAGATGCTTAATCGTATGCTAGGGGCGGCGCTGTTCCGGGCCGATACATACGAGGAGATCGAAGCCGACGTCACGGCAATGGGGCAAGCCTTCGCCATAGTGCTGCTGGTCACGATATGCGGGATAGTCGGCGGCATCCTGAACGAGGTCGTGTCGCCGCCAACCGTAACAGTGCAAACTGCTACAGGGGAAACTGTTGAGGGACAAATCGCTACAGGGGAACCCGTGATAGGAGAAACCGCGACGGTGGAATCCTTCACATTGATAGGGGAACCCGTGGAGGGGGAAATCGTCGCCGTGGAAACCATGACCGCCCTGGGAGTCTCGCTTGCGGTCGTGGGCGGGTTGTTCTTCGGTATAGCGCGTTGGGCAATGTGGGTAACCCTGCTGTTGATAGTCGGCGGGTCGATGATGCGTTCCGATTCCACACAGACCAGTTGGTCCGAGTTGGGCCGCGTGGTGGGATTTGCATACCTGCCTGGCGTGCTGTCCCTGTTGGGATTCGTCCCCGGATTCGGCGGTCTGTTGCCGGTAATCGGTTTCTTCTGGACGTTGGCCCTGGTGGTTGTAGCGGTGCGCCATGCCCTGGACTACGACTCCGTAGGGCGGGCCATCGTAGTCGTCCTGATAACCGGAGTCCTGGGGTTCATCCCTTGGATAATCATCAAGATCATTGAATGGGTCGTCACATAGAACGGGCGGCCCGGTTGAAGGAACGGGCCGCGCCGGAATCCGCAGTCAGCCGATTCCTTCAAAGAAGTCCGGGGATACCTCCTCCCCCGGCCCTACCGGGGGGACGGCCCTGGTGTAGAACTCCCGCCCCAGGACGGTCATGGCGACTTCGCGTGGGACGCGGTGATAGGGCCAGTCCGCCGCTACCTGGGTGCGGTGGCACAGGATACAAGCCATCTTCGCCTCCAACTGGTCGTCCAGGCGCATCTCCAGGTGGATGTCCTCCTTGGGAACGCCGTCGTTGGCCCGGTTGGGCGAAGGCAGGGGGAAGTCGATGCCGGCGCTGCGGACGGCCAACGCCCACTCCATGCGGAAGCCCCTGGGCCGGACGCTGTAGAAGAGCCTGTCCGCCTGGTGGGGCGTCAAGCCCTTTCCCAGTTGCGCCGGAAATGCCGCCGGGTCAGACGCGAGACCGAACGCTTCAGTGGCGTGATGGCAGATGGCGATGTGGTCGGGATGCCCGTACAGACCGTCCCTTCCGAAAGTCAACACCACCTGTGGGCGGAACCGGCGTATCTCCTCGACCAGTTGCTCCACCACCTCTTCCGCGGGGATATTGATGTAGGCCAGCGGGTCGGCGTTGGCGTCTGTGCCGGCCATTCCAGAGTCCCGGTAGCGCAAGACCCGGTGCCCGGCGAGTCCCAGGGCGCGGACAGCGCAGGAAAGCTCTGTCCTGCGGATCTGTCCCAAGGTCTCCCGGGTGGCGGCGCCCTCCTGGCGAATCTCCCCCTCTTCCCCGGAAGTGGCTGTAACGAGCCTTATCTCCACTCCCTGGGAGGCGTGGGCGGCCAGCGCGCCGCCCACGGGAAACGCTTCGTCATCGGGGTGGGCGAAGCAGACCAGCATCCGGCGTTCTGCCATACGGTCTCCTGCTAAGAGAGGTTGTCTATATCGGGTCTACCAGGCTGCGGCCTGGCCATCGCCTCGGGGGTCTGACGCGCCCATTAGGACCCCCCGTTCCTGGTCCAATACGATGAGCTGGACCTTTCCGTCGTAGACTCCGGGGCGGCGACGGGCAACCTTGTGTCCCCGGGCTTCCAGACCAGCGATCGCTTCTTCCGGCATTCCCGGTTCCACTCGTAGTTCAATGGGAGTCCCGATGGTGGCCGGGTCGGTGCCGGGGAAGCTCCACCAGCGAGGGGCTTCCACTGCCTGCTGAGGGTTTATGCCGAAGTCGATCAGGTTGGTCAGGATTTGCACCCCGCATTGGGGCTGATAGTCGCCGCCGGGGGTGCCTCCGACTATCGCAGGCAAGCCGTTCCTGGTAGTTAGGTAGCAATTCAGGGTGTGCATGGTGCGCTTGCCGGGGGCGATGGCGTTGGGATGACCTGGTCTCAGGCTGAAACCCCTGCCCGCCCGGTTGTTGAACAGCACGCCTGTGCCGGGAGCCACAAACCCTGAACCGAACCCGTTGGAGAGGCTGTGGATCCAGGAGACGCAGTTGCCCGCTCCGTCGGCGACACAGAAATAGGTCGTGTCACCGTCGCCGTCCATTGGGAGTAGCTGGCGTTCGATGGCCGAGGCGCGGCTCAGGTCGATCTCTCCGCGCTTGCCGTCGGCGTAGCCCTTGGATATAAGCTCGTGAAGGGGCCATTCAATGAATTTTGGGTCTCCCGCCAGGCGGTTGCGGTCGTCGTAGGCGATCTTCTTGGCTTCGACCATTAGATGGATGGCGTCTGCGGAGTTATGTCCCATCGGGGCCACGTCAAACCCTTCGATCAGGTTTAGCATTTCAAGAGTTATCAGGCCCTGTGAAGGGGGACGGGTCTGGTACACGGTGTGGTCCCGGTAGGTTGTCGTGATAGGGTCGTAGATTTCCGCCTGGTGTCCGGCGAAGTCGTCGAGAGAGAACACTCCACCCGCGTCGTTCAACCCCTGGACCATCTCCCTCGCCAGCCCGCCCTGGTAGAACTCATCCGCGCCTCCTTCGATTACCCGGTTGAGGCTACGCGCCAGGTCACGATTGGCCAGCATGTCCCCCTCGGCGGGGGGGCGGCCGTCATGGAAATACACGGAGGTGGTGGAGGGGAACTGGGCGAGCTTATTGAGGCTGCCCTTGAAGCCTCGTCCTATTCCCGGAGGCAGCGGAAATCCTTCGTGGGCGTAGCCGATGGCGGTGTCCAATAGCTGGCCGAAGGGCCTGGTGCAAAACCGCTGGTGAAACAGCTCCCATGCCGCGACTTCGCCCGGCACGGAGACGGCGTGAGGGCCCTCCAGTGGCATTTCGCTGAATCCCTTGCCGTGGTAATAGTCTAGCGTGGCTCCCGCAGCGGCGGCTCCGCTGCTATTTATCCCGGTGACCTGGCCCGAGGAGGCTTCATAGACAACGATGAATGAGTCTCCGCCCATGCCACACGAGGGGATAATGGTAACGGCCTCGGTCGCGGCCACCGCGAGGGAGGCGTCGAAGGCGTCCCCGCCGTCCTGGAGTACCTTAATCCCCGCCGATGCCGCCAGCGGAGAGTTGGAGCACACCATTCCTCGGTTTCCGTAGACTAATTCTCTCGAAAGTCTGTCGTTCGTCATGGCCTCTCGTCAATCCAGTCGGTTATGGCCGCACGCCAAGTCTAGGGCCAGTTTACGGGGGCCGTTTCTGTGCGTCAATGGCGGAGCGCGGCGCGGCGACAACGTCATGGAAGCACGAAAAACAGCTTCAATTGACAGCCCGTTTGGCTACCCATACAATCCAGCAAATAGGCGCAAGCTGCCTTTGAGAATAGAGCCGGTAGGAGGGCACTATGGCTGAACTATTGGGGCTGGGCTGCTCCCACGGCCCGATCATACTTACCCCGCCTGAGGTGTGGTCCAAGGGCCGGGAACGGATATTCGCCAGAATACCGGACTACGAAGCCCCCGCTCAATTGCTGGAAGAATTAGGCCAGGATAACGGGCTGAGCCAGGACATAAGCGACCAGAAGAAGGTGATCGAGTCCTTCCGGGTGCTCCGGGAAAAGCTGCATGAGTGGAATCCGGATGTCCTGATGGTCATCGGTGACGACCAGGCAGAGAACTTCCTGCAAGATAATCTGCCGCCCTTCTGCCTCTACACAGGAGCGGAAGTGGATGGGTACCCGTTCCAACGGGGAGCGGCCCGCACCAACCTTTGGGACGCGGAACCTGAGACCAAGTTTTCTTTTAACTGCCCGAAAGAGTTCTCCAGGGACATGCGGAATTACCTGATCCGGGACGGCTTCGATATGTCCTCCTCCAGCTCCCTCAAGGGCTGGGACTGGGGGTTGGCCCACGCCATCATCAACCCGTTGGTATTCCTGGACCCTGACGGCAAGTTCCCACTGCTGCCCCTGTTCGTCAACTGTTATGGCGAGGAAGCGGGGCCGGACTACCCTCCCCGCCCAACGCCCAGGCGGTGCTATGAGCTGGGCCAGGGGATTCGCCGGTTCCTGGACACCAGGGACGAACGTGTGGCGGTGGTAGCCTCGTCCAGTTGGTCCCATAGCTTCCTGGCGCACAAATTCCAGTGCCGCTCGATCGACATCGAGACTGACCGGCGCAATCTTGAGTTGGTGCGGACGGGCCAGGGCAGCAAGCTGGCTGATCTTACCCCCGAGGAGATCCAGCAGTCGGGTGACCACGAAATTCTCAATTGGGTGATTGCCCTGGGTATCCTCGGAGACGTTCCCGCGGAGATCGTCGATGTCCGGGAGTCCCATACTCAACTGGCGTACCGCATCGCCGCTATTTGGAATTAAGGTCCGGGCTGGGCCTCGCGCCCGGAAGGGAGAAGACCAATGCATCTTGGCTTGATTATGGAATGCGACTACCGGTACGGCTCCACGTTGCAGGACTCCTTCGAAGAGGCCTTCAATCTTGTGGATGCCGCCGAGCGCGGGGAACTGGATGGGGTCTGGTTGGCCGAACGCCACTTCGCCGCGCCCCGGAACCCGTTGGATGATGCGGGCGCGGGAATTCCTTCCGTGGTGTCGGCCCCGCTGATATGGGCGGGCGCCATCGCCGCCCGCACCGAGCATCTGCGCATCGGTGTAGCGGTAAACGTCCTCCCATTGAACCATCCCATACGCATGGCCGAAGAGGTTGCCACCGTCGACCAGGTCAGCAAGGGGCGGTTCGACTTCGGTGTGGGCCGCAGCGGTTTTGCCCGGTCATACGAGGGGTATGGAATTCCGTACGGTGAGAGCCGGGAGCGGTTCCAAGAGTGTCTGGACGTGATCCTGGCCGCCTGGTCCAACGAGAGGTTTTCCCACCAGGGGAAGTATTATACGTTTGATAACGTGTGCGTGCTGCCCAAGCCCTACCAGCAGCCCTACCCCCCAGTCCGCATTGCCGCCACCACCAAGGAGACTTTCCCCAGGGTTGGGGCGCAGGGTCACAACATCTTCGTGGGTTTGCGCGGCATGGACCGGCCTGATCTGGTAAAAGCGCTGGGAGAATATCAGCAGGCGTGGAGTGACGCGGGTCACGAGGGCAAAGGCGACGTCTTGCTGCGTATTCCGGTTTACGTGGCGGAGTCCGACCAGATTGCATTGGAAGAGGCGGAAGCCAGCACGATGCGTTCCTACCGCCGCATGGCGCAGAACTTTGCGGCTTCGGCGGCCGTATCCGGAGCCACTGCTGACGAAGAAAGGGCCGAACGGGGCCAGCGGTTGGCGGCAATTACCTACCAGGACCTTCTGAAGGACAGGCTGGCCTACGGAAGCCCGGAGTCGGTCGCGCGGCAGCTAAAGGACATCCAGGAAGAGTTGCAGCTATCCGGGTTCATCTGCGAGATGAACGTGGGTGGTTTGGTGCCCAGGAATAGGGTGTTAAACTCGGTGGAGCTATTCGCCAAAGAGGTTGCCCCGGCCTTGCGCTGATGGCCGACCGCGCCCCACGGGCGTATTCCACTTGCCCGAACACACAAGAAGGGGGCCGGTTTTTTAATCGGCCCCCTTCGCGATGGTCCCGTTTGGTTACTGGTGATAGCGTCAGGTCCCTACGAAGCGGCTGGCAAAAGTTGCCACAATCATGGTACCGCCAATGGCAATGATGGCGAAGAACAGCCGGTCAACCCGCCGGTTCACGTCACGCAGTCCGACACGGAGGTCCAGCAACGCGGCATCGGTCTGACGCTGGTTTTCCTCCAACCTAGTCTCAAACCGGCGCTGGTTTTCCTCCAACCTAGTCTCAAACCGGCGCTGGTTTTCCTCCAGCGCGGCCTCCAGGCGGCGTTGACCTTCCTCCATTCGGTGCTGGCCTTCCTCCAAACGACCGAGAGTCCGCCATATATTGTCGCTTTCGGCCTGGGCGATCATCCGGCTACTCCAAGTTGAGTTTCAGATGATTTGACGTGCTTCCGGGTTCTCACGGCGCCGTAGGCAGCCAGGTTTAGCTGAAGACAAGCTCGCCGTTCTTCCGTCCTGGGCGGCGCATCTCATCCAGGCCTTCTTCCGCGGTGGCGAAGGAGTTGCAGAAGAGCTCGATGCCGTTGCCGTCCGGGTCCTTGATGTAAATGCTCCTGGTCATGCTGTGATCGGTGGTGCGCATCTCCATGCCCATGGCGTTCAGCTTGTGGTAATACTGGGTAAGCATGTCGAAGTCTTCCACCTGAAGGGCCATGTGGTTCAGGCCCAACGCGCCTTCCTTGACTGGCTCGGCGTCGGGTGCGGCCTGGAATAGGGCCAGGTCGTGGTGAATCCTGCCGCAGGTCAAAAAGGTGCCGAATCCCGGGCGCTCCACGGCGATCTCGAAGCCCAATACTTCGGTGTAAAACTTGGTCGATGCGTCCTGGTCCTTGACGTTGATAACCAGATGACCCACTCTCTTGGGTTGGACCATTGTCTAATCCTCCTACAAGTTCGGGCGATTAACGGCCTGACGGCCTAACCTCACCCATATTGCCAACAATATACTCGGTTTGGAGTAGTCTGCCAAGAATTGGTATGGCGCGCTAGCGGATTTTTGTGGATTGGTTACCCTGTGCGCTAAGGGTGTGGTGTGGTATCGTTACCCAAATTAACGCAAGGGTGCGCCGCCGCCCAATGAGGAGATTCGTTATGCTGGGACGAGTGGTAGTTCTCAAAGAGTACGGAAAGCCATTTGAAATCGAAGAGTACGAAGTTCCTGACCCGGAGCCGGGCGCAGTAATCCTGCGAATGACTCAAGCGGGCATTTGCGGGTCTGACCTCCACACCTGGCGGGGTGACCAGATCAACAACCCTCTTCCTCCCACGGGACGCTTGATGGGCCACGAGGGCACCGGAGTAGTGGAGCGGCTGGGTGAGGGCGTTTCCACGGATACTCTGGGCGTACCGATTGAGGAAGGCGACCGCATCGTCTACTCGGCGGTCTTTCCCTGCTATCACTGTCACCTATGCCTGAAAGGCGACACCAATTGGTGTGTCAACCGGGGTGGAGCGGGGGCCGGGACCTGGCCGTATTTCCGGGCCACCTACGCCGACTACCTTTATCTGCCGCCGCGACACCCGTTGTTCCGGGTGCCCGACGTGCTGCCTGACGACATCCTGGGGCCGGTGAACTGCGCCATGGGCACCGTCACTACCGGGTTGATGCGCGCGGGAGCCAGGGAAGGCCACAACGTTGTGATCCAGGGCGCGGGCGGACTTGGCCTGAACGCTACGGCTATGGCGAAGGACATGGGGGCTGACCGGGTGATCGTCCTGGACCGGCTGGAGAACCGCTTGGAACTGGCCGAGGAGTTTGGAGCGGACTACACGATTAACATCGAGGAATTCAACACGGTTGAGATGCGTGTTCAGCGGGTGAAGGAACTCACGGGCGGCCGCGGCGCGGACACGGTGATGGAGCTGGTGGGCCGGGCCGAGCTTTTGGCCGAGGGCATAGACATGCTCAGCAACGGCGGGACCTTCGTCGAGATCGGCGACATCGTCCGGGGCCGTGAGGTGTCCATAGACCCGTCCAAGCTGCTCCCGGGTAAGAACATCGTAGGGTCGCTGATGTACCGGCCCGATCTGCTGCCGACCCTGCTCAGCTTCCTGGTCCGCAACCTGGATAAGCTGCCCTTCGACAAGATCGTTTCCCACAAGTTCCCGCTGGCCGAGATCAACGAAGCCTTCCCCCAGGCCGAGTGGGACCAGCGCCAAACCACGATTACGCGGGCCATGCTGGTGCCGTAGGGGAAAGGTTTCGGCGGGGCAGCGGCTCAGCCGTTTTGATTATCGCACTTGACGAATGATCCAGAGCTTTCGGGGACGGAGTACCGAGAGATTGTATAACCGGGAGCCGGTCCCGCAATTTCGGAGAATTGTGGATCAGGCTACGCACCGGCTCCAGATTCTGGACGACGCCGCGTCTTTGCAAGAACTTCGTAGCCTGCGAAGCAATCGATTGGAGCGGCTGTCCGGGACCCGGTAAGGGGAATAGAGCATTCGGATCAACTTGCAATGGCGCATTTGCTTCCGCTGGGTGGATGGGGCTCCGCACGACGTTGAGATAGCGGACTATCACGGTTGAGGAGTGACCTATGGTTCCCAAAAACGGTATGAGGCCGATACATCCCGGCTAGATATTGTCCGAAGAACTGGCGGAGTTGGGTTTGTCTGCGGACGATTTGGATGACCTTTTGGCAGTACCATCCGGGACGGTGGCGGCGATTATGGGTGAGAACCGGGGTATCGACGCGGAGTTCGCGCTGCGCTTGTCCCGTTACCTCGGAGCTGGTGAAAGACTCTGGATGAACCTCCAGGTTTCCTACGATCTGAAAATTGCGGAGCGCACGGTAGGCCGCGAAATCCGGAAGCAAGTGAAGCCCAGGCCTGGCATCCCCACCGAAGTCACCGTCGCCAAGATTGTCGAGTAAGGCCCGGACTTAGCAAGTCACCGCGAGCGAAGCGAACGGCCCCGGAAGTCCCCGGGGCCGCTCTAAATACCGGTACGTAAGGACTAATTGGCGTCGCTGCGCTCCTCGCCATTGTATTCCCGTTCGGCAATCTCGTCGAATTCCTCTTCATCGTCGACGTACATGTCCGTGAACCCCGCGGACCCTAGTGCGCCCACGAAAACATCCCGGCCACCACGGAGATCCCGGCCCATCGCGTCGCCGATTAGATTCAGCATAGCCTCGCCCCGCGCCACGAACGATTCCGCAAAATCATCGGCGGCCAAGTGATCGGGATTCAAGAGATGTGAGTCCAGCAGGCTGTCTAGCAGACCCGGAGGGACACTTTGGCTTAGGCGGGTCAGATATCTCGAAGGAGCATTGCCGCCAATAATCCTGTTGGTGGAGGCGTCAATAGGTGTTTTGTTTATGATCGAGTCGTATAGTGTCTTGGGGATCGCGGGTTTGGCAGCCCGACACCAAGCCACTGGGAATATGTGGTGGATATCAATGTGTTCACTGTCGTAGTTGGCGATGGATAGGGGGTCTCCGGTTATCCAATCGGCAGCGCCCTTTTTCATCTGCAATGCGTACACGCCCTTATAGGCGGCGCTCACCCGACTTCGGAGGGAGATCAATCGCTCGGGGATAAAATTCGCTTGAGTGATAAGGCGCGGCGTAGGTCCTCCCCGCACAAACTCGGCAACCTCAAGAAGGTCAAGCGCAAACTGAGTCTCGGTAGCCCCGCCATAAACCTCACCGAATACACCTGACCAATACCAGCGTTCCAGACGCTCCTTGGCTATGGCCGTATCCAACTCTTTACCAAGTTCCACAGAGAGCGCGGCCAGGGGCACCAATTGGGTATTGTAAGGTATATTTCTCCTACCGAAGACGAACTGTGTCCTCAAGAATTTAGCTGCGTCTATGAAACCAGATTCAACCTTATCTGCCCACCGGAGGAAGTCGTCCAGACTGAGATTGAGGATATCCACCTTCTTGCAGCCAACAGCGGGGATTTGGCCCACGGACGCGCCCTTTTGGACTGCGAGCCGACGGTTTTCTTGCGTTTTCAGCAACGATACCGCTTGGAGGAAATGGTCACCTTCTATACCCTGCAACACCCCTGAGAATGAGTACAATCTGCCTTTGCGAGATTCCCAATCGTCTCGCAGAGAAAAACTCTCGGCGTCCGCGGCAAACGATGCCGTTGCCAACTCGAAAACATTCAGGGTTACTCCGCCAGTGTTCACCTTTTCGAATACAGTGCAGACCGCTTCCTTTGGAGTATTCTTGTCCAGATTGATAACCGGTAACTGGTACGCGTCGAAATTGGCCTGGACCTCGCGCTGAAAACCCTCAAAAAATCTAAGTGCATCCCCCTCGGGATGGTCCAAGTCGGCGTCGTTCCAATATTGCAAGTACCCTAGCATCCAGTGCATGGGCTCCATAAGGTTTTCTGTGGGGACCATGTGTTGTTGGTATTCGAGCTCGGTCGTCGATAGATCTAAGACTATCTGCCGCCCGAAATCCTCGGTGACTATACGGCTCTCAGGAACGCTGATGAATGCTTCCTCCCGGTCCATGGATGGGTTCACCGCAGTACGCATGTCCACGTAATACCACCGCTTGATTTTCTGCCGCCTGCTGTCGTTGGTATCCACCGGACCGGGATGACGCAGAGATTGATATAAAGAAGTCAGCCTCTGTTGCCCATCTAGCAGAAAGGCGTCTGGCGCATCGTCGGCATTGACCTCGACTCCTTCGATCGGTCGTGTCTTGAATTTGATGTCGCTCCCCGACGATAGCGTCATCACTGCTCCGACCGGAAACCCCCTCGAAATGCTGGCCAGCAGCCCGCGTATACGATCGTCATCCCATACCCAGCCGCGCTGAAAATCGGGCAATTGCACTTTGCCTGTCTCCACGTCGTCGAGAAGTTTCTTCAACAGCACGGGGTTGGTCGTGAACATTCATTCATCCTTGACAATGTGACTTCGGCGTGATTATAGCACCAACAGGGCCTTTTCATTTTCAGAAAGGTGTCCCCTCTCCCTCTGGGAGAGGGTCGGGGTGAGGGAGTTTCCACGCAAACTGACTTGCCGCAGCTACTACCATGGCAGGGAGAGTTGTCCCTCACCTCAGCCCTCTCCCCACAGGAGAGCTGAGAGGGGTAGGTAAAAACCGGATTGTAGCTACGGACCGACCCGCCACCCCTGATTTCCGGCCTGCGCCGGAATGACGGAGTGGCCCCGATAGTGAGCAACTGGGAGCGGTTTTGTATCTGAGCAAGGACATGTTGCTATGCGGTCTCACGTTCAATTGGAGAAGTCCCAAATTAAATACATGCCCCTGTCAGCCACGGGAGAGGGAGAATGAAAAGGCCCTGTAGCACCAACCGACCGCCTAACCCAATGTTATTCCCATGTGGTAAGATTCCGGGGAATTCGTCATTGTGAGAGGGTAGAGACATGAAATTCGGCTTAATGTACGAAATTCAGATACCGGAGCCCCATTACCCTGGGGTGGAGCAGGAGCGGTACAAGCAGGTGTTGGCCCAGGTGGACTTGGCGGACGAGGTTGGGTTCGATTATTTCTGGACGGTTGAACACCATTTTCTGCGGGAGTTCTCACACTGCTCCGCGCCCGAGGTGCTCTACGGGGCAATCTCCCAACGCACCAAGCGGATCCGCATCGGCCATGCGGTGGCGCTGCTGCCGGGCCAGTACAACCACCCCGTAAGAGTGGCGGAACGGGCTGCGGTGCTGGATATCCTGAGCGACGGACGTATGGACCTGGGCACGGGCCGGTCGACGACGCTCATCGAGATGGATGGTTTTGAGGTAGACCCGGAGCAGACCAGGGCCCAGTGGCGGGAAGCCATTGGCATGATTCCCAAGATGTGGACGGAGGACCCCTTCTCCCACCAGGGAGAGTTCTTCAACATCCCGGAACGGTCGGTGATCCCTAAGCCGGTGCAGCAACCTCATCCTCCGATGTGGGTTGCGTGCAGCCAACCTGACTCCTTCCGCCAGGCGGGGGAATTGGGGCTGGGCGTGCTGTGCTTCAACCTGGGCGGCTACGCACAGATGGAGGAACGAGTCGCCGCCTATCGGGAAGCGATTGAGACCGCCAATCCTGTTGGCAAGTTCGTCAACAACCAGGTTGCCGCGCTGTGCATCGTGCATTGCGGGGAAGACGACGAGGAAGCCCGCCGCGTCGGCGGCCAGGAAGGGGCCTGGTTCGTGCAGCAGGCGGAAAATTTGTATGCGCCGTGGGCGGGACGCCAGGTGCCCGATTCCTACAAGTTTGCGGTTGACGCCGTGCAGACCGAGCGCGCGGACAAGACCGCCGAGGACCACATTGCGTCAGGGGCATTCGCCATGGGAAACCCGGATACGGTCATCGAGGTGATGAAGAAATACCAGGAAGCGGGTGTGGACCAGGTATTGTGTTTCGTTCAGCCCGGAAGGCTGGAACACACGCGGATCATGGATTCAATCAAGCTGATGGGCCGCCACGTGATCCCCTACTTCAGGTAGCGAAATAAGGGGCCTAGCCGCAAAATGCGAAACACCCCGGAGCGCTCCGGGGTGTTTCTCTTATCAGTGTATTCGGAGTAGAGACGCTAGTCTGAAGAGGGCAATTTGCGTGGTTGTTGCAGCTCCATCTCGCCCTCGCAGCAATTCACGACTCCTTCGCCGCCCTTGGTGCACAGAACGCTACTGCCGCAGGTGCCGCAGACATAACGCTTGCCTAACTCGTTCGCCATTGGAAGGTCCTCCTTTGAACCAAGTCTCAGGACTTGGGTAATTTCGCGGTAGTTACTTTTGCTGCATCGGTTCGCTGCAGCAGATAACCGTGCCCTCGCCGCCCTTGGTCACGATGAATTCGGACCCGCATTTCGCGCAGTTATATCGTTTACCGGTCTGGTTGGCCACGGGATTGACCCCCTTTGCCAGCAAGCTGGCGGAGTTATTAGGGCAATTATAGACAAGAGCTGTGCGGCGTTCAACTCCGGTAGGGCGCCGTCGAGGCCGCGATTTACGCATGTCAAATATTGTCGTGCCCGACTTCGATCTCCACTGACTCGCCAAGATCGCGGACGGGTTACGCTCCACGATCTTGGCGGCCGAATGAACAGATATGTCAATACTTGGTGTTGACGGTTGAGATTATATGTGTATACTTACCACTTAATATCATATAGCCATTGTACATAAATAAGTGGCTAAGCTCGGAATGCGTTAGCACGGAGTCAGGGTCAGAGTGTCGACCCGGGCTACGGTCAACCGTTCCGGATCACTGAGTCATGGAGGGGCTTATGACACCTGTATTTCCGTATCAGGTCCGCCGTAGCGAGGATGGCTGGGGCGGAGAGTTGCTTCTGCGTCTCAAGAAGGGAAAGTCGGCATACGTAGTGCAGCTGTCCTTGGAGCAGGCCCGGATGTTGGCGGTTGAGATGAGCGGGCTGGCTACCTCTCATTGTCCCCAACATCACCTTGCGCTGCTTTTGGCCAAATCGCTGGGAGGCCATATCAGCCATGTTGTCTTGAAACTCCTGGACCCGACGGGAGGTGTGCTGGGAATTTTGAGGGTGGTCACCGGCGGCCAGATGCATGACGTCAACGTCGATGCGGCCGCGGCGCTGGCCATGGCGATTCACTTGGGTCTGCCGATCTTCATGGATGGCGACTCCGGCCCCGGCGACGGTAGGCTCAGGGCTATACAGGGACTCACCGAAGGTCCTTCCCTGGAAGCAATTCCTCAGGCGTTTCGAGACGCATTCGATGATACGGACCTCCAGATACCGGACGCGGACTCCGGAACTTAAACACCAGACTAGACCAAACTTAAGCTCAGGGGATGATGCCATGACAAAAAGAGATATGCGAAAAGTTGGAGTCTACCAGGCGATCTACGGGCGGAGAATGGCGTGGGAATTCGAGGATTCCCCGGTGTCCACCTCTGCTATCGAGAGGATGTTGGACGCCGCTGTATGGGCGCCCAACCACAGATTGACCGAGCCGTGGAGGTTCTTTGTCTTACAGAAGGATAGCCCGGAAAGGCTGCAAGCAGCGGAGTTGGCCCGGGAGACAGTCCTGGAACGGTCCGGGGATTCCCGCCGTGCCGAGGCCGCCAGCCAGATGGTGCTGGACCCTCCTTACGTGGTTTATGTGTATTGCGTTCCAGGTGACAACGAAGACCAGACCCGGGAGAATTACGCCGCGGTCTGTTGTGCCGTCCAAAACATGGCGTTAGCTGGTGTTGCCGAGGGGTTGTCGGTAACCTGGGAAACCGGAGGGGTGACCCGCGCTCCGGGCCTCAAGCCTCTCCTGGGTGCGGACGAAGAGTGGGCGCTGGCAACCATGTTATCGATCGGTGTTCCCGGAGAACGCACCAGTTCCCGCCGCACACCGGCATCCCAATTCGCGCGTTGGTTTAAGCGAGAGTAATGTGTGGGACCTGACCCGGTAGCGGTGCAGGTTTCCCGGGACCGGCCGACCCGGAGCCTCTGATCAGGAGGGCGTCGAATGGTGGCGTACTGCTTCAAATGCCGCGAGACTCAGGAAATCCGAGACCCTCAGCAAGTCACGTTACGGAACGTCCGCCCGGCTACCCGTGGCGTGTGTCACATCTGCGGGACCAAGGTGTTTCGAATCGGCAAGCGCTAAGCAACTATCTCAGAACACCTACTCTGGCCTCCTCTCCCTTGATGGGAGAGGATTGAGGTGAGGGTGACAGATACAATTCCCCTCATCCTAACCTTCTCCCCTGGCGGGAGAAGGGACTTTTGAGATAGTTGCTAAGTGTTGCGTGTTTCTTGCCTCTTAATTGGATTCCGCGCCATCGTCTTTCAGCCTCACCAGGAAGCTGGCTTCGCCCAACGGTGTCCCGTCCAGCAGGATAGCGGCGGCATGATACCCTGGCCGCTGGACCGGTATCCGAAATAGCTTGATCCAGCGCTGGAATATGATGCCTTCTTCCCAGTTGATTAGCTGTGGCGGAGGAAGGTCCAGCGGCGCTCCCGGCGCTTTGATCGCGACCAGGAGATGGTGGGGTCCCGGCGCGGCTCCGGAGATGCAAAACGCCAACTGGACGTCGAGTTCCGCAAGCAGCGGGTCGGTCCCTTCAGTGTTCTCCTTAGACGGGGCCAAGTCTATCAGGTCTATGACCCCCTTGAGCACTAATTCGCCGTTCGGGTCGTCTTCCGTGTCGTGGCAGAATATGGCATATTTCAGCTGAGGGCCATTGTTCTCGGTTGCCAACTGGGATACCCCTCCCTGGGGAATAAGACGTAGCTGGGCACAATTCTAGCACGGCTCATCCCCGCCGTTAACCATCCTGTCTTAGGCACTTCCGCTGTGTACCCGCTGCCCATTGCCAAGCCGGTGTATTGCTGAGAAACTACGCCTGTTAGTCCTAGATCAGGAGGATGAAAGCCATGTCGTTAAATGCGGATAAATTCAATCAAGGGATGACTGTCCAGCAGTACATCGATCAGATTAAGGTCAACAAGCAGCCGTTTGTGGACATCTACGAGGCGCTCCAGGTCCCGGAGTCAGCCAAGTCTCTATTCGACGGGCTGCCAGGGCCGGTGAATCTGGCTGTGTTCACCGCGGACTGGTGCGGGGACGCGGTTAGCACGACGCCGGTGATCCTACGCCTGGCCGAGAGTTCGCCGAACATCTCGGTGCAGGTGTTCAATCGGGACGATGAGTTGGAGCTAACCAACAGCTTCTTGCCTGAAAACCGGGCTGGGACTGTTCCGGTGTTTGTGGTCATGGACTCTGAGATGGGCGAGATCGCCCGCTTCGTCGAGACGGCCAACGAGTTGGTGCCGTCTATCGACGCTATGGACGACGCCATAGCCGAGGAAGTTGCTGCCGAGAGCGAGGAGAACCGCAGGGCCGCCAGCCGGGGCAAACGCATGGCGTTCCGAGTGTCCCATGCCCAGGAATGGGGAGAGGTGATCTTGGGTGCGTTCGGCAGGACGGTGACGCAAGGTCTGGATATGGCCTCGTCGGACAGGCCAGCGGTGGGCGGCACCAAATGGCCGCCGGAAGATTAGGCGGCCGGGGTTTCCAACATGCCTGACGAGATAATCAACATGGCCGACATGGGGGCCATCTTCTCGGTTACCGACCAGATGGGAATTCACCGGGAATCGGTCCGGGTGGAATTGACCAAGGAAGACCCCGGCTCCATCGGAAGCGCCCCCGGCGGCATCATCGAGATCACGGTGCCGGAAAGCGGGACCGTCCAGGAATTCTCCCAACGCCTCCAGTCAGAACTTGAGGCGTTGGGCTACGAGTTCCAAGAGCCGGACGACCTCGACGAAGACGAGGACGAGTAGCCAGAGCCGGGGCAGGTCTTTTTAATAGGCGGTTGACCGCCACTCGAAAGCCAAAGTGGCGTAACGGACGAACACGGCTCCGCCCGGCGCCCCCAGGGGACCATTGATCGCCAGCAAGGCGATGGTGTGTTCCCCGCCCGGTTGAGGCTCGGCGGTGACGACGACCCTTTGCGGAACGTTGAAGCCTTGGACGGCGCCGAGTTGCCGGTTGCAGTCGCCATCGATCCAAAGCTCGCCGTAGTCGTCGATGCAGGTCTCGAAAAGGACCCTTGTGTCTCGAATGTCGTGGCCATCCACGGTTTCGGGCAAGGTAACCTTGGTGCGGTACCAGGCGAAGGTTAGGCCGTGTGAGCGCCACTCTCCCAGGTCGTCGATGGCCTCCCATCCGGAATCGTCGTAGTCCGGTAGGCGGGCCGGGCTTCCGGCCAACTGCGAGACCAGTCCTTCGTTGGGCTCACCGGGGACGAGGCCCTGGGCGAAGCGCCATTGTCCCCCGAGGGACGCCAGGGTCTGCGGGTCTGACAGGTCCAAACTTGCTCTTGGCATCGGCATACACTCCTGAATGGCTTTGTTGTTGCTACCGGTAATAACCCTAGGCCTGCGCCTTTAGACGCCCACTATCTTAATCCCTGCGTGGATTCTGTATATCCGGTTGATGTTGACCAGCATCGGGGTGATCTGCTCCACGTATTTGGAGTTGGACAACGCCCCTCCGTCCACCGCTCGGAGGTTGGGAATCTTACCGACCAACTCCATCACACGCGCCTTGGGCTCGGCATGGTCCGAACAGACCACGACGTCGCCTTCCATCGTAGTGTCGGGTTCCTGAAGCTCTTCGGCGCTTATATTCTGGAAGGCGGACACGATCAGAGAATCGGGCAGAAGCTCTTGCGCTTCCTGGGCGGCGGACCCTGCCTCTACCTCTACCGCGCTGGCGCCAAACCCTCTTTGGAACTGCATCGGGGCTATGACGTCCACAACGATTTTTCCGGCCATCGCCTCGGGAATCGATTCCAGGGTGGGACGCTGTCCTTCGTAAGGGAAGGCGAGGAACACGACGTCTGCCGCGGCTGCGGCGTCGGCGTTGGCCGTGCCTTCGATGCGGGAACCAGGGGCGAGTTCCTTCAGCTCCTCGGCTGCCGCAGCGGCTCGCGAAGCGTCCCTGGAGCCGATTATGACCTCCTCCCCAGCCAGCGCAAACCGCAGGGCGAGGCCCCGCCCCTCTGGGCCGGTGCCTCCCAAAAATGCAAGCATCAGTCCTCCAAAACACGCGTTGTCCGAAGTCAGAAACTACTATATCGGGTATGTTGGCTAATAGGAAGAGTCCCTGTAGATGCTCCGTCCACGGCCGTTGTCTCGACTAACCCTGTGTCGCGAAAAATAGCTCGGATTCCGGGTCTCGAACATTCCCAATTGACCGGATATAGGCGGCGCGCTATGATTGCGCGGAGCCTTCCAGTCCCGGTGACGCGGTGAAGAGCTCTATTTCCAAGATGTTCTGGTCACATGGCCGGAGCAGTCTCTCAAGGGTGGCTGGGGCCCGGAGAGGAGAAGCGATATGTGCCTGAGTTGTGGATGCGGTGAACCAGACGATAATCATGGCGATGACCGGCATATCATCCTTGCGGACCTGCAAGCAGCAGCCGAGGCGGCGGAGATTAGCGCCGAGGAGGCCGCCAGCAATATAGTCGCGGCGCTGAGCGCCGGCGAGTAAGGATAGTTCTAACAGGGACGCGATCCTGATCGAGGACCACAAAGGAACCGGCGAAGGGTGGTTTGACGGGACACAAACATGAGCATCAAAGATGTTTTGCAAGGTAAGCCATTGGGGCATCCCAGCCACCCCATGTTTGTCCACTTTCCGACCGCCCTTTTCCCCACGAGCCTGCTCTTTGATATTCTCTCCTGGGTGTTCTTACAGCCCGAACTGGTAATCGCGGCTTTCTTCAACATCGTCGTTGGCCTCGTTGGGGCTCTGCTGGCGATGGTTACTGGATTCGTGGACTATTTTGGTATGGTGCCGGGCTCTCGCAAGCGCCGGGTCACCACGTGGCACATGCTCGCAAACCTGTCCCTTGTATCGGTCTTCGCCTTAAGCCTCGCGCTTAGAGTCCCAGACTTAGACGCAAGCCGGACTGCTCAACCCGCATTGGCGCTCTCCCTCTCGGGGATGCCGCTCCTTTTGGTGGGAAATTACTTCGGCGCCGAGCTGGTGTACCGTATGGGGATGAGGGTTAACACCGGCAGGCTTCGTGAAGCTCCATTGGTTCACAGGATAGTGGCCAATGTCCAAAATAAGTTCAGACCCAGACCGTCAGCCTGAAGACCGGTGTCCGAGCCAGATAGAGAGGGGCTTTGACTTCATGCCCGACCTGAAACGCACCGCTGCCATCGTCGGTATACACGAACACATCACCCGTTACGCTCCTGACAAGAGCGAGCTTCAAATCCAGGGAGAAAGCGTCATCAAGGCCCTGGAGGACGCGGGTCTGACCAAGTCAGACGTGGATGGTCTGTTGACCGCATCAAGCTCCGTACGCAACAGCGGCCTCAACCTGGCCGACTACCTGAATATGTACCCCAGCTACGTTGACAACACGACTGTAGGTGGAGGTTCGTTCGAGTTCCATCTTTCCCACTGTTTTAACGCCATCGCCGCCGGGCGGATGAACTGCGCCGTGATCACATATAGCAGCCTGGCGCGGTCCGGAGGCGTATCGGTGGGCACCGGGGGGGTGGCCAGGTTTGGACACCCAAGGCTGGAGCCCTCGCCGGACAGCTTCGAGGAGCTTTACGGGCTGACTACCGTTGGCCTCTACGCCATGATCGCGAAGCGGCACATGCACCTCTACGGCACCACGTCTGAGCAACTTGCCGAGATCGCCGTGGCGGTACGGCACCATGCCTCGATGAACCCGGAAGCCCTGTTCCGCAACCCTGTGACAGTCGAAGACATAGTAAATTCCAGGATGATTTCCGATCCGCTGCATCTGCCCGACTGCTGCGTGATTACCGACGGAGGAGGGGCCGTGGTGGTTGCCTCAGCGGAGGTTGCGAGGAACTGCCGGCACACTCCGGTCTGGGTGCTGGGCGCGGGAGAAGCGGTGGCGCATCAGGGAGCGGGCAAGCGCGACCTGCAATACATCGCGGCGAGGCAGAGCCACGGTCCGGCCTTTGACATGGCCGGCGTGACTCACGAAGACATCGACATGGCGATGATCTACGACTCCTTCACAATAACTGTGCTGGAGACCCTGGAGGACCTGGGGTTCTGTGCGAAGGGCGAAGGCGGAGACTTCGTGTCTGGGGGAAGATTGCGGATAGGGGGCGAGTTGCCGATCAACACCGACGGCGGAGGTCTATCCTCCAACCACCCTGGGATGCGGGGCATTTTCCTGCTGATGGAAGCTACCCGCCAGCTCAGGCATCAGTTCGAGGGAACCCCGAGGCAAGTGCCAGACTGCAACATTGCCCTGTGCCACGGCACCGGAGGCGCATTGGGCACGCGGCACAGCGGCGGTACCGCCATCTTGGGGAGGGATTGACCATGCCGGACTGGAACAAGCCCCTGCCGACGGTTTCAGGGGAAACCAAGCCCTTCTGGGACGCCTGCCGCCGCGGGCAGCTACTGATTCAGAAGTGCGACAGTTGTGTCGAGTACCAATTCTATCCCCGTGGCATTTGCGCTAACTGCTGGTCGGAAGATATCAAATGGGTAACCGCCAGCGGGAAGGGTACGGTCTGGACCTATACTGTCACCTACCAGAACCGCACCCCAGGATTCGCCGAAGACGTGCCCTACGTGCTGGCCTTGGTGGAGCTTGAGGAAGGCGTCCGGATGTTCACCAACATCATAGAGTGCCCGCCCAGGGAAGTGACCATCGGGATGCCGGTGGAGGTCACTTTCAGGCAGGCCAACAACCAGATTTCGGTCCCCTACTTCAAGCCTGCAGGCTAGTCCTCCAGTCTCTAATAACCTAGACAAGGGCCAAAGAAGCGGTTGCTTGGCTATATCGTCGACAGGACTGAATTGTCCACGCGAGGTTGAGGACGGCAATCACCAGGGCGGCGAACCAGAAGATAGAAGCGACAGGGAGATTGTCCGGTCCGTAAGGGTGGGCCCAGCCCAGTACAGCAACCAACGCCGCTAAGTAAAACACCATCGCTTGAGCCGCTATCCTAAACTGCTCCTTGATGGCAAATCCCCTTCGGCGCAGGGACAGGACCGTCCAAACCACATTCAGGCTGATTAGCGTCAGGATTACGATTCCAATCCACCAAAAGTCAAAGGGCAATCGACCGGGGAAAGGATAGATGCTGAGAGCCCAACCCAGGTAAAACACAGCTACTGCCAGAGCAAATAGCGCCGCATGGCGGAGGGAGACCATCGTCCCGGCTGCGTTCAACACGATCAATCCCATGGTGACCGTGGCTCCGATCAACCCCCATGCGGCTCCGTCCGAGAGATGGTGCACGATCGACCACAACCCGAGGAAACCAAGGTAAATCATCGGCGCGGACGCCAGTAGTAGCAATACTGAGACGCAAATTCTTAGCGCCTTCAACTCCACTGTCGCTTGAGACGAGTTTGTGGGCCCATCGTCCCTCCTACATGCCCCCATTCCGGGCGCAGCCGATGTCGTCTGGTGCGGCGGCTTACCGGGACCCCCTACAACACCGATCGGACCAATCCCCCGTCCACCAACATCGTAGTGCCGGTGATGTAGCTGGAGCGGGACGAGGCCAGGAAGGCGACCAGGTAGGCGAACTCCAACGGTTCTCCCACGCGGCCCACGGCAGTCTCGGCGGCTCGCTGCGCTAGGGCTTCCTCCACGGGTATCCCCAGTTCGTTGGCGCGTGACGTGACGTTGGAGAGCATCCGGTCGCTGAGTATTGAGCCGGGGCAGACATTGTTGACCAGGATGTTGTCCCGTCCCACCTCGTCGGCCAGGCTCTTGGCCCAGGCGACCACACCCATGCGCGTCGCGCCGGACAGGGCCAGATTGTCTATCGGTTGATAGACGGTGCTGGCCAGGATGTTGATGATCCGTCCTCCGCCCTGGTTGCGGAGATGAGGCAGGGCCTCGCGGGACATTCGGGCGAAGAAAAGCAGCGATCTCTGCACCGCCACGGCCCACTGGTTTTCGTCGGCGGTGGCAGCCCTGGCCAGGGGAGGCCCGCCGGAGTTGTTGACCATGATGTCCAATTGACCGAAGCGTTCTACCGTAGCGGCTACGAGGTTAATGATAGTCTCGTGGTCGTCCAGATCACCCGGATAGGACAGGACCTCTGCCCCGGTAGAGCCTCGAATTTCGTCACCGGCGGCGTCCAGGTCCGCCTTGGTGCGGCTGCAGATTACGACCTTGGCGCCTTCCTCCGCCAGGACTTGGGCGCAGGCGCGGCCCAGACCCTTGCTGGCTCCGCCGATGACGGCGACTTTGCCACTTAATTCCAGGTCCATTACTGTTGGCCCCCTCTTCGGATTCGCAGGCCGGGTTGAAGCCCGGACATCTGCCTATAATCTTAGTCTTGATACGGGAACCGATTGTATCAGGGGGGTTATCTATTTCCAAATCCGGACAGTTCCGCATGGGCAATAGAGGCCGAACGCCCAGCAATGCCTGCCTTGCGCGAGAACAAATCCGTTTCCGCCAATGTCCTTGGATTCAACAGGGCCGGAACGGAGGTGGGGGTCTTGGGGGTTGGCCCTGGGTGGTATACTTGACCACCTGATTACAGGAGCCCTGTGATGATTGAGTTGACGCCGGTACAGTCCATCATTCCCGACGACGGCGTTCTCCGGAAGATAGAAGCTACGGCGATCCAGTTGGCTGAGGGGGCCGGAGAGATATTGTCTGGCCACTTTGGGCGGCCGATTTCCATCGAGTACAAGGACAAGGAGCAACGCGACCCGGTAACGGAAGTAGACAAGGCTTGCCAGGAATACCTGGTCAGAGAGATCGGACGGATTCACCCAGAACACAGCATCTTGGGAGAAGAGAGTTCCGGAGAGGAGTCGGAAGAGGCTGACAAACCGTGCGGGGACTTTCTGTGGGTGCTTGACCCGCTGGATGGGACCACGAATTTCCTCAATGGCTTGCCGGTCTACGCTTCATCAATAGGCGTGCTATACCGGGGACGTTTGGTGGCGGGCGCGTTGTTCATTCCGTGGCCTACAGAGGGCGGCGGGTTTGTGCTCCATTGCAGGCGGGGCGCGGGGTGCTTCGCGGGAGAGGAGCGGGTTGGCGTTCACGAGTCCGAAGAAATAGTCAACAACCGGCTCGTGGGGCTACCGGGATTCTTCGGCATGGGCGCCCGGTTTGGGCCTGGGATGAAAGGCAGGACCGGAGAGGTACGCACCACCGGCAGCATCGCCTACGAGCTGGCCATGACCGCCTGTGGAGTGCTGCAATATGCGGTTATAGGCGGACCCAGGATGTGGGACATGGCCGCCGGGGCGTTGGCGGTCTCAGAAGCGGGTGGCGCAGTGATGACGCGCCTGCGCGGACAGAAAAAATGGGGTCAAATGGACTCGCTGGTGCCGTCCTGGAACGAAAAGCCCCCTACCTTGAAAGAGCTGCGCCAATGGGTCGCTCCCCTGGTCGCGGGAAACCAACACGTGGCGCCGCTGGTGGCGAATAACCTTCAGACTAGGTTCAGGCCGTTAGTTAGCGTCAGGCGAAAATACCGCCAACTACATTCCCGCTGGGCGCGCAAGCCGCCCCAAAAGTCATAGGTGATCCGTTGGTCTTCGTCCACGTTTAGCGCGGAGGCGCCGGTAGGCTTCTCTGACTGGAAGCGAAGATCATACCTTTGGCGTGGTCGCTACTCAACTAAAGGAACAAAGCTCTGACTTGACATAGGCTCGTGGTTTTTCCATGTACCGCACATCTCAATGAGGACCCGCTGGGAGGACGGAGCCGGGATCGGGTTGACCCGAACGACAGACGCGGAGTATCTCCCAGGATGTTCCGCCATCGCCATCGCTAGGTCGTCGACGAGGTACCTGGGCGCCCACCCGATCATGTGGTAGTCGGCAGTCTGGATTTGCACGGCCAAGGTGTCCACCGGATTGGTCAATTCCAGGGCAACGTTAAGCTGATCTCCGGCTTGCAAGCTGCCAACCCGTTCTTGAGCGGCTTGAGTGGTGTGCCTCCCCCCGTGCAAGAAGAAACGGCAAGCGAAACTTCCATCGGCTCCCTTGACGAGTTGAGGGAAAACTTCGAAGGTATCTGTGGCGCGTTGTCCCCCGTTTGCCGCCAGGATTTCGATGGGATCGACACAATCTGTGATATCGAGAGCTTGCAAGTAGTCTTTGAAGTCCGGGCGTTTCGGCGAGATAATTCGATTCGTAAAGGTCGGAAACAGCTCGGATGACCTGTAATCTCTCTCAAATTCTGGAAACTCTGGGAGAGGGTGAAATCCCGCTTTTAGACGCGCGTCTTCCGCACCCTTCGTGTACCGAAAGCGGTATGGGGAGTCTCCGTCATCCGCGTCGAGACGACCAATAGGGAACCATAAACGGCTTCCCGTTGGGCGATATTCATCCTGGGTATCCTGCCAAGCCAAATACAGTGTCTTGGTGACCATCAGATAATCTCTCTCAATTGTCCTATGTTATAGCTTATCAAGTGTCTCACGAATCGGCCGCTACTTGTCGGACATGATTGTGCCAATCAATGTCGCCACTGTGCAACACTTCAAGGCCAGGGATGGACGGGAGATTTTGGCACAGGTTTATCTCGTGGAGCCTGAACTAGCTGCGGCTAAAGCAGGGGTTACTTCTGAAAAGCGGACTTATTTGCTCCTTTCAGAAATTCAAGCCTTAACAGACCAAAACGGTGTAGGGGCTTTATACAGCCATTTAGTAAACAAGGTGTCGGGTATTCTCAGTATGTTCGCAAATTCCAGGAATCTCGGATTCCGTCCGCCACATCGCAATGGAAATTATCGGATACTGTTTGACGTCAACCCAAGAGAAAGTAGTGTTGAAAGGAGGCTTAAATGCCGATTGAACGGCAGCAGGTTGATGACCCATTTAGGACTCAGTGAGGCGCAAATCCGAGACCGCGTACCAGAAGGATTTGAAGATATGCCCGCTACTGAATGGCGAGGGGCCGCTCAAGGGCAGGATTGGCTCGGATTCCAAGGCTACTTCCGCACTATCGAGGAAATAAGCAGGTTTCTTGGCCTACTGAAAAGGCCATAGACTCAACCGTTGCCTACCTCCCCAGGGCGATTACCGGGACCAACCTTTCCTCTATGGGGTCCACGCCAAGTCCAAGTATCTCCAGCGTCGTCATTCCTACCAGCGGAGTGGCTTGGTCCGGCGCGAAAATAACGGGGGCAGTGAATTCCCGACCCTCTAGGCGCAGGCGGGTCTCTCCCATCGAGTATTCGACGACCCGGCTGTCGGCAATCCTGAATCTGCGGGTTTCTTCGCGTTCAATCCCCAGGCCGTCGAGGACGCTTCCTGGCAGGGCGGTGTAGGTGGCTCCCGTATCCACGAGAGCGTCAAGGATGACAAACTGCTCCCGGAACCGGTCGGCCACCTGTAGCGTGACGTTGAAAGCGCCCACAGGATTCTCCCCTACCCCCGGTCTGGTTCCCAGCCCCAGGGCCGGGGGCCCCATCCGGCTTCGAACACCTCGCCCTTTTTCACGGTGACGACGGGGACCACGGCCTTGTCGTGGCGGCGTGAGTCGCCTAGCACGTCGTAGAGCAGCCAGTCCCCTTCCTCGATTCGAAGGACCGAGATGTCGGCCTGCTTGCCGACCTGAAGACTGCCAAGGCGGCCGTCCTCCCCGATGGCCCTGGCCGGGTTCAGTGTGGACATGGTGACGACCTGGTCCATCGTGAAGCCCATGGCCAGGAACCGGGTCATCATTTCGGTCATGCTGTGGACCGTGCGCTGCCTCCCCGGAAGGGTGAGGTCGGTGCTGATGCAGTGGGGCATCAACCCCTGGTCCAGAATGCGTTGGCCCACGTCGAAGCTGAAATTCCCCCGTCCGTGGGCCGTGTCCAGCCAGACCCCGCGGTCCCGCGCTTCCTGGGCTTCGGGGACCAAGTTGCCGTTGGCGTCCACCACACCGCCGGGGTTGGCGGTGAATAGGTGGGTAACAATGTCGCCCTCTTCCATGATGGGGAGCAAGTCGCGGATCACGTTGGGATCATAGCGTTTCTCGGTGTCGCCGATGTGGACCATCAGCTTGACCCCGGCCTCCCTCGCTGCTCTCTTGGCCAATCTGGGCATCTCCATGCCCATGATCTCCAGGGCCGGGGAGACCATGCGTGCCTTGATGCCCGAAATGGCGTTGCTTTCGGAAGCGACCTGGACGGTCTTGTCCAGGTCGATGCTGGCTGGGCTGAATATGTCTGGAGTTGTGGCTAGCCCCGTCCTGCATATATGCAGGAAGCAGATGATCTCCGTGGCGCTGTTGGGGATGATGTGACGGGGGAAACCGCCAAAGGTGTCGCAGCCGGAGCTTCCGGCGTCCACCATGGTCGTCACCCCTGCCCGAACACCGCCGAGGTCGGCTTCCACGCCGTTGCCGTTCACGCCGTCGTAGACGTGGGTGTGAAGGTCGATCAGTCCTGGAAGCACCAGGGTACCCTTTACCTCCAGAACGCGGGAAGCTTCGTCGGATGAGATATCCGGGGCGACAAGCGCGATTTTGCCGTCTTCCACGGCTATATCATTCAAGCCGTTGAGACCCTGGGAAGGGTCGATCACCGTTCCGCCTTTGACAATCAGGTCGTACATATTCGTAATGACCTCCCGGCTTATTTGTCGAACATCTCGCCTATCGACTTTCCATGATGTATTCGTGCGATGGCCTCGCCCAGCAGGGGAGCCACCGATAGGACGGTAAACTTGCCGTTCCGCTTCTCTTCCGGCATGGGAATGGTGTCAGCTACCACGACCTCGCTGAATGGGCTGTTGGACATGCGCTCAGGACCTTCACGGGACAATACGGGGTGTGTCACGCAGCAGTAGACTTCTTTGACGCCGCGTTCCACCAGGACTTCGGCGGCGTTCAGGACGGTGCCGCCGGTGTCGATCTCGTCGTCGAAGGTAAGGGCGACCTTGCCTTTAACGTCGCCGATAACGTTCATGATCTCGGTGGCGTCGTTGTTGCTGACGCGGCGCTTCTCGATGATCGCCAGGGGCGCGTGCAGGCGTTCGGCCACGTCTCTGGCCTTCTTGCTAATGCCGATATCCACCGCCACCACCACCAGGTCGGAGAGCTCTTTGTTGTTGAAGTAGTCCGTCAAGATTGGCAGGGCGGTTAGCTCGTCTACCGGGATATTGAAGAACCCCTGAATCTGGCCGGCATGGAGGTCTACGGTCAGGAGCCGGTCAGCCCCGGCGGCGGTCAGCAGGTCTGCCACGAGCCGGGCAGTAATCGGCACCCTGGGTTGGTCCTTCTTGTCGGTGCGTCCGTAGCCATAGTAGGGCACCACGGCCGTAATTCGTCCCGCCGACGCCCTTTTGCAGGCGTCGATCATGATCAGAAGCTCCATCAGGTTGTCGTTCACCGGCGCGCATGTCGGTTGAACGATGAAGACATCTCGTTGCCGGATGTTTTCCAGAATACGGACGAAGGTGTTGTCGTTGGCGAATTTGAACACTTCCGCCTGGCCCAGCGGGATGTTCAAGTAATGGCAAACGTCCTCAGCAAGCTGCCGGTGCGCATTGCCGGTAAATACCCTGAGCTCGTCCATCACCGGAATCATAATCAACCCTCGTGTTACGGATCGCCGGGCCTGCTCTTCCCCGTTCCGATGGGTAAGCGCGATGATCGCCGGAAAGTGCCCGGCCGCCCAAGCGCATAGTTGGTGTGTTGGAAGATGATGATGGGGTTTCCACCTTGAGGGGGCCTCCAGCCACAGGTCTCCTCAAGCGGGGTGTGGCGCAAAATTATAGCATATTGAGACGGGCTTGGAGTATCATAGGCACGATACCCAATACTTTTCCGGGGGCATTCGCTCCCCTTCCGGTGCTATGTATATATGACCAGTTATCTGGGCCACCTACAGTGCAGCCAATGCGGAGCCACCTACCCGCACAATCTGCCCAGCAAGATGAGCGCCTGCTGCGGCAAGGTGTTGCTGGCGAGATACGACCTGGCTCGAATGCGCCGGGAAGTCGACCGGGACGCTATGCCGGGACGCGGCGACACCATGTGGCGTTTCTCGGAATTCCTCCCCGTCGAAGACCCTCAGTACGTCATCACCCTCGGCGAGGGCGGGACTCCGCTCCTGCACGCCCGGAATCTGGCCAATGACCTTGGACTTGAGAGTCTGTTCGTGAAGGAAGAAGGGCTCAACCCCACCGGGACTTTCAAGGCAAGGGGAATATCCGCCGCCATATCCAGGGCGTGGGAGTTGGGTTCCACGGGGTTCACCATGCCCTCGGCGGGTAACGCAGCCGGGGCCGCGGCCGCATACTGCGCCAGAGCGGGGCTGGATATCCGGGTTTTTATGCCACAGGACGCTCCCGACGCCAACCAGAAGGAGTGCCTAGTCACGGGTTCCCAACTCAACCTGGTGGACGGGCACATCGGCGACGCCGGGCGGGAAGCCGTGGCGGTGTCCGAGGAGCAAGGACTTTTCGACCTCTCAACCCTCAAGGAACCCTACCGGGCCGAGGGTAAAAAGACGATGGGGTTGGAAATCGCGATGCAGCTCAATTGGAGCTTGCCAGACACGATCATATACCCCACCGGAGGCGGCACCGGGATAATCGGAATGCACAAGGGGTTCCAGGAGTTGCTGGAGTTGGGGTGGGTGGAAGGCAAGATGCCCCGGTTCATCGCAGTTCAGGCGGCGGGATGCCAGCCCATAGTCAGGGCTTTTCACAACGGGTCTGAGACTGCCGAGCCTTGGGCCAACGCGCAGACAATCGCCGACGGTCTCCGCGTTCCGGGGCCTTTCGCCGACTATATGATCCTGTCGATATTGAGGGAGACCGGCGGCACGGCTTTGGCGGTTGAAGACAAGGACATGGTCGACGCCATGTACCAGTTGGCCACCGCCGAAGGGATCATCGCCTGTCCCGAGGGGGCGGCAACCCTCTGCGGTCTGAAGAGGCTTCTCGACGACGGCACAATACGGAAGGATGAGACGGTCGTCCTCCTCAATACCGGGTCTGGTTACAAATACATGCACCTGCTGCAAGGTTCAAATTAGACTTCTCGGATAGCGCTTAAATTACTGCCTTTCCAGGAGGTTCTTCCAGGAGGTTCAACGTGGAAGTAACACTCAGTTCGCCCCGGGGTTTCTGTGCGGGCGTCGTCCGCGCTATCGAGGTCGTTGAGATTTGCTTGGAGCGGTACGGCGCGCCGGTGTACGTGAAACACCAGATCGTCCACAACCCCCACGTGGTAACCGACCTGGAAAGGAAGGGCGCAATCACCGTGGAGACCATTGAGGAGATTCCTCACGGGTCTCTGGTGGTGTTTTCGGCCCACGGCTCTCCTCCGGAGGACTTCCGCAAGGCCCAAGATCGGGACCTCAAGGTGATAGACGCCGTATGTCCTCTTGTTACGCGGGTCCACAATGAGGCAAAGAAGTACCACCGAGAGGGCAAGAAGGTGCTGCTTGTCGGCCACCGGGGCCACCAGGAAGTCCGGGGCACAATGGGCCAGGTGGAGATGACCCTGGTGGACGACGGCGACGACCGGGAGTTGCCGGAATGGGACATTGACTCTGAAGTCGCTGTCTTGACCCAGACTACCCTTTCGGTGAGGGACACGGCCCATGCCATCGACGCCATCCGGGACCAGTTCCCTTCGGCCACGGTGCGTAACGACATCTGCTACGCGACCACCAACCGCCAGGAGGCCGTCACCGAGATGGCGGAGTCGGTCGACCTGGTGCTGGTTATAGGGGCGGACAATAGCTCCAACTGCAACCGGCTCCGGGAGGTCGCGGAAGCCCAGGGAGTCCCTTCATATCTGATAAACGGCCCGGAAGAGATCGATCCTGCCTGGTTGGAAGGAATGGAGAGAGTGGGTATTACATCTGGCGCGTCCACTCCCGAGGTGTTGGTTGAAAGCGTGATCGAATATCTGGCTCCGGAGAAAGTGACGGTCTTAACCGGGGTGGAAGAGGACGTCACCTTCACCCTGCCCCGAGAGCTGCGTTAGGGTCCCGGTCCCCGGTTAACCTGAAATTCCGCGCTTCCATGTCCCCGTCGCCGCAGAATTCCAGCGGCCCGCCAGCAGTCAGACGGCTGGCGCTGTCGTTGCCGACGCTGATATCGTTGAGCTTGGCGGCGCTCTTCTTGAGTTTCCTGGTATTCCGGTTTGAAGTCGACCCGAAAGCCATCTGGGTTGAAGTGGGTTCCAGCCACTGGTGGTACCTGGCGTTAGCCTTTCCCCTGCACTACACGACTTTCCTCTTTCGCGGCGCCAGGTGGCGTTTGCTGCTGCGAAACGTCCAAGGTGACGGGCAGCCGGCGCCGGGAGCGCTGTACTGCGCCCAGTTGGTGTTTCTGGGCTGGTTTGCGAACTCGGTGGCCTGGCTCCGCCTGGGCGACGCCTACCGCGCCTATCTCTACCGCGACGAGCGGTCCGCTTCCTTCTCCCGGACCATAGGCACGATTCTCGCCGAGCGGGTGCTGGATACAATACTCGTCACGTTATTGCTCCTGGCGGCGGTCCCATTTCTGATTCAGGGCAGCGACAGCGCGGCGTGGCCGGTGCTGGCAGTGTCGGTTGCACTCGCCTGTGTGCTATTGCTGGTTATTGCCGGAATTGGCCTGGTGGGCGGAGCGGCGGCTAGAATGATGCCCGGTTGGTTGGCGGAACGGTACGAGAGGCTTCGGGAAGGGACCCGCGGCGTGTCGAGTGATGTCTTTCCGGTGTCGGTCTGGGGCCTGCTGGGTTGGCTTGCCGAAATAGGGCGATTGTACCTGGTGTCCCAAGCCCTGGGACTGGACGCGAGTGTACCCCTGGTGGTCTTCATTGCCCTAGCCAACTCCTTGCTCACGTTGGCGCCTACCCCGGGAGGAGTTGGCGCGGTGGAGTCGGGAGTGCCCGCGCTTCTGGTGCAACTATCTAGCATACCGGTTAGCAGCGCCGCCGCCCTTGTTCTGGTGGACCGGACAATATCATACGTAAGCGTCGTGGTCCTTGGCGGGGCGCTGCTTTTGATGCGGCACATTTTCGGACGGAGCCTCCGAGGGCAAGGCCGGGAGATCCGGTCCGGGAAGGTGGAGAAGGTATGACCGCCGAGGGACGGGTAATTCTCCACACGGCGAGCTTCTACGCTGCCGACGATTGGCGCGGGGTCCGTTACCGGGTATCCCGGGGCCACCCTCGCGGACGTAAGACCGATTGGGAGACCCTGCCCTTTCTGTATCCGGCGCGGGAACTCCTGGTGGCGTACCGGGCGGGCATTCTGGACTTCGAAGGGCTATCCCAGGAGTATTTGGCGGGCCTGGAGGAGCAGAACAGGGGGTCCAAGCAGTTCCGGCAATGGCTTGAAACGGTCCCATCGCTGGGGGAGTTTACCCTGCTCTGTTTTGAAAAGGCCGGGGAGAATTGCCACCGGCGGGTCTTGGTCCGGTGGCTTCTGGCAAATGTGCCGGGACTGGAACTTGGTCACATGAGGTGATACGCCCGGCACTATCAACCGCGTCGAGGCAGAAGTGGAGGGATGCGCCGGTCTACCACTCGGAGCGGGGCGGCCGCTCCATCAACTCGACGACCGCGTCTCGGGGCGAGAGCCCTTCGAACAGCACCCGGTGGGTGGCCTGGGTTATGGGAAGTTCCACGTTCAACTCCGCGGCCATTGCCAGCGCGGACCTGGTGGTGTTCACACCTTCGGCCACGTTGTTCATTGAATCCCTGATTTCAGGCCATGAGCGGCCCTGCGCCAACTGCTCTCCCACGTAGCGGTTGCGGCTCAGCCGGCTGGCGCAAGTTGCGATCAGGTCTCCCAGGCCGGCCAGTCCGGCGAAAGTCAGGGGATGGGCTCCGGCGGCTATCCCGAGGCGGGTAATCTCGGCCAGACCCCGGGTGATGAACGCGGCCTTTCCGTTGTCTCCGATGTTCAAGCCATCGGCAATTCCCGCCCCCAGGGCAATTATGTTCTTCAACGCGCCACCCAACTCCACGCCGGTAACGTCGTCGCTGGTGTAGACGCGGAACGACGGCGACATCAATACCGCCTGGGCATGTTTGGTCATGGCCGCGTCCCGGCCCGCCACCACCGTAGAAGCGATCTTGCCGTCCACGATCTCTCTGGCGAAGTTCGGGCCTGAGAGGGTGCATATCCCGTCGTGAAGATTCGTGGGCAGGGATTCTTCCATGACCCGGCTCATGCGCTTCCCATCGGGCCATTCCAGCCCCTTGGCGGCGTTGAGAAGGACCGCGCCGGGCGTGATGCTGTCCCGCACAGCTTCCAGGTTTTGCCGCAAAGTGGGGGACGGCACTGCGAGGACCAGCATTTGGGCAGGGGGCACCGAGTCGGATATGGAAGCGGTCACGCTCATAGCGTCCGGGAAGGGCACGCCGGGGAGAAAACGCGCGTTCTCGCGCTGAGAACCGAGCAAGTCAGACTCTTGCTCGTTGCGGACCACCAGGTCAACGTGGATGTCGTTTCGCGCCAGGATAATGCCAAGGGCAGTGCCCCAGGTGGTTGCGCCGATCACGGCGACCCTTTCCTGAGAATCTTGGGTCATTGGTGGTGTTTCAATCCTGGAGCTTCTCCGGATCTCATCATTGCCATGTCTCCCTCAATGAGAGGGTGCTGGAGAGGGTGGAATTCCCGTTGGTAGCCAGAGACCGCGCCGTTGTAACAAGCGCGGGTCCCCTTCCAGAGGGAAAGCGAGCCGCCCCTACCCTGACTCAGTTGGTCTTGGCGGCTGGCCTGCCCAAGCGCCGCTCGTTGCCGGCCAGGATGCGTTGGATGTTGTCCCGGTGCTGCCAGATGATGATAGCGCCACCCACCAGGGTATACGCGGCGTAGGCCGGAGAGTATTTCCCCATCCACGCTAGCGCGGAGGTAACCAGGAAGGCGATGATAACCCCGATAATGTTGCCTAGGGACACGTAACGGCTGATGAGAGTGATCACCAACATGACAGCCGCGGCTATAGCGGCCACCGGAGGGGCGATAATCCACAGGCCGCCAAACGCGGTAAGAATGCCTCTCCCGCCCCGGAACTGCAAGAACACCGGCCAGTTGTGGCCTATCAGGGCCAGCAACCCCGCAATTACTTCGCCTTCAGTTGCGCCAATCACCTGTCTGGCCAGGAAGACGGACAAGATACCTTTCCCCATATCCAGCACCAGGACCAGGGCGGCTACCTTTGCGCCCGCCGTGCGCAGCACGTTGGTCATGCCGGTACGCCCGCTGCCCTGTTCCCGGATGTCCACTCCTTCGCGCCAGAGGATCATCATGTATCCCCAGGGGATGGAGCCCAGAAGATAGGAGATGGTGAGGACGACGGCGTACCGGGCTATGGGGGCCTGGTGCGGCATCGTGATGAGCGTCAATACGACTGCCGCGCCGATGACCGGCAGCACAGTCAGGGTGAATACGAGGGGTGTCAGGCGGAGGATCATCGTCTTCTAAACAACAGCTTGAGGTGGGTATGGTCGAAACCGAAGTTGCTCCGGATCCTGTTCTCCAAATACCTCTCGTAAGAGAAGTGTACCAGGTTGGGGTTATCCACGGTAAATAAGAATGTGGGCGGGTTTGTGCCTACCTGCCGGAGGCGGTTGATACGCAAGCGCTCCCGGCGGTGGCGTTTCATAGTGGGCGGGGTGTGGTCTGCCAGGGCGTCGGCGAGAACGTATTGCAACTCCCGCGCCGGAATGAACCGGGACCGCTCTTGCCGCAACTCCAACGCCGTCCCCATAAGCCGGGCGATACCCTGTTGATGCAGGGCGGAGGTAAAGCAGACAGGCACGTAGGGCATGAAGTGGAGCTTTTCCCGAACGATAGAGGCTGCGCGGTCCTGGGCCCGGCGGCTGCCGTCCGAAGCCAGGTCCCACTTGTTGACCACGACGATCAGGCCTCGGCACATCTCCCAAGCCAGGCCCGCGATATGCGAGTCCTGGGCGGTGGCCAGTTCGCTGGCGTCGGTGATCAGAAGGGTGATATCGCTGCGCTGAACCGCGTTGACCGACCGCATCACGCTGAACTTTTCGATCCCTCGCTGCACACGCCCGGGACGCCGTATTCCGGCGGTGTCGATCAACACAACGTCCTGGCCATTGTAGTTCACGTAGGTATCCAGGGCGTCTCTGGTGGTACCGGCTTCGGGGGTGACGATAGAGCGTTCGTGTCCCAAGATGGAATTGAGGAGCATAGACTTGCCCACGTTGGTCCGGCCAACGATGGCCAACTTTAGCTCTTCAGCCTGGGGTGTGACCGGCGCTCCGAGGTCCTCTTCTTCGTCATCCGGGAAAGTGGGTGTGAAATGGGAGCAGACGCGATCCATGAGTTGGTATATGCCCAGGTTGTGGTAGGCGCTAATGGGTAACGGTGCGTCTAATCCAAGCTGGAAGAACTCGGATGCGGCGAATTCCCGGGTTTCGTTGTCGACTTTGTTCACCGCCAGGAGCACCGGTTTTTGGGTGCGCCTAAGCCGGTCCGCGGCGAGGGAATCGGTGGAAGTGATCCCTTCCGAGCCGTCAGTCAGGAAAATCACCACGTCGGCGTCGCCCACGGCCATATCCGCCTGTTCTTGGACCTTGGTCTGGATCGTACCCTCGGGGCGGGTCTCGAGACCTCCGGTATCAACCAGTATGAACTGATAGTCGTCCCACCAGGCTTCGGCCATGAGGCGGTCACGGGTCGTTCCGGCCACGTCGGTAACGATGGCCTGGCGGCGGTTCAGAATGCGGTTGAAGAGGGAGGACTTGCCAACGTTGGGCCGCCCCACGATGGCCACCACGGGTATCCTGTCTTCGATGCTCTGAGCCGCGGCGCCGGGCGGTGTAGGCGAAGGCGCGGCGTCCTCCAATACCCGGAGCCGCCTTGCCGGGTAGAGGCCGGCAAGTTCCGGGGGTTGCATTGGTTCGACATCGAATTCTGGCTGCTGGGATAATTCTGGCTCGTGTTCCATATCTTAACGCCCCGTTACTCTCCGCCCAGAAGCAGTTCCAATATGGCCTTCTGGGCATGGAGACGGTTATGGGCCTGGGAATAGGCCACCGACTGAGGGTGGTCCAACATTCCAGGCACGACTTCTTCGCCGTAGTGGACCGGCATGTCGTGCATGAACAAAGCTCCGGGACCCGCCATTTCCATCAAGGCTCCGTCTACCGTGTACCCTTGAAATGCTCCTCGGCGGACTTCTGCTTCCGCTTCCTGACCCATGCTGGTCCAAGCATCGGTATAGATGACGTCCACACCCTGGACCGCTTCTGCGGGCTCGGTAAGGGTCTGGACCCGGGGTTCCGATTCGGCCGCCCGGCTCCGGGCCAGGTCTAGGGTCTCCTGGTCCAGGCAGTAGCCGCTGGGAGCGGCGATGGTGAAACTCATCCCCACGGGGGGAAGCGCGAGGCAGAGACTCCGGGCCACGTTATTGCCGTCACCGACGAAGGTCAGATTCAGTCCTTCGAGTATGTGTTTGTTTTCCTGTATGGTAAGCAGGTCCGCCATGGTCTGGCAGGGATGTTCCCAGTCGGATAGCGCGTTAATTACGGGTACCGTGGAGTTTGCGGCAAGCTCTTGCAAGGACTCGTGAGAGAAGACCCGCGCCACGATTCCGTCCACGTATCCGGAGAGGACCCGCGCTACATCGGACGCAGGTTCCCGAGTCCCCAGGCCCACTTCCTCGGGGCCCAAGTAGAAGGAGAACCCACCTAGCTGTTGGATTCCGACCTGAAAGCTGGACCTGGTCCGTAGAGAAGGCTTCTCGAAGAGCAGGGCGATACTCTTGCCCTGGAGGGGTCTGGGACCACCACCGCCGGACTTCATCTCTGCCGCCCTTCGCAGGACGTGTAGTGTCTCGTCCGCGGTGAGGTCGGTTACGGAAAGCAGGTCTCTTTTGGTTGACATATCATGCCCACTCCGACCGGCAGCATCATATCCTAATATAGGTACCCATTCAAACTTGGGTAACCCCGCCGCCAGCGGCTCATCTGTTATGATACATCTCCGGCACCCATTTTGAGTGAAACGGAGGCACAGGTTTATGGCAAGCCCTGGAATTGCCCCCGGACTGAAGGGAGAGCGGCAGACCATAGTCTGCGAACATAACGTTGCCACTCACGTGAACAAGTTCAGCACCCCGTCCATGATCGGTCTGATGGAGGGGGCGTCCATAGAGGCGGTCAGGGGAACGCTGGATGATAGCCAGACCTCGGTGGGGTACGAAGTCAATGTCCGTCACATGGCTCCGGCCGACATAGGCGCGACTATCACCGCGCATGCGGAGTTGGTTGAGGTGGACCGTAACCGGCTATTGTTCAACGTGGTGGCCTTCGACGGCGAGACCAAGATCGGCGAAGGGACTCACCGGAGGGCGATTATCGCCGTCAACCGGTGAGATTCGAGGATGTCTGAAGCCAATTCACGATTCAACTCGCATAAGAGCGTATGTTAAAATTCCATCTGCCAAGTGTCTATCTTAAAACGAGGCCTCCCCAAGGTCTCCCCCTTTGGCAAAAGGGGGATTAAGGGGGATTTCCCCCGGCCCAACCCTGCTCATTCAATTTTGAGATAGTTACCAAGTCCTAATTCGGTTGTCGTTTGGAGCGGCTGATATGGCCAACATGGAACACGTACAACTCGTAAAGCGGGGCCGGGATACCGTGGCCCGTTGGCGTGAGGAGCACCCCGGCGAGAACCTGGACCTCAACGCCTCATACATGAGCTATGCGCGCATCCCACAGGTGGACCTATCCGGAGCGGACATCCGGAATTCCGACCTAATGGGCGCGACACTGCCCCGGGCCAACCTCTCCGGGTGCCGGATGAACCCCTGCCACATGTACCGGGCCGACTTGCGCCAGGCCAACGTGACACGCGCCCTCTTGAACGGGGCGAACCTGCGGGGGGCCAGGTCTTCCCGGGCCGACTTTTCCGGTTCGGATATGGACCGCATCGTCCTCTCGGACGCCGACCTGTCTGGCGCGAACCTGTCGGGCGCCAACCTTTCCCGCGCCAACCTGACCGGGACCAACCTCAGCGGCGCGGACCTAACTGGGGCTATCCTGAACCGGGCAAATTTGACCAGGACCGACCTGACCGACGCCATCCTGGACGGCTCGGACTTCTACGAGGCTATTTTCAACAACGCCGGGATGCAGGGCACGCAGTTTAATGGCAGTATCGTTGGTTATACGGTGTTCCAAAACTGCGACTTCAGCGGAGCCCAGGGGTTGGATGCGGTCCGGCATGACGGCCCCAGCACGATCGGAATTGACTCCTTCTACAGGTCCAGGGGTCAAATCGCCGATGCGTTCCTCAGAAACGCCGGCGTTCCCGAAGGAATGGCTGACTTTCAGACATCCATAGTGGGTGCGCAGATCGCCTTGGAAGACTGTTTCATCTCATGCGCGGACGAGGATGAGGCGTTCGCGGTGACCCTGAGAAACGATCTGCAAGACCATGGAGTCCGCTGCTGGGTGTTTGCCGAGGGCGCCAGGGGCAGCGCCCTGGTGGAGAGGCACAGCACTTCGGACCAGGAAGAAGTGGAGCGGTGGGTCCGGCCTTATGACAAGCTGGTGGTCATTTCTTCGGCGCACACGCTGGAGAGCGAGAGCGTGCGCAACGACCTTCGACAGGCGCAGGAGCAACAGGAGTCCAAGGACCAGTGGCTTCTGTTCCTAGCAGCCTCAGACGGAGCTTTTTCGACCCAGAGCCGGAACCGCCAGGCCCGCAATATTGCGACGGAGCACGTCGTGTTCAATCTCCAAACCAGGGAGTCGGACTCGGAGACCTACCAGCAACAATTAACCCGGTTGGCGGATGCGCTGAAGCAGACGCAACCCCGCAGCGCGGGAGTCCCGGTGGTGGACCTCCAGCTCTAGTCGTACGCGGGCCTCTCCAGGAGGCTATCCCGCGCATAATAACGGCCCCGTCCTTATTCAAGGGCGGGGCCGTCTTTTGCCGTTGGGTTGGCGGATGAGGGGTTTGCCCCTCATCCGATAGTCATGGGCGCTGGGGAAGGCTAGATGTAGTCTTCCTCTTCGTACATCATTTCCAGGTTGTCCCTGCTCTGGGCCGCGCCGCGGGAGACTTCCTCCTTGAGGAGTTCCATCATCTCATCGGTGATGACGCCGCCGGAGGCGCGAGCCTGCTCCTTGAACTGGCTGAAGGCCCACTCTTCGGTGTCGCCAGCAGGCATGTCGAAGAAGTCGCGGTCGAATACCGGCATGTCGCCAGGGCCGAAGTAGCCCTTGCCCTCGAGGATGTAACCTTCGAGGTCGTGGGTTCCCTTACCAAGGACCTGACCCGTGTCGGCATAGTGTTCCATGACGTTCTTCAGGCCGTACTTCTGGATGGGGCAGACCTTCATGCAGATGCCGCAACCGAGGTATCGGGCCATGACGGGGCGGCAGCGCTTGAAGTAAAGCTTGTTCTTCTCGAGACCACGCCACCAGATCTTGTCGCGCATGAGAGCGCGGCCCGGGCAACGGTTCACGCACACCTGACAGACCTGGCAAAAGGCGTGAATACCGAAGTCCACCGGCTTGTCGTAGGAGACATTGGCGTCGGTGGTGATCATCATGATGCGGCAGCGGGAACCCTCGTGGGGGGTCAACAGGTAGCCGCAAGCTCCGAGCTGGCCGAGGCCGGCTTCCACGAACATGGGGATATAAGGGCCGGTGTTGTCGTTGGGGCTGTGGACCTGGGCGCGATAGCCGAGGGAGTTGATGAAGTTGCCCAGTTCGAGTCCCGCCGCGCCCTCTGTCCGGTAGGTGCTGGAGTGGACGATCTCGGCGTCGACGCTGGGAATGGTCTGGGTGGGCTCGTAGTCCTGTTCAAAGGCCAGACATATAACGTGGGGGAACTTCACCCAGTCCTTCTTACTCTGGTAGGTGTAGCGGTGGTCGTAGTGGGTGATACCGACTTCCAAGAAACCAAGTTCACGGGCCTTGGACTTGATCTGCTCGGTGACGTCGCCGCCGGTTGGCTCGACGGAGGGTTCCTGGTCGCCGGTCAGACGTGCGGCCATAATCAGGGGCCTGTTGAGCTTGTCGTGTTCCTTGCGGATCTCACGCATCTCAACATGCTGGTCCCGGAATGTGTTGGCCCAGTCGCGGGAAGCCCGCTCGGTGATGTTCATGGTTTCCAGCGGGTATTCGCGGGCGTACCAGTCGACTTCGCGCTGGTTAAGGGGAATTCCGGGCACGGTCTCCAATTCTTCGGGAACGGGGATCGTTACTGTTGGTTCCCCGGGGAACTTGCCAGGTCGTACGACCTCGTGGCCTATCTTTAGCATGCGCTCCTCCCTGTATGTTTGGTTCTAGGGTACGGTCAATCCAAGGTAGGCCCAAAGATACTTGCTGGTCATATATTTGTCAACCCTATGGGGATGGAACACTCATATTATGTTTCGTGATATGGATAAGCGCGTATCTTGATGGCCACGCCGGTCCTAAACTGATACCAAGGTGAAATACGCATATGGAGGAAGTCAACCGGCGGTGCCGGACCACTCTCCGGGTACAGGTGGAAGAGCTTCACCGTGGTGCCTGAGCCAATCTTCATCGCCCCGCAAATGTAGATCCCACCTTGGCTTTAGTGTAGCTCTATCCCGCTTTGCCTATGCCAGAGCGAGAGCGTGACTGTTCAGACTCGATGATGCGGATTGGCTGAAATCCCATCTGTCATCCCCGTTGATAATCCCGTTACGATGTCCCGCAGCCGCAACTCGACATTCCCGCGAAGGCGGGAATCCAGAAATCCCAATGATAGGGATCGTTGCTAGTTGCAGACGCTTCTGGATTCCGGCTCAAAGCCTGCCCCGTACTGGATACGGGGGCCGGAATGACGGGCGGAGGTGCAGGAAAGATACATTAAGTCTGAACAGTTACGCGAGAGGGGATGAACGAAAAGAGAGGGGCCGACAAGTTGCCGGCCCCTCGTGGTCTCCTTGTTGACGCTCAGGTGGAGATTCTCCACCGGGGCGTCCTGTCGGTCAAGGTTTAGATGTAGTCCGCGTCGATGTTGTTCATCTCGTCCATCATCGCGACAACGTCGTATTCCTGGCCGAGAGCCTTGACCATTTCGGTCTTGAGCACTTCGAGCATCTCTTCCGTAACCTCGCCCCCGGAGGTGCGGGCCTTGGACTTGAACTCTTCGAACGCGTGGTCCTCGATGGTGCCGGTGGGCATGTCGAAGAAGTCGCGGTCGAATCCCGGCATTTCACCGGGGCCGAAGTAGCCCTTGCCCTCGAGGGTGTAACCTTCGAGGTCGTGGGTGCCCTTACCCAGGACCTGACCTGTGTCGGCATAGTGTTCCATGACGTTCTTCAGGCCGTACTTCTGGATGGGGCATACCTTCATGCAGACACCGCAACCGAGGTAGCGGGCCATTACGGGGCGGCAGCGCTTGAAGTAGAGCTTGTTCTTCTCAAGACCGCGCCACCAGATCTTGTCGCGCATGAGAGCGCGGCCCGGGCAGCGGTTGACGCACACCTGACAGACCTGACAGAAGGCATGAATGCCGTAGTCGACGGGCTTGTCATAGGAGATGTTGGCGTCGGTGGTGACCATCATCAGCCGACAGCGGTTGCCCTGGTGAGGGGTCAACAGATAGCCGCAGGCTCCGAGCTGGCCGAGACCGGCTTCCACAAACATGGGGATGACCGGGCCGGTGGCGTCGCTGGAGTGGATTACGTGGGCCTTGTAACCCAGGGAGCGGATGAAGTTGCCCAACTCCAGGCCAGCAGCGGCCTGCGTCCGGTAGGTGCTGGAGTGAACGATCTCCGCGTCGACGCTGGGGATGGTCTGAGTGGGTTCGAAGTCCTGCTCATAGGCCAAGCAGATGGCGTGGGGCAGGAAGGTGAAGTTCTTCTTGCTCTGGAACTCATAGCGATGGTCGTAGGGGGCAATTCCTACTTCCATATAACCGAGCTCGCGAGCCTTGTCTTTGATCTGCTGGGTTACATCATCGCCGGTGGGCGCACTGGCGGGCTCCATCTCGGCGGTGGCGCGGCCAGCAAGGATCAGACCGCGGTTGAGCTTGTCGTGCTCTTTGCGGATCTCACGCATCTCAACGTGAAGGTCGCGCATGGCGTTGGACCAGTCACGGGAGGCGCGCTCCGTGTAGTTGATCGATTCCAGCGGGTATTCGCGGGCATACCAGTCAACTTCCCGGTTGTTGAGAGGAATACCGGGTACGGTTTCCAACTCCTCGGGTACGGGAATGGTGACGTCTACCTCGCCCCATTTTGAGCCGGGCCTTACGACCTCATGGCCGATCTTTAGCATATCTTCTCCTCCCAATAAAATCCCTCTATGGACGCACGCGGGACGCACGCATCCGAGTTCTGCCCACCACAATATATGCCGACGTTGCGGATGTCAATAGTGTACAGAGAGTAATTTTCATATCTCTTGGATATTTCACAATCCTAGCTGAGGTGAGATAGTGATTCGTAGAAAACAAGGCGGCAAGGTCTACGCAAATCGTAATGAGTGTAGGAACTCTTCCAGTCTCGGCTACGTCCTGCTTGGCCGGTTCCACCAGGGGCATTCCGCAGCGGTGGGAAGGCAAGTGGGGAGAAGTCACGGGCCGGTGTTTCCCCGGAAAATAGGCTGTCCGGGGGGAGTTACCCCCCGGACAGCCTGTCTTGCGAGGTTGCCAAGACCGGGTATTATTACCCGTTACAATTAGATGTAGTCTTGGTCCTGGTCCATCATGAGCAACTGGTCGGTGGTCTCCCGGCTGAGATGGTTTTGGATCTCACTGCGGAATTCCTCCATCAGCTCGTCCGTGATCTCCCCGCCGGTGTCCTTGATCCGGTCCTTGAACCGGTCGAAGGCCCATTCAAACTCGGAACCGTGAGGCATATTGAAGAAGTCCCGGTCGAAGGTCGGGAGCTCTCCGGGGCCGAAGTAGCCCTTTCCTTCCAGCGTGTAGCCTTCGAGGTCGTGGGTGCCTTTGCCCAACACCTGGCCGGTAAGGGCGTAATGCTCCATGACGCTCTTCAGGCCGTACTTCTGGATGGGGCAGACCTTCATGCAGACGCCGCAACCCAGATATCGGGCCATTACGGGGCGGCAGCGCTTGAAGTAGAGCTTGTTCTTCTCAAGTCCCCGCCACCAGATCTTATCGCGCATTAGGGCGCGGCCCGGGCAGCGGTTGACGCAGACCTGGCACACCTGGCAAAAGGCGTGAATGCCGTAGTCCACGGGTTTGTCGTAGGTGACGGCCGCGTCTGTGGTGACCGAGACCAGGCGGCACCGGTTTCCCACGTGGGGAGTCAAGAGGTAGCCGCAAGCGCCCAACTGGCCCACGCCGGCCTCGACGAACATGGGTATGTAGGGGCCGGGGGCGTCGCCGGAACCGGTTACCTGGGCGTGGTAGCCGTGGGAGCGGATGAAGTTACCCAACTCCAGGGCCGCCGCGCCTTCCGTCCGGTAGGTGCTGGAGTGGACGATCTCGGCGTCGACGCTGGGGATGGTCTGGGTGGGCTCAAAGTCCTGCTCGTACACCAGGCAAATGACGCTGGGGTAGTAGGTGAGCAGGTTCTTCTTGCTCTGGTAGGTGTAGCGGTGGTCGAAGGCGGTGATTCCGACTTCGCAGAAACCCAGTTCCCGGGCCTTCTGCTTGATTAACTCGGTGAGGTCTTCACCATTGGGTTCAGTCGTTGGCTCCAATTCAGAAGTCAACCTGCTGGCCATAATCAAGGCGCGGTTGAGTTTCTCGTGTTCTTTGCGGATCTCGCGCATTTCCGAGTGTTGGTCGCGCAGGGTGTTTGCCCAATCCCGAGACGCGCGCTCGGTGACGTTCATGCTTTCCAGGGGGTACTCCCGCGCGTACCAGTCGACCTCCCGGTTGTTGAGAGGAATGCCAGGAACGGTTTCCAGCTCTTCAGGCACGGGGATATTAACTTCCGGTTCGCCCAACCTTTGGCCGGGCCGGACTACTTCATGGCCGATCTTAAGCATGTCTGCTCCTCCCAGGGTCGTTTAGTTGATGAAATGAGCCGTGAGCAAAACAATATACTTGGAGCCCAGGATTGTCAACGGAAATTCGCATCCCCGGATGAAAATATCCTGGTAACGGCAGGACTGTTCTATTGGTGGCCGTGATTCGTAACGAGGTCAGTTCTCATCCTCTAAGTTCTCCGCGAGGCGGCGCTACTGCCCGGTGCGCCGCGCGATCATGGCGTCGGCCAGAGGGCTCGCGCCGGAGCGGACGACCACGTTTACCAAAGATGGCAAGCCGGAACCGAAGGCGCGTTCCACAGCGGGCGCCACGTCGTCGGGTTTCTCCACGTATTCGGAGTAGCCGCCGATTGCGTCGACCAGTTTGTCGTATCTAATGAAGCGCAGGTCAGTGCCCACGGCCCGGTCGAAATAGGCCAACTGGAAAGTCTTGTCTATCCCCCAGGTGGAATCGTTGCCCATGACCACGGTGATGGGAAGGTTGTGCCGGATGCAGGTGTCGTACTCCATGGTATAGAACCCGAACGAACCGTCGCCCATTAGGACCAGTACCTTGCTTTCGGGATGGGCCAGCTTGGCGGCCATACCGTAAGGGATACCTGCCCCCAAGTGGCTGAGGGGTCCCAGACGGATGAACCTGCCCGGTTTTCGCGCCTTCAAATAGGAACGTCCCCACTGGACGTAGTCGCCGCCGTCCATGACTATAAACGTATCGTCGTCCACCAGACTTTCTATCCTGGTGTATATGTCCAACGGGTGCATCGGCTCCTCGCCGGTGGCCCTGGAACGCAGTTCATCCAGCCAGCCGTTCCGGTCCGCTTCCAACTGGTCGGTCCATGCCGAGATGTCGGACTTCGACCCTCGCTTCGCCGCGGCGGTAAGCTGCCCGACAATTGCGCCGAGGTCCCCGAGGAGACTGACGGATACGCCGCGGTTGCGGCCTATTTCCGCCTCTGAAGGGTCGGCCTGGATTATTTTAGCGTCGCCGTTGAATACCTGGCCGTAACGGTAGCGGTGGTCGAGCCGTTTCCCCAAGAGCAGCGCCACGTCGGCCTCGCGGAACCGGCGGGCCGTGGGGTTGAGCGCCCCGTCGGCGTAGCCGAAGCAAAGGGGGTGTTCGTCGTCCAGAAGCCCCCTGGCCTGCTCCACGGTGAACACGGGGATTCCGGTGGTCTCGGCCAGAGCCTCGAGTTGTTCCGGCGCGACGGAGTAACGGGCCGGGTTGCCGACGATGACGACGGGCCGTTGCGCCCCTCGCAATAAGGCCGCGGCTTCCTCAATCTTGGCGGGGTCCCCGTGGGCGCGGCCGGCGTTCCGGTATTCCTGAGGGAGGAACTTTGGCAGGTCGTCTTCGGAAATTTCAGCTTCCTGGAGGTCGATGGGCAGGGTGAGGTGAACAGGGCCGGGCCTGCCCGACATCGCGGTGCGGAAGGCGGTGGCGACGAACTCAGGGATGCGCGTGGTGTCGTGGACCAGCCAGGAGCCCTTGGTTACGGGAGCGGCCATTGCGATTTGGTCGATCTCCTGGAAGGTGACCATGCCTTTTTCCGGCAGTTCGGCGCAGCCCGCGACGAACATGACCGGACTCTCCGAGGTGTAGATCGCGGGAAGCCCTGAGATGGCGTTGGCAAACCCGGGCCCGCCGGTGAACATGCCCACCGAGGGTTCGCCCGTGATGCGGGCATAAGCGTCGGCCATATGCATTGCCGCGCCCTCGTGGCGGGTGTCGATGAATTCGATCCCCTCTTCGTGGGCGGCGTCCACCAGGGGTAGGATTGTGTCGCCGACAATGGTGAACACCTTCTTGACACCTTCGAGTTTCAGGCATCGTATAAATAGGTGGGCGCCGGTAAGAGTGGGCATGGTATCTCCTAGCTAATATGATGGTGAGGTCGGTGTGTACTCCTATGGGTTACCATGGCCATGTAGCGGAAACGTTGAATTCGATCAATTCTTTTTTCGAGTTACGTTTCCGAATGGGTTTAATTTCGACGTCGACAAAACCGCAGTCCCTCATCATGGAAGCGTAGATCTGTTCTGTGGGCACCAATACACCGTAGAACGTCGAATTACCGACGATATAGTGTATGCGTGCCCCGGGGTTTAAGACGTGTGGTAGACACTCGAAATGGCGGAACATATCCTCACAGTACTTTCCGACATAGTTCGCAAGTAACACCCCATTCTTATTGCCCTGATTGGCGATCGCGGTCAGAATTGCTGCCAGGTACCTGTGGATAGGCCAATGGTCACTAGGTTCCCACGTTGCTAGCCGACTGGTAGCCGAACCCCAAGTGCCTCCAATCGCCAGCCAATCTAACTCCGCTGCGTCTCGGCCATTTGCCAAGTATCCGAGCCAATACATGTACGGTCTCAGTTCCCTAATATACGACATGCGGTTTGCATAGGGCGGAGAAGTCACGACTAAGTCAAAACTGGAGTCAACATGGAGACGAAGGTCTCTTGAATCTCCTAAAATTACGGTCGCACTCGTTGGCGGGTTTTCATTCGCACCCTGGAGCACGAATTCTAATTCGTCGAGAAAAGTGTTACCGAGTTCGTTGCTTAAACTAAGCTGGTATTGTCGTGGGTCTTTGAATGAAATCGATTGATGATTGAAGGTGGCGTTTGAAAGTCTCACAAGAACTCTACAAAATGCGATGTCCAGCAGATCCGCTGCAGAACCGGCTCGAGCTGAAAGGGTTTGAATGGCTGCTCTCAGGTAACATAAGAAGTATCGAATATCCTCCGCCCACCACCTCTCGATGTTGTGCATCGGAGGTGGGCTAATTGGAGGGACCGTCTCGCGCGTCTGGGCGCTCAATGCTGCTCTGCCAATCTCTCGTGCGAGGCCTAAAGAACCCTCCGAGTAACAGGCCGTTTTAGAGCGGGCTAGCCAAATTAAGAAAGGATTAATGTCGGTTGTAGTCGCCGAGAGACCTTGATTCACCGCACATAATGCGGTTGTTCCCGTACCGCAAAAGGGGTCTAGGATACGACAATTACGACGCTGATTTTGGAGGATTTCTTCAACTATCTTCGCTGAATAGGCAGGCGTAAGTCGTAGCCAACCATGACGCTTAGCCCCGACATTGAATTTTTGTGTATAGTCAGGACGCTGCCGAAGAGTGTCCCTTAGAATCCCGGCCATTAGCCGTCCGGCTCCAATAGGGTCCGCAGCAGACTATCGATCTCTGTCCTAATCGTGTCCGCGTTCCGTTCAAAGAAGCCTGCTAAATCGAACCCGATAACGTCCCTCATGAAATCATAGGTCGATAATTGAGGGTCGTTTTGACCTGTCACTCCGGTAATAATTGCCCACTTCTCCGTTCTGTATCGCCGCACTATATCCTCGTCAATCTGGTTCGAGAAAATCACCGCACAAGGCAGATATGACTTGATGTATGCGGAAGAAGCATTCGCTATATCCGCATTTTGCCTTTTGCTGTCTTTGCTCTTATATCCTTGCCTAACCTCGAATACGGTTCCAGTGAGGGAATCGAAAACTCTAGACTCGACGCCGAGGCCATCCGCAGACCGTTTCATCCAATCATAGAATCTGGATCTCGCCGGGCCGTCTGTGATCTTGTCTAACGGGACTCTTCCATCCAAAGACAGCCGACGAGAAGCCCCGCTTGGTGTTATGGTCTCGTAGGACCAAACCACATCCTCGTCGGTTAAACCTAGCGTGTCCTGTAAGACCTGGCGGAAAACCCTCTCGCATCCAATACCGATCTGTCGATACATACTGGTCATACCACCAGCAGCCTTATGAGCCGCGTAAAGCAATGGGTTATCGAGACCGAACCAGCTATAGAACGGGTCGTTTCGATACAGATTCTGGAATTCACTGAGGGCTAGTCCGCTCCGCGTTCCCCTTCCGAATTTCGGCCGGTAAGTAGCGCTAACGCGGACACAGCTAAGTACTATTTCTAAGTACCGCGATTCGACACTGACAGCAGGTTGTAATTGATTCACGAGACTGACCTACACTTCCCGAACCGTCGGAGCGGAGGTGATTGCGATAATCGTTTCAATAGATGGAGTAAGTTTATTCTCGTTCTCGTTTGATGCCCAATGTATCCTCTAAAGCAATCTGAAAGGAATCACCCATGGCTAGTTCGAAGACACTCGAACACGCCAAAGGAGACTGATACGCGAACTGAGTTCCGATGCCCGAATCGATTATCGTGTTCGCGATTTGATGTTGAGGTCGTCTTAGGGACGTGTCTGAGATAATCCTGCTACGGGAGGCTCCGCTACCTGGGCACATGCAGAGTTAATGTCGCCTTATCATAAAGGATATTGCTGCGGATTCAAGGAGGCAGCGTCAGGGTGCGTTGTTCCAATGGGTAGGCCATGGTAGTGAGGTCTTGGATTCTGGGAGGATGAATTATGGGCACTCTCTACGTAGTCGGCACACCTATCGGCAACCTTGAAGACATGACGCCCAGGGCGGCGCGGGTGCTGGGCGAGGTTGGCTTGGTGGCGGCGGAGGACACCAGGGTCACGGTCAGGCTGCTCCGGCATCTCGGTTTGCGTGTTCGCATGGTCAGCTACAACGACCACAACAGGCAGCAGCGGTTGCCCGGATTGATGGAGGCATTGGCCGCGGGCGACGTAGCATTGGTCACCGATGCGGGGATGCCGGGGATCAGCGACCCTGGCAGCGAGCTAGTGGCGATGGCCGCGGCGGCGGGTCACAGGGTGGAGGCGGTGCCGGGGGTCTCCGCGGTAACCACGGCCCTTTCGGTGTCAGGCATGTCCGGAGATGGGTTCCAATTCCTTGGGTTCTTGCCCCGGCGGAGCGGCGACCGCAAGGAACGGCTCCGGCCTCTTGTTAATTCGCTGGACACGCTGGTCATATTCGAGGCCCCTCACCGTCTGAAAGAAACCCTGTCCGACATGCTGGAGGCGCTGGGAGACCGGGAACTCGCCGTTTGCCGCGAGCTTACCAAGCTTCACGAAGAAGTCTACAGGGGACCAACATCGCAGGCCATTTCCCACTTCGCGGGACCCAGGGGCGAGTTCGTAATAATAGTAAAGGGTGTGTCTCCGGACTCGCTGCAGGCCGGTCCGGCCCAGGAAGTCCTCGAAGAGGCCGGACGGCAACTTAGAGCTCTTCGGAAATCCGGTGTAAGGTCGCGGGAAGCGGTTACGAATGTCAGCGAGAGTCTGGGGTTGGCCAGGAACACGGTGTACCGGCTATGGGTGGAATCGGGGAGCGGCGAGTTGGACTAAGAAACTATCTTAAAACTGAACGAACGGGCTTGAGTAGAGGGGAAATCCCCCTTAATCCCCCTTTCGCAAAAGGGGGAGACATTGGGAAAGCCTCGTTTTGAGATAGTTACTAAGCAGCCGCCGGGGCTGAGGAGCGGTCGACGACCGAAACGTTACATGATGATATGCGGTCTATTCTATTCAGTATGATGATATACTACTGATCGGCAACCCCGTGTCCACCGTCGACGGTGGGATCTCCCAGACCATACAGGAGCGGTCCGTTCAGTCTTGTCTCCCGACTTTACCCAGCAATACGGGCGTCTGAAAGGCGTGTACTACGGCTGGTGGCTGGTCGCCATCAGCGGGTTCGTCATGGTTATCGCCACCGGCCCCCTTTTCCATGCCATGAGCGTATGGGCTGTGGCGATGGAGCGGCAGTTTGGTTGGAGCCGAGCTCAACTGGGGTGGGCCCTCACCTTCACCAGGATCGAAGGCGGCATCATGGGACCGCTGGAGGGATACCTGACGGACAAGATCGGCACCCGCAGGATGGTGTTGATCGGGCTGCTGATAACCGGGGCCGGTTTCATGTTCTTTGGCCGTGTGCAGAACCTCTGGATGTTCTACATGGCCTACATCATCATGGCGCTGGGGCAGGGAATGGGGAGCTGGGTCCCCATGATGACCATGCTGAACCACTGGTTCTCCCGGCGCAGGGCAGTGGCCATCGGATGGGCCAACGTGGGCAGCCGGTTCGGAGCCCTCTTGATCGTGCCCGCGATTGCCTGGGCCGTCGACCCGGACCAGGACCGGCTGGGCTGGTCGCTGACCGCCACATGCCTCGGCATATTCGTCGTGGCCATCGCCTTTCCCATCTCCAGGATTATTCGCAACCGCCCCCATGAATACGGTCTCCTTCCTGACGGCGATCCTCCGGCGTCTCCTTCCTCAGGGGCTGCGGCCCAGGGTCCGGCCTCCCGTGCCCAGAGTGCCGCGGAAGGAGACCTCACCGCGTCCCAGGCTTTGAGGACATCCGCCTTTTGGCTCATCTCCTTCGGCCACGGGTTCACCTCAATGGTGATTCTCGCCATCATGTCCCATCTGGGCTTGCTGATCGAAGATAAGGGGTACACGGTGCAGATGACGGGCTGGATCATCGCGGTCTATACCGTGGTGGCGATGGGGTTTCAATTGGTGGGCGGGTATGTTGGAGACCGAGTCCCGAAGCGGATTGCCCTGTTCATCTTTACAAGCATTCAGGCAGGGGCGGTAGTCGTTTTGACCACCGCTACGTCCCTGTCCACTTTCTTCCTGTTCGCCGTCCTCTTCGGTATCGGTTTTGGGGGCCGGAACCCATTGACGGTGGCGGTGCGCGGCGAGTACTTCGGCAGGACGTCTTTCGGCAAGATACTAGGGCTATCAACGGTCCCGATGAACTTGCTGCTGCTGATATCGTCGCCGATGGCCGGTTACATGAGAGACCGGCTGGGCACCTACAACGAAGCGTTCCTGATTCTGGCTGGGCTTAATTTCTTCGGAGGGCTTCTCTTCCTCTTAGCCCGGAGACCCAGGTTTCCGGCTGTACCGCAGCGGACCGAAATACCTTCGGCCACGGCCTGAGATTTGCGGCCTAAACTCGCGGACCTAGCTCTCTGTGATCTGAATACTCTGAATGCTCAACCGCTCGGCTGGAGTCGACTGTTCGCCCCGGGAGCCCGCGCTTACGGGTGAATTCGCCAGCGTGTCCAGGACATCTTCCCCGGAAGTCAGCCTGCCGAAGATGGTGTAATTGGGAGGCAGGCCCACGTCGTCACCGTGGACGATGAAGAACTGGCTGCCATTGGTGTTGGGGCCAGCGTTGGCCATGGCAAGAATTCCCTTGGTGTAGCTTCTGGTCACAGGTTCGTCGTTAAAGCGGTAACCAGGGCCTCCGGTGCCAGTGCCCAGCGGGCAGCCGCCCTGGATCATGAAGCCACGGATTATCCGGTGGAAACAACCGTCATCGTAGAAACCGTCCCTGGCCAGGAAAACGAAATTGTTCACCGTGGCGGGGGCGTCGCCGGGCAATAGTTCCAAGACCATCTCGCCTTGACTGGTCTGGACTGAGGCGGTGTATGTCTTGCTCGGGTCAATGCTCATGTCCGGGGGGCTGGGATACTGTTTGGGCATGTGTCCTCCAGGTTGGCGTTTGGCCGGGTCGCTGCGGATTCTACCACACAGCAAAGGACCCCGGACATGCCGGGGTCCCGCTGGTATATGGTCCCGCTCGGCCCGGGGCGCGGATTGTAGCACCGCGCGGCATACTGACTAACCTCTGCGGTGAGTCTTGGTCTCGGCCCAGGCCACGATCTTGGGGAGGGCGTTATTCACGTCCCGTTGGTCCACCGTCCGTGCGATGTCGTCAGCGTCGCAGCGCAGCAGCATGATGGGCAGCCGGTTCCTGATCTTGTCGAGGGTCCAGGCCAGGGGGTCGCCCTCGGCGGTGAAGTCCAGTTCCAACCGGATGTTCTTGTCCGCTCCCTTGTTACGGTAGTGGTAGTGGGGGTTCATCCGGAAACAATCGAACCGGAGCAACTCCTTATCCTCGTTGGCGATGTCGTTCCCATAAACGTGGATACAGATACCTTCATCGTTCATTGTGCCGACGTTGGTACGGTATTGCAGCCCAAAGGTCACGGACCCCGCCTGGATAAGCTCTTCCGAGCCGCCGGTGTCGCCCCCCATCTGGGCATGCATCGCTGGCTGTGTCATCTCCCTCATCCTCCTGTGTTGAATCTATATCTGGTCCCGGAAGTTGTGTGGCGCTCGTAGAAGATTATACTAGGTCGCTTTCATCTACTCAATCGGCTGCGTCTCATTACCGGAACGGATGAACGGGGACTGTTTTTGGAGGTCATTGGTTCGAAGTCGTAATGTAAGCGACAGTATGTTTGGAGACCGCAGGGTCTATAATAGATATGTGTCATTGGCGTTCGCGATGTTAGGAGCAGGTGGTCTCAACCGCGACCGTACCGCATCCTAAAATGGACAGGGATGGTATCTCATCGAGCCAGATTCGTTGCCAGATTCGTTGGAGGAGGTGGCAGGCCATGGACATATTAGAGCGAATGGGTGCAGGCGGATATGAGGAAGTGCTTTTTTGCACCGACCCTGGCGCTGGATTGCGGGCCATAATCGCCATCCACGACACGACCCTGGGGCCCGGGTGCGGCGGGGTCCGCGTCTGGCCCTACGCCAGCGAAGACGAAGCGTTGCAAGACGCCCTCCGGCTGTCGCGGGCTATGACCTACAAGTCGGCGGCTGCGGACATCCCCCTAGGCGGAGGCAAGGCAGTCATAATCGCCGACTCTCGCACCGATAAGACTGAGGCGTTGATGCGTGCCTACGGGCGGTTCGTTGAGACCCTGGGAGGCCGTTACCTGACCACGACGGACGTGGGCAGCACGTCCCGCGACCTGGAGTACATCCACCAGGAGACCGATTACGTGAAGGGCCTGCCCACCACGGCCGGAGGCAGCGGCGACACCTCCATCATGACCGGGCTGGGCTTGTACATGGGCATGAAGGCCTGTGCAAAGGAGGTATGGGGCTCAGACTCCCTGCGGGGCAAGAAGGTGGCGATGCAGGGGTTCGGAAAGGTGGCCACCAAGGCGGCGACCCATCTGTTGGAAGAGGACAGCCGATTGGTGGTGACCGATATCTTCGATGAAGCCCTCGACCGTGCCCGGGACATGGGAATCAAGGTGGTGGAGCCGGAGAAGATATTGGACGTTGAATGCGACATCTTTTCCCCTTGCGCCCTGGGGGGCGTGATCAACACGAAGTCGATCCCTCGGATTAAATCGCGGGTGGTGGCCGGAGGCGCCAACAACCAGCTCCTAACCGAGGCCGACGGCGAAGACCTGCACCGGAGGGGCATTCTTTACGCGCCGGACTACGTGGTAAACGCAGGGGGGATAATCAACGTCTCCGCTGAAATCGACGCCCCCTACAACGCCGAACGCGCCCAGGAGAAGACGGAACGGATCTACGAGATCATGGGACGGATCATCGAAATTTCGAAGAATCAAGAGGTGTCGACGGCGACGGCGGCAGACCGTTTGGCCGAGCAGAGGTTGAACTCTGTGAGAGGTATCAGGAACATGCACCGCCCCCGCTAGCGCGAGAATTCCGTCAGACTTGGTCGATGTGGCCGAGAAAAAGGGACAGGCCGGAGAAGCGCTTCTCCGGCCTGTCGTTTGTTCCGGGACAGATGGCCCTCAAACCGTGGGTGCTAATACACGCTGGTCTGTGGACCCTTCAATTCGGAAGGTTGGTTAGCTAGCCTTGCTAGGAGCCTCGAACCCTACTTCCCGGTGTGTCCCATCGCAATAGGGTTTGTTTACGGATTGGCCACAGCGGCACAGGGTAACCCATTGTCCTTCCGGAAGGGTGTAGTTATTTCCGTCCTGGTCCACAATCTCGATTGGGCCGTAGACGCGGCTTGGACCGTTGGCTCGGATCTCGATCTTGACGTCGGCCATGTTCTCCTCCTGAATGTCGATTAGGTCGCCGGTGACCACTCCCAGGACCACCGGTAACATTGGCGCCGTTAATGAGGCTACCGAAGCCAGTCTGACACCCGCTAGAGGGGGTGTCAAGCATTGGATGTCCCAGGCGGCGGGGTTAACACTTGACGGCTTTTACAGAGTCGGTTAGATTCAAGACAAGCCCAACGCGACCAAGTTTTTCACATCCGGGCTTCCTATCAAGAAGGTCTATATAAGGAAGAATAGGTTATGCCTCTTTACGAATATTTCTGCCCGACTTGCGAGCACAAGTTTGACAAGCTCCAGCCCATGAGCGCCACTGGCGCGGACTGCCCCAACTGCGAGCAGCCCGCCAAGAGGGCCATGTCTGTGTTTGCGTCCATGACACGCGGAGCGTCCGGCGAGACCGGCTTCAGCCCCCTGCCTCCCATGGGCGGAGGCGGCTGCTGCGGCGGGGGTTGCGGCTGCGGCCACTAAGTCGACGCCTCACGCTTAGGCATCCTGGTCAATCTGGACTAGGCGGACAATCGTACCGACACGGCTAGCCTGGAGCTAGACACCACAAGCCCGAAAAGTTCGGGGCTCGGCGATTGCCTTTGGCTCGGATGTTGTTCGGCATTATTCGGTACTCTGTAAACCTACGATAAGACTTGCTAATCGACCAGCACTGAGAGATTAGTGTTAGTTTAATCGTGCGAGAGTACCATGGGCCGGCCCGTCGAGACCGGCCCATTTTTATTTGCTGGAGAGTCCCGATAGATCATGGAAGAGCGGTCAGGTTCCAGGCTAGGCATTGAGTTGAACGGAGTACGGGCTCATGCGCACCGTCCGCATCCGCGAACGGGCGGTGGAAAAGAATTCACAACTCGGATGACCCGCCCGCATTCGCGCTACTGCCGCTCAAGGAGATCGGGGAATAGTTAGTTTATCCGGTCCCGTCGTGACCGCTGCCACACCAGCCACGCGCTACCAGCTCCGGCCAACGCCAGGGCCCCGGCTATGGACCTCAACACTACCGAGACTGTCGCGTCGAACCAGAATCCTAAGGGGAACAGGACCAATAGGTAGTCGGTCCTTGGGTCCAGTTGCCATAGGTCGTTGGCGAAGCTGATACGGTGGAACAGGACGAACACCGCCTCGAACCCGGTGATCGCGAAGACGCCGAACAGCGCGATTCCCACCACGGTCGCGCACCCTCCCCAGACCAGCCTCCGCGCCAACAACCGGAGGGCGCCGGAACGCCCCGATATAAGGGACCTGGCGGTAACGATAGCCAGGTACGCTCCCGAGACAACGGCTACGGCATAAACTCCCCACACCAGCCGCTTCACGTCTCGCATGTGATGGACTTCCCGGTCGTTGAATAGCTCCCGCTCCTCGCCGTAAACTCGGGTCCTAACGTATAGGGGCTCCTCTCGCGAGTTGAAATACTCCCTGAGTTCGGCCCCTACCTGGGCCAAGTCGGCTTCGTCGATGCCAGAGGAGATGGGCACGTTGTATTTTTCGAATCCCCGCTGGTACAGCCCCGGGTCGTTGAATGCCCAGGCTACGCTGGCCGTGACTAGGAACAACGGCACGCAGACTGCGAACAACAGAGTCGAAGCACGCCACCCGTTATTTCCTGAGTCTTGGTCCATAGTGGCTCAAGTTATCATCGGCTTCCTTGAGACGCAATCGCCGCCGTGTATATAATCGGCCCATGACTGAATATAACGTTGACCAAATGGATATGGCTAAATTTCAGTCCTTGTTGGACATCGTGGGGCGTCTGCGAGCTCCGGGCGGCTGTCCCTGGGACCGGGAACAGACCCATGCGTCCCTCAAGCGCAACCTGCTGGAGGAATGCTACGAAGTATTGGAGGCCATCGACCAGGAAGACCCGCAGTCGTTGGCCGAAGAGCTTGGCGACATACTGGTCCAAGTGGCTTTCCACGCCGACATCGCCCGTGAGGCGGGGGAATTCAGCGTTGACCAAATTCTCACGTATATCAACGAAAAACTGGTCCGCCGCCACCCCCACGTGTTCGGCGACACCACCGCCGCCGACGCCAGGGAGGTTGAACGCAATTGGGAGCGCATCAAGGAGGCTGAACGCAAGGAGAAGGGAGGCCGCACGTCCCCAGTGGAAGGGATTCCCCTTGACCTGCCCGCATTGACCTACGCCCAGCTTCTGCAAGATAGAGTGGGCCGCGCTGGATTTGAATGGGACGATATCTCCGGGGTATTGGACAAGTTGGCCGAAGAAGTGGAGGAGCTGCGCCGGGCGTCCAACGAGGAGGAGCGGGTCCACGAGCTTGGAGACGTGATATTCAGTGTCGTCAACCTATCGCGGTGGCTCGATGTCCACGCGGAGGACGCCTTGCGGCAGGCCAACTCCCGTTTCCAGCGAAGGTACGTGTCGATGGAGGGTCTGGCGTTGGAGCGGGGACTGGAATTTGCCGGTCTGCCTCTTATGGAGAAAGAAGCCCTTTGGCAGGAAGCCAAGCGTCTGGAGGCTGAAGGGGAGAAATAGCCGTATTCACTTAATCTTCCCGGTAGTCTCCTAGCAGGAAAGCGGGGTCCATGTAATAGATTCCGCCCGTTAGCAGACGCGGCAATTCTGTTCCAACCATCGCACCAAGGGCGAACTGGTTTCCGAACCGGCCTAAGAACCGCTCAGATATCGGGCGGCGGGGGCGCAACCAGACCGGCCTCGGCCTGGCCCCGCTCAGTTGCGCGGCGGACGCCAACGCCTGGTCGAACCCACCGAATTCGTCGACGAGTCCAAGCTCCCTGCCCCGCCTGGCGGTGAATACCTCTCCCGTGGCGAACTCCCGGACCTGGGTTTCCTCGATGGAGCGTCCCTCGCAGACCACCGAGATGAAGTTGTCGTAAATCTCGGTCAGCAATCCCTGAAACTTCTCCTCTTCTTCATGGGTGGGACTGCGCCAGAATCCGGTCATGTCTTTGAGTCGGCCTTCCTTGAAGACGGAGAATTCCACGCCCATCTTTCCCAACAATTGCTGGATCACCGGACGTAGGTAGATCACGCCGATTGACCCCACCATCGCGCTGGGCAAGGCGAACACCCGGCTGGCCGCGCAACATAGGTAGTACCCGCCCGACGCTCCCAACCCCCGTACGTAGGCGACAACCGGCTTGGTTTCCGCGACCTTTTTCAAGCTGTAGTAAAGGACTTCCGAGCCCGAGGCGGAACCTCCCGGGGAGTCGATGTCCAATACCAGGGCCGCGTAGCGTTTGCTCCTGGCGATGGAGTCAAATAGCCGTTCGTAGACTGGGATACGCACTCGCGTGCCGATGACGCCGTGGACTTCCACCACGGCGACACCGGGGCGCTTTCCGAGGTGTGGCATGGAGAACCTCTCGCCATTCCTATTGTTGATATTATACGCCCTGGGCGGGGCAGGCCGTTATTGACCGCGTGAGTCCCAATGTCTATGCTGGATATGGGAGGACATCGTTACATGTGAGTAAACACAGGCTCTATGTTGATGAATCGGGGAACTCCGACCTTGGCCACTCTGACGAACCGAACCACCGGTTTCTTAGCCTGACCGGGATTGTAGTAGACCTCGACTATATTCGAGACACTATGCACCCGGAAATTGAGACACTGAAAAGTCGTTATTTCGCGTCTCATCCAGACGAACCGGTTGTTTTCCACCGTCGTGAAATAGTGAATCACAGAGCCCCGTTTCAGGCGCTTAGAGATATCAGGGTCGAATATGCGTTCAACCAGGACCTTCTCAGGTGCCTTCGCGAATGGGAGTATGGTGTTATCACAGTCTGTCTTGACAAGAAGAACCATGTCGAATTGTATGGAAGTTGGCGTCGTGACCCTTATCACTACTGCATGGCTATTCTATTGGAGCGGTTCAACTTCTGGTTGCGTCGACGCGGGATACAGGGAGACGTAATGGCGGAAAAGAGGACAAACGGCTTAAAGAGTCGTTCCGGGACTTATGGCAGAATGGTACGCAGTTTGTCAATCCAGAGCAGTTTCAGGCGTCGATTACGAGCCGCGAAATCAAGACAAGACCAAAGACAGCCAACGTGACTGGTCTACAGCTTGCCGACTTGATTGCACATCCTTCGCGGACCGAGATTCTGGCTGAACAAGGGTTGCTTGGGAGAGAGATCCCGACATTCGCAGCGAGAATTATCGAGATTCTTGAACATAAGTATGATCAGGGAAGAGGAAGAGTGTATGGGAAGAAATTCCTGTAAGAAAAGGGGCCCTCACGGACCCCCGATGAGCAAACCATCCACCTTCGCGCTTGCGAATTGAATACATGGTACCACTGCGCGGAACAAACGTAAACCCATATAAGACGGCTGAATCCAAACGGCAGGCATTCCTGCCTTACCCAACAGAACGCGAGAAACACGGAGGCGACTGTTATGACGACGAGACGCCAGCTTCCACCAGACATGCCCGACGCGGTGCGGGACGACTGGCATTCTGCCGGACGGCTGACCAACCATACCATTCATACGGCCCCGGACCAGACCGAAGAGGGGTCCCCTCTGATATTCCTGGCCCTGGAGACCGACCGGTTTCCTTTCGCGGAGCATGGGTACCACGGCATTGTTGCCACGCGAGACGAATTAGTCGAAATGGCCAGGACGATCCTGGATTCACTGAAGTGAGGGCCGGAGTCCGGCGGCTCCTAACTCAGCCCCGTCCAGGACCTCCGGATAAGCAGCGCCGCAAACCGCTCCGGCTGGTCCGCATTGTGGTCGGCATAGTCGCCCACATTCAGGAACCTCGTTGTGGGATTAACCTGGCCGGGCGCTGCTTCCAGGCGACGGCCAGTATGAAGAAGCCGGCGGCCACCAAGGCCATCACGGGCCCGGACGGCAGGTTGAAGTAAAACGAGATATACATCCCGGCTATCGCGGAGGCAGCCCCAAACAGCGCTCCCGCGACCATCGCCGCCGGGAAGCTCCGCATCAGCAACGATGCCGCCGCCGCCGGAGTAATCAGCATCGAAATCACCAGCACGATTCCCACCGCCGGAAGCGCGAGGACAACCACCACGGCCAGCAGCGCCAGCAGCAAGTATTCCAGCTTTTCCGTCGGCAGCCCAATCACCGCCGCGCCGGCGGGGTCGAAGTTGGCGAACACCAATTCCTTGTGCAACAGAAACATCATCACCAGGACTACGGCGGCCAGCCCCAGCGTGACTAGCATTTCTGCCTGGGAAACCCCCAGCACATTACCCAGCAGGATGCCCTCCAGATTCACCGGCACACCCTTGGCAGCGGTCAACATCACCAGACCCAGGGCGAACATTCCGGCGAACAAGACCCCTACCGAAGTATCCTCACTGACGCCCACCCGCCTGATAAGGTATCCGCTGAGCAGGGCCATCACCAGCGCCGCCGGCAGCGCCCACAGAAAATAGAGGCCCCCTGCATTGGCCCCAATAAGGACCGCTGCCGCCACACCGGGCAGCACTCCGTGGGCCAGGCCGTCGCCCATGAATCCCAGCCCGCGGACGACCACATACGCCCCGATCATGGGGCACATGATGCCCACCAGAACGGATACAATCAGCGCCCGCAGCATGAATGGGTATTGGAACGGCCCGGCGAGGGCCTCAGTGATGACGTCCATCGCCGTTTCCCGCCAGCCCGTGGCCGTGGGTCGGGACTGCGCCGAAGGGCCCGTAAAGCTCGGTCAGCACCTCCGGGGTCAGCACCTCGCGGGGCGAGCCGCAGGCGCAAACGTGGCAGTTGAGGCACAGGCACTCGTCGCAGTAGTGGGCCAGGTGGTTGATGTCGTGGGAGGACAGCAGGATCGTCCGGCCCTGGTCTCTCAGCTCTTGCAGCACCGACACCAATGCTTCCTGCGAGGCTATGTCCACGCCGCTGAAGGCTTCGTCCAGCAGCAGGATGTCGGCTCCCTGGGCCAGGGCGCGGGCGACGAACACCCTCTGTCGCTGCCCGCCCGATAGCTCTTCCACCAGGGAGTCGCGGCGGTCCCACATGCCCACCTGTCGCAGTGCGTCCTCGGCGGCGGCGCGGTCGGCGCGTCCCGCACGCCGGAACCAGCCAATCCGCCGCGCCCGCCCCAGCAGCGTCACGTCCCACGCGCTCAGGGGCAGCCGCCAGTTCACCCGTTCGTGCTGGGGCACATAGGCCACCAGTCCGCGCGTTTCGGCGGTGGATTTGCCGTGGACCAACACCCGCCCCGCCGTTGCCGGCAACTGGGAGACGATGACGTTGAACAGGGTGCTCTTGCCCGCGCCGTTGGGTCCGACGACCCCCATGAGACAGCCGGGGCCGGCGGTGAACGACACCCGGTCCAGGACTCGGACGCCGCCCCGGTCTACCGTCAGTTCCTCGGCGGACAGAGAAGGAAATAAGGGTGCGCGCGCCAAGATTACCGCAATGCCTCCACGATGGTGCTCACATTGTAGCGCATCAGGTCTGTGTAGGCCCCGGCTTCGCCACCGGGCGGGCCCAGGGACCCGGTGTATAGCCCGCCGATGAGCCGGGCCCCGGTCTCCTCCGCTATGCGGCGGGATAGGCGGTCACTGTGAGATTTCTCGGCGAATACCGCCGGGACGCCTTGGCGCCGGATGGTCTCGACCAGCCCCGCCAATTCCTGGGCGGTGGGTTCGCGCTCCGTGGTCACGGGCATGACCGCGCCGACTATTTCGAACCCGTACCGCTGGGCGAAGTACTGAAAGCTGTCATGGGACGTCACCAACAGGCGGCCGTCCTCGGGCAGCTTCGCCACCTCTTCCATGGTCCAACCGTGGAGGGAGTCCAGCTCCAAGCTGTAGGCGGCGGCGTTGCCCCGGTAATGGCTCGCGCCTTCCGGGTCGAGGTCGGACAGTTGGTCAGATATGACGGTTACCGCGTGTTTGACCCGCAGCGGGTCGAACCAGAAATGCGGATCTAATGCGCCGTGGTCGTGCCCAACCTCGTTTTTTTCGTGCCCTTGTCGGCCTTCTTCGTGTCCTTGTTCGTGTCCGGCATGTTCGTCGCTGGCTTCGATGGATTCCACGAAGGGAATCGGGTCTACGAATTCTCCCAATGCTACGATGCTGTTGGGGCTCCGGGCCGTATTCTCCAATAGGTCATTCAGCCAGCCGGCCTCCAGCTTGAGGCCAACGCTAAAGACGAGATCAGCGTCGGCGACTCTGGTGATGTCTCTTGCGCCCGGCTGAAAGGTGTGAAGGTCGGAGTTGGGTGGCAACAGCGGAAAAACCTCAACGCGGTCTCCGCCGACGACACGCACCCAGTCGGCCAGGATGTTGCTAGTGGTTACGACCTTGACCGTGCCCGCTGGCAAGTCGACGGTGAGAGTATTTGAATTGGCAGGAGCAGAAAGAGCGTCTGAGTCTGTGCCCGCGTTGATAGGCGCTTCCGTAGGCGGCCTGCCGGTACATGACACGATGAATATCAGGACCGTAAATGCGAGGATGGTACCAAATTTTTTCAGTGCGTTTAGCGCCATGAATCGAGTCGCCGCCTATTTAAGTGTTGGTTGTTTTGGGTCTCAATAACTTCGGTAATTGAGACTACGTATCAATGTCTAGCACCGTAATGATACTATATATCAATGTTGGGCAAAGAAGAGACTTAGCCCCGTTGGGAGTCGTTCACAACGCAGTTACGGCAACGTCCGTAAACTTCCAGCCAGTGGCCGCTTAGCTCGAAGCCGTGGTCGGCTGAGGTGGTGAGGAGCAGGTCCTCGATGTCGCAGCCGGTGAGGTCCTGGGACGAGCCGCATTGGACGCAGATCAAGTGGTGGTGGTGACCGTGGTGGCTCAACTGGTAGTGGAGGTCGCCGTCTTCCAGGAGCACACGGCAGAGAACACCGGCCTCCACGAGAAGCTTGAGGGTGCGGTACACAGTGGCCCGGCCCATGCGGCGCGGCAACTGTTGCCTTAGGCCCTCGGCGGTGAAGTGCCGCTCTTGGTCACCGATAACAGTGGCCAATATCCGCCTGGGCGCGGTTGAGCGGAAACCCCGTTCCTCCAGCGTGTCCAGGATCTGTTCTGAGACCGAGAGATTTCGTTTCTTTAGCGCCAACGCGGGTCCATTCGTGTATTATTGATACTATGTATCTAATAAACGAGTATACAACGGCGGCGGCAGGCCGTCAAGGCTTTAGGTCCGGGAGCCAGGGCCTTTCAGTTTTCAGGGAAAGCCTTAAAATGGGGATATGAACACGACTGAACTGGGACAAAACCTGCCCGCCATCTTGGCCTCGGTGCCGGACCCCCGGGGATTGCGGGGACGGCGCCATCCCCTGGCAGCCATTCTCACCCTGGCGGTGTGCGCCATGCTCTCCGGCGCCCGCAGCCTCTACGCCATCCACCAGTGGGGCCGCCAGCAGGATGCCGCCACGGTAAAGGCCATGGGTTTCACCCGGACCCGGACCCCATCCATTGGCAGTCTCCATGCCGTATTCCGGCGGCTGGACGCCGCCGCCTTCGAGGCCGCCCTGGCCCGGTGGAGCCGGGCGGGGCTGGGGCCGGGGAGGGCCATTGCGGTGGATGGCAAAGCCCTGCGGGGGAGTCATGGCGAGGAGTTGCCCGGGGTACGCCTGGTGGCCGGCTATGCCCATGAATCCAGCCTGGTGGTGGGGCAAAAGGGGGGTCAGGCCGGGGCAGGGGGAACTGACAACGGCCCGGCAACTGACGGCGGAACTGCTGCCGGTGGCCGGTAATCTCATCACCGGGGATGCCTTGTATTGCCAGCGGGACTATTGCCGGCAGTTGCTGGAGGCCGGGGGAGACTATCTGGTCATCGTGAAAAAGAACCAGCGGGAACTCTATGACGCCATTGCCCTGGCTTTTGTGAAGCCGGTCTGGGGAGGAAAGTACCGGCAGGCCCGGCGGCGGAGCCGGCATGGGGACCGTTGGGAAACGCGGCAACTGCGGGTCACGGAGGCCCTGAGCGAATATCTGAAGGAATGCCTGGACTGGCCCGGGGTGCGGCAGGTCTGCCAAGTGCGGCGGCGGGTGGAGCAAAAGGGGCAGACCACCATAGAGACACGCTACGCCATCACCAGTTTGGGGGCGGAGAGCGGGCCTGGGAAACTCCTGGAGTATGTGCGGGGCCACTGGGGGATTGAGAACCGGCTGCACTACGTCCGGGACGTGACCCTGGGGGAGGACGCATCCCGGGTGAGGAGTGGGGCGGCGCCCCAGGTGATGGCGGCATTTCGGAACGTGGCGCTGGGGCTGCTGCGCAGCATCGGCGAGTCCAACATCGCGGCGGCCATTCGGCGCATCGGATGGCCGCCAGGCCAGGCTCTAGCCATCCTTGGCTTGGCTAACCCTTGAAAACTGAAAGACCCTGGTCGCGGTGCTCCAGGACACGCTGGAACTGAACGGCGGGGCCATCAGCTCCACGGCGAACCAGGCCAACGCGGCGCTGGTCCACGGGGGGCTGCTCCACGACCCGGGCCGCCAGGTGCACACCGACATCTGCGGGCGCACGCCCCAGGTGAGCAGCGCCCTGGTCCAGGCCGTCGGCAAACCCTGCGGCGAGATCCTCCACGGCGACCTGGCCAGGCACAGGCTGATCACTCTGGAACTTGATAACAAGGGCATCACCTCCCTGAAGCCCGGGGACTTCGAGGGGTTGGAGCAGCTCAGGAACCTGTACCTGGACGGCAACAGCCTGACCACGCTGCCCCAGGGGGTCTTCCGAGGCCTGCCCAGGATCACGGTACTGGACCTGGACCGCAACCCCCTGGGCACGCTGCCGGCCAACGCCTTTGGCAACCTGGGCAGCCTGGAGGTCCTGGACCTGCGGCAAACCCGGCTCGCCAGCATACACGCCGACGCCTTCGACGGCCTGACCAACCTTGAATACCTGGACCTGGCCCAGAACCGGCTGACCACGCTGCCCGCCGGGGTGTTTGACGGCAACTCCAAGCTCAGGAGCGTGGGGCTGGAGCACAACAGCCTCAACTCCCTGCCCGAGGTGGTGTTCGACGGCCTGACCAATCTCCGGGGCCTGGCCCTGTGCTTCAACGGCCTTCCTCCCTGCCGGACGGGGTGTTTGACGACCTGGAGAGCTTGGAGCAGCTCCTGTTGCAGGGCAACGGCCTGAGAAACCTGGACGCCGGGTTGTTCGAGAACCTGGCCAAGCTGGAGGAATTGAACCTGTCGCAGAACGACATCAGGACGCTTCCCGAGAGCATATTCAGTGGGTTGAGCCAGCTGGATGACCTGCACCTCGACCACAACGACATGGGGTTTGGCACGGTGCATTCCGGCCTGTTCCAGGGCCTGACGGGCCTGACGTACCTGACGTACCTGACGCTGCACTACAACCAGCTGACGTGGCTGCCGGACGGCATCTTCAGCGGTCTGACCAGCCTGGAGCTGTTGAAGCATAACGGCAGCGCCTCCATCGACCGGGAAAGGTTGGGCCTCAGGGCGGAAGCCAGGGTCGAGGAGTAGGGCGGGGTAACGCCGGGGAACGCCCTCAGTTCAGGCCGGAACCACGATGTGGCGGGTAGCTACGTTGAGGGGCAGGCCGACCCTTCAACATCCGGTAGAACGCAAAAAAGGGCCATATACAAGGAGAAGGCAGGACCGCCCCACTCCGGGTTGCGCACCGATGTCGCGCAGCTCGTATCCCCTCAGTGGAGAGCGCCGGCCAACGCCCTGAAGGACCGGCCGGATGCCGAGGCAGCGCACAGACCACAGCAGAACAGTCTACGTCCTGCCCGACGACTTCCCACAGCACCTCAAGCGGCTGAAGCAGGAGTCGGGCCTGTCGTGGGCGGAGATCGCCCGCCGCATCGGGACCTCTCCCTACACCGTATGGCGCTGGGTTGAAGCCGGGGTGCGGCCCCACTGGCGGCACCAGATGGCGCTGCTGGCCTTGGCCGAGGACCTGGGTCTGGCCCACCTGCTGACCGCGTGGACGCTGCCGGAGGAAGAACCGGGGGAGACGGGCGCCGAAGTCAGCCCGCCCGCCCAGGATGTCTCGCCCAGTAGCCGGAGTCCCGGGCAGAATGCCGCGCGGCGGCAAGATGGCGGCTAACGCGGGGATTGAAATGCAAAAAGGGCGGCATACACGGACGGCAGAGGGGGAGAGTACCGAATCACGGTACTCTCCCCTGTTCATTTAAGCAGCACCGGGCTCCGGCTGGTTCAGCATGGCGTGGTAGCCCCTCTCGTCCACCAGGTGGGTCACTGACACCCGGCCCCGGCTGTCGTAGCCGGCGCGGTAGGCGTACTCCACCTCGGCGCCCCAGGGAACCCGCCCGCCGATGCGGACGGTGCCGCCGCCGGGGTTCTGGCCCGCCGGCGCTGCGCACCACCCCCCCGTTGCGCCCGCCCTTCTTCCAGGCCATCACCTTGACCTCGGCCGGGACGACCAGATCTTCGCTGGAGGGCTGGAACAGCACCCCGTGGAGCTTCCTCAGAACCTCCCCGGAGGGCGTCGCCTTGCCGTTCATGATGTTGGAGAGATGGGCCGAGCTGATGCCGGCCAGGCGGGCAGTTTCATTCTGGCTGAACCCGTGAGCATCCATCCGGTCCCACAGGGCTCGCGGGTCCAACGTGGCGAACTCGGCAGCCTCGATCCTGACCGGCGCCCCCAACTCCGCCTCGACCTTCGCCTGGACCGCCGGACTCATGTTCCTCTGGCCCCGGGACACCTGGGTCATGTAGGCGGCCGACACCCCGACCCGGTGGGCCAGCGCCTTCATGCTCAGGCCGATCTCCCTGGCCCGCTCCCGGATGAAGCTGCTGTCGCCGTTTATCACCCCGCCCTGGCGGTAGACCACGCCCTGACCGGGCACCACGCCCAGGACCGCCACGACCTTTTCCCGCAGGTTGGGAGTCCAGGGCCTGTGCCCGTTGGCAACCGAGCACAGGTGCCCGTAGTTCACGCCCATCAGGGAGGCCAGTTCCTTCAGGGTGAGGCCGTGCCGCCTGACCGCCGCCCGAAGCTCGCTCTCCGGCTTGCCGGTGTTGGGTACGGTGGTTACGCCGCCGTCGAAGGTGGTGGTGGGATTGGTGATGGTCTCCGCCCGGTCGATGTTGGTCGCCGTCATGTCGCTTCCTCCGATAAACAGCAAGAGGGGCCGGCCCCCGGCTGGGAGACGGCCCCTCTCGTGTGCAAATTATTGTTTGTCAGTGGCGGCTCATCCGGCCGCCTGGGGTTTTGTTGACACCTGCTGGTGTCGGCATGGGCCAGCGTCCTGGCGGACCAGGACCCCGGACCCGCAGCCGCATCAGTACTGGTTGATCGTCGTCATAGTGTTCCTCCTTGTAGTTGAGTTGGAGTCTCCCGCTGTTGTTGCCGTGGCTGACCGCGTCAGCGACCCGGCGCCGGGCGCAATCTGCCCACGGTGGGGAAGTAATGGAGAACGCCGAGGCTGGGGTTGTGGAAGGCGCAATGCGCCCAGGGTAGGGTTCAGTGGGTCAAACCAGCCGCCCCGCGCAAGACGCAATACGCCCTGGGTGTGGCGCCGCAAGGGAGAACGCCGGAAAGGGGGTTGGCGAAGGACGCAGTTCGGCCAGGGTGTAATTCCTGGGAAACTGCTGTGAGGGAAAGGGAGAGGAACGCAGTGCGGCCAGTGGCTACGTCGTCAGCAACCAAGCCGAGGGGAACTGCGTCGCAACGTCAAGCGTCCGGTCCGTCGCCGTTGGCAAGCCGACCGGAGCATGTCGAAACTGCGGTGCCGCTACTACTGTTCAGCAGCTGCGCCGCAGGCGTGGGGAAGCGGCCGGGGGCGCTATCAACGCTCCAACCGCAGAGTGAAGGGAGTGCGAAGCTGGTATGCGCTCCGCAGGTTATACGTGAAGGGTGAGGGAATCCTGGTTGCCGTCCTGTTGCTGTCTGCCACCTCCTGGTTTCAGTCCGTGGGATCGGGGTTCCGCGCCTTGGGTTGGGTTGCTTAGTGAAACGCACCGCGCGCTTCAAGTTGGTTGGGATTCCGGCTGGGGCGCCGCGAGCAGGACCCACGAACGCCTCAGCCAGGGTGAGAACGGAGCGCGGTCAAACGCTCCGTCCCCGTCGTCCAGTTGCACGAGTGACTAGGGCGTGTTAACACTGGAAAAGCCTGACAACGGGGTAATTGTCGCCCGTTCCGCGCCCGCCGGGTAGCCCCTGCAAGTCCCATCGGCAAAGTATTAACAAAGTTAACTGGCTGACTGCATGGGCTACCGACGCCACAGCCCAGCGTAAGCAAACGCCGGAGCCGCAGCAGCAACTCCCGTCGCTTCCGTACCCTCTGCGTATCCTCCAGCGCCCTGCGCCGCCAGTTGACCTGCCCGCTGCGGTCCAGGCCCTTGAGGGGATACGTCTCCGGCGGCAGGATCAGCCCGTGGTCCTCCAAGAGGGCCAGCTCCACTGCCAGGAACCGCTCCTCGGTCAGCAGCCAGTCCAGGCCCCGATCCTCGTTGGGATGGGTCGCCTTCAGTCCCCGCCACTCCTGAACCAGGGGCCAGGCGTCGCCGAACACCTCCTCGTCGTCCTCGGCAGGGTCCAAGGTCACCAGCTCGGGGTACTCCCGCCGCAGCTTCGCCGTCCCGCAGCCCGGCGGTGCGGAGCGGGCAGCACCTGTCCTGGCCTGATCACCGCCTTGGCCCACGTTCAACCCCGCCAGCGCCCGCTCCAGCTTGCGAATGGCTTGGGCCTGCTCCTCCCGCAACTCCCTGATGGCGTCCTCGGCGGCCCGCTGGCCCACGCGCATATCCTTGCCCTGCTCCTCGACCAGCCCTTCCAGGTCTCTCAGCCGGTCCTTGCGGTCCCGCTGCTGGGCGGCGGCGGAGCCCACCCCCGACTGGAGCGCCTTCTCCAACGCCCCCCGGATGCGCTGCGTCAGCGCCCCCTGGTCCAGGGCGGCGTCCAGCGTCCGGCGGTCCACCCCCAGGATTTCCGCCGCCCGCTTGCGCCCGTGGTCCCGCACCTACTCCTGCAACAGCGACATCAGCCGCAGGTGGTGCATGTCCCGTACGCTCTTGCTGTTCTCGATGCCGCCCTTCTCCGGCTCCATAAGCCCTCCTCCGTCTCCCCGGCTCCCGACCCCGGCACCTGTTCCCGGCCACGGGCCGCGTCATGTAGACCCCTGTAGGGGGAAATGCACGATTTCGCGCCGGGGCGTCCCGTTTTTTTGCAGACCCCCTACCCCGGTTTTGCAACAGAGCACTGGACTGGGGCCTTTCAACCAAGTGTTAACAGGTTCGGGGCGCTTTTCACCCCGATTCGTTCCTGTTTCAGCTTTGACACGACCCCGTTTCCCGCCTTACGACAAATCCCAAATCCCTGTACACCCCCAATGATGCAAAACGGCGGTGCAAAAAAGGAGGGCCTGTAGGGGGCCGCACCGGTGCGGCCTGCTATGGGAGGTCTTTTTCAGCGCCCGAATTCTTCACACTTTCCAGCGGTCGCTGCGGCCCCGTGAGCCGCAACAGACACTGAGAGGTGAACGAGTTGACGCAGAAATTCAGACCCCGGCTCATGCGCCGTGCCGTGCTGCTGGTGGCCCTGGCCGCCGTCCCCGCCGGCGGCACGGCCCTGGCCCAGTCCCCGCCCCCGGACACCGGCGACATCACCCTGGTCAACTACGACCGGCAGATGGTGGAGCGGAAGAAGGACGGGGACTTCGTGGCCCGCCCCGTCTTCAGCCGCCGGACCGGCGTCCTCTTCTACTCCATCCGCCACCCGGACACCGGCGAGTGGATCACCAGCACCTACCGGGTCCAGGGCGGCGAGAAGCAGCTCTCCGAGGGCTGGGAGTACACCTTCGAGTACCCGGCCCCCGTATCAAGTACGGGGCAGGCTCTGGACGAGCAGCCCGACCTGGACCCGGAGCAGGCCTTCCTGCTGGTGCTGGCCGTGCCCCGCACCGGCGGCGACCACCAAGTCTTCCACGCCCTGATTCCCGTCCACCAGCCCAAGGGGTTGTGGGACAAGGTGCTGGGCGCTCTCGACCCGGACCGATGGGCCAGGGCCGGAGCCCGGTGGGTGATCCAGGGCGTCCACGGGACCCTGTGCGGGGTGGTGCAGAAGGTGGCGGCCAGCGACCTCACCGAGTGCCGGGGAGGGTAGGGAGCATGAGCGACATCCTCACCGGACCCCCCCGAACCTCACCTACCTGCATCCCTTCGTGAAAGACGCCTGGCTGGTGGTGTGGGTCATCACCTCCGGCGCGTTGGTTGATGGTGATCCTGGGCTGGATGGGGCTGAGCTTCATCGTCCAGGAGCACCTGGGACGTCACCAGTCGGGCTGGCGGGAGATGGTGCCCCGCCTGGTGCTGGGCCTGACCGCCGCCGCCTCGTCCTTCTGGTGGTGCGCCCTGGTCATCGACGTGGCCGACGCCGTGTCGGGCTTCATCGCCGCCGAGCTGAACGTCACCCCCGGCGACCTGCTGCGCGCTCCCCTGGACCCCCTGCTGGTTGCCGTGCAGGCGGCCAACACCGGGCTGGCGGTGTTCATCGCCCTGCTCTACCTGGTCTTCGGCTTTTTCGTCCTCTACCTGCTGGTGCAGATGATCCTGCGCCTGGCGTTGATCGACATCCTGCTCTGCCTGGCCCCCATCGCGTTGGGGCTCTGGATTCTGCCCCACACGGCGGGCTGGGGCCGTCACTGGCTCCGGTTGTTCATGACCACCGTGTTCCAGCAGGCCATCCAGCTCATCGCCGTGGCTCTGGCCTTCGCCTTTCTCGAAGAGTTCGCCGACATCGGCGGCGGGGAGGCGGCCCAGGACCTGGTGTGGATGCTCTTGATGGCCATCGCCTTCATGTACCTGGCCGGACGCATCCCCTCAATGCTGGGCAATCACGGGACCTTCGACGCCTGGCTGCACACCCTCTACTTCGGCATGTCCCTGCCCGGCCAGATGGTGCGCTCCGCCCGGTCCATTGGGCTGACCGCCGGGGGCGCGGCGGGGGCGGCTGCCGCTGCTGCGGCCACCAACACCGCCGCCAACGCGGTGAACTCGGCGGCCCAGAACGCCACCGCCCCGGCCCAGAACAGCCCTACGCCCAGGAGCCAGGGGCCGTAGCGACAACACAAACGACGACCCAGGAGGTGGAGCCATGTGCCAATAGCGAAGAGGGGCTTGCCCCAAGGAAACCGGACACACAGGAAAAAGAAATCAACACGCAAGGAGAGAAACCTATGGACGACCTGACCCAGACCATATCGAACCTGGTGGGCATCCTGCTCGGTTTGGTGGGTGTTGTCGGCGTGGGCTACTTCATCTGTGCGCCGCGTCACGTGGCATAGGTTACCCGGCTCAATCGGGAGGAACTCGGAGGGAGTTCCTGGGCCAACCGACCCACCTTGAGGCGAAAGCCGAAGGGGAAAATAGCATGTCGGCAAAGCGGCTACGGTCTGAAGGCGTTACAAGGCCGGTTCCGCAAGGCCCGCGCGATACGGTGAAAGCTGGATTGCCTGAACCCCAGTTCCCAGTTGGTGTTGGTAGCCACCCGCCGGTAGAACGCCTGCAACCCGGCGCTACCCATTGCACTGGCCCGTAGGTGAGACCAGTGCACCTCCGATGGGTGAACGATGACCGATGCGGTCATTCAAGGGAACGAACGGGGCACCTAAGTCGCGCTATCACGTCCTATGTCAACGGAACGCGGGATTGCCTACGGGGGGCGACCCCTATGGCAACGGAGTCCTCGTAGTAGTCCGAGCCGGGGAAAGCCCGGCACATGGCGAAGGAGGACAGGTGGTTCTGACGGAATACGACAGGGAGGTTTGCACAATGCAAGAGGCCGAAACTGTACTGAACGTCTTACGTGAACGCGGAGAACGAGGATTGCCGCTGGAGAACATCTATCGGCTGCTTTACAACCGGAACCTGTACCTGCGGGCCTACGGTCGTCTCTACTCAAACCAGGGGGCGATGACCAGGGGAACCACCGCAGACACCGTGGATGGAATGTCCCTGGCGAAAATCGACGACCTGATTGACGCACTGCGTTACGAAAGGTTCCGATGGACGCCGGTGCGACGGGTCAACCTTCCCAAGCCAAAGGGGGGAACCCGTCCTCTGGGCATACCAACGTGGACGGACAAGCTGCTGCAAGAGGTCATCCGGATGATTCTGGAAGCCTACTACGAGCCGCAGTTTTCCGACCGCTCCCACGGCTTCCGGCCCGGACGGGGTTGCCATACTGCCTTGAGCAACGTGGTTGACCACTGGACCGGTGTCCGATGGTTCGTCGAGGGCGACATCAAAGGGTGCTTCGACAACATCGACCACGAGGTCTTGCTGTCAGTGCTCGGCGAGAAGCTCCACGACAACCGATTCCTGCGCCTGCTCAAGTACCTACTGAAAGCGGGCTACGTGGAGGATTGGAAATACGGCCGCACCCTGAGCGGTACGCCGCAAGGGGGTGTGGTCAGCCCCATCCTCTCCAACATCTACCTAGACCGGTTGGACAAGTACGTCGAGAACGTGCTGATACCAGCAAACACCCGAGGCACAGACCGGAGAGACAACCGCGAGTACATACGCTTGAGGAGCCGTATGGTCTATCACCGGAACGTGGGGCACCACAGCTTGGCGGTGGAACTGCGGAAGCAGATGCAACAACTGCCGTCGGGCGACCCCCACGACCCAGACTACCGGCGGCTTCGATACGTGCGCTACGCGGACGACTTCGTGCTGGGCTTTATCGGGCCAAGAGCCGAAGCCCAACAGGTGAAAGAGTCCCTGGAGACGTTCCTGCGCGACTCGCTCAAGCTGGAGCTATCCCAGGAAAAGACCCTGATAACCCACGCCACCAGCCAGGCGGCGCGGTTTCTCGGCTACGAACTTGTGAACCAGCAGGCCAATGATCAGCACGACCACCGTGGTCAACGCAAGGTCAATGGTCGAATCGGGTTGCGGGTTCCCGCCGAAGTCATCGACCAACATTGCCGAGCCTACATGCGCAACGGCAAACCGGCGCACCGCAACGAACTGCTGGCCGATGATGATTACACCATCGTCAGCCGGTATCAAGCGGAGTTCCGGGGCGTCGTCCAGTACTACCTCTTGGCCTCCAACGTCTCTCATTTCGGGCGACTGCGAACGGTCATGGAGATGTCGCTGGCAAGAAGCCTGGCGGCAAAGCACAAGTCCACCGCACGGAAGATGCGCCGTCTCTACAAGGGCATCGTTGAAACCGAGCACGGGCCGCGTGTCTGCCTCAAGGTTGTAAAGCAGCGGGACAACGGCAAACGCCCTCTAGTGGCGTACTTCGGTGGCATACCCCTGAAACGGCAACGGCAGGCTGTCCTCGTAGACCAACAGCCTCAACGGTACAGGACTGACCGCACCGAGCTTATCAAACGGCTCCTGGCGGACGAATGCGAGATGTGCGGCTCAACGGTGGACGTAGAAGTCCACCACATCCGCGCCCTGCGCGACCTGAACGTGAAAGGCCAACGGGAAAAGCCCCAGTGGGTACAACTTATGGCGGCGCGGCAACGCAAGACCCTCGTGGTCTGCCGGACGTGTCACATGAACATCCACCACGGGCGAGGCAATCCGCAATCGCAGACATAAACCACTGGAGAGCCGGATGCGGTGAAAGCCGCACGTCCGGTTCGGAGGGGGGCCGACGGAAAAGTGCTCCGCCAATGCGGGGTAACTCGCCGGCGGCCTACCCTACACGGCGCCTACATGTACCTCACCGCCAGCGGAGCGCCCAACCAGATGGAGCGGGGCAAGGCGGCGATGATGACCGCCCTGGCGGGCATCGTGCTGGCCCTGGTGGCCTACGGCGTGGTGGATCTGGTGATGAACGCCGTGGTCGGCAACCCGGTGGACCCTACCGTGCCCGACCCCACGAACGGCGGCGCCCCCTCTGGCACCCCGGAACCCAAGAGCGGCGGCGGATAGGAGGGAAGGAATGAGAGAGTATGAAGTACCGACCCACGTGCAGGCCGAGGATAAGGTGCTGCTGTGGTTCACCTTCCCCCAGATCGTGGCGGTGGTGGCGGTGTGCGCCGTGGCCTACGGCGCACACCGCCACCACCGCCCTTCGGGCCGATGGCGGTCCGCCTGGCCGTGGGCGCGCTGATCGGCGTGGTGGGCATCGCCATGACCGTGGGGAAGGTGGGAGGCCGGGGGCTGCCCCTGGTGGCCGCCGACCTGCTGAAGTTCAACCTCGGGGCCAGGCGCTACGCCGGCTCCCCGGCCCAACTGGCCATCAGCGAGCCTCCCCCTGCGCCCGAGGCCAAGCCCGACCCGCTGCGGCTGCTGGCGAAGAAGGCCGCCGGGGGAATTGGCAAGGCGGTGAAGGCGGCAAGACGCAAGGGGCGTCCCCCCTTCCGGCCCCACAGCTGGTTCGGCAAGGGCCGCCGCCACAGGAACCGGGGCAGTCAACAGTCCAAGCCCCAGGAGTCCCAGCACAAGAAACACTGGAACCGGTTCCTGGCGGCGGCCGCCCTGGGGCTGCTGGTCCTGTTCCTGCTGCCCAGCAGCCTCATGGCCGACGGCCCCGACGACGAGTACCCCGGCTGGCGGCTGGACGAAATCTACTTCGTGCCGCCGGAGCCGGTGCCGGGACGGCGCATCTTCATAGAACGTTTGAGCGTCACCGGCGACACCGCCGCCGTGACCCTGCGGGCGGCCCACGACCTGGACCTGAAGGTGCGGGTCTACGGGGGCCGGACGGGCCGGACCCTGAAGATGGGGCCAACACCAGCCTCGCGGTGGGGCAGGCCAAGAGCTACAACCTGACCCTGAACGGCCCTTCGCCCTCCTTCACCTTCTCCTGGAGGGACGCATTGGGCCGGAGCGGGGCGGCGAGCCTGAAGAGCCACCAGATTCCCTACCTGCTGCCCCAGGCCGACGGCGGGCTGTGCGACCTGGAACTGACCTCCCTGGAGTGGACGCCGGGAAGCATCACCGGCGTCATCGCCTCGGAGTGCATCGCGGAGACGCGGCAGGAGGTGGACCTGCCGGTCTACGGCGGCCACTTCAGCCAGTCGGCGCCCGCCTGCTGGACGCTAGCGTCACCGCCGTCGCGGGAACGGTGAACGTTTCCGCCGGCTCGCACACGACCAGCGCGTCCTTCGTCCCGGGCGGCGAGACCGGCTTCACCCTGGTCGTCCCCAACGACAAGGCGACCCACAAGCTGGAAATCACGGCGGACTTGGCGGCCACGCTGAACGTGCCGCTGCCGCCCTTGCTCCAGACCACCCACCACCCGGCGCGCACCGACGTGTACACCCGGCGGGTGACCTGCCGCTGCGGTGAAAGCTCGACGACCAAGACGGTGCGCATCCGCGTCCGCCACTCGGAGCACGTGCGGGCGGTGGAGACGGAACGCGCCCCGGCCACCCATACCCGCCCTGAAAGCATCCCCCTGACCCTCGCCCTGGGGGTGGGAGCCGACGACCCCTACGTTGGCCTGGTGGTGCCTGCTCCCACGCCCGAACCGCCCCGGGCGGAGCAGGCCACGGTGGGCGACTCCTCCTGGTGGAGCTGGCCGTGGTAGGGCGGGTTGCCGGCATCCTGCTGGCCTGGGGCGCATTACTGGCCTCCGTGGCCGCCGTGCCCCAGGCCGAGAGGGAAGAGATGACCGCCGCCTTCGACGCGGTGCTGACGGGCATGGCCTACGCCGGAGTCGGCCTGGCCTCTTCGCCATCGTCTGGGCCGGGTTCGTGCTGATGGCCGAAGGAGCGGAGGGGGACAGAAAGGGCCAGGCCAGGAACGCCGTGGTCATGGCCATCGTCGGCCTGGTGGTGCTGCTCCTGGCCAAGGGCATCGCCCTGGCCCTGAGCAGCAGGCTGGGACCCATCCTGCCCATCCCATAAAACCCCATCCCATAGAACGACAACCAAGGAGCTACGAGAAATGAAAGCGACGCTACCGAACATCAAGACAATCATCAAACGCGGTCCGAGGGAAGAAGCGGCGGAGCCTGTCCTGGAGGAACCCAAGCCGCCGCCCCTGTCCCTGTTTTTCATGCTGTCCCACCTGGAAGACGACGGCCCGGTGCGTCTGGACGGGGTGAAGCTGGCGGTGCTGGAGGTGATGGGGCTGGAGTTGGACGAACCGAAGCTGGGGGCCTTCGCCGGTTCCCTGAACGCCCTGGACTTTCCGGTGCAACTGCTGATACGCCAGCACCCGCCCGTCTTGCAGAATCTGCTGAACACCCTGGCCGAGGCCCAGCCCGACGACCTGCCGCAGCAGACCAGGGAAGCAGCAGAAAGCCTGGGACGGCTGCTGACTACGTTGGAAGCCCGCGAGGGCATCCTGGACCGGCGCTTCTACGCCGTCTGCGAGCATACCCGCGCCGACGAGCTGCGGGCGCTGCTGGTACGCGCCGGGTTGGGAGTCTTCCCATTGAACGGCCAAGCCTTGCGGCTCCTGCTGCTGGCCTCGGCCCTGGGCGGCTCGCCCAGCGACCGGAACGAAGCCGCCGAGCTGGAGGTAGAGGTCAACCGGCGCGACATCCGCATCGGCGGCCACCTGGTCCGCTCGCTGCACCTTGGGCAAGTGGCCCCGCAGCCTGGCCCCGGCTTTTTGCAGGGCCTGATGGCCGCCGGAGCGCCCATGGACCTGTCGGTCCACCTGGGGGCCATCCCGTCGGAGCAGGCGGCCCGCACCCTGGAGTGGCAGAAGGTGCGGTTCGAGTCGGCGCAGTCGTTGTCCCTGAACCGGGGCCGCAGCCTGTCCCCCGAGGCGGAGATCGCCCTGGAGGATGTGAGCCGTCTCCGGGATGAAGTGCAGCGGGGTAGGGAGCGGCTGTTCCACGCCTCCCTGTCGGTGACGCTACACGCCAATGACGCCGACGTTCTGAAAGACCTGACCCAGAAGGCCCGGGCCCACTTCGCCGCGACGTTGGGCAAGCTGGACAACCTGGCCTTCCGGCAGCGGGAGGGACTGCTTTCGACCCTGTCCCTGACGCTGAACGCCGTGGCGGTGTGGCGGACGCTGGACACCTCAAGCCTAGCCCGCCTGTTCCCCTTCTCGCCGCCGGACCTGGACACCAGGAGCGGCACCCTCTACGGCATCGACCTGCGGGCCTGCGCCCCCATAGTCTACGACTCCTTCGACGGCACCCACCTCAACGCGAACACCGCCGTCCTGGCCCGCTCCGGTTCGGGCAAGTCCTTCGCCACCAAGCTGGGATTGCTGCGCGGCGTCTGCCGGGGAGTGCGGGCCTACGTGATTGACCCGGAGGGCGAGTACGCCGATATGGCGAGAGCCGCCGGTGGCAGGGTCTTGTCGCCGGGAATCGCGGGGCAGGGCATGAACCCCTTCGTCATCGACCGGGGCGACTCGGAGGAGCTTTTGCAGCGCATCGGCAGCCTGCGGCGGCTGATCGAGGTGATGGTGGGGGAACGTTTGAGCGCAGAGCGGCGGTCGTCTTTGGACCACGCCCTGGCCGGCTACTACTCCGAGCGCCGGGAGCGCACCGGCTTCCGCGATTTCTACGCCTACCTGGAACAGGAGGGCGGCGGCGACCCCGAATCCAGTTCGGGGCGGGCTATCGCCCACCTGCTGCGCCCCTTCGCCACCGGCAGCCTTCGCCACCTGCTCTCCGACGAGGGCGACGACCTGCTGACCCGCGAGGCCCTGGTCACCGTCTTCGACCTGCACCTGCTGGAATCGGAACTCAGACCGGCGGCGGCGATGGTCTGCACCGAGACGGTGTGGGCCGCCGCCGCCCAGGACCCCCGGCCAAGGCTGCTGGTGGTGGACGAGGTGTGGTCGATCATGCAGCACCCCGAGGGCGCGGCCTTCATGGTCAGCATGGCGAAACGCGCCCGGAAGCACCGGTTGGGCCTCCAGTTCATCACCCAGGACGTGCAGGACCTGCTCTCCGAGGACTCCTCCCGCGCCATCACCGGCCACTCCGGTCGCGCCCTTTTGCAGAACGCCGCCTTCAAGCTGCTGTTGCAGCAGGACGCCGCCGCCGTCGCCACCGTGGGCGAAGCCTTCGACCTGCCGGTGGAACTGCAACGCTGGCTGCTCTCCTGCCCGCGCGGCGACGGACTGCTCTTGGCCCGGGGCAACCGCTTCCCCGTCCGCATCGAGGCCACCCCCGAGGAGACCGAGGTCATCGAGTGGCGGCCCGGCCCTAGGCACTGAACCCAATCAAATCCGATAGACGGAGGCAACCAATATGAACATCAACGTCAAGAAAATGCTGTTCGGCGATGGACAGAAAAAACGTCCGCCAGTCCTGCTGGCCCGCTGCCAGGACGGCCAGGTGGTAAGAGGCCAGCTTTCGGCCCACTACCCCCAGGCCCGCATCCGGCAGGTGCCCGTGGACGAGGACCCCATCTTCGTCCACGTGGGCGAGCAGGCCTGGGGCATGACCCTCCGTTCCGGCGGCCCGGAGTACATGCCCCTGCGCACCTTCCGGGACGACGACCTGCTGGACCCCGGCTCCGACCCCCTCATCGCGCTGATGGGCGCCCTCTCCGAGCTGGAGGAGTGGGAGCGGGTGTTGTGCTGCCTGCTGCTGCGCTCCCTGGGACCCGACTGGGCCCAGGCCCACCAGGCCCGGGCCCACCAGCGGGCCGTCCCCGACAACCGCGAGCCGTCCTACACCTATCAGACCAAGCCCCTCCATCTCGACGGCGTGACCATGGCGGTGCTAGGCGTGGGCGCCCTGGCCGCCCTCAAGGGCTACCTGTGGGTGCAGGACGGCGAGTTCCTCAAGGCGTCGCTGCTGGCGGCCGGTTCCCTGCTCGGCCTTACCGTCGCCGGCTGGGGCTGGTGGCGCTGGAAGCAGGCCCGCAGCCGGGTCCACGACCCGCTGCTGGTCCGGGAGAAGGTCTCCCGCATCGCCTTCGACGCCGATCTCCAGGTGATCGCCGTGCTGCCCGAAGCCACCCGGCCGCAGCGGGCCGCCGAGTTGCTGGGCGCGGTGGCCGCCTACCGCCACTTCGACCACCCCGCCGGGGCGCGGTTCAAAGTCAGCGGCGTGAAGCCCGTGGTACCGATCATGAACCTCCACCCCGCCGGTCCGGGACTTTTCGGCAAGCGCAGCGTGCTGGGCATCCGCGAGGCGGCCGCCCTGTGGCACCCGCCGGGGGCGGGAGACGAGACGCCCCTGGTGGAGCGTTCCGGCTCCCGCGCTCTTCTGCCCTCGGCCAAGGGCGTGCGGGGCGGCGCCCTGGTGGGCGACACCACGGCGGGCAAGCCCCGGCCCATCCGCTTCCCCGATGACCTGCTCCGCCGCCACCACCTCTACGTGGCCCGCACCCGCATGGGCAAGTCCACCCTGATGCACCACATCGTCAGCCATAAGCTGCGGGAAAAGGCCGAGGGCCGCGACGGCGACGCCATCGTGGTCGTCGACCCCCACGCCGACCTGGTGGCCGGAATCCTGGAGCAGGTCCCGGAGTCCCTCGTCGGCAAGGTACGCCTGATAGACCTGGGCGACGAATCCCGTTCCCCCAGCATCAACCTGCTGGACACCGCGTCTTCGCCGATAGGGACCGCACCGCCGACTCGGTGGTGCGGGTTGCCCGTGGCCTGTGGGAGCAGTGGGGTCCGAGGATGCAGTCGATCCTGGAGCAGACGGTCAAGACCCTCCACGAGGCCAACGAGCATCCCGAGACCGACCGGGACAGCCAGCACACCATCCTGGACGGGCTGAAGCTGCTCACCGACCGGAAGTTCCGGGACGCCGTGCTGAAGAAGGTGGAGGACCCCTATCTGCTGGAGTGGTGGACCCGGGACTTCGGCGGCTGGCACCACCAGTACCGGGCCGAGGCCCTGGCCCCGGTGCAGACCCGCCTGTCCTACTACGCCTCCTCCAAGCGGGCGCGGGCCATCCTGGGCCAGCCCCGCTCCACCATCGACCTGCGGGAGACCATCCTGGACGGCGGCATCCTGCTGGTGTCCACCGCCCAGGGAGTCGTGGGCCGGGACGTGTCCGCATTGGTGGGCGCGTCGCTGCTCAACCTGGTGGACTCGGTGATCCGCGAGCAGGAGGCCCTACCCCTTGCCCAGCGACGGGGCGCGCTGGTGGTCGTGGACGAGATGCAGTCCATGCCCGGCGTGGACTACGAAAGCATGTTGTCTGAGCTGGGCAAGTTCGGCGCCAGCTTCATCCTGGCCACTCAGAGCCTGGCCAAGCTGGACGATCTCTCGCCCACCATGCGGGACACCATCCTGGCCAACGTGGGCTGCCTGGCGGTGTTCCAGGTGGCGGGAAACGACGCAAGGCAACTGGTGTGGGAGCTGGGCAAGGACCGGGTCAGCGAGGACGACATCACCTCGCTGGACGTCCATCACTGCTACGTCCGGGCCACCGTGGGCGCCGAGCGGATGCCCGCCTTCTCCATGATGGTCAGAAAGCCGGAGGAAGGAGACCCCGCCGTCGCCCAGCGCATCCGCGATGCAGTCTCCGCCTACACCCTCTCGGACCGGGACCTATCCTTCGCCGGAGCGGGCGCCCAGCAGAAGGTGAGCGATTACCGCCGCTTGCTGGCCGAGCGGAACCAGGGCAACGGCGCGGTGCCCTGCTCGGAGGCGAAGCCATGAGGCCCGCGGGATGCGAGGCGGAGATGCTCCGCGCCCTGGCGAAGATGCCCTTCGTCGACCGGACGGACCTGGCGGCGGTCACCGGCTGGTCGCGGGGCGCGGTCTACGGGGCCGTGGCCGGCCTGGACCGGGACGGCCTCTGCGACGCCGTCACCCACGCCACCGGCCTGTTCCCAGCAACCGAGCGGTTCCACCTCACCGCCGCCGGTCTGGACCGGCTGGCCGGAGACGAGGGGATGTCCGTGGAGGAATTGCTCCGGGCCCGTCCGGTATCGGCCCGCTGGCGGCGCATCCTCCTGGAGCGCCTGGACGCCGTAGCCGCCGTCTACCGGCTGGCCGCCGTCCTCTCCGGCGTGGCCTACCCCCTGCGGCTTCGCTGGTACCGGGCGCTGCCCCTGGACGCTGCCATCTACTTTCCGGACGGCAGGACCGTGGGCATCGTGCGGCGGGGCCACACCGCCGACCGTTCCCCCTTCGCCAACCGGATGTGGAAGCTGCGCCAGGGGCCGCTGCCCGACGCCGTGCTGGTCCTGATGCCCGACGCGGTGCGCCTCCGGCACTCCCGCCGGATGCTGGACGGGTTCCCCGTCCCCGTGTTCCTGGCCGTGGAGAGCGAAGCGGTATCGGCCACGCCCGACGACCCGGTGTGGAGCCCCCAGGCCACTGGCAACTTCATCGGCCCGCGCCATGCCCTGGACCGGCTGGACCCCGGCGGGGAGCTTCCAGTAGAGGCGGAGCCGCAGCGGGCCACCCTTCCCGCCGACCTGGCCGCCGCCGGACCGGGCTGGCACGTCCCCGACTGCCTGCTGCCCGCCGTCCTCCGGCCCGCCGAGAAGCGGGCCGTCGACCTGATCGGCGACTGCCCTGGGTCGCCCTCAAGGACCTGGCCGGAATTATGGGCGTCTCCCACCAGCGGGCCTCCCAGGTAGTGATTCCGCTGGAATCCCTGAACCTCGTGGTCCGGCCTGCCGAAACCGGCGGGCGCCTGGCTCTGACCGACCGGGCGCTGGCGCTGTTGGCCCACCGCGACCGCACTTCTTTGAGCATGGCAAAAGGCCGGTGGAGCGCCGCTCCCCTGTTCCCCGGCGCGCCCTTCCACTGGACCAACGTCTCCGGCAGGCAGAGCCGGCAGCTGCTGCGCAACCTGGAGCACACCGCCGCCGTCCACGCCTTCCTGGCCGCCATGACCACCCAGGCGGCCTTGCTCCAGTGGGAAGTGGTGCAGCTTGACCCGCCCCGCCGGGCGTCCAGGTACTTTCGCCACGGCGACCGGATGCGCGCCGTCAACCCCGACGCCTTCGGAGTGCTCAGAAAGGGCGGCGTCACCTGGCCCTTCTTCCTGGAGTGGGAGCGCCGCGCCGTCAGGCCCTCCACCATGTCGGCCCGCCTGGCCCCCTACCTGCGCTACTCCTCCTCCCACCGTCCCACCGACGACCACGGCGTACGGCCCGCCGTCCTGGTGGTCCTGGACGACGACATCGCCCGGACCCACTTCCTGCGGCTGGCCCGGGAGGAGATGCAGGCCACCGGTGTGACCGTCCCCTTGTGGGTGTCCCACCAGGCCGCGGTGCAGGAGCTGGGGCCCCTGGGCCGCGCCTGGCGCACCCCCCGCCGACCCGGAGTCGCCCCAGGCCCTCCCGCCCCGATGAACCAATTAGGAAGAGAGAGCCATGTCTTCACCACACACCAACAAGCGGAAAGGCCACCGGAGGCGCGGAGGACGGACCGTGGTCCGGCTCGACGCGGCGGCCCTCTTCGAGCGGCTCAACCAGTTGGACCGCTCCAGAACTGGCTCGCCAGGCAGGTCGGGGTCACCCCCGCCTACATGTCGATGCTGGTCAACGGCGGGCGCTCGCCCTCCGGGCGCATCCGCCGCCGGATGCAAAAGGCCCTGGGAGTGACCCGCTCCCACCAGCTTTTCAAGACGGAGGACAAGCATGAACAACCATAGCGACCCCAACTCGTCCGAAGGGCGCCACGGCCCCCCGCCGGACGGGACCGAACCCATGGAGACCGGCGTCCTGCCCGACGACTTCGGGCGGCGCCTGGAGCGCCTCAAGGAGGCCAGCGGCCTCTCCTGGCGCGGCCTGCCCGGGCCCTGGGCGTGGACCCCAAGCGGCTGGGCCACTGGCGCAAGGGCGTCGAGCCCTGCGGCGGCGCTATGCACTCCATCCACCGCTTCGCATCCAGGATGCCCGGCGGGCCGGAGATCCTCATGGGTGAGGACTACCGGATGAGCTTCTTCCAGGAAGAGGAGGACGTAGACGTGGACGTGGAAGAGGAGGACCGGGAGGAGGACCGGGAGGAAGACCTGGACGACTAGACCCAAGGCCCCGCCGGGCGCAGGCACAACGGCGGCACGGCGGGGCCTGAGACGTCTTCAGGGTCGCCGGCGTTAGCCCTTTCCATCGGCGCCGGTGGCCCCTGGGCCGCACATCCAAAACGAGAGGCCAGCGGCTCGCTGAACGCCGCTGCGACTGCGCAACATGAAAGATACCACGAAACTGAACATAACGAACAAGACCGGCGGCAACGAACCGGACGACCCCCTGGCGTCCTACCCCCCCAGCAGCGACGGGCCATCCTGAAGAGGCTGCGCATCCTGGCCAGGGTCGCCATCCGTTCCTACATGCGGGAGCAGGCGGAACAAGCCCAGGCTGGGCAGGACGAAGGCGTGGAGGCGAGCTGATGCCTTCTACCATCCGGTCGCCACCTCCGTCCCGCAAGCCATATCTTTTTCGATAAAGTTTTCGGGTTCATCTCGATGCTCGCCAGGGCTCCCGATGAACCCGCCTGTCTTTTGGCATCCCGCCGCTGGGCGGGGCGCATTCGGGCGACTGACAGTCCATTCTTGACAACCCCACGCCGGTTCGTCCACGATAAGAGTATGACGTTGTAATACACTGTACGTCAAAAAGAGAGAGTTTCCATGCCCAGAAAGTCCAGGGTCATCACCTTTTCCATGCCCCCGGAGATGGCCGAGCAGGTGCAACAGGTGGTCGAGGAAGAGGGCCGCAGCATGAGCGAGTTCCTGCGCGAGGCCATCCGCCTGTACATGGACGAGCGGGAATGGCTGCGGCGGCAGCGCCGCCAACGGGCGGAAGCCCGCAGGGACGACCAGCAGGAACCAGAAGGAGGACACACAGATGAATGAACGACACGACTGCACGCCGGCGGCCCTCTACGCCCGGGTCTCCAGCGACCGCCAGGACGTGGACCTGTCCGTGGCCGCCCAGCTTCGGGCGCTCAGGGACCACGCCGCCAAGAACGGCTACCTCGTCGCCCGCGAGTACGTGGACGAGGCCGAGAGCGGGCGTATCGCCGATAGGCCCGAGTTCCGCAAGATGATCGACGAAGCCAGCAGGTCCGATTCTCCCTTTAAGGAAATCTTGGTCTGGAAGTTCAGCAGGTTCACCCGCAAGCGGGAGCACGCCGTCGCCTTCAAGTCCATGCTTAGGCGCAAGGGAATCCGCGTCGTCTCCATCACCGAGCACGCCGACGACACCCCACCGGCAAGCTGATGGAGGCCATCATCGAGAGTGTTGACGAGTTCTATAGCGAAAATCTTGGGCAAGAGGTTACACGGGGGATGCGGGAGGCCGCATCGAGAGGCTTCTGGGTTTCCAGCCACGCCCCCTTCGGCTACAACCGGGTCATGGCGCCGGACGGACCCAAGAAACGCCCCACCCTGGAGACCAACCCGGATACGTCCCGCATCGTCAGGCGCATCTTCAACATGGCCGAGGCCGGCAAGGGGACCCTGGAAATCACCCGCACCATCAATAGCGAGGGCATCGCCAGCCCCAAAGGGAAGCTCTGGGGCAAGACCAGCGTCCACGGCATCCTCACCAACGAGGCGTACACCGGCACCCTGCTCTGGGGCACGAAGGCCAGGGACAAGGCCGAGCCGGTGCGGGTGGAGAAGGCTTTCCCCGCCATCGTCTCCAGGGCCCAGTTCCGCCGCGTCAACCAGCAACTGCGCCGCCGCGCTCCCAGGATCAGCAACCCCCGAAGGGTCGGAAGCTCCTACCTGCTGACCGGCCTGATCAAGTGCCAGGCCTGCGACACCCCGCTCAACGGGCGGTTCGCCCAGAGCGGCAAGTACGCCTACTACGTCTGCCCGTCGAACATCAAAATCGGCAAGGACGCCTGCGAGACTCCCAGCATCAACGCCCGCCGCTTCGAGGAGTTGGTCGTCAACAGGATTCGCTCCAACATCCTCACCGAGGGCAACATCCGCGCCCTGGTGAAGGTGGTTGACGAGGAGATGGACGGCCTGGCCCGGGAGCAGCGCAAGCGGTTGGAGACCATCGACGATGAGTTGGAGGAGGTGAAGCGGAAGCTGGCCCGCATCTGGCGCTTCATCGAGAATAGCGACACCGGCATGGCCGACGCCTCGGAGCGTATCAGTGAACACCGGGAGCGGCAGATGCGCCTGGAGGATGCGGCGGCTGAGGCCAGGGCCATCCTGGGCCAGCGCAGGAAGGTCCTGGACGACGTGAACACCATCGCCGCCTACGCCCAGGACATGAACCAGTTCCTACAGGAGAGCGAGCTGACCGAGCGCCGGGCCTTCATAGAGTCCTTCGTGAAGGAGATCGTCGTCATGCCCGGCGACGCCCTGATGCACTACACCATCCCAATTTCTCAATCAACACGAAAAACTCCGGTACTCGTGGACAGTGGACCTTGATCATGTAAGAGCGGACAATAGTTGACGCTGACTCGTTCGAGTCTCTAGCGGCGGGCCGTGGATGCGAGCTTCTTCGCTGTCCGAGCATGCCGGGTGGTGTATAGTATTCCCGTAGAATCATGCTATCGAGGGGAAATCAAAGGAGTGGCGGCGACGCCCGCCCGTCGGACTGACGGGGCGGACCGGAGTTGCCGCCAATTGCCAGGTGTAACATGACCACGCCCGAGATCTTCGCCAAGACTGCCAAAGTCCAGGGCCGTTTCCGGCTGCCCGACCCGCCCCGGCGCGAATCCGACGAGATGACCCAGTACGACCACCTGTTCAAGAACGGCAACTCCCGCTATTTGGCCCTACATCTGGGCAACCCGGAAACCACCCTAGTTGAGGCGGACCGCTGGATCGTGCCCGACGCCAGCTTCAACAAGTCCCGGGCCCGGCGTCCCGACCTGCTGGTGGCCCTCGGCGTGGACCCGGCGGCCTACGAAGCCAGCAACGGGTACATCGTCTCGGAGCAGGGGAAGCCGCCGGACTTCGTGCTGGAGGTCGCGTCGGAGAGCACGGCGGAGATTGACGTGGGAGAGAAGCAGGAGGACTACGCCGCGCTGGGCATCGGGGAATACTGGCGGTTCGATGAGACGGGCCGGTATCACGGGACCCGTTTGGCCGGGGAGCGGCTGGTGGACGGGGAGTACGCCGCAATAGATATCGAGGAACTTCCTGACGGCGGTTTGCAGGGATACAGCGCGACGTTGAACCTGCACCTGCGGTGGGAAGCAGGCGACTTGGCGTTTTACGACCCGGCTACGGGCCGGCCCATCGCCACCCTGGAAGATGAGCGCGCAAGGGCTGACGCCGCCGAAGCGGAACGCAATGCCGAACGGGAGACCCGCGCCGTCGCTGAGGCCCGCGTCCGAGATCTGGAAGAACTGCTCCACCGCCAGGACCCCTGAGGCGACCCGGCCCACCGCGAGCTGCACCCAAAGAACCGCAGTCCGAGAGGGCGCTGTGGGCGAAACGGGAACGGGAGAGGCCGCCGCGAACCGGCGGCCTCTCCCGTTGACCTTTATGTGCAGCTCCTGGCGTTTCCGGCGGCCTTCCCTTCCGCTGCCCATGTATACTGCTCTCTTCCCCTTTCCAGGGCGTTAGCTGTCACACCGGGCCTGATGTGCGGGCTTTCCCCGTTGCCCGCCGCTCCCTTGCCGAGTCGCCGCCTCTAAGCCCGAATCCACCGAAGGGGTGGAGATGAATGGTGTTCTGGAATGGTGAGAGGGTGCTCCTCTGAATCTGGGATAATGGTTTTGATGAGAAAACCGACCCCGGAAAAGGAGCACCTTTTAGATGCTACCACGCAAGCGCCCCGACGGCATCCTCGTCTCCTTCGACGACCACCGCCTGGTGGCCAATGCCGGGCTGCTGTTGCCCGCCAGCCTGGCCCTCCGCCTGGGTCTGGGTGAACTGGTGGACAAACACGTTGACCTGGGCCGTGCCCCGGGCCGGGCCAACACCGGCGACAAGCTGCTGACCCTGGTGGCGTCGGCGCTGGCCGGAGGCGACTGCATCGACGACGCCGACGCGCTGCGTTCCGGCGGGACCGCCCGGGTGCTGGGCTGCGTGGTCAAGGCGCCGTCCACTCTGGGCACCTTCCTGCGCAGCTTCCGCTGGGGCCACGTCCGCCAGCTCGACCGGGTGAGCCGGGAACTGCTGGCCCGGGCCGGGGCTGGCCCCGGCGATGGCCCCCTGACCAATGATCTCGATTCCACCATCTGCGAGACCTACGGCCTGACCAAGGAGGGCGCCCGCCACCACGGCGGCACTGGCGACGTGCTGATGGCCCGGCTGCGGGAGGGCCGCGCCAACACCGCTCGGGGCGCCGCCCACTTCCTGCGGGAGACGGTGGGGCGGGTACGCTACGCCGGGGCCCAGGGGCAACTCACGGTGCGGGCCGACAGCGGCTTCTACACTCATAGCGTGGTATCCGTCTACCGCAAGCAGAAGGTGCGTTTCTCCATCACCATCCGTCAGCGCCAGAGCCTGCGCAATCTCATCGAGGCCATACCCGAGGATGACTGGACGCCGATACCTTACTGGATGGAGGGCGCCGCCGCCGTGGCCGAGACCACGTATGTCCCCTTCCGGAGTGAGCCCGGCGCCGCGCCGGTGCGGCTCATCGTCCGGCGGGTGAAGCCCGCGCCCGGTTCCCAACTGGCCCTCTTCGCCACCTACGACTATCACGGCTTCATCACCGGCCGGGACGGCGATACCCTGGAACTGGAGGCCGACCATCGCCGCCACGCCGAGATCGAGAATGCGATCCGAGACCTCAAGTACGGCGTGGGGCTCAACCATCTCCCCTCGGGCCGTTTCGCCGCCAACGCCGCATGGCTGGCGGTACAGGCGATGGCCCAAACCTGGCCCGCTGGACAGCCCGCATCGGCCTGGGAGAGAGGATGGTGGCCACCAAGACCCTCAGACAACGGGTCTTCGCCCTGGCCGGACGGCTCACCCGCTCGGTACGCCGCCTCACCCTGCATCTTCCCCAGCGCTGGCCATGGGACACCCAGTTCAATCGCGCCCTGGCCCGACTGCGAGCCATTCCACTCCCAGCCTGACGGCGCCCGTCCGCTACTGACCCGCCATCCGGCCAACCAACGCCCCGCCAACTCGCGCCAGTCCGGTCCGCGAGCGCCTCTCGTCGTGTCCTATCCCGCCATCTCCCTCACCACAGCCACTGTAAGCCGCCATCGGAGCCCCCCAAAGCGCCTGCAGACCGCCGCCAACCTCCCGTCTACCCGAATTCGAGCCCGGACCATCGCGCCTGTAACTTCCTCACCCACCTTCCGCTGTCCTCACGCTGTCTATCGGTGTCCACCGGTGGATTCGGGTTAAAGCTGGAAGTAGACGTGAGTACCGGTTCGGTGGCCAACGGGTCAGCGGACTTCGACCGCGCGTCGGTGGGAGAGGTAGAGCTTACGCCGTAGCCTTCGGGAGGAATTGCGATTCAAGTTACCGACTATTGGTTGACGCGACTCTTTCTGTACAAAGTCCCCTCCCATCTAGGGCGAGTGAACAATGGGAGACCTCTCCGACCGACAATACAAGCCATTCCAGGGCAAAACGGAGTGATACAATCCGGCTTGAGACCCTGAGTGAATTGCCGGAGGTGGAATTATGGTACTGGCAGGTCAGCAGCTTGAGACGGGGATGATCCAGTATGCCAGCCGCGACGGGACGATGATCGATGCGCTGTACAGCCGTCCGGCGGAGCCGGGCAACTATCCCGCCGTGATCGTGAGCATGGAAGGCATGGGGCTGATGGACCATCACAAGGACATCGCGGTGCGGTTTGCGGGCCGGGGATTCCTGGCGATCGCGCCGGACCTGTACACGCGGGAGGGGACGCCGGAGCCGGAAAACGTTCTGGCCACGCTGTTCGCAAGTCCCGATTCGCAGGCGATGGACGACCTGGACGGGGCGGCGGTATTCCTGAAGTCGCAGGCGCACAGCAACGGCAAGGTGGGCATCATAGGGTTCTGCTCGGGCGGGCGGTACACGTTGATGATGGCGTGCCATAGCAGCAACATCAACGCGGCGGTGGACTCGGCTGGCGGGCATATCGCCGACCAGGAGATCACCGACCTGCGGCCGGTGAATCCCATCGACATGATCGCGGGCCTGTCGTGCCCGCTGCTAGCGCTGTTCGGGATCGAGGACCAGAATCCGACGCCGGAGCAGGCGGAGCGGCTGAAGGCGGAACTGGACAAGCACGGCAAGACGTACGAGTGGGTGATGTACGACAACGCCGGGCATGCGTTCTTCGCGGACTACCGTCCGAGCTACCGGGCGGCGCCGGCGCAGGACATGTGGCACCGGGTGCTGGAGTTTTACGGTAAGCATTTGTCCTGAAAGTGTCCGGGGGTTGAGCGCGACGTTGATTTGCAGGGTGGGGGCGCACGGGTGTGCGCCCCTGCGGGTTGATGGGGGACACAATTCAACGCAGGGACTGAAAGAGAGCATCTATTTCTGACTCGTCGTCAGGATCTTCCGAAAGCTCGGAATAGCCGTCCGGCAGATCATTATCATTTTCAGGTTCTCGCTCAGACCGCATTTCCTCGATTCGACATTCCACGTCCGCCTCGAGATCAGAAATGTCCATTCCCATTGCGGAAGCTATCCGGCTGATCGACCGCATTTCTTCTTTGAGCCAATCAGGGTCGTCGGCTTCATCAAGCAGCCAGTCTCGCTCAGAGTCCAGAATATCCTCAAACTCAGAATTCCACGATTCTAAAGTTCGTAGGGGCTCTGCAAAGAGATTTGGGCACAAGGTTGCCAAATCGACTAGCACTTTAAACCCCTGAGTATCTTCTAGCCGACCTGTGGTCAAATTGAGCAGAGCTCGTTCCGCCCTCTCCGAGAAGTTCTCTTGAAGCAAGCCTCCGACTGCTTTAATTTGGTTAAACAACTCCAATGCGTCACTCGGCGGGGCTTGTCCTTTCTCCCACACCTGAATCGTCGTGGCTACAGCAAAACTAGCGGATTTGAACACCGTTCGACTAGCCTGGTGAGCTGCGAGTACGGCCATCAAAAAGGCAGTTCTTCGCTCAAAGCTCACCTGCTCTCGCTCGTAATATTGAGAATCTTCACTCCACCATCTTCTTCGTACCATGGGACTATCGCTGCTGAGCAGCGTAACTGCTCGGGCCGCCACGGCTTCGTTGTCAATTACATCTCGGTCCCGAACCCGCATACGTGTGCTAGGAGGAAACATTGAGGACATTGAGTTAGCATGATTTCCGCCCTCGTACAGAATGACGCACTGCTCAAAAAAGATCGCGTTCTCCAGCAAAGCATCCGCCTCGCCGTCTACTGCTTCAAGGCGGCCCCACAGATAGTCGCGCACCGATGGGTCTCGCATAACCACTAGACGCTGGCGACTTTTTGACCCAGGGGTTGCCTCCCTGAGGTCGATGAATGTTCCCTCGACCATACGAATGGCGTTCCTAAAGTTGCCAGCATCGAAGTCGCCAGGTGAAAGACTCTCCACTGCCTTCTGCAAGTCCTCTAAGAAACCTCTGAACAAGCCCGCCTTGTTGTGGCATAGTATGGTTGGACCAGCCGGTGCCGGACGGAGTGAGAATTGATGGACCAGCCGACTTTTGCTGACTTGGAATACCAAGGCAAGAAACGCAAGACCCGCCGCGAGTTGTTCCTGCAGCGCATGGATGGCCTGATTCCCTGGCAGAAGCTGGAAGAGCGCATCAGGCCGGTTTATCCCAAGCCGGGCAAGGGCCGACGGCCCTACCCGCTAACGGTGATGCTGCGGGTTCACTGCGTGCAGTTGTTCTATAACCTCAGCGACCCCGGCATGGAGGATCTGCTCTACGAGGCCGAATCAGTCCGGCGGTTCGTGGGCCTGAGCTTGGCGGAGGCGCTGCCCGGCGAGACCACCATCCTCAACTTCCGCCATCTCCTGGAGCGGCACGAACTGGGCAAAGGACTGCTCGAGGAGATCAACGCCCACCTGGAGTCCCAGGGACTGCGGTTCAGGGACTGCGGTTCAGGGACTGCGGTTCAAGGAAGGGACCATCGTAGACGCCAGCATCATCGAGGCGCCGTCCTCGACGAAGAACCGGGCCAGGAAGCGGGACCCGGAGATGCATCAGACGAAGAAAGGGAACCAGTGGCATTTCGGGATGAAGGCGCACATCGGGGTGGATTCTGAAACCGGGGTGGTGCACAGCCTGAGCACCACGGCAGCCAACGCTCACGACGTAACCGAGGCGCACCGGCTGCTGCGCGGAGGGGAGACGCAGGTGTGGGGCGATGCCGGGTATCAGGGGGTCCACAAGCGGGAGGAGAACCTGGGGCGTGAGGTGGAATGGCAGGTGGCGATGCGTCCTGGGAAACGCCGGAAACTCGACCCTGGGAGCGCTGAAGCGTTGGCGGAGAGGCGCAAGGCATCGCTAGGGCCAAGAGCCTGCCCCCGACTGCGACGCTGACAGGGGTATGTATGGACTGAAAATGGTCTGAGAGCTTGGAAAGCGCAGGGGAATCCGGCATCTTGGTTGCAATGACGAAACCGGATGCCGGAGGTCTCCCATGCGCCTTCCCAAGGAATGCTACCAGATGCGGCAGGTCATTGAAACGCATTTACCGCACCTCACTCAGTCACAGTTGACCGGTCTGGCCTGGTGGGTCTGCGGGACCATCCTGGCCGGGAGCGCCTGCCAGAATGCCGTCGCGTCCGCCCTCTCCACCCGGGGCAACTGGAACAACCTGCGCCAGTATCTCCGGGAGTGGTTGTACGACGGCGGCGACCGGGCGCGTCCCTGCAAGGCCGAACTGGACGTAAGTCTCTGCTTCGCGCCGCTGCTCCGGTGGGTCCTTGCGTGGTGGCGTTCCGGCCGGCTGGCGCTGGCGGTTGACCCCACGTTGAAAGGGGACGACGCCACCGCCATCGTCATCAGCGTGGTCTACCGGGGTTGCGCGATTCCCGTGGCCTGGCGCATCCTGCGCGCCAACCAGCGCGGGGCCTGGATGGACCCGATAGTGGAACTGCTGCAGGCCCTGGCCCCGGCGGTCCCCAGGGAAATGACCGTGGTGGTGCTGTGCGACCGGGGCTTGGCCAGTCCGAAATTGTGGAAACAGATTCTGGCCCAAGGCTGGCATCCCTATATGAGGTATCCGAAAAACGTCACTTTCTGCGCTGAAGGGGGCCGGCGGCTTCCCGCGCGTGCCTTCGTTCCCCGTCCGGATACCGCATGGATCGGGAGGGGGACCGCCTTCGGCAGAGCCGCCGCCAAACGCCGTTGCACCCTGCTGGCGGTCTGGTACGTTGAACAGGAGGAGCCGTGGATCATCCTGACCGACCTTCCGCCGGAGGAAGTTGGGGTGAGTTGGTACGCGCTCCGCTTCTGGATCGAGTTGGGGTTCAAGCCTGCCCTCGGCCCCGACCGGGGGGCGGTCAAGAGCCTGGGTTGGCAATGGGATAAGACCAGGAGGACCGACCCGGCGCGGATTTCGCGGCATTGGTTCGTGTTGTCGGTGGCGACGCTCCTGACCCTGGCCTATGGGACCAGGGTGGAAGACGCCAATGACCGGAGGATTGCCCCAGGCAACCTGAGAGCACCTCCGAAACACCTGGCGCCCACTCACCGCAGTAGTTGGAGCAGGCCGGGACGGACCGTCAGCGTAATCCGGCACGGCATCGTCTGGCTGAGACGGTTGCTGCACCGAGGCCGGTTCTGGAGCCGGGTCTGGCTGCTGCCCGAACCCTGGCCTGAACCCAAGTCCAACCTGGAGGTCACCCGCTATGCCCCTGCATGAAAACCCCATACATACCCCTGTCAGCGACTGCGACCGGGGGTGGAGCACCCGTTCCTGAAGGTGAAGCGGGTATTCGGCTACGCCAAGAGCCTGCCCTCGCGAAAGCGGGGGTGCGCTACCGGGGGCTGGCGAAGAACACGGAGCGTCTGGCGCTGCTTTTTGGACTGGGCAACCTGCTGACGGCGGAGAGTCAACTGACCGGCTGACGTAGGCACAGTTGTGCCCAAACCCGGACGCAGGCGGCCAGACGGGCCGGTCAAAGCCCGCAACGGCCCCGCCGGGGCGAAATGGGAGGGCGGAACATCCGGGAAAACGGTTCCGGAAGCTGGGGGATTTGCCGGAAATCCCCCGGCAACTACCAGAAAAGCCCTCGCCGCTCTTGTTCAGAGTATCCCTAGAAACACCTCAGCAGGAAGGGTGGTTATGGCCAGCAATACGCGGCGAGCCATTTCTGGCAAGTTCTCAAAAATAACCTCCCATACCTTAGCGGGGCCCTCAAGGGTAGAGAAAACCCTGGATACGAATTCATCCGGGCTGAGGGAAGCTACTCTGGGCAGATCTACAGCGTACCTGAGGACCCGCGGATTGTAGTTCCTATGGCGAATTACATCAAAATATCTCCTCTTGGGAAGTAGCGCGGTCTTTAGTACTCAGCATTCCTATGCCCGCGTTCCGGGCCGTGCAGGTGTAAGTAACTGCCGAGACCGCTTTGCACATGTATGCTCATGGCGAGGCGTGTCGTCCGGACGAAGGCCGAATTGACATTGGTGCGGGTTGCCCGGTACTCAGCATGGTCCGGGAGTCTTACGGCTGCATCATTGGTGACGCCCCCACAGGGGGCGCTCCCGTTTGGTAGAGTGTGTGATGTCATTGACTCCCTCCGGGTGACGCGCTTACACCGTAATGGTGGAGGGGGTCATGAACACACGGAAGAGGAGCGCGAAGACAGTTGGAAGGGCCGGACACGGCCGGGAGGGACTGCCAGCGGAGTTGTCCCAAGTAAACCTGAACGCGTCGGGAATCGACGTGGGGGCCAGCAGTCACTTCGTGGCGGTGTCCCAAGACCGTTCGGAGCAGCTGGTGCGAGAGTTCGCAGCCTACACGGCGGACTTGTATCGCCTGGCGGAATGCGGAGTGGAGACCGTGGTCATGGAATCCACCGGGGTGTACTGGATACCTCTGTTCGGGGTGCTGGAAGAGCGTGGATTTGAGGTGATGTTGGTGGATCCGAGGCGCATCAAGAACGTGCCCGGTCGCAAGACTGACGTGCTGGACTGCCAGTGGTTGCAGCAACTGCACACCTACGGACTGCTGTCGGGAGCCTTCCGGCCCGAGGCGGAGATACGACGGTTGCGGAGCTACCTGCGCCAGCGCGCCATGTTGGTGGAGTACGCGTCCCACCATATCCAGCACATGCAGAAGGCGCTGACCCAGATGAATGTGAAGCTCCAGCACGTGATCAGCGACGTCACGGGCAAGACCGGGACGCAGATCATCGAAGCCATAGTGAAAGGGGAACGGGACCCCGGAAAGCTGGCGCAACTGCGCGACCACAGGACCAGGGCGGACGAGGAGACCATAGCCAAGTCGCTCCATGGACACTGGCAGGAGGAGCACATCTTCGAACTGACCCAGGCCCTGGAGCTTTACCGGGTTTATCAGGGCAAAATCGCCGAGTGCGACCGGGAGATTGAAGCCCAGTTGGAGCGGTTTGACGACCGCGGCATCGGTCAGCCTCCGGCGGCGAAGTCCGGTAGGAAAGGGAGCCAAGGGAACGCACCTCGTTTTGATATGCGGACCCAGCTGTACCGGATGACGGGGGTGGACCTGACCCGGATTGATGGCGTGGACGGCTACACGGCGCTCAAGGTGGTCAGCGAGATTGGAACGAACATGAGCAAATGGCCAAGCGCAAAGCACTTCGCGTCCTGGCTGGGACTCAGCCCGAACAACCGGGTCACCGGCGGCAAGGTAATCAGTTCCCGGACCAAGCCCAGCGCGAACCGGGCGGCAAAGGCCTTGCGCCTGGCCGCCAACGCACTGCACCGTTCCGACAGCGCCTTGGGCGCGTTCCTGCGCCGGAAGAAGGCTCACCTTGGAGCGCCGAAGGCCATCACGGCGACGGCGCACAAGCTTGCCCTGATCGTCTACTCCATGCTTCGGCATGGTCAGGGGTACGTAGATGCTGGCGCCGAGTACTACGAGAGCCAATATCATCAAAGGGCAGTCCGCGCCGCCAAGCGGCGGGCAGCCCAGCTGGGCTACGAGTTGGTTCCGATACCCGATGGTCAGGACCAGGCTCCGGGTGTACCCCTGACGACAGCCGCGACCGGCGCGTGACGGACTTTGTTACTTGGTAGCAGAGTTATGCCCGGGCCCGGGCCGTGCAGAGGCCACTAACTGGTCAGTCCGCCCCAGCGGTCACGGCGTGACATCTTAAGTTAGTCGGGAGCCAACCGTAAGATCGGAAGGGTAAAGGCGGTGAAGTTTGGTTCGTGCGTCCCGGGTGTTGAACCGCCAGTTGATGGTGGCTCTGGCGGCGTTGCGCTCCTTGACCAGAGCATCGACTTCCCTCCGGAGGGCCTCCTCGCCGGAGAGCCGCTGCTTCAGGCAGGAGCGGGACAGGACGCTGAACTCGATCTCCGCCATCCCTTCGACAAGCTCAGGACAGGATTCAACCAACTCCCGTGCTTGGGCGTGTAATGAAACTCCAGCCGCCTGGCAATCCTCCGGGCTTCCTCAGCCGGGAAAGTCTCGTACAGCGATGCCCGGCGATGGGTATTCAGATTGTCCAAGACAACCCTTACCACCTCGGCTTCCGGGTAGGCTTCATCCGCCAGCCAGCGCATCCGGCGGGCGAAGTCTTGCATCGTGCGCCGCTCCGTGACCGCCACCTCTCGCCAACCCGCCAAGGGCTCGCAGGCCAAGAACAGGTTGCGGGTACCCTCCCGCCGGTATTCGTAGTCCTGCCGCAGCGGAAGTCCCGGCCGTGGCGGCAGAGCGGGCTGGGTCTCCGCCAACAACTGGGTGGATGTCTCGTCAAAGCAGACCACCGGACGTTGGGGATCATAGGGTTCGGCGTAGAGATCCAGGACATCCTCCATGTTAGCCACAAATTCCGCGCTCACCTTGGGAATGCGCCACTCCTTCTTCTGCCACGGCTTGAGAGTGTTTTTTTGAGACGCTGGCGCACCCCCTCGTGGGACATGGAGGGCGTCAGCCCCAACTCGACCACCTTCCCGGCCAGCAGACGCAGGGTCCAGTGGTCATGCCCTTCCGGCGGCGGGCTTCAGGCCAAAGCAATCAGGTGGGCTTCGCCCCGGTCGTCCAACTTCCGGGGCCGGTTGGCCTGGGGACGGTCCTGCAAAACGCTCTCCAACCCTTCTTCGGCAAAGCGCTGCTTGACCCGGTATACGGTGCTCAGGGCCACATCCAAAGCTTCGGCCACTTGGGGCGCGGCCCAACCGTCGTCGCTCTTTAGGAGAATCCGCGCTCTAGCGGTCACTCGGGCTGAGTTCTTGCCAACCCGGATCAGTCGCTGGAGATCTTCCCGTTGTTCCTGTGCCAGCCGCACCGCGTATTTGTCCCTGACCATCACTCCCACCCCCGCCATCAACACTTCCCACCAGGCAGGATAGCTCAATTGGCCCCTTTCTTAAACAAATCCCAAAACCAAGTTGACTACCAAGTAACAAGCAGTTACTTACACCTGCACGGCCCGGAACGCGGGCATAGACATGCTGAGTACTAGCACGAACTCACCCGCCGCTTCTGTCAATGGCGGATAGTAAGGATGTCCCCACGCTGGCAGTCTGGGTCAACGCGCGAATGCTTCCCAAAGCGATGCGCATGGATTACCCCGGCGCTGGTAGGGCTGTCTTGCTCATGTTCATAGTAAATCAGGTTCGGCATGCCCCATCCCCTCACCCGCGAGGTGACCGAGACTTTGATGGAAATGGAGTGAGCGCCAGGCTCCGCAGGCCGGACGGCAATCAACAGTATAATGTCCTCAACCCTAACGCCACCGACAATGCCTTGGGGGGGAATCGCCATGCCGGGGACCTACCGCGCCGACCACGTGGGCAGCCTGCTCCGTCCGATTGAAGTTAAAGATGCCAAAAACGCATTTTTAGGGAGGGCCGGCTGGAGTTGGACGAGCTTCACGCCATTGAGGACCAGGCCATTCTCAATGCCTTGGAGCGACAGCGGGCCGCCGGTCTGCAAATCTATACCGACGGCGAATTTCGCCGCACTGGGTTTCAGAACGACCTGATAGAAAGCGTTGAAGGGTTTGTGGATACCGACACGCCCGCGGTGGTACGGCTATGGCAGGGGCCCGGCGGGGAACCTGTCGAGCAAGGCACGCGGCAGGTGGTGGCTGGGAAGCTGCGAAAGGTGCGGAGCCTTACCGAGCATCAACGAGGCTTCCTGCAGTCCCACGCTCCTGGACCGGTCAAAATGACTCTGCCCAGCCCCAGCCAATTCCCGGCCATCTGCTTCCAGCCGGGCCTGTCCGACCTGTTCTATCCCACTCGTTAGAAACTGCTGTGGGACATTGCGGGGATAATCAAGTCCGAAGTGTCCGCCCTGCTGGAATCGGGGGTTGACTACATCCAGATTGATGCGCCCCGATACAGCTACTATGTCGACCCCAGATGGCGGCAGCACCTGCGGGACCTAGGCGAAGACCCGGACCGGATGTTTGAAGAGGCCCTTGCCGCCGACAATTTCTGCTTGGAGGGCGCGCAGAGGCCGGAGGCAACCATTGCTTTTCATATCTGCCGCGGCAACAATCAGAGCAAGTGGTACGCCGAAGGCGGCTACGAGGCCATCGCCGAGCGGCTGTTCGGCTCCCTGACCGTGGACCGGTTCCTGCTGGAATACGACACTGAGCGCGCCGGCACATTCGAGCCGCTGCGGTTCATGCCTGAGAACAAGATGGTCATCCTTGGGCTGATCAGCAGCAAGGACCCGGCGCTGGAATCGCCCGGCTACCTCCTGGCGCGTATTGAGGAGGCCAGCGTCCACGTTCCCCTGGGAAATCTGGCCCTCAGTCCGCAATGCGGTTTCGCCTCCACCGCCGCCGGAAATCTTCTTACCGAAGAGCAACAGTGGCGAAAGCTGGAACTGGTGGCGGAAATCAATCGCCGGGTGTGGGGCGATTGATATGGGGTACTTTTTCACGCGGAGCTTCGTCGCATCGGTGTCCGGGTATAGTTTTGCACTGAGTGTTCAAGGATCGGTTGTGCGTCCGGCTATTGGTTGGCGCTTGTGGGCTTTCGTCATCCGGTTGCGCCCCGTACCTGGCGCCAACTTCCCAGCGAGTGCGCGGCCGGTGTTGACGCGGCCGGTGTTTCCGTGTCAGTGAAGAATATCCTGGACCCGGACCGGATCGTTTTCCGGGTGAATGACCCTGGTGGAGTCCTGCCGGCGCCGTTCCCGGTGTTCACGACGTGGCCTGAGTTCCATGAAGATGAGTGGGCGAATCAGGCAGTAGTATGCGGGATCTCCTTTGACACTTGACCGATAAAGGAGGAGGAAAATAATGTCTGAAGAACCGATCAGGGTTGGTCTAATCGGCGTCGGCGGCAACGTGCGAAATCGCCATATCCCCGGATTCCTGGCGGTGGAAGACTGTGAGATCGTGGCCGTAGCCAACCGGACGGTCCAGTCCGGCAGGGTGGTGGCAGACCAGTTCAATATTCCGAAAGTGTACGGCCATTGGCGAGAGTTACTGGAAGACGACGAGATCAACGCTGTCTGCATCGGCACCTGGCCGTACATGCACCGCACCATGACCCTGGCCGCATTGGAGGCGGGGAAGCAGGTGCTCACCGAGGCTCGGATGGCCAATGACGCGGCGGAAGCCCGCGATATGCTGAACGCCTTCAGGGCCCACCCGCAGCTGGTCTGTCAACTCACCCCGACCTCCACCAGCTACACCATCGATAACGTCATCAAAAGGTTGATCGACGAGGGGCATTTGGGCCAGTTGCTGTCTGTGGATTTCACGTCTCTGCAGAACAACTTTGCCGATTTAGACAGTCTGCTGCACTGGCGGCATGACCGCGCCCTCAGTGGCTACAACACTTTGAACATCGGCGCATCCTACGAGTCCATGATGCGCTGGTTGGGGCGGGGAAACCGGGTTATGGCCATGTCCAAGGTCCACGTGCCTTACCGGCGAGACGACACCGGGCATCTCACGTCCGCAACCATCCCGGACCACATCGACATACTCTACGAATTGGCCAACGGGGCGCAGGTCCACATGCAAATGAGCGCGACCTCCGGGCTGAACGGAGGCAATCACATCTGGATGTTCGGGACCGACGGGACAATCCACGTGGACTCCCGGCGCAACGTGTGGGCCGGCAAGCGGGGCGACACGGAGTTGACCGAATTCCCCAACCCTCCGGAGACCCAAGCCAGGTACCGGGTCGAGGAGCAGTTCACCAACGCCATCCGCGGCAGGGAGATAGTGGACATGGTGGACTTTGAGACCGGAGTCCACTATATGGAGTGGACCGAGGCGGTCTACCGCAGCGCCATGACCGGCCAGGCCGTTTATCTACCTCTGTAGACCCAGACACGATGTGCTCCGCCCCGTGTTCCGTCCGTAGGTATGACTGAGGGCGCGGGGATGGACCCGGGCAGGGTCTATTCCAGCAGCGACCGCCGCCTCCTTCATGCTCTTGCTGACCCACTGGCGTCTGATATTGAAGAGCGGCCGGTTCCGGTCCTTGCGAAGGAACGACTTCAGGTCCGCCAGTGACTCAACCATGTCGGCGGGGCCGGCACCTTGTGGCCCCGCTTGGCCTTGTTGCCCGGTACGTCGGTCCTCAGGCTGAGGACGGGAGGGTCCTGGTTGAGCCGGAGGTCTGCGGGCCGGAGGGACAGGCACTCGGACACCCAAAGTCCGGTCCGGAGCATGATGCGCATGGCATCGGGACCTGGTAGCCCGGTACGGCAGCCACCAGTGCCGACGCCTCCCCGGTGGTGAAGTAGTCGGGGAGTCTTTGCGGCTCGCGGGCCATGGCAAGGGAGCTTTCGGGAGATTTCCGCAACACACTGTACAGGACCCTGTGGGTCGGGGTAAGCCAGCCAGGCATGATTTCAGCACGGAGACCGGTCGGATGGGTGAGGAAATCGGTGATTTCCGAAAGGAGCTTATGCTCCCAGAGGAAGAGCGTTCGCCTTGTCTGGTTTTGGTGGCCTTCCTCACTTTGAACTTCGTTCCCGTCCGCTTCACGCGGAACAACCCATCCGGTGGTCGGCGGCCCCGTCACATATCAGTGGATGCTCGTGAAGGTGTGCATGACGGTTGAGGCCGAGAATAAAACCACCTGAATTGTAACGTTGCCGGTTGCCCAGGGTCTTTCGATTCTCAGGGAGGAGAAATTCCCAGGAGGGCCAGAGCCTCCAGGGGCTTGTAGCTGAAGTGTCGCAGGGCCGCGGCGATATTGGTTGCTCCGGTTTGCCGCAACAGCCCCAGCGTCGTGTTGCGCAAGGCCGCCATCACCTGGGGAGCCGACCCGCTCCTCACCTGGGATGCGTCCTCTTTCATGGTCACGTCCCGCACGTAATGCAGCCGGTTCTCGATCTCCCAATGGCTCCGCCACAGGCACAGCAACTCTCGGGGCCCAGCCTGATCCGGACTTAAGCTGGTGATAGCGTAGGCCAACTCCTTGCTGGTCACTCCCTTACCGGTCACCTGGCGCTCCACACAGCACACCTGCCGTACCTGGGGCCAGTCCAGATACTCATTGAGGGCGGTGGAGGTCCACAGGGTACGCTCTTCCCAGCGGTCGCCGTGCCGCCCGCACTCCCCAGCCATGGCCAACTCTTCCCCCCAGGGTGGTTCGGCAAACAGCAGGGCGATATCGGCCCGCAGGGTAGGCTGGTTATCCTTCACCACCCAGAAATAGTCACCGCCTTGCTCCACCACCCCCGTTTTCACGAGGGCAGGCTCTGCCGGCTCAGGTTCTTCTGGGCATACAGGGCGTCCCCAGTTACCACCCGGCCGGCCAGATCAACCTGGCCCAACAGTTCCGGCGCCACGCTCAACTCCGCTTCCTTCTCCCCTACCCCCCTTTTGAGCCAGGGTCAGGCCCAGTTGCTGCCCATATAGCGCCACCAGATGCACCCCAGGCAGTTCCTCGCCATGAATGCCCCGCAGACTTTTCCCGTCAATGGCCACCGCCTGCGCCCGGTCGCCCAATTCCTCCTGGGCCCATGCTTGGAGCGCGGCCTCGAAAGCCTCCCGGTCCAACCGTTTGAAGACCAGGTGCAAAGTGGATACCGCCGGGGTCTTGCTTCCTTTGAAACCCAGCCTGGGAGCCAAATCGCCATGCTCCCGGCCCCATTGATGAATGGCGTAGAGGCTGTGGCAGTTGGCCAGCATGGCACAGACCGCCAGGGTTAGAATCGCCGGCAGACTATGGCGTCTTCCCGAAGGGTTGCGGGGGTCCGGCACTCGCTCGAAGGCTTGCGGGGGTCCGGCACTCGCTCGAAGGCTTGCACCAGCCTGGATCCTAGATTCTCAATCCTTTCCTCCATTTCCTCATGTTATTCCCTCGGTTCAAGAATCGAAAGACCCTGGTGTATCACGGACAACCTGTGGCGCCGTGCTCAGAAACCGTGTACCATTCAAATCAATCGAATGCCCTATCCGGGGGCTGCTCTGAGAAGTCCCACCGTCCCCATCTCAGCACTGTTGGGCAGTGTTCTCCTTCTTCCGGCCGTACAAGTGGTTAGAGCAGAACCGCCATCAATCCTGGGTTTGCGTAGGGGCCAGATATGAGAAATCGTAGGGTTACCAAGCCGGTTTATGTTGGTGGAGTGAAGGTCGGCGGCGGCGCGGACATTACCGTCCAGTCAATGACCAAGACCGACACCCGCGACGTGGCCGCTACCGTGAAACAGATTCACGGCCTGGAAGAGGTGGGCTGCGAGATCATCCGCAGCGCCGTACCGGATATGCAGGCGGCCCAGGCAATGGCTGAGATCAAGAAACAGATCAAGATACCCCTCATCGCCGATATCCACTTCCACTACCAACTGGCCCTGGAATGCGCCAAGGGAGGCGTCGACTGCCTACGGTTGAACCCCGGTAACCTGCGCGACGAAGAGCAGGTGAAGCAGGTGGTGCAGGCCGCTAAGGAACGGGACATCCCCATCCGCATCGGCGTCAATTTCGGTAGCCTCCCTCCGGTCGGTGGCATCGGGCGCACGCGAGGTTTCTCGCGGCACATGGACCTGGTCAACAAGCTCCCCAAGGTGGGAGAGGAGCAGGAGGGCGAGTACAGTGTGGTCGACCACATGGTGGCAACTGCCCTCTGGGAGATAAGCCTGTTGGAAACCCAGGACTTCGACAAGATCAAGATTTCCATGAAGGCTTTCGATGTTCCCACCACAGTTGAAGCCTACCGGCGGCTGAGTGAAATGGTTCCTTACCCGCTCCACCTCGGCATTACCGAGGCAGGCACGGTGCAGTCGGGCTCGATCCGCACCGCTGTGGGCCTGGGACTGCTGCTATACGAAGGTATAGGAGACACCATACGGGTGTCCCTCAGCGGCGACTCCCGCGACGAAGTTACCGCCGGTTACGAAATATTGAAGTCCCTCAACCTGCGCCGAAAAGGGGCGGTCCTGGTGGCTTGCCCTAGCTGTGGCCGCGCCGACGTGGACGTCATCAAACTGGCCAACGACGTGGATGCTCTACTCAAGTCCAACGACAAAAACGTCAAGGTCGCCGTGATGGGCTGCGAGGTCAACGGCCCTGGGGAAGCCAAGGATGCCGATGTTGGCATCGCCGCCGGAGCCGGGAGGGCTGTCATTTTCCGCAAGGGAGAGAAGGTCCGGGTGGTCCCTGCCGAGGAGATGCTGTCGGCGTTGATGGAAGAAGTGGAGAAAACCCCCGCCACTTAGCGGCGAGGTGAAGTGTTGGTATCTCCCGAAGAAAGGATATCCAGGGTCGAAGGCGTACTCGGGCAGATGAACGAGCGGCTTTCGACTCTTGAGACCCGGACATCCGTAATTGAAGACCGGGTTACGGGCGTGATGGTTATGTTAGATCGAAAGGCGGACAAAACCGAAGTCCGCTTTCTATTCGGAATCACCTTCACGTTATTCGCGGTGACCATAGGGCTGATCGGGGCGGTTCTAACCAAACTTTAGCGCCATTTAGGAGAAGCCTACTCAACCCATGAATGGGCATCGGAGCCGGAAGGGCGGCCATTTTCCGCAAGGGGGAGAAAGTCCGCGTGGTCCCCGCCGAGGAAATGCTGTCGGCGTTAATGGAAGAAGTGGAGAAGACGCCTGCCAGTTAGCGGCGAGTTGAAATCTTGGTATCGCCCGAAGAAAGGATATCCAGGGTCGAAGGTGTCCTGGAACAGATGAACGAGCGGTTGGCGAGTTTAGAAGTCCGGACTACCGGGATTGAATTACAATTGGACCGAAAGGCTGACAAAACAGAAGTCCGCTTCCTCTTCGGCATTACCTTCACCCTGTCTGCCGTGACTATAGGGCTGATCGGGGCGGTTCTAACCAAACTCTAGGGTTAAGGTGCGAAATTTACGAATGAAGATGTCCCGGCTGGTTACCAAGAGCTTGCGCGACGATCCTCCGGAGGCCGAGTCGGCCAGCCACCGGCTGATGCTAAAGGCTGGGCTGCTCTACCAGGTGGCTTCGGGGATTTACTCCGCCCTGCCGCTGGCTTGGCGTTCGCTTCGCAAGATCGAGAATATCATCCGTGAGGAGATGGACGGCGCGGGCGGACAGGAACTGTCTATGCCTGCTCTGCAGCCTATGGAGCTTTGGGAGCAGAGCGGAAGGAAGTCGGCCTTCGGCGACAACCTATTTGCTCTACAGGACAGGCGTGGGCGGGCCATGGCCCTTGCCCCGACTCATGAGGAAGTGGTCACCAGCATTGTGCGGGCCAACGTCCAGAGCTACCGCGACCTTCCGGTGATTCTCTACCAGATTCAGACCAAGTTCCGTGACGAGGCCAGGCCCCGCGCCGGCCTGATCCGGGTGCGGGAGTTCGCCATGAAGGACGCCTACAGCTTCAACGCCGATGATGAATCCCTGGAGGATAGCTATCAGGCCATGGCACAGGCGTACCGAAACATCTTCCGCCGGTGCGGCCTACCCGTGCTTATGGCCGAAGCTGACAGCGGCGCAATCGGCGGCAAAGACTCCCATGAATTCTTGCTGGTCACCCCCACTGGCGAGGACACGGTGATACATTGCTCCTCCTGCCAGTACACCGCCAACGCGGAACGGGCGGAATCGGTCTATCCGGAGCTGCCCCCCGAAGCGGAGCAGTCCTTGGAGGAAGTGGCCACCCCGGGCATCAAGACCATCGCCGATCTGGCCCAATTCCTGGACATCCCGGAGGCGAAGACCCTGAAGGCGGTCTTTTACATGGCCGACGGCGTTCCGGTGTTCGTCACCATCAGGGGCGACCTGGAAGTAAACGAGATCAAATTAAGGAACGCTCTCCATGCCATCGACTTGCGTATGGCCGGAGACGATGAGGTAGCCGAAGCAGGGCTGGTCGCTGGGTCTGCGTCCGCCATTGGGCTTGAGGGAATCACGAGGGTTGGAGACCCTTCAATAGCCAAGGGCAACAACTTTGTAGTTGGCGCCAACAAGACCGACACTCACCTTCAAGGGGCTAATTACCCGCGAGACTTTCAGGTGGACATATTCACCGATATTGTTCTGGCGCAGCCCGGCCAACGTTGTCCCAACTGCAGGAACCCACTGGACGCGGTACGGGGCATCGAAGTGGGACATATCTTCAAGCTGGGGACGGGTTACAGCGAGTCGTTCGGCGCCAGCTACCTCGATAACGAGGGGCAACAGAGGTCCATCATCATGGGTTGTTACGGCATCGGCGTGGGCAGGCTACTGGCTGCGGCTATCGAGCAAAACCACGACGACAACGGCATCGTCTTTCCCGCGCCGATAGCTCCCTACCAGGTCCATTTAGTGGGTCTGAATCTTAGCGATGAGTCAGTGGCCAAGGAGGCGGAATCCCTCTACGAACTCCTGGAATCCCAGGGCGTGGAGGTGTTGTTCGATGACCGCCCGGACCAGACGGCGGGGGTCAAGCTGAATGACGCGGACTTGCTTGGACTGCCCATCAGGCTAATAGTTAGTCCCAGAAACCTGCGAAATGGCGCTGTGGAGATGAAGGTCAGGGGACAAGACGAGGCCGATATGGTTGCTATGGCGGATATAGGGGACAGGGTCCGGTCTTCGTTACTCTCCGCAACCCTCTGACGGAGCAATCAACCCGGCACGCCAATCCATTGGGGAATCATGCCCATTCCCGACAACTCTGTAAGGGTGTAGGGCGGATTCCTTCCCGCCGGCTTTTCGAGCCCCCTTTTTCTCAGCTGGGAAAGCCGGGGCCTTTGTCCAACACCGATAAAAGATAGGCCAGATTCTCGCGCAACTGGGGGGCCAACTGATTGTGGGATGAGGACAGCAACGACAACAGGCGGAATTGCGCCGCCAAGTCCGCGGCCAATGCCCGCTTCGCCTCTGCCATGGTCTCACCCTCCACCGGCACTCTCACGCCATGCAGCGGTAGGACGGTGCGGCACTCCCCCGCCCAATACTTGTCCAGGCTGTCCATGATGATGATGGGGACATCCTTGGATATGACGAATTGGCCATCGTCGGGAGAGTCGGATGGACGCAGGACGTCCACAATCACCTGATTGACGTCACTGTGGCTGAGGTGAAAGGTGGCCGAATTTGGCTGGCTAGTGCCGATTGACCGCCAGTTCCAGTCTCCAGGGGTGGCGTTATCGACCCCTGGCTGCACCTCCACTGGACATGCCAAGTCTTCGGCCAAAACGCGGTCATCGGGGTCCCGGTTGTCACCTTGCATAACTAGCTCTCCGGTTCGACTTCCCAGGCGGCGTAGACCTGCTCGGGGAGGGTAATCGGGCCGACAGCCTCTTCGTACTCGCGCACATGCTTGTTGGCTAGCACGGCGATGGCTTTCAACATTTGGGGGCTTACCTTGATTCGCGCCCTTAGAATTGGCTCCCGTTCCTCCATCTGTTCGCCGAAGAACAGGACGGCCGAATACAGGCTGCTAAAGATGTGCATGGAATCGCAGTAGAAGGTAATCGGTTCCCCGGAATACCCGTCGGCAGCCTGAGTGTCGCCTGGGTTTACGAACGTGTCTTCCTGGGGGACCTGGTCTTCCGGTGGCACATAAGGGCGCTGAACGATCGGCATGACGACTCCATTTGCGGGACCCTGGGCCGACCGTGGGTCTGGCCGCTCCCATAGGCAATACCCGCCTCTCGACTGGTGAACGCGCCCCTATTATACACCGCCCGCAGCCAGGGGCTAGGAGCCCGAGGGGCCTCGGCAAAGATAGTAGTGGCCTACCGCGAGAGCCTCCCATTCGTGGGTGGTTTTGGACTGGCCGATCAGGCCCAATCGAAGCATTACGGCGTAGCCAAGCTGGTCTCCGGTGGCGTTAGGATGACCGGCAATGGCGGCACGGACTTCCTGGGCAGTGTAACTGTAAAGGGGTACGCCGCGCTTCTCCGACCATTGGGCGAGAGAACGTTCCAGTAGTTCCAACGCCGGCATCTGCCAACGGATCCCCGAAGGCAGACTGTGGACAACGCTTTGGGGGCGCCAGCGTTCGATAACACGGTCGAGATGTTCCAATAGCAGCGACACGCGGCCATGTGCGTCAAGACGGCGTCTTGGACCCGTCTTGACGACTCCCGTCACAGGACCACTTTCCACCCCGAATACCGCCCATCCGCTTTCCCGCACCCCCGCGTCGAGAGCCAAAAACACGCCCTTATTCACCGCCGCGCTCAACTTCGCATCCTCTGCCGGGAAGTGTGTCTGGGATTTCTGTCACGTAGAATGCTACCTCGGAACACCTCCGGACCCGGGGGCCAACGGTGATGGGCCAGTTAAGAAATGAGAGGTCCTGGCCGGCCCTGGAGAAACCGCTTGCAGTTCGACCAGGTCTGGCCCCTGACTTCTCCTCGGGGGGCATTTGCGGGGAGGGAGGTAACGACTCCGGCGGATCAGGTCTTCGGTAGAGGTCTGTGTAGAAGTAGGTGCCGCACTGAACGCAGAGCCAATCGCCCTCATCCAGGACCAAATCTCCGCCGCATTTGGCGCAGCACTTGAGGTAGAACCAGTTCACGTCGTACCGTTCCGCTAGGAGTGTCTCCCGGAGCGCAGAGGACTCGGCCAACGGCACATGGGAGCTATCAAAATGTATCAGAACAATTGTTCTATTCCAACCTGTAAATGTCACCCTAACCACGTATCGGCGAGACCCGGTAGCCTATGACGCCTTGACCCGCTACCGGGTGAATTCTATAATGGCGTGGTCTACCCCGACGAATTACCGCCATACTCGTTGCCTGAGGCTGACCGCACTTGCCCGAGTCCATCACGCAATCCATCCAGGAATTGGTCGACACAGCCCTGGCCGAATTGGGGGAGATCGGCGACTCCCAGTCCCTCGACCAATGGCGTGTCGCATATCTGGGCCGCCGGGGGCGGCTGACCTTCATCCTGCGTGGCCTCTCTCAGCTCGACTTGGATGAACGGCGCACCGCTGGGGCCCTGGGCAACGAAGCCAAGCGCAACCTCGAAGAGCGCCTGGATCAGCATTCGGCGCAGATTAGCCAGGCCCAACTTGCGCGCTCCGCCGAGCTTGACCGACTGGACGTGACCCTCCCCGGACGTCCACTAACCTCAGGCAGGCTCCACCCCACGACCCAGGTAATACGCGAGATTACCGGGGCCTTTGTAGCGATGGGTTTTAGCGTGGTGGAAGGTCCCGAGGTAGAGTGGGACAGGTATAATTTCGAGATGCTTAATATCCCGCAGGGCCATCCGGCGCGGGATATGTGGAACACCCTTTGGGTGGACTACCAGAACGAGGCGGGCGCATACCCCATGCTGCTGCGGACCCATACTTCCCCGATGCAGGCGCGGGTCATGGAGAGCCAGGAGCCGCCGGTCCGCGTGATCGTGCCCGGGAAATGCTACCGGTACGAGGCCACTGACGCGACCCACGAGTGGCACTTCCACCAGGTTGAGGGACTCGCCGTGGACGAAGGGATAACCTTCGCTGATCTCAAGGGCACGCTCTATGAGTTCGCCCGGCGTCTGTTCGGCGGGGAACGAAGGGTAAGGTTCCGCTGCGATTACTTCCCATTTGTGGAACCCGGAGTCGATATGTCCATTGACTGCTTCGCCTGCAGCGGCGAGGGTGCCGGTTGCCGAATCTGCCGGGACAGCGGTTGGATAGAGATCATGGGCGCTGGTATGGTGCATCCCAGGGTGCTGGCCGGCGTGGGGTATGACACCGAAAAGTACACTGGTTTCGCGTTCGGCCTGGGACCTGAACGTATCTCCATGCTCAAATACGGCATAGACGACATTCGGCACTTTTACTCCAACGATTTGAGGTTCCTGCGCCAGTTTTAGCGATCGCGTCGGCGTCCTCGGGGCCCTAGCCGAAATTTCGGGCCTCCTTGAGCTGACATGCTTGACTATTACCAAGCAGGGCCGCGACACGGGCATTAACGCCGCGAGAATATGAGAGTCCCGCTTTCCTGGCTACGAGAATACGTCGATGTGGACTTGCCCGCCGACGAGCTGGCCCACCGTCTTACCATGGCCGGTGTCGAGGTCGGAGACGTCATCGAGACCGGCTCCTGGGGAGATTGCGTGGTCGGACAGGTGTTGTCTGTAGGGCCACACCCTCAGGCAGACCGGCTTTCTCTGTGCCAAGTTGCCACCGGGGCTGAAGAGCTAGAGGTGGTCTGCGGCGCGCCAAACGTGGCCGCAGGCCAAAAAATTTGTTTTGCCAGGGTGGGCGCGGTGCTGTACAACACCCACTCCGGTAAGCGCGAAGCCCTTAAACCGGCTAGGATCCGAGGCGTGGTATCCGAGGGTATGATTTGCTCTGAGTTGGAATTGGGACTGGGAGAGGGTCACGAAGGAATAGTGGTGCTCCAGGATGACGCGCCCGTGGGGACTCCGCTGGACGCCTATCTGGGAGATACGATCCTGGAACTGGAACTCACACCCAACCGGCTGGACTGTCTCTCGGTCCTGGGCGTGGCCCACGAGGTCGCCGCGCTCACTGGGCAGCAGGTCAACCCGCCGGAAATCGACTACCCTGAAGATGGTCCGCCAGTAACGGATGGCGTGTCGATCTCCATCGCCGACCCGGACCTCTGCCGACGGTATACCGCCACCGTAATACGCGGAATCAAGATCGGCCCCTCTCCGGGCTGGATGCAAGACAGGCTCACGCGCGCCGGGGTCCGGCCCATCAACAATGTCGTCGACGTGACCAATTACGTTATGTTGGAGTTCAACCAGCCCCTACACGCATTCGACTACCAGAAGGTGAGGGACCGCACCGTCATAGTGCGGCGGGCCCACCAGGGAGAATCGCTGACCACTTTGGATGGTGTGGACCGCTCCCTTACGCCGGATGCGCTGGTAATCGCCGACTCGAATGACGCTATCGGTCTGGGAGGTGTCATTGGCGGGGCCAACAGCGAGATCGGCCCGGGAACAACTGATGTCCTTCTGGAGTCCGCCACGTTTGACGGTTACAACAACCGGGAGACCGCCCAGAGGTTGAGGCTGCGCACGGAAGCGACCCTCAGGTTCGAGAAGGGGCTTAGGCCGGAACTCGCGCCCATCGCGCTACGGCGGGCGACACAACTTATCCAGCAATTCGCCGGTGGAACTGTGGACCGTGGATTCGTAGACGTGTTTCCCGGACAAGGGGACGCCGCTCAGCCCGTGCCGCTTAGCTCGGCCCGGTTGAAGAAAGTGCTGGGGATGGACCTGGACATCGAGACTGTGGAACGGGTCTTGGAGTCCCTGGGATTTACCTGCCAGAGGCTGGAGGCCGATGGGTTGTTGGCTACTGTGCCCTACTGGCGAAACGACGTGAGTATCGAGGAAGACCTGGTGGAAGAAGTGGTGCGGATTATCGGGTACGACTCCGTGCCCACGACCATGCTATCCACACCCATCCCTTACCAACAGGCTCGGCCCATGACCGAGCTTGTGCCCAGGGTGAAAGACTTGCTGGCAGGGGCGGGGATGGAAGAGGTAATCAATTACCCCCTCATTAGCTTGGAAGACCTGCGGCGAGTCAGCCAGACGAGCGACGCGCCGGCCCCGGTCAGACTGTCCAACCCCATGAATACCGAGCAGGGTTACCTCCGGCCAACCTTGCGCGCCAGCCTGCTGTCCACGTTGGCGGTGAACCAGGGTCACAGCGAAGGGCCCTTCCGCTTATTCGAGGTTGGGCGAGTATTCCACGCGAGACATGGCGACCTCCCTGACGAACGGGAGACTGCGGCCGGAGTGCTGGCGGGGCGTCGTTGGGAGGCATCCTGGCTCACCGATGAGGGTCTGTTGGACTTCTACGATGCCAAGGGTGTCGTGGACGCGGTTCTGGAACGGTTGGGAATCGAGGCCAGCTATGAGCCTTTGGAAGACTCCTCCTTTGCTCCAGGCAGGTGCGCCAGGGTTGTATCCGGGACCGCCGCACTGGGTGTTCTCGGGGAATTGCATCCCGGCGTCATATCGGCTTTCGACCTGAACGCGGCCCGTGTGGCTCTCTGGGAACTGGACCTGGAATCGTTGGGCGGTGCATTGTCAGGAGATGCCAGGGAGTTTCAGGCATTATCCCGATATCCGGCGGCCACCAGGGATTTGGCGCTGCTTGTGCCGTCAGATGTTGCCGAAGCTCGCATTGAAGAGATCATCTCCCAAAGCCGCCTGGTTTCCAGGGTTGAGCTTTTCGACCTCTACACCGGGGAAAACGTCCCGGCAGGCTCCAAGTCTCTGGCATTTCATGTTTACTTCCAGTCCCAACAGCAAACATTGACCGCGGACCAGGTCAACCGGGCGCTGGAAGGGATTTTGCGCAACCTGGAGCGTCAGGTTGGCGCCTCTCTCCGGAGCTAAGAGGAGGGTAAGACTGCTATGACCAGTCACGGTCATCACGAAAGCCGTCACCATGACCAAGGTCACCATGGCCACGACAGCCATCAGGGCCACCACCGTCATGCTGAGGACCCGGAGCACGGCCATAGCCACGTAGACGAAGACATGCTTAGCGTGGAAGAGGCCTACGAGCGCATAATGGCCTGCTTCTCCCGGCTGGACCCGGTCAATGTGCCCCTGTTGGATTCCCTGGGCCAAGTGTTGGCTTCGGATGTCTACTCTCCGCTGGACCTGCCTCCAATGACCAACTCGGCCATGGACGGTTACGCGGTCCGTAGCGAGGATATCCAGGGCGCGGGAGCGGAGACCCCCAGGACGCTAAAGGTAATCGGGCTGGTTGCCGCTGGGAGCGTTTCCGACGATACAGTGACGCCCGGTACTTCAATCCGCATCATGACCGGGGCTCCGATACCCGCGGGGGCGGACACGGTCGTCCCGTTTGAGGAGACCGACGAAGTAAGGCGGCGACAGTCTGGAGACCCCCTAGACCAGGTGCAAATCCTGTCGGAGCTGGGCCGGGGTAGCAACGTGCGCCCTGCGGGAGAGGACGTCCGGAACGGCGAACAGGTCCTCGAATCCGGCGCGGTCATCCGCCCATCCGAGGTTGGCGTCATGGCTTCCTTGGGACTGGGTGAAGTAAGCGTGACGCGCCGCCCAGTGGTCTCGATTCTCGCCACTGGAGATGAACTGGTGGCGACTGGGGCGCCCCTGGAACGAGGGAAGATATTCGACAGCAACAGCTTCAGTGTTGCGGCTTCGGTGGTCGCCGCCGGGGGAGTCCCCAGGGTCCTGGGCATCGCCCGTGACAACCTGGAAGACCTGCACCGGAAGCTGCATGAGGCTGAGGGATCGGACCTGATTATCACTTCCGCTGGCGTGTCCAAGGGTGATTACGACATAGTAAAGGACGTGCTCACCCAGCGGGGAGAGATGAATTTCTGGTCCGTGCGAATGCGGCCCGCCAAGCCTCTGGCGTTCGGGCACATCGCGCAGGAGGGGCGAGGCCCGGTCCCGCTAATGGGACTGCCAGGCAACCCGGTAAGCGCGATGGTGGCCTTCGAGATGTTTGCGCGCCCCGCCATTGCCATCATGCTGGGGAAGCGGCCGATGCCCCGGCCTTCAGTGGAAGGTGTGCTGACCGGACCGATTTTCAACACCGACGGACGCCGCGTGTATGCGCGGGTGGAAGTAACCCGAAGCAACGGTTCCTACTATGCCAATCCCACCGGCCCGCAAGGGTCGAACATCCTCACTTCAATGTCCCGGGCCAACGGCCTGGCCATCTGCCCGGAGGACCTTCCCTCCAAGGCGGCGGGCGAGAAGGTGAGGATTATCATGCTGGACTGGAACGAAGAGGTTGACCTATGACGACCCCCGACCCCGAGACCATGAGTCCCGCAGAGGGCTACGACCCATTTGAAGAGTCTCCCTTGTACCATGTTAGCTTCGACCGTCTTGTCGAACTCAGACGCTCGGCCGTGGCGTTGGTCGCCGAGAGACGAGTACCCGCGTGCCCATCGCTGATGACGCCCCCCCACGAGTTGGACGACCCTCAGGCGCTCATCGATGAAATCGCCGAGTTCTGCGGCGACGACCGAGATTTCATCCGCAACAACATGGCGATCCAGGAGATTGTTTTCCGCACACTTCTGGCCAATGCCAACCAACCCATGACTCTGGAGGCGCTGCACTATGAGTTGACCGAACGGTGGTCGACGCCGGTACGTCCCATCAACATTTCCGAAGCCGGCCTTGAAAGAGTACTTGAGGCCGACGACTACTACGGTTTCGCCAAGGCACAGGGCGAGGACTGACGGCGGCAAGAGCGTTAGAATAACTTGAGGAATCAAGATCTGGAATCGTAGTTGAGGTTGGGTAGTCAAGCAACGGATCTTGGAAGTACGTGTAGGCCGGTTGGAGCAGCGAATTGATCGTATGACCGAGGCCCTCGCCACCAGGGTCTTTCAATTTTTGGAATACTACCCCTTCTCCCTTGAGGGAGAAGGACGGGATGACGGTGAAATCCCATGCACCAAGCCGGTTGCCCCTCACCCCAACCCCTCTCCCAGAGGGCGAGGGACTGTCGCGGAGAACTGAAAGACCCTTCCTTGCCACCAGAGAGGACATCAGAGTTCTAAGAGAAGATAGTAAAACTCGGCATGATCGGCTTAATAGTCAGAATATCTTCATTCTAACGGGGTTCACGGTAACTGTTGCGCCGGTGGTTATTACTCGTCTCCTGGCATAATACCAATTGACCTAGGCACGCTGGTTAGGCAATACAAGAGGGGTGCGGCTGAGCCGCACCCCTCTTGGTTTTTCAGTTTTGGCTTGGGCAGACTACGAAGCAGTCTGCTGATTAGCGATGCCCACCAGTTTTTGGAATGCGGGCAGGTCGCGGACTGCTAGATCGGCCAACACCTTGCGGTCCAACTCGATCCCCGCTTCCTTGAGCCCGTGTATGAACTGGCTGTAAGTGGTGCCGGACTGACGGCAAGCCGCCCCAATGCGGACTATCCACAACCGGCGGAAATCGCCTTTCCGTTCCCTGCGGTGCCTATAGGAGTATGACCAAGCGTGCAGGAGGGCCTCTTTGGCCCACTTGTAGCTGCGATGGGACTGTCCCTGGAAGCCTCTGGCCTCCAACATGACTTTCTTATGGCGTCTGTGTTTGGTGACGCCGCGCTTAACTCTGGACACGGTGGGTCTCCAAGATGCGGATTAGTACGTTTACCGGTAAGGCAGCAGGTGGCTTAAGCGCTTAACGTCGCTCTTGTCCACGGACAGCTTGTCGGAGTACTTGCGAGTAACCTTGGTAGGTTTCTTACGCCGCAGGTGACTACTCATTCGCTTGCGGCGCATCAGTTTTCCTGAGCCTGTGACATGGATACGGGCACTGGCGCCCTTATGAGTCTTAAGCTTCGGCATCGGCGGTGGTTTCTACCTTCTTATCGGTCCGTTCTCCCTTGGGGAGCGAGGGGAGTAGGATCATCGATAGCGCTCGACCTTCCATGGACGGGGCTTTTTCCAAGCGTACCTCGTCCTTCAGATCGTCGGCCACTCTCTTGAGCACCGACAGTCCTATTTCGTTGTGGGCGGCTTCCCGGCCCCGGAAACGCACCGTCAACTTGACCTTCGAGCCGTCGTTGATAAGCTCCCGCACCTTGCGGGTCTTGGCTTCCAGGTCGTGGCTGCCTATGTTGGGGCGGAACCGTACCTCGCGCAGTTCGGTACTCTTCTGCCCTTTCCTGGATTCCCGGTCTTTCTTGGCGGAAAGGTAGCGCAGTTTTCCGTAGTCTAGCACCCGGCAAACCGGAGGGTCGGAGTTGGGGGCCACCTCAACCAGGTCCAGGTCCCATTCGCGTGCCTTCTGAAGCGCCTGACCAACCGGCATGACACCTAGCTGAGCTCCGTCCTCGCCGATGACACGTACCTGTGCAGATGTGATCCGCTCGTTAACCCGATATTGCCTAGCTATACTCTCTTACCTCCGTAAGAATCCGTGGGGAATCGGTCTCCGTTAGAGTAATAAACTCTACCATACGCCTGGTTGGACGTCAATCCAACGAATTACGCCGCAATTACTTCGAAAGTAGAGCGGTTCGCTAACTTCGCCCCGGAGATGATTCGCCTCTCCCCATAATCAACCTGTAGACTGCCTCCGAGCCAAATTCAAGCGCCTCTGTCGGTAACCGTTCATCGGGACCGTGTATAAGCTCGGAAAAGTTGAAACCGGCGGGTAGACGCATAGGCAGGAATCCATAAGTCTGGATTCCTAGCCTGGCGAAATGGCGCGCGTCGGTCGAGGCCGGAAGCAGCATTGGGACCGGCGCCCCTTCGGGGTCCATTTGCCGGACAATAGCCTCGATGGTCTGAAAGAAGCCGAGGTCCGGGCCCGGAGGGCCGGGCTCGAAACGGACCACCTCAATGGCTACGTCTTCGCCAATAATTCCGCGCACCTCTTCCAACAGTTGGCCGGGGGTGTATCCAGGCAGGAGCCGTCCGTCCAAATCCAAGACTATCTCTCCGGGCGTTAGGTTGACCGCCTGTCCGCCTGCGACCATCGTAGGGTTCACCGTATTGCGAAACAGGGGCGAAAAGAGACGCCCCCTATCTCCCATGAGCTTGAATACCATGTTGGTCAAAGCAGGGCGCAACATGGCATTGAATGCCAACGAAGCCGGGAAGGGGAGTCTTGAACCTATGGACTCAATCATAAGCCGCGTCAACGGTGTAACGTGGACCGGCAACCGGCGTTCTTCCAATTGCCTCAACACGGCGGAAAGCTTTGCCATAGCGCCCGGTTGGTGGGCCAGGGAACCGTGCCCCGAAGGGCCACGGACTCGCAGCCGAATCCAGCAGGACTGTTTCTCGGCGACCATAATTGGGTAGAAGCGGCGATTACCTATGTCAAAGCTAAACCCTCCGAACTCCCCTATCGCGTAACTGACCCCGTCCAACAGCTCGGCGTGGTTCTGCGCCAGGAATTTCGCCCCCTGTTCTCCTCCGGCCTCTTCGTCGCTGACCAAGGCCAACAGGACGTCGCCGGGCGGTCCTGGGTTGTCAGATTTAGCTCGCAGCAGTGCTGATAGCATCATCACTATCCCGCCCTTCATGTCCAGAGTCCCGCGTCCCCAAACGAAGCCGTCCTCGGTCCTTGCTTCAAAGGGCGGATGCGTCCATTCCTGTCCCGCAGTCGTCACCACGTCCACATGGCCGTACATCAGAAGCGGAGGCGCGGACCCACGGCCTTTCAGCCGCGCCAACAGGTTCGGGCGGTCGCGGGAAGGGCCGAGGAGTTGGACATCCACTCCCGATTCAGTCAGAAGCCCTTGAATGTAGCGAAGGCAGGCCCCTTCGTTGCCAGGAGGGTTGGTGGTGTCAAAACGGACCAACCTCTGAAGCAACTCCACCAACCCGGGAGAGTCCTGGAGAGGAGGCGTCATGCGCGAATAGGGCATCGGTTAAGTCCCCGCTCCCTCTAGGATAAGGAAAGGGTTGGCGCAATTACAGAGGATATGGTAATCGTCCAAGTCGTATAATCCTATCGGCCAGCCGGCCAACTCTTGGCCGAAATGCCCGCCGATGTGACACAGGCTCATGGCGTATGCGCCGAGCCGCAGGAGAAGCCCCGTGGCGCTTGAAGCTGCACTGGTACGGATACAGCAAGAGACACCGACTGTAAAGTCCTTCCTTTTCGACCTGGGCGGAGAGCGGATGGAGTTCAAGCCGGGCCAGTGGGTGGACCTGTACGTGGATATCGGGGCGTCTGTCGAGGTAGGGGGCTACTCTATAACCTCCACGCCTCTCCAGAGCGGGACCTTCGAATTGGCGGTCAAGAAACTAGCGTGGGGAGCGCCGGCCATCTACCTGCATGAGCGAGCCACGGAAGGGGAAGTTTTCACGGTGCGGGGAGGTTCCGGCAACTTCTATCTCGACCCCAATTGGGGCGGCCCCTTGGTATTCGTCGCCGGAGGGATCGGGATTACACCCATCATCAGCATGTTGCGTTACATTGACCAGACCGGGATGGACCCTGACGTTCGGCTCCTTTACAGCGCCAGCATTCCCGATGAGTTGGCGTTCCGAGAGGAAATCGAGGCGATGTCGGAGCGCAACCCATGCTTTCAGGCGGTCTTCACAGTTACCCGCCACCATGACGGATTGTGGAGTGGCCGCTCGGGTAGAATCGACCGGGACCTGTTGTTGGAACAGAGCCCGGCGGGGGACAGCCTTTACTACCTTTGCGGACCTCCGCAGTTGCAGGATGACCTAGCATCCGCGCTGGCCGGCGCCGGAATACCCGCTTCCCGAGTCAGGACGGAACGGTGGTGGTAGCAGCCAGACTGCTGAGTGTTACGTTCCCCAGATGGCGCCGACATCGGCCCGGTCCACCACGTGGCCGCTGAAGCTCCGGGCCGTTTGTCGCGCCAACCATGCCGCGCCTTCGGTCTTGATACCCCCGGGCCCAGGGAGTTGACGGCGATGTTTTAGAGACTATCTCAAATCTCCACCAACCTACCGGCAGGGAGAGAAATCCCCCTTAATCCCCCTTTTGCGAAAGGGGGAGGCATCGCCTTGACTCGGTTTTGAGATAGTTTCTTAATCCGCCAGGCCCTGGGCGAGGGACCTTCGATTGTTCGTCTGAACTGTGATTTCTCTGATTCCGGGATTTTTATGATTGGAAATCATGCGAATCCCCTAATCCTGTGAATCCCGGTTCGGACAATTGGACCGATAATCGTAAGACCCCGGGGTCGATCAACCCGTCCGTGACACCCAATCCCATCTGTAGTAATATGGGCGCGCCGGTGGGACATTGCGCCCTACTGGCCGGTACGTTCCCCCAAATGACTCATCTCGGAGGTGGAATTATGGCGAGCCGCCTGGAAGGAAAGGTGGCGGTGGTCACCGGCGCGGGGCGCGGCATAGGTCGCGGGATCGCCCTGCAACTGGCCCAAGAAGGCGCATCGGTGGTTGTCAATGACCTGGGATGCGACGTCGATGGGTCGAGTTCTTCCACCGTTCCGGCAGACAACGTTGCGGCAGAGATCAAGGCCGCGGGTGGGCAAGCGGCGGCCAACTACGCCGACGTTGCCACGATGGACGGAGGAGAGAGCGTTATCCAGAGCGCGGTGGACACCTTCGGCCACATCGACATCCTGGTCAACAGCGTGGGCATCCTCAAAGAAGGGATGATCTACCAGATGACCGAACAGGACTGGGACCAGGTGATCAGCGCCAACTTGAAGGGCACATTCTGCCCTACCAAGTTCGCCTGCATCCTGTTCCGGCAACAGCGTGGCGGCAAGATAGTCAACCTCACCAGTGACGCGGGGCTTGGCGCCCTTGGCAGCTCCAACTACGCCGCCGCTTGTGAGGGGATCATAGGGTTGACCCGCACGGTGGCCAGGGATATGGGCCGCTACGGTGTTACGTGTAACGCAATCTCACCGCTGGCCCGGACCAGGCTCTTCCCCGGACTGGTCGAGGAATACCGGGAAGCGCAGGCCGGCGTAACCGCCGAGGATGTGGCGGGAATCGGGGTGTCTCCCCCGGTTACGGTCTGGGAAGGTCCTGGTTCTGCTGACGACCCGGAAAATGTCGCCCCGTTGACCGCATTGTTGTGCACCAACGAGATCGACAACATGAACGGTTACGTCTTCGGAGTCAGAGGTGGAAGCATCTATCTCTACTCCAACCCGCAAATAGAGCGAAGCATTCACAAGGAAGGCAACTACACGATGGATGAGATGGACTTCCTTGTGCCCAAGATGATTTCCCCCAGCGTCAGATAGAGCCCTTGGAACGACCCTCAAATTGGAGAGGACTACATCATGGCTGATCGGCTAGCAGGAAGAGTAGCGATTGTAACCGGAGCGGGCCGGGGTATTGGCCGAGGCGTGGCCATGCTCCTGGCGGAAGAAGGCGCGTCAGTGGTCGTCAACGACCTGGGCGTGAACCTGGATGGTACGGGAGCGCCCACCGACACTGGCCCCGCCGACGAAGTGGTTGCGGAGATACGAGAGGCGGGCGGGACCGCGGTTGCCAACCGTGACACCGTAGCGGCCTTTGCGGGCGGGCGGGGCATGGTGCAGACCGCGTTGGACAACTTCGGCAGAGTGGACATTTTGTGCCATGTGGCAGGAATCCTTCGGGACCGCATGGTCTTCAACATGAACGAAGAAGAATGGGACGCGGTGTTGGCGGTCCACCTCAAGGGGGCTTTCAATACGGTGCGCAACGTTGTTCCGCACATGGTCCAACAAAAATACGGGCGCATTTGCCTGTTCTCGTCCGGTTCCGGGCTGGGCAATACCGGACAAGCCAACTACTCGGCGGCCAAGGAGGGTATGGTCGGGTTTGCCAGGGCTCTGGCTCGGGAGCTAGGACCCCACGGCATCTCGGTCAATGCCATCTATCCGGGCGGCGCGACTCGCATGACAGGTTCGGTGCCTGACGCGGCCCGTGAGTTGCGGGCTGCCCGCGGTGTCATCGGCGGCGGCCAGATGGCGGGCCGGGCCGCGGAGGCGGCGGAAGGCTCCAGGGACGCGGGGAACAACGCCCCGAAGGTCGTCTACCTTTGCTCCGAAGCCGGAGGCGCGATCACCGGGCAGGTAATAGGCACCAGCGGGTGGCAGATGGCTCTGTACTCGCCGCGCCACGTCACGCGCAGCATCCACAAGGACGGAAAGTGGACTGTGGACGAATTAGCAGAGTTGGTCCCGGTGTCCCTGGCCGCGGGAATGGTCAACCCCGCCCCGCCGCCGTCGGAGGGGTAGGGGGTCAAGACTCCTCGATGTATGGGAGACGCATAGAAGCTCTATGTGCTGCTGCTTCATCCGGTTCACTTAGCTACAGTAATCACTATGCCGTGCAATTGGCGGTCCGCGCTACGCCGAGTAGGGCAACATCCAGTTTCTCCTCTGCGAGGATGCACCAGAGGTCATTGAGGACTACGCCCAGGATTTTAGGGGAAGCAGTTGCCTCATCTGGGGTTTGACGGCCGACGGCCGGGTGGGGCATCTGGTATGTCGCAATCCCCCTGATCCGGTGGTCATAACGGCGTATTTTCCTGCAGAAACCCAACCGGACATGTGGGAGGGGAACTACCGTACAAGAAGGCGGGAGCAGTAGGATGGACTGTATTGTATGCAACGGCATAGACAGTATGGAGGAGAAGTTAATCCGGTTTTGCGCCTGTGACTCTTCCGACCCTTTTCTGGTCGAGAACATGCCGGGGTTGGTCTGTTGCCTCTGCGGGAACAAGGTGTTTTCCGGCAAAGCCATCGAAGCTCTGGATGCGGTCAGAAACGGCAAAGCCCAACCCAAGCGGTGGCAGAGAGTGGCAGTGTTCGACTTTGAGGAATGATGGGCACTTTTCGGCAAACCGTCGAAGTAGGGAACCCCGCTGGCGGAGACCTCGTCGAAGTTGAGGCGTTGGTGGATACTGGGGCTGATGACTCCATGTTTCCTGAGTCTTTGCTCTCAGGTCTCCACCTGCAACCCCAACGTCATTTCGAATACACTGTCGCTGATGGGCGGCTGATTAGTTATCCGTATGGTCAAGCCCGAATCGTGATCGACTGCACGGCATGGATATGTCCTGTTGTCTTTGGGCCGGATGATAACGCCCTCCTGGGCGCGACTACATTGGAAATTTTCAAACTTGTCGCCGACCCTGTTCGCAAGTGTCTGCTACCGGCAAGAGTCCTGCGATTAGGTTGGGGTGGCCGTGCTTAGTAACCATCTCAAACCGAGGCTTCCCCAATGTCTCCCCCTTTCGCAAAAGGGGGACTAAGGGGGATTTCCCCCTGTCCAAGCCTGCTGCTCGTTCAGTTTTGCGATAGTTTCATAGCGCCCTGCTGTCTAGCGCCCGCCGGTTCGTATCTCGTTGACCAGACCGATGACAGTGGAGACAAGGATCGCCCCGATGGGAGCCCCGATGTGCAGGCTGTGTTCCAGGGTGTACCCTCTGCCCAGCAGGTCCGGATCAGCCTGGGCGCCATAGACGATCCCCAGATACGCTCCAACTACCCCACCGGCAACGGTAAGTAGCAGGATGGCAGCTATGTAGCCCCGGTGGATGGCGAAGTTGGCCCACCCGATGTAAGCGCCCACTCCCGCCCCGATGCCTATTCCGAGGTAGTAAAGGTTCCGGTGCAAGTCCATGGACCAGGGGTAGCCGAGCAGGGCGTTGAATATGAGGATGATCCAACCGCCGCCGATCCCCAGGATAGTGGCCAAAATAAACCCGGCGATTGTCCTGGCCACGGGCAACGCCCAAAAGAGTATGCCGGTATCTCTCATCTAGACTTCTTACCTATTCTGGTCTGACCTGGGGCGAGGGTTAGTTGGATATGCCTGCTTCCTTGGCTTCTTTGGTGGCCTTGAGCCAGCGCCACCTTTGCAGCGGATCGCTCACGGCCCGCATCCACACTCCGAACAGGTTGAAGGAAAGGGCCGTCAGGAATATAGCCAGGCCGGGGATCACCACTATCCACCAGGCCGACGTAATGTACTCGCGCCCCGAGGATAGCATCAGGCCCCAGGAGGATTCAGGCGGCTGGATGCCGAATCCCAGGAAACTCAGGGTGGACTCGGTAAGGATAGTCCCGGGCACGTCCAGGGTTGCCAGGGTCAGGAGGGGCGTCATCAGATTGGGCAGGATGTGGCGGACGATTACCCGATGGTCGCTGCATCCGATGGCCCGGGCCGCGTCGATAAAATTCTGTTCCCGCAGAGACATGACCACCCCACGGGTAATCCGGCAATAGAGCATCCAGCGGGCGACGGCGAACACGATGAGGATGTTGATGAAGCTCGATCCCAGGATATAAATCACCATCAAAGCCAATAGGAGCAAAGGCACAGCCATGAACACGTCCACGGCGCGCATGACGACGTCGTCCACTATGCCTCGGAAGTATCCCGCCGCCAACCCCAGGACAATGCCTATGCTGCTGGAGCACAGCACTCCTAGGATACCTACCGCCAGAGAGATACGCCCACCCCACATCAAGCGGCTCAAATAGTCGCGTCCCAGGTGGTCCGTGCCCAGAATGTAATACCTTGCCTCCGTCGCGTAAGGTGTAACGCTATAGTCCACGACGGCGCTGCCGGTGGAGAGGGGCGGCAGATGGCGCAGCGATAGCTGTTGCTCCTTGTGGTTGTGAGGAGCAACCATCGGGGCGAAGATAGCGCCCAAGACGACTAGTAGGACGAAAGCTGCCGAAACTACGGTGATGGGGTCATTGAAAAACGCCTGTACCAGGGGCCGTTGCCACACAGCCGCAACGGCGTTGGGGCGTCTTTCAATCGATGCCGTCTGATCTCTCATCGGTATACAGCGTCCTCAGGTCGTCCTGGACATACCACCACTATGAGGCCGTGCCGCGAATTACTTGTATGCGATTCGCGGGTCCAGCCAGGTATAGACCAAATCCACGATTAGATTCGTGATCATTACGATCAGGGCTATCGTGAACACCGAGGCGGTGATCACGGGCAAGTCCCGGAAACTGATGGCTTCGATGAGCAACTGGCCCAACCCCGGCCAACGAAATATGACTTCGACCACCGTTGCGCCGTTCATAAAGCCTGCTAGCTCGGCTCCCAACAAGGTCACGATGGCAATCGCGGCATTCTTCAGTACGTGGGTGTAGAGGACGGTATTTTCCGCCAGCCCCTTGGCCCGGGCGGTGGAGACGTACTGCTTGGACAGCTCTTCGATCATGGTCGCGCGGGTAATCTGCGCGTTGCGCCCCAACACCCTCGGACAAAGGGCTATGGCCGGCAGAATGGCGAACTTCCAGCCGGCAGGTCCCAGACCATCATATCCGGAGGTCGGCAATAGACCGAACTGGACTGATACGATGAGAATGAGCATGAGCGCCAGCCAGAAGTCGGGGATCGAGATAATCGCGAATGACATGATGTTGATGAAGCGGTCCACCATACCCCTGGGCCGCCTTGCGGCCAGGATGCCCAGGGGTATCCCAAGGGACCCCAGGGCCCAGGCAATGGCAGCCAACGTAAAGGTGTTGGGCAGGCGTTCCAGGACCATGTTCCCGGCCCCTATCCGGTAGCGGATGGACTTGTCAAAGTCCAGCATGGCCAGGTTTTTGTAAAACTCCCCAAGGCGCACGTACAAAGGGCGGTTCAACCCGTATTCCTCACGCAGCCTTTCGATCATTGCCTCGGAGGCCTCCTCATCCACCAGCAACTGCGCCGGGTCCCCCAGCACGTTTATGGCGAAGAAGAGCAGGGCCATGATCCCCAGGATGATAAAAATGGAGTGGCCCAGCCGCCGGATCATGTAGGCGCGCATGTCGCTTCCCTAAATAGTGCGAGGGCTCAGGGCACTCCTAAGCCCTCGCATCTTGGCGCTAATGGAGACCGCATTGACCCAAAATCTAACGCGGCTCCGCTTATGGGCTGAACCAGATGCCGTTAACCCGGACTATGGGGTCCAACCTTGGTTGCCAGTTTACCTTGGGGTCCACGGCGAAGAATACCGGTAGGTCGAAGAGAGGGATGAACAGCACATCCTCGTGGAATTTGTCCGCCAAGACTTCCAGTAGTTGTTGGCGTTCGTCCCCGGAGGCGGCTAGAGCGGGAGCAATCTTGTCCTGTATCCCGCCCGGACTCGGATCACAAATCATGGAACTCCGTGCCGAGCAGCTCATGTAGTAACGCACCTGACGGCCAAAGTCCAGAGACTCGTTGGACGGCTGGTTGCCGATTAGGTCGGCGGAAACGCAGGTGCTCGCGCCTCCCCCATCGATGGCGGCCTGGAAGTCCGCGTTAGTGGCCGTGTTGAGGTCTTGTTCCTTACCCGCGTTCTTGAGAACTTCCTCGGTGGCCGCGGCCATGGCGCAACGGGCGAAATCTCCCCGCTTGGCAGGCTCCACTATGCGGAACTTTGCGTTGATGCCAACATTGGACCAGAAGGCTTGCAGCGACTCAGAGACCTCTCTCTGTTTAGGTATGCGGGTGCCGCGGCTTATGATCGTCATCTCATTGTCGGGGCTGTAATTGGCCTCCTGCAGCAGCCGCTGGGCCAACTGGGGATCGAACTTATAGGGAGCCGTGTTGGACTCGGTAGCTCCTATGATGCCGGGCCAGATGATGTTGCCCCGGCAGGTGGTGTAGCCACCGTACAATTGCTCGATCATCTCCTGGCAGTTGATGGCGTGGACCATTGCCTGCCGCACTTTCTTCTTCTTTAGCTCCGGGTGCCAGACGGTGTTGGTCGTCAGGGCGTAGGTCTCGGCCGAGGTGCCCACCCTGATCATATCCGCGGGCAACAGCCCGATGGCGTCCACACCCGCGTCCCAGGCCAGGTCGGCTTCGCCCCCCTTGACCATTGCGGCCATTACCGTAGTCTCGCCAGACCAGACCCATTTCGCAGTCTGGATGTGGGGCTTCTGAAACTCGAAGTGGTCGCCAACCGGGACATAGTCTTCGTATGCCTCCATGGTGACCGACACCCCGGGAGTCCAGTCCGTGTGCTTGTAAGGGCCGAAGCCAACGCTGGTGCGGACGACCTGCTCGTCCGGGGTGTTGGCAATATATTCCGGTGCCTCAACGGTCAGGAAGAAGGTGGTGTTGGGCAGGATGGGGCACGGGATGCCGCAGTTAAGGTTAAGCGTGTAGTCGTCCACAGCTTCGGCGGTGAAGGGACCGGTGAGGGTAGTGGCGCCGTAGGGCGAGTTGATGTCGCCCTCATAGTTCATGCCGGGGACCGCGGTATGGGCGTTCCAGGGTTCTCCGTTTTGGAATTTCACACCCTGGCGCAGGTCGAATTGCCAAGTGTCGATGTCTATCTGTTTCCAGCCGACGGTGGCGCTGGTGGGAACGATGCGGAGATCGTCGCCCGACTGCCAGGTAAGGGGGTCGCGCAGGGACAGGGTCATTCCCTGGAGGAGACTGGCGCCGGTCCCGATGCGGGTACTCAGCCCGGTGGGTTCATGGACCACTACCAGCGTAATATTATCCCGGGCAGACTTGATGCCAGCCGGTAAGGGCGTGTTCGTCGGCGCTGGAGTAAAAGTGGCCTTGGGTGGCGGCGTATTAGTAGGTTGTTCTACACTGGCCGACGCTGTAGTGGCAGCCACGGGCGCCACTGTGGGTTCGGCCCCGCCGCCGCAAGCGACGAGCGTTATGGACAGAAAGGCAAACATGCCCACCGCCCAACGACTCCAATGATGATTAATAGTTGGCATAATTTCGATAGTTCGACCTCCGTAAATGACGTTGGAAAGTACAATTACGCGACCCGGCGATACGGGCGAGAATACATCCCTGCCGAACTCCAAGTCAAGGCGGCTGTGGCCCCGGTCAGGGCCTTTCAGTTCTCAAAAACCCATCCCGTCATTCCAGCCCCCTACCCGTCTTTCCCGCGAAAGCGGGAATCCAGAACGTCTTTGCAGCATGGGCCGCTGGATTCCAGCTTGTGCCTGAATGACGACATCGAGGCGATCGTGGAAAACTGAAAGGCCCTATGGCGCGGGTAGCGTTTCCATTCAAGTGGTTGGACTTGTGCATAGGCGTTGGAGAGGCCACCCTCCCAAGTTGGAATCCGAGACCCGAACAACTATGAAGACCACTTCACGACCTAAAAAGAAATTCTACCGTATCGCCGGGCCAGGGCTTTTCGGTCCTCATAGTTACAGGGGCCCATTGGTAGTGAACTTGTCGAATCAGGAGCGGACGTCCCTTCAATAGGCATGGGACGAAAGGCGGAAACCAGCATTGTCCGAAAAACCGAAAGGCCTTGGCGGATTGACGGTAACTGCTCAGAGTTAGCAACGGCGACGGAACGTTCACGGAGAATCTCCCCCTTTTGCGAAAGGGGGATTAAGGGGGATTTCTCTCTTACCGGCTAACGCAGTTACGAGAACCGGGGTCATCTCAACCCGGATATTCCAACCGGAAATCACCACGGTTGGAGATGTGCAGCGCACCCGTTAGCGACTCTACCCGGAGCGGGAGAAATCCCCCAACCCCCCTTTTGCGAAAGTGGGGCCTTTGTTTCCGATCAAGTCCGATCGAGTCTGAACAGTTACGATTGACGGTAACTGTTCAGACTTGAGAGGAAATGAGCAACCGGCGGCATTCCAGGAAGAGGTTAAGGCCCCTGGCCCGCCAGGTTCCAAAGAGGGATGCCAGCGTCATTTTGCTGTCGCTGCCCGGTTGCGAGCGAGTCCCGCCACTGATTTTACGGCTGATCACCAGGTGGCGCAGACTCCGTTCGGCGGCATTATTGTCAGATGGGGCCTCCGGGTGCGACACGAAGACGAACAGCTCCTTGATATGCCGCTCAATCCGGCGGCACAGTTTTCCCCGGACGGCCAGCGGGTCTTCCAGGAAAGGCAGGCACAGCGCCAGCAACCGGTCTTCCAGTGCCAACTGTCCTCGGGACGGAGGGCGTCCCCCGGCCGCCGCCCATTCCCGGCCTTTGGCGTAAAGCCGTTGCACTCCCAATGCCCACTGGGCCAGCCCGCCGTCTTCTGGGTACAAGACCTTCAGCGCGTGAATGTCCCGCAGCAGAGCCTGCCCCCGACCCCGGTCGGGGGTGGGCCCAACACCTCTGTTTGAGTCCGGGGTAGTGGTGGTAGGCCACGTAGAAGTCGCTCACCAAAATCCCTTCGAAGGACTCGCCCAAGACCTCGTCCACCACCACCCCGCCCCGGCCCCGGCGCAGGAAGAACCGCTCCTTGGGAGTGCTGAAAAGCCTGCCCCCGGCCCCGACCGGGGGTCCAGACGTAGCCGTTTTTCCCGTTCTCCCGCCAACCCGTTTCATCGGCGTGGACCACCGGGCTGCAACGGATGCGCTCCAGCGCCTCGTCCACTTCCGGTCCGGCCTGCCGGGCAACCCCGTATCGAGTACGGGGCAGGCTCTGATGGACCGCCCGGACGATGGCCCCAACGCTCAGTTTCAACTGATGGAACATTCGCAGATACCATTGGATGGTCCTTACAGGCAGCCGCCCCTCTTCCCGCAGGGTCACGATCAAGCCCACCAGATTGGCTCCGAAGCGTTGCCGACCCACGGCCAGACCTTTCAGAGGGTCCTGGGGCAGCCGCCGTTTCCGGCACAAAGGACAGGTCCGGGCTATGAATACGTGCTCCGTGACTTCCGCCGGGACTACCGGAATGTCTATGACCTCCCGGGTCCGCTGGGCCCATCCCCCGGTGAGAGCGGTATGGCATTCGGGGCAAGACTCCGGGGCGTGGACCACCCGCCAGGTGGGTTCCATCCGCGGCCGGGCGAAGCCGTGCTGACGCTTCTTTCGCGGCTTCTTTTCTTCCGCCGCCGGCTTCTTGCGCTTGGCAGCAGGTTTATGCCCCGGCATCCTGACCCCCGGCCCGCCGCCGGACAGTCGGGCTTCCAGGCTCTCGACTCGCTGCCTCAGTTCCGCGATAATCTCCAGCAGAGCTTCCCGGCTCGCCTGGTTCAGGTCCACTTCCGTTTCCATAGTTCTCTTATGCCACAATCGCGCCCCGCACACCAGCGTTTTTCAGAGAGAAGGCAGCTTTCGGTCAATTCACCTCATCAAGTCTGAACAGTTACGATTGACGCGGCTACTACCATTCGGGATTTGGGTTGTGATAGAATCGCCCTCGGAAAATTCTCATCCTGCGAGGTCTTTATGCCTATATCTCGAATGCTTCTCTGGCTGTCGGCGCTTGGGATTTTGAGCGTCGCCCTGGTCCTTACAGCCTGTGGCTCCTCCAGTGAGCCAGAGCTTCCCGACACTACCTCCGCCTCGATGCTGGCTTACTTGGAGGAAGTGGACTACGGGAATAACGATGACTGGAAGCTCTGGCCTGGAACAGGAGAGAAGTACCAAGGCGGCGACCCCCACGGTATGCTCCTGACCACTTACCTCAACCCGGCAGCCTTCGAGGCTATCGAGAAGAACGCCACTACGCCCCCAGGGTCCATTATTGTCAAGGAAAACTACACCCCCGCAGGCGACCACGCCGCCGATACCGTGATGTACAAGAAGTCCGGCTACAACCCCGACCATAGCGACTGGTTTTGGCTCAAGGTTCTGGCCGACGGCACGGTGGAGAAGGAAGGCAAGGTGGAAGGCTGCCAGAAGTGCCACGGGGATGCCTCAGACTACGTTTGGGGACCGCAGCAGTAGGCGCCTTACCCGGCCGCTATCCAGACCAATCGGCCACAGCCGGAACAGTTGCGTTCCGCGCAACAGCGCAGGGTTGGTGGCCTATTGCGGCCCGGCGATCAACAATATCTGCACGTGGATCTGGTCCTCAATCGACACCACCGACCGGGCGGTGGGGACCGGGATGTTTAGCTGCTCCCAGGTGACGATAGTGCGGCCCAGCACGTTCAGCACGGCGCCATCGTTGCGGACCTCCAGGTCGAAGGTTATGGGGAAGTCCGCGCCGTTCAGGTTGAGAGTCCCGGAGACCGGGCGCTGAATAGTATCCCCGCTGTAAAACTCTGCCGGCAGGCCGGTCACGGTGTCCACCGTGAAGGATGCCGCCGGATGGCTGGGGAACATGCGGGTCCGAACGTACCTATCACGGTACTGCTGGTCGCTGGACAGGGAATGCAGGTCGACTTCGATGGTGGAGGGTTGGCCGTCGATGTTGATTTGGCCTGATAGTTCGGTCGTCCGCAACACGGCCTCGATGGGATTGGGAAACCGGGCCAGCACCTCTCCAACCGTAAAGGTGATCTCCGAACCCTCCCCCACCACGTAGGGACCGGCCGCGCTGTCAGCGGACTTGGATGGTGTCGCCGTTGGCTTTGGGGACGCCGCCGGGGTAGCGGTGTCGGCCGGCGAGCGCGCTGGTGGGGTGTCGGTGGGATCTGGTCCTGCGGACACTCTCTCCTGGGATGCGGTTGCGGCCGCCGTGGTCCCGGCGGAAGTGCTCCCAACATAGGTCGCCGGTGTTGCCGTCGCAGTGGCCGCTTCGGTCGGGACCGCCGTTGGGACCTCAACTCTCTCGGGCAATGACAAGTCGCCGCTCTCCGTGTCGCCCTGGCCCATGAGCCCGATGCCCAGTGCCACGGCGGCGATCAGCAAGACCGCCGTCAGCCCCCGGGTTGCGGTAACCGAAACGCCGCCAAAGGAAAGGGCCATCACTCCAGACAGAACGAATACGATGGCCGAGAGGGGAATGGTGAAGAACGCTAACCGTTCGAGCCAGGTGTTGCCGACTATTGCAATCACCGCCACTATGACGAACGCGGCGGCCAGTACGCCGATGTAATACTGAATGCGTCTGGGACTGGCCGACAGGCTCGTCCAGAGTATCCCGGACGCCATACCCACGATCAGCGACGCGATTGTCACCGTCACCGTATTGAAGACGCTGTCCAGAGGCGAGTACAGCGGCAGGGACACGAGGGAGGCCACGATAGCGGCGACCGACCCGGCAATAAGGCCAGCTAACATCTCTTCTCCTTAGTGGCTTGTGTGGGACAAGTATAGACCGCCAGCCTTCAGTAACAAACCAACCTTCGAGAGATCGTGAATTACCGGGTAGGGGGAACCAGGGCCTTTTCATTCTCCCTCTCCCTCAAGGGAGAGGGCCGGGGTGAGGGAGAATCCTTCGCATCGGCAACGCTTTCCTACGAAGAAACGCCCTCGCCCTAACCCTCTCCCGGAGGGAGAGGGGACTTTCCCCCGAAAATGAAAAAGCCCTGCAGGGGGACTACGAAGCGGCGGGAGCAGTCGGAATGAGGCAGGTCGGAGAGCGTAATTTGCGAAAGTAGGGTGACCGCCCTGACCTCAGCGGCGCTCGGGCCGATGGGCTGATGCAGGACACCCGGAGGGCTCTCATTTCGGGCCGAGTCCGTACCTAAATCGATACTCCGGCTTCCTTGGACTCCTTGGTGGCCTTGAGCCAGCGCCATCTCTGCAGCGGATCGCTGACGGCCCGCATCCAGACCCCAAAAAGGTTGAACGAAAGCGCCGTCAGGAATATGGCCATCCCCGGCACAACCACTATCCACCATGCCGCAGTGATGTATTCGCGGCCAGACGACAGCATCAGACCCCACGATGACTCAGGAGGCTGGATTCCCAACCCCAGGAAGCTCAGCGCGGACTCGGTCAGGATGTTGGCGGGGACGTCCAGGGCGGCCAACGTGAGTATCGGAGTGAACAGGTTTGGCAGCATGTGACGGGACAATATCCTCCAGTCGCTGCAACCGATGGAGTGGGCCGCATCGATGAAGCTCTGTTCCCGCAGGGACATCACCACGCCGCGGGTAATCCGGCAGTAGAGCATCCAGCGGGCTACCGCAAACACGATGATGATGTTCTTGAAGCTGGGTCCCAGGACGAATATCACCATGAGCGCTAGGAACAGGAGCGGCACGGACATGAACACATCCACCGCCCTCATGATGATGTCGTCTATGATGCCCTTGTAATACCCGGACACCATCCCGAGAAATACGCCTATCGAGCCCGAGACCACGACTCCCAGGAATCCCACTGCGATGGAGATGCGTCCACCATATATCAGGCGGCTAACCAGGTCCCTGCCTAGGTGGTCAGTGCCAAGTATGAAGTACCGTTCCTCCTGCACGTCCCTGGCCGCCGTGTCCTTGACGGTCGCTATTCCGTAGGAGAAAGGAGGAAGGTGCCGGAGGTCCAGTTGCTGCTCTTCGGGTTTGTGGGGGGCAGTGAACGGCGCGAACACAACCGCGATGACGATCAGAAATATGAACGCCCCAGACACCATTGTGATCCGGTCATTCAAGAACGCCTGGAATAGGGAATGCCGCCAGATAGCCTTAATCGGGTTGGCTCTGCGTTCCAGGCTTATTGTAGTGTCTTGCACGTCGCTACCCTGTCCAAACGCCCGAAGTGGCGCTTGACGCTCGTTACTTGTATGAGATCCGTGGGTCTAACCAGGTATAAACCAGGTCCACAATTAGATTAATGACCATCACCATCAGGGCCACGGTAAATACCGTGGCGGTGATGACCGGCAGGTCCCTCACGTAGATCGCGTCAATGAGTAGCTTCCCCAACCCCGGCCAGCCGAATATGGTCTCGGTGATCGTGGCCCCGTTCATAAAGCCGGCCATTTCCGCGCCCATCACGGTAACGATGGCGATGGAGGCGTTTTTGAGTACGTGCCTATAGAGTACGGTCTTTTCCGCCAACCCCTTGGCCCGCGCGGTGGCCACGTACTGCTTACCCATTTCGTCGATCATTACGGCGCGGGTGATCTGGGCGTTGCGCCCCATCACCCGGGGGCATAGGGCGATAGCTGGCAGGACCAGGTACTTCCACCCCTCGGGACCGAGGCCGTTGAACCCGGATGTTGGCAGCAAATCGAATTGCACTGCCACCAGAAGGATAATCATCAAGGCTAGCCAGAAGTCCGGGATGGAAATTATGGCGAAAGAGAGCACGTTGACGACCCGGTCCATGACACCCCTGGGATGGCGAGCCGCGATCATACCTATCGGGATTCCCAGAGCGCCTAGGGACCAGGCAACTAATGCCAGGAGGGCGGTGTTGGGCAAGCGTTCCAATACCAGGTCTCGAGCATCCAGATGGAACCGGTAGGAACGGCCGAAGTCCCCCTTGAAGATGTTCCCGAAGAACTCACCAAATCGGACATGGAGGGGACGGTCGAAACCGTATTGCTTCCGCAAGGCGTCGATCTGCTGGTCCGTAGCGTCATCGCTAAGCAGCAACTCCACCGGATCGCCCAGGACGTTGGTGGCGAAGAACAGCAGCGCCATCAAGCCCAGGACAATAAAGACGGAATGCCCTGCCCTGCGGATCATGTAGTTGCGCACTGCATTCCCTCGGCTCGGTTAGAGTCAACCACCTCGCCTCGAATAATCTTTGAGGCGAGGTGGTTGGGTTAGCGAGTTGGCCCGTTCACCCTATTGGGTGAAGTACATAGTGTTGGCCCGGATCCTTGGAGCGTAGTTGGGTTCCCATTCCAGGTATTCTGATAGGCCGTAGACCACCACGTTCATAAAGTTGGGAACGAAGTGGAAGTGATTGTGGACGTGGTCAGCGATCTCCACCATCAGCCGAGTGCGCTCGGGGCCGGTGTCGGTGGCCATTGCGATCTCTATCATCTTCTCCAGGTCGTCCTCGCAGATCTTTCCGCTGGTAAAGCAGCTATTTCGGAGGATGGCCTGTCTCGAAAAGTCCAGCGACTCGGTGGAGGTGGCCGGCGCGGTGAGGTTGGATGACGTGAAGAGCGGTTCAGAGACACCCAGGGACCGGCATTTCTCGACCAGGTTTGCGCCAGGAGCGGCGTATATTTCCGTCTTGGTACGTCCACGGGCGCAACTCGAGCGGCCAATGTCACCGTGGACTTTCGATTCGACCACGTTGAGCCGGGCGTTGACGCCCACCTCCCTCCAGTAGGAGACTACGGCCTCGCCGTACTCGACGTCCTTGGGTACCCGCTGGGAGCGCTGGCTGAGGACGATCTCGTTGGCCGGATCGTAGTTGGCCTGCTGCAGTAACTCTCGGGCGCGGGCCGGGTCGTAACCGTAGGGTGCAGAGTTCTCATCGGTGATTCCGACTGTGCCCTTCTGGGCGATGTTGCCGTAGCATTTAAGCAGGTTGTTGAAGAGCTGAGTCATCAGCTTCTCACAGTCGATAGCCAGGTTCAGGGCCTCTCGTACCTCAACCTTGGAAAGCTCCGGATGGTAGACCGTATCCATCGTGTAGACGTAGGCTTCGTTGTTGGTGGCTACCTTGTACTTGGGCGCCCTGCTGACGTCGTCCAGGTTGATCTCGGCCCAGTCCGCTTCTTTGGCCTCCAGCATGGCCGCGCGAACCAGAGGCTCGTTGCGCCACTGCTGGATCACCGTTTGCAGGATCGGAGCCCTGGCGTCGGAGGCCGCGTTGGGTATGTACTCGTCGTTCTTCTCCAGCTCCACCTGGATGCCCCGCTTCCATTCGACAATTTTGTAAGGGCCGAGGCCCACGGTCATGGTCTCTATTTCGTCCGGCGTGGCGTTCTGGTACCATCCCACGTCCTGGAACTTGGTGAAGATCACCGTGCGAGGCAATATGGGGCAGGCCAGCTTGCACACTACGTCCAACGTCAAGTCGTCGATGGCCTCTCCGCTAATCACCCCGTGGAAGCTGAAGTCGTTGCCATTACCGTGGCCGCTGGTCTCCTCGTCACCGAAGAAGTCAATCCAAAACGCGGCTTGTTCGGCATTCCAGGGCGCTCCGTTGTGGAACGTGACGCCCTCTCTGAGATGGAACCGCCACCGGTTGGGATCGACTTGCTCCCAGCTATCCACCTGTTGCAATGGCACGACCTCGAAGGTATCGCTATCGATCCATGTGAGGGGGTCGCTGGCTATGTCGTCGCAGACCGTGTTCTGGATATTGCCGCCGCAGCTCTGGCTGGCGGCTCCCAGGGTGGTGGGTTCTTCGTTGGTCACGATGACGACGGTGTCGCGGGCGCTCTCCACGCTCACCTGGGCGGGGGCCTCAGTTGGTGCGGCCTTTTGTTCTATGGCCTTGGTAGCGGAGATTCCCGCCGTTGGTTCCTGGCGAGGTACAGCCGTGGGGTCGGCAGCAGGGGCAGCGGGCGCGGCCGTGGGCGCCTCCGCCCCTCCGCACGCGAGGACTAATATCATGAGAAAGGCCAGGAGGCTTACACCGCCTCGACGGAATATGTGCATGATTTGTATTTTCTTCAACATGTTTCAGCCTCCCAGATTATGAAATACGATGCGAATTGCCATATAATAAGTATCAAGAATCGAGACGTTACAATATATCACGAAATGGGCCGATGTCAAACTACCTGTCGTCTCTGTTGCCCCTGCGGAACCAGCGGCGGCGGGGTTCGGGACGCTCCAAGTTTATGGCTGAGACACGTTCCAACCATGGGCCTATGCCCAGGTACCGGAAGTCGAAACCCAGGAAGGAGTCGAGCGCGCCGGCGAGGGAGTAGAGGAACAAGAGGATGGCAACGAGGAACGCGAATTCGGTCAGGAAAAGGTCCGCTGCCCCGGCGGCGGCGAACGCGAAGACCAGGAGTTGGACCACGCACGCCTGCATGGCTTGAAACGCCCCCCACGCCAATCTCCTGCGCCGAAAAGAGCGGGAGACCATGTACGCGACGACGGGGCAAGGGGCCAGCGCCCAGGGGAAGCCCAATAGCAACAACCCAAGCGGAGCGCCGAAGATCAGTGCGCTGGCATGGGCCGCACAGCTACCCCACCGCTCAATCCTGGAGTGAGGCGGGGCGCTGGACTCGCGGCTTCCGTTAGGCGGTTCTCCTGCCAAACGGGTGGTGTCCCCCTGGCGGCGGTTTGGGGTGCGGGAAGTAGCTAGCTGCCGCTACCGATACCGAGTTCACGCAAGGCCACCTGGCTCTCACGCCGCAGCGTGAGCCCCTGGTCCAAGGCCGATTCGAACATACGGTAGATAGACGCCAGATCGTCTGCCGCGGGGCGTAGGCCTTGGCCCCGGTTTTCGGCAAGCACCGGTAGAGAATCGTACGCTTGGTCCACGCTCCAGAAGAAGGCCAAAATCCAGGCCAATTCGCGTTCGCTTGTCGGAGGCGGGATGTCGTTCAGATCGATCAGCACGTTATTGACCTTGGTGTAGCGCAGGATGCCGGCCTTGTCCTGGGAGTCTCGGCCGTAATAGCGGCGGCGGGCAATTTCTACAACCCGGCGGGTGTAGTTCTGGACGCCGTAGATTTCACTGGGTATCCATTGGGAGCGGAGGTCCACTACCCGCTCTCCCTGGCGGTTCAGAATTCCCACGGCGATGTCCGAGCCCAGGCCGGAGTCGTGCTCGAACTCAACGGCTTCCCGTAGCAGCGCCTCCTGGAGCATGAGGGTCAATTCACGGGGGATTTTTCTGTACAGAGCGCCGCTGGCTTCATCGTTGCTGTCGGCCCCGACCCCGCCGGTGTTGAAAACGTAATACTCTTGGGGCATCCCGCCGTCGTGGATTTGTTGCAGCGTTTGGTGCATCAGGTTTGCGTTCTCGTCTTCCAACCCGATGATGAAGGGGTCCGAGAAATATTCGACGTAGGGCCTACCGATTGCCCCGACCGCGGCCCCCATCTGCACAGCCTCACCATACATCAATACGCGAATGTACTGCTCCAGGTTCACTTTCCGGAGCGGTGGGATCACGGTGTTCTGCCGCATGACCGCTTGCCAGAAGATGCGGTCGGTATTCTCCATTGGTACGTGGACGCTGTCGCTAAGCTCGCCTCCGGTGATGGTCTCTATCAGGTGGCGGGAACCTTTGCGGGCGATCAAGCGGGGCCGGGACAGGGTCACCCGCATGTTCCGTACCGGGTTTTGCAGGTAGTTGGGAGTGGCCTGTTCTAGGCTGACAGGTACGTTCTCCAGCGTCTCCTGTTCGTTGGGGGCTTCCCTGGTCCCCCGGACTGCCTCGTAAGTGATGGGGTCTTCGGCCTCGTTCAGGCCGAAGGGCATGGCGTAGAAGTTGTTCTCGGTGCCGTCGATCCCGTGAGTGATGCGGAAAGCCTTCCCGTTCCTGGAAGTTTCGATGATTTCCTGGAGAGGTTGAAGCAGAATTATGTCGTCGTTCATGGGGAAGACGCCCTCGTCGGGATCTTCCGTCAGGCCGAGATGGTTGGCGAGTTCACTATTGGCCAGCTCGATCATGATCGTCAACGTGCTCTTTCCGTGGAGCGAAGGACCGATGGTGAGCATCGCCGTGTTCTTCATATTGCCGGACAGGGTCTTCGCGCTGGCCAGGCTGAGCGCCGCCTGGATCGCCAGCCCCCGTTTTTGCTTGACCAGGAACATCGCGATTGAGAGCGGCCCCATCTTGTGTTCTCCAACGTAATCGAAACCCAAATGGAGCGAGAGCCCCTTGGTTGGGGCCTTGAAGACGAGCTGGGGGAGGCCGGCTTCCCGAATTCGTGAAATCAGTTCATCGGGCAGCCCCAGGTCCTCGAGCCAATGGGGAATGGAAACTTCCAGGATGTCGGGCGGGCTGTTCAGGTCTCCCGAGGGCAAGTCAAAGGTCAACTGCCGCCACATGATGGGGATCTGCATGTACCGGGTGCCGAAGAGAAGCTGACGGGCGTGGAAAGAGCGGCCCGGGGCGTCGCAGATTTGCCGGTCCGACTGGACGATGGTTTCTCCGGCCTCGAAGCTGCGCTCCATGAACCGGATGATGTAGGGCAATACCTCCAGGAATAGGGCCTGGTTCTCTTCGCTGAACGCCTCGGCGTCCCGGTTGCGGGAGAAACCGTCCACCAGGTATTGGGTGAGGTCAGGACGCCGGACTACTCCCAGTTGGCTAAAGAAGGCCAGGCCGCCGCTGTCGAGTCTGACCGCCACCTCGGGCCAAGCGCGCCGGGCTGCCCTGCCATCGGCGTTGGCTTCCGCGGCCTCGCGTTCTACCTGGGAGGCTTCTTCCAGGATACGGTCCTGGGTTTCTTGGGGCATGTCTTGAAGGACGGGCACGTTGGCCAGCAGCCACTCGTTGGGCGGGTTATAGTATGGGCTGTATGGGGAGTGCCCGCGCCGGGCCAATGCCGTAAGTTGGTCTAGGGCATCGGCGAATTCTGGATTGACCGGGGGAGCCTCGAGGGGCGATGACTGGCCCGGCTGGTGTTGCAGACTCATTGCGTCGTCTCTTAAGGGGATAGCGCCGTATTTGAAAGGCGGGTCCGAATGGGTGGGAACCCGGAGCTTAATCATCCTACATTGTTGCCGCATTCAAGTAAAGAGAGGGGTCTTCCCCGGTCGGCTCTCAGAGACCCAAATCACGGCGTTTTGGCGGCTCGCGGATAGTCCCGGCGAGAGCTTCCGGTGTTATTCTGATTTTCAAAATTCTAGACTGTATTTCAGGCCTAAATCCAAGAAGCAGTCCAGACCGCGTGGAAGGAGTCATACATTGAAGGTATTCGGTAGCATCCCCAGGGACGATCTCGGCAAGATTCCGGATAGGGCGCGATGGGCCGAGGAAATGGGTTATGATGGGATCAACACCAACGAGGACTTTTCCAGCCCGTTCATGGCCCTGACCTTGGCGGCCGAGCATACCGTAAAGGCGCTGCTGGGCACGTCTATAGCGGTGGTCTTCCCGGTAAGTCCGATGACCACCGCGTACATGGCATGGGAATTGCAGAAATATTCCCAGGGGCGATTCCGGTTGGGCATGGGCAGCCAGGTCAAGGGACACATCGAGCGCCGCTTCAGCATTCCTTGGGTTGCTCCCGGCCCGAGGATGCGCGATTACGTGCTATCTGTGAAGGCGATCTGGGACAGTTTTCAAAACGGGGGACCTCTCCGATTCGACGGGGAGCATTATAAGTTCAGCTTGATCACGCCCCACTTCAATCCCGGACCCATAGACTACCCGCATCCGAAGATATTCATCGCAGCGGTGGGGCCGTACATGTTCCGGCTGGCCGGGGAGCATTGCGACGGGGTGCTTCCACACGGGTTCATGACCGCAAAGTACATGGACGAGGTGGCCCTCCCGAACCTGGAAAAGGGGCTCAAGCGGTCGGGACGGACTCTGAAGGACATCGAGATCAGCACCGGCGGATTCCTGGTCATGGGTGAGAATGAGGAGCAACTTGACGAGGCGTTTCAAGCAGCGAAGCGGCGCATCGCGTTCTACGGTTCCACACGCACCTACAAAGGCGTGATGGATGTACATGGCTGGGGAGATGTATGCTTGGAGCTGAACCGGATGGCTTCCGCGGGCAAGTGGGACGACATGCCCAAACTGGTCACCGAAGAGATGGTAGAGACCTTCGCCACCATCGGCACCTACGACCAGATTGTTGATAAGGTAAAGGAACGCTACGGTTCCTACGCCACCCAGATAGGCTTCAGCCTGCCGGTAGACAGCTCTGCCGACGAGGTACGCCTGAAGGAGAAGATCAACGAACTTCAGGGGATATGAACCGTTCTCACGGAAAATCAAGCCGGGCACGGGTTACTGGCTTCGGTGTCCAAGATGGACTGTTGGAAAAAGAATCGGCATTCGTTGCATATCACCTGACCCCGGTGATAGAGTAGCCACTGCCCGCGAATCGCTTCGAATTAAATGCGAAGTTGTACGAATACGGACTGATCGGCGACATGTCCTCGGCGGCGCTTGTCGGGACCGACGGCTCCATCGACTGGTGTTGCTTCCCGCGCTTCGATTCTCCCAGCGTCTTCGCCGCCATTCTCGACCCGGAAATTGGTGGGCGGTTCCGCATTGGTCCCGTTGGCCCCATTCTTGAGACCCGGCAGGAATACCTCGCCGACACCAACATCCTTGAAACTACTTTCAGGACCGGCTCCGGTGCAGTATCCATCACTGACTTCATGCCTATTACCGACGATGATGGTGATGGCAGACCCGATACGCAGCCGAACAACCCTCCCGAAATCCACCGAATAGTTACCTGCCACACCGGGGAGGTCGCACTGCGCTGCGACTTCCAGCCTCGGCACGACTACGCCCGCACTCTTCCCAGCTTTCGTCCGTTGCGCGGCCATTCCGCCGCCGGCGCAGTCGAAGCCCTGGGCGGCAGCCAAGTCCTGTACCTCGTAGCCGACATCCCCCTCCCCTTCGACGACCGGGGCGTCACCTGCGATTTCAGTCTTGCCGAAGGACAGACCGCGACCTTCGTCCTAGCCTACGGACGCCCGGCCAGCCTTGAACGGGGCCGCACTGCGGAGAGACTGGACCAGACCCGGCGCTACTGGCGGGGCTTGGTGGCCAGAATGGAATACGAAGGACTCTGGCGCGACTCCGTTGTCCGTTCTTTCCTAGTGCTCCACCTTATGATATACCGGCCCACGGGGGCCATCGTCGCCGCGCCGACGACCAGCCTGCCGGAAACCATCGGCGGCTCGCGCAACTGGGACTACCGCTTCTCATGGCTGCGCGACACCAGCTTCACGGTGGATGTCCTATATCGCCTCGGAGACACTTACGGGGCCGACCGCTATATCCACTGGCTGTTGGAACAGTGTCAGTTGCACCACCGCAGGACTCGCATCGTTTATGGCATCAGCCCCGATTCTTCTCTCCGGGAGCAGACCCTCGACCATCTGAAAGGGTATGCGAATTCCCGTCCCGTCCGCATCGGCAACGCCGCCGCAGAGCATATTCAAATGGACGTCTTCGGAGAAGTCATTCTCTCTATCCATTCCTTGCTCGTGCTTCACGGAACGATACCAGCGGAAGCCTGGGAATTGGTCCATTCCCTGGCGGAGACAGTCATGGCCAGTTGGCAGCGGAAGGACCGGGGCGTATGGGAAGTGCGCGGCGAACAGCAACACTTCGTTTATTCAAAGGTGATGTGCTGGGCCGCTCTCGATTACGCGGCATACATCGCCGCCGCTATGGGGCATCGCCAATTGTACCGCCGCTGGTCTCTGGCCGCTGACAATATCAAGTCCGAAATTCTCGACTCTGGATGGAGTTCCGCCAAGGGGGCATTCCGTCAGCGGTACGGCAACGATGCCTTGGACGCGTCAAACCTGGCAATACCTTTCATGGGCCTGGTGCCGCGCGACGACCCCCGCGTCCGGCATAATGTGGACGCCATCGAACGGGAACTGACCGACGGCCCACTGGTCTGGCGCTATCTCCCGGAGGAAACGGACGACGGGCTGGAAGGCCAACCGGAAGGCGCTTTCACCCTGCTCAGTTTCTGGCTCATTGGAAACCTCATCTACACCGGGCAGACCGACCGGGCCTTCGATTACTTCCACGAAATGATTACGCGGCACGCCAACCATCTAGGTCTTTTTGCAGAGATGATCGACAAGGACTCCAACCGGCAACTGGGTAATTTCCCCCAAGCGTATTCGCACACCGGCCTGATTCATACTGCCCTCAACCTGTCCGGCTATATCGTAGACACCCCTACCAGGCGCGCGAATCGCCCGCAGTAGCTACACGGTCCCGGGCAGCGCCTAAAGAGCGCCGATGTTATTATTCGCAAAATCCAACTTCTGACCAGGAGTACACCGATGGGGTACACGCCCAACCGCCTGGGCCACGTCAACATCTATGTGCGCAACGCGGAAGAAGCCCACAAATGGTACGAGGAAATACTCGGCCTTCACACCTACGACTTCGTTCCCGGACGCGCCGCCTTCATGTCCGCCAATCTGGACGAGTCCCACGAGATGGCGCTAATGGAAGTTGGCGCGGACGCCGCCAGCCCGTAGGCGAAGCGGGTTGGCTTGAACCACATGGCTTGGCGGATGAACAACCTGGAGGACCTGGGGGAGTTCTACCACAGGCTCAAGGACCGGGACGTCTCGATGGGCATCGGCGACCACGGCATATCCCTCGGCATCTATTTCAACGACCCCGACGGCAATGGCATCGAAGTCTACTATGAGTCGCCCAGGGACCAGTGGCACCGCCAGGAGAACCTGTTCCTGCACGGTGACAATCCCAAGGGCCGGTTCCCCGGCCCGTGGGACGAGATTCTGGAGGCGCAGAAGGCGGCAGCGGCCCGGTAGCCTGAACCAAGCAGCCCCCGGACTCCACGGTCTGGGGGCAAAACCGGCACGCCAGGCAATCAATTTCCCAAGACCGCATTATCAATCCGGGGAGGCTGCATTTTGGGTTCAAGGGAATTGGATGCGAGGGGGAGAGGGTGGGAAATGGAATCGCTGGGCCCAGGATGTTGGCGAAGTTGGTGACATGGCCGCGGAATTGGCTTCGCGGGAGCAAAAGGACCAACTGGAGCAGATGGATTACTACCCCGACGACGAAATCCTCACTCCCTGAGACGACGAAATCCTTACTGAAACGGCGACTACCCTTATTCACCAATGGGCTACGCTCCATGACCGGTTTCGGAGCCTCTCAGAATCGGGATTCGGTGATGGGGGCCTGCTTGAGTTAAAGCGTATAGCGTCGGAAAGGCGGATCACTGCGTTGGGGGCTATCTCACTTGCGCGAGTCAGGAATGTAGACAGGGGTATCTACCAGCCAATTTACAATATTTTCCAGGAAATGGTGGAAGCTCAAGTAGAAATATGGGACTCCCTACTGAAGGCCCTCAATAACCCAAAAGAATTGGAAACTGTAAGCTATCTCTTGCAGCACTGTGGATGGCTGGGGGAACAAGCCTTAACAACCCTGCCGGACATAGCGCGGCAGCGGCGTGAGAAAGAACGCAAAGAGAGTCGTCTCGCCGGTATCGGTTGTGTGATTTTCTTACTCCCGTAGGGGGGGTTGGTCATTGCCATGGCGGCCGACTGCATAGTTGATTGAATGGGCGAACAATCCCCGGCAACGCTGACAGTCCCGCCACAGGAGACTACGTTAGGGCATCGTCCTAAACGAGCTTGCGGCTGGTTTAGGACGCGGCGGCGGGTCCAATGCACTCTAGCCCGGAGTTCTTCACTAAGTTCTAAGGAGGGCATTAAGTGCAGCAGACGCAGACCTACCGGGAACGAAGCCGGGAATACTTGGCCAAGGCGTTCCAGGAACTGGAAGCCGGAGACCTGACCCAGGCCTCGGAGAAAGGCTGGGGTGCGGCAGCGCAGATGGTCAAGGCCGTGGCCGACCAAAGGGGCATGGAACACCGGAGCCATCGGTCCATCCTCTTCGCTGCGGAGGCGTTTTCACGGGAAACCGGGACTATCCATACGGAAAGACTTTTCGACTCCGTCCGCACACTGCACGGCAACTTTTACGAGGACACACTGGACCGGGCAGGCGTTTCACGGCGGCTGCAAGACGCATCGAATTTCGTGGACAGGATGGAGCGTTTGCTGCACAACACTTGACCCCTGTGGGCTTACGATCACGGCGGCAATCAGGCAGCATTTTGATTCGTTTTGCACAGCTGTCCGGCTCTCCGCAGAGGTGGTGCCCCTGCTATTTTGGCAGGGGCTTTGTGTTTCTCAACGTGCAGACCTTCCATTAGGAGGACGCAACCTAAAACAGCCGCAGGGTGGTTTCCAGTGTGGTAGCGGGTTCGATACACTCCCGACCTGAATTCTTGGGGGAGTTGACCACGCTGGAGACCACATATGAGTCCAGCCACTCGGCGGGCGACGGGGTCAGCAGCGGCGTGAGGGTGTCCGTCTCCTCAGTCATTGGGTCCAACCACAGCGGTTCGGTCTCCTGGGAGAGGATCACCGGCATACGGTTGTGAATCGGGGCGATGAAGTCGTTGGGCTTCGTCGTGACGATGCTGCATGACCGGATGGTCTCCCCCTCCGGCGACTTCCACGTCTCCCATAGCCCGGCGAAGGCGAAGGGTTCACGGGATCTCAAGAATATGTAGGTCGGGATCTTCGATTTCCCTTCTTTGCGCCATTCGAAGAACCCATCGGCGAGGACCAGGCAACGCCGCCGCTTGAACGCCGCCCGGAACGCCGGCTTGGCGGCGGCGGTTTCGCCAACGGCGTTGATCATCCGGTAACCGATCTTGGGGTCCTGTGCCCAGAACGGGATGAGCCCCCAGCGCATGGTCTCGGGCCGTGGTTGACCGTCGTTTACAACGGTAAGCACTTGCTGGCTAGGGGCGATGTTGTACCGGGGTTGATGTTCCATGTCCCGCGCCTCAAATCCGAACCTGGATTGTAACTCGTCCATGTTGGTAACCAGGGTAAAGCGTCCGCACATGGCTCAGTCTCCTTCAGCTTCGGTTTGCCCTGGCGAGCAGCGCGGGCAGGGTTATATCGGAAAGCGCGTCGAGCCGCAAGTCGGCATGGCCGATCGGTAGGTCCCGGGTCATTGGATTGGGGACGGCGACGCAAAAAGCACCTGCGCTCTTGGCGGCGGTGACGCCGTTGGCCGAATCTTCGATGACCACGGCGTTGCCCGGCACGGTGCCGAGGTTGGCGGCCGCCAACAGGTAGAGTTCCGGGTCGGGCTTGACCCGGGCCACGTCGTCGGCGCAATTGACCGAGTCGAAGTAATGAGACAGGCCCCGGCGCTCCAGGTGTCCATCGACCCAGTCGTGCCCGGAGCTGGACGCGATTGCCAACTTCAACCCTAGGTCCTTAGCCGACCCCAGGTATTCCAAGACACCTGGCAATAGGGGGTTGGACTCGACTACCTCTACGTAACGCCGCCGTCTGCTCGCGATCAAGTCTGGGCAGTCCACGGCTCGCCCCACCAAATCCTCCAGCAGGGTGCAAATCTCCATGCGGCGGCTGCTCCCGCCGATGAACTGGGTCCACCATGATCGGTCTAGTTCTACACCGTACCCCTGAAAGGTCTCTTCCCAGGTCAAGAAGTCCGGGGTTTCGGTGTCGATGATGATTCCGTCGAAGTCGAAAATCAGGCTGTCAATCACTGGTGTTCTCTCGCGGCCAATGTGCCGCCTATGTCAGCTAATTTAGTGGGACTCGTTTGGCGTGTCAATCGGGCGTAGACAACGGACATGGGGTGCGCAACTGCGGGGATACAAGCACCTCCGCCGCAACCGTCCCGGTCTTGAGCCGGAGTCCAGGAATTCGCGCACCGGGTTATGCTCTTAAGGCGGAATGCTTCTGGGTTCCCGCTTTCGCCCGAATAACGGAGTGGGGGAATATGGAGGCTGCCTGCTGCGGCCAATTGCCGAAAGACCCTGGGTTGGATGGGAGGTTGAACCGCATTCCTGAACTCGGTGGTATATAATTCAGCCCGGCCCTTGAGAAAAACGCGTCGAGGTGTGAGACCCATGCTTTACATGGTTTCGCTGAGTCACAGCCCACAACAGTGCCCCGGTGTGGCAGTAGAAATCCGAGACCGGGCCCTCTTGATGGCGTCCACCATGACCGAGGTGCTCCAGAGTTATGGATGCAGCTATAAGGGCGGTTGGGTCGGCAAGTCCTCGCACCAGACTTTTCTGGTCCTGGATGCCCCGGACGCCCACTCAGCGGACAGCGCTCTTGTAGACCTGGGGTTGGCGGTCTGGAACACCGCGGCGATATTTCCGGTAATTACCCTGGAGGACGCTTTCGGGGGACTGCCTAGCTAAACGAATACGGGTCCCAAATCAGACTCAGACAGGTGACGAGATGGCAAATTTAGACTGGGTTGGCGGTCCTCTGGTGGAAGGCCAGATAACCGAACGAGAATTTGTGATCGACGCGGGGAACGGGCCGATACCCGGAATAGTGTGGACGCCCGAGGAAGTGGAGAAGCCATTGCCCCTGGTGCTCTTCGGCCACGGCGGCAGCGGGCACAAGAGGGTCTCGAGGTCGCTGATGCTTGGGCGAAGGCTGGCCGGCGTTTCCCAGTTTGCGATGGTGGCCATTGACGGCCCGGTCCATGGAGACCGGCAGGGGCCTGAATTATCAGACCTATACGCCGAGAAGGGGTTCGACAACGTCATCGACGGAATGGTTGGCGATTGGCTGTCCACCCTGGACTGCTTCTCCGAGATGGACACGATCGACGCTGACAGGGCGGCGTACATGGGATTTTCCATGGGGACACGCTTCGGTTTGCCCTTCGTCGCCGCCGCAGGCGACAAGTTGCGCTGCGCCGCCCTTGGCAAGAACGCCTTGAAGCGGCGGGCCGAGACTGACGGCAACGACGCCCTTGGGGATAGGTTCAAGAACGACGCGCCCAACGTGAAGGTCCCGTTGCTGTTCCACATGCAGTGGGATGACGAGCTGTTTTCCAGGGAGTCCCAATGCGACCTGTTCGACCTATTGGGGTCAGAGGACAAGCGGATGATCTGCTACCCAGGACCACACGGCAAGTCTTCGCCCGAGTCGGTAGACCATTGGTGTCAGTTCGTCGAGGGCCACCTGAAGGCCTAGTCTTTGCCACTTCTAGCTGGTGGTGAGACAATCTTCATAGACTTACTAATAGAGGTATGAAAAGACATGGCTGACAAGGAAATCCGGGGGGTGATAGTCCCCATCCTGACCCCTCTAAACAATGACGAGACTGTGGATGTTCCATCGTTGAGGCGTCTGGTTAATTATCTGATCGACAGCGGCGCACACGGCATCTGGGTTTCCGGGACCACCGGGGAGTTTGCCAACTTGTCCGACGAGCAACGGCTCATCAGCATCGAGACCGTGGTCGACGAAGTGGCGGGGCGAGTACCCATCATCGGCAACGTCTCCGGCGCGAGCACCCAGCTATCACTTAACATGGCCCTGGCAGTCCAGGAGATGGGGCTGGACGGCGTGGCGGTGACACCTCCTTACTACTATCCCAACGCCCAGGACGAATTGTTGGACCACTACCGGTACATCAGTGACCGTTCCGGGCTGCCCCTGTGGGTGTATAACATACCGTCGACGGTCAAGACGGCTGTCGCGCCGAGCACCGTCGCAACCTTGGCCAGAGAAGGCGCGGTGGTCGGGATCAAGGATAGCTCCGGAGCCGGTGAGTTGCTTGCCGAGCTAAACATCCTGTGCGAACAGGGAGACTTGAAGCTGCTGCGGTTCCTGGGCACCGTGTTCCGGATCACCGTTGCCGGCGGCGTGGGAGTCGACGGTGTAATCCCCGGTCTGGCAAACCTGGCCGCCAATGCTTCCGCCCGTGGGTGGGAAGCGGGTGAGGCCGGCGACGCCGCCACGGTCCGGGAGTGCAATGCCAAGCTATTGATTGCGGGAAAGATCGCCACGTTGGCCAAGGGAGGCGGGGCGAATGCGGCGAGCTTCGCGGCTATGAAGTCGGCGTTGAAGATGATGGGCGTGTTGGACAACGACACCGTTTCCAGGCCGCTCCGCCCTCTAACGGAAGACGAGAAGAAGGGCATCCCCGCCATCCTGGAGGAACTGGGACTCTCCAACGGTCACTAGGATTCTCTGACCGGGACCGCGCCCAGTGAAGATGGGGCCGATCGGGGCCCCATCGGCATTTATGCGCCGTTATTTCCAACCGGGACCAGGACTGATATCACGACTGAGATAAGGAGTTATATGAGCGGCATCCAGAGATGCGCTTAGACCGGACACAGGGAGAGGTGGCTCCGCAACAGGCTCCACCGCAGCGCCCGGCAGCCTCGCCGCGCCGAGCACGCCTACAGACCTTCACGTCGCTTAAGAGCAAGGACTTTAGACTCCTCTGGGTTGGCAACATCTTCGACCATATGGCCCTTTGGTTGCAGATGATTACCCTCAGTTGGTTGGTCTGGGACCTTACCGAGTCTGCCCTGCTCTCCGGGACCGCCGCGGGGCTGAGGGGATTCCCCACACTGATCATTGGGCCGTGGGCCGGTGTGGTCGCCGACCGGATGGACCGGCGTAAGGTGGTCATTGTCTTTCAGTTCTTCCTGGCCGGGGTGGCCATAGCGTTCGCCGTCATGGTGGCCACTGCCGTCGTCCAGGTCTGGCATGTCTTTGCCTATGCGGGTGTTTCCGCTATCTGCTTTGCTTTCATCATGCCCGCCCGCCAATCTCTGATTGTCAATACAGTGCCGCCCGGAGACCTGGGCAACGCCATGGCTCTCAACGCCATGACCGTCACCGTTAACCGGCTCATAGGCGGTATGCTGGGCGGTCTATTGATAACCACGGTGGGAGTTACCTGGAACTTCTACGTTGAGGGTGCGGCCTACCTGGTCACTGCAATACTGCTCATACCCATGCGGACGCCGTACCGCCGCGAGTCTACCGCCCACCGAGACTCCGTCTTGACCAACCTGAAAGAGGGGTTCGTCTACATCTGGACGGAGAACCGGATCATTCTGCACCTTATTATCATGAGCTTCATCCTTACGTTCTGCTTCATTCCCCTGCCCGCGTTGTTGCCTGCCTACGCCGGAGAGGTGCTGAACTCCGAGGCCAACGTGGGTGGGTATCTTATGGCGGCCCAGGGTGTTGGAGGCGTCACCACAACGTTCCTGATAGCCTCGTTGGGGTTTGGCATCAAGAAAGGGAAGCTGGCTCTGATCTCCCTGATTGTGGGTTCCGCCGCTATTCTCACCCTGTCCCAGTCCCATTGGTTGTTGCTCTCGCTGTGTATGATGGTGGTGCTGGGGCTGTGTCAGACCAGCTTCATAGTTAGTAATCAGACGCTGGTCCAGGCGATGGTCTCGGACAATTTGCGTGGCCGTGTCACCAGCATATACATGCTGGAACATGGGTTGGGTCCGGTGGGAATCTTTCTCATCGGATTGCTCATGGACTTTTACACGGTGTCCGGCGCCCTAACCCTGGTGGCTTCCATAAGTCTGGGTACGGCGATATGCTTCTTTCTGATCTTCCGCAGGGTCCGCCAATTGGACTAGGGCGGACCCCGGCGAGGGACACGGTTGGAGAGGGAAGAGACCATGCGATACGACGCAATCATCATTGGAGCGGGTTCGGCGGGGTGCGTGTTGGCTTTCCGGTTGTCTGAGGACCCTGGGCGGTCGGTCCTGTTGCTGGAGGCCGGGCCCGATTACCCCAGCTTCGAGCGCTTGCCTTATGAGCTTAAACACGACGCCAACCAGGCGGCGTCTGAAGCCGGGGCGGCGCACAACTGGTCTTTCGTGGGTAGGTCCAGCATTCTGGGTCCGGACGGATTGGCGGTCGCCCGGGGAAAGGTGGTGGGCGGCACCAGCGCCATCAACCATCAGATATTTCTGAGGGGAGCCCCGGAGGACTACGATAACTGGGCTGCGAGAGGCAACGATGGTTGGGGCTTCCTGGACGTCTTGCCGCATTTCAGGAAGTTGGAGGCGGACGCCAATTTTAGGGACGATTTCCACGGCTCGGACGGTCCGATTCCGGTGCGCCGCCACTTGCGGGACTCATGGCTGCCGCTTCATTCAGCCTTTTACGAGGCCTGTCGTTCCGCCGGGTTTCCCGACGATGAGGACATGAACAATCCCGAATCCGGCGGCGTGGGCCCCGTTCCTCTGAACAACCACGAAGGCATCCGTTACAGCACGGCCCTAGGCTACCTAGACCCCTGCCGCCACCGGCTCAACCTCACGATCAAGCCTGGAGTCTCCGCCAGACGCATACTATTCGAGGGCAACCGGGCCGTTGCGATAGTAGTCGAGAGTGGGGAAGAGACCTTTACGGTGGAAGGGCAAGACATCATCCTGAGCGCGGGCGCGGTGGCGTCGCCACAACTCATGATGCTGTCCGGCATAGGCCCTTCTGATCATCTCGGACCCCTGGGGATCGGCACGCTCCTGGACTCCCCCGGCGTCGGGCAAAACATGAAGAACCATCCATCTGTGTCTCTGCGGTTCCGTCCCGAGGATGGCTACGCGTTGGAATCGGACTCACCCAGAAACCAGGTTGCCCTGAGGTTTGCCGCGCCTGACTCGGACACAAGGAACGATATCCAGGTCCAGCCGCTTACTTCTGGTCCGCTGGGACATGAGGCCGACGAGATACGGGTCGGTTGCCGGTTGGAGCTGCCATTGAGCGTTGGCCAACTGCGTCTGGCATCCGCGGATCCCACGGCGCAACCGATTTTGGACTACCGGTCATTATCCGATCCCTGGGACCTGCAACGGCTGCGGGAATCGGTCCGGCTATGCGTCCAACTCTTTAAGGACCGGGCCTTTGAAGGCATAGTAGCGGAACGGATTGCCCCCTCGGACGTTGACTTAGCGTCCGACGCGGACCTGGACGCATGGTTACACCGCAGCGTGGGGATCGCGGGCCATACGTGCGGCACCTGTAAGATGGGTCCTGATTCTGACAATCTGGCAGTGGTGGACTCGCATTGCCGGGTACGCGGCGTGGAGAACCTGTGGGTGATCGACGCCTCGATCATGCCGGATATTCCGAGGGCGAACACCAACGCCACTGTCATTATGATCGCAGAGAGGGCAGCGGAGTTTGTGAGGTAGGCAGTCGGCTATTTTAGACGAGCAATGGCTCCAGCTTATCCAGAAATATGGACACGTCACCTAGCCCGGACGCTACGCCTTCGGCCGTATCCCAATTCTCATAGAAATTGGTGTGCAACTGGCCCGCTACGTGGAACAGGTTAAACACCTGGAGGTCTCCCGTTTCTTCTACGATGGTTCTCACGATTTGGCATAGCAGGAAATGACTGTGATGCTGCCAGCCGCGTTGCTCGGCCACGGCCTTGACCATCTGCGCCGCCGCGCCCCAACCCTTCTCCGAGGCTTGCCGTGGGTCCCCCTGGGCCAATTCCTGATTAGCATGGTCGAGCAGAGTACGGCTAGCCACCTGGTAAGTCGCCGGTTGGGTCATAAGAAACTCCTAATTACTGTGTGCTTTAGTTTAATTTGACGGATAATCCTTGTACAGGAAGAAACACAGGACGATTGCAAAGTTGTTCGATTGTCGCCGTCCCGCTTTGAGACAGCGGGAATCCACGGTTGGAGGCATATTCTACAGTGTGGAAAGACTTCGCAATCTTCCTGGGAAGAAACTACAGCGAAGTTGCATTGCAAGCGCGGTGGAATTAACATCCATTAAACGAAAAGGCAGGTGAGGGATATGGCAGGAACGAGCATTCTAGTGGGCACAGTGGGTCAGGGGATCATGCGCAGCCCCGACGGGGGAGAGACTTGGCAGAGGGCCGGAGTGAACCAGGGCATTTACCAAAACGCGATGGTCCGGTCACTGCAGAACCACCCCAGCAGGCCGGAAGTAGTCTTCGGCGGCACCGACAGGGGGTTATACCGAAGCGACGATTCCGGGCAGAATTGGTCACCCGTCCCAGGCGCTTTGGAAGGCAAGCCCGTATTTGTGATCTCAATTGACTCGGGCAACCCTGATCTGATGTACGCGGCGACGGGAACTCCCAATCCGGTGGAGTTTTACAAGTCCACCGATGGAGGCAAGACCTGGGCGCAGCGGCCGGTGGAGGTAGCCAGGGACTGTCCGATAGGGCATCCTCTTCCCACGGCGATTGCCATCGACCCGACGAATCCACAGAGCATCTGGCTGGGCATCGAGGTCGACGGATTGCGCCACAGCGCCGACGGCGGCGATACGTGGGAAAAAGCTGGGACAGACATTCCCAACCTGGACGTCCACAACGTGGCAGTCACCGCCGGACCGCCGCAGACGGTGGTCGTGGTGGTCAACAACGACGTGTGGACGAGCACCGACGAGGGGGCAAACTGGAGGCAGGTCGGGATCAGGGAAGTGTTCCCCTACACTTACCCCAGGGGAATCATTGTCCAGCCGGATAACCCTGAGACCATTCTCATCACCATCGGGGACACCACGCCAGGGCAGACCGGAACGGTGATGAAGTCCAGAGACGCCGGACAGACCTGGGACCAGATGTCCCTGTCCACTCCGCCCAACAGCGCCATGTGGGTGGTGGATATCCCGCCCTTCGACACGCAGGCCGCCTACGCGGGCAGCCGGTACGGACATCTGTTCCAGAGCAGCGATGGCGGAGATTCGTGGAACAAGCTATCCAGGGAGTTCAGCGAAATCGCCGCGGTGCTGGCGGTTCCCGCCTAGGCGCCGAAGCTTGTTGCTGGTTGGACGGGTCGCATCTTCCTGGGAGTTTACTCAGGGAATCCAGCTAAGAACATGTCGGCCATTCTCGGCCCGTGCCGATCTTGATCTATGTCAAGTCAGACACGGGCCAAGGCTGCCATGAGTAAGCGAATCGACGTGCTGTTCCAGCTTTCTGGATTGATGCATGCAACGGCAAACCGTGCGGCGCCGTGAGTCAGCCTTGATTCTAAATTGGGGCCGACCAGTTGAAATGGACATCAAGCTCGGCCAGCATATCGAAGGTATTAATGTCACAATCGACGCCGAACTGCTGGCAGACGTTGGGCAAGGGAACCCTGCTCCGTGCGTCTGGATGTCGTCCCTCATGGGTAACGAGTATCCCGTTATGAACTCTGGAATATGCTGCAAGCCAGCCGTCAGCGCCCCTGGAAAATTCGTCCTGCGCCGTCCGGTAAAATTGTTCGTTGGCGTATATCCATTGCATGACCGCCCGATATTCCGCAACGGCGGGCGGTTCCAGGGACGATACGAACAATTCTCCCGGGGTGCCCCTCACCCAATCTGATAGCTCATCGCCACGCCCAACGAGTTCGTCTCGCACCCGGTCAATGCTGACTAACCGATGCTCAGGGCAATAATATGCCAGGCAGTTCCAGAATCCGGGGCATATACTGGACTTGTAGTAACGCTGGTGCGCCTCTATAAATACATTGGCGTCGAGGACAAAGATTCGCCCTGATTTGCCGGTCATACAGACTCGCCTGCCCAATCAAGAAAACGGTCAAAAGTCTTGCCATTAAGTCCGGTGAGCGAGTAGGCTTCTCTGTAAAGTGTTCGGCCTTCCTTGACGGAGCGAGCGACTGCGCCCCCGAAGCGTCGGCCAAGTCTCACGTTTTGATTGTTCCAAAAGTCGCCTCCTCTCGGGCTGTTATCTTTTCTGCGGCGCTCGTCAGTGAGATATTTGTCATAGAAATCGAAATAAGTTGTGCGGTCTATCAAATCAAGGTCTAATGCCCTTCTCGCTGCAACTATTACACTGACCTTGAACTCTCGAGCAATCTTCTGGTATGGCTCGGCATCGCCTTGTAAGGTTTCCCAGAATTCCCCTATGTCTTCGCGCGAAACCAGGAACTCGGCTGCCACTCTGTTACAGAATTGTTCGTCAGAGTGTGGGTAAGGGAGGTATGCCTCAAAATTGGATACGCCCTCCAGCCCAACGAAAACATGAGCCAACTCGTGGGCAAGGGTGAACATTTGGGCCGAAGTGTAGTCGGCGTTGTTGACAAAAATCAGCGGTGCGTAGTTGTCAATCAACGCGAAGCCACGAAACTCGTCCGGGTCCAGCTTCCGGTGAGTATTGTTGCCAACGATCCCATTGATGAATACCAATACCCCGGCTTCTTCTAGGCGGTTTCTGAGGAACCGCAGGGCAGATGCCCAGGTTGGATTACGGGAAGCCCAAGCGGATTCGAGAGCCAGGACTTCCCTGATACCGCTGGCAACTTCTTCAGAGTCCGTACTGTTGTTGAACGCGCCTACGAATTCAAGCGGGGCAGATTCGTCCAGCTGCAATTCCTCGCGCATCCATAACTGACGACGCTGCATGGAATAGACAGTTTCCAGAAAGTTGGGGCTGGGACGGTGCAAAGGGTGGTCTCCGGGTGTTCGGAAGTCGGCTATTGGCAAACTGTCGTCCGGTGGCTCATCCAGGAAGAGGTTCCCCTCGGGCGTATATGTATGACGGGCGAGCTTGCGGACCTGGGCCATGCTGATACTGCCGGAACGTTCCCATTCCACCACGCGCTCCGGCTTGACCTGCATTTTCGCCGCAAGTTCGTCCGGGTCTAGACTGGCCCGCTCCCGCGCCCACCGCAGCACTTCAGGCGGCAAGGTTACTTTCATTCGTCGAGTTGTCATTGACTCTACGGTCCCTGGGCCGCCTGCACCGTGTGCCTGAAATCCGTGGTCGGCGTTCCGGCATTACCAAAGCAACCACAATAACCCTGAGGGTTGCCACTGCGCCTTGCGAAGCCTGCAGGTTGGGACGACCGAATGGCCATTGACCTAATGGCCGGAGGCGGTGGGTTTCTCCACTTTAAAGTGGGGCATGACGCCCTCGGCGAAGCGCTCCAACTGCTCCAGCATGACGCTCAAGGGCGCACCCATCCGGTTGCAGCCCACGTGCATGTACTCCAGGCCGGGGTATTTCTCCTGGATCTCCATGATCCGCTCGGTGACCGTCTCCGCAGTGCCGCATAGCCAGGCGCTGGAGGCCACGAAGTCCTCCATAGTGGGAAGACCGGCGTAACGGGCGCGTTTGGGGTCGCCCAGGGCGATGATCTGGTCTGGAGTCAGGTCCCGGAAGAAGCCCAGGGGGGCGAACATCTTCATGTCCTCTTCCAGATAGGCCCTGGCCTGCTCGATAGCCTCCTGCTCGCTGTCGGCGATGAAAGTCGACAGGCCGATTACGAGACGGCCTCCCAATTCGACCTCCCGGCCGTGGCGGGCCAGCGCGTCGGTCCACCGCTTGATGACCTCCTCTGAGGCCCCGCCGGTAACCGCGCCTCCGCCGATGATGGCCTGAATGTCATGACTGGCCATGAAGTCCATTGCCCTCTGGCTGGCGCTGACCATTGGCTGCCAGATCTCCACCGGCAGGTTCCTTGGGCGTGGGACCAGGGTCAACTCCTCTAGCTCATAGCCACGGTAGGGAACGTCAGGGGGGAGCTTGTAGAACCTGCCCTCATGGGAGAATGACCGCTCGTTGAACGCCTTCAGGATTATCTCCACCTGTTCCTCAAACAGCTCCCGGTTGGCGTCGCTGTCTGTGTTGGTGCTGGGCGCGCCGAAGGTGTCGACCTCACGGGAATGATAACCTCGTCCGACTCCGAAGATCACCCGGCCATTGGTGAGGATGTCGGCTGTGGCGAAGTCCTCGGCCAACCGGAGGGGGTGCCACATGGGGTTAATGTTGAAGCCGCAACCAAACTTGAGCCGCTTGGTCAGATGTGCCAGGTGGACGTAAAGCATTATCAGGTTGGGGATGACTTCGTTGCCCTCGCGCTGGAAATGGTGTTCCGCAGCCCAAAAGCTATGATAGCCCAGCCGGTCCATGGTTGTGACCAACTGTTCGGTGCGGTCGAAGATGGTTACCAGATGATCGTTTTCGAACCAACGGTCGTTGACCGGAGTGGCTTCGAGCCCGATGTCGCCAAGGTCAACATGTCCTGCGTATAGACTGCCAAAATGCTTAATCATCGTGAGTGTCCTGGTTATATTATTCGGTTTCCGTGTCCTTGGGTCCCGTTGCTGGCCTAGAGGGACGGCCTCCGGGTGTGCCAGTCTGTGGCCTGCTCATAGGCGTAGGCTACGTTGAAGACTGTCTGTTCGTCGAATGGCTTCCCGCCGATTTGGAACCCGATGGGCAGACCCTCAGAGGTGAACCCGCAGTTGATGCTCAGTGCGGGGGAACTGGCTAGGCTGAACGACGTGGTCATACCGGAGCGGTTGCGGTTGCTATTTTCCTTGTTGTCGATGATTGGGTCCGGTTCTACCTTGGGAGCCGCGGTCCCCATGGTCGGCATCACCAGCGCATCGTAGCCGGAGAGGGTGTCCAGGATATTCTGCCTCAAAAGCGCCCGCAGCTTGAGGGCCTTGTAATATGCCAGCGCGGGGGTGAGACTCCAGGTCAGGTAGGAGATGCGGTTATCGTGGTTGATCTCGGAGATACGGTTCCGGATCAAGTCCCGGTTGTTGGTCGGCGCTTCGACTCTGAGCACGCTTGAGATGGTGTTGGCGGCGGTGGTCAGCGGAATGGAGACCTCTTCTACGTTCGCACCCAGCTCGGCCAGAGCGTTGGCGGCCTGGACTACGGCGTCGCGGACTTCGGGGTCCACCAGGTCGGTATAGAGCATCTCCCGCACCAGGCCGATCCTTTTGCCCGACAGATCTGGGTTGAGATTGGCGCGGTAGTCGGGGACCGGCGCGTCCCAGGTGTAGGGGTCGTTGGGGTCATGCCCGGCGATGGCCTGAAGGGTGATGGCGCAGTCCTCGACCGACCGGGACAGCGGCCCAATGGTGTCCATGGACCACATACCCGGCCTCAGACCGTAACGGCTTACCCGGCCCCAGGACGGCCTTAGACCGACCAACCCGCACCAGGCAGCCGGGCCGCGGACTGAGCCGCCGGTGTCCTCGCCCAGGGAAGTGGCGCACATGAAGGCGGCTGTCGCACCGCCGGAACCGCTGCTGGAACCTCCGGTGAAGCGGTCCGGGTCCCAGGGGTTGCGGGCGGTGTCGAAGGCGTGGGAGAGGCTGGTTGTGCCAAACTCGGTCATGTTGAGCTTGCCCAGCAGAATCGCTCCGGCCGCCTTTAGCTTTGCGATCACGGTCGCGTCGTAGTCTGGGACAAAATCGTTGAAGATGGGCGTGCCCGACGTGGTGCGGATCCCATTGGTGTTTAGCTGGTCTTTCACGGCGAAGGGAACGCCGTGCAGCGGCCCAAGGTTTTCACCCCTGTCTAGGACCTGTTCCGATTCCCGTGCGGCCTGCAGAGCCTCGTCTCGGCAGACTGTCAGGTAGGCGTAGAGCCTATCGTTCAGAAGGTTGATGCGGTCGAGATATGACTCGGCCACCTCAACCGGAGATACGGCGCGGTCCTTGATTAGTTCCGACAGTCGGGTTACGGGCAGGAATGGAATATCAGCCTTGTCCATACAATGACCGCCTTAATGGATGAATCGCGGGATGGATCATAATTTCCGACGTTTTGCCCAGTATGCCCCGGGCTTCAGGATCGCGCAAGGTGGCTGCTGGGGATTCCCCGCGCCGATCATGACGGTAGGGTATTATTAAACCCTACGAACGGGTTGGAGGAAATTCAGTGAACCGTCGACTGCCGGAGGAACCCGTGGACGCCGCCGGGTTCCACGACCGGGGCAACACCTACAGCCGCCACGGAAATTACGAGAAGGCAATAGCGGACTACAACCGGGCCATCGAGCTGGACGATGGATTCGCGGACGCCTATTACGACCGTGGATTCTCTTTCTACGAAGTGGGGCATTACGAGCAGGCCCTATCCGACTTGTCCCGGGCAATCGAGCTAAACCCCCAAGGCGCACGCTACTACGCCCAGCGGTCCCTGGTCTACCTGTTCGCGGACGAGATGGAATTGGCGGAAGCGGACCAAGAGATGTCGGACTCGCTCCGGGACCAGGGGTTTGCCTAGGCCGCTGAATAGTTCAGCGGACCGACGGGAGCACTTCATCGGTGAACCGGGCCATCTGTTCCATCTGGCGCGGCGAAGCGAACCTGACTATGAAGTAATCCGCCCCGGCCTCTTTGTAGTTCTGGATGGCCTCGATACATTTCTCCGGCGGGCCGAATACGCATAACAACTGCTTGCTGATAATGTCGTAGGGCACGCTGTAGTAGGCTTGCATAAACTTGTCGCCTTCCGACAGCGCTTCGGTTTCTTCATTCAGGTTCACGGAGATGTAGAGGCACCGGCCGATCTTCTCAGGGTCTTTGGCAACTTTCCCGGCCCGGTCTTCGATCCTCTCCCAGCACTGCCGAAACAGCTCAACCGACGGCACGTTGGTTATCCAGGCGTCGCCGAGCTCGGCCACCCGGTTCAAGCCCCGTCTCACCCAGTTGCTGGATATCCAGATGGGAATTGACTCTTGGACGGGGCGCGGTTCCAGGGTCACGTCGTTGAGCGGGTAAAACTCTCCCTTGGTCGACACGCTCTCGCCGGTCCACAGGGCCCGCAATACGTTGATGCTCTCCTCCATCCTGGAAGCCCTCTCCTGAATGGGGACTCCAACGGCATCGTGCTCGTTGACGAACATCTGGTTGTTGCTGCGGCCCGCGCCTACGCCCAGAAGCGTACGGCCGGCGGAGATGTTGTCTATGGTCGCGGCGGCGTGGGCCAGGTGTACGGGGTGACGCAGCGCGTTGAGCAAGATGGCGGTCCCGATTTTGACCCGTTGAGTGCGGGCTGCGATGGCCGCCATCGCGGTCAGGGGCTCCAGCCTGGGCTTGGACGTAATACTATCGCCGACCCAGACAGAGTCATACCCGGCCCGTTCCGCGGTCTCGGCCATCTGCCAGACCAGTTCGGTCCGTGGCCCTCCGCCCCCGGCATACACCAGCACGCCCCTGGTCGGCAATAGGACTCCAAAATTATCAACAGGTGTCATGGGTTTACCCCGTTTCATATTGCATGTAGTGGGGTCATTATATATATTCGGCATCGACCGGGCGATGTCAGACGAGCGGAGACGAAACCGTTAGGAGGCCACACGATGTTCGAAGGGTTCGACGAGCTTCAGATCGAGACCAGCGGCGCAACCATCAACCTGGTAAAGGGAGGGTCAGGGCCTCCCCTGCTCATGCTCCACGGATACCCTCAGTCACACGTAATGTGGCACAAGATCGCGCCCAGGCTGGCGGAGGACTTCACCGTGGTTGCTCCAGACCTGCGGGGATACGGGGATAGCAGCAAGCCCCACGGAGACCCCGAGCATCTTATCTATTCCAAGCGGGAGATGGCGCGGGACCAGGCGGAAGTGATGACCCAACTGGGTTTCGACACGTTCTTGCTGGTCGGCCATGACCGGGGAGCGCGGGTCTCACACCGGCTCACCAAGGACCACTCGGATAGAGTGCTGAAACTCGCGACGCTGGACATCATCCCCACTCACAAGATGTTCCAGATCGTGAACAAGGAGATGGCCACCAACACCTACCACTGGTTCTTCCTCATCCAACCCTACGACTTCCCGGAAAGAATGATAGGGGGCGCGGCGGACTACTTTATACGCACACGGTTCACTCGCGGAGCCAACGCCGAGACTATCTTTCCTGCCGAAGCCGTGGAAGAGTACGTGCGGTGTTTCTGCGATCCGGGGACTATCCACGCGACCTGCGAGGACTACCGGGCGGGCGCGAGCATCGACCTGGTGCATGACGAGGCGGACTTCGATAATAAAGTCACCTGTCCAATGCTGGCGCTATGGAGTGAGACCGGATACGTGGGCCGCACCCAAAACGTGTTGGAGGTCTGGAGCGAGTACGCGACCAACTTGCGGGGATTCTCCCTGCCCGCCGGTCACTTTCTGGCCGAGGAGCTACCCGACGCTACCTACGAGGCGATTGCGGGTTTCCTGCAGGAGGAGGCGTAATTGCGGTATAGACCGCTTCCCTATCCTCGACTATGAGTGAACGACCCACAACCTTGAGCGCCTTCTCTATTTGGCTCACATGGGTGCGGTACCTTGGGTCGAGCAGTTTGCCAACGGCGTCTTCGCTGAATTTCAACTGCTCGGCCATCTCGGCCTTCGTGATTCCCTGCTTGCGCATAGCCGAGTAAACGGCAAGGCTCGCGGCAGCTATTGGAGGTACGGAAATTAATACCTGGCCTTCGGCAAGAGGACTAGGAACGGGTAAATCTTCTTCGCCCTTAACGTAGAAGTCCAAGGCGACGGCCAGTCCGTCCTCAGCCATCTCTATCGCTTCTTGCCAGGACCAGCCACAAGTTATGGCCTCTGGAACGTCGGGAAGGAGATATTATAGGCTTCCCGTCCGGTAGTCCTTTTCTCTTCATCATCCGGAGAGATGTTGGTTGCATGGATAAGCGTAACGCATGAGTCAAAACTCCCGCCGGTTGATGTTGAGGTCTCTGAACATGGATGCCAAAGTGTCGGGTGCAATCTCGCCATGTTGAACGATGGTCCGATGATTGCCTACAGTTAGCTTACCTTGACTATCTTTCCCGCGAGTCGGGTTAAAATTGAACTCCAACCCATTCCTTCTCGCGTAGCGTCTGGCTCGCCTTAAGAATTCTCTTCCGTTCACGCCTCATTAGGAATTAGGAGTCCTCTGAACAAGTCCGTGGTGATATGGCATAGTAAGGCTGGAGAAGCCGAGGTCCGGTAGGGGATACTGGTAGGGGGTAAGGGTAGATGGACCAGCCTGCCCCCGTTTTCACGAGGGCAGGCTCTGGAGCGGATGGACTCTCTGATTCCCCGGCAGAATCCGGAGGACCGCATCCGCCCCCCCGCCTTCGCGGGGGCAGGCTCTGCTACCCTACGGCCGGAAGGGGACGCCATCCCTACCCGCTGTCCGCCATGTTGAGAGTCCACTGCGTCCAGCTCTTCTACAACCTCAGTGATCCCGGCATGGAGGACCCCCGTTTTCACGGGGGCAGGCTCTGCTCTACGAGTCCGGCCCGGTCAGGCGCTTCGCGGGGTTGAAGCTCTCAGGCCCCCTGCCCGACGAGACCACCATCCTCAACTTCCGTCATCTCTTGGAAAGGCACAGCCTGGGGCAGGGTCTGCCGGAGAAAATCAACGTTCACCTGGAATCCCAGGGGCTGAAGCTGCGGGAGGGAACCATCGTGGACGGCACCATCATCGAGGCGCCGCCGTCCACCAAGAACCGGGCCGGGGAGAGGGACCCGGAGATGCATCAGACCAAGAAGGGTAACCAGCGGCATTTGGGGATGAAGGCGCACATGGGGGTTGACTCGGAGACGGGCATAGTCCACAGCATGAGCACGACATCGGCCAACGTCCACGGCGTTACGGAAGCGCACCATTTGCTGCACGGCGGGGAGACGGTGGCGTGGGGTGATGCGGGCCACCAGGGAGTGGGCAAAGGGGGGAGAACCTGGGCCCGGAGGCAGGCCCGGACCGGCCTCTGGCCAGAGCCAAGCCGCCAACGGCGCCGCCGGGGGCGAAACTCCAGGGGAAGAGAGTCAGCCAACAATGCACGTACGGCAGTTATCGTCCCCTTGCCGCTCCGTCAAACACATCTCAGGCTAAAATGGCCTCGTTCAGAATATCCTTAATTGTAATTTAATCAACCAGACTCCGTCAGTACACACCCGAGTGATCCGCAACGAAAGGTTATGCTCGGATTGGCAGCAGATTGGCAAGTTAGGTTAGAATGGAAGGACCATTTTGTTTATCCATAAGCCGGTGTAGCTCAGTGGCAGAGCAGCGGTTTCGTAAACCGAGGGTGTAGGTCAAATAAAGCCCAATTGAATGTAATTTGGTGTAATCTCGAAAGTGGTTGGGACAGATTTTGGCTCGGATCGGCCATTGAGCCCAACGGGATAAAATCAAAAGGATTTACAAATCGATTTACAAGTTTTGGCACCGCCCGGGTCAACATCGGACTTAGGCGTCAGGTTTCCCCCCGCAACTAAGCTGGACTTTGCACATTTAAGCAGCGTAGCCAGCGAGTCTATGAGTGGGGCGTAAAATGCGGTGGGGACTTTTTCACTGTCCAGCTGCGGCGCCGACATCGAAAAACTCTCTGAAAAACTCTCTGACGCCGGCCACAAATGGCGGCGCACCCGGGCTATGGCATCGACGAAGGTGGGCGCTGGTTTGGCGCACCACGCCGCAGTGCGCCGGATCATGGGCCGTTGTTTTTGCCGCAGGCGGGACGCCAGGGTAATCCGGGAAAAGAGCCCCATCAATACCGGCGTGGTGCGGGCAATGGCGCGGTCAGACCACCGGCGCTGCGTCTCCACTCCCAAATGAGCGCGCACCTCTTGGAAAGCCTCCTCCAGTTGTCGGCGCAACACGAACCACTCCACGATCCGGATCCGGGTGGCGGCAAGGCCGGTGGACAGCAGCGCCTGGGGACGGAATTGCCCCAAGGGGTCTCGAATCAGCGCCCATCGAATGGGTGCGGGCGGCTTCCCCGAGTGGCGCCGGAGGGCGGTTTGAGAAGCGAATTCCACAGTCCGGGCAGCGCCGTCATACCAAGCCGCCGGCGCCTCGGCCCAACATGTATCCGGAGAGTCCGGGAGTTCCCTCAGCTTGGGCAGACGCTTGCCCTTGACCCTGGGGCGCCCATTCCGGCCCGGCCGGCGGGGCGGCGCCGGCTCATAGAGCGCAGCATCCAGCCGCAATCTGGTGATGACCGTAACCGGTTGAGCCAACGACTGGCAGAAGTGGAGCAATTCCAGGACGGCGTAGCTGCTGGCGGATAATCTGACGGGCCCGACCGGTGAGCTTCTTGGGAGCTTCTTGGGAGCTTCTTGGGAGCTTCTTGGGAGCTTCTTGCTTCCCTTTCTCCGGTAATATCGTTCCGAAGGGGCCAGGGCCGTCAGAAAAGGCAACGCCCAAGTCCGGCCGGCCCAGGGTATAGCAGTAGCAGTCAGCCACATCAAGCTGGTCCGGCGCAGGCCGCTGGCCTTGACGAAATGACTCCCGCTGGAGCGCACTCCGTCCCGGTGGATTCCCTTGGCATTGATCCGCCGGCCCCGCCGCCGCTCCAGGGTCTCGTCTATCCCGAACACCAAGCCCGAACACCAGGCCCGAACACCAGGCCCGAACACCAGGCCCGAACACCAGGGACCGCACCCTTGGTCCAAGTGTTGGAGCAAAAGCCGCAGCAGGGTCCGGCCCAACCGGAGGGGCGGCCACGCCGCCCGGTTGAGGACGTGGAGGACGTGATGGTATTGGGCAAAGCCTCGTTCATCGCTCAGGCCCATCACACGCAACGCGGAGGTCACGGTCCGCTTGCCAAGGGACAGAATGGCGCCGGCCGGAAGCAGCTGGGGTTTCAGCCAGGTCCTGCGTTGAAACAGCGCCGAGAAGGGCGTGAGCAGAGATACAAGAGATACAATGGCATCGGGCAGGGTGAGCATGACTTGTCCTTTCACAAGGGGTAGACCAAGCCAGCTTGCCCTGCCTTTATATTTTGTCTAGTTTTGTACAAAGTCCAGCTTAGTAACTATCTCAAAACTAGGCTTCCCCCCTGCCCAAGCCCGTTCGTTCAGTTTTGAGATAGTTGCTTAGTGGTCTTCCTCCAGCCCTTTGAGGTCGGGTATCGTGTAGCGAGTGGAGTTGGGCCCCCGGATTCCCTCTAGTACTACAGTCGCAGGTAGTTCTTGGTAGAATGAGGTTACTTTATCAGGTGGGTGAGGTGAGGAATTGGCCGGGGAGCGGGGAGAGGTGTTGGAAGCGGCCCGGTGGGCCAAGGGTATTGAGGAAGTGCACCGACGCATTGGTTCACGTTTCTACCGGTCGGAACCCCGCCGGCGGGCACTGGCCTATGTGAAGGGACTGCTCAGTCCAATAGAGCGCAAGAACGGGTGGCAACTGGCGGAGCAGGCGGGCGATGCTACACCCGACGGGGTACAGCGCCTGTTGTACAACTACCGGTGGGATGCCGACCTGGTTCGAGATGATCTCCGGGACTACGTGGTGGAGCATCTGGCTGCCGCTGACGGGGTGCTGGTGGTGGACGAGACTGGGTTTCTGAAGAAGGGTAGCAAGTCAGCAGGGGTGCAGCGGCAGTACAGTGGGACAGCGGGTCGGGTCGAGAATTGCCAGATAGGAGTATTTCTCACGTATGCCACGGCTCAGGGCAGGGTCCTGCTGGACCGGGAGCTGTACCTGCCCCAGGTATGGGCTGATGACCGCCAGCGCAGGCTGGAGGCTGGTGTGCCGGAGGAAATAGACTTCCGGACCAAGCCACAACTGGCCCGGGTAATGGTGGAACGGGCGGTGGAGGGGGGAGTTCCCTTCGGCTGGGTTGCTGGAGACACGGTTTATGGCAGTGACCGCAAGTTGCGGCAGTGGCTGGAGCAACAGGAAATACCCCACGTACTGGCGGTCAAGCGCAATGAGAAGCTGTGGGCCCTGACGGATAAGGGCTCGCGCCAGGTGCGGGCGGACCGGCTGGCGCCTGGGGTGGAAGAATCGGGCTGGGTCCGGTTGAGCGCCGGTAATGGGGCCAAGGGTCCCCGGGTCTACGACTGGACCAGGGTGGCGATCCGGCCTCTGAAGGAGCCAGGCAAGGGGTACTGGCTGCTGGCCCGCCGCAGCATTGCCCAGCCCGAAGAGCTGGCCTGGTACGTCTGCTTCGGCCCAGCGGAGACAAGCTTGGAGGAACTGGTGAGGGTGGCAGGTATTCGTTGGACCATCGAGGAGTGCTTTGAGGAGGCCAAGGGGCAGGTAGGGCTGGACCAGTATGAAGTGCGGAAATGGGAGGGCTGGTACCGGCATATCACCCCCGTGTCGTGGCACGGGGCAGGCTCTGGCCATGCTGGCCCATGCCTACCTGGCGGTAGTCCGGCAACAGGCCAACGCAGGTTGCTGCGGAAAAAAGGGGGAGAGCCGGAGTGGGATGAATCCCTGATACCGTTGACGGTCCCCGAGGTGCGCCGACTACTGTACAAGTTGATCTGGCAGCCCAGGCCATCACCGAAGAGAGTGCTGGCCTGGTCCCGTTGGAGGCGGCGCCACCAGGCCCGGGCCCGCCACTGCCACTACCAGCGTCGACTCCGACATCTCAACCAATATATGCGACTGTAGTATTAGTAACCCGCTGTCGGGAATGTCCTCCCACGCATCGGGGGTTTCATCGTTAACTTTGAGTTGGTACTGATGCTTGGTGATAATTTCGTCCTGAAGGTCGTCCCAGGTCAGGCCGATGGAGCCGACGTGTGTCACGTTCGCGACCAGGGTATACCCAGGGACGTCTCTGTCCTCTCCCTTGACCCATCGGACCTCGAAATAGTGGTGTTTTGTTTGAGGTCCAGACCGGTGACCTCGTGGCTCACGGTTGCGGCCGTAGCGCCTACAATGGGGTTCCAAGCCACTTCGTCGAAACCTTCGTAACCGCCGAAGTCGCTGGATATGGTTAGCCCGGTGTCCACCGGATCCTGCTCTCCAGCAGCCGTCACCGGCCGTACTTCGAATACGTTGAGCAAATGAGGCTTAACTAGGGTTAACTTCGGTGATAGTTGTGGTGGTGGCGGTGGCTGCTTCGGCGGCGGCGATGCCGGTGTCCATCCAATCGCCATAATTATCCCCGCCGTCTACACTGTGGTGGTATTCCCATCCGGTAGCCCCCGAGTCCGCCGCCCAGGTCAGCACGGCCTTCCCCGTCGTCGTGTCGCGGTACTGGTACCCTGTGATCTCGGTATTGTCTGGGTCGTTCCAGGTGAGGATTACCTGGGTGACGGTGCTGCTGGGCGTGGCAGTCAGGCCAGTGGGCGCGGCCGGCGGTCCCAGGACCGCCTTGGCGTTGGCGGTGTTGGACGCGCCGCTGTTGCCGCCGTCGGTGACTGCCCGTATCCGGAGTAGTACGGCCGGCGGTTGACCAGGCCAGTGACCGTGCCGCTCAGCTTGCTATTACTATCCGGTCCGCTGTGGGCAAGAGTCTCCCAGTCCCTTATTCCGTTGAAGTTCTCGATCTGCAGTGGGCCTAGCTCTACCGGGTCACGGTCCGGCAGCCCGACCGCCCGGACCTCGAAGGCGTGGAAAGGGCTCAGGTCCAGCCCATCAACCGTGTGGGTAGTGGAGGTGTCGCTGCTGCCCGAGATGTCGGTCCAGGCTTCCCAGGTGGCACCGCCGACGGTGCTATCCGGGTACTGGTAGCCTACAATGTCACTGTTACCAGGGTCAGCCCAGGTCAAGGCCGCGCTGGCCGTGACCGTTAGGTCAGTCTGGTCGACCGTATGTCCCGGGACATCGCCCCTGGAGGGGCGCACCTGCCAGAAGTGGGCGGTCGTGAAGTCCGTCACGGTGGGGGTGTAACTAGCCGTGCCGGCGCCACTGGAGGCTATGTCCGTCCAGTCGGAGTCGTTAGCCTGGAAATTACCGTCGGCGCTGTGCCGGACTTGCCACTTGGTTATGGCTGAGTCGGCGCCATCGTTGGTCCAGGTCAGGGTCACGCTCGGAGTCGTGCCCGTGAGGGTAATGCCCAGCGTCCCCAATGGCCAGACTTCAAACCAGTGATCGACGCGAATGTCTAAGCCGGTCACCTTGTAGCTGCTGGTGGTGGCGGCGCTGTCGGGAATGTCTTTCCAATCGACGCCTTTGAAGTGCTCTAAGTCGGCCGTCAGCGGGTCAACCTTACCTTGGGCTTCTCCGTTCTTGACCGGACGGACCTCAAAGTAATGGGGAATGGTCGTGTCGATCCCGGTGACCTTGTAGCTCGTGGTACCGAGAGTGCTGTCCAGACACGAGTCCGGGGAGTCCGGGAAATCCGGGATGGGGTTATTCGGGTCAGTCAGGTCGCTGTCCGTGGTCAGCCGGTATTCATAATAGACCGAGTCTCCGAATAGACCGAGTCTCCGAGCAAGAGTCCGCTGGGAGTCGACCAGCTCAGATCTATGCCCGGCTGCGTTGTGGTCTTCCGGTATTGCCAGCTAGAGATGGTGTCATCGTTGGGGTCCTTACAGCTCAGGGTTGTGCCGGGCTGGGTTTCAGTCTGCTGGTATTGGTACCCGGTGATTTTGGGGTTCTCCGGGTCTTCCCACTCAAGGGTTACCCGGCTGTTGCCCGGTTTGGCCGTCAGGCCCGTTGGGGTGTGTGGCGGGCCGGGGATGACTTCCAGAATCGGGTTGAAGGGTCCAGGATTGGCCGCGGAGGCGGACACTAAGTCCACATCGTCGGCGGTGCTGGCATTGGCGATGAAGGTCGCGTCAGTCAATTCCACCAGGATGGGATAGCCGCCGGGGGTGGCGTTCACCGCCGCCAACAATTTGCTGCCGTTCAGAACAACGTGCTGCCGAGGTCGGCGCTGATACCGATCCTGCCGCCGTCAACCTCGGTTAGACCTGGGAAACTGGCCGACAACAACTTGGTCACCCCTCCGCTCTCGGCCTTCAGGTCCGTCGGGTCGCCACTGGTCACAGTGTAGATGGCGCGGAAGGTGACCGTCGCGCCGGTTTCGTCGCCCGTGGGCAACTCGTGGAGTCGAGGTCGATGTTGGCTTCGAAGGCCCATTCGCCCCGGACCGGGGGCCAGGTAACGGGAAGGGGCTCGGTCCGGAAGTCCGAGACGGGCTCGAAGCATTCTTGGGGGAACCAGGCAACGTCAACTAGGTCGAGAGCCCCGGAGCGGCCCTCCAGGTATTCGACGCGCCACTACTGGGAGCCGTCAGTAGGATCGGCGCCCTTTTCGAAGACGTAGAAGGCGTAGAACACAATGGCGCCGCTGTCGTCAAGTGTGACGCCGGTCCCGAAGCCGGCTCCGTCAGCCTTGCCCGTACATGTGGTTGTCCCTTCGGCAAAGGTCAACACCAGGCCGCGGGGTTTGGCCGTAAAGGTCACCGTGGCCGCGGTTCCGGGGCCGAACCCGTTTACTGCCCGTATCTCAAAGAGATATTCGGCGCCGAAGACCAGGCCTTCCTGTATGGTACCGGTTCTCCGCTCCCGGGAGCCGACCAAGTCAGCTCTCCATTCCGGCTTTGGGTCGTTGCAATCAAATTGCCTGGGGCAGAGGGCGTGGGGTTGGGGGTGGCAATAACCGTGTTGGACTCCCCGCTTTCCCTGACTCCAGTCTCCGACTGAAGGTTGACCGCCCGTATTTGGATGTGGTAATGGTCTCCGTTGTTCAGGCCAGTAACCGAGTAGTCAACGGTATCCGCCCTGCTGCGGGACATGCGCCGCCACGATACGAACGAGAAGTCCGGGCTAACTTCGGGGTTCGTGGTCGTAACGTATTGGTACTCGTACCGGTTGATGGTCGGATTGTTGGGGTTGTCCCAGGCCAGGTTAACCGCACCCCTGGACATAAACGTCACCTCGAGACCGGTCGGGGGTTGCGGAGGGGTTTGACTCAGGTTGATCGACCGGGTCGCGACGTCCGCATTGGCGGGGTCGTCCCCAGTGGCGCCGGCGCCTTTGACCACGGCGGTCATGGAGAAGTCAGTGGTCAATCTCGCGTTCACGTCATGGGGAACGGGCTTAGCCGTCGCGGCGGCGAACAGGGCCTGGGAACCGCTGGTGAGTTCAAAGGTGCAGGTGATCGCGCCGGTGCGCGTGACGCTCACGCAGGAGCCCGGAGCCGCGACGTTGCTGCCCGAATCGGCGCTCAGTCCCTCAGTCCGCCACATCTGCTTGTGCCGAAGCCGACCAACCGGGGTGTCGCAGAATCCACCTTCGCGTCCGCCGAACCTGCGCCGCTGGCGGACAGCGTGACGATTTCGGACACGTCGGCCGCAGAGGCCTCCCAAGTGGCGATAAGCGACACCTCGGATCCAGTATCGCCGCCGGGGATGATTTTGCCGGGATCCAAAACAAGCCGGTAGGTCCACATTCCGTCGGTGGGACTGCGAGGTATTGCGGATGCTTCGGTCGACCAAGCGGCGCTGTCGCCCGCCGTGTTGCTGGCCTGCATCTGGAAGTAATAGGTTTCGGCGGGAGTCAATTCGATCACAGTATGGCTGGTGGTTGAGCCGTCGCCGGGGATTCTGACGGCCGCTACTCCAGTCTAGGTTCCGGATGCAGTGGACAGTTGGTAGCGGTAGAATTCGGGTTCCGAGGTCCGGAGGGATTCGTCCGCGTTTGACTCATCGGCCACAGGTGAGGACCACCCCACCGATGGTTGGGGTAGCGGTTACGCCGCTGGGAACGTCAGGCACGTAGGCCGCACCGGCGCTGGCGCCAGTGGCCTCAACCGTCGGCTGGCCTTCAAGGTCGTTGTATTTTCCCCGGACCTGGAAGTCGTAGGTCCACCGGCGGAGAGACCGGTTACCACGTATGTCCTGACCGAAGCGCCGCCGGTCCGGGCCCATGTGGTCCAGTCAACGGCGCCGCTGGCCCGCTGCCGGTACTCATAGCGTGTAATTGTGCCTTCGGCAGGCGCGGTACAACTCAAATGGAGGGTGGTTTGAGTGGGAGATTCGTCTACGTCTGGAGTCGTACCGTCGTCTTCGGTCGCTACAGCAAGCGCGGTGGGCGGGCCGGGCGCGCCGGCGGTTACTGTTTCGGTCTCGCCCTCCTCGCCAAAGTTGTCATAGCTGTCCTTTGCCCGGATCTTAAAGGAATAGGTGCCGCTGGCCGCCGTGAGCGTGAAATTCAGCCGTATGACGCCACCCTCAGTAGTCTCGGTGATGGCATCCGCTTCGATGTCGGTCCAGTTGGCGTCGTAGCCGCCGCCGTTGTGGTTCTGCTTGCGCTGCCAAGTAAGGCCGGTGGCATCGGGCTTGTCCCAACTGACGGTGACCGAGTTGGTACCGGACGCAATCCTAAGATTTAGCGCGGCGGGAACCGGCGCGTCGGTCGTGTCCGGGGTGTTGGTTCGGGTGACGGTAACGGCTGTTGCCGGCCCTGATAAATCAGGTTCAGCGTTGGTGTTCACCGCCCGGAACTCGTAGAAGACCTTGGCCGAGCTACCGGGGATGCTGACGGTCCCGTCAACGGAACTGGGGTAGGAGGCAGGACGATTGCAAAGTTCTTCGATTCGCAGTGTCTACCTGGAGATTGCAGGGCTCCAAGCGTGGAATTTGTGGATTCCCGCCCCCGATCGAGCCGGGGGCAGGCTCTGCGCGGGAATGCCGGGGGGAGGCGGGAATTGCGGATGGCCTTGCCAAGGCCATGTATGAATATGAAAATTGCCTATTTTCATAGTAATGACGGACTAGGGGAAGATTCAACTGAGTGGCAAAACTTTGCAATCGTCCTAGAAATGCGGATGAAAAGCCTTGGTTGCGAAGAGGGCTTCAGGCAGAAAGGCTGGCGTCAGCAACGCCAGCGACCAAATCTGACCGAGCCGGATTGCGCCAAAAATGGCTGCAACACCGCCGGTGCCGGCGCTGGCGGCACGGTCTCCGCTGGCAGCGTTACCAATATCGCCCGTCAAACCGGCCTTGGCCGCCACCAGTGTCAGGTTAGCCACTGTGGCTGCCAGGTACAACTGGAATTTCGTCTTGACCCGCCCGAAGTAGCGGGCCTGACGGATTCCCAGCTGCACCAGCCGGGCCAGACGGTGCTCCACCACCACCCGCCGTTGACGGTACCCGGCAAAGGCCTCGCTCTGCTGCAGGGCGCGGGCCTCCTGCAATAAAGCCTCCTGCGGATGCAGTTGCACCGTTCGCCCCATTCCCGAGGACCCGGCCACGCACCGGGGCCGCAATGGGCATACCCCGCAGACCGCCGCATCGAACCGGAAGGCTCGCAGCCGGTGAGTCCGTCCCGTGGAACCGGTCCGCTTCCCCGCCGGCAGCAGCTTCCGGGTAACCCGACCCGCCGGACAGGTGCAGGTTACCTCATTCAGGTCAATTCGGAAGTCATCCTTGGGGAAATGCTTGCGGTTGGGGCGTCCCGGCACTCGGGCAATCAGGGTGCGTCCCGCGTCGGCGAAAGCCTGCCTGGTATCGCCGTCGCCATAAGCAGCGTCGCCCAGCGCCTCATCCACCGCCACATCGGTGTTGGCTTCGCTTTCCTCCACCAGTTCCAGGGCCCCCAGGTTGTCTGGAGCGTTGCCGGGCAATACCTCCACGGCGGTGATCAACTGGGTATCAGTGTCCACCACAATCGCCGCCTTGTGCCCGTCGAACCGCCTGCTGCTACTCTTGTGGCCGTGGCGCATCTCCGGGTCATGCACTGACACCATCCGATCCTTGCTCACCCCGTCCTTGAGACCAATACCGTCGCCGGTGCGCTCCACGTCCTGGAGCAGCAACTGCCCCAGCAACTCCGCCGCCGCCACTATCTCCTGCCGCTGAGCGGTGCCCTCCCGCAGCGTCCCCTGAGCTTGCCGGGACAACTCCAGCAGTCGGTCCGCATCGGCCACAATCGCGGCCAGCAACCCCGCCCGTGCCCCCTTGTCGGACCAGTCGATGGCCGACTCTCCCTTGATGCTGGAACCAAGGTACCGCCCGTAGCCCTGGGCCTCGTCCCATCCTTTGACGTTGGACCTCTCCACCGCTGCCAGCACCCGCAGCAGCTTCACAATCCCGTCCGCCAGCAGGTTGCAGGTGTCCCTCACGGCGCCCCGGCCCAGGATATTCGTCGTGTCCAGCGCCACCCGCATGCCACGTTTTTTCAGGTAGCCCGACTGCCGGGCCAGTCTCAGACTGGACTCGAACACCGCCCGCACCTTGTCGTGGAGAATCAGCTGGGCGCGGAACACCTGCAGCGTGCTCTTGGCGAAGGGACGGTCCTCCACCTCAATCCCCAAGGCCACTTTCCAGCGGAGGTCAAAGTCGGCTCTGGCCTTGGCTTCGGCATCGCTCACCTTGTCGTGAGTCTGCAGCAGCAGGGCCGTCGCCAGCAGGCTGGGCGGCACACTGTCCCGGCCGTTGTCGGCGCAGTAGAACTCGGCGAAGTCGGAGTCCCGAAACAGCCGGCCCCGCAGCGATGCCAGGAGACCGTAGAAGCTTTTCCGGCCCACGTGGTCCAGGTACAGCCGGTCCGCTTCCCACAGGCCCCTCTGATCCGATCGCTCTCCCAGCACTGCTATCCCTCGCTATCCTTGATGTCCCCAAGTATAGCCGTTCACCACGCTCAGGCCACTTTCCGGCCAGATTTCTAGAGTAGGAGGTCGTGGTGGCGCTACTGACTAAAAAGTCCTTCCAGTCCTGGTCCCAATTGCCTTCGCCTGGATTGTTGGACTGGCCGTCGTAGCGGTACTGGTACTTGCCGATGAAGTCTTCACTGGGGTCGTCCCATGTGAACCTCACTTTGCCGCCGGTGCCTCCGCTCACATCGGTCACGGTGTGCTGCACATTTGACATCTGTGAGAGCGCTCGGGCTGCCTCAGTAGGCGTGGCGGTGTCCGAACCGGCATCGCCATTGCCTGCGTTGCTCATTGCGCGGACCTCGAACACGTACTCGGTGCCGTTGGTCAGGCCGGTGACGGTGTGTTCCACTGTAGTGGCGCCGCTGCTGGAAAGGTCTTCCCATCCTTCGTTGGTCCCCGGTTCCCAACCGGTACCTTCGGTGTTAACCCGGTACCGGTATTGATACTTATCGATGTTGGAGTCGCTGGGGTCGGCCCAGCGCAGCCTCACCTCTCCCCTACCAGGTGTGGCCCCCAGGTCCGTTGGCGCGGCTGGCGGTCCCTGGGGGTGGCCGAGACGGTGTCTCCGTCGGGGCCTGATCCCTGGTTGTTGTTGGCCCGGACCTGGAAGGAGTGGGTGGTACCGTTGGTGAGCCCCGTTACCGTATGGTCGCTGGTATCGGTGGTGAAGTTCGACCAATCTCCTCAGCCGCTGCCGGAGTCTTGGCGGTAGTCGTAGTTGGCAACGAAGTCGCCTGCGGGCGGGTCGTCCCAGTCCAGCGTTACCTGGGCGTCGACCGCCGTGGCGGTCAGGCTGTTCAGTGCCGTGGGCGCCGCCCGCTGATCGGCGATGGCGGTGTCCGATGGTTCGCCATATTCGTCCGCGCTACTGCCGACGCCCCGAACCTGGAAAAAGTAGGTAGTGCCGACGGTCAGCGTTCCCTTCGCTATCGTCTTGTTGGTAACGGTCTTACTGGTGCTGGCCTCGGTCCAATCGGAGCGCACGCAGTTGGGGGCTACGCACGGGTACGAATCGTCAAAAAGAGCTGTTGCGCTGTTGGAGTAGCGGTACTGATACCCGCCATCGGCATTCGTGGCGTTGTTCCAAGTCAACTTCATCGTGCCGTCGCCGCTGGTGGCGCTGAGGCCGCTCACCTTGGTCGGTGTGGCGGCGAACACCACTGCCGGGACGAGCAACAGCGCGGCCAGAACCAGCTAGCGCCGCCAGCAGGGGCAAGCGTCCCATGAGGGCCTGGTGCACGCTCACTGGGCCGAAGGACCGTCGGTTGCCGTTTCTGACGTACCCGGTCTTGGCGGGGCTCTGGCTGGCTATATCCCGGCGCTGGGATGGCTGGCTCATCGGACCCTCTCTGCTATCCTGTGCATCTCATTTGCTGGCGCGCCACTGACGGGGCGTTGGCGGTTGGCCGGTCAAAGGGCGCGGGAATAGCAGGACATGAGTGGTAGGTATTCGACGCATTGGGAGAAACGTAGGTTCGTAACGCAGACCCACCGCCCGTCCACCCTGTGTAAACCGTCTAATCCGTTCTCGATAATACCGACCGACTTGGAATCGATTCGATGGGTAAATTGCAACGCGGATGGATATCCTTTAGAACGAATTTTAGACAAAGTTCAGGGTCGTTCCGCGGTAAATTAGGTTGGCGATTGGATGGGAGGACTTCCGGCTGATGGGTTAAGTATCCCACTGCGCCCCCGCCAACTCTCCCATTCCGGGGGCGCGGGGAAGGCGGGTATTCTGAATCGTTCTACGGCGTTGACAATCCCATAGATTTCCCAGTGGTTGATGTACAATTCCCGCGTGTTCCACCAGTGGTTGGTGAAACTTCCGACAGGGGTATGGCAGTGGCAACGGGATTCAGGGTCGTGGCCCATGTATTGCTCTTTTTGCTGGCCATCGGGATATTTTACGCAGGGTTAGGAGTGGGGTTGACGCTCAACCCCACCCTCGGTACCGCCATGTGGGGGGTTGCGGCGGTGATAGCGGCGTTGAATCTATGGTGGCTGATAAGGTGGCGGCGGTGAGCCGGCCCGTCTGTCTCACTTCCCAACTTGGAGGGATCTTCCCCTCTCGGCCTTGATCCCAGGGAGAGGGAGCTCTGATGCACCGGCATCATGGAGGAATTTCTGGCGACACCCGGCTCCAGGTTTATTGATTCCCACAAAGCTGGTTTCCTGCAATGGCATCAGGCTGCACCAACAGACGAAAGGGGGCTTGGCATGAGACTGGACGTCACCGCGGACGAGCTGCGGGATTTTCTGACCTTCCGCAGGATGATTACTCCACTCCTGATTCAGGCGTTGTTCTGGATTCTTTCCGCCATCGTGATGATTATCGGGGTTGTGCTGCTCATTGTTGGCGATGGATCGGGGCAAAGGGTTGCGGGGTTCTGGATGATTTTCCTGGGACCTCTGGCGGTCCGGGTGTACCTGGAGATTTTCATGGTGGCCTTCCGCATCAACGAGACCCTGACCGACATTCGTGCCAACACGATGCGCGAGTAGTCCCGCTCCCCGGCCAGATGAAAACCGCCTCGGCGCATATTCCTTGGACGCGAGCATAATCGGTAATTCCAAGAGGCGCGGCCCGTACCACAGGAGCGTGAACGGCTCCTCCGGCAACTCCGTCACATCATTATCGGGGCGGAAGTAGACGTAACCCTCCCTGGACTCCCCCCGGCTCAGGGTTATGCCGTCCACTGAGTCCGGGTATGTGGCTACAGCCTCGGACCACGCCTCCCAGAGGTGGTGTAATCTGCCATGGGCGTCCGGACCAGTGGAGAGTTGCAACGGCAGATAGCGGTGGTAGGCTCGCTTCCCCTGGCCCGCGCGGTCAGGCGCACCGGCAGCCGGACTGTAGTTGTTCCCGCGGTCTCCGGAGGGCCCAGGACGGTGAGGTCGAGGATATGGTCGGACCTATCCGGGTCGGAAGAACGTTGGGAGTTCTTCCATACAAGGAAAATCGCACCCAATAAGAGCAGAATAGGGCCAGGACCCATGTTCAGTTACCTCGCAGACCGGGGCGCGCATCGCGCCGCGCAGGGAGATACGGGAGTTTCAGCGGCAACCGGGGTGTCCAGCATCTCGCCGCCGACATTATCGCATGATGGGCGAGAGGGCAAAGGGTGGTGACTGCTATCGCGGCAGTAGCCGCCACAATAGCCTCCGAAGTCATTTGGCGCTTGGTTGGAAAGAGACTCGTCCTTACTATTATTGAAATAGAACAGGGCCAATTATTATCGATTCTCCTGAACTCAGACCCGAACAGGGGATAAATCCCCCTTTTCCGATAGGGGGAGAATGGTCTTATGGGCGGACAATTAAGAACCCCTGACCTTTGCCCACGATTGCTCGCCCAAGTGTGGCGAGATGTGGAAAAATCCGCCGGACCGGCTTATGGCTCATGTATACTTGTCTGGCTGGGATGGGAGTGTAGCTGTGATGAGACCCACGGCCCATAGGAGGTCCTGACATTGGTTAGAGGCGACGGCAGGCGCTGGGACGAGGCCAGGCCAACCACCATCACGCCGGGGTTCCAGAGATACGCCGAAGGCTCGGCCCTTATAGAGGTGGGCAACACCCGGGTCCTCTGCGCGGCCTCACTGGAAGAGCGGGTGCCCACTTTTCTCCGGGGCCAGGGCAGGGGTTGGGTCACCGCCGAATATTCGATGCTGCCCCGCTCCACCAACACCCGCACTTCCCGGGACAGGGACGCGGGCCGTATCAACGGCCGGTCCCAGGAGATCCAACGCCTCATCGGGCGTTCCCTCCGGGCGGTGACGGACCTGGAATCGCTGGGTGAGCGCACGGTTTACCTGGACTGCGACGTGCTCCAGGCCGACGGCGGCACCCGTACCGCTTCGATCACCGGGGCCTACGTCGCCCTGCACCAGGCGCTCAAGGTGCTGGTAACTCACCAGGTCTTGCCACGGATTCCTCTGCGCGACACGGTGGCCGCCGTCAGTGTGGGGATTCTGAACGGCGAGCTGTTGTTGGACCTATGCTACGAGGAAGACTTCCGGGCGCAGGTGGATTTCAATCTGGTACTGACCAAGACCGGCGAGCTTGTGGAGATGCAGGGCGCCACCGAGGGCGCGCCCTTCGCCCGCGACCGGGTCTCCGACGTGGTGGAGCTAGCCTACCAGGGAGTGCAGCCCCTGTTTACCGCCCAGCAAGAGGCCATCCGGCGGCTGTGAAACTGGACGTCTGCAACTCAACCCACTCCCATAGTGATAGGGGAGCATTCGGGCCTTCCGTTGCGTTGGCCGCGTTAGTTGCGGTTTTTGCAATGTTGCTGGCGGCGGCTATCGGATGTACCCTTGCAAGTCCGGCGGCGACCCCTGAACAGGTCTTAGCGGAAGCGCCGACGCAGACCCTCGTTCCCACGCCCGCGCCCCGGTATGTGGTGGTGGAAGTAACCGCCACACCGCGTCGTGAGCCGGCCCCCCCCGCCGAGGCTACGCCTCCCTACTCGCCGCCGACGTCCGTTTCTTCGGGGGTCTCGGCTGGAGTCTCGCCGGGAACTAACGTCACACCCGACCCGACCCCTTTGGCCCAACCGACTCCGGTCGTCCTGATGGTCGTGCCCAATGTGGCCGACGTGGTGGAACGGGTTCGGCCCGCCGTGGTCTCTTTGTTGGTTGAGGTCGTGGAGCGGGACTTCTTCGGCGCGACACGAGCCAGCTTCGGCAGCGGCACTGGGGTAATCATCACCGCCGATGGATACGTGATTACCAACAACCACGTTATCGAAAGAGCGAACAAGATCACGGTGACCCTGGACGACAGCAGCCAGGTGGAGGCTGAGTTGGTGGGCGCGGACGCGCTATCGGACCTGGCCGTGCTACGAATCCCCGGCTCAGGTCATCCATATTTGTCGCTCAACGACGGTGCGCCGCCCCGGGTTGGCGAGTGGGTGATCGCCATCGGCAACGCGCTCGACCTGCCAGGCGGGCCCACCGTGACCGTTGGTGTCGTCTCAGCCCTGGGGCGAACCATAAGCGCGGGCGGCGGCTCAGAGCTTTACGACCTGGTCCAGACCGACACGGTGATCAACCCCGGCAACAGCGGCGGGCCGCTAATCAATGTGTCGGGCGAACTGGTGGGCATCAACACCGTGGTGCTCCGGGGCGGATCCAGGACCGGGACTCCCATCGAAGGAATCGGTTTCGCCATCAACATGGAGACGGCGCGTCTGGTGTCGGAACAGCTAATCCGGGAAGGCCAGGTGAAATGGGCCTGGCTGGGCGTGTTACTGGCGGACTTGACGCCCGAAGTGGCCGCCGAATTCGGCCTGCCAATTCGGGAGGGAGTCATCATACGACATGTGGTGGAGGGCTCGCCCGCATTCGACGCCGGGATAGTGCCTGGAGACATAGTCATGTCAATGGGCGGGCAGGAGACCCCGGCGGTTGTTGACCTGCTGCGGCTGCTGCGCACCGAATTCCGCGTCGGCGAAGAGGTCGAGGCCGAGATATTCAGCAACGGGTCCAGGCGAACGGTCCAGATGCTGATGGGCGAACGGCCGTCCCAATAGGGCTGGGCGATCCCCCTCTGCAACCTTGGGCGTCGTCCGCGGGAGTGAATCCCTCTCCGCTACAGGAGCAGGGAAATCCCCCTCAGTCCCCGTTTCGCGAACGGGGAGGCGCCAAACTCACTTGCACAGAGGGAGGGACGCTGTGTGTTTGCCGATCGGGGTTCTTTCAGGGATTGCCCTTACTCGATTCGGTTTCCAGTGGGGTCCAGGAGAACGAGGGGCAGTTCCAATTCCCGCAGACCCGGCTCAATCACTTCGCGGTCGCCCACGACGAGGAGTTGGAGCGCGCCGGGTTGGACCCATTCGTTTCCGATGCGGCGGGCGTCCTCAAGGGTCACCGACTCTATCGAGGGTTTCACGCTTTGGAAGTAGTCGTCGGGTAGGCCGAATACCAGCAGTTGCATCAAGTGGTTTAGCACCATGCCCGACCGTTCGAAGCTGGAGGGGTAGCCGCGGAGCATTCCTTCCTTGGCTGACAGCAGCTCTTCCTCGCTAATGGGGTTGGACTGGTTGATCCCAGCGAACTCCTTTAGCGTCTCCTGCACCGATTCCTTGGTCACTGCCGTCTGGACGCTGCCTCCGGCGGAGAGCATCGAGGGCCCCCGGTACCAGTGGACCGAAGAATGATAGCCGTAGCTATATCCCTTGTCCTGCCGCAGGTTCTGGTTCAGTCTCGCCGCAAATTGGCCTCCGAAGGCGTGGTTGACCAGCGCCATCCCGAAGTAGTCCGGGTGACTGCGAGACAGTGTCGGGTGTACGCCCCGAATTACCGACTGGGCCGCGCCGGGCCGGTCCACCAGGTAGATCACCGCCCCGTCCACCAAGTTGGGCTCTGCGCCGTAGTGTGAACCGTTGCTGGACGGACCCCCACTCCACTCGCCCAGGTGTTTCTCCGCCTGGGTCACGACTTCGTCAATGGAAACGTCACCTACCACGACGAGAGTCGCGTTCTGGGGCCCGTAGGTTTTTTCGAAGTGGGTCACAATGTCGTCACGGGTCAGGGCCAGGGTTGCGGCCTCGGTGCCCAGGATGTAATGGCCGTAGCCGGAGTCCTTCTTGAACACCAGGCCGGAGATCAGTTGCTCCGCGATGGCGTTGCCATCGTCCTTGCTGCGCCGGAGGTCGGTCAGGTGCTCTCGCCGGACCCTATCCAACTCGTGCTGAGGGAAGGAAGGGTTCCTGACCAGGTCGGCGATCAGCTCCAACGCGGTGCTCCAGTGGCGTGACATGACCTCGGTGGAGACCAAGGTCGACTCGCGCCGGGCGTCTGTGGAGACCCTGGAGCCGAGGAATTCGAAAGCGGAGGCGATGTCCTGGCTGCTGCGGGTTTCGGTGCCGCCTTCGGACAGCATCTGGGCCGTGAAGCTGGCCAGGCCGGGCAGCGCCTCGGGGTCGTGGGTTGCGCCGCCGTCGAATAACAGTCCCATGGAGACCAGGGGCAGGGCACGCCGCTCAACCACCATCACGCCCATGCCGTTGCTTAGCTTGTGGCGTTGGGGAACGGGAGGCGTGAATTCGGGCTCGGCGGCGGCGGGTGGCATTATGGAACGGTCCACCGCCACGGTCGCGGGCTTTAGCGTCTGCTCGGGGAACACCCGGAGCCGTACTTGCCGGTTGTCCAGGACCGTGTCGCGGGCGCGAATCACCTCATCCCGCTGCACGGCCAGGTAGCGTCCCAGACTCGTGTTGACCAAGTCGGGATCGCCAGCCATTACATTGTAATGGTTCAACTGGTCAGCGCGCCCGCCGAATCCCCCGATGCGAGTCAACTGGCGGTAATAGGCGGACTCGATGCGGTTCTTGACCCTTTGGACTTCCTCTTCCGTGGGAGGCTCTTCCCGCAGCTTCTTCAACTCTTCGTCTACGGCGGCTTCGACTTCGGACAGGTCCCGGTCGGCAGCGGCGGTGACCATTATCATGAACTGCCCGGCGATTTCGCCGGGATGGTAGCGCACTCCAGCGCTCTGGGCTATCTGCTTTTCGTAGACCAGGCTGCGGTGCAGGCGGGAGGTGAGACCGTCACCCAACACTCCCTGCAACACGTCCAGCGGAGCGTCGTAGGTGTCCATGTCGGGAGGCGTAGGCCAGGAGATGTAGAGCCTTGGCAGAGAGACCTTGTCCCGCATCTCCAGTTCCACCCGCCCGGCCAAGGAGGAGTCGTGGCGGCCCATGCGCGGCAGCGGCGGGCCGGGGGGCAGGTCGCCGAAGTAGCGGTTGACCATCGCCAGGGCTTCGTCCCGCTGGAAGTCGCCAGCCAGGGCGAGGCTGGCGTTGGAGGGGCCGTAGAAGCGGCGGAAGAAGTTCTGCACGTCTTCCAGGGAGGCGGCGTCGAGGTCTTCCTGTGAGCCGATGGTCATCCAATGGTAGGGATGGGGCATCGGATAGAGGGCTTCCTGAATATGCCAGGAGGCCATACCGTAGGGGCGGTTCTCGTAGCTCTGCCTACGCTCGTTCTTCACCACGTCCCTCTGGATGTCGAACCGCTGCTGGTCCAGGGCGTCCAGCAGAAAGCCCATCCGGTCGGCCTCCAACCAAAGTGCAAGCTCCAGGTAGTTGGAGGGTATGTCTTCCCAGTAGTTGGTTCGGTCGGGAGTGGTGGAGCCGTTCAGGTTGGCCCCGGCCTTCTGGAGAGGGTCGAAGTGGCTGTGGTTGTGGTGGCCGGAGCCCTCGAACATCATGTGTTCGAAGAGGTGGGCAAAACCGGTGCGGCCCACTTCCTCATCCTTGGAGCCAACGTGGTACCACACGTTGACCGCCACCAGCGGAATCGAGTGGTCTTCGTGGAGGATGACGTCGAGGCCGTTGGACAGAGTGAGCTTTTCAAAAGGAATGGACACCATAATCGAGTCCTTCGGTTCGGATTAGGTTCGGAATGGAGGCTGCGCGAAAAACGACGGGCGCCTCGGACAATCGGAGCCTAGTAAAGGAGGGCCCTGGATGGAATAAGCCGTTCGTTATAAGGGTCCGGCATTAACCTCAAGTCCTCAAGGGTGGTGGCTCCCAGTAAGGAATCGCCCTCCGGCCCAAAGATAACGCGGGCCATTCCCCTCCGGCCTTCCAATGAAAACGATGCCCACCCGGTTTCGTAGTCTACGGTATCCCCGTTGGCGATTTCGAAAGTGATCGTTTCAACGGTCTCGATGCCGAGATGGCGCAGCAGCGAGGACGGAACCATAGAATAGACCGCGCCGGTATCAACCAGGGCGTCGACTGTTTCGGTTTGCTGGTTGACCGGGTTGCCGACTTGGAGTGGGACTCGAAAGACTCCCAAGGGGCCGCGGTTAGGCCCCGCCGGTGTGCTTGAAGTAGTTCTCGTCGGTCCGGTTGGGAATGGGGGAGTCTTCCTGGTTCTTGGCTATCTCGGCTGGGTCCCAGAGTTTGGAGAATTTCAGCGCACGTGGACAATGGCTGTAGGCTTCGTCCACCTCAATCAGCATTCCCTGCAGGTGCTTGGAATTGTCGTCCAACTCGTAGAGGGACAGCTCCACGCTCTGCCGGTCAAGCTCGTCTTTGGTGACGATGCTCGCCTTGCCATTGACCCGCACGGTGTCGTTGACTCCAGGGATGAAGAAGATGAGTCCGACGTGGGGGTTGGCCTCAACGTTCTGGTAAGACTGAAAGAGCCTATTGCCGGCTACGTCTGGAAACAGGAGATGAGTCTCGTCCAGGACGCGGACGAAACCGGGCTTGCCGCCCTTGGGGGAGGCGTCGCAGTTCCCATCGGAGTCGGTGGTGGCCATTACGGCGAATGGGGCGTTGCGGACGAATTCCTGGACCCACGGAGTAAGGTGACCCTTGAGTTTGGTGACTGCCCGATCCGAGGGAGCGCCGAATGCGCTGTTGAACTTGCTGGTTGCCTCAACCTCTCTGGTTGCCATGTCGCCTCCTTGCGGGCCAGGATTCACCCATTCTAACCGCCGGTATGGGGTACAGCAAGTGGCGTGAATTGGCCGATCGACGCCCTTTCTTCGAGGGGTGTTTGATGCCAATGTGAGTGACAGTGTCCAGAGGAATGTCCGATTTATTTAGCTATAAAGCAGCTTTGAAGTATTGAGTGATAATGTCATTGGAGGGACAGCCAACGACGCCGGAATGGAATGTCGATTTTGCCGCCAGAGTTGATATTGGGAGCCCGCAGATCATCAGCGGGTGGTCAAAATACACGACTACTCCGATGTAATTTGAGGTATCCCGGTCCCGCTCAGGGTACAGGAGCGATTGGACCGATTAAATATCCTAAGGCCGGTGCGCGGGACTATCGGCATCGAAGGGGGCAAGCTATCCGAAGAGGAGGCTAGCAGGATAATGAGCCCCTACCGGGCTAACCTGGAGTTCATGACGAGGTTCACATCGTAACACCGCGGGGAAGAACCATGCCGGTAATGGGCCAACCAAGCCCGGCGAAGTCAGTTTCCCGCAAGCTCCGTCATCGCGTCCGCCAAGCGTTGGCAATCTGGCAGTGCGCGAATTCCGACCCGGATGCAACTGGGCAAGCCGAAGGAGGCGCAATCGCGGACGAACAGGCCTAGGCGCATGAGCCGGTCCCGCCACTGGGCGGCGTCGCCAACGTCGATCAACAAGTAATTCGCGTGTGATGGATGGACCGTAAAGCCCAGCCTCCCCAGCCGGTCCCGTAGAAGACTTTTCCCCTTATCGACCTCCGTCCTGGCCCGGTCCAAGTAGTCTGGGTCCGACAGGGCAACCAACCCCGCCGCCTGAGCCAAACCGTTGACACTCCAGTCCGGCTGCAGGGGCGCGATGGTCTCGATCACATCCTCGGAAGCCACCATATAACCTAACCTGAGAGCGGTCAATGCGTAGTCCTTGGTCATAGAGCGGAGCAGGGCCACGTTTCCAATGTCGAGCAATCCCAGGCTGTCCCAGGAATCGGCTACGAAGGACAGGTAGGCCTCGTCCAAGACCAGAAGACCGCTCGTTGCCGTCACGGCTTTGGCCAGGAATTGCACGTCTTCATCACCCAGGTAGACCCCGGTGGGATTGTTCGGATTGCAGAGGAACACCAGTCTGGGGCGTTCTTGGTCGATCAGACGCGCCGCATCCTGCAGGTCCCAGCCAAAAGGCGGCGAGCCGGAAGCGGTTAGGTCCAAAACTTGCGCTCCCGCCAACCGCGACGCGCCGGAATACTCTCCGTAGGTGGGGGTGAACTGCAACACGGTGTTGGGACCGCCACGCCTTGGCGGCGACAGAAATGACCGGGTCAGCAGGTGAATCAATTCCGTGGAACCGTTGCCGACCCATATCCGGTCTATCGGGACTGCGCGGGAATCGACCCCAACCGGCGAAAGGTGACTGGACAGGGCTTCCCTTAGCTCAAGACACTCTGGGTCCGGGTAGGCCGACAGGTCCACTTCCATAATGGCTTGCCAGAGGCCGGACGGTGGACCAATAGGGCTGACGCTGGCGCTAAAGTCGAGGACGTCTTCGGGCTTCAACCCCAGGGCGCGCAAGTCGCCGGGCCTCACTCCACCGTGAACAGGCCGGGCGGAGGTCTGGGAGGGTCCGATGTTCGTTTCGCTGGTTTGTTCGGTCATTTTCCGTTGGGAGGTCACATGTCTTGGGTCTGCCTGGTCCGGCCGGAATTCGGTTGGAATTCAGAAGATGAACGTCCTCAGTAGGGTTACGCCCAACCCCAGCATAAGTCCCAATGCCGCCACTAGGTACATCGACTGCACCGCTCTGGTGATGTCCTCTGGTTCCAGGGTCCGGACCGGGTCACCCAGGCGGTAATGGCCGACCTTTTCAAGTTCCACTCCCAACGCTCCGGCCATGCTGCTCATGCTCCATCCGGCGTTGGGACTCTCGGTCCTTCCGTGGTCCCGGAGCATTATCCGCCACGCCCCGGAGGCCCGCTGTCCGGGCAGCGCCAGTCCGCCGATAACCAGAAGCAGACCGGTCAATCGGGACGGGACCAGGTTCACGACGTCATCCAGTTTGGCCGACGCTTTGCCGAGGTACTCGTAAACGCCATGATAACCGATCATGCTGTCGAGAGTGTTGATGGCCCGGTAAGCAACAGCCCCCGGCAGACCGAACAACGCGAAAGCCAGCCAGGGCCCGATAAAGCTGTCTGATATGTTCTCGGACACCGATTCCACCGTGGCCGCCGTTGCCTGTTCAGCCGATAGCTGGGAAGGGTCGCGGCTGACCAAGGAAGCCATCAAAGCCCGCACCTGGACAATGTCCCCGGACATCAGAGCGGAACGTACTTGGACCGCCACCTGTTGAAGCATCTTCACCGAAAAGGTGGTCTTGAGCAAAACCGCCCCTACCAAGACGTAGGCCGCTCCGTGGACCTCCCGGAGCCCCACGACTATGAGGTATGCCGCCACCGCCCAGAGGGCTGGTACGACCAGGGCGACGGCCCCGCCGGCAATGGTCCCTGCCACGGGAGTCCTTGGGGCTAACCTGTCCGCCAGGGCGACAGTCTTCCCGATCCAGACCGTGGGATGCAAGCGGTAGTGTGGCTCCCCCAACACCAAGTCCAATAGTATCGCCAGCGCCAGCACCGCAAGGTCAAGCGGGTCTTCCCAGACCATCGTTTAGTTCCCCGTCTCCGTGTCCATCGTAGTTGGAGCCTACAAGACTACCCGGTGAATGGGCTCCAGGAAGCCGTATGGAGCGATCGCCACCGCCGCTATCAGGACGAGGACCTCGATCATCTCGTTTGCGGCTCCGTAAACGTCTCCGGTCAGCCCGCCCAGCAGCTTGACCACTACCTTCCCCATCAGTAGCGCCAGGACCGATGCCCCCGCGAGTATCGAAACGCCGCCAACACCAGCAATCAACACCACCGCCGCCGCTGCGGTCACGGCCGCCGCCGCCGTCGCCAACCCACCTCCGCCCTGATGGAAGGGAGAGCCCAGGCCAGATCCCCGCGCGTAGGGGAAAGCCCCTAGCAACAGGACCATCGTCCACCTGGAGATAACGGGGAACATAAGCAGGACCGGTAGCTTCCCCTGCCACGGCAGAGATATCAAAGAAAGCAACGCGCCGTACTTTAGAAGCAACACCCCTAAAGCGCCGGCCACCGCGAAGGCCCCGACGTTCGAGTCTCGCATGATCTCCAGGCGGCGTTCCCGCGTGTACCCACCGAACAGCCCGTCGCACACGTCCATCAAGCCGTCCAGGTGGAGGCACCGCGTCATCACTATCAAGAAGACGATCAGAATCGCGGGGGTCAGAAAGGGGAGCAGAAACAACTCGCCGCTTCCCCACTCCAAGGCGGCCACGACTCCACCAAGCAGCAGCCCAATCAGAGGGTAATAGGCCCGAGAGTTGCTGATGTCTCCCTGGACCAGGGTCCCTCTGGAAGGAGTGGGAAACACGGTGAGGAAGCTAAGAGCAACGAGGAAGGGCGTCAGGACGAAGTACCGTCGCCGTTTTCGTCTTCAATTCTCTCCGAAACCCCTGCGTCGGCAAAGGTCGCCATCTCAGCCAGGCACTTGGCGGCAGCCTCGATTATCGGCATGGCCAACACCGCTCCCGTGCCTTCTCCCAGACGCATACCTAGGTCCAGCAAGGGCGAGACACCCATTTTGTCCAGAGCAATCCGGTGCCCTGGCTCCACCGATTGATGGGAAGCGAGCATGTATTGCCCGGCCTGCGGGCTAAGCGTCCAGGCGATCAGCGCGGCCGCGCCGGAAATAAAACCGTCAACGACGACGGGACGCCGTCCCGCGGCGGTCGCAAGCATAGCCCCCGCCAATACGCCGATTTCGAATCCCCCCACCTTGGTGAGTATGTCCAAACCGTCGTTGACGTCGGGACGGTTCACTTCTAATGAGGTCCGCACTACCTGCACCTTGTGCTCGAGGCCAGGGTCGTCCAGGCCGGTCCCGCGCCCCGTGGTCAACGAGGGGTCCGCGCCCGTCACGACGGATGTTATGGCGCTGGAGGATGTCGTATTTCCGATGCCCATATCGCCGAATGCGATGATGTCGGCTCCCTCGGCGATCTGCTCGTTGGCGGCTTCAATGCCGGTCTCCAAGCACTGAACGGCCTGATCCCGGGTCATGGCGGGGCCCCTGGCCATATTCGCCGTGCCGTAACCTATCTTGACGGAACGGAGCGCCGGATCGGGTTCGAGGTCGGCGGCAACTCCAGCGTCAAGGATCAGGATTTCAGCGCCAACGTGCCGTGCCAGCACATTGATCGCCGCGCCGCCCCGCAAAAAGTTGAGCACCATCTGCGGAGTCACAGCCTGGGGATAGGCGCTGACGCCCTCCTCCACGACTCCGTGGTCCCCCGCGGCCAAGATCGTGGTCTTCCTTCCAATGCTGGGGATTGCCTGACCGAACATTCCGGCAAGGAGTATGGATATTTCTTCGAGCCGTCCCAGGCTGCCCAGCGGCTTTGTCAGGATGTTTTGACGGGCGCGGGCCTCCGCCATCGCTTCCTGGTCCAGCGGACCGATCTGTCCAAGGGTCTCGTCAACTAGCGTAGATATCGGCATAACTAAAACTCTATCCCCGGCTGCGCTTTGATTCCCTGCTGATATGGGTGTTTTACCACGTTCATTTCGGTGACCAGGTCGGCGTATTCGACGAGGGCTTCCGGCGCGTGGCGGCCGGTTATGATTATGTGCTGCATCTCCGGACGGTTTTGCAGGACTTCCAGGACTTCATCGACGGGGATCCAACCGTAGTGCATGGGGTAGGTGAACTCGTCCAGGATGACCACGTCGTGTTTCCCGGCGGCGATGATCTCCTTGCAGTCCTCCCAATGGGCCCTGGCAAGGTCGGCGGTCTGGTCCAGGTCCCGTGAACGCCAGGTGAACCCGTCGCCCATGGCCCGCATTTCGACGCCGATTTTCTTGGCAGCCCTTTGCTCGCCGAAATTAGCGGTGGAGTGTTTTATAAACTGGAGCATGATCACGTTGAGGTCCCGCCCCCAGGACCGGAACAATACGCCCATGGCCGCGGTGGTCTTGCCTTTGCCGTTACCCGTATTGACTATTGTCAGGCCCTTGTTGATTCGCGGGCCCTTAACCGATTGTGGTTCTTCTTTTTCGCTGGCGTCAGTGGCGCTCGCATCCGTACTCATGGCGGATAAACCTCCGGAAACTGGTTAGTGACTGGTGACAACATCCGAATGGGGAGAGCAGGCGTCAACGAACCGCTTCGGCAATGATGGGTCGCTTCCCAGATGGATATGGATATACGACGCCCAAACGCTGCCTGCCTGGAAACCGTCTGGGCGGCCATCCTGGTTTACCACCCGGTAAACCGACTCCCTCGGTTCGGGTTCTTGATCGAGGGTTGACCAGTGGAACTCGTGCCCCCTGATGCGCTGCCCTTCCCGAAGCAAGGGGCCATCCGAGAGGGCTTCGACCTCGCGGTAACCAAGGGTCAATCTGGCGTTGGACATGGAAGACGCGGCGGGGATAAGCCCGATCATCGGGTAATCTACCCCGTCCTGCCCTGTCAGGTTGCTGCCCAAATACATCAGTCCGCCGCATTCGGCATACACCGGCACTCCCCGGTTGACAGCGTCGCGTATGGAGGAGTGCATAGACCCGTTGGACGCCAGTTCCCGGGCGAAAAGCTCCGGGAAGCCTCCCCCGAGGTAGAGACCGCCAACTCCTGGGGGGAGGAGCTCATCTTCAATGGGGCTGAAGGGCACAATCTCCGCGCCCCATGCTTCCAGCAAATCCAAGGAGTCCTGGTAATAGAAGCTAAACGCCTTGTCCTGCGCGACTCCAATACGCGCGCGTTTCGGGACACGCTCGACCGGGTAAACCGTAGGAGTCGCGGGGGACGGGCGGGCGGTGGCGGCAAGGCCCAGGATGGCTTCCAAGTCGATGGTCTCCTCCACCTGGTCGATAAGCGTGTCGTACCACTGACGGGCCACGGTGCCTTCGACGGTGGGTATGAGTCCCAGATGGCGTTCGGGTTGGACCAATTCCTGGCGGCGGGGAAGGTAGCCCAGGACCGGAAGCCCGGTGGTGGCCTCGATCTGCGGCTGGCAAAACTCCATGTGCCTCGGGCCGCCCACGCCGTTCAGTATCACTCCCGCAATCCGGAGGTCCGGGTCGAACTGCTGATATCCTAGGGCCTCCGCTGCCACGCTGCGGGCCACCTTGGAAGCGTCGGCGATCAACACGACGGGAGCGTCGATCAATTTGGCCAACTCGGCGGTGGAGCCGTCTTCGGTCAGGCTGGAGTGACCGTCGAACACGCCCATCACGCCTTCCACTACACAAACATCGCTGTCGGACCCTGCCCGTTGGAAAAGCTCCTGGACCGTGGGATGAGGTAGAAGCCATGTGTCCAGGTTGCGGGAAGGCACTCCGCAGGCCAACTGATGGTACGACGGGTCGATATAGTCCGGTCCAGCCTTGAACGGCTGCACGCGAAGTCCCCGGCGGGTTAGAGCCCCCATAATTCCGGTGGCGATGGTGGTCTTGCCCACCCCGCTTCGAACGCCGGCGATCACGACCGTTGGGGTCAAAACGGAATCTCCTTATCGTCTTAAGGGCGTCTTGGGTTAACCGGCGGTGACGGCCGCATTGCGACTTCCTTCCACTTCTTTACGCTTCTTGTAAGCTTCGATACCGCGGCCTACGGCGTCGTGGGCCGTGGCGGCCACCAGCCAACCCACGATGGTTGGTGAGCCGGCATAATCGAAGTGGACCCCTCTGCCTGAGTGTCCTACCACGGTGGCATCGGTAGAGGTCCCGGTGGCAACGCTTCCGTTCCGGGTGGTGACTCCCGCCTCCAGCAGCGCCAACGTCTTGGCCTCGGTTGCTATGGTAGAAGCCCTGACCAGAGCGCCGGGCGAGAGGTCCGCGTCGACCAATGTTACCAGGTTGATCGTCCCCGGCGCGGGAGCGAATCCCTGACTCTGAGGGCGCTCTTCACCATACCCCGCGTCCTTCTGCCGGGGGCTGGACGCGTTGGAGACACCGGTCGTTGCCAGGGTTGCGACAGTTACGCCTGCTTCCGTCCGGACGCAGACTTGAAGGTCGCGGTGACGGACTGCCGTAAGCAGCCCTATCAACGGGCCGCAGGATGGCGCGCCGAACCCTTCAGCCCTTTCCCGGATGTACCCTTCCGGGCATGGAATATCCGCATCGGGTGTCACTTCCACACTTATCACCCACCCGCTGTCCAGGTACCCTTCTCCCAGAGGCGCGGAAGAAAGGAACGAATAAGGCCTCTCCAGGCGCAAGACATAGTGGTGGTCCCCCCGGTCCAGCCTGACTCCAAAGACTTCCAGGCCCTTGAATGCGGGTTGCACCGTGTCAATCTTACCCGCCATAAAATTACTAATCACTAACCACCGGCCACTAACCACCGGCTACGCCACCGGCAGCGACTCCCCATACTTTTCGATCAGCCCCATAAACAAGTCATGACGCGGCTGGTTGGTCTCATCGATATCTGACTTGCGCAAATAGACGCGGAGCATGGGCTCCTGGTTTTCGTCGATGAACCACACCGAGTAGCTGGGGAGGCCCTGTTGGTTGGTGGTGTGGAGGAACTTCACTTCCTTTACGTCGTCCATCTGCAGGTGGAGGTGAGTCCCTTCGGAGGCCGAAAACGTAACGATCTTTCCGTCGTCGGTAAACTCAAGGTCCTGGAACATGGTATAGACTTCCGCGGTGGCGCTGGCGTTGGCCAGCATGATCACGACCTCTGCGAAACCCGGTTGGCAGTCGTCGAGGATCTGCCGGACCATGTTGTTCTCTTCCATGTTATCCTCCTGCGTAAAGGCGATTCCCGGAACGAAAAAGGCCCGGCATCACGGCCGGGCGAATGTTCAGAGAGACTCATACCCTTTTTCCGCGAAGTGTATCAAGTCGGGCCTGGGGCAGGTCTCCTGGCTCCTGGATGCAGCGCCTCCCCTGGCCGTGTTTGGGGCATACCGCACCAGTTACAGTGGCGGGACCGCGCCGGACTTGCACCGGCTTCCCTTTGAGCCCCATGTTCGGGGCCACCACCAGGCTGAGATCGGTCTTGTTAAGGAACCTCCGTGGAATTATGGACACACCTACCACGGTTGGCCGCTATTGTATGCGTGGGAGGGTCCGGCGTCAATCTCTATGGAGTTGAGGGGAGCCTCCAGGCAAATCGCATATTGGTGAAAGTACATGAGAGCCGCTATATTTGAACGCAAGGCTGATAAGTGAGGAGTGGAGGATGGATAGATCAGTGGGACCAAGGCCCATGATGGAACACTTCGAGGGACTGGAAGACCCACGGGTGGACCGGGCCAAGCGTCATGAGTTGCTGGATATCTTTGTCATCACCATCCGCGCCGGGATCTGCGGCGCGGACAACTGGGTTGAAATTGAGGAATCCGGCAATGCCAAGCGGGAGTGGCTGAGCCGGTTCCTGGGGTTGCCCAACGGCATCCCGTCTCACGACACCTTCGGGCGAGTGTTCGGCCGTCTGGACCCAGAGCAATTCGGGGCCTGCTTCATGAAAGGCCGGTTGAGACTATCCCTATCTACTCGAAGTCTTGTCCGCCCAATGTGCGATTGCCCTGCCTCCTGAGCGTAGATCCGTTCCACCCGCTTGTGATTGACCGCTCCCAACTCCCGCGGTACCAGCGCGGTTAGCCGGGGACTCCCGAACTGGGGCCGGAGTCGGGCCAACTCTCGGATCAGACGCCGCACCACCGGTTCATCAGCAGCGCTCTTACCCTGGTACTGGTACGTCCCGCGTCCGATGTCCCCTTGGGAACAGGCCCCCCGTTCGCTTACTCCCACCGTTCCAGTCCTCCGTCCTCTTCATTTCTACCTGAGAATTCTCATTGCTACTGGTACAGCTTTAGGCGGAAGGGGCACTGCGGGCATCTGCCCTCTCGAAGCTCAGTCACGGGTCACCATCATCACAACCGCCACCATTTTCTGCCCGGGAGGGCGCTTGGCATGGAGCGTGAGGCGGAGTTGGCCGGCGGCGGCTGAGATGCAGGAAGTGCGGCTAGAGCAGCGGCTCCGCCCGACCGCCGGCCTAGACTGAACGAGCAGAACCTTGACAATGATTTTAGCCGGTGATATTCTTTAGCTAACTAATAATCAGCCGTCTAAATAACCATTGGTGGAGACGTTGAGTAGGATGTCGATACAGGGCACCACCGGGTACGCGTTGGCCCAAGCCTGCAAGCTTCATCGTCAGCGGGCCGAGGCGCTGTTGAATGAGATCGGGCTGCATGTGGGCCAGGAGATGCTGCTGTGCGGCGTATGGGAAAAGGAAGGCATGACCCAGACTGAGCTGGCCGAATATGTGATGATACAGCCCGCAACCGTTACGAACATGCTCCAACGCTTGGAGCGGGCGGGGATTGTCGAACGCAGGCCGGATACGGAAGACCAGCGCGTCTCCCGCGTTTACGCGGCCAAGAAGGGCCGCGATTTGGAAGAGGCGGTCGAGGAGCAGTGGGGCAAGCTGGAGCAGGAGTCCTTCGCCGGGTTCAGCACCGAGGAGCGTGTCCTGCTCCGCCATCTGCTTCTACAGGTCTACCGGAACCTGGCTGGCAAATAGGGCCGCTTTTTTTCCGGGGATAATTAGGCGGCTAACGACATGAATGCTGACCAATCGGCCCCAAGCCAGATCTGAGAAAGGAGGGACCATGATAGTGCGCCACAGATTTTGAAGGGGAGTCCTCACTGAATCCGATCCCTTACGCTGGCCTCAATGGCCCAAGAAAATACCGAAGATAAGGAGAAGGAATGACCGCTCAGAAAACTAGAGACCCCAAGACCGACCATCTGCTCACATCGGAGAATGCGGCGCTGGTTCTGATCGACTATCAGCCCCAACTGGTTGACGGCACAAGGTCCATCGATCGGGAAGTGCTGATCAACAACGTCGTGGCCGTCGCCAAGGTGGCCAAGATGTTCGAACTGCCGATTGTCCTCTCGACGATAGGGGTCAACGCCGGATACCAGGAAGACACCGTGGAGGAGCTTCGAGCCGTTATGTCCGGCGTTGAGACCATCGACCGCACGGCGGTGAACGCCTGGGAGCAGGATGAGTTCCGCGCGGCCGTTGAGGCGATAGGCCGCCGCAAACTCATCATCGGCGGCCTCTGGACGGAAGTGTGCCTGGTGTTTCCGGCGCTGGACCTCCTGAAGGAAGGATACGAGGTCTACGCTCTCTCTGACGCATCGGGAGGGACCAGCGCCGACGCCCACGAGCGTGGGATGCAGCGGGTCATGCAGGCGGGGGCTACCCCGGTCACGTGGGAGGCCGTAATGGCCGAGATGGGTCGCCTCCACAAGGGAGACTACGTTGGCCGCTTTATCGAGATCATGAACGAGCATTTGCCCAGGAGCGCGTAGACTGGTCTTACCTTCGAGACACAGGCGCCCGCGGATGGCGGCTTGGCATCCCGAAATGCTGGACGTTCCTCCTCATCTGAGATGCCAAGTCTGCCATCTTCCCAGGCAACCGTCAGGAGCCACGCGCTCGTTGGGACGCTTTGGGCTTGGGATCGCGCTGGCAGCGGGAGGTAATCATGGATGACAAATCCTCAGGATCAAGCCTGGGAGAGAAACACGCGACAGGGCAGGCTACGAAGCAGGACGATTGCAAAGTTGTTCGATTATCGCCGTCCCGCTTTGAGACAGCGGGACTCCAGGCTTGGAACCGTGGATTCCCGCGTTCGCGGGAATGACCGGTTGGAGGCATATTCTATAGTGTGGAAAGACTTTGCAATCTTCCTGGCTACGAAGGGTGTGCTATTGACAGTTTGCGTCGCCCTGTTCTTCGGAGTGCTCAACGCCTCAGCGGTCGGGGTGGTCCTGCCCGACATCGCCGCCGACATGTCGGTCGATACCGGACAACTTGGTTGGCTCATGACCGGGTTCCTCTTGGTCTATGGGATAGCCATCCCTCTGTACGGTCGTCTGGCCGACCGTTGTGGCGCTCGCCCCATCTTTCTGCTCGGCGTAGCCGTATTCTCAACCGGCTCCCTCTTGTGCGCGATGGCGCCGACTTTTCCGTAGTTGCTGGCGGCAAGAATTGTCCAGGCGATTGGCGGTGCGGCGGTTCCCGGCTTGGGGATGACGCTTGCGAGCCGAGCCTATGGTCCAGAGTCGCGGGGCGCAGCCCTCGGCATGATAGCCGCAACCATCGGCCTTGCCGGGGCCATCGGACCGCTTCTGGGAGGAGCTCTCTCTCAGGCATATAGTGCGCAGCCAGGTGCTGGCTTCGGCCCTGAGCATCAATTCGATGCTGTTCTTTTTGGGCGGAAGTCTGGGAGCCGCCACAGTCATGGCTGTAGCTGCCTTGATAGGAGAAGGCGACGGGAGTTTGTTGAACCCCTTGCACACGGGTGCAGGAGCCGGCTTCAGCGATGCCTTCCTGCTGCTGGCTATCCCCGTGCTTCTGGTCATGGCTCTGTCTGCGGCTCTCCCTCGCGCCTCTGTGCAATCCACCAGGGGGACCCCCGTTTCGGTCCGGCCTGAGACGCAGGCCGCCGACAGTTGGGTGGCCACTTGTTCGGTTCCCCGGACGTCGGAGTGTATGGAGAACGTTGGGTCTGCCGCAGCATCGGGGAGCTATGCCTAGGGCGCAAGAGCCACAACCGACGACTGCTAATTACCCGTTAAAGCATCAGCGGAAAGCTTGGAGGGGAATAGATGGATTACGGAGTGGTCAACCTGGTCGGCCTGGGTGGCTCGTTTAAGAATACGCTGGACTGGCTTCAGCTCCTCTCTGACCGCAACCCGCCGTATCTGGGAAACAAGTTGGTAGGGCTCGTCAGCACGGCGGGCGGGGTGCGGGGGCTTCAGGCCGTGAACACGATGGAGTTCGTCGTAAGAGCCCTCCGTGGATGGGCCGTACCGCTGGTAATACCGGGCCCTCGGCGTGGCAGGCCTTCGACGGCCAGGGGAGAGTCCTCGATCTGGGTGTGGGCAAACAGCTCCGGGAGTTGGGCGCGGAAGTGACCAATGCCTCGCGTCAGTCCAGGTCCCATAGGTTCTGTGACTATTCGAGTCCTAAGAATCTATCTCAAAACTCCCTTCTCCCGCCAGGGGAGAAGGTTAGGATGAGGGGGATTGTATCTGTTACCCTCACCTCAATCCTCTCCCTGGATGGGAGAGGAGGGCAAGGTAAGTGTTTTGAGATAGTTACTAAGACTTCTACACTAAAGCCAAGGTGGGATCTACATTTGCGGGGCGATGAAGATTGGCTCAGGCACCACGGTGAAGCTCTTCCACCTGTACCCGGAGAGTGGTCCGGCACCGCCGGTTGACTTCCTCCATATGCGTATTTCACCTTGGTATCAGTTTAGGAGCTTGTCCGAGGAATACGTAGTTTGGTTTGCAGTTTGGCCGATGTTAGTTGGCGACGGCTATGCCTGCCGGTGTCAGGCGCGAATGGCCTGATAGTCTCCCGAGAATTGAGGCGCTCGCAGTCCCGGACGACTCGTTGATGTTTCGGGTGGGGCCGCCGCCCAGCACTTTACCAGGTAGCCTGCTCCCAAAGCGGAACAGCTTCAGCAGGTTGTGCCCAGCGCAGATGAGCAGCCACTCCCGGTTGGCCTTTTCCAGGCTCAGTAGCAGGAACTGCCGGAATCCCCGCCCCTGCTTGATCTGGCCGAACACCGGCTCCATCCGCAGGGCGTAACGCTGCCGCCCCCGTTTCGTCCGCAACTTCCGCCGCATCCGGTCCTTGGCGGACAGGTGCTTGGGGATGCGTCCTCGGGGAGCCGGCGCCACCGCCCTGCCGTGACGGGTCTGGGCCGGTGCGATCACCTGGTGGGCGCTGTCCACCACCGCCTGGCAATTGTACGCTTGCTGGAAGTCTTCATACCAGCCCCATATCCGTTCGATATACGGTCTCATGGCTTCGCTGTGGATACCGCAGAGCCGTTCGCGGTCTTCAACAGTCGCCTGTCGAAAACTCCAGTGGGTCACCCCGGCAACCATTGTGTCATCAGCCGACTTACCAGTGCACTTATTTCTGAGATTCCACAGCGGCCTTGACCTTCCCGACGCTCTCCCCTAACCACGGAGGCGTTCTTGGGTGTAGAAGTATCTCCTCCGCTGTCATCCACCGGATATCCGCAACTTCGGCTGCATCGGCGATGGTTGGCTCGCCTGATTCGTAGTCCCCCAGGAACAAGACGTCCACCGCCGGTTGGCCTCCGGTAATCACGAACGTCTCGCTTCTTATGTACTGTAGCTCCTCGGAGACGGCCACACCCGTCTCCTCCAAGACCTCACGACAGGCCGTCCTCTCCAGGACGTCGGACGGTCCGTCCTTGAGTTCCACCTTTCCGCCAGGGAAGGCCAATACGCCAGGCGCATGTCCAACTCCGTCTCCGCGCACGATCATAAGGAATCGACCATCTCTGATCACGGCGCACTGGACGTTGACCACGAACTCCGCGGCGCTATTTGACATACCTCGACTCCTTTCTTGAGCCTATACTACACCACACACTGCCTGACCGGACCACAGGCCGATGGATGAACGACCTCGAATCAATCGGAAGAACTGGAACGAGCGAACACAAGTCCACGCGTCGGCAGACCGGGGCGGGTTATTGTACTGGGGATGACCGACAAGTCCAACTGGTCCACCACATCTGAAACGAAGTAGACCAGATGGTCCGACGGAAGCCACTCCTGGAGGGCCGTCGGCAGCAGCAACTGCTGCTCCGGGTCGTACGGGCGGAAGGTCTTGCTCATCAGCGTCTCTCCATGCTTAATCCTCCTTCCATCATACTCTCATCGGTCGTCTTTCTCGGACGGGCTGCTAGCTCCGATCCCAAGTCGAGCATGCACGCCAAGTAAGTCGTCATTAACTGTTCCGCCCTCAGAGCGAACCGCACAGTTGGTTACAACCTTAGAGTCTAAGAATCCTCTGAACAAGTCCGTGGTGATATGGCATAGTAAGGCTGGAGAAGCCGAGGTCCGGTAGGGGATACCGGTAGGGGGTAAGGGTAGATGGACCAGCCTGCCCCCGTTTTCACGAGGGCAGGCTGTTTGCGGATTTGGAATACCAGGGCAAGAAGTGCAAGACCCGCCGGGAACTGTTCCCCCGTTTTCACGAGGGCAGGCTCTGGAGCGGATGGACTCTCTGATTCCCCGGCAGAATCCGGAGGACCGCATCCGCCCTCCGCTGACAAGGGTATGTAAGGGGTTTTTACGATGGGACATGGCGAGTAATCTCCAGGTTGGGCTTGGGTTCTGGCCAGGGTTCAGGCAGCAGCCAGACGCGGCTCCAGAGCCGACCTTGGAGGAGCAGCCGTCTGAGCCAGTCGATGCCATGTCGGGTTACGCTGACGGTGCGGCCCGTCCGGCGCCAGGGGTTGCGATGTATCGGAGCTGGGGCCTGGGGCGGTGTGCGCAGGTTGCCCGGGGCGATTCTGCGGTCATAGGCGTCTTCCACCCGGGTGCCGTAGGCCAGGGCCAGCAGGGTGGCCACCGACAGCACCAGCCAGTGGCGGGAGATGCGGGCCGGGTCGGAGCGGCGGGTCTTGTCCCACTTCCAGCCCAGGCTCTTGATGACCTTGAAGCCCAGTTCGATCCAGAAGCGCAGGGCGTACCAGCTGGGTCCGGCGTCCTCCGGCGGCAGGTCGGTGAGGATGATCCAGGGTTCTTCCTGCTCGGCGTACCAGACCACCAGGAGAGTGCAGCGGCGTTTGGCCTTGGGAGTGCTGAAGGCGGTGCCGCGGCCAATCCAGGCGGTATCGGGACGGCACAAGAAGCGCTGGGCGGGCAACCGGCGTCCACCATCGGCGCAGAAAGTGATGTTCTTCCGGTAGCGCATACAGGGATGCCAGCCTTGGGAGCGTATCTGCTTCCACAATTTGGGACTGGATATGCCCCGGTCGCAGAGCACGATGACGGTCATATCCCTGGGAACCGCTGGGGCCAGTTCCTTGAGCAGTTCCACCGTGGGGTCCATCCAGGAGCCTTTCTGGGTGGCCTTGTGGATGCGCCAGGCCACGGGGATGGCGCAGCTACGGTAGACGACGCTGATGACGATGGCGGTGATCTGGTCCCCTTTCAGCGTGGGATCTATGGCCAGGGCCAAGCGGCTGGAGAGCCACCAGGAGAGGACCCAGCGGAGCAGGGGCGCGAAGCAGAGAGTAACGTCCAGTTCGGTCTGGCAGGGACGGGCCCGGTCGCTGCCGTCGTAGAGCCACTCCCGGAGGTACTGGCGCAGGCTGTTCCAGTTGCCCTTGGCGGAGAGGGCCGAGGCTACGGCGTTCTGGCAGGCGCTGCCAGCGAAAATAGCCCCGCAGACCCACAGCGCCAGGCCGGTCAACTGTGGCCGGGAGAGGTGAGGTAAATGCGTTTCAATGACCTGCTGCATCTGATAGCATTCCCGTGGAAGGCGCATGGGACACCTCCAGCACCTGGTTTCGTGACTGCTGCCAAGATGCCGGAATCCCGTGCGCTTTCCAAGTTTTCAGACCATTTCAGCCCTTACATACCCTTGTCAGCCCCCCCCCCCGCCTTCGCGGGGGCAGGCTCTGCTACCCTACGGCCGGAAGGGGACGCCATCCCTACCCGCTGTCCGCCATGTTGAGAGTCCACTGCGTCCAGCTCTTCTACAACCTCGGTGATCCCGGCATGGAGGACCCCCGTTTTCACGGGGGCAGGCTCTGCTCTACGAGTCCGGCCCGGTCAGGCGCTTCGCGGGGTTGAAGCTCTCAGGCCCCCTGCCCGACGAGACCACCATCCTCAACTTCCGTCATCTCTTGGAAAGGCACAGCCTGGGGCAGGGTCTGCCGGAGAAAATCAACGTTCACCTGGAATCCCAGGGGCTGAAGCTGCGGGAGGGAACCATCGTGGACGCCGCCATCATCGAGGCGCCGCCGTCCACCAAGAACCGGGCCGGGGAGAGGGACCCGGAGATGCATCAGACCAAGAAGGGTAACCAGCGGCATTTGGGGATGAAGGCGCACATGGGGGTTGACTCGGAGACGGGCATAGTCCACAGCATGAGCACGACATCGGCCAACGTCCACGGCGTTACGGAAGCGCACCATTTGCTGCACGGCGGGGAGACGGTGGCGTGGGGTGATGCGGGCCACCAGGGAGTGGGCAAAGGGGGGAGAACCTGGGGCTGGAGGTGGAACGGCGGGTGGCGATGCGTCCGGGGCGGCGGCGGAAGCTGGATCCGGGGAGCGGGGAGGCGCTGGCGGCGAAGGCGAAGGCATCGGTGAGAGCCAAGAGCCTGCCCCCGACTGCGATCGGGGGTGGAGCATCCCTTCCTGAGGCTGAAGCGGTTGTTCGGGTATGTCAAGAGCCTGCCCCGTTGCAGAGCGGGGTACGCTGCCGGGGGCTGGCCAGGAACGCGGAGCGTCCGGCGCTGCTGTTTGGGCTGGGCAACCTGCTGACGGCGGAGGGACGACTGAGGGGGTAGTGGGCCCGGCGGCAGGCCAAACCGGTCCCCCGGTGGACAAATCACAGGGCTGGACATTCACCAAAACGGTCGCCACGGATGCTTGTCTACCCGGATGTGGCTCCAGTAAACACAACCCGGCTCTTACCGGCCTTGTTCAGAGTATCCCTAGCTATTTCAAGCCGCTTTTTAAACACTTTCTAAGAGCCCACAAGCTGCCGCCAGCGGAGATATACCACGTCGCAAAAGTATGCCGAAGGCAGTGTGGACCAGCCTTGCTCGTCCCAATGCCAGACCGTACAAAGAGCCGCTGGAAGGCCAGCTTGATACCTGCCCTGGTTAAAGGACCTCGTTTCCCCATCAAAACATGGAACCCGTTGCCCCGGCTTTCCAGTTGGTCCCGGATTGATCGGCTGATGGGTACGACTCTATCCCCCACTTTACCGCTGACGACCAGGTGGTCATCTCGAACGTCCGTCCATCTTAGGCTGGCCAATTCTCCCAGCCGCAACCCACAGGCCATGACAAGCAGGACGAGGACCCGGTCCCTGGCTGTGTCGGCTGCCTTGATGAGCCCGCGTACTTCCTGTCCCGTGAGGGCTCGGGGTATCCTACGTCTGTAGGGCAAGGCGTCCAACTCTTCCACGAGATTGGTGGGAACCCGGTTTGACGGCCAGTCCTGGTGGATGTACCATCGGAAGAACCTGCGCCAGCACTTAGTAACTATCTCAAAACGAGGCTTCCCCAACGTCTCCCCCTTTCGGAAAAGGGGGATTAAGGGGGATTTCCCCTCTGCCCAAGCCTGCTGGTTCAGTTTTGAGATAGATGCTTAATCAGGTCTTTCCGGGTCTCCTGTGACAAGGATTGGTCCGCCAACACCGGCAACAGGTCCTTGCCGCGCTTGGGTATGCCGCGGGAGTTCGCCACCATGCGCAGTAGCGCCCACCGATATTGATCCCGGGTTGATTGCGCCAAGCCCCGCGCCTCACACTCCACCAAGTAGTCGGACACAGCCTTGGACGTTTTCAAGAGGAACCTCCAATTCTCGAATTGGAGGATTTCAGTTGCTGTTTTCCCAATTTGCGTTGAGAACTCAAAACGGAATATGAGTCGTTGTAGGGATGTGGCCGCGTCGCTCTGGTTGCCGTCTGAAGGACCGTTCTATGACGTGGCACCCTTGCCGAGGGTGGCCGAAAAGGGGTAAGATGGCGGTGCTTCGACATAAAGAAACCCTCTTCTCGTGGGCGGCTAGCTCAGCTGGTTAGAGTACTTGCTCGACACGCAAGAGGTCAGTGGTTCGAGTCCACTGCCGCCCACCATGACGACGATCTCCTTCACGAAGGACTCTATGAAGGCCCGGCGCTCGGTCAGCTCGCTCTCCTGTAGGAACTGGTTCATGTCCTGGGCGTAGGCGGCGATGGTGTTCACGTCGTCCAGGACCTTCCTGCGCTGGCCCAGGATGGCCCTAGCCGCCGCCGCATCTGCCGCTCCTGGTGCTCCTTGATGCGCTCCGAGGCGTCGGCCATGCCGGTGTCGCTATTCTCGATGAAGCGCCAGATGCGGGCCAGCTTCCGCTTCACCTCCTCCAACTCATCGTCGATGGTCTCCAACCGCTTGCGCTGCTCCCGGGCCAGGCCGTCCATCTCCTCGTCAACCACCTTCACCAGGGCGCGGATGTTGCCCTCGGTGAGGATGTTGGAGCGAATCCTGTTGACGACCAACTCCTCGAAGCGGCGGGCGTTGATGCTGGGAGTCTCGCAGGCGTCCTTGCCGATTTTGATGTTCGACGGGCAGACGTAGTAGGCGTACTTGCCGCTCTGGGCGAACCGCCCGTTGAGCGGGGTGTCGCAGGCCTGGCACTTGATCAGGCCGGTCAGCAGGTAGGAGCTTCCGACCCTTCGGGGGTTGCTGATCCTGGGAGCGCGGCGGCGCAGTTGCTGGTTGACGCGGCGGAACTGGGCCCTGGAGACGATGGCGGGGAAAGCCTTCTCCACCCGCACCGGCTCGGCCTTGTCCCTGGCCTTCGTGCCCCAGAGCAGGGTGCCGGTGTACGCCTCGTTGGTGAGGATGCCGTGGACGCTGGTCTTGCCCCAGAGCTTCCCTTTGGGGCTGGCGATGCCCTCGCTATTGATGGTGCGGGTGATTTCCAGGGTCCCCTTGCCGGCCTCGGCCATGTTGAAGATGCGCCTGACGATGCGGGACGTATCCGGGTTGGTCTCCAGGGTGGGGCGTTTCTTGGGTCCGTCCGGCGCCATGACCCGGTTGTAGCCGAAGGGGGCGTGGCTGGAAACCCAGAAGCCTCTCGATGCGGCCTCCCGCATCCCCCGTGTAACCTCTTGCCCAAGATTTTCGCTATAGAACTCGTCAACACTCTCGATGATGGCCTCCATCAGCTTGCCGGTGGGGTGTCGTCGGCGTGCTCGGTGATGGAGACGACGCGGATTCCCTTGCGCCTAAGCATGGACTTGAAGGCGACGGCGTGCTCCCGCTTGCGGGTGAACCTGCTGAACTTCCAGACCAAGATTTCCTTAAAGGGAGAATCGGACCTGCTGGCTTCGTCGATCATCTTGCGGAACTCGGGCCTATCGGCGATGCGGCCGCTCTCGGCCTCGTCCACGTACTCGCGGGCGACCAGGTAGCCGTTCTTGGCGGCGTGGTCCCGAGCGCCCGAAGCTGGGCGGCCACGGAGAGGTCCACGTCCTGGCGGTCGCTGGAGACCCGGGCGTAGAGGGCCGCCGGTATCAGGTCGTGTAGTTCAGTCATTAGATTTGCCTCCTTCGTCCTCTGGCTTCGTGGCTTGGCGGGAGCGCAGCCGTTCCAGGCGCTCCTGGCGGCGCAGCTCCCTTTCTTCCATGTACAGGCGGAGGGCTTCCCGCACCAACTCGCTCATGTCGCGGCCCTCCTCTTCCTTCACCCGCTGCACCTGCTCGAACATCTCCGGGGGCAGGGAGAAGGTGATGGTCCTGGAAATCCGGCGTGGTGGCATGGTCTCTCTTTTTGCCTGTTGATGTAATGTTTTGTCTTACTATCCATCATCGGACAAACGGTCCGGCCTGTCAAGGAGAGGTTGGCGCCCGCCGGGGGCGGGCGCTGGATTCACTGCCCGGCCACGGGGCTGCCCCATGCTGCGGGGCCAGCGCCTTGCGATGTTCCCAGGGCAGGGCGGCCACGATCACCTTGGCGAGGCGTCCCTTCCAGAAGACGGGCTTGGCGACCACGGCAATGCCGTCCCCCTCGGCGTACTCCGTCCTGCCGCTGCGGGCCGCCCGCTCCGCCAGGGAACCGGAGGACAGGGGTTTTCCGGACCGGGGACTGCCGTTCCGCCAGCCGGTCAGCAGGCGGGAGCGCAGGGGCGGGAAGCCGGCGGTGCGCCTCACCACCGTGGCCCGCAGGTCTCCCAGCTTCGTCGGGCGTTCCCAGGTTGCGGGGTCGCCGTCCTCTTCCCGCTCATACAGGACCACCGCCAGGGGTTGAGCGCACAACACCTCGCCCAGGCGCAGCGCCGCTGCCGAGTAGGAACAGCGGAACACCCTGTGCAGCTCCACCACGTCCAGCCCACTGGCCCGGGCGTAGGCGGCGAAGGTCTCCGGGGGCATCAGCGCCGCCGCCGCGAACCGGTCCGCGTCGGAGCACACTTTCCGCTCCGGCGCCTCATTGTGGCAGCGGTCCCACAGGGTCTCGTACACGATCTCGTAGCCCTCGTGGAGCAACGTGTACTCACTGGACCCCTCCCACTGGCCCTCCTGGTAGCGGATCGCATAGCTCCCGTCGGGCAGGGTGTAGTGAACGCCCCGCAACGTCCCGGGCAGCTTGGCCGGGGAAACCTTCCCGATTCCGGTCCGCTCGAACAGCTCGGCCAGCCGGTTCAGGCCGCGACAGGCCGGCAGTTGGAAATAGGCCGAGAAGTCCGCCGCAAACCCCTCCGGCTCCAGCCTCTCCATCGGGTGGTCGTCGGACATGAGCCTGTCGCAAAAATCGTCAAAGGTCATGGTCATAGTCATTCCAGAATCCGCTTGCCGGTGAATTGTTCGTACATCTGCACGATGAACCGCTTGGCCTCCAGGGACAGGGGGCCGGAGGGCCGGGTGCCCACCCGGAACTTGGGGTCGGCCAGCACGTACTGGTAGGCCCGCTCCACCTCCTCCGGCTCGTCGTCCCTGGTCTCAATACCCTCCGGCTCGTCCAGGAAACCCGCCCGCTTGAGCAGGTCCTGCACGTCCACGTCGTAGAGGGCGGCCAGTCGTTTCAAAACGCTGGGGCCGGGCCTGCGGTCTCCCCGCTCGATCTGGGAAAGGTATGAGTTGGAAATTCCGGTGCGCCGGCCCACCTCCCGCAGGCCGATTCGTCCCCTGAGTCTTCGCAACAGCGGCCCGATCTCCTCCTGTTCGTTGTGCTGCTCCATCACGTCACCCCTCGTACCAATGCAGCAACCACCTGCTGCTGCTGCATTTCTGCCTGATTGTTGTCGAATTATTGTTCCAGTTTTGCAAACACTTGTCAATCAAGGGGTGCAATCAGGCTTCAAATGCGTTGTCTCACCGGGTGCGTAGTTGTTACACTCTACTGTAATAGAACGCCCGTCCTACTCGCGCATTATACCCCCGGGCGCGGCGTTTAGCCACCGGCGGACGACGCCGGATTCCAGGAGAGCCAAAGGCTTTGAGCAATAAACGGAGACTCACCAGGACCCAGGAGCGCCGCCGGATCGAGGGCCTGCGCACCCTGGCCCGCATCATCTCCCGCCACTACCTGGCCCACCCGGAGCTGTACCCCAGCCCTGGTTCGGACGGGCCGGCTCCCGGCGTCAACGGCCGTATTGCCGGCGACGGGAAGGCTGCCGGCAGGGACGGTGATCATGGCCCGTAAGCGCGACACCGAGAAGGTGATGCTCAGGCCGGAGGCGGCGAATGGCCGGCTCCGGCACCTCAACATGTCCCGGAACGAGCTGGCCGACCGGTGCGGGCTTACCTCCGGCTATATCTCCCAGCTGTTCAGCGGAGAGCGCAGCCCGTCGCCCGCAACCCGGCGCAGCATCCAGGATACCCTGGGCGTTGACGACTTCGACGCCCTTTTCGTCGTGGTGAAAGTGGATGAGTAGGAAGCGCCGGTCCCAGAGATTTCCCTTTGTCCCCGGGGTGGCCCTGCTGCCCGAGGACTTCGGCCAACGCCTGGCCCGGCTGAAGGAGTTCCTGGGGCTCACCTGGGAGGGGTTCGCCAGCATGATCGGCGTGGACTACCGGCAGATGCTGCGCTGGCGCAAAAAGGGGGCTGAGCCGGCGGGCGGGGCCATGCTGTCCCTGGCGGCGCTGGCCGAACAGGTGCCTGGCGGAATGGATATTCTCATGGGCCGTGACCTGGCGGTCACAGCCGGGGGGAGGGAGTAGGGCCGTGGGACGCCAGCGGTGGGTCTACCGGCTGGAACCGCCCCGGTTCCCGGAGGAGTTCCCCCAGCGGTTGGAACGGTTCAAGGAAGCATCGGGGTTTTCCTGGCGGGGCTTGGCCCGGGAACTCTGCATCGACATCCGCCTAATCAAGCGTTGGCGGAACGGCGCCAGGCCCGATTCGGCCAACCTGATCGCCCTGTTCGGCCTGGCCGCCCGCATGGGCCTGCTCCACCTGCTGCTGCCCGAGGCGGGGGAGCCGGGCAGAATTGAGGAGGCCGCCGTGGGACTGGGCTGAGGGAGGACCAACAACCGTGAGCGCAGGGGGCCGGTGTGAGAGGTTCCCACAACACATCGAAAGGCCGGACGGGATGAACCGTCCGGCCTTTGACTTGCCTGGCCCTCCCGCCCGTCATCCTCCTAACCTGCCGGACCGGATTCTCCCGTCGGCGAACCCCTCCGATTCGCTGCGGTATCTGGTGGGGTGGCCGCAATCGGGGCAGAAACGGGCGTTGACCGGGATGGCGGCGCGACAGGCATCGCAGGCGGTCCGGCCCGGGTGCAGCACGGCGGCGCAATCCGGGACGGCGCAATAAATCAGCTCGACAGGGTTGGGGCGGTGGCAATCTGGACAGTTGATGGTCCGGTCCTCGCCGGAATCACAATTCTTCATGGCGTCCTCCTCTTTTCTGCTGGCGGCGTTGCCGGGAAGGGACAGGACGGTTCCCACCTGCCCGGCGCCTGCCACGCCGCGCCCAGCGGGCCGGACCGCTCCAGGGCGTTCCGGTGGGACACCCACAGGGGCACCTTCACCCCGGCCCGCCTCATCTCGTCGCCCGCCACCCGCAGGAAGTGGCCGGCGGCCAGGTCGTCGTCGAAGACCACCAGCACCAGGGGAACGACGCCGTGGTCGTCCAGGGGCCTGCGGGCGGCGTAGTAGCGCAGGTAGGGCGCGATGCGGGCCGCCATCGTAACCGGCCGCACCGCCCGCCGCTCCCATTCCAGGAAGAAGGGTTGTTCCTTGCCGTCCCGCTTCAGGACTCCGAAGGCGTCGGGCCGTACCGAGTGCAGCCGGTCGTCGTGGCGGAAGAAGCGGGACGCCCGCCGGGGCGGATCGAACTGGACCACCTCCCATCCTTGATTACGCGACTGGTTTGCCAGCACTGCCAGGAACCAGTGGACGGCCTGGGTGTGCTCCAGATTGCGCAGCAACTGGCGGCTGCGGGAGCCGTGGACGTTGCGCCAGGTCAACGGTACTTCCGGCTTGACCGGCGCGGCGCTCCTGCGCTGCCGGGCCAGCCCCACGGCGGTCCGGTCCCGGCGGGCCAGCACCGCCAACCCCCGGTCGGAAAGGGCCAGGCAGCGGCGTCCCTCGGCGTCGACAGCCATCACCAACTCCAGCTCCCTGAGCCGTTCCAATACCTGGTAGAGCCTGGTGCGCCCCACTCCCATCAACTGGCCCAGGTGGGCCGGTTGCAGCCAGGGCCAGTCGGACAACAGGTCCAGGGCGCGCTTCTCGACGGGCTTCAGCAGAGCGGGCAGCAGGCAGGCGGGAACATCGTTCGCGGCGGAGTCCAGGTCCAGGTCTGCGGGAAGGGATTCGCGGCGGGGCGGCGTCTGGCCGGGCAGTTCCCCACCGGGACGCACGTAGTCCAGGACTTCCCGCAGGCTCAACGGGACGGGGCCGGAGGGCGTGCGCCAGACGTGCCCAGCGGCATCGGCGCGGGCCGCGTCTCCCTCCAGCGCCAGGAAGCCCAGCAGGGGCAGGTCGTCCAGCATCCGGCTCACCTGGCGCAGCCGCACCTCGTCCGGGGCCAGCAGCAGCACGGCGCCGGGCCGCGCCTCCTGGGACAGCCGCCACAGCCGCTTGGCGAAGGTGGCCCGGTCGGCGGTGTTGCCCTGGCGCACCACGGCCAGGCAGCGTCCGCCGGGCAGGAGGATTCCCGCGTCCGCCGGTCCGGCCCGGTACCACCGGAATCGTATGGGGTGGGCGGAGTCGGAGAGAGCGGCGGCAACGCGGTAGATGCCGCCCACTGCGTCCAGGCGTTCCAGCAGCACGCGACGCCAGCGGGCGGAGACGGGGCGGCTGGATAGCAGTTCGTCCAGGGACATTGCCTGGGTGCTCGCCAATCCGCGCAGGCCGTCGGCGGTGAGATGATAGCGACGGACCGGCGGTATCAGCGGCGAAGCGTGGGGGATGGCGTCAACCATCCCCCACGCGGTCAGCTTTGCGATAGCTTCGTAGGCTGCGCCCCGGGACCGCCCGGAGACGGCGGCCAGCTCCAGGCGGTCCAGGAAGGGCAACTCCACCAGGCGGCGGAGAATGTCGGTCTCGCAACCTGCCGGTATCATTCCCCGTCCTCCTCCATCGCCGCCAGCAGCCGCCGGTACTCGCTGACCTCGTCCTGCTCCCGGTCACCGGCATCGTAGCCGTCGGGTGGTGGCGCGGCCCCGTTTTGCCCTGGCTGCTGCGGGCCGCCGCCCTGCTGCCGCTCCGCCAGCAGCCGGCGGTACTCGCCGACCTGGCGGCGTCCCTCGGCGTCCCCGGCGTCGTTGGGCCGCAGGTAGGCCGCAGACTCGGCGCGGATGCGGGCGGCGACGGCCTCGTCGCCCGGCTCCGGCTTGAGCACCATCATGGAGAAGGCCGGCATCCGCTCGGTGCCCACGGTGGCCCGCACGTAGCAGTGATGCACGTCCAGGGGCACGATGTCGTCCTCGCTGACCCGGTCCTTGCCCAGCTCCCACACCAGCTGGCGGGCGTCGCTGCCCGCCACCTGGAACACGGCCAGGCAGCCCACGTTGGCCAGGATGGTGTCCCGCATGGTGCGGGAGAGGTCTTCCAGCTTGGCCAGGCTCTGGGTCGCCAGGATGAAACTGGCGCCGTACTTGCCCAGCTCGCTGAGCATCGACTCGTAATCGACGCCGGGCATGGACTGCATCTCGTCGACGACCACCAGCGCTCCCCGCCGTTGTTGCAGGGGCAGGCTCTCCTGCTCCCGGACCACCGAGTCCACCAGGTTGAGCAGCGACGCCCCCACCAGGGCGGAAACGTCCCGGCCCACGCTGCCCTGGGCGGTGGAGACGAAGAGGATGCCGCCCTCCAGGATGGTCCGGCGGATGTCGATGGTGGAACGGGACTGGCCCAGGATGGCCCGGGCCTTCTTGGACGATGCGTAGTAGGCCAGGCGGGTCTGCACCGGGGCGATGGCCTCGCCCCGCCGTTCCCGGTTCCAGCCCAGGAAGTCCCTGGCCCAGAACCGCAGCAGGTGGGAGTCGTTCACCTTCTCCAGGACCTCCTTTCGGAATTTGGCATCTGCGATCAGGCTCAGCCCGTCCAGGATGGTGTACTGCCGGTCGGCCTCCACCTGCTCGTTGGCCTCGTGCAGGCTCTTCACGGTGTGCTCCAGGATGGACTGCATCCGGGGACCCCACTGCTCCCACAGGCCGTGCATCACCCGCACCACCGAGTCGGCGGTGCGGTCGCGGTCGGCGAAGATGCGGGTATCCAGCAGGTTGATGCCCGGCGCCCCCCACGCCTCGGCCAGGTCGATGAGCCGGACCTTGTCCACCAGGGATTCGGGGACCTGTTCCAGGAGGCCCGCCACCAGGTCGGCGTGGGGGTCGACGACGATGATGGCGTCGGTGTCCCGGCCCGCCGCCTTCTCCCGCAGCTTGTGGGCGACGACGTGGTGCATCAGGGTGGACTTGCCCATGCGGGTGCGGGCCACGTAGAGGTGGTGGCGGCGCAGCAGGTCCTGGGGAAACCGTATCTCCCTGGAACTCCCTGCCGTGGTGCGGCCCACGGGCGCGCCGCCCTTCACCCCCCGGGCCGAGGGCAGGAGCGCCCGGGAGCCGGAGCGTTCCACCAACGGAGTCTCGTCCCCCTCGCCGGGCGGGTGCCACAGGGCGGCGACCTCCCGCACGCCCAGGACACTGCGCTTACCGAGCAGCCCCGCACCGGCGGGGTGGAGGTTGACGAGGGGGGCCAGGGGCTTTACGCCGGAGACCTTGAACCTGGCCCCGGCGGGATGGTCGTAGTGGCGGTAGGCGGCGGCCACCGGCTCCAGGAGTTCCTTTGACCGCTGCTCCCCGGCGCTGTCGGGCAGCACGGCGATGACCTGCAGCTCGGCGTCGAAGGCGATGCGGCCCACCTTCTCCTTGATCAGCAGGGGGTCGTAGACCCGGTTGCGGGCCTGCTTCCAGCGCCACCAGCCCCAACCCGCCACGGTAAGCCCCAGGATGGAACCGGCGCCCAGCAAAGACGCCTTGAGAAATTCCCCGTCCTGCACCCACAGGTAGCCCCGCAGCTCGATGAGCGCCCCCACGCCTAGGACGGCCATGGTTACCCCGTCCAACTGGAGAGGCTTGGTCTGGTAGGTGTAGGAAGGGTCGGGCCGCTGCTGGCCCGGGTTTTTGAAAGCCTTCTGCTGGTGGGCCTGGGACCAGTCGGGACCCAAAGAGCGCAGCAGCAGGCGGGCCAGGACCCGCTCGCCGGGGCGCAGGGCGGAGAGGGAGCCGATGACGGCCAGCAGGGGATCGGAGCCGGGGTCCAGCAGGTCGTCGTCGCGGAAGGTGCGCAGCGGCACGTACTCCGGCCCTCCGGAGCGCAGGGTCAGGCCCCAGGCCTGCTCCCCGCTATGAACGAAGATGGGGTCCTCGTCCACCGGCACCTGCCGGATGCGGGCCTGGGGGTAGTGGGCGGAGAGCTGGCTCCGCACCACCTGGTCGTCCTGGCAGCGGGCCAGCAGGGTCACGCCGTCGGCGTCCCCGGCCAGCTCCAGGGAGAAGGGTTCGGGGACGGCGATGGACTGGAGCAGGTTCTCCACGCCCAGCAGGGTGCGCTCGCCGGTGCGGGGCGGCGTCACCGCCAGCAGGACCGGGGGACGCCTGTTGCGGCCGTCGCCGAAGAGCAGTTTCTTGACGTTGGTATTCATATCGGTTGCCTCGCTCTATTGGATTTGGTGTTCCGGTTGACCCCAAGGGCTTGCCGCTTCGCCGGCGGCCCGGAGGCTGTTAATGCCTGGGGCCGGGCCGCCATTCGATGACCTCGGTTTCCTCCGGGGTGGCCTCGATGCGGACGGGAAAGCGGTTGCCCCGCGCCAGCAGCAGCCCGTCCCCGCGCGGGCAGGACAGCAGCCAGCGTTGCAGCTCCACCGGCAGGTCGAAGGCTTCGCCCACGGTGCTTATCGCCGCCGCGTCCTGCTGCAACAGCAGCTTGAAGGCGGCGTTCTGGAGCAAGGCCCTCCCGCTGTGGCCGGTGATGGCGCGGGAGGAGTCCTCGGAAAGCAGGTCCTGCACGTCCTGGGTGATGAACTGCAACCCCAGCCGGTGCTTGCGGGCGCGCTTGGCCATGCTGACCATGAAGGCCGCGCCCTCGGGGTGCTGCATGATCGACCACACCTCGTCCACCACCAGCAGGCGGGGGCGGGGGTCCTGGGCGGCGGCGGCCCACACCGTCTCGGTGCAGACCATCGCGGCGGCGGGGCGCAGTTCCGGTTCCAGCAGGTGCAGGTCGAAGACGGTGACCAGGGCCTCGTGGGTCAGCAGGTCGTCGCCCTCGTCGGAGAGGAGATGCCGCAGGCTGCCGGTGGCGAAGGGCCGCAGCAGGTGGGCGATGTCGCCGTCTCCTTCGTTTTGGAGGAACTGGTAGAAATCCCTGAAGCCGGTGCGTTCCCTGGCCTCGGCGTAGTAGCCCGCCAGGGCGTGGTCCAGGGACGACCGGCGTTCGGCGCTGAGCCGCTCCCCCACCATCACCTCGATCAGGCGGCGCAGGCTGCCGATGCGCTGCAAAAGCTCCTCCGAGTCGCCCCGGTCGATGACGAAGGGGTTCATGCCCTGCCCCGCGATTCCCGGCGACAGCACCCGCCCACCGGCGGCGCGGGCCATGTCGGCGTACTCGCCCTCCGGGTCAATCACGTAGGCCCGCACGCCCCGGCAGACGCCGCGCAGCAATCCCAGCTTGGTGGCAAAGGACTTGCCCGAACTGGAGCGGGCCAGTACCGCCGTATTGGCGTTCAGGTGGGTGCCGTCGAAGGGGTCGTAGACGATGGGGGCGCAGGCCCGCAGGTCGATGCCGTACAGCGTCCCGCTACGGGTGTCCAGGTCCGGCGGCGAGAAGGGGAACAGGCGGGCAAGACTGGAGGTATCCAAGGTGCGCCACACCGCCACGGCGTTCAGCGCCAGGGGCAGGGTGGACAGGAGGCCCTCCCGCTGCCGGAAGGCCAGGGAGTCCAGCTTGCCCAGGGTGGCAGCGAAGTGGGCCCGGGCCTTCTGGGTCAATTCCTTCAACGTCTCGGCGTTGTCAGCGTGCAGCGTCACCGACAGTGAGGCGTGGAACAGGCGCTCCCTTCCCCGCTGCACCTCGTCCCGTAGTCTGCTCACGTCCTCCAGGGCGATCTCCGCCTCGGGGGACAGGCTGCGGCCCCGGTTGAGAGACATGGACTGGGCCGACTCGAACCTGACCTTCTGCCACTCCAGGGTGCGGGCCGCCTGCTCCGACGGAATGGCCCCCAGGTGGACCGACAGGTCCATCGGCGCTCCGGCGGCCATCAGGCCCTGGAGGAAGCCGGGGGCCAGGCTGCGGGGCCACTTGCCCAGGTGCAACGAGCGGACCAGGTGGCCGCCGACGCGGATGTCGCGGCGGTTGACCTCGACTGAAAGTTCTTCCTCCTCGTCGCGCTCGCTGGGCGAGCCGCCCAGGGCCGAGGCCAGCAACAGCAGCTTCAGCGGTTGGCCCTTCAGGGGGAACACGCCCAAACCGGCGCGGGACAGCAGGCCCCGCAGCTCGTCGGCGCGGGCGTGTTCGCAGATTGCGTAGAAACGCCGGTCCAGGATGCCCTCGCGGGATTCCAACGTGCCTAGCAGCCGTCCCAGGGATTCGGCGGCTTCGCGGGTCTGCTGGGGCAGGTCCTCGGGCTGGGCCTCGGCCAGAGTGTCCCGCAGGGTTTGCAGCACCGGCGGGTGCTGGCGGACCAGCAGCTGCACCGGAAAGTCCAGGGCGTTCAGGGAGCCGGCGAAGGCCCCCAGCTTGGGTTCCGCCGCCTCGTCGGTTTCGATCTGGTTGTCGTTGATGTCCCCGGAGTCGGCAGAGTTTTCCGTCCTGCCGCGCCCGGCGAGTTTCCTGATATTGGGTAGTGTCGGTTTCATTTCTTTCAACTCCTCTGGTCGGTTACAGGCTGGGGATGACGCCGGCGGTGATGGCGGCGGCGATGCCCTTGGCCAGCAGCACCACCACCAGGCCGACGACGGCCATGAACACGGCGTTCCTGGCCTTGCCCCGGCCCGGCCCCTGGCCCTCGGCTCCCTCGGCCATCAGCACGAACCCCGCCCAGACGATGGCGAAAAGGCAGAGACCCGCCCCCGCGTAGGCCATGCCCGTCAGCACCGCGTCGAAGGCGCGGACCATCTCCGCATTGGCGTCGTCCGGCGCGGCGGCGATGGACGCCAATGCCGCGCCGGTGGCCGGCAGGAGGCCGGCTAGTCGCCGCGCCATAGCCAGCTCCACCAGTTGGAACCGCCCGCCTGGGTCTGCTCCGCCCGGGGCGGCGGTGGCGGTGGCGGGGGCACGTGGAGGGACTCGAAGGGGGCGTCGGCCCCAACGCCTGCGGCCAGGGCGATGCTCTCCGGCCTGGTGCGGGTCACGGGAGCGCGCTGGGTCTCGACGGCCCGCACGTGCTCCGGGTGGTGGACGTAGATCCGCACCGTCCTGGTCGTCGAGCTCTCGCCGCAGCGGCAGGTCACCCGGCGGGTGTACACGTCGGTACGGGCCGGGTGGTGGGTGGTTTGCAACATCGGCGGCAGCGGCACGTTCAGCGTCGCCGCCAGGTCCGCCGTGATTTCCAGCCCGTGGACCGCCCTCCGGTTGGCGACGGGCAGGGTAAAACGGGTTTGACCGTCCGCAACAAAGGACGCGCTGGTACGGTGCGTTCCGGCGGCGACGTTGACCGTTCCCGTGATGCGCGTTACCGACGCGTCCAGCAGGGCGGGGACGTTCCGGCTGAAGTGGCCGCCGTAGACCGGAAGGTCCACCTCCTGCCGGGTCTCCGCGATGCACTCCGAGGCGATGACGCCGCTGATTTGCCCCGGCGTCCACTCCAGGGAGGTGACCTCCAGGCCGCACAGCCCGCCGTCGGCTGTGGGCAGGGGGTAGGGGATCTGGTGGCTCTTCAGGGACACCGCTCCCGACCGTCCCAATGCGTCGGTCCAGGAGAAGGTGAAGGAGGGGGACGGGCCGTTCAGGGTCAGGTTGTAGCTCCTGGCCTCGCCGGACCGGAAGGTGGACCTCGCGCCCATCTTCAGGGTCCGGCCCGTCCGTCCGCCGTAGACCCGCACCCGCAGCTCCAGGTCGTGGGCGGCCCGCAGGGTAACGGCGGCGGTGTCGCCGGAGACGGCCAGGCGTTCCACGTAGATGCGCCGTCCCGGCACCGGGTCCGGCGGCACGAAGTAGATTTCGTCCAGCCGCCAGCCCGGGTCTTCGGGGTCGTCGGCCAGCGCTGTGGCCGGAATGACAGCCACCGCGGCGGCCAGCACTGCGGCCACGGCCAGGAGCTTGTACCAGAGCCTGCCCCGCGCTTGATGCGGGGGCTTCTTTTCCCTGGCCTCGTTGACGGCGGGCCGGTTGGCCTTGACTCCCTGGCTGCCCCCGGGTCTCCGCTTGCCGAACCAGCTGTGGGGCCGGAAGGGAGCGCGCCCCTTTTTGCGCGCCGCCTTCACCGCTTTGCCCAGCCCGCCGGCCGCTTTCTTGGCCAGCAGCCGCAGCGGGTCGGGCTTGGTTTCCGCCGGCGCCGGTGGCTCGCTCAGCGCCAGTTGGCTCGGGGACCCGGCGTAGCGCCTGGCCCCCAGGTTGAACTTCAGCAGGTCGGCGGCCACCAGCGGCAGCCCCCGGCCTCCGATCTTGCCGACAATCATGGCTATGCCCACGATGCCGATCAGCAAGCCAACCGCCAGCCGCGCTCCCATCGGGCCGAAGGGGAGGTAGTGGTAGGCACCGTAGCCCAGGGCGCACACCGCCACCACCGCCACGATCTGCGGGAAGGTGAACCACAGCAGCACCTTGTCCTCGGCCTGCACGTGGGTCGGGACTTCATGCTCTCTCATTCCTCCCTCCTACGGGCCGGCGCCGGAACCGCCGGTTCCGGTTCCGGTGCCGCCGGTTCCCGAGCTGGTGCCCGAGCTGCCGCTGCCGGTGGGGTCGGGCACGTCGGGGGTGACCGGGTTGCCCACCACGGCGTTCATCACCAGTTCCACCACGCCGTAGGCCACCAGGGCCAGCACGATGCCGGCCAGGGCGGTCATCATCGCCGCCTTGCCCCTTTCCATCTGGTTGGGCGCTCCGGAGGCGGTGAGGTACATGTAGGCGCCGTGTAGGGTAGGCCGCCGGCGAGTTACCCCGCATTGGCGGAGCACTTTTCCGTCGGCCCCCCTCCGAACCGGACGTGCGGCTTTCACCGCATCCGGCTCTCCAGTGGTTTATGTCTGCGATTGCGGATTGCCTCGCCCGTGGTGGATGTTCATGTGACACGTCCGGCAGACCACGAGGGTCTTGCGTTGCCGCGCCGCCATAAGTTGTACCCACTGGGGCTTTTCCCGTTGGCCTTTCACGTTCAGGTCGCGCAGGGCGCGGATGTGGTGGACTTCTACGTCCACCGTTGAGCCGCACATCTCGCATTCGTCCGCCAGGAGCCGTTTGATAAGCTCGGTGCGGTCAGTCCTGTACCGTTGAGGCTGTTGGTCTACGAGGACAGCCTGCCGTTGCCGTTTCAGGGGTATGCCACCGAAGTACGCCACTAGAGGGCGTTTGCCGTTGTCCCGCTGCTTTACAACCTTGAGGCAGACACGCGGCCCGTGCTCGGTTTCAACGATGTCCTTGTAGAGACGGCGCATCTTCCGTGCGGTGGACTTGTGCTTTGCCGCCAGGCTTCTTGCCAGCGACATCTCCATGACCGTTCGCAGTCGCCCGAAATGAGAGACGTTGGAGGCCAAGAGGTAGTACTGGACGACGCCCCGGAACTCCGCTTGATACCGGCTGACGATGGTGTAATCATCATCGGCCAGCAGTTCGTTGCGGTGCGCCGGTTTGCCGTTGCGCATGTAGGCTCGGCAATGTTGGTCGATGACTTCGGCGGGAACCCGCAACCCGATTCGACCATTGACCTTGCGTTGACCACGGTGGTCGTGCTGATCATTGGCCTGCTGGTTCACAAGTTCGTAGCCGAGAAACCGCGCCGCCTGGCTGGTGGCGTGGGTTATCAGGGTCTTTTCCTGGGATAGCTCCAGCTTGAGCGAGTCGCGCAGGAACGTCTCCAGGGACTCTTTCACCTGTTGGGCTTCGGCTCTTGGCCCGATAAAGCCCAGCACGAAGTCGTCCGCGTAGCGCACGTATCGAAGCCGCCGGTAGTCTGGGTCGTGGGGGTCGCCCGACGGCAGTTGTTGCATCTGCTTCCGCAGTTCCACCGCCAAGCTGTGGTGCCCCACGTTCCGGTGATAGACCATACGGCTCCTCAAGCGTATGTACTCGCGGTTGTCTCTCCGGTCTGTGCCTCGGGTGTTTGCTGGTATCAGCACGTTCTCGACGTACTTGTCCAACCGGTCTAGGTAGATGTTGGAGAGGATGGGGCTGACCACACCCCCTTGCGGCGTACCGCTCAGGGTGCGGCCGTATTTCCAATCCTCCACGTAGCCCGCTTTCAGTAGGTACTTGAGCAGGCGCAGGAATCGGTTGTCGTGGAGCTTCTCGCCGAGCACTGACAGCAAGACCTCGTGGTCGATGTTGTCGAAGCACCCTTTGATGTCGCCCTCGACGAACCATCGGACACCGGTCCAGTGGTCAACCACGTTGCTCAAGGCAGTATGGCAACCCCGTCCGGGCCGGAAGCCGTGGGAGCGGTCGGAAAACTGCGGCTCGTAGTAGGCTTCCAGAATCATCCGGATGACCTCTTGCAGCAGCTTGTCCGTCCACGTTGGTATGCCCAGAGGACGGGTTCCCCCCTTTGGCTTGGGAAGGTTGACCCGTCGCACCGGCGTCCATCGGAACCTTTCGTAACGCAGTGCGTCAATCAGGTCGTCGATTTTCGACAGGGACATTCCATCCACGGTGTCTGCGGTGGTTCCCCTGGTCATCGCCCCCTGGTTTGAGTAGAGACGACCGTAGGCCCGCAGGTACAGGTTCCGGTTGTAAAGCAGCCGATAGATGTTCTCCAGCGGCAATCCTCGTTCTCCGCGTTCACGTAAGACGTTCAGTACAGTTTCGGCCTCTTGCATTGTGCAAACCTCCCTGTCGTATTCCGTCAGAACCACCTGTCCTCCTTCGCCATGTGCCGGGCTTTCCCCGGCTCGGACTACTACGAGGACTCCGTTGCCATAGGGGTCGCCCCCCGTAGGCAATCCCGCGTTCCGTTGACATAGGACGTGATAGCGCGACTTAGGTGCCCCGTTCGTTCCCTTGAATGACCGCATCGGTCATCGTTCACCCATCGGAGGTGCACTGGTCTCACCTACGGGCCAGTGCAATGGGTAGCGCCGGGTTGCAGGCGTTCTACCGGCGGGTGGCTACCAACACCAACTGGGAACTGGGGTTCAGGCAATCCAGCTTTCACCGTATCGCGCGGGCCTTGCGGAACCGGCCTTGTAACGCCTTCAGACCGTAGCCGCTTTGCCGACATGCTATTTTTCCCCTTCGGCTTTCGCCTCAAGGTGGGTCGGTTGGCCCAGGAACTCCCTCCGAGTTCCTCCCGATTGAGCCGGGTAACCTATGCCACGTGACGCGGCGCACAGATGAAGTAGCCCACGCCAACGACGCCCACCAAACCCAGCAGGATGCCCACCAGGTTCGATATGGTCTGGGTCAGGTCGTCCATAGGGTCTTTCTCCTTTCGTATTGGATTGCTCGATTTGTGAATTGCGTTGCTGCGGGTCAGCCCCGGTCTCGCTACTGGCACATCGCGCCACCTCCTGGGCGGTTCCGGCGCGAAACCTGTCCGCGCCAGTGGTTGTCGTCGTTCCGGTTGCCGGCTACGGCCCCTGGCTCCGGGGCGTCGGGCCGCTCTGGGCCGGGGCCGTGGAGCCCTGGGCCGCCGAGTTCACCGCTCCGGCGGCCGTGGTGGCGGCGGCTCTGGCCACGCTGGTTGCCGCTGTCGCGGCCGCCATTCCCGCCGGGCCACCGGCGGCCCCGCCCGCGATCAGCCCGATGGAACGGGCGGAGCGCATCATGGAACCGGGCAGCGACATCCCGAAGTAGAGGGTGTGCAGCCAGGCGTCGAAGGTGCCGTGATGCCCCAGCATCGAGGGGACACGGCCCGCCAGGTACATGAAGGCGATGGCCATCAGCAGCTTCCACACCAGGTCCTCCGACGGCTCGAACTCGGCGATGGACGGCGAACTCGCCCAGGAAGGCGAAGGCCAGGGCCACGGCGATGAGTTGGATTGCCTGCTGGAACACCGCCGTCATGAACAGCCGCAGCCAGTGCTTCCCCCAGCCCGCCGTGTGGGGCAGAATCCACAGCCCCAGGGCGATGGGCGCCAGGGTGAGCAGGATGTCGATCAGGGCCAGGCGCAGGATCATCTGCACCAGCAGGTAGAGGACGAAGAAGCCGAAGACCAGGTAGAGCAGGGCGATGAACACCGCCAACCCCGTGTTGGCGGTCTCCACCGCCGCCAGCAGCGCGAACAACGGCGCGCGCAGCAGGTCGCCGGGGGTGACGTCCAGGGAAACGGCGATGAAGCCGGAGACGGCGTCGGCCACGTCGATGACCAGGGCGCACCACCACAGCGACGACGCGGCGGCGGTGAGGCCCAGGACCAGCCGGGGCACCATCTCCCGCCAGCCCGACTGGTGGTGGCCCAGGTGCTCCTGGACGATGAAGCTCAGCCCCATCCAGCCCAGGATCACCGCCAATGCGCCCGACGTGATGGCCCAGACCACCATCCAGGCGTCGCGGACGAAGGGATGCAGGTAGGTCAATTCGGGAGGGGTTCCGGTGAGGATGTCGCCCATACCGCTACCCCTCGCACTCTGGAACTTCGGTCTGGGCGATCTTTTCCACCACGCCGCACAGGGCCCCGTGGACTCCCTGGATCACCCATTTGGCGGCGGCCCGCGCCCAGCGGTCCGGATCCAATGCGCCCAGCACCCGGTCCCACAAGCCCCTGGGCTGGTGGACGGGAATCAGGGCGTGGAAGACGTGGTGGTCGCCGCCGCCAATTCGCGGCACTGCCAGCACCAGCAGGAAGGGCTGTTCGGGGTGAAGTTCGGGCTGCTCGTCCAGGGCCGGGTACTCGAAGGTGTACTCCCAGCCCTCGGAGAGCTGCTTCCCGCTCCCCCGGACCCGGTAGGTGTTGGTGATCCAGTCGCCGGTGTCCGGGTGGCGGATGGCGTAGTAGAGGACGCCGGTCTGGCGGCTGAGGATGGGGCGGGCCACGAAGTCGCCCTCCTTCTTCCGCTCCACCATCTGCCGGTCGCGGTTGACCAGGGTGATGCTGTCGGTGTCCGGGGGCGGGGACTGGGCCAGGGCGACGCCGCTGATGGGGATGGCAACGAGGGCCGCAAGGAGCAAAGCTCCCGCCAGGAGAATCATGCGGCGGGCTTTGCCTGACCTGGGAATGAATCGCAGGAACATGGTTGCCTCCTATCCGTCGGTCTGCGACCGGATGTTCGGGAACCAAGTCTGGCGGCTGGGCTGGGCGGGCGTAATGCCCTGAAAGGGGGGGTGCGCGCACCCCCCCTTTCAGGGCATGGGATTTCCAGGGTCCGGCGTGGTGTCATGGACGTGTACAGGAATCGGGACTCCGACTGCATTGGTGGACGGGAGGGGATTCGTAGCTGAAATGGGGGGTGCAGCCCCATTTCAGCGGTGGTTTAGCGAACACCTGGAGTCCAGGGCCGGTTCCGGTCGTGGGGTGCATCAGCCCCGTTGCAGGGGTGCAGTTTGCAGTCCGGCGAAAGCAGGACGGGGGTGCAAGACCCCTATTGGAAAGGTGCAATTTGCACCGGGAGGGATGAGCATGAGTCAGAACGAGAGCAGGACGGCGGGCGATCCCGGCAATCCCGGCAATGCGGGCGATGATGCTGGCGTTGGCGGGGGTGAGACTCCGGACCATCCGGTTGGCGATGGGGACGGCGCTGGCAGCGACGTGGACCCGGGTGCGGCCTTCGACGAAGCGGCGGCCCAGGTCATCGAAGACGTGTACGAGCTGCGGCTCACCGCGTTGTTACGCCAACTGGTGCGGACCCGGGGGCACAAGGGCGCGGCGCGGGTGCTGGGCCTGGACCCACGGACGGTGGCGGCCAGCGTGCAGCAGGGGATGTCGCGGCGGGTGCGGGACGCGGTGGAGAAGATGCTGGTGGAAAGGGACGGCGGCGCCAGGGACGAACTGGAGGAGGCGGTGGAGGGGCTGGCGGGGCAGGTCGGCGGGCTGACGACCCAGGTGGCCGGGCTGGAGGGTGAGCTGCGGGAGGGGATGCAGGCCCTTGGGGAGACCCACGCCCAGGGGATGCGGCGGCTGGAGCAGCGGCTGGTGCAGGGGGACGGCAGGGGCAGCGGAAGGGGTGTCGGGTTGCCGCGTCCGGCGCCGGTGGCGGGAGCTGCGACCCGCAGGCGATACCCCGATCTGGTTACCATTGATTCCTCCGAGGACGACGAGGACGTGTTCGGCGACGCCTGGCCGCTGGTGAAAGAATGGCGGGAGCTGTGGGACGGCCACCCGGCCTTGGGCCGGGGGCTGGCCTGGGTCTTCCGGCGGGCGCGGATCCTGGAGCTGGAAGTGGCCCTGCTGGAGGAGCACGGCCTGACCCTGCCGCCCGAGACGGAGCCGCTGCGGGGCCTGGACCGGGGCGCGCAGTTGAACTGGCGTCTGAAGGCGCTGCACCAGTTCAGGAAGCGGCGGGCCAGGTTGGAGTTGCTGGCGACGTTGGGGAGGGCGTTGTCCCTGGCCGGGTTGCGTAGGGTGACTTTGGACCTGCTGCGGCTGGCCCTGCTGCGGTGGCGGCGGTAGCCTGCCGGCGCCGCCACCGGGCAGTTCCGGTGGGTTGCTGGATTCCGGCGGGACACCCGCCGGTTTCCTGCGGTGCGTTTGCAATCAATGTGGGCGGCTCGTCGGCAAATCCCTTGCGATGGGCCTGCCAGGGCCGGATACTGACTTCGTTGTCTGGCTTTTCCAGTGTTTCCACTGCCTAGAAACCTGGGGGCGTGATCCCTGCTCGCCCGGGCCTGCTCCGTGAGGATCGAGGCTTCTCTCCCCGGAGCGCCCACGAGGGAATTGCTGTCAGGTTGGAGTGATTGACACCCTGCCCGCAGCCGGTAGTCCTTACCACAGAAGTGCGCGGTGCGCTTCCCACGGTGTCCCAACCCAAGGCGCGGAACCCCTTTCCCACGGACTGAATCACGGAGGTGGCAACCGAAGCAACTACGGCATCCCGGATTCCCTTTCCACGGCAGACATTTGATTCACGTAGGTCCAACACATAGGAGGTGGCGGCTAGACCCAGCACGGTGCCCGGAACCCTTTAGCTCTTCGGACTCATCAGTGGAGCGGTTGACACGCTTCGCTGTCCCTCACAACGCGGTTGGAGCAGGCGACAAGCTTCGGCCATTTCAACATGGCTGCGGCGTAGCTACAGAACAAGGGTAGCAGCACCGCAGATGCAGCACGCTCCGGTCATACAGTGGCTAGTGACCGGACGCTTAGCGTTCCAGTTCCAGCGCAGACTCCGTTGACCGGACTGCGTTCCTCTCCATTTCCCCTCACGGCAGCTTCCAGGGCCAGCGTTCCCGCTGACCAAAACCCTGGCGTAGCTGCGTCTTTCTTCAGCCCCCAAACCGGCGTTTTCCGTTGCAGTTTCAGACCCAGGGCGGAGTGCGTCCGGCGCCGGGCGGTGGAAATGTTTCCCAACGTCGTTCACAAACTTAGGGAGGTACCCATGCGCATCAATGAACGGTTCACCCAGATCAAGGCCGTGGTGGTAACAGTCGTGGGCTTCATCAAGCGGCACAAGCGGGCGTCGATTGCGGTGGCCGTGGCCCTGCTCATCGCCGGGCCGCTGATCACCGGGACCGGCGGCGAGACCTTCTTCCTCAACCTCATCGGCCTCGGCATCGTCGCCCTGGTGGTCCGGCGGTTCGTGCGGGCCAACGAGAGACGGCAGGCGGCGCGGGCGCGGCAGGCCAATTGCCGGTGCCGGTGTCATAGGCAGCAACAAACTCAGCAGCATGGAGGCAGGCCATGACCACGATTACCCTGGACTCCCCATCTACTACCGGACGGTTGGAGGAACTGGTGGACCGGCTCCTGGCGGCCCTGCTCTCTCCCGATTCGGAGCAACCGGAACCGGCGCCCCCTCCCAGCTTGGTCAAAGCGGTCCACGAGGGCCGTCGGCTCAGACAGTCCGGCGACCTGGACGGCGCACTGGCGGCGATGGCCGGTGTTGACGACTCCAACGCCACCGACGCCCAAATCCGGTGGCTCTACGCCGAGTGGCTGGACATCGCCCGGCGCCGGTTCGCTGAAGACAACGCTGCCCTCTTCAGCCCGGCCACGGGACGGGCGGCGGTGCTGGTGGAAAGGGATGGCGACGGGAGAACGCTGGTAGTCGCTTCGGTCCTGGGGATGCGCTGGCCGGTGGGCAAGACGGTCTCCCGGCGCAGCCTGCGGGGGCTGAAGCGCCTGGCAAAAGGGGGTGCGGCATGGTCGTAGCCAACGCCACGGTGGACATTGCGGAACTCAAGGCCCGCCATTCCCTGGGCGATGTGGTGGAGACCGCCGGCGTCGCTTTGCGGGGCAAGGGCCGGGTCAGGCAGGGCGTCTGCCCCTTCCACGAGGAAGCCGAGGGCAGCTTCACGGTGTACGCCGACACGGAAAAGTTCTACTGCTTCGGCTGCGGCGCCGACGGCGACGTGCTGGACTTCGTGCAACGCACCGAGGGCCTGACCCTGCCCGAGGCCATCCGGCGGCTGGATGACGGGACAGCTCGGGTTGTAGCTGCGCTGGCACCGGTGCCAGCGAGAAAACCAGTTCCATCCCCTGCGCTTCCGCCCAGGGACCCGGCGCTGCTGACGGCGGCGGTGCGGTTCTACACCGGCCAATTGCGGCGCAACATCGGGGCCAGAGAGTACCTGGCCTCGCGGGGCATTGGCCTGGAAGCTGCCCTGCACCTGGGATTGGGGTACGCGCCGGGTCGCGGACTGCGGGTGTACCTGGAATCTACCGGATACGGCGACGACCGGATACGCGCCTCCGGCCTGTTCCTTGAGCATGGCTCGGAGCGGTTCGCCGGGATGATCACGGTTCCCGACTTGGCCCACGGGCTGGTGCGGTGGCTCACCGGGCGCGCCGTTGACCCCGTAGCCAAGCCCCGCTTCCAGGCGGTGCCCGGCCCCAAGCCGGTGCTGGGGCTGACTCGTCTCGGTCCGGTGCCTGAGTTCCTGATCCTGACAGAAGGCGTCTTTGACTGGCTGACGCTGGCGGCCTGGGATTACCCCGCCTGCGCCGCCCTGGGCACCCAGGGGATGGACAAGGTGGCGGCGAACCTGCGGGGCTGCCCCCGGGTCTTCCTGGCCTTCGACAACGACAATGCGGGGAGGGAAGCCGTCCAGGGTCTGAAGGACCTCTTGGGCCGCCGCGCCGCCGTGGTCAACCTGCCCCAGGGTGTCGCCGACGTGGGCGAGTTGGCGGCGCTGCCCCACGGCCAACTCCTCTTCCGCCGCCTGCTGGCACGGGCGGCCCGCGCCGCCAGGCAATAGCCCCTAACGCAACCCTCTCCCCCACCACTTTCCATTCCTCTATACAGGATTCTACGCAACACCCTGGAAGACCTGCGTCCAAATCACGACGGGTTTACACCCGCCCACGGCTTCCCTTTGGGAGTCCGCACACCCAAACGCCATATCACAACTTCAAGGAGATACGTCATGTCCAACGAGAACGGCAACGGCAACCAGCGCAACGGGCACGGCAACAACAACGGCCACCAGAACGGCAATGGCAACCACTACATCCCCTCCAACGGCGTCTCCAAGAACGGGAGCAACCACAACGGCAACGGGCACCACGCCGACGACTCCATCCCTACCCACGACCTCTTGTGGGACTCCCTGCCCGCCAGCGTCAGCGAGAAGCTGGCCCAGCCCCTGGACGCCAGCCTGGTCTCCCAGCGCAAGGGCCGGGGCAACCGGAGCTTCAGCTACGTCGAGGGCCGCACCGTCATCGACCAGGCCAACCGGATATTCGGATTCGGCGGCTGGGGCCACGAGGTGATGGGCGACGTGACCCTCCGGGACCTGGACCAGGTGAACACGCAGACCGGCGAGGTCAAGCGCATCCGGGCCTACTCCGCCACGGTGAAGGTCACCGTCCCCGGCGCGCCGCCCCGCACCGACGTCGGATTCCAGCCGGTATCCGACGAGACCGCCGAGGGGCATGAGACGGCGTTCAAGGGCGCGGTCACCGACGCTCTCAAGCGGGCGCTCAGGACCTTCGGCGCCCAGTTCGGCAACGCGCTCTACGGCGACGTAGCAGGCCAGCCCGGCGGCGGCGCCGGCGACACGCTGGCCCCGGCCCTGCGCAAGACCCTCCTGGACCTGGGGGTCAGCCAGGGCTTCGACGAGGAGCGGGTGCGGCAGGCGGTGCGGGGCCAGACCGGCAGGGATCTGGACGAACTGCCCGCCTCGGAACTGACGCCCCTGGTGGAGCGGGCCGCCCGCAAGGTGCAGCAGCGGCAGGACGCGGAGGCGGGTCAGAACAGCGGCGCCGAGCAGTAGACCTTCCGGCTAACTGGCAACCACCCAGGCAACGGGGCCGTTCCCTGACAACCGGGGCGGCCCCGCTTCTCATCTACCGGACCAAACAACACAAGGAGGAAACGGCATGACCGGAACCAGAATGCACACGCCCTGGGGCTATCCTCAGGACATCGAGGAACTGGCCGAAGGGGTCTGGCGGGTCTCCACCGCCAGCCACGGCGGGTTGAAGCTCAGCCGGGAGCGGTGGGAGGAACTCCCCGACCTGGTCAGGGACTCCTTCCTTACCCCGGCCTACGCGGAAGGGGACTGCGAGGAACCCATCGCCAGGACCCTGCTGGGTATCGGCGACGAAAGGGATAGGGGGTTCGCCCTGAAGGTGGCGGGCTGTTTCGACCGCTACGCCCCGGCGCTGCCCTACCTGCGAGACCAGAGGGGACAGCCATGACCGCCACCAGGAGCAGGCCGCGCAGCCTGCCCAGCGTGACGACCAAGCTGGCGACGGAACTGGGCAACCTCTACGTCACCGTCTGCCTGGACGAGGACGGAAACCCCTTTGAGGTCTTCGGCTCCCTGGGCAAGGCCGGCAGCCTCCAGCACGGGGTCACCGAGTTGGCCTGCCGGCTGGTGTCCCTGCACTTGCGGCGCGGCACGCCGCTGGACGAAATCGTTGACCAACGCCAGGGCATTTCGGAGATGCAGCCCTGGCCCAACGTGATGGAGGACGGCAGCACGGTGTACGTGCGCGGCCTCGGCGACGGCATCGCCCTGATCCTGCGGGGCCACCTGGCGGCCCAAGCTGAAGTGGGAATGGAGGAACTCAGGCTGGCTGCCGACTGAAAGAACTGCGCTGACCAGACCTGCCAAGGCACACGGGGCCGTCTCCTACGGGGAGCGGCCCCGCTCAAATTTCCCCGACACAGCAATTACGGAGGAAAGACAACCATGACGACGACCATTGACAGCAAGACGGACGTCTACTCGCGGCCCAACGCCCGCTTCGGCGACGACGGGACCCTGGAGATCCGGGCCTCGGCGGTGGGCAACTGCCGCCGCGCCCTCTGGTACGAGGCCAACGAGTACCCGGTCACCAACGCGCGTACCGAGGAGTCCCTGACCGTCCTGGAGGCGGGCAACGCCCTGGAGCCGGTGGTGCTCAAGGCCATGCGGCGGGCCGGTTGGGACATCACCCCTACCGACCGGGACAACCCTGAAATGATGTCCCTGCGCCTCGGCCCCGCCCTGGTGGTCACGGGCCACGTGGACGCCACCGGAATCGTCCCCATCTTCGGTGACGAACCCAGCGTCATCGAGATCAAGACCCGGGGGCCGGAAGCCTACAAGCGGTGGTGGAAGTTGGGGGCGGAGCGCAGCCACCCGGAGTCGGTGGCCCAGGCCGCCTTCTACTCCTACGGGACCTTCGGGGAGGCGCGGGACGTGGTGATCGCCACGATGGACACCGGCAGTCGCCAGTGGGACTTCGAGGTGATTCCGGCGGAGCGGGTCGCCACAGCTTTCCACCGGGCCTGCGAGCGGCTGGGTGCCATCGGCGCCCACCACCTGCTGCACGGGCGGGACTCTCAGGCCCTGCCGGAGCGGGACTTCACCGCCGACGACTGGCAGTGCCAGCGCTGCCCCTTCCTGAACACCTGCCTGCCGGGGTCAGCGGCGCCTGAACCCGAACCCGATGGAGGGGAAGAGAACGCCGAGCCGGTGAACGACGAAGAGGCGCAGGCGGCGCTCCGGGAGTACGAGAACGCCCAGGAGATGCTGAAGGCGATTGAAGAGGACAAGCAGTGGGCCTTGGGGATGCTGCGGACCTGGCTCAAGCAGCAGGGCAAGGACAAGGCCCGGTTGGAGGGGAGGGAGAAGACCCGAACCGTGGGGATGGTGAAGTCCACCCGCTACAACGTCGATCACAAGAGGCTGAACGCCCTGCTGGAGCCGGAGACCAGGGCGGGCATCGTCACCGAGAACGTCTCCGAGTACCTGCGGGTCAGCTAGACGCACCTTGACGCACCGAAGCGGAGCGCCAACGGGGCCGCTCGTTCCCACGGAGATTGTCGGCCCCGCAATCCATATGGGCAACCATCAATCACAACCTAACGTAACGGAGGAACCATCATGGCGAAGAGCATCAACAAGGTAGAACTCCTGGGCCGGGTCGGAAGCGACCCGGAGATGAAGTACACGGCGTCGGGCATCGCCGTCACCCAGCTGCGCCTGGCCACCGACCGGGTGCGCAAGGGCGGCGAGTCCGAGACCGACTGGCACCAGATCGTGGTGTGGGACAAGCTGGCTGAAGCTGTCGCGCAGTACGTGGAAAAGGGGCAGAGGCTGTACGTCTCGGGCCGCCTGGCGCAGAACTCCTGGACCGGCGACGACGGGCAGCGGCGCTACCGAACCGAGATTCACGCCCAGGAGGTGGTGTTCCTGGACTCCGCCCGCAACGGCGGCGGCAACCACACGGGCAACGGCTCTGCCAACGGGGTCAACGCCGCCGCCAACCACCAGGCCAACGCCGGAAACGCCAACGGATTCAACGCTGGCGGTGGTTACCAGCCCGGCGACGAGGACTCTCCCTTCTAACTGGACATCCGCACACCGGCGCCTTCCCCAAGGCGCAACCACGGGGCCGTTCCCTCACAGCAGGGGCGGCCCCGCTCCCGTTTCCAGACTAATCGCCAAGGAGTGAACCATGCCCAGGAAGAAGCAAGCCAAGCAAGAGGAAATGCTCCTGTCCATCCCCGAACCCGCCGCTCCCGCCACGCCGGAGGGCCACGCCGTGCTGGAGGCCCTGCGCTCCAACCTGGCCCTGCTGGGGGAACTGGCGGCCCGCTACGAGGTCGCCTTCCAGCCGGAACGCCCCGCCGAGATGCCCACCATCAACTGCCCGCAGGACGTTCACAACCTGCTGGGGCCGGAGATGTCCGCCCTGGCCCAGGAGCAGCTGCGGGTGCTGCTGCTCAACACCCGCAACCAGGTGCGGGGGCAGCGGGTGGTCTACATGGGCAACGTCAACTCGTCGGTGATTCGCCCCGCCGAGGTGCTGCGCGCTGCGGTCATCGAGTCCGCCCCCAGCATCATCATTTCCCACAATCACCCGTCCGGCGACCCAACCCCCAGCCCCGAGGACGTGTCCATCACCCGCGAGTTGGTGCAGGCGGGGAAGCTCCTCGGCATCGACCTCCTGGACCACGTGGTCATCGGCGGCGACCGCTGGGTCAGCCTCAAGGAACGGAAGCTGATGGACGTTTAGCTCCATGACACCGAGACCGGCGGCGGCGCGCCGGTCCTCACGCGGGGGGTTCCCTTCCCCGCGCCCTTCCCGAATCCACACCTACAGGAGGCACTCCATGATTCCCACGGAACCCGTCCAGAGCGGCGAGGACCCCGCATCGAGTGCGGGGCAGGCTCTCTACACGATAAGCGCCGGAGGCTACTCGGCCACCGCCGACGCCTTCGCCCGAGACCCCGACACCGGCGGCCTCTGGTTCCTGTCGATGGTGGGGCCGCAGACCGCCCTCAAGGCCATCTGGGCCTCCCTGCTCAAGCAGCCGCCCGACACCGCCCACCTGATCAAGGGCGTGGAGGGCATGGCCCTCTCCGGCGGATACCAGCAGTGCCAGGTCCCGTATCACACCGTCGGCACCTGGACCACCCGCATCGTGCGGCTGCCCGTAAGCCGGGGCTGGCACGCCCTCGTTTACACCCGGCTGGCGGAGTTCAGCTTCGAGCGGGACGACTTCCTGCTGCTGGCCCAAGACCAGGCCGACGCGCCGGGGCTGCACCACCGCTTCCTGGACCGGCGCGGCCCCCTGCCCCTGCACCGCTCCTGGCGGGACTGGCTCTGGCGAAGGGGGTTGGACACCGGGGAGACCGTCCCCCTGGAGTCCGCCGGGCTCCTGGCCTACACCTGCAACCCCAGGGGCGAGGAACTGAAGGCCGACCTGTCGGCGGCGGTGGCGGCGGGGACGCTGACCCTCAATGAACCGGAACCCGAAACCGATGAAACGGAGGAAGACAACGATGGATAGGACTCTGAACCCGGTGAAGCGGGGCAACAAGCGCCGCCGCTCCCGCAACTGGAAGGCCTGGCAGCTCTTCTCCCCGGACGGTGACACCTGCCGTTTCTGCCCCCACGGGGCTTCCGACCACCTGACGTCAAGCGGTCAGCCCCATTTCTACCGGCCCGCCGCCGAGCAGGACTGGCGGAACTCCAACGAGAAGCTCTACCGCCACGAACTGGCCGACGGCTCCGAGGTGCTGGTCAAGCGCATCACCGTCGCCAGCCGCGCCGAGCTGCTGACGGCCTTCTGCACCGCCTGCGCCAAGGACAAGCAGACCGGCCAGGTTCTCTGCTTCCAGCGCACGCTGGCCAAGGGCGAGGTGGTGGGCCTGACGAACCTGAACGGAAACCACAACGACGGGAGGTAGCACGATGGCGGACAAGCAGACCCTGTACTTTCCCTGCCCCGGCTGCGGGGCGCGGTTTGCCCGGGTGGAGGAGACCGGCGAGGACATCCACGCCGGGGAGACCTACACCTGCAACGAGTGCGGCGCGGCGGTGGTGCTCGTCGCCCTGAGCATGGAGATGCTGGCCGATCCCGCATCCATCCGCTGGAACTGCCACTTCTGCCAGCCCGGCCCCTGCCGGTTGGCCCCGTCCAGCGGCGCCTCCGGCGACTCCGACAACACCGATTCCAAGTAACCCTTTCCACACAACAAAGGAGGACAGATATGAGACTCGCTGCCCAAGCCAAGGGAGGCTTCTATCCCACGCCGCCCCGGGTGGTTGACCTGGCTGCCCAACTGCTCTACGGGGCCAGGGGCCGCTCCCGCAGCGCGGACACCCTGCGCATCCTGGACCCCTGCTGCGGGGCCGGGGATGCCCTGGCCCAGTTCGCCGGCCTGCTGCGCGACCGCGGCACCGTACCCGTGGAGACCTGCGGGGTAGAGCTGCATAGGGACCGGGCGGAGCAGGCGGCCCACGTCCTGGACCGCGCCCTGGCCTGCGACCTCTTCGCCACGTCGATAGCCAACAACGCCTTCGGCGTGCTTCTCTTGAACCCCCCTATGACTTCGATGCCGAAGACAAGCGCACCGAACACGCCTTCCTCACGCACACCACGCGCTACCTGACCGACGGCGGGCTGCTGCTGTTCATAGTCCCCAAGCAAAGGCTCTCCGTTTCCGCCCGCTACCTCTCCTCCCACTACCGGGACATCCGGTGCTGGGCGTTCCCCAGCCCGGAACGGGAGGTCTTCGACCAGGTGGTGCTGGTGGGCCGGCGCAAGGCGGAACCCAGCCCCGACCCCTACGCCGAGGAGCAGGTGCGGGACTGGGCCGAGGGGGAGCCGGAGGAGTTCTCGCCCCGCCCCTACCCGGTCTACGACCCTCCGGTGGTTGCCGCCGGGGACATCCTCTTCGCCACCCGCACCGTTGACCCCCTGGCGGCGGTGACCGAGGCTCGGAAGACCGGCCTGTGGGCCAGCCAGGAGGTCAGGGACTCCCTCTGGCCCGCCCAGGACCAGCGCACCCGCCCGTTGATGCCGCTCCGCCGGGGCCACATGGCCATGCTGGTGGCGGCGGGTTTCCTCGACAACCTGGTGCTGGAGGCCGAGGGAAGGCGCATCCTGGTCAAGGGGCGCACCACCAAGGAGCTGGTGCTGGCCGAGGAGACGGAGAACACCGAGGTCTACCGGGAACGGCTCAAGACCACCGTCGTGGCCCTGGACCTGGACGACGGGGAGATCACCGACATCGCCGCCTGACCCCGCCCAACGACAACTACTCTGACGGCTGCAACGCCAGCCGCGACACGAAGGCCCCGCTTGTTCCACCAGGGACGGGCGGGGCCTCGCTTTTCCGAAAGGCAACACTCAAGGCAAGGAGATTACCCATGAACCTGTCAGGATTCATCGACCAGTTCAAGGAGGCCATCGCCAGGCGGGTGGTGGAGTCCTACCCGCCCCTCTACCGGCCTTCGGAGAACGGCCAGAAGCTGCCCCGGCTGCTGCGCACCCCGATGGGCGGCCAGGAGGACGCCATCAAGGGCACAGCCCTGTCCCTCCAGGCCCACCGGGGCACCACGGTGGTGGGCGAGATGGGCACGGGCAAGACCTTCAGTGCGCCGCGTCACGCGGCATAGGATACCCGGCTCAGTCGGGAAGAACCCGGAGAAAGTTCTTGGGCCAACCGACCCACCTCGAAGCAAAAGCTTAGGGGGACAACAGCATGTCGGTAAAGCGGCTACAGTCCCAAAGCGTTGTAGGACTGGTTCCGCAAGGCCCGCGCGATACGGTGAAAGCTTGATTGCCTGAACCCCAGTTTCCAATTGGTGTTCTTGCCACCCGCCGGTAGAACGCTTGTAACCCGGCGCCGCTCATTGCACTGGTCTGATGAAGGAACAATGCAACTCCGATGAGCGGACGATGACCAGTGTGGTCATTCAAGGGAACGAACGGGGCACCTACAGTCGCGCTAGAACGTCCTATGTCAATGGAACGCGGGATGGCCTACGGGGGGAGACCCCTATGGTCACGGAGCCCTCGTAGTAGTCCGAGGACGGGAAAGCCGTCCACATGGCGAAGGAGGGCAGGTGTCAACGACGAACAAACACAGAGAGGTATGCACAATGCAAGACGCCGAAACTGTATTGAACGTCATACGCGAACGCGGAGAACGAGGATTGCCGCTGGAGAACATCTATCGGCTGCTTTACAACCGGAACTTGTACCTGCGGGCCTACGGTCGCATCTACTCAAACCAGGGAGCTACGACCAAGGGCGTCACCGCAGAGACCGTGGACGGTATGTCACTGGCGAAAATCGACCGCATCATCGAAGCCTTGCGCTACGAGCGGTTCAGGTGGACGCCGGTGCGACGGGTCAACATTCCCAAGCCTAACGGCAAGACCCGCGCCTTGGGCATACCGACGTGGACGGACAAGCTGCTGCAAGAGGTCATCCGGATGATTCTGGAAGCCTACTACGAGCCGCAGTTTTCCGACCGCTCCCACGGCTTTCGGCCCAACCGGGGGTGCCACACCGCCTTGAGCAACGTGACCACCCACTGGACTGGTGTCCGCTGGTTCGTCGAGGGCGACATCAAAGGGTGCTTTGACAACATCGACCACGATGTCCTGTTGTCGGTGCTCGGCGAGAAGCTCCACGACAACCGATTCCTACGCCTGCTCAAGTACCTACTAAAGGCAGGCTACGTTGAGGATTGGAAGTATGGCGGCACGCTGAGCGGTACACCGCAAGGCGGAATAGTCAGTCCCATCCTCGCCAACATCTACCTAAACCAAAGCCAAGGTGAAACGTGCAGGAGCGTCCGGTAGAATCGGGGGAGTCGCAGGTGCGACGCGGGAAGCAGGAGTGGGATGGTGCTGGGCATGGGAGAGATCGACCGGTTCCTGGAACAGTGGGAAATGGACGCGCCGGGTGTGCACCAGCGGCTGATTCTGGCGCCGACACCCCGGGAGCGATGGCACGCCATCTGGCTCCTGTCCCAGGGCTGGAGTGCCGCGGACACTGCCGTGGCCCTGCGTAGGGATTCTCATACCATAGGGAAGTGGCTTGCCGCCTTCGGCCAGGGCGGCCCGGCGGCTTTGATTTTCGAGCAGTCCGGAGGGTCCCCCCGCCCTTGGCCAGGCGCAGCGGGAGGAGTTGAAGGCGGCGGTGCAGGAACCTCCTGGCGCATCGGGCATTGGCTTGGCCAACTGGAACTGGAGGGCGGTGTGTCAGTTTGTCCTGGAGTGCTTCGGCGTCAGCTTGAGCCGCAGCAGTTGCCTGAACTACCTGCACCGCTTGGGATTCGCCTTCAAGCGGCCCAAGAAACGCCTGCTCAAGGCTGATGTGGAAAGGCGGGAGGCCTTTGTGGCAGAGTACGCTTCCTTGGTGGAGGAGGCGCAGGAGAACGGGGAGAAGATATTCTTCGCCGACGAGGCCCACTTCCGGGCGGACGCCGAGTTGCGGGGCAAGTGGGTGCTGAGGGGAGAGCCGGCCTTGGTAGACTCGACCAGCCCGAGGTACGGCGAGAAGGCTAGCTACTATTCGGCGGTGTGCTTGGAGACGGGGAAAGTGGAGTGGATGGAGTTGGAGGGAAACAGCAACAGCGAAACGTCGGCAGCCTTCCTGGAGCAATTGCGGGAGAAGCACGGAGGTCGGCTGAACGTGATCTGGGACAACGCGCCAGCGCATCGCGGCGAGGCGGTGAGGGAACTCCTGAAAAGGCCCGGACTGAACCTGCGGCTGGTGAATCTGCCGGGGTACAGTCCGGACTTCAATGCCGATGAGGCCATCTGGGGCTGGGCGAGAGAGGAGGCGACCGGCAACCTGTGCCTGGGAAGCAAGGGGCTGGTGCAGGAGAGAGTCGGCAGCTTCCTCGCCGGGCTGGTCAGCCGGAAGGACGAGGTGAAACGCCGTTGCCGAACCGTCCTGCAATCACGGACCGCAGGATTACTGCGCTCCACCCAGCCTGATTCCCAACATCCAGCAAATGCACATCCCACCTTGGCTTTAGTTTAGACCGGTTGGACAAGGCTTTAGTTTAGACCGGTTGGACAAGTTTGTCGAGAACGTGCTGATACCAGCCCACACCCGTGGCTCAGACCGGAGAGACAACCGCGAGTACACACGTTTGCTGAACCAAGCGGCCCGCCAGAGGAAGCGGGGGAACCACGCCAAGGCACTGCAACTGCGCAAGCAAATGCAACAACTGCCATCGCGTGACCCCTACGACCCCGGCTACCGCCGGTTACGGTACGTGCGCTACGCGGACGACTTCGTGCTGGGTTTCATCGGGCCAAAGGTCGAAGCCCAACAGGTGAAAGAGTCCTTGGAGACGTTCCTGCGCGACTCGCTCAAGCTGGAGCTATCCAAGGAGAAAACTCTCATAACCCACGCCACCAGCCAGGCGGCGCGGTTCCTCGGCTACGAACTCGTGAACCAACAGGCCAACGACCAGTTTGACCGCAATGGTCGGCGCAGGGTCAACGGCCAAATCGGATTGCGGGTCCCCGCCGACGTCATCGAACAACACTGCCAAGCCTACATGCGCAAAGGCAAACCGGCACACCGCAGTTACCTACTCCACGATGAAGATTACTCCATCGTGGCACAGTACCAGTCGGAGTTCCGGGGCGTCGTCAACTACTACCTTCTGGCCTACAACGTCTCCCATTTCGGGCGACTGCAATCGGTCATGGAGATGTCTTTGGCACGGACCCTTGCGGCAAAGCACAAGTCCACCGCACGGAAGATGCGACGCCAGTACAAGAGCGTCGTGGAAACCGAGCACAGGCCGCGTGTCTGTCTCAAGGTCGTCAAGCAACGGGACAACGGCAAGCCACCTCGCGTGGCATATTTCGGTGGCATCCCCCTGAAACGGCAACGGCAGGCCGTCCTAGTAGACCAACAGCCTCAACGGTACAGGAGCGGCCGCAACGAGCTTATCAAACGGCTCGAAGCGGACGAGTGCGAGGTGTGCCACTCAACGGTGAAAGTAGAAATTCATCACATCCGCGCACTTCGCGACCTGAACGTGAAAGGCCAACGGGAAAAGCCCAAGTGGGTACAAATCATGGCGGCGCGAAAACGCAAGACCCTCGCGGTCTGCCGGACGTGTCACATGGACATCCACCACGGGCGCAAGTAATCCGCAATCGCAGCGGTAGTTAGTGTCCTCGGCTTAGGCAAAAACCAAAGTCGGGCCAGAGCCTTTCCTCCAACAATGTATTGGGCTACGGTATCCGGCAGAGGTGATAAAGCATGAGCAAAGATATGCAGACCCGTATAGGCATAGGAATCGCGCTCGGAACCGGGGTAGGCGCGGCCATAGGCGTAGCCATCGGCGTGTCACTCGGCGATATCTTCCTGGCGATCGGCGTGGCAATCGGTGGGGGGACCGGCGCGGTGATAGGAATTGCCGTGGCGGTGGCGCTTGGGCGCAGAAATGGTGACACTTCCTAGACACTACCGCTTTGTAAAGACACTGGAGAGCCGGATGCGGTGAAAGCCGCACGTCCGGTTCGGAGGGGGGCCGACGGAAAAGTGCCCTGAGCAATCAGGGTAACTCGCCGGCGGCCTACCCTACTCGGCGCCGCCGCCGCCCACGCCGCCGGCTTCCGGCGCATGTTGATCCTCTGCCCGCCTCACCTCACCCGAAAGTGGAAGCGGGAGGTGGAGGACACGGTGCCCGGCGCCCGGGCTGCCATCGTCGCCTCCATCACCGACCTGGAACGGCTGCGGCTGTCCGTGGGTCCCGCTCCCCTCTTCGCCATCATGTCCCGGGAGCGGGCCAAGCTGTCCTACCGCTGGCAGCCCGCCGTGATCCAGCGCTGGGCCGCCGCCGGGGGCCGGCTGGTGCGGGACGAGCAGACCGGCGAACCCTTCCAGGTGCCCTGCTGCCCCCGCTGCTACGCCCAGGTGGTGGACAAGGACGGCGTGCCCCTGACCAACGAGGAGTTGTCCCGCAAGCGTCGCAACTGCGACCTGTGCAGGTCCGCCCTCTGGCAGGCCGACGGCTCCGGTCCCCGGCGTTATCCCCTTGCCGACTACGTGAAGCACCGGATGAAGGGCTTCTTCGACCTGCTGATTGGCGACGAGGTCCATGAGTACAAGGGCCGCGGCTCCGCCCAGGGCATCGCCGCCGGGGTCCTGGCCGACTCCTGCGGCAAGTCCCTCACCCTTACCGGCACCCTCACGGGCGGCTATTCCTCAACCCTGTTCCACCTGCTCTACCGCTTCTCGCCGGAGATTCGGACCGAGTTCGCTCGCTCCGAGGAGGGCCGCTGGATACAGCGGTACGGCTTCCTGGAGCAGACGGTGCGCCACTCCGACGACGGCGACTCCTTCGAGGACGGGCGCAACAGCCGCCGCAAGGGATACCGCAAGACGGTCAGGGAAAGGCCCGGCCTGGCTCCCTCGGCCCTCTTCCACCTGATCGGCAACAGCGTGTTCCTGCGCCTCTCCGACGTGGCCTCGGGGCTGCCGTCCTACGAGGAGCAGGTGCTGCTGTCGGGCATGGACCGGGAGACGGACTTTACCGGCTTCTCCCAGCGCAAGGCCTACGACCTGGTGTTCGACACCCTGCGGCAGGCCCTGGCCGAAGCGTTGGCCAAGGGTTCCAAGCGGCTCCTTGCTACGTACCTGCAAACCCTGCTGGCCTACCCCGACGGCTGCACCGGGGGGAGACGGTCTTCGACCCCCAGACCGGAAACATCCTGGTGCAGATGCCGCCCCTGTCCGAGGACAAGCTCTACCCGAAAGAGCAGGCCCTGGTGGACCTGGTGGCGGCGGAAAGGCTGGCGGGCCGGAAGGTGCTGGTCTACGCCACCCACACGGGAACGCGGGACATCACCGAGCGGATGGAGCAGTTCCTGACTACGCACGGGTTCAGGGTGGCGGTGCTCAAGGCCGACTCGGTGGCCCCGGACCGCCGGGAGTCCTGGGTGGAGGAACGGGTCAAGCAGGGGGTGGACGTGGTCATCTGCCATCCCCGCCTGGTGCAGACCGGGCTGGACCTGATCGACTTCCCGACCCTCTGTTGGTTCGAGACGGAGTTCTTCGTCTTTCAATCAACAGAAAAAAGTACGGTTCTCATGGGCAGTCGATATGGATGCGGTTGGGGTTGAATAGGTGGCAGCGGGCTGGGGAGAACACCGACCTCCGACCTTTGTCCGATAGAAAGGCAAGTCTGTCCGCCGCTCTATGGGTTCAAGTCTTCTTAGGTGGGCCTGCACATACCGAATTGCGAACTTTTCGGTGGGAAGTCCTGATATAAGGAGTCGCCTTGCCTACATCGGCTTAGCCTACACCGACCTCCAGACTACGATGAAGGTGCATAGTCATACCAATGCCGATGGCCGCGCCTAGCCCCTCCCCAACATTGCGCTTGTCCAGTCTACATTTCGTCTTAGACGCTTAGCTTCTGTGAAAATAATAGATTTCATGCTTGGGCCACGGTTTTTTCGCTATGTACCTCCCTAACACCCGTCTAACCGCTGATGGTCGGGTCTAAGTGTGCCCGCGGGGTTGTTTGGCTCCTCGCCTATGAGGCTGACTAATCGTCCCTGAATAGATTTAGCTGTCGCGGATTCGGCAAGTCTAGGATTGGGGTGTTTGCCCTGTTTAGCCGCGACGATACCCATTCGGGTGTACCGATAGCTACTCCAGTTTCAGCCGAGATCATCTCCAATATTGCGGTACGACGTTTGTCTCCTATGCCGTCCCACCAATCGGGGTTCACGACTAGAGCGTCGGCGAAGCGTAGGATACATTGCGAGACCATTTCCTCCTGCTTCTTTCCCTGTGCCCTTCTTTGTAGCGCTATGCGCTGTTCCATGACTCCCCGTTGCCCGCCAAAGTAATGCCATATTACGTCGTGACCGGTACCGTCAGCCCGAGGGACCACGTTCAGACCCCAATTCTCGTGACCTCGTAAGCCCAGTGAAAACGTAGAAGCTGCTAGTTTGGGCTTCCCTTTCAGGGGAATCACTGTATGAGTTACGAAACTGCACTGGATCCCGTTGCATTCCGCACAATTCTCGGGTTCCAAGCAATTCTGAAGGTTCTGTTCATAATAATTTAGACTTTCAAGACTTTCGTTGAGAATGGAAAAAACGCCGGTTTTGAGGCCATCAGCTCTTGGAACATTGTGAAGGGAGGAGCCAATAGCCTCAGACTCTTTCAATGCGTATCTGCGAGACTCCACCCTCCATTGCTGTGCTAAGACTGACCTGTAAACTGCCCAGTTTAGGTTCCTAAGGCTATAGTCCTGTGTTTCAGTTAAGTTGTCTACATTGTTGAAGCATACGTCGTGAGCGCGGCATAGGAACTTGTAACGTTGAGCTTTCTCTGTGTCACACTGCTTGGGGTCAATTGGTATGGGCCTTCGTCCGCGCGGAGTGTCGGAAAATCTCAAATCCCTCAGCAAGTAATTCCAGGCTGAAGGGTAAAATTCAATTACCCTTTTGTCAGTTTCTATTGCCCTCATCCAGAAACTCGCTAAGGCATGTGCCCTGATCGCAGTACCGTCGCAATTGGGCCATAGGCAACCCCTGTCGTATGAGAGTCCGGCAGTAAGTTGAGCCAAGCGTTGGAGCTTTGGCTTTTGACTATCCGGTACGAAGTCCTTGAATTTCATCTCTGCCCCGGAGTGCGCCTGTGTAAACGCGTGGAGTCGGCCAGTGGGACTCAGTCTGGTATAAGGACGGTGGTACAAAGTTCAGTCTGTTATCAACTCAGTCCCGCAAGGCCGAAAAAAGTGGGCTTAAGGGGACTGTTCACAGTACCACCTTTGAGTTGGTAGTGGGCCTGTAGATCCCTTAAGCGGACAGCGTGATTGTTAAGCTCCTCCGTTATATATGGCAACGTGAACTCGTCAACACTGCCTTTGCCCCAAGGATGTGCATCTGGAGCCGACTGTCGAGTTCGCCTCTCACATTCCCTTGCATATGAAGGTGCCACAAGTAATTGTACTAGGTGGGCAGTTGTCAAACATCTAGCTCAGCAACGGCGAATGACTGCAATGCGGCCGCGACATGGATCGCTAGCTCCGCTCGTGGTCCCGTGGGTTCATTGCCACCTATGGAAGCGTGCCTAGCACCGACAGTTCCGCTGCCTTGGCTGTAGAGCGCACCGAATAGTCGCTTGATTCCACCGGGCAAGTCGGGCCGCAAATTTTCACTGACTATGGTGGGAAGTGCCACGCTTGGACGGTCGAAGATAACCTGCAGTACCCCCTCGACGGAATTAACGGCCTCCTTGATGGCATTGGGCCAATCGGGAGGCAATCTGTTTCTGAACTCGTAAGCACGTTCGAACTGTCGGCGAGGCTCGTCAAATTTCTCATCCTCCAGGGCGGTCCTAGCATCATTGACCGCACCATGGAATTCTTCCGTGCCTACACGGACCAGATTCCCCGAGTCAAAACGGTACCCGATTCCTTCGTCTGCAAGAATTCCATTAGTTGCTTCGTAGTATGGCTCAACTTCCTGCTCGGGCAAGAACCTAGGAATTCGCTCCAACGCATCGAAGAACTTATACCAAGGCCCTGTCTGAATCAGTTGTGATACCTCAAAATCAACATTTGGATAATCACTCCAGTTATTTTGGTCTGGAGTGATTCTGAGTGCGCTACATAGGATTTGTCGCTGTGCTGTCGGCCTTTGGTAACCCAGAACATGCAGCACCTCACGAATTCCAATGCGGATGGCATCGGGAGCGTCGTCATACACCAAGTTGGTTCCATTCCTAAAGCCTTCACGCAAAGAGAATGGTTGATTTGTCATTGTCAGCCCCCTCGCAAGCTAATCAGAGCCGATGATAGCACAGGCACGAAGTTTGAATATGAGATATTTCCCGTCCCCTTTAACTCATACTTGGGGATGGCAGGTTCGTTGAATATGCACTCGAGGAAAATCACCGCAAATGCCATCCCACTGAGGCGTAGGCTGGGAGAATCCTCGGCTGTAGCGGTCTTTTCCATGACCGCTACAGCGTTTAGGGAACCCAAGACGGGTTACCGCCTCAGGAATAAAGGCGACAAAACACCTCCAGCGGCTCCCAAGGCGAAAACATAGACGGTGAGCGATTCGTAACCCGTCCACACTTGCCCTGGCCAAATCCGCGGGACACCGTGTTCCCACCCGACAATCCAAATCCCTGCGGCGAAGATTCCGCCAATTAATATCCTATCGACTAACTCTCGCGGCGCACCCACGCCAGTTAGTCCCCTCTGCACGGCCCGGATACGGGCATAGACATGCTGAATACAAAGTCCTGGAAGCTCACTCGAACTCTCCTTGCCTCCGGCAGTGATGTTCCGGAGGCCTTCATTAATCTCGACGTGTTACCAACGCGCCGTTTCAAGGAGAGCTTTAGATCATTCCAGTTGAGGCATTTCGCCTGCGCTGAATCCCGCCCGCGAGACTCCGACTTGCTGGGGCCGGACGACTTGAGCTTGTCTTCCGGCTAGAAAGTACAATCGTGTGGGAGCGTCCCACCCCATCTTCCTCCAAAGCCGAACTAATGCCGGCAACTTCCCGAGGAGGCAAGCGGCCATAGAAAGGGTGGCTATCCTCAGCCAGTCCAAACTGCTGAGAAGACAGAAGATGCCAAGGATAGCTAAGGTCAGCAACACATGGGACTGGACAAATACCACTAGAAACTGGGCCGGAAAGTCCTGGTTGGGTAGGGGAATTTGGGCAGTAAAGCCGATGTGAGCAGAATCACGGACCACAGTTGTCCGAGCCGGACCTCGCAGAAATTGGCCGCAGCATGGGCGACAACAAAGGGGACAATATTGAAGACGACGCTGCGGCCTGTTGCGCCGCCGCCGGTACGGCCCGACCACCCGAGTTTCCCGGCCGCCAGGGTCAGGTTGGCTACTGTGGCAGCCAGATACAGCTGGAACCTGGTCTTGACCCTGCCGAAATATCGGGACTGGCGAATGCCCAACTGGACCAGTCGGGCCAACCGGTGTTCCACCACCACCCGGCGCACTCGATATTCGTCATAGTGAGTGCTTTGCTGCAACGCTCGGGCCTGCTGCAGCAGGGCTTCCTGGGGATGGAGCAGCACCCGCCGCCCCCTGCTCCCCTTGGCTGCGATGCACTGGGACCGCAGTGGACATGTCCGACATTCGGCCCCGTCGAACTGGAAGGCCTGCAAGCGGTGGACCCGCCCCGTGCGACCCGTCCGCTTTCCCGCCGGCACGATGGTGTGGGTAACCTGTCCCGCCGGACAGGTGCAACTGCCCGCGGCCAGGTCGATGACAAAGTCATCCTTGGGAAAGTGCTTCCGGTCGGGCCTTCCCGGCACTCTGGCCACCAAACAGCGTCCCGCATCGGCGAAGGCCTGCCTGGTATCGCCGTCCCCATAAGCGGCATCGCCCATGGCTTCCTCCACCGGCACACCGGTGTTGGCCTCGCTCTGCTCCACCAATTCCAGCGCCCCCAGGTTGTCCGGAGCGTTGCCGGGCAATACCTCCACCGCGGTGATCAGCTGGGAGTCGGTGTCCACCACAATCGCCGCCTTGTGGCCGTCAAACCGTCTACTGCTGCTCTTGCGGCCGTGGCGCATCTCCGGGTCATGCACCGACATCATCCGGTCCCGGCTCACCCCGTCCTTGAGATTCACTCCGTCATCGGCCCGCTCCACGTCCTGGAGCAGCAACTGCCCCAGCAGTTCCGCTGCGGCCACTATCTGCTGCCGCTCAGCGCTGTCATCCCCCAACTCCCCCTGCGCCCGCCGCGACAACTCCAGCAACCGGTCCGCGTCAGCTACTATCAAGGACAGCAGCGCCGTCCGGTCCCGTTTGTTGCTCCAGTCGATGGCGGCCTCGCCCTTGATGCTGGAGGCAAGGTACCGCCCATATCCCCGGGCCTTGGCCCATTTCCCGACGCTGATTCCCTCAACCTGCGACAGCGCCCGCAGCAGTTTGACGATCCCGTCCGCCAACAGGTTGTAGGTGTCCTTCACCGCGCCCCGCCCCAGGATGTTGGTCGTGTCCAATGCCACCCGCATCCCGCGCCCTTTCAGATACCCCGACTCCCGGGCCAGTCTCAGACTGGACTCGAACACCTCCCGCACCTTGCCGTGCAGGATCAGCTGGGCGCGGAACACCTGCAGCGTGCTCTTGGCGAAGGGCCGGTCTTCCGCCTCAATTCCCAACGCCACCCCCGGTCGTGGCCGGGGGCAGGCTCTTCCAGCGGAGGTCAAAGTCGGCCCGGGCCTTGGCCTCGGCGTCGCTCACCTTGTCGTGGGACTGCAACAGCAGCGCCGTCGCCAGCAGGCTGGGCGGCACGCTGTCCCGGCCGTTGTCGGGGCAGTAGAACTCGGCGAAATCCGCGTCTCGGAACAGCCGGCCCCGCAGCGACGCCAGAAGACCGTAGAAGCTTTCCCGCCCCACATGGTCCAGATACAACCGATCCGCTTCCCAGAACCCTCTCTGGTCCGAACGCTCTCCCAGCATTCTCAGCCCTCGCTATGCTTGTTGACCCCAAGTATAGCCAATTGCCCGGCTACCGCCACTTTCCGGCCAGATTTCTAGGGCCTCCCGCGGGATGCGACGGCGTCTAAGTCGCGACCGGCTGTAGAGGGCCGGGCCCGTAACGGTTAAGATCTCTGACGCCCGGCAGCGCCAAGAGGATTAGGATCACTGTTCCTACCACGATCCAAACCATCGTGATAATTACCAGTGCGGCCATGAGCACACTAAAGAGTATCAATCGCTCCCCGAACACTTCCTGCGGCGCGGCGCCAAGATCAGGTTCCCGCCCCATGTACACCCGGATGGCGATAAACGAGCAGCTCACGAAGATTGATGCTGCAATCGCCATCAGTCCGATGTCCAGGATGAGAGATACCATCGCCCATCGCGCGGACCGATGGGTGTTGTGCAACCGGCGCACCGCTACCGCCCAGTAGGTAGCAAGAGTGCCGATTGCGAGGACGACACTAAGAAACCGGGCCCGAGGAATAAAGCCCAGTACGATGCTAAAGACCCACCTGCATAGAAAGGACCACTAAAATTCGGACCTTCGAGCCCGGCCGCTGAGGATCTATTTTGCCAAATGTATAATTCTTCGTAATAATCATATCTAGTTTGGTGCGTCTATATCTTAATCTGTACATCAGTTCGCCTTTATCCAGGTGGCTAGGATCCCGCTTCCCGGTCCTGACCGTGCTCCTCTCCAGTTAGTCCATTCTCCTCAAGAAATCCAATCGGGCCGGACCCCATTGGTCTATCTCCATGAAACAACGCCAACAAATAGTCGAACAGATAGATACCTACCAGCGGCCTACCCTCACGAGAAAGGCGGCTGTATTGGCCATACTTGTCCTGGGTAATGGAATTGGGATTGGGGCTGGATTCCTGGGTGCGCTCGTCTTCGGCTGGATTGACTTCTACATTCAGATCATCACTCCGGTGGTAGTAGGCTTCTCCGCCGGAGTAGGGGTTGGTCTCGGATCAACATTTTCTGGGCCTGTCGGCCGTAGGTGGTTACTCCACATGCCCGCGATGACCTCCGGCTTGGCGGGGTACCTCGCCATGCTATTTTTCATCAGCCGAGCCATTGATCCCGTGGACCCACTGGGCCTCATGGGGTCTATGCTAACGGTCCCGGAGCGGACCTTTATCGGCTTTACCGTACCTTTGTGGCTCTGGTGGACCTTCGAGGGCTTGATCTCCGCTGGCGTTGCGTCGTTTATCGCCTGGCTCGCCGATCGCGAAATATTTTGCGGCGAGTGTGGCGGAGAATGCGTTGAACGACTGCGGTTCGGCATAGCCAGAGAGCACACCGGGGATGTGCTGCGGGCGTTGGCGGACAAGGACTACGAGCGCCTAAAGGCTCTGCAAGTGCCCGCTAGCGCGAGTACCAGACTCCGGGCCAACCTCTATCAATGCAGCGATCCAACGCATGATGCCTACCTGACCCTGACGAACATAACCCACAAGACGGTAGGACTGGCTGAAAAGGAAGATGAACCCGTCGAAAAGGAACTGGTCCGCCTCGCGGTGGTGAGCGGCGCCGGGGCCGCAATTCTCATCAGGGACTTCCCTCCGAGGACCGGCGCCCTTGCTACCGCCACTTCGGCAGGCGTCGAGGTTGAAGAGGACCGGGAAGAACTTCCGGCGCGCTCGTTTGATGCGGAAGCACTCACCGTCACAGATGACCCGCCGGCGGAAGCACTCATCGTCACAGAAGACCCGCCGTTGGAACCTCCCGAACCCCAAACCGCAAATCGCGGGGTGGAAATCTACAAGCCCACGGACCAGACGACGACGCTGCGTGTCATCTTTGTGCTTCTCGGGGGAGTCGTAGCGGGGTGCGTCGCGGCCTTCCTGCTGCACCTGTTGTCCAGATGGATAGGGTTTTACATTCCGGTGCTCTTTCCGGGGCTGATCGGCTTGGCCGTGTTCCTTGGCGGTACCATTGGGGAAGGGGAGAGCCGGGTGGAGCGCCGGTGGGTCTGGTGGTCCGTCGCGGTCATCGCCGGTTGTACCAGTTACGCGGCGATGGCCTTGTTCCGGGGTCCCGGAATCGACTTCGGGGACCCCGGGAATAACTTCCGATACTTCGCGTCGGCAGCCGGGACATGGGAGAAGACCTTTTTCGTGCTGAGTGTCCCGCTGGGGGCCAAATGGGTCGTTGAATCGGCTATCGTCATATCGGTTGGCGGGTTCTTCCTTACCTCGACTCTGGGAGACCCGTACTGCCTGGAGTGTAAAGAGCTTTGCAAGGGTCGTAGACTCTTCACCACCACGAATCGGTTGGCGGGGAACGTCATCAACTCACTTGGAGACAGTGACTACCACATGATGAGACGCGTGGCCGTCGCAGCACCCGATGGGAATGGCGAGCTGAAGGTGGAGATTCACCACTGTAAGGACCTCTCCCACAACGCCTACCTGACATTGACCAGCGTTAAATCTAAGGCGGAGGGCGGCGGCGCCAAGGAGGAGGAACTGGTCCGATTCGGAGTGGTGAGGGGCGAAGACGTCCGCACCCTGGTTGAGGCCTTCCCAGAGAAGAAGTGAGGCTTATGACCCTGCTCGACGGCGATTGCGTCCAAGTGCGTCCTTGCCTTAAAGTGTGGCTGTTATGACTTCTGAGCGATGGCGATTTGGAGACTGGGAAGAGGCCCTGGAGTCTTACTATCGGGAAGGGTTGACCGATGGGCTACCCGTCGTTCCGCCCACTCCGGAACGAGTCCAGGCCTTGTTGGACTTCTGTGGGTTGACCGCTGATGATGTTCTGGGCGTCGAAGGGATTCGGCGCAAGCAGTTCCCGGCCGGGAAAGTGGCGGTGAATGCGGTCATGGCCGGGTGTTTGCCGGAGCATTTCCCGGTGGTCGTGGCTGCGGTGTCCGCCGTCTGCGACCGGGCCTACAATTTTCACGCCAGCAGCACCTCCACCAACGGCATCGCCAATCTGGTGATGGTCAGCGGCCCTTACGCCTCCCAGATCAGCATGAACCAAGGCGTTAACCTGTTTGGCAACGGCAACCGAGCCAACGCGGCTATCGGGAGAGCGATTAACCTGCTGAAGGCCAACTTCTACGGTTCCGTGTCCCAGGAGATGGACAAGAGCGCGTTGGGACATCCTGGCAAGTACAGTTTCTGCTTCGCCGAGGACTTGGCGACCAGTCCCTGGCCGTCGATGGCCGAGGCCAAGGGTTTCGACTCTGGCTCCAGCACCGTCACGATGATGGCCGCCAACGCCCCGTTGCAACTGGAGACCCACGGCGATAAAGAGCCGGAAGGGTTCCTGACCGCCGCCGCACACGCCATGCTGGGGCTGGGGCCTTCGAGGTCGGACTTGTTGTTGGTAATCAGCCAGGAGTTGATGGCATACGTCGCCGCCTCCGGATGGAGCCGCGAGCAGGTGGCCCAGTTCCTTTACGAGAAGACGTTGCGGACCGCCGGTGAGTGGGATGAGTGGCGGCGCATCGACAAGCTTTCTCCTGGCGCGGACCGGGAGCGGTTGATAGGCTCCGTGGCCAGCCCGGACAGGATCAGCGTAGTCCCGGCGGGCGGGGACGCCGGGGAGTTCATGGCGATCGTCACGTCGTGGGGCAGCAGCCGCTCCGTTACCAGGGAGATCACCGTACCGGGCCAGTAGGAGGGCAGGGTATGACCAGCATCTACGCGCTTGATCCCAGGGATGACTCCCAACCGTCGCAGGCGGTCTTGGCTACCAGGCCCGCGAGCCTGGACGGTAAGACGCTAGGGCTGTTATCTAATAACAAGCCCCACTCCGAGGACTTGCTGCGGATGGTGGCAAACATCATCGGCGAACGTTATTCCTTGAGCGAGGTGGTGGAGTACAACAAGGGCGGCCATCAATGGCCCGCCGATCGCTCAGCGTTGGAGGACCTGGCCAAGCGATGCGACGTGATGATTCACGCCACGGCTGAATGAGGGTCCTGTACTTCGTGCAGTGTGCACGATGCGATGGAGATGGAGTTGCTGGGGGTGGCATCGACCGTTCTGACTACCAGTCCCTTCGTTAGCCAGGCCCGAGCCATGGCGCGGATACGGGGCGACGCCGACTACGGGTTGGCGGTAATCGATCACCCCATAGTCACCCTCACCCACGAAGAGTTGGTGGAACGGGCCGCCATTGCCGCCCCCCAGGCGATACGGAATTTGCTGAATAGGTAGAGGGAAGCGTGGCGGGAACGTGGCTCATCCGTCGGGTATCCCTTTGTTGACTGATCTTTCTCAGATGATTAGTATCATATGTGATATCATTTACTCGTGGAGAACACCGAGGTAGTTCTCCGGGCGCTTCGGAGAAACCCTAGAGGCATTCGGTTTACGGATTTGGCCAGGGTGTGTGACCGATATTTCGGCGAGCCTAGACAAAGAGGCACTAGCCACAGGGTCTACCGGGCAACAGTTCAGACTTGAGGGGAAATCCGTCCTTCGACTCCGCTCCGCTTCGCTCAGGATGAGTGGGTGTATGTCAATCCAGTCACCAACTCTGAACAGTTACTCTACCGGACGCCCTGGGCAGGCAACCCAAGGGTGAATATCCAGAACGACCGGGGTATGGCAAAACCTTACCAAGTCCGCCAGGTCATTCGGGCGATCGGAAAATTGGAGGGATTGCAATGAATGACCACTACACCTATCGCGTGACCTGGTCGGCTGAGGACCAGGAATACGTTGGGTCATCCGTTGAATTTCCGTCGCTAAGTTGGCTAGCTGATTCTCCAAATGAGGCGTTTTCCGGGATTCGGCGGCTTGTGGCCGAATGTGTGGAGGACATGCTCGCCGCCGGCGAGATATTACCGGAACCAATCGCTGACCGTACCTACAGCGGGAAGTTCATGGTGCGGGTACCGCCCGAGATGTACCGGGCCCTTGCCATCCGGGCAGCCGAAGAAGGCGTGAGCCTGAATCGGCTGGTGAGCGCACGTCTCGCTAATGGGGCGACCTGAATGATCCGAGCGCCAAGTGCTTCTTGAGGACCTGGCAAGTCGTTGCGACGTGGTGGTCCACGCCACAGCGGAATGAGGGTCTTGCACTTCGTGCAGTGTGCATGACGCGATGGAAATGGAGTTGCTGGGTGTTGCGTCCACGGTCTTGACCACCAGGCCCTTCGTAAGCCAGGCCCGAGCTATGGCGCGGATACGGGGCGACGCCGATTACGGGTTGGCGGTAATCGACCACCCCATAGTCACCCTCACCCACGAAGAGTTGGTGGAACGGGCGGCCATCGCTGCTCCCCAGGTGATGCGGCAGTTGCTGGACAGGTAGAAGGACTAGCTCCGCAGGGAGCGCACATCAGTCCGGTCTCCCTTAACGAAGAAGTGAGGAAAAGGGTGCGATCCTAAACCGAACGAGGCGTCGGCGTGAGCAGACGAGGTTAGGATGAAGGGAATACCCTAAATTCCCAGACTTGTCTGACTGGGGAAGGCTTGCGGGCTGGACGTTTGCAGACTCATCTAACACTCCGGGATGAGAGTCTATGGGTCTCGTTCACTTGCCGGAGGCGTAGGTTCGTCGAAAGGCTCTCCCTTTGCGAGGGCTTCTAGGCGCCTGGCGTTCCACTGTTCCCAGGCTCGGCGCTCGTTTTGGCGGCCTTCCTCACGTCCTTCTTCGAAGCGCCTGGCCCTATACTTCTCGGCAAATATCATGCAGACCTCCCATAAGGCGATCCCGGTTACGGCAACGGCGACCGCGGAGCTGATCCCTTGACCGATTGCCAATATAGCCTTTCAAACGGAGAGTCATCCGTCTGAAAGGCTATTTCATACACGGCGATTATCGTTAGTAGGATAAGGACGAGCCCCACCGACACGATGAGGTATCTGTTTTCGTGGTCTTGAAACAAGCCTTCGCGTTACGCTGATACCCCGTTCAAGCACGTCTTCCAAACTCGATTTTCGCGTGTTCCCCTATCATTGTAACCCAGCGGTGTTCGCGGTACTATTTTTGTTCAGGCCGGTCCTGAACGCCGGGGCTCCTCATCGGGGTCTATGACTATGTCCGGGTGGGTGTCCACGCCGTAGCGGGAAAACACTTCGTCGATCTGGGCCATGTCCGCGCCTGAGAGGGCCCACTCCAGCCCAGCTACGTTGTCCTCCACTTCTTGTACCGTGCGGGTGCCGACCAGGGCTACGCTTACGGCGGGGTTTGATAGGACCCATCGCAAGGCGAGATGCGGCATCTTCTTGCCACGGACCTCGGCGATGGGCTTCAACTCCTCCACGACCTGCAAGTTCCGTTGGAAGTGCTCTTCGGCAAATACGCCCACGTTCCATCCGGGACGGCCTCCCGTTGAGCGCCAGTCGTTGCTCCCGAAGGTGGTATTGGCCGTGAATGCGCCGGAGAGCAGGCCAAACGCCAATGGTCCGTAGACCATCACCCCTGTGCCATTGTCCAGGCAATATGGGAATATCTCCTGTTCCATGCGGCGGTCGAACATGTTGAGGCCGTACTGGACTACGTCCACGCCGCGAGTTGATTCGCATTCTTTGATCTGGTCCAGGGTGAAGTTGGAGACTCCTACGGCGCGGACTTTCCCCTGGTGCACCAGGCTATCGAGGGCGTGCATGGTCTCTTCGAAGGGCGTGTTGACGTCGGGCCAGTGGATGAGCAACACGTCCAGGTAATCGGTATCCAGGTTGCGCAGGCTCTCTTCCACGGAAGCGAAGATGGACACCATCCGGCTGTCTCGGCCCTTGGGCCGGTCCGAATAGCCCACTCCGCACTTGGTTACTACGACCACATCCTTCCGTTTAGCCCCTAGAGCCCGGCCCAGCAGTACCTCGGACTCCCCCCTTCCATAGGCGGGCGCCGTGTCGAAACAGTTGATTCCCAGGTCTATAGCCCGGTTGACGGCGGCTGCAACCTCCGACTCTCTAACGTCGCCGTAGGTGCCTCCCATTTCCCAACATCCGAACCCGATGGCCGAAACCGTTATATCCGTTGGCCCAAATCTTCGATACTCCATTGCCTCTACGCTCCCATCGAATAAAAGGTCTGGGGTCCGATTTTCCTGCTACGATTCTACGTCATTCAACCTGATAACGCGTTGACAACACAGATGCCCCTTGCTAGATTAGGCGCAACATCGTCCAGAAACAACCCGCCGCGTTGCGAAGAGGAGGCCCGCGTTGCCGGTCCAAAGATTCAGACCAATGACCAAGGATTTCCCCACCTTCGACTGTGATGCCCATATCGTGGAGCCTGCCAGGGTCTGGGAGCGGGCTGCGGACTCCCTAACCAGGGATGAGCTTGAAGCCCTGAAGGCTACGATGTGGTACGACGCCGAGACGAACCAGCTATTGGTCAACGGGAAGGCCGACGTTAGCGGCTTTTCGCCCACTCCCAAGACGGGACCCGGAGCGATCGACATCGTAAGGCTGGCCGGTCCCGGCCTCAAACACGACATTCAACGCGCTTTCAACGTCCGCAACCTGAAACCCGAGACAGCCCTGACCAAGGAGCAGTCGGACTACCTGGCGCACGCGGGAGCCGATGAACCCGGCCCCAGGCTGAGGGACATGGACGTTCAGGGTATCGACCAGGTGATGATCATACCCACGAGCATCGACACTTATCCGTGGCTGCAGAACGCCCTGGGCGCGCGGGCAATGTGCAAGGCCTACAACGACTGGGCCTTCGAGTACACTCAGGAAGACCCGGAACGGCTCTTCTTCGCCGCCCTCATACCCATGCAGAATCCACAGTTCGCCATCGAGGAGGCCTACCGGGTCGCGGCCAGGGGTTGCCGGGTTGCCCTCATACGTCCCATGGACGCCATGGGAAACTACCCGATCCAGCCTAAATATGAAGGTCTGTGGAACGCCCTGGAAGACACGGGGCTGGTGTATGGGATGCACCCTTTCCCGGCCTCTGGGGTCGCGAAACCCCCCGGATACTCGGACCAATATTCCGGCGCGGAACTCATCCGGAGGACCATATCCACCTCCGGTCTGCCGCATACTTTCCTCTCGAACGTGCAGAACTTCCAGGCTGAAGCGTCCCTCTGGGTGACCATGGTGCTGATGTCCGGGTTCTTCGAACGGCATCCAAAGATCAAGGCCGCGGTGTTCGAGGCGTCTTCCACCTGGCTGAGCTTCCTCCTGGATGAATGCGACAAGACCTATAAGCTCTACCGCAACGAACGAAGGTTGCCCGCCTTGAAGCAGCTTCCCAGCGAGACGTTCTTCCAGCATTGCGTCACCGGGTTCGAAGGAGACGAAGCGCCGCCGTCACGACTTCCAGATTTCTACCGGGACATTCTGGCCTGGGCTTCCGACGTTTATCACCATGACGGCGACGACGTCTGGAGGGCCATCGAGACCATGGAGGAGTGCGAGCTTCCAATCGACGACCAGGCGCGGTTCCTGGGGGCCAACGCTCGCAGACTGTACAACATCGAACCGCCCAGCAAGATCGTCCGTGACCGGGTAACCGAAATCCACCGCCCTGACTGGTGGCCCGACGAGGACGAAATCAGGGAGGCTCTCAAGCCGGAATCGTCGGTCACCCGCTGGTAAGGGCAGGGCCAAGTACGATGTCTACCAATAAAGACTTCGAGGTTTTCGATAGCGACTCCCATGTAGTGGAACCGCGAGAGGTGTGGGAGACCTATCTGGAGCCAGAGTACCGAGTCCTGGGCAAACATGCCCTCTGGCGGGAAGAAGGCGAGTTCGACTCGTACCTGAAGGTCAATGGCCAGGTCTTCCGGGACAGCGCGAACCCGAACATTCCCCGCCACGCAATCTGGAAGCCGGGGATGACATGGGACACCATCGGGGAGCTGGACCCGGACACGCGGCACCCGATGAGCGAAGGGGCGTTCGATCCGCAGGCACGGTTGCGGGACATGGATGCTATGGGCGTCGACAGGTCTTTCATGTATCCCACCTGGTTCGCTGAGGGTTTCCACCTGGTGGAAGACCCGGACATCTCTTACGCGCTGGCCCGGGCCTACAACAACTGGGCGGCCGACTTCTGCCAGGTGGCGCCGGACCGCCTTTTCGCCGCCGCGATGGTCCCGCTGAGGAACATGGATTTCGCTATAGCCGAGTTGCGCCGGGCCGCCGGAATCCGTTGTTTCCGCGGAGCGTTCATCCGCCCCATGTTCATGGAGGGGCGGTATCTGACCCATCCCTACTACAATCCTCTCTGGGCGGAACTAGAGAGGCTGGGTATGACGGCCGCCGTGCATCCCACCGCGGGCTTATGGAACCCTGAATGGACATCCCATGGACCGTTCTTCGAAAAGGTCAGCGGCCGCCTCACGCAGACCGCCGGCCTGGGCGGAGGCGGGGGAGGTCCCCACGCGGGGGGCAGCACCAGCGACCGCAACCGGGTATCTCCCGCTTCGGGCTTGGTCCCCCTTGGTCACCCCGTTGCGCCGATTCTTGCCCCGTGGCTGGACAACCACATGTTCGTGGCTTCCGCGTTGCTTGGCTACACCGTGATGGAGCGGTATCCCGAGATGAAGGTGGTCATGGCCCACGGCAAGGCGTCTTGGATGGAAGAAGTCCTGGAGAAGATGGAGGCTTCCACGCGGGTTATCCCCCTTCAGCATTACTACCCCGTGAGCACCGGGCCGGAGGAGACCTGGGAAGAGGGACGTGTGATGCTCGGGTTCGACGCCGAGGAACGGCTGATCCAGGAACTTCCGCATTCCTTCGCCGAAAAGATCGTCTGGGGCTCCCGCTATCCCCACCATGACACGTCAAGCGCGTGGAACGCTATCGAAGCGCTTACCTTAGCGGACGTTCCCAGGCCTATGATTTCGCGGATGATGGGCGCGAATGCCAAGGAGCAGTTCGGGCTGGGCTAGGGTCTCTCACTTGTCGGCGAGGACTGATGCGTCGCGGTGTTGTGACCGGAGATCGAGGGGCCTGCTGCGCAGGGACGAACAGAGGGCAGAGGCGCATCTGAACATGTTGGACGGACAAGACCTTTCCGGGTGCGGGCGTTGTTTACCGTGCGGGAGCAAGTCTCTCCGAGAGGCTTGAGGTCCGAACACTAACCCAAGGGTTTCCAACACGCGCTCTCAGGTGAGCCATGTGTATAGATGTCAGTAGCTGGCATCCACTCGGCTAGCCTTTCGCCGGGACCATGCCGCCCTAATTCACTGTCCGGGTTGAAATTCGGCGAAGGCAGCGAGTACCAGGTAGAGAGGGGTCCACCCTAGTTGCAAGCCCGTCTTACCCGAACTTCCACCCTTGTGACAATGGCTCATCGGGTCGGATTAGCAGGGATGCTCTGTTTGATTTCCGCTGCCCGTATTTGGGCATGTGGCTATGGGCCTGACCCGACTCTTCCCTCCTCCCAGGAACCCACGGCTCCGGTTACGCCCGCCTTGACCGATATGCCTCCGCCAACATCCACATTGGCGCCAACGCTGGCTCCCACATCCGCTCCCAACCCGGTGCTGACGGTCATTCTCACACCCACTCACGTGGAGCGGTCCACGCCGGTACCTCGCCCGGTAGTGGGATTCTGTCCTGTGAATCCTGATTCGGTCGGACTGGGCTAGAATCCCGGCCTCGAGGAAGATTGTAGGATTTTACTGGAGTCGAGAGGCACCCTCATTGGACCCACCACATCATCACACCTGAATTGGGATACCGCTATTCCCATCGCCGAGTGGGTGGGTGTCGGCCTGGATGGCTCACCATTGAGGGTGCAGAGTTTGGACCTCTATGGCAAGGGACTGACTGGACAGATTCCGCCTGCACTGGGCGATCTGGCTGAATTACGTAGGTTGGATGCTCGCAACAACCAGTTAACCGGCGGCATCCCACCAGAATTGGGCAAGCTATCGAACCGCGAATACTAAGCTGGACTTTGTACAAAAACTAGACAAAATATAAAGACAGGGCAAGCTGGCTTGGTCTACCCCTTGTGAAAGGACAAGTCATGCTCACCCTGCCCGATGCCATTGTATCTCTTGTATCTCTTGTATCTCTGCTCACGCCCTTTTCGGCGCTGTTTCAACGCAGGACCTGGCTGAAACCCCAGCTGCTTCCGGCCGGCGCCATTCTGTCCCCTGGCAAGCGGACCGTGACCTCCGCGTTGCGTGTGATGGGCCTGAGCGATGAACGAGGCTTTGCCCAATACCATCACGTCCTCCACGTCCTCAACCGGGCGGCGTGGCCGCCCCTCCGGTTGGGCCGGACCCTGCTGCGGCTTTTGCTCCAACACTTGGACCAAGGGTGCGGTCCCTGGTGTTCGGGCCTGGTGTTCGGGCTTGGTGTTCGGGATAGACGAGACCCTGGAGCGGCGGCGGGGCCGGCGGATCAATGCCAAGGGAATCCACCGGGACGGAGTGCGCTCCAGCGGGAGTCATTTCGTCAAGGCCAGCGGCCTGCGCCGGACCAGCTTGATGTGGCTGACTGCTACTGCTATACCCTGGGCCGGCCGGACTTGGGCGTTGCCTTTTCTGACGGCCCTGGCCCCTTCGGAACGATATTACCGGAGAAAGGGAAGGACTCCCAAGAAGCTCCCAAGAAGCTCAAGAACCGGAAGCTCACCGACCGGGCGCGTCAGATTATCCGCCAGCAGCTACGCCGTCCTGGAATTGCTCCACTTCTGCCAGTCGTTGGCTCAACCGGTTACGGTCATCACCAGATTGCGGCTGGATGCTGCGCTCTATGAGCCGGCGCCGCCCCGCCGGCCGGGCCGGAATGGGCGCCCCAGGGTCAAGGGCAAGCGTCTGCCCAAGCTGAGGGAACTCCCGGACTCTCCGGATACATGTTGGGCCGAGGCGCCGGCGGCTTGGTATGACGGCGCTGCCCGGACTGTGGAATTCGCTTCTCAAACCGCCCTCCGGCGCCACTCGGGGAAGCCGCCCGCACCCATTCGATGGGCGCTGATTCGAGACCCCTTGGGGCAATTCCGTCCCCAGGCGCTGCTGTCCACCGGCCTTGCCGCCACCCGGATCCGGATCGTGGAGTGGTTCGTGTTGCGCCGGCAACTGGAGGCGGCTTTCCAAGAGGTGCGCGCTCATTTGGGAGTGGAGACGCAGCGCCGGTGGTCTGACCGCGCCATTGCCCGCACCACGCCGGTATTGATGGGGCTCTTTTCCCGGATTACCCTGGCGTCCCGCCTGCGGCAAAAACAACGGCCCATGATCCGGCGCACTGCGGCGTGGTGCGCCAAACCAGCGCCCACCTTCGTCGATGCCATAGCCCGGGTGCGCCGCCATTTGTGGCCGGCGTCAGAGAGTTTTTCAGAGAGTTTTTCGATGTCGGCGCCGCAGCTGGACAGTGAAAAAGTCCCCACCGCATTTTACGCCCGACTCATAGACTCGCTGGCTACGCTGCCTAAATGTACAAAGTCCAGCTTAGAGACCCTGCCCTCTCACCCAGTGTCTTTCAATTCTCCCATACCTGCGCCATTCGCCCTTCCTCAGAATCCAAAACCTCGGCAATCGTCCTAAGCCATAGGCGTGAGGTCTCCCGCCCGGTGCCTCCCAACTTACATTTCCCTCTTCCCGTTCCGTGTTCCACCTCTCTACCATCCATATCACTCAACATCTCCGAACACTAGCCCGGACCCAAACCCCCATCCCCCAAGGAGGCGCATGTCCCAAAATGTCCCAGTCTGACTCAAAACAAAAACTCCGACCTCTCCGCCAGGCGCCGAACAGCCGTTCCGCCATGCCCGCCGCCGCACGGCGGCTTGCTTCCCCATGTCGGCGACGGTCCCGGAATGCGTCGTTGGCGACCGATGCAGGGTCAATTTGAGTTGTGCAATTTGCCTCAACACCTTCAAGGGTGTCCTTCAGGAGGTTGGAGTGCCACGTTAACGAGGACGCCCGCTACGGAGGTATGAACGGCGTTCCCGGATGCAGGTCCGTTGGTTCCCCTGCTGAATCGGGATCCAAATGAGTCCCGATGTTCTTATTCCGAGCGTTCCAATGTTTGCGGATTCACCGGGGGCGGTGCATTGGGTAAAATCGTTTCATGTGACCCGTGGCCGTGGAGACCTGGAACACCCGGTCGAGTAAGATCTTAGTACAATCCCTTTCAACCGGCGATGGATATCTCCAGTGCGGGGAGCGGCCGAATAGTTTTCCGAAGGCTTTCACTTCCCCGCTTACGGTATCAACAAAGGATCGAGAAGGTATGACTGTCCTACTATCTCACCACTGCTCGCATTAATCGCAGCGATGGCGTAATCATAATTGAAAGTCTCCCATCCTTCAGGTCTCACAGACTTTGACCTGCCTTTTACTTGAATGACCCATATAGGCATACCTGGGGGATACAGGTCAGGATTAGGAAACCTCTGAACAAGTCGCCCGCACGACCATTTCCCCTATCTGACGAGGCTCAATTCAAGGACTTATTCAGAGTATCCTTAGATACTGTTTTCCCTTTCAGGAGATCCCGTTCAAACCATCTGAGTGTCGTAAGACAGGCTGCGTCAACGTTTCGTATCTCGACTGCGGATACTCCCGGTGAAGCAGAATTCAATGCTTGTACCGCTATTCTCTCGGCTTCGAATCTGTCGAGGAGGTCCGGCCCCTCTAGTCGCGGATCAATTTTCTCGCAGTCCGATTCATGTAGTTGGTGGGTTGCATTCTGACACGCAATAGTTGTACTGAATAGCCAGGCACACACGACGATGGACATAATGGCCCGTGAAGCCAGATTCACGGTTTGCGAACGCTCCATGGGCGTGCCCCGCATGGCAAGACTCGGATCACCCCTTACGTTACTTTATTGCCTTTGTTCCTCGTTAAAGGCTACAAGTCTTCAAAAGTTATCTCCCGGATTGCTTGGTCAGGACTGATCATGAAGTAAGAGGGGGTTTCCATAGTTTCAATCACACCGCTAGGGAGAACGCCGAACGTGGTGCCCTGTGGCCCCAACACCCAATAGCCACCGTGGAGCAAGTGAACGGCCTCAGGGTCAGGATGGGTCATGAAGCTGATACCTCCCTCGACTGTTCCTGGTGTTTGATCCTCTACCACATCAATCGACAGGTCATTCTGCTTATTATTGGCGTCGAACCCTGCCACATTCATGCCATACGTTCTTCCGCCGGGAATTGGCTCCCCAGACTGGCAATTCGCACGGCTGACTTATCGTCGTCCGTGGCTACCATGTAATCTGTTGTAGAATCAGTAACTTTGGTCCCGTCTATTATGGGTTTGGTTACAATGTCAGAACTTAATCGGCCGTTGGGCGCGTCCATAGTTATGGAATACACAACGTGGACGCCGTAGTCACTTGCAATCACATGATGCACAGTGATGGAAGCGTCGTTTCCGCTCTTTCCTTGATTGAGTAAGTTCCATCCAGCCGATCCGGGATGGCCGTATTGATCACCAACGCTGAGTGTAAGGTAGCCTGTAAATATGGCTGTTACGGTCGCTATGAGCGCAACAGCCGTGAGCATCACAGCTGCCAATCGTGTTCTTTGATCGCCTAATAGTGACATTATTCCGCCTCTCCTATGTACGCTTGAGGGATGGTGCATTCGGGATCTTCTTCGCAGGATAATAAAGTGGAGGTCATGGGTTGTTTCCATAGTTCTGGAAGTCGTCGTAACTGCCGCCAATTTGAACGAGTGTGTAACCGTCTGAAGTATCTACATGCGTGTTGTGCCACGTGTTCCACGCGTACCAGAGATTGTTCACCCTCTTGTACTTCATGTCGTGGATACCTGAAATACCCATTGCGTTGTTCGTCGCTGAACTAAACTTCGTCACCTCACCGCCAGCTTGAACAACACTACCGACCGTCATACCGGAGTTATACGACCGCCTCCCGGTCCCGGCGATACTGACGGTCCACGTCCCACTGGAGTTTTTTTCAATCACGTATGCGTACCTGCTGCCAACAGTCGCAGAGCCCTCCCAGTTCTCCCAACGGGAATCGACCCTGGAAGATGCATTGGCGTTATTGGATGACACCTATATCGTCAAGAACAGGTACGGACTACCTAGACCAGATACCGGCTGCCTTGATCCAGTGCGGACAATCCTGATATGGAAGGGATGTAAATCATGGACCCGAGGGCTGATTCGCTGGGCTCAGACCGGTGGTTGACCGATTCCCGCGTTTACAACCTGGTGTGGCTTGGCCGCTGGATCGAGCGGGCGCAAAATGTGGCGCGAGTCCTATTGTGGGCCGTCCGCGGATATCCGGGTAGTAGCGATGGGGCTCTGAGCTTGGAAGAAGTCCTGGGAATGGCCGCGTCCATTCGCGGTGTTGCCGTTGGGCCGGACGTCTCAAACCTGGATGCCTTGCTCACCAGGGACACGGGCGCTTCCCTGCGGGGTTGCCTCGTGGCTGCCCGCTACAACGCGACCCATGTGGCCCCGGTGGAGGTGATCCAGACCATCGGCGCGGCCATAGAAACATTGGTCAGTTTGCTGCCCACGTCTACCCAGGAAGCCGGGGTTTTGGTGGAGGGTATCCTGGGTATCCTGGACGATCTACATAGGGCGATTGAAGAGGCCTGGTTCCCTTCCGAAACGTTGTCGGAGGAAGAGGTCTATCGCCGGTTCGTCCAGCAGCAGTAGGCTCCGCCGGGGTCTTAACCGGCCACTTCGAACCGTTCCGACTCAGGGGCCTGAGACCAGAGTTCTTCGGCTCCCGCCATTGCGACCGCCCTTTCCGGGCTGGCCCTCCAGGCGTCGTAGATTTCGTTGCTGTCCCAGGTAACTAGAGTGGTTATCTTGGCAGGGTCGGACAGGGAGTACAGGGTCTCCCTCGACCCGAAGCCGGGGGCTTTGCTCTGTGCCAGCCCGTTGCCGTCCAGGAGCTTCCGGGCGTCTTCGATCTTATCGGACTTGGCCCAGTGGTGCGTTAGCACTCCGATCATTGCGGTCCCTCCGGGGTTTCAATCTTGAGTGGCTTCTCCGCGCTTGGGAGGCAGGTGAGCCCGTGGTGTGGGTGGGTTCGACCTATGGATTATATCGGCGCGCGGGGCTTTCCGGCCACCGCGCATCCGCCGGAACGTCGGCGGTGCGCTGAGTTGTTCCGGCCTCACTCTTGAGGCGCGCTCCCCCCGTCCTTCACCCTCAGCAAGGCCCCAGCTCCCAACGCCAGAAAGGCGACAAGCCCGCTGAGCACCGCCCCCATCTTCGCGGGCTCCTGGAAGGGAGGACCTGGAAAAGCCTTGCCCGCCACGAACAGGGCGACAGTTAGCCCTATTCCCGCGATGAGCCCCGCCACTGCCAGATGCCTTACCCCCATGCCGTTGGGCAAAGGGAATCCGACCCACGTCCCGGCTATGGAGAACAGGGCTATCCCCACTGTCTTGCCCACGATCAGGGATGCCAGCACTATCACGGTAACCGTGTTGATCGCTCCGAAGGTCACTCCAGCGTTTACAAAGGCGAAGAAAAACAGGCCAAGGTCCACGAACAGCTTGAGATGGTGCTCGAATTGCTCTAGAGGACTATGCGGGTGCGAGGCCATGTGCTCGGGCATTCCGCCGGCGTCAAGAGCGGGAACTTCCTCTTCGTCCCTGGCGCGCCCGGCGGGCAAGAAAGGCACCACGGGGACCAACGCCAGGGCGGGTTCGATAGACGCTTGCAACAGCCCCACCCAACTCATCAGTCCCGCCACCGCGATGTAAGGCGCCCATGACCGGACGTTTAGCCTCCGCATCCCCCACGCGGTGGCCATGGCGCCAACCACCAATAGGAGCCACAGCGGCCTGACTGGCAATTCCGGGTCGGAATAGAACACGGCGATGATCCCCAGTCCAATTCCGTCGTCGGCCACCGCCAAGAGCAGGAGGAAATTGACTGCGGGATGGCCGTTGCCAAAGACCAACCTTGCCACCAACCAGGCCAGCGCGATGTCGGTGGCGGTGGGTATTCCCCATCCGTTGGCCACCTCGGCGAAGTTGCCTGATTGCCCGTAGAAGATGTACGTCAGCAGGAGGTATAGGAGCGCTGGTCCAATCACACCTCCCAGGGTGCCCATAAGTGGGTTGATGGCGGTCCTGATGGGGTTCAACACGCCGCCAGGTAGAACGGAGTCGGTTATCTCCTTGGCGGCGATCCCGAAGAAAAAGACCATGAAGACGCCGTTGATGAGGAAGTGGGCCGTGACCGGATGACCCAACACCGAGGTATGGAAACCGAGGGGGTGAAAATCGACCAACCGCTCGTACAGCTGATGGTCGAGGTTGGCGACCAGGAGTCCGGCGAAAACTCCGAGGATGAGCGGAAGGGAATATTCTTGGGTGAGCGCAACCACGCGCCGGGCGAAGTCCAACGTGTCTCCTGTTCTGAAGAAGTACCTGGGCGGGCGGCGTGATCCCTTGGGACCGCACCGAAGGGCACAATATAGGACCGCCCCGACGGCTGGAGCCACCGCTCCCAGCCCAAAGGCAGCCTTCCCTCAAATTATAGCACCCGTTACACTCCCGGACGCGATTGGGTAGAGGGGGCCGTATGCGAGTACAATGGCGCTACTCTGAAGCGGAGATGCCCACCATGCCAGTTAAGACAGGGGCGCAATACATCGAGGGACTGAAGCAAAGGCCTTCGGAGGTTTGGGTCCGTGGAGAGCGCGTACAGGACGTCACGACCCATGCCGGTCTCCAGGGGGGAGTGCGGTCGGTTGCCGCTCTTTACGACATGCAACATGAGGGCGGGACCAAGGAGCGAATGACCTTTACTTCTCCCTCGTCCGGTGAACCGGTCGGCCTGTCCTTCATAATCCCCAGGACGATCGAAGACCTGGAACGGCGGCGGGATATGATGACCAACTGGGCATGGGAAGGTTGCGGGATGATGGCCAGGACCCCGGACTTCTTAAACGCGGCCATTAGCGGCTGGGCCGGAGCCTCCGCCTATTTCTCCCAGAACCGGGATGGTTTCGACAAGAATGTGCTCGACTATCATGAGTATATCCGGGAGAACGATGTCACCCTGACCCACACTTTGGTCAATTTGCAGCGCAGCCGTAGACCCTCGGTGGTGGACAATATCGACGAGCAGGTCGCGCTAACCGTGATCAAGGAAACGGACGCCGGAATCGTCGTCCGCGGGAGCCGGATCCTTGCTACCCTGGGACCTATTTCAGATGAAATCGCCGTCTACCCCACGCGCACCCACCTTATTGGACCGGACGCCTGGCGTCAGGCATTTTCCTTTGCCATCCCCAACGACACCCCTGGAGTGAAGTTCCTTTGCCGGGAGAGCTTCGACCTCGGGCGGTCCACCTTCGATCATCCCCTGGGGGCGCGGTTCGAAGAGATGGACGCAGTCGTCTTTTTCGACGACGTACTGGTACCCTGGGAAAGGGTCTTTCTGCTTGGCGACGTGGAGATGTGCAACAATTATTCCGCTGCCACTCAGTCCACGACCCATGCGGGCTACCAGGTGGCCAATCGCTGCGCGGTGAAGACCGAGTTCATTCTGGGATTGGCGTCGCTGATGGTGGACACCCTTGGTTCGGGCGACATCCCCCACGTACAGGAGCGGATAGCGGAAATCATCGTTTACTTGGAGGCCCTTAAGGCCTGTCTCAGGGCTGCGGAAGCCGACGCCAGTCTCAACCAGTGGGGGGTGATGTGTCCTGCGCCCGGACCTGTCAGCGCGGCCCGCGCCCTTTACCCGACGACCATCTACCCGAGGCTGGCGGAGATAGTACAGCAGTTGGGTTCAAGTAGTCTGATGGCCCTGCCGGCGGAAGACGACTTCCGCGCCGCCATTGGCCCGGACGTGGAGAAATACCTCGCCACGGATAGCGCATCGGCGTGGGAGCGGGCGCGGGTCTTCCACCTGGCCTGGGATGTAGCCTGTAGCGCTTTCGGAGGACGCCAGGTGCTGTACGAACGCTTCTTCGGCGGCGATCCGGTGCGAAACGCCATGATGACCTACCACTCGTACAACAGGGATGCCGCAGTCAAGCGGGTGCGGGACTTCCTGGACCGGGACCATTAGAGCCGCTCAACATGAGCCGGAGCTATAGGGTCTTTCGACCACGACGGCGGTGGCGATAGGTCCGTAACGCAATCTCCGCACCATGCCCTCGCGACCCTGCCCCCGTCACCTCGACCTCCTCATCCAGGACCCTTCCCCGCTCGGTGCGGTTAGCCCGAAGGCCCCGCCTCTTATCGGCTCCGGATAGCCCTTCACGCCGCTCTTCGTCTCGCCACTCCCCGGTAACGGTCGTTTTCAGGCAACATTACCCCCGCCGGTGACAAACTTTATGAGTAAAATCCACCTATTGACATGTCAAACGGCGATAGACTACATTGCGCTGGCTTCCCATCTGAATATTTTATGTCCTGATGCGAATGTTCGGACAAAAATTGCTGCTATCGTGAAATATATTGACGATGCGGTTAATAATGACCTGGATATTGAGTCGCATTCGTCGCTGACATGCACAGGTATAGGTCCTGGCTTTCGAAATTTAGGAGGTGTTTTCATGGGCTACCGCTGGTTCCGGAACTCCAGACTACTACTATTGTCTCCCCTGTTCATGCTGCTGATATTCGTCATCGGCTGTGGTGGTCAGCCGGCGGCAACGGCCCCAGCGGCCACTACGGCTCCCGCCGCCGCCGCGGTGGCCGCCACACCGGCTCCTGTATCCACTTCCCAGAGCCCAGCCTCCAGTGCGGCGGCTACGGACGCACCCGTCCCTGCGGCTACAACCGCACCGCAGCCGATCGTTGCCGACACCGGTAAAGTTGGCGGCGTACTCCGAACGCAGGTCTTTGGATTCCCAGCCCAGACTTTCACCCCTCACGTGAACTGGCAGGCCTTCGTTTTTGCCGGTGGAGCTTGGAGCTTGCTTGTCGAGTTTGACCCCACGACCCCGGACCCCTTCGACATAAGGCCAGACTTGGCCAAAAGCTGGGAGATTAGCGAGGACGGCCTGACCTACACCTTCGCCCTCCATGACAACGTTAAGTACCATGATGGCACCCCCGTGACTGCTGACGACGTGGTTTACAGCATGGACAGGATGACACGCCTCCGAGGTTCGACTAGATCACCCCTGAAGACCTATTACGAGGAGGGGAACACCCAGGCTATAGACCAGAACACCGTGGCGATCACGACGAAGTTCCCCACTCAGGACCTTCTAGCCGTCCTTGGGATGAATTCATCCTACATTGTCTCTGAAGCCTGGCAGACGTCGGTGGAGGAGGGCCAGACAGACGAGCAGTTGGGGCAACCGTTTGACAAGGTTATGGGCTCTGGCCCGTTCAAGTCAGGCGAGACCGTCAGAGACGTTTCTATAGAAGTGGTGAGGAATGAGGACTACTTCAAGGATGGGTTCCCACTTCTTGACGCCGTAAAGCATGTTGTGATCATCGAAAAGGGCACCATAATCGCGGCCTACAAGACCGGACAGGTGCTGATGAGCTCATACCCTCTCACTAATCTGACCACTCGGGAAGCATTGACGCTGGACCAAGAAACTCCGGATGTTACGGCCTATTTCACTCCACCCAATAACACATTCCCGATTCGGTTCAACCATAGGCGTGCTCCCTTCGATGACCCTCGAGTCAGACAGGCCTTTAATCTAGCATTCCACCGTCAGGCAATTCGAGATGTGGTGGGTCACCCAGATGTAGGCGCCGTCGCCCCTCCCATAACGGGGATCATGGCAGCCGGGCCGTGGGGCAGGACCGAGGAAGAGATAAGTCAGCTACCTGGATACAGGGAGCTTAACGGTGAGAAACACCCAGATGACATAGCTGCCGCCAAAAAGCTTTTGGCCGACGCAGGCTACCCTAATGGTTTCGAGACGACCTTCTTGGCTACCCCCATAGAGAGGCCTGGTGTGGTCCCGCTATTCACAGACCAGCTAAAGGAGTTCCTGAACGTCACTCTGGTGACTGAAACAGTTGACCTCGCCACGATGGCCAGACGCATTGATGCACGTGATATGGACATATGGGTGGACACCAGCCCCCCTCTAATCGTCGCGCCGGATAACTGGTTGTGGCAGGCATATATGCCGTTGACCGGTACGGTGAGGGCCAGTGGCTGGGATGTGCCTCAAGCGTTCCAGGATGCGGTCCAGGCGCAGGCACAGGAGCAGGACCCGGAAAAACGTTTGGTCATGATTCGGGAGATCGAGAACTTCCTCATGACCGAGGACCCTGGCCCATGGATAGTGATGTTCTGGGAAGCGAGACAGGTCATTGTGAACGACAGGGTAAAGGGATTCAACATGCCAGCTCTCGCAATTTCCCAGCTAAAGTTTGAGCACATTTGGTGTGATCCCTGTTAATGGCCGGTCTCTGCAACGGAGGGCAGGTTCCTTGCTCCAAGGGCCTGTCCTCCGCACTCTAGGGGTAGTAAGTGCAGGCTTATATAGTCAAAAGAGTTCTCCTGTTTATCCCCACGGTAATACTGCTTACCGCGTTAGTATTCGTTCTCATGCGCCTTATCCCGGGAGACCCCGCCCTCAATATCTTGGTCGGACCAGAAAGGGAGTACGACTACACTCAAGAAGAACTGGACAGGCTTAGGGCGGAACTGGGAACAGACAAGCCGATCTACGAGCAGTACGTCAGATGGATATGGGGTCTTCTTCACTGGGATTTCGGTATCACGTTCTACAGCAAAACCCCAGTCGCGGACGACATCGCTCGCACCTTTCCGATTACCCTGGAACTCGCCGTCATAGCGGTACTTGTATCCAGTGCAATCGCCATACCTCTGGGAATGATATCCGCCGTAAGACAGGACACAGTAGTCGACTACGCGACCCGAATTCTAACCATAGTCGGTATTTCCGTTCCGAACTTCTGGTTAGCCATCCTCCTCATCTTCTTTCTGGTGTCGACGTTTAACTGGATCGCTCCCCTGGAATACGTCAATCTGTGGGACGATCCGTTGACAAACTTACAGCAGATGGCCTTCCCTGCCATCGCGTTAGGAGCCACGAACGTGGCCTTCGTGGGCCGAGTGACCCGCTCGACAATGCTGGAGGTGCTCCGGGAGGACTACATCCGCACCGCTAGGTCCAAGGGCCTGGCAGAGTGGATGGTCATCTACCGGCACGCGCTTAAGAACGCTCTTTTGCCCGTTATAACCGTGTCTGGCTATCAGTTTGGTAGCTTGCTAGGCGGCACCATAATCATCGAGAACATATTTCTGATACCCGGGATGGGCAGGATAACCATCGTTGCCCTCCAGCAGCGGGACTACGTCGTGATCCAGTCTGTAGTGATACTCATAGTAATATTGGTGCTGGTCTTGAACCTGGTGCTGGACATACTCTACGCGTGGCTGAATCCAAGGATCCGGTACACTTGATCCACGTTCGACTCAAGGGGGAACAATGAGGCAACAGGGCGCGGCGACAGAATCGCTGCCTGGGCGGTCCCTTCGGGGATTGCTCACTGCCTGGAAGCCCGCGGCTGATTTTGCGAGCCGTAAGCCATTGGGCGCTTTCGGCGCGGCGGTCGCCATTATTCTGATAGCTGTCGCTATTCTTGCCCCCGTGATTGCAACTGCGGACCCTTACAAGACTGATTACAGAAACCTCTTTGCCCCGCCGAACTCAGAGGCGTGGTTCGGGACCGACGATGTAGGCCGTGATGTGTACAGCAGGGTCATCTATGGCTCGAGGATTTCTCTGTATGTGGGCTTAGTCAGTTCGTTAATCGGCTGTACCATAGGCCTGCTGTTGGGGATTACTAGCGTCCATTTCGGAGGAGTAACTGACCTACTAGTCCAGAGGATCGTGGATGCTATGATGGCCTTCCCCCTTCTCATCCTGGCCATTGGCATCATGTCTACTCTAGGCGCATCCCTTGAGAACGTGATTATCGCCTTGAGCGTAGCGTTTATCCCTAGCACCGCCCGGATCCTGCGTTCCCAGGCCCTGGCTGTTAAAGAGATGGATTATGTACTGGCTGCGAGAGCGGTGGGGGCGGGCAACTGGCGCATAATATTCCGCCACATGATTCCTAATTGTATGGCGGTATACATAGTCATCACGACCTACCTGTTGGGAGCAGCTATTATCTCCGAAGCGGGACTCAGTTTCCTGGGGGTGGGCGCTCCTCCCGAAGTGCCTTCGTGGGGAGGCATGTTGCAGGTAGCTTCCCAGAACTATGTCTCAGTATCGCCCTGGTTGGGGGTTTTTCCGGGGCTTGCGATAGCCATCGTAGTGTTCTCCTGGAACATGCTGGGTGATTCGCTCAGAGATGTTCTGGACCCACGCCTGCGTGGAGTCGGTTAAGGCTACACTTCCCAAGAACCTCACTCAACCGTCTCCAGCTTGACAAGGGTTGGGGGCCTTTGCTAGTATCGCGCTTACGCCTCCAGACCCGTGCTGGGGGTATCATGCTATGTAATCGGGATGGAGGTCGCGGCTCGCGTGTCTTTCGTTAGTGGGCTCAAATGCCGGGAGTGCGGCCGGGAGTTCCCAGCCGAACCCCTCAATGTGTGTGACTTCTGCTTCGGCCCGTTGGAAGTGGTCTATGATTACGCGACCATTTCCGAGGTCATCAGCCGGGACCGGATCACTCAGGGTCCCCTAAGTATCTGGCGTTACCAGGACTTGCTTCCCGCCAGTGGGGAGGACCCGGTTGACATAATGGCAGGGTTCACTCCCTTGATGAAAGCGCGGAACCTGGGGGAACGCCTGGGGCTCCGCAACCTCTACATAAAAAACGACAGCGTAAACCCTTCGTTCTCTTTCAAAGACAGGGTAGTTTCCGTCGCTTCCACCAAGGCTGTGGAATTCGGGTTCGATACCCTCGCCTGCGCTTCTACCGGCAACCTGGCGTGCAGTGTTGCCGCCCACTCGGCGCGCGCCGGCATCCGCTCCTACGTGTTCATTCCCTGGGACCTGGAGACCGGCAAGATAATCGGGGCCGCCGTCTATGGTCCCACCCTGGTGTCGGTCGAAGGCACCTACGATGAGGTAAACCGGCTCTGCAGCGAGTTGGCGGACAACTACCCCTGGGCGTTCGTCAATATCAATATGCGCCCCTACTACGCCGAAGGCAGCAAGACCCTGGGGTACGAAGTGGCGGAACAGTTGGGTTGGCGGCTACCGGACCACGTGGTCATTCCCAGCGCGTCCGGCGCCATGTTCACCAAGATTTGGAAGGGATTCAATGAACTGGCGTGCCTGGGTCTGCTGGAGGGGGTGGATGCAAGCTCTTTCGGCCCGGACCAGAACACCGTCCACCATCCCGCCGTGACCACCAAGATGCACATGGCCCAGGCCGAGGGCTGCTCCCCCATAGTATCCGCTTGGGCAAACGGCCAGGCCCATGTCATCCCGGTGAGGCCCAATACCGTGGCCAAATCGCTGGCTATCGGAAACCCCGCCGATGGCATATACGCCATCCGGGTGTTGAACGAGTCTCAGGGCACGGCCAACTCGGTGCCTGAGCCCGAGGTTGTAGAAGGCATCAAGTTGCTGGCGGAAACGGAAGGGATATTTACCGAGACGGCCGGCGGCGTCACGGTTTCCGCATTGAAGACTCTGGCGGAGAGCGGCGCTATCAAACCCGACGAATTGACGGTGGTGTACATCACCGGGAATGGGCTAAAGACGATGGAGGCGGTGGAGAGCGTGGTCAATCCTCTCTCCATTAAACCGACCATCAGCTCTTTCGAAGGCGCTCTTAGTGAGCGCATCGCTGTGGGGGGGTGATGTCTGGTGGGAAAGCAGCGTGTCAAGTTCACCTTTCTCGATGACTTGGTGAAGCAGCCGGTGATCTACCGGCTGGGCCACAGCTTCCAAATCGTGACCAACATACGGCGGGCCGACGTCCGGGAAGAGATGGGTTGGGTCGTTTTGGAATTGGATGGCGATGAATCGGAGATTAAGCGCGGTCTCGACTGGGTCAGCGCGATAGGTGTCCGGGTAGACCCTGTGAGCGGGGATGTGGTAGAGGGCTAGACTCGTAGTCTGAGCCTTGGTCCGATCTTAGGAGGAATTGCCCTGATGAGCGTTTTGGTACGGATTCCCACTCCCCTGCGCCGCATGACCAACGGCCGGGACAAGGTGGAAATGGAGTCGTCCAACCTGAGTGAACTGGTGGAGAAGCTGGACTCGGAGTACCCTGGCTTCAAAGAGCGCCTGGTGGACGAAAACGGCGAACTGCGTTACTTCGTCAATATCTACGTGAATGGGGAAGACGTTCGCTTCTTGAAAGGACTGGAGACCGCGACATCCACCGGCGACGAGGTAAGCATCGTGCCGGCGGTCGCGGGCGGCGTGTAAACTTCTAAGCCCCTCTGGCTTTCAGCCATTTCTCCTTCTGTTGCTGCCGCGCCGCCTCATTCGTGGGGCGGTAGGAATTCCAGAACTCCTCCCGGAACTGTTGGAATCTTCCCTCGATTATTGATTCCCGCATCTCCGACATCAGCCGGTATATGAACCTCAGGTTATGGATACTGGCTAGTCGCGGCCCCAGCATCTCCTTGGCACGGAATAGGTGCCAGAGGTAGCCAGCGGAAAACCTTTCGCACGTGTAGCAGTCGCAACCTTCTTCCACCGGCGCGCTCTGGTCTGCGAACCGTCTCCGTGTGACGTCCACCCTGCCCGTCCGGGTAAACAGAGCTCCGTTGCGGGCCACGCGGGTGGGCAGAACGCAATCGAACATGTCCACGCCCCGGGCAACCGACTCCACTAGGTCTTCCGGAGAGCCGACTCCCATCAAGTACCGGGGCTTACCTTCTGGTAACCGGCCCGAGACCTGCCCGGTGGTGGAATACATCTGTTCCTTGCTTTCACCCACCGCGAGGCCGCCGATGGCGTATCCGTCGAATGGCAACCCGGTGATATGTGTGGTGGACTCGTCCCGCAGCTCCGGGAACGTTCCCCCCTGGACTATGCCGAAGAGGGCCTGCCGCCCGGCCGAGCCTGATTGCCGATGACCTGTAAGACACTGTTCAGCCCATCGGTGGGTGCGGTCCATCGCCCGCTGCACCTGGTCCCGCGTTTCCCCGTAGGCAATGCACTGGTCCAGGCACATAATGATGTCCGCGCCCAGCACCCGCTGATTCTCGACCGCCTTTTCCGGGGTCATCATGTGTTCGCTGCCGTCGATGTGGGAGCGGAAGCGGATTCCCCCGTCGTCGACCTTGCGCAACGCCCCCATGCTGAACGCCTGGAACCCTCCGCTATCAGTCAGGATGGGCCGGGTCCATCCCATAAAGCTGTGAAGCCCTCCGAACCGGTCGACGGCATCCACGCCGGGGCGAAGGTACAGATGGTAGGCGTTGGAAAGCACCATCTCCGCGCCGGTGGCAACTACTTCCTCGGGGGTCAGCCCCTTCACGCTGCCCTGGGTCGCCACGGCTGAAAACACCGGTGTTCGGACTGCGCCGTGGGGCGTGTGCATCTCTCCCGCCCTGGCTCCGCCGTCGGAATGGAGTAGCCGGAACGAGAATCCCGTGGGGTTCATCTTAGATTCCCTTAGTTGGGGTTAGGGCTGAAGAGCATGCGGCCAGAATTACCAGAGCCTCCGCCGTGTTATCATCTAGCATCATGCAAAGTACCTGGTCTTGTGGATTCCACCTATCCTATCGTGGGGGCGGACCGGGCGCAACAAACGGGTGGTCCCTTGTACGAGTCTTTGTCCCAGTTTCTTAGGACCTTCAGCGAAGGATACCCTTTCCCCTGGGCTTTGTCGGTGATGGGCGTGGTTGCCGCGGCCAGCCTGACCTTTTACTTCTTTTGGGAGGTTGTCCTGCGGGTGTTGGCTGCGGGGTTCTCATCCAAAAGGAGGAGCGGAACGGGCTAAGAATGCTCTTCCCCAACGCTGAAGTCGTAGTGCATCCTGGCCTGCTGCTCCTATTGGGGCTGATCCTAGGCACCCTGAGCGGCTTTTTTGGTGTGGGAGGCGGCTTCCTGATCACTGGCGGACTGCTCGTGTTCGGTGTGCCTCCGGTGTTCGCCGTGGGGACTGGCCTGACCCTAATCATGGGTTCGTCGATCATCAACACCCTAAAGCACCGGAGCCTGGGCAATGTGGATTTCAAGCTGGGCGCGTTGATGGTGTCTGGAACTATCCCCGCGATTTTCCTGGCGGAACGGCTCAACTCTGCCCTGGAGGTTGCGGGAGTGGCAGGGCCGGTCATCCGATACATCTACGTCCTGTTCCTGGCCGCCCTTGGGTTGTTCATCGTTTACGATTATTTGCGGACCAGGCGGCGCGCGGGTCAGCCGCGAGACGGGGACGTTACGACGGCCCGATTGACCCAAAGGGTCCGTTCCCTCAGAATCCCGCCCCACCGCATCGGGATTCCCGGCGTTGGCTGGTTGCCAACGTATGTCGCCTTGCCCATTTCGGGGATAGACCGGATATCCGTGTTCATTCCCATCGGAATCGGTTTTGGGATCGGGTTTCTCGCTGGCTTGTTAGGGGCTGGCGGAGGATTCATCCTTATGCCGGTGCTGATTTACGTGCTGGGAATCCCGACCACGGTGGCCATCGGCACCGACCTGTTTCAGATCGTGATCACCGGCTCAGTGGGGACTTTTGTCTATTCCCTCTCCAACCATGTCGACCCCGTGATGGTGGTGATAATGCTTGTGGCGGCGTCCGCTGGGACGCAGTTGGGGGCGACGGCTACCAAATTTGTCGAGGCGGCTCGTATCAGGATTCTTTACGGGTTGACCATTCTAAGCGGAAGCGTTGCCGTGGGGTTGGAACAGGCGTCCAGCGCCACGGGCCAAGAATGGCTGTCCTGGGCGGCGTCCATCCTGCTGTTGGGCGTGGCGGGGCTGATGGGCCTGGTAATCCTGGGCTTTCTGATTGCCGCGAAGCGGAATGGCCGCCGCGGAGAGGGTCCCCAGACCGCCGTGGGCAGCGGGCACGGTGCCTCGCCCGGAGATTAGCTCACAAGCTCGCGTACGGTCCTCTCAACGAGTTCCGCTGGTACGTCGCTGCGGACCACGGCTTTCCCCACCTCTTCCAACATCACCCAGCGGTTGGAACCGCTTTCCGTCTTCTTGTCCAGCGACATGGCGCGCAGCACGTCGGCTGGCGAGACGCCCGAAGCGCGGGTGGGCAGATTGAACCGGTCCAACAACTGGAAGTGCCGGTCGACCACGTCCTGGGAGATCATGCCCAACTCCCGGGCCATCTGCGCCACGCCGATCATCCCCACCGAAACGCCTTCGCCGTGGAAAAAGCGCCCATATTCGGTGGAGGACTCCAGGGCGTGCCCGATGGTGTGGCCGTAGTTCAGGAGAATGCGAATTCCCAGGGTCTCCCGTTCGTCCTGGCTGACGATTTCAGCCTTGATCGCCATACTGCGGCGGATGACCTCGGTTGAAATCTCCGGTTCGACGTCCATCAAGTTCTCGGCGTGCTCCTCGAACACGTCGACCAGGTCTGAGTCCAATATGAACCCGTGCTTGATCGCCTCGGCCCAACCTTCGGACAACTCGCGCTTGGGCAGAGAGGAGAGGGACTGAACGTCGGCAAAGACGCCCTTGGGCTGGTAGAAAGCGCCGACCAGGTTCTTGGCCTGAGGGAGGTTTACCGCGACCTTGCCGCCAATGGACGCGTCGACCATTGCCGCCATGCTGGTTGGAACTTGGACGAAGGGCATACCGCGTAGATAGGTTGCGGCTACGAAGCCCGCCAGGTCTCCGACGACACCGCCTCCAACGGCGACTATGACGTGTCGGCGTTCCGCGCGGCGTTCCACAAGCCAGTCGTATACGGCTTGGGCAAGCTCGAAACTCTTGCTCGTCTCTCCCGCGGGGATGATGAAGCAATGGGCCGCGATTCCAGCCGACTGCAAGGACCGCTGCACGGTCCGCCCATAGGGGTTCATCACGTTGCTATCGGTAATCACGTAGGCGGGTCCGTTCAGCCCCAGGTCCAGGAACCTGCGGCCCAGGTCTTCCATCACCCCCCATCCGGCTATCACGGGATAGCTGCCCCCGGAGTGGGTCACGGTTGCGGCGAGGTCGGGGTCTGGCATATTAGCTCCTCCAAATCTATATCATTGGCCCGCTACGGCACAAACCGGGGTTGAGCTATGAAATATATTCGCTCCAATGTCGCAAGGACACGCCCAAGGACTCTTCTACCCAAGCGATGAATCGCGGCAAAACCGCGTCGGCCTTATCTTCCCAAGTAAGAGTGAACAAATTTACAGTGCAGTCCCGGAAGTCTCGTTCCACCGGACCTTCCGCCAAATCCGAATCCGACCCGGAATGACTCTCGATCCTGGCAAATGCCGTTGCCGCCATTACACCTGTGAGCTGCCGCCCAACGTGGTGGAGTGAGACCACAAAGACTAGGCGCGGCGCCCGATTGCGGTCCTCTGGATCAAAAGAGAGCTTTACCCAGAATCTCGGTTCATTTCGATTAACCCAGTGTGGGGCGTTGTTCGCAGTCTGTACTACCTCGGCGGCGTACCAATGCTCTCGGTCGTTGGGTCCCCCGCGATCGACAAAGAAACGGACAGGGAAGTTTTCATCCAGAAACCTACCGTGAATCTGCTGTGCTTGATCTTCCAGGAATGTTGCTGCGTGGTCTCTCAGGTCAGACGACGTATCGCTAACCGATCTAAGTTCCCTGAGTCTGTTTTGGTTTTGCCGTCTGATTTGACTGACGATATGATCAACGACTTGATCTACTAATCCGAAGTCAGCAACCGGTTCTGGTTCGCCAAGAGCCTCCAACATCGTCTGCTTTTCGATCTGTAATATCAAGTCAACGAACGGAGCAAGACTTTCCGAATCTGCTGATTCCAAGCTCTCAATATACTGAGTCCTTTCGTCCCGAGAAATAACCACCGGCAAGAATTCTTCCTTGGCCAAATGCCATGTAAGCAACGCGCGCGCAACACGACCGTTCCCGTCTTGGAAGGGGTGAATTTGAGTGAACCTGTGGTGAAGCCACGCTCCCACCAAGAGTGGGTGATATTCGGTGTCTGGCTGTTGAAGCTCGTTGTACCAATTGACGAGATTATCAAGTTCGCTGTCGACTTGAATTGGCGGGCAGTACTCGTGAATCAGTCCGTCGGATCTGGTGGGATTGTTGGGTTGCGTTTTGAAGCCACCGTGGTCAAGAGGAGTTTCGAACCTCGTACCGAACTGGTTAATGGCGGTATACGTAGGCTGATTGCGGGTCAAGATTTGGTGCAACTGCTGAATATAGAATTTGGAGAAGGGATGTTGCCTCCGGATGTGTTCAATTACAAATTCCGCTGCACTCTGATGGTCCCGCAGGACTCGCACGAGGTCCTGCGGGTCGCGGTTTGTTGATCCGCGATCGATCAAATCAGCAACCAATCCATTCTCAACCAGGGTCTGCGTTAGGCTCCTGTCGATGTCGTATATGCCCTCGATTATCCCTGTTTCAATGGCCCAACGGCGTTCCAATCGATCCATGAAGGCGTCATAGGCTTGTGGATTGGAATCTTCGCGTTGTTTTCTGATACTTACCCATTGCTGATGAAGTGAATTGACTTCACTGAAGTCATAGGATTCACCGAAGGGCCCCGGAGGGCTGATTGGTAGCCAGTTATGTGCTCTGACCATAAGAATGCACTCCGCCCAATCCCGACTATTAAGGATACTCTGAACAAGCCCTGTCCGCGGCCTGATTGGGATTGCCGGCAGGGCAATCGCGTTTTAATTCGTAACGGTATGCTGGCTCACCTTTTGCGCGTTTTGTTGGCTTGGAAACCCTCGAATCACCATTCAGGGATCCCAATGTGGCCCGCTCAATGGGAGAGGGGATGTCGAGAAAACCAGGTTTTGAGGCAAATTGCCCTATCCTTAACAGTTATTGTGGTGGCAATCAAGAACAATTTTGGCCTACGGTTTATAACGCGATTGCCCTGGGGTTGCCGGGTCAGTTTTGCGGAAATATCCGGCCTGCGGCTCGTTTTCTGCAATGTCCGGCCCCCTCACCTGCTCCCACAGGAGCCTTTGCGGGCCTTGATCGGTCCCAGCGGCGGTTCGGGGGAGAATTTGGGCCCACTGCTCCCCCATCACCCGGCCAGGCGGCCCTCCACCGTCAGCAGGTTGCCCAGTCCCAAAAGCAGCGTCAGCCGCTGCGTGTTCTTCGCCAAGCCCCGGTAGCGCACCCCCGCTTTCGCGAGGGCAGGCTCTTGGCGTACCCGAACACCCGCTTCGCTTTCAGGAAGGGGTGCTCCACCCCCGATCGCCGTCGAGGGCAGGCTCTTCGCCCGTATCGATGCCTTGTTTCGCTCCGCCAATGCTTCCCCGCTGCCCGGGTCCGGTTTCCGCCGCTGCCCCGGCCGCATCGCCACCTGCCAATTCACCTCCCGTCCCCGGTTCTCCTCCCGTTTCCCGGCTCCCCGATACCCGGCATCCCCCCGCACTTGGGACTCTCCGCCGTGGAGCAGCCGGTGCGCCTCGCTCACGTCATGCACGTTGGCCGCCGTGGTGGTCATGCTGTGCATCACCCCCGTCTCCGAGTCCACCTCGATGTGCAGCTTCATCCCAAAATGCCATTGATTCCCCTTCTTCGTCTGGTGCATCTCCGGGTCCCGCTCCCCAGTCCGGTTCTTGGTGGACGACGGGGCTTCGATGATGCTAGCATCCACGATGGTTCCCTCCCTGAGCCGCAGCCCCTGGGCCTCCAGATCACGGTTAATCTCCTGGAACAGACCCTGGCCCAGCTCGTGTTGTTCCAGCAGATGGCGGAAGTTGAGGATGGTGGTCTCGTCGGGCAGGGCATCTGGCAGCTTCAGACCCACGAACCGCCTGACCGACTCGGCCTCGTACAGCAGAGCCTGCCCCCGTGAAAACGGGGGTCCTCCATGCCGGGGTCACTGAGGTTGTAGAACAACTGGACGCAGTGGACCCGCAGCATTACCGGCAAAGGATAGGGCCGGCGGCCGTTTCCAGGCTTGGGATAGCAGGGCCGGATGCGGTCTTCCAATCGCTGCCAGGGAATCAGGCCATCCATGCGTTCCAGAAACAGTTCGCGGCGGGTCCGGCGTTTCTTGCCCTGGTATTCCAGGTCGGCAAAGGTGGGGCTGGTCCATCTGCTCTTGTCCCTCCGGCGGCATCAACTCTTTCAGCCTCAGTATGCCATAACCTGCTGGACTTGTTCAGAGTATCCCTAGGATGGCGCCCCGGTCGTATGCGTCTCGGAGCCAATTTCTCGAAGCCGGACCATGTCGAGGGTCGCCGAGAAATAGGGCTAGCAACACATTGGTGTCGACGGCTGTGATCATCTACCTCGGATCTCTTCAAGATACTCATCTGTGTCCCCGCCTTCGCCCAATACTGCGTAGGCGCGGTCCACCGGATGTATCATGGCGGACCGTTTGCGGACCAACAGTCCTTCTGGCGTCGCGGTGATCCCTACTTCCGCATCAGCGTCCAGTCCGAAGCGTTCTCGAAGGTACTTGGGAATCGTAATCTGACTCCTATGGGAAATCTTCATGTCTCACTACTCTGTAAATTTGGAATATAACCGTCATACCCCAGTCCGAAGCCTGGTTTCCTGTATGCTGCTAAATTCCAAGCAAGGGAGATTAGCGGGCTAAGTAACTATCTCGAAACTGAACGAACAGGCTTAGGCAGAGGCGAAATCCCCCTTAATCCCCCTTTTGCGAAAGGGGGAGACATTTGGGAAGTCTCGTTTTGAGATAGTTTCTAAGCATCTCGGGTCGAGGCTGGCACACGCCCTGACGCTTGACAAGGCCACCGCCGGAGCCTAACTTAGGCCGAAATGCCAGACCATACCGGTTGGCGAATATTTGACACAGAGGTAAGACCTATGCCCAGGCTAGAACTGCTCAGCGAAGTACAACGCAGTATGCTCCAGATGTTTCCCTGTATGGAGCACGACGACACTCCTTGGACTCCCATGCGGAAGCCCCTGTCGGAGAGCAAGGTGGCGCTCGTTACATCGGCCGGGCTGCACTTGAGAGACGACAAGCCCTTCATCATGGGAGGGGACTCCTCCTACCGTGTGCTTCCGAGCTCGACCCCGGTCGCTGATATCCTTCAGAGCCACGCCAGCATCGGATTCGACCACACGGGCATCTACCGTGATATCAACGTCACCTACCCGGTAGACCGCCTCCAAGAGTTGGCAGACCAGGGAGTAATAGGTTCCCTGGGGGAAAACAACTACTCCTTCATGGGCGCGCTCCGCGACACATCGGAAGTCGTGGAGCAGACCGGGCCGGAAGTTGCCCGGAAGCTGGTTAACGAAGGTGTGGAAGTAGCGTTCCTGACCCCCACTTGACCCCTGTGTTCGCACGCGGTCAGCGTGCTTGCCAGGTGCTTCGAAGAGGCGGGGATTTCCACCACCGGGACCGTGTTCGTGAAGGAACACGCCGAAAGGGTGAAGCCCCCGCGCATGTTGTGGGTCCCCTTCACCTTTGGCAACGCCATGGGAGAGGCGGGAGACACCAAGCAACAACACCAGGTCTTAAAGGCCGCGTTGGAACTGCTGGACCGGAAACAGGGCCCGGTCCTGGAGGAATTCCCCGGCGATACGGCCCCGGAAGCACTGCTTCAGGCTTCGGCGGCAGGCCGGTCCAACGGCGCTCCAAGCCTCAGCCCCGCGGACGAATTGACCTCCCTCCGTTCCTACTACGAGCGTTGGGTGGAAAAGCACGATGGCCGCAGCAACGTGGGCCTGTGCGGAGTGCCCCAACGCCGTTTACGAGGTGTGGTCCGGTTCCTGGAAGGCTACATCAGCGGTGAGCAACAGGATTCTCCGGGCCGCCCCGGGGGCGTGGGCCTGCCCCAGTACATTCGCTACTGCGTGGACGACCTGAAAGCCTTCTATTACGAGGCCAGGATGGAGCAACGCCCCGATGCCGCCGCCGACGGGATACACGAGTGGTTCTGGGGCGAGACGGCCATGGGCGAGCTGATAGTCAGCCTGGCCGCCAAGATGGGAGAGTCCGAGGACCCGGAGGTTAAAGCCATCCCCTACGGGCTGGCGCGGTAGAGGGTCATTGGGGGGCGAGACCACCTGGGAGAGGGGCCCCTTATTAGAACAGCGGCTCCAGCTTGTCCAGCAATCGTCCTACGTCCTGAAGCCCATTTCTGACCATTTGGCCGGGAAACCCATCCTCGTAGAAGTTGGTATGCAGGCCGCTCGCGGCGAGAAAAAGGGTGGAAATCTCCCGGTCACCAGTCTCGTTTACAATTCTGCCCATAATTTGGTAGAGCAATCGGTGATTGTTGTGCTGCCAGCCCCGTTGCTCCGCCAAGGCCTTGACCATCTGGGCCGCCGCCCCCCAGCCCTTTTCGGATGCTTGACGCAAATCCCCTGATTCCCACTCTCCCATGGCCTGCGCCAAGAGCGGCCTGCTGGCCTCCCTGTATAATTGCCCTTGCATTTGGCCTTCTCGCTCCGTCCTCTAGCGGGACTTCCGTCACGACCTGACGCAAACTACACCTGAGTGCCCTTCTATGATATAGCCCTTTCCAGGTTCAGGGCCAACAACCGCTCCAGTATTTCAGGACCAGTCAGGTCGTGAGGCCAGCCGTAGGCGTCCAAAACCGCTTTGTCCAACCGCTGGTGGACCATCTGTAGCCACGTGGGGCGGGCGTTGTAGAGGTTGGTCAACGTCCGCTTCTTCAGTTCCGGCTCTGAGGCATCCGGCGGGTTGAGCCAGCCTTCTCGCAGCCGGTTTAGCTCTTCCGCTTCCTTGCCTATGGCCGCGCGTTGCTGTTCTGTTGGTCTTGGAAAGGGGAACGTCTCAAAGCAAGTGGTGGGCGTGTAGGTTCCTCCGCTATGAGATTCGCGCAATTGGCTGCCCAATCTTCTGGCCCAGGATTCGTGGATCGACGACGACAATATTCCGAGCATGTAATCCTCATCGCTGGCTATTGCGATGACCAGGTTGGAGGCCAGCATTTCCTGCGTCAACCAAACGAAGAAACGATGCTTAGAAACCTTCGGAGTCCCAATATATCGTGATTTATGTGATAAGGCGCGACGCATCGAAATCGCTGGATAACCATGCAACCACCAATTCTGTGCACGCCAGGGCATATTATTGGTGATTCGCTTTGGCTTCACCCACTTCTTGACATATTCGAAGGGCGCCTCGTAGAGAGCGGCCTCGGCCTCTGGCATATCGACACCAAAGTCAACGACCCAAACGTTGCGCGCACGACGTGCAATATCAATCCCATTAATCCACCGCTTGAGCACGTCTCCGTTGGGCTTTCCGTGGGGGTTTGGGTCAATAAGCATGTTTGACGCGGTGGCCTCGGGCATATCGAAATCGCCTACTTTGCCCACACCTTGGAATGCTAGGTTCTGGTTCTTTTCAAGTGCTCTTGCCTGTGTGAGATCGAGACCGGCTGTTAAGTCTGCGTTGATGCCGGTTACCGTTTCCCCGTCAAGGATTCGATCAGTTGCACTCCCGTCGTCGAAGCAGATGATCGAGATGTGTACCGTGGCACCATCTAAAACCCAATTCTGATCGGACGTAGCCTCGAAGATGTCCCCTGAATCCTTGATTCGTGAAAGGACCGCCCGATTGGACTGGAAGCGAATAGCTTGGGTTCCCAGCAGGCCGGCGCGTTTAGAGCTTCCGCCTTCGATCTGGCCACGAGCCTTTTCAAACCAATAGCAGCACAGGTCACTGGCATGCGGGATGCGATCGCCATAAAGCGAGTACAGGGCCTCCACATAGGCGTCGCCGAGTTGCTCTCTGAAGGGGAAGTGGCCCAAGAACGGCGGGTTGCCGATGATAAATTCCGCTTCCGGCCATTCCGGCTCCTTGGGATTCGCTTCGTCCGAAAGGTCTAAAATCGCGTCGGTCTTCCTAATGGAGACTAGAGGCGTGAGGACCGGGCTGTGGTCGTAGGGGAAGCCGTTGTTCTGGTGCCATTGGATGTAACCGATCCATAACGCGGTGCGGGCCAATTCCGCGGCGTAGGGGTTGATCTCAAGCCCTAGCATTTGGTCGGGCTTCACCGTGGGCGCCAGGCCGGGCCACCCATGGGCCGCCGCGAAGTCGATGACCTGCTTCTCCAGGTCCAGCAGGCACCGCAGCGCCAGATACAGGAAGTTCCCGCTCCCGCAGGCCGGGTCCAGCACTTCAACCTCGAAGAGCCGCTGCTGAAATGCGCCGAGTCTCACCCGCGCCGCGTCTACTTCATCTTCGATAAGAAGGTTGCCCGCCTCCTGTTGAACCGCCTCCCATTCGGCTCTCAACGGGGCCATCACCACCGGCTCCACCACCAGCATGATATTCCTCGGCGCTGGTGTAGTGGGCGCCCAGATGCGCGCGTTTGGACGCATCCAGCGCCCGTTCAAACAGGGTGCCGAAAATCGAGGGTTCGATGTTCCGCCAGTTCTTCTTGGTAGCTTCGCCCAGCCGGAACAACGCCGACTCGCTTAATTCAACCGTGTCCGCATCGCTGAACAGGTCGCCGTTGAAATATGCGATCTGAGTGGCGCCGAACATGCCTCCCTGTGCCATCTGCTCAAACAAGTTTCGAACAGCCTGGTCGAAATGCGCGGGGTCTCGAAAGTAGGTGCGCACGATCTCGGAAAACGGGGAGCCGGAGAGCAACCCGGCATCTTCGGCGTAGAGACAAAACACGATTTGATTTAGGTACCTGGCAAGTTTTTCCGGGTCTTGCGTATGCTGCTCCATGTCTTCGACGATGGCCTGGAAGAGGTCGGCGGTCTCCTTGGTCACCGTGTCCACCGAGCGGTCTGGACGCAATTCCGCCGGCGAAAAGAAAGCGTACCGGAGCTTGTCCAGGTTTGCGGGTTGGTCTAACTCGACGACCGCAAACTCGTGCCGCACCGTCTCCATGCCCGGAAAGTTGGTCTGTATCCAGATTGTCTTAAACGAAGACACGATGAGCAACGGAGGCGTCTTCAAATGCACCTGGTAACGGAGCAATTGGAGCAGGGCGCCGGGAAGTTCGGCATCGCTGCCCTTGAATTCCCAGCCGAATGAGCCTTCCAAATAGGCGTCGGCGAAGCCGCCGGGCACCTGCTTTTCAAAAGTGAATACCTCTTTGTCCCCGTAGTCGACCGGGGTGGGATGCCCGGCCAAAGCGCAGATATCCAGGAACATCTCCTGGGACGCCTGCTTCTCGCCAAATTCGACGCCGCGCCACTTGGCGACGAACTGTTCCGAGGACATTCGGGGCAGCCCGGGGGATATGTTGAGGCTGGACCCTGACGTTCTCATCTCTTGAGCGCTTCTGTTCCTATCCGTCGTCGGCGACACCAACGGCTTGCCTCTCCGCGCGAGTGCCGTTGAGGAGGTCTTGGATATAGCGTCCGGTGATCGATTCGGCCATCCCGGCCAACTCCTCCGGCGTGCCCGTGGCGATGAGTTCGCCTCCCAGGTCTCCTGCCCCCGGTCCAAGGTCGATGATCCAGTCGGCGTTCCTGATTACGTCCAGGTTGTGCTCGATCAGGATCACGGTGTTTCCCGCATCAACCAGCCGGTGCAGCACGCGCAGCAAGGCGGCGCAGTCTTCGAAAGACAGGCCCGTGGTTGGCTCGTCCAGCAGGTAGAGGGTCTTGCCCGTGGCGCGGCGGGAAAGCTCCGTGGACAGCTTCACCCGTTGCGCCTCGCCGCCCGACAGCGTGGTCGCGGGCTGGCCCAACCGGATGTAGCCTAGCCCGACGTCCCGTAGGGTTTCCAGCTTGGGCCGGATGCGCGGGAAGTTCTCGAAGAACTCCAGAGCCTGGGCAACCGTCATGTTCAAGACATCGGCGATGCTCTGACCCCGGAGCGTGACTTCCAGCGCCTCCCGGTTGTACCGGCTGCCGTGGCATATTTCGCAGGGAACGGTGACATCCGGGAGGAACTGCATCTCGATCTGGTTGTAGCCTTCGCCGCGGCACGCCTCGCAGCGGCCTCCCTTGACGTTGAAGGAGAACCGGCCAGGCTTATAGCCCCTAACCCTGGCTTCGGGTAGGTTGGAAAACAGCTCCCGAATCGGCGTAAAGGCCCCGGTGTAGGTCGCGGGATTGCTGCGGGGCGTCCGCCCGATGGGAGATTGGTCGATGTTCACCACCTTGTCGACGTTCTCGATTCCAACGACCTCGTCATGCTTTCCGGGTAAATCTCTGGCGCGGTAGAGAATCTGGGCCAACCTCTTAAAGAGGATGTCGTAGATCAAGGTGCTCTTGCCAGAACCGGACACCCCGGTGACGCATACGAGTTGGCCCAGGGGAAACTCGACGTCTATACCCTTCAGGTTGTTCTCCCGCCCGCCGCGGATGGCCATAAACTTGCCGTTGCCTGGCCGCCGCTCATCCGGAACAGACACCTTCTTCCGGCCGCTTAGGTATGCGCCGGTGAGGGACTCCGGGGCGTCCATTACGTCCTGGAGCGTGCCTGCCACCACCACCTTCCCGCCGTGCTCTCCCGCTCCTGGGCCGAGGTCGGCGATGAAGTCGGCGGCGCGCATCATCGCTTCGTCGTGCTCCACCACGACCACCGTGTTGCCCATGTCCCGCAGGCTGCTCAACGTGCCAATGAGCCGGTAGTCGTCTGCTGGGTGCAACCCAACCGTCGGCTCGTCGCAGACATAGAGCACTCCGGTAAGCCCCGAGCCAATCTGTGTAGCCAGGCGGACCCGTTGGGCCTCGCCGCCTGAGAGGGTGCGGGCCGTGCGGTCCAGGGTCACATAGTCCAGGCCAATGTTCTCGAGGAACCGCAGCCGACCTTCGATCTCTTTGAGTATCTGGTTGCCGATGGTCTTCTGGCGGACGGTCAATGTGGAGCCGAAATGTTTGACCGGGGCGTCGGGATCGATGTCTTGTACCCAGTCCAGGGCTTGCCCAATGTTCCTGGCGCAAACATCCATGATTCCCGACTCGCAGACCTTTACGGCCAGCGCTTCGGGACGCAGACGCTTGCCTTCGCATGCACGGCAATTCCGAGCCGCCATGTAACGCTCGATGTCCTGGCGGGTATGGTCCGACTCGGTCTGCTTGTAACGCCGCTCTAGGTTGGGAATCACACCCTCGAAGGATGTGTCCCAACTGTAGGTACGCCCCCGGTGGGTGCGGTGGCGAACCGTTACTTTCTTCGTTCCGTTGCCGTAGAGGACCAGGTCAAGCTGCTCTTTGGTCAGGTCCTTGACCGGCGACTTGGCGGAGAAGCCGTTGGCGGTGGCGATGGACTCCAGCACACTTACATACCAACTACTGGCGGGGCCGCTCCGAGACCAGGGGGCGATGGCTCCCTCGGTCAACGACAGGTTTTTGTTGTGGACCACCAGTTCAGGGTCTATCTCCAGCTTGTAGCCCAGACCGGTGCAATCGCTACAGGCCCCGTGGGGGCTGTTGAAACTGAAGGTCCTGGGCTCGATTTCCGGCAGGCTGGTCCCGCAGCGCACGCAGGCGAATTGTTCCGAGAATACCAACTCCTCGCCGTCTTCCACGTGGACCTGCAAAACGCCATCGCCCTCTCTGAGGGCGGTTTCCACCGACTCGGCGACCCTGGTCATCTCGGTGTCTTCCCGCACGATCAGCCGGTCCACCACGATCTCTATGTAATGCCATTTCTGCCGGTTGAGGTTGAGGTCGCCCATCTCGTCCAGCACGTGGACTTCGCCGTTGACCCGGACCCGGACGAATCCGCCGCTGCGGGCGGTCTCGAAGACGTCCTTGTGTTCCCCCTTCTTGCGCCGGATCTTCGGGGCAAGAAGCAGCAGGCGGCTGCCTTCAGGCAGCGACATTATGGCGTCGACAATCTGTTGGATGGTCTGCCGCTCCACCGGCCGGCCGCATTTGGGGCAGTGCGGGGTCCCGACGCGGGCAAAGAGCAAGCGCAGGTAGTCGTAGATCTCGGTGACGGTGCCCACAGTGGAACGGGGGTTGTGGGAGACGCCTTTCTGGTCGATGGAGATGGCGGGGGACAGGCCTTCGATGTAGTCAACGTCCGGCTTATCCATCCTGCCGAGAAACTGCCGGGCATAGGCCGAGAGGGATTCCACGTAGCGGCGTTGCCCTTCTGCGTAGATGGTGTCGAAGGCCAGCGAACTCTTACCCGACCCGGAAACGCCGGTAATGACCACCAGCTTCTCCCTGGGGATGGTCACGTCGACGTTTTTAAGGTTGTGCTCGCGCGCGCCCTTGACGTGAATGAATTCCTGGGGCATACAAACCCACCTGCCACACAATGATTCTTGGCCCATTTTAGCACTCTTGCTCAACCGCTCGCTCCACTATCTGAGATAAAATACGCGAGGTCTATGCGTTGGAAAGAGACATTTCAGCCCGCCTAACGCAGCAGATATGCACCGAGTGTTTCGGTTAAACAGGCGGGGACGCACCTTGCACCGGGAGGCCAGGATGCAAACTTTCAAATATAGGTCCGCCAGTCGAGATTTACTGGGTCAAGCGATTCGGGAACTAGCGGATGGAGACACTCGCCAGGCATCAGAGAAGGGGTGGGGAGCGGCGGCGCAGATGGCGAAAGCCGTTGCGGAGGATAGAGGCTTGCCGCACAACGCCCACGCATTGCTCTACGAAGCAATCAGGAGCATGGCGGAGGACGTCGGCGACCGGCAAATGTCGACTCTTTTTCACGTGGCCGGAAACCTGCACACCAACTTCTACGAGGACTGGTTTTCGCCCGAAGTAGTAGCGTCAGGGTTGCGGGATGTGGAATCATTGCTGGACAAGTTGGAACCCCTCCTTTAGCCGGACCATTCAGGTTTGTATCGACCGGCGCGTGACCATGCCGTCGTAAGAACCTCATAGCGCCTCTGGCGGTCCGTGCACCTCTGATGAAAGTCCGTGATGGAACCTCGAGAATAGTCTAAAGTATAATTGAAACTATCTTCTGCCAACCCCGGGCTCCGCAGGTGATTTCTATATGCGTAACGCACTCTACTACGGTGACGATCTCCAAGTCTTGCGGGACCACATCCCAGACGGGTCGGTGGACCTCCTCTACCTGGACCCGCCGTTCAACTCCAACGCCTCTTACAACGTCCTGTTCAAGGAGAAGACCGGCGAAGAGTCCCCTGCCCAGATCAAGGCCTTCACGGACACCTGGGAGTGGACGTCCGAGGCAGAATACACCTTCGGCGTGGACCTAATTCAGAACCCGAACGTTCCGTCAGCGGTCAAAGAGATGATCGGCGCGTTCCGCCAGTTCATCGGCCAAAATGCCATGATGGCCTACCTGAGTTGCTGAAGCTGCTGGACGTGTCGGGTTGCATCGTGACCATTGACGCCATGGGTTGCCGGAAGAAGATAGCCCGGCAGATTGTGAGCCAGGAAGCCGATTACGTTCTGGAGGTGAAGGAAAACCGGCGGAAGTTGCTGGAGGATGTGGCAGACCTGTTTTCCTGCGGACAGAGGACCGGATTCGCGGATATGGAGCACGATTTCCGCCAGACCGTGGGCAGCGGGCACGGACGCATTGAAATCCGGCGCTGTTGGACCATTGACGACCCGGAGCAGTTATCCTACCTGGATACCCGAGGTGATTGGCCTGGGTTGCGGAGCATCGGGATGGTCACGGCGGAACGATGTCAAGCGGAACGATGTCAAGCGGACCAAGTGTCGGTGGAAACCCGCTATTACATCTCCAGTCTGGAGTCGGATGCCCAGCGGTTCTTGCAGGCGACTCGAAACCATTGGGGTATCGACAATCACCTCCATTGGGTGCTGGACGTGTCCTTCAGGGAAGACGAAAGCCGGGTAAGAACCGGGAACGCACCGGAAAACCTGGCGATAGTCCGGCACATGGCCCTTAACCTGCTGCGCCAAGACCGGACCTCCAAAGCCTCTATCAAAGCCAAACGCAAGTTGGCAGGCTGGGACAATAACTACCTGCTATCCATCCTCTCCAATTAGAATGCGTTTGCCCTGGGTCAGGAGTGTTGGTTTTGTCTCCATGATATGCTCCTATTTACAATTACTCTATCGTCTTACTCATTCTGGCTGCTGTGTTTGGCTATCGGAGGCATTAGACCAAAGAATCGTTCCGCTTTTTTAACTACCTCGTCAACGTTATCCGTTCGGAACACTTCGGTGTGAAGTTGTTCGCAGTCTTGCGTGATACACTCAATCCCAGTTTTCTCCCATAGGAGCTTGCAAGGCTATTTCCTGATGATCTTGGAAAAAGGCGCAGATGTTCGGTGGCTCCTCAATCGTTCACCGATGTCTGTTGTAAATCCAACTTTGAAGCGCCCTGGGTCATACTGTGGCTCCAATTGGACTATGTAGAAAACTCCAGAACCCTCGGAGGGTGCCTCGCTATCAGAGTTATCCATGCCATTCAATAGCCCCCTCAGTTCTTCGTAATCATCGGCCGTGATGTACGAAATGGCTTGCCCTCGTGCTTGGTCGCTTTTCCTTTTGATAGTCTTGATCCCTAACCGGTTCACAAGTTTGTGTATAGACTGTCGCCGCCTGCCGTGAGCATCAGCAATTTCAATTATCGAAATTAGATGCTGATCCATGTTGTCCCCCTTGGTCCCTTTGCAACGTGTGCCGGAGATAGGCGTCCAGTCTTTCATTACAGCAGGGAGAAACCGATTTGCGCAACACCCTCTACTACGGCGACAATCTCCAGGTACTGCGGGACTACATACCCGCCCAGTCGGTGGACCTGGTCTACGTGGACCCTCCGTTCAACTCCAACGCCTCTTACAACGTGCTTTTCAAGGAAAAGACTGGCGAGGAGTCTCCGGCCCGACTCTGCCTACCGCTCTCTACCTTCACGGACAATGTCGACTATTTCCCTACTGGTGAAGCTGAGGTCTACCGCTTCAACGTCCATCGGAGACCCTGCGGATGGCTCGGGTCTCAACACGTACACCCGGCCGTCTCTGCGGCGAATTTTTACCGCACCGTCACGATGGGCAGTGTCCAACAGGGCTGCCAGGTTCTGCCTAGCTTCCGAATACGTATAGACTTTCACGATTCGATCTCCAAGACTTGCACGCCGATCAGTGGCGCTGTATCCGTGAGCCTTAAGTCCAAGGTCAGAAGTGGAGAGCGCATATTTAGCGCGCAGGCTAATACGTACGCATCGTAAGCGTATATGCCTAACCGATCAGAGATTTCCAACGCTTGACCAAGGTCAACGTCTATGAACCGGAATGTCATTTGTTCGTAGCTCCGGACTGCCCGCTTTGCTTGGTCTAAAGAGACCCTTCGACGGCGGAACATCGCGGAGAAAGCGTTTCCGACCTCCCAGTGAATCGATGGGGGAGCGACCAAACTGGCGCCGGTAGTAAGTTCCAAAATAACCGGGCGCTCGGGCTCGTTTGCTATGACAGCTATGATTGCTGACGTGTCGACGACTACATCCACAGGGCAATTGTACAATTGTCCCGAATCGCGGTCAACCGACGTGCAAAAGAACAGCCCCGGTACCCAGGGTTAGGCGCCACGCGACGCAAGGTGTATCAATCGACCAGAAGCCGCGACCCCTACTCCATCCCCAACTCGTGAGCGGCGGCTCCGATGACCCGGTCCAGGGCCGATACTATGTCGTCGATCTCTCCCGCCGTTACGCACAGGGGCGGGGCTATGTTGGTGATCTCGCCGCCCCGGAGCAGAATCCCGTTTTCAGACAGGGCCTGGGTGATGCGGGAGCCTAGCTCAGCTTCCGGCGGGAACTGCTCCTTCGTCTCCCGGTCCTTGACCAGCTCAAGGGCGCAGAAGAGGCCCAACCCGCGGGCGTCGCCGATGATGGAGTGCTTCTCCTTCAGTTCGTTCAGGCCGTCCAAAAGGTATGTGCCCATGCGGGCCGAGTTCTCCACCAGCCCTTCATCCTCCATGATCTGGATGTTTCTCAACGACGCAGCGGCGGCGACGGGATGGCCTCCGAAGGTGATTACGTGGCGGAACGCGGCCCGCTGGCTGCCGATGAAGGCGTCGGAGATGGGCTTGCGGGTGATCGCCGCGCCCATGGGGATGTAACCGCTGGTGATCCCCTTGGCCACAGTCATGATGTCCGGCGTTACGCCCCAATGCTCACAGGCGAACATCTTGCCCGTGCGTCCAAACCCGGTAATGACCTCGTCGGCGATGAGCAGACAGCCGTGGCGGTCGCACACCTCCCTCAGCATGGGCCAGTAGTTGTCTCCGGGCACCACCGCCCCATAGGGGCTGGCTATGGGTTCGGCGACTACAGCGGCAACCGAGTCAGGTCCCTGGAACTTGATGATGTCTTCAATGGCGTTGACGCACTTCTCAGCGCATTCCTCGGGAGTCGTGCCGCCGTATTCGCAGCGGTATGGGTTGGGCTGCGGCCCGTGGAATACCCCACCCAGCAGAGGCTCGTAGTCTGTTTTGGGGAAGAGGGGCGTGCCGCCCAGGGAGAGAGTGGCGAAAGTTGCTCCGTGATAAGAGCCCCTGCGGCTAATAAACTTGTACCTTCCCGGCTCCCCCACCCGCTTGAAATAGGCGCGGGCCAGTTTCATCGCCGTCTCTACCGACTCCGACCCTCCGCTGGTAAAGAAGGAGCGGGACAGGTCTCCGGGAGTGATGGAGGCGATCTTTTCGGCCAGCTTGATTGCGGGTTCGGTGGTGGTGCCAGCAGGCATGTATGTTAGCTTCAGCATCTGTTCGTATGCGGCGTCAGCGATCTCGGTGCGGCCGTAGCCAACATTCTTGAGCCACAGCCCGGACATGGCGTCGATGTAGCTGTTACCCAGGGCGTCGGTTACATGGACACCCTTCCCGCCGGTGAATATCTGGGGCTCTCCCTTCTCCGCCATGTCGCTGGGCTCTCTCATATATACCCATAGGTGCTCCAGCGCCGACTCTTGAAGTTGTTGGACTTCGGTAGCTGTGTGGGTGACCATGATTACTCCTTCGTGATTCGGAATGGATCGTTCACACGCACTTAACATTAAGTCCCCTCTCCCACGGGGAGAGGGATAGGGTGAGGGCAGTCCCCACTGTGTGCCAACTTGGCTTTCGCCGGACGCTCCCCTCATCCTAGCCTTCTCCCTCAAGGGAGAAGGGACTCCTAACACGCTCCTAACGAAACTCAGGTAAGACCTCACTCGCCAGCATCTCCATCGCGGGCAACATTTCGGCGGCGTCTCGGGTGTTGGGAGAAACGACAATGCGCCGGACGCCAATGTCCTCGAAAGCGCGGGCTTTCTGCAGGATTTCCGCTGCCTTGTTTCCCAACGAAAATCTTCCTTCCCGGCCCTCTCCCATCGGGATGCTGACCGACACCGGGACCGCCGACGGGTCCCTCCCAGCGGCTTCGGTACGTTCCCGCAGGTAACGCATGGCCTGGCTCAGTTCCTCGGGTGGCAACGCGGTAGGATGCCAGCCATCTCCCACCCGTCCGGCCCGCCGTATCGCCGCCCGGCTGGTCCCGCCAATAATCAGCGGGACGCCGGACCGCTGCGCTGGTTTTGGCGAGAACTTCATCCCGGAAAAGCTGCTGAAGCGGCCCTCGAAGCTGGGGTCTTCCTGGGTCCACAGTTCCCGCATTACCGCGATAGCTTCGTCGGTGTATGCCCCTCTTTCGGCGAAGGGGACACCCATGGCCTCCATCTCCTGCTCGATGACCCCCACGCCGATACCCAGCATCAACCTGCCACCGGACATGGCGTCCAGGGTAGCCGCGGTCTTGGCCAGCCTGATGGGGTTGTGGTATGGGATAACCAGTACGCTGGTGCCAAGCAGAATTTTGGAGGTCGTAGCCGCGACGTAGCTCAAGATGGCCAACGGCTCGTAGTAGGGCCGGTCGCCGATCCTATCGTAGACGTAGCTGGCGTTGAAAACATGCTCGCTGGCCCAGACCGAATCGAAGCCAAATTCCTCGGCCTGTTTGGCCAGGGTCAAGACGTCCTGCACGTCCTCCATGCCCTGATTGTTGGAGAGGGAGAACCCAAAATCCATCACTGGACCTCGTTAGGTACCGTGAATTACAAGGTGAGGCCAGTGTATCATTAGCCCCCCTGCGCCACAATTCCGTCAGCCGCCGGAACACCCTCACACTCCACTCCTCCCTGACAGAGCGGCGGAAACTAACCTCGCGACCATTTGGTTGAAGCCATATTTAGTTTCGGTTAAGCTGTCGACGAAACCCGGTCTACCAAGACCTATTCTCCGTAGGAGAGCACAGCATGACCGCCCAGACCACGACGGCAACCAGAATCCGCGGTAGAGACAGGGAAGAGCTGGCCAACCTGCTGCGGCAGCGGGTCAGCGGAGAGGTCAAATTCGACCCCTTCTCCAGGGTCCTCTACAGCACCGACGCCAGCATCTACCAGATGGAACCGGTCGGGGTGGTGATTCCGCGCAACGTGGACGACGTCCAGGCGGTGATGGAGATTGCCCGGGACAGCAATATCCCCGTGCTGCCCCGGACCGGTGGCACCAGCCTGGCGGGGCAGACGGTAAACCACGCCATCGTAGTGGACTTCAGCAAGTACCTGAACCAGGTCTTGGAAGTGAACCAGGAGGAAGGCTGGGTCCGCGTGCAGCCGGGAATCATCCTGGACCAGCTAAACCGGCAACTCGCCAGCTACGGACTCCAGTACGCCCCCGACCCCACCACGTCCAACCGGGCCTGCGTCGGCGGCGGAATCGGAAACAACACCTGCGGCGCCCACTCCGTGCTGTACGGCAAGACCCTCGACCACGTGATGGAGGTCGACACTATCCTCTCCGACGCCTCCCGGACACATTTCGGTCCTCTTGAAGCCCACGAGTTGGAGGCAAAACTCAGCGGCACCGGCTTGGAGTCCCACATTTACCGGGGCATCCGCTCCATTGCCCAGGAGAACCTGGCCGAGATCACCGCGCGATACCCGCAGATTCCCCGCCGGGTCAGCGGCTATAACATCGACGAATTTATGACCGACGACCCTTTCAACCTGACCCGCATGGTCGTCGGCTCCGAAGGGACCCTGTGCGTGGTCAGCGAGGCCAAGCTCAACCTCGTGCCCCGGCCCACCATGACCGCGGTTTCCGTCCTGCACTTCGTGGACATAGTCCGGGCCAGCGAGGCTACTAGAGAGGTGCTGAGACACGGCCCTTCCTCTATTGAGGTTATGGACAAGATCCTATTGGACCGCTCCCGGGAGTCGCTGGGCCACGCCAAGGACCTTGACTTCATCGTTGGAGACCCGGGCGCGCTCCTGGCGGTGGAGTTCTACGGAGAGTCAGAGGCCGAGTTAAGGTCGAAGCTCGACGAGCTGGAACGTGACATGACCCAACGCCGCCTCGCCTATGCCTGCGTGAACCTGCTGGACCGCGCATCCCAGGGGACGGTATGGAATGTGCGCAAGGCCGGGTTGGGGTTGCTCATGAGCATCCACGGAGATGCCAAACCACTTCCGTTCGTCGAAGATACCGCCGTGGACCCGGAGACGCTGGGGCCCTTCGTCGCGAGGTTCGATGAAATAGTCCGCAACCACGGCACCCAGGCCGCTTACTACGGCCACGCCAGCGTCGGCTGCCTCCACATCCGTCCTCTGGTCAGTTTGAAGGATGCTCAAGGCGTCGAAACCATGGTCTCCATCGCTGACGAGATCAGCGACCTGGTCAAGGAATACGGGGGCTCGATGAGCGGGGAGCACGGCGACGGCATCGTTCGCGGCGTCTGGACCGAGAAAATGTTCGGCCCCCACATAACGGGGCTCTTCCGTGATATCAAGCGGACCTTCGACCCCGACGGTATCATGAACCCCGGCAAGATCATCGACTGCCCGCCCATGACAGAGAACCTCCGCTATGGCCCGGAGTACAACGCCAGCACCTTGCCGGTGCATCTGGATTTCTCCCTGGACACCAACTACGCCGGGGCGGTGGAGATGTGCAACGGAATGGGCGCCTGCCGTAAGCTGGACGGGACCATGTGCCCCTCTTACATCGCCACCCGCGACGAGGAGCATTCGACAAGAGGTAGGGCCAACCTGCTCCGCGCCGCCCTGTCCGGCAAGCTGCCCGAAGGCACAATCACAGGTCAACGGCTCTACGATGCCCTGGACCTGTGCCTGGAATGCAAAGGTTGTAAAGCCGAGTGCGACTCCGGCGTGGACATGGCCAAGTTGAAGTACGAGTTCCTGTCCAATTACCACCAAACCAATGGCCTTCCGGCCCGGAACAAGTTTTTCGGCAACATCAACCGTATCAACCGGATGGGTTCCAGGTTCGCCCCTCTGTCCAACTGGGCTGCCAAGAGCCCCATTGGCAAGCTGGTGGCTACCGCCATCCTCGGCGTGCATCCGAAACGCTCGCTTCCTTCCTTCGCCGTTGAAACTCTTCCCAAGTGGTTCCAGCGGAGGCGCGTAAATTCCATGCGGGGCGCCCCGGCATCCAACGGCGTTACCGCGAAGGGGACCGTGGCGCTCTTCAACGACACGTTTATGAGCTACAACTACCCCCAGGTAGGGATCGCGGCCACCGAGCTATTGGAGGCCGCGGGCTTCAAAGTGGTCCTGGCCGACGCCGGTTGCTGCGGACGCCCCATGCTGTCCAAGGGGATGATGAACGAGGCCGTGGCCGCGGCCCGGTATAACGTAGACCTACTTCACGCCTATGCCGACCAGGGCATCCCCATAATCGGCTGCGAGCCGAGCTGCCTCCTGAGTTTCCGCGACGAATACCCGGAGCTTCTGAAAGATGACCGCTCCAGGAAGGTTGCGGAACACTCCTATCTGATCGATGAGTTCCTGATGATGCTCCAGGCCAATGGTGAGTTGGACCTGAATTTCCGCGACGAGCCAAAGAACGTGCTATTTCACGGACACTGCCACCAGAAGGCGTTGGTTGGGACCGGCGCGTCCTTGGGAGCCTTGCGGCTACCCCCTGGTAACCAGGTTGAGCTTGTGGCCGCTGGCTGCTGCGGCATGGCGGGTAGCTTCGGATTCGAGAAGGAACACTACGACATCTCGATGACCATCGGCAACGAGACCCTGTTCCCCGCCGTCAATGCCAAAGGCGCGGACTGGGAAGTTGCAGTCATGGGCGTCTCCTGCCGCCAGCAGATCGAGCACGGCACCAGCCGCCAACCCCGGCACCTGGCGGAGGTGTTGCGGGACTGTTTGGCGTAAAATCCCCCGGTAGCCCTCGGAGCGTCAGTCGACCAGGTGAAGTTCACCGAGTATTTCCACCATACGCGCCGGAGACCCGACCGTTCATTTATTGAATTGGATTGGATCAGGCGAGTAATGGATAATCCCGTTAGAGAACATATCCAATTCGATGGGCACATCCGGCGTTGGGGTCAGATAGCGGAAATGGGTGGAATGTACCTAAGGGTCGTCCTCTTGCTGGATGGGGAGACAGTGCGCAACGCGTTCTTCGACAGGTCATTCGCGGTATGAAGATCAAGTATTTTCAGGAAACAGATACTCTCTACATTGAGTTCTGCGAGAGAAGTATCCGAAAGAGGCGAGCCCGATATGACTGAATAATTGCGGCCCCATCCGCGCAGCAACGTGGACGGGGCCGCTTTATGGAGTCCTGGACCGGGGAATGCCGGCGCCTGACCCCAGGCTCGCCAAGCAAGCCGCTTTGATTTTATCATATCGGCTATCTGGGAAACTCTCGCCAGCCATTCCCCCGATGACATTGATTGCCGGGGGCTTTTCTATGTCTAGGGAACCTTTGCCTCAACAACCTTTGTCTGAAGAAGACGAGTTGATCAGGCTCCATATCCTGGAGGTCCAACAGCTACAGGCGATGGTATTAGACTGCCTTGAGAACGGTGTCCCGAAGGACCAGGTAGCCGAGGAGTTGAGCCGGGAGAGCGAGCTTGCCCCGCACCTTCAATCCATGACCGTCTCTGACGCTCGCCTGCTTGTCGACGAAATGGATGATCTGATAAAGGCCGAACATAGGAGTAACGGCGTTGAGACCATCATTCAAGGTATTGGCGGGGCTGGAAGGAGTTGTTGGCCTCGCCTTCGCCGTTTACTGGATCGACAAGCACTGGTGGAGCTTTCTGGGAGTAGACGCATGGCTGTACGTCATCCCTCCTGCGCTTGCAGGAGTTGCCGGAGGCATCTTCCTGGCAGCCAGAGGGTTTATACGGCTCTTCGGCACCATCGGAGAAGTCGATTCTTTCTCCATACGGTCGAGGAAAGCGTTGATGAACGTGGTCAACAAGCTGAACGGGTCCCAGGACTTATAGAAAGGAGACACTCTCCATGTACGGCCACCGCAATGTCTTCACCGTTAGCCTGGCTCTGGCTACTCTGGCCGTCTTATCTCTTGGGTGCAAGACTGGAGCCGCTTCTGCGCCCCCGACACCGGACATCCAGGCCATGATTGCCAAAGCCGTTGTCGAGCTTACCCCACAACCCACAGTAGATGCCCGGGCAACAGCCGACGCACAGGCCAGAATAGTCGAGGCCAAGGTCAAGGCGACTCTGGCCGCTATGCCCACAGAGATACCCACTTCCACACCGATGCCCACTCCGGCGCCAAGTCCAACACCCACACCGGCGCCCACAATCACACCCTCACCAACTCCGACACTGACACCAGAACCAACCGCCATCTCTCTATCCCAAAGCGACCCCGCCGCATTTGAGATAGAGACCTATAAACTATCTGAAGTCATTGACAAGTACATGGTCGTAACCGACAAATGCTTCGACCCCATTTACGACGGAGACAGGCCATTGCCAGACGACATCGCAAAGGAAATAGTCACCGAAACTATCGTGGCATTCAATAAAACCCTCACCAAGCACTTTACCCAGATGACCTACCAAGAGCTATTAGACCTCCAAGATACCCTCACTCAAATGGTCTTCGATCTACCCCTCATCTGCCTTCCAACCGACTGGACTCCCGACTGGACCACGCCTCAGCAATAACCCACTCAAACCCAGGTCCCCGGTGTGTTCATCACCGGGGCCCGGGTCCTTCTTGGAGCCACCACCCAGCCCGAGCCGGTCTGGGTTTCGCCATTTTCTCTTTCTCGATTTCGTGATTGACACAACAAGGCCCCAGCGTAATCGCTGGGGCCATCTTCAAATCGAGGGATTAGCCGATGTACAACTGAGCCATACGCACTGAAAGCCAGCAGCGGGTGGCACTGCTGCTGGCTTTCAGTGCGCCAAAGGTTATTTACCAGGGCTTGCGCCCTTCACCCAAGAAAACAGGTGAAGGATAGCCTCCAGGGAAGCTTGCGTCAAGGCCCCGGCCAACCTTAAGCCGGGGCCTTTTTGTGCCCCAGCGGACAGGCCGGCCAGAAATATGGCGTGACCGGCGTCCTCGCCCTGGCCGAAGACCGCATCCCGGACCGCCATCAGCATGAAGCCCCCAACCGCGGCGGTCATAACCATGAAGATGTACTGTACCGGAGTAAGTTCCATGCGGTCTTACAACAGATTGGGTTATTTCTTGTGAGGCTGAGGCGTCAGGGCTTACCTTTATCGCTTTCTCTCCCCTTCGTTTATGACTATGTTGGCACTCCCTGAAACTCCCGCATGGGCGAGGAAGGCCATTAGTTGGCTGAGGTCGTCTTTATCTGTGACGTGGATGTAGACGTAGTATGAATCTTCGTGGAGGTAGACGTTGATCACGCTGGGGAGGTCCGTGATATTGTGCTCGATCAGTTTGTCCCATATTTCCCGTGCTGCATTGCCTTCATACAGGATGTCTTTGAAGACAAAGTGGCCTTCCAGCGTTGGCAGGGGCGTTGGCACTGGCCGAGTGGGTCCTGGTTGCACTTGATCAGGGTTTGAACTGGGAGTCGCAGCGGCACAGGCCGCTGCGACTGCGATCCAGAGGCTAATCAGCGCGAGTATTGAGAGCTTCATGGTCTCCTTTTAGCAGCTATAGGGTGAGGCGCAGGAGCGCCAGTTGTCGTTCTGCCCGAGGTCCTGATAGATGTTGACCAGCGGGGATATGACTCCCTTTCCCGTGCTGGGAATCTTGCCGACATGGATACCGTACAACCTGACATCAGTTTCCGATCCGGCCTGCTCGTAGTAGGGGGCTCCGCTGTCGCCTCCGTGGGATGTCATCGAGATAAGGTATTGGCATAAGAGCATCCGGTTGCCTGCTTCATCGGTGTTCTCGCAGGTGTCGCTTATGTTCCCAAAGACGTAGCCGCTGCTTCTACCGAACCGCCGCAGAGGTTTGCCTGGGTAAACAGTTCCTCCTTCGTATTTGACCTTTAGCTGGTCTCCGCTGGCTACGTCTATGGAATTGTTGGCGTTTGGCTTGGCGATGTATCCGCGGTGGTAGCTAACGCCGGAGTCGAACCGGATGAACGCTGAGTCGGACTTTCTGCACGTCTTACCTGCGGGGCAGCCGGTGATCGCGGAGAAGGTCGGGTCCACGGCTTCATTGCCGACCTTGTGGCTTGTATTGGTGTTGGTTGGCTGGTAGAAGGCAACATTATTGGTTCCACCGTCCCAGGAGTTTTCGGTGCAGTGACCGGCTGTGACGAACCCGGCGACTCCGGCTTTCTCAGTAACAAATCCTATGGAGCAGAGGCCAACGTTTACCACCTTTACCTGGTAGGCTCCCATCATCTCATTGTTGTTGGCCCTCTCCCGGATTGTATGCTCTTTGACCATTCTCGCCCGTTCCGTGATTTTAACGGCTGCGTGTGGTATTTCGAGGTTGGTCAGTATCGCCAGGATTTCACTTTTCTTCGACAAGTCGAGGATGCCGATTTCCAGGCGATTGCTCTGTTCCTCCAGGTCCGTGGCAACTACGCTGGAGTTTGCCCATACGTCGTTTTGCATGGAGGAGTACCAGTTGCTCAACTGGGCGATGGTGTAATCGCCTTTGATGATGTTGAGTCGGGCGCCCGGTACGACTCCGAATTTATCTTCGACCGCGTCCTGGGCATTCTCTTGCTTGTCCGTGTTGGTCTCGTTGCTGGCGAGGTAGATGTTCAAGACATCGGTGTTGCCGTCCTTGGAGAAGTAGAAGCCTCCGAACTCGCTGACTGTGTTGCCGACTTCAGCGAGGAGCTGGTTGTGGTCCTTGTAGCTGGTCACGTCGAGGTTTTCGCCGGTTTCCTGGGCGCCGGCGTAGCTCACTCCTGCGATGAGCAGGGCGAACACGGCTATGGCTGCAAAGAGCTTGGAGGGGAACATTGGGGATACCTCCGTTAAAGTGTGGTTGCCGGGGCCACTCTGTTGATATTAGCGATCAACGACGGAGGTACAGGTGTGCCAGTGAGGAGTGAAGCCGGTCATGGCGACCGGGAGGAGGACAAGTTCGAGGGTCCCGGGCAGCCTGGGAAACGCCACTGCATCACCTCCCTTGTGTTTCAGAATGTTCGACAGTCTACAAGAAACTCCGGTGTTTTGGTGTTTTATAGTAGGGGATTCCCTACTTTTCCAGACCAAATGACGGCAGGCCCCGGGATGAATCCCGGACGGACCATCCGGCGGGGGCTGGCGGCGGCGATGAACGCCGGGGGGAAGCGCTGTCTGGTCCTCTCCGATCCGGGGCTGGCATTCCTGGCCCGCCGGGACCGCTCCGCCGTGGGCGCAGCCCGCCGGCGTTGGAGCGCCGCCCTGCTGGACCCTGCGGCTGGCCTGGACTGGCGCAACGTTTACTGCTCCCGCAGCCGCCAGTTGCTGCGCAACCTGGAGCACACCCAGGCCGTTCACCAGTTCCTGGCGGACCTGGCAAGTCAGTCCCGTTGCCTGGGCTGCGAGCTGGCGCAGCTAGACCCGCCCCGGCGGGCAAACCGCTTCTTCCGCCGCGACGACCGGCTTCACTCGGTGCGCCCCGACGCCTTTGGCGTGGTGAAGAGGGATGAGGAGGAACTGCCCTTCTTCCTGGAATGGGAGCGCCGGGCGGTGCGCCCCACGACCATGGCGGCCCGCATCGCCCCCTACCTGCGCTACTACGCCGCCCCTCGCTCTCTGGACGACCACGGCGTAATTCCCGCCGTCCTGGTGGTCTTCGACGACGACATCATCGCCGTCGGCCACTTCGTGCGGGTGGCAGACAACGAGATGCGGCGGGCCGGAGTCAAGGTGCCCCTTTGGATGTCCCACAAGGCTGCCTTGGAAAAACTGGGGCCGCTGGGCGCCGCCTGGCGGAAGCCCGGCTCCTTCCGGCCCGAATGCGCTTTTTGATCCGGCCGGCTTAAACCTATCGAGAGGAAGTGAACGCTATGAGAATCTACTACGCGGTGGAGGCCGAGGGCCTCCATCGCCACGTCCGCTCCGCCCTGGGGGTGGACGCCGGGGCCTGGAACCGTTTCAACCGGCGGATACACGAATGGCGCCGCAGCCTGGAATCCCGCTACGGCATCCCCGCCGATCTTGGACTGCGCGCCGACGAACTGGCTTCCGTTCCGCAGTCCTGCGCCTGCGGTTGCCACTCGCAACCGGCGCACCGCCATGGAGCGGAGGTGATTGCCGAGGGGCTGCGCCTCATCGAGGACTTTGCCGTCGAGTCCGGCGGCCTGGGTGTAACCAACATCTGCCTGGACAAGGACGACATTCCGGCGTACCGGCGGGTCAGCCTGGACCGGCTGTTCAACCGGGTCAACGCCACCGCCGCCCGGGCGGGCGGTCACGCCCTCGTAATCTTCGGCCAGGAACCCGAGGAGATGGTCGCCAGCCTCTACCACCGGCTCAGGAACTACAACCCGGTGCCCACGCGCCACGGGGCCTGCGATGACTCTGTCTATGGGGAGGTTGCGGGTGTGCCAGCCGTCATCGCAGGCCCGGCCTTCCGGGACCCCGACGGCGACTCCGGCGCTCTGGCCGGAGCCTTCGGTGTCCTCGACCGCGCCCTGAACCGCCGGGCGGCCAGGCATGACCCCCGAGGGGTGGTCCGGCGGTGACGCGGAATTGAGCAAGGGAAAGTAAGGAGGGCCGGAGGGATCAAATTCCCCAGCCTTCCACGCCTTCGGAAGAGGCGAAGCCAAGGAGAGCGCCAGCGCAACGCCCGCCATTGCGTGGAATCCTGGCTCAGTTGTCCACAAGGACTTTCAGCGCTGCCGATGCCGGCCTGCCCCAGCAGGTGAGGCTGCTGCCAGTGCGAATCCCGCAATTGAACTCGCTGCCGTGGTTCCATCTGCCCCCGGCGCTGACCGAGCGGAACCTGCCGGCGGGCGGCGTCAGTTGGCTGGCATCGCCCTCGTACGCTTCCTCGTGGGTGGCCCAGCACGCCGCCGTTCCGTCAACGCGAACGCCGCAGGCGTGGGTGCTGCTGGCGCTGACCGACCGGAAGGGTCCGGCGGGGGGCGAGATCTCTCCGGTCTGGTGGTTTCCCTGGCACCGCAGCGTTCCATCCAGGCGCACTCCGCACAGGTAGACTATTGAGAAATTCCCCACCGCCACCGATTGATAAGCGCGCTCCTGGAATTGAGCGAGGTCTATGCTGGAGCTGTCACTGCCCCAGCATTCCACCGAATGATCAGTGCGGACACCGCAGTGCATGAGCCCGCTCCCGTCGATGTAGCGGAAGGTCCCCTCTGGCGGGTTCCCGATGTTGTGGTTTCCCCAACAAACCAGGGTGTCGTCCAGCCTGATGGCGCAGCCGTGGCCGTAGCCGGTGCTGAGCGCCTTGTACTCCCCGGGCGGCGGGTCCAGGTGGCCCCAGTCCGGGTCACCGTCGCCCCAGCAGGACAAAGAACCGTCGGTCCGTATTCCGCACCCGAACACGCTGTACACGGTCTCGTCCAGGCTGATGGAGCGGAATTCGCCCTCCGGCATGCTCATCTGTCCCCACCACGTCGTGATGTGCACCCAGCAGGCCACCGTGCGGTCCGGTAACAGCCAGCAGGCGGTGTTGTCATCCGCGGCGGCAAAGTCCTCGACGGAAGCGGGCGTCGGGTCGAGATACACGCTGTGGTCGTCGTTCCAGCAAACCAGGGAGTCGTCCAGCCGGTGCCCACAGGTGTAGTTGGTCCCCTTATGGGAGAAGACCTCCCAGGAAATCACCCGGCCCGACTGCGCCATGGCTTCCATCTCGTATTCCCGCTGGCCGGGACAAACCACAGAACCATCGGCGTCCCCCAGGCAGACCAGCAGGCTGTCGGCGCCGGGTACCTCCTCGCCCCCGGTTCCACGGCCCAGCACACGGCGGCGCCGTCGGAGCGCAGGCCGCAGGCGTGGTGCACTCCGACGCTGACCGCAACGTACTCTCCTTCCGGTGGACTATTGGGGTATTCATAGGCGAAGCCCCAGCACCGGATGAAGCCATCGGTGGTGACGCCGCACGAGCCGCCAAGACCGACGTGAACCTGGCGGAAGAGAACATCGGACGATCCGGCCTCTTCTTCGGAAACCAACTCGGAATACGTGCAAAGCTGGAAGCATCCGCCGTCCTCCCCCGGCTCCTCTCCGGCCCAGATGAAACCCCAGCAGACCACCTCGCCGTCTGCCCTCAACCCGCAACTGTAAACCAGCCCCGAACTCACCGACCTGAACTTTCCCGGCGGAGGGCTGGCCTGTCCGAACTCGTCATTCCCCCAGCACACAACCCTGCCCCCGGAATCGATGGCGCAGGTGTGAGCCCCTCCCGCGCTTATGGAGGCGAAGGCGCCTTCCGGCGGGCTGGCCTGTCCGAACTCGTCAAGGCCCCAGCAGGTAACGGCTCCGTCCGCCTTGATACCGCAGGTGTGAGCCCCTCCCGCGCTGACCGAGGTGAAGGCGCCATCCGGCGGGTCGGCCTGTCCGGTGGTATGCCCGTACCAGGGGTCCCGGTCATTGGAGCCCCAGCAGACCACCGGGCCGTCGCTCCCTATTCCGCAGGCATGGTTGGGGCCCGAGCTGATGGACTCCAAAGCCATGGTCGGCGACGGGAAGGGGGTCTCTCTATCGACTGTCCCCGTGCACCGTACCGAGCCGTCATTCCGCAACAGGCAGGTGTGCGCTCTTCCGGTAGTGACGGCTGCATAGTCGTATATACCGTCAGGGGCTGAAACGGGCGCAGGGGTTGGGAGATATGCAATGGGCCCAGGCCTACCCGCCTGCCCTGGGGTGGCGCTCGGGAAAGGTGTGTCTGATGGCTGGGCCGTAGGGCTGGCCTGGGCCGGCTCGTCTGGGGGAGTTTCAGAAATGCCGGTCTGGGCTGGTTCCCTGGCGAGTTTCTCAGTGGAGGGTGGCGGCCCCGGTGTCTCCGTTGGGCGAGGGGCATCGGCGGGAGGCGCCGAGGCCACGGTCGGTTGCCGGGCGCCCTCCGTCGGCAATCTGCCGCCGGTTTCGTCTCCCCGGCAACCCGCCGCGAGGGAAAATATGATCAGCAGGAAAAGCAGTCCTGCCGGATGGAGCTTGAGGTTCCCCATTGGGGTAGGCTTCCTTCCCGATTCCAGGGTAAGTCACGACTCCGGCGCCGACTTGATCCCCGCCGTGAATTCCTCGACCACCAGGGTGTAGGTGCCCGATTCGTAGCCGGACACCGAGAGCCAATAGGTGCCGGAGTCCGGCGCCTCCCAGAGAATCCGGGAGGCGTAGCTGTCTCCGAAATCTTCGTTGAACGCTATTTCACCGTGTCGGTCGTAGAGGGTAAGCGCGGAGTCCTTCACCGTGCCCAATTCGACGACAATCCCGTATATGCTCCCCCGAGTGGACTGGAAAACGAAGTAATCCAGGTCGTCTTCGTCGTATATGGATGCCGTCACAACCTCACCGATCTCTATGGGGTTCGCCTCCTCGCCGGAATCTCGGTTGTCGTCCTCTATGGCTCTGCTGGAAAGGATGTAGGAACCCACTTCGAACCCTCTCACGACAACGTAATACTCAGCGGACGATGGCGCCCGCCAGGAGAACCCCACAACGCCAGGCTCATCCCGACCGAAACCGGACTCCAGGTATCTCCACTGGGCATCGCGCAGCTCCAGATCCAGGTATTCCAGCGTCCCCAGCACGGCCATAACCTCGTAGATGGTTCCCTCCGAGGCATCCAGCCGGAAAATGTCTGCGTCGGTGCGTAGTCCAACCTCCCCGGGAGGTCCTGCCCCACCGTCAGGACGGTGGCCCCGCCCCTGGTGTTGGAGTGGTCGTCTTCAACATCGGCATAATCGGTGGCCTTGACCGTGAGGGAGTAGGTCCCCAGGTCCCATCCATACACATCGATGTAGATCACCCCCGACATGGGCGCCTGCCAGATCACTCGGGGCGTTGGACCTTCGTAATCACCGCTGTCCGCCAAGGCCTGAAACTCGGCATTGAAGAGGGTAACCCCGGGTTCCTTCAACGTGCCCGTCGCCACGTCGAACTGGTACGTCTCTCCCTCCCTGGTTTTAATAACTGATGTTACGCAGCCTTGAGGAGTTGGAGTTCGTCAAAGGCATGGCGGATAGCCTTGAGATATATCCGGGTTCTCAAGGCAAAATGATTCATCTGGTGGGTCACGCTGGTCCATTCCAGGCGGCAGGCTGAGCAGATAGCCATGAAACAGTGGTTGCTTTGAGTTCGGACCGTCTTCCCCGGCGGCTTAGCCAGCGCGGCGTTGCCCTTGAGCGTCTTGTGATACGTCTCCACTTTCCACCTTTTCCGGTAGACCGCTTTGATGGTCTCGCCTTCACCGTCCAAGCCGCTGCCGGCCAGATACAGTGTACCGGCGCTGCCATCTCTGTTCTTAAAGACCTGGCGAAGCAGCAGGACAGGAAAATCCGGTCCCCGCAGCCAGCCGCGCACCGGTTGACCTTCCGGCAGGTCCAGCTTGTCTATGCTTATTCTGGCCGGTGAAAGCCGCCCTGAAGTTTCGCTTCATAGCTCAATGCTGCCGTCCTGTTGGATTTGAGCGCGGTGATGAACTCCTTGCCCAGGCCGTTGTGTATGAAACTCAGATTCTCTTTGGACGAAAACCAGCTGTCTGCCGGAATATAACGATACTCCAGCCGGTTCTGCTGACAGACCTTCAGCATCCGGCGCATCAGTTCGTTCTTGGAGACCTCGCTCCGGCGCTTGAGCCGGCCGGTGTTCTCATCCTCGAATACAATGGGCTTGCGGATGATTTCGTATGCCGCCGGCAGCGTCATACCCTGAGCGCGGTAAACGCAGTTGAGGATGTTAATGCCCTTGACCGTCCGGTTCTCGCTGTGATCGAAGCGCCAACTGACTATCTCGTTCTGGTCCGTATGCGGCTTTTCCTCTATGGTGTCGTCGAATATGAGTGCGCCATCGGGTTGTTCTATCTTTCTCACCATGGGCTTGACCTGCTGCCGGAGGGTCCTGGAGTCGTAGACTTCCCCGGACAGGAAGCGGGTTATCCGGTCATGGCTGACTTCCCCTTCCAGCATGTCGGACAGGCCGGTGGCTGTCGCCGCGCCAAAGAGCCTGCCCCGGACTTGATCCGGGGAACTCAGCAGGTAATCGCTGTAGAGTTCGGTCAGTTCTTGGTTCATGACTCAAAGATACCAGTTTCTTCGGCCTCTGCGTAAGGTCAGTGAATCACGAAGAAGTCCTCATCGGCCTCATAGTCCACTGAGCCGGAGGCAGACTCCCCCACGTTTACCGGTGTCGCGCCCTCGATTTCGTTGGAGTGGTCGTCCTCTATGTCCAGTTCCGCGTCTCCATTCAAGCCGGACCACAGATGGACCAGGCAGTTTTCAAAGTCGCCGAAGGGATTGCCGGACCCGGAGTCCGAGACGGTCTCGTCCGTCAGGGCCGACGCAATGACCTCTCCGTCCAGGAACTCTGATTCGTCCCCAAAACCAAGGCTCCCCGCTATGAACTTGTCGGGAATGCACTTGACGAATCCCGCCCAGAATTCTCCCATTGGAATGCGGTCCCTTGAATCGGGCAGCAGACTGACAATCACCGCCGCCGGGTCGGTATCAGCCGCAACCCCCATCAGGCAGTCCATCTCGCTTACGGACGGCAATCCGTCCTCGAAGAATCCTGCCACCATTTCGAACAGCAGGATAGCCCGGCCGGTCTCGGGATCCAGGCAGTTGAACACCAGGACCTGCCACTCCTGCGTCCATTCGAAGGCGTTTATGGAGACCGGCTCGCCCATGACCATCTGGAGCAGTCCGGCGCCCAGGGAGTCGCGGATGCAGTTCTGCTCGTGCTGGCCCAGGGTGTCGTACAAGTCCCGCCACCTGGTGTCGCCGTCAATGGACACCAGAAGGTCACCGACGGGAGGGGGCGGGCCCGGAGGCGTGGGCCGCCGGAGTCGGGGTGGCTGTCGGCAAGGGCCCGCCAGGGGTTTGCGTGGGCTCCGGCGTCTGAACCCGCGTGGGTGCAGGGGTTCGAGTGGGCGCCGGAGACAGGTTGGAGGCCGCAGGAGACGTTGGCGCAAGAGCAGCGTTCGGCGCGGACGCTGGTGTGGGAGTGGGGTCTCCGCCGCAGGCCGTCAGCCCCACGGCCAGAATAAGCAATGCCAGAACCAGGAGTCTCATTCCGTTTCTTCTGCGTCCGTCCGTCCTGCACGGCCAATACAACCGGCTGGCATAGGCCCTGCCCAAGCCCAGGCGCCCTCTAAGAGGGTGTGTGAGAAATAGGGATCAATTGGGTTTAAGTCTTTTGAGCATCAGGTGGACCATCGCTATATGGACCCATGCCTCCCCGGTTTCGGGCAATTCCTCGTAGTCTTTGCTCAGCCGCCGGCAGCGGCTCAGCCAAGCCAAGGTGCGCTCCACCACCCACCGTCTGGGCAGCACCTCGAAGCGGCGGCTGTCCGGGTTCCGGCGCACCGCATTCAGCGCCCAACCTCCGGTGGCCCAAGCCCGCGCCGCCAACCGGCCAGCGTAGGCCGCATCGGCCCGGATGACCTGGAGCCGGGGAAACCGGTGCAGCAACTTTACCAAGACCAGCTTGGCCCCATCCCGGTCCCCGTGTCGTGGCACGGGGCAGGCTCTGGATGTTGGCCGCATGGACCACCACGGCCAGAAGCAGGCCCACGGTGTCCACTATGTCCACTATGTCCACTACGTCCACTACGATGCGGCGCTTGCGCCCAGATACCTTCTTGCCGGCGTCGCAGCCCCGAGGCCCCCCTTTTCCGTGGTCTTGACGCTCTGGCTGTCGATGATGGCAGCGCCGGGGATGGCATCCCGTCCTTCTTTCTCCCGGACCTGGCCGCGCAGCGCCTCCTCAACCCGCTCCCAAGTGCCATCGGCCCGCCATTTTCGGAAATACCACCACACCGTGCCCCAGGGAGGCAGGTCATGGGGCACCATTCGCCATGGTATGCCGCCGCGCAAGACATATAGTATGCCGTTTACTACCTCCTGCAGGTCCACGGTACGCCGGCGTCCTCTCCTCGACCCAGGGGGCAACAAGGGTTCCAAATGCTTCCATTGGCAATCCGTCAAATCACTGGGATATGCTTTCCGCTTCATGCCCCAAAGGTACAGCCTCTCCCCCGTCTCCCACCAAGCTATCTCAAATTACAATAATTCTCACACACCCTCTTAGGGACTGGCCTTGCCGTTCATGATCCGGGAGAGAAGAGCGGGGCTGAGGCCGGCCCACCGGGCCGCTTCGTTCTGGCTGATCTTGTGCGCATCCATGCGGTCCCAAAGGGCCCGCGGGTCCACCGTAGGAGGCTGGGCGGTCTCAACCCTGACGGGAGCTTCCAGCACGGCCTCCACCCGCGCCTGGACCGCCGGGCTCATGTTCCGGTGGCCCCGGGCCACCAGGGACATGTAGCTGAGGGTCACCCCCACCCGCTGGGCCAGTTCCTTCAGGCTCATGCCCAGCTCCCTTGCCCGCTCCCGGATGTAGGTGCTGCCGCCTTTGACAATGCCGCCCTGGCGGTTGGCGCACTGGGCGGGCGCGATCTCCACCGGACCGTCCAGCACGGCCTCGACCCGGACCTGGACCGCCGGGCTCATGTTCCGGTGGCCCCGGGCCACCAGGGACATGTAGCCGTAGGACACCCCTACCAGCACGGCCAGGTCCTTCAGGCTCAGGCCCATGCCCCGGGCCTGTTCCCGGATGCAGTTGCTCTGGCCGGTGACCAGGCCGCCCTGACGGTAGACGATCCCCTGCCCCGGGACCTCGCCCAGGACCGCCGCGACCCTTTCCCGCATCATCGGGGTCCAGGGCCTGCGTCCGGTGGAAACCTGGGACAGGTAGCTGGCGCTCACGCCCATCTTCTCCGCCAGCTCCTTCATGGTCAGGCCGTGGCGCCGCGCCGCCGCCCGGAGCTCGCTCTCGGGCTTGCCCTTGCCGGGCTGGTGCGCCCGTTCCTGCGAAGTGTTGCCGTCGTCCTGGCCGTCAACCTGTCCGTTAAGGTGGTCTCCATCTTGTCGATGCTGGTGGTGGTCATGTCGCTTCCTCCGATAAACAGCGAGCGGGGCCGTTTCCCAAGCGGGAGGCGGCCCCGCTCGTGTGCAAATTTTTGTTTGTCAGTGGCGGCTTACGGAGCCGCCGTGGTTTCCACTGATTCCAAAACACGGAAAGCGGGGCCGTCCATTTCGGACGACCCCGATCGTTTCTAAGCTCCAGGTTGTCAGTGGCGGCACGTGCAGCCGCCCTGGTTTACGCCGCGTCTCCCCAGGGGGAGACGGGCGTGGAGTTTCCGTTAGTTCACAAGCACCTCCAAACTTCCTGTGGCGGCAAGGCATTCCAGCGTGATCGTTGTCGTGGAGCGCCTCTCGGCTGTTGCTGATTTGCCGTCGCATCGCCGCCCGGAGCAAGACGCACCGCACCCACGGCGGGCAAAGCGATGGGAAACGCCAGGGGTGTGACTAAAAGGGGTTGGAAATCGAGGCAGTTTACAAGAGGGGGAAAAGATGGCAATGTCCCGGCATAGAATGTCCCGGCATAGAATGTCCCGGCATAGATAGAAGCGGCGCGGGCAGCGCCGGCAGGGGAGAAGGGGTATGAATCGGGAGCAGGCACTGAGGGAGATACTGAGGGAGATAATGGAACAGGCCACCCAGGAAATGCGGGAAGTGCTGAGCCGGGAAAGCGAGGAGGACGGGGCGGAGCAGTGGGACCCGGACGCCTGGGAGGAAGAGCTTATCCGGTTCTCCCGTGAGTTGAACCGGAAGATGTTGCAAACTTGGGCGGAGGTGAAGGCTGAGCAAGCAAAAGCTCAGGCCCCTTTTGCTCCTGCTGTCAAGGAAGACGCCGCCTGCATCGGTGGCAGGCCCTGAGCTGGCTAAGCAGCTTTGGTCAGATAGGGGTCCCAGCGCCTTATCTGCGTTGTCCCAAGGGTCATGGCGGCCAGCAGCCGTTCCAGGGATTGACCGGTTTGAAGTCTCAAGGCAAGTCGTTGGCCTTGCAGCGGGCATTGACGGATTTTGGGGCGGAAAAGTCCTTCGGGCAGGCCAGCCGGCAACTGAAAGAACACTAAAGAACACTAAAGAACACTATGGAGTGGAGTTGCACCGCAGCAGCATCAGGGAAGTGGTGCTGCAACAAGCTGGGAGAGCCGCTGGGTTGGTGGAGCGGGAGGAACGGGAGGCCGCCGCCAGCTATGCAGAGCAGCGGAGTTGCCGGCTTGGCAAGCCGTGGCTGATCGTGGAGACTGACGGCAGCATGGTGCGCACTGGGAAGTTGGAGCCGGACCCGGCCGGGGGAATGAGTTCTGGCAGGCGTCCCAAGCACGCCAGGAGAACCCGGCGGCGGGAGGCGCGCCTCAGTGTGGTGGAGGGGCCTGGCGGAAAGGAACGGCGGTACGCTGCGGCCTTGGGTTCTGCCCAGAGGACGGGAGAGCAGATGTTTGCCCTGGCGCTGGGGTGCGGGTATGGGGGCAACACCTGGGTGCATGGCGTGGGAGACGGGGCGCTTTGGACCGCGCAACAGATGGCGGCAGTTTTCCCCAGGCAGCGCTTCTTACTGGACCGCCATCACCTTTTGGAACACCTGCATGAGGGGGCGCCGGCGTTGACGCCAGGCGATGCCCTGGCTGCCAAGACATGGGTGGAGGAGCAGGCAGGCCGCATTGACGCAGGGAACACCGCCGTGGTGGTGGCTGAATGCCTGGTCTTAGCGGGAGGGAACCCCGAGCATCCTCTGTATCGGTTGTATCGGTTGTATCGGTTGGCTGGATACTTGGAGGACCGGCAAGGACAGATGGACTATGCCACCGCCGGTGCGGAAGGTTTGCCCATCGGCAGCGGCATGGTGGAAGGGGGCCACCGCGCCGTGATCCAAGCCCGCTTGAAGTTGCCCGGAGCATGGTGGAAGGAGGAGACCGTCAACCCCATGCTGGCCCTGAGAACCTTGCGGGCCAACGGCCAGCGGGAAGCCTTTTGGCATTGACCCCAACTTCTTTCAGTCACACCCAAACGCCAGTTGGGGTTGGCGAAAGGCGCAAGTCGCCCAGGGTATGGTCCGGCGCGTCAAAACAGCCGCCCGGCGGAAGACGCACTGCGCCCAGGGTGAGCCAGGCAAGGGAGCACGCCGAGGCTGGGGTTGGCGAAAGACGCAGTTCGCCCAGGGTGTCAGTGAGCGGGAACGCCGACCCTGGGGCTCCTACGAGATGGAAAGGGGAGAGGAACGCAGCGCGGCAACGGGCTACGCCGGCAGTGGGCAGCCCGATGAGAACCGCGTTGCAAGGGTAAGCGTCCGGCCTTATGTAGCCGTGCGACCGGAGCATGTGGAAGCTGCGGCCTGGCTACTGCTGTTCAGCAACTACGCCGCAGACATGAAGAAGCAGCCGGAGCCTTGTGCCCGCTCCAACCGCAATGTGAAGGGAGGGCGAAGCGTGCAACCGCTCCGCAGGGAAGTCCTTGGTGAGTCAGGGATTCCGGGATGCCGTTCTGTTTCTGTAAGCCACCTCCTTGCCGATGATGATGAGCGCCTTGGTTGGGATACCGCCTTGGGTCGGGCTCCTGGTGAAACGCTACGGTGCGCCTCGACGGGTAGGGATTCCGGCTGGGGCGCCGCGGGGGAAACCCGCAGACGCCTCAGCCTGGATGAGAACGGAGCGGGATCAGTCGCGCCGTCCCCTCCGACCGCAGACAGGAGCGATCAACTCCCATCACGGACGGGTGTCCAGCAATCCGAAGGGATCAGCTCCGAGCCGCTGAACGGCGCCCGGCGGGAGAAGGACTTAAACACTCCAACCATCGGCCCGCGCTGCCTGCGAGGGACTTGAACACCCCGGGTCGGCAGCGTTCCCTCGTGGGCCAACCTCTCGGTAAGGGCCCGGGCTGAGGGAGGGACCCCCAGGTTTCTAGGGCGGGAAACACTGGAAAAGCCAGACAACGAGATTATTGTCGACCGTTCCGAGGCCGTTGAATAGCCCTTGGGAGCCCCCAGCGGCAAAGTGCGTCCAAAAGTTGACAAGCAACGCCGACCGGCTACCCGCGCCACAGGCCCAGCGTCAGCACCCGCCGCAACCTAAGTAACGTCTCCCTCCTGCGCCGTGCTTTTTTCGTATCCTCCAGCGCCCGGCGCCGCCAGTTCACCTGGCCGCTGCGGTCCAAGCCCTTCAATGGATAGGTCTCCGGCGGCAGGGTCAGCCCGTGCTCCTCCAGCAAGGCCAGCTCCACCGTGAGCAGCCTTTCTTCAGCTTGCAGCCAGGCAAGACCCCGGCCCTTGGCCGGGTGAACGTCCTTCAGCTCCCGCCACTCCCGGACCAGCGGCCACGCCTCGCCGAAGACCTCCGGGTCGTCCTCGGCGGGAACAACGGTCACCAGCTCGGGAAAGTCCCGCCTGAGCCAGGGCCGGGGCGGTGAACGCCTGACCGCATTCCCGGAACTACCCAATCCCGATGCGCCACCAGCGCCTTCCACCCGGCCCAACCTTCCCTCGATGCGCCGCAGGGACTGCTCCTGCTCGGTCCTGATCTGCCCGACTTCCCCCTGCAGGGCGGTCAGGCCCCGGTTCATCTCTGCCCCCAGTTCCTCCACCTGCCCTTCCACCTTCTCCAGCCGCCCGGCCAGTTCGTCGTTGCGCTCCCGCTGCTCCTGCGCCGGAGACCCACCCCCGGCCAGCAAGGCCCGGTTCAGGGCCACCCGCATCCGCCGGGACAGCTTCCCGGACTCCAAGCTCGACGCCAGAGTCCGGTGGTCCACGCCCAGATCCTGCGCCGCTTTCCTGGCGCCCTTGTCCCGCACCTGCTCGTCCAACAGGGCCATCAGCCTCAAGTGGTGCAGGTCCTCAATGCTCTCGCTCCGGTCGATGCCCGGCTGCTCCGCTGCCATGATCCCGCCTCCGCGTACAAAAATGCTCATTTCAGCTTGGGGCTTTGCACGTTTTCCCTGTTTTCCCGCCGGACAAAAATGCACGTCCCAGCTACGGAGCTTGCATTCAGACCTTGGAACGGGGACTTACGAAAAGTGTTGACCGATTACCTCCTGTAGAGGGCCGTTTTCGCCCCGATTCACGTTCAACACGACCCCCTTTTCCGCCTCCCGACAAAAGGCAAATCCCTGTACACCCCATCACATCACAGGAGAGGCCGACCGCATAAGGCCCTGAAAGTCCGTTCATGTGTGCTGGCCCCTACAGGAGGTTATGCGGAGGGGCCGGCCTGTGCACACTCTCTGGCGGCGTTGGCGGGAACGGCCAGCCGCCGAGACCAGAGAGAGGTGAACGAGTTGACGCAGACATCCAGACCCCGGCTCATCCGCCGGGCCGCAATGCTGGCCGCCGCGCTGCTGCTTTCGGCAATCGTCGCCATTCCAGCCAGCGGCCTGGCCCTGGCCCAAACCCCTCCCCCTGACGACATCAGCCTGGTCAACCGGGACCGGCAACTGGTGGAGCGCAAGAAGGAGGGGGACTTCGTGGCCCGCCCCGTCTTCAGCCGCCAGGTCAGCGTCCTCTACTACGCCATCCGCCACCCGGACACCGGCGACTGGCTGACCAACACCTACCGGGTGCAGGGGGGCGAGAAACACCTGGCCGAGGGCTGGGAGTACACCTTCGAGTACCCGGCCCCCGTATCAAGTACGGGGCAGGCTCTGGACGAGCAGCCCGACTTCCACCCCGAACAGCCCTTCTGCTGATGCTGGCCGTCCCCCGCACCGGCGGGGGCGACCACCACGTCTTCTACGCCCTGATCCCCGTACACCAGCCCAAGGGGTTGTGGGACCGGGTGCTGGGCGCCCTCGACCCGGACCGCTGGGCCAGGGCCGCCGCCAGGTGGGTGGTCCAGGGGGTTCACGGGACCCTGTGCGGCGTGGTGCAGGGAATCACCCAGACCGACATCGACGACTGCGGGGGAGGTTAGGGAGCTATGGGAGACATCCTCACCGGAACCCCGCCGGGCCTGACCTACGCCCACCCCTTCGTGCAGCAGGCGTGGTGGGCGGTGTGGGCCGTTACCACCGGCGCCCTGATGGTGATCCTGGGCTGGATGGGCCTGAGCTTCATCGTCCAGGAGCACCTGGGCCGCCACCAGTCGGGCTGGCGGGAGATGGTGCCCCGCCTGGTGCTGGGGTTGACCGCCGCCGCGTCGTCCCTGTGGTGGTGCGCCCTGGTCATCGACGTGGCCCACGCCGTTTCCCAGTTCATCGCCGCGACGCTCAACGTCACCCCCGGCGACCTGCTGCGGGCGCCCCTGTTCGCGCTGCTGGCCGCCGAGGAGACCGGCGAGGTCGGGGTGGCCATCTTCATCGCCCTGCTCTACCTGCTCTTCGGCTTCTTCCTGCTCTACCTGCTGGTGCAAATGATCCTGCGCCTGGCCCTGATCGACATCCTGCTGGCATTGGCGCCCATCGCCCTGGGGCTGTGGATTCTGCCCCACACGGCGAACTGGGGCCGCCACTGGCTGCGGCTGTTTATGACCACGGTGTTCCAGCAGGCGGTGCAGCTCATCGCCGTGGCGCTGGGCTTCGCCTTCCTGGGCGAGTTCGCCGCCATCGGCGAGTTCGAGCCGGTGCAGGACCTGGTGTGGAAGCTGCTGATGGCCGTGGCCTTCATGTACCTGGCCGGGCGCGTCCCCTCGATGCTGGGGCATCACGGGACCTTCGACGCCTGGCTGCACACCCTCTACTTCGGGATGTCTTTGCCCGGTTCCATGGTGCGTTCGGCCCGCGCCCTGGCGCTGGTGGGAGCGGCAGCGGGGGCGGCGGTGGCGGGAGGGGTCACCGGCGCGGCCAGCGCCGCCGGAAGCGCGGTGAACTCGGCGGCCCAGAACGCCACCCAGCCGGCCCAGAGCGGCCCCACTCCCAGGAGCCAGGGGCCGTAGCCCAAATCACGACAACCAACGGCGCGGACACGGTTCGCGCCGCCACATATCCAGGAGGTGGAGCCATGTGCCAGTAGCGGTACGAGACAGACTCGACGAGAACGCAAGAGACGAACCAAAGACCGATTCACAAGGAGAAAGACTGTATGGGAGACTTGACACAGACCATATCGAACCTGGTGGGCATCCTGCTGGGGCTGGTGGGCGTCGTGGGCGTGGGCTACTTCATCTGTGCGCCGCGTCACGTGGCATAGGTTACCCGGCTCAATCGGGAGGAACTCGGAGGGAGTTCCTGGGCCAACCGACCCACCTTGAGGCGAAAGCCGAAGGGGAAAATAGCATGTCGGCAAAGCGGCTACGGTCTGAAGGCGTTACAAGGCCGGTTCCGCAAGGCCCGCGCGATACGGTGAAAGCTGGATTGCCTGAACCCCAGTTCCCAGTTGGTGTTGGTAGCCACCCGCCGGTAGAACGCCTGCAACCCGGCGCTACCCATTGCACTGGCCCGTAGGTGAGACCAGTGCACCTCCGATGGGTGAACGATGACCGATGCGGTCATTCAAGGGAACGAACGGGGCACCTAAGTCGCGCTATCACGTCCTATGTCAACGGAACGCGGGATTGCCTACGGGGGGCGACCCCTATGGCAACGGAGTCCTCGTAGTAGTCCGAGCCGGGGAAAGCCCGGCACATGGCGAAGGAGGACAGGTGGTTCTGACGGAATACGACAGGGAGGTTTGCACAATGCAAGAGGCCGAAACTGTACTGAACGTCTTACGTGAACGCGGAGAACGAGGATTGCCGCTGGAGAACATCTATCGGCTGCTTTACAACCGGAACCTGTACCTGCGGGCCTACGGTCGTCTCTACTCAAACCAGGGGGCGATGACCAGGGGAACCACCGCAGACACCGTGGATGGAATGTCCCTGGCGAAAATCGACGACCTGATTGACGCACTGCGTTACGAAAGGTTCCGATGGACGCCGGTGCGACGGGTCAACCTTCCCAAGCCAAAGGGGGGAACCCGTCCTCTGGGCATACCAACGTGGACGGACAAGCTGCTGCAAGAGGTCATCCGGATGATTCTGGAAGCCTACTACGAGCCGCAGTTTTCCGACCGCTCCCACGGCTTCCGGCCCGGACGGGGTTGCCATACTGCCTTGAGCAACGTGGTTGACCACTGGACCGGTGTCCGATGGTTCGTCGAGGGCGACATCAAAGGGTGCTTCGACAACATCGACCACGAGGTCTTGCTGTCAGTGCTCGGCGAGAAGCTCCACGACAACCGATTCCTGCGCCTGCTCAAGTACCTACTGAAAGCGGGCTACGTGGAGGATTGGAAATACGGCCGCACCCTGAGCGGTACGCCGCAAGGGGGTGTGGTCAGCCCCATCCTCTCCAACATCTACCTAGACCGGTTGGACAAGTACGTCGAGAACGTGCTGATACCAGCAAACACCCGAGGCACAGACCGGAGAGACAACCGCGAGTACATACGCTTGAGGAGCCGTATGGTCTATCACCGGAACGTGGGGCACCACAGCTTGGCGGTGGAACTGCGGAAGCAGATGCAACAACTGCCGTCGGGCGACCCCCACGACCCAGACTACCGGCGGCTTCGATACGTGCGCTACGCGGACGACTTCGTGCTGGGCTTTATCGGGCCAAGAGCCGAAGCCCAACAGGTGAAAGAGTCCCTGGAGACGTTCCTGCGCGACTCGCTCAAGCTGGAGCTATCCCAGGAAAAGACCCTGATAACCCACGCCACCAGCCAGGCGGCGCGGTTTCTCGGCTACGAACTTGTGAACCAGCAGGCCAATGATCAGCACGACCACCGTGGTCAACGCAAGGTCAATGGTCGAATCGGGTTGCGGGTTCCCGCCGAAGTCATCGACCAACATTGCCGAGCCTACATGCGCAACGGCAAACCGGCGCACCGCAACGAACTGCTGGCCGATGATGATTACACCATCGTCAGCCGGTATCAAGCGGAGTTCCGGGGCGTCGTCCAGTACTACCTCTTGGCCTCCAACGTCTCTCATTTCGGGCGACTGCGAACGGTCATGGAGATGTCGCTGGCAAGAAGCCTGGCGGCAAAGCACAAGTCCACCGCACGGAAGATGCGCCGTCTCTACAAGGGCATCGTTGAAACCGAGCACGGGCCGCGTGTCTGCCTCAAGGTTGTAAAGCAGCGGGACAACGGCAAACGCCCTCTAGTGGCGTACTTCGGTGGCATACCCCTGAAACGGCAACGGCAGGCTGTCCTCGTAGACCAACAGCCTCAACGGTACAGGACTGACCGCACCGAGCTTATCAAACGGCTCCTGGCGGACGAATGCGAGATGTGCGGCTCAACGGTGGACGTAGAAGTCCACCACATCCGCGCCCTGCGCGACCTGAACGTGAAAGGCCAACGGGAAAAGCCCCAGTGGGTACAACTTATGGCGGCGCGGCAACGCAAGACCCTCGTGGTCTGCCGGACGTGTCACATGAACATCCACCACGGGCGAGGCAATCCGCAATCGCAGACATAAACCACTGGAGAGCCGGATGCGGTGAAAGCCGCACGTCCGGTTCGGAGGGGGGCCGACGGAAAAGTGCTCCGCCAATGCGGGGTAACTCGCCGGCGGCCTACCCTACACGGCGCCTACATGTACCTCACCGCCTCCGGCGCGCCCAACCAGATGGAGCGGGGCAAGGCGGCGATGATGACCGCCCTGGCGGGCATCGTGCTGGCCCTGGTGGCCTACGGCGTGGTGGAGCTGGTGATCAACGCCGTGGTGGGTTCGCCGGTGGAATTGGACGTGCCCGACCCCAGCGGCGGCGATTCCGGCGACGGCGGCGACGGCTAGGAGGCGAGGCATGAGAGAGCATGAAGTACCGACCCACGTGCAGGCCGAGGACAAGGCGCTGCTGTGGTTCACCTTCCCCCAGATCGTGGCGGTAGTGGCGACCTGCGCCTGGCCTACGGCGTCTACCGCTACTTCCCCTTCGGCCCCTCGGGGCTGAAGCTGGGCATCGCCATCCTGCTGGGCGTCCTGGGCATCGCCATGACCGTGGGCAAGGTGGGCGGCCGGGGGCTGCCCCTGGTGGCCGCCGACCTGCTCAAGTTCAACCTGGGCGCCCGGCGCTACGTCGGCTTCCCCGGCCAACTGGCGGTCAGCGAGCCGCCACCCCAACCCGAGGCCAGGCCCGACTCCCTGCGGCTGCTGGTGAAGAAGGCCGCCTCTGGCGTGGGCCGGGCAGTGAAGGCGGCCCGTCGCCAGGGGCGCCGCCCCTTCCGGCCCCACAGATGGTTTGGCAAGGGCCGCCGCCGGAAGGACGCGGGCAACCAGCAGTTCCGGCCCCAGGAGAGCAAGCAGGAAAAGCCCCCGCGTCAGGCGCGGGGCAGGCTCTGGGGCCGCTTCCTGGCGATGGCGGCCCTGGGCCTGCTGGCGGTGGTGCTACTGCCCGGCAGCGCCCTGGCCGACGACCCGGAGGACAACCCCTACGGCGAAGCCTGGCGGCTGGGCGAAATCTACTTTGAGCCGCCGGACCCGGCGCCGGGCCGCCGCATCTACGTGGAACGGCTGGCCGTCTCCGGCGACACCGCCGCCGTCACCCTTCGGGCCGCCCACGACCTGGACCTGAAGGGGCGGGTCGTGGGCGGCAGGACGGGCCGGACCCTGAAGATGGGCGTGAACACCAGCCTCGCGGCGGGGGAGAGCAAGAGCTACAACCTGACCCTGAACGGCCAGGGCAATCGCGTTTTAATTTGCATGTTGGAGATGGGTTAAACTTGAGTCATTGGGTGTCTATATTGGGTGTCTATTCGGTGTAAATGGGAAGGTGTGATGGTGAAGGGTGAAAGCGCATCCATTATGGACTGCTTCGAATCTTTGGAAGACCCCGGGATAGACCGCGCCAAGCGGCGCAACCTCTTGGACATTGTGACTATCGCAATCTGCGCCAGTATCCGCGGGGCCGGTAATTGGGTGCATATTGAACTCTTCGGCGAGAGCAAGGAGGAATGGTTCAGGACCTTCCCCCTATCGTGGCAGGGGGCAAGCTCTGGAGTTGCCCCGCGGCATCCCCTCCCGCGACACCCCCGCTTTCGCGGGGGCAGGCTCTTCGGGGGCGTGTTCTCCCGCCTGGACCCAGCCCGGTTCCAGAGTTGTTTTATGGAGTGGACCCAGGCGGCGGCCCAACTGGTCCCTGGGGAAGCGGCGGCGATAGACGGCAAGGCCATGAGGCGTTCCCACGGCCGGGCAGGCGGCAAAAAGGCCATCCACCCCGTATCGCAGTACGGGGCAGGCTATGGTCAGCGCCTGGGCATCTCAGAACGCGCTGACCCCCGTATCGGGTACGGGGCAAGCTCTGGGCCAGGTTAAGACCGGGGAGAAGTCCAACGAAATCACCGCCATCCCCCAATTGCTGGAACTCCTGGACCTTCACGGGTGCATCGTCACCATTGACGCGATGGGATGCCGGAAGGAGACAGCCCAAAAGATTATTGGGGCCGGGGCGGACTACGTGCCGGCGGTAAAAGAGAATCAAAGCCAACTGTATGAGGATGTCCGGGATCTTTTTGAAGGCGCTGAAGCCCTCGGGTTTGAGGGAGTCCCATATGACTACAGCCATACCCCCGTATCCAGTACGGGGCAGGCCCTGGAAAAGGGTCGCGGACGAATCGAAAAACGGGAATGCTGGGTCATAACCGGCCCGGAGTGTCCGGATTATCTGCAAACCGGAAAACAATGGCCTTGCCTGAAGTCTGTAGTCAAGGCCGTAGGCCGCCGGGATACTGACCAGGGCGCGGTGAGCCAACCCCGGTACTGCATCAGCAGCCTCGACGCCTCGGCCCATAGGCTCCTGAGCGTGATACGCAGTCACTGGAGCATTGAAAATTCGCTCCACTGGACGTTGGACGCGACCTTCCGGGAAGACCAGCGCCGGGTGCGCAAAAGCCTGCCCCCGTGAAAACGGGGGACCACGGGGCGCAAAACATGGGCCTCTTGCGGCAGATTGCCCACAATCTGCTCAAGAGGGAGACCAGCCTGAAAACCGGCATCCAAAGCCTGCCCCCGGCCACGACCGGGGGGCAAACGCCTCAACGCCGGCTGGAGTGAGGACTACCTGCTCAAAGTCCTTCTCAGTTAAAACGCGATTGCCCTGGGCTGCCGGGTCTGGCTTGGTAAATTACTCTGGGTGCTGGCATAGTACCCCCCCTGGCCATGGACTTGAGGAATTTCGCCGATCTGACCCGCCACCCGAAAACTGGCCCAGGATGAATTCTGGAGGTAACCTGGGTCAGTTCGATCAGGAATACCCCTGTATATGGGACCAGCCCGTAGGTTGGCTTGAGTGCGTAAATACCGCACCATTTGGGGGCTTGGTACTGGCGGCCCTAGCTATTCGGAAAGACGCTTCGACCGTAGGACGTTTTGCCACCATGTTGATAACCTCTTGAGCGCGCTGCCTGATACTACCACGCCTGCTTTGGGTTGACGCCGGCCTTCGTTGGAGTTTCAAGTCATGTGCGGTTATTTTACCAATAGCGAAATCTCGACCCCAATCCGCCATTGCCTAGATTCACAGACGAAGTGCAACACCAAGTTGAGGTGTTGCCACGGGAGATCGATTCCGACCTATCGCCATCGGTGAGCGGTGTAAAGCGGCAGGAATTCATGACAACCCGCATATCCCCGGGAAGGTTATCATCTGATATCATGGCGAACTAGGCAGGCGCCACATCCAAATGGCCGGAGAAGTCTGACCCGGTCCGGCGCCAGACCGGAGAACAAGAAAATCCTTAATTCGGAGGCCTGTCAATGCCAGTCAAAGGGACCACGCTAACAAGTTTTCGTCCATTGATGCAGGGCGTCAACGGGATGGTCGTAGCGAGCCACCCCAGCGCCGCCATGGCCGGTTTGGAAGTTCTGAAAAACGGTGGCAACGCGATTGACGCTGGGGTGGCCGTTGGCTTGGCGTTGAACGTGGTCCATGTCGATGATTGCAGCTTCCTAGGCGTGGCGCCCACGGTCATATACCTGGCTGACCGGAAAGAAGTTACTACTATTGACGGTCTGGGGGTCTGGCCCAAGGCGGCGTCGGTCGAGTACTTTCAAAAAACCCACGGCGGAAAGATTCCGGCCGGGGTGCTCTCGTCATTAACTCCGGCCGCCGCCGATTCGTGGCTAACGTCTCTGTCCAAGTTTGGCACGATGACCTTCGGAGAGGTGGCGGCCGCGGCCATCGACCTGGCCGAAAAGGGCTTCCCCATGTTCCGTTACCTGGCCGGCCGGTTTAAGACCGCCTTCGACCATTACAACGCCCACCCGTCAACCGCCGAAATCTACCTGCCCGGCGGCCGCGCCCCCAAACAGGGCGAGATGTTCTATCAAAAGGACTTGGCCGCCACCTTGTCCAAAATCGCGGATGTGGAGGTCTCCAACGCCGGGACAGGCCGGGAGGCCGCGCTCAAGGCGGCCAGGGACTACATCTATACCGGCGAACTTGGCCGCAAGATTGCCGCATACAACCGCGAGATGGGGGGTATGCTCACCGAGGAAGACCTGGCCCGGTATCATGTTCAAGTGGTTCCGCCCGTGACGGTAAATTACAAGGGCTACGACGTCTACAGCACGGGGCCGTGGGGCCAAGGACCGACGTTCCCTCAAGCCCTCAAGATTCTGGAAGGTTACGACCTGGCGACAATGGGCCACAATTCCGCCGAGTACATCCACACCGTGAACCAGGCCTTGAATTTGGCCTTTGCCGACCGAGAGCAGTACGTGGGAGACCCGGATTTCGTGGACGTGCCGATCAATGACATGCTGGCGGAGGAATACCTGGCTAAGCGCCGATCTCTAATCGATCCGGACCTGGCTTGGCCGGGCACGCCCCCCGCGGGAGACCCGCGAAACGGAAAGGCGGCCATCGACGGCGCCCCCCACTCCCCCAGAGAGGCGGCGGTACCGGTTGGCACAGCCGGAGTCAGCGGCGGCGGGACCTCTTATTTCGCGGTAATCGACCGGGATGGAAACATCTTTTCCAGCACCCCCAGCGAGGGCACCAAGAATGGCGGGCCAATAATTCCGGGCACCGGCCTGGCGTTCTCATTGCGCGGCACCCAGTCCAAGCTGATCGAAGGCCATCCGGCATCGGTCGCAGGGGGCAAGCGGCCCAGGCTCACTCCCGCGCCTGCACTGGTGTTGCGCGACGGCGAGCCCGTGATGGCCCTTGGCGCTCACGGCGGCGACCATATCCCGCAAGGCACTCTGCAACTGCTGTTGAACGTCTTGGAATTTGGCCGCGACCCTCAAGAGGCCGTGGAGGAACCCCGCTTCTACAGCTATAATTTCCCCAGTTCCAACTGGGCGTCAAAATATGAGCCGGGGATGCTGCGGTTGGAAGGCCGTATTTCCGGCGAAGTGGCCGAGAAATTACGGCGGAAGGGCCACACGATAGAGCAGTATCCCGATTGGTGGGAGGGTTCAGCCTTATATTGTGTCATCACCCGCAACCCGGAGACCAAGGTGCTGCAGGGCGGCGCAGACCCGCGGTGCGAGGCCTATGCCGTCGGTTTCTAGTCCTGCCGCAAACACTGGCGAATTTTCCAAGGACGACCGGGCAGTTTGCCCGGATATGGGCGTCGGTGAGCAGACCTTCTCCGAGACCTGTAGAGTCCCCATCAGGCCAGCTTGAAGGAGGCCCATGTCCATCATGAAGTTTGCCCTGTTTTTACTGGGTTCCTGGACAGAGGAGGAAACTGGCGCCCAGGGCCGGATCTTCGGTGAAATGCTGGAACAGGCTGAGTACGCCGAAGAGTTGGGCTTCGATTCGATCTGGATTGCTGAGCATCACTCCAGCCGGTACGGCATCTGTCCCTCCTTGATGCCGCTGCTCAGCCACATCGCCGCACGCACCAGGAAGATCCGGATCGGGGCCGGCGTCAGCGTCCTGCCTTTCCACAACCCCATTTTCCTGGCTGAAGAGAGCGCCATGCTGGACGTGCTAAGCCATGGCAGACTGGACTTCGGGGTTGGACGCGGTTCGGCGGACTACGAGTACGGTAACTTTAATATCGATTTCGATACCCGGGACGTGCGGACTCAGGAGGCCCTGGACATTATCCTGGGGCTGTGGACCCAGTCCGGTTTCTCTTATGACGGCGAATTTTATCAGGTGAAAGACCTTACAATAGCTCCCTCTCCAGTGCAGCAGCCCCATCCCCCGGTTTATCTGGCCGTATCCCGCACTCCGGCCAGCGTGGATGTTGCCGTATCGCGAGACCTGCCCATCCTGACCAGCTTTTCTACCCCGGAGGCCGATAACCTGGGGCTGTTTTCCCTTTATGCGGAACGCTGCGCCGCTGCCGGAAAGGATCCACATTTGGAGGAAATGCCCTACTTCCGGTTTGTGTACTTGGAGGACGACGAACTGGCAGCCCAGGAATACCCCCGGCAGTCCCTGACCTGGGTCCGGGACCTGGGGGGTTATCGGCGCACCTTGACCCACGGCGATGAAATCAATGTGGACCTTAACCATTGGCGCCGAACCCGCACCGTGGAACCGGCCAGTTATGAGTCGGAACTGGAGACCACCGCTTACTTCGGCACGTCGGAACAATGTGTGCAGCGAATCACCAAGCTACGGGAGGAACACGGCATCGGGTACTTTGGCGCCAGCATGTCCTTCGGCAGTATGCAGCATTCCAGGGTATTGCGCTCAATGGAGCTTTTCGCCAGGGAAGTGATGCCCAAGTTCCGGTAATAGAACTCCGTCACCGATTCTTACTACTCCAGAATCTCGCTGCCAGTCATGGGGGCCTTAAAAGCGACGTAAAGAATGGCGTGCCGTAAGCGGGGGATTGTATTTCCTTTAAGAAGTGTATGTCCTGACTGAGCAGTTCCGGTAAGCCTAGGGCGGCCTTCTGTCGAACTGAAGTGGCTAGGGTTACAAACTTGGTGGACGGTTCGGGACGAAGTTCGATTCCACAACCGCGGGCCTGCACGTACCGAATTGCGAACTTTCCGGTGGGAAGTGACGCTATAGGGTAGGGCGCCTCTACCCGACCTTGAGTCGCCCTGAGCCGATGCGACAGGGCAATCTCAGCTCTTAACTTCAGGGAGTCGGACCAAGCCGCTAACCGCCGTTTCTTCACTCACCCGGCTGCTTTGTACCCGATCATTATGCGTATGATCTGTCATTCTGAACGGAGTGAAGAATCCTAACTCCTGCCGACAGGCATTTCTCGAGTCATCAAGGTTGCTAATGAGCAGGGTTGGGACTCTTCACTCGACTCCGTTGCGCTCATAATGACACCGCCGGGGTTCTTGGAATTAAGATGCGATTGCCCTGGCCGATGCCACAGTTTTTGATATATAGTTTATCAAGAATATATTTGCTCTGGTGAGCCGGTTGAGGGACGAGGCAGGGCAATCGCGTCTTGAAATTCTGTCAATAATATCTATAGATCCAGATGATAATAAGCGCCTTTCTCTCCGAGTGGGAGTTACTCGGCAGCTTGCGGGGCTACACCGTGCCTTGAGTTCCCTCCCAATTTAGGTGTCGGGTGCCTCTTCGGAGTCCTTGAGACTTGCCGATTCATCGGAAATCGTTGGGTTTTGCTTGTGACGGGTTAAGACGCGATTGCCCTGGAACACAAGATTATGGACAAGTAATACAAACGTGGTACAGTTATCATGCCGTTTCGCCGGCAACGGGAAGCTGGTCAGACCCCTCTCTCGCAATACGTCTCGCCATGCTCACCCTACCTGAGGTGATTCTACCCCTTCGCAACACTGTTTGGCCTCCCGACCTGACGCAAAGCCCAGGAGCGGACGGACGGAATCCATGGTCTAACACTCGAGCAGGATTGGCTATGTGCATTGGCATGAAACCAAGCGGCTCTGGTTACCTCCGCTCAACTTTTCTCCGGCGAATTAGCCTCTTTACCCTACTCTCCCTGACGCTACTGCTCGCCTTCGCGGCGTGTGAAGGTGTGAGCCCACCTCGGATGCAGGCTCGACCGAGGGGTCCGGGGACGCAACGAGCCAATCGAGTGAGGCGCCTGAAGGGTCCAGGGAGGACACGGGTCGGTCAATTCTGCGGGGCCAGGAACCCACTCCCACGCCTACTCTTACTCCCTTGCCTGTGCCCACGGCGACGCCGGCGCCGGGCCCAGTCAAGCCCGACGGATACTACCACGGGGCCACCCACGGCCTGGCCCTGGCCCAGACCGCCAGACAACCCAGCGAGAGCAGGGATGGCTGGGTGGACATCACTCTCAACTTGGTGGCGGTCAAGTTCTCCAGCGGCGAACTGGGGGTGGAAGGCAGTGGGGAATCAAACATCTTTTGTTTCGAGGGCGCCCAGGCTCCTGCCGAGTACGTCCAGGGCACTTCCGGGGGCTTAACAGGCCCTCCCCCGAGTACGGCCCAGGCTCCTGCCGGGAGAGACCAGGGGCCTGCCGACTGCTTCTCGGTCAAATGGGGCAGCACGGAACAGAACGAGGCCCAGCTGAGGGTCGCCAATTGGGAATCCGCCGGCAGTTCCTTTGGCCTGAAAGCCGTCAACTTCCAGGTCACCTTTGAGGTTGCCGCCAACGCCGACAAGGCCGGCCTATTCTTCGGCGAGTATAGAATTCCCCTGGACCTCCAGGGCGATTACGCTCCGAGAGACAGTCAGGCGTTCCTGCCCGCGCCGGCGGCGCCACCCTCCCAGGATGCGAAAACCGCGAGCTTCTTCATGGACTCTCAGCATGGCATAGCAGTGACCTATGCCAACCGAGCCGTGGACCTCGAGGACCCTCTCATGTCCACGGTCCGGGTTGATCTATCAGTCCTGGCCCTCGGTGAATACGATTCCTCCGAACCCGGGAAGGGTCCCGGGTTCGGCCTAGATGACAGTACCGGCAGCGTGTGTTTCGGAAAGAGTGGAAGCGAGTGTCTCGAAATCTTCTGGGGGCCGGAGAACCAGTTCAACGCCATCTTGACTCTGGAGGAGGGAGACGCAGACGCGTTCACCGCAGCGCGGCGCAACGGGGCCAGGTGGCCCCTGCCCGTCACGGTCAACTTCAGGGCACCGGCCAATCATGACAGCGCCGTCCTTAAGTTTGGGGAGCACGAGGTTCCCCTGGACCTCAGGGGAATGGCAGGCCGCCCGACCTTCGATTACACCGCTCACTATTCCGAGGCGGCGCCCGGGTCGGTCCTGTATGAGTTGGACGGAAAGACAGTAGTTCTCGACGGCGTACAGCACAACCCGGTCAGCGGCGGTATAGAGCTTTCGATGACCGCGGTCAACGACAGCGAGGCGGCGGACTTCGCACCCGTGTTCATCCCGGACGCCGTCTTTTCCGCCGGCGGCAGGGTGGAGGTAATGTCGGGGTTCGGCATTCTCGGCGTGGACAAGCTCGCGCCAGGGCAGCGTGCATCCTTCCGGTACGTAATTCCCAGGGCCGGGGCGCGCGTGGTCTACTCGGATGACCCGGAGAAGCGGCCGGACGGAGTGGTGTTCCAGGTGGTGGACTTGTACACACCGGCCGCGGATGGGTCCGGGTCCGCACCCAGAGCAATACCCGCGACTCCGATCCCCATACCCCCCATATCCCTACCAACTCTCACGCCTAGTTCTGCGGCCACTGAACTTGAGGCAAAGATGCCAAGCCTCATAGCCGCCTCGGAATCCGACAAATTCCACCGTGACCCGCAAGCGTCGTCTCCGGCGTTCGTCAGGTTCGACAGGACTCCCGACGAGGGAAAGTTCTGGCCGGTTAAAATACTTTGGTGGTGCCCAGCCGGAGAGAACCCGGCCGCCTGTGGTGAAGCGACTCCGATTTTTTGGGGCGCTGAATCGTCGAGGGCGACTGTTTGGGATGGTGTGGAGTACTACGCCACGGCAATAGGGAATGGGAAGGTGTTCGCAGCGACACGCGAATCATTGCTTGCAATGGACGCGGATTCCGGGGACCCGCTTTGGAGCAGAGATGATCTTTTTCTACAAGATGTGTCGGGCCTCGCTGCCGACAACGGAGTAGTTTATGCGGTAAGCCAGTATTGGTTTGTACTGGACGCTTTCGACGCCGCAGAAGGAGAACTCCTCTGGACGTTCGTGAAATATGGAATAGGTGGTGCCCCCATAGTTGAGGACGGAGTGGTTTACGTGGTGGCCGATGGCTACCTGTATGCGCTGCTTGCCAAGCCTTGAAGGAACGCTCAAGCGGCGCCCTTCGACAAGCTCAGTATGAGCGGATTACAAGGTTGGCCCCGCTCACGGTGAGCTTGTCGAACCGCGTTTTGAGATAGTCTCTTAGTCCCTGCGTCAACGAGAGCCTGGACTTCGACACGGAGCTCCAGTAGGTGGTGGACAGCACCCGGGCGTTGACGGCCTCCCGCTACCGGGCCATAACCGTCCTGGGCGAAGCCGGGCAGACACTGGCCTGCGAGCATCTGCTGCGCCGGGTCTGGGCGCTGGACGCCGATGTCGGCGTGCATCCCGTGCCACCGCCATAAGCTGGGCGCCGCCGAACCTCCATCTGCATCTTAATGGGCGGAGGGTGGGCTCCCGGATGGCGGAGGGGAGGCGCCGGGGCCGGAGAGGCAATGACCGGGCTGCGCGGCGGCTTTTGAGACACCAGCCGCTATACATCCGGCCCATAAAAAGTAAAGGGGATTATATACAATTTTACCCGGTGACTACTTTACGTCTTGTAATACTGCTATGTAGACGAAAGCCGAAATTTAATTGACGGAAGCAGGTCCGCATGGTTCCATGTTAATGCGGAATCTTATAGATGGGTAGAATCGTATATAATTCCCAAAGTAAAAGCCCCCGATGTGTCAGCAGGGGCTTGGCATTCAACCTTTTCCTTAAGATTCCCCACTCCATGTCCGGCGACTTCACCAGCAACCGGAGCGGAGCGCCTGGCTGATTACAATGCCAGAGTAAAAGAAATAGTAAAAGTTCTTGATTTTATCCAGCGTGGTGGGCCCAGTGGTACACCCTCAAGCGCTCGGCGTGCAGCCGGACCTGCACCTCATTCGCGATAGGACGGGAAGGGGCTGCGCACCAGAGGAACGGTTCCGCTGTCCGCATTACGTTCTCGCAGCCGCTGTGATATTCTCAAGCGTGTTATGAGAATACCAATTACAATGTGCCACGGAATCCGCCCCACTGCCGCCGGCGCCCTCCGCAGCCCCTTGACGGAGGAGCGGTTCGACACGTTGATGAGGACTGCGGCAGAATTGGGGTTCCAGTCGATAAATTACGACCAACTGGCGACTTGGCGGCAGGGAACGTTCTCCCTGCCGGAGCGGCCAATCATGATCGATTTCGACCATCCGGTTGTCTCGATGCGCCGGGAGGTATTCCAGACTCTGGAGCGGTACGGGTTCAAAGGGAACCTCTTTATCTACACCTCACCCTACGACCCAGACTATCCCCGCCCGCTGGCGTTGGCCCAGGTCCCCGAGCACATGCCCTGGTCCGAAATACGGGAACTTCACGACTTCGGCTGGCATATCGGCGCCCACACCGTCAGCCATCCCAACCTGTCCAACCTGGCTGCGGAGGACCCGGAAGGAGAGGTGTTGCGGGAGGAGTTGGACCGGTGCAACCGGGTAATCGAGGAAAACCTAGGCTTTGTCCCGCAGGACTTTGCGTTTACCGGCACCAGTTGGAGCAGCGCCGCCGAGGCCGAGGTCAAGAAACGGTACCGGTTTGGCCGTCTGTGGATAGTAGGATCCGAATACGAGGCCGACGGAAAGCCCATACGCTATGCCGAACTATCCGGTTCGTCGGAACCCGACGAGGCCGACGGCGGCCCGCCCCACAGCACAAGATATATTACCGAACGCACCGACCCACACCGCCTGCCGTCCATGGAACTTCAGGCCCTCATTAATGACCCTGACGCCTTTCGTTCGTACTTGGAAGGCGCGCTGGAAGATTAAAAACAGCGGCCCCGATGCCCCCAACATCGTAGAAGCGACACTCGCGGCCGCATTGGAGGAGTTGGCATTATGACGCCTGGCCGATTTAACTTCGTCAGCCAAATGGGCCGTGTCCCCTCCATGACTGTACCGCTCGGCGTGCAGCAGGAAACCAGGTTTCAACGCTTGATGGAAGAGTCGATAATGATCGACCTTCATCAGCATCCGATGGTACTGCCCGAAGACTTCAACCAGTACTGGGAGTACCTGCGCAGCGACAACTACGTCTGGGGGTATGACGCGGTCCGGGAAGGCGGCTTTACCGCCGTTGGAACAGCCAACGTATTTCGCGGGATGCTGCACACCAGCGAGATGTCCTTCATCCGGTTTTCCGACATGTTGGACGAGATCACGATGATGATTTCGGATATCTCCCGGCATGACGACGTGCTACGGGTCGACAACGCCGCCGGGATAGAGTCGGCGAAGCAGCAGGGAAAGGTGGGGTTCCTGCCCACGGTGGAGCACCTGGCCATCGGGAACGAGCTAAACCGGGTAGACGTGCTTTATAACGCTGGGATAAGACTGGCAGGGCTCACTTATAATCGCAAGACCTACATAGGCGACGGGATCTTCGAGCGCAACGACGGAGGCCTCAGCGAGTTCGGGTTGGAAGTCGTTCGGCGCATGAACGACCTAGGGATGGCCGTCGACGTGTCCCATGCTTCGTTCCGTACCGCCATGGATGCCATCGAGGCGTCCAATACCCCGGTGACCTTCAGCCACGACGGCTCCTACACCCTTGCCAGCGATAGCTTTCAGGCCCGCAGATTGAGGAAAGACGAAGAGTTGCTGGCCTGTGCGAAAAAGGGCGGCGTTATCGGCATCACCGCCGTACCCAACCGGCTCAGCAACGACCCGGAACAAAGCATCGAGTGCGTGTTGGACCATTACGATTATATGGTCCAACTGGTTGGCGTGGACCACGTAGCCATCGGCACTGACACAAGCATCGGCGACATGGTCGGCGTGGGCCAAGTAGTGATGGGCCGCACCGGGCCCACTCCGGCGCCCTATCTCAATGGTCTGGAGTCTCCGGCAGACGGCAAGAACATCATCCGCGGCCTCATAGCTCGCGGCTATTCAGACGAGGGCGTCAAGAAGATCGCCGGCGGCAACGCGCTGACGTTTTTCAGGCGGGTTATCGGGTAATTGAAACCTTCTGCCCATTCCGGCCAGCCATCGTCCCATCGGCTGCCTCGCCCTGTTGGGCCTTTGTGGCGGCATTCAGGTTGTGTCCACAGACCACTGCGCTTCCGGGTTCAGCGACCAAAAGACCCTGGGGTCCACGACGTTTCCAAGATTCCCAGCGGCGGACCCGGAAGCGCGAACCGCTTGAGCCCCCTATTTACCTACGGCGTGGCCTCCGGGTTGATGGACGTAAACCGGCTGGTGAGACTAGCGTGGCCAAAGGAGTCGACATGGATCAATGTCATGCTTGATTCATGCTATAAGGATTACATGGCGAATTTCCAGGTCAAGAATATACCCGATGACCTCCACGAACGCCTCCGACGTCACGCTCGTGAGAATCACTGCACCATAAGCGCGGCAGTCCTCGCAGCCATCGAGCGAGAGTTAGCCAGATGGGAATGGCGCCAGCGTCTGAACCAGCGACCGAAGACCGACCTCGGGGTTGAGGCGGCTGCACTTCTCACGGAGGAACGCTCTCTCCGCGACATGGAGACCGGGTGACCAGATATGTTGTGGATGCCTCGGTCGCCGTCGAGTATCTCCTGAGGACACCCCTTGGCCTTACATTGGCCGACATGATCGGGAGCGCCTCGTTGGTTGCACCAGAACTGATAGACGCGGAGGTGCTGTCGGTGCTACGCCGGGCGGTACTAGGCGGACGCCTCGACGAGGCTCGGGCCGAAATGGCCGTCGATGACCTAACCCATTGGCCGGTGGACCGTATCTCTCACCAATCACTGGGGAGATTGGCCTGGTCCTACTACCAAAACGTTAGTGCCTGCGATGCCTTTTACGTCGCTGCGGCCCGTGCCCACGGTCTCTCTCTGTTGACTGCCGACGGACGACTCGCAAGGGCATCGGGCTTGGGCGGCGTTCACGTCGTTTCGTTGAGGTCCAATGCGTAGCAGGTTCGGTCCGCTGTTGAAGGACGGCAGCCCATGTTGGAAAGCGATTGACGGCGCGTGGGTAAGCCGGACTGATTGAACGTCCACCGGAACAAACCGGCCGGCCCCATCGCTCTGAAGCATGGTGCGTACTAGGTTGTGTTGACATTTCACCGCAACCAGATGAGAGCGGCAGTAAAATGAAGGAAGCCAAGGTATCTGGTGTCCAACTTCTCAAACCGGGAGAAGATCCGGCGGTAATGCTTTATCTTGTTGATGAAGCATTCGACCAGATGACGCTCCCGGTATAAATGTGCGTCGTAGTTGCAGGGTTGCTTCCGGTTGGAGCGTGGGGGAATCACCGGCGTCATGCCATGCTCCAGAATGTGCTGGCGAAACCCCTGGGAGTCATACCCTTTGTCAGCCAGCACATACTCACCTTCATAACCGTCTATCAGCCCCTCGGCCTGCGTGATGTCGTGCTGTTGTCCTCCAGTCAGGATGAAACGCAAGGGATTGCCCAGACTATCCACGCTCACGTGGACCTTGGTGCTGAACCCGCCGCGGCTCCGGCCCAAGGCCTGGGCTGCTTGGCCTCCTTTTTTGGGGGCGCTCCCGCAGCGCAGGGGTGGGCCCGGACCACCGTGCTGTCGATGATGAGGTATTCCATATCCGGGTCGTCGGCGAAATGCTGATGCAACAGTTCCCAGATACCCCGGTCGCTCCAGCGGGCAAACCTTTTGTAGACGCTGTTCCAGTTCCCATACTCGGCTGGAAGGAGCCGCCATTGGGCGCCGGAGCGGTCGACCCACAGAGCCTGCCCCCGGCTACGACCGGGGGACGGCTTCTATAAAACGTCGGCATTCCTCTTCCTGACCGACGTACAGTTCGGTGCGACTACGCAAGAACTGGAGAATCTTGGTCCATTTATCTGGAGAGAGTTCAAGTCTTGACATATTTCCATTATAACCAAATGTCAACACAGCCTAATTTGTTATAGTGCCTCAGTTTGACTAATTTTGCCCTAACATTGGTTCCCGTATTTCCGCCCGATCCACCAGATCCAGCTCCAATCTATGTCATGTTCCTCGGTGGTCAGTCCTGCCTTGACAGCAGGAGTTGTCTTAATACTGCCATTGCTGAGTGTATCCGGCAGAAGTTATAGTAGACAAAGTATAGCGCGAGTGCGTGACAGTGATTTTCCAGCTTCTTACTGAACGCATTGGTCAGGCGAGTATACCGACGGAGGGACATCCTGGTAGTCAGGTTGTGACGCTCCATGTATGCGGTGCTGGCAAGATAGTAGTCCGGGTCTCCGGAAATATATCTCTTTTGCACGTCAATTACTCTATGCTTTCCATAGGTCTTAATGACCTGTGCGTAGTCTACGTCGGAGCCAAATGCTGCCTCGGTGGCTGTGAGGTACGCGGGCAGACCATCCGTTGATAGTTGCACTCTATTGGTTAGACGGGAGTATAAGTCTGCCATAAATGTCTTGGCCGTTTCTGTATCCCGACCATCACTGACCAACCAGGTGAGGATGAGCCTAGCATCGGAATCAAGCGCCGTCCAAGTCCAAATATCACCCGCATATTCTGGAGTGTTCACGGGATGAGGTTTAATGTCGGCGGCGTTCCTGTCCTTGGCATAACAGAAGGACCAGATTTCGTCACACTCCACAAACTCTGACTTGACGTTCCGTACAGTATCATGGTGATATTGGTCGCAGGCTTTCCCGGCATCAACCAGTAACTTGGATACGGTGTTGAACGACACGCCCACAACGCGGGAGATTGACCGCATGGAGGATCCTTCGACGAGCATGTGTAGTATTTGACTGCGCTTATGCGCTGGTAGCTTATTCATAGTGCATGTATCTTACTACCAGGGATAGGAAATGTCAAGCATTTTGTTCATGTCAAGTACCCTAAGCCCCAATTTGACAAACTCAATCCCTTACGGTAAGATACCCTCTAACTGACTCTGAGCCGTTTTAACGCGATATGAGGTAATTCCATGCCGAGAGGCCCCCAGGGACAGAAACGTCCCGCTGACACCGTTTCAGCCGCAATCATGGTGGCAAAAATTGCCACGGGGGAGCTTGAGGATGAATTACCACCTGTACAGCGCAAAGGTGGTCTGGTTGGTGGCAAAGCACGTAATGACAAACTAACTCCCGCTGAACGTTCCGAGATAGCCCGTAAGGCAGCAAGGATTCGGTGGGATAAATAATCTAGGCTATAGTGCCCCTGGTGGGACTCGAACCCACGACTCCCCCCCGTCGCTAACGAGGTACTCTTTCCAACTGAGTTACAGGGGCATAAGCATGAAGGCCCGGACGCTACAACGTCTGGGCCTTTGCTATTTGCTCCCTTTGATCCAATGTGTTCTAATACTCGAACTTGCCATCGAGTCGTCGGTTATTCCCACCATAGCCCGGTGGGCGGCTCCCTGAATAATATCAACTTGGTACTTATCGCGCAATTCACTTAAGGTGGTGATCTGACGTGCTTGAGCCGTAGATACCAATTGGTATTTCTGGTTGCAACCTTCATCAGTACGGCACATGGCAAGGATAGGCCCGGACGATACAACGTCCGGGCCTTATTATGTCTACTAGATATGTGGATTGTCAACGGTTAGAATACCGTATCCGGTAGTTACTTGAACCCCCAATATGCTTTCCTGTCATGCTCCTCGCAATACGACCATAATGCCTCGGAGTTGCCTGCATTTTCCTCGTAATGAAATTGTAAGAGCTTATATGCGTGATAGTCCCATTCTAATTCATTGACCCTTGTGTAGTCGTAACCAACCTGCTCCATCTTTTTACATACATCATTCCGCATGAAATTAGGTTGCGGAGCTAATTGACACATAATCAAAGCAGTAGAGCAAACCGCCACGGCGACAAGGAACCACAGACACCCCTTCCCACACCCTACGTTATTGGTTGCCGGTAACTTGTTTGCTGTCCCCAACTAAGTGCCTCCGGTGCATCAGGAGGCACAAGGGTGCCCCCTTGCAACAGGATGTCGGCACTTAGCGGGTATCCGAAATCCGGCGTGAGTTGCAAGAGGGCATGAAAAGGATTTGCCGCCACCATTGCTACACTCACACCAATCTCGGAGGGATACCCGCTCAACACAGCCTAATTTGTGACCTACGAGATTCACTCACAGAGCTACTTGGTACGACGACGACGTCCGCCCAGGCTGCCATTGCTGAGACCCCAGAGGCCGTTCGAGCCGCCGTTGACGCGGTGAGGCGCTAGCTCACGGCTGGCCGCTACGATTGCCTCAATTCCTTAGGCTGTAGAAATCAGGACCAAATCTGACAAGCGGGAAGTAACGTACAGCGGTTGGCTGTAGGATCGTATTGTCTGATTGCTCACATCCTCGGCTTAAGTCTCTTTCCAAAAAGGCGGCGAGTTCTACACCTCGCGTCCGCTCGTGAGGCTTTTGGTGGAGGTGCTTGAGCCCTACTGAGCAGGGGTCGTAGACCCCTGCTGCGGTTCCTCTCGTATGTTCGTACGATCCGTCAACTTCATCCGCGCCCACGCCACCGGAAACGGCAACGGGGTCAAGGGCGACATCTCCATCTATGGTCAAGAAACCAATTACACTACCTGGCGCATGGCCAAGATGGACCTGGACATCCGGGGTATCGACGCCAACATCCTCCACGGCGACAGCTTTCACAACGACCGCCACTCCGGCCTGAAAGTCGACTACATCCTGGCTAACCCGCCTTCCTACGCTCCGACTGGGGTGGAGAGCGGCTGCGAGACGACAAAGGTTGAGAGCATGGCGTCCCGCTCGTGGGGAACGCCAACTTCGCATGGGTCCAGCACTCCCTAAACCATCTGGCTCCCAGCGGAATGGCTGGATTCGTTCTGGCAAACGGGACCACGTCCTCACTCCTGGCCGCTACGTCGGCCCCGAGGCCCAGGAAGACGACGGCGAACCCTTCGAGGAGAGGATGCGGCTCCTCCTGACTGCTCAGTGGTGGGGCCAACAACCCGGGGCCGCGAAGCTGGACACCGCCATCGAAGCGAACGTGGAGACCCTGGGCTTCGGCATACCTGAAGCCTGATTTTCCCCTGCCGGCACACCCTTGCCGGCACAGTCAGTAAAGCCCAGGGCAATCGCGTTATAAACCGTAGGCCAAAATTGTTCTTGATTGCCACCACAATAACTGTTAAGGACAGGGCAATTTGCCTCAAAACCTGGTTTTCTCGACATCCCCTCTCCCATTGAGCGGGCCACATTGGGATCCTTGAATGGTGATTCGAGGGTTTCCAAGCCAACAAAACGCGCAAAAGGTGAGCCAGCATACCGTTACGAATTAAAACGCGATTGCCCTGCAGTAAAGCCCCGTTGACAACGGTATTACGAGAGGCCTATGGTAATAAATACCTAATTGGGAACATAGTACATTGATCTATTAGCGTGAGTGTGATGTTGGGCTGTGCGAATCATTTCTAAACCAATACCAAGGTGGGATGTGCATTTCTGGGGTCTTGAAGACGACCTAAAGACTCCACAGCACCTCATATCACCTCTAAGAGGGTGTTTAAAAAGTTGGGGCACGTGCCAAGCGGCGCAGCATGAGTCCGGTCATGGCGGTGTAGACCCAAGTTTCCGTGGTTTCCGGCAACACCCCATAATCTTTGCTCAATCTCCGCTGCCAGCCCAGCCAGGCGAAGGTGCGTTCCACTACCCAGCGCCGGGGAAGGACTTGAAAAGTGTGTTGCTGTGCGGGACGCCGCACCACTTCCAGACTCCAGCCACCAACGTTCCGGGCCCACTGCACCAACTTGCCCGCGTAGGCGCCGTCAGCCCAGACCCGCTCCAGCCGGGGGAGGCAGCCCACCAGCCGGCTCAACACCAGCTTGGCTCCATCCCGGTCTTGCACGTCGGCCGGGTGTACCGCCACCGCCAACAGCAGACCTTGAGTATCCACCACGATATGCCGCTTGCGTCCCTTCACCTTCTTGCCCGCATCGTACCCCCGAGGCCCCTTTTTCCGTGGCCTTCACGCTCTGGCTGTCGATGACCGCCCCTCTGGGACTGGACTGACGGCCCATGTACCGGCGGACCTTGGGGAGCAGGGCGTCATGGATCTCCTGACAGAGCCTGCCCCCGGCCACGATCGGGGGTTCCATCCCGCCGCCAAACCCGGAAGTAGTGGTAGACCAATTGCCACGGCCGCAGGTCGTGGGGCAACAGGCGCCAGGCACAGCCGGTGCGCAGCACGTACCGGATGGCATCCACCACCTCCCGGCGGGAATACTTGGCTGGGCGGCCACCCGGCTTGACCGGGGGCGCCAAGGGTCCCGGAATCCGCCACTCGGCATCCGTCATATCTGTGGGATAAACTGCTCGGCTCATGGGCCAAGTTTATGACTCTCGCTTCAATTTTGCCTTGCTATTTCCAAGCCGATTTTTAAACGCTTTCTTAGATCTGGCGCGAGGATACGCACAATGGCAACAGGATTACGGACCATGAGTAAACACCGTCATGTTACGGAGATGTCCGCAGATCAAGCTGCAACGTTTTTTTTGAAACAGGAGAGTTACTGCACTTTCGACCTCCCTTCCTATTTTCGGTTCGAAGGGCTGTTGCACAACGTAGCCGCAGTTCTCTATGAGAAAACCTTGTCCGAACTCAGCAAATCACCAAGGGATTACGACAGCGTCAATCACCAAATCCTTAACAACAAGGACGGGCGATTTGCATGGCGTCCGTTGGAATTAATTCATCCAGCTCTGTACGTATCCCTTGTTCACCATATTACCGAGCCTTGTAGCTGGGGCCAGGTGATCTCTAAATTCCAGGAATTCGCGAAGCTTGAGCAAATTGAATGTCTGGGGATTCCAGTCGAGTCTCTGACCCAAGAAAGCGATAAGGCTGAACAGGTTTCAAGTTGGTGGCAAAACGTCGAGCAAAGGTCGCTTGAACTATCCATCGACTACGCCTTCTTGATCCATACCGACCTGGTCGATTGCTATCCTTCTATATACACACATTCTATTGCTTGGGCATTGCACACGAAAGCGTTAGCCAAAAAGCAAAGGAACGACAAATCTCTGCTTGGTAACGTGATAGACGGCCATATCCAAGACATGAGGCAAGGCCAGACTAATGGAATTCCTCAAGGTTCTGCACTCATGGACTTGGTAGGAGAATTGGTGCTTGGTTACGCGGACGTTGAATTAGCGTGCAAGGTCGCGTCAATGGGCCTTGACGATTTCCACATCCTCCGTTACCGGGACGATTACCGAATTTTTTCAAACAGTCTAGAGACGGCCGAGCGAATACTGAAGTGTCTCACTGAGGTGATGGTCGAACTCGGGCTGAAACTCAATCCCGTAAAAACAAAGATCAGCAACGAGGTCATCCCATCATCTCTAAAGGCTGACAAGCTGGCTTGGATGATCCGAGACAGGCAGCAGGAGAACCTACAAAAGAGATTACTGACCATTCATGCCCACAGCCTCGAGTATCCGAATTCCGGTAGCATAGTCGTCGCGCTACAGGACTATTTCAAGGATCTCAGCAAAAGCGACAGATGCCCATATCCGTTGTCTTCAGTCGGCATCATGGTAGACATCGCGTTTCGCAACCCGCGAACTTACCCTATAGCAGTAGCAGTGGTAAGTAAACTCATCAGTTTTCTAGATGATCAAGGTGACAAGCAAGATGTGATAAAACGGATCCTTCGGAAGTTTTCAGCCATCCCAAACACTGACCAAATGCAAATCTGGCTTCAAAGGGTCAGTCGGGGGTTGCATCTTGTAAACGACTTTGATGCTCCCTTGTGTATGTTGGTGAGCCAACAAGACCAAACAATATGGAACGATGGCTGGATTACTTCTAAACAACTCCGCAGATCCCTGGATACAGGAATCATCGTTGATCGAGAACAGCTCGAATCAATAGACTCAGTTGTCCAATTAGAGGAGGTTGAATTGTTCAAGTCAGAATATTAAGAAACCAGGGCAATCGCGTTTTAACTGCGGAGGACTTTCAGCAGGTAGTCCTCCTTCCAGCCGGCCTGGAGGCGTTTCCCCTGGATGCCCACCTTCAGGCTGGTTTCGTTCTTGAGCAGATTGTGCGAAACCTGCCGCAGCGTCGCCATGTTCTGCGGTGCGTGGCCCCCCGTTTTCACGAGGGCAGGCTCTTACGCACCCGGCATTGGTCTTCTCCGAAGGTCACGTCCAGGCTCCAGTGCAAGGAGTTCTCGATGCTCCAGTGAGTGCGCACCACCTCCAGCAGCCGCTCCGCCGGGGCATCCAGGCTGCTGATGTAGTACCGGGGCTGTACCGTGGTCTCTTCCGGCGTCTCCCGGCGGCCCACCACCTTGACCACCGAGCGCAGGCTGGGCCAGTCCTGGCCGGTGCTCAGGTACTCCAAGCAAGATGGATCGCTGATTGTCCAGCACTCCCGGCGTTCTATCCGTCCGTGGTTCTTGTTCAGGGTGGTGGCGTAGTCGTGGGGAACACCCTCGAAGCCGAACTCCTCCGCTCCCTCGAACAGGTCCCGCACGTCTTCGTACAGTTGACCCTGGTTCTCCTTCAACGCCAGCACGTAGTCGGCGCCCCGGTCCAGAATCCCCTGGGCGATGTCCTTCTGGCAGCCCATGGCGTCGATGGTGACGATGCACCCTTTCAGTTCCAGCATTTGCAGCAACTGGGGAATGGCAGTGATTTCGTTGGACTTCTCCTCGGTCTTCACTTGGCCCAGAGCTTGCCCCGTACCCGATACGGGGGTCAGCGTGTTGGCCGAGGCCCAGGCGCTGACCAGAGCCTGCCCCGTACCACGATACGGGGTGGATGGCCCGCTTGCCCGAATTGCGGTCGTGGGAACGCCGTACCGTCTTGCCATCGATGGCCACCACTTCCCCGGGGACCAGGTCGGACACCGCCTGGGTCCAGGCCATGAAGCACTGCTGGAACTGCTCCGGGTCCAGCCGGGAGAAGACGTCGCCGAAGAGCCTGCCCCCGCGAAAGCGGGGGTGTCGTGGGACGGGATCCCGTGGGGCAGTTCCAGGAAGGTCTGGAACCATTCCAGCTTGCTCTTGCCGAACAACTCGATGTAGACCCAAGAGTCGGCCCCGCAGATGACGGCGCAGATGGCAATGGCAATGATGTCCAGCAGTTTGTGCCGCTTGCACCGGTCGATCCTGGGGTCCTCCAACGTCTCGAAATAATCCATAATGGACGCGCCCTTCCCCTCCCTCATCACTCCCCCCGTCTCCCCTTCACATCACTGGACTCGTATGCCCGGCCAAGTCTACCAATTTATAACGCGATTGCCCTGTCGTTAAGGAAACCTCTGAACAAGCCCGCCTTGTTGTGGCATAGTATGGTTGGACCAGCCGGTGCCGGACGGAGTGAGAATTGATGGACCAGCCGACTTTTGCTGACTTGGAATACCAAGGCAAGAAACGCAAGACCCGCCGCGAGTTGTTCCTGCAGCGCATGGATGGCCTGATTCCCTGGCAGAAGCTGGAAGAGCGCATCAGGCCGGTTTATCCCAAGCCGGGCAAGGGCCGACGGCCCTACCCGCTAACGGTGATGCTGCGGGTTCACTGCGTGCAGTTGTTCTATAACCTCAGCGACCCCGGCATGGAGGATCTGCTCTACGAGGCCGAATCAGTCCGGCGGTTCGTGGGCCTGAGCTTGGCGGAGGCGCTGCCCGGCGAGACCACCATCCTCAACTTCCGCCATCTCCTGGAGCGGCACGAACTGGGCAAAGGACTGCTCGAGGAGATCAACGCCCACCTGGAGTCCCAGGGACTGCGGTTCAGGGACTGCGGTTCAGGGACTGCGGTTCAAGGAAGGGACCATCGTAGACGCCAGCATCATCGAGGCGCCGTCCTCGACGAAGAACCGGGCCAGGAAGCGGGACCCGGAGATGCATCAGACGAAGAAAGGGAACCAGTGGCATTTCGGGATGAAGGCGCACATCGGGGTGGATTCTGAAACCGGGGTGGTGCACAGCCTGAGCACCACGGCAGCCAACGCTCACGACGTAACCGAGGCGCACCGGCTGCTGCGCGGAGGGGAGACGCAGGTGTGGGGCGATGCCGGGTATCAGGGGGTCCACAAGCGGGAGGAGAACCTGGGGCGTGAGGTGGAATGGCAGGTGGCGATGCGTCCTGGGAAACGCCGGAAACTCGACCCTGGGAGCGCTGAAGCGTTGGCGGAGAGGCGCAAGGCATCGCTAGGGCCAAGAGCCTGCCCCCGACTGCGACCGGGGGTGGAGCACCCGTTCCTGAAGGTGAAGCGGGTATTCGGCTACGCCAAGAGCCTGCCCTCGCGAAAGCGGGGGTGCGCTACCGGGGGCTGGCGAAGAACACGGAGCGTCTGGCGCTGCTTTTTGGACTGGGCAACCTGCTGACGGCGGAGAGTCAACTGACCGGCTGACGTAGGCACAGTTGTGCCCAAACCCGGACGCAGGCGGCCAGACGGGCCGGTCAAAGCCCGCAACGGCCCCGCCGGGGCGAAATGGGAGGGCGGAACATCCGGGAAAACGGTTCCGGAAGCTGGGGGATTTGCCGGCAATCCCCCGGCAACTACCAGAAAAGCCCTCGCCGCTCTTGTTCAGAGTATCCCTAATCTAAAGACAACGTCCTATTCTCTCCGGGGCAGGCGTTTACATTCCGGGCAAGGGTCTTCAATGTCCTGGCCAGGACCGCGACTTGCCCTTCGGAGTCCGGCGGAGCTGAAAGCTGTTTTGTCTCAGACTACAACTCCAGAAGGCTTGGAGCAGAACCTCAGCCAGATACCTATCTCAATAACCAGGTCCAACACAGATGTCCCTGAGACCCACCCCATCAACCAATCCCTCGAACTAGCCGTCTGCGCCTAACAGGAGATGCTGAGACCGTTAAGGACTCCGATGTGTGTCGTCGCCACCTCCCGCTGCTAGTTCGTACACATCCAGGGAGCGGCGGTGCATGTCACCCACCGGGACCTGCACCGTGGAACCCACCCACCGCCAGTCTTGAATTCCTAGAACGCTTGGCTTTACCATTGGGCCATGCTGCTTACCATCTCGACGACGTATCAGCCCGCGACCGACATGGGCTTCCTGTTGCACAAGAACCCGGCCCGCTTCCAGTCCTTCACGCTGCCGTTCGGGCGGGCCGATGTTTTCTATCCCGAAGCCGGTGACACGCGTTGTACCGCGGCCCTACTTCTGGAAATCGACCCGGTTGGTCTTGTACGCCCGAGGACCGGTGGGCCGCATTCCGCTGGGTGGTTGGAGCACTTCGTGAACGACCGGCCTTACGTCGCGTCGTCACACCTCAGCGTGGCAATCGCATCCGTATTCGGCAGCGCCCTCAGGGGTCAGTGCAAGGAACGTCCTGGGTTGGCGGAGCAGGCCATCCCCCTGGAGGCCCGGGTCCCGGCTGTGCCCTCTCACGAAGGACCGGACCTCATCGAAGACCTTTTTGCGCCCCTTGGGTATGTCGTTGAGATAGAGCAAGGCCCTTTGGATGCCCGGTTTCCGGAGTGGGGGAATAGCCCGTACTTCAGTGTGGGCCTCAGGTCGAAAACGCGGCTCCAGGACTTGCTCTCGCACCTGTACGTCTTGTTGCCAGTGCTGGACGACCACAAACACTATTGGGTAGGAGACGACGAGGTTGACAAGTTGCTGCGCTTTGGAGCAGGGTGGCTGGACGGCCACCCGCAACGGGACCTAATCTCGCGACGTTACCTGAAGCACCAACGCGGCCTTGTTCGCCAGGCGTTGGCCCAACTGCTCGACACTGGCCAATCGGACCCCGCCGCAGTGGAGGCGAGGCACGAACATGAAGAAGCGCAGCTTGAGGCCCCAATGCGACTTGGCGAGCAGCGAATGGAGGCAGTGCTGGACGCGCTCCACACCCTGGGCGCCAACCGGGTGCTCGACCTGGGCTGCGGTGAAGGAAGGCTAATCGGCGAGTTGCTCAAGGAACCATCGTTTAGCTCGGTTACCGGCCTTGACGTTTCGCACCGGGCCCTGGAAGCGGCGCGGCAACGGCTTCATCTCGATACGCTATCGGAACGTCAGAAGGAGCGCGTTACCCTGCTGCATGGTTCCCTCGGCTATCGGGACAGGCGGCTGTCCGGTTATGACGCCGCGGTAGCGATGGAGGTCATCGAACACATAGACCCCTCGCGGCTTGAAGCCTTCGAGGAAGTGGTGTTCGGCGGCGCCAAGCCAGGGGCGGTCCTAATCACCACGCCCAACGCGGAGTACAATGCCCTCTTCGCCGGGCTGCCGGATGGAGAGCTACGGCACCGGGACCACCGGTTCGAATGGACCCGGGCGCAGTTCCAAGAGTGGGCGCAAAATGTTGCGTCACGGCGCAGCTACCATGTCCGCTTCCAGGACATCGGCCCGGAAAATGCCGATTACGGCGCGCCGACACAGATGGGCGTGTTTACCCAATGAACATCACAGTCCCGGAGTTGTGCCTGATCGCGCTGGTAGGCCCTTCAGGGTCCGGCAAGTCCGTTTTCGCATCCAAGCATTTCAGACCCACTGAAGTGGTGTCTTCCGACGCCTGCCGGGCGATGGTTGCGGACGACGCCAACGACCAGGCCGCTACTCCCGACGCATTTGCGCTGCTAAATTACATTACCGCCACGCGATTGCGGGCCGGACGCCTTACCGTCATCGACGCCACCAACGTGCAGCCGGATGCCCGCAAGTCCCTGGTGGGTCTGGCCCGGGACCATGACTGCCTGCCCGTGGCCATCGTGCTGAACATGCCCGAATCACTGTGCTTATCCCGGAACCAGGGACGTCCCGACCGGTCGTTCGGGGCGCGAGTGGTGCGGCGGCAGGCGGAGCAGCTTAGGAGGTCGCTGCGAGGGTTGAGGCGGGAGGGCTTCAGGCACGTCTTCGTCCTAGACTCTCCGGAAGAGGTGGAAGAGGTCTCCATCGAACGGGCGCCGTTGTGGACCAACCTGCAACACGAGCACGGACCATTCGACATCATCGGCGACGTGCATGGTTGCTTCGACGAATTGGTGACCCTCTTGGACCGCCTGGGATATCAGGTGACGGCGCGTGGAGACCCGGCAAGCGAAGGAGGCTTTTCAGTAACTCACCCAACCGCGCGCAAGGCTGTGTTCCTGGGCGACCTGGTAGACCGGGGTCCGGGGGTTGCCAGGGTCATCCGGTTGGTCATGGACATGGTAGGGGACGGAGCGGCGCTATGCGTAGCGGGCAACCACGAGTCGAAGCTCGTCCGCAAACTCCGGGGGAGAAACGTACAGATATCCCACGGGTTGGCGGAATCTCTGGAACAACTGGAGACGGAGCCACCGGAATTCCGGGAACGGGCCGTAGCGTTCCTGGATGGACTGATCAGTCACTATGTCCTCGACGATGGCAACCTAGTGGTGGCCCACGCCGGTATGAAACCCGAATACCAGGGGAGAGCGTCTGCCCGGGTCCGGGACTTTTGCCTTTACGGCGAGACTACCGGGGAGACCGACGAGTTCGGGCTGCCGGTGCGCTACAACTGGGCGGCCGAGTACCGGGGCCGCGCCTCCGTGGTCTACGGCCATACTCCGGTGGCGGAACCCGCCTGGCTGAACAACACCATCAACATAGATACGGGCTGCGTGTTCGGCGGCAAGCTAACCTCGCTCCGGTACCCTGAGCAAGAACTTGTATCGGTCCCGGCGGCGCGGGTCTACTACGAGCCGGCAAGACCGCTGCCCGAAGCGCGTCAACCTGGGGAGGTTGCCGAAGCTCCGGGGGTCCGCTCCGGGAGCCTTCTCGACATAGACGACGTTTCCGGAAAGCGTATCGTAGCAACACGGCTGCGGGGCAATATTACGGTCAGGGAAGAGAACGCCGCGGCTGCGCTCGAAGTGATGAGCCGCTTCGCCCTGGACCCCCGCTGGCTGGTGTACCTTCCGCCCACCATATCCCCCTGCGAGACCTCAAAACTCCCCGACATGCTTGAGCACCCGGCGGAGGTGTTTAGCTACTTCCGGAATAGCGGCGTCTCAAGCGTGGTCTGCGAGGAAAAGCACATGGGTTCGCGGGCCATCGTCGTGGTTGGCCGGGACGAAGGGGCCGTTGAGCGGCGGTTCGGCATCACCGGGGAAGGTATCGGCGCTTGCTACACCCGCACCGGACGGCGTTTCTTTGATGACAGGACGCTTGAGGCCAGCTTTCTGGAGCGGATCCGCGGGGCGATAGCCGGCGCGGGGTTATGGGACGAACTGGGGACCGGTTGGGTCGTGCTGGACTGTGAACTCATGCCCTGGTCCGTCAAGGCCCAGGAGTTGGTCCGGGAGCAATACGCGGCGGTCGGGGCCGTGGCGAGGACAAGCCTGTCGAACGCCAGGTCTGTTCTCCAGCATACAGAGGCCCGGGGAATAGACACCGGCGAGACTCTGGGACACATCGAGGAGAGGCTGCGCCTCGCGCAGCTATACAGCAGCGCCTACGCCCGGTACTGCTGGCCCGTGGCGTCCCTGGACGACATTCAGCTCGCGCCGTTTCACGTGCTGGCCAGCGAGGGGCGGGTCCATGCGGATAGGGGCCATACGTGGCATATGGATATGGCCGGGAGATTGTCCCGGTCTGACCCGGCGTTGTTCCGGGCTACCTCGCATAGATTGGTGGAACTGAACGGTGGAGATGAAGCTGAGGCGATCCGTTGGTGGGAGGAATTGACCGCACAGGGCGGGGAGGGCATGGTCGTGAAGCCGGTTGAGTTCATCGCTACGGGAAAACGGGGCCTGGTGCAGCCTGCCTTGAAATGCCGGGGCCCGGAATACTTGCGTATCATTTACGGCCCTGAGTACACCCTGCCGGAGAATATAGGCCGTCTGAGACGCCGAAACCTTGCCGCCAAGAGGTCTCTGGCTCTCCGGGAATTTGCCCTGGGGATCGAGGGTCTGCAACGTTTCGTCGACGGGGAGCCTCTTTACCGGGTGCACGAATGCGCCTTTGCTGTACTGGCCCTGGAAAGCGAGCCGGTTGACCCGAGGCTGTAATCGCAACCACGGCCTAAAGGCGTCTGTAGAACCAAAGTAAAACTCTTTTGGAGGTCGAGCTATGCCTACCGCGAAAGTGAACGGAGCGGAGATCTACTTTGAGGAGTCCGGGAGCGGCCCGCCGATCATTCTTTCTCCGGGAGGGCTCCAGGGCGTGGCCAGCAGCTATCACTCGGTGGTTGGAGCCCTGTCCCAGGAACACCGCGTAGTGGTCTACGACCGGCGCTTCGGCGGCCAGTCCCGCAGTCCCCTGGTGGTGCAGACCTGGGACATGGTCTGCGACGACGTATTTGGCCTGTTGGACCTACTGGGGATAGAACGGGCGTATCTCGGCGGCGGCTCTTTTGGGGCTGCAATATCGCTGGGCTGCGCTTTCCGGCGCCCGGAGAGGGTCCGGGCCATCTTTCCCTCCAACATTGCCGGAGGGGCCATCTGCGACGGGTACCTTACGGGGAAGTTGTTCAGGAGCATGGACATGGCGGAGAAGGAGGGTATATCGGCCGTGGTGGACGCTTTCGACCCCGACGACCGCTTTTCTCCCTTTAGCCCGGAGATAGCCCAAACGGACGCCGAGTACCGGAAGACCCTGGAGGCCATGAGCACCGAGGATTTCCTGCAAGTGATGCGGGACACCATCTACGACCTTTTCGATGACCCATACCCGACCCTGGGAATGACCGAAAAGGGGCTAAAGAGCATCCGGGTACCGACGATGGTGATGCCGGGCAATAATGACGTCCATCCCCGGCGGGTGGCCGAGTTGGTCCACCGGTTGGCGCCGAATTGCCGTTGGGCGGAAGTCCGTCCTCACTCGGAGGAGCCCGAGAAATACACGGAAAGGGTGCTCGAGTTCCTGGCCACCGTGGAGGCTGGCTGATCGACGCGGGCCCAACGCGGGGGAAGGGTCTATCGATTGTCATTGCGTTAGCCGCCAGCGGTATAGTCCCCTTCCGACAAGGGGGAGGGGAGTCAACCGCCGAAGCTGTTGACTCCCCAGTTCCACCGCGCTACCGCAAGGGGACCGGCGGTCGCCAGTCGAGGGGTGAAATCCAACAGGTCATGGTGCGTGTGATGCCGTCGACCATGATCTCCAAGGGGCTGTTGCCCACCCGACTTTCTCCAGTTCCGCCTCCAGAGTGTCCGGCTCAACCCGTGTAGCTGGGTAATCCCGGCGCCAGCGTGCGAAATGTGCGGGGTAGATGTGGGTGCGACGGGCCAGCAAGAAAGGACGCAACCAGTCGTCCTGGAACGCCGGGTATTTCAACCGAGGATGCATGGCTAGGTAGTCGGCCAGCCACGTCTCGGCATGGTCGCGGGTCCACCGCGGGATGCGCCGCATGTCGTATACGGTAGAGGCCCGAACTATCGCTAAAACCACCGACTTCCACGCGTCCGCCCCTGGGTTGGGGACCTGATGTCCGCCTCCGGCGTGCCATCCCTCGTTGAACTTCCGCCAAGTCCAGATATCGTCCACCCGGATCGTCCTGGTGTCGGTCAGGAAGACCCAGGCGCTTTTATTACCATAGTACCAATTGATCTGGCGTATCCCGACCCCGAAAGTTCCGCTTAACTTCAGCAGTAGCTCCATGCCCGTCATTCCCTCGAGGTTCTCCGTTTCGGAAAATCCGTAGCTCTTGGTAGCAACATATTCGCCGAGATCTACCTGCAAGTAACGGAGGCATTTCACCAGAGCCTCCACATACCCAGCAACCACCATCCGGTCGTCCGCAGGCAAAGGAGGCATGCAGGGAGTTTGGATATTCTCAATAACATGACGCGCATTCGCACGGGAGTGTTCGACCAAAATTCCCTCGATGTGGCGGAAGTGGTTTCGGGTCATCGCCGGTTGGTTGCTCGTCAGCACGATGGCCCTCTCCCACGGCTGTTCCCGCTGATGCTCGACCAGACACCGGAGTGGATGGTCAGAAACTCCGATGTACAACCTCGGCATATCCTCTCCGGGTAGTAGTCGGCGCACCAGGACGTAAACGCCAGGTCGACCCAAATTGAGCCCAATTTCCGCGGGCGGTCCTCCTCGCTGAACGGAATGACCGCTCCTCTCACTGAGGAACCTCCCACTTCGAAGTACTGGGGACCTCTTGGATCCCCCAATTCAGACGACGGCGCCCACAGTTGCGGTTGGTTTGGGACCCGGTCTACCTGTCATTATCGTCTATCTGGAACCTGTTCCAGACGTCGGTCCCGGGCGCCGTGTAGGCGGTGGTCATGACGTAGCCCGGCAGTGGGTAACCCGGGTTCCGGGATTCGGGCACGGCCCAGAGCGATAGCCGTCCGTCGGTCAGGATCTTGCCGTTGGAACCGGGTTGAGTGGGCCATCTTCCCCGGTAAATAGCCCTGCCTCCGGCGAAGGTTTGCATGATCAACATGTCCTCGCCGATGGGCGCGTCACTTAGGATCAATCCTTTCACCATGAGTTGGCGTTCGTCGGGAACTATGTACCCTGGGGCCTTCCAATGGGAAACCTTTGGGATGAAACGGCAAATGCCGGACTGGATCACGTCCGATCCATAGACCTGGACCACGACCGGTCCGATGATCCTGTGCTGCATGTAGTCGGTGTTGTGCCAGTAGTTCTAGAATAGCTGCCCTTGCATCTCATGGTCGATGCCTCCCTCTGAAGGCGTGTACGAGTGAGATTTGTTCTGGTCACTCTGGAGATCATCTTCGAAACGTATCAACCACCGGTTCGGGTCCTCGAACGCCGCCCAGCGGTTCTGGAAAGATGCGACGAAGGTCACGGCGAAGCTCGTGGGAGTGGGTTCCTGCCCCGGCGGGGTCAGGGGTAGTATCGTCTCGCTGTAGGATGTGACCTGTACTATGGGAAGCTGCGGGTGAGCATACTCCCAGTAGGTCTTGGGGACGCTGAAAGTGTCCTCTTCGAGGTCTATTTTTGTATACTCTTCTCTCCGGGAGACCGGAGTACGGAGGTAGTCGCCGAGCTGCCAGTCCACTTCTTCCAGGTGTTCCCCACTTTCCACAAAAGTGGGTGGCTCTCGACCCCGGGAAACTGAGCATCTTTCAGTATTTTCGCTACGCCCTCGGCTAGGACACCCCGGATTGAGTTGTTGCCGAACCAGTGAGGCCCGAATTCGATGTATCTGTAACCTGGAATGGAACGCTGAACCCCCGTCTAATAACTCGCGGCGAAGTCCCCAGTCGAAATGGGTTCAAACCAGGGGTTGTATATGAAGCTTCTGATCCCATCTCTGGGAACGAATCCCAAAATGGAATGAGAACGCCACACGGGAAAAGATTCAATTGCGGTACCGAGCCGCAAGTCGGAGACGTGGCCCGACAGTGGGGGTTCCCGCTGTGGGTGACGACAGCAGGTGCCCCCTGTCGCGGTGTATTTCCTTGGACCTCGAAGTCGGAGTCATAGACGGCCGTATACGCGGTTTCGCTGGAGTGCATCCGGACACCGGTCAATCCCTAACCTTCCCCTCGGAGAGGGACGGTCTGGATGGGGCATTGGCCAAACTGGACGATTTCTCCAAAGTTGTAGAATTCCTCCTGGGCCACAACCTGATGGATTTCGATCTGCCCCAGTTGCGAGCCTTGGAACCCGGTCTGCGGCTTTCGCGCCTGCCGGCGGTGGATACGCTCAGACTCAATCCCTGGGCGATCCCCCGCAATTCTTATCACCACTTGGTCAAGCACTACCAAGGCTGACAATTAAAAACCGGGCGCATCAACGACCCGGAACTGGGTGCAAGGCTCGCGCTGGAGGTGTTCAACGACCAGTAACACGCACTGCGGGCCTCACCGTCCGAACTGTTAATGGCCTGGCATTGGCTGACCACTGCGGACGGTGGCGCGGAGTTCGATCGGGTTTTCTCCTCTCTCCAGCAATCGTGAAAGCCGTCAGGCGCCGGGGGCCGTATCCCGATTCACACCCTTCCGGATGGCAACTGCAGCCGGACGCACGCCTGCGGATTTACAGCGGAAGGAGTCCGGCACGGTTGGCCGCTGTCCTATGCCTTGGCGTGGTTGTCGGTGTGTGTGGGCAATTCGGTGATGCCTCCCAGGGTTCGGCGTCAATTTCCCGATGTAGGGCAGTTGGTCCGCGGGTTGCGCGACACCTCTTGCGCTGACCCCGGCTGCGGCTGGTGCCGGGAACGGCACGACGCCCGCAAGGAACTGACCCGTTGGTCCGGTTTTGACGACCTCCGGTCCGAGCCGGTGGACGAAGCCGGGCAGCCCTTGCAGCAGTCCATTATCGAAGCGGTGATGGCGGGGGAACACGTGCTGGGAACCCTGCCCACCGCTGGCGGAAAGTCCCTTTGCTATCAGATACCGGCCCTGTCCCGCTGCGACAAGACCTACGCCCTGACGGTGGTGGTCTCGCCCTTGGTCGCGCTCATGACCGAACAGGTGGAGGGGCTCGAGGCCCAGAGCATCGGCTCCTACGTCACCGTCAACGGGTTGCTGTCCACGCCAGAGCGAGCCGATGCGTTGGACCGGGTGCGGCTGGGCGACGCTGGCATCGTCTTCGTCTCGCCGGATCAGGTTCACAGCGTATCACTGCGCCGGTCGTTGGGACAACGGGAGATCGGCGGATGGGTGCTGGACGAGGCCCACTGCCTCTTCAAATGGGGGCACGGCTTCCGGCCCGATTAACGTTACGGGGGCCGCTTCATTCGTGAGAAGGCGCGAACTGAGCCGCCGGGGCCGGTGTTGTGCCTGACCGCGACCGCCAAGCCCGATGTGAAGGCCGACATAGTTGATTACTTCGAGAAAGAACTCGGCGTCAGGCTGGGAATATTTGACGGCGGCACCCATTCCCACCGCATCGAATTGTCCATCCCTGTCGGAACGGCCGTCACCGTTGGCATGGCCAACGTCGCAGTCCAAATCACTCACCGGGGTCAGGGCATTATGACCCGCATGATGCTCCACCAAATTAGCCATGTTCACGAGTGCGGCGAACCCCCTGGCCGGCCTCTTGGCCTCCGACGCCGCCAGCTTCATCACCGACCAGACCCTAAGCGGTAGCGGTGGCTGCAAGATGATGTAAGAGGCGGGCGGCAACAGCGGGTTGCGTAAACATGAGGTACGCCTTTAACCAAGTACGCGCCTATTGACATCGCATTTATACCTGTAATATATTGCTGGACACCTCTCGATACAGGGCTCACGATTCCGGTTGCTGATTGAACATATACGGTGGTTCTTCGGAGAAATACTCCAGTATAACATCGATTCCCAAAATAATAGGTAAAACACATTATTGCACATCGCAATCAGCATGACCGGTTGACCCCGTCAAACCTCAATGAAACTCGATCTGGAGGTTCACCTATGGCGTACCGTTGGACCATACAGCCCAAAGGAATCATAACGACCTGGTTGCTCTTGACCCTGGCGTTCATAGTCGCCTGTGGTGGCGCCGCCGAGGCGCCGGCAGCGCCAGAACAGATGGCAGCGCCGGAGAAGAAGGCTGAAGCGCCAGGACAGATGGCAGCGCCGGAGAAGAAGGCTGAAACGCCGAAACAGATGACAGCTTCGGAGAAGAAGGCTGAAACGCCGAAACAGATGACGGCGCCAGAGGGAGCGCCCAAGGCGATAGCTCCGATCCGCAAGCCCGCTTCGGCCGCTCCGACGGCCGCTCCCGCGCAGTCGGCGGCCGCTCCAGGCGCTGTACCCGAGCCAACTCCCCTGCCGGCGCTGGATTCGGCGAACTTTGGCGGCATTATTAATATGTCCGCCGGCAACAACCCTACTAAACGGTCTCTCTATTGGGGCGGGTCTGGGTTGGCAGGCCTGGGCCCCGCTTATAACGGCCTGGTGGAGTGGAACCCGGAGCAGCCGGACACCACGGTGATCCGGGGTGACCTGGCGGACGGGTGGGAGGTGCTGGATGGCGGGCTGACCTATATCTTCCGCCTGAACGAGAAGGCCCGCTGGCACGATGGTGTGCCCGTCACCGCCGCCGACGTAGTGTTCAGCATGGACAACATGGTATGCCCGGACTGTTTCGAGATCTCCAAGGGGCGGCCGACCACCACTGGCATCACACTCATTCGAGGCATCTACGACGCCGGCAATTCCCGGGCAATTGACGACAAGACGGCGGAGGTAATACTCAAGACCCCGGACCCGTTCTTCCTGGACATGCTGTCTAACAACAACGCAGTCATGTCGCCAAGACACACGGTGCTGGACCAGGGGAAGTTACAAGAGGTTTACAAATCAGAAAACCTGAACGGTTCCGGCCCATTCAAGCGCGCGGAAATGAACGTTGACGTCAGCATGGTATGGGAAAAGAATACCGATTACTGGAAAGAGGGCTACCCCCGCATGGACGGCATGACCCACTTCATTATCACAGAAGCCGGAACGCTGGCAGCGGCTTTCAAGACCGGACAGATATTGATGGCCAATTACGGCACCAGCACCATCAATACGCTGCAAGCGGTACAGCTGGCCGAAGACATGGCGGGAGAACTCACCATGCACTTTGCCGGCCCCAGTGGTTTGCGAGGCTTATACGTAATGGTAAAAAAGAAGCCCTTCGAAGACCAGGCGGTGAGGAAGGCCGTTAACCTGGCCCTGCACCGCCAGCAAATCAATGACATTCTTAGTGGTGGCAGGTTCATGGTGGGTACCCCTCTGCCCCCGGGCCGGTGGTACAGCTACACGGTGGAGGAGGCGGAACAGATGCCCGGTTTCCGGGAGTTGAACGGCGAGAAACACCCCGATGATATAGCCGAAGCCCGCAGGCTGCTGGCCGAGGCCGGCTACCCTAGTGAGGGCCTCCAGGTCGAGTTGGCTTTCAGAGATTGCTGTGGGTATGCTGATTATTCGGCACTAGTGGCGGACCAACTGAGGAATTTTTTGGGCTGGGAGGTTACGCTGAAGGCTTGGGAAGTTGCCGCTGGCTCCCAAGCACAAGATGCCGGGAACTTCCAGTTCTGGTTTCAGGGGACGTCCTATAACCTTGATACCCCGTCCGGGGCGTTGGGCCGGTATGAAGATACGGGCCCCGCATCGAGGCGGTCCGTTGGAGCAAATGCCTCATCGGGTTGGGTCCCTGAGGGGCTCAACGAGATCATTAAAGCGATAGGGGCCGAGCCGGACCCGGAAAAGCAAATAGAGATGGCGCGGCAGGCCCACGATATCATGTTGAATCAGGACACCAACTACATCGGCGTTGTCTGGACTATGAGACACTGGCCTGTCAGCAATCGGATTCAGAATTTCTATATGCATCCCAGCAGCTATTACCAACGCAAACTGGAGCACATCTGGTGTGATCCCAAGTGCTAGGCCGGGTAGTCCGCTGCGGCCGTTGACAAAAGGCCGGGCCGGCCCCTACCGGGGCTGTGCCCGGCCTTCATGAATACCACGCAAGGCTCCCGTCAATTCCGGCTCGGCAGTTCTATCCGCGAATTGTTGACCCTTAGGATTGGGGTCCGGAGGCGTCTCGATAGATGCGCGCTTACATAGTCAAAAGGGTGGGCCTATTTATCCCCTCATTGGTACTGATCTCCCTAGTCGTGTTCACCATCCTGCGCATCGTGCCCGGCGACCCGGCGATCATGCTTCTTACTGGCGGCGGCGAGGAAGGAGAAGAATACACACAAGCAGAGTTGGCCGCGATGCGGGCAAAACTGGGGACCGACCGGCACATTGTCGTCCAGTATCTGGACTGGGTGTCGAAAATGGTGCGGCTGGATTTCGGCACATCGTTTTTTTTCGAGAACCCGGTGACTGAGCACATAGGGAAGAGGCTGCCGGTTACCCTGGAGCTAGGCCTGATGTCGGCGCTCCTGGCCACCATAGTGGCTGTACCCCTGGGGGTGTACTCTGCCTTGAGGCAAGACACCTTAGCAGACTACATTGCCAGGACCATCACCATCCTCGGAATTGCGGTGCCCAACTTCTGGGTCGCTATCATGATGATCTTTTTCCTGGTGCTGTGGTTCGGCTACCTTCCCCCCTTGGGCTACATCGAATTCTGGGACAACCCGGCGGCCAACCTGCAACAGCTTATCTTCCCGGCCATCGCTCTGGGCACTTCCAACACGGCGTTCATAGCTCGAATTACCCGATCCGCCATGCTGGAGGTGCTGCGCGAGGACTATATCCGGACCGCCAGGGCCAAAGGTCTGCGGGAGGCCGTGGTGATTTTCCGGCACGCCCTCCGGAACTCCCTTTTGCCGGTGCTTACCGTGCTGGGCCACGAGGTGGGGGGGATTATCTCGGGCACGGTAGTCATAGAAGTCGTTTTTCTGGTGCCTGGGATGGGCCGGTTGTTGATTACCAGCATCGTCAGCCGGGATTTTGCCATGATTCAAGCCATCGTCATAATGATCGCCGTCTTCGTGCTGTGCATCAACCTGGTCGCGGACCTCCTCTACGCTTTCTTGAATCCGAGGATTCGGTACTCCTAGCCTCTTTTCGGCATTGAGAACACATTGAGAGAAGAAAAATGAGGTTACAACCACCGAACGCCACGGCTTTTCCGGTTCACCGACTAGGTGGCTGGCAGGCCATCAGTAGGCCAGTGGTCGATTTTGTCACGCGAAAGCATCTGGGGGCTTTTGGGTTGGCAGTAGCCATTGTGCTCATAATCGCCGCCATCTTCGCCCCCTGGATTGCGACGCATGACCCTTTTGAACCCAGTTTCCAGAATCAGTTTGGCCAACCCGGCCTAGAGCACTGGCTCGGTGGTGATCATCTGGGCCGTGACCTGTTCAGCCGGCTGGTTTACGGCGCCAGGATTTCCCTGTACGCGGGCCTCCTGTCCTCATTCATCGGGGTCACCATCGGCGTGATGGTAGGGGTTATCAGCGTCCATTTTGGAGGAAAGACTGACCTCGGCATCCAGAGGGTTATCGACACCATGCAGGCCTTTCCCACCTTTATTCTGGCCATCGCCATCATGGCGTCCCTGGGAGCTTCCCTCAACAACGTGGTCATTGCCCTGAGCATCGCCTTCATTCCCAGTCCGGCCCGCGTCATCCGGTCTCAGGCCATGGCGATAAAGGAGATGGACTACGTACTGGCCGCCCAGGCGGTGGGGGCCGGCGCTTTGCGGATTATGCTGCGGCATATGATGCCCAACTTGGTCTCCCTCTACCTGGTGATGGTGACCTACTACCTGGGATCAGCCATCATTGCCGAAGCCGGCCTTAGCTTCCTGGGGGTAGGCACCCCTCCGGATGTTCCTTCCTGGGGTGGCATATTGAACAGAGCCGCGGCCAATACGACGATAGCGCCCTGGATGACAGTAGTACCCGGGCTGGCAATATTTATAGTGGTGTTCGCCTGGAATGTGCTGGGTGATGCGCTGCGAGACGTTCTGGACCCAAAGTTGCGTGGGACCGGCTCTGGCTAACGACTCGGGCCCCGCAAGGCACTCGGCCGGTCCGGCACTCTGGGGGTTGGACCCGGCCTGACTTGGCCGAATTGGCGATTTCCACCCCCACCCCCACGCCAGCGGCAGGCGCCGGAATATAGGCTACGATACCCGGCGACGTCAAGATTTGCCCCAAGGTTTTGGTTGTTGAGCACCCTCTAGGCGGACTGTCTGCCTGGGCAAGGGAAGCTATGGGTGGAGCCTGTCGTAGGCCGAGAGCCGCTCTATTCCATGCTCCTCGTCATATTCCGGGGCGGCCACCAACTGGCCGGTCATGGTCTCAGGGGTTTGCAGGGCCATGAACACTGCAACTTCGGCGATGTCGTCGGGCAACCTCATGCGCTTGTGGACTTCATCGTCGTAATCGTCGTTCGGTCTGGTTAGGTTCCAACCCGGGTCCAGAATATTGACGGCGATGCCGAAGTCCTTTACCTCGTCGGCCAACGCTTCACTGAGCCGCTCCACCGCCGCTTTAGACGCCCCATAGGATGCTTGTCCTGCCCTTCCCCGGCGGGCCACATTCTTGGACGTCAGATTGACTATCACGCCTGTGCGGCGCTCTATCATGTGTGGCAGCACGGCTTTGCAAGCCATAAAGGCTGTGGTCAAGTTGGACTCCATGACCAACCTCCACTCCTCTTCGGTAATGTCCAACACCGTGACCGCGTGGGTCAAGTCCTTGGTGAAGAGGCGGTAACCCCCGACGTTGTTGACCAGGACATCTATCTTCCCCAGCTCCCGGATAGTCTCCTCCGCGACCCGCTGGGCGCCCTCTTTGGTGGTGAGATCGGCGTTGACTGTGTGGGCTCGGCGGCCCAGTGCCCGTATCTCCCCGGCAACGGCTTCAAGCTCCGAGTTGGTCCGGGCCACTATGGCAACGTCAGCGCCCTCTCGGGCGTAGGCCAATGCCATCGAGCGGCCCAATCCGCGAGCCCCTCCGGTTACCAGGGCAACCTTACCTTCCAGTTGCATAAATGCCTCGTTCATTCTCATAACGGAAGCGGCCGTTCAATTTGCCGAAACCCGAAAGAGTTTACCCCGGCTGTAACACCGCCGGACGGTGTGGCATCCAGCCTCAAGCGGCCAGGAGGAGGCCAAGCACAAGGACCTGCCGAAAGACACTAGGTGCCGATCCAGCCGGCTCCGCTGATGTCGATTACCTGGCTATCAGGGCCGCGGTATTTGATCTCGTAATAAGACTTACCCTCAGCGGCCGGAGCGTGACCCAGGTCCAGTCGGCCCATGGGCGTGGCCCCTTCCTCTTCCAGCTTCTGAGTGGCGGCGTCCACGTCTTCAACAACGAATCCCAAATGGTCGATGCCGGCGTACCCGGGAACGTCTCTGGGAGATTCGCTGCTTCCGTGCTCGTTGCTCCGCAGAATTGCCAGGTTGATGTAGCCATCGGAAAGGTAGACCCCAGACCCCGCTTTGCCAACCTCTTCCAAGTCAAACACCGCCTTGTAGAAAGCGGCGGTCTTGTCCGGGTCCGGCGTGCGTATGGCAATGTGCTTAATCCTAGCCATGATTACCTCCTACTCCGAGTTCTATATCTTGGAATTCGGTCCAAGGCCCGATGCTCCGGCCAGAGCTTTAGACCCGGGCAACGTCTGGAATTTCTTCCTCTACTCCCACCAGGAAGTTCCGCACCAAGCGGTTGAAAGTCTCCGGTTTTTCCGTCATCGGCAAATGCCCGCAGTTATCTATGACATTCATTTTAGCGTTTGGAAGGACAGACCGCAGGGCTTCACCCTGCCCGACGGGCACCAGACCGTCTTGGCGGCCCCATATCAGCAGGGTTTCAGCTGATACCCCAGGCAACATTGACATCATCTCGGAATCGGTGTTGCCGTCTTTGAGCAACTCAACGACCAGGTCCCGGCCCTTCCACTGGCGCTCGAACTCCGGGCCTCTTCGCACGTTCTCCCATTCCGCGCCAAACCCATAGGACTGGGCAGTAGCGATGAGTCCCAGCTTGGCGAATACCGCCGTGGCAAATGCTTCCTCGTCCAAGCTGGCCAAATCCGGGGAAACTGCCGCGGGAACATCCAGACCCATGGGGTTTGCCATAATCATCCTGCTGATGCGGCCGGGGTGCCGGACCGCCACCCGGAGACCGAGCCATCCACCGATGGAGTGTCCCGCCAGGGTGGCCCGTTCCAACTCCAAGGCGTCAAGCAAGTTGACAACCAAGTTGGCGTAATCGTTAACCGACGAAAGAGATTCGGGTGGCTGGCCTTCCCGCCAACCGGGCAGCTGTGGCAAATAGGTCAAGGCGGTGGTGCCCATGGCCATGTGACATGCTTCCCACTTGCCGGCGCCTCCCATGCCATGTAGATAGAGTACCGGACCAATATCCTGTTCGGCCCCGCCTACCAGGTAAGAGATGTCAAACCCACCGGCCGTCACGGCTTGGCGGCTGAAAATCGACCCGTCAGCAGCACCCATGTACCCACCTCATTCGCGTAGCCCGGATTCTAGTTCGAAGCTTCAGAGAGGTTAGGCAGTCTCATTCCACCACAGTTTGACGCATTCCAACTCGAAGTAAGAGTCATTGGCCTCGAGGTCGGGTAAGGATGCGCCTTCGGGAAGAGTCACCCCCAAACGTATCACGTAGTCTTCTCCGGACTCGGCACGCTTCTGTACGGCAAGGGCCGCTTCGGGCGCCCGCTGGTCAGCTATATGCTTGAAGTCCCCGTACCGGCCCCGGAACATAACCGTGTGTTCCGAGCCCGTATGATAGTAAGTTTCCAGGGTCACCTCCGCATCATCCTCTATGGGATTGCCCTGGCCGTCTACCAAGCACATCCGCACGGCACAACCCCGGTGGTCCGAAGCGGGGCCCACGAATATCAATTGGTAAGGAACTCCGTCGGGGCCCGGAGGAGGCACCAACATTTCCCACCCTGCGTAAACGTTTCCTTCCTTGGTTTCTATGAATTCCCGCCTGGTCTCCAAGGATTCTCTGGTGAGAGTGTAATTGAAATCTTCGTACAAAGGGAGAGTCATTTTCGGCCGCCTATGTTCTGGTCAGGGGCCGCCGGAATCACACTGCTTCCGCTTGCTTGTCCGGAGTTTTGACACCTTCAGCGTTAATGTGCCGGAGCCTCGGAATAACGTGCTCAGCGAAGAGCCGCTTTGACTTAATTACGTTCTCATGGGTATTCTTACCCACCCTGAACATACCCAGGAAGTGCCCGTAGCCGGCGGTCTCCATATCGGCAGCCAACCAATCGGCAACGTAGTCAGGGTCGCCGCAAACGATGAACCCTGTCTCCCTTAGCTTTTCGAAAGGCGTCCCCGGTCCCGGCATCTCTGCTCCGGAGGAGCGCTTCCGGTATTCATAAGAACGGTCCGTCTGCAATCCCGGCACCGGCGCCGGCACTTGGACCGGACGGCTGAAGGTTGTGAGGCGGCGCACGTACATCACGGCTTCTCGGCACTCCTCGATGGCTTGTTCGGTCGTTTCCGCGACGTGTATGTACCGGGAGCCGATGAAATACTCCGGGTTGGCTTCCCAGCCGAATTTCTCCTTAGCCACTTCCTGGTAGTATTCAAACGCGTCCTGGAAAACGACGGTCGGGTTCCACACCCGGGCGATTGGGATGCGCCGCTCGGCAGCGAACTCGATGGTCTCGGCGGAACCCGCCGGCATCCAGATGGGCAGCGGGTCTTGAATCGGGCGGGGCCACACAGACACCGCCTTCAGGTTGTAGAAATCTCCCTGGTGGTCGAAGATCTCCTCAGTCAAGCCTTTCCGCATAATTTCATAGGACTCGGCGAACCGCGCCCGGCTGGTGAAGGGGTCCACGTTGTAGGAAACGTACTCTTGGGGGACACCTCTAACAATGCCGCCAATGAAGCGGCCTCCGGAAAGCACATCAAGCTGGGCGAACTCCTCGGCCGTTTGCACCGGGTGGCGCAGCGGCAGAACGTGGCCGATAACGCCCACTTTCATGCGCTTGGTCCTGGCAATCAGAGCGGCGGCCAAGACAGTACAAGAAGGGTTGATGTTGAAATAGGTGAAATGGTGCTCGTTTACGAAAGCCCCATCAAACCCTAACTCTTCGCACAGCTCCCACTCATCCAGATGCTCACTGTAAGTAAGAGCCGCCAACTGCGGGTCACAGAATTTGTTGGTCTGCCGGACCTCCGGACCGATATCATCCGGAATTCCGGGGTATGTGGTCTCATCAAAGCTGTAAAACTTCATGCCGGATCGAGCCCCCTTCTAACGCCGGGAAAACACAGGGCCATGTTCGCTGTTAACCAGCTTCCTTGTGCAAGATTATACTGGCTGCGCCATGGGAGTCCAGCGCCTCTAGCTCCAATTCGGCCCGCCTGTAACGGATCTTCCAGCCCCCGGCGGCGCGGATCAGCCGGTAGAAAAACCGGGCAACATAAGGGGCCGGTTTTACGCATGCGGACCCGGTACACTAAGCAAGATCAGTTGGCTGCAATCTCATTACCATCTATCTCAGTGATCCGGACGTTGCTGATGAATCGGCGGGTGCGGGACCAAGGATATTCCCGGTGAGCGTAACTGCTATTCAGCGGCGCCACCCCAGCCCGGAGACGCACAATGTCATCATAGATGAACACCAGGTCTTGCTCGAGGTCGCCTTCGGTCAGATCAGTGGCTGGGGCCGCGTAGCGGCTGTCTTCGGTGAACAGCTCCCGCCACTCACCAGAGCGCCAGCCGTCCAGCAACGCCGCCTCCCCGTAGAGGAAGTCCTCTACTTCCAGCCGTAACGCAGCGTCAAAAGCAACGGGCGCCGGATTTCCCGCTTGGTTAGTCACCGTCTCCACCAAATGGTTCTGGGGTAAAGGTAGGGCAGTCTCGCCCCGGCTGGGCCACGTGGACACCGTGGCCCAAGCCCATCATATGCGCGTGCCACTGGCGGCACATAGCCCGCAAAGCTCACCCTGGCATGGCCGGGCCTCAGGGGCAAGAAAAGTTAATTCTGGGAAATGCCTTCGCTTACCCCTCCATTTCCGGGGTTAGGGATAAAGGAATGCTTACCAATTCGGGTAGGGCCGAGTTAGCGTTGAACGTTGTGCAATGTAATAGATACCGAATGCATCCCCAACCCTTTCCGCAGACCGGTGAACCCTGAAGCGCTACCGGAGACCTGGGGTTGGGACCACCCGCCGCAGGTCTCGCTACCCGGTGGCTGTTAGTTCAGTTAGTAGAGCAACGGACTTCTGACCCGGGTTTTGTGGGTTCAATCCCCGCACGGTCCACATGCGTCACTGTAGACAGAACCGGGGCGCTCAAGGAGATTTCCTGAGCGTCCCTGCCTTTTATGGGGCTGTCCTCCGGCATGGGAATGGTGTAGCGGATGGTGGCCTTGCCGGGGACCACGCCGATCTCCTTCACGAATGACCGGATGAAAGCCCGCGTTTCCGTCAACTTGCTTTCCATCAGGAACTCGCGCATTTCCTTCACGTGCCCCGCAATCGCGTCCTCGTCCCCCAATCCCCGCATCCGCACGGCCAGGATGGCCCGCGCTTCATCGGCTGCTATCTCCAGCTTCTCCTGTCGTTCCTTGTGCTCCCGGATGCGGGGCAGGATGTCATTGATCTCCAGGTCCGTGGTCTCCACCGCCTGCCACAGCCGGTCGAGCCTGCGCCGTATTTCGTTCAGCTCCTCGTCAACGGCCTCCACCTTCTCCCGCTGCTCCCTGATCACGCTGTCCAACTCTTCGTTGACCAGCTTCACCAGGTCCCGAATGTTGCTCTCGGCCAAGATGTTTTCCCGTATCTGCTCAATGATCATCCGCTCGAACCGCTTGGCGTTGAGCCGGGGAGTGTCGCAGGCCCCCTGTCCCTGCTTCAGGAGCGAATGGCAGACGTAGTAGGTGAACTGGCCGCTCTTGGCTTCATGGGCGGTCAGCGCCTTGCCACAGGTCTCGCACCTGACTATTCCGCTGAGCAGGTAGGGACTGGCGGCGCGGCGGGGGTGAATCCTGGCGGGGGCCTTGGACTCCAGGATGGCGGACACCCGCTCGTAGTCGTCCCGGGAGACGATGGCCGGGAAGGCGTCTTCCACCCGAACCGGAGGGACGTTGTCCTTGGCTCTGGTTCCCCAGACCAATGTTCCGGTATAGCTTTCGTTGGTGAGGATCCGGTGAATGGTGGTTTTCGTCCAGCGGCTTCCCTGGGGGCTGGCGATGCCCTCCTTGTTCAGCGTCTTGGTGATGCCCAGAATGCTGGTCCCGAGCAGGGCCATCTGGAAGATGCGGCGCACCACGCCGTCGGCGGGCGGGTCAAGCTCCAGCTTGGGGCGTTTCTTGGCTCCGTCCTGGACCGGCACCTTCCGGTAGCCGTAGGGGGAGTAGGTGCCAATCCAGAAGCCACGGGAGGCCGCCTCCCGCATTCCCCTCAAAACCTCCTGGGCCAAATTTTCGCTATAGAACTCGTCGACGCTCTCGATGATGGCCTCCATCAGCTTGCCGGTGGGGGAGTCGTCGGCGTGCTCGGTGATGGAGGTGACCCTGATGCCCCGCTTGCGGAGCATGGACTTGAAGGCCACGGCGTGCTCCCGCTTGCGGGTGAAGCGGGAGAATTTCCAGACCAAGATTTCCTGGAAAGGGGATTCGGACAGGCTGGCCTCGTCCAGCATCCGGCGGAACTGGGGCCGGTCGGCGATGCGGCCGCTCTCGGCCTCGTCGATGTACTCGCGGGCGATGACGTATCCGTTCTTCTCGGCGTAGTCCCGCAGCGCTCTGAGCTGGGCTGCCACCGAGAGATCCACGTCCTGGCGGTCGCTGGAGACCCGGGCATACAGGGCTGCCGGGGTAAGGGGATGTAGATGCTTATTCATGCTGTCCTCCTTGGAGTCCTCTTGATCGGCATAGCGAGCGCCTGTTTGACTCGCTTCTGCAAGACCTAACAGTACGCTAGTTACTGTTCACGGAGGTCTTCGACCTTACGAAACGGGCGGAGTATCCCATCGTCGGCATCAAAGACCTCTAAAAATGTAGAAGCGACGTTTGAGTCCATAGAAAAGTAGCCCAGGGACTTTGGGTAATCGCCACCAAGCAAGTAGAGTTGCATTGCAAGCTCACCGTCGCCCATTGTGACTAACGTCCACCAAACGGCAGTACCCTCTTCCATTTTTGCAAGCCATTGCTTATGCGGCTTAACCGATTCTTCATAGCATTCTTCCGTCCCTATGACACCGCCCTTCTTCGTGAGTGCGTACCTGAACTCACACGTTTCTTCGGCTGGATGATATACGAACACGACCTTATCGCAGTTCGGCAGCAAATCGCCAAACAGGGCGATTTGTTCAGCAAGCTTCTTTACAGAACTTTCGGGAATCTCTGAATCATGCTTTGAAGGAATCACTAATTCAATTAGAGGTCCGTCAGCGTTGCGTGCATCAAACACCAGCGTGATCCACTCACTAACCTTGGATATCGATTCCTCTGTCTTGTGCCGTCGGTATGTCTTGAGCACGGGAACACATTCATTATTGATCCACTTGACGGTTTCTTCGGCCCATTTCGATAGCCTTCCCGTGATTGCTGCTCCTAATATTGAAACCTTAGAGCCTGTCCCATAAGCCAGGGTCGGTTTCGGATATCGTCAACAAGAGCCATATAGTCGCCATAACTGATTCATATCTATGCGTGTTACGCCAATTATCAAGCTCATTGTGACGCCTTACATCTCTCCCCAACTTCATGGGACAGGCTCCTTAACTGCAATAAATAGCGTCTCCGCCAGCGACATATCCGAGACGAACTGTATCAACGGAATCGGAATTTCTTGCTGTCTGTCATGGAAGCCCAAAGTGACATGCTCATCGTAATCACGAACTTCTTGTATCAGATTTTCGTGGCTTCCCTTCGATACGGCAGACATATCAACAGTGACACTATTGCCCACGCGCTGCGATCCGAAGGCAAACTTGCCAGGACTATCGGTGAATGGGATGTGTACGCATGGAGTTCTAGATACTTCGTGAATGAACCTATCCGGCTCATCTGTCACTATGTACATATCCTGATGCAACGATGCTTCAGTTTCCGATGATTTCTCTACCCATGTTCGCTCAGTCTTTCCTAGAGGCAACAGGAGCGGGTTATGCCCATGAATCACAGGAACGCCTTCCATTGCAGCAAAGCTGAGTTCCAGCGTCTCTACTGAGAGTCGAACGTACACGTCTCCTCGTTTTACTGGTTCTGTTGTCGCCACGATTCCGGATATCCGCATAACTAGGGATACTCTGAACAAGAGCGGCGAGGGCTTTTCTGGTAGTTGCCGGGGGATTGCCGGCAAATCCCCCAGCTTCCGGAACCGTTTTCCCGGATGTTCCGCCCTCCCATTTCGCCCCGGCGGGGCCGTTGCGGGCTTTGACCGGCCCGTCTGGCCGCCTGCGTCCGGGTTTGGGCACAACTGTGCCTACGTCAGCCGGTCAGTTGACTCTCCGCCGTCAGCAGGTTGCCCAGTCCAAAAAGCAGCGCCAGACGCTCCGTGTTCTTCGCCAGCCCCCGGTAGCGCACCCCCGCTTTCGCGAGGGCAGGCTCTTGGCGTAGCCGAATACCCGCTTCACCTTCAGGAACGGGTGCTCCACCCCCGATCGCAGTCGGGGGCAGGCTCTTGGCCCTGAGCGATGCCTTGCGCCTCTCCGCCAACGCTTCAGCGCTCCCAGGGTCGAGTTTCCGGCGTTTCCCAGGACGCATCGCCACCTGCCATTCCACCTCACGCCCCAGGTTCTCCTCCCGCTTGTGGACCCCCTGATACCCGGCATCGCCCCACACCTGCGTCTCCCCTCCGCGCAGCAGCCGGTGCGCCTCGGTTACGTCGTGAGCGTTGGCTGCCGTGGTGCTCAGGCTGTGCACCACCCCGGTTTCAGAATCCACCCCGATGTGCGCCTTCATCCCGAAATGCCACTGGTTCCCTTTCTTCGTCTGATGCATCTCCGGGTCCCGCTTCCTGGCCCGGTTCTTCGTCGAGGACGGCGCCTCGATGATGCTGGCGTCTACGATGGTCCCTTCCTTGAACCGCAGTCCCTGAACCGCAGTCCCTGAACCGCAGTCCCTGGGACTCCAGGTGGGCGTTGATCTCCTCGAGCAGTCCTTTGCCCAGTTCGTGCCGCTCCAGGAGATGGCGGAAGTTGAGGATGGTGGTCTCGCCGGGCAGCGCCTCCGCCAAGCTCAGGCCCACGAACCGCCGGACTGATTCGGCCTCGTAGAGCAGATCCTCCATGCCGGGGTCGCTGAGGTTATAGAACAACTGCACGCAGTGAACCCGCAGCATCACCGTTAGCGGGTAGGGCCGTCGGCCCTTGCCCGGCTTGGGATAAACCGGCCTGATGCGCTCTTCCAGCTTCTGCCAGGGAATCAGGCCATCCATGCGCTGCAGGAACAACTCGCGGCGGGTCTTGCGTTTCTTGCCTTGGTATTCCAAGTCAGCAAAAGTCGGCGGGGGTGGCTCCATCAATTCTCACTCCGTCCGGCACCGGCTGGTCCAACCATACTATGCCACAACAAGGCGGGCTTGTTCAGAGGTTTCTTAGAGTGCTACGAGCCTGACGTCTGTTGTCGAAATAGTCCGTCGAATAGGTCCGTCGAATAGGTCCGTCGAATAGGTCCGTCGAAATTGTACTCAACGAAGTTAGTGAAACCCGGTTTCTACGAAGAATCGTCACCGACGTGCGTGGTATTAAAATAAAGGCGCCAAGTCAAACCTGCGCTGAAGGACCACATGCGCGTTGACCAGACCCAGCCGCCAGATGGCTGCCAGTCCTAGCTAGAGGAGACTTGTGGATACCTGATCTCACACAGATTTTGGAAGCGGCCATTAACCCGTTGCCTAACGACCAGGTCAACAATGGTCCGACACAGTGGGTATTCGCGTGCTCAAGGTTGATTTGACCAGGACACTTGGGCTCACTCTGCTCACAGCAGTCTGCGTCGGGTTGCTAGCGACCGTATTCGAGGGCTCCAATAACACCTGGGCTATCGTGTCGATCCTCGTGGTCGCCCTTGGAGTATCTCCCGTAGTCGCCGGTTGGATGTCACCCTTCCGAATGCATTTTGTGCTGTTCCCTGTCGGTATTTCTGCCTCGGTATACACCGCCGGGAAGATCTTCGGGCCACCTTTGACGGAGGCCCCTTAGCAGGCTGCTGAACAAAGGTGTTCACGTCCGGAATCGACGGGTCAAGTCGTTGATGCCTGGGTCCTGTTGGAGGAAATTGTGCCGTTCACACAGGGCTTTCAGCCCCTTCGGCTTCGCGGACCGGCCCTCTTGGGGGCACCGGGCATAGCCAGACCCAGCTAGCCCATTGTCAGGTCATGCCATCCGGGCTTCCGGAGTTGCCGCCGCCTGCCCCAGCAGCTTGGCCATCCGAACCAGGTTGTAGGCCGTGGCCACCAAGTTCCCCGCCAGACCAGTCCGGTCCAATCCCCGGTAACGGGTCCGCCGGAATCCTCCCACGGTCTTCATCCAGCCAAAGATCTCCTCAACCCGTTTCCGAATCTGCTGACTGACCGCGTACCCAGTATGCCGGGTGGTCCGGCCATCAATAGCGCTGGACCGCCCCTTGTTGTTCTGCGCGACATGCGGCGTTACCCCGCGCCGCCGCAGGTCCGCCACCCAGTCCCGGGTGTCGTAGCCTTTGTCTCCGCCCAGCGTTCTGGGATGAAAGCCCCGTCCCCGGGCTTGCTCCAACAGTTCCGGCACAATATCCCGCTCCGCCGTACCCGTCGCTCGGGTGGTCTGAAAGTCCACCAGCATTCCATGCCGGTTTTCCATCAGGGCGTGGGCCATGAACACCAGCCTGGCCTCCTTGCCTTTACCCTTGCGCAGCAACCGGGCCTCCGGGTCCGTAGTGCTTTGGTGGGTGGCATTGCTGCGCCGTTCCCCATGGAAGTCAACCGAGGGGTTGCCCGGGTCGGCATCGGTTGCCCTGGGTGGATCACCGTCCTTGGGTTTGAAGCTCTTCAGGCTGGCTGCCGCCTCAATCAGGGTTCCATCCACCGTGAAGCGCTCGTCCGACAGCAGGCCCTGCCGCTCCGCTTCCAGCACCGCCTCGCCGAACAAAGCCTGGCCCACTCCGTGCCTCAGCAGCCGCTCCCGGTTCTTGGTGAAGGTGGTGGCATCGAAGCTGGACTCAATCAGGTTCATATCCAGAAACCACCGGAAGAGGAGGTTGTAGTCCAACTGTTCGCAGAATGCCCGTTCACTGCGTACCGAGTACAGGGCAATCAGCAATGACGACTTCAGCAGCCGCTCGGGCGGGATCGACGGACGGACCACATTGGCGTACATCCGGTCCAGGTCCGGGGATAACGCCTTCAGGGCTTGGTCCGCCAGCATCTTGATAACACGCAGGGGATGATCCGTTGGCACCCGCGTTTCCAGGTCCTCGCGTTTCCAGGTCCTCGCGTTTCCAGGTCAATGTAGGCCAGCATAGTCACCTGTGAATCATATCTCCCGCGCATCGGCTCAACCTCCGTCCAGGGTGGCGTCCAGGGTGATCCTATTTTAACCCGTTCCCTCTGGATTGTCGGGCCACGCCGGGTTTTTCAGCAGCCCCTTAGAGGTGTTGACCATCTCGACCGGTTTAGTCTTTGGTGGGATAGCATCTATAGCTTTCTTTGGCGGGTGGTTCACGAGGCAATACCTTGGTCGATTTGGCGGCACAAAGTGCCCTTGAGTACGCCGGAGTAGAATCGTTCCAAGATGCTACTGTCCGATGGACACCGAGAGAGTTACTGTTTAGGCTCAAGCCCCCTCGCTCTCTCTACACTGAAGCCCCGGTAGATCTTTGGGGCGGTCCCAAGTAATTGGACGCCCTGTTGTCGCGCACCAGAGTATCGCCCCGCACCTGGACAGCCATCCCCAGATGGGTTCTACTGCCACCTTCGGAGGGGTTTTCTCGCCTTATTGGTCCAGTTCCTCCCCAATGCGCGGGATATGCGGACAGAAATGGTAGGCGGCATCTGTCTGGTGGCCGGTGGGATTGTCATACCCCTTGGCCAGGCACAGGTGTTACGCCCTCGGATCCGGGCGGGTCCAACTCCGGAATCACCGGTTAGATTCGCTCCCATTTGAGATAGTTACTTAGGCCTGGGAGGTAGGGTATTACTCTGGGTCAATCGCGTGGTGAGGGGCGGCGAGGATAAAACGGTGCGAGGCCAGTGCATGCCAGTGGCGGCGGATAGAGGGCTTGCAGCCGGACCGGCATAAACGAGACCAAGACCGTTGGCGCAGCTCCTGGTAGGGCCGCAAGCTCTGGATAAAGGCGAAAGTTAGCCCTACCCTTGCAGGTCTGAGATGTCGTCGCTGTGGCTACCCCGCAGTACGCAATGCCCGCAACGCCTGCACACCGGATGCAAATTGTTGTATTGCGGGTGGGGCTGAGTGCAAAATCCGGAGTTGGCGTCTTGGCAACGGGGACAGCCTTCGCAATAGCGCCCGCCCGTTCCCTGGGACTGCTGGGTTTCTCGCTCAGTTACGGTAACCATTTAACCTGCTTGCGGCTTTCCTGAGGGTTTTCCGGAATCAAACCAGGTCTATCCAACAACCACCTCGTCGTCCAAGAGGACTCCTCCGTGGATGAAGGCCGCCGATACGGGGTCGGCGCGCAGGGCGGCTTGGACCAACTCCAAGGGCAGGGAACCGGGGTTCCCGGGCAGGTTTATCTGGCGGGACACGCGCCGCTTGCGGATCTCACCCCGGTCTGCGCTTCCCTGTGACTGACCTCGGCTACCGCCGCCCGCCATCTCAAGCAGGACGCTCAGACCTTCGCCGTCCACCAAGTCAGCCGGCAGCAGCCGGTCCAAAGTGGCAGCGGCGGAAGCGGCCCAACCAGCCTGCACCATCGGGAAGGGTGGCGGCGCCAAACCCTGGGAACTGTGCCCCGCCAGCAGCGTCCAGGCGCTGGAACGGGTCAGATTGTCGCAAGAAACGTAGACCTTCGCCTCGCCTTCGTAGGCCACCGTTCCGTCTGCGTCATACTCTTTGGTGTCCAGAAGGTGCTTGCCTCGTACCGTTCCTGGGGGAATGGGAATCCGAGGTACATCCAGGACGGGCAACTTCTCGGGGACCGGTGATGCTGGAGCTACGTCCTCGGAACTCCACCGGACCCGGTCTTCGATCTCCATTGCTCCCTTGGTGAGAGCCTGTCCGACCGGGCAAAAACGGGATGCCCGTTGCAATCGCGCCCGCTGGGACTCCGAGATGTCCCCCAACAGGGTGACCTTTTCCCGCACTCCGAAACCCAGGCCGTGGGAAAGCTCCGCCGGTTCCACACGGAAATCAACCTCGATGTCCTCCAAGGGGATGCCGCCACGGTAGGCCACGCCTGCCACGGTGACCACCGTTCAAGCGGCCCATGCTGCCACGGCCAGGTACTCCGGTGGCGGTCCTACCAAATCTGTCTCCAAGTTCGGGACGCCGCTGACAAAAGGCCAGGGCCCGGGTTGCCCGGGACCGGCCCCTATCAACGTCAAGATCCCGTGGTCTCCGATAGGGTGTGCCTCAATGGTGCGTCGCGATTGAGCGGTCGTCATTGGAAACTCGCTTTTTGTCTGGTTGGAGGTCCCTGTGGACAGGGCTTCCGGGCTATTACGTGCGCAAAACCGAATGGGCCGACCGGGGGGTGGACCTGCGGCCGGCTGGAGCGGACGTTAGTGAACATCATAACAGCATGTCTGAGGTGGGGGCAGCAGTATCCCGGCACATGGGAACACGGTCCAGAGATCATCGGGCAACAGGGCGTGGTCCTAGATCGCCTTGGACCGAGCTGTTTCTCCCGGAGACTGAAAACAGTCCTCCCATATCGGAGAAGGTTAAGGTGTCTTTCGTCCTCGGTATGCGGGTCCGCGACAAGCCGTCGATCAACTCCGTAGAAGTAGATTTAGGCGTAGCTGGGATTGAATCTTTGGTTTAGCCAGGCCTAGGTATGTTGCCCGCGCTATCAGGGCTGCGTCGCCGTATCTCGCCCAGTAGGAAAAGCTTCCGCCGGAAGTATCGGCGCCGCCCTTAGCAACACACAAACCCGGGGCGCTGAATGGCGGGCTCCGCCCCTCCACCCGTTCTGGTGTGACTCCGGACCCACATAGACCATACTGTCAAAATTTCGGGCCGATACTAAACCAAAGCCAAGGTGGGATGTGCGTTTATGCCAGGTAGCGTTTCATTACAAGTGGGTTCGCCAGCGCACGGGCGGCCCGCTGGCATAGGGCGGGTTTCAAACCAGTCCCTACGGTCAAAGCGCGAGACCTGACTATGAAACTATCTCAAAATGGACGCCATTGGCGGCGGGCATCCTGCAACAGGCTCAGGGTGAGCGGAATCCGGCTACTCTTGGATTCCGGCTTGCGCCGGAATTACGGGTCTGCCCCCATCCTAACCTTCCCCCATCAAGGGCTGACAGGGATATGTATAGATATAATGGACTTGGAAGGGAAATGGCTTTCCGGCACTTTTTCGGTGCTAAACCAAAGGTAAAAAGGGTCTTGTTACTTCCTGAGCCACGGCCCGGCCCGTCGGCTGAGCCGAAGATAGTCGGCCATCCCGAAGCTGGAAACACCAAATACATACCCCTATCAGCCCATCAAGGGGGGGAGGGATTTTTGAGATAGTTTCTATGAACTGCTGTCCGCAAAATGCACATCCCACTTTGGCCCTGGTTTAGCTTGTGGGAACGTGCCATTCTACGGCCAGGAGTCGCGCATTTCCCACGACGCCACCATGAAGAACATCGGATTGTTCGGAAAAGAAGTGCTGCCGGAGGTACAGAAGTGGTAGGGGCAATCATCCGCGAATAGAAACGGAGTGAGGATTATCTCCCCTCCGGCGCCCCATATGCATACATTCCAAACCAGTTGCCGAGGTACGCCACTCCATCGCTAACGGTGATGGATAAAATGTTTTCGCCCAGCTTCCATATAGGCATACCTTCCCTGGTGTCAATGGCATACAGGTCTTTTGTGAAAAGGCCGGACTCTGCGTAAAGAACGCCGTCGCTAACCAGCAGCCGGTGCCACTCCTCTTCATCGGTCCACGGAGTTGGGAGGGTCCAAATTTCTTCACCGGCTGCCGGGTCCAGCGCGAAGATAAACTCGATTCCCGACCAACCGAACAAGGCGCCCTCGGCGATCACCGGACTGGCGATATTTCTGCTTGATTCGTAGGTCCAGAGAACTTCCCCGGTAGCTACGTCCAAGGCATACAGGTTGTCGTTGGGCGCCAGGTAACAGATGCCGTCAACTATCAGCGTTTGGGAGTGATGCTCCGAGGGTTCCCGGTCTGAGCGTTCCTCAGCGCTGTAACTCCAGACCAACTCCCCGGTCTCCCCATTCAGCGCGTAGGCCGTGTTGCTAACTGTGAGATAAACCATCCCGTCCAGCGCCACGGGAGAGGAATCAGGGTAGCTGTCAATGGCGAAAGTCCAGGCGGTTTCCCCGGTGGCTGCGTCCAGGGCAATCAGGGTATAGACCGGGTCCTTAAGAGCCTCCGCCTGAGGATGCTCGTCCCTCGCATGACCGACCACCCCCCGGGCCGGAGTCGGAGCCGGAGTCGAAGCCCGCCCCGCGCTTTCCCCGGCCACATATACCCTACTACCGGCGACAGTGGGAGCCGTGGGATAAAAGGTTGAGAAGGGATCATCCAGGTTGGGGTCGTCGGGGTGGGGCGCCTTGAACATCCATACCGGTTCCCCGGTGGCGGCATTCAGGGCGTAAAGGCGGTTATCCTCGTCCACCACGTAAGCCACCCCGCCGGCCAGGGTGGGCGCAGCAAAGACCACATCCCCGGTATCGTAACTCCACACCTCCTCCCCGGTAGCGGCGTCCAGGGCGTAAAGGCGATAGTTGAAATCCGCCACGTACACTATCCCGTCCACCACGACGGGCGGGAGCACCACACTATCTTCGGTACGAAAGTGCCAGATCTCCTCCCCGGTAGCGGCGTTCAGGGCGTGAACGCCGAGGCTGCCGCCGCCATATAGCACTCCGTCAGCCACCCGGTTCGCCAGCGACCTGCTCTCATTGAGAACGGCCCAAAGCAGTTCGGGCTCCGGGACAGTTTCCGGCTCGGCAGCGCTGTTCGCACCGGACTCGGCCAGTTCGGGAACGCAGGCAACTAATCCAAGGGCGAAGGCCAGCGCAGCCAGAGATGCTTCGGGCGACGCTTCGTCGGTGTTACTTCCCGCCTTCAAAATCAATATTACATCGCTATTTTCAACCAATTCTCGCAAGCAGGCGCGTTCCCCGGCGCTCAACTCTCCCGCCTCTTCTTCAATACCCAAAACGAAGAAAGAGTAGAAGAGACCTGACGCTTTTTCCGGTTCGAGACATTCCGCCGTGGCTATGGTGAGTTGGGACCCCCCTTCCTCGTCTTGCCCGCCGGTTAAGGGAAGCTCCCTTAACTCCGCCAGCTCTTCGTCGCTGTATTGCTCACTGATGCAGGCTTGTTCAGACTCGGAAAGCGTATCGAACAAGTCGCCGAAGGTAGCTTTCGGGTCAAAGTCGTAGTAATCCACTTCCGGCCCCGGGGTATTGATATGCGCTTCCGCCGGGGGCAGAGTGGGCATGGGCCTGTCCGTAGGACGGGGCGTAGGTGTGGAAGTGGGAATTGGAGTGGGCGTAGAGGTAGGAACCGGCGCAGGCGTGGCAGTGGGAACCGGGGTTGCGGTCGCCGACTCAGCCTCAACGGCTCGGGTGGAGGGAGCGGCAGCCGGAGAAGAGACCCCGGAAGGAGATTCCGCGGTCTCCGCACCGGAATCGCAGGCCGCCAGCATTACTATTGCCAGTAGCCCCAGCAGCGCCAACCCGGCGGCACGGCATTTCTTTATCGTCAAATCCCTCAATACGTCCATGGTGCTCCCCACCCCCTGCCAATTCCCGGCTGGCCCCAGTTTCAGGTTACCACAGGCCTTTCCGGGTTACGGTAAACCAAAGCCAAGGTGAAATGCGCAGATGGTGGAGATCAAACTACGGAGCCGTATCATTTTCCAAGTACGGATGAGAGAAATTCACTGGCATAACCCCGTTGGTAATGATTGTCACTTAAATGCACATCCCACCTTGGCTTTGGTCTAGGGCGTGTTTGCAAAGGGAGAAGGAGGTTAAACTGGTTAGGGGAGAGGTGCGGAGAGTAAGGAACAGGGCCTTTCGGTAGTCAGGGAGCTTGCAGGCCGAAGAGGGGCAGAGCTTCAGATGGCTTCCAGCCGTAATAGCGTAGGGCATCGGCCACGTTGGTAGCTCGGGTGCAGCGGACCAGTCCGGTCACCAGGTTTCGCAAGGCGGCCACAACCTGGGGTGCGGCGCCTGTCCCACCTCGAATCGGCCCACAGTCTGAACAGTTTAGGCCGCGCCTCCTTCTTGACCTCTGAGGCAAAATCTAATAGGTTCCTTCCACAACTTGGACTTCATACCTAGCGTTCTCTCGGGCCACGCACGCGTAAACCGCTAACGTAGAATACCGGGTCCTACTACTCATCGGTCCTAGCCGAGTTGTAGCCGCGTCGATCAAGAGCAAATCAGGCAGGACCCGGCATTCCCGGGCCGCCACCCACCCTTCTGACCGGTGGTTTTTGCGCATTAAACCGGATGCCCGACACGATCTGCACCTGAGGGCCCGGCCATGATTGCCCGGCTCAATACGTCGCTGTCCTGGATAAACCGTGATGCCCGGCTGATAACCGCGGCCCGCGGTACCCGTACTTTCTCCCAGAGCTTTATTTCCGTCATCATAGCTCTCTATCTGGTCGAATTGGGCTTCAATCTGGTGCAGATTGGGGCGGTCCTTACCGTGGGCATTGCCGGGGTTTCATTCTTTGCATTTGTGGTGGGAATAATCAGTGGAAAGGTGGGTCGAAGGCGTCTTCTGGTCATCTTTTCACTTTTGGCTGCTGCATCCGGGCTAGCAATGTACTTCGCCGAAACCTTCATTCCGCTGATGGTCATCGCCTTCCTGGGAAGCCTGTCCACCGGCGGAGGCGGTGGCGGAGAGAGCCCGGCACAACCTCTGGAAGTTGCCATTCTCCCTGATACTGCGTCCCCTGAACGGCGCACCGACATTTTCGCCATCTATAGCATTGTCGCCCGCACCGGCACCTTTCTGGGGGCGCTGGCCGCCGGTCTCCCGGTCCTGTTCCAGGAAGCCCTTGGTATATCCGTCCTGTCGTCCTTCAAGGTGATGTTCCTGGGTTTTGCCGTATGTCAACTTGCCGGGGCCGCGCTGTACGCCTCCATCTCGCAGGGAGTTGAAGCGGCCACCACTCGGCAGCAGTGGCAGAACCCCTTGAAGCTGCCGTCGCGGCGCAGAATCTTTACTCTGACCGGGTTGTTCAGCGTGGACACATTCACGACCTCCATGGTGATGCAGAGCCTGATGGCTTACTGGTTTTACACGAAATTTGGGTTGACGCTCGAATCTCTGGCATTTGTATTTTCATTGTCACACCTCCTGACCGCATCCTCCTTGTGGATAGCAGCCAAGATATCAAACCGCATCGGACTGCTGAATACGATGGTATTCACCCATATCCCGTCCAGCTTCTTCCTGCTGGCCGCAGCCTTCGCACCCTCCGCCACACTGGCGATAGTGTTTTGGCAATGCCGCGCCTTTCTCAGCCAAATGGACGTTCCAACCAAGGATTCTTACACCATGGCGGTGATTAATCCGGAAGAGCGGGTGGCCATGGCCAGCATTCACATGGTGAGCCGAAGCGCGGCGGGGGCCATTGGCCCCACGGTGACCACGGCTATTTGGAACATCACCGCTGCGTGGACTCCCCTGGTAGGCTCGGCTCTTTTGAAGATTGGGTATGATCTTTCTCTCTATTTCATGTTCCGGAACGTCCGGCCTCCGGAGGAAGAGGAGCGTCTCCGGAACCGCCGCCAGGCTCCCAAGTCCCCGGTCCCCGAGCAAAGGCGCTAGAAACCTGCACTGTTCAGACTGGGGCAGATAGGGGTTTAGAGAGGAGGGAGTTCAAGGCGAGATAAGGGTTGTGTCCTTGCAAGCGCAAGGCGCCGAACAGGGAACCCACGATGCTCTTGGTCTCGTTCCCCTGCCCCGAACGGGTACCGCCGCTGATTTTCCGGCTCACCGCCGTTGGACGAAGGCTACGTTTGGCAGCGTTGTGGCCGGCATTCACCGGGGGGTCCGCGGCGAAGGTGAACAACTGCGGCAGGAAGCGTTCCACCCGCTGGCACAGCACCCGCATGAGCGCGTCGCGGCCCAAGTAAGGCTGGCAGATGGAAGATAGCTGCTGGTGTGTTTGCTGCTTTACTCGCTGGGTCCGCTGCACCGTTGCCGACAGTCCCGGGTCAGGGCAGGAGTAGGACTGAGCCTGGTTATATATTTCCCGCACCCTTTGAGACCACTGGGCCAACTCTTGGTGTTGGGGGTGTTGCTCCTTCAAACGGTGGATGTCCCCCGCCAGATGAGTCAAACATCTCGGATGCAGCCCTTGAACTCACGTTGTAGGCGCCGTAGAAGTCACTGACCATTACGCCGTCGAACGCTTCCCCTAGCACGCTTACTTCGCTCTGCATCGAGATGCCCATCCGTCGCCGCCCCACGCTGAGCGCGCCCCAATCCGGTTGGGTGGTCCACGGCCTGCGGCACTTGCGGCAGGTGCGTTCCAGCACCACGTGTTCGGTCATCCGAGCCCGCAGCCGGGGTATGGAAATCACTTGTCGGCGCCGGCGCACTCTCCCGTGTTGCGTGGGGAGTTGGCAATCGGGACAACTGGCCGACGCGTGTTCTACCCGTTGGATGGGCTCCTCCCGCCGTCGGGCAAAGCGGCGGTCACACACAACTATCGTTGTCACCCCGCGAACTAGTTGAAGGATCGCGCAGCCTCTAGCGCCTCGTCCTCGGACAAGTAAACCCACCATAGGGAAAAATAACCCCATTACATTCATCTCTCTACGAGAGAGACCTGATCCCAGGGCCTTTCAATAGTTGGGTATGGGTAAGCCCAGGAGGGATAAGGAGGCGGTGAGGTTCCAAGAGTAACGACACAGGGCGGCGCGATGTTTTGGGAGCCGGTTCGCCGGAGGCGGCCGATGATTGCGTTTCTGAGGGCAGCCATCACCTGGGGAGCCGCCCGGTGCGCACTTGGCTGTGGTCCTCGTCAAAGGTCACGTCCCGCACCCAATGGGCCTGATTCTCGATGCTCCAGTTACCCCGCCACAACTTGAGCAGGCGTGCCGGACCTGCGTGTTCCGGGGTCAGTCTAGTGATGGCGTAGGCCCTCTCTCGTGAGATTACCCCCTTATGGGTACGGGTGCGTTCCATGCAACAGACCTGTCCTACATAAGGCCACTCCAGCATAAGGCCACTCCAGGTAGTGATTTAGCGCAGACGACGCCCTCAACCGGCGCCGCTCCCGCCGTCCCCGGTGACTGGCCTCCTGCATCGCCTCCGGAATCACTTCTCCCCAAGGCGGCCGGGCAAATAGAAGGGAGAGGGCCTCTTTTACCGTGGGCTGGTTCTCTTTGATCACCCACAGATGGTCCCCACCCTGCTCCACTACGTAGCGGCTCAATTTCCTTTGGGCATACAAGGCGTCTCCGGTGACCATTCTCCCGGCAAGCTCGACTTGGGCCAGCAGGGCCGGGGCTACCTCTTGTTCGCTCTCCTTACGCTGGTTCTTTACTTACCTATTACGCTAGCACCAAGCCACTCTCATGGGCGTATGCTGCCACCAGCCGGACTCCCGGTATCTCTTCCCCATGAATCCCACGCAGGGCCTTACCGTCCAGGGCAATGGTTTGGTCTCCCTCTCTCAAGGCCATTTTGGCCCACCGGCTCACGGCGCGTTCCAAGACGTCCACGTCCAGCCTGGGAAACAGGTAGTGCAGGGTGGCGACACAAGGGGTCTTCTCCCGGTCGAATCCCAGGGTTTGCGTCAACTCCGGATGCCCCCTCCCCCATTGGGCCATCGCGTACAGGCTGCGTGCCTCTCCAAGCATGGCGCAAACCGCCAGGGTCAGGATGGCTGGCAGCGGAAGCCGAACTCCCCGCCGCCGCCTCGGATCGGGCGCCTCTGCCAGGACGTCCAGCAGCCGTGCTCCCAATTCATTGATCCCTTCTTCCTCCACTACACTCCCCTTTCCACTCCTACATCCTCAACATGGTCATTTCCTTATATTCTTACAACTTTTGAAAGGCCCTGTCATTGAAGGTAGGACGATTGCAAAGTCTGCAGGGAAGGTGTAAAGAGGGTAGGAAAGTGAGAGATGGGAGTGTGAGGATATGGAAGCGGCGGAATCTCTCTTCCAGTGCTTGGAGCAGGCGCCGGACCCCCGGAAGGCCAGGGGAGTGCGCCATCCCTTTCAGGCCATCCCCCCGTTTTCACGAGGGCAGGCTCTGCGGCTCACCCTGCTGGGCCTGGTTTGCGGTCAGACCACCATGGCCCACATCGCCCTGTTCGCCAGGATGCACTGGCCGGAGCTGAAAGAACCCTTGGAGTTTCATCGGGAGCATCCGCCCCACGCCACCATCATCTCCCGCACCCTGGCGGGGGTATCCTATGAGCAGTTGCAAGGGGCACTGACCGGCTGGGTGCCAATGTGGTGGCGGAGCAGCAACTCAGTGCCTCGGTGGACGGCAAGTGGGCCAAGCAGTCCGAGGACAGCCACGGGAATCCTCTGGTGATGGTGAACGTGCTGGCCCATGACCTTAAGTTGTGCCTGGCCCAGTGGCCGGCGTCGGAGAAGCGGTACGAACCCGGGGTGTTGCGGGAACAACTGGGGCAACTGTTGGAGCGCTATCCCGGCCTGCGGCTGCTGACCATGGACGCCTTGTATGCGGAGCGGGACCTGTGCCAGGCCATAGTCAGCCACGGACGGGACTATCTGGCGCGAATCAAGGGGAACCAGCCTGAGTCGCTGGCGGCATTGGCAGACGGGTTTGCCGTGGAGGAACTGGGGGAGCCTGAGGCGGAGACCCTGGAAAAAAGCGGGTGTAATAGAGAGGCGGCGTATCTGGACCGATCTGGACCGATGAGGCACTGGCCGACTATATCCGGGAGGAGTTGGGATTTCCGGGGGCGAGGCAGGGTGCGATGATGGAGAAGGTGAGGGTGGATATAGCCACCGGGGAGGTGAGCCGGGAGCGCTGGTATCTGCTGACCAGCCTGAGTTCCCGCCAGTGCGGACCGAAAGAACTGCTTCGAGGGTTCCGCAACCACTGGAGCGCCCCGAACAGCCTGCATCACGTGAAGAGCCTGCCCCGGGGACACCCGGGGACCGCAGTTGGGATGAAGACGTCCACACCCTGCGCCGCCCAGGACTGGGCGAGGTATTCACCACCCTGGTAAACACCGGGCTGAACGCCCTGCGCCTGGAAGGATGGTTTCCTCACCGGATGTCCATGCCCCTGCGAGCCAAGACCTGCGCCTTCCGCCCAATGCAGACCATCGACCGCCTCTACGGACGAGCTTCCTGACTTTGCAATCGCCCTGCAGTTACCCCCAGGGCCTTTTCATTCTCCCTCTCCCGTGGGGAGAGGGCTGGGGTGAGGGACGACTCTCCCTGCAATGGTAGTAGCTGCGGCAAATCAGTTTGCGTGGAAACTCCCTCACCCTGACCCTCTCCCAGAGGGAGAGGGGACACCTTTCTGAAAATGAAAAGTCCCTGCAGTTACCCCTGTCATCGTTGACTCCGTTCTACAAGCGAGGGTATCCTAAACTCCGCTTTGGCTTCCCGACCCCTACTCAACCGATACCGCTCTACCGGTCGCTTTCCGCGGTGTCAGGGGAGGTCCTCTTGGCGTCACATCCTACAACCCCTAATGTAGTCCGCGAACGCAACGTAATGGTCCCCATGCGTGACGGGGTGCGCCTGGCGGCGGATGTAGTCCGTCCCGGGGCTCCGGGCCGGTATCCGGTTTTGGTGACCCGGGGACCATACGGGAAAGACGGATACGTCGATAACCCGGACCATTCCATGTGGTTCTTTTCGCAACGAGGTTATGTCGTAGTAAGCCAGGACTGCCGCGCCCGATTCGAATCGGAAGGCGAAGGGTACAATCCTCTGTTTCAGGAAGTGCGGGACGGCTACGACACGGTCGAATGGGCAGCCCGTCAGCCCTGGTCCAACGGCAGGGTCGGCACCACCGGCCAGTCCTACCTGGGCGCAACCCAGTACACGCTGGCCACCAACAACCCGATGCCGCCCCACCTGCAGGCCATGGCCCCGGTATCGGCTTCTTCGGACTTCCACCAGAGCTGGGTCTACCATACCGGCGGCGCGATGGAATGGGGCTGGATGGTCCCCTATGCCATCCATAAAGGCCTTAACACTTTGTCCCGGCTTGGCCGGAACGACCTACTGGAAAAGATGGAGGAATACCTCCTCCCGGCGGAGAATTTCGCCCGGCCGTTGACCGAGGAATGGTTCCGCCATCTTCCCTTGAAAGACTGGGTGGGCTTGCTGAAGGAGACCGCACCGTACTTCGAAGAGTATCTGAGCAACGAAAAAGACGGACCCTACTGGTGGCAACTCAACCTCAATCACCATTTAGGCGGCATCACGGTCCCGATGTTCCACGTCAGCTCATGGTATGACATCTTCCTGGAGGGCGCCCTCAATGCCTACAACGGCATACGGGACAAGGGCGGCAACCAATTAGCCCGGGACAACCAGAAGCTATTGGTTGGACCGTGGGCCCACATCCGCCCTTACACGGGGCCCACTTCTAGAGACACCGGCGACATCGACTTCGGCGAAGAAGCTCGGATCGAGCTGCACGAGTACCTGCTCCGTTGGTTCGATTACTGGCTCAAGGACCAGCAGACCGCCATCATGCACGACCCACCGGTCTACTTGTTCGTAATGGGCGAGAATAGGTGGCGCTACGAAAACGAGTGGCCGTTGGCCCGCACCCACTATACGCGGTACTATTTGCATTCAGACGGCCCCGCCAACACCAGGCACGGCGGGGGCACACTTTCAACCGTCCCGCAGGGGGAAGAACCTCCGGACTCCTTCGTCTATGACCCCCACGACCCTGTACCGACCCGCCGGGGAAACACGTTGATCATCCCCCACGGAGTGGCAGACCAAAGGGAGGTCGAAGACCGCCAGGATGTCCTGGTCTATACTTCGGACCCGCTGGAACGGGACATGGAGATCACCGGACCGATCAGCGTCCGGCTATTTGCCGCCTCCAGCGCGGTCGACACAGATTTCACCGCGAAGCTGGTGGACGTGAGGCCCGACGGCTTTGCGCAAAACCTACAAGACGGGATCGTCCGCGCCAGGTACCGGACATCGGCGTCCGAATCGACGCCGATAACCCCCGGCCAGGTGTACGAGTACACCATAGACCTGTGGGCCACCAGCCACGTTGTGCACGCTGGCCACCGTATTCGTGTGGACATCTCAAGCAGCAACTTCCCACGATTCGACCGCAACCCAAACACGGGCGCGCCCATCGGTGAGGAATCGAGACTGGAATCCGCCCGGCAAGAAGTCCACCACTCCGGGGCGCGTCCCTCACACATCATCCTGCCTATCATTCCCAGGTAATTCGGTCTCCGTTTGAATCCCACACAAACCTGGGCCCGTAGTCCCAATCGCAAAACGGCATTAGCCAGACACCGGAGGAATCAACCGAAATGCCCATCATCGACCGGGTCCTCACAGACCAGCAATTGGCTCTGTTAACCGCCGTCGTAGACCGGATCATCCCATCCGAAGGGGAGATGCCCGGCGCGGCCGAAATGGGAATATCAGGGTTTATCGAAGGAGTTCTGTTAGCCCAAATGCCTATCAGACGGCGGTTCATCGAAGGGCTGACCCAGATCGAAATCGCGGCTTCGGCCAAAGGACAGGGAGACTTCGAAGGGTTATCGGGCGAGGACCAAGACTCGGCGCTACGGGAAGTGGAGGCCGCCAACTCCACGTTCTTCGATGAATTGGTGCGCCAAACCTACAACGGATACTACACAAACAGGGAAGTATTCCAAAAGCTGGGCATTCCCGAGGCGTCGGCTCCCGACTCCGGGAGGCAGCCTGATTTGCTGGATGTGTCCCTTCTGGAAAGGCAGCGGCAACGGGCGCCCTTCTGGAGGCAGATTTAACCCGGTGCGATAGTCTCCGGGGTCAGCCGGTCAGCCGGTCAGCCGGTCAGCCGGTCAGCCGGTCAGCCGGGTAACGCTTCCGCTGGTCAAAAAGGCAACCACGGGACCCAACGCGGATGAGTCCACGGCCGGTCCGCCCTCTTGGCGGCTGGCAAGATCGCGGAGGGCAGGGCTTGAGCCTTCTAACGGTTCTCCCGCCGTTCTCGGCGACCGTCCCCTTCACCGCACCTGACACAACCCCCTACCCTCCGGCCCTGGTCTGAGCCAGGTCTAGACGCTCAGCGCCAGTTGCAACTGACGCTGTGGTTGCTGCATCTTCTTGGTGGGTTCCATGCTGGGCAGTCTCCAGCTCATCCGCGCATCATCCACCAACTTCAACACCTCGGACGTGTAATCCCGGGGCGCGTAGGTCTTACGGTACAACTTGGCGTAGGATGGCGTCAGGTGGGGATAAGCCTCCCGCAGCATGGGCATAAACCATTCCTTGGAGCCTGGCTTCAGAAACAAGACGTTGGCGCCGATGAATTGGGCCTTGTGTTCAGCCGCCGCCGCGGCGACAGCGTGAATGCTCTCGGCGCTGTCGGAGATCCCCGGAATCAGAGGGGCCATCATTACACCGGCGGGGATTCCATGCTCCACCAAATGCTGCATCGCCTCCATCCGGGCCATCGGGCTGGGCGTACCAGGCTCGGTTAGCTTCCAGACCTCCGGGTCTATACTGCCTATGCTGAAGTTGACCCGAACATCGGCGACTTGCCGGAGTTCGCGGAGCACGTCCGCATCTCTCCGGACCAACACACCCTTGGTGGTGATTGACGCGGGGTTCTCAAAGTCGCACAGGACCTCGATGATGCGTCTTGTCAATTCGTATTCGGCCTCGGCTGGTTCGTAAGGGTCAGAAGCCGTGCCGATTGCGATGCCTTCACCGCGCCAACTGGACTTCTTTAGCTCCTTCCGCAACACTTCCGGGCTATTGACCTTGGCAAATACCCTTTGCTCGAACTCCCTGCCCGCGTCCAACCCCCAGAATTCGTGGGTTGGCCTGGCATAGCAGTACCGACATGCGTGGCGGCACCCACGATAGGGATTCAGTGTCCAGCGGAACGGGAAATTCGGGATATCCAGCTTGTTGAGCAAAGACTTGCATTGGATTTCCTGTACCTCTGCCCCTGCCATCTTCAGACTCCTTGACTTCGGCTAATTGGACCGTATGTTCTAATAGTAGTGGCGTGCATACGGGACATCAAGGCCCAAGTGTCAGTAAGAGTGATCATGGCGAAGGAGAGAACCGGGCCAATTGGCGGGGGCCAGGGGAAGGAGAGCTACCGATAGAGGGGCTTGAAGAAACTGTGGAGGTAGTTCCGCTGGTGGGCCCACGAGTGCGCGCGCTTTACCGCCACATCTGGGATCTGCTCGGCCCGCCTATGGGTGATGCGCATGGTTTCATAACGGCTGAGTTCAGGCGGCGCGTCGGCGGTGAAAATGACCTCGCACTCCTGCGCCTCCAGAAAGGTCTTTAGCCCAGTGTAGCCTTTGGGCCGGGTATTGGGCGTCTGGTAGATGTAAAGCTCTGTACAACCCATCAGCTCTTCGACGTGGTCCGTACCGCTCCCACGCCCTCCACCCTGACGGCGTTGCCTTCTATTTACTCCGAAATTTCCCAGGCTCATATCATTCGACCTGTCTGGTCCACGAGGCTGCGGGCGTTCCGATGGCGCGGTTATTGCTAAGGATAGACCGCCCAGCCTACGCGGTTGGTCTCGGCTTTGAAAAAATGGCCGTCCGTGCTGGTGACGTACAGAGTAGAGCGGTCCGGTCCGCCGAAACAGCAGTTGGTGGGCCTGGTGGCCTGGACACGGTGAGTGTCCAGGACGCGGCCGGAGGGAGAGAACACATAGATCATCGGCCCCGGACCGGCCGAGGGCCAGCCCGCCGTGGCGACTATATTGCCATCGATGTCCAGGCACATTCCGTCGATGCCGCGGTGGACGCCGTCCTGATCTCTACCAAAGGTGTGCAGAACGGTATAGGGGCCCAGGTTTCCGTCGTTCCCTATGGGATACGCCCTTAACTCGCGGTCCAAGTTGATGTCGTCGCTGTTGCTTTCCGCCACGTAAAGCGTGGAGTCATCGGGAGAGACCAGAATCCCGTTGGGCATCGTGGTGTCGAAGGTTACACGGGTTACGCTATAGGTCCCGTCTGCCTGGGGGTCGGCGCGGAGTACGGAGCGGTTGTCCAACTCCTCGATCTCCGAAGCGTCGACGTTCGGCGTATTCCATGGGTTGGTGAACCAGATGCGCCCCCGCCGGTCCACAGCCAGGTCGTTAGGGGTGTTGAGTTTCTGTCCATCCACCCGGTCGGCGATGGTCGTGGTCGTACCGTCAGGACCAAAACGCACGATGGAACGCCCGCCGGAACAGCACCCATATAGCCGTCCTTCCGCGTCGTGGGCCAGTCCATTGGTGCGGTTTGTGCCTCCGCGAACTTCAGAGAATTCCCCGGATTTGGGGTCGAAGCGCATGATGCGGCTCGCCGGGATGTGGGTGAACAGGACGGCTTCTCCGTCCCAGACCGGACCTTCGGTTATTCCGCCGAAGGGTGTCGCCAAAAGCTGGAATCGCCATTCCATCCGTGCGGTCCCCCAAGATCAAACTTTATAGGCCGATGGAATCCAGACTCGTTGACGCCGATTGTAGCAGAGGGGGGGTAACTGAACAATCGGCGCTGACAGAACACGATAATTCCCCGGCCTTGCGGATGATATAATTTTCCGGCTGCGTGTCAGGGCGCGTAGACTCGAATGGAGCGCCGCCAAAACTCCAAGCTCGTTGAGCCGATATTGGTCTCGGGCGCGGAGTCCTCGTCAGGTAGATATGGACCGGGTATTCAGAGAGCTCCTGGAAGCGGTTATCCTGGCCACAATCGTCTTCCTATTGATCCACACCAGCATCCGGAACTTCAAGGTGGAAGGCTCCAGCATGAACCCCACACTGGAGTCGGGCCAGCATCTTATCGTCAATAAGCTGGTCTATTCTCAGCTGGATATGGACCGGCTATCCCGGATCATCCCATTTTGGCAGGTGGAAACCCCTGATACGCGGTATGCCATCCACCCCCCCAGGCGGGGAGAAGTCATCGTTTTTCACTTCCCTAGAGACCCGAGCAAGGACTTCGTCAAACGAGTGATCGGACTACCCGGCGAAGAGGTGGAGATACTACAGGGCAAGGTGTACATCAATGAACAGGCGCTAACCGAGCCATACCTTGACCGCCTAGACACTTCCCGCGTGGGACCCACGCGCCTCAGGGAGAAGGAATACTTCGTCTTGGGGGATAACCGGCGCAGCAGCAACGACTCGCGGATCTGGGGACCCGTGTCGGAAACCTACGTAGTGGGCAAGGTATGGTTCGTCTATTGGCCCTTTTCCAAGGTGCAGCTACTCGACGGCATCACACAATACGCTCCCCTGATGACCCGTTAGGCGCCGTATCCCGGTTTTGACCGCCCCGCGCGCAATTAAGGCGAAGCCAGGCTACTCTTTGGCGGGACCCACCATCACGTCGCCGCCGTCTATCCTGACCTCGTAGGTCTTCAGTTTGTCTTCGGCAGGAGGTGTCAACACCTCTCCGGTTGTCACATTGAACGCGGCCCCATGTAGGGGACATTCGATCTCTTCTCCGCTCAAGTCGCCTTCGGAGAGACTGGCCAGGGCATGGGTGCAAGTATCGTCGCAGGCGACGATGTTCCCATCGACATTTGCGACCAGCACCGGTTCCGAGCCGACCTCGACTACTTTCATGTCGCCGGGCGACAGTTCTCCCACGTCAGCAACCTTGACAAAGCCCTCTTCGGCCATGTTCTCCTCCTCGTGTATCCAGCGTTAAAGCTCGAAGCAGGCCCAGCCAGACTCCAGCCTCAATTCAAACGCTGTACATTATATGGCACCTCTCCCGGCCATGAAAAGCTGCGCGGGCCGGTACCCAGAGTATTTCGGTTGTCTGAATAGTGGCATACCGGGAGCAATCGCCCGTCCACCTTGACTGGATATTCGCGGCGGAGTCAATTATCAAAAGTCCCCGGGATCTGGCGCGGCCGAGTGGACACTAGAAAAGACGAGAACCTATAATGGCTGTTGGCAGAGGAGAGGTGCCAGAGTGGACGAATGGGCGCGACTGGAAATCGCGTAGGGGCCTTGCTTCTCGCGGGTTCGAATCCCGCCCTCTCCGCCAGCGACTCCCGCCAATCCAGCTTTGACATTGCCCAAACCACCCCAATTCAGCTACGAAACGGCCTCCATCACCTTTCCCACAGCGTCTCATACTGTCCATAACATCTCACACAATCTTAGCGAAAATGGCCCCTATGTCATCGAGCGGTACATGGTGAAAAAGGGCAAGCATCCCCACAGCGCACTATCCGCGGCCAAGGTCCGCACCGAGAAACGCCCGAGCCTGTACGCAGACGGCAACGGCCTCTACCTCCAGGTGACCCCTCCGGCGCCAGGAGATGGGTCCAGCGCATCGTCGTCAACGGCTGCCGCCGCAAGTTCGGCCTGGGAGGGTGGCCCGACGTTTCCCTGGCCGAAGCCCGCCATCAGGCCGTCCTCAACCTCGGCACAGTCCGCGCCGGCGGCGACTCCCTGGTCGAGAAGCGCCGCCGGTCCATGCCAACCTTCGCCGAGGTCGCAGGGAGGGTGATCGCCTTCCGCCGCCCCACCTGGAAGAGCGCCAAGCACGCCGCGCAGTGGGAATCGACCCTCAGCGCCTACGCCTACCCCGTCGTAGGCTCCCGCCCCGTGGGCGAGATCACCAGCTCCGACGTACCGCGCGTCCTGACCCCGATTTGGAACTCCAAGGCCGAGACCGCCCAGCGCCGTCCTCGATTGGGCCGTCGCCCAGGACTACCGCTCCGACAACCCCGCCGGCGCCATCTCCGCAGCCCTGCCCAGGCTGTGCCGCGCCGCCCGCCACCACGCCGCCCTCCACTACTCCGAGGTAGCCGCGGCAGTCCGCCGCGTGTGGGACTCCGGGGCCATGCCGGTAACCAAGCTGGCCTTCGAGTTCCTGGTGCTGACCGCAACCCGCTCCGGCGACGTGTAGCTGGCCGTGTGGGACGAAGTGGACTAGGACACCCGCTCCTGGTCGATACCGGGGGAGCGCATGAAGGCGGACCGGGACCACCGGGTTCCCCTGGCGGATCGCGCCCTGGGCCAGCAGTCCCAGGCCAGGGAGTTGGGAGACGGGCAGGGCCTGGTCTTCCAGGGAGCGCGCAGCGGACGGCCCCTCTCGGACATGACCCACCGAAACTTGATGAATGACCTGGGTCTGGTGGCCCCGGATGGTCGCCCCGCAGTTCCGCATGGGTTCCGGTCATCGTTCAAGGACTGGGCCTCTGAGACTGGAGTACCGGAGGTGGTTAGCGAGTTGGCGTTGGCCCACGTGCGAAAGAACCAGACCGAAGCGGCCTACGCCCGGTCAGACCTCTTCGACCGACGCCGGGTGCTCATGGACCAGTGGGCCGGGTATCTGTCGTGATTATCGAAATCTTCCCACATGCAAGAGGCCCGGACCAGTACGTGATCCAGGCTTTATCGTTTACTAGGGCGTGTTAACACTGCGTAAGGCATCGAAGATGATGGCGAACAGGATGAACCCGAGGTAGAGCGCATCTAGTTTGTCATATCTGGTGAAGACCCGGCGAAAGCCCTTCAAGCGCCGGAACAGACGCTCCACTTCATTCCGTCGCCGGTACAACGTCTTCCGGTACAACGTCTTATCGTACTCCCAGGGATGGGTACGGTTCTTTTTCGGCGGAACCACCGGCGTGTATCCCAATTGCGCCGCCAGATGGCGCGTTGCGTCTCCCTCATACGCCCGGTCCATCAATATAGCCGGGACTCCCTCCGGCGGTCCCATGCGGCGGAGCAATTTGCGTCCCTCCGGAGCATCGCGGGCTTGTCCTGGGGATAGGGAGAAGATCAGGGGTGTCCGGTCATCCGCGGCAACCATATGAAGCTTGGTGGTCCAGCCGCCCCGGGACTTGCCGATGGCCCGGGGGCCAGTTTTTTAACGCGCCTGCGCCGTCAGGATGCACCTTGACAATGGTGCTGTCCATCGAGACCACCTGAAGCTTGACCTTGATTATCCCAGCCCGCTGGAGTTGCTCGAATACCCGGTCCAGGACGCCCCTCTTGGACCAACGATTCATCCGGGTGTAGACGGTATGCCAATTGCCAAACCGGCAGGGCAGCCCCCGCCACTTGCAGCCCTGTTCGGCAACGTAAAGGATGGCATTGAGTACCTGAACATTGGGTATGCTGACGTTGCCCCGCTGCACCGGCAGGTATGGTGCAATGAGTTGATACTGCGCTTCGCTTAGTTCCATGCCTGGATGGTATCATATTCAGACCTTTAGCGTGAACACCCCCTAGGTCAGGCCCCCGCTCACGCCGCTCCCAGCATGACGCAGCGACTGACCGATTTAAACTATATCCGAGACCTCCCGTATAGTACGCGGGCCGGCCAGTACGACACGATACGAGCCGACCCCAGCTACAGTTGGATGGACTGGAGTCAAGACGGGTGCTCCTCGCCATCATCCGCGAGCACATATACCCATGCTTACGAACACGCGTGTCTCCGTCACGATTTCATGTGGAGGACACTGGCCGTGTCGGATGAGGCCACGGGACGCATCTGGAACGAGCGGAACAGGTGGGTTGCGGACAACGGTTTGCAGGATGACGCCAAGGCAGGATGCAATGCCACCTATACGGAACCGAGTGACTCGCGAAATCGGACCGGGTGCGTCATGTCGGCCAACCTGTTCTTCGGCGTCGTGCGTTCCCGGAAGTACGATCAGAACCGCACTTCCGACGAGACACTGAGCACGGATCTCAATCCCTACGATTACATCCAATACCCGTCCGCCACGGCGATTATAGATTGTGGAGTGGTTGGGTCGTCCCACAGGTGCCTCCCGATTCACTATGTCGAGATTGATGGCCGCCCATTTCCCCCTCAGAACATCCCCTAAATAGCTCGGAGCCGCACCATTACAATGCAAGTCGTCCGGGCCAGCTTACAGGCCCCAGATGGACCGCCGACCGCCGTGAATTACGGCAATACCGGTGAATTGGTCCTGACCGTCACCTGGCCGCTCAGAGCAGGCAGGAGCGAAATCTCCGCAGCCTGTCCGACCGACAGCTCCACTGGGCGTGGGGTTCAAACCGTGTACCTGGACTAAGCCACGTACGTCCCGCCCACCGGCCCCCGACGCTCGACAAGACCCTGGAGAGGACAACGCTGTACGTGACGGCGTGTGACGTTACCACCTTCAGTCAAGAGAACGATGATCTGCTGGATTTCCGTCCCAGAGAGGCTACCTACAACCCACTCACCAAGTGGACCAGACTCCGGACGGGTGGACAGATTCGTAACTACGAGAACATCAAGTCCAACTGCTGCGTGGGAACTCCACTGTCGTTGTCGGCATCGGGAGAAGCCGAAGTTTATGGCTCCTGGCTTGGCACAGATTGCGTCCATAGCCTACGGTTGCACTCATATATTGACTATCACACTTTCACCGTTTATCAAACAGCCAACTTCATCATCGACCTAGAATACCAAGGTGACGTGGTAGATACCTACCTCTACCAAGTGGTCGGTGGAGTTGAATCTCTTCTTGATCTTAATGACGACATAGACTATTTCACAAACTCCCGTATCTCCAGAAGTCTTGACCCCGGAACCTATAAAATAGGGGCATCAACATATGACACAGGGAAGACTGGGGACTACAGGCTACGCATACGACAGGCTCCGTATCTGCCTTACCGGCGGCAGGCACAACGGTCAACATCTACACGACATGGACCTCGACGGCTTGCGTATCTACTAGACGACCCGGGAGTTATGCCAATTACTACAGTTTCACGGTCGATGGTGTGTACTCCCCACAGGTAACGATTGACCTGACTTCAGTCGACGCCGACCCATTCCTGTACTTGATACAGGGAGATAGCATCGCCGGCATCGGATACTTGGAATACGACGATGATGATGGAGCGTTGAATTATGACTCGCAGATCATCAGAATGTTGCTACCAGATACCTACATCATAGTGGCCACTACCTACGGCAACAATGACATCGGGTCATATACGCTGAGCGTCACCGGCCACAGATGACCCGAACCCCGAGGTTCAGGAAGAAGGCCCACCGTTACTTCGGTGGGCCTTCTGCTTTGGGTGACACTCCCATGCGCGTGGCTTCTCGATGTTCGTACACGGCCTACCGCCGCCTTCTCAGAATTAACGACTCGGCGAGAACCCACGTGGCCACCGGCGCCGCTATGGTTGTGGCGACGGCCACAATGCTCGCGCCTGGCGTTACCCAGTCGTCCCCTTCACCTGCCGTCGCATATGCCACCCAAAAAACAACAATACTGCGACGATCACATTCAGCACGACACCTGCAAGTCCAATAACGAGACCGATGCCCAACGACCGCGGAAGCGCATACCTTAGACGCACGCCTCCAGACGTGGACCGGCTGCAAGACACGCCACAGGCCGCGCCCGGGACGCGGGGCCATTACAGGAGGGCCGAACAAGAACACCAGCCAGAGCAAGGCGATAGTATTCACTACCCCATACCCTCCACATCATCACAGGCTTGTCACACGCCCTAGTCTAGCGAGGGCTAGAGCGTATCATCGCAGTAAACACCAAGGCAAACCGGCGGGAGGACCACCAGGTCAATCGCGTCTCAAGCGGAGAGCAGTTTGATCAGATGATCTTCATGCCAGCGGGCCCGGAGCAATTCACCTTGGATGCCGGTTTTAGGGCTGGATTCGCGCTTCAGGATGTTGTGGGAAATATGGCGCAGGGTGGCATGTTTTGGAGAGCATGGACTTCGCGCACCCGGCTTTGGTCCTCCCGGTAGGTCACGTCCACGGTACAATGCAGGCAATTCTCAATTCCCCAGTGGTCGCGAATGGACTCCGGCATCAGGGCACCGGGCGCACGGAGACTGCCGATGTAAAAGCGGGACTGACCAGTCTCACCCTGGGCCATCTCCTCCCGGGCGTTTACTTTGACCACCGCCTTCAGCCCAACCCACTGCTCCCCGCCGGAGCCTGGGCTAGTGAGAGGACATGGGCCCCAAATTCACTTAGAAGCAGCCCCGAACGTGAGTGACGCAACCGCACGATGGCGTCAGTGCGAGGAAGAAGGTACGTACCAGACGCCGGTCGATCTGTTGGTCCAGCCACTCTTCCAACGGTCCGATGAAAGTTTACAGTAGATTGGCACCCTCCTGCCCTTGCTTCCGCCCGACCCCGTGTTGCAACACAAGAGAAGACCCCTCCTGGTGGGTGGGTGATAATTCCATTCCACCTGAAGGGGTCTTTCTGTGTCCCCGGTTCTTTATACCAGTTTCAACTTTTTAACCAAAATCCTGGATGACTCATGTCTCGGCTGCAGAGGTCTAGGTCGGTAATTCGCTATGGAAACAAGGTCTCCCCAGTCCCCTCTTCGACCACCGTAATGGCGCTTACAGGGCAGTTCTCCGCTGCCTCCAGGATATTTGCCGCGGCATCCGCCTCTGGGTCAGCCATTTCCGACTGCCGGATTTCGTTAAGAACGAACACCTTAGGGGCAAAGGTTTCACACATTGCGTTCCCAACGCAGACATCGTGGTCCACAGATATGCGAAGCTCGGGCGCCATGCCCACCTCCGCGATCAGCGACAAAGGCAGAATCTTAAACGCAACGATCGGAGGACTTGAGGACCGCTAGCCGAATACCCTTACGCCCCAATTCCTGTCCGTCGCCGCCATTGCGCCTACCTCCATGAAACCGGAAGGGAGACTAGGGAACGGAAACCGATGGTGGGCGCGTATTCCAGGTCCTCGGTTTTCAGATAAAGGGAATCGAACCGTTTAGCTAGGGCCTTGAAAGCCTCCTGTCCCTCCATTCGTGCCAGATTCACGCCCAGGCAGTGATGGACACCGGAGCCAAAGCCCACATGGCGGTTGGGCCAGCGGGTGATGTCAAACGTGTCGGGCTCATCGAACGTCCTGGGATCACGGTTGGCGGAGGAGATCATCCACCTGACGGATTCCCCTTCGCGAATAAGAGTCCCTCCAACTTCCACGTCCTCCGTAGCTATCCGCTGGATGCCCTTGACTGGAGGATCGTAGCGCAGACACTCTTCCGTGGCCCGCAGCATCCTACCCTCGGGGTCCTGCCGTAATATCTCCCACTGCTCGGGATTGCGGATGAAGGCAAGAGTACCGTTACAGATCAGGTTCAGAGTAGTGACATGTCCGGCTATCAGCAGCAGCACCGCAGCGGCTAGCGTCTCCTCCCGATTGTAGACTCCACTCCGTTCACCACTGACCACCAAAGAGAGGAGATCGTCCGTGGGGTTGATCAGCCTCTCTTCCACCAATGGAACCAAATACTCCCTCATCTTTATTTGGCCTTCGGCTGCCGCCTTGGTGCGGTCGGCTCCCTCTCCTCCATTGGCAAGCAGCTTGGTCGCCAGCTCCTTGATGTAAAGCCGATCCTCAGGGGGAACGCCCATCATCTGGGCGATGACCAGAAGAGGAAGAGGAGCGGCAAAGTCTCCCATGACGTCCATCTCACCCTTCTCCTCCACCTGGTCAAGGAGGAATTTGATCGCAGACTGTACCATGGAGCGCCAGGCGTCGATTTTCTTAGGATTGAAGTACCCGTGGAGCACCATCCGCATATCAGTGTGCTCCGGCCGGTCATGCTGGATGAAGCTATTGGCTCCCAAGGCCCGTATGAGGTCATTCAGCTCTATGTCGGCCTCATCTATCGGCGGCAGGGGTGGCCTGGTGTCTCTCTTAAAATTCTCCGAGGAGAATAGTTCGTGGTGGCGGGCGGTCCAGACCAGGTCGTCATAGCGGGTGATTATCCACTGGCGAAGCTTTTCGTTCCAGTGTATTGGGTCCTCCTCCCTGAGCCTTCCGAAATAGGTGTAAGGGTCCGCCATAACCTCTGGAGCGAAGAGATTGTCGTCGATGGCAGTAACCATGAATCCTCCTGCTGGACATTTGATTTTTGCGGAGACCTTCGCGGGAGTTCCTACGATTAGGTTCAAACTATCTGCGTCACACGACGTTATTGTAGCAGACCGTTTAGATAGGTTCCAGCCGCCACCCTTCAATGACAGGGGCTTTTCATTCGCCCTCTCCCGTGGGGAGAGGGCTGAGGTGAGGGACAACTCTCCCTGCAATGGTAGTAGCTGCGGCTAGTCAGTTTGCGTGGAAACCCCCTCACCCTGACCCTCTCCCAGAGGGAGAGGGGGCACCTTTCTGAAAATGAAATGACCCTGGGGTAACTGGTGTGGGCCATCAGACTGCCGGTTTCTGACCCCTTCAAGGCTGTCTGAGGAGCCAATGCTAAATGCGGCGCTGAGTGTGCGGTGGGCTACTGTTCTGGAAAATGAAAGGTCCCCTGCGCGGGCTGGCGAATCGAGTCCCTTTGAGTTATTGGGGGTCAGGAGTGGGGAGCGGATCGACTAATCCCAGCAATACGGAAAAGGTGGCAATCCAGGTGAGGACTCCTATCATGCAAAAGAACACTTCCGAGGGGTAAATACGGGCGGGGGACAAGGGACCGTGGCTGATGTTTTGCCAGTAACGGTTGAGGTTCCCTTGAACGTGCGTGACGACTCCCGCCAGAATCAAGATCGACAAAACGGTCAACCCGAACGCGGCCCATGGTCCCCACTCAGACACCGGGGCAGCTCCCGCAATTCCCCCGTTTATTTGCAGCGCGGCCAGGTCCATGAGCCAAGTCCCGAATATCAAAAACACAGTCATGAGGGCGTTAATTGACGTGGGGACACTCGCCTCATTCATGAGGTCCCGGAAGGACCGCATGTGTGCGTGGATGCGAAACAGACTGTAAATGGGTACAAGCAACGAGAGTGCGTGCCATACCGGATAGGCCTCTTCTCCCGTGTGCTCTTGATAGTGTTTCCAGGTCAGATAGAACCAGTAGAAGAAGTAAAGGCCGTGAGAGACCAGAGTCATCAAGAGGACCCGTTGGGTTGGTATGAGATATGAGGCGGCCGGAACGCTTAACTCCGCATATTGACTGGATGTGAGAGGGGTCGCTCTGGACTGCGTGGAGAGTTCCTGGCCGCAGAATCCGCAGAACCGGGCAGGAGCATCAACGTGCTTACCGCAACTGGCGCAGGTCAAGGTATTGCTATTGGGGCGAGTTTCCACTGACCGTTGGTTCCCGGCTAACCTATTGTTCTTTCGGCCCTGAGCCGGGCTATTTCTCCGTCGTCGTAGCCCAACTCACGGAGCACTTCCTCGGTATGCTGCCCCACTTCGGGCGCCGGAGACCGGATGCTGCCGGGCGTGTCCGACAGTCGTACCGGAATATTGACCATGTCCACCGCGCCTGCCTGGGAATGGCTCTGCACGGCAAGCATGTCGTTAGCCTGGATCTGAGGGTCGGTGAACAGTTCGTCCCGCTCCAGTACGGGGGCTGCCGGAACGTCGGCTTCTTCCAATAGTTGCAACCAGTGGTCGCGAGGTTTGGTGGAGAGGATACCGGAGATCAGCGCGTGCAACTCGGCGCTCCTCTGGGCCCGCTTCAGGTTGTCGGCATAGTCCGGGTCATTTAACAGGTGCTCCACTTCTAACGCCCGGCATAAACCGGCAAACTGTTGGTCGCTAAGCACCACCATAATGACGAAGCCGCCGTCCTGGCATCGGTAAGGTGAGTAAAGGGCCTGCCTGGAAAAGTCGGTCTCTTCTTGCTGCCGCGCCGCTTCCGCCTCGGTCCTGACCAGGTCCACCATCTGCATGGCTAGGGCCATGTGCAGCAGCGAGGTCTCAACCTTCTGGCCGTGTCCAGTTTTGTGGCGCACCAGCAGGGCGAGGGTTATCCCGTAAGCCAGGGCGATGGGAGCGGATGAGTCGGCGACCCATACCCCGCTTGAGATGGGTATCCCTTCCTCGTCCCGCCTCTTGCTAAGGATACCCGACAGTGACTGGAATAGCAGGTCGTAACCGCGCCGGTTGGCATAGGGTCCTTCCTTGCCGAATGCGGACACCGCAGCGTAGACGATTCCGGGATTGCGTCGCCTTAGCGTTTCGTAGTCATAGCCGAGCCGGTCCTCCACTCCGGGCCTGAAGTTGTGGATGAAGACATCGGCCAGGTCGGTCAGCCCGTAAACTATTTTCTGGCCCTCTGGCGTGGAAATGTCCACCGCCATCCCGCGCTTGTTGCGGTTGAGGGGCAAGAAGGACCGGCTCTCACCGTTGGGAAGCGGCGGTTGGGTGAATACCCTACGCGCGTCATCGCCCCATACTGGCTCGATCTTAATCACATCCGCGCCCTGGTCCGCCAGGTACATCCCTGTACCTGGCGCCGCCCAAACTTGGGCGGCCTCAACGACTCTGATGCCTTCCAACGCCAGCATAAGGACGCCTCCGGGTTAGCGGCGCCTCCCCCAAGCGGGGTGACGGAAAGTGGGCGCGAGGGAAGGATCGATTTCTCGGTACTCCGGTTGAGGGGATTCCGGTTCGGGCTCGTCGGGCTCCGGAGCGCGGTAGGGCTTGCCCAAGGTCCGCTGCTCCCCTAGGCTGTTCAGGTGGTTGGCAAGACCTTCCAAACTGTTAAGGTTATGGACCGGCAGGAAATCGTCCACGTACGGTAGAGCCGCTTGAATCCCGCGGGTCAATGGTTCGTAAACCGGCGAACCCAGCAGCGGGTTCAACCAAATTAGACGGTGGCAGCTACGTTGAAGCCGCGACATTTCCCGGCCTAGCAACTCTGGGTCACCCCGGTCCCAGCCGTCGGAAATGACCAGCACGACGGGTCCACCTGTACCGACCCGGCGCAGCCACTGGAAGTTAAACGTCTTGATGGCCTGGCCGATGCGTGTCCCGCCCGCCCAGTCTGGCACCGCCCTTGAGACCTCATCGACCGCCTGGTCGATGCTTCTATGGTTGAGGAACCTTGTGATCCGGGTAAGCCTGGTGGCAAACAGGAACGCTTCGATCTGCTGGGGTCCACGGGCCACGCTGTGGATGAAGTGGAGAAGCATCCGCGTGTAACGCTCCATTGACCCGCTAACGTCGCAGATGAGCACCAGGGGCCTGACCCGGTCTTTCCGTTCCTGGGTGGCCAATTCCAGGAACTCGCCGCCGTACTGGATATTCCTGCGAAGGGTACGGCGCAGGTCGATGGATGCGCCGGCGCCGCGGCGAAGCCTGCGGGTCCGCCGTTTCCCCAAGTCCCAGTAAAGCTCGGACATCATCCGGCGGGCGTCAGAAATCTCCGAGGAAGTAAAGTCCGCGAAGTCCTTGGCCCTAAGGACTTCACGTGCGCTATAGGTCCGCGACAGGTCAATGCTGTCCCCAGGCGCGCCGCCTTCACCTGCATCAGTGGAGCCCGGCTCGGAGCCAGCCGGCGGCGGCCCGACCTCCGGCCTGCGGTAACGCCGTTCCTCACCCAACGACTTGATGTCGCGGTTTATTTGACGTGTCGCGGGCCTCCTCCAGAAGACTTCGAACGCCTCATCGAACAGGGGGAGGTCCTGTTTCCGGTGCACCAGGATGCAGCGGGCGGCCTGTCTAAAGTCCTGCTTGCGGCCAAAGGGCGCGTGTTCGATGGCGCGCACCATGTCGAGCATGTTGCCCGAACCCACGTCCAGCCCCATCTTGCGCAGCACTTCCCCGAAAAGCAGCAGGCTTCGGAGGATGTGGCCTTGCCCGTTCTGGTTGCTAACCACCGCCGCCACCGCGTCTGCCTCGCCTGGGCCCCCGGTTCCTGGAACGTTCCAACATGGTGCGGACCGGCTCGCCCCGCACCATCTCGATGTCGTCCTGGTATTTGAGCATGATTCCCATGGTATCGTCGATGACCTGTGGGTCAAGCTCCGTCTGGTTCAGGGCTACCAGCGCGGCGGTCCAGTCCAGGGTTTCGGAAACCCCGGGGATCTTATACAGTTCCGTCTCCCGCAGCTCCTGCACGAACCCGGTCACCTGCTCCGCCAGCCGGCGGGGGGCGTCCGGTACCCTGTTGGAGATAATCTGCATCTCTTTTTGGAAGTCGGGGTAGTCTATCCAGTAGTAGAGGCAACGCCGCTTGAGTGCGTCGTGTATCTCGCGGGTCCGGTTGGACGTAATGATGACAATCGGGGGATGTGCCGCTTTGTATGCGCCAAGTTCGGGAATGGTGATCTGGTAGTCTCCTAATAGCTCCAGCAAGAACCCCTCGAACTCCTCGTCGGCACGGTCCAACTCGTCGATTAGCAACACTGGGGACTTCTCCCGGCTTTCATCGATGGCTTGCAGCAGCGGACGCTTGATTAGAAACCTTTCGCTGAAGAGGTCTTCGGTGGCTTCCTGGCGGTCTACGTCTCCACCCGCCTCCATGAGCCGAATTTCCAGGATTTGCCTGCTGTGGTTCCACTCGTATACGGCATGGTTGATGTCCAACCCCTCGTAGCACTGGAGACGGATCAGCTCGGTATCCAGGGCGGAGGCCAGGGCGCGGGCGATTTCGGTTTTTCCGACGCCTGCCTCTCCTTCCAGCAGCAAGGGGCGTTGCAACTTTAGAGCCAAGAATATGGGCACGGCCAGGCTGCGGTCGCTGATATAAAGCTGGTCCCGCAAGAGTTGTTGGACCTCATCAATGGAGGCTGGGGCAATGTTTGTGGTAGTCACCGGGTCTCCAATCGGCAGGGCTCCCGGTCGAGGGACGGCCCTGAGCATCTCAAGTTCGGGTGAAACCCATTGTACAGCACTGCCCCGTAGCCCACCATAAGAGGCGCGCTCGCCGAGGGCGCTGAGGTCTTCAAAATAAAAGGGCGATAAGGCCATTGACCCCGCTATGAAACTACCTCAAAACGAGGCTTCCCAAATGTCTCCCCCTTTCGCAAAAGGGGGATTTCGCCTCTGTCTAAGCCTGTTCGTTCAGTTTTGAGATAGTTACTAAGGATGAGCGGAACATGTTCAGACCGGGGCTAGGGGCAAAACCCGGATGATCCGGCATTTGCGAAAAGGAGAAGTTGTTGTCAGAGGGCAGGGTGTACGAAGTGGGAGCGGAAGTAACGCTGAACAAGTCGGCGGAGCCGGGTCCAGTGGTCGTCCATCTCGTCCCTCTCAAGGGGAGTCAACTCGTTGTAGTACTTTCCGAATTGGGGGAAATGCCAGAGGCTGAAGACCCAGAATCCTGGAATGGCAGACTCCGGGCCAGGACTCTCCGCGATCCTGCCGGTCGCGCCCCGCAGTTCCCAGGACACCAGCGGTTTTCCCTTGTGGGCTATGGCCAGGGACTCCATCCAGGACGCTTCCCGCTGCGCTCCCCGGTGCTGTTGCATCAGCTCCAGCAGGCGGCGGACACGTTCGTTGTCGTCGGCTGCCGGGCCGGCGAACCTGTGGGTGTACCGGCTCTCCCAGCCGAAACCCAAAGAAGGCAGCGCCAGACCTCCATCCGATGCGATAGCCAACATGGACCCAGCCTTCGACCATTCGGTTGCTTTGGACCGGGCGATTGCCTCGTGGGTGTCCTGGCTCTCGTCCGGGTCTGCCCACACTCCCGCTTCATCGGGAGAAATCGGAGTCAACGGGAGACCTTCCAGCAGCCAACGCAAAGTTTCCTGCTTGGCCCGATTTCCCGTCGCCAGGAGGATCTGGGTGTGTCCGGGGTTGTCCTGTGCCATCGGGGACGGTGTTACTTCAGAGGACTCGGGCGACGGCGCGAGTGGCTGCTCCGTCACCGCCCAACAGCTTGAGAGGCAGGGCCCAGAGTTCGAAATTGAGCCCAACCAACTGGTCCAGGTTAATCAGGTTTTCAATAAGTGGGATTCCCTGTCCCAGCAATAGGCGGTGTACCGGGAAGTCGTTGATGGTGGACTGGGGCGTAGGCGGGTGCTTGTCTATGGGAAAGTCCACCGCCACCGCGTTGACGCCGTTGTCGGCCAGGTATGCCGCGCCCTCGGTGCTTAGATAGGGACCATCCGAGTAGAAGCGGGGAGCGCCGGACTCGGATTGCGCCCAGCCGGTGAACAATACGGTGATCTTGCCTTCTACATCGGCGGGACCGCCGCCCGCCTGGCGCAGGTCCTCAATGGAGATGGGTGTCTGGCTCTTGGCAAGTTGACGCAGGTCCAACAGCGTGGCAGGCCCCATGTACCGGTCCAATGACATGTCCTCAACCGTCGTCCCGTCCGGGTGAAAGTGGTACGGCGCGTCCACGTGGGTGCCTATATGGGTTGCCAGGGTCAGCTTGGTATTGGACCGGGCGTGGCTTTCGTGGGTCTGAAGGGGTGACATGCAAACGCCGATGAGACCCGGGACCGCACTAACGCGGTCGCTGCCCAGGGTTAGGGTCAGGTCGATTAGCCGGGTCATCGGCAACTCCTTCGGAAGCCGTGTCTAGCTGTCTCCCGCCGCGGGCGCTGGGGCCGCGGCGCCTGGGGTCTGCCTGACCGGTGGCGCGGTCCGGGCCTCGGGAGGCAGGGAGTTTTCCCAGTCTGGTATGAGTATTCGGGAAGTTGGTTCAAGGGTCGCAATTACGGCCACGCCTCCAAGGCTGAAGAAGATGGACAAGGCGAGGATGGCCGAGTACGAACCGGTGAGGTAGATGACGGCCCCGGCAAGCGCGGTGGTGATGGCGTGGCCCATAAGCGCTCCGGTCATCTGCCAACCGTAGCAGGTGCCCATGGGTCCGTTGCCGAAGTATTGCCGGTTGATTACCAGGTAACCTGTCCATTCGCCGCCAAACCCCAGGCCAAACAGGGACGCGAAGAGGTAGAAAGCCCACATGTCCTGTGCCCAGAACAGTATGAAGACCGTCACTCCCTGGATGAACAGGCAGCTAGCCATTACCTTTCTGGGACCGTAGTTTTCAGCCAGCACCGGCGTGAGGAAGCGGCTAAGAATGCTTACCAAAGAGATCAGCGTAAGGATTCCCGCGGCGGCGGTCAGACTAAGACCCTGTTCCACCGCTATCGGAATGGAGAAGATGAGTACGATGCCATGGCCGGCGCATCCCAACGCATGCACCACCGGAAGGTTCCAAAAGGCCTTGGTGCGGCGCATGTGCTGGTTGAACGCCTTGACCCGCAGCTTTTCCATTGCGCTGCTGCGTTCAACAGGAGGCGGGTCCTGCGCGGAAGAGCCGTATGGCTTGAGGCCAATGTCCGCTGGACGGTTACGCAGGAAGGGCGTAAGCACGAGTATGATGCCACCGCCAACGACGCCCACTGCCTGGAAGGTCATATTCCATCCCGCGTTCTCCAAGAGGTAACCGAGCAGCGGGGCGAGGATGGCCGTCCCTATTCCTCCGGCAGCCCAAAGGATTCCAGTGCCCAGGCCCAGCCGCCGCCGAAACCATCCGCTGACAGACGCCATAAGCGGGACCATTGAAATTGACTGGGTTGAAGCCAGCAGGACTCCGAAGACGATGAAGAACTGCCAGAGCTCGGTCACCGATCCAAGCAGCACCATGCTGACCAGGTAGAGGACGCCACCCAAGGCCATCATCTTCTGAGCGCCGAACCGGTCGCCCAGCCAGCCGCTAATAGGCGCGCAAACGGCTCCCACCAGGTAGTAGATGGACATGCCAATACCAATGACGCCGATGCTCCAGCCAAACTTGCCATCGGAGTCGGTGAGTGGGGGGATCATTATCCCGGCGGCCATGCCGATGGAACTTCCGATAATCTGGACCGCCGCCAAAACAGCGACGATAAGCCAGACGTAGTGGATGCCCCTGGGAAGCCGTGTGGGGATGATACCGGACCGTGTCTCGTTTAATTCTGCCAAGAGTTGCTCTTGTGGGACTCCTTAACGCAAATCCAAGCCCGGCTGTCACGGCGGATGCCGTACGCCTGGCGTCCCAGGTCGGGGGCTGTGGGTTCCGTCCGAAATTCTAGATTGCGGACTTCAAACGGCGGGGCCAGCAGGCGCTAATGCAGGGGGCAGGCCTTCAGGAGCGCGTTACCCCACCATGTGTCAGATGCCGCCTGATCGCCGCTACCGAAGAATGCGTTGGGATCGAATGGCGCGTATTCGGTCTTCTGCTCGGCGATGGCCGAGAAATTCACGGCTCCGCCCGGAAGGGCTATGGCGATGGCCCGGTCACGCGACTCCGCGTCTACCGACACGGCCCACGCTCCGAAAAAGATCAGGAGCGCGACCACAGCCACAACCGCAACCAAGAAGGAGAGCGGGAAAGGGACTCGTTTTAACGGCTCTGGTTGCATGTTTCACCGCGCGGACAGGTAGATTCGGTCTACTGTACATCCACCTCGAAGGGAAAGACCATGTTGTTGCCATAGCCGCGCCCATCCCACTGGTTGGGGAATTCGATCGGCTGGGTCTCGCCCTTGTCGTTGGTGGCCCGGCTCATGATGGTGTAGTTGCCCGGCCCAGGGGGATTCCAATGGTGCTCCCACCGGTACCAGGAATAACCGCTGCGGGGGTGAAGCACGTCTACAGGAGCCCAGGTTGCGCCGCCGTCGGCGCTGATCTCGACTCCGGTGACTTGGTCCTCGCCGGACCATGCGGCCCCGGCCAACTGGTAGCCCTTTCTGGAGACCACCTCTCCAGGGAGGGGGTTGGTGATGATCGACTTGACCTTCATCTTGGTCAGGTAGGTATAGTAATTGTCGGCTTCGGGACCGTTTACCGTCATGTACCGCTCGGTCATGTAGAAGCCCTTGAATTCGTGGTCTAGAACATGGATGCCGACCAGCCATTTGATAGAGGTCATGCCGTACCAGCCGGGCACCAGCAGCCGGACCGGGAAACCGTGAGGCGGGGGCAGTTGCTCTCCGTTCATCTCGTAGGCGAGAAGGGTATCTGGGTGAGTGGCCTTCGCCACGGAAAGGCTCCGCTCGTAAGTGACTTCCGGGGGGTCTCCCACGGTCTCGTCGGGACCGTGGTCCGCGCCCTCGAACATCACTTCGACCGCGGAGTCCTTGACGCCTGCCCTGGCCAGAACGTCGGCTAGGGACACGCCTGCCCACTCCGCGTTGCCCATAATGCCGTGACCCTTGATCTGTTCCATCACGGAGCTGGTGCGCGTGGACCTGCCCCAGTATTCGGGCACCGGGCTGTTGCCGCAGCACTCGAAAGTGACTTGGAACGTCTTCTTCGGCATATCCAGGAGGTCCTGGTAGCTGAGGCTGAGCGGGTTGTCGACCTGGCCGTCGACCACCAACCGGTAGGTGTCCGTGTCGATCTTGGGGACCTCCCGCCAGTGGTTGCGGATATAGAACAGGTCATTGGGAACGATGTTCTCCTGCAACGCCTGTGGAGGGGCGGCAAATGTCCTGTAACCTGCGTTGGTTGGGATTATTTGCGGTGTAACTTCGGTGCGGGTCTTTTCAATCGTCATAGTCTCCTCCTATGAATGGTCCAAGCGGAGATTCACGGTTTTATTCCAGACGGTTTTATTCCAGGTAGCTTGTTTCTAGTTCGGCTGCCGGATAAGTTACCATCAACCGGACAGGAATCCAGAGCTTGTTCACCAGCTTATAGGGTACCCCTGGTGGGACCACCAAGGTAACCCCGGCCCTTACCGTGGTCAACTCATCGTCCAAGACGATTTGAACCGCCCCAGACATAACCATGACGGCGATGTCGGTAGGGTGGGTCTGGAGGCGGCCTTCCCATCCGGGTTGAAGCTCGACCTCTTTGATTGTCAGGGATACGGCGCCCTGTTCGCTGGAAACCAGTGTGCGTTCGCGCGCGTAGTCTACCACCGATGACATGGGCACCGCACTGTTCTCGATAATCGGCATTTAGACCCCTTTCTGGATACTGCCGGCGAATAGTTGAAATAGACTATTCGCCGGACTATTCAGCCGGACTATTCAATCGTGATGTCATAGCCGACGACGGCGCTGAAATTCTTCCGCATATTATTATAGCGCGGCTCTTGGGACTGGACTCTGCCTGCCGCATCGGTTGCGCGTGACATTACCTTGTATTGGCCTGGCTTGTCAGCGTCCCAAAGGTAGGACCAGCGGACCCACATCCAACGGTCGATGGGCTCCTCCAGGCGCGCGGATTGCCAGGCGCTGCCCCCGTCCACCGATACTTCCACCTGGGTGATAGTCCCGCCGCCGCTCCAGGCGTAACCGCGGACCACATGGGTACCTCTGGGCAGGGTGTCGGTGTCGTCGTTGGGCTGGGTGACCATGGACTTGACGCCGATGGTGGTGATGAGTTCCTTGTTCGGGTCGTCGGGTGAATCGCCGTAATAGTAGAAGTTGTAGTGGTACCAGCAATCGGGCTCATGGTCCAATACCTCCAACTTCCACAACCACTTCACCGACCAGTTCCCCGACCAACCGGGCACCAGCAAACGCACCGGGGCCCCGTGGAGGTGCTCCAGCATTTGTCCGTTCTGGGCCACGGCCAGCAGAGTGTCCGGGTGCAGGGCTTTTTCAAGGGGCAGACCCTTGTCGTAGAAGAAGGGCTGAGTGCCCTCGGCTGCCGAGGCCGGGACGCCCTTGTCCCAACCCTCGGCCCGGACATGCGTGGCGCGGCCGGTTAGCCCAGCCTCGTTCAGGACCGCCGCCAGGGGAACGCCGGTCCACTCGCTGGCGCTGAGGATCATCCGTTCCTGATTGCGGGAAGGCCTGGCCCCCTCACCCTTAAAATACTCGAAGTAAGTGGCGTCGCTGCCCGAGCATTCCATGATCGTGCGGACTGTGCGGCCTGGGAATTGCCGCAGGCTGTCGTAATCTATAGTCAGCGGGTTCTTTACTTCCCCCTCTACTTTCAGGGACCACTTGTCGGTTGAGACCACTTCCGGGATGGCGAAGTGCTGCACCACGTAATGCAGTTCCGTAGGGGTAATGAGGCCTTCCAGGTCCATTACGGGAGTGCGCACCCGTTGGACTCGGCCCTCGTCATCCAGCAGATTTACCGGGTTCACCTTTGAACTGGGCCATCCGTACCATTGCCCCAGCGAATGGGGGTTGGTTGACTGCGGCCCTCCGGGGCCATCCATCTGTAGGAAGTCGGGGACTGCCCCCTCGTCCTGCCTGGTAGCCATTATCGAATCCTCCTAAGCGGCCTCTTAGTATCGTAGGACATTAGCTTTCGTACTTCTCTCCCAGGGCGGTTTCCCATCTGAGATAATTCATCATGTCGGCGTAATTGCGGTCCGGCCCCGACGCCACCAGGTCGTTGGGGGAGCCCATGACACCGGACAGCCCGGTCTCCACCGCCAGTCCGGCCCGTCTCCAGGCAGCCATGCCGCCGTCCAGGGCCGAAACGTTTTGGTAACCCTGGCTTTGCAAAGCCGCGGCCGCCAGCACGGCGTTGGCCGTATCATTGGCGGTGACGGCGATGTTCGTGGTCTTGTCCGGGGCGAATCCGCCTATCTGGATTTCGAGCCAACCCCTGGGTACCCAGTGGGCTCCCTTGACGTGACCCCTGGAGAAATCCTGGCTGGTGTCGACAAATATGGTAACCGGTGGGGGCGAACCGTCAAGTTCCTGCGCCGAAACCAAAGGGACCCCGCTTCGTGCTTCGGCCAGGCCAAGAGGCTCTTCCTCGACGGTCTCCTTTTCCAGGGAATGTCCCGCCGCTGTCCAGGCTGTCATCCCTCCCGCCACGGCATAGACTTCTTGCACGCCTAGCTGGCGGTACCAGGACGCGGCCACGGTTGACCTGACCTTGCCGTCGCAGGCGAACACTATGGCGGTGTTCTTGACCACGGCGACATCGTCGGACCGCTGGACAGCCTGTCCGCCGGGGAACCAGCGGAATCCGGGGATATGACCTTCGCGGTACTCCTGCTCGGTCCGCACGTCTATGAGGTAGACGCTCTCGCGGTCTCGCCGGGCCATCACCTCCTGCAAGCCTGCGGGGTCCAGGTACCGAACTCCGTCCTCTTGGGCCAGGGTGTCGGCGTAGGCTTCGGCGGCGGCCAGTCCTTCCGGCGATGGACGGGGCAGATCGAGGCGGTCGCCGCCGGACTCAAGCTCGTAACCCGCCAATACCCAGCCGGAAGTCCCATTTTTCAAACCGAATATGTTCGTCAGCCCCATGCGCTGTAGCACTCGGGTGCCGATGATGCTTCTGGTCCTGCCGGCGCAGTTGATGATGACTGTCGTATCGGGGTCCAGGTCCTTCTTGATATCGGTGATTCTGAAGGCCAGCTCTCCGCCGGGGACGCTGCGCCCGCCGGGAATGCAGAAGCGCTGGTACTCTTCAGGCGTCCTGGTGTCCAGGATCACCATCTTGTCCCCGCGTTCCATGCGTTGGTGCAGGTCCTCGGCGTCGATCTCCGGCACGTGGTTCACCACTTCCATCTTCTCGCCGAAGTCCTTGCTGGGTACGTTGCTGCCCCATTCCGTGGGGTAGTCTCGAGAGGCCCAGCGGTTGATGCCCGCCTCCAGGACCGAGACATGCCGGTATCCCAGGGCTTCCAAAGACGCGCCTGCAAGCTGGGCGCGCCGGCCATCGTCATCACAGACCACCACATGGGTGTCCCTGTGCGGCGCTGCTTGGCCTATGGTTGCTTCCAGCGCGCGCCGGGGGATGGAACTGGAGCTGGGGATGTGGGAGCTGTTGTACTCGCCTGCCTCCCGGACGTCGATCAGGGCAAATTGGGAATCACCCGCCAAAAGAGAGTCTAGAGATTCGACAGAGAGCGTTTCGACCATCGCCGGTCAACCTCCGTAAGTGGGGTTCGTCAGGGAATGATTCCCTGGGCTTTAGGTCCGACTCCAGCTTACCCGGAGGGAACGGGCGCGGGAGTGCGGGCACTTTCGGGAAGGGACTGCTCCCAGTCCGGGATCAGGACCCTGGAAGTGGGTTCCAGGAAGAGGATGCAGGCCGCTCCTCCCAGGCTGGTGAATATCGAGATTAACCACGCCACGTTGTATGACCCGAACATGTCAAATACCACTCCCCCGAGCAACCCCCCCAAGGCCATGCCCAGACCCGAGCCCATGCTCTGGAACCCGAATATGGTCCGGACCGGACCCATGCCGTAGTACTGACGGTTAATCACCAGGAACGCGGACATCTCTCCGCCCAGGCCAAGGCCGAACAGAACGGAGAAAATATAAAACTGCCAGGGAGACGCGGTCCAGAAGAGCATGGCAACGGTCACGCCCTGAATCGCGTAAGCCAATGCCATGACCCATTTCGCCCCCATACGGTCGGCCAGGATGGGAACGGCCAATCTGCTGGCGATGCTGGCGAAGGAGTAGAGGCTAACTATCCAGGAGGCCGACGCAAGGGATACACCCTGACTGACGGCGTAGGTCACCGCCCAGACCATAATGATGGAATGGCCGACGCATCCGAGGTGATGAATGGCTATCAGGTTCCAAAATGCCCTGGTGCGCCGTGCGTGTTGCAGGAATACTTTCGACCGAAGCTTGGTCACGGTGGAGTCGGTGTTAACCACGGGTGGAGGGTCGTTGTCGCTGGCCCCGTAGGGGCTCTTACCCTTGTCGGCGGGCTCCCCTGGAAATAACAAGACCAGAGTCACGGTGATGACCCCGCCAATGGCCGGGAGAATCCAGAAAGCGGTCTGCCAATCCACATTTGACAGCAGAAGGGCCAATGCGGGAGCCATGACCGAAGCCCCCATCCCGCCAGCAGCCTGCTGCACTCCAACGGCGATGCCCAACCGCTTGCGGAACCACGCCGCGACGGTGGTTGGAATGTTCACCCGGAACATGGCCTGGGACACCCCCAGCACCACGCTGTAGTAGAGGTAAAGTTGCCAGACCTCGGTAATGGTGCTCAGCAGCAGCAATCCGATGATGTAGCAAGCCGTGGCCATTATCAGGGAGCGGCGCGCCCCGTATCGGTCTCCAATCCAGCCAGCCGCCGGCGACAAGACCGCCCCGACTACGCTCCGAAACACGTAGGCCAGGGAAATTGCGGTGAGGCTCCACTCAAACTTGTCCAGAATTACCGGGATAAGAACGGAGAAAGCCTGGCTGATGGCGTTGGTGGTGACCTGGAGGAGCACCGCTATGCCGACTACGACCCAGGCGTAGTGGTACATCGAGCCCACCCGGCCCTTTTGCGGGGTTAGGGCTGGTTCTACCACGGGGATTCCCGGATTTGTCGCCGAATCGCAGCGTGGGAGCGGTTGTTAAACGAAAAACTACACATTTTGGGGGTTTGTAAATTATGGTCACCACCCCTTTCAGTGTCAAGGGATAGAGGTTAATACCCTATATTCAGCACACACCGGTCACCACCCTCGTTCCGGACGAACGTCCCAACATTCTGGCGCAATCCGAAATCCAGGAAGTTAACGTAGCCAGCATTACTCCTGCCTGGAATGATGGGAGCGATGGGCTATGGCTGACCGGGAGCCTCTGTATGCTAAAATGTGGCGGCTGTCATCCTCTCTCTCCCGGCGCATAGGGATGCAATTATCACCCGGAGAGGGCAATCTTGGACGACCAGGACTTTATCCGGCGCATCCAGGAAAAGATCGAGCGAATGGCCGAATGCTCCGTGAATGTGCAAGTCGACCACGAAGACGAGAACCAACTAAAGGTCGAGCTGTCCCCCAAAGTGCCCCTGGTGGTGATGGGATCGAACATCTACGAATATTCCGGGTTCGCCAGGATGTGCATCGAATACGCCGCCGCCTCGCTCCGTCAACGGCGCCCCATCGAAGTCCTCGAGTTCCACGTCCTCCTGGCGCGGAACTGACCACCTTTTACCCATGGCTCAAGGAGACAGGAGGCCTGCGGAGACCCGCTCATGGCGAAAGACGCTCGGCGGCCTTTGGGACAGGATTAACCAGACCCAGGCGGCCGTACCTGGTCCGCGGCCGTGGTACTACCACAACTGGTTCCTGATTCCCGCCTTCATCTTCGGCTGGCCCATACTTTACGTGTCGCTCTGGCCTGCGTGGGCAGTGCTGATTATCAGGTCGCCTTGGCACACCGGGTTCATCACCGGGACTCTCTCATGGGCAATGCTGCTGGCTGGCGGCACGATGATCGTGGTGAGGTTCAGGGAACCGGATGTCAACCTGCTCGAATTGGCGGCCTTGATCGCCCCTGGTCTCGTGGTGACCGGGATCACTCAGGCGCATTGGAGCAAGCATAAGTCTGATTATCCAATTGCGAAGCCAGAGGAATCGCCTGCCGCGCCGGTCCCCGGAAGACCGGCCCAAGAGCCCACGACCCAGCGCTCCAGAAGGCGCAGAAGGAAAGGGGCGCGTAACAGACGATAGACCTTTGGAGCTAGAGCGCGACCACCGCCGACCCCTGACCCATGGACTCGCCCTTGTCATCCTCCACCGCCAACCGGCACTCGACCAGCCGCAGGCCCCCATCCTCTCGTTTCGAGGAGACCACCCCGGTAAGGCTGATGATGTCCCCCTCTCGCACAGGCGCGGAGAATTCCAGTTCCAGACTATTGCCGGGGGCATCGCGGCTGGCGATGGGGAACCCTTTCTCCAATAGCTCGTAGGCGTACGCCCTTAGCGCCCCTTCAGACAGGCAGATGGCGTCGTCAACTTCAAGACTGTCCGCGGCGTCAACCGAAGCGGGACCCGATTCCGCGAGAGCGTTCAAGCGGGCTATGGTCTCTTTGGTCTCAAATTTCACGAGCACCGGCAACCGGTCTCCCACGGAGACGGACTCAAATGTCGTGGTCATTGCCCAGAGGTCCGGCATGGCCTATGCTCCCGGCGGTGAATTTTTTCCGCTCGCGCCCTTGCGAGAGATGCGTGTGGTGGTCGACCATTTTATATTCTATCTTGATGCGTGCGCTCTATATCAAAAGATTACCAGGAGGAAGGTCTTAATGGCATCTGATGAGACTTATAGCAGGGGGATGGTGGTGGTGGCTCACCCCGACGACGCCGAGTGGATGTGCGCCGGTACCGTGGCCAAGTGGTGCGCCGAAGGCTGGCACGTGGTCTACGTCCTCTGCACCGATGGAAGCAAGGGGAGCGACGACCCTGGTATGAGCAGTGAGACCCTTGCGAGTATCCGGGAGGCCGAGCAACGGGAAGCTTGCGGGGTGCTGGGAGTGGCGGAGGTGGTCTTCCTGGGTCACCCAGACGCCTACCTGGAGCCTACTTTGGAGCTACGCAAAGAGCTTGCCCGTGAGATTCGGAGGCACCGTCCCGACGTGCTGATCACGGAAAACCCAATTAGGAACCTTTCAGACCGGGTCTACTTGGCCCATCCGGACCACCTGGCGGCAGGTGAGGCCGCGATGGCCGCTGTCTTTCCCACAGCCCGCGACCGGCTTACGTTTCCGGACCTGCTGGAGGAGGGACTAGAGCCCCACAAGGTTAAGGAAGTCTGGATTGGCGGCGGCGAGGAAGGCTCCGACATGTTCATCGACGTCACGGACCACATGGACAAGGCGCTGGAAGCCTTGAAAACCCACCGTTCCCAGGTCACCGAAGAGGATGCCAATGAGTGGTTCCCCCTGGGCAGACTTGAAACAGCCAGGAAGGTGGGCTTTCAGTTTGCCGAAGCTTTCAAGGTTATTCGCTTGGGGTGATCGCCCGGTTTCTACGCAGGTTTATGAGCGACAACCTTCACGCTGGAAACGTTCATCGGCACGCCTTCGTCGTCGCACCGGGCGGTCTCTTCGGTGATGGTGATCCCCTCGAAGCCCGCCTTGCGTAGCCGGTCAAGGTATACGTCCCGATGCTCGGCTCCAGCGATGCAGGACGCCCAAGCCTCGGGGTCGGTGCGGGCTGGACCTTCATGCGTGTTGGACATCATGTCAGAGATGTGAATGCGGCCGCCGGAAGCCAGCACCCTGAACGTCTCCTGAAAGACCGCGTCCTTGTCCGGTGACAGGCAGACTACGCAGTTGGAAATGACCACGTCCACCGAGGAGTCGGGCAAGGGCATATTTTCCATCTCGCCCTGCACGAACTCCACGTTGGTCAACCCCAGGTTGGCCTGGTTTGTCCGCGCCAACTCCAGCATGTCGGGAGTCATATCCAGGCCGAAGACGTGACCCGAGTCTCCCACCTGGTTGGCCGCGAGAAAACAATCGATGCCGCCTCCCGAACCCAGGTCCAGCACTCTTTCCCCTTTTTTGAGGTCGGCCAGTGCGGTTGGGTTGCCGCAGCCTGCCGACGCCGCGATGGACTCAGCGGGCAGACCGGCGAGCTGTCCCTCGTTGTAAAGCCGCAACGCCCGGTCCATGTCCGCGGGACTGCAACAAGCGGCCTCACCGCCTGCGGGTTGCTCGACCACGGTGAGTTGGATCACTCCCTTGGCGCGGGAGCCGTACCGTTCCCGGACCAGCCGTTTGATCTCGTCTGATTGAGTAGCCACGTTCTACCTCCTGATTGCGCTGCGCCCAATGGATATGTCCTAAGTATACAATGGCAGGCTTCTTCCGGTGTGGGCAGGGCGCGGGCGGTCTCGACTGACATGGCCCAGGGCGTGGGCGGGAAGGTTGTATGTTAAAATGGGCCAGCCCGATAAGGTCTAATTTCCCAGCCGAATCAGAGTCGACAGGCGATGAATTCCAAGCTTAGTCGAGGAGGTCTGAAGGAGGTCTGAATGATTGACCAACTAGAGATGATGAAGGTTATCGACCGGTATCGCGAAGACGCCGTTGTCGTTCCCACGATGCGGGCGAACGGGGCCTGGGCCCAGGTGTCTCGCAACGAAAAGAGGGACATTCCCACAGGCGGGGCGATGGGCAAGACGTCGTCCTTCGCCCTGGGTATGTGCCTGGCCCAGCCCGACACCAAATTCATCGTGTACGACGGCGACGGAAGCCTGGTGATGAATCTGGGTACGCTGGTCACCATCGGCGACAAGGCCCCCAGCAATATGTACCATTTCGTCCTCGACAACGGCGTGTATGCCACCACCGGGGGGCAGGATGTACCCGGCGCTGGGGTTACCGATTACGCCGACATGGCGCGGGCGGCTGGATACCGGCATACTTACCAGTTCACCGACCTGGAAGACTTCGCCACCCAAGCAGCAGAGATCTTCAACCAGGAAGGACCGGTGCTCGTCTGGGTGAAGACCATCCCCGACATCCGGCTTCCCGAAGAACGGGCCGCCAACCGGGGGCAGCGCGCCCGGGACCCCATCGCGGACTTGATGGGCGAATTCGGGGCCAAGCCGTAGCAATCACTCTTACCCACCGGGCCCGGCGTCGCGCTGGGCCACCCAACGGAGGACCGATTAGATGAGAATTACCAGAGCCACCACCCGCATCCTGCGCACCCCGGCGGACAATCCCTTGATCGTTGGAGTTGACCAGGGAGACGGCACCCGGGAGTTCGTCACCCTGGAGTTGGATACCGACGAGGGCATCCAGGGCATCGGACTGACCTTCTTCGGAGGCCCGTTGACCAGGGCGCTCAAAGAAGCGGTCGATGCTCTTTGCGAACTCATCATAGGGCGCGACCCCATGCCGGTGGAGGCAGTCACCGGCGACCTGCGCAGCGCGGCCAGCGGCGCCGGGCCTGGGGGCATCTTCACCCTGGCGCTCTCCGCCGTGGACCAGGCCCTCTGGGACATCAAGGGTAAGGCCCTGGACCAATCGGTCTGTTCGCTCTTGGGCGGGTACCGGGACCGCGTCCCCACCTATGCCAGCGGCGCGCTGATGCGCCCCATGAACATCGAATACCTGGCCGAAGCCGGTCCCCGGTTGGTGAACATGGGCTTCAAGCAGATGAAGACCCAGATGGGGGCCGAACCAACCGCCGAACGGGAGATTCAGCGGATGCAGGTTCTCCGCGACGGCATTGGCCCCGACATCGATTTGATGTGCGACATCAACCAACTCTGGAACGTCAACCAGGCGATCGAGATCGGAAGCCGGGTCGAAGACTTGCACCTGTTCTGGCTGGAAGACGTGGTGGCCCAAGACGATTACCAGGGGTTGGCCCGGGTTGCCGACGCCCTGACGACACCCATTTGCGCGGGCGAGTACGTATACGGCATCACGCCGTTCAGGAACATGTTGGAACACCGTTCGATAGACATTGTAATGATCGACCTGCTGCGTGTCGGAGGGATCACGCCTTGGCGCAAAGTCGCCGGGATGGCCGAGGCGTTCAACATCCCGGTGGTCAGCCATCTCATCCCCGAAATGCACGTGCAGTTGATGGCGTCCATTCCCAACGGGCTGACGGTGGAGTACATGCCCTGGACACTACGGCTCTGGGAGGAAACGCCCGAGATCGTAGACGGGGAGTTGGTAGTGCCCGACAAACCCGGCCTGGGGCTGGCCTTCGACCAGGACGCGCTGAGGCATTACGCCGTGGCGTAGCCGACTCGCCACGTCGGCTTGCGAACACTACCCAAGATTACTGAGAGAGGTTGAAAATGGTTGCTCAACTGCGGACTTACACCATTAACCGCGGAATGATGGATTCTTGGCTCAAGGTCTTTGACGAGGAGATTCGTCCGATACACGACAAGATCGGGATGCCAATATCGGCCACTTACGTGAACGCCGACCGGAACGAGTTCATCTGGGTGCGCAACTTCAACAGCGCCGAGGAAATCCCGGAAAAGGAGGCCGCCTACTTTGGTTCCGACGAACGCAAGGCCCTCGGCGACAAGCCCACCAGCCACATCGCCAAGATCGAGGTCAAGGTCATCGAGAGCGTGTTGCAGCCTGCGGGCGTCGCCGGTTAGCCCGGCTACACCAAGAAAAGTGTGCGGGAAGTACTGTACGAGACAGAAATTTTCCGCATACCCTACCAACCCGGAACCAGACCGGGATCGCTCAAAGCAGCGGAGACACAACCGATGGGAATCTTTACCGTAACCATCCGTATCGGAGACCTCGGCGGAACACGCTTTGAGGAAGTCGAGGCGTTGGCTGATACCGGGGCGACGACAACGCTCATACCTCGAAACATACTAAACGGACTAGGCATCAGCCCGACCCGACAGGAAACCTTCGAGTACGCCAGCGGCCAGCAGACGAGGCTCGACATGGCGCAGGCGACTGCCCAGATGGAAGGGCGGGAAACCATCACTTGGGTCATCTTCGGCGAAGAAGGAATGTCCCCGCTGCTGGGCGCCTACACGCTGGAAGGGCTGTTCCTGGCTGTAGACCCGTACAACCAGCGGCTTGTGCCGGTGAATGGCGTGCTTAAATAGGCGGCCCCGAGGGTGGCACTAGGACCGCCACGCTCCACCAGGATGGTATCAGGAAGCCCGGTTTCCAAGGAACAGTTCGAGAGCAGAATTCGCGCTAAGATCAACGAGCAAACCTAAATAGGGGATCCCCCCGAAGGAGGTGCTGGGATGGTTTCCCAGTTGAGGATTTACACGATCAACCGAGGAATGATGGACTCGTGGGTAAAGCTGTTCAACGAGCAGATCCGGCCGTTGCACGATAGGCTCGGTATTCCCGTGGAAGCCTCGTGGACCAATGCCGACCGTACCGAGTTCATCTGGGTGCGGCGTTTTAACAGCGTTGATGAGATACCGGAGAAAGAGGCCGCGTACTTCGCCTCGCCGGAACGTACAGCGTTGGCCGATATCCCAACCAGCCACATCGCCAAAATGGAAGTGCGCGTGATCGAGGGCGTGGTGGCCTAGCCGTGGAAACGACCCTTCATTGTATTGAGATGAGACGTTGCTGACGGCAGCCGATGATCCCTTGGGTTAAGGAGGGCTAAACCTAAGATTTCGCCAGGTGCTTCTTTCCGGCGACGGAATTGCAGTTTCTACCCGCTCCAAGATTAGTTGGCATAGCCTCATCCTTGGGTACAGCCGGTACGTGAATGGGCCGTTATTTACCATTTCCAGAGTCAACTGCCCCGACCACAACGGCTTTACCGATGGGGCTGTCTGATGTACAGTGAGGCCGAGCCTTGCGTATATACTTCTTCCTTCTATTCGGGCAGCAACGTCGTTAGGCAAATTGAAGTCCTTGAGGGTTTCAGCCAGCAAGAGGGAATGGGGTTGAATTTCAATGCCCTGTCATTCCTGAAGGGTCTGATTGTTTTCACGCCGGAGATAACTGATGAATTCGACCACTCTGGATTCATCGCGCAAATCAACCGTCTGAGACAATATCGACTGGACGTTGCTGGGCTGGCGCGAAGTATCAAACGGATAGGCCGAGAAATTATAGCCAAGGCGCAGGTCAATGCGGAGCCCTTTACTTAGGAAACCTCTGAACAAGTCGCCCGCACGACCATTTCCCCTATCTGACGAGGCTCAATTCAAGGACTTATTCAGAGTATCCTTAGTCTGTCTCCAAACCGGGGTTAAAGGTCAATCTTCCGCTTTCGATTAGCTCCGATATTTCTTTGGCGGTAAGTATCACTCCAAGTTACTGGCCGCTCATTTCTATTACGTCGCTGACCCCTACAAGGAGCCGGGAACCGGCTGACAGTGACTCCCCCGGCAGGTCGACCAGGTAGTCGTTCTCGCCCACGTCCGCAATGATCAGGGCTGGCATTTTGTGGGTATCTGTGTCCATTAGGTCTTCTTCCACGGTTACCACGTATACTTCGCCCTTGACCTCGAGTTTGGCATAAACTACGGGTTTGGACCAATCGTCTCTACCTATTATCTCAACGTTAAGAAATACGAACTTCGGGTTGTCACGCCATTTGGGGAATGCTTACATCTTGATCCTCTATCGTTCGTCAAAGGTTTGCCAGAGTATTGAAGGCGCGATGCTAAACCACGGTCTATACGGATAGCGTACTGTCTATGAATGGGTCTGCCAACCGGCAAATGTCATTTGGAAAGTTGCCCTTGAACTCCCGCGAAAACAGTCAAGCTCTGCGTGTCCCGGCGCTCGATTCTGAAAGCAGTCCTGTAACAGTTGTTCATAATTCTTTGCGCATCTCGATGTGGGGGATGTTGACCTCCAGGAATACCTCTCCATGCTCTACGTAGCCGTGGGAGGCGTAGAAGCTCTTGACGTATTCCTGGGCATGAAGCACGGAGCTTCGATAGCCCTGGGAGCGCGCTTCCTCTTCCAGGTACAGAAGAATCTGCCCGCCGACTCCCCTGCGCCTGTACTCCAGGTCTACAGCCATGCGCCCGATCACCGCGGTGGTATCGTCTTGGTGTAGCAAACGGCCGGTCCCGATGGTCTCAACGCCGGAGAGGGCTATGGCGTGGGTGGCCGTGGCGTCGGCTTCGTCCAGTTCCTCTTCCGGTGGGACCGCCTGCTCCGAGACGAACACCCGGAAGCGGACGCCAATGGCCGCTTCCATTTCCGCCTCGGATTCGACGCGCTTTACTAAGACTCCACTCATTCAATCCAACGTCTTTTCGAAGACAGAAGGTCTAGTCGAAGACGATCGCGCCCCGGCCTACCTCTCCCTTGTCCATGTCGCCGTAGGCTTCGTTAATCTGGTCTAGGGAGTAGTGGCGGACCACCAGGTCGTCTAGGTTAAGTTTGCCGGCCCGGTACAGGTCCACCATGGCCGGCATGTCGGTCATGGAGTGGGCGGAACCGTAGTAGGTGCCCCGGACTGTCTTCTCGAAGCGGACCATCTCCACCGCGTTCAGCGGCGCTTCATCGCCCATGGGAGCGATGCCCACCACGGTTACCGTGCCGCTCTTGGCCGCCATGTCGTAGGCTGCTTTTATCGTGTCGCCGGAGCCGAACACTTCGAAGGTATAGTCCGCGCCCCGGCCGTCGGTTAGCTCTTTCACTTGGGCAACAGGGTCCCGGTCGGAGGCGTTCACCGAGTGGGTTGCGCCGAACTTCATGGCGAATTCCAGTTGGCTCTCGCGAATGTCCACCGCGATGATCTTGGAAGCGTTGACCAGCGCGGCGCCCATGATCACGTTGAGGCCCACGCCGCCGCAGCCGACTACGGCAACGGTGCTGCCCGGTTGGACCTTGGCGCTGTAGATGGCCGCCCCGACTCCAGTGGGCACGCAGCAACCGATCATGGCGGCTTTGTCCATGGGAATTGGGGACTCGACCGGAACGCAGCCGGTCTCAGGCACCACCGCGTATTCGGCGAAGCAGGCCACTTTGCCCATGTGGTGGATGGCCTGGTTTCCCTTGTGCAAGCGGGTGGTCCCGTCGTACATGAATGGGCCAGTGGCCATGTGCCTGTCGCAAAGGTTGGAACGTCCCTCCAGGCAGGACTTGCACCGGCCACATGCGGGTACAAACGACAAGATCACCTGGTCTCCAGGCCTGACTGAGGTCACGCCCGGTCCCACTCCGGCCACGGTGCCCGCGCCCTCGTGACCCAGGACGGCGGGCAGATTGATCACCGCGTCGCCGTGCATGAAATGCCGGTCGCTGCGGCAGATGCCGGCGGCCCCGATTTTAACCAGCACCTCTCCCGCTTTCGGGTCGTCCAATTCCACGTCTTCGACTACCAATGGTTGCCCAACCTCGTAGCAAACAGCGGCTTTCAATACAACGTCTCCTAGTCAAGCGTTATCCGATGGGCCCGATTACGCCGGGCCGCGTCAATAATCCACCCCGGACCCAGTCCGTGTCAAATCACCCGGCGTCCGCCCGGCGGAGACGCCAGTTTGTTACCCCCGGAACGATGGGTTACACTCGTCTGGTTAGACTCGATTCGCCGTCCGCGGTATTCGCTGGTGAGACGCCCATGCCCCGAAGGTTGACCCCAATGGCCATCGTATATGACTTCGATGGCACGCTGGCTCCGGGCAATATGCAGGAGCACGCCTTCATCCCCGACATCGGAATGAAGCCGGACGAGTTCTGGGATGAAGTCGTCCAGCTCATGAAGGACAATCAAGCAGACGGGGTGTTGATGTACATGCACCTCATGCTGAAGAAGGCGGCCTCTGTCGGCGTCCCGGTCCGTAGGGACGACTTCCGGGAGCGGGCGCGTGACATTCAGCTATTCGAGGGCGTCCCGGAGTGGTTCGGCCGGATCAACGCCTATGGCAAGAGCAGGGGTATCCGGGTCCGGCACTACATCGTTTCGTCGGGCAACTCGGAGATCATCGAGGGTACGCCCATCGCCTCGAATTTCGAGCGCATTTACGCGTCGAAATTCCTGTTTGACCCCAACGGCGTCCCAATCTGGCCCGCGCTGGCGGTCAACTTCACCAACAAGACCCAGTACCTCTTCCGCATCAATAAGGGGGCGCACGACCTCAGCGATGACCGGCAGATCAATGAGTTTGTTGACAAGGGGAAGCGCCCGATTCCCTTCGAGAACATGGTATATATCGGCGACGGCTCCACCGACGTTCCGTGCTTCCGGTTGGTAAAGGAGCAGGGCGGTCTATCGATCGCCGTCTTCAAGCCCAACACTCGGGGCGCACAAGAGTCCGCCGACTCTTTCAGGAGGGATGGGCGAGTCCACCGGGTTGCCCCCGCGGTCTACACAGAAGGCAGCGAGTTAGACGCTACGATTAAGACCCGGATCGATCTGATAGCCGTCAGACAGGAACACGCGAGGACATTGGCGAGGCGATGAGGATGAGGGTTTTGCCCATGCGGGTTGATTTCAGTCTTGGGCCGAACCTTCAGTCTGCGTTGGCGTGGCGTGAGGTCCCGGATACGCGGCTCTTTTGATCATCTCTTCCAGGACCGGCGCGAGGAGCTTGGCGGCTCCCATCAATTCGAACCCTACTGGGTCGCAGCCTTCTTCGTCCTTGAAGTCAATTACCAGACCCATGTATTTCTCGCAACTGGACGAGGTTTCAATTTTCTCACCCGTCCAGATATCAAGAATGTCGTGTTCTGGGTAATACTTAACTATCAGGGGCATCTCGCACCTCGTCGAAGAAGCCAGTCTCTCCTCGGCGATGTCTATGATACCGCCTTGTGGAGGCGGTGTCGAAATGGACCGTGAAGATCATTTCGTCATTCGCCGAGACTGCGACCATTAGCAGTCCACGGCGCTCCTCGACAAAACCCCAATAGTCCATCGATTGCTGGTCTTCATCCCACCTTCTTGCCACCCAGTTTTCCAACACATCGGCGACCCATGCTTCCTTGATTTGCCGCCACTGCATTCTCGCAAGGGCGTGGTCAGTGAGTTTACGCCCTGGGCCATCGTCGGGAACCAAATTCTGGTCGTCCTACGCCTCGACCTTCTCCAACGGAGCGTAGCTTAGCAGCAGGCGTTTAATGCCAAGTCCACCCTCGAAGTGAACGGTTACCTCGTGGTCTCCCCTGGCTTCGATGCAGTCCATGACCACCCCCTCTCCGAAGGTTGCATGACGCACCTGATCGCCGATGTTGGGGACCGGTTTGGCAGGCGGCGGAGGGGATTCGGACACTTTAGCCGGCCCCCAGCCCTTCCATTGGGAATTCCTGGATGACGCGGCGGCAGGGCGAGTCTTTTCCGGTACGGCGAGCAGGTTGTCGGGGATTTCCCGGAGGAATCTTGAAGCGTTGGTGGGGCCGCTGCTGCCCATGAACCCCCGGCGGAACGCCCGAACCAAGTAGAGGCGTTGTTGCGCCCGGGTCATGCCCACGTAACAGAGGCGCCGTTCCTCTTCAACCTGGGCGTCGTTCCCGCTTTGAGCGTCGGCCTCGATGGACCGGTTGTGGGGCAAAATGCCTTCTTCCAAACCGACCATGAAGACTACGGGAAACTCCAACCCCTTGGCCTGATGCAAGGTTATCAGTGTTAGGGAGTCCTCTTCCTCGTTGTAGGTGTCTACCTCCGCCACCAGGGACAAACGTTCCAGCAGGCTGGACAGTCCCTCTGCGGGCTCTTCGGCGTTAAATTCCCTCGCGGTCTCACGCAGCTCCAGGATGTTCTCCCACCTGTCTTCGGGGCGGTCGCCGTTTCGCCGGTCCGCCGTGCGGTTGTCGTTGTCCTGGAAGTACCTGCGGAACCCGCCGCGTTCCAATACGTCGTTGATCAGCTCCACCACCGGGACCTGGCCGTTTAGCCGAACTAGGTCTTCCACCAGGTTGGCGAAGTCGGCGATGGCGTTGGCTGCCCTCTTGGTCAGGTGCACCGGGCAGTCCCGCTTTTCATGCCTGGCGGCGGCAATACGCTGCATGGCGGTGAAGGTGGGAATTGTCTCGCCTTGGGCCCAGCGGGTCAGCTCAAATACAGACTTGGCCCCGATACCCCTCGGCGGCACGTTGATGACCCGCGCAAGGCTGACCTCATCAAGGGGGTTGTTAATCAGTCTCAAGAAGGCCAGCACGTCTTTGACCTCCCGCCGTTGATAGAACCGCACGCCTCCAACCAGCCGGTATTTCATACCCCTGCGAAGGCACGCTTCTTCCAGCGCCCGCGATTGGGCGTTGACCCGGTACATGACGGCGCAGTCGCCGGCCTTGAGGCGTTCTTCCCGCATCAGGCGGTCCACTTCACCGATCACGAACCCGGCCTCTTCCTCTTCGTCGTAGGATTCGTGGGCATACACTGGTTTGCCCTCGTCGTTATCCGTGAACAACCCCTTGTCCAACCGCATCCCATTTTGTGAGATGAGGCTCTGGGCAGCGTTCAGGATGTTGCTGGTAGAGCGGTAGTTCTGTTCCAGGGGTATGGTCCGCGCCCTGGGGTAGTCTTTCTGGAAGCTCAATATGTTGCGTATATCCGCGCTGCGCCAGGAGTAAATCGACTGGTCCGGGTCTCCCACCACGCAGATATTTTGACGCTCACCTGCCAGGAGCCGGGCCAGCCTGTACTGGGCGACGTTGGTGTCTTGGAACTCGTCCACCATTATGTAGAGGTACCGCTCTTGGTATTTCTCCCGGACGACTTGGTGTTCCTCCAGCAGTTGCACGGCCTTCATCAACAGGTCGTCGAAGTCCACCGCGTTATTGCGCGCCATAATCTCTTCGTAATGGTGGTAGGCTCTGGCGCATCGCTCTTCGAAGTAGTTTTGAGGGCGCCTCGCGAGTCCCTTGGAGTCCGTCAAGACACTCTTCGACCTGGAAATGATGCTGCGGACGGCCTGGGGCGGGAATTGCTTGGGGTCCATTTCGGCCATCTCCATCGCCTGTTTGACGACGGATAGCTGGTCATCGGCGTCGAAGATAGAGTAGTTGTGGGTCAGCCCCATCACCTCCCCGTCCCGGCGCAACAGCAGGGCGCAAAAGGCGTGGAACGTTCCCACGGTCAGGGAGTCGGCGCGGGGGCCAACCAAACGTTGCAGCCTGTCGCGCATCTCCCTGGCGGCCTTGTTGGTGAACGTGGAGGCCATTATCCGGTAAGGGCCGACCCCGCAATGGCGGACCAGGTATGCGATCCGGTGGGTAATCACCCGGGTCTTGCCGCTGCCTGGGCCGGCGATGATTAGCAATGGACCGTCGATGGTCTCGACGGCGTCCCTTTGCGCGGGATTTAACCCTTGAAGTACGTCCAAGTCGGTGGTCATGGCCGGATTATAGCATGGGGATACTGGCAAAATCGGCTGCTGCGCCGGTTAGGGGACCGTCGGATACGTGAAGAATATCGGGACCATCTATGGCCTGCGGACCTAACGCAACCCGTGACATGGCAAGCGAATTTCGCTCATGCTATAATTCGTCCTCGTTGGCAGGGCGTTCACCCATTCGCTAATCGACACTCGACGGTGACCCAACCGGTCGAGCCTGGCCATTCGGCCCCAACCCGTCTCCTTTGATTTTCGGCGGTGTGGTAGGCACGTCTGGCTCGTCTGGGGCTCTCTCTTGCCGGGACCTTGTTGATACCAACGCAGATTACGAAAACGTAGAGGTGGCACGGTGAGAAGCGCCAGGCAGAACTTACGAACTCCCGGTCCAACCCCCGTACCCGATGACATTGTCGACGCCATGGGGAACCCCATGATCGACCACCGGGGCCCTGAATTCTTCGAGCTAATTACGGAAGCGACCGCGGGGCTCAAACAAGTTTTCATGACCCAAAACGACCTGTTCATACTGACCGCGTCGGGAACGGGCGGCCTTGAGTCCTTGATCGTCAATTCCCTCTCGCCCGGCGACAGGGTGCTTTCGGCCACGGCCGGTTCCTTCGGGGACCGGTTTTGCGAGATGGCCACAGCCTACGGGGCCGACGTGCAACGCCTGGACTTCGAGTGGGGAGAAGCGGTAGACCCGGATGAAGTTAGGCGTGCCCTCAACGACGACCCGGGAATCAAGGCGGTCCTGGTTACCCACAACGAGACCTCTACCGGGGTGACCCATCCCCTCCCCGAAATCTCCCGGGTTGTGAAGGGAGAGTTCAACAAACTGCTCCTCGTGGACGCGGTTAGCAGCCTGGGCTGCATTCCCTTGCCGGTAGACGGCTGGGACTGCGACATGGTGGCCACGGCTTCCCAGAAAGGGTTCATGATTCCGCCGGGGTTGTCCTTCGTCAGCGTGAGCCAGGCAGCCTGGGCGGCTGAAGCAGAGGCCAGGATGCCCCGGTTCTACTTCGACCTTCGCGCGGCCAAAAGCTACCTGGAGCGTGGACAGACCCCGTTCACCCCCAACGTCGCATTGCTGTACGGTCTGCAACTCGCCCTGGACAAGCTCCTGGAAGAGGGGATGGAAAGCGTCTACGAGAGGCACGCCAGCATTGCCGAGTTCACCCGCCAGGGAGTCAAACGGCTGGGGCTGGAGTTGCTGGCCCAGGACGAGACTTTCGCTTCCAACACGGTTACCGCGATAAAGATACCCGAAGAGGTGGACGGGTCCGGTCTCATGTCCCTGACTCGCACTGAGGAAAACGTTGTACTGGCCGGCGGACAGGGGAAATTGACCGGAAAGATCTTCCGAATCGGGCACCTGGGACACGTTACCCAGGACGACATCCAGGAGGTGCTGGATGCGCTGGGCAGGGTATTGCCCAGGGTAGGTTTTGACCCCAGCTAATTCCCCGGCTAGCCTGAGTCGGGCGTCCCGGGTATGGGCGCTCCTCAAGGGAGGCTTAGAGCATGGCGACATCACAACTTCAGAAGGCAATGGCCACCCTGCGAATTAGCCTGGCTGAGATCAAGAACAAAGAAACGCAGCTCGACGGCACGATCTCACAGTTTCGCACTCAGTTGCGCCGTGTTCCCAGGCAGGCGGTATACGGCAGGACCTCCCTGGACATGTCCCTATCGGCGATGGGAGAAATCGAGGAGAGGCTTGCCGACGCCGAAGCCACGCGGCGGCGGCTCCTGGCCATCAAGAAGACCGCTGCCGATGAACTGGAAACCCTACAGGTGATTCAGCAGGTGGACGAGGCCAAGCGTTCCCTGGGGGACCTGAGAAAGAGAGTCCGTGCGTCGGGGTCTGACCCGGAGGCGGCGGCTGAGATCAAACGTCTGGAGCGTTTCATCGCCGCCTACAGCAAACGGGCGGAGCAGGCGATTACCGCCAGCTACGAGGAACGGTTGGAACTACGCTAGCATCCCCGAGTGCCGGGATAATGTTATAGTGCCCCATCAAGCTGGTTAATGACCAAACCGGTCGGCAGCTTGGGGTAGAAGAAAGTCGATTTGCGGGGGAGACGCTGTCCCTGCCGCACGATTTCCTCGAACGGCCCCAGCGGGAACGGCTTGAGCAAGAAAGCCATCTGGCACGTACCGGCGGCGATCTGCTCCGCTGCTTCGTCATGGTCGTGGATGTAACCGACGTGGTGGGGAAGCGATTCCCCCAGTACCGGCCTCAAAACCTGCTCTTCCAGTATCCACGCCTCCGACACCGTCAGAGGTCCCCACTCCTGCCAGTCCACCTCTGGACGTAACCGGAGTAGTCGAGGGGACGCTCCTCCGGCGGCAATTAGGCCGGCTACCTTATCTTCCAGCCCGTAGCTGCCCACCGTGTCCACCAACGCCCCCGCCATCCCATCTCTCGGCAGTTCTAGCTCCTCGGAAGCAAACACCTGCCCCAACCTCTCCAGAAGCCGTCCCAACACTTCCTCGGCCAGTCCGCTGACGACGCGGTGGTACGGCAAAACAAGCAGACCGGGGTCCGAAAACTCGATGAGGGTCATCATCACGTAGTTGTGCCCAGCGGGTTGTTCGGGCTCGTCATCCTCTTTTTCCCCTCGGAACCTTAGCGCGGCTTCGTAGCGATGATGGCCGTCGGCCAAAAACACCTGGGTCCGGGAAAAGAATGCCAGGACATCGTTCCGAGCGCTTTCGTCGGAAATCCTCCATACCGTAAGACCCTGGTCCCCGTCGGCCATGACGTCGATGGCGGGCGTTCCATCCATAGCGTCCCGCAGCAATGGGTCGAGCGCTCCTTCAGGGTCACGGTACAGGGACATGATCGGGCTGAAGTTGGTGTTGCACTGTCGCATCAGGGAGACCCGGTCCATAACAGCCGGTTCTTCGGTGTACTCGTGAGGGTAGACTTGCCCCGCCTCGTAGTCCTCGATCCTTACACACCCGGTCAAGCCCAGGCGGGTCATCTGTTGTCCCTGAAACTCGAAGGTGTGGCGCAGCAGATAGAAGCTGGGAGTTTCATCCCGCTGCAATACGTTGCCAGCCTGCCACTCATCGAACACCGCCGCTGTGCTTCGGTATTGGTCCGCGGCGGGTGAGTTCCAGTCCAATCCCTCGCCCGCTTCCAGGTGGACCACGTTGTAGGGACTGAGCAGACGCAGCGATTCTTGAAGCTCAGGGGTAATCAGGTCGTAAGGGGGACACACTACCGAAGCTAGGTCTCCAACGACACTGGGGTTGTAACGCCACCCCCGAAACGGGCGGAAGTCTACCATATAGAAGCTCTACCTCAACCGAGGAGTTCTCTGTACTTCTCCCGTGGAGAGGGCTAAGGCGGTTCTCTTTGGGGAACCTCACAGGTGGGCAAGGTTCCCCCCTCATCCTAACCTTCTCCCTCCAGGGAGAAGGGACTTTCTAATCCCCTCTCCCTCTGGGAGAGGGTCAGGGTGAGGGCATTTATGCCCTCACCCTCTAAAAATCGGGCTGGGGCGGCGCTCCCCACCCCTGTGGGACGTTGACCAGGTTGGGCTCCAAGTCTTGAACCGAACTCTGCCCGCAGTAGGCCATAGCCCTGTCGACTTCCTCCCGCAGCAGCTCCAACACTCCGTGGACGCCCTCCGCTCCGTTGACAGCCAGGCCCCAGAAGAGGGGACGGCCTATGCCAACAGCCTTCGCGCCCAGGGCCAGGGCCTTGACCACGTCGCTGCCCCGGCGGACACCGGAGTCGACGTAGACCTCGCAATTGCCTTTGACTGCGTCCACGACCTCGGGAAGCATCTCGATTGCGCCCATGGTCATATCGAGTTGCCGTCCACCGTGGGTGGAAACCAGGATTCCATCAACGCCGCTTTCAGCCGCTACGTGGGCGTCTTCGGCGGTCCTGATGCCCTTGAGCACTATGGGGAGGCCGGTCAGTCCGCGCAGCCACTCCAATTCCTGCCAGGTGAGGGGCGCCTCGCGATTCACGTTCCATCCCACCGACTCGTCGGTCCCTCGCAGTACGTTCTCAGGACGATTGACGCCCCGGAAATTGCCCTGCTCGAAATTGCGGTTGTACCGGTTGCGAAGGTCGCGTTCCTTGGGGCTGGGAGTCGGCGTGTCCACCGTCAGGCACACGGCCTTGAACCCGGCTTCTTCCGCACGGCGCACCAGCATTTCGGTCAGGTCGTAACCCCGGTGGTAAAGTTGGAAGAAGAGGGGACTGGTGGCCTCTTCCGCGACCTCTTCCATGCTGCAGTTGGAGCCGGTGCTGAGCATCATCAGGGTGTTGGACATGCTCGCGCCCCGCGCTGTGGCTACTTCCCCTTCCGGATGTGCCCGGTGGTGGGAGCCTGCCGGACAGACAAACACGGGCATGCTTAATTCATTTCCCAACATGGTCGTGGAAAGGTCCCGCTCGCCGGTGTCACGGAGGAACCGGGGCCGCAGGGTCAAGTCCTCGAAGGCTGACCGGTTGCGCCGGGTGGTGAACATGTCCATAGCCCCGGCGTCGATGGTGTCCCAATCGTCGTGGGGCAAGACCAGCCTGGCCCGTTCCTCGTAGTCGTACAGATTGATGGGGTCAAGACGCATCGTAACCTCCCTGATTTGGGCTGACAGTGGGCCTACTTTAGGGCTTGAAAGGTCTGCTGGCAAGTTCTCGGGTATTCCTGCCCGTAGTCTTTCGATGTTTTTCGGGCGGTCACTCTCCTTGCCCGGGCCTTGGGGAGGTCCTGCCGCATCCTTTCTTCTGCAATCAGTGCGTTCGCCCGCTGATCCACTTTTCTTCGTCGCGCCGCGGGCAGACGATCCATTATCTCCCGTAGCGTCTTCATACTGACTTCCTTCTGCGTTACGGTTGCAACCGGGCTAAATAACTATCTCAAAACGGGGCTTCCCCAACGTCTCCCCCTTTCGGAAAAGGGGGATTAAGGGGGATTTCCCCTCTGCCCAAGCCTGCTGGTCCAGTTTTGAGATAGATACTAAGTGCCTGTGGAAGCGGTCGTCTGCCTTCCCTATCAGTTCCCGGTAGAACAGCCTTTCGCTGACCCCTGATTTGGACCCCGCCGCCAGCAGGACCGCTTGACGGTTGGTGTCGAAGACAAATGCAACTCGCCATACCCCATTATCTGCGTTAAAGCGGAGTTCGTTCATGTTGGCGTGCCATGACTGGCGCAACGAGCCTACTCGTGGGCGGCCTAACGCCGGGCCGAACTCCTCCAGGACCATCGCCTGCGCCAAAATCTCGTCTTGTACATTGAGGCTCAGTCTATCGAACTCCAACTCGAAGGCCGGGGCGAATCTGACTTTCCACAGCATACAACCGAGTATATCCGAATTTCCCCGCTCCCCATAGGGACTCTGAAGTGCAAGCGATGTCACGGGTCCTGGAACTCTGTGGTTACGAGGAGCGCTCGGCTTGACCTCTTCCTGAGTCGTATCTACAATCCCAGTCAAACAATGGGAACTATGGGACGGCCCCGCCAATGGTTGGCGAAGTAATTCTGGATTCTGCCGCCTAGAATCGGCGGTATAGGAGACAATTAATATGGAATTCGGACTGTTTATGATGCCTCTGCACCCTCCCCGGCGCTCATTCGCCGACTCCTACGACCGCGACATGGAACTTATCGTCCAGGCAGACAAGCTGGGCTATCACGAAGCCTGGATCGGCGAGCACATCACCGAGATGTGGGAAAACGCGCCCGTGCCGGAGCTATTGATTGCCCAGGCCCTGGCGTTGACGGAGAACATCGTCCTGGCCACGGGGGTGACCATGCTTCCCCTGCATCATCCGGTGGACACCGCCCACCGGATCGCCATGTTGGACCACATGGCCCGTGGCCGGTTCTACTGGGGTATCGGCGTCAGGTCTTTGTCCACGGACCTGCATCTGTACGGCATCGAGTACAACTCCATGGACGACGTCCGGGAACAGGGCAAGGAAGCCCTGGACGTGATCCTGGGCTTGTGGCAGGCTGAGGACGGCAAGTTCGGCTACGAGGGCAAGTACTACCAGGTGCATGCGCCGGAGACGGACCCGGTCCTGGAGCGCCGTCTCCACTACAAGCCATACCAGACTCCCCATCCGCCCATCGGAGTAGCTGCTTCCACTCCTACCTCCGAGACCCTGCGCATGGCTGGAGAACGGGGCTGGATACCAATGACCAATCTGATGGACCAGCACATCGGCGAGCTATGGCAGCGAGTGGAAGAGGGCGCGGCAATATCGGGTAAGACACCGGATAGGAGCGAGCTTCGCGTGGGCCGTGAAGTCTACGTGGGCGAGACCCCGGAGTCGGCCAGGGAAGAGGCCCGGGTCGTGCTTGGCCGCCCATTCGATGAGCACCAGTACATCAACCGGAAAGCCGGCGGCAACTTGGCCTATGTCAAGCTGGACCCGGAGATGGCTGACGAGGATGTGACCGTCGACTACATGATGGAAAACGTGTGGATCGTGGGCGACCCCCAGGAATGCGCCGCGAAGATCCGCAAGAGTTACGAGGACGTGGGAGGGTTCGGCCACCTTCTCGCCATCACCCAGGACCCGGACGATCACTCGTTAATGCAGCGCTCCCTCCGTCTCCTGAAGGAGGAGGTTGGCCCGCTGGTGGAAGACCTGCAGTAGGGTTGCTGGGCCGGTCACTCCCTGTTGTGGTCAGCAGGACCTTCCAACCCTTTGTCAACTCCTTGATTGATAGAGCGCCACATGCGAGGCGCCGCGAGCCTCGCATGTGGCGCTCCGGGTTTATTTTCAATTGCTTGGGGCGGCGTAGGCGCGGTTTTGCGATGCCTGCCGCCGGGGTCCCGAGCATGGAATCACGCGGCCCAGGTCCGACATTATGAACGTGTTCACAATTTGGGTCCTCTGCGTATTCGCCGCCTACTTTGCCGTCCTGTTGGGGATAGCCGTGGTCCGCTCCCGGCAGATGGAGGATATGTCGGACTACGTGCTGGGCGGGCGGCGCGTTGGGTTAATCACAACGGCGCTGAGTTCCAGTTCCTCCGCCTCCAGCGGTTGGACAATCCTGGTGTTCCCGGCGTTGGCCTTTACCGAGGGGACTATCCACCTGTGGACCGTGGTGGGAATAGTGCTGGGAGTCTGGTTCAACTGGACCATCCTGGCGAAACGGCTGCGCCGCTACAGCATTGCCACCGACGACTCCCTGACCCTGCCGGAGTTCCTGGAGAAACGGTTCGGTGATACGACGGGCGTGATGCGGAGCCTGGCCGGCCTCATCATCATCTTCTTTGTCGTTTTCTATATTAGCTCGGGCCTGATTGGCGGGGCCAAGCTGCTGGACACCGTGTTCGGAGTTCCATACGGCTCGGGAATTGCAATCACCCTGGCCGCCGTCGCTTCGTATACCTTCATCGGGGGATACCTGGCGGTCGCCAAGACGGACGTTTTTCAGGCGGTTCTGATGCTGGCCGGCATCATCGTCATGCCCGTGACCCTGTTGTTCATATCGGACAAAGTCTTCGAGGGAATCGGGGCGGCGACGCCGGGTTTCTGGAACCCGATGACCGACGACACGGGCGCGGGCGTCGGTCTTTTCCTGTTCCTGTCCGCCGTTGGTTGGGGGTTGGGTTACCAGGGGTCTCAGCGGGTGGTGCAGCGATTCATGGCGATCCAGAGCGACGATAGCATACCGGGCGCGCGCAACCTGGACACCGTTTGGGTCCTCATCATATTCTTCTTCGCCCTTCTGTTGGGGCTGGCCGCCGGATCGGCGCTGGCGGAAGGCGGGATGTTGGCGGAGGTTATCGAGGACCCGGAGCGGCTTTACCTGGTGGTCACGGAGACGTTCTTCCACCCCGCCATTGGGGGGGTGCTGCTGACGGCGGTGATTGCGGCGGTGATGAGCACTGCCGACTCACAGCTATTGCTCGCATCCGCCATTGCCACCGACGACCTTCCCTTCATCAGGACGTTCGCCTACCACATCAGGACGCACGCCAGGGTCTGGCTGGGGCGGTCCCTGCTGCTGGCGGTGGGGGTCATCTCGGCCTTCATCGCCGTAATCCACCCGGAATCGGTGACGAACCTGGTGGATTATGCCTGGGGCGGGATGGGCGCGGCATTCGGTCCGGTGACGATTCTGGCCCTATATTGGCGCAGGTTCAACCTGTGGGGCGCGCTGGCCTCGATAATCACCGGCACGGTGGTGGCCTCGATTTGGGGGTACATGTCGGGAGGCCCCGGCGGGGTTTGGGACATTCAGACTGCCGCCCCTGGGTACATGGTGGCCATTCCCGTTGCTGTCGCCGTTACGCTGCTGACCCCCAGGCCGTCCGAGAAGATTACAGAGTTGTTCGACAGCGTGAATCCGACGAAAGAAACCGTCAGACCCGGCGAGGCGTTCTGAGTGATTGACCCTTTCGATATGTTCAGTGGGTTCAGCTATTGGATACTCGCCGTCTTCTCGGCCTACTTTGCGATTTTGATAGGAATCGCGGTGTTCCGCTCCCGCCAGATGCAGGCCATGTCCGACTATGTGTTGGGCAGCCGGCGGGTAGGCGCATTCACCTCGGCTTTGAGCGCCAGTTCCTCCGCCGCCAGCGGCTGGACGATTCTGGTATTCCCGGCCCTGGCCTTCTCCCAGGGGACCATACACCTGTGGACGGTATTGGGCGTGGTGTCGGGCCTCTGGTTTAGCTGGACGATTATCGCCAAACGCCTGCGCCGCTATACCATCGCCGCCGAGGACGCCCTCACCGTGCCGGAGTTCCTGGAGAAACGCTTCGGGGATAAAACGGGAACCCTGCGGACCCTCGCCGGCCTCATCACAATCTTCTTCGTAATCTTCTACATAAGCTCCGGCCTGATTGCCGGGGCCAAGCTGCTGGAGACGGTCTTCGGGCTTGGCTATGGCATGGGCATCCTGACGACCCTGATCGCCGTGGCCTCCTATACTTTCATTGGCGGTTTCCTGGCCGTCTCCAAGACCGACGTATTTCAAGCCATGATAATGCTGACCGGCATAATCGTATTGCCCCTAACCCTCATCTTTGCCACGGATGCCCCCTTCCGGGAAACGGGCGCGGCGCCCCCCGGCTTCTGGAACCCGTTGATAGACGCCAAGGGGGATACCATCGGTCTATTCTTCCTGCTCTCCGCCGCCGGGTGGGGATTGGGCTACCTGGGTTCGCAAAGGGTGGTGCAGCGTTTCATGGCAGTGGAAAGCGAAGCGAAGATACCGGCCAGCCGCAACATCGGCGTCGCCTGGCTGATCCTCATCGACCTGTTCGCTATTCTGACGGGACTGGTCGCCCTGGCGGCCCTGGCGGAAGTGGGGATGCTGGCGGAAGTCATGCAGGACCCGGAGCGGCTCTATCTAGTGGCCTCGGAAGTGTTCTTCCATCCGGTGGTGAGCGGCTTGCTGCTGACGGCGGTGGTCGCGGCGGTAATGAGCACGGCGGACTCGCAATTGCTGCTGGCTTCCGCCATCGCCACCGACGATCTGCCCATCATCAAAAGGTACGCTTATGCTATAGGAACGCGGGCCCGGGTCTGGCTGGGCCGCTTCCTGCTCGTGGTGGTGGGCGCCATAGCCTGCGCCCTTTCCATCATCCACCCGGAATCGGTATTCAACCTGGTTTCCTACGCCTGGGGCGGGATGGCGGCAGCCTTCGGCCCGGTCACGATTATGGCGTTGTATTGGCGCCGGTTCAATCTCTGGGGCGCGCTTGCGTCAATAATCACCGGTACGGTGGTGGCCTCTATCTGGGGGTACATGCCGGGAGGCCCCTGGGGACTATGGGACATTCAGCCCGCCACTCCCGGCTGCCTGATAGCGGTTCCCGTGGCCGTCGTCGTGACTCTAATTACGCCCGGACCATCGGAAGAGGTAGTGCAGTTGTTTGACCGGGTAAACTCGCCCAAGACCACCGGTTCGCCCAGCGCCGCGTTCTGAATTGTTCACGCTTATCATGCCGGGGAGGAACAGACGCGCCGGGCAGGGTCTTTCGGTCCTCCCTAACCCTGACCGGAACCGCGGAGAGCGTTCCGCACCTTCTCCGCGGTGATTGGCAGGTCTTGAATCCGAGCCCCTACCGCGTCCTCCACGGCGTTCGCAATCGCCGGGGCAACTGGCGAAATGGGGTTCTCGCCTATGGCTTTGCCCTGGAATGGGCCGTTCCCCTCTTCCGACGAAATCAGCACCGTTACCAACTGCGGAATATCGATGGTCGTGGGTATCTTCACGTCGCCAAGGCTAAGGGTCGAGATTCGCCCCTCTTCCGATTGAAGTTCTTCCATCAAGGCGTATCCCAACCCCTGGATCACGGCCCCGTCGATCTGTCCCTGATGACCCAGCGGGTTGTAGATGGTCCCCACGTCGTGGGCAGTGACTATTCTGTGTACGGTGACCTGACCCGTTTCAGGGTCAACTTCCACATCGGCCACCTGGGCGCAGAATGAGGTGACCTCCGGTTCCTGGGCGTCGGTAGTCGACTCACCCAGAATGGGAGCCCCCGTCGCGGCGACGGCGCGGGACGTCAGCTCTCCGATTGGGATGTCCGCTTCGGGGGTGCCCTCCACGAAGACCCTGCTGTTGCGGAACACAATGCGTTCTTCGGGCCAGCCGTAGAACTCGGCGGCAAGGCCGGTGAGGGTCTGCCGGACTTCCTGTGCCGCGCCAAGGGCTGCGTGTGCCGCGCCCACGCTGGTCCCCGCCCCAGCTCCCGTGTCGAAGGGGACCTGATCGGTATCCACCCTGGCCACGGCAACGTCTTCCGCCCGGATACCCAGGTCTTCGGCCACCACCTGGCGCGCCACGGTGTAAAACCCCACGCCGGTATCCGGCACGGAAGAGTAGATGGTGGCTTGTCCCGTCTCGTCCATGCCCACCCTGGCGATGAATACGGCCTGCCCCTGGGGGCGTTGGCCCAGAGCGATTCCCCGGCCAAAGTTCGGCCCCTGTTTGGGAGAGTCCCACCCAGCCTCTTCAGCGGCGCGGCGTAGGGTCTCTTCGCCCCGCAGATGGTGGAAACTTTGACCGGTCCCCGATTCGTCGCCCTCCCGGACCACGTTTTTCAGGCGCAATTCGTAGGGATCGATCCCCATCTCCCTGGCGATCATGTCAATATGGGACTCGATGGCGAAGACGGCTTGGGGCTCCCCCGGAGCGCGGTAAGAGCCGCAGGGGACGTTGTTCGTGTAGACCATGTACGAGTCGATCTTGTAGTTCGGCACACGGTACGGGCCGCCTCCGGCTTGCCTGGCCCCGCCGAGGTTCAAGGAGCCCCGGAATCCTCCGTAAGCGCCTCCGTTGTACACGACCCTTGTCTCCCGCGCCCAGAACGTACCGTCCCGCTTCATGCCGGTCTTGATGGTGATGTTCGAGGGATGCCTGGGGTTGCCGGCCATCAGCTCCTCGATGTAGCTCATGACCATCTGGACGGGCCTTCCCGACCGCTGAGCCAGGGTGTAGGCCAGGGGGACGTTCATTGCCCCGGCCTTGCCGCCGAAGTCCCCTCCTATGCCGCAGGGATTGACCCTGATCTGGTTTTCTTCCACGCCCAGCGCACCGGCCAACTGCCACCGCAGCCGGAAGGGCTGCTTGTTGTTGGCCCACACCTGGATTTGCCCTGAGTCGTCGATGGCGACGATGCAGCTATAGGGCTCCATGTAACCCTGGTGGACCCAGGGAGTCGTGAAGGTGTGCTCAAACACCAGGTCCGATTCCCGGAACCCCCGGTCCAATTCACCGCCCGACCACTCGTTGTGGTAGACAATGTTGCCCTGGGGTTGGACCGGACCCGATGATGAGTCGTAGGTGGGCGAGTCTCCGTGCGAGTCTCCGTGGATGATGGGCGCGCCTGGTTGCATGGCTTCCAGAGGGTCGAAGACTGCGGGAAGAGGGTCGTACTCCACCTCAATGAGGTTAAGCGCCTCTTCCGCGGTATCCGGATCGTCGGCGGCCACGGCGGCGACCTTCTCGCCGACGAAGCGCACCTTGTCTTCCGCGAGGGGAGGAACGTCGCGCATGAACCTCCCCACGCGCATACCCTGGGTGTCGCTGCCGGTGATCACAGCCCGGACACCGGTCAAGCGTTCCGCGCGTGACGTGTTAATGTGGAGAATTTTGGCGTGGGGGTAGGGACTTCTAAGGACTTTACCCCAGACCATGCCGGGGAGGATCACGTCTGCGGAATAGAGGTGCTGGCCGGAAACTTTGTCCGGGCCGTCCTCCCTGGTCACCCGCTTACCCAGAACCGAATATGCCGTCATTCGTTCCTCCCTCAGCCTACCAGACTTAGCTGGGTAATGTCCGTTATTCGCGGTGCAGGTCCGCAGGGTCCAGGACCCGGAAGCCGATGCCCAGTTTCACCTGGTACCAAGCCACTTGACCATCCTGGATATTCCCCCGGATTTCCTTGACCTCGAACCAGTCCAGCCCCTGTAGAGTCTGACCGGCGCGGCCTATGGCGTTCTCTATCGCCTGTTGCAATCCTTCACCCGATGAGCCTACCAGCTCGACTATCTTGTAGGTGTGGTCGGTGCTCATGCTCACTCTCCTGTTTCCGATTAGGTCGGCCTTGGCCGGGCAATGATAGCGAGTCCGAAGGGTCAGGGCAAGATGGTCAACCTCTCTGATAAAATGTACCTATGGGTATCATCGGGGAAAACGCGGGGCCACGGAGCGGCCCTGACACCGGGATGGACCGCAAGATCCCGCCTCATCTGCGGCGCGTTGCGGTCATCGGCTGTAGCTGCAGCGGAAAGACCACCTTCGCCCGCCGTCTGGCCGGAGCCGTTGGTTCGGCCTTCATTGAATTGGATGCGGTCCATTGGCTTCCCAATTGGGTCGAACGGGATGACGACGAATTCCGGGAGATGATGGCCGAAGCCGTCCAGGCGGAGCAGTGGGTGACGGACGGGAATTACAGACAGGCCCAGGATATCATCTGGGGCCGGGCTACCGCAGTAATCTGGCTAAATTACTCCTTCCCGTTGGTCTGGCGCCGCGCCCTCACCAGGACCATTGGCCGGAGCCTCACCCGGCGGACTCTGTGGTCGGGCAACAGGGAGTCGTTGAAGAAGGCGTTCTTCAGCAAGGACTCGATCCTGTTATGGGTGCTCCAGTCCTACCACTCTCGAAAGAAGCGGTACAGGGCGGTATTCGACGCCGAGGAATACGGCCACATGCGGTACATCGAATTCAACAAGTCCTGTGACGCAGACCGGTTTCTCAAAGACCTTCAAGAGGTGGTTCACGCCCAATGACTCTTCTTCGGTCAGATGATTAACGACGCGTCCTTGGGTCGAGCTTTACCGCCGTGGACGCTGGGCTCGGCGCACCACTTGGCGGCGAGGCGGCGCACTCCCCGGTAGACTTCTTCGTCGAAACCCAGCAGATCGCAGACCACCCGCCGGTCGAGCAATGCGCGGTTGGGGTCGGCGTCGGCGAGGTAGGCGGGTTTTAGCTCCTTGTCCCGGATCTCTTGGAAGAGAGTTGTTGCAGTCGAGAGTTGCTCATCGCTAAGTTTGCCGAAGTCGAGCGTAGGCAGAGACCCGGCGGAATTGATTGTGATATCACCTCGCCCCGCTACTTGGAGATTCGAGTGCCACCAATAACCAATTAGCCCCAAAGTGCTGTTCCCCCATAACGTGAAAGCGTAATCATAATCCGGGATATCAAAGGTTATATTCGGCCAAGCGCGGCCACCTGCGCTTGGTTGTTCGGTGAATGCGATCGCTAATGGTTGTGAATTAAAACGGAATCCTCGACTAATGTGGGTGCGGCTAGCCGTAGACCAGACTCCGGGACTCCTAGATTCCATTCCAGGTCTCACTTGCAACTGCGAATCTGGTAGGCAACTGATTCGAGTCTCATTTTTGGCATCATGGTTCCACAGGGCAGGATACGTGGCCGTGGGCGATGCTGGTGCTTTGATGAAAGGACCATTGTGTGCGGCGCTGATGAACATCTGGGAATCCAGACCACGTTGCCCGATTTGGTCCAGCCGTGTTATCGGAATCTGGCGAGCCTTCGGTTCTGCCGGCAGCCAGAGTTGTCCAGTAGATAGAGAATACGCAACCTGCGCAGAAGAGTAATCGCGTATCCTCGCCGTTCTCCAGCCGTTATCGTAATCATCGGTAGGGGCATTCAGCACTTCTCCAGCAATGTCAACTCCGCTGTAGATAGTAGTCCTCCAAATGGCCCATCTTCTAGGCGTCGGATAGTGGCGACAGGGGAGATGGCTTGGGATAGGCTTAAAGAGTGCTCGAATCCAGTCGGACGCCTCCGCAGAGAGACAAACGTTCCACGACCGTTTGGTTTCTCGTCTTGCGTGGTCTTGCGGCCTATAATCAGGCACTCCCCAATAGCCGTATCGGATGAAAAGGACATCTCAAGCCCGTTAGCAGCGATGCTCACTACCGTGATATCAGCGTACTCCCTGGCCATCAAACCTCTGAATTTAGCCCACGACGCTCCGTTTACAGCAGTTACGGGCAGAACGAGCGCGATGATCCCACCTGGCCGGACCTTCTTATCAGCAAGCACTGCGAACACAGAACCTAACCCAGCGTGACCATGATATGCGGTATTATTGGCCAGTTGTTTCAAACGGGTAGCCATGTCTGATTGGTCGGCATTAGAGGCGTCAAACGCAGCGAAGGCGGCGTTCAGAACACCATCGTCAGAATCACGGTGTTTCGTGTCGCTAGTAAACGGTGGGTTCATTATCACCAGGTCGAACCCCTGATCGGGAATGTCAGCCATGATTTGGGCGGAGGTCTGCTCTCCGGCGCTCCCCGTCCTCATTGCTGGGTCGCTGCTATTGAAAAGAGTGAGTGCGGCTGACGACTGGAGCAGTTCCAGCGAGCCGATCTTGACGCTGCCGTCCATTTGACGACCGTAGGAGAGGGTGTAAAGACGGGAGCTTCCAAAGCCGATGCCGGGCTCGACGCCGGACAGGGTGGAGCCGGTTATGTGGATGGCCGAAGGCATTACGTCACAGCCGTATAGGACCTCTTCCATCATCACGGGGTGCAATTCGGAGGGATTGCCTCCCGTGTTCTCATACCGGGCCGTGACCTGCTCGTATACTGCGGAAAGCAGCGCGCCGGTCCCGCAGGCGAAATCGGCGATTCGCAGCTTGCCGATCGCTTCTTTGTCCGACTAATCGGTCCCGTCCATCTTGGCTACTGCTAACCTTGCCAACAGCGCAGCCGAGGCGGGCAAGGTGTAGAAAGTCGCCAGGTACTTGCGGTCGGAGATGAGCCGCTGAAATATGCGGCCAGTTAGGTCGTGGGCGTTGTTGACACCGGTGGCGCCCACTTTCTGGGCGGTGAGGCGTAACTCCTCCAGGACCTGGGCGGCGTAAGACGACGGCAGTTGTTCCAGAATGTCCTTGGCAATGCCGAAGATTGCCCAGTAGTTGATCTTTAAGATGTCAGACCAAGCGGCAAGGGTCTCTTCCTGCGGGTCGGCTATCTCCGGCCCGCATACCAGTCGCAGCGGCTTGATGGTTTGGTGCATCCCCGCGATGCGCTCGTGGAACACCAGGGCGTTCGCGATTATCGCACAGGCCATGCGGCGGGTCTGAGGAACGTTGCTCATCCCCAACAACCGGGAGATGGCAACGTTAATGCCGGGATTGGTCTGTTCTATCTGGTTGAGGATGGCCGCAGCAGTTTCTATACCTTGTTCCAGGGCGTCGGCGGCCTCGTTAACGGCGCGTTGAGGAACGGAAACCAGGCGGACCAAGTCAGCCAGATCGGACTTGGACCCGTCCAGCCAACCGGACTCAGGGAAGCGGGTCCCGTCCTCGTGGAGGACCGCGAAAGAGAGGTGGGCATCCTCGATGGCTTGGGTCAGGTCTTCAGAGTCCCGGACTGCCTCTGGATAGCGCAGGGCTATCACGGCTTCGATAGGTCTGGGGTCGACGGTCACCGCCATGCCGAGTCTAGCGTTAGCGTCTTGTTCGACGGTGAGCGCGGGCAGGTATTCGGCCTCCACCACTACAGGGGAACGGTCATCGGCAGTAATCAGGATGTCGGGCCGTTGACCGGGATGGCCCCTGATGGTCTGGGTAGCCTCGGAACGCACACGATAGCCGTGCAACATCGGTCTTAGCAGGGCGGCCATGGCATTGTTGGCGCTGGGTTCCGTTTGGTGCGGCATGTCAATCTCCCGGAAAGCAGTCCTCCTAATGTATTATAATCGCCGCGCCGGGGCATTCGCGCCACGGCAAAATGTCAGAGGTGATTGACTCCCATGACCCAAGAGTCAGGAGACCCACCCCAGGGACGAAGAGCCCAGGAGATGTTCGGCTCCCAGGCCGGGGCCTACGCAACCAGCCGGGTCCACATGTACGACGACCGGCTGGACATCATGCAGCGTTTGGCCGGGAACGCTTCGGTGGGCGACCGCACCTGGGCGATGGACCTTGGCTCCGGGGCAGGCTTTACCGCCTTCGTGATGGCCGCGGGGTTCAAGCGGGTGGTGGCCAGTGACATCACGGGGCCCATGCTGGTCGAGACGCGGCGCATAGGCAGGGAGCGCAGTCTGACGAACCTCGCTCTGGTGCGCAACGCCGCCGAGTATCTTCCCTTCGCCAGCGGTTCACTGGACCTGGTGACCAGCCGGGCGGCCATTCACCACTTTGAAGACCTGGACCGGGCGTTGGATGAGTTGCACCGGGTCTTGCGGCCCGGCGGAAGCCTGGTAGTGGCCGACAGCATCTCGCCGGAAGACAGCGACCTTTCCGAGTGGATGAACGACATCGAGCTCAGGCGCGATTTCAGCCACGTCAACAACCGGCCGGTCTTGGCATTGGAAGAGATGCTGAACCGTCACGGTCTGGGAATTGTGGAGCGGGAGCACACGGGCGTCCACCTCCAGTTCAACAACTGGGTCGAGCGTACAGATACGCCTGCGGACGAGGTCAGAAAGCTGCGGGCGGACTTTCTCGAGGCTTCAGAGGAGGCGGTGGAGGCCTTCCAGATTCAGCCCGTCGAGGGAGATATCAACTTTTGCTGGCCGTGCCTTGTATTTCGGTCGGTGAAGTCTTAACAGGAGTTCTTCAGGAAAGAGGCGGAATTCCAAAGCTCTCCAGGTCATCCTGGTCCAGCAGAAGGACCCGCCCCGTGCGTTCCTCCATGAACAGGGCGAAATCACGCATGAAGTCACGTCCCAGAAGAGACCGGACCGGATGATGAACGTCGGGAATGTGCACCGGAAGGAATGTCGAGTAGCCTTGGACGTTGAGGGGAGCCTCCACTACCCTGGTCGATATTACGCCTCCAACCCCGGCGCTACTTGGGCCTATGAAACCTCTGAACAAGTCGCCCGCACGACCATTTCCCCTATCTGACGAGGCTCAATTCAAGGACTTATTCAGAGTATCCCTATGTCAAGCGTTGCCAAACGCAACCCCATGTCCTCGGCATCAATCGGAGAGAGCAAGGTCACATCGGCTCCAGTGTCTACGAGAAGTTCGACGTACGTAGTTCGTATATCTGGGTGGCCGGGAAACTCGAAGCTACACTGGATACAGGGACGGCGAATAGTGCCGATGGTGACGAAATATCCCTGTATCATAGATGCGGGAATATCCAGATGTCAGGTTCACGGGTCAGGTGACGCCTTAGTGCACCGCTGCCGGGTGGGATGCCGTATTCCCTGAGTCGAGGTATCAGGCCGAATTCGTCATCGGCCGAAGCTACCACTTTTTGGCCTAGAATAGCGATCCACTTGTCGGGGTACTGCTCCAGAAGTTCATCCAAACGAGCTTCGAAGAAGAGAACATCCTGGTAATGCGGGTCGTCTTCCAGCCGGTAGCTACCCATCATTTCTCCATGTAATCCGTGCGTCTACAACTATTGTACGCTTTGCGTCCTTGCCTCGAACGTCACTCATATATGCGCGCTCAGGCCGTCCAGTCTTCCAGGGTGTAGGCCATCTCCCAGAACCGGAGTTCGAAGCGGAGACTGGTGACGTAGGCTTCTCCCATAGCTGCCACTTCGTCTGGGCCGGCGCGTTCAGCCAGGCGGTCGGCCATCTCCCGGATGGTTCTCGCCAGTTCCGCGAACTCGGGAGAGGTGTACATCTGGATCCACTGACAGTAGAGGGGCGCGTGTTTCGGCTCCCCCTGCACCGCCAACCGTTCCCCCACCTCCCAGAAGCCCCACTGGCATGGAAGCAGCGACGCCACCAACGCCTCGAAGCTGCCCTGGTGGGCTACGCTCAGAAGAAAGCTGGTATACCCCACGGTTGTCGGCGCGGCGCGTGTAGCCTCCAACTCCTCCCTGGAGATGCCGAATTCCGCGCAATATCCGCGGTGCAACTCCATCTCCGTGTTAAGCGTCTCGTCCAGCAGGCGGGCAAACCAACCCATCGTTTCCAGGTCGGGCGCGCGCGCCGATGCCAGTGCGAGGACCCGGCTGTAGTCGATGAGGTACACGTAGTCCTGGGATACCCAGTGCTTGAACTTTTCCACCGGCAGGGTGCCGTCTCCGATTCCGGTGACGAAAGGATGCCCCAGGATCGCCTGGCGCACAGGTAGCGCCTTCTTCTCAATGTCTTCGGAAAAGCTCAAAGCGTCCCTCCACCACCGGCAGGGCCGGCCGCCGGTTTCCAGCCGCCGGTTTATTGCGTGGCCCGATTCTATTAGGCAGGCTGGTAGGGAGTCAATCGCCGCTTGCCCCCTGGCCCGCGGGGCGCATGAAACAGACTTACCTGGTCTGCCCCAAGCGGAAATCGGGCAGGTCGATTCCCGGAATTTCCCCTTGACATCACCTTGGCTGGTTGGGCTATTTTGGGTATCCCCCGGCCTTAGATGCGGATGTCTAGCGGTGTTCTCCTGTGGTGGAATGGGTGATGAACATGAAAATCGCTGGTTTCAGGTTGGAGATAATGGGCTTATATTGGAGATAGTGGGCTTATAATGGGTAGGCCCAATATTTGACCAAGGATGACAAGCGACATGGAAGTAGTGTTCATACAAGACGTAGTCAATCAGGCCCGCGCGGGGGAGATCAAGAGGGTTGCCGACGGTTACGCCCGCAACTACCTGGTCCCCAAGGGTCTTGCGGAGATGGCCACCCCGGAGGTCTTGAAGCGACTGCACAAGATCAAGGCCGCGGGCGACCAGGTCCGCATCCGGGAGACCAAAGAGCTCACCGAGCTTGCCGAGTTGCTTGAAGGGACGAGCATATCCGTCGAGGCCCGCGTGACCCCCATGGGACGCTATTACGGGACCATCAGCGGGGCGATGATCGCCACCGAGCTTAGCAATGCCGTCGGGCGGGAGATCGATCGCCGTCTGGTGGAGGCCGGAGAGCCGATCCGGGAACCGGGTGAGTACCAGGTGGTGTTGAGGCTGTCCAACGAAATCGAGGCGACCATCAACATCACCGCTGAGGTGGAAGAGTAGCTGAATGTACGCGGAGAAACTTCTCCCCCACGATCTTGAAGCCGAAGAAGCAATAGTAGGGTCTCTCCTGATCGACGGTGACTGTTTCTCCCGCGTGGCTCACTTGGTGAAGCCGGAGGACTTTTACCGGGAGAAGAACCAGGCCTGTTTCGCGGCCTGCCAGGCCCTCTTCGAACGCGACGAAGCGATAGACCAGGTCACCCTGGCCAGGGAGCTGAGCCGCACCAACCAGTTGGAGTTGGTGGGCGGCATGGCCTACCTGAGCCACCTGGTCTCGGTCACGCCTACTTCGGTCCACTCCGAGCATTACGCCCATCTCATTTCCAGAACTTCCATTATGCGGAAGCTCATCGGCGCGGCTTCCCGCATCTCCGCCATTGGCTACGAGGACACCGATGACGTCGAGGCGACCCTTCGCCAGGCAGAGGACGTGCTGTTTGGCGTTAGAACGGGGCAGACCCAGCGCGGCTTCATCCCCCTCCGTGCCATCTACGACCAATACCTCCAAGACCGGGCCGCCATCGTCGAGCCAGACCTCCAACCCAGGGGTCCCATCCTCACCGGTTACAACGAGATGGACGAGCTATTGGGCGGACTGCAGCGTTCGGACCTGATAATCCTCGGGGCGCGCCCAGCCACCGGCAAAAGCACCCTGGCGCTGAATGTTTCCATCAACGCCGCTAAGGCCGGGGGCGTGGTCGGTGTGTTTAGCCTGGAGATGAGCCGGGAGCAGTTGGCGTTGCGCATATTGGCCGCGGACGCCGAAATCGACTCCCACCGCCTCCGCTTGGGCCTTTACACCGAGGCCGAAGAACAACGGATCATCGACTCGATAGGCCGGTTGTCGGAGCTGCCGGTTTTCATCGATGACACTCCTTTCCAAAGCCTGGTGGAGATGCGCAGCAAGGCGCGGCGGCTGTCGCTGGAGCATGGTCTGGACCTGCTGGTGGTGGACTATTTGCAACTGGTCCAGGGTCGCAGCAGAGGCGGAGAAAACCGCGTCCAGGAGATCAGCGAGATCTCCAGGTCTCTGAAGGCCATGGCCCGGGATCTGGATATTTCGCTACTGACTTGCTCTCAGCTCAGCCGCGTGGTGGAAAACCGGCCCGGACACCGTCCGCAACTCTCCGACCTCCGTGATAGCGGCAGCATCGAGCAGGACTCCGATGTGGTGATGTTCATCCACCGGGAGGATATCTATTTCACCGAGGAGGAGTGGGAACAGCAATTCCCTGGCAGGCAATATCCCCGAAACGTGGCGGAGATTATCGTGGCCAAGCACCGGAACGGCCCCACCGGCAGCCTTCGACTGCTTTTCAAGGACAACCTGGTCCGGTTCGACGCCCTCGCCCAGGTGGACGATTTTTAGAGATGGCCTTTTCCGGCTTTAGCCGAGATACGGCATACACATCTGTCCCAAATCAGCTATTCGGCCCGTTACTCGAGGAGATCGGGGACATGGCCGAATTGAAGGTCACGCTCCGGGGCATCTGGCTGTGCCACAGGCAGCGGGGAATGCCGCGCATGACTCCTCTGGCCGAGTTCACCAGGGACCGGGCGTTGCTGCGGGGCCTGGGAGGCTCGGGGGTGGACGCCGCGCAAGAGGTCAAGAGAGGGCTCGCGTTGGCGGTCGCGCGTGGCACTTTTCTCCGGTACAAGCCCGAGACGCCAGGTGAAGGGCAAGAGTTTTACCTGCTAAACACCGACCACGACCGCCGCGCCCTGGAAAAGTTGCAAGGCCGGCGCCCTCCAGAAGTGGAGTCCGGCTTGCAGGCGGGAGACGACCTTAACCCGGACCTCGCCCCGAAACCGAATATATTCACACTCTACGAAGAAAACATCGGCATGTTGTCTCCGATGCTTGCCGAAGAGCTCAAGGACGCTGAAGAGACCTACCCGGAGGAATGGCTGCGCGAAGCCTTCGCCATTTGCGTCCGGGAAAACCGCAGGAGTTGGCGCTACATCTCCGGCATTTTGCGCCGGTGGGCGGCGGAGGGAAGGGACCATGGAAAGCCTGGGCGACATCCTCAGGAGGATAGCCGTCAGAGATACCTTGAGGAGTACCAACGGCGGCGGGGCCGGCTCCCATGGGAACGAACAGGGAACGGGTCAGGCGGACAGCCAAGACGCTGATTGGTGTCCAGACTGCAACGGGGGCGGCTGGGTGAGCAAGCGGGTGCGGGTGGGACACCCGGACTTCGGCCAGGCCTTTCCCTGTCATTGCCAGCAGGAGAAGGACCCGGACCAGCGTATAGAATCGCTACGCCGCTATAGTAACCTGGGGCCGTTGTCCCATATCAACTTCGCCAACACCCGCGCCGAAGGTCCATTGGCCGACACGGTGAGCCGGCACATGTTCCGCCAGGCATTCGAGGCCACTGCCAGGTTTAGCGAGGACCCCAACGGCTGGTTGGTACTGTGCGGCCCCAGCGGCAGCGGCAAGACCCACCTGGCGGTCGCTGCGGCCAACAGGTGCGTGGAGCGCGGCCAGACCACCTTCTTCATCGTCGTGGCAGACCTCATGGACCACCTGCGGGCTACATTTTCCCCTGAAAGCGACGTTTCATACGACGACCTGTTCGAGCAGGTGCGAAACGTCCCTGTGTTGGTTTTGGACGACCTGGGAAACCAACCCTCCACGCCCTGGGCCCAGGAAAAGCTATTCCAGGTCATCAACCACCGCTTCAGCCGTGCCTTGCCTACGGTGATCACCGTGCGCGGGCCCTTGCAGAGGCTGGACGAAGTGCTGCGGACCCGCATTGAGTCTGAGCAGGGTATCTCCAGCGTTTATCACCTGGGCCAATACAACACGCGATTGGCGCGGGGTATCGGAGACCTCCCCACGGATATGCTCCAGCGGATGACCTTCGAGAGTTTCAGCCCCCAGGGCGGTGGCAATGCGACGGCCCAGGACAGAATGTCCTTGAGTCACGCGAGGGAAGCGGCCAGGAATTTCGCCGACCATCCGGAGGGTTGGCTGCTATTTACCGGCCCCCATGGTTGCGGCAAGACTCATCTGGCCGTGGCGGTCGCGGGGGAGAGTTTGCGGAGAGAACGCCCCGTATTCTATGCCTTCGTGCCCAGCCTCTTGGACCACCTGCGGGCCACCTTCAGTCCGGATAGCCCGGTGGCCTACGACGAACTTTTCGAGCAGATCAAGACCGTTCCTCTTCTGGTCCTGGATGACCTGGGAGCAGAGACCAGCACGCCTTGGGCGGAAGAGAAGCTCTACCAGATTGTGGTGTACCGGCACGAGTCGAGGATGCCCACGATCATCACCACGTCCTTTGAAATAGACCAACTCGAAGGAACCAAGCCGCGTATCGCCTCACGGTTGATGGACACAATAGTCGACTGGGTCCCGATACAAGCGCCCAACTACCGCGATCAGAGACGGGAGGCCAGCCCAAGGCAGCCCTCGCCGCTGAGTCCTCCCCGGGGCAGGGCTCCGGGACGCAGAAGCTACCCGCCCCGGAACGGCTAGCTTCGCTTCTCGCGGCGTCGCTCTTCCTTACGGCCCCTTCCCCAGGGAGACGGGCCTTTTTGATTTAGTAACTGACCTTACGCAGAGGCCGAAGAAACTGGTATCTTTGAGTCATGGACCAAGAACTGACCGAACTCTACAGCGATTACCTGCTGAGTTCCCCGGATCAAGTCCGGGGCAGGCTCTTTGGCGCGGCGACAGCCACCGGCCTGTCCGACATGCTGGAAGGGGAAGTCAGCCATGACCGGATAACCCGCTTCCTGTCCGGGGAAGTCTACGACTCCAGGACCCTCCGGCAGCAGGTCAAGCCCATGGTGAGAAAGATAGAACAACCCGATGGCGCACTCATATTCGACGACACCATAGAGGAAAAGCCGCATACGGACGAGAACGAGATAGTCAGTTGGCGCTTCGATCACAGCGAGAACCGGACGGTCAAGGGCATTAACATCCTCAACTGCGTTTACCGCGCTCAGGGTATGACGCTGCCGGCGGCATACGAAATCATCCGCAAGCCCATTGTATTCGAGGATGAGAACACCGGCCGGCTCAAGCGCCGGAGCGAGGTCTCCAAGAACGAACTGATGCGCCGGATGCTGAAGGACTGTCAGCAGAACCGGCTGGAGTATCGTTATATTCTGGCAGACAGCTGGTTTTCGTCCAAAGAGAATCTGAGTTTCATACACAACGGCCTGGGCAAGGAGTTCATCACCGCGCTCAAATCCAACAGGACGGCAGCATTGAGCTATGAAGCGAAACTTCAGGGCGGCTTTCACCGGCCAGAATAAGCATAGACAAGCTGGACCTGCCGGAAGGTCAACCGGTGCGCGGCTGGCTGCGGGGACCGGATTTTCCTGTCCTGCTGCTTCGCCAGGTCTTTAAGAACAGAGATGGCAGCGCCGGTACACTGTATCCGGCCGGCAGCGGCTTGGACGGTGAAGGCGAGACCATCAAAGCGATCTACCGGAAAAGGTGGAAAGTGGAGACGTATCACAAGACGCTCAAGGGCAACGCCGCGCTGGCTAAGCCGCCGGGGAAGACGGTCCGAACTCAAAGCAACCACTGTTTCATGGCTATCTGCTCAGCCTGCCGCCTGGAATGGACCAGCATGACCCACCAGATGAATCATTTTGCCTTGAGAACCCGGATATATCTCAAGGCTATCCGCCATGCCTTTGACGAACTCCAACTCCTCAAGGCTGCGTAACATCAGTTACTAAGAGGGTCCCGAATGGCATACATCCTTGAAGGAAGCATCCTGGAAGTTTGCGACTGCAACGTACTCTGTCCCTGTTGGATTGGCGAAGACCCTGACAACGGAACGTGCGACTCCGTGATCGCCTACCACGTCGATAGCGGAGAAATCGAAGGCGTCGATGTATCCGGACTGACGATGGCGATGGCGGCACATATCCCCGGCAACGTCTTGAAAGGCAACTTTCGCACCATGACGTTTGTCGACGACCGGGCCAGCAACGAACAGGAAGCCGCGCTCTTAAAGGCGTTTAGCGGGAAGCTGGGTGGGCCATTGTCAGACCTGGCTAATCTGGTCGGTGAGATGATGGGCGTGGAACGTGCGGCTATTACCTTCGACGTGCAGGGAGGGAAGGGCGTCCTTCGGATTGGGACCGACGCGGAGGCCGTGATGGAACCCTACCGCGGCCCCAGCGGAAACGTGACGACCCTCAACGAGAGTATATTTTCGACCATTCCCGGCAGCCCCGCTTATGTGGCCAAGGCTTTGACCTATCGAGTCAAGAACGCGGCCGTAGGGCTGGACGTCGATCTCAAAGACCACAACGCCATACAGGGGTCGTTCCGGTTCCAGGGATAAACCAGGGCGATTCTATGCGCACTCGTACCGCATTTCAATCTTGGAGGACATAACATGCAGCTAGAAGGTAAGCGGGTAATCGCGCTTGGCGAGCGCGACGGGGTCCAGGGCGCCGCACTTGCCAACTGCGCCCGCAGTTCCGGGGCGGAAGTAGTGTTGGAGGTGACCTACTGCTTCGTTTGAACCGCCTCTGGAGCCCTTGACCTGGAGGGTCAAGAAGAAATCAAGCGGACCGTGGACCGCATCGGGGCGGAAAACGTCATGGTCTTGCTGGGCACTCCCACTCCGGAGAGCACCAGGTTGTACGCAATGACCGTAGACCAGGGAGACCCGTCCTGGGCCGGCGCACTGGCCGGGGCCGCCCTCGGCCTGCCCGCTTACCACATCATAGAACAGGAGATCAAAGACCAGATCGATCCCTCTACTTACGAGGCCGAGGTGGGGCTCGCAGAGATAGTATTGGACTCGGACGAGATCGTTAAGGCTCTTTCGGAAGTTCGCGGGAAGTGACCCGTTGACCGTGGTGGGTCTGATTATTTTATTGTGATGCACTCTCCCTGGCCTCGCATCGCACCTGAGTGGGGCCTTTTGTACCGGAAATGACTACCGAACGAAAACTGGTGACGGCCGAGGAGTTGCTGCGGATGCCGAGCGGCAGGAATCGGTACGAACTTGTCCGGGGAGACCTGATTGAATTGGCTCCTACGGGTGACCCGCACGGAATCGTTGTGAGTAGAATTCACTACGCTCTGGCACATTACGTAGAACAGACCCGCCACGGGGATATTCGCGTGGGTGAGACAGGTTACCGGCTCGAAAGTGATCCCGATACAGTCCGTGCCGCTGATGTGGCCTGGGTAGCGCCGGGGCGTATTCCTCCGGGGATACAGGGTTATCCCAACTTGGCGCCAGACCTGGCTGTCGAGGTAAAATCTCCGAGCGAGTCTCGGTCCACGTTGGGCGCCAAGGCAGAGTTGTGGCTTAGCTACGGCTCACGGGAGGTTTGGGTCGCCGACCCGGAAAGCGTCAGTATCACTGTTTATCGTGCTGGGCAATACCCCTTGACCTTGAATGAAAGCGCCGATCTCGACGGCGGGGACCTGCTGCCCGGATTCACCTCCCCAGTTTGGCGGCTTTTCAGGATGGACCCCTAAGGATCCAGGCTGAGACCGGACCCGGTTTCTATCCGCGGCGAACCCTTTGACGGTCATAGCTCGATTCAATGGCCGGTCCCAAAGTTGAGGACTTCGAGACGTAACAGAGAAATTGTGTCCATCATGTCGCCGGGTAGAGGGCCAGTTGGGACGATTTTCAGTTCGGGACGCATCGTGACACCCGCGGGGTTGTCCGGTGTCATAGCTGTAATCGACGGAATCCCGTTTCGTTGGGCCGCCAGGCAGACATCTCCGCAGGCCCGGCCGTAAAGCTCGAGGTCATATGCTGGACCGGCGACCACTACCTCCGGGCGGATTAGCGCCAGTCTGCTGTCTATCCACGCCAGGACTTCGTCCCTTCGGTCACTGAAGTAGCCGTCACCGCAGATGATTGTGGCCACCACGTCCCCTTGGTCCCCCAACAGGAAGTTCAGCAGCCGCGCTGGACCGATTGGCCTGTCACGGACCTCGATGGGCAAGTCCGCTTTCTCCCCCCGCCCTATACCCGCGTAGACCTGGTTCAGGTAGTGAACAACCCGGATGGGACTGGGCATGGGGTGACCTCCTGGCCTTACCCGCGCAGTGTGGGGGAGAGCGCTAGGCGGTTGGGGGATTGCTCCGGTACCAGTCCACGATTTCGGAACCGGTGGCGGCCCAAACGCCGCCCCGCCGCATGATATGACCCAGCGCACGGTCCAAGTATCCGATGCGGAACGGCTGCCCGATGAGCCACGGATGCAGGTTCAAGACCATCGTCCGCCCGTTATGCTGCCCGTCCTGGTAGAGAGTGTCGAATCCATCTTCGATTAGCTGCTGGTAGCGGCCTATGTTCACCCTCCGGTCCCAAAGGGCGACCACATCGTCCAACTCCACCATCACCGGCAGGGCGAAGATCTCTCCGTGAGGACTCTTGAGCGGGTATGGCTGTTCGTCGTTCACCCAGTCGCAGACGTAGCTGATGCCGGCCTCGGAGAGCAACTGGGGAGTCCGGGCGGACTCGCCGTATTCCGGTCCCAGCCATCCTACCGGCGCGTTCCCCGTGGCCTGGGTCAGGGCCGAAATGGACTGTCCGATGTATTCCCGCTCAACATCCTCGGACATGTTGCTCGTAATCATGCGGGTCAGAGCGACCCCGTGCCCGATGATCTCCACGCCCTGCTCCTGGCAATGACGGACCAGGAACGGGTAATTTTCGGCGGTCATGGCGTCCATCGCCACGGTAGCTTTGATGCCGTGTTTCTCCAGGGTGTCCAACACCCTGAAAATCCCCACGCGGTGCCCGTATTCCCTGTGTCCCAGCCTGGCGTAGTCGGGGTACGACCTTGCGCTCAAACCTCCGGCGAATGGCGTCGCAAAACTATCTTCCGGCGGCTGCCATTCTGGATGGTCCAGGTCGACGATCACGCATAAGGCAACCCGCGCGCCGTCCGGCCATCGTAGAATTCCTCGTTTGCTGAGGGGGGACCAATCGTAATGCTCATGGTCCATCCCGAAGCGCCGTTCTGCTGGCATATTTTCCCCTCCTCGGCGGGAGCGAGGTCAAATAGGTGGATGGTGGGCCTCCCGGAGGCCGGGTTAGCGGTTGACCTGGGAGGCGTGGGCGACGGCCTCGTCGTAGTAGTTGGCGATGTAGTAGTCGGCGATGTCGTCGGCGGTGGTCTGCCAAACGCCGTCATGGGACATGATGTAGCCCAGGATGTCGTCCAGGTATTTGGCCCGGTGGGGTTGGCCCGTCAGATAGGGATGCAGCGCGATGCACATCACGCGGCCGCTTTGAGCCCCTTCCTGGTAGAGCTGGTCGAACTGGGCCTTGCATATTTCGGCGAAATAGTCCCCCTCGTAGTGCTGCCGGAAGAGGGGAGCGTCGTTCAACTCGATGGAGTAGGGGACCGACACCAGCTTGCCGCTCTTTACTTTGATCGGTACGGGCTGGTCATCGTGCATCCAATCGGTGTGATAAATGAGACCGGACTCCGCCATCAGGTCGGGAGTCCGTTCGGTGCCGGAGATGGCTGGTCCCAGCATCCCCTTTAATTGCTTGCCAGTGTGGAGTTTGAGGGTGTCGATGGTGTCCCGGTAAAACTCCCGCTCCTGATCTTCGGTGTAGGTGTTCAGGTAGCGGGTGTTGTAAATCCCGTGACTCATGAAATCGTAGTCGCGCTGGACCATGGCCTCTCCGATCTCAGGGAAGTGTTCCAACACGGCCATGTTCAGGGATACGCAGCAACGAATGTTGTGTTTGTCCAACACGTCCAGCATTCGCCAGAACCCCACCCGGTTCCCGTAGTCGCGGTAGGAATACCCTTGCACGTCGGGATAGGGTGTGCGCGGCCAGGGGTCACGGTGTCCGTCGAATTCGGGCTCGTACTCGTAATGCTCCACGTTGGGAGCGATCCACAGAGCGACCCTTGCGTCGTTGGGCCACTTAATCGCAGGTCTGTCGATAATGGGACTGTAGTCCACTCGGTCCGGTGGAAGAGGCATAACATTCACCCCGGTTGGTGGTCGTCTTCGTGTCCGTCTAGGTAGCTGTTTAAGACCTCGTGTGGGACTGGCTATGCGACGTTGCTGGTCAGCCGCTCCAGGTTGGCCATCTCTGGAGAGTCTAGGTCAGCCGTAGGCCAGCCGCCCGCAGCTTCCTTGAGAGTCGAAGCGGCGGCGCCTACTTCTCCGCTTCCGGCCTGCGTCCGGCCCATCCAGAACTCGTCACGGACTGACGCCCTTCGGTTGAGCCGCTCCGTGAGCATCGCTTCCGCGTTCTCGAACTGCTCGGCCCGGATGTACGCTTCCAGCAACGTGTCCTCAAACACTTCGCGTTGGGCATGGCTGCCGCCGATGCGGGCAAGGTCCCGGATTGGCTGCTCCATCAGGCGTACAGTCTCGCCGTAGTTGCCCTCGGCGAAGGCGGCGATTCCCTGGATCATCGGCAAGGTCATCTCCTGGACGAGAACGTTGCCCCCCTCGGCTGCCGTCCGCATGGCGCCGATGGTTTTCTCCAAGGCCTCCTGGTCGCCTGCCGCTGCGAAAGCCAGGGCGGCGTGAGCATCGCGGAAGGGGGGGCCCGGGTTTCCGGCAGCGGGAAGGGCCTGGTCACGCACTTCCTCCCAGGGCTTGGGCGGGGGTGTTCCGCCGTAAATCGTCAACCGCCACATTAGGGAGGCGCTGTCGGCCAGTGATGCGGCGCTCTTAGACACTACAGATGGGCGTATATCGGTCTCGTACAAGTCCAGGGCGTTCTTGTACCGGCCCATAGCCAGTTCGAATAGGGCCAGGTGCCAAGACAGGTGTACATGATAGGAAGCCCGTTTGTCGAACCCTTCCAGCCAGTTTCCCAGGAAACCGCCTCCCGATGCGGCGTCGCCCTTCTCGAAGTAGACGTGGGTAACCGAGTGAGAGGCGACCGCGTTAAGAGGATACATCTCCAGGGACTTGCTTGCCAGCTTGAACGCCTCGTCCAACCGGCCTGTTTCATGGTGTGCGAACGCGTAACTGCCCAGGAAGGCCCAATCATCTTCACAATGTTTGGCGATGCTCTGGCACAGGGTGAATAGCTCGTCGGGAAAATTGGGGACTCCGGCGCTGTGACAGCCCTGCATGAATAGTCTCTGCGCCAACCGGAGCATCAGCACGTCCTTGGGGTATTCTTTCAAATGGTCGCGTATCACCCCGAGGGACTGAATGCCCTTGTTGTTGATCCACAGATCAATGGCCTCGATCCCCGCCTTCTCCCGGCTGGAAATGCCGACAGACAAGGACTGGGCGTTGGCGATGCCCTCCTTGGCCTCCGAGGCCGTGCCCCGCATCATGGCGACCCAGGCCATTCCGGCGTGGGCCATCGCAAAGCCTTCATCGGCATCTATTGCCTGTTGAAACCGTTCCTCGGGGCCAAAGTTCTGGGACAGCAGCAGATCGAGGCCCTCCAGGTAATGGTCTGCCGCCGTGCTGGAACTGGTGCTGATGGGAAGCCCAAAGCGGTCATTCATCCTTGCGCCGTTTGGCATCGTCTTACTCCTACCGAAATGTTCATGTGTGAACGGGTGGCTCGGATGTTTTTAGTTCGAGAGAAGTGTAAGTTTGGCGGGCACTTGGTGTCAACGAACGGTCGCTAATCACCCGGCAATACGGATATCATTATCGTGGATCGGGTAGAATGATTGGGAGGAGTTTTGCTATGGGTACATTTCACTGGCCAATCGTAGTTGGAAATCTGGACCGGTCCAGTATCCGAGAGATCGAAGCGATGGTGGATACTGGCGCGACTTACACAGTCTTGCCTTCCGCACTCTTAGCAGAGATAGGGATCGAAGCTACTCGAAAAGCCGAGTTCGAGTTTGCGGATGGAACGCTTGCTGAATTGAACATTGGGCAAGCATGGGTCTCCATTAACGGAGAGAGCGTCATCACCCAGGTGGTGTTCGGCGAGGATGATACGTCGCCTTTGCTGGGAGCTTATACTTTGGAAGGGTTACTCCTAGCTGTAGACCCCTTTAATCAGAGGTTGGTTCCAACTCATGCCATTTGGTATTAGCTTCGCGGTCAGCGAATCTTTGGGGGATTGAGCCGATGGGATTCAAACTTGTAATCTGCCCTCCTAACTATCAAGAGCACTGGCCGGATCGGCTGCGTGAGGAAATACCCGACGTAGAGGTCCACCTCTGCCCCACCGTGGGAGAGGCGATGGAAGTTATCGGAGACGCTGACGCCGCATTCGGCGATATCGTTCCCGAATTGCTGGAGCGCGCGCATAACCTGAAGTGGATTGCCTGTCCCCAGGCCGGACCCCGGGCAGGCTATTACCATGAATCGCTAATCGAAAGCGACGTCGTGGTAACCAACACCCGTGAAATTTATAACGACCATATCAGCGCCCACATCATGTCGCTGCTTTTGGCATTCGCGAGGGGGCTTCAGGTTTACATCCCGCAGCAGGTAGAGGGCACGTGGCGGCAGGGCTACGACTCCATATACTTGCCCGAAGCCACCGCGGTTGTGGTCGGTGTCGGCGGCATAGGTGGGGAGACGGCCCGTTTGTGCTCCGAATTTGGCATGACTGTGCTTGGCGTCGATCCCAGATTGACCGCTCCCACTCAAGGCGTGTCGGAGTTGCACCGCCCAGACTCTTTGCTAGACGTGTTGCCCCGAGGCGATTTCGTCATCGTGACCGTCCCTGAGACGCCTGAGACCCAGGGAATGTTCGGTTCCACCCAATTCCAGGCGATGAAGAACAGTGGGTTCTTTATCAACATAGGCCGCGGAGCCACGGTCATTCTCGACGACCTCGTGGATGCGCTAAGAGCGGGCGAGATCGCTGGAGCGGGCCTGGATGTGTTCCAGGTTGAACCGTTGCCTGCGGGACACCCCCTCTGGTCCATGCCTGGTGTCCTGATTACGCCCCACGTCGCTGGCGATGGCCCTTACCTCGACGACCGGCGTACCGAACTGTTTATCGACAACTGCAAACGGTTCGACGAAGGCAGGGAACTACGCAACGTGGTGGACAAGGCCAACTGGTTTTAGTGTAAAGTTCCCTCAAGAACCCCATCCCATGGCAAAATGAACGCCCCCGAATTCCCTGACGCAGGGTTCGGGGGCGTCCCTATGTGACGGTTGCCAAGATTCAACGACGGTGCTTGGCCGCCGCGTCGTCCGCGCTTAGGAACCTTCGATGATGAAGTCGGAGACGCGCTCCCCGATCATCATGGTCGTGACATTGGTGTTGGCCCGGATGCAGTCCGGCATGATGGAGGCATCGACTACGCGAATCCCCTCCAGCCCGTGGACCTTTCCGTATTGGTCAACCACCGCCATCGGGTCGGATGATGGCCCCATCTTGCAGGTGCAGGAGATGTGTTGAGAGGTCGTAACTTCCCGCCTCATCCACTGGTCGAGGGCATCGTCCGAGGCCAGATCGGCGTCGGTGGGGTCCACGCGCTCCTGAATGATGTCCTTGAAGGACTCGTGCTCACCCAGACCCACGCAGATTCGCACCGACTCCCTGAGGCGCTTCCGGTCGAACTCCTCCTCCAGGTAGTGGTATTCCAACACTGGCTGGTCCGTGGGGTCGGTTGAGGCTAGGCGCAACTCCCCGGCGCCTACTGCCAGGTATATGCCTGCGGTCATCCGGATGCCCAGTGGCTCCATGCGGTTACCGCCCCGGTTCACCCGCTCGGTGGCGTATGACTGCATGGATATCTTCATGTCGTTGCGCAGGTCCGAGTCTGCTGCTGTGTAGCGCAGGGTCAGTTGCATCCTGGGGGCCAGGCCGTCTAGGTCGAACCCCGGCCTGGTGCGCCAGGTGACCCACACGCCCGGGTGGTCACGCATGTTCTGACCGATCCCCGGTTTGTCTGAAATGACGGGGATGCCCAGGCTGCGCAGGTGGCCGGCGGGGCCCACGCCGGAGAGCATCAATATCTGGGGCGAACCGATCGCTCCCGCGGACAGGATGATCTCGTCACCTTCGACGACAAACCGCTCCCCTCCGCTCTCCAACTCCACTCCGGTAGCCCGGTTGCCCTCGAACACGATCCGGTAGACCGTGCAGTTGGGCCGGATGGTCAGGTTGAGGCGGTGCCTCGCCTGGTCCAAATAACCCAGTGCGGTGCTCATCCGGATGCCGTTGGGGTTGTTAAGCGGGGTGGGTCCCACTCCCCACGAGTCCGGGTGGTTGTGGTCGGGGCAGTCGGGATAGCCTGCGGCGGTGGCAGCTTCGTGGAAGGCTACCTGTGCCGGGAGCCAGGTCTCTCTCTTGAAACGGTGCATCACGATTGGACCGTCTGAGTTGTGGAAGTCGTCGGTGCCGAAGTCGGTGTCGGTCTCGATCTTGCGGAAATAGGGGATCAGTTTTTGGAACTCCCATTCGTCGTTGCCGAAGGAGGCCCAGGTGTCGTAGTCTTCGGGAACGCCGCGTAGGAACACCTGGCCGTTGATGGCGCTGGAGCCGCCGGTAACCTTTCCCCTGGGCACCATCATCGGTGGAGCTTCTTCAGTTCCCTTACCGACAAACTGCCAGTTATGGTCGCTGGTCATCACGTCGGCTTCGGTAGCGTAGCCGAACTTTACCTCTTCGGGGAGATGTTCGAAGTTGGGATAGTCGTGGCCCGCCTCCAGCAACAACACGGACCGGTTGGGGTCCTCGGAGAGGCGGGTCGCGAGGATCGACCCCGCCGATCCCGCGCCTATGACGATTTTGTCGTATTTCATAGCTCCTCCACGTGGAGTTGGATGTACGGGTACGGGCTAGATCAACGCGTCGGGCGTAACGATCCCTTCCATGTCGGCCTCGGTGGCCGGGTTTTCCAGCGTTAGCCCCAGGTCTTCCTGCATGAAGTAGTAGACCTGCTTGAGATGGTGCGTGCTGTGGCTCAGGATGATGTTCAACAGCTCCAGTACGGTGACTTCGCCGCCGTAGTGCGCCGGGACCACCCGGTCGAAGGACTCCTCCTTGCCGCTGGCCAGGAACTCCCGTATGTCCTTCAGGACACCTTCGCCGTAGTTGACGATGGCGTCAGCGGAAACCACGCTCTTTAACCGCTGGTTCGAGGCCGCCATGTCCTCGGTGCTCATGCTGCCGTGTTCGTGGCTCAGGTAGGCCAGTTCCGGGAAAGAGACTATGTGGACGATCAGGTCCCTGGCCGATTGCGGCCGCCAGGGAATCATCCCGGCAAGTTGGTCTTCCGATAGCTGGCAAGTGGCCCGCATGGCCGCGCCCAGGATTCCCGTGTATTTCTCGGAAAGCCAATCAGTCTTCCCTGACAGGTCCACCTGTATGTTCAGGTTTAGAGCGGGGACAAGTTTTTTCGGGTAGTATCCGATGATCACGTCGTCATCGTCGACGATGGTCACCGGGACCGACTTGATATTGCGGCTCCTCAGGTATTCCACCGCTTCGGGGTCAGTTGCCAGATCGTGGTGCTCGAACTGAACACCGTTGGACGAGAGGAATTCCTCCAGCGTCCTGCAGCTAAATCAACCAGGGTTGGTGTAGACTTGCACCTTCATGATTCTCTCCTAACATGTTCCAGCCGTATGCCCTAACCTTAATGGAAAGGGTATCAGGATGTTGGACGGGATTAGCGTAATTGCCGCTTGGAGTTGTGTCAACACAACTGCGTCTTAGTCGGCGTGGTATAATCCCGCATCGACGGGATGAGTCCCATTCTTAGCGGATTGCTCATCGCGCCAATCAAGTTTATGGGATGAGTTCAATGAATCCCAGCGACATTGGATGGGTCTTGATCTGTTCCGCCCTGGTGTTGCTGATGACACCAGGGTTGGCGTTCTTCTACGGCGGCCTAGCTCGAAGCAAGAATGTCGCCGCCACCATCATGCACAGCCTGATGAGTATGGGCATCGTCAGTGTGGCCTGGGTGCTCTGGGGTTATTCGCTGGCCTTCGCCCCAGATTACGGGCACTTCATCGGGGACCTGTCCTATTTGGGGCTGAACAACGTCAGCGCGACCGAAGCCGGACCCTACGCGGATAACATTCCCCACCAAACGTTCATGGTCTTCCAGGGAATGTTCGCCATCATATCGTGTGCGTTGGTTACCGGGGCTTTTGCGGAGAGGGTGAAGTTCATTTCTTATCTTCTATTCACGGTCCTATGGCTTACCCTGGTATACGTGCCCGTTGCCCACTGGGTTTGGGGAGGGGGCTGGATTCACGATCTGGGCGCGTTGGACTTCGCCGGCGGAAACGTGGTCCACATCAACACGGGCGTTGCAGCGCTGGCCGCGGCCCTCATCTTCGGCAAGCGCATCGGTTTTACCCAAGAGCCTATGGAGCCGCACAACATCCCGCTGGTTGTGATTGGGGCGGGTATCCTGTGGTTCGGCTGGTTCGGGTTCAACGCGGGGTCGGCCCTGGCCGTGAATGGGACTGCGGTGAACGCCTTTGTCGTGACCAGCACCTCGGCCGCCGCGGGCGTGCTGGGTTGGACCGCCGCCTCGTGGATCATCCACCGCAAGCCCTCGGTCATTGGCGCGGCATCGGGCGCAGTCGCCGGGTTGGTGGGCATCACCCCCGCCGCAGGTTACGTTGGCCCTTTGCCAGCCATTGCCATTGGTTTGGTGGCGGGCATCCTCTGCCTGATCGCGTCCGAATTCCTCGTGAAGATCAAGCTGGACGACTCCCTCTCGGTGTGGGGAGTACACGGGATCGGCGGGACTTGGGGGGCGTTGGCCACCGGCATATTCGTCGGCGTTGGCTACGGGACCATAGAGGGGTTCACAGATGTTTCAAGGACGGAGCAGATCGTCGCCCAACTCATCTCCATAGTGGCTACCTGGGTTTGGTCCTTCGTCGCCACGGCCGCGATATTCTGGGTACTTAAGATCACCGTCGGCCTGCGGGTCTCGGATGAAGATGAGATTGTGGGTCTGGACTCCGCTGAACACGGCGAGACCGCATACCGGTTATGAAGAAGCGAGGCCACCGCCCTATGGTGGCCTCGCGCTCGCGGGGAAAGTATCCAACCACCCGTTACAGGTTGATCGGGTGTTCCTCGTACTCCTTTTCCTTGTTGTATATCTGGATGCGGTGACGGGCTGTTTCGAGAACAAAGAGCCGGTCGTTTTCGTCAACCTTCACCGCCACGGGCCGCCGGAAACGCCATTCGGGTTCCATGTTGGCCCGCCGCCTGGCCTTTACGATGTCCGGGTTGGCGTCAATGTAGGTCTGGGTCCACGGTGAGGGCTCCTGGGCGTCTCCGACCAGTGTGGCTATGAAGGCTCCGTCGGGGCCGTATACCTGTACCCGGTGATTCCCCCAGTCGGTGACAAACACGTCGCCGTCCGAGTCAACCGCCACTCCCGAAGGCCTGGTCAGGTCTCCTACCCGTAGGTCAGAGCCTCCGAACTGCCGGAGGAACTGCCCCGTGGAGGAGAACTTCTGAATGCGGTCGTTCTGCCAGTCGGCCACGTAGACGTCTCCCTCCCGGTCCACACAGATCCCCCAGGGCATGTCCAACTCACCCTCGCCATTGCCCTGGTTTCCGAACGCGCCGAGGAACTCTCCTTCGGTCGTGAACCGCTGTACCCGGTGATTCAAGCTGTCCACCACGTAGAGGGCGCCGTCGGGACCAACAGCCAGCCCGGACGGACCGTTTAATTCTCCCTCCGCGGTGCCGGGGCTACCCCAGTTGGTGACGAAAGTCCCAGATTCGTCGAACACTGAAATGCGGTGCAACTGCTCATCGGAGACATACAGGTTTTCATGGCTGTCCATGGTGATAGAGCGGGGCCAGATGAATTGTCCGTCACCCGCGCCGAATCCACCGAATTGGCCCTGGAAGTCGTGGGACAGGGTTACCCTGGTGATGCGTTGCCCCAGTTCCTCCATACCCCGGCTCAAAACGAAGATAACTCCGCCGGAGCCGAGTGCGAAGTCCTGGGGCGACCAGAATCCCTGACCCGCCATGGCGTACATGCCGATGCAATAGCTATAGTCGAAGACCCGCCCTGCCGCGACCGTTGTCAGCATGGCTACCTCTCCTTGAGTGTTTTGAATAAACCGCTGGCGTAGCGCGGCCGACTAGATGAAGTCCAGTTGCTCGAAGTTGCCGCCGACTATCGGCGCCGGGTCTAGCCCCAGCCACTTGTCCACGACGGTGGCGTAGAAGCCCCTAAAATCGTAGTTGGGGGCGAGGTCGCCCTGCTGCAGGTCTTCGGGCTTCAGCGATGGGTAGGTGCTGTACATCCCGCCGTTGACCTGATCGCCAATAACGAAGGCCACTCCGCCCGCCCCGTGGTCGGTGCCGGTGCCGTTGTCGCGGACACGGCGGCCGAACTCGGTAAACATGACCATGATCAGATTCTCGCCGGCGTTGTGCTCCTGGAGGTCCAGGAAGAAATCGCTGATGGCCCTGGACGTGTCGATCCACAACTTGGTGTGCATCGGCGGCTGGTTGAAGTGGGTGTCGAAGCTGCCGTGGGCCGTGTAGAAGAGCTGTGTTCCCAGGTCCGCTAGGTAAACCTGGGCTATGCTCTTGAGGTTCTTGGCAATGGGGGTATCGGCGTACTCCACGGTTGAGGAATACTTTTCCGGCGCGACCTTCAAGATATCCGCGCCCCGAAGGGCATCCCGGCCAGTCTGCCCAAGGTAGTCCATAGTGGGTCCGGTGCCAACGGCGGGGGCGTACATGCGGGCGAACCGTTCAAGTAGCTTGTCCCGGTCCCCCGCCATGCCCGGAACGTCGGACATGACTCCGTAGGATTCCAGGTTGGACACGGACGTCACCGGCACTCCCCGCAAGGCCAAGGCCCGGGGCAACCCCTGTCCGAAGTTGATCCCCTTCAGGACGTTGTCCCCGGCCGGGTCCAGGTCTCGGATGACTTTACCCGCCCATCCCTCGGTGCCAACCTTGTCCGGCTCGCAGGTGTGCCAGATGTCCATTGACCGGAAGTGGGAGCGAGGGGAATTCTCGTACCCGATGCCGTGGATTATCGCGACCTTACCCTGGTCATACAGTTCCTTCACGGGTCCCATGTTGGGGTTGAAGGCAAGTTGGTCGTCGATGGGCAGTACCTGGTCTTCGGGGATACCCACACGAGGACGGGCGTCCCGGTAGTGGGGGTCGGTGTAGGGGATAATCGTGTTGAGGTAGTCGTTTGCTCCCGTGAGTTGGAAAACTACGACCACCGGGTCTTTCTTAGTCGTTGTCATTGGTCACTCTCCGACGACGTATCGTTGTCTGTGTTCCGGATCAGGGTCTAGGCAAACTGAAAGTCCCTGGAGGCGGCAATCAGGGCCAACATAACGCCGACGCGCTGTTCCGACTCTCTAGCGTTCTCGTCCGAGTCCCAGCGGAGGTCTCCGCCTTCTTCCGCCTGTTCAATGAGTTCGCGCCTGGTGATCTCGCTGACTTCTATGGGCCCCACCAACTCCAGGCAGGTTTCCACGAACTCGGCCGCGGTGGCGGCATTCCTGTCCCGGAGCCCGTTAACAATGGACTTGATACCGGGTAGAGAGGTGTTGCCCATGAGGTTAGCGGCAAAATTCACCCGGCGGACCAGGGAACCGCCGTCGATCCACTCCGATCCCGTGTGCCAGCTTTCGACGCTGGGCGGGTTCAGGAGTTCCTGGCCTTGGTAGGCGCACTCGAAGGCGAGGGCGGGGAAGCCGGGTCTCGGCTTGTTGTAGCTGCCGGCCAGCCGGGCGGTGCTAACCACCAACTCGGCGGGACTCTTCACGTGTTCAAACTGCGCCTCTTTGAAGAAATCGGACGTGAACAGCACGCGAAGCACGGCGCGGATATCGAAGTCTGAGTCCTCGTAGGCTTGCACCAGTGTGTCGATAGCCTCCGCGTCTCTCGGGGGTGTGATGTTCCAGCTAGGCACCTGCGGCTCGTCCGCCACGAAGAAGTTGTACAGGTGCCGGGCCAGGAATCTAGCCGTCGCTGGCTGCCGCACCACGATCTGAATGATGTCGTCGCCGTCTAGGTTGCCTTCGTGCCCCAGGAAGGTCTTTTCACCGTCGTCGTGGTCCTCGGGCCTGTACTCGAAGTTCCAATAGAAGCGGCCCAGGGGGTTTCTCGGGATCTTGGGGGCGATGGTCCAGCCGGTGAAGGCTCTGGACGCTTCCTTGATGTCGTCCTCTGAGTAGTTGCCGACGCCCATGGAGAACAACTCCAAAAGCTCACGGCCCCAGTTCTCGTTAATTGCCCCGCGGTGGTTGCCGTTGTTGTCGAGCCAATAGATCATCGCCGGATTCTTGGCCAACTCGATCAGCAAGTCTGGGAACCGGCCCAGCCCGTGCTGCCGGAACATGGCGATCTGCTGGGTAAGTTCCGGCGGGTTGTCCACCTTGGAGTTCCCGGTGGCGAAAAGTTGGTGCCAGAAGAGAGCCATCTTCTCTTCCAGGGGACGATGGGTGTTGATCATGCGGTAGACCCAGTCCGCCTGGTTCACCGGGGGCGCAAGAGCGCCTTCCATTCCGGGGAAATACCTATAGAGGATGTTCTCGTCTACGGGTGGGTAAGCTTCGGTGTTGAGGAGGTCTTCCACGGTGGCTTCATAACCAGCCGCAGCCCTCCCTTCCAGCTCATGGTAAGACGCGCCAAAACCGGCCCGGCGCATAAGGTGACCCATTAGCGCGATCTCGTCTCGACTGGGCATCATTCTCCTCCTATTCCCACAGACCAGACCCTGATTGTGCATTTCCTAAAGAGTAATTTAATCCTACGGTTGGGGTAGTTGCATGTCAAGCGTAGATGAGGAACCGGAGCGAAAATGTGTAACCCTGGCTGGAGTCCGGGGTCACAGTGATTCATAGCTGACGAAATACCGCTACGACTCCGTCATGTAGAGAGTATGTCCTTGATCCTGGCGGCGATGGTGTGTTCGCCGCCTTCCTTTAGCTGCGGCATCCGCACCGTGAAAGAGTCCGCGTCTGGCGGGTAGTAGTCCGGCCGTCCGTAGGGTGAGCGGACCCAGATGCTCGGGTTGCCAGCCTTCAGCTCATCCACTACGTCGCCGGCTGATTTTCCGGTCCTGGCGACGTCCAACTTAATCGTCAGACCGTCAATCGGGCCTTCCTCGGGTGAGTCCAGCAGTTCCACGTTTTCGAGGTCCCGGAGGTCATCCCTTAAACTTGAAATCCTGACCTCGTAGCCCGCGAACCTGTCTTCGTGGTTCATGGATAGCCACTCGCGCAGCGCACCGTAGACGGCAACTACTTCCTGCCGGTCTACCTTCATTGGCCTACCGAAAGCTCGGGAGTCGGTGGCCTCGAATCCTATGAAGCTATGTTTTCTCGCAACGTCCAGGAGGTCCCTTCTTCCGGTGAGCAGGCCGCTGGAGTTCACGGCGCCGAAGTACTTGGCCCCATAAGCCACCAAGTCCGCGCCCATCTTCACGTACCGGCTCAGCTTGTCCGTGGGGTATACCTCCCCGGCGGCGTCAACAATTATGGGGACGTTGCGGGAGTGGCCGATACGGATCACCTCTTCCAGGGACACCGCGCCGGGCAGACGGTCACCGGGGGCCAGGTAGTGTATGCCCGCCGTGTTCGGGCCAATGGCCTCCTCGATTTGTTCCGGCCTGGTCTCTTCCAGGTCGCCAACTTCTACCAGTTTGCCGCCTGGTATGGTGACGCAGCGGTCGTACCGGACCCGTAGCTGGCGTTGGATGATGAACTCGTATGGCATCCCCGTTGTATCCGGAATAAGGTCGATCTTCTCCTGGTCGTCTCCGGTCATGCAGGCCGCCGCGCCAACTGCCAGGGCGGCGGAGCATCCGGACGTAACCAGGGCGGCCTCAACGTCCAGCATGGCGGCGATCCTTTCGGCCACGTTGTCCATGAGTTCGCTCAGGTCGACGTAATACTCTTCCGCGGAGTCCATCAGGGCCCTGACGTCCGCTGAAGGGGTGGCCCCGCCGAGCATCGTCCTGTTTCCCTGCGCGTTTAAGACCGGTCTGACACCGAGTTCGTCAAAAATTCCTGGCATCTTCTAATCCTCGAAACAGCCGATGGGTTCCCGCAAGCTGTTTTGTGACTCGTCCTATTAAAGGCCTTTTGTGAGCAGTGCTAACCGCTGTTGGCTCGGGTTGGGCTGGGGGCTGACGGCGGGAAGTATTCCTCAATGGGAATCTCGATCACACTTGGACGGTCCTCCGCCAAGGCGGCCTGCACCGCGTCCCCGATATCTTCCGGCCTTTCCACGTAGAAGCCCCGAGCCCCGTAGACCTCGGCCAGCTTGTCGAACCTCGGGTTTTCCAGGTCGACGCCGATGTACTTTTCCTCGAAGAACCGCTGCTGTTGCGCCTTCTCCGCGCCGTGGCAGCTATTGTTCAGGACTATGCTGACCAGGGGAATGCCCCACCGCACAGCGGTGTTGAGCTCCTGGGAAGTGTAGAGGAACCCGCCGTCACCCTGAATGCTAATCGCCGGTCTATCGGGCCTGCCCAGCTTGGTTCCCAGCCCCACGCTCAACCCCATGCCCAGCCCGCCCTGGCCCGCGTAGTTGAACATGGTGCGCGGCTCCTCGAACTGGACACGGTCGTAGGCCAGACCCGCCGATACTCCCGCGTCTATGGTGACCATACAGTCCCGGGGCATCACCTTGGCCAATTCTGAATAGACTCGCTGGGGCATCATAGGGTCCCCGCCAAGCTCAGCCTCGGCTTGGAGACGTGTCCTGCGGTTGCCCGCAAGCTCCTCTATCGTTCCCCGCCATTCAGGGTTGGGCCGGCCTTCAGGGAACTCTTCCTTCAGGGTTCGCAACAACTGCTGGGTCACCGCCCCCGCGTCGCCGATAATCCCTGTGGCGACGGGATGGTTGCGCCCGATTTCCTGCGGGTCGATATCGACTTGAATAATGCGGGTCTGCGGGTCCAGCACACTGTTGTTCCATGACGTTGTGGACTGGTTGATTCTTGTGCCCAACGCAAGAATCACGTCTGCCCGGTTCATTGCTTCCAAGGCTTCTCCTGAACCCCGCCCTCCCGGAGGACCCACATACAGCCGGTGACTGTTTGGAATGGCATCATTGTGACCGTAGGACGGCACCAACGCCATGTCCAGAAGCTCCGCCAAGGCCACTGCGTCGGCGCTGGCCTCCGAGTCCACGACTCCGCCCCCGGCCAACAACAAGGGCCGCTGGGCATTGCGGAGCAGTGACGCCGCCTGCTGTATCGCCGTTGCGTCTCCCTCCACCCTGGTGTTTACCGCGCGGTACGAGCCAGCGGCTGGCGGGTCGAATTCCAAAGTTTGACCGTCGATGAGGTCCCGGGGAATGTCCAGAAACACCGGGCCTCGTTTGGCGGTAAGGGCGGTGCGGAAGGCGTGCTGCATGAGTTCCGGGATTCGCTCCGTTTTGTTGACCTGAAGCGCCAGGTTGGTGACCGGCTCGAACAGGCTCACCAGGTCGAAGGCCTGCGAGCCGTCCCGGTAGATGTAGTCCTGCGCGGTGTCTCCCGCGATGACCATCACGGGGGCATGTCCCTTGTAAGCAAGCGAGATGCCGGTTAGGAGATTGATCGTCCCCGGCCCGGAGGTCGTGACGCAGGCGACAGGCTTGCCCGACGCCCTGGCATAGCCGTAAGCCATGAAGGCTGCGCCTTCTTCGTGGCGCGTGTCGACGAATTGGATGTCTGACCTGCCGGGAAGCTCGGTGACGATACTGTTGATGGTGGTCCCTACGAGGCCGAAGATGTACTCGACTCCTTCGGCCCGCAGACCCTCGATGATGGCTTGCCCGGCGCTCATTCGTGGCATGGCTACCTCGATTGCTTACATGGTTAAACAGGATATACAGGATTGGGGGGATTATGGCAATCCCTTGGGTCAGGCCTGTCCGGGTATCAATCCTGCCCGAAGAGTTCGGGATAACGGCCCTTAAGGTAGATGGTATTAAACCCGGAGAAGGGTAGTCCCGGCAACGCAAGGGTCCACAACATTTGGTCTCTCGCGGCAGAATTTCCCAAAGCGTCGAGTTGCCTTGTCAGCCGCTCCAGCATTTGCCATTGGACTCGACGCTGAAACCTTAGATGACGTTGGTCGTAATCTCTTAGACTGCTGTATTCGTCGTTCAGATCAATGTCCCGGATGGTCCTAAAGGCAATGGACCATTCCACATCATCAAGTTGCTCTGCGGGACACATCTTGCCGGTTTCAAAATTGAAATTAAAAAATTCATGGGCCGGCCTGCTATCGTCGGCTTCATTCGGATTGACGTATTCTGATACCGGTAAATACTGGAAATAGTCATGTTCAAGAACGTTGTTGACAAAATCGTCGTCAACGGGCCAGCTATCGCTTTTGTGCCCATTGCACCTAGAGCAAGCATAAAGCAAATTGAGCCAGTTAAATTGTTGGTCCGGGAACTTGTTGCGCGGCCGGAAATGTTCGATAGTTTCTTCATTGGAGTCAGGATTTTCTCTGCCGGTTGGCGTTTTACAAGACTGCTGGCAGTAGGCGCAAACTGGGCCAAAATCCCGCTTCAGGGCATCGCGTATACGACTGCGATTGGCTCCGTCCAAATCGCCCCATTGCGTGTGAGCAACCCGGATTTCGACGAAGAAACCGGGTTCCGGGGAACGTTGGACCGAGCGCACGGTTTAGCCGTTCTCCTGATTTAGGCTTTGGGACTGCCGGTATTGCGCCAACGCTTCAGCGAATTGCTGCTCGAACAACTCCATCTGCGCTGCCATTGGGCCGCCGGCCAGTAAATCCCGGTCTACGAGCCGTCGCAACTTCTCCATCTCCTGCTGACGTTCTTCTTCCTTCTCCGGGTTATCCCGCGGCCCCTCTTTACGCAGTTGCCGCAGCTTCTGAGCGTTCTTCGCAGTCTCTTCGTCTGTCGGGTCGTCTACGCCCAACATCGTCCGGAGAATTTCATCGGCGGTCCAGCCGACAATATCCTCGGTGTTAGTAGAAGCGGTGACGCCGCCATTTTCGTCCCGTTTGAGCAGATGCACCTGCCCGGCTTTCAGACCGGCCACCACAAAGGGCGAGTGGGTGGTGGCGAATATCTGCAAACCGGGGAAGTGTTCCAGCAGGGCCGGGATTACCCTCCTTTGCCAAGTAGGATGCAAGTGGTTTTCTATCTCGTCAATCAGCAGGATTGCAGGCTTATTCTCCCAGCCATCTTCCCAATTGTAATGGCGGGCCATTTTGAGGGCTAAGGCGTAAAGCCATAGGAGAGTGCCCTGCGTTCCTGAACTGAGGGCGCCGGCGTACAGTGGTTCCCCTAAGATTTCGTCGTTGGTCTCAATTCCCATGCCATAGTGAACGACCCTGCCCGTATCAGAAATTTCACGCCCTTCATCTATTTCAATGTAGGAATGGGGGACCTTACCGTGTATCACTTCGCGGCAGATGCTCCTGGCACAGGAGTAACCAACCGCTATAGCCTTTCTGAATTGGTGCCGTTCGACCAAGTCCTCAACATAACCCTTGCGAACACAATCGATCACTAATTCCAGGTATTTGGCGTTGAAGACGCCGGATTCAGCAGTTGAAAGAAGATCGTACAACGGCTCGGCATAATCTCCCAACGGATTATCGGACTGAACATTATCTGCTCTATCGATTCGATGGCTGAAAATGTGCTGGGCCGCGAGGTTGATCCGAGCCGCAGGTATATACAGGAAAGGCACATTATCCCAATCATCATTCATTACTAAATGAACATACGCGCCTTCGCCTTGATAATAAGAGACCTTCTTATCGTTAAGATAATAACCTGGGTTAAGAGCGGAAGCTCTATCCGCTGCCGGGAGCAAATCAATTATTGCCCGCAATATCGTGCTTTTCCCGGAAGCGTTCGGTCCGACGAATAGATTGACTTTTTCGTTGAACTTGAACTCAACCGTCGTGGTGAACGGCGGTACTCTGCTGATCCCAATTCTTGTGAGGTGCATACCAACAACCCCCAGTCGCCCGGCGCATAACTCCCGCTACCCCTTCAAGTGTACCATAGCCGTTGCAGCGGTCAGGGCCCCGTGCAGTTCTCCAGGGGGACCGTGTCGGTGGTGCGCCTCTGCCCTGCAATCACCAACTCAAGGTCGGTGGCCCCGACCTCGAACTTGTTGGTATTGAGGGTCCGGCTGTCCGATTCCTTGGTGTATATGGTGATCGATTGGTCGAACCCTTTTGGCCTAAAGAACGTCGTTCTGGCCTTGTCCTGTACCCGGTACGTGGCATACAGCGACTCGGGGGCATTGTTCCGGATCGTGAAAGCGAGGTTTAGCTCCACGGGGCCACCCGTTTCCACGGCTTGCCACGTGCAGCTATCGATCGTAATTTCCAACTCGCTGGGAGGGCGGACCCTTTGGCCAGTCTCCCCGGCGCGAGCCCGCGGCGACCCTGGCGTAATCAACAACTTCGGCGCCTCACGGGAGTCTGCCCCACCACTCGAGTCCTCGTCCGAGGGCGCGGTCCCACCGCACGCCGCAACCAGAGCCATGACGAGGATGATGAGCAGGAGCGCTGATACGCTTCTCACGGTTCCGCCTACCCCCGTGCGCCGGTTCCCCGCAGCCGTGGATCAAGGACATCCCGGAGGGCGTCTCCCAACAAGTTCCACGCAAACACCACGATGATAATGGCGGCGCCAGGGAATATAGGCTGCCACCAAGCCACCGCGATGTACTGCGACGAGGAGCTGTTGAGCATTCCGCCCCATGAGGGCTCGTTGGGTGGAGTCCCCACTCCCAGGAAGCTCAAGCTGGCTTCGGAAATAATCGCCCCTCCCAGGTGGAAGGTGGTGATTACGATATAGATGGCGAACACGTTGGGTACTATGTACCTAATCATAGTGCGCACGGTTCCCACACCCACCGCCCGGGCAGCCAGGATGTAGTCCATCTCGTTGATGGCCAACGCCTGGGAACGGATGATCCGGGCGGCGCTGGGAATGTACGACACGGAAAGGGCGAACACGACATTGTTGATGGAGGCGCCCAGGGCCGCCATGATGGCTATTGCCAAGATTATCCCGGGGAACGCGATCATCGCGTCCATGAAGCGTTGGACCACGAGGTCGAACTTGCCGCCCCAATAGGCGCTGGCGATGCCCACCGCCAGGCCCAGGGTGGTGCCGATGAAAGACGCCAAAATTCCCACGTAAATTGAAATCCAAGCGCCGTTGAGCAATCGGGCGAAGACGTCGCGGCCAATCTTGTCTCCACCGAACCACGCCTCCGCGCCTGGCGCGACGTTGATGCGGGATACTATTGGCTTGTAGGGGTTCGCTATGAGGCCGACTGCCGGTTCGACGAATTTGACGTATACCGCCAGTATGATGAGTAAGGCGGCGATGGTGGCTCCCAGCGTCCCCAACGGCTTGGTCTTCAAGAACCGCATGACGTTGTACGTCACGCCCCGTTTTGGCAGTTGTGCCAGCAGTGTATCCGGCGAGCTAGCTATAGCAATTTCTTGCCGCTGGACCATGAGTTTCTCTTACCCCTTATGCAGACCGGGTCTTTAGGTCTAGTTGTATCGGATCCTGGGGTTTAGCCAAGCGTAGGTTAGGTCGGTCATCAGGTTTGCCACCAGGACCATGACGCCGAATATCACGATGATGGCCTGGATCATCGGGTAGTCCCGGTGTTGGACCCCTTCGATCAGTAGCCGCCCCATCCCGGGCACGGAAAATACGATCTCGGTGACCACGGAGCCTGAAGCGGCGTTGCCCAGCGCCAAGCCGAAGATGGTGACCACCGGCAGCACTGCATTCTTGAGAGCGTGCCTGTAGATCACGATCTTTTCCGCGAGGCCCTTGGACCTGGCCGTGCGGATATAGTCTTCGTTGAGCACTTCCAGCATGGCGGAGCGGGTTACCCTTGCCAGGAAGGCCATTCCCGACGTCCCCAGCGCTATCGCCGGGAAGATGAGCTGCTGCATGTTCGTCCAGGGGTTTTCCCAGACGTTGACGTATCCTAAAGGAGGTATCCAACCGAATACTAGAACCAATAGGAATATGGTCATAATACCGACGTAGAAATTGGGCGTAGCCAGCCCTATCAGGGTGATCATCCGGGATATGTAGTCCCCCCAGGTGTCTTGTTTGATGGCCGAAACGACGCCGAGGGGGAGCGCCACCACGCCAGAGATAATCAGCGACATCAGCGTGAGTTGCAGGCTGATCGGGACGCGCTGCGCCAGGTCTTCACTAACGGGGTTGTTGTAGTGGTAGGAATCGCCGAAGTCCAGGCTGCCCATGGAAATCACCCAATCGGCGTATTGGATGGCGATATGCCGGTCGGTGCCAAGTTTCGCTTGCAGTTTCTTCAGTTCTTCCTCGGTGAAATCCTCCTCCCCTTCCTCTCCCCCCAGGATGAGGAGCGCCGGGTCTCCGGGCACGATGCGCAGGATAGTAAACACGATAATCGTGAGGAGGATCATCGTGGGGATGAACATGAGAGAGCGCTTGATCACGTAGGCTTTCAAGTTGTAACCCTCACGATTGTCTTGGATTGACTAGGGGTGACCGGTGGGGATTTTGGCATGGTCCAAGCGCTGGCCCATCATCCGGATGCAGTTCCCAAAGGGGGCCGGGTCTGGATAGGCCCGGCCCCCTTTGCAGTCCCTTGGCCGTCCTCAGCAGGCCGGGTCGCACCAGATATGCTCATACTTCCTCATGTGCTCCTGCAACAGGAAGTTCTTGACCTTTTGGTTGACCAACTGGTGCTTGACCCGGTAGTAGAGATACGCAGCGGGCGGGTCCGCCCAGATCACGTCCTCTATCTCCCGAAGGACTACCTTGCGCTTTTCAACGTCCAACTCCCGGGACTGTTGCTCGAAGAGATCAGGAATCTTAGGCACGACATAGCCCGTCCAGCGGAAGTAAAGCCGCCCTTCCTTGAACCGGTCCAGGAATGCGTCAGGGTCGAAGAAGTTGGCCCCGCCGCGTTGCACCGCAAACGTGTAGTCGTGGTCACGGTAGGCGTTGAACCCGGCGCTAGCCTCCCAAACTTTCAATTCCACGTCCCATTTCAGGGCCTCCTTGAGTTGTTCCATGACCACCACGGAGATGTCGGGGTAGGAGCAGCAGTTCCTTGTAGAAAGCAGTATTTTGAAGCCCTCAGCCGGGATTCCAGCCTCATCAAGAAGCCTCTTGGCCTCGGCCAAGTCGTCGGGGTGTTTCTGGCCGTCCAACTCCCTCATCCCCGGGCGCTGCATGCACTCTTCCAGGGTGAAGGTGTACCCTGCGCCAGGCGGGAAGACGGCGCCGCACGCGAAGCCGCGCCCCGCGGTAAACGTCTGGTTTAGCGGCTGCCGGTGCATGGCCAGGTTGACCGCTTGCCTTACGCGCACGTCATCAAAGGGCTTCTTCTGAATGTTGAAGAAGATGTACTGAACGCTGGGGAGCCCTCCCCAGTGAATTACCAACTTATCAGTCTCTTCGTCGGCCAGCTTCTGGGCCTCGGTGTCGCTGAAGTTGTCCGCGCCGTTGGTCATCAACACCTGCTCGGCCTTGAACGCGGCAATGCCCGCTCCGGTGTCGGTGATGATGTATTGGTCCAGCCCGTCAAGATAAGGCCGGCCTTCCTTGAAGTAGTTGGGGCTGCGGTCGTAATGGTTCGAGACCGCCTTGACCTGCCTGGTGTGGATAAAGGGTCCGGACCCCACCAGGTCTTCCATGTTTACCGTAGTCTGAAGCTGCCCCGCGTCTTCCACGTGCTTCGGCAGCACCCTCCACGTCTCCGAACCCAACGCCAACAGGAAGGCCGGGGTTGGGTTCAGCGTCTTGATCTCGATCGTGTGGTCGTCGATGATCTTGGAATCGTCGAAGTACGCCTTTACTTGAATCGTCGAGGAAACTGTCTCGCCGTCCCGGATGGGTATGCACTCCGGGCAGGCGGAAGCCAGGAAGCTGTAGGCGACGTCTTCGGACGTAACTGGGTGGCCGTCGGAGAACTTGGCATCGGGATGCAGGTGGAAGGTATACGTCACCCCGTCTTCGGCCAACTCCCAGCTTCTGCACAGGTCGCACCGGAGGTCGGTCTGGTCCTCGGTCTCAGGATTGTACTCCACCAAGCCGCTGAAGATCATCGCCACGTTCTTGTTGTTGATGCTGGAAGCCATCAGGGTCCGCTGCCTAACGTCGGCATAGTCGAGTTGGGGCATTCGCCCGCCCTGAATGCCCTCTTTGGCCATCACTTCTTTGGCCATCACTTCGACTGGCGGCGCGGTCGGCTGCGCTTGCACGATGGTCTCCACTGTGGGCAGCACCTTGATGACCTCCCTTGTGACTATGACCTCTTTCTCAACGATCTTCTCCTTGGGTACCTCTTTAATTACCTCCTTGGTGACCACCACCTGTTCTGGGGCGGCGGTCGACCCGCAGGCAATCACAAACACCAAGGCTAGAACGATAGTAGTTAGGAACAAAAATCTTGGTTTAAACGACCATTGCGCGTTCAAGGTTAAACCTCCATCTGATGAACGGTTGAGTACCGGAAACGAATTTAGGAATATAGGGACAATTGGTAATCGCTGTAGGCTCCCTTGTAGGGTGCGGCATCCGCCGACCCTGAAATCGTCGCCAATCGTAGCGAACGCCCATGAAAGTGTCAACCCAAAAGGTAATGATTGTTATTGACGTTCTATATTAAGGAAGTGGATACGTGACCGGAATGCTTGCTACTTCCGGAGGCAAGCCGCCGATCTTCGTAATCGAAACATTCCATCCCCCAATCGGAGTCGGGATGCACCCGTCTCCCCAATCCACGTTATTCCCCCATCCATGGATGTTCAGCCCCAAGAGCGTAACCTGGTCCAAGAATTACTGGCCTCCGGTTCAAGGTCGGAGGCCAGCGCAGTATGACGAGAGGACCGCGATCAATTGGCCAAGCGTTATAACCAAATCACCCTGCCCCATAGACCAGGGCCTTTTCATTTTCGGAAACGTGTCCCCTCTCCCCCTGGGAGAGGGTCAGGGTGAGGGAGTTTCCACGCAAACTGACTTGCCGCAGCTACTACCATTGCAGGGAGAGTTGTCCCTCACCTCAGCCCTCTCCCGTGGGGAGAGGGAGAATGAAAAGCCCCTGCCCCATAGACACGCCCCGCTCCCGCCTGCCTGCGATAAATGTTAATATGAGTAATGCCTATAGGGAGCAAGAGCCATGAGCGATGATTTGGTGATTCTCCGAGAAAAACCCGAAGCCAAGTATCTGATCGCTGGCTGGCGGCGGCAATGGTCCGACGGCGGTGAGATCTCCAGTGGGCTGCCACGGTACCTGATCGATAAGCTGGGCGCCCGCGAAATCGGTGAGTTTGGCCTCGAAGTGGGTAAGTTGTGCTTCCCCTTCCAGGTCCCAGGCACCCACGGCGCTTACCGCCCACGGGTCGCCTACGAGGACGGTCTCCCCACCAAAGCCATGCACCGGAGGAACTACTTCTTCGACGCCGGCAACGGTCTGATTATCTTCCTGGGGGAAGAGCCGTGGATGCGGTTAGACATCTACGGGCAAGCCTTCTTCTCGGCGGTGCAACAACTAGGGGTGCGGAAGACGGTGGCCGTGGAAGGCTACAACGGCGCGGCCCCACCGGATATGGAACGGAACGTAAGCTGCGTCTACAGCCAACCCCACATGAAAGAGGAGCTCGACCGGTACGCCTTGCGGTTTTCCAATTACGGCAGCCGGGGAAGGAGCGGCCCGACCATTGGTATGGCCCTCATCTCCATCGCCCACGATCTGCATCCCGACGTTGAGATGTTCCGCTTGGGCGCTATGGCCCCCATGTTCCCGTTCCTAACCTCGAACAACGAGCCGGTTGGCATCACCAGGGACCACCGGGCTTTTTACGACATCATGCGAAGGCTCAAGTCCATGTTTGACCTGGACATAGATCTGTCCGAGCTTCTCACTCTCGCGGACAACGAAGGCCGCCAATTGCAGGAGAGCCTGGAGAGGATCGCGTCTTCCAATCCAAAGGCCAAGGAACTTATCGACCGTGCCCGAGCCGACTACAACCTCAGCCCGTTTGTGGAGCCGGTTGACCTGGACCCCGCCTTGGACCGGACCCTGGAAGATATAATCAACAACATGCCCGAGTCGCCCCCAGAACAGGAACCTGGCTAGTCAGACCAGACCCTCGGCCGCGGCTGCTTCTTCCAACGCTTCCCAACCTTCCGTGATGCCGAGGGCGAAGCTGTGGCAGCCCTCCGCGTCTAGCACATCCTTCCCTATTGGGTCGCTGTACTCCACCGCGAGGAAGGCCTCTTCCAATTCCTTCGTTACCCCAGCACTCAGGTCGCGTTGGGCTGTGAAGCAACAGTGGCTGTATCCGGGGCTTGACCAGATGGTCCGCACCACTCCGGTTGCGAGACTCCCGGTCTCCAACAAGCTCTCCAACGTCCTGCGGGTGACGGACCCGGCGTCTAATTCGCCCTTTACCACCCGGTCCACAACGTCCCTTTCCCCGCTCAAGCCGCTGGGAACGCGGTCCTCGTAAAACGAGACCGAGGCCAGGCCGGACCTCGGGTCGATTCCCAGTTGACGCAGAAAGTGGAAGGTCAAAAGCGGTTGCTCCGAGGCCCGGCTCCCGACCGCCAAACTCCTGCCCCTGAGGTCTTCCAACGTCAGTATGTCCGAATCGCCTCTTGCTATTAGACAGATCGAGCAGTCGAAGTCAACGTCCCTCATGGCGATTACCTGGCACGGTTCGGACAGGAGTTTCTTGATCTTGACGTAGCCCAGGGGACCGTTCCAGGCCAAGTCTATCTTACCGTCCACAAAGTCGTTCACCATTGCGTCGTAATCTGAGTACAGGACCCAGTCCATCTCGATGCCCCGGCGCATGAACAGAGTCTCAAGTCCCTGAAAAACTTTCATGTGTGGTAAGGATGCGGTACCGCCCAATCTAATCATGGAAGCCTCCCGATTCAGGATTGCTTTGCGGGCTATCACCCCTAGAGGGTCTTCGATCGATCAACCTGCCAAGTCGATGGAAACGCGCCTGAAGGACTGATGCCGCTCCCTGAGCGCCTGTAAGGGTACGATTCTCATTGCGCCGGCCCATTGGCGCTTATGGTCAAAGACACACCTGTCAGCCTTACGTCGATACCCTGAGGCGCGTCGGCGCGAATCGTCACTTCATACGTCAGTATACCCCTGTCGGTCCTGGGACTGTCCGCCACGGCTGTAACGGTCCCTGTTAGTGGTGATTCCGGCATGTTGTCCAGGGTTATCGCGGCCCCTGCCCCGACTCGCACCCGTCCAACGTCGGAACCATTGACCAAACCGGCAACTTCCACCACGGTCGGGTCCACCAGCCTCAGAATGAGGGAGTCCTTATCCACTTCGTCATCGGGGTCCGCATTCACCAGGTAAACAACTCCTTCGAATGGAGCGGTAATGGTTGCCGCTGCCAGATCACTCTCGGCATCCTTGGCTGCCTCCTCGGCGAGGGAGAGGTCCGCCTGGCGGTGGGCCCGGTCCAGGTCCAGTCTGCCGCGCAGGGACTCTAGCCGAATCTCGGCCTCCCCCAACTGCGCCTCCGCAACTCCGAGGTCCCTGGTCGCCGCGCCCACCAGCAGCGGGTCGATGTTGATGGTCAGTTCCTCCAGGTCTTCGATGGCTTGGTCCAAGTTCGCCCGGGCGGCTTGGACCTGACTTTCCAATAGCCCCCTGTCCCTCGGGTCCGCTTCGAGTCCCAAGTCCACCAGGGCGTCTCGGGCTTGCTCTAAATCAGCGAGGGCGCCGTCAAGTTGAGAGACGCGAAGCGCAATTTCCAAAGGGTCCGCGCCAGCATCCAGGGCATCCCTGGCTTCCGTGAGAATGAGTTGCGCCGCCCCAGCTTCCGCGATCAAAACCCGTGGGCCCGGACCATGAGATTCCTGCGATTGGGCGTTCAACATCCCCTCGACTGACTCCAAAACACCGGTTTCGGCGAAAATCTTCAAGTCTTCCGCGTCCCGCTGGACCTTATCAAGGGATTGCGCCGCCGTGGCCAACGCGGCTTGCGCGGCAGTCACGTCGGCCTCCAGTTGAGCGCGCAGCAGCGTGTCCGGTCCTTCCTCCAGTTCCTCCAGTTTACCTTGGGCGTCGGTGGAAGTAACCTTGGCGACGGCAACTGCGGCTTCAAGCCGCAGCTTTTCCAGGGCGTCTGGACCTTCTTCAAGGCGGGCGGCGACCTGGGTGATCTTCCTAAAATCGGATTCCGCCACGGAAACCGAGGTGCTGAGATGGCGGGCCAGTAGCAGTTCTTGACCCCCTTCCAGTGTCGCTAGGTCCTGTTCTGCAACTTCCAGACTGGTTCGCGCCAGGTCGACGGCGGACTCCAGTTCCTGCTTGACGAGCGGGTCTGGCCCCGTTTCAAGTTCGGCCAGACGGTCCTTGGCAGTGTTGAAGTTGGCCAGGGCAACCGCGGCGGTGGCCTGGAGGGCCCGAAGTTCTTCGATGAAGTCCTCGTCGAACGCCCTGGACACCCCTGCGGTAAATATGTGCCTGCTAACCGTGTCGTCCGCGGCATCCAGCTCGAGTTTGCCCCGGGTGTGGGCCAGTTGGGCCGCCGCCAGCCTCTCCGAGTAGTCAAGGTCGAAGTTGGCCAGGTTGTCCTCAGCGCGGTCGAGAGCGGCTTCGGCATTTGCCCGTGTGAGCAACGCCGCCGCCAGCCGTTGGGAGTGTTGCGGGTCGAAGTCGGCCAGGGCCGTCCTGGCCTGGTCCAGGGCTAGTTCAGCCGCAGTCTTCCCCGCTTGTGCTTCAGCTAGTCTCTGCGAGTGGTCGATCAAGAAGTCGGCCAAAGCGTCCTCCGCCACATCGAGGGCGACACCGGCCCCCGCCGAGGTCTGCTGGGCTCCGGCCAGCGACCGGGCATGGTGAAGGTCGAATTCATCCAACATCTCTAGTGCCTGGTCCAACGCCAACTCCGCGGAAGCATACCCTTGAAGGGCTTGTCCGAGCCTCTGCTCCTGGTGCAGGTCCAGGTCGGCCAGAGCGTCCCATGCTTGGTCCAGGGCAACGCTGGCCGCCGCGAGGGCGCGCACACTCAGGGACAGGCGTTGCGCGTGGTCACGCTCCAGGTCGTCCAAGCCTTCCCCGGCGGACTTCAGGGCAAGCCTGGCATTGGCTACGGCAGCTTCCGCATTGGCGACAGCCGTGTCCTCTGGGAGAACGAGATTGTCCAAGGCCTCCTGCGCGTTGTCCACGGACACTTTGGCCCCGGCCACCGCGGATTCCGCTTGGGCAAGTTCCACCGGTGTTGCGGCGTTCACGGTATCGAGCGCCTCCTTGGCCCGCCGGACGTTGACAATGGCCCCGGCGGCGTTGCTTTCCAAGCGCGCCATCGTGGTCGAGTCCATCCTGGCCAACACCTGGCCTTGTTCGACGCGGCGTCCATTCTCCACCAAAATTTCGCCAACGGTTCCCCGCGTGTCAAATTTCAGGTCAGCGGTCCTGGGAAAGGCCAGCCTTCCGTCGATGGATAGCTCACCCGCCTGTCTCCCGTACGACGGCGCAGGCGGGCCGCCCCCGTCCTGAGATAGTGGTTCCGGTCCGAACGCCGCCCCTAACGTAGCCCAGACCGACGCGACCGCGGTTAAAGCCAGGGCGGGGTAAAGTAATAGGATACGGCTTTTGCCACTACTGACGGCTGCCCACAAAGTTTTCATGAGGTCCCACCCCCTGGCTTGAGTTTTTCGTGCTAGAGATTTGAGATTATCAGTCCGGGCCCGGTGTGATCTACATCAATAATGCGAATCAGTAATGTTAATCAGTGTTAGCGCGGCCACTTCATTCCGGCTCGCCGACCTCTTCCGTTGTCCGCCGTCCACCCAGCATTGACCTGATCGCCTGAAACACGAACGGGATGTTCGAGTGCATGATGGTATATATCACCGGGACGACGATCAGAGTAAGGAATGTCGAGCTTATCAGGCCTCCGATTACCACCGTGGCAAGCTCCGCTCCAATGATCCCGCCCGCTTCCCCTGCGAAGGTCGCCAGGGGCAGCAGGGCGAATGTGGTGGTAAACGCCGTCATGAGAATGGGCCGCAACCTCACCCGGCTGCCTTCGATCAGCGCTTCGTAGACTCCCATCCCCCGCTCCCGCAATTGCTCGACGAACGTGATCAAAACGATGGCGTTGGTGACCACCACCCCGATCAGCAACAGAATCCCCATGAGAGCCGATAGGCTCAGCGTCCGGCCGGTGATGGCAAGAGCCACGAGAGCCCCTACCAGGGCTAAAGGCAGGCTCATGACGATCACGAACGGGTTTCTCAGGGATCCCAGGCTCGCCACCATCACCAGGTATACCAGGGCTATCCCGACGGCCATCGCCGTGAAGACATCCGCGAATCCCTCGGCGATCTGACTGAATATCCCTCCAGTCCTGACCTCCACTCCCGGCGGCTTCTCGCCTTCCAGGGCATCGATCCGGGCTTGCAATTCAGTGCCCACAGCCTGGGTGTCCGCCGCCGTGATTTCGGCTGTAATGCTGGCCGAGCGTTCGCCATCGAACCTGGAGATGCTGACAGGCGCCTTTTCCACCGCGAGATCGCTGATCGCGCCCAACCTCACAGTCCCCATTGGGCCTTCGATCAGCAGCGACTTGAGCTTGTCGACTTCATTCACGTCGTCCGGGTCGCCCCTGACCACGATGTCCATGGTAGCTTCTTGCAAGTCCGCCTCGGAAACAGTCTGCCCGACCAGATAGCGGTTGACCTGCCGCCCGGCGGAGCCGGCGTCGATGCCGTATTGACCGGCCCTGCGCGGGTCTATCTGTATGACAACCTCGTTGCGGGCATCGGATACGTCACTGGCCAGGTTGATGATGCCGTCCATTTCGCCTATCTCGGCTTCGAGCCGCTTGGCGTGAGCGGAAATCTCCGAGTAATTGCTTCCGGTCACCGTGACTTCCAACTGGTCCGTCGGCGGGCCATCCTGCACTCCGGTGACCGTTACATCCGTATCCTCCACCTCGGGCATCCTGGCGCGGACTTGCTCCACTACGTCCGGCGGTGGGTCCTCCACCATGGTCACCAGGAACCCAGCGATGTTGTGACCGCCGGCTCCTGCCCCCGATCCAAAGTCGTCGGAGCGAGCAAACAAGGTGGCCTGGTACGTGTCAATCACCTGGCCGCGCTGGAACTCTTCCAGCGCGAGTTCGATCTGCCGGACCACCTCGAAGGTCTCGCCGCCGGAACTTCCAGTGGGCAACTCTACGTCAATTAACAAATATTCGGGAGCGTCCGACGGAAACAGCGTAACCGGTATCACCGTTATCAGCGCCAGGCTGCCACCCGTTACGATACCCGCAATCAGCAAGGTCGCGATCTTGTGCCCCAATGCCCACCGCAACACGGGCAAGTAGATACGAACGATCAACGTGTCATGGTCGCCGGCCCTGGAGCCGATTGTGTCGTCATCGGAAAAGTCGCCGCGCCGCAGAATGAGCATTCCCAGCACGGGCACCGCGGTCAGCGCGATCAGGGTTGAAGCCAACAGCGCAAAGCTGACGGTCATCGCGAAGGGGGTGAAGAAGGAACCCACCAACCCTTGAATGAACCCCAGCGGCACAAACACCACCACGGTCGTCAGAGTGGAGGAGATGATCGCTGCCCCCACTTCTCTTGTAGCCTCTATAGCCGCGACGCGGCGCTCTTCACCCGCCTGGATGTGCCGGTAGATGTTCTCCAGGACCACGATGCTGTCGTCAACAACTCTGCCGACGGCTATGGCCAGGCCCGCCAGGCTCATAAAGTTGAGGTTGACTCCCACCAGAGCCATGATGATTACGGCGGTCAGAATGCTCAGGGGTATGGAAAGCCCGATTATCAGTGTGGGCCGCAGGCTGATGGCAATTCCCTGAAGAAGCGTGGGTCTCAGGTTCAATAGGAACAGGAACACCACGCTGACTGCGAATAGCAGCCCCCACATTCCTTCGTTCAGCAATGAACTGAGGGACTTTTGGACCTCGGGCCCGCTGTTTGTGATCGTGACGATTTCCACGTCTTCGGGCAGCCCCGAGATGCCGGTGATCGCGGCCAAGACTTGCGAGGTGACGTCCACCGTGTTGGAGTCGGGGTCCTTTACGACAGCTATGCCCAGGCTGGGTTTGCCGTTGGTGCGGGATATGGTCGTGGCTTTGGCCGTGCCGAACTCCACCTCTGCCACCTGGGACAGAGTCACCGGCCGCTGGCCTCGCCGACCTTCCGGGACCTGTTCGAAACCCACGACCAGACCCTTGATGTCGTCCAGAGAACCGAACTCGTGGGAAGTGCGGACCGGGAACACGGCGTCGCCGCTGTCGATGGCCCCTGCTGGGAAGCTGACGTTGTTCTCACGAATCGCGTCGGCGACCTGGTTGAACGAAATCCCAAGTTCCTCCAGCCGCTCCGCGTCGATCGATACCAATACCTGCTCGTCTGACCTGCCGAGGACTATGGCGGCGAATACTCCATCCACCCGCTCGATTCGCGGTGAGATGAGGTCGTCCACCACCCGTTGTAGCGAAGGAATATCCCGGTCGCCAAGGACGCTAAGCTGCATCACCGGAAATACATCGGAGGCGATGCGGCTGACTGAAGGGTCTTCCACTCCATCCGGGAAGGTCAGGCCATTGATGTTGCCTTCCATGGTCCGCTCCACCTCCTCCATGTCGTCGCCAAACTCGAAAGTTGCAATGACCATCGACAGGTTCTCGGAGGAGACCGATTGGATGTCCTTGAGCCCTTCCATTCCGATAATCGCGTCTTCTATGGGCTCGGACACGTCACGGGCAACGGCTTGGGGGTTGGCCGAGGGGTAAATAGTGCGGACCGTAATGTTGGGGAATTCGATTTCCGGAAACAACTCACGCTGGAGGTTCTGGTAACTGACCACCCCCCCGATCATAACAAGGACAATCATCAATACCGTAACCGCGGGGCGTCGGAGGGCGAGGCTTGTAACGAAGCTCAAGGGTTAGCCTCCTTTGGTCCTGGAGATGAAACCGGCCGCGCCGCGCCAGCCAACCCTGTGCGTGCTCGGCGGTCGCGGTTAATGAGTGCCTACGTCCGGTGAATCGTTTCGGATTCTGGCTACCTAGTTTCGCGTTCCACGTATCAAAAGGGCACACAGTGGCCCCAAAAAGTTATAAGGATATGAGGTTATCGCAGCGGCCAGAATTAGACCAGTGAGGAAAATGTCTCCCCCTTTCGCAAAAGGGGGATTAAGGGGGATTTCCTTCTGCCCAAGCCTGTTCGTTCAGTTTTGAGATAGTTGCTAAGTCACCGAGGAGATCGCGTGGTCCAATATCTCAGCCGCCAGGTCCATCTGCTCCCTGGTCGTGGTGAACGGAGGGACGAAGCGCAGCACAGAACCGTTCCGCCTCACGCTGCAGATCAGGCCGTTCTCAAGGCAAACCCGCCCGGCCTCCCGCCCCTGCTGAAACGCCGGCTCCCGCGTTTCCCGGTCTATGACAAACTCGATGCCCTGTAACAGCCCCCGGCCCCGGATGTCGCCGATGATCGGGTGACGCTCCGCCAGGGCGTGTAAGTGTCCGGACCAATACTCGCCGATACCGGCGGCAACATCCACCAGTCCCTCTTCCAGGATGATGTCCAAGCTGGCGATAGCCGCGTTGCAGGTCATGGGGTCGTTGGAATGAGAGTGGGCTACCACGATTCCCGTTCCCGCCACCTTTTCTTCTATCTCGTCAGTGGTGATGGCGGCGCTGACCGCCACTCCTCCGCCGAAATGCTTGGAAATCGTGAGTATGTCCGGGACCACGCCTTCTTGCTCCCCGCCCCACATCGAGCCCAGCTTGGCCAACCCGGTCTGCGCCTCGTCCAGTATCAGCAGCATCCCCCGCTGGTGACACCTGTATTGAAGCTCCTGGAGCCAGCCCGGAGGCAGGTCGATCACGCCGCCCGCGCTGAACAGAGGCTCGGTTATGACCGCGGCCATCTGCCCGTCCGCCTGGGCGTCCAGCAAGTCAAAACTGGTGTCGAGGCAAGTGTAGTCGCAGCCGGACTTGTCCTTGCAGAACGCGCAGCGGTAGCGATAAGGCGCAAGTATGGGATAGTTGCCGGGGGCGTATGGGCCGTAGCCTTGCCGCCAGCCAGAGAAGGTCACCGCCCTAGCCGCCTCGCTCTGGCCGTGAAAGCTGACCACCGGGCTGGCAACTTCGTAGCCGCCGGTATACCGCTTGGCGATGGACATGGCCGCTTCGTTGGAGTCGCTGCCGGAGGTGAGGAACATGCTCCGGGTCAGTCCCGGAGGAGTGATCTCGGCCAGCCGGCTCGCCAGAATGATCTCCCGGTCGTTGAAAAGGCTCATGTGGCTGTGGAGCAGGGTGTCGCAGCTTTCCTGAAGAGCCTGGACGATTCGGGGATGGTTGTGCCCCAGCGCGGCGCACATCTGGCCGGAGTTGAAGTCCAGGTACTCCTTGCCGTTGACGTCCCGCACCACGGAGCCCCGTCCCCAGACCAGTATCGGTCCGGCGACGGCGCTCCGGTCCATCCGGCTGCGGAAGCTAAACCGCTCGGCCAGGGAAAGCAGCGATTCCTCGGTCCACTGATTAGCCAAGGGCTGGACCCTCGCCTCAGCCCTTCTTGGTAAACTCCGGCATGATCTCCCTGCCGAAGATGTCCAATTGCTCGACTATCACGTCCTGGGGCGTGCCTATGACAGACCCCACGTTCACCGATTCCAAGCCGGGGAACCTCTCCTGGACGTCCTTCAGTTGCTCGATGATCCGCTCCGGGGGTCCGACCAGCCATGACCCCGCCTCGACGGACTGCTCCAAGGTCGGCAACCCTGCGAATGGGGCTTTGGCCGGGTCCGCCAGGTCGGACATCTGTTGGCTCGTTAGTCCGCGCACGAATCCCAGGGGAGCGAACATCTTCATGTTCTCTTCGAAGTACCCCCGAGCCTCTTCGATGGCCTTCTCAGGGGTCTCGGCGATGTGGATCGTGTACCCGATGGCCAGGTCGGTCCCTAGTTCGGTCTCCCTGCCGGAGGCGGCCAGCGTGTCCCGCCATTGCTCCATCACCCGGTCGGTGGTTCCTCCCGCGGCGGCGCCGCCTCCTATGATGCCCTTCATCCCGTGTTTGACCATGAAGTCCATGGCCCGCTGGCTCGCGCTGACGATCGGCTGCCAGGTTTCCACCGGAAGGGTGCGGGGCCGCGGGACCAGGGTGATCTCTTCTAATTCATACCCCCTGTACGGCACATGGGGAGGAATGTCGTAATATTCGCCGTGGTGCGAGAATGACCGCTGGTTGAAAGCCTTCATCAACAGCTCGGTCTGCTCTTCAAAGAGCTGCCTGTTGGCATCGTTGTCGATGGCCGTGCTGGGGTTGCCGAAGGTCTCGACTTCGCGGGAGTGGTAGCCTCGCCCAACGCCGAAGACAACCCGGCCCTTGGTCAAATGGTCGGCGGTCGCGAAGTCCTCGGCCAGCCTCAACGGGTGCCACATGGGGTTGATGTTGAAGCCGCAGCCGAACTTGAGGTTCTTGGTAATGTGGGCCAGGTGTACGAAGAGCAGCAGCAAATTGGGGATGCACTCATACCCCTCGCGCTGAAAGTGGTGCTCGGCGGCCCAGAACGTGTCGTAGCCGTGCTCTTCCATCTTCATTACGATGGCTTCGGTCTTATCGAACACGCTGGCCAGATGCTCGTCCGACAGCCACCGGTCGTTTACCGGCGTGCCGGTCCAACCGATGTTTTCCAGGTCCACGTGTCCGGCGAACAAGCTTCCGAATTTGTTTATCATGAACTAACTCCTTACCCGGTGTATTCCCAGCATTCAGAGGACATTTTAGACCGGTGGGACACTCTGTCAACCCAAGCGTGTCTGACCACCGGTCCGTTCCACACTGGACCTTATGACGCGGACGTCCAACCGAGTTCGCAACCCTCTGGTAAAATGGCCATCAGGAAATGGCCGGAATCGAAAGGGCCACAATCGAACGGGCCGGAATCGCAGCAAGGCCGGCAGGCGAAGGTCTGCCAGCTAAACGGGACGGACGTGATGACGAGGCAGGGTACGATACTGATAGTTGACGACGAGTTCGATTCCGCCATCGTGATGGCGGTCCGCCGCAGTCTGGACGAAGAAGGATGGCGCCCGGTGGTGGTGCGTCCAGAGGGCAATTGGTCGACGGCGGACGAGTTCGAAGACGCCACCCTCTACGCCATAGAAGAGTCTCAGCCGGATGGGGTACTCTTGGATGTCCGATTCGGAGACCAGGCCGATGATCGTTTCAAGGGATTGGACATCTTGCAAAGTATCGTAGAGCAGTTCCCGAAGCTCCCGGTCCTGATGTTCACCCAGTACACCCAGGGTCCGGACCGGGACACCGCCGTGCGAGGAGCTCTAACCAGGGAAGCTTCAGTCGACTTTATAGACAAGCTGGCCAGTCCCGGCGAAGTGGTCCTACGGCTCCGGCGTCTCATTGGCGTGTCACCGGGGGCAATCCCAATCGGCAATAATATCCTGGTCAACAAGGACAACCGTCTGGTCTACGTAAACAAGGGGGAACGGTTCGAGCCGGTAAACGAGATACAAGGTATGAAATTCGAGATCTTCCGTGAGTTGGCCGAGGCCTGGTACCGCAGCCCCGGAGAATTGGTCTCGTTTGGCAGGCTCGAACGTTACTCCGATGGGGAAGACCCACGGGCTTCCTTGAGAGTTAGGATCAGGGAGATCAAAGTTGCTCTCGGAACGTCCCTTGGGGTCCGATTCTCGGCGGGAGAGCTAATCATCAATGCTCGGGACCAGGGATATAGGCTACTTCCCCCTTCTCTGTAGGCCGCCCGTGGGCAGGTTATAGATGCAGACCTGGTCCATAATCGCCGGCGTTATTGTCTTCGCTGCCGGCGTCGTGTCGTTGCTGCTCGCCCCTCTGGTCGGGAGCAGGGTATTCAATACCCTTTGGAGCGTCGAACCCCTTACCTATATCGGGGGTGGCATGGTGGCGCTGGGACTGGGATTAGTGTCCCTGTCCTATACCCTTGCCGCCATCCGCAGGTCCAGCCGCAGTCCCGCGCCCGCCGGGGATGTCGTGGAGCAGTGGCGGCAGCTTACCCGGCAGTATTTCGACCTGTTCGATCACGACCTGGGTAGGCCTTTGAGGCGGATTTCAGGGAAGGAACGTGAACTAAGGGCGGTTTTGCGCTCTTCCGGCGAGGATACCGACCCCAACGTATTGTCCCTGCTCGACGAAATAGAGATGCAGACCACCAACTTCCGGCTGATGCTTTCCAATATTCAGGTGTTGGTGGACATGCAGGGTCCAGACGGGCTCGTCCGTCCCCAGCCCGTGGAGCCCTCGGAGGTCGTGAGGAGGATCGTTGACCGCTATACGCCGGTGGCCGAGCAGACCGAGAAGGAGATTACCTGGTGGTCGGAACCTTCTGAGTTTGGAATCGTTTACTCGGATAGCTCAGCTATCGAGCACATCGTGACCAACCTGGTGGACAACGCTGTGCGGTTTGCGTCGTCCCATATCGAAATCAAGCTGACCAGGAACCCGACCCACTTCTTCATCCGTGTCTGGGACGACGGCCCGGGAGTGTCGCCCCAGTACGTCCAACACGTTTTCGACCACGGTTGGACTCCGGCGGTCGCTAGGCGAGAGGAAAAGTCCAGTTCGGGACTGGGCCTGTTCATCGCGAGGACGCTTGCCAACCGCTGGCACGGAGAATTAACCCTGGAAAGCGAGTCGGGCCCCGGTGCAAACCACCACGCGGCGTTCTTGCTGGGTCTGCCCCACGGGAGTAACGACCTTTTGGCTACCGCGCAGGGTCAGTGAGCGTGTAACTGTTCAGAGTTAGCAACGGCGACGGAACGTTCACGGATAATCTCCCCCTTTCGCAAAAGGGGGATTAAGGGGGATTTCTCTCTTTCGGCTAACGCAGTTACGAGGACCGGGGTCATCTGAACCCGGATATTCCAACCGGAAACCACCACGGTTGGAGAAGTGCAGCGCACCCGTTAGCGACTCTAGCCGGAGCGGAAGAAATCCCCCCAACCTCCCTTTTGCGAAAGTGGGGCTTTCCCTCCCTCAAGACTGAACAGTTACAGTGACCGCCTTCGGCTTGACACCAAATTCGTAACCCCATACACTCGAATGAAGGGTTCGGACGAATGTCCAGCCTCCCTCCTGCGGCCCGGTGGTGTAGCGGCTAACATACTGGCCTGTCAAGCCAGAGATCGGCGGTTCGAATCCGCTCCGGGTCGCCATTACAGGTTCTCCGTGATGCGAGAAATTTGGCGTTCCTTTGGTATCATCCTAACGATCTATTATGATGATCACCCGCCGCCACATTTTCATGCCAAGTATGGCGAATTTGAAGCGACAGTACAGTGAGAATAGAGGACGGCCTGTTCATTGGGGACCTGCCTGGACGTGCCAAGGGCCTAGTCATCGAGTGGATGGACCTTTACCCGGATGAACGATCGGCCAACTGGGAGAAGGCACGGAATCACGAACCCATTCGGAGGATTCGACCTTTGTGCTAACCTCTGGAGGAACTGCATGATCAGAGTTTTGGAAGCACGATTCGTGAGGGACCACGTTGTGTGGCTGAGGTTCAACGATGGCTCAGACGGGGAGGTCGATCTTTCGGACCGGCTGTACGGTCCAGTGTTCGAGCCGCTTAAGGGCTCGGAATACTTCCAGTCTTTTGAGGTGCACCCCGAGTTACATACGATAGTTTGGCCCAACGGTGCTGACTTCGCCCCGGAGTTCCTTCGCGACCGGGTGCGGGTGGCTGCGTAACCAATCTAGGATACCTAACAAAGAGATCCGTCAAACACCACTATCGACCAACGGCGAAAACCCTGTATCTCATGCGGAAGTGCCCTGCGGGATGGAATTCGCGGCTGTTAGCGACCTCTTCCCTGGCGCCGCAGCTCTTCCTCTAGCTGACGTATTCTCGCCTCGGCTGCCTCCCGGGCGGCCTGCTCTTCCTTGTAGTTGCGGAGGTAGGCCCCCGTCTCGTGGTCGTAAAACGCCAGCATCCCTTCTCGCCAGCACAGGCTTAGCCCCAGGCTAGGACTGTACCCTTTGAGGATGCCGTCTGGTTCCGTTGTCAATTCTATGGGCTGGTAGACTCCTTCCGCCAACTGGTCTCCGGCCAGCGCCTCTCCATAGAACTCTCCGCCGGTACTGTCAAAACGCCAGTATTCGGGGATGCCGATTTGAGCGTAGGTGCGGCGTTTCGGGCCAACGTCTTGCCGCGCGGTGCTTTCCGATGCGACCTCCAGGACGAAATCAGGGGGCTTTCTCACTTCCCAGGGCAGGTATATCTTCCTTTGCATGATGGCCTGGGCATCGACTCCGAAGGCGGCATAGAAGTCTGGGCCAACCCGGACGTTCAGGTTGTTTGGATCGTAGCAGATGAAAGTGTTGCTGCTGCGGAAGACTTCCCCGGGAGGGTAGAGGGAGTCCAGGTGGGTCCCCAGAATAGAGAATATCTCCTCGAAAATCGGGTATTGAAACATACCGTCCGGTAGTGGCTCAGGGTCGTCGGGGTTGAAGGATAAGCTTTCGTAGTCGATTACCGACTGAATTTTGTATGCGAACTTTGTGGTCATTTTCGGCCTTTGGGCAGCGTTAAGCTTGATCCGATTGACCTGTTTATATGATGATAACATGCTCCCACCACCCTGGTACTGGTGGTGGTCGTGAGATACAGAACCTTTGCTCATATGTAGGCAGTTGAATTGACAGAATTCAGCGTCCGACGAGCGGCCCTTGGTGACTGCCAACGGCTCTACCATATTCATAGCCGAGCCATGCGCCCGTATGTCGAACTGGTATGGGGCTGGGACGAGAAGACGCAACAACGCCTCTTCCTCGAAAGCTACGAAGCGGACAGGGTTCAAGTAATCACATCAAATGGCCTCGAAATCGGTTTCCTAAAGATCGAGGAACGACCAGGTGCATTGTCTTTGGAGCTAATTGAAATCCTCCCTGAGTATCAGGGGCGTGGGATCGGCAGGGCCCTTATTCGCGAGGTTATCGCTCGAGGTGTCCCGGTTGAGCTGAGGGTCCTCAAAGTGAACCCTCGCGCCCGCGCTCTCTATGAGCGTCTGGGGTTTCAAGTCACCGGCGCAAGCTCTACTCACTTCTACATGCGAATTGAACCTGGTGGCTGACAGTAGAGGGAATCACCACTTGCTTGCGGCTGGCGTATTGTCACGCTAGAGAGACACGCTCGGTGCGAGGAACAACGTTGCCCATGCCGTACAACAGGGGAAACGAACCCCTCCTCGCATAGTTGTGTCCGGAGCAGGAATTCCTGGTAAAGTTGGCCTATAATCGCCAGGCGAACCTACACAGGAGGCGGTACCCATGCACATCAACACGCTCGACCAAAGCCCTCAAAACCACCGCGGCGGGCAAGTCTCGCATCTGCTTTTGGCCCAGGGGCAGTTTGGCGTACAGAATCTCAATGTGACCTGGGTAGAAGGGGAGCCCGGCAGCGAACAGGCCGTCCACTCCCACGAAGGACGTGAACAGGTCTACGTCATTGTCCAGGGCAGGGGCGCGATGCGTGTTGGCGGCGAAGTGGAAGAAGTGGTTGCTGGCAGTCTGGTCTTTGTGCCCCCTGGGACGGACCACTCCATCAAGAATGTTGGCGAGGAGAAGCTAATCTACGTCTCCTCCACCTCGCCGCCCTTCGAGGTAGACCCCGGAAGGTTTACCCGCCCGTCTTAATCGGTGGAGATTCATTCAACATTGCCTGGGTCCGAGGGACGAATAATCCGTTCAGACCTGGCTATTGAGGACCGATGACAGAGGGAAGCCCCGTGCGTGTCAGTGTGTCCGAAGGGTACACCATTTGGGCCAAAACCTACGACACGACCTGGAACACCCTGATAGCCACAGAGGAGCTATTCTCCCTCGGGTTCTTGGATAGTTTGACTGGAACGACTGCCCTTGATGTTGGCGCGGGGACCGGGCGGTACGCCGTGAAACTCGCCAGGAAGGGGTGGGACGTAACCGCCGTAGACGCTAATCCGGCCATGTTGGGAGTCGCAAGGAGTGCGGCCGACAACGAAGGGCTGCCAATGCGTTTCCTCCAGGCATCAATAGAAGATGGCCTCCCCGCGGATTCCGGCGCGTTTGATCTGGTGGTTTGCGCGTTGACCCTCTGCCATGTTGCCGGTCTCAAGGGAGCGGCCGCGGAATTCCACAGAGCGCTTGCGCCCGGCGGGCACCTGCTTGTGACCGACATTCACCCGGATTTCGTCTCAGCCGGGATGCCAACCCAATTCGTTGATGACGGGGTAATCACGGGGTAATCTATCATCTTCCCAACGAACCCCACACTCGCGACGATTACGTGGAGGCCGTACAGGACGCAGGGTTGGCCGTGTCTTCGGTAGTGGAGGTGTCCACCAAGGATATTCCAGGCGGATTTGAGACCGAATTCATGCGGGCCAGGTTCCCCGATGCCAACTTTGCTCTGATGCTTCTAGCCCACAAACCCGCCGAATAGAGGCTACCGCACCTCCCCTGACTTCTCCCGCTGCACCAGGTCCCAGTCAATTTCATAGCCCAGCCCCGGCGCTTCCGGGGCGTATATGAGCCCCTGGCTGTCCACCTCCACGTCTTCCACCAGCCCGAACTTGTTGGCCCCGTTGGCCGGGAATACCTCGTAGTAATCGCAGTTGTTAACCGCCAATATGACGTGAAGATTCGCCACGTTGTTCAGCGAATTCCCCCCGTGATGGACCTCGCACTTCATCTTGAACGCTTCGGCTGTGTGGGCGATCTTCAGCAGCGGCGTAATCCCTCCGGACACCGCCACGTCGCCTCGGAGCATGTCCGTCGCCTGGAGTTGAATCCACTGCGCCATCCCGTACAGGCGGCCAGGCGCGTATTCGGTGGACATGATGGGGATGTCCAGCTTGCTCTTTAGCTTGACGTAGTTGTAGATGTCCTCTTCCGCCAACGGGTCCTCATACCAGAGAAAGTCATACTCCTCGGCGGCGCGGCCCACCCGAAGCGCGTCCTCATAGCAGTATGCCCACATCGAGTCGAGCATCAGATCGTACTGGGCTCCCACGGCGTTGCGGGCGACGCGGCAGATCTCAATGTCATCTTTGGGCACGGCGTGGGGGTGAATCTTATACGCGGGCCATCCCAAGTCTTTGAAGTGGAGGGCTTCCTCGGCGTAGTCCTCAGGAGTGGTCAGGTAACCCGAGCTGGCGTAGGCCGGCACCCGGTCGCGGCAAGACCCCAACAGCCGGTGTATTGGCAACCCGGCTACCTTGCCCGCGATGTCCCAAAGCGCAACGTCTACCGCGCCGATGGCGTTGGTGGACACGTTGCGGTTGTTCTTCCACATACCGGCCCAGATGGAGCCGATATCCAGCGGATTGCGCCCTATGATCGCGGGTTTGATGAACTCCATCAACGGTCCCACATAAGCGTCGGCTCCCTGCCTGGACGAGCCCAAAAACGCGTGGCCCTCCACCCCTTCGTCGGTGGAAATGGTCAACACTCCCAGTTGGCGCGTTCCGCCGAATGATGCCGTTGCGGTGGCCCACGGACCGGAGGCCCAGTTGACCATTATCACGCTGAGATCAGTTATCTTCACGACGTCTCCTCCTGAGTCCTCCGGCGGCATTCGCCGATTGGCCCTACTATAACATCAGAGACGTGACGGGGTATCCGGCGGCCCAGGGCGGCGTGCCCAGGCGGTTATTGGCGCGGGGAGCGCATATGGTCTATATTAGACCAGATATCGTCAAAAGGGGGTATCTGCCGTGGACCAATCACAGCCGCGACGGGTATGGACGGTCGCCGAGGCAAAATCCCGCCTATCGGAGATTCTGAGGCTCGCTGAACAAGAAGGGCCGCAGCATATTGGTACAAGGCGGTCGTTCGTGGTGGTGCCTGCAGACGTATGGTACCGGAAAAGTCCTCCCCGAAAGCCACTCGGTCAATGGCTCGTCGATAATATGCCTCGGGGAGTGGACCTGGAAATCCCGGGCAGGGAGGAACGCCGCAGAGAAATTCCTTTCTCTGAGCCCGGGGAATGAGCGGCTACCTCCTCGATACGAGCGTAATCTCTGAACTCACAAGACCGTCACCTGAACCAGGAGTCGTTTCGTTCCTGACCGGGCAGAACGATCTATGGCTTTCAGCCATAGTCATTCACGAATTGGACTTCGGTTTGAATCTGTTGCCGGAAGGAAGACGGCGGGAACGCTTGCGTGACACCTTGGAAGCGATAGTCGAGGAATACGAGGAGCGTATTCTCCCACTAGGCCGAGCAGAAGCGGAGTGGGCCGGACAACTCAGGGCTCAGTCCCATCGAAGGGGCCGAGTCCTGGGTTTGGGCGATGCCCTGATCGCCGGGACTGCGGCGGCGCAGGACCTTGCTATAGTTACGCGCAACGTTCGAGACTTCGACGGGCTGGGCCTGGACGTTCTCGATCCCTGGCATCAAATTTGATTCGAATCAGGGGGCGTGGGTGTCTTACCGGCCCCTTCGGCTCCGCGAACCACATTAATCCCAGATAAATAGGTGGAATAGTTGACCCAAGTTTTGGCGAAAAGCCGGAAGATTCAGACCTTCCGCGCCCTGCGGCATCGGGACTTCCGGTGGTTCTGGTCTGGTGCAACGGCTCAGGCGGCGGGCCGGGGGATGCAGTTCCTCATTCTCGGCTGGATGGTGCTGGAACTAACAGACTCCGCTTCGCGCATGGGATTCACGATCTTCCTCTACGGGGTGCCTACACTTGCGTTTGTCCTGTTCGGAGGGATTTTTGCGGACCGCGTAGACCGGCGCAACTTGTTGATGCTGACCCAGGCATTGGTGGCAGTCCTGATATTGGGCCTGGCCGTCCTGAAAACCGCGGAACTCGTGGCTCTCTGGCACATATACGTCGCGTCATTCGTCCTCGGGTTCCTACAGGCCATCAACACCCCGGCCCGGTTGGCGATTGTATCCGATCTGGTGGACCGGGAAGACCTGATGAACGCGGTGGTGCTGAATTCCGCCGTGATGAATTCAGGGCGGATCCTCGGCCCGGCGATTGCGGGGGTCATTATCGAGCTTGCGGGAATCAGCACAGCCCTCTTCCTGGCCGCAGGCCTTTTCTGCGTGGGAACGGTGACTTTGCTCATGGTCCGGCGAGTGCCGCAACGGGCAAGAGCGGGGCGTCCAACCATCTTGGCAGACCTGGCGGCGGGCTTGCGTTACTGTTGGTCTAACCCTGTGACTTTTACCGTGATCGGCATTGGATTCGCCTTCGGATTCTTTGCGATGCCTTATGCCCAGGTCTTGCCCGCGTTTGCCAAGCAGGTCATGGGCTCCGGGGCAGGTGAGGCGGGGCTGCTATTGACGGGGGCGGGGATAGGTTCCCTGTCGGGCACCTTTGTTATGGCGTCTTTGGGGAATTTCCGGCGCAAGAATTGGCTCTTGCTGACCTGCATTTTCATGTTCGGAATCTCCTTGTTCATTCTGGCGTGGTCGACATGGTTCTGGGTCTCGTGGGTTATCCTGTTCTTCGTGGGAATGGGTAGCATCGTCCCCATGGGCACCACCGTTCTGCAGCTCTCCATCCCATCCGAATTGCAGGGCAGGGTCATGAGCATCTGGTACGTCTCGGCGGCGTTCATGTTTATCGGGTCTTTCCCCATGACCATCGTCGCCGACACCCTGGGCTGGACCGCTGCCTTCGCCGGAGGGGCTGCCATCTACCTGGCCATCGCCTTCATCCTGGGAATAGTGCGCCCCACCCTGCGCCGGTTGGAAGTGTAGCCCGGACATCCGGTGAGCCAGAGCCTCGCAGGCTGTTGGAGTAACGATTGACGCTGGTCATGACCCTGGGGCGCAAGGTCCAGGCGTTCCGCGCGTTCCGCCACCGGGATTTCAGATGGTTTTGGCTCGGCGCCGTCGCTCAGGCCACCGGCATGGGAACGCAATTCCTCATACTGAGTTGGTTCGTTCTGGAACTTACCGGCTCAGCCTCCCGCATGGGATTCGCGATCTTCCTTTTTGGCATGACCGGCCTCGTGGTGGTTTCGTTCACGGGCACATTTGCCGACCGATTCGACCGCCGCAACGTCTGTATTTGCACGCAGGCCCTGGTAGCCTTCTTCTTGACCTGTCTGGCCGTCTTGGGAACGACTGACCGGATCGCCCTCTGGCACCTCTACGTTGGCGTCGTGCTCATGGCGAGTTCATCGGCATTCAACGCGCCTGCCCGGGCGGCCCTGGTCCCCGACCTCGTGGACCGGGGGGATGTAATGAACGCGGTGGTTTTGAACGCCGCGGTGATGAATGCCGGGAGGGTAATCGGCCCCCTCGCCGGGGGTGCGGTGATCGAGTTCGCGGGCATCGGTCCCGCGCTCTATATGGCTGCCGGCCTTTATGGCATTGCGAGTCTGACCCTGCTGATGGTGCGCCGCGTGTCCCGGACCGTTTCGGTCAGGAAGACTTCCTTCGTGGCGGACCTTGTGACGGGTATTCGGTACTGTTGGTCTAATCCCGTGACCTTCACCGTAATCGCCATCGGGTTTATCTTCGGATTTTTCGGGTTGCCGTATATCCTGGTAATGCCCGCTTTCGCCAGTCAGGTCCTGGAAGCAAACGCCGGTCAGGTGGGAGTCCTTATGTCCGGAGCCGGGATCGGATCATTGGTGGGCACTCTATTCCTCGCGTCATTGGGGGATTTCCGACATAAGAACTGGCTCTTGCTAATTTGCATGTTCTTGTTCGGAATATCCCTATTCTGCCTCGCTTTGTCTCCCTGGTTTTGGCTCTCCTGGGTGATACTGTTGTTCCTCGGGTTGAGTGACATCTTCCCGATGGGCACTACCGTGCTGCAACTATCGGTTCCACCCGAGTTGAGGGGAAGGGTGATGAGCCTGTGGATCATGACCGTGGCCCTTTCTATGATCGGCTCATTCCCGATGGCCCTGGCGGCGGACTATGCTAACTGGCCCACCGCATTCGCCGGGGGCTCCGCCATCTGTCTCATTGCTGGCCTGATTTTGGGTATATTGCGCCCTACGTTGCGCAGGTTGGCATTATAGCCTGACCCAATTCCTAAGGAGATTTCCTCATGGAGCTTCCCGCACATGAATTCTTGGAACAGCGCGGGATTCCCTACCAGAAGCTCAGCTTCTCCCCGGAAACGTCAAAAGGGGCGGCCAGTGTGGCTGGGGCCCTGGGGTACCAACCCGAGCAGATGGTCAAGACCCTGATCTTCGAGTCAGGTGCTGGAGAGTGTGTTCTGGTGATGCTGGGAGGCGACAAGAACGCCGTTTCCGGTCACCTGAAGCGGGCCATCGGCAACCGGAATATCCGCTTGGCATCCCCTGATACGGTCTACAAAGTGACCGGCTACCAGATCGGATCGATCCCCCCCTTTCACTGGCAACCCGCCGGTTTCCGGAGCTTCGTCGACGAAGCGCTGATGCGAGAAGACGTGCTGGGAGTCGGCGGTGGAGTTTGGGGGGAAGAGATCATGATCGCCCCGGACCGGCTTGTGGAGGCCAGTGGCGCCACGGTGGTCAACCTATCGCACAGGTAGTAGCTGTTCAGATATGATGACGCGGATTGGCTGATTCCTACGTTGGTCATCACTATGATAATCCTATTAACAAGATGTCTCGCCGCAACCCGCAATTCCCGCGAAGAGCCTGCCCCCGGCTCGATCGGGGGCGGGATTCCAGAAATGCCGATGATATGGACTGTTGCTGATTGAAAGGGTTTCTGGATTCCGGGTCAAAGCCTGCCCCGTACTGGATACGGGGCCCGGAAAGACGGGCTGGGAGTAGGAAGGACACATCAAGTCTGAACAGTTACCGCAGGTAAGCGGCAACCCTCGCGTGTTGACACGTAACGCCGTCCGGGGTCTAATTCCAAATACTTGAGGATTCGCGCCGCATATGGCGCGACCATACCCAACCCTTCAATCCGAAATCCAGGAGGCCGACTATGGCACAAGTAGTATTGGGACTTGGCAGCTCCCACAGTCCCCAACTTAGCACCCCTTCCGAGGGCTGGCTCGCCAGGGGTGAAAACGACCGGCGTCACCAGCAGTTGGTGGGGACCGACGGAATCGTTTCCGACTTCGAAGGGCTGCTCGAACGGGCGGATCTGGACCGCATCGCCAGGGAGATCACTCCGGAGAAAATGCTCCAACGCCACGAGCGTAACCAGAAGAGCATCACCCGGCTGACCAAGGCTCTTTACGAAGCCGACCTGGACGTCCTGGTCATGCTGGGCGACGACCAACAGGAATACCTTCTGGACGACAACATGCCCATGATATGCGTTTACTGGGGCGACCAGTTCAGCGTTCCCGGAAGGGAAGGCGACGCGGGAACGAATAACAATCCCTTGATCGGCTACTCCATCGAGGACAGTGTGGTCCCGGCCAAGTCAGACCTGGGCCGCCACCTGATCGAATACCTGGTCGAGGCTGAATTCGACATTGGAAGTTCCAAGTTTCTCGACCCCAACAAAGGTGGAAGGGCGCGGGGAGGCATCGGCCACGCCTTCGGCTATGTATACCACCGGATCATGACCGACAAGATCATTCCCGCCGTGCCCATAATGGTCAACACCTACTACCCGCCCAACCAGCCTACCCCGAAACGCTGCTACGATCTTGGGCGCACTGTGAGAAGCGCCATCGAGGCTTGGCCCACCAAGGGGCGGGTAGGCGTATTGGCCAGCGGCGGTCTCAGCCATTTCGTAGTGGATGAAGAACTGGACGAGATGGCCCTTGATGGCATGAAGGACAGAAGCGTGGCCAAGCTGGGCAGGCTGCCTCGCGAAAAGATGCACTCTGGTAACTCCGAAATCCGCAACTGGATCGCGGTCACCGGGGCAACCGAGCACCTGGACATGGAACTGATTGATTACGTCCCCTGCTACCGGTCCCCCGCCGGCACCGGTTGCGCCATGGGGTTCGCCGTCTGGTCATAACCTGCCAATTCCGGCCGCTAACCACCGGCCGCCAATCACAGGTCACGGGACGCGGAGACCACCCAGTAGTTCCATATCCCGTCGCGCTGCGGTTCTCGGCCCTGTAGCACTTCCGAGAAATGGGGTAGCTGGTGGAGGGGAATGCGGTTGCCCATCTCCTCCACCAGCTCATCGGGCAGACGAGAGTGGTCCGGGCCCTCGGCGCAGTAGGCCAGGTAGTTCATCCTGGCCTGTTCCTCCAACTGCATCATGCTCATCACTGACTCGGCGGCGGTGGCTCCGGTTGTTACCGCGCCGTGGCCCTGAAGCAGGAGGATGTCCTCCCTACCCATGCAGCTCACCATCTCCATACCCTCTTCGTCGCTCTGAATCGTCTTGGTATGGGGGAAGACCGGCAAAGGGCGGCGCACAAGCTGCGCCCCTTCCTGGCACATTGGGACCAGGGTCTGCCCCAACGCGCTCATCAGCACGGTGTATCTGGGGTGGACATGGACCACCGAGTGGACTTCCGGCCTGGTCTTATAGATGCAGGAGTGGATTTTGACCTCGGAGCATTGACTCAAGCCGGGCCGCGCCTGCACCAAGAACCCCTCCAAGTCGCACACCACCATGTCTTCAGGCCGCATGACTGCCAGCGCGTCCACCTCGTATTGACGACCCTTCACCACAAACTTATCCGGGTCTCCGGGAACCCTGATGCTGACGTGGCCCAGGGCAGCCGTAACGCCCACAGCCAGCCCCACGTCGGATAGAATTCGGTTGGCGATCGCCGTCTGGCGCATCGTGTCGTCAAGCTGAGAGACCATTTTGACCATCTTCTCCTGATGTGTGAGTGTTTGGCATCTGTCCGCCGCTCGCCCCAATATGGTGCCGGGTAGTCCCGCAGTCAACCCCCGCTAATATGGCCCCAGGCCCTCGCCCTCATGTTTGGCGGTTCTGCCTGGCTGAATCATGATGGGCGAATCATTCTGGGCGACATCCCTGTCCGCGGTCGGCTCCCGTGTTTGGTAGAATGACATCGCATTCGAGGCAAACCTACATCGCGCAGGGGCGCCTGGCCGCCGCCATGCCGCAAATTGGAGAACTCAACCCCCATGGACCACCAGGAAGCGTACCGACAGTTCCTGGCCATCACCGGACTGCCCGACGAAGATATCAACCTCGCTAAAGCGTCGCTGCTCATCGCCGCCTCGGAGTACGCTGACCTGGACGTTGAGGCCCAGTTGGCCGCCCTCGACTCCTTGGCCGCCGCGGCATCGGCGCGAATTGGCGATGACGGGGACCCCTTCTACGGTGTCAACAAACTGAGTGAGTACCTATTCGACGAGGTTGGACTGTCCGGCAACAACGACGACTATTACGATCCCCGTAACAGTTATCTCAACGACGTGCTCACCAGGCGCATCGGCATCCCGATCACGCTATCGCTCGTGTGTGTCCTGGTGGGAGACCGGGCAGGAATTCCATTGCAGGGAGTGGGAATGCCCGGCCATTTCCTGGTCGCTCATAGGAACGAGGCCGGTCTGGTGATTGATCCGTTCCACCGGGGCATCATGGTCTCCGAGGAAGAATGCGCCGAACGGCTTCGGCAAGTAGCCGGGGCCGATGCAGAATGGGACGCCAGCTATTTGGACCCCGTGACCAACCGCGAGTTTCTGGCCAGAATGCTGCGAAATCTCAAGGGCATCTACCTACAACGCCGCGACCACCCACGGGTCCTTTCAATCATTGACTTTCTCGTCGCTCTGGCTCCCGAAGCTCCGGGGGAAAGGCGCGACCGGGGCCTGATCCACTACCAATTGGGCCATTTGGAAGAGGCACTGGAGGACCTTCGATTCTATCTGGAATCTACCCCTTCCGGTCCGCAACATGGGCCGGTGCAACGCTTGGTGGACTCCATCATGCAACGGCTGTCCTGATCCCCAAATACGTACCGGCGTCACACCCAGCGAAACATGGCCATCCGTGTTTTCAGATAGTTAGGTCAACATAACATCGAACGCATCATGGGTCTCCGTGCCGACAATCCGTCACTGCCGATTACTTTGTTTCGGTCTTCCATCCAATAGTCTAAAGCCCCTAACCCCAACCTCGGGTTGTTGACCCTGCCAAGGGGGCGCATCTATACTTCGAGACCGATTCAGACCGCTCACCGGGCCTTTCAGGACTACCAATAGGTCCGCACCACAACGCCAACAATCTATCTTAGGAGACAGAACATGCCGGGCGCACTAGATGGAATTCGCGTGATCGACTTTGGCCAATACGTAGCCGGACCCCTGGCGGGAATGCTCCTGGCAGACCAGGGAGCCGACGTAATCAAGGTCGACCCGCCCGGCGGGCCACGGCTCAAGACACCCGCCAACGCGACCTGGAACAGGGGAAAGCGCAGCATACACCTTGATTTGAAGGACCCTGCGGACCTCGAAACCGCTCGCGGGCTCATCGCCGGAGCGGATGTCGTGGTGGAGAACTTCCGGCCCGGCGTTATGACGCGGTTGGGCCTTGGTCCCGAGGAGATTTGCAAATCCCATCCCCAATTGGTCTACTGTTCGATCCCAGGGTTCGCCACCGACGATCCCAGGGTTAACCTTCGGGCGTTCGAGGGAGTAGTGGGAGCGGCGGCGGCCACCTACGTCCCTCGCGGCGAGGGGCCCGACCCTAGCCAGCCCATCTACACCGCCATTCCCATTGCCTCCAGCTATGCCGCCTTCCAGTCCGTGGTCAGCATTACCATGGCGCTGAACGCGCGGGAGCGTGACGGACAGGGCCAACACATCGAAGTCCCCTTATTCGACGCCATGTTCCCGTCCATTGGCGGACGTGGGATGAAGGTGCATGACCCGGCCATGGACCCGCCCTCCGCCAGGGGGCTCTGGGGCGGCCACTTCGAATGCAAAGACGGTCGCTGGGTCAGGTTCAGCGGGTCCGGCAACCAGAATTTCCAGGAATTCTGCGAGGCTGCCGGGATCGCATCTTGGGGGGAGGATGGGCTGACCGACTTTGACCGTCTGCTGGAGGACCCCGCTCTTGCGGCCGAGGCAGAACGCCGGTCCAAGGAACTGTTCAAGACCCGCACCGCCCAGGAATGGGAAGACCTGGTGGCCGAAGCTGGCAGCGAATGCACTATGTGCCGCACCGCCACGGAATGGTTCGATCACCCTCACGCCCGCGAGTCCAAGATGGTGATCGAGGTCGAAGACCCTACCTATGGAAAGATGCTCCAACCGGGTGTCGCCGCCCGCATGTCGGCAACCCCCGGCTCGGTCCGCTCCGCGGCTCCCACCCCCAACCAGCACCGCGAAGAGATCTTGGCCGAACTGAAGACGGCGCGGACTCCCCGAGCCTCAATGTCCGTGGAAGCGACCCTGCGCTCCGCCCTGCAAGGCATCAAGGTGCTCGACCTGTGTATCATCCTCGCCGGGCCGACCCTGGGACGCACGATGGCCGAATTCGGCGCGGACGTGATTAAGATCGACAACCCCGCCAGGGGCCGGACGGTGGCCCGCCACAACGATATCAACCGGGGGAAGCGCAGCATCCTGCTCGACCTCAAGTCGGAAGAAGGCAGAGATGTCTTCTGGCGGCTGCTCGAAGATGCCGACGTTGTGGCCCAGAACTATCGGGCCGGAAAACTGGCCAAGCTCGGACTGGACTATGAGCGGGTGCGCGAGCGGAAGCCTGATATCGTATATGCGTCCCTAAACGCTTTTGGTCACATCGGCCCCTGGGCCCTCCGCCCGGGCCACGAGCAGTTTGCCCAAGCCGCCACCGGCATGGACCGCCGGTTCGGAGGCGACGGCGCACCCACCACCCAGCCCAACGCGGTGAACGACTACGGAACGGGCTTCATGGGCGCCTACGCAACCGCCCTCGCCCTCTTGCACCGCCAGCGCACGGGACAAGGGCAGCACGTAGACGCAGCCCTCGCTTACACCGCGATGACCCTCCAGTCGGCCTACAACAACCTTTTCGACGGCAAGACCTGGGACGAGGCCCACGGTCAAGACGCCGTCGGCGATGGTCCCCTCCACCGGGCTTATAAGGCCAGCGACGGTTGGTTCTTCCTGGGAGCGGACGAAGCGGACCTGGACCGGCTGAGTGGTGTCGAAGGACTCTCCGGCATCGCGGCGTTGCGGGGTGAGGCTCTGGCCCATTCCCTGGAAGAGCGGTTCCAATCTCAGACCGTCGACGCATGGGTCCACCGTTTGACCGGCCTCGACATCGGTGCCCACCGGGTTGTGACCGACGTCGACGAGCTGATGAACGACCCGTGGGTAATCGACCATGGGCTGAGCCTCATTCGGCCTCACGACGACATCGGTATGGTGACTACCTGTGGCCCCGCGCCACGCCTTTCCCGCACTCCCATTACTACCGGTTGGGCTGCGCCCAAGCCCGGCAAGCACGCCCAGGAGATTCTGGGTGAGGTGGGCATGGGCGATAGGTTTGACCGGCTGCTCGAACAGGACATAGTCTTAATGGACGGGGTTGCCGCGGGATAAGCCCCAGCCCGCCGGGTCAGTGCATCCGGCGGGCCTTTCCACCAATTTCCCGGTCCGAAATCCTTCCCCCTCAATGAGCGGCGAATCCGAAGCTGCATGGGCCTCGTATTTGCTGTACGTTTGCATTTTCCCGTCGATATTGGGTATTCCGCCTCGACCGGACCATAACATACTCCGGAACCACCCGTTGCACGAGGTGTGATGAGCGCATGCACCCCTAACGCGCTGAAATTGGACGGACCGGCTCGGCGTACCGGCTTCTTGCTGGGAATCCTCGCACTGGCATTGGCCCTCGTGGCCTGTGGCGGCGCCGCTCAGGCGGAGCCATCCTTCGGTGGAGCGGCGCCCTCGGCTCCCAGCGCCACCGTTGCTCCGGCTGCGCCTGCTCCCGAGGCCGTGGTTAAAGAAGTGGTCAAACAGGTTGAAACCACCTCGGGACCAGCGCGAGGCGGCCCCGACATCGCGTCCAAAATCCAGGCCTCCATGGCCGCCCAGAACCGGGTGATCGTGCATACCGGAGACTTGACCCTCGTGGTCGATGACGTGGCGGGGGGCATCGATCAGGTAACCGGGTTATCTCGTGAGTATGGCGGATGGGTGGTCAGTTCCAACCGTAAGTCTCGCCACAGCGGCTCGATCTCTATTCGAGTGCCAGCCCAATCGCTCCAGGAAGTGCTCGGTAGGCTGGAGCGCATCGCCATCGATGTCGAAAGCCGGGCGTTGACCAGCCAAGACGTCACCGACGAATTCGTCGATAGCAAGTCTAGACTCAAAACGCTCCGCGCCACCGAGCAAGTCCATCTGGAGATGCTGTCCCGGGTAAGCGACATCGAGGACGCCCTTAAAGTCCAGGACAGGCTCTCTCAGATACAACTCCAGATCGAGGAGATGGAGGGCCGCATCAACTATCTCTCCGAGGTTGCGGCATTCTCCCTGATAAACGTGGAGTTGAAGCTCTCCACGGTGAGAATGCGCGTGGATGCGGGTCAGGACAACGCCTTCAAAGTCGGCCAGAGGGTCCAATTTCGCGCCAGCTTCCAACCGCCTCCGGGGGTAGATGAATTCACCTTTGAGTGGGACTTCGGCGAGGGTACTACCGCGGAGGGCAACCGGACTGCCCCGGTAGCTGCCGCGCAGGGTGAACGGGTTACCGCGTCGGTTAGCCATCGTTACACACTCGAAGGCGACTACATTGCCGAGGTCAGGTTGATCGGCAAGGGAAGCGCCGGACTTGCCGAGGGTTCTGACACGGTGATCGTCACGGTTACCGAGGTCCCGGTCATCGAAGTATTCGCTGGTGAGAACCTCGTCGTGGAAGAGGGTGACAATCTGGAGCTACGGGCGTCCTTTACCCGGCCCGAAGAGCTGTGGGACTACCAATACGGGTGGAACTTCGGAGATGGCGCTCCCACCGAGACCGGCAGCCCGGAAGAGGGCGCGACGAGGATCGAGACCGTTCACAAGTTCAACGATTACAGGCCCAACGCCTACCCGGTCGTGTTCAGTATGAGCGCCATGAGCGAGGCCGGGAAAGTGTCGGCCTCAGGAAACTTCCACGTTCAGGTCACCGAGTCCAGGAGTTTCATCATCGGCGGTTGGAGCGCCGGCAACACGGGCAAGACGGCGGTCAGGGCTCTATCGTTGGTGGGCCAGGCCCTGGGCACGATAATCATCTGGGTGGCGGTGTTCAGCCCCGTCTGGCTGCTCATTGCCGGAGGCGTAATTGGGTTCCGCTACTTGCAGCGCAGGTCCGGGGGCGGGGGCGGATGGTATCTGAGTGGGCTGGGCGGCAGACGGCTCCAAGGCGACTCAACCCTGGAGCCCGGGGATAGCGCACAGAGCGGCAACGGCGACTACTATGAGGGGCTCGAGGCCCGGCAACAAGAAACCCCGGCGGAGGGCGGCCCAGACGTTCAAGAAGACGCTGTCCCCGGCGAACCAGATACGCCGCAACACGAAGAGCCCGATGACCCAACCGGCCAACGGACTCCTCCACAGACTCCTCAATAGTGTCCGAACGCCTCTGAAACCTGTGCAACCGTCCCTGAGCTTGTGTCAGGGACGGTAAGATTAAGGCTGGGTCAACAGCTCCAGTACGTGCTGGTCCAGGTCCAGGAAGTAGACGCCCCGGCCTCCGCGGCGGTGGTTGATATCCATGTCATCCAGCGACCGGGGTCCGCTGCCGTAGGTGATCTCCTTGTCCTTGATCCTGCCGAAGATGGAGTCGAAGTCTTCCTCGCTAACGTGAAACGCGTAATGGTGGGGCTGGAAACCCTCCCGGTCGTCGAAGTCCAGGGTCAGGGTGCTGTTGATCTTAACGGGCGCAAAATGCCCCGCCGGACCATCGTAGCTAAGCCCGAATATCTCTGCGAACCACGTTGCCGCCGCGACCTTGTTCTGGGAAGGTACGATGGTGTGGTCAAGTGTTATTTCCATGACACGCCTCCCGGATAGTTTGTTACTATGCCCGCATCCAGTATCGGTTCATTGCGTTGGTAATAAATAGTATTCCTGGTACAACATCCCAGTCAACCCGGTCTACGTCGGTAACAGGGCCTTTTCATTTTCAGAAAGGTGTCCCCTCTCCCTCTGGGAGAGGGTCAGGGTGAGGGAGTTTCCACGCAAACTGACTTGCCGCAGCTACTACCATTGCAGGGGGGGTTGTCCCTCACCTCAGCCCTCTCCCCAAGGGAGAGCTGACAGGGGTATGTATGGGGTTTTCATGCAGGGGCATAGCGGGTGACCTCCAGGTTGGACTTGGGTTCAGGCCAGGGTTCGGGCAGCAGCCAGACCCGGCTCCAGAACCGGCCTCGGTGCAGCAACCGTCTCAGCCAGACGATGCCGTGCCGGATTACGCTGACGGTCCGTCCCGGCCTGCTCCAACTACTGCGGTGAGTGGGCGCCAGGTGTTTCGGAGGTGCTCTCAGGTTGCCTGGGGCAATCCTCCGGTCATTGGCGTCTTCCACCCTGGTCCCATAGGCCAGGGTCAGGAGCGTCGCCACCGACAACACGAACCAATGCCGCGAAATCCGCGCCGGGTCGGTCCTCCTGGTCTTATCCCATTGCCAACCCAGGCTCTTGACCGCCCCCCGGTCGGGGCCGAGGGCAGGCTTGAACCCCAACTCGATCCAGAAGCGGAGCGCGTACCAACTCACCCCAACTTCCTCCGGCGGAAGGTCGGTCAGGATGATCCACGGCTCCTCCTGTTCAACGTACCAGACCGCCAGCAGGGTGCAACGGCGTTTGGCGGCGGCTCTGCCGAAGGCGGTCCCCCTCCCGATCCATGCGGTATCCGGACGGGGAACGAAGGCACGCGCGGGAAGCCGCCGGCCCCCTTCAGCGCAGAAAGTGACGTTTTTCGGATACCTCATATAGGGATGCCAGCCTTGGGCCAGAATCTGTTTCCACAATTTCGGACTGGCCAAGCCCCGGTCGCACAGCACCACCACGGTCATTTCCCTGGGGACCGCCGGGGCCAGGGCCTGCAGCAGTTCCACTATCGGGTCCATCCAGGCCCCGCGCTGGTTGGCGCGCAGGATGCGCCAGGCCACGGGAATCGCGCAACCCCGGTAGACCACGCTGATGACGATGGCGGTGGCGTCGTCCCCTTTCAACGTGGGGTCAACCGCCAGCGCCAGCCGGCCGGAACGCCACCACGCAAGGACCCACCGGAGCAGCGGCGCGAAGCAGAGACTTACGTCCAGTTCGGCCTTGCAGGGACGCGCCCGGTCGCCGCCGTCGTACAACCACTCCCGGAGATACTGGCGCAGGTTGTTCCAGTTGCCCCGGGTGGAGAGGGCGGACGCGACGGCATTCTGGCAGGCGCTCCCGGCCAGGATGGTCCCGCAGACCCACCAGGCCAGACCGGTCAACTGTGACTGAGTGAGGTGCGGTAAATGCGTTTCAATGACCTGCCGCATCTGGTAGCCACACCTGCCCCCCGGCTTGACCGGGGGGATTCTCTGGGAAGGCGCATGGGAGACCTCCGGCATCCGGTTTCGTCATTGCAACCAAGATGCCGGATTCCCCTGCGCTTTCCAAGCTCTCAGACCATTTTCAGTCCATACATACCCCTGTCAGCGTGGGGAGAGGGAGAATGAAAAGGCCCTGACGTCGGTAACTGTTCAGGCTTGAGGGAGGGAAAGCCCCACTTTCGCAAAAGGGGGTTGGGGGGATTTCTCCCGCTCCGGCCAGGCTCATTAATTGCGCCGATGTCTTTCTCCGGCCTGAGTAGCTTCAGGTTAGAATGTCGGAGTGTGGCTGGCCCTAATACTTGTCACGTGACTGGCTGGAAGCAGAGAAATCCCCCTTTTGCGAAAGGGGGAGAGTCTCCCCCACCGTTGCCTCGGCCTGGTCAACCCTGAACCGTTACTCATTCGGAGCATGACTGACACCGCCGGGATGCATTGCCATCATGGGCCAACTGGCATGTTGGGTGTGCTTGATATGCAATCAGACCAAACCCATCGCTTGCGACAGGAGGCATAACTATATGAGAGGTTCACGACTTCCCCAGGGCGGGGAGAACGTCTTGCAAGCGGTCCGCGCCAAACGCGCCTCGGCGGAAGCGTCGGGCGTGACGCTGCTGGACCTCTCCATCGGCGAACCCAAGGGGCCAGCCTTCCTCAGCGCCCGAAAGGCCGCCGCCAACGCCGTGATGAGCGACGAAGAAGCGATGCACACCTACCAGTACAACGCCAGTCCCGGCGTCCCCGGCTTCACCGAGCGTTTCATCCAAGCGCACGTGGACCGCGAACTCCCCGCTGCGGAAGTCGATTACCTGCCCATTCCCGGCATCAAGCCGATGCTTGGACTTCTACCTTTGGCCTGCGGCTGCGCCGAACGCCGTGTGACCGTGGCTACCACCACCAGCCCCGGATATCCCATACCCGCCGACTGGTGCGGATATCATCCATTGGTTGACCAATACGCCCTGTTGATGAACACCGAGAACCAATTTCGTTTCCCCACACAGGCCATTGCTCCCGGCACCGGGCTCATCATGATGAACTATCCCCACAACCCTTCCGGCCAGGTCGCATCGGAACAATGGCTGCGTCAGGTCTGCCAGCATTGCAGCGACAACGACATTCGCCTGTTCAACGACGCGGCCTATATCATCCTGAGCCATGGACCGGATAGTGTGAGCCTATCCCAGGTCGCCCCCGACTACCCGGAACTCTCCTGGGCCGAAGCGTTCACGGCGGCCAAACTAATCGGCAACGGCACCGGGTGGCACGTAGGGGCCATGGTTGGCTCCCCAGACTTCATCGGGGACATCAAGGAGGTCAAAGGCAAGACCGACGCGGGATTCGTTGCGCCCATGGCTGCGGGAGTGGTTGCCGCTTTCGAGGACGATCAGGAGAGCATCGACCTCTACCGGGAGATGTACCGGTCTCGGCTGGGAGCATTGATCCGGGTGCTGAGTGGCCAGGGGATGCGGCTGGCCCTGGAGCCTGCCGCTGGCTTCTTTACCCTGTGGCTGGTCCCAACCCGCGCCTTCGGCAAACGCATCGAAAGCGACGAGCAGTTCAATTTCCTGATGATCGAAGAAACGGGTGTCGTGGGTGTACATTTCCCCGGCTATGTTCGCTACGCCGTCTGCGGCGACGTGGAGGCGATGGCCGGGGATATAAATGCGGCCTTCGCCAGGGCCAAGGTGTCCTATGACTGAGAGAGCCTTGGCATGGCTGGATGGGAATACCTGGAAGCTGTGGGGAGATGCTACTAGTCGGGCCGGTTTGCTCACCCGTGTCCTGATTGCCAGCCGAACGGGTTTTCGGTAAGCAGCCTGTGGATGCGTTGCTGCTCGCTCTGCTCGAATTGCCGTTGCCGGTCCATAATTGACTGAAGGACCTCGCGCTGACGCTCAGTTTGCCAGGGCGGGCTTTCCACTTCTACCCAGCGAGACCCATTGCTGTCAATCCCAATTCGCCCGAACGTGTCAATCAACAGTTGGGGAGACTGGACGGCAGCCCTGGAACCCCCGGCTCGGCCAGACCCGACGAACTTGCTTTCCAATTCTTCGCCGTCCGCATCGGCTATGGTCAGTTCGTATTCGGAACTGGCGCCCATCCACCCCGGCAACCGTTCTGAGATAAAAGGTTTGGCCGGGTTAAAGTTCGGCACGAAATGTTGGTATGGTTCATATTCGACTTGGGCGCCGGTCTTGGTGTTCCGCAGCGTGACCCTGACCGGCAGACGGTTGACGTACAAGGGAGCGTAATCTTCCGTAGAAAAGTAACATGCGCCTATGCTTAGGCTGGTCAACTCCGGGTCTGGAATCTCCTCGGGCACCAAGTCCTCACTGGCAATCACCTTGTCGGCCCCGAACAGTCCCGCAAGCCTTTGCCGAAAGAAGGGTGACTTGGTGGGGCCTCCAAACAGGATGACGGCATCCAGGTCCTCGCGGAACGCCCGGGGCATGTCTCCCAGTCTCAACGACGGGATGTGGCCGATGGGCGACGCACCCTCCTGACGTTTCCAAACGACTTTGGCGCTGATGTAGGCTTCCCGCATGGCAGTTTGCGTCCAACCGATGAACCGTGCCCGGTGCAGGACTTCTTCAAGATGGCTCCAGCGAAGCACCTTTCCTCCGGGCAAGTCCTGGTCAGTACTATGGGGCGCAAGTTGCTCTTTTGCGATTCGCAACAAGCTCGCTGAGCCTTCATATCCCAGCTTTTCTTCGAGGAGTTTGTCGATATTGACGCCACCCAACAACGGATGGCCTTGGGAGGAATATACGGTCATTTGCCCATCCGCTCCGACTTCGGCAATGGCACAGTCGAACGACCCTCCTCACAGGTCGTAAACCAAGTATGATCCAGGTTGGAGCGATTCGAGCCTGTGGGCCAGCCCCAGGAAAAGAATAGGCTCCTCGATTACCGAGTCAACCCTGTTGTCGCCGCCAAACTCGGACAGGACTTGGGCCAACCCGGAACGATAGTCAAATCCGGCATGTACCGGGCAGCCAGCCCGCCATTTGAAGTCACCGCTTATCCCGGCCCGCTGGAATGACTCGGCCAGGATTCTGCGCACGACTTCCTCAACCGGGAACTCCTGGCCCCACACTTCGACGGATCGTGTCAACGGATTCCACCAAGTGGGCCGCGGGACGTTGCTGGATTCCAAGTGCCACCGGATATAAGGGTCGTTGGATAGGGCCCATCTCTTGATGTTTCGGACCACGATGGTATCAGGGCCATCGTCCAGGATGTCGGCGTCCTCTCCCACGATGGTCGAAACGGCACCTCCCCGCTGTCTCTGAAATGCAACGACCGCAGGCATGGTCGGGACGTCGCCTTCTCCAATCAGGCGGGGTTGGGGCGTCAAGCCGGGTTGGTCTGTATCCCAAGTGGCGATGCGGACGTTGGTAGTTCCAAAATCAACACCGACTATTTGCATCGTTAGACCTCCAAAGAGGCAACTACGCGAGCCTTTATGAGCACATGGTCGCCGGTTAGTTTACCGTGAACGACTGCGCCGGGGGCGGACACTCGCACCGGCGACTCTGTTGGAATTTGACTCTCTGCTTGATGGAATCTTGGATTGTACACTGCCGTTTCGCCGACCTTTCCGAACTCTTCGGCCCCGCCAGCCCGCAGCGCGAGGGCGAGGCTTGTTTCGACATCACGGAGAGCCTCTTCCGGGCTGCCATTCCGTTGGCGGAGTGATTGAATTGCTTCCCCTATCACCGTCAGAATGTCTTCTAAAATGCCCAGCCGGGACGTCTCGCGTCCGGCGGCGATTTCAGCGCGTAGATTATCTACCCTTGACTTCAAGCGTTTTTTCTCGCAGCTCATCTCTTCCAGCATAGTCTCGTAAGCCAACCGCTGGCTCTCCAGTTCACCGGCTTTGCGTTTGCTCATGTCTGAAATGCGCTTGCGCCCGTCCGCCAACAGGCCGCGCCAAGCCGGTCCGTGTTCATCCGCGGACGAGCCGGCAAGTGCTTCCCCGATTTCGAGGGAGGCCAGGTCGATTGCCTGCCCCTGGCCTTCCGACAGCTTGATTGACGCCAGCGCCAACGTGTCCAGTCTCTCAGCCGGCGCCGTCAACTTTGCGGCGTGGCGACTGTTGGCAACGTAGTCCAGTACCTTCTCCCCGGGCGCGTCACCGGCGGATGAACGGAGAATCAAGTTCTGAATAACCTGGACCCGCTCGCGGGCAGGCACTATGTCCAGAAGCCTGTCCAGTTGGGAATGTCCAGGGATCGAACCGTTTGCATCGAAAGCTGCCAAGGCGATTTCCAATGCCAAGTATGCTTGGTCCTTGTGTCCTGGTTGGACGGATGAAGCCATAAGCAAGTCGCGCGCCCCGTCCCTAGAGTCCTGAAAGGCTGCCCACATCCCGGCGGCGAACTCCCGCCGCCAAGCGTCCGGTTGCCCGGACAACGCGCCCGCCAAGAGCAGCCAGTCGCCCGCTCCCTTGTCGTATCCGGCTACTTGGGCCAGCCGGGTAGTCAGTTTGCCGGTACGCTCGGTCAAGCCATCACCGGAGTCCGGCCCCACACACTCGCGCCATCTTAGAGTCGCCCGGCTCACCGCCTCCAGCCAACCCGCCGCATCTCGCGCCGAAGCGCCCCCGGACTCCAGGTATTCTTCGGCTCCCTGAATGGCCCCTCGAAGCGCTTGCCCGATGGTCTTTGGGGGCCACTTGGCAAGAACGCCGGATACATTCTTTGTCGGGAAACGCCCCGGAGGTGGTCCGCCAGCCTCGCTCAGGAGCCATCTTTTCCAATCCGTTAACGTGGCCGCTTTTTTCTTTGGAGCCTTGGCAGGTTTCGGAGGCAGCGGCTCCGCCGGCACGTCGTTAGCATAGTATCCGGACCTGAGACCGATTGCGGTGATAGCATCCTTCTTGTTTCTGTCCGTCCTGAAGTATTCCGAATCAACAACAGCGGGTCTTACCTGGTCCCACCAAGGTTGCCACTTCTCACCGGCTTCAAGAACCAGGCCTTCGAGTCTTTCCTTGACGGCACCGGCTTTAGCCATTCCCCTAATGTCGGTCAAGGCCGCGGCGACCAGTTTCAGAGGCGCTTCGTTGACCCAGGACTGCACTTCATCCAGCCGGTCCAGACGCAACTCCTCAAGCCCGATTCGCCGCCGAACTCCCGCAACAGTCATACCGTTATCCGCCTCTCAGAACAGCCGCTCGATTCTTGTGCCAGCCGTGTCTTGCTGACTATTTTATACCAAAGACAAACTGGCAAAAAGGTTTCCGTAACGTTTCCGCATGGAAACCGCAGGCGGCGCGGCGGGTTTGGCTGGCCTAAACTCCGAGGGCCGTCAGTGGCTCCCCCGCGTAATGCGGCATCACTTCCTCCACGAACAACTCCAACGAGCGCATGGTCTCGTCGTGGGTCAGGTGGCCCCATTGGAACGCGGCTACGAAGTAGTTGGCTCCGGTCTCGACGTATTCGTCCATGTAGCGCCGGATGGCGTCGGGGGAGCCGGCGATTACGTTGAAGCCTGCGCCTCCCGTCGCCGCGTTTTCTTCAAGGGCGGCGGCGCTGGTCCGGCGGCGGTTGGCCTGCGCCGGGACCGTTTCCGAAGATTGGCCGCTTTGCGCTTCGCGGTCGGGCAGGTTGGACGGTCTTGCGTTGGCGTTGCCGCCCGAGAACTGGGTTAAGCCACGCCTCTCCACTTCCAGGCGGCGCGGGGTGCTCAGGTTCCACTTGTAATTGTCCCAAGCAGGTTGGGCGATCCTCGCGGCTTCCTCGTCGGTTTCGGCTACGAACAGGTGGTTGACCAAGCCGATCTTGGGCTGTTCTCCCTGAACGTTGGTTGCGCCGGGGCCTTGATACTCCTCCCATAGCTGGAAGTAGCGGCGCACGTTGGCCCCGAAGGAGTCCAGGTTTCCCACGATGATGGTGTGCATCCCGCTCATGGCGGCGGTCTCCACGTTCCGCATGTACCACAGGGGCGGGTAGGGCGCCTGCTTGGGCCGTAGGCGCATGGGCAGGTCGTCGAAACTGTAGAACTCGCCTTGATAGGTCAGCGAATCATGGCCAAGGCCCTCCCGGACGATTTCCAGCGTCTCGAGATAGCGGGCGTAGTTTATCTCCACGTCGGAGTCCTGGCCCCAGAAGTAGGCTTCGATGACGCCTCCCCGTCCTACCCCGATGTCCATTCTCCCGTCGCTGATGTTGTCCAACATGCAAATCTCTTCGATGAGACGGACGGGATGGTGCAACGGCAGCACGTAGACGCAGGGGCCGAGTCTCATGGTCTTGGTGCGCTGGGCCGCAGCCGCCAAAAAGACGTTCTGGGACGGCGCAAGGCTATGCACCGCTGGCGTATGGTGTTCCGCTAGATGATACGAGTAGAACCCGGCGGCTTCCAGTTGCTCGATCTGGTCCAGCCGGTCGCGGTAAATCTTGTCCAGGGGAACTCCGGGTATCGGCTCGATGTGGTCGAATACTCCAAATTGCAGGGGCATCTGACATTCTCCATAATTCAAGGGCGAATCGGTTAATCAACTCTAATGTTGCCGCGCGAGCCGTGTCAAATTGACAGACCAGGCGGTGCGGTGCTACCTTTCCGCCTGAGTGTGGGACGGCCTAAATGCCATCGTGATACACACAGAAACCCCCCGGTTATAAATCCTTGGACTGGAGTCCGAAATGCGCGCGATCGACATCCACGCCCACCTAACCCCCCAGTGTTTTTGGCAAGCAACGCGGGATGGCGGGGTTTGGCACGGCCTGAGAAGGGAGCAAGACCCCAGGGGACGGGAAGTCCTGGTCTCCGGAAACGAACGGGGCCAACTCCCGCCCATGGCAAGCTGGACACCCGAGCAGCGTCTCGCCGATATGGATTCCCTGGGCGTGGACGTTCACGTGGTGTCGCCCTACGCTGGGTTCTACAACTACCACCTCGACACCTCGGTGGCCGTCGCCACATCCAGGGAGTCCAACGACGAGATTGCCCAGATGTGCAAGTCCTGGCCTGACCGTTTCGCTGGCCTGGCCACGCTGCCGATGCAGGACGTCGACGCCACCGTCGCCGAGCTGGAAAGAGTGATGGTCGAACTCGGATTCAAGGGCGCGATGATCGACGACAAGATAAACGGCAAGCTGCTGGATGAGCCGGAGTTTCTGCCCTTCTGGAAGGCTGCCGAACAACTGGGCGCTCTCATCCTGTTTCACCAGGGCGGGGACACAGTTGTCAGCCCTCGTATCCGGCGTTACCACCTGCCGAATTCCATTGGCAACCTGGCCGACCGGACTCTCACCTTCGCATCGCTGGTGTTCGGCGGGGTCATGGACGCCTGTCCCGGCCTGAAGGTCTGCTTCTCCCACGGCGGCGGCTATGCGTGCTGGGGCGCGGCGCGGATGGACCGGGGCTGGGGCGGCTTGCCCGAGACCGAACGGCACAACCCCGAACCGCCCAGCGCCTATCTGAAACGCTTCTACTACGACAGCATCGTCTATACCGAATCGGCCCTGCGGTTCCTTATCGACACCGTAGGAATCGACCGGGTCCTCTTTGGCACCGACTGGCCCTACGACATGGCCCAGGACTGGCCGGTATCCTGGGTCCTGAGCATGGAGAGCCTCACCCAGGACGAGAAAGAGGCGATTCTCTGGAAGAACCTGGAGCGCGTCCTGGGTCTCTAGTGCCCCGAGACCACACAGGTTAACCCGCGGAGGCATTTCTTGAGAAAGATTGACGTACACTCCCACTATATTCCCAGAAGCGTGGTCCACGCGGCGGATAACGGTGAAGACTGGTACGGGCTTAGCTACACCTCCGGTCAGGGCGCGGGGTTTAGAGACCCGAACGGCCGGACAGTTGGGATCAACAGCCCCAAGCTCCGCTTCACCCCCCAAGAGCGGATCGCCGACATGGACGCCAGCGGGACCGACATGCAGGTGGTCTCGATCCACACTCCGTTTTTCGGTTATAGCTGGGAGCCCTCCCAGACCCTCCAGATGGCCCGTGAGGTCAACGACGAAATCGCAACCCTCGCCCGCCAACACCCGGAACGGTTCGTTGGCATGGCCACCCTGCCAGTCCAGGACGTTGATGCTTCCATCCAGGAATTGGGACGAGCCGTCAAGGAATTGGGCCTGAAAGGGGCCGAGCTTGACTCGGTGGTCAACGGCGAGAATTGGGACGAGCCCCGTTTCCTGCCGCTGTTCAAGGCCGCCGAGTCCCTGGACGCCCTGCTCTTCTTCCATCCCCAGCCCCAGGCCAACATCGTTGCCCTCGAGCGTTCCCAAAAATATTCGATGCCCAACAGCATCGGCGTTCCCCTCGAAGATACCCTGGTGGTTGCGACCCTGATCTTCGGCGGGATTTTGGAACAATGCCCCAACCTTCGGGCCTGCATCGCCCACGGCGGCGGTCCCGCCTGCTTCGGCATGGGGCGCATGGACCACGGCTGGAAAGTGCGCTCCGAAGCGCGGGTCAACATAACAATGCCGCCGAGCTTCTACCAGAAGCGGCTCTATTATGACTTCCTCACTAGCAGCGAACCCGCCCTTCGCTTCCTCGTCGACACCGTCGGCGCCGACCGCGTCGTCATCGGCAGCGACTGGCCCTTCGTCGAATGGGACCCATCCCCCGGCGGTTGGCTCGACGGACTGCAAACCCTCTCCCAGGAAGAAAAGGAAAAAATCGCCCACAGCAACCTGGAGCAGCTTCTGGGTCTGTAGTCCGGTCCGGCGGACTAGATCGGCATGAGCGGCTCCGTTGGTTCCGCGGGCGGGTCCAATTCCACCATGTTGGCGTTGAGGGCCAGCATGGCGAAGAACCCCATCAGCGTGGTCAACTCCACCAGGCCCTGAGTGCCGAACTGGTCCCAGGCCCGTTGGAAATTCTCCTGGCTAACGCGATGGGTTGCCAGAAGTTCCCTTCCCAGGTTGATGACCGCCTCTTCGTCAGGCGGCATCGGTGGTAACGGCTGGCGGTTCTTCAGCGCATCCACCAGGGCGTCGCTCAGTCCCTCGCTCCTTCCCGTGGGGGCGTGGACGTTCCAGATGTACTGGCAATCGGTGGCGCGGGCAACCACGATCATCGCCAGTTCCCGTATGCGCGCTGGCAATGTCGATTCGTTGCGTACGTAATTGAACAAGGGCCCGGCCCGTCGGGACATCTCCGGGCTATGCTTCAGCACCGACAACGGACCTGTGCCCACTCCGCCGGGCGGCGTTGAAACTTCGTCGAAGAGGTCTCGAAGGTCTTCCCTGATCTGGTCCCTGGTTGGTGGGTCGATTCTCGCCATGCGTCTCTCCTTACTTGGTTGGCCTTGCCGGGTGTTTGGTCAGGGGGTACAGTGGTCTTGCGTTCTCAAATTACCGTTCTCAATCTACCGTTCTCAGGAGGTCTGGTCATGGAAGTCTTCGATTGCATCAGGAGGCGCAGGACCGTGCGCGAGTTCAAACCCGAGCCGGTGCCCGACGACGTCATTTATAGAATCCTTCAGGCGGCCCGCTGGGCTCCCAGTTCCAGCAACACCCAACCCTGGCATTTCATCGTCGTCAAGAACCAGGATACCATCAAGGATTTGGGCCGCATCTGCACCCAGGGGACCTTCATCGGGCAGGCCCCGCTGGCCATCGCCGTTGTAATGGGAGACACTCGCCGGCCCCAGTTGGATGCTGGCCGGGCGTTGCAGCAAATGGAACTTGTAGCCTGGTCTGAAGGACTGGGCACCTGCTTCGTAGGCATGAGGGCCGAGGAGCAGCAGCAGGAAGTCAAAGCTCTTCTTGGCATCCCCGATGACAAGGAGTTGATTACCATTCTACCCTTCGGCTACCGAATCGAACGCCCAAGGGGACAAGGCACGCCGCGCAAGCCCATGTCCGAAATCGCCCACGGAGAGCGGTTCGGCCAAAGCCTCGGCATTGGATAGCTGGATACCAGCGATGCCAGACTGACGGGTCTCCGTCGCCGGGGCAGTATTCATTTTGGAGGAGGACTTGCGTATGTGCAGAATTTGTACGCCCAAAAAATACCCGATCTCGGAAGCCCAAGACAATCTTCCGAAGATCATCAATCAGATGGAAGACGGGCGATGCGTGGAGCTAACTCAGGATGGCAAGCCCGTGGCCGTGCTGGTGTCCGCCAGGGACTATGAGCGGCTGTCTGGCCGAAAACTCGGGCCGAAGCCTGACTTGTGGGAGGCCATTCAGAAGTTCAGGGCCGACCACGCACATGAACTCGAAGAACTAGATTTAAGCAGCGTCTTTGAGAACTTGCGCGACAAATCACCTGATGGAAGATAGAGGGTTGGCCCTTCGCTACCTAGTAGACTCCAACGTTATCTCAGAGCCTACCAAACCGGACCCCAACCCCAGAGTCGTCGAACGAATCCAAGCCAACCGATCTCGCACCGCCACGGCCGCAACTGTTTGGAACGAAGTCCTCTACGGCTATTACAGGATGGTCGAGTCAAGGCGGAAACGCGTCTTGGAACAGTATTTGTTCGATACTCTTGCCCCGACCCTGACCGTGCTACCTTACGACGACCGGGCCGCCGAGTGGCACGCATCGGAGCGCGTCAGGTTGGAGGGCATCGGCCGCACTCCACCGTTCGCGGACGGGCAGATCGCCGCCGTTGCGTTCGTGAACGACCTCACGCTTGTTACGGCGAATTTCACCGATTTCTCTGGCTTTCAAGGGATTCGAGTGGAAGACTGGAACTCGTGATTGCCCCGGCTCCCGCTTAGGGGCTTAATTCTGTCCCACGTGCTGGACCACCCCGAACAGGTTCCCCTCGGGGTCGGTGAACATACCGACGATTATTCCCGCTCCGGGCACCTCCATGGCCTGGCCGACAATCTCTCCTCCCAGTTCCTCCGCCTTATTCAAGTAGGCCTGGGCGTCGTCCACCTGGGCATAGATGCGCACCCCCAGGGCGTCCCCGGCGCCGTCCTGCTGGTAAATGCCGCCGTCGATCCCCAGGTCTCCATCTTTGGTGCTGACCAACCCGTAATTCATCGGGTTGTTGGCGTCAATGTTCCAGCCGAACAGCCCAGAGTAGAAGTTGCTAATTTTCACCGAGTCCCGGGCGTTGATCTCAAAATGCGTGATTGGCTGGGGCATAAGTCCTCCGGAAATCACCTTGTGTTTTGCGAGTCGATGGTAACGCCGTGGGCTCTGCCCCCGCAAGCCGAAACTGTCAGTGGAATGTTTACCGGCCATTGAACTGAGGGGAGCGCTTCTCCAAGAATGCCTGCCGGGCCTCCCTGGCATCCTCGGACCCGTTCAGGATTCCCCCGGCGTTGGAGGTCAACACCATCGTGGTCTCCAGCGAGTTGTCCAGGGCGGAGCGCATGATCCGCTTGCTTATCCACTGCACCATGGGTGGAGTGCGCATGATCCGGTCACACAGGGCGCGGGTCGTTTCTTCCAGCTCTTCTGACGAGACCAGGTAATTCAGCATCCCCCAGTCGTATGCTCTCTGCGCGTCCAGGTGTCCGGTATACGCGAACTCCAGCGCCCGTCCCAGTCCAACCATCTTCGGTAGGTAATAACTTCCGCCGTTCTCGATGATTTGGCCCAGCTGCTGGTAGCCGATGAAGCGTGTGTTCTCACAGCCCAGGCGGATGTCGCAGTGGAGGGCCATGTCCATTCCTGAGCCAACCGCTGGCCCGTTAATCATGGCGATGGTCGGTTTCCGGACCTGGGAGATGTCCCGGTGCAGCTTGGTGAACCCATGGAAGAAGTGTTCCCTGGAACCGTCGGGACCCTCATGTGGGCTCCGGTTTCCAACGAAGTTCTCGCCTTTTAGTTCGTCGGGGGTGTCTCTGCGCATATCCGCTCCGGAGCAAAAACCGCGCCCGATTCCTGTAAGGACCATTACCCGCACGTTCGGGTCGTCGTCCCCGGCCCGCATGTACTCCCCGACCTTGGCCACGGTGCCGCTTTCCTCGGATGAACCGATTAGGGCGTTCATGCGCTCTGGGCGGTTGAACTTAATCCACAAAATTCCCGACTCTTCGGGTTCGTAAAGCAGGTAGGGTACTAGATTCGGTGCCATTGCTGTCTCCTTTCTGATCTTCCTGGGCTTGATGACTTGCTTAGTCCGCGCCTACGGGTCTGACCCCGATGATTCCTTGCTCCATCAACTCGTCGATATCGACTTGGGGCAGTCCCAATAACTCGCCCAACACCCAACCATTGTGTTCGCCAAGGCCGGGGGCTGGAGTCGTTTCCCTTCTGGGGTTGCGAGAGAGCTTCCAGGGAATTGTGACCTGCTTGTAGCCACCCGCCTCCGGGTGTTCCACCCAGTCCCAGAACCCACGGGCTTCCAGGTGTGGGTCGGAAATCACCTCGCCCCCCTTGAGCACCGCGCCGGCGGGCACGCCGTGGGCTTGGAGGATGTGCATCGCCTGATAGTGGTCCCGTTCCCTGGTCCACTCTGTCAATAGTCGATCAAGCTCGTCGTGGTGATGTCCTCTACCTTCGGCGGTGAGAAGGCGGTGGTCTTGGGCCAATTCCGGGCTGTTCATGGCCCGGCATAGTCCCACCCATTCCTCATCCGACCCGACCGACACAGCCAACCAATTGTCATCACCCAAGCACTGGTACACGCCCTGGGGGTTCCTGGTCTTGTGCCTGTTCCCCGTGAGGCCCGCCACCCTGTTGTTGACTTGAAGATCGAGAAACGCTTCTCCCTGCATCCCCACCGTCACCTCCCGCTGGGCCAAGTCGACCAGGCCTCCCCTGCCTGTGCGCCGCCGCCGCCGGAGGGCCGCCATCAACGCGCCCACACCCAGGATTCCTACCACTGGGTCCGGGAAGGTCTCGTTGGTCATCAGAGGCGCGCCGTCCATGTATCCCGTGACGGCGGCTAGTCCCGCGGTCTGCTCCAGGGTTGAGCCCAGCGAGCCGTAGTCCCTCTCGGGACCGGTCGCCCCCTGGCTGCTGATCTTCAGGTAGATTATCTGGGGATTGACTCTGGAGACGGCTTCGTAGCCGAGACCCAGGCGGTCCATCACGGAAGCCCGGTAGTTCTCGGCCAATACGTCGCAGATACCCGCAAGGGAGAGGAAGAGTTCTTTGCCCTTGGGAGTGGCCAGGTCGAGGGTCAGGCTCAGCTTGTTCACGTTGCGATGGACGTGATGCCCTGCCCGGTTCCAAGGCCTCTCCCCCGGGTCACCGCCAGGGTAGACCCTCCCCGCACCAGGCGCGGGACGGGCCTGCCCTCGGCTGATGTCCATGCGGGAGCAAGACTCGACCTTGATAATCTGCGCCCCCATGTAGCCGAGCATGAAGGTCGTATACGGTCCGACCGCAACCTGGGTCAGGTCCAGGATTCGCAGTCCGTCCAATGCTAGGTTCGCCAATAGTCCCCCGGTACGCGCAGGCCGGTGCGTTCCGTTATGGTTTCCTGGATTCCGTGCCCGCTATACAACGCGGTTTTTCTGGAGTTGTTCCAGTTGAGTTGCCGTGTAACCCAATGCTCCGCCGTAAATGTCGGCGTTGTGCTCGCCAAGTTGCGGGGCCCGCTCGTGCTTCCAGGTCTCGCCTTCGATGCGGAACGCGGGGCCGGGGTACATTAGCTCCCCTGTGGCCGGATGAACAACAGGCTGGAAAAACTCCCGGTCCGCCAACTGGCGCGAAGCCAGCAGGTCTTCCACCGTGGCTACGTAACCCGCGATGCTGCGGAGACCCTGGAGGGTGTGGTAGATCTCTTCCTTGGGCCTATCTGCTGCCCACTGTCCGACGACCGCGAGCAGTTCCTGAGAATTCTCCCGCCGCGCCGGGCCGGTGTTGAAACGCGGGTCTTCCGCCAATTCAGGGACACCCAAAAGCTCGCAAACGCGAGGCCAAGTTTCCTCCTGCACCCCCGTCTCCAGACCCGGACTTACCCACCCGTCCCTGGCTCGGGTCAAGTTGCTGGGCCTGCGCTCCGGGTGGCGGCCAAACTGGTAGTGGATCGACGTATGAATCTGGGCCACGGCGGTAGTCTCCATTTCCGAGACGTCCACGTGCTGCCCGTGGCCTTCGATGTCCCGGACATACAGGGCCAGCATGGTTGCCGAGAAAGCGGCCATTCCGGTGGTGCACAGGAGTGGGTTGCCGCCGACTTTTAGCGGTTCACGGTCTGGAAGGCCAATGACGCACATGAGGGCCCCGATTGCCTGGGCAACTATGTCTGACCCTTTGTAGTCCCGGTACGGTCCGGTCTGGCCGAAGGGAGTGATCGAGGTGTAGATCAGCCCTGGATTTTCTCCTGACAGGGCGTCGTATCCCAGCCCCAGGCTTTCCATGCGCCCCGGTGGATTGGACTCGACCAGAATGTCGCAACCTTCCGCCAACCGGCGCAGGACCGACGCTCCCTCGGCATTTTCTATGTCCAGCGTGATGCTCTTCTTGCCCGTATTCAGGTACAGGAATAGCCCGCTCACTTCCAGAGAAGAAGCGTCCCCCAAGAACGGCGGGGCAATCCGGGCCACGTCTCCCGTACCTGGGCGTTCGACTTTGACAACCTCGGCTCCGAGGCCGGCCAGCAACTTGGTGCAAAACGGTCCGGCTATGTCCTCGCTCAGGTCGAGTATTCTTATGTCGCCCAGGACGGCTTCTTCGGTCATATCGGTCCCGGCCAGGTATTGGCTTTCAAGCGTTATTGGGCGGTCCGTCCGCCGTCGATGACCAACTCGGAACCGGTAACGAATGATGACTCGTCGCTGGCCAGGTAAAGGACTCCGTAGGCGATCTCGATCGGTTCGCCGACTCGGCCGAGTGGGACCCGGCTCAACTGGTCCGCGCGGCTCTGTTCATCGGCCCGGGCTGCCCGGAGCATGGGCGTCTGTACGGGTCCTGGGTGGACGGAATTGCAGCGTATGCCCTCCCTGGCGTACTGGACCGCGGCCGCCTTGCTGAAAATTCGGACTGCGCCCTTGCTGGCGGCGTAGGCTGCCGAGGTCCCCGGAGCCGGGGCGATGCCCGCGCCCGAGGAGATGTTGATAATCGAGCCGCCTCCCGCCTCCCTCATGGCCGGGATCGCCTCACGGGTCCCGAGGAACACACCCTTGGAATTTATATCCATGGTGCGGTCCCATTGCTCCTCGGTGAATTCTTCCAGTCCGCCAGAAATGGAAATCCCCGCGTTGTTCACGAGTATATCCAGTTTGCCGAAGTGGGCTACCGCTGCGGCCACCGCGTCCTTCCAATCGGCCTCACTTGTGACATCAAGCTGGACGAACAGGCACTCGGCCCCGGTCTCGTTGATCTGAGCTTCCGTCTGCCGGCCTTCCTCGGTCAACACGTCGCCGATGACCACCTTCGCGCCTTCTTGAGCGAAGAGCTTGGCCTCCACGGCCCCCATGCCCCTTGCTCCACCGCTGATAAGGGCAACTTTGTTCTCCAGCCGCATCCGCCTGCCTCCAGTTTCCGAGTATGAAACGATTTTAGTGGCCAGACCCGCAGAGTCAATAGCGAGAGTCCGTCGACATCTACCGAGGGCAACCTCACGGCGTTCCCCTTCGACGCTTGTCACCGCTGGGACCCCTGCTTACAATGCCATCCACCGAAAGCCCCTGGCCGCGCTTTTGGCTCTGGGTTCGGCCCGTTTCGGACCTCATCTCGAATGGAGATATGGCGATGCCTTTGATGACCGGGAAACATGCGCTGATGGAAATGCTGAGAGCCGAAGGCGTGAGGTACATCTTCGGCAATCCAGGCACCAGTGAGAGCGCCATTATGTCCTCCCTTCCCGACTACCCGGACCTCGAATATATGCTGGTTACCCAGGAAGGCGTGGCCATGGGCATGGCCGACGGTTATGCAACGGCACGGGCCGCGCCGGCCTTCGTCAATCTGCATATTGAGACCGGCTTGGCCAACGGCATTAGCCTGCTCCATCACGCCATGGACGGCGGAACACCCCTGGTCCTGACCTCCGGTAACAAGGACATCCGCAAGTTGGCCGAGGGAAGGTCCGACCTGGTGGAGATGGTGCGCCAGTTCACCAAGTGGAGCGCGGAAGTGACCCACCCCGATCAGGTTCCAGGAGTGATTCGCCGGGCGTTCACCGAGGCCCAGACCCCTCCAACCGGGCCAACCTACGTCTCCTTCGCCGCCAATGCGCTGGAAGACTCGGCAGACGTGGAAATCGTGGCTTCCATGGCTGGGTATCACCGGACTCTCCCGGACCCCGTGGGAGTCGAGGCCGCCGCCGAGCTTCTGGCCAACGCCGCCAACCCGGTCATGTTTACGGGAGATAGATTGGCCCAGTCGGGAGGGACCGATGCCGCCGTCCGTCTTGCCGAGTTGTCCGGAGCGACGGTCTACACAACTTCCTACGCCCGCATGAACTTTCCCCCGCGCCATCCTCAATTCATGGGCCGCATCAACCCCGCGTTGCCCGTGTGGCGGGCCGAATTGGCAAAGGCCGACGTCGTCTTGGCCGTTGGTACGGACGTCTTCTCCGGCTTCTTCTACTTCTCCAGCAGCGTGCTCGCCAGTGAGACCAGCTTGGTCCATGTGGATTCCGCTCCCAGGGCCGTGGGCCGCAGTGAACCAACCCGCGTTGGCATCATTGCCGACCCGCGCTCGGCCCTGGAGAATCTTCACGACGCCGTCCAACAGCGAATGTCCGGAGCCCAGCGAGAGTCCGCGCGCCAACGGGCAAAAGGCCTCTCTGCCCGCAAGGCCGCGCTCATGGACCGATGGGATAGCCGCCTCAAGGAAACCTGGGATAATCGGCCTATGTCGACGGAAAGAATGATGACCGAAGTGGGCAAGGCCATCCCTTCCGACGCCATCGTGGTTGACGATTCCATCAGCTCCAAGGACGCCCTGCACGGCGCTATCGAATTCAGCCGCCCCGACTCCATTTTCGGCGAACGCATCGGGGCCATCGGTTGGGGTATGGGCGCGGCCATGGGGGTCAAGTTGGCCCACCCTAACCGTCCGGTCATAGGCGTGGTCGGCGACGGCAGCGCGATGATGACGGTGCAGGGTCTGTGGACCGCCGCTAACTCCAATATCCCGGTGGTCTACGTGGTCTGTAACAACCGGTCCTATAGGATTCTCAAGCTCAATATGAACATCTACAAAAGCGAGGTCCTGGACGAGGCCGCCCCGGATAGTTACGTGGGTATGGACTTTCCCATTCCCCTGGACCTGGCCGCGATGGCCAACGCTTGCGGGGTGTATGGCCGGACGATAGAAGATCCCGAGGAAATCGCCCCTGCCATTGAGACGGCCCTTGCCTCCGGCCGCCCCGCCCTGTTGGATGTTGTGATCGACGGCGCTGTTTAGCCAGATCTGATGCGCCTCTCTGCCCCGGCCCAATTCTCTCTGGTTCTCACCACCTGCCTGCTCTTGGTCTCGACCCAGGGGCCCTCTCTGAGCGCTTCGCACTCACCGCCATCCAACTCCGCTCGGACTATTAGCCTGATAATCCATACTCCGAAGCCCTATGCGGACTTGGCCGGTTGGATCGAGGACATCGGCGGCGTGGTGACCGTCAGGTACAAGAACGTAGACGCTATAGCCGCAACCGTCCCCGCCCACCGCCTCGCCCGCCTGCTCGCTTCGCCGGATGTTCTCGGATTTGAGAAGGACCGTATCGTCCCCTTGCCCACTCCTCCCGGAGAGATGATGGAGATCATGGATATGAGGGAGATGAAGCCGTTGGGTCTGGCCAACGGACAACTGGTCTCCCCTGCCGCCCTGTCATCCCAGATCGGAGAGACGCCGCGGAATTATCGGAGCTACCTTGCGGAAATCACCGGTGCAAACGAAGTCTGGGACGAGACCAATTCCGGCGCTGGAACGATGGTCGCGGTGATAGACACCGGCACTGACTCAAGCCACCCGTGTCTGGCGGGGCGCAACGCGGCGGGTCTTCCCTCGACACGGGTTATCGCCGGCCCGGACCTGTCCACCGACCGTGGCACCGGGTTCGAGGGCTCCACCGCGCCAACCAACAACTATCACGGCACCTTCGCCGCGGGGATGGTGGCCTCCAACTGCTTCATGGTGTTGGACAAGCGAGTCCCGGAAGACGCGGACATCGCGTCCATATTCGAGGCTCACCTCCCTCCTGGGACCATCTTTGGGGCCGGGCATAACTTGATGGTCCCCCTGGTTGGGTTGGCCCCGGCCGCCAGCATTTACGCCGTCAAAGTCTTCCCCCACACAGGCTCCGGGGCATCGCATTCGAGAATCGAGTCCGCTATCGACCACATCATCACGTTGAAGAAGCTTTCCAACGCCGGACTCGCCGGCGGGCTGGATGTGGACATCATCAACATGAGCTTGGGCGGGGCTTCCCTATCCGATGGGCTGACCTTGGAAGAGAGGTTGGTGGACGAGGCGACTAAGGCCGGGATGCTTGTCGTCGTGGCTGCGGGCAACGAGGGGCCCGCGCCGGTCTCCGTATCCTCCCCCGGCACGGCTTACACCGCGCTCACCGCCGGGGCCGCCAGCGACCCGGCCCATACACGGATTTTCTGGGACATGTTGTTGGGTCCGGGCATGGGGAACGCCCTATATGCCGGGGACGACTTCCGGGCTGCCGACTTCAGCGCACGCGGACCCCTTGCCGACCGGCGGGCAGGTCCGGATGTGGTGGCGACCGGTGTGTTCAACATCTCTCTGACCTCCGGAGGCGGCATTGGCTGGTCGTCGGGAACGTCTTTCTCCACGCCCGCGGTAGCCGGAGGCGCGGCGTTGCTCACCGCATGGGCCAAAGCCAACGAACCTCAGGCCGGCCCGCTGGCCATCCGCAACGCGATCATGGACGGCGCAGTCTCGATGGGGCCAGACTGGAGGCGGCGTGCCCAGGGCGGAGGCTACATCAACGTGGCCAACGCTCTTAATTTGCTGAAAAGCGGGCGCATCGACAACACCCTCAAGTTCCCCCCACCGGATGAGCCGGTCCCGAACGTCCACTTCGAGGCTGGAATCTTCACGTCTGATGTTACCGGCTTGGCCCCGGCGAGAACTACCGACTTCGTTTTCGAAGTCACTCCGTCCACCAGGTCGGTAATCATTGACCTCGAGCAGGTCCTAATCGACCCCGACCCGGCGCCAACGGCGGTACCCAATTCCATCGAGTTGTATCTGAAAGGTTCCAAGCGCGGAGGTACTTCCTACATCCTGTACAGCGCGAACGTCTTTGGAAGATCGAGAATCGTCATAGGTGACGGCGAACTCGGCCTGTACGGGCCCATTTTCCCCTTCACCGTCGGGCGGAGTCCGCTGGAACCGGGACTGATGAAGCTGACGATTCAAGGCGACTGGACCAACAACGGCAAGGTGGGCGCCACCGTCACCATTCGGCGGCTTGAAGGAAAAACCCCCACTCCCACAGGCCCAGGGCTGGCACAGGGCGACACGGTGTTACTCCCCTTTCAGGTGTCGCCAGGGACCACGGCTGTCCGGTTGGAGTTGGGATGGGACCATAATTGGTCCCGGTTCCCCACCAACGACTTGGACATGTACCTCTGCAGACCGGGGTTCCTGCCATACTTCGACTTCCGGGGGGCGTCGATCAACTCGCCCGAGCGCATCACGCTATCCGCGCCTGAACCGGGTACGTGGTACGTGATGGTGGTAGGCTTCGGTGTCAACACCGGACGGGACGCCTATTACCTGGATGTGGAAACCCTCGGCTCCGATGGACTCCCTCCGGGTAACCCGGCTTCGTTGGATGCCCGATCCCCCGTCCCTACCAGCTTCCACGACGGCGAGGACGGCCACCGTGAGTTGGCATTCCAGGGCGAATCCTGCTTCTGAAACCGTGCTTTTGATATCGTAAGCCCAAGGCTAACCGCAACTCTTGAGTCAGTCCCGCCGCCGGCGGTCATGGCTTCCATCCTCCCCTGGAACGACGAGCTCGAGGCAGGACTTGTAACTGTTCAGACTAGATGTGTCCTTCTTACTCCCAGCCCGTCTTTCCGGGCCCCGTATCCAGTACGGGGCAGGCTTTGACCCGGAATGCAGGCACTTTCGCAACCAACAATCGTCTCCATCATTGGCATTTCTGGATTCCCGCCCCCGGTCGAGCCGGGGGCAGGCTCTTCGCCGAAATGACGGACTGGTGGACCGGACATCTTGAGAGGCTTATCACAGAGATGACCGATGCGGGATTCAACCAATCCGCCTCATCAAGTCTGAACAGTTACCAGGACTTCTGATTACTAGGCTGTCAACTCGCGGTTTGCTATAGTAAGTGGCCAGAGGCCGGTTTCCAAAGGTCAGTGAGTAATGGCGACCCGCGGGGCCACTGACCACTAAATTGCTATACTGTGGTCGCGTTCTCCGGCTAGGCGAGCCTGGAGCCTGTTCCGAAACAGAAAGTACGTCCGAAGAAGACCCAAGGAGGGGAACATGGCAGACTACACCGCATACTTCAATGGCGAGTGGATGCCCTTCAGCGAGGTGAAGATCGACCCGATGGACCGGGGGTTCCTCGTGGGCGACGTGATATTCGACGTTGCGCGGACTTTCAACGGCAAGAGTTTCCGCATGGACGAGCATATCGACCGGCTCTACCGCTCCCTGAAGTACGTCCGCCTCGATCCCGGCCTCTCCGCGCGAGAGATGCACGATATCAGCGAGGAAGCCATCACTCGCAACGAGGGCCTGCGCGATGAAGTGGGTGACTTCACGATTACCCAGTTCATAACCCGTGGCCCCGGCTCCTGGTCACGTGACGCGGGTCCCCCGGCGGTGTGCGTCAAGATCGCGCCCGCGGCCTTTAGCCGGTACGCCAGGCTGTTCAAAGACGGCGCTCATGGGGTAATCACGCGTACCCGCAGCTATCCCGTCGACGCTCTGGACCCCAAAGTGAAGCATTACAGCCGTATGAACTTCAACCTGGCGGACCTGGAAGCGGCTGACGTCGACCCCGAAGGATGGCCCATCCTCACCGACGCCGATGGAAACCTCACCGAAGGCACGGGGTACAATGTGTTCCTCGTCACTAATGGCGTGATTCGAACACCCGGAGACAAGAACATACTCCAGGGGATTTCCAGGGGCATGGTCTTCGACCTGGCAGACCAACTCGAGATACCCTTGGTGGAAGAAGACCTCCAACCATACGATATGTACACTGCGGACGAAGCCTTCTTTTCCAGCACCACTCCTTGCGTCCTCCCTGTTACGGTGGTGGACAAACGGGACGTGGGTGACGGCAAGCCCGGCCCCATCGTCCAGCAATTGTTAGCCGCCTGGAGCGAGTCGGTAGGGATGGATATCGTGGACCAAATGGAGCGTTTCGACCGGGATTAAGATTCCCTGGCGGCAATTCAGCACGGGCCTATCGTCGGTCAACGCACAGACGTTCCGATGGCCCGGTGAAATATTCAGGAGGCGGTCATGCCTGATCTCAGCTCTATGGCGGCGTCGGTAGGCGCCCTGCTCAAGGAAAAAGAACAATCCGTAGCCGTTTCTGAATCTTCCTGCGCCGGCCTGATCTCCGCGTCGCTCGTGGCGGTTCCCGGAGCCTCGGCCTATTACGTGGGCGGCGCGGTGGTCTACACACGCACCTCCCAACGTGGACTGCTTCAGGTCCCCGAGGAGGCAATGGAGGGAATCAGGGCCAGCAGCGAGCCCTACGCCCTGCTCAACGCCCGCACCGTGCGGGAGGCCCTGGGCACAACCTGGGCCGTAAGCGAGACCGGCGCGAGCGGTCCCACCGGGAACCGCTACGGGGATTCCGCTGGCCATGCGTGCATTGCCGTGTCCGGTCCCGTGGAACGTTCCCTCACCGTAGAAACCCGAAACTCCGACCGCGAGATGAACATGTGGTCCTTTACCAAGGCGGCCCTGCAATTGTTGGAAGAGTGTGTAAGGGAATCGGCCTGAGCCAGCGGGAGCATTTGAAATGTCGGTTGTAGAAGCAAGGCTCACCGAACTGGGATACGAACTCCCGCCGCCTCCGCCGCCCGTCGGCAATTACCTGCCCGCGGCGCGAAGCGGCAACATCATGTGGATGGCGGGTGTGGGATCGGGGCGGCCCGATGGCTCCAGGATCACCGGCAAGCTGGGCGATGAACTGACCGTGGAGCAGGGCTACGAAGCGGCCCGGTGGTGCGCCCTGAATCTGCTCTCCCGCATGAAGGCCGAGCTGGGGGACCTGGACAAGGTGACTCGTGTTCTCAAGGTCGTGGGCATGGTCAACAGCGCCCCTGGATTCGGCGAGCAGGCAAGAGTCGTCGATGGCGCCTCCGATCTCTTCGTGGCGTTGTTTGGAGACCAGGGCCGTCACGCCAGGTCGGCCCCGGGTATGGGCGCCCTCCCCGGAGGCACCGCCGTAATCGTGGACTGCGTTGTCGAAGTGAGCGGCTGACGCTTCGCCCGGATGAGCCACCAGCTACTAATCGACCGGTACCGGGCGGCGAGAACGGACCGGTCCTTGGCGGTCCTGGAAGGTTTGCATCCAATCAAACACGCGGTCCGCTTCGGTGCGGCCTTGGTGGAAGCGGTATGCGCCGACCCTGTTAAGCTGGCTGAACTGGCGGCGGGCTACGCCCCGGACGTCTCCGCCGCGCTGTTGGAGAAGACCGCCACGGCGCCTCTTGAAGTATTCGTTAAGCTGTCCCCCGTTTCCATCCCCACCGGCGTAATCGCCATCGCCAGCCGTCCGGAAATATCATTAGCCGCCCTGCTAACCGAGCCCTCGCCGGCCCCGGTAATTTTCCTTGAACAACCGCGAAACCTGGGGAACATCGGAGCGGTGGTCAGAGTGGCCGCGGCGGCTGGTGCGGCAGGGGTGATAACCACTGGCGCACAGGACCCGTGGAGTCCTGCCGCATTGGTCGGCGGCGCGGGACTTCAATACGCGCTTCCTGTGTGCCGCGCCGAGGGGCTTCCAAGGAATGAACGTCCGCTGGTGGCCGTGGACCCAGAGGGTGAACCGTTAGACTCCGCGGGAATTCCGCCAAGGAGCATACTCGCCTTCGGCTCCGAGCGCGCGGGACTAAGCCGGGAGCTAAAGTCGTCCGCCGACGCCTGTATATCCATCCCCATGGCGGAGGGTGTGTCCAGCTTGAATCTGGCGACGGCGGTGGCAGTCGCGCTCTACACGTGGAAATTTCAGGGTAAGTTAGAGCTAACGGGGGACTGCAACGCCAGTCCCCCGTTAGCGTCTGAGTAGCTTCGAAAGCGGTTAGTAATAGACGGCGGTGCCGGTGCCGCCCCCGGCTGCGATGACCTCGCCAGTCACGGCCCAGGCTTTTTCTGAGCACAGGTAGGCGGTGAGGAATCCGACTTCGGAAGCGTCAACCATCCTGCAGATGGCGTTGCCCCTGGACGATCCGGGAGCGAAGTCGCCCTGTTCCACTTCCTCCGCACTCACGCCCTGCTGAGTCGCCCTCGCCTCCAGCATTCCGGGGGTGCGTTCGGTCCTGGTCGTGCCCGGGTGTATGCAGTTGACCGTAATGCCGTAGCGGCCCAGGTGGTTTGACAGGGTCTTGGTGGCATGGACCAAAGACACGTTGCGCGCCCCGCCGCTCAGATTCCCGGCGTTGCGGGCGTTGCCTCCGCTGATGTTGATGATCCGCCCCCAGCCTTGTTCCTTCAAGAATGGTATGGCGGCCCGGGCGCACCGGAGCGCCCCGACGAACTTCACGTCGAAGTCCGACAGCAGGTCTTCGTCCACCAGTCCTTCTATGGGCCCCGTCGCGCCGGGAGAGCCGCCGGGGTAGGAGCCGCTATTGACCAGGATATGCAGCCCGCCAAGCTCCTGCGCCGCCGCCGCGGTCACCTGGTCCACCTGTTCCTTGTTGGTGACATCCATCTGCATGGGAATGCAGCGTCGTCCGGTCTCGTCCTCGATCTCGCGGGCCGACGCCTCCAGGTCGGACATGGTGCGGGCCACGATAACCACATCCGCGCCCTCTCGCGCCAGTTCACGGGCGATCGCTTTGCCGATGCCGCGGCTGCCTCCGGTTACCAGGGCCTTCTTGTCTTGCAGTCCAAAGTCCATTTTGGCGGCCTCCTTTTACTCTGCTTCCTTGTCTTTACTGTAGCTCCAATCGTGCGCCATTTTACACAACACGCGACAGGGCGGCAATTTTCATCGTGTTTCGGGCAGGGCCTTCTAGTTGTTCGTCTCAACCGTGATTTCTCTGATTCCGGGATTCGTGTGAATTCGTGGTATGCAGGTCTGGAAAATCATGGGAATCCTTCAATCATTTGAATCACAGTTCAGATAAGGGACCGAAAGTCCCTGCGCTCACTATGAGCGGAAGGCAACCGATTTGTGCTTAAATACGCCCAGATAACCCCCGCCAAACCTATGACGCCGAAGGACCGATATGAGCGCAACCAAGACCCTGGCCCAATTTATCTCGGAAGTTAGTTACGAGGACTTTTCCTCGGAGGTCGTAACCGCCGCCAAAATCGCGATTGCCGACGGCGTGGCCAACATGTTGGCCGGGTCCACCCAAGAACTCGCCGCCACCATCGGGCGTTACGTCGAGACTATGGGCGGAGCTGCCCTTTCGACGGTAGTTGGGTGGGGCTTCAAGACCAACCCTCCCTTCGCCGCCTTCGCCAATGGCGTGTTCGGACATTGCCTGGACTTCGAAATTCAAGGATTCCCACCGACCCACGGCACGTCTTCCTGCCTACCGGCGGCGTTTGCCCTGGCCGAGGACCGAGGGGCGTCGGGTAAGACCATCATTGAGGCATACACCCTTGGCTGGGAAGTCCAGGGCCGGTTGCGGGCCGCGTCCTCCCGCGCCACGAACCCCGCCTACCATCCTCCAGGCCTGGTCGGACCCCTGGGCGGAGCTGCGGCCAGCGCAAAAGTGTTGGGTCTCAGCCCGGGGCAGACGGAAATGGCCCTGGGCATCGCCGCGTCCCGCACCGGAGGACTCACCGCCAACACCGGGACCATGGTCAAGTCGACCCACCCCGGCAACGCCGCGAGGATGGGCGCCGAATCCGCCCTCTTGGCCGAAGCTGGCTTCACCAGCAGCGAGGATATCTTCGAAAGGGCCAACGGCTACGCCGAGGCCCTCTTCCAGGGCCAAATGGACTGGGATGTGATCACCGCAGACCTCGGCGCGTCATTCAGGCTTGTCGACCCCGGCTACGATATCAAACGCTTCCCAGCCCAAATCCACATGCAAAACCCAATCGAGTCGGTGCTGAATTTGCGGGAGGAATTCGGACTGCGGGCCGGTATGGTTTCCAGTCTGGTCGTACAGACCCAGGGCCGGGGTCACTCGGGTCCGGCGCCAAGGAGCGGGCTGGACGGAAAGTTTAGCATCGAATACTGCGCCGCCGCCGCGCTTCTTGACGGGTATGTGGGCATCGAGACCTTTTCCGACGAAAGAAGGTTCGCACCGGACATGGAGGAGTTATTGGGCAAGGTCAGCGTGGGGCCCGGAACGCAACCGGGGAACGGAGCAACTGCCACCGCCCAACTGGTCGATGGCCGGACCGTTTCTGCGGACTGCGCCAACTTCACCGGCTCAGCGGCCAATCCCATGGGCCGGGACCAGAGCCGCAAGAAGGTGTGGGACTGCGCCCGGTTCGTCCTGTCGGAGCAGGACGCGGAACGGCTCTTGAGCATGTTGGACGATCTGGAGAACGTCGCCGACGTGTCCGAAATCACCGCGCTATTGGGTCAGAAGCCCACCCATTAGGCCAGTGCCCAATGGTCAGTCTCCAGTAGTCAGCGTCCGGACGACGGGGCCACTAGCCAAACGCGCTAGGGCTAATCGACAATTGGAGGAAACTCGATTGAGGGAGCAGGGCAGAGATTGAGGACGAAGAAGTAGGATGTAACTTGACTGGTCAGGTGTGAGAGGGGTCGTGGGCGATGAGTTATGAGTTGAGCGCCGCTCAGTGGAACCAAATAGAGGAGTTTTTGCCTGGCAGGCGCGGTTGGGTCGGGGTTACGGCCAAGGACAACTGGAACTTCGTCAACGGCGTCCTGTGGGTACTGCGCAGCGGCGCCCAGTGGAAAGACCTGCCCCCTGGGTATGGCAACTGGAAAAGCGTCCACAAGCGCTTCACCCGCTGGGCCAGGGCCGGAATCTGGGAGAAAATCTTCCAAGTGTTGCTGGCTGACCCCGACAACAGGTACGTGATGATTGATTCCACTATAGTGCGGGTTCATCAGCAGGCGGCCTGCGGCAAAGGGGGGGCCAAAGTGAGGCTCTGGGCCGCTCCCGCGGCGGACTGAGCACCAAGATTCATCTGGTGGCTGATGCCCAGGGGCGCCCGATGCGTTTCTATCTCACCCGCGGTCAGAGGGCGGACGTTTCCCAGGCCATACCCCTGCTGACCGGTCTCGAGACCGGTGCTGTCATCGCTGACAAGGGGTATGAAAGCAACCGGGTACTGGCCTTTATCAGGGACCAAGGAGCGGAAGCGGTCATACTGCCCAAGTCAAACCGGAGGGACCCTTGGGAATACGACCGGGAGCTGTATAAGCAGCGGAACCTGATAGAACGGGCCTTCAACAAATTGAAACAGTGGCGCAGAATCGCCACCAGGTACGACAGGAAGAGCTTGTATTTCCTGTCGGCCCTGCACTTGGTAGCATCTGTCATCTGGGGTTAGAAATTGGCGATTAGCCCTAGGGATACTCTGAATAAGTCCTTGAATTGAGCCTCGTCAGATAGGGGAAATAGTCGTGCGGGCGACTTGTTCAGAGGTTTCCTAGTACTCAGCATGTCTATGCCCGCGTTCCGGGCCGTGCAGGTGTAAGTAACTGCTCGTTACTTGGTAGTCAACTGTGTTTTGTAAATAGTTTAAGAAATATAGCGATTGGGTTATGCTGCCTGGTGGGTAGGTAGTGTTGATGACGGGGGTGGCAGTGATGGTTCGGGATAAGTACGCGGTGCGGTTGACGCCGGAACAAAGGGAAGAACTCCAGCATCTGATTCGGGTTGGGAAAAGCCCCGCCAGAGTGACCGCCAGGGCACGGATCCTCCTCAAGAGTGATGATGGTTGGTCGGCTCCCCAGGTGGCCGGAGCCTTGGACGTGGCGTTGGGCACCGTGTATCGGATCAAGCAGCGCTTTACCGAGGAAGGGCTGGACGGGGCCCTATGGGACCGGCGCCAGGCCCACCGGCATCGGAAGTTGGACGACCGGGGCGAAGCCCACCTGATAGCTCTGGCCTGCAGTGAACCTCCGAAGGGGCATAGCCACTGGACCCTGCGCCTGCTGGCCGGCAAGGTGGTGGAGTTGGGGTTGGCCTCCTCCATGTCCCACGAGGGGGTGCGCCGGCGTCTCAAAAAAACGCTCTCAAGCCGTGGCAGAAAAAGGAGTGGTGCATCCCCAAGGTGAGCGCCGACTTCGTGGCCCACATGGAGGATGTCCTGGACCTCTACGCCGAACCGTATGATCCCCACCGGCCGGTGGTCTGCTTTGACGAGACCTCCACCCAGTTGCTGGCCGAAACGCGGCCCGCTCTGCCAGCCCAGCCGGGACTTCTGCTGCGGCAGGACTACGAGTACCGGCGGGAGGGCGTCCGCAACCTGTTCCTGGCCTGTGAGCCCTTGGCGGGTTGGCGGTTGGCGGCAGGTGGCGGTCACTGAGCGGCGTACGATGCAGGACTTCGCCCAGCAAATGCGTTGGCTGGTGGACGAAGCTTACCCAGAGGTTGCGGTGTTGCGGGTGGTCCTGGACAACCTGAACACCCATCGTCCGGCGTCGCTGTATGAGACTTTCCCAGCGGCGGAAGCCCGGCGCATTGCCCGGCGTATGCAGTTCCACTACACGCCCAAGCACGGGAGTTGGCTGAATATGGCGGAGATCGAGTTCAGTGTCCTGTCCCGTTCCTGCCTGAAGCAGCGACTCCCCGACGAGGAAACCCTGCGGCGGGAAGTCCAGGCCCTGGTCGGGGAGCGTAACGCCGCCCGAGCCATCATCAACTGGCGGTTCAATACCCAGGACGCCCGAACCAAGCTCCATCGCCTCTACCCTTTCGATCTCAAGGTTGACTACCAAGTAACAAGCAGTTACTTACACCTGCACGGCCCGGAACGCGGGCATAGACATGCTGAGTACTAGCAGCCTGTCCGAGAAAGACCAACCCACAACGAAACGCGTTGCATTGATACTGGTGATGCCCTAATTAGTTCATGTGCAGCCTATATCAATGGGTAAGGAAGCTTACTCTGGCGATATTCGGGGCAACAATTAATTCTCGGACGGACTCCTAGTGCTTGCCGAGACCACGAAGGCGGTGAATTTCATGGACGACGTGACCTCAATCCCCGAACCACGCTCCCAGACCGGCGTGACGCCATCGACTTCCCATCAAGTAAATTGGGGACTACGCTCTCTATGGATCGGCCTCACGATAATCGTGATAGCTTCCTTCGCTGCCCTGCTGTATTACGGTCGCGAGATCTACCAGGTTGCCCCCCCAATTCCAGACGTTGTGGAGACTTCCGTGGGCGACCTGCTCTTTTCCGGAGCGGATGTGCTGCGAGGCCAGGATGTGTGGCGCTCCATCGGCGGACAGGAATTGGGGTCGGTGTGGGGACACGGGGCATATACCGCTCCCGATTGGACCGCCGACTGAGTCCATCGCGAAGCGGTCTGGCTGCTGGACCATTGGGCCCAAGGGGATATGGGACTGCCCTACGAATCCCTTCCAGAGGAGAGAAAGGCGGCGCTCGGGGCCCGGCTCAAGACTGAACTCCGAACCAATACCTACGAACCATCCACCGGCGTCATCACGATCTCACCGGTTAGAGCCCAGGCCATATCGGTGGTGCAGTCTCACTATACCGCTCTCTTTGGCGATGATCCCGACCTGGACCATCTCAGGGAAAGTTACGCGATGCCCCGTTCCGTCATTCCTGATCCCGACCGGAGGGAAGCCTTCACGGCCTTCCTGTTCTGGGCTTCCTGGGCCTGCGTGACGGAGCGGCCCGGCAAGGAGATCACCTACACCCACAATTGGCCGCCCGACGACCTGGTCGGCAACCGGCCCACAGGGACGATGATAGTTGTATCCGTAGTCAGCTTTGTTTTCCTCCTTGGCGGAATTGGCGGACTTGCCTGGTTCTTTGCAGCCACTCGGGATGCGTGGCGCAGCAGGGTCCGGGCCGCGGCCGCCGACCCGCTCATAGACATGGTGCCCACTCCCTCCATGGAAGCCACTCGAAAGTACTTCTGGGTTGTAGGGGCCCTCGCGGTGGCACAGATAGGGGCCGGCATCGTCACCGCGCACTACGGAGTGGAGGGAACGTCCTTCTACGGGCTGCCGCTGGCCGAACTGGTGCCCTACGCCCTGACCCGCACCTGGCACGTACAACTCGGCATGCTATGGATCGCCACGTCCTGGCTGGCCACGGGGCTATGCCTGGCCCCGCTGGTGGCCGGCTACGAGCCTCGGTTTCAGCGGTTTGGCGTGAACCTTCTGCTGGTGGCATTGGTCTTTGTGGTGGCGGGTTCCATGGTCGGACAGGCGCTGGCGATACACCAGGTGTTGGGCGATACAACTAACTTCTGGTTCGGGCACCAGGGCTACGAATATCTTGATCTGGGCCGCCTATGGCAGACCCTGCTGTTTGTTGGGCTGCTCCTGTGGCTGCTTCTGATGGTGCGCCCCCTGATCCGGGCCTGGCTGGACGCCCGTGCGGACGGCAGGCGCCGCCAGTTCCTGTCGATCTTCATCCTGTCGGTGGCGGCCATCGCCTTGTTTTACGCCCCCGGGTTGATCCCCGGCCAGCACGAAAACCTCGCGATCGCAGAGTACTGGCGCTGGTGGGTTGTTCACCTTTGGGTGGAGGGCTTCTTCGAAGTGTTTGCCACTACGGTGATCGCCCTGACCTTTGTGCGGCTGGGCTTGCTGCGAGTCAGGTCCGCCACCATGGCAATCCTTTTCACGACTATTCTCTACTTGACCGGCGGCGTGCTTGGGATGTTCCACCATCTGTACTTTTCCGGCACCACGCCCATCATCATGGTAATCGGAGGGACCTTCAGCGCCTTGGAGTTGATGCCGCTGGTCATGATTGGCTTTGAGGCCTACGAGAACCTGGCAATGACTCGCAGGACTTCCTGGATCCACCATTACAAGTGGCCGGTGTTCTTCTTCATTGCGTCGGCCTTCTGGAACCTGGTGGGCGCCGGCCTGTTCGGATTTCTCATCAACCCACCCATCGCCCTGTACTACATGCAGGGGTTGAACACCACTTCGGTCCATGCCCATGCAGCTCTGTTCGGGGTCTATGGAAACCTGGGCCTTGGCCTGACGCTGTTGAGCCTGCGGCTATTGACGGTGCGGAAGCAGTGGCGGACCGGTACGCTAGGCTTCGCATTCTGGACCGTAAACATCGGTCTGGCGCTGATGGTGCTGCTCAGCCTGTTGCCGGTGGGATTGGCCCAAACATGGGCCAGCGTAGAACACGGAATGTGGTATGCCCGCTCCGCCGAGTTCCTCCAGATGCCCGTTCTTGAGTTCGCCCGGTGGCTTCGGGCGATCGGCGACACCATATTCGCCGTGGGGATTCTGGCCTTCGGGTGGTTCGTGATTGGGTTGTCCACCGGCTGGTCGGCGGGCCAAGAGCGGGAGGATGTCCGAGCAGTTTCGCCGACGGTGTAGACTTGCCTTCAAACTTGTGAAAGGCGGCGTTAAAGTGGACCACTCGGGCGGATCGACTGGCCGAGTTGTGATGTCGCTGGTCCGGATAAATGTCCGTTTAAGTGGCCGGCACAGACGTAGTTACGATGTACCTCGTTGCACTCAGTTTCCGCCCTATCACCTCAATCGGATTTCGCCCAATTGTCGATTCGCCCTAGTCCGGCGCTCCGGCGCGGGCCGGGGCTTGCGCCGGAGTCTCGGCAACCACTTTGGGCCGGTCTCCCTTAAAGTAGGAGATCACTATCCCAATGGAACACATGACGCCGGCGATGAAAAATGCCCGCCGGACACCCTCTACAAAGGCCTCGGGCTCCCTGGATACGTGCTCCAAGCTGGACTCCGCCCCCATCGCCGCCATCGTGGCCACCACGATGGCCGTCACCATGGCGTTGCTGACTATGTTGGCTGAGTTTCGCGTCAAAGACGTCAATGCGGACGCGATTCCGTACCTGGAGCGTTCCACCGCGCTAACTATCGAGCTATTGTTGGGAGAGCCGAACAGACCGGTCCCAAGGCTCTGAAGTACGAGCAGCGGGATAATCACGTTTATCGACGTGTTCACTCCGACCACGCCGCCCAACATGAACAACGCCGCCGAGGCCAGCGTCAACCCCCCCATGTTGAGCATCAACCAGCCATAACGGTCGGAAAGCCGGCCCGCTATGGGTCCCATGATGGTCATGGTGACAGCCATTGGAAGGGTAATCAACCCGGCGTCCCTCGGGCTAAACCCCAGCGCGCTCTGAAGGTACAGGGCCATCAGGAAGCGGACCCCCGAGCTCCCCAGGAATGACAGCCACCCCGCCGTAATTCCCAACGCCACCAGCTTTCGTTGGAACAGCCGCAGGTCGAGCATCGGTGACGGCGTTCGAAGCTCCCACCAGATGAACCCAGTCATGGACACCACGAAGGCTAAAACACAGCCCACCACACCGGGTGAGATCCAGCCTATGCGGTTGCCCAGGGTCATCGCCAATAGGATCGTCAGCAGGGCGGTCGCGCTCAACGTTGACCCTATCCAGTCGAAGGGGGGACGCCCCCCTCCCTGCCTGTCCTGGCTGAAGCGGCTTCCTTCGAGGACTATAAACGCCACGGCAAGGACAAGAATCCCCACGGGGACGTTGACCAGAAACACGGACCGCCAACCCAGGGTGTTCACCAGAATCCCGCCCAGGGCCATGCCGCTCATGGAACCCACACCAACTACGCTGAACTGAGAACCCAGGGCCTTGCCGCGCTCCGAACCTGGGAACACCGAGAGCACCATCGCTTGCCCGTTGGCCTGCACCATCGCCGAGCTTACGCCTTGGATGACCCGCGCCACCAACAGGACCGCCAGGCTTCCCGCCATGCCCGCTGCGGCGGAGGCGAGGATGAAGATGGTGAATCCGGTGATGTAGACTTGTTTCCTGCCCAGGATGTCTGAAACCCGTCCCATGGGCAGGAGCAGAGATGAGATGGCCAGGGTCTCGCTGATTGCGATCCACAGGACCGTCTCCAGGCTTGCGCCGAAGTGCCCGGCTATCGAGGGCAACGCTATCAGGATGCTGCCGTGCCCGCATACCGACATGAAAACACCCGTGGCTATCGTCGCAAACACCCACCACTTGTAGTTGTCAAGCTCCGTGAGCTTCTGCCCCGAGCTTTTGTAATTCCAGAGCAGGCGGGTTATTACGGGTATGCTGACCACGCTGATCAGCAGAAATCCGCAGGCGGCAATCAGTAGGCCGGTGATCGTCATTTAGGGAGTCCTGATCTTGATGCTTGCCGTGGAACCCGGTATCAGGGATGGGTCGAAGTTGTCCAACAAAATTTCCACGGGGACCACCTGTTCCGTGCGCCGCACGTTGTTCCCACCGTTCTGTTGGGCAATTAACGACGCGGCGGTCACTGGAGACAGCGTTCCCACCCTCCCGGCCAGGAGCCGTTCCACGCTCTTGAGTTCGATTTCCACCTGTTGTCCGGGCCGCACTCTGCTGATCTTCCCCTCCTCCACGTTGGCCACGATCCACAGCGTGCGTGGGTCCATCAGGGTGACTATCGTCTCACCCGCCGGCACTGTGTCGCCCTCTTTTGCGGTCCGCGAGGCGACCACACCCGATCTGGGAGCGACTACTTCGGCGCGTTGGTCCTGTACTCCCCTGAAGCCCAGTTTGGCGGTGTCCGTGATGTCCGACCTGGAAATGAGGCTTGGCATGTCCAGCACCGCCAACACCTGGCCCTTCAGGACCGGGTCTCCAACGTCCACTTCCATGGAGCTAATACGCCCCGCGGTGAGGGGGCCAACCTTCACGAGGTCGGCCATGACTTCGGCGCTGTCGGTGCTTACGAAACGTCCTGAAAAGTCAGATTTCAACCACTGATCGAAGCCGACGATACCTCCGCCGGCCAGGACCGCGATAACGCCTACGACGACGCCCGCGATTAACAGTTTCTTGAGTTGGTCTGGAATATTCGTAGAGTTACCTCCTGAATCGCGCCTACACCTGTCCGGACATTCCCCGCGGCCGTACAGAGGATGGTATTAGTCGAAGGCTATTATATGAGGCTAGTCCAGCCTCCGTATTATCGGGAAGAACACGAGGAAGTATATCGATACAACCAGGGCCACAATGCCCACTACGGTCACCGCTCCCGTCGGCGTGTAGAATTCGGCGAACGCTCCGATGATAAAGCTGGCCAACGGCGTCAGTCCGTGATCTAGGTGGTAGATGCTCTGGATGCGGCCCCTCAAATCGTCCGGGGCCAGCGTCTGAATCAGGGTCCCGCTCCCCGTCCGAAACGTGCTCAACCCGTAACCTAGCAGGGAGACCGCTACCATCGTCAGAGGCAGCCAATGGGACTGACCTAGAATGATGGTGGCGACTGACCCCAGTATTAGGGCTAGGAGGCAGGTCCTTCCCTTGCCCAGCGCATATCCGAAAGTGGCGATCACCACCGTGGCCGCAAACCCAAACCCGCCGTTGACAGAAAGCAGTGCGCCCAGTATCTCGGGTCCTCTGTTGAGTACCGCCCCGACGAACGCCGGCAACAGGTGAATGCAAGGCTGGATGAAGAAATTCGGAACGAAGCTCATCAAAATTAGCTGCAAGATGGGCTTGTCCTTCGCCACGTACTTGACGCCGTCCTTCAGGTCGGTCCAGGGAGAGTTGTGATGGCGCAGGTTATTCTCGCGGTAAGGGGTCCGCATGGGGATAATCATCACCGCGAGGATGATGTATAGAACGCTTTCCACCAGGAAGTTGACGGTGAAACCGAACGCCGCCACCAGTAAGCCGCCTATGGCGGGCCACACCAGCCTGGAAGAGGTGATGGTCATGGCGTGGAGCGCGAAGGCGTTCGGCAAGTCTTCCTTGGGCACGGTATTGGCTACAAGGGCGCTGCGCACCGGCTGTAGTATGGAATGGGCGACGCCGGACAATGCGATGTAGGCGAAGCAATGCCAGACCTGTACCTGGCCGGACGCCACCACCATGGCGAATACAATCGCGGCCGTGGCCAGCATGGCCTGGCTCAGCAGTACAAGTTTTCGCCGGTCCAGCCGGTCCGCCAGCACTCCGGCCATCGGTCCGATGAGCAGAAACGGCAATGCCCGGAAGCCGCCGACCGTCCCCACCAGGAAAGGCGACCCTGACAGGTCCCAGACCAACCAGCCGACGGTCAACTGCTGGAGCCAGTTCGCTCCGTTGTTGAAGAGGTTGCCTGTCCATAGGAAACGGTAATCGCGGTTCCTTAAGGACGAAAAGGTCTGTGGGCCGCGCCTTCTAGGCGTGGGTCGGACCGGCGTCGGCGCAGCGCCTGCGGGTTCGCGGGCCAAGGGTTACTTGGCCCTGTGAGTATTGAAATAGTTCACTATACCGTATAGTATGCTAAATAGGCGTTGGCCTGTCAAGGACCGGCTCATCCGGCCAATCGACCCAACGCCCCGGACCAACGCCCCGGAATTTGGAGATGGCTATGACTCAGGCATCGGATTCCCCGCCGTGGAACGCGAGGGGAAGGCCGCGTGATCCCGGCATCGCCGAGGCCGTGATACAGGCCACCCAGACCCAGTTGGCCTCCAGCGGATACCACCGTATGTCCATCGATACCATTGCGGCGGCCGCGGGCACCACCAAGGCCACGATTTACAAGCGGTGGGCCAGCAAGGCCGACCTTGCCACCGCCGCCGTGTCCGCCCTGATCGAGGAAGAAGAGCCCCCTAACACCGGTAGCGCCTGGGGAGACCTGGTAGCCTACCTTGAGACCCTCCGCCACCGAATCGAACATAACCGGGGCATGGGCATAATCGGGGCGCTGGTGGCCGAACAGACCCACACCCCGGAGCTTCTGGACCTATTCCGGGAGAGGGTGTTGCTTCCGCGCCGGGCGTTGATTCGAAGGGTGCTGGAGAAGGCCGCATCCCAGGGCGAAATCAATGAAGACGTGGACGTCGATATCGCCGTTAGCATGTTGATTGGCTCCTACTACGCGGAATACATCACGGGCAGAGAGATTCCCGACGGCTGGGTCGAACATACGGTGAACATAGTCTGGTCTGGAATTAGGCGCCAGTCCCGCGCGTAACCCTTCCCTCAAACAATCACCGCCCGCACAGAATACCTTGATAGCCTCCACCGGAATGGTTATCATTCCATCGTCCGAGACGTCCCAAGACGCCCTAAACGAACACCCTCACCTTGAGCCAGCATTTTTGGAGGAGACATGAAGCTAGTCTTTTACGATGACTTCAAGCTAGGCGCGATCAGCGGGAATAACGTGGTTGACCTATCAAGCGCGGTCAGCGGCATTACCCATAGCTCCCCCCAGGACTTGCTTAACCGAATTATCGAAGACTTCTCAACCCACCGGCCGGCCCTTGATCGCGCGATCAGCCAGGGCTCAGGGACCTCCCTCGATCAAGTGAGCCTCCGGTCGCCGTTACCCAAGCCCAACAACATCGTGGCGATGGCGGTCAACTACATGGAGGACGGCACCAGGGACGCTCCGGCCCCCATCAACGCCTTCCATAAGTCTGCCAACGCGGTGATTGGCCCCGGCGACACCATGGTCTTGCCCGATGTCCCGGCCACGATCTTCGAGGGCGAAGCTGAGATGGCCCTGGTCATCGGCAAACGGGCATCGAACGTTAGCGCAGAGGACGCTTTCGATTACATTTTCGGGTACGTCAACTTCATTGACGGCTCGGCCCGCGGTCTGCCCCCGGCGGGCAACACCTTCTACCAGATGAAGTCCAGGGAGACCTTCGCGCCCATGGGGCCCTGGCTCGTCACCGCGGACGAGATCGCCGACCCTCAGAACCTCCAGGTCAGGTTGTGGGTCAACGAGGAGTTGAAGCAGAACTTCAATACCAACGACATGGCCCACCAGATTCCCAGGGTCATTGAATGGGTAAGCTCGATTCACCCCCTGGAACCCGGCGACGTCGTGGCCACCGGCACCAACCACCGGGGCCTCAGCTCGTTCATGGACGGCGACCTGGTGGACCTGGAGTGCGAGGGCCTTGGCACGCTCCGGTTCAACGTCAGAGACGACCTCAAGCGCACCTGGCTCCGGGAAACCAGGCTGGACAGGCAAGACAAGGGGCTCGACGGGACCACTCCCCAGATTTCCGGGAAATACGCTTAACCAAAACAGCCCCTAAAAACGGACCCCTATAGGAGGGTAGGCATCATGGCAGAGAACCCATACCTAAGCTTCGATCAAGTGCGGGCGGCAATGAACGCCATGACCGAAAAGGCGTTGGAATTGCCCAACGAACCGGTGGCAATGGCCATCGTGGACGACACCGGCAACATGGTGGCTTACGCCAAGATGGACAACCTGCGTATGTTTAGCCGCCGCCATGCTATCCGCAAGGCTTATACGTCGGCCATGATGGGCCAGGACTCAGGGGCCCACGGGGACAACGTCCGGGCCGGCGGCAGAATAGTTGCGGACATGGGAGACTCGATGTTGACCCCAAACCAGGGAGGTCTCGTCATCAGGAAGGACGGGGTCATTTTGGGCGGTATCGGTGTCGGGGGTTACCCCAGCGGCCAACGCGATGAGGACCTGGCCCGCGTCGGCTTGGATGCAATGAACCTGTAAACCCTGGCTACTCTCCGCATGACTCGCGAGTCGATTGCGGAGCGATGCTACAGTTTTCTGGTAACCATGTAGAGCCATTCGGAACCCAATCCGAATGGCTCGAAGTTTGTTCCTCCATAGGGCTCGTGGTCACCAAACCCGGCTTCCTCAAGTAGCAGCGCCAACTCCCTAAGAGTATATAGCCTTAACGAAAGGCGCTTCGATTCCATGCTCCCGTCCTGGATGAACGTCCACTGGGACTCCACACGGCAGGTCGCATGGTCGAAGTCCCGTTCTTCCAGGGCTAGCAGGTCTCCTACTCGCCACCACACCCTGGGCTCGGCGGCGATCTCGGGTAGACGGGTCTCGATGAGGGGAGTATCCAGGACGAAGGGCGCACCTCGCTTTAGCGACCGGGATACCGCCTGCAAGAAGTCGGCGTTTCCACGCTCGTCAAAGTATCCAAAGCTGCTCCACGCGCAGAACGCGCCATCGAATTCCTCTTGCCAGGGCAGGCCGCGCATGTCCCGGTTTTCCCACCGGATCCGGACTCCGCTGGCCTCCGCGCTGGCCCCGGCTTCTTCCAGGAGTGGCCCGCTGATGTCCACTCCGGTCATCTCATAACCCCACGCGGCCAATTCCAGCGCCAGCCGGCCCGACCCGCACGGAACGTCCAATACCTTCGCGCCTAACGGCAGGTCCATCGCCTGCTGGATGAATCCCGTCTCCCTGTGGGTCTGCTCAGCGTCCCGCGACGACGATACGAAATTCAACGTCTGACCGGCAAAGAACTCCAACCACCAGTCCCTCTCATCAGCCAATGCCGCAACCTATTCCTAGAAGTCTGGCCGGAAAGCCATTGGCCCCGTTTCCTGCTGATAAATGGAGGCGGATTACAGTCTTATACGGCATAGTAGTGTATGTAATACGTTTCAATAACCCACGATTACATCGATAATCGACGCTGAGAAAACGACGGCTTGTGGAGAATCGGGGTTTCCGTCCGAGTTTCTAGCGGTATCGGCCTCAACTCGCCAATAGTTCCTTTAGCTGCGCATCTATGAACCCCGTGTCCACCGGATTGCGCCCCGGCCCCCCGCCGGTGTGCCCCCAAATGGTGGGTATGGTCCGCAACTCGGCGTTGGGCATGAGTCCAACCTCGATCTCGTTGTCCTCAGGAGGAAAGTATTGGTCGGTTTGGGATGGCATCACGAAGGCTCGGGCCTTGATCGATCCCAGGGCCTTTTCGAAGTCGCCGCCGTAGAGGGGATTATCGCTTATGTCTCCCGCCTGCCACGTCGAGGCCATCGCCAGAATGTCGTTGGCGTCAAGCTGGATGTATCTGCCTTCCCACGCCGTAATCAGGTAGTCCTCCAGGGAGGAAAACCCCAATTCCAGGAACACTTTCTCCCGGTAGAACGCCTGGGAGGGGGCCCAACCGGCGTAGACCCTGGCCATGGCCCGCAGTCCTTTGAGCGGCGGATTCTCGTACCAGCCGTTGTTCCAGGCGTCGTCCGCTCGCAGGGCCGCCTTGACCCCCTCCAGGAACACGAAGTTGTGCCGCGACGTCTTCGCCGACCCGCACCATGGCGCGATCCGCTCAACCATGCCGGGGTACAGCGCGCCCCAATGGAAAGTCTGCTGCGCGCCCATCGAGAACCCGCAAACCAGGGCTATCCGGTCGACGCCGAACTTCTCTGTAACCAGGCGGTGTTGGAATGTGATGTTGTCGTAATAGGTAACCGCGGGGAACCGCGCCCTGTCGTATGGCGGGGGTGTGTTGCTGGGGGATGGCGACAGTCCATTGCCGAACATATTTGGAATAACGATGAAGAACTTTTCCGGGTCCAGGGCCATCCCCGGCCCGATCATCAGCTCGTTGGCTGGGTGCTGGGAACCGAAAAAGGTGGGAAACACGATAACGTTGTCTTTGGACGCATTCAGGTTCCCATAGGTCTTGTAGGCCAGCCATGCGCTCCGAAGTCGCAACCCGCATTGCAGGTCGACGTCTCCTAGTTGGAAAATCTCGTGGTCGGTCATAAAGCTCCCTCGCCAGCCATGGACATATTTCCGCGTCGTGTACCCGATTATATCCCTGTGTTTGCCCAGTCCGCACACTTCCGCCCGCTCACCGCCATGCCCGGCCCGCGCTAATCATGGTTGCGCACGTCGCGAAGGCGCACGAGGAAAAACAGGGACAGCGCCAGACCGGCGGCCCCCAGGATGGTGATTGCGGTTACCACGTTGGTAAAGTCAGTCAGGAGGCCCACGACGATGCTGAATGGGAACACGAACCCCTGCCCGTAGCTGGCCAGGCTGGTCACCCTGCCCCGGAAACGGTCCGGAGTGATGAGCTGGACCAGGGTGCTGCTGGTTGTCCGGAAGTGCGCCTGGGCGGCGGCATTGAGGCCGATGAATACGAGGGCCGGGACCAGTGGGAAAAGGGGAGCTATAAATGGTGAATAAGCGAATAGCAGCACGAATATCGCACTGAACATAATCGAGCAGAGGGACACTATCCCCTTCTTGAAGACGAACCCTATCGAAGCGATCGATACCGCCGACGCAAACCCCCCGATACCGGTTGCGGACAGCAGGAACCCGCCAACATCCGCTTCCCGTAGCAGAGAATCGGCGGTGAACACGGGTAACAGGAACCACACCTGGTGCAGGATCATGTTGGGTATCAACCCCAGCAGGATCATGGTCAGGATGATCGGCTGCTCCCGCCGGATGAATCTGATCCCCTCACCGAACGCGTTGACCGGCGAGACCCGCCTCCGCGTGGCCGTGAGCTGATATGGAGTCCGCAGGGGGATAAACACCAGGACCATTGCGGCGTAAAAGGCTCCCTCCATCAGGAAGTTGGCCGTGAACCCAAGGTTGGCGATTAAAATGCCGCCGATAAATGGCCCGAATATTCGGGTGCCTGTGATCGTAAGGGAGTTGGTCGCGAAGGCGTTTCCGAAGGCTTCGGGAGGTACGGTGTTGGCGATGAGGGCCTGCCGCATCGGTTGGGCGATGCACAGGCAGCTACCGCTGATGATTACGTACCCGTAGGAGGCCCATACTTTGGCGGTGTTGGAAAGCTCAATCCCGTAATCCGACACGATTACCAGTGCGAACAAAGCGGCGAGGAAGGCCATGAATGTCTGAATCCGCATCAGGAGCCTGCGGCGGTCTACGCGGTCGCCCAGCACCCCGCCCCAGGGTCCCACTAGCAGCACCGGTAGCGTGCTGAGGCCGCCCACGGTGACCACTTGCAGGGCGGAAGTGGCCGACCCTTCCGTTAGGTCACGGACCAACCAACCGATGGTGAGCATTTGCAGCCATAAGGCGCTGTTGCAAAAGAAGTTGCCAGTCCAAAGGAGACGGTAGTTGCGATAGGCGATGAGGGAGTCAAATGTGTGAAGCCGGGGGAGTCGAATCAGATTGATGGCGCGGCGCTCCTGTGATCTACCGTGCTGAGTGTACGGAAAAGTTGGGACACAGAAGCCCTGCGCCCTGGACGCCGTTGGTCGTGGGCTGAGCGCCGGTCAGGACTACGGCTTCCGTTCTATTACAATCACCGGAATGTCCCTTTCCGTGCGGGCCTGGTACTCGTCGTAGTTCGGGAAGATCTTGGCCATAATTGCCCAGAGGGCCGGCTTCTCGTCAGGCGTGGCGGTCCGGGCCGTCGCCGCGAATTTGTCCCCCATCACCTGTAGCTCCACGTTCGGGTTCTTGGCCAGGTTCCGGTACCAGCCCGGATGCCGTGGAGCCCCGCCGCGTGACGCCACCAGCAGGTAGCGGTCACCGTCCAGACCGTAGATCAAAGGAGTGGTGTTGGGGTTCCCGGTCACGCGGCCTATGGTGGTGAGCAGCGCGGTGGGTAGGCCATTCCAGATGTGCCCCTCCTCCCCGTTGGTCGACAGATAGGCGTTCATGTGCTGCTGTACCCAATCGCTGGGCCGCTCCGATGGCGCGGTCATCTCGTGTTTGACCTCCGTTGGATTGTGTGAATTGTTCGTCTGGTCTTTGGCGGACCCTAGTTCGTTCGGTGGCGGCCTTGAATTTCCGGGCTAGGCGATAGTAAACCCGCCTGCCGCTTATTGTCCAGGCAACGCACGGGCCGCGACTGTTCAGACTTGATGAAGCGGATTGGCTGAAACTCACATCGGTCATCTCTGTGATAATCCTCTTATCATGTCCCGCCCCTCATGTCCCGCCCCCGCAATCCGTCATTACTATGAAAATAGGCAATTTTCATATTCATACATGGCCTCGGCAAGGCCATCCGCAATTCCCGCGCAGAGCCTGCCCCCGGCTCGATCGGGGGCGGGAATCCAGAAATGCCAATGATAGTGAATGTCCCTGATTGCAAAGGTTTCTGGATTCCGGGTCAAAGCCTGCCCCGTACTGGATACGGGGCCCGGAATGATGAGCTTGTAGCCGGAATGACCAGCTTGGAGTAGGAAGGACACATCAAATCTGAACAGTTGCCACGGGCCGCGTCCGGCGGCGCATTCGCCCTCTCATACGTACTCTTACCGAAGGCATCCAATCCAAGGTAGAATAACTGGGCCAAAATCACGCCAGGAGGTAACGTCATGGCAGCCGTAAACACCGTTCTGGGCCCGGTAGATTCGGCAAACCTGGGATTCACCCTGAGCCACGAGCACCTGGGGACCAACGCCGCGGGCATCCGCCAGACCTACCCCGAATTCTTCGACCGCGAAGGTGTCAAAGAACAAGCCATCGCGGAACTGACGGAAGCATACAGCGAAGGTGTGCGGACGATTCTCGACGTTAGCACTATCGACCTGGGCCGTGATGTCCTCCTTATGGAGGAAGTGTCCCGCGCATCCGGAGTCCAGATCGTAGCCGCCACCGGCAGCCATCTTGCGGTGCCCCGGCCATTCGGAGACGTGTCCCCGGACGTCATCGCGTCCCTCTACGTCCGGGAACTCGAAGAAGGGATCGAGGGTACCGGTATTAAGGCTGGCATCATCAAGGTGGCCAGCGACCGCGGCGGAATAACCCCGCCACAGGAAGTGGTCCTTCGCGCAGCGGCCCGGACATCCAATCAGACCGGAGCCCGGATTTCAACGCACACCTGGTCTCCGGAGCGCATCGGAGAGCAACAGGTCCGCATCCTAAAGGAAGAAGGAGTGGACATGAACCTGGTGTACGTCGGGCATAGCAACGACGACACCGATATGGACTACCTCCTCGGTCTGCTGGATGAAGGAGTCTGGCTGGGCTTGGACCGGTATCCTGGAGGGCGCACACCCGGAACTCCGGACTGGGAAGGGCGCACCGGGGTGGTCAAGAAGTTGATAGACGCGGGCCATACCAACCGGATCATGCTTTCACACGATTATTCGGTGCCAAAAGCGCGCCACGGGGCCGAAGTGCAAGCAGAACGCCGGGCGGCAAACCCCGACGGCTACTTGTTCATCACCCGGCATGTTCTCCCGAGACTAAAGGAATTGGGGGCGTCCGACCAGGATATCCAACAGATCATGGTGGAGAACCCCCGCCGGTTCTTCGAAGGAGACTAAGTAACTATCTCAAAACGAGGCTTCCCAAATGTCTCCCCCTTTCGCAAAAGGGGAATTAAGGGGGATTTCGCCTCTGCCCAAGCCTGTTCGTTCAGTTTTGAGATAGTTTCTAAACCCATTGGAGAGGAGCGCATGAGACATTTGACCCCTAATTGGAACACAGCGCTGGTGACCCTGGCCGTGGTGGCGCTAGTCTTGGCCCCGGCTTGCGGCGGAGCCAGCGCGCCTTCCTCCGTCGAGTCCGGACAAACGGCCGTATCGGAGAGTACCCCGTCGTCACCGGCATCCGAGGACAAGCCTGCCAAGTCCATTTCAGAGGATCATCCTGCAGCCACAGTTTTGGAAAAACAAGCTCCGGCAATGACGGAGAAGCCTGCCGTTCCAGCGCGGGAGACTACGCCTAAACAGGACACCACGCCAAAAACGGTGAAACAGGACACGGCTACGGCGGAAAAGCCTGCGGCTCAGAGCGGGCAGTCTACGACCGTGGTGGAGAAACAGCCGCCCGCCGCAGCGGTCAAGCCGGAAGTCCCATCCCAAGAACTCCCGCCGATAGGGAGCCAGGTGGGCAACACGGTCCCCGAATTCACCCTGAACCTGCTGGATGGGGCTTCCATTACCTCGGCCGAGTTGATGAACCAGGACCGGCCGTCGTTCCTGTTCTTCCACGCCACGTATTGACCGACCTGCCGCTCCGAGTTGCGGAGCCTAAGCAGCCTTGACCGGGACTACACGGAAAACGTCAACTTCTATATCGTGGGGGCGAGCCCGGGCCAGACTGTGGATGTCCTTGAACAAGACCGGGAGAAGGAGGGCTACCCCTGGCCCGTGGCGGAGATCGCGGGGAATGGCCTGCGAGACCTGGAAGTGATCGCACAATCCACTAAAATCGCCGTTGATGGCAATGGGGTCATCACCTACCGGGACAGCTTCGGACAAGGAGACGCACAGACTTGGGGGCAAGTCTTGGCCGGCCTGGGTTCGACTCCGTCCTGACCACCTGCTAATATCTCCCAACAGCCTTGGCAATCTATGGCTGGACGGAGGACACAATGGGATGGTCGCAACATCATGCTGTGGGGCTGATCCACTACGCCCCACAGCACAGCTACCGAGGCTATACGCTCTTCACCCCCACCAGCGGCAACTACACTTACCTTATCGACATGGATGGCCGCGTTTGTCACCGGTGGTACCTGGCCGATGGAATCGGTTATTCTTACCTGCTCCCGAATGGACACCTTCTCCTCCGCACTTCGGGGACCACCGGAGCCGGGGTGCGGGGCCAGCCCCCGGTGGGTGGCGCAGGAGCGGGGGCCATCGTGGAACTTGACTGGGATGGCAACGAAGTCTGGGAGTACCAGGCGCCCATGCTCCACCATGATTTCGAGCGGCTTCCCAACGGAAATACGTTGGTCCTGCTATTCGAGCCTCTGGCCGAAGAGTTGACGGCCCGGATCCAAGGGGGGTTCAGGACGGGTGAAGGTCCCGAGGAAGTTCTCGGCGACCTGGTCCACGAGGTGACGCCCGCTGGAGATGTAGTATATTCCTGGCCTTCCTGGGAACATCTGGACCCGGAAGAAGACGTAATCTGCCAACTCGAAAGCCGTGAGGAGTGGACGCACCAAAACTCGCTCAAAGTCACCCCAAACGGTGACCTGGTGGTCAGCTTCAGGCGTATTGACACCGTGGGCATCGTGGACCGGGAGACTGGGAATTTCAAATGGAAGTGGGGGCCAGGAGTGATATCCCATCAACACCACCCCACCTATTTGGACAACGGCCATGTCCTGCTGTTTGACAACGGGCCGCACCGGCCGGGGTTTACCTACTCACGGGTGGTAGAGGTTGATCCTGAGACTAGCGAGATCGTTTGGGAGTACCGGGGTGACCCCCCCATCTCCTTCTACAGCTTTCATATCAGTGGGGCCGAACGGCTTCCCAACGGCAATACGCTGGTCTGCGAGGGCGCGCCAGGCCGTGTGTTCGAGGTAACCCAGGCTAAGGAGATAGTCTGGGAATACGTCAACCCGATATTCGGACCGGCGTCCCGGGGGACCGGTGGCACCCGCTCCAATTCCATGTTCCGCGCTCATCGCTACGGCCCCGGCCACCCCGGACTCCGGGGAAAAGACCTGGACCCGGCCCGCTACGCCAATTTGAACCGGCTCTATTCCGGCTAGGCTTGGCGTAATTGTAGGGCCCGTTGCCAATAATCGAGAGATCACCGGAGTACCCCGGATTCTTGCCCGGACGTGGGAATTGGGTCCGGTGGTCCGGCCATCTACCCGGCCGTGATACACTGGCTAGCAGCTTTCTAAGGAGGACTAACATGTCAGGATTCCACGGAGTATACCCAGCGATTATCACCCCAATGACCCCCGAAGGGGACCTTAACGAAGCCGCGTTCCGGGAGGTCATGGAGTTCAACATCCAAGCAGGCGTGCATGGCTTCTGGGTCGCTGGCGGCACCGGCGAGAGCGTTCTGCTCGACGATGAAGAGAACATGCGGATTGCCGAGATCGCCGCCGACCAGTCCCGAGGCCGGATCGAAAACATCATGCACGTCGGCGCGGCAACCACGGCGCGGGCTGCCAAGCTGGCTGAACACGCCGCCAAGTCCGGCGTCGAGTCAATCTGTTGTGTTCCGCCGTTCTTCTACCGCCAGAGCGACGAGGCTATAGTCCAGCACTACCGGGCGGTGGGCGCAGCCGCGGACCTGCCCCTGTTCGTCTACAATCTTCCCCAGTCCACCGGCGTCGAAATCACTCCCGAGCTCATGCAGAAGATTCAAGATGGTGTGCCCCAGCTTAAGGGCCTCAAGCACTCGGCGGTGACTTTCACCAACGTCCGCGCATTCGCCAAGATGGGGCTGCACTGTCTGATCGGCAACAGCATGTTAATGTTGCCTGCCCTGACCATCGGCGCTACTGGCTGCGTCGACGGCCCGCCGAACATGGCCCCGGAGCTATGGATCGAGATCTGGAACGCATATAACGACGGAGACATAGCCCGCGCCGAGGCGGCCCAGGACCGGGCCAGCGAAGTCACCGGGTTGGTCCGCCAATTCGGCCTACACGCCACCGCGAAGGCCGTCATCAGCGAGAGGCTTGGAATTGACTGCGGCGAACCCAGGGCTCCCGGCCAACCCCTCACTCCAGAGCAGCGGGCCGCGCTGATGAAGCGGGTCCAGGAGCTCGGCCTGGAGCGGGCTGCCGTGGCACAGTCCGGAGACTAGACGAGAGGATTACTCCGATGGCGACGATACAGGAACGGGTTTCCAGGTTGGAAGGCGCTTTCGAGCAGGTGCCTTTGACCCTTCAGAGCTTGCAGAACCAGATTGCAGGCTTGCAGAATCAGATTGTCGGCTTGCAGAATCAGATTGTCAGGCTTGCAGAACCAGATCGACAGCATACAACAGAGGCTTACCGCCCTTGAGAACCGCATGATGATGATGTGGCTCGCTACCATGGGAACTATGGTGGCGGGATTCATCACCCTGTTCGTGGCGATAATGATGCGGGGTCAAGGCGGCGGTTAGCTTGGTCTGACGTTCCGGCTATTTGGGGCCTCAGCCCAATACGCCGGCACCGCACCGGCCGAGGAGTCGGCTTCTGCTTACTCCCCGGCCAGCCACGTTTCCGCAAGCTAGTCCGGTAGCATCGTCAAATGCATCCGCGAGCCCAGCGTAGTATCGGTGTCGAAGTAAAGGACCTGCTGTCGCACCGAGTTGGTAGCCGGGGAGTCGGCCACGAAAACCAGTCCGCAGTCCTGACAAGCCCCCATGCAAGAAGGGATGTCCCCTACAACGTAGCCCACATGGTCCATGTCGTGGACATCGTCCGACATGCCTGAAGTGTCCCCCGGCTCGATCAACTCCACCTGCACCTGGCCGAAGTTCACGAAGGCGTTGCGTCCGCCGCTCCGGGAAGCCCCTCCGCCAATATGCTCCCCCTGGAAATTGTCCACGTACCAGGCAATCGCCCTGTCCAAGTCCTTTACCCGGTATCCAGCGTGGACTATAGAGCTGACCTCCAACCCCTGTCCGGAACCTGAAGGGGAATCAGCGGGTAGCTGCGTCAAGTGGACCCGAACGCCGTTGGTGCTGGCTGAATCGAAATACAACACCTGCTGTCCCATCACGTTGGTGAAGGGCGCGTCAGCCGCGAAATTGAAACCTTTCGCCCTTAGATCGGCAACGCTCTGGTCTATGTTCTCCACCACGTAGCCGACGTGGTGCATGGTCAGCCGCCCCGTCTCCAGCCCCGTCTTGTCTTCAGGCTCGATTAGCTCCGCCTCCACCCGGCCAAACCGGACGTACGCGTTGATGCCGCCGCTGGGAACCGCGGCGCTCTTTGGCAACGGGCCTCCCCCTGCGTTTACCGCCCTGAAAGACCGTTCGAACCACTCCACGGTCGCCGCCAGGTCTGGCGTGTAGTACCCAATGTGTTGAATCTTCTGGAACATGGCGCCTCCTAGACCCTATCAACAGGATCAAATTAGTCGGAAATTGTGGCCCGCTTACTTTTGTACTATGTCGATGTTCACGGACCGTTCGGCGTGGACCGTGAAGGTTAGCGATGCGGTCCCGCCGCCTTCGGTGCTGTCCATCACGTGGATATTGTCCGGGCCGTGAAGGTACAGAATCTTGTCGTCCTGAACGCGGAAGGGCCTGTCGTGACCCGGGTAAAACACGTTGGAGGAGGAGACCATCTTCTCCACGCTCTCCTTGGCGTCTTCCAGGTCCCAGAAGATGTTGTACGGCATACCGCGGGCGACCGTTCCGCTCTCTGGCATCGCGTCCCCAGCCAGCAGGACCTTCTCCCCGTCGACTTCGGCCAATACGCTCATGTGCCCCTTGGTGTGGCCCGGCGTTTCCAGCACGGTAACGCCATCGACGATAGTGTCGCCCTCCGACACGATGTCGATCTTCATGTTGCGCATGAGGTCGGCCATGCCGGCAGCCACGGCCATGTCCCAGGGATTGGGATTGCGGGCGTAGTCAATCTCCGTCGGGTTGACCACCACCCTGGCGTTCTTGAACAGGTCGGTGTTCTGGCAGTGGTCCCAGTGCATGTGGGTCAGGATAATGATGTCGATGTCGTCCGGAGTCAGGTCCCTGGTCTGGAGCGCCTTGTACAAAAAAGCGCGCCTCGACGACGGGCCGGTGTCGATGAGAATGTTGTGGTTCCCAACACGTAGCAAGGAGTTGGTGGAGTAGCCGAAGGAACCCTGGTCGGTGTTCAGCGCGAACCCGTAAGTGAGCACGTCCAATGTTGCCATAGCCGGAGAATCCTTTCCGTTAATCTGAAATGGGGGCGCATATCCGCACCCCCATCTCGATGAGACCTGCGATTCGGTGTACTAGACGTGGGCGGCCTGGCGGGCCAGTTCCTCATCCCAAGGTCCGGATAGTTGGCCCTTCTCGGTCTTCCCGATCATGCGGCCTTGTTCGTCCCGCCCCCACTGTTCCGCGGGCATCTCGTAGGAAAGCTCGATACCGTTGCCGTCCGGGTCGCGGATGTAAACCCCTATCGCATGGCCGTGATCTGATACCCGGTCGATCTTGATTCCCTTGTCCTTGACCCGGTAGTAGAGTTCCTTGAGGTCATCGAGGCTGTGCATGTACCAGGCCATGTGGTTCAAGCCGACCTGACCCCCCATCGGGCCGGCGGCGTTCTCCCCGACCTCAGTCAGGGCGATATCGTGGGAGTTGCCCAGGTCCGCGCTCATAAATGCGGCGCGGCCAGGGGTGAAACCATAGGTGTGAAGACCCAGCAGGTCCTCATACCACTCGCGGGCCTTCTCCGCGTTCCGCACGAAAATGTTCACGTGGCCTAGCTGTCTCGGTGTGTAGCCCATGATCTCCTCCCTCTTCGGAATGTTTTGGCCTGCCGGGGGCAATAATATCAGACCCGCGCTCCCTGCGGAAAGCTCCCGATGCGTTTGGCCGGCGAGGTCAACCGCCAATGAAGCGGCTGGCAATGAAAGCCGCGAGCAGCGCCCCGCCGACAGCAAGGATAGTGTAAAAAAGCCGGTCAACGAGCCGGTTCACGTCCCGCATGCCGATTTGCAAATCCAAATACCTGGCTTGCGATTCCCGGAACCCTTCCCGCATTTCTGCCCTGATTTCGATCTGGACTTCCTTTACAGCGGCGATGTCGCCTTCCATCCGTCCTATTGCCCGCCATACCTCGGCTGCGTCGATATGGCTGCCGGTGTCTGCGTCTGTCGTCACTCGTTCCTCATTATCCATGAAGGGCGCGAAGTTGCACTAAGAAAAGCTCTACGCGCTTGCGTCCTTGCGTTAAATGGGCTTAGCCGTTTCGTCCTTCAGGCTGTAGATTGCGCCGGGGCGTCCGCCTTCCGGCAATCCCAGCGGCAGATGCACGTTTAGCAGGAAGGGGCGCTTCTCCTCTTCCACCGTCCTCAGCCCGTGTTCAATGGCGTCGGCGATGGTGGCCTCGTCCGTGGCGTCCATGGCCTCGACGCCGAAGCCCTCGGCTAGCTTAACCGGATCGATGTTGTCCAGGACTACTCCCCTGTAATCGCCGGTCTGCTTCATGTTGGCGTTGGCGTTTCCAAAGGCCCCGGCCACGATGCCGTAGGCCCCGTTGTTTGAGATGACATAAAGCACGGGAATGTTGTGGCTTGAGGCGGTCCAAAGGGCCGAGTCAGAGTAGTAAAGCGAGCCGTCTCCGACCAGGCCGACTACAGGCTTGTCGGGAGCGCCCAGCTTTGCGCCGATGGCCGCGCCTACCCCGTAACCCTCAGAACCTCCTGCGGGCCGGATGTATTCGTTATTGCCCACATCCCCAGAGTTCTCAAGAAGGTCCTGCCCGACGGCGAACTGTTCAATGGTCACCAGGCCTCCGCCGTGCCGCTCAAGGGTCTTGTCCAGTGCGTCGGCCAGAGCGACCGCCCGGACCTTTCCCTGCTGCGCGGCAACTTGCTGGGCCGCGTCTCTCCTGCGGGCGCGCAGGGCGGCGGCCTCTTCCCTGGCCCAGGCGCGGCGGCCAGCCAACTCGTCCTGAGAGGATTCCGTCAGATCAAGAAGACGTTGGGCCGTGCGTTTTTCGTCAGCCAGGACAGCCAGGTCCAGGCCGGGGATGTTTTCCAGGTTCTCAACGTCGGACCCCACGGCAATGGTCCGTTCGGCGTTGAAGAAGGCGGCGTAATCGTCGGGTGTGCCCGCCCCGTTGTGACGCACGCCCCAGCACAGGATCAGGTCAGGGTCGATGTCCGGCGCTTGTTCAAGCCGTCTCCCGCCGCAGTGTAGCGGATGCTTGATGGGGACCCCTCTCAGGTCACCCACCACCGGAATGCCGAACCGCTCCGCGATGGCGGTCACCTCGGCGTCGGCGCCGCTCTTCCAGATGCCGTCTCCGGTGTAGAGGAGAGGCCGTTTGGCGTTGCGCAACGCCTGGGCGATGGCTTCCACGTCGCTGTCCGCCGGGAAGCCCATGCGGACTTCGGGTAGACCGCCGTCGATGATGTTGGCCGTGAATTCGGAAGGCCCCAGCAGCCGGTCGTAGACCGCCAGGTGCACCGGACCTACCGGAGGGGTCATGGCAACGCGCAGGGCCCGGTTGACCGCGGCGGGGAGACCTTCCGGCTCAATGACGGTCCAGTTGGCCTTGGTCAGCGGGGCGCTGATGGCGGTCGGGCCCGCGTTATGGCTGACGTCCAGGCTGATGAAGTCGGCGAAACTGCCGGTGTCTCCGGCAAACGTGATCACCACTACGGGCAGGCTGCCGGTCCAGATGTTGATTAGCTGCCCCATGCACTGGGCCAGGCCCGCGCCCAGGTGGACGACCATCACCGCGGGCTGCAGGTTGGCCTGGGAATATCCCCCGGCCATGGCCGTAACCGCCCCTTCATGGAGTCCAAGTATGCCGTGGATGTCGGAGCGCGAGTGGAGTTCATTGAAGAACAGCGCTTCCCGCGACCCGGAGTTGTTGAAGACGTACTTTACTCCCGACGCCGCCAGTTGCTCGACAATCAAATTCGAGGCGTTGGCCGTCATCTGTCGTGTCTGCATCGGCCCTCCTATGCTTCATGCTGTGTGCAAGTGTTCAGTGACCTGTGCCTTTTCATTCTCCCTCTCCCTGGAGGGAGAAGGCCGGGGTGAGGGGGGGCGCTCCGGGTCAACCGTGCTTGCAAGGGAAAGACGTCCCTCACCCCCAACCCCTCTCCCCACAGGAGAGGGGAGAATGAAAAGACCCTGGACCAGTGGCCGGTCAGAAGTGGCGGCCTGCGGTCCCACTAACCACTAGCCACTAACCCTCGTGTGTCCTGGGAATAGTACGTCCGGTCAGGCTGGTTGTCCACCTCGCCGCCGGCCAGTGTACAATCAGGCCAATCCCCGGGACGGTCGCAGACTGCCAGGGGGTTGATTCCTCGATATGGCAATTGCTCGGAGGTGCGCGCCGATGGCCACGAATCTACTGTCGGGCATCAAGGTGTTGGACTTTACTGCTGCCTTTGTCGGTCCATTTTGCAGCCGCATCATGGCCGATATGGGGGCGGATGTCATCAAGATCGAACGCCCGGTGGACAATCAGGAAGAACGGTTCACCCCCGAATCACTGCCAACCCGAAACGGCGTGCCGTTTCTCCACCTAAACGGCGGCAAGAAAAGCCTTTGCGTCGACTTGAAACATCCGAAAGGACTGGAGATAGTCCGGTCGCTGGTTAAGCAGGCAGACGTGTTCGTGGAGAACTACACGCCCCACGTCGTGAAGAGCTACGGTCTCGACTACTCCAACCTAACCGCCCTGAACCCAGGGATCATCATGGTGTCCATGACCGGCTATGGCCAGGAAGGGTTCGCCCACAATCCCGAACACGTCTGCACCGACCCGGTGGCCCAGGCCGTGAGCGGGTTGAACTGGATAACCGGGGAAAAGGACGGAGCGCCCTACACCATAGGCGGCGGGGTCGGCGACACCATCACCGGAATGACCGGAGCGTTGGCGGTCGGGTACGCACTGTTCCACCGCCAGAGGACGGGCGTGGGCCAATACATCGACCTTTCCATGATCGAAAGCCTGCTCTTCTTGGACTCCCTGGGGATGCCCCACACCGCCGCCAACCACGGGGTCCCACTGCATTACCGGAACGGCAAGCAGAACACCTACACCTTTCCCATGGGGATCCTGAAGGCCAAAGAGGGGTACATATCGCTCCAGGCTCCGGGACAGGGGGCCAACAGCGCATGGGGAAGGCTCTGCGCCTGTATGGACCGGGAAGACATGATCGACGATCTCAGATACCTGACCGATGACGACCGCCTTGAGCGGCGCGACGAGGTGGTGGGCATAATAGAAGCATGGCTTCAAGACATGAGCGACGACGAAGCAGCCCTGACAGTCCTCGCCGAGGCTCGAATCTCGTCTGGCCCGGTCTTATCCCAGGAAGATATCTGGAAGCACCCCCATTACCGGGATCGTGGCGCGTTCCAGGAGATCGAATACCCTGAGTTGGGGCCGACGGGTGTGGTGGCCCCGCCCTATAAGTTCTCCGAGACCCCGGCCAGCGTCAGGGGACCCGCGCCCCAACTCGGCGAGCACAATCACCAGGTCCTGATGGAGCATCTTGGCCTTACTTCCGCCGAAGTCGAGGCGTTGGCGGAACAGGGAGTGATCTACGAGTCCGAAGGGGCGCGGAAACGCAGGTTACTCACCGGGCAGGTTGTCGGTGATTAACGACGCCAGGTCTTCCGGGATTCTGGAAAACGTGACCCTGCCCCGGATGGAAATAGTGACCCTGCCTTCGGTCGTCCCGTAAAGGACTTTCTCCCCCGACCACCGCTGGGCAACGTCGATCCTCGGCCCGTAGGTGCAGCCAAGGATGCAACGGCAGGCCGTGACCTGCACCCGGTCTTCAAGACCGGACTGCTGGACCGTGACGCGCAACTCTTCAAGCAGTTCAGGGCCGTTCTTGCCATGGAATGTGGCGTAAAGACACTTACGCCGGTCTAGGCAGACGATGATGTTCAGGTCTGGAGTGGGCATTTCTTTCCTTTCGCTCTCGCTGATTATGGCTAGCAGAACCAGAACGAGTTGTCTATGGAGCACGCGCTTTGCCGGTCGGCTAGTTTCTGGGCTTCGTTCCCCAGCTTGCCATGGGCAGCCGCCCTCCAGTCGTATGCAAAGGCATAGTTGGGGTCAATGCGTATGGCCTCGCCGAAGTCAGCCAACGCCCGGTCGTATTGAGCCAACTTGTAATGCGCACGGCCCCGGTCAAAGTAAATGACCTCGTGCGGGTGCAAATCAATGGCCCGGCTGAAGTCCGAAACGGCCTCTGCGTATCTCTCCAGCTTGGCTAATGCCCGGCCTCTTAACCGATAGTTCCACCGGTCTCCTGGCTCCAACTTGACGGCTTGGTTGGCGTCTTGGAGGGCGTCCTCGTATCTGTCCGTTCGATAATAGGTCCAACCCCTTTCACGATAAGTCAATGCATAGTTGGGGTCGAGGCGGATGGCGCGCCCGAAGTCAGCCAACGCCTGTTCATACTGAGCAAGTCGGTCGTATGCGTTTCCCCGTCCTCTGTAATAGTTGTTGAGAGGATTTAGCTCGATGGCCCGGCTGAAGTCCGCGATGGCCTCCTCGTATCTTTCAAGACCGTAAAATGCCCACCCCCGCAAGTTGTAACCATCGGGTTCTCCCGGGTCGATTTGGATGGCTTGGCTGGCGTCTTGAAGGGCGCTTTCATCTTGGTCCAGCCGTTCATAGGCCCAGCCCCGGCTTCTGAAGTACCAATCACGGTGAGGGTTGAGATCGATGGCGGCCGAATACTCATCAACAGCTTTGTCGTATTCCCCCGCGTCGTAATGAGCCTTTCCCCTTTCATAGGGGGCATCGGAGGGTTCCTCGGACTTCAGCCAGACGACGAAATCGGACTCGAACTGGCCATAACCGACGCCCAACGGCTTCATGGACAGGCTCCAGACATAACCTCGGGCCTTGTTCTTGACCAAGGTGACGGCGGCCTCTGCCCCGTACGTTTCAATCAAATAGCGCATGGCCATATACGCTTGTGCGTACTGCAAGTCGACCTGGGCCCCCGACCGCCCGTTCCACGAATGGCGGCTCTCCAAGTCGGACAGGGCGAACAATCGCCCCGACATAGCGGCAGACCGGGCCTCGTCAACTTGAAAGGACTGTAACCGAAGGATGTCTTGGGGGTTATCCGTAGGCAGAACGATTTCATACTCCGCCCAGTCTGCCAGTCCTTCGTTGACCCACGCTGCGAGAATCTCACCCTTACCATTGGTGGCTTGGTCGACCAGCGCATGGGCATATTCATGAGTGAGCGTCTTATGTAGGTTCGCCCTGGACCCAAACACATACGCCCGCAAGTAAAGCCCCGGTCTATCTTTTGAGCATTGCAGGCAGGGGCGCCGATAGAACCCTGCCTCCCACCCGGGATCACCGCCGATGTACCGCTTCACCTGGTCATATTCGGTCGCACTACCCAACAGGTAAAGATCGGGGACTTTGATCCCGGTCAGACTCAATCGGTCTTGCATCAAGTCCGCGGTCTGGGTAAGCCGGGATTGGATGTCTAAAGCCAGGGCGGTGGGCACTGAATCCGAGTAATACACCGTGGATTCCCCGCCCTCAATGCCGGTAAGTTCTGCCCAGAGTTTGAGCGTCCCTTGTCCCTCCAACTCTAGCTGGTGCATGGTGTACGGGAAGCCGGTGGTCTCAGGAGTTTCCGAGTAGGGATCGAAAGTAACACGGGCGGTCCAACTGCCTTCGACGTCCAAGGTTCCGGGGCGTTTCCAAGTAACCCTGCCACAAGGGTCGGCTCCCAGCTTCTTTGTGGTGATAGGCTCGCCATCCTCCGAATGTGTGCCGCCGTCGGGGAAAGCCCAGGGGACATCCTTCCCATCCGGGTCAGAATGGGAAACCTGGACGATCTGGTGAGGTTTAGCCTGCAACTCAAATGTCACTTCACGGCCAGCGATTGGCTCTGCGGGCGTTGTCTGTAATGTTGCGGGCAGGAGGCTGCACTCTCGTTGAACTGTTGTGTTTACAGGTTCCTGAGATGGCAAGGGTGTCGGAGTAGGCGCAGCGGTAGGGGTTGGCGCAGGTGTAGCGGTGGGCGTGGGCGCAGGCGTCGGGGATGGTTCGGGCGTAGGTGTTGCGGTAGGCGTAGGTGCAGGCCGGGGTGTAGCGGTAGGCGTAGGCGTAGGTGTGGGAGCCGGTGGGAGAGTAGGCGCGGGCGCTGCGGTAGGCGTCGGCGCAGGGGTGAGTGTGTTGGCGGGAGTGGGAGTTTGAACAGATGCAGGCGCGGGTCCCGTGGCCGGAATCAGAGTTGGTTCAGGCGCGGTTGCCACGGTCGGCGTGGGTGTGGGTAGCGCCGGTGTAGGCTGCGGCTGGTTGCAGGCCAACGTTCCTAACAGGAAACAAACAAGGAGGTAGGGGAAGATGAAGGCGTGATTCCCCGCCACCAGCCTAGTGCGCCCCCCTCAACCGTGGGTCCCAAACGTCGCGGAGGGCGTCGCCGAAGAGGTTGAAGGCCATAACAACCGCCGTAATCGCGATGCCCGGCCAGAGGCCCAACAAAGGCTGGACGATCATGAACTCGCGTCCCTCCCGCGAGAGCATCCCGCCCCATGTCGGCGCGGGAGGCGGCACGCCCAGGCCTAGGAAGCTCAGGGACGACTCGGCCAGGATCGCCCCGCCCAACGAAACGGTCGAAACTATGATGATGGGAGCCGTGACGTTTGGCAAAATGTGCCGTGCGCCCACGCGAATCCTGGTCGCGCCAATCGCCTGGGCCGCCACGATGTATTCGTTCTCTTTGGTGGACAGCACGGCGCTCCGCACCAGGCGCGAGGTCCCCGGTATCGAGCCAATGCCGATGGCGATTGATACGTTCAACAGGCTGGGCCCCAGCATCGACACCAAAACCAGGATTAGCACCAGCCCCGGAAAGGCGATCCACGCGTCGATGAACCGTTGAACGTACAGGTCCAGCTTGCCGCCCTGGAAGCCCGACACCAGCCCGATTGCCGACCCGGCCCCGGTGCCTATCGCCACGGCGACGAAGCCGACGGTTATGGATACCTTCGCCCCGTGAACGATGCGGCTGTAGATATCCCGCCCCACGTGGTCCGTGCCCATCCAGAAGTCCCAGCTTGGCCCCTCCAGGATTCTTCCCGCGTGTTGGAACAAAGGGTCCGCCCGGGAAATCCAGGGCGCAAATATGGCGGCGCCGAACATCAGCAAGATCACGATCCCGGACACTCCGCCCAGTGGTCGCCGCCTGATGAAATTGCCGCTGGTGATCGCCGCGCGACTGATGGGCCGGGTCAACAATTGACCAGGCGTCTGCCCGGATTGTCCTGTCTGTTGTTCCAGCATTCGATGTCCTGGCGGCTAGCTGTACCGCACCCGTGGATCGAACCATGTATAGCTGATGTCCACGATCAAATTGATGACCATGATCGCCAACCCGTAAAACAGTACGTTGATTTGTAGCTGGGTCATGTCCGAGTTGTTGATGGCGGTGATCATGGACCTTCCAACCCCCGGCAGCCCGAAGATGTTCTCAATGATGATGCTCCCGTTGACCAGACCGGCGATGCTCGCTCCCCAGATGGTGATCACGGGAATCAACGCGTTCTTGAGTACGTGGCGTATCAGCACCATCGTTTCCGACAGTCCCTTGGCCCTGGCCGTGCGAACGTAGTCTTGCCTCAACACTTCCAGCACTGTGGACCTTGTCATCCTCATTTTGGTGGCCGAGCCGTTCAAGCCTATGATCGCCGAGGGCAGAAAGAGCTGCTTCAGGTTGGTGATCGGGTCTTCCCAGAATGGAACGTATCCGATGGGCGGGGCCCATAGGAACCAGTACGCCCCGAAAATAATCACCAGTGTTGCGATCCAGAATGAGGGCGCGGCCAACATCCCGATGCTGCCGGTCCGCAGCAGGTAGTCCAGCCAGGTGTCCTGCCGCACGGCGGAGAGGACACCAATCGGTATGGCGATGCTGATGGAGAGGATCTGGCTGAATAGAATCAGCTCGATGCTGATGGGTATCGCCCGGAGCAGTTGGTCCATGACCGGCCGCCCGGTAAACAGGGAGACACCGGCGTCAAATCTGAGGAGCCCCCACAACCATTCGCCGTACTGAACGTACAGAGGCTTGTCCAGCCCAAGCCTCTCCCGCATCAGGTCCATCTGCTCAGGCCTGAGGTTGGTCCCCTCCTCGATCTGCGCCAGCACCGCGTCACCCGGCACGATGTGCATCAGGGCGAAGGTAAGGGTCACCACCAAGATGATGGTCGGGACCATCAGCAAGACCCGTTGGACGATGTAGCCTGTCATCCTAGTGGCTCCTCAGTTGCCCGGCGGCGCCGCTCGACACGGGAAACGCCCGGAGCGCCGCCGGAGCCTTGAGCGAATTGGAAAGCCTGGACCGGCGACCTTCCCTATTTGTCGAACCAGATGTACTTCTCGTCAGGCTCGTCGGACGCCACGTCTGCGATAGCGGCGTTCTTGACCCAGCTCTGGACGAGTTGCTGCACGACCCGGGAGGGATTGGGAATGATTCCCAGGACTTGTTCGGCGCAGTAACGCGAGAAGTCCTGAAGAATCGCGCCCCGCCTGTTGCGGTCGAATTCGACCTCCTGTTCAGCCATCCATGCGGTAACCTTGGGGTCGTTGACCCGCATGAAGTTCCGGGGTCCGCCGGGCACGAAACCGCCGATCATCTCGTCGGGTTCTACCCCCGTGCTGTGGGGCTGCTGCACCGTATCGAAGTTGCCTTCGATCACGGTGGCGCGTCCTTCACCCACGGGCACCGGGTTGATTGTGACGTCGAACCCCGCCGCCTGAAGGTCGGCCTGACGCATCACCGCGATGTCCTGGTTGTCCTGGCTGTATCCGGTGAAGGTCATGATCTCGAACTTGAACTCTCCCGGACCGAATCCCGCGTCAGCCAGCAACGCCTTCGCCTTTTCCGGGTTGTACGGATAGAGTTGCCTTAGCTCATCCTGCTCCAGAGAGTAGCCGCGGAGTGCGCTCGGAATACAGGCGTTGTACTTGCCCCGGCTGTGGTACAGGTCCTGGATCACCCGGTCATTGTTCACAGCCAGTTGGACAGCCTGCCTGACCCTCACGTCCTGCCACTTGGGAAGCTCCATGTTGAGCATCAGTCCGCTGGTGGTGTTGGCCAGTCCCGTGGTCTCCCGGATGCTAACGTCGGGGAGGGCCTGCCTGATCCGATCCAGGTCCTGGGGACGCCTGGGTTGGTAGAAATGAATCTGCCGGGAAACGAAGGCCGCCTCCTGCGCGGAGCGGTCCGGGATGATATACCACTGCACCTCGTCCAGATATGGGTATGGTTGCTCGAAGTAATCCGGGTTCCTGACGTAGGTGTAACGGCTCCCCGGGTCTTCCCTCTCGTATAGGAACGGACCGGTGCCCACGAGGCTATCCTGGGCGACGCCGAAGTCCGCCCCCTTGTGGTCCACGAACTCCTGGTTCGTGATCCACGCCGCCTCACCGTCGGCAACCCTGTAAAGCCAGGAAGCCAGCGGGCGGTCGATGGTCTGTACCACGGTGTACTGGTCGGGAGTCTCCACGCTCACCAGACCATCGTAGAAACCCGCGAACCGCGACGAATCTTCGTGCATCCGTTTCCAGGCCAGCCTGATGTCCTCAGAATTAAGCTCCCGCCCATCCAGGGGTTCCCGGTCGTGCCATTTCACGCCTTTTCTCAGGTGGAACGTGAACTTGGTCCCGGTATCGTCAATCTCCCATGTCTCGGCCAGGTCGGGGAAGAATATCAGGTCGCCGAACCGCGCCTCTTCCGGCCAGGCCAAAGACTTGTACCTGATCACCCTGTTGTGGGTCAGGTGAACATGGTTGGTCAGCAGTGAGAAGCTGGTCGCGTGGGGATCGAATGTCGGTGGATCGGAACGCTGGGCCAGGGCCAGGGTACCGCCGTACACTGGCTGCAAGGAAACCGTCGGAGTAACCTCCACCTGGACTTCCCTCACAACCTCCTGGGGTACCGCGACCTCCTTTACGACTTCTTTTACCACTTCCCTATCCACTGGGACGTCCCGGACAACCTCTCTCACTACCTGCTTTTCTACCAACACCTCTTTCGGGACTTCTTTGATTACTTCCTCTCTGATGACCACCGGTTCAGCGGTGCCGCCGCAGGCCGCCAGCGCCAGAAGCAGCAGGGTCACCAGGGACATGATTATGGGTCTTCGGCTCACGCTAGAAACATTGGGCATTTCAAACCTCGAATAGTCGTTCTTGCCGGGACTTCCTGTTGACTCCCTGGCTAGGTCCGCTCTTAACCAAACGGAAATCGATGCGGAGCCCCATTGTTCGGAGTAGGTGTACTCTCGTTGTTCTGCATTGTCAATACCGAAGGGGAAGCGGCAGGGCAATCGCGTTTTAACTGCGGAGGACTTTCAGCAGGTAGTCCTCCTTCCAGCCGGCCTGGAGGCGTTTCCCCTGGATGCCCACCTTCAGGCTGGTTTCGTTCTTGAGCAGATTGTGCGAAACCTGCCGCAGCGTCGCCATGTTCTGCGGTGCGTGGCCCCCCGTTTTCACGAGGGCAGGCTCTTACGCACCCGGCATTGGTCTTCTCCGAAGGTCACGTCCAGGCTCCAGTGCAAGGAGTTCTCGATGCTCCAGTGAGTGCGCACCACCTCCAGCAGCCGCTCCGCCGGGGCATCCAGGCTGCTGATGTAGTACCGGGGCTGTACCGTGGTCTCTTCCGGCGTCTCCCGGCGGCCCACCACCTTGACCACCGAGCGCAGGCTGGGCCAGTCCTGGCCGGTGCTCAGGTACTCCAAGCAAGATGGGTCGCTGATTGTCCAGCACTCCCGGCGTTCTATCCGTCCGTGGTTCTTGTTCAGGGTGGTGGCGTAGTCGTGGGGAACACCCTCGAAGCCGAACTCCTCCGCTCCCTCGAACAGGTCCCGCACGTCTTCGTACAGTTGACCCTGGTTCTCCTTCAACGCCAGCACGTAGTCGGCGCCCCGGTCCAGAATCCCCTGGGCGATGTCCTTCTGGCAGCCCATGGCGTCGATGGTGACGATGCACCCTTTCAGTTCCAGCATTTGCAGCAACTGGGGAATGGCAGTGATTTCGTTGGACTTCTCCTCGGTCTTCACTTGGCCCAGAGCTTGCCCCGTACCCGATACGGGGGTCAGCGTGTTGGCCGAGGCCCAAGCGCTGACCAGAGCCTGCCCCGTACCACGATACGGGGTGGATGGCCCGCTTGCCCGAATTGCGGTCGTGGGAACGCCGTACCGTCTTGCCATCGATGGCCACCACTTCCCCGGGGACCAGGTCGGACACCGCCTGGGTCCAGGCCATGAAGCACTGCTGGAACTGCTCCGGGTCCAGCCGGGAGAAGACGTCGCCGAAGAGCCTGCCCACGCGAAAGCGGGGGTGTCGTGGGACGGGATCCCGTGGGGCAGTTCCAGGAAGGTCTGGAACCATTCCAGCTTGCTCTTGCCGAACAACTCGATGTAGACCCAAGAGTCGGCCCCGCAGATGACGGCGCAGATGGCAATGGCAATGATGTCCAGCAGTTTGTGCCGCTTGCACCGGTCGATCCTGGGGTCCTCCAACGTCTCGAAATAATCCATAATGGACGCGCCCTTCCCCTCCCTCATCACTCCCCCCGTCTCCCCTTCACATCACTGGACTCGTATGCCTGGCCAAGTCTACCAATTTATAACGCGATTGCCCTGATTTAATTTCAAAATGATACACTATCGTAAATCCCGTACACACCCTATGCAGGACTTCGAAGATAGAGGCGGAAAAATATTCCGATTCAACCAGATCGGAGCGTCATGGCCAAGGGATTTACACTATATCCGTTGGTGGATGGAACATGCGGAAACTCTTTGACCCGTTCCGGAGGTGTTGGCGCACCAGAGTAATGGCATCGGAGAAGCCGGGGCGATGTCGGTCATCCCAGGCAGCCGCTCGGGCAGGCACGGTTTCCTCGGATCCCAGGACGCGGCCGCGGGCTCGCCTAGCCCTCGTATACTGTCTTTCCCCCGACGATAGTCCGCTCTACCGGAATGTCCTTGATGCTCATGGGGTCCACCTGTGTGGGGTCGGCTCCCAACACGACCAGGTCGGCCAGCTTTCCCATCTCGATGGAGCCTTTGGTGGCCTCCTCGAATGAGGCGTAGGCGCTGTGACGGGTGTATATGCGCAGGGCCTCTTCCACCGTGACCTTCTGGTTGGGCCCCCACTCGTTGCCCCGGCTGTCGGTCCGGGTGACGCAGCTTTGGATGCCCAGCAGTGGCTCGAAGGGACCGGGAGGATAGTCCGTCGCCCCCGTGGCCACCACCCCATAGTCGAGGAATGAACGCTGTGCGAACATCCACTGCAACCGCTCCTCGCCGTAGAAGGGCATCTTCTCGCCGTGATGATAGACGTAGGTGCAAAACGGAGTGGCGATGGCGCCCAGCCGGCGCATCCTATCGAGGATATCCGGGTTGACCAGTGTGCAGTGCTCCACCCGGTGCCGTGGATTGGGTCTGGGGTCTGCCGCCTGGGCCTTCTCATAGGCGTTCAGCACCATGTCGATGGTCAGGTCGCCGTTGGCATGGATGCACACTTGGAACCCGGCGCGGTGCATCTCCATGACATTCTCTTCAATTTCCTCGGCGCTCATCGCCAGGATGCCGTGGTCGCAATCGCTGCCGACATAGGGCTCCGACAAATAGGCGGTGCGGGCGGCGATGGCCCCGTCGGCTACCATCTTAATGCCGCCCAAACGCAGCATGTCGCCGCCGAGGCCTGTCTTAAGCCCTGCCTCCCGCAGCGACGGAAAGTGTTGATGGTACATCAGGGCGTAGACTCGCAGCGACAGTTCGCCCGCGTCCCGGCCCTCCTGATAGGTGACGAACTCATCCCGGATTACCCGCGCATCGTGGACGCTGGTCAGCCCAGCCTTGGTCAGCATACGGCAGATCGTGCGCAACCCTTCCCGCCGGATCTCCGGGGTGTCCGAGGGAATGAGCCCGAATCTCACGGGCTCAATGGCCCGCTCGTAGACAACGCCGTTCAGCTCGCCGGTGTCCGGGTCCCGGCCCAGGCGCCCCCCGAAGGGATCGGGAGTATCCCGGGTAAACCCGGCGGCCTCCAGGGCCATGGTATTGAGGTAATAGATGTGACCCGCACGATGGGACACCATAATGGGATGGAAGGTGCTTACCGCGTCCAGGTCCTCCCGGAAGAGGAAGCGGTTCTCCACCGTCTTGGTGTCGTCGAACTTGAACCCCTGTACCCACTGACCCGGGGCGGTGGTCTCCACTCGTTCCCTAAGCGCGGTCTGGATGGCCGTGATGGTGGGCAATTCGCAGTCGGCGGCCATCACGTGACGGATGCCGCTGTTTAACACGTGGATATGCGCGTCGATGAAACCGGGCAGCACCGTTTTGCCGGTCAGGTCCAATTCCCTCGTGTTGGGGCCAACGAGGTTGGTAAGCTCAGCGGCGCTGCCCACACCAATGAATTTGCCGTCCAGAATGGCCACTGCCTGGGCGCGGGGCTGGCGTGGGTCCATGGTGATGATGTTGGCGTTTCGGATGATCGTATCCGCTTTTAACCACGTACCTGTCATATCGACACCTGGTTCAACAACTCGGACTCTCGGGGTCAACCTGGCCTAGCCTGCAGCGACCCACTCCACGACACGTTCCCCGATCATCAGGGCGGTGGGGTGGAGACCCCCGGACCTGGGAATCCTCGGCACGACCGACGAATCCGCCACCCAAAGCCCGCTGACTCCCTTGACCCGGCAGTACTGATCGACCACCGCCATCGGGTCTGAATCGGGCCCCATCTTGCAGGTACCGGACACGTGCCGGGAGGTCCCGACTGTCTGGCGTATCCACGTGTCGAAAGCGTCGTCATCGGCCAAGACTTCGTCCGTTGGTTGAATCCGGTAGTCGAACACGTCCCTAAACTCGTCGGATTCCAGGAGCCTAAGCCCGAATCTCAAGCCCTCCCTCACCCTCCGGCTGTCGTCAGGATGGTGGAGATATCGATAGTTAAAGGTCGGCTGTACGCCCGGGTCGGCCGACGCCAACCGGACGTGTCCTGAACCTTCGGGCAACCCGAGAGTGCAGGATATGCGGCCTGCGCGGTCAGGAGGAACGTCTCCGGTCAGGTACCTGGTCCGTATCCCCGGAACTCGCTCCGCCCGTGGGTCGACGACAGTGCTGGCCCTCAGCACCATGTCGTTGACCTCGTTCCACCCTTCTGACGTGTAATGCAGACCAAAATGGGGCGCCTCATCGTCAGAAGTGAGGGTAACCCCGTCCTTAACCTTGAAGGTAATCTGTGCGCTAAGGTGATTCCAGAGGCTTTGGCCTACACCGGGCGCTTCCTGGACCAATGGTATTCCGAATTGCTCAAGTTGGTCGCGGGGGCCGATCCCCGATAGCATGAGCAGCTGGGGTGACCTGATTGCCCCCGCGCTCAGGACCACACGGTCTGCTTCGAGGGTAAAGACTTCGCCCCCGCTCTGGGCTTGCACGCCGACGGCCTTCGAACCTTCGAACAATACCTTCTGCACGTGGACCCCTCCCCTCACCGTGAGGTTGAGCCGGTGGCGCATCGGATTGAGATGGGTTATGGCGGCGCTCATCCTCACGCCGTCCAGTTGGTTGGTGGCGGAGACGCCAAGGCCCGATGGGTTTGCGCCGTTCGTATCCTCGGTGGCGCCGTACCCCACCCGCACACAGGCGGCATAGAAGGCCTTTTGAACGTCGGACATCTCGCCGGACTGCTTTCGTCTCACCGGCATGGGCCCTTCCGATCCATGGAAATCGTCCTGGATGTCCAGGTCATGCTCCATTTTTCTGTAGAAGGGCAATACCTTGTCATAAGACCATTCGTTGTTGCCGAGCGCAGACCAGGAGTCGAAGTCTTCGGGGAATCCTCTTTGCATTGCCTGACCGTTGATCGATGACCCTCCACCGATCACTTTGCCCTGCGCCACGTGAATCTCCCCTTGTTCCTCGGTGATCGTTCCCCTTAGGGCCCAGTTGTGGTCCGAGTCCGGGGATTCCGCGAATCTGGTCCCGCCGTACTTTATCTCGTCAGGCAGATTGGCGTAATCAGGGTAATCATTCCCCGCTTCCAGCAACAGAACGGAGGTATTCGGGTCTTCAGCCAATCTGCTGGCCAAGACCGACCCGGCCGCTCCTCCTCCAACGACGATGACATCGTATTTCATGGTCCCTCCCTAAACGTTATACTTCTTGGTTGAACTGATCACCATTAACGGCATTATACTCAAGAATGGGCTCTTAAGGTCCGGAACGGCGGCGGTTTGGCAGGGCCTTTTCATTTTCGCCATACCCATGCTTTCCACGTTGTCCCTGAGCTTGTCGGAGGGCCGTCCACCTGTGGTTCGACGAACTCACCATGAACGGACTCTCCAGCGACTTGAGAGAATGAAAAGGCCCTGAGGGCAAGGCACGGCTTTAATTCCTGAGACCCGGAAGCGTGGACGCCCTGATGACCGCATCGCCGCGAGGGTGGAACAGAAGGAGGCACACGCCAAAGCGGGTGCCTCTGTCTGTGAACCGTATCAGAAGGAGTGGTCCTAGGTTAGCGATCTAGCAAGTGTCGCACCATATCTGGTCCCACTGTATATACGCGCCACGTCCAGCGGGGTCTATGAAGTTCTTCACCTTGGTGTTCACGGGCCATGCGCGGACCGAGAAATACACGTTGGCCCACGAGTGGTCTTCCATGAGTAATTGGTTGACCTTGAGCACCGCATCGCGCCGCTTCGCAAAGTCGGTCTCTGTGTTTATGATTTCCCAGAAGGGCTCGGCCTCCTCGTTGTAGTAGAAGGTCCTCTGGGTGTGCGATGTGCTACCCTTCCTGTAGGAAGCAGCAGACGCGTCCGGGTCCGGGAAGCTGAAGCCGACGGCCTGCACCGCGAACTGGTAATTCCCCGCCCTGTATTCGTCGTACCCCGCAGTGCTCTCGAGGGACCTGGTGGTTATCTCCCACTCCAGCCACCGCTCTAGCTGGGACTGGACGATCAGCATTATGTCACAGTACTCCACGACCAGCCGGCAAGTGAGCTGGACCTGGGTCCCGGGGCCGGCGCCGGCAGCTACCATCAGCCTTTGCGCCTCTGCTATGTCATCGGGGTGCTTCTCCCCGTTGAGCTCACGCATGCCGGGCATCTGCAAAGCCTCCTCGCAAGGGAAGCTCCAGCCGAAACCGCAGGGTATCGGTGTCCCCATGAAGCCTCTGCCCGCGGTGATGGTCTCGATTACGGGCTGCCGGTGTAGAATCAGGTTCATGGCCTTTCTCACGCGAGGATCGTCGAAGGGCTTCTTTTTGGTGTTCATCATTACGCCCCTGGGGTTGTCGGGCACGGTCGTAGTGATGAGTCTCAGCTTGTCGCCCATCTCTTCCTGAAGTTTTACAACATCGGGTATGTTTAGGTTGGTCACGAAGTCAGCGCTCATCAGCACCTGTTCCGTCTTGTAGGCGGCTATGATGGTGCCTATGTCGATTATGGGGTAGAAGCGGACGCCGTCGAGGTATGGCCTCCCCTGGAGGTGGTAGTCCGGGTTCCTCTCCAGCTCGGTGACGATGTCCTTGTCATATTCAACAAACATGTAGGGTCCGGTGCCAACGAGGGTACCCTCGTTGGGTACCTTGAAGGTGCCGTGCTCAGCTATCGCATCCTTGGAGAGAATGGGGAAGCGGTATGTAGCGAAGGTCGTCAGGAAAGCGATGCTGGGGAAATTGAGGTGCATCGCCAGTGTCCCGTCGTCCACCGCATCCCAGTCCTTCATATAAACTTGGACTGTCTGCGCGTTGCCGAGAGTACGCCCCTGGAGCTCGTCTTTGACCTCCGGGAATTCGAGCTCGTCGGGAGTGAAAGCCGTTGTGAGGGTGTGGAGGACGTCAGGCATCTCCAGGGTTGTGCCGTCGTGGAACTTCATATTATTCCGGAGTTTGAAGTTGTAGGTAAGGCCTCCGTTGACGACTTCCCAACTCTCGGCGACACCTCCCCTCAAGTCAAGTCCCTCGCGGGTGTCCGGGTCGAACTCCACGAGCTGGTTGAATATAGGGCCCACGTGGGTCATGGTGTTGTCCGCGTTGCTCCCACCGTAATAGGTATCGGACCCTGGAGGCTCGAAAGCCTGCATGTCCACGATGCCTCCACGAACGGGATCCTCGCCGAACCCCGGTATCGGATCGGTCGCAACCGGCAGGGGTGTTGCGGTGGGGGCGGCCCCCGGAGCCGCCGAGGTGGTCGGGAATGAGGTGGCCGTTGGCACCTCGGGAGCCGGCGAGGTGGCCATGGGAGCAGGTAATGTAGCCGTAGCGGCGCCCCCACAGGCCAAGGCTACGACCAGCACGAATGCCATCACCAACGGCATCGAAACTCTGGGTCGTTTGAATAGATGACTGCGCATCACAACCTCCTAAGGTTTTGGTTGGCATTCCCACGATTTTGTGGCCGGGCCATAGGTAGTATCGGCACCAAGCGATGGGGCCACGGCATTATAGAACCGGATTCGTTTAGGAGTCAATTGTCGTCATGTTTGCACATTTGACATATATTGGTGCCTCCGATAGTCTATGTTTTGGTTCGGCGAAACCCCATTAGGCGTCGTTGCCGAGCAGTTAGCTACATCACCGAAAGATTACTGGTGGGCGCAATTCACACACCGCTCTGCCCTGTGGTATTGGGGGAAGGAGAGATGGCGGGATGTGGGAATCTCCACCCAGAAAGGGCCGGATCGTCTCCGCGTCTGCCTGTAACCACAGGCCCAAAACGGACACCATAAATCGACGGTAGGATATCGAACTGTGCAAACCTACATGATCAAGCGTACCTTTCTATTCATACCAACCATGCTGCTGGTGGCCACCCTGGTGTTCGGGATTCTCAGGTTGGTACCCGGCGACCCTGCGATAAGCCTTTTGGCGGGGGGAGCCCAGACGGAAACGGAATTCACCGAAGAAGATCTCCAGAGGTTGCGAGCAAAACTGGGCACCGACCGTCCGATTTATATCCAATACAGCAAATGGGTATGGGGCGTAGTACAGCTTGATTTCGGTACTTCTTTCTTCTACGACCAGCCCGTCTGGGACGACATAAAAAAGCGGTTCCCTATAACTTTCGAACTGGCGGTCATGGCGCTTCTGATGGCTGGAGTGGTAGCCATTCCTTTGGGAGTTATATCCGCCATCAAACAGGACTCATGGCCCGACTACGTAGGTAGGATCATAACCATTGGAGGTATAGCGGTTCCCAACTTCTGGATAGGCATCCTGCTGGTATATATGCTCGCCAACGTGTTCGACTGGTTGCCTCCCCTGGGCTACAAAGATGTCTGGGATGCCCCACTGGACAACCTTCAACAGCTTGTCTTTCCCGCCTTTGCATTGGCGCTTACTCACATGGCCTTCGTTGCTCGCGTGACCAGATCGGCGGCCCTGGAGGTGTCCCGAGAGGACTACATCCGGACCGCCCGGTCCAAGGGGCTGACTGAGACGGTCGTAATTGGCAGGCACCTCCTCAAGAACGCCTTGCTCCCGGTAATTACCGTCGCAGGCTTCGAGGTCGGGCGCCTGATGGGCGGTACGGTCCTGATCGAGACTATATTCAACGTGCCGGGCATTGGCCAATTGCTAATTAAGGGGATTCAACATCGCGATTTCCCCATGGTGCAGGGCATCGTTATAATGATTACGTTCTTGGTTCTGATCCTCAACTTGGTCGTGGACTTGGCCTATGCATGGTTGAATCCACGCATTAGGTATAGCTAAACTTGGGGTATCTACACTGGCATGCGGTTGTGAATTATGAGCCAACAGCGAGAAGCTAGCCTTCCGTCCCAGGAGGGGCAGGCTATAGCCGGATTGCGGGCCAGGCGGAGCCTCTGGGGCCAGGTCCTCCTCTTCTTCAGAAAGAAGCCTCTGGGTGCCGTAGGGGCAACCATGGCGCTCTTTATCGTGATCGTAGCCATTTTTGCTCCGGCGATACAGACTCGGGCGATTAACCTCACTGATCACACCCAATTGTACGCAACACCCAGCAGCGAAATGCTTCTCGGCGGCGATCATTTGGGAAGAGACATGTTCAGCCGATTGGTGGCGGGAAGTCGAATCTCGATTAGGGTGGGCCTTATTAGCGCCCTGCTAGGATGCACCATAGGCCTAATCGTAGGGGTGTCTAGCGCCTACTTCGGCGGGATATACGACTTGGTGCTACAGAGGGTGATCGACTCCGTGATAGCTTTCCCTGGCCTTGTCCTGGCATTGGCGTTGATGGCGGCATTAGGCTCTTCAATAAACAACGTAATCATCGCGCTGTCGATCTCTTTCATGCCAACCACGGTGAGACTCATTCGCTCCCAGGCGCTGGCCGTCAAAGAGATGGATTACGTGCTGGCAGCCCACGCGGTGGGGGCACACAGCCTACGAATAATATTTCGTCATATGATTCCAAATGTGTTGGCCATCTGGATTGTTGCCTTCACATTCCTTATGGGCACCGCGATTATCGCCGAGGCCTCTTTAAGCTTCCTCGGCCTCGGTGTTGGGCCCGACGTGCCCTCCTGGGGAGGGATGCTCAGGGGCGCTACCAAGAACTACGTTGGTATTGGACCCTGGTTGCCGGTGGTCCCGGGACTGGCCATATTCATCGTTGTTTTTTCTTGGAACGTGCTGGGAGACTCCCTCCGCGACGTCTTGGACCCCAGGCTCCGGGGGACCCAATAAGGGGCTAGGCAAAACTCAACATCGCTCCGTGCTAGAACGAATAGAAAGTGGCCCCGGAACCTGTAACACAGGTTCCGGGGCCACTTAGTTTGTCAGATCAAGTCCACTGGTTCGGTGGTTCGTAGCGTCGGTTCGCCTCCGGTCTCCTCTTTTCAAGGTTAACCCGCGTTCCTTAAGTTGTTCCCCTCAAGCGCGGGTCCAGCACGTCCCGCAGAGAATCGCCCAGTAGGTTCCAGGCGAACACAACGATGGCTATGGCGGCGCCGGGGAAAACCACTACCCAGGGCGATTGCCTTATGTTCTGTGCGCCAGCCGTCAACATACCACCCCAGGATGGTTCACTCGGCGGCACCCCTACTCCCAGAAAACTGAGCGAGGCCTCGGCGATGATCGCTCCGCCCAAGTGGAACGTGACGATCACGATGTATACGGCCAGGCAATTCGGAATCATGTGGAGTAGCATGACACGCCAGTCCCCAGCCCCGACCGCTCTGGCTGCCAAGATGTAGTCCATTTCCTTGATACCCAGGGCTTGACTGCGGAGGACCCGGGCGGTGCTGGGTATGTAGACTATGCTTAGCGCGATGACCACGTTGTTTAAGGATCCCCCGAGGGCGGCCATGATGGCGATCGCCAGAATAAGCGCGGGGAAGGCCATCATGCTATCGACTAGTCTTTGGACTATGAGGTCCGTCTTCCCTCCAAAATGTACGCTGGCCACGCCTACCATCATGCCTATCGTGGAGCCAATAAACGAACTGAGAATGCCCACATACAGAGAAATCCAGGCGCCATGAACGACCCTGCTAAAGACATCGCGGCCTATGTGGTCGCCCCCGAACCACGCCTCACGGCTTGGCGGGTCGAATATACGGTCAACAACGGGATCATATGGGTCTTCGATAGCGAACCCGCCAAATTGAGCGAAAATAGCGACAAACAGCAGGACCAAGAAAACCACGGCGCCGAAAGCCCCCAGAGGCTTGTTCCGGAAAAAGGCGCCCACCTGCTGCCAGGCGGTGCGCTTGGGCCTCAGGCCACCGATCGTTTGCTCCGGAAGAGTTGTCGCGCCAGCTCGGTCTAGACTCATTCTCTCCCCCGTGACGGTGATTTTCGATTATGTATAACGGATCCGCGGATTCAGCCAGGCGTAAAGCAGGTCCATGACCACATTCAGCAGCACTACTACCACGGTAATCATGACGATAATAGCCTGGACCATGGCGAAGTCCCGGTGAAAGACCGCATCCACCAAGAGCCGGCCCATCCCAGGCACTAGGAAAATTACCTCTATAATCACCGTGCCAGCTATGAGTCTCCCAAACTCATAGCCGGAAACGGTAACCACGGGCAAAAGCGCGTTCTTGAGGGCATGCCGCGAAATCACCACGCGTTCTTGAAGGCCCTTGGATCGGGCGGTCCGAATATAGTCCTCCCTTAACACCTCCAACATGGCGGACCTGGTCACTCGGGATATGAAAGCCATATTGGAAAAACCAAGAGCAACGGCGGGAAAGAACAACTGTTGTACGTTGGTCCAAGGATTCTCCCAGAGGTCGACATAGCCTAACGGGGGTATCCAGTTGAACCACATCACCAGGAAGAAAATTATCATGATGGCGACCCAAAAGTTGGGTAGCGCTATCCCGGCGATGCTTATGATTCTCCCGGCGTAATCGCCCAATGTATCCTGTCTGATGGCGGATATCACCCCTAGCGGCACCGCTAAAACGCTAGCTAGAAGGACCGCGAGGACCGTCAGCTCCAAGGTGATGGGAAACTTCTTGAACACTCGGTCTGTGATCGGTTTCGAGTCCCAGAACGATAACCCAAAGTCCAGTTGGAGCATGTTCCAGAACCAGATACCGTACTGGATATGAATAGGTTTGTCTGTGCCGAGCTTCTTCCTAAGCTCGTCAAGGTCTTCCTGGAGGAACTTTACATCTCCCTCCTGCGCTTCGGCCAAGAGGATCGCCAGGGCTGGGTCACCAGGGACGATGCGTAGAATTACAAACACCACCATGGTGGCCAACAACAATGTGGGAATCAAAAGAAGGACTCTTTTGATCACATAAGCCTGCATGTCTCTCCGTCCCTAGTGCACAGAAGCAAGGCAACGCCCCCGTAACTTATAGGTGATCTACCTCTGAACGAATACGGAGACAGGCCGAACTCCGGAGACCTGTCCCCGTTCTCTAACTTCAAGGACCATCTAACAGGCTGGGTCGCACCAGGTGTGCTCATGTTTCAGAGCGATGTGACTGCTTGCCACGGGATTGTAATTCTGAATCTTATTGTTAATTATGTGGCCTCCCATGTACCAATAGAGGCCGATGTAAGCGTTGTCTACATTGAGGAGGATATCCGCCGCCTCCCGGATGATGACCCTGCGCTGTTCCTGGTTCAGCTCCGATGCTTCTTTAAGGTAGAGGTCCTGTACGATGGGACCCTGCGGCGTGTTCAACCAGTCGGTCCACCTCGTTGGTGTGCCTCCGTCCCTCCACCGGGAAAATACGGCATCGGGATCGGGAATCGCGTAGGAAGATGCCTGCAAGGCCCAGATGTAGTCGCCCGCTTCATAGGCTGCGAAGCCGGCAACTGGCTCCATTGTCTTGACTTTAGCCTCGATGTTCAAGAACTTCTTTAGCTGGGCCGCCACAACAACCGCTACGTCGGGGTATCCTAACGCAGTCCGGGCGGTCATTTCGGCGGTAAACCCGTCGGGGAGTCCGGCCTCGGTCAGCAACCTCTTGGCCTCGGCGATGTCGTCGGGGTGCTTTTCGCCGTTCAGTTCGCGGAAGCCGGGCGCTTGGGCTGCCTCCTCCAGACTCAGGCCATACCAGGTACCCGGCGGCATGGGCAGGCCCAGAGTGGCGTTGCCCAAATTGAAGGTCTCGATCAGAGGCTGGCGGTGGATAGCCAACATGATTGCCCTTCTCACTCTCACATCATCAAAGGGGGCCTTCCGCGTATTCAGCATCACACCCATTTGACCACCCGGACCAGGGAAAAACGCCTTTAGTATGTCTTTTCCGTCTTCGGCAAGCTGCACTTGTTGCGTTACGGTCAGATTGCTCGCCCGCATATTCTGCATCAAGACTTTTTCGGTCAGAAAGGCCGCTATGGTGGTGCCGGGGTCCAGGATAACGAAATGGGTCATTCCATCGATGCGGGGGTACCCTTCCTTGAAGTAATCATCGTTCTTTACGAATACGTTTTTGACGTCCTCTTCGAACTCTTCGAGTTTAAATGGACCCGAACCGTGCAGGTTCTCCGGATGCACGATTGTCTGAGCCATGTGCGGTTCGGTATCCGGGTCAAATTTCTTTATGACCTTGAGGGTGTCTATGGCAAGCTTGGGAATGAACGTAGGTGAAGGGAAATTGGTCCGTACCTCCAGGGTATGGGGGTCGACGGCACGGGAACTCTCGTAGATGGGTTTGATCATGACTGTGGAAGACCTCGTTCCTCCCTGTAATCCCTTGGTGAACTCGGTGTCTACGATTGACTCCAGGCTGAATATCACGTCCTCGATGGTAACGGGCGAGCCGTCCCACCAGCGAGCGTTGTCGACCAGGTGGAAGGTATAGGTGGTGCCATCCTCGCCCAGCTCCCAGCTTGTGCACAGATCGCACCTGATGTCGTTGTTCACCGCTGTCTCTGGGTTGAACTCCAGTATCTGGTTAAACAATGGGGAGTAGGTTTGTGACGAGGGACCTGCCCACTGATGCACGGCTTTGGTATCCGTGGCTGCGTATTGGACCATGGGGATATGGCCGCCGTATTTAATTCCCGCGGCAACCACTGGCGCGGCGGTAGGCTGGGGAGCGACGGTTGGGGCTGGCGCCTCCCCTGCTTTCCTTGTCGGTGGCAGGGTCGGGAAGCTTTGTATTTCTGTGACAGCGGTGGGCGCTACCGTTGCTACTGATGGTTCGCTCTGGGGAACAGCGGCAACCGCGGGCGGAGCGGAGCCCGAGTCAGGCCCCGCAGCCGCATCGCCTGCGGGGGGCTCCGTCGCCCCTCCGCAGGCGATGATGAGTACCAAAGATAGCAACATTAGTGTAAGTGTCAGGGCTTTCGGTCCTGGCGCCAAACGCCGTTCCATAGTACGAACCTCCAAATGTTTCTCGGACCTAAGATAGCTAACCCGCTGGCTCGGGGCCTGAGAAAATCATCCCCAAAGCCGGCGTCATAAAATAAAAAAGGACACTTCGCCAGTCATGGGCTCCCGGGGAATAACCAATCAACGGGCGAGGCCCTTGACGGATTTCCCAGCGTGTCCAGCCTGGAAGCGCCCTTAGTCGCCGTGCTATGACCACCGACGGAGCGTGCTGGCGCCACGTTCCTCCACAACCTCGGGTGACTTGGGTGATAAGCAAATTCACCTGGAGTCCATATTGCCCGGTATCCAATCGCCTTCAAAAGTGAAAGGAATCTAATTTACCAGCACGCAAAGTGTCAAGATGACTTTCATGATGTTCGATTTACATCAATATCCTTCTCCGAGATAATCTCGAATACGCTAAGTGCTCCCTCTCAAGCGCGGGTCCAGGACGTCCCTGAGCGAATCCCCTAGTAGGTTCCAGGCAAATACCACTATCGCAATGGCCGCGCCGGGGAAAATGGCCACCCACCAGGCTACCCTTATCCAGTTAGCGGCCCCGGTCAACATCCCTCCCCAAGCCGGGATGTTGGGAGGAGCGCCCAGGCCCAGGAAACTGAGAGATGCCTCGGCGATGATGGCCCCGCCCAGGTGGAAGGTCACGATGACTATGAACACCGCGAAGCAGTTGGGGATCATGTGCCGTGTTACCACTCGCCAGTCCCCGACACCCACGGCACGGGCCGCTAGAATGTAGTCCATTTCCTTAATCGCCAGGGATTGGGCGCGGAGAATGCGGGCCGTGCTCGGTATGTAGATGATGCTCAGGGCGATCACCACGTTGTTGACCGACGTGCCCAGGGCGGCCATGATCGCAATCGCCAGGAGCAGGGCCGGAAACGCCATCATGCCGTCAACGACTCTCTGAACTGTCATGTCGGTCAGTCCACCGTAGTGGACACTCGCCACCCCGACTAACATGCCGATTGTGCTGCCTATGAATGAACTAAGGATGCCGACGTACAGTGAGATCCTGGCCCCGTAAACCACCCGGCTAAAGACATCGCGCCCCAGGTGGTCTCCGCCGAAGTACGTCTCGGTGCTCGGTGCGTTGAACCTAATCTTGGGGTTCACCTCATAGGGATCGTGATTGGATATGACGGGAGCAAAAATTGCGACCAGCACCAGCACCACGGCCACTAATGCCCCCCCAGCGCCCAGGGGTTTCCGTATGATGAAGGAACGGACATGGTCCACGGCGGCTCGCTTCGGCCTCAAGGAGCTTGAGCCGGCTTGCTCTGCGGCTGCCTCCGTAATAAAGGTCTGTTGACTCATCTCTCTTCCCCGTACCTTCGCTTACTGCTTATCTGTACCGAATCCTAGGGTCCAGCCACGCGTACATCACGTCAAGGACCAGGTTCAACACCAGCACTATTACCGCCAGGATCACTATCACCGCCTGGACTGCCGGGAAATCCCGGTGAAATATGGAATCAACCAGGAACCTGCCCACGCCCGGCACCATGAAGATCACTTCGATTACCACGGTACCAGCCAGGAGCCTCCCAAACTCGTAACCGGATACGGTGACCACAGGCAGGAGGGCGTTCTTCAACGCATGCCGCCCCACCACGGTCGGCTCGTGCAGACCCTTAGACCGCGCCGTGCGGATGTAGTCCTCACGGAACACGTCCAGCATGGCGGAACGGGTGACCCTGGCGATGAAGGCCATGTTGGAGAACCCCAGGGCCAGTGCGGGAAAAACGAGTTGCTGCAGGTTCGTCCAGGGGTCCTCCCAAACGTTCTCATAGCCCAGCGGCGGTATCCACTGGAAGAAGAGAATAAGGAAAAACACCATCAATATGGCAATCCAGAAGTTGGGCAAGGCGATACCGGCGATCGTAATGAGCCTTCCCAGGTAGTCTCCCCAACTGTCTTGTTTGATTGCCGAGAGTACGCCTATGGGTACTGCCAATACCGTAGCCCAAAGCAGGGCAAGGATGGTCAGCTCGAGGGTGATCGGGAAACGCTCGGCGAGGTCCTCCGCTACCGGGGTATCCCACCAGTAGGACATGCCGAAGTCCAGGCGCAACATTCCCCATACCCACTTGACGTACTGGACGTAAATGGGTCTGTCGGTCCCCAGTTTAACGCGGAGCTCTTGTAGCTCTGTCTCTGAGAATTCAGTAGGACCCTCGGCGAGGCCCCCTTCCGTGATGAGCATGAGGGCCGGGTCTCCTGGAACAATGCGCAGGATGATGAACACCACAACGGTGACGAATAAGAATGTTGGGATGAACGAGAGCGTTCTCTTGGCTATGTAAGCCTGCATCTCTCCGCCCTTCTCTTGATAGGGGTGACTGTGTCGTGGTCAAGAACGAATACGGATGTGCCCGTACCTAGATATCGCCGCCGGGCCAAATCACCGCTGTGACCTGACCCGGCGGGATAGGAGCGCCGTTAACAGCCGGGGTCGCACCAGATATGTTCCCACTTCTGACCGGACGTGTATCCCCCGGGCGCGGGATTGAAGTTCTGAATCTTCTTGTGCACCAGGAAGGTGGCCGTGGCGTAGAAGATGGCCGGCGCGGCGTTGTCCTCATCGATCAGAGACTCTCCGGCTTCCCTGATCAAGGCCTTCCTCTTTTCCGGGTCCGTCTCGGCAGACATACGGGGGAAAATCTCGTTCAGCTTGTCCCAGTTGACTTGGTTTTGGGCCCGGGCCCATGACTCGCCGATCAGTCCGCCTGTCTTGTACTCCACGAAGGCAGCGTCGGGGTCCATAAACGGGAGCGACTTGCCCTGGACTGCCGTGGTAAAGGTGCTAGCCTTGTACTCCTGCTGGCCCGCGGCGCTCTCAACAACCCTGATTTCCAGGTTGACGTTCAAGTACCGCTTTAGCTGCTGCGCCACGATCGTGCCCACGTCCACGTACAAGAGAGCCCTGCGGAGCATAATTTCGCTATCGAAACCGTCCGCCAGGCCCGCTTCGGCCAGCAACTCCTTGGCCAAGGCGATGTCCTCCGGGTGCTTCTCTCCGTTAAGCAGTCTCATACCGGGAGCCTGCTCGGCCTCCTCCAGAGTAGGGCCGAACCAGGTGCCGGGCGGGAACGGATGGCCTACTTGGAAGTCCCCCACACTGATGGTCTCGATTATCTCCTGGCGGTTTATGGCGAGCGAGATCGCCCTCCGCACGCGAGCATCGTTGAAAGGGGCTTTTTCCGTGTTCATCATTAACACGTAGCTGCCGCCGGGCCCGGCGAAGAAGACGTCGTGCGTGTCGGAGTGGTCCTCCTTGAATTGCTTGGCTTCGATGCTGCTCAAGTTGTTTACCGTGCCGTTGGTCATCAGGACCTGCTCAGCCACGAAGGCGGCGATGATAGAGCCGGGGTCTACGATGATGTAGGCGATCATCCCATCGATATAGGGGCGCCCTTCCTTGAAATAGTCTGGATTCTTGACGTACTCCCAGGAGACGTCCTTGGAGAAGTCCTTGAACCGGAACGCGGCGGACGTGACCAGGTTCTCGGTCTCGGCAAAACCTTGCAACTTACCCTGGGAAACCACATGCTCGGGCATCATCTTGGCGGGCTCTACCGCAAGGGCGGGGTGCCACGCCGCGGCCGGATACTTCAGCTTGACTTCCACCGTGTAGTCGTCGAGGGCCCGGGAACTCTCGTAGTAAGGCTTCCATAACCCGGAGCGGGAGCGTGTCTTGTGACCCTCCCAAAGATTCCCGAATTTCGGCATGTTGGGATCATAGATGCTTTCGAGGCTAAAGATGATGTCCTTGGACGTGATGGGGTGTCCATCCGACCAGCGGGCATCCTCATGGAAGCGGTAGGTGTATGTGAGACCGTCGTCGGACAGCTCCCATGTCGTACACAGGTCGCACCGGATGTCGGTGGAGTCGATGGTTTCCGGGTTGTATTCCACTATCTGGTTGTACAGGGGAGCTATGGCGATCATGTGGCTGTAGGTGGCTTCGGGCAACGGCCGGGATGTCACCGGTGCGGAGTAAGTATGCATGGGGATTACTCCGCCGTAGATACCCTCGGCAAGGGGCGGCTGGGTTGGCATCGGTGTTGCCGTGGCGCCCGCCACCGAGGTAGGCGTGGCCTCTCGCTTCACGACTTCGATAAACAGGGTGGGCGTAGGTTCCGCTGCGCCGGTCTGTGCCGCCGAGTCGGTCTTTTGGTCCGCGCCCGGCCCAGTGGTGGCCCCGGATGCGGCTCCGGGCGCAGTGGCCGCCGGCGCGGACTGGCCGCAGGCCACTACGAGGGCCAGGGATAGCAACAGGATGGTAAGAATTAGAGCTCTTGCGCCTAGGGGGATATGCCACGTCATAACACAAACCTCCAGATTGTTCTCATTGCGCCCTTGGGTATTGGGTTAACCCGTGTTTGTGGGACCGTGTCCTCTTACGGGGATCAATGCGCTGGAGAGTAACGGAGAATAGAACGGGGTCCTGTCAAGTCCGTGAAGACGTCCAAGACAGCCGTTTTCGAGGTGAAGCTCTGGACGGACAGCCGAGGGTATCCAGTCTGGAAGCGCCCTGGGAAGATGTGTTAGTATCGAAACAGGAGCGTGCTTCGTTCACGTTCCACCAACGCCCTGGGTGACTGGTTTGCAAGGCGAGTCCACCCGGGGCCTAATTTTTTCGGCTCCCGAACCATTCTCCGGCACGGAAGCCGCGTATGTGATGAGAGAATTTAAAGTATCCGCATAACTCATGTCAAGACGAATTTCATGATGTAGGCAATTGGTGACTATTGCGATCGGAGATAATCTTATAATTGCTAAGTTCGTATGTTATGCGACGAAATCCAGAATCTTCTCCCGCAACAAGCAGTCACTACGTATTTGTAAACGTGAAATCCCGTCCCACGCGGACCGGTGACAGACTCTTGCCGCGGCTGACGGCCCAACTCCCCGGTGCTATACTCTGCTCTACGCATCTTGACCTGGTAATCAGGCAAGAGATGCGGAGCCCATTTGGCAGGAGGTGCAACCATGTCCAGGGTCTCGATGATCCAACATATTAATATCCAGATCAGCGACAAGGACCGGACCCGAGAGTGGTACGAGAAGGTCCTGGGCGCGGAATTCCTGGACCGGGGTCCAGAGCTGAACAAACGGCAACTCCAGTTGAGGATCGGAAGCGGAGAGATCCACAGCACGCATACTCCCACCCCTGCCCCTTCGGGCCACTTCGCATTGGAGATTCACGACTGGGATGAGATGATCGCCAACATGGACGCCCTCGGAGTCTCGTATACTCCGCCCACCGTTCGGGAATATAGCAACGGACATTCCACCTACATCCACGACCCCGATGGGAACATGATCGAATTGGTGCAACACCCGCTTGGTCTCAAGGATTCGAAAGGAGACAAGGTGGCGGTGGTGCATGATCCCAAAGGGCTGACCTGGGACAGACTTCCGGGGTACGGCCCTTCCGTTTAATTCAGCAACCTTTAGTCCAGCGCCCTGGTCCGTGAGTTGGTCCCTGGGGCCATTACTAATCTGACCCCGGCAGCCATCGGAGGGTGACCCGAGTCCTCGATGATGGCTGCAAAATTCCTAGGGCCGCCACGCCGGGCATCCGAGGTTAAATCATGGCCACTCTTCGCGTGGGTCCTGACGTAGAATTACACTACTACGACGATGATTTCACCGACCCATGGCGGCCAGCCCCGGCTATACTCTTGCAGCACGGGTTTTCCCGCAACGGCAAATTCTGGTACAACTGGGTGCCTCTGCTCGCTCGCGAATTTCGCGTTCTTCGCCCCGACATGCGGGGTATGGGAGAGTCGTTATTGCCGGAAGAAAAATATGACCCTTCCCTGGACCTCTTTGTCGAAGATCTCCGCGCAATTCTCGACCAACTGGGGATCGATCGCATTGTGTACGTAGGGGAATCCTTCGGGGGCATCGTCGGGCTCAAATTCGCCCACACGTATCCGCAGCGGACCCGCGCCCTGGTATTGTGCAACACGCCATGCCGTCTGCCCCGGAGAGGCCGCACCGACCCGGGCGGTGACTGGGACACCGCCATGAGGCAGAGTGTGGGGACCTGGTCTACGGCCACAATTGACATGCGTCTGGACACTCGTGTCGCCCCAAATGGACTGAAGGACTGGTACATCTCCGAAATGGACCGGACCTCTCCCTCTATCGGACGCAAGCTCCAGGGTTACCTGGACACCCTCGACTTTAGCCCTCACCTAAGCGAGGTTGAAACTCCCACTCTGCTGCTGACCGGGGAGGAATCACCCACTTCCACTTTGGAACAGCAACGGTTCATGGCCGCTCAGCTACCAAATGCCCGGTTGGTGGTCTACCCTGGCCTTGGACATGGCGTGAACGCGATCTACCCCGAGTGGTGTACCCAACAGGTCCGGGAATTTGCGGCCCTCACAGAGCCTTAAGCCCGGGTCCCAGACTAGCGGCCGGCCCGGGTCATCCTGATAATTTCATGACCAGACAGCATTCGTCCCGAGGAGAATACAATGCCTTACTACATGTACGTGGCCCTGCAAGAAGACAACAAGATTTCGGTCTTTACCGTAGACCCCGACTCCGGCAAGTTGACTCCTCAGCTAGAGGTATCGGCGCCTGGAGGCCCGTTTACCCTGGCGGTCAGCCCGGACAGGAAGTTCCTGTACGCCGGATGTAGAGACGTGCCTCAAATCAACAGCTACCAGATCGACCAGGCTACAGGAGGGCTCACACAGAACGGGTCGGTAGCCTTGGAATTCAACCCCACATACATCGCCACCGACCGGAAAGGCAGGTTCGTACTGTCGGCCTATTACCAGGGCGCCCACGTGGGAGTACATCCCATTGGTGCCGACGGGTCTGTGGGCGAGGCGCCGATAGAATGGCTTGAGACGGCGACAGGCGCTCATGCCATGCAGACCGACCCGACCAATAGCTACGCATTTGTGCCCCATATCGCCGGCAACGGCCCCAACGCCATCTTCCAGTTCAGGTTCGACGAAAACACCGGACACATCACTCCAAATTCCCCACCCAGGGTAGACCTGGAGGAGTTTTTGGGACCCCGCCACTTTTGCTTCCACCCCTCGCTGGACGTGCTCTACTTTTCCAACGAGCAGGGTTGCAGCGTGACCGCCTATAATCTGGACACGGCTGAGGGGACCTTATCGCCCTTCCAGACCGTCCCCACTATCCCGGACGATTACACCGAGCGGAACACGTGCTCTCAGATACAGGTCACCGCAACCGGGAAGTTCCTCTACGCCCCGAACCGCGGCCATAACAGCATCGCGTGTTTTTCGATCGACTCGGCTACCGGCGAATTGACCTCTGCGGGGAGGGTAGCGTCTGAGGCGGTACCCAACGCCCTGGGGCTGGACCCCCAAGGAAAGTTCGCTTTCTCCGCAGGCCAGGAGTCGGGCAGGATGGCCACCTTTAGCATCAACGCTGACTCCGGCGAATTGAGCCCGCTAGAGACCTACGCGCTGGGCAACCGCCCTGCATGGGTGTCCATCATTGAACTGGCGGGATAACGCGATTCGGCGCGCTCGAGCGGGCTAAGGGATACCGGGTTACCCAGTCCAGACTCGGTGACGTGTCTGGCGTGTCCTTAGTTACTGCTCCGGGTCTTCTGAATTCATTTGGAGTGACCCGGAGTCTATCTTGAGAATCAGTTGTCAGTCGGAATGTAGACATACTTATTCAAGGACTTCTCATCCATGGGTAGGAACACGCCGCCCGCATAGCCGATAGCTCCCCCGCCTGCTCCGGTGCGGTAAGAGTGGTTTGATCTTGGTTGCCGGGCGGTAATCGTGGCGCTTTATGCCGGGCGGTCCAATCTGTGCTGACCTGCTTATGCACTGTATCCTCCACTTCGCAGGGGATGAGCCAGAGTGTAGCGTCTTTCAGGGCCCGGACCGAGGTGTGTTGCCTGAGGGGTGCGGTTTTGGCCGCCGCTTAGCGCCCTTCCCAGCATCTCTCCAACGTCACCCGTGGAAGCTGTCTGGCGAACCCCCTGGTCTCGGTCCTCTCCCAATGGACGAATCGGACGCCGGGCGCAATTCAAATGTTTCAACTGTCGTCAACTGTTGAAACATCCCCTTCTTCGTAGGATTCCCAACGCCGACAGGGCCTTTTTATTTTCAGCCGCATAAAGCCCCTCTTTCAGAAAAGGGGGGTTGGGGGGATTTGACCCGTTGCCGCCCAGAAATCCCCCTTAGTCCTTCTTTTGCGAAAGGGGGAGATTGTCCTTGCGGCCTTACTATTTATGATTGGGCTCAGCGGGAAGTCGTACCAGCCTACAAGATTGGAGGCGCCTGGCGGTTTCGCCGGGAAGAGATCGACGCCTGGTTGATTACCCGCAGGACGGGCCCGTCGGTTAATTCCCCCAGGCAGTCTTGTACGGTCTGTTCGCGAACACTGGGACCTTCGGTGCCATTCGGTGCCTCATGCGAATACCCAGACTGCGAAAACCCTATCTGCAGTTCCTGCTGGGGGGTCTTGCTCCGGCGGAGGTGTCCTGCCCACCCGCCGCCCCCTACCCCGGCGAGGCATAGTCCCGCAACGGAGACGGCGGCCGGACCAACCCTTCAACAAGACCCTAACCCAGTTCAGGAATACGACGAAAGCGTGGCCAGTCTGCTAATGGCCCGGTTCATGGATGGTTTTTCTCACCGCGTCGAGGACCGGCCGTACCTGCTGGGGGCGGACGGAAACATCCTCGCACGAGTCAACAACTGGGGCCGTATCAAACACATTGGAGAGGAACCACCGGAGGGTCGCCGCTCGGCTCGGTCCGCAGGTCCCAGAGCCGGCCGCCTGAGGACCCTGGACAGGGTCTCATACAGTATCGCCGTATCCGGGGTATCGCTGGATAGGACCCGCGGAGGCCTTTGCCTGGAAGCCAGAGTCGTGAGTTCTAGTCCGCCCAGAACGATGGCTGGGCAGGGTCAGCCGGGACCCGTCGGAGCCGAAGACCTAAATCGGATCCTAAATGACGTGACGACCCAAGCTCGGCGCGAACGCGTCACCTACGTCTTGGGTCTTTATTCGCAACAGGGTTGGTCGGAGGAGGCTCGGCGTTTGTTCAATCATCCTTACGCTCAAGAGCGGTTCGTTAACCCTAATCTTTCGGTGGCCATCGTGGGTGAGGGTCTTTCTCAGGTCCTGTGGAATTCCAGTGACCCGGTGATGAGCCAGTTGGGATTCTATTTTTCCGAAGCATTTGACGAGGAGCTGACCGAATGCCGTGATCGAATCCGGGAGATTATGCGGGAAACCAGCGTGTATTTGGCCAGCCGGGTGGAGGACGAAGAGGGTTTCTTGCCCAACGTGGCGCGGGAAGCCATTGCGAGTCTCTCTAGTAACAACGAAATCGAGGTGGTCACCGAAAATGGCGAGAGCGCCATTGTGAGAAAGGAGTAACTCATGAGCATATTCAGAGGGATTTTTGGGGGAGGGAACACCATCGAGAGTCTCAGGGCCGATGCCCTGCGGCAGGAAAAGAGGAGGCTTGAGGTCGAGGAGCAGTCTCTCGCAAGACGGATCCGAGACTCCGAAGCCAAAAAGGCCAAGGCGTTCGCCGACGCCGTCCGCTCGGGTGGCTCCAAAGTAGACGACCGGATCGCCGCCCGGCGGATTCACGCCCTCCAGTCTGAGCAAAACGACTGGGAAGGTCAGGCCCGGGACTCCCACGGGAAGTTGATGGCGCTGGACCGTCTGCTCCGCATGAAGGAACGCCAGAAACAGTTGGAAGAGCGCGGCGTTTGGGCCAAAATTTCCAAGATGGATATCGACGACCTGAATGAAGCGCTCCTGTCCACCAATGTGCATGACCGGGAGCAGCGGGACTTGGTCGATCTGATTAACGACACCCTGGGTATTGATGACGCCACACTGGCCGCCGAGGAATCTCCCGTCATCGGAAACATCCTCGAACACATCGAAGCAGCCAGGGAGAGTGGGATGGTTGAGGACGAACTCAGCTTGTTGGACCGCCAGGAGTCGGACCGGATTTCCGAGCGGTAGAAAGGACAAATGCGCTGTGGACTTGACTTCTGGACTCCAAGCGGCTTTACAGGAATCCGAACACCTCGCCCGCGAGCTTGAGTCCAAGGGCGAACTTGAGGATGCGTCCCGCGAGTACTCCCGGTGCGCCCATTTGATCACCGAGATCGCCAAGCAGTCTCGCACGGCTAACGTTCGGCAGCAGCGCTTGGCCCGGGCGCAGCGGTACAGGGACCGCGCGGACGCTCTGCTTCAAGGCGGCACGGTACAGCGGCCTTCCCGCGCCCCGGCCGCGGAGGCCGCGGAGGGCGGCGACCTGACGGAACGGGTCCGTTCTTTGGTGCGCAAAGCAGATGTGAATTGGGATGGAATCGCGGGGCTGGGAGACGTCAAATCCCAAATCCGCTCTCTATTCGCCATTGCCCTAGCCCAAAAACCCACCAACGTAGTTGTGGAGAAGCGGCCCAATATCCTGCTCTACGGCCCTCCCGGGACCGGCAAGACACTCATAGCGGCGGCCGCCTCCGGTTCCCTTGCCGCTACCTTCTATAGCATCAAGGCCGGCGACCTCTTGTCCAAGTTCTTCGGTGAGTCATCGCAGCTTGTCGGAAAACTATATGAGGAGGCTGTCCGAACGGAACCCTCGGTCGTGTTCATTGACGAGATCGAATCCCTGACCCCCGACCGCGATTCTCCCGGTGGGGTATCCGGCCCCGAGGGGAGGATCCTCTCCCAGTTCTTGGCGGAACTGGATGGCCTCGACTCCAAATCCGCCGATGAGATAGTGATCACCATAGCCGCGACCAACAAGCCCTGGGATCTGGACGACGCTGTCCTGAGCCGTTTTGCCAGGTCGATATATGTACCCCTTCCGGACCCTGACGCCAGGAGGGAGATATTCCGCTTGTCCCTGGAAGCCCAGGGTTACAAATGCGAGGGGTCTTTGGACGAGTTGGCCGCCTCCTCAGAAGGAAGAAGCGGCAGAGAAATCTCGGCCGCCTGCCGGGAAGCAATCAGGTCCATGATTGTCCGCGCGAATCCCGGCCTGGAGGACCGTGTGGATGCTGGCGTCGAGGCAATTCGTAGCTATCAGCTCCAGTTTCAACCAATAACGCAATCGGAAGTGATGGATGCGTTCTCAAGGATCAGGTCCCTCTCTGGAACAGAGGCCCTGGCCCGGTATGAAAGGTGGGCTGAATCGGAGTGATCGGCGGGCGCGCGTGATCGGTGTCCAGGTACGACTAAGAAACTATCTCAAAACACTTACCCTGGCCTCCTCTCCCTGGACGGGAGAGGATTGAGGTGAGGGTGACAGATACAATCCCCCTCATCCTAATCTTCTCCCGCCAGGGGAGAAGGGACTTTTGGGATAGTTTCTAATTGGACGACCAATTGAAGGAGGCTAACGATGGCTACCAATTGGAGAGTTTACGGGTCCGAGACAGTAGCAGCCGTGCTGGACAAGGCTGAGTTGCCCGGATTTTATCGAGATGCGATTGTCGGCCCGAACGAAGCCGCTCTTGTCATCCGCAACGGTAGGTTGGAAGAAGTGGTCACGGAGGTCCGCCTTGGCGCTTTGGGATTCCGCGACCGGCTCAAGGGCCTGATCGGTAGGGACTCTGATGTGCAGGTGATATTTGTCGACACGTCCCCCTTCGACCTTACGTTCTTCCTGGGCGAATCCACCCGGGGAGAGCAGGGCGGTTTCCGCCAGGATCAGCAGTCAACGGTCCAGCGGGGATCCAACATTACTATGGGTGCCGAACGAACGGGCGGCGCTTCCACTGCCCAGGGTTCGTCTGTGCAGTCCCAGCTCGACTCCGCCTCGGTTGCCATCGAAGCCCTCACTTCGGACCGGCAGTTCGTTTCTGCTCAGATCAGGCTCACTTTCGCAATCGGGATCGACGACACTGAGTCGGTGGCGCGGCTCCTTAGAGGCCGGACGGCGTTGGCCGTGGCGGACATTGCCGCCTTAATCCGCGACGAGCTCATCTCCAAAGTGCTCGTCCCCATGGTGGCACGCAACCGGGCCGACGAACTGAGGGGCAACAAAGGGCTCCTCAGTGAGATATCGGGCGCTACAGAGCGGGAGCTATCTACCGCTGCTGGTCTATGGGGACTGACCCTGCACAATTTCTTTCTGAATTGGGGTGTCACAGATCAAGAACGGGCCGAGATCGAGGAGGCCCGGAAAAGACGGGAAGAGGAGACCGCCGAATTCGCCCACCAACGGGTAATCCGTGAACGGGAGCGCGGCCTGGACCTGGAACGCACACGCTTGAACAATCTGCAAGAGTTGAAAGTCCTGGATGTTCGCGGCGGCGAGGAACTTAAAGAAGTTTACCTGAACTCGGAAATCGACCGCGCCCAACTGCTTGACGGTCAGCGGGTTAGCGTTGCCGGTGTCGATGCCCAGATCCGCTCTATCGAGATGGGGATCCGGAGGGAAGAAGCCGACCTGCAAGCCGAGATCGACCAGCGGCGTAAGGAGATGGAACTGGAAAACCAACGCCGCCAGTCCCAGTTACGCCTCGAAGAATTAGAGGGCCAGAGCCGCCTCGAAATGAGTGAATTGGAGCATGCGGTCAATCTCCAGAGCAGGCGGAGAGAAGAACGCCACCTTCAAGACTTGGAACGTGAAAGACAGAGGCTTGATCTCTCCAGGGAGCGCATCCGGTCTCAGGAATCCATTATTGCCAGGGCTCTAGATACCGGCGCCGCCGATGCCAGCGTTTTGAGGACCTTGCTGGAGCAGTCCACCGACCAGGAGTACGCCCAGACCAGTGACGCCATGGTGCAAGCGAGGTCGGAGGCCCAAGCGGCTCGATATTCCCTGGAGGTTGCCAGGGAGGAGCAGGACCGTGAACGGTCTCACCAGGCCGATATGACGAGGCTGTCCTCGGACATGATGGAAGCTTCCAAGCAAAACCCGACGGTGGTGACGCCGGGGCTACCGTTTTACGGCGGTATTCACCCGGCGGCACCCGGCAACGTTACTCACGTTAACAACGTGCCCGGCCCAGCGGCAGCGCCGGAAGCTCCGGCCTCGGTGTGTCCGTCATGCGCAACTTCCGTGCAGGGAGGCGCCAAGTTCTGCCCACATTGTGGTTCGTCAATGGCTGCGGTCCCCCAGTGCCCGGGGTGCAAGTCCTCCGTCGAACCATCCTGGAAACACTGTCCAAACTGTGGGCATAACCTGAAGTGATGAGCCGCAACTAGAAGCCGCCAACGATCCGAGGGGGAAGGACACATGGTACAAGCCGACAATATCTCCGCCTATGAACGGCGAAACCGAATAGAAACAGAGACCGCAAGCGCAATGGAGGAGTACTTCGCGAACGAAATCCATACCAAGGAAATGTCGCCGATCTGCCTCTTGGGCTGCGGCGCGGCGGGCACTGAGTTGGCGGGAATATTCAGGTTGAAGCCGGACTATGTGCCCGCTTACTTGCCCCAGTTCTATCCGGTCCGCGCGATAGCCATGGACACACAGGCGAATATCAGCGATTTGCTAAGGCACAACGTGGGTTGGTACGAACCCGAAGCCCAGTTGCATATTCCTCCCCCTGCCGAAGGGCTGATTCAAGTCCTTCTGGAACAGGCCGACGCAGCCACCGGGACATTGGCTTCGGACCCGGAATCAGCGTCATCTGGTTTTCAGTCGTTGGGAGGTCCCAGCAGGAGTGGAGGCGCGGGCGGGTTCACCCTTCGCGGACGCGCCACGGGCCTTCACCACTTCGGATCGGACAACGAGCTCCGCCAGGTCAACACTGGGATCCTGGAATCGGCGCGGCTGCTCTCGAGGGGACAGTCCGGCTACCTCCTCACCTTTAGCGGTCTAGGAGGGGGGACCGGTTCCGGGACCGTGCCAGTAGTCGCTTCCTATATCCAGGAAAGGCTGCAACCTGCCCCTTCAGCAACCTTCAGTGTATGTGTCGTCCCCGAGGCCACCAGCAATGACATGAGCGTGGATGACACCAGACGCCGCGACCCACGGCTCCTCTCCAACCTGTTGTGCGCCCTTTATTACATGGCATCGACTCACGCGATAAACGGAATAATACTGAGCGATAACCTTCAATTGGAGAAGCAGGGACACCGCGGCTTCGCCAACATCGATCGTCACCTTCAAAATGTGCTAATGCCCATTTTCCTTTCGAGTCAGGCCCGGTACGTCTACCACCGCGCGTCGGCGCAGCTTGACCCGGCCAACGTGAAGCTGGTGATGTCGCCCGGACAGGACGGCACACAGGACTTCATCGCCGCCTGCTACTCCCGCTGTCCGGTGAGCCAGGGGCGGGGGAAAGCGACCCAGGGAGGGGGCAACGTAGTCGCCCCGGACCCGGTGACGCGGGTGCCCTCCCTTTCGGACATGCTGGAGGTGGCGCTACGAAACCCGACCATCGATTGCCAAACCGGCAGGTCGAGAGGCGTGCTTGCGTTGCTCTCAGGACCGGGATGGGCGCTGGAGAGGATGGTGCCCGACCTCTCGACTCTGGTGGAGTTTGACAAGAACGTGTTGCTGCCCCGGTGCATCGACGATGAGTTTCAGACGTCGGCGGACCAACAGGGGTGGTCTCGTTTCTTCGTGGCGGAGTTTCCCCATATGACCGATGTGAGGCTGACGGTCCTGCTGAGGGCGCCCCGTTTCCTGGCCCTGGAATATGCGTTGCGGGAGGCCCTACAGGAAGACGAGCCCAATTGGATGCCGGGCGCCACACGGGGGGAGACGCTTGCCGGGGCGCTAAGGCGGCTTGATGAATCGACGGTCCGCACTGTCGGTTTGCGGCACGCGATGTAGAGCCCGGTCCCAACCCGTACAAAGCGCGGTAAGGGGCGAAACACTCACTGACGGGATTCACCTTTGGAGGCTATTGTGAATTTTTCCATCCGGCAGCGGTGGGTATTGGTGACGGTCTTGGGGCTGATGCTATCCTTGGCTCTGGGCGTGTCAGCGGGTCTGGTTGATAGCAAGGGTGTCCGGGCCGAAGATTTGGCTTGCCAATTCTCCGTCGGTTCCAACCCTAACAATGATCTCGACTCAGACCGCGACGGGCTGTCCGACACAATAGAAAGGTCTCGGTTCCCGCTGGATTACCTCAACGATCAATTCGGCAATCCCAAAAGGGTGAAGACTGCCATTGATAACCCCGACTCAGATGGGGATGGGCTCTGCGACGGTGAGGAGTTTCATGGGTTTACGGTCGTGACGAAGGACATCGGAGTTGACGGTAAGGCAATCGAACTGGAAGTGAAGACCGACCCGAAAAACTGGGATACAGACCTAGACGGTGTCGCCGACGGGAAGGAACGGGACGCAGGAACCGACCCCACGAATCCGGAGGACTTCCCTGAGAAAGAAGCCGCACAGACGGTGGAGCCCACCTTGACCCCAACTCCAACGCCCAGGCCGACCGCCACTCCCGTTCCAACCGCTACTCTAGCGCAGGTCACGCATAAAACATCCACACTTACACCACCTCCAGACCTCACATTAGACAGCGACGGTGATGGACTAACTGACGGCGCCGAACTCGGCGGCTTCACGGTGACCATTAACGGCCAAGAAAGGACCTTGGTCACCGAGCCGCATAAACGGGACACCGATGGTGATAATTTGCCAGACGGTGAGGAAGTCCTCGGCTTCACCATCAAGGTCGCCGGTGTCGACCGGACGGTGCGAACCGATCCAACCAAAGAGGACTCGGACGGTGACGGTAAGACCGACTTCGACGAGAAACTCGGCTGGGTAGTGGATCCCAGATTTGGAGGGGAGAAGATAGTAACCGACCCCAGCCTTGCCGACACCGACGGTGATGGGACCCCTGATGGTAAACAGGTCCTTGAGCGACGGAACCCAACTGAGAAGTTACTCGATGAGGATTCCGACGAGGATGGCCTCACGAACGGACAGGAGCTGGAAGGTTCGACTATTCTAGTCGCCGGAGTAGAACGGACGGTAATTACCGACCCCACTCTAGCCGATACCGACGGCGACAATCTCTCGGACGGTGCCGAGGTCAAAGGACGCAAGATAACGGTGAACGGAGAGGTACGTCTGGTCCAGACCGCCCCAGATGTTACGGACACCGATGGAGACGGACTGTCTGATCTGGAGGAGTCGGTGTGGGGTACAGACGGGGCCCGTCCCGATACCGACGAGGACGGTCTTCCCGACGCCGAAGAACTCAGCGGGTGGCCGCTCACGGTGACGTTTATGGGATCAGAACCCATTACACGAATGGTTTACTCCGACCCGAATAACCCCGACACCGACGGGGACGGCCGGAAAGATGGCGTTGAGAAAAAGCAGAGTACCGATCCAAGTCGCGGGGATTCGGACGGCGACGGCGTTTCCGATGCAGTAGAACTAAACATCGACGGCCAATTGTCCACCCCTCGCACCAACCCAACCCTGGCCGACACCGACCGCGATGGCGTATCCGATGGGATGGAATTCCTATTAGGCACGAACCCTACGAAGCGAGACACCGATGGAGACGGCCTGACCGATGCGGATGAGATAGCCGGGTTTGAAATCGCCGTCACCCTAATGGGGGCCAAAGAGGTCACGAGGATGACGGTCTACCCAAGCCCGATCAACGCCGACACTGACGGAGATGGGCTTTCAGACGCAGTAGAATTGAAGGTCAATGACAACGCCCCAGGGGAAACCACTCGCACCAACCCAACCCTGGCCGACTCCGATGGAGATGGTTTATCAGATCTTGAAGAAACTGAGGGTTCAACGATCACGGTCAATAGGCAAGAAATCACGGTCAAATCCAACCCGACTGACTATGACTCGGATGAGGACACGATATCTGACGGACTTGAGGTCCAAGGCTACATGGTAATGGAAATGGTTGCCGACGAGGAACGAACAGTCAAGACCAACCCAATGAAACAAGACACGGACGGCGACGGCAAGAATGACAATCAAGAGAGAGATGGCTGGAAGATAAGAGGGCCAGATTCGCCGACGTTCTGGACCGATCCCACCCTCAAGGACACCGACGAAGACGGCAAGGACGACTGGAGTCTTGAAGGTGGTGTGACGGACGATAACCCCGAGGAGCCTGACGAGGGTATCGCCGGTATCTTCCTCGGGCCGCTGGTGGCCAGCGGAATCCCTTATTCGGCGACAGTATTATTGATCATCGTGGCGGGGGCGGGCGCCTTCCTGTTCGCCAAGTTGCGTGAAGACACGTCGGGAGACTCCTCCCGGCTCAAGTTAAGGGACCAAGGACGGGAACTCGACGAGTCCCGGCGGAGCCTGAACGATCTCCAGAGGGAGTCTGCCCGCGAGATCGGTCAGCTGCGCAGCGATGTGGACGACCGGGACCGGCGGCTACGCGAGTTTGAAGCCCAACTCCAGACTTACCAGGGCGCCGCCCAGCGCCGCGAGCAGGAGTTGGGGACGACCGCTAGCAGACTGGCGCAGTCCGCAAATGAATTGGGAGAGAGGGAATGGGTCGCGGAGATCGTCGCAAATTTGCCGAGCGCGGCCCAACCGGGCAACGGACTTGACGACCGTTTTGCGGTAATGACCGCTCTGGGACGCCGGTTGGACGAAATCAGAGGTCAAGCTTCTACGCAGCGTGTCAGGGCGCGAGACCTTATTTCCGACCTACGAAGGTTGGGGCTGGAGACCGACGGGATCGGGCGGGTTCTCGAAAGCGCCCCTGCTACCGCTCTGCCGTCACTCATCGGTTCCCTGGAAGAACTGGTGCGGCAACACACGGTGGAGTCGATGGACAAAGACCGGCTGTTGTCGGAGATACAACGGGCTGAGGGTCTTTGCAACCGGGAGATCACCGATGCCGTGGGGCGGAGAGTGCCGCTCCAATTCCTGGCTCGCGCCCGGGAACTTGTGGAACAGGCCACTTCCCAGGCCGAGATGAACGCCGCAATAGTGGCCGGCGACCGCATTCTAGACGACATATATAGATTCTATTTCCCGCGATCTTCCCGCTAGGCTTCGCGATTTTCGGAGACGTTTCTCGGATTGGGGGGTAATTGTGCCTAGAGGGTTAATGGCCAAGCGCGGACCTATTACCGGGCCACTGCCGGCGGGACCGGACCGGACGGCACGGGTCCTGTATCTGACCCTGAAATCCGCTGTCTGGCCTTTGGTTGTGGCTATGGTCTTTCTGGCGTTCTCGCCGGGCACTACTCCTATCCTGGCGGCCGACTGCGACGGTGATGGCCTGACCGATTCCGCCGAACGTAGTGCCGGGACCCATGAGTGCCGGGCCGACACAGACGAGGACGGCCTCAATGACCACTTTGAGGTGAAGGGTGACATTCGCCTCACCAGACCGGTTAGGGTGGTTAAGACAGACCCTCTAAACCCGGACACGGACGGAGACGGTCTGAAAGATGGGGAAGAAGTCCTCGCGGAATCGTATGAAACGTGGCCTCCTCAAAAGGCTTACATCACGGTCAACGGGGAGCAACGGTTGGCTCACAGCGACCCCACCGATAGTGATTCCGACGACGACGGGCTGCCGGATGGTGATGAAGTCAGGCGTTATCAGACCGACCCCACGGAGGCGGATACTGACGGGGATGGCATTTCCGACCCCAACGAGCTTCGTGGTGTCCGGGTAACCGTGCTCGGTGAAGACCTTCGCGTCGCCACCGAACCCACAAAGCGGGATACCGACTCAGATGGCCTTACCGACGGTGAGGAGGTTAATCCCCCTTCCGGCAGGGTACAGACTAACCCGATAGACCCGGACAGCGACGCGGACGGGATTCAGGACGGGGCCGAGATCATGGGTTTCAGGATCACCGTCGCAGGCGTAAGCCGCGAGGTCCGCACAAACCCCGCTATCGCTGACACTGACCGCGATACGTTTCCTGACGGTGTGGAGAGAACGGGTGTCCCTTACGGGGGCGGTAGGGTCATCATCGACCCATCCCGCGGAGATACCGACTCGGACGGCCTTGCTGACAATATCGAGATTCAGACTTACCGCACCAATCCGAGCCTATCCGACACCGACAAAGACGGTGTCCCCGACGCGGCGGAAGTACAGGGCTTCACCGTTACAATCATGGGTTCACAACGGACCCTGACGACGGACCCATTGGACCGTGATACCGATGGCGACGGTATATCCGATGGGGATGAAAGGACCGGAATAACCTTCACCATAAATGGGGAGCGGCATACCGCGAAAACGGACCCAACGATTGAAGACACCGATAAGGACCGGCTTTCCGATGGCGCCGAGGTGGAGGGGGCAGAGGTAACCATCGCGGGTAGGACCCGGTCCATTATTACCAATCCATCGGTCGCCGATACCGACGGCGATGGACTGGCCGACGGTTACGAACTCGCAGGTCTGCGCGTAGTGATCAATGGTGAGGACCGTTCGGTTGTCACCGATCCGACCTCCATTGATACTGACGGCGATGGTCTATCCGACGAGGACGAAGTCTCAGGATTTACGCTGTCGATTTCCGGAAGTAGCCGTAATGCCCAGTCGGACCCGACCGTCGTTGACAGCGACGGCGATGGGCTGGGGGACGCTAAGGAAGTCAAAGGGTACATCGTCCAACTGGACCTCAGATCGCCCGAGGACCGTGCCGTGCAAAGCGACCCAGGCGCCTTCGACACCGACGGCGATGGGTTGGGCGACGGGGAGGAGGCGCTTGGCGAGGTCCGGTTCCAACTGTTCGATGAGTTTGAGAGTTTCGTTCTGGACCCCACTGTGGCCGACACCGACAACGACCTTTTGACCGACGGAGAAGAGCTTGAGAATAGGTGCAACCCCCTCCTGCCGGACTCTGACGGCGACGGACTGGCCGACGGCACCCAAATCGAAGCGGGCCTGCCTTGCCTCGGTGAGGTCGGTGATGACCCGGACCGTGATGGTCTCTCCAATCGAGTTGAACTGAAGAGCCGCACCGATCCCAACAACCCCGACTCTGACGGAGATGGCCTCCTAGACGGTCAAGAGGTGCTGGGGTTTACCATGACTGTGGGCGGGTCGAGACGGAATATCCAGTCCGATCCGACATTGGCCGATTCGGACAATGATGGTCTGCCCGACGGTGACGAAGCAAACCTCCACGGGACCGATCCGATGGCCGCCGATACAGATTCAGACGGCCTCGGGGACGAGGCTGAGATTAGAGGCTCATCCGTCACCATTATGGGGAGTCTGGTTTCGCTGGTGTCAGACCCGATACGTCCTGATACCGACGGTGATGGCCTTAGAGATGGAGAGGAAGTAACAGGAACCACGATTAGCATCAATGGTGCGACAAACTCCTTCGTTACCGATCCTCAGAAACCCGATACGGACGGTGACGGAATTCAGGACGGCTCCGAAATTGCCGGAGCCCAGATTCTAGTCGGCGGTTCGATGCGGCTCGTTAATTCCGATCCAAGTGCACGGGATGGGGATGGTGACGGTATCGACGATCCCGTGGAATTGGAGGAGATGACCTTTGCCAGTTGCGCGTTTAGCGATGGGTCTAGCGTGCCCACGGATCCAGGCGAGTCGGACACCGATGGAGATGGGTTGACTGACTCCCAGGAAGCAGACTATTGCACCAGCCCAGTCGCGGGCGACACCGACGGCGACGGTGTGCCGGACGGGGACGAGATAGGAGGAATGGTTGTCAACATCGCAGGTTCGGACCGCACGGTACATACGGACCCATTCAACGCTGACACGGACGGAGATACCCTGACCGACGGTGAGGAGTTGTCCGGGTTCAATATCCCCTCAGCCAGCCTCGCGAAGACGGATCCGACTCTTTCCGACACGGACGGAGACGGTATCTCCGACGATCGGGAAGTGCGCGGTATGCCCATGGAGATCATGGGCGCCAGCCGCCAGGTCTTTACCAACCCACAGGTGAAAGATACCGACGGCGACGGCATTGCCGACGGCGATGAAATAGGTGGTTATCAGGTAAGTGACCCCGACGGCAGTATCACCGTCCGGACCGATCCAACTGTGGACGACACCGACGGTGATGGCCTCCCGGATGGCAAGGAAGCCAAGGGCTGGACGATCTCCGTGGCGGGCGTCACTCGCATGGTGCACAGCGATCCGGCCGACCCCGACACCGATGGCGACGGGATGCCGGACGGGACGGAGGTCCAGGGTTATGCCGTCAACGCGATTGGCCCCGACGGAATAGTGGATGAGCGCATGGCTCATTCCGACCCGGGAGTGGACGACACCGACGGAGACGGGCTATCTGATGGTCAAGAAGCTTCCAAGTACCGAATCACCATAGGTGGAGAAGACCGCGCGGTCCTCCTTAACGCAAGCGTGCCCGATACCGATGGAGATGGTCTAACCGACGATGAAGAAGTCCGATTGGGCACCGATGGGTCCGTGTTCGACACTGACGGCGATGGCGTTGGGGATGCGCAGGAACAGGACTCGGGAACGAACCCTACGGTGGTAGATACCGACGGTGATGGGTTGACCGATGGCGATGAGGCTCGCAACTACGGCACCGACCCTCTCGTGGCCGATACTGACGGCGATGGAGTCACCGATGGCGGCGAGGTTTTTGGGTACTCCATGGACCTGTTCGGAATACAACGGTCTGTAACTTCTAATCCGTTGAAACCCGACTCCGACGGGGACAAGCTTGGGGATGGGAGCGATTTCTTCCCCAACATGCCGCTGCTTCCGGCGACCCTCCCACTGGCAATTATTATACTGGCATTAGCCGCACTATCAGCATGGATATATCTGCGCCGCCGGGGTTCTTCCAACGTCGAACTGCGCGCCTCACGAGAGTTCGAGGACTTGGCGAATCGGCTTGCGGAAATTACCCACGGCTACCTCACCCTGGATACATTCCGGCTCCACCTAATGCGAGTTATCCCCGCTGGCGAGGAGATTCCGGATGAGGCATCATGCCAGCGGTACCTGGGATTCTATGGGTTCCGCAGGGTTAGCGACCAAGTGGTGTTAGGCTCCGGACCCAACGCCGACTATCCCAACCGAGACCTCTTTTACAGCCACCGGATTGGTAGCCGGTACACTTTCGACAGTTTGCCTAGATCGCTGTTCCGCCGGTTAGCCTACGCCATAAGATTCGTTCCGGGGATGCCGCGGCAACACCTATAGAAGCTGTCACGAAGCACATCGCTGACAAAAAAACGAGGGTCTCCCGGTTGGGGAGACCCTCGTTTTTGGCCGCTGGGATTACGCCGGAATCAACCTCTTTCCGCATTCTGTGCAGTATATCCCGTTTCCGCCGGGAACCTGACAATCGCACAGCCCTCGCGAATCGAGTGCTGGATGCGGGATTTCAGAGGTTTCTTGAAGGAATCTCTCCCGGGGCGGGATAGTCTCACTGTTCCACTGGTGAGGGTCATTGTCAGGTATGCCGCCTGCCGCAGCGCCACCTGGGTTCCTTTCCATCACTATCTTGTCCTGTGAGCGGTCCGAATTGTCGATATATTGGGAGTTGTCAACGATCCTGGTGTTAGTTGTGGTGTTGATGAACGTATGACCGGGACCAATCCCCTCTACGTGGAAATCTCTCTCGCCTCGAATAACTCTTCCGGTTCCCTCGATGTCGTCGAAAGTGATTTGCCAGACCAGGGTCATTTCCCCAGCTCCTGGGGGAGTGACATAGGCCTGCCAATGGAACTCCTGATCTGGCCCCGCATACTCGAAGGAGCCGACTGGAACCTCGGTTTCTCCGGTCAAAGCGCCGGTCAATCCCAATTGGAGATTTACCGCGTGGCCTTCTTGCACACGGATCCGCCCTGATATTCGCCGCCTCTGTTCAATTACGAAATCGGACTCGCTCTCGGCAAATTCTACGAAGGCCTCAAAGGGAGTGACTCCCAGCGACTCGAGCGAGGTGGCGATCCCCGCCCGTGTCGTGGCATGTACACGGTCCCCGGCCATTTCGAGCAAAGGCCGGATAGCCTCCCGGTGTCCTCGCGCGCCCAGGAGCTTCGCCGCGGAAGATATGAGGTCCGGATCCTCGACTCTCAGTGCGTCTATAAGACGGGCCGGGGTAGGATCCCCCCAAGTGGCGGACAAAATCCTCTCCGCCATCCGGCTTGTCCTCATATCATGGTCGGCCACGGCCCTTAGGAGTCTGGCCGGAGTAAGCTGACCCCAGCCGATCCTTTGGAGAGTGTCGATTGCGCCTTGTTTTTCCTCCTCGTTATTGGAGAAGTACATCTCCAACAGCGATGGAATGGCGTACGTCTCGTCCCAGGAATCACCGAGCACAAACCGCGCCGCGGCCTGAATCTGTGGGTCATGGTCGTGAGCCGCCAATTGTAATCTGTCGTTTGTAGGTTCGTGCCAGATTGCGCATAGCAGGTCATAGGCGGTGTTCTGGACGTCGGGGTTGGGGTCCTTGATGGCTTCCACAAGACGCGCGGCGGTGGGCTCACCCCAGGAGTTCTTCAACACCTCGCGGCTCGCATCTTGAATCTGCGGGTCCGAATCTTGGGTGGCCTTCAGTAACCTGGCAACGGTAGGGTCCCCCCAGGTCCTGGCCAGATGGTTCCTGGCAGCCATCTGAACGTCCGGGCGCCCGTTGATGAGAGTCCCCAACAGGCGTGGGACCGTAGGTGACCCCCATTCGCGTTCCAGAAGCGACTCAGCCTCTGATTTGATCATGTGGTCCGGATCAGTTAAGGCTTCCAGAAGCCTCCCGGGAGTGGGGTCACCCCAACTTCTGGCCAACGCCGTACGAGACGCCCTGGCGATCTCGGGGTCACTATGTCCTGTCGAGGCCAGCAGCCGGGATGCGGTGGGTTCGGTCCACAGCGTGGTCAATGCTTCGTAGGCGCCTCTCTTTAGCTCCTCGTCGGTGGAACCCAGCGCATTTAAGAGGCGGGGGATCGTGATTGGTCCCCAGGTCTGTTCCAGCACGGAATTGGCGGCCAGACGGACGGCCTCGTCGCTGTCTGACAGCGCCGCCATCAACCCACCCAATTCTGGTGATCTTCCCATCGTTCGTAATACCGAGCGCGCACCTCGTCTAATATCGTGGTCTTCGTCCAGCAGAGCTAAGGTCAGTCGCGCCGTGGTGGGTTCATCCCACATAGAGGTCAAAGCGGTCCGGGCGGCCCGCTGCATATCCACGTCGCCGGAGGCCAGTCTGTCCAATAAGATAGGTACAGTGAGATCGCCCAGTTCATTGGAGACCACGGTTTTGGCCGCTCCGGCAACCTCCTGGTCGGCTGCAAACATAGCTTCCAAGAAGTGGGATAGGGTGGTTGGCCCCCAAGTAGCATCCAACGCCCGGCGGGCGCCGTTCCGGATACTTTCGTCCTTGTCTTCCAGAGCGTAAATTAGCCGGGAAGGGGTTGGTGTGTCCCAGGTCCTCGTCAAGAAGTCGGCTACGTACTCCCTGGTCATGCCGCTCGCGCCCGCATAGGCTTCCAAGGTGTCTGAGACGACATTGCCCCCCCAGTCGAATCCCATCGCTTTCGTCGCCGCCAGTCTTACGGCGAAGGACTCATCACCCAGCGCTCGGATGAGACCTCGAAGGGCGCGGGAATCACGAATCTTGGTCAGCGATTCACACGCTGACACCCGCACCTGATCGTGCGGGTCAGCCATGCACTCGATAAGCGTAGGGACTGCCTCGCGTGCCCCCAGATTTCCCAGGGCATCCGCCGCGCCTCGACGGATGAAAGGTTCCGTATCGTGCAGCGCCTGTGTAAGCGCCGGTACGGACCTCGGGTCTCTCAAATTTCGTAGCGCCTCACATGCGGCAAGACGAGCGTCCAAGTCGCCCTTGCCCAGTTCTTCGGTGAGGGCGGGAACACCGCCGATATCCCCAAGCTTCTCCATCGCCTCAGCGGAAGTAACGCGCACTAGAGGAAATTGGTGGATTAACAAGCGCCGGAGTCCGGGGACAGCCCGGGAGTCGCCGAGCCGCCCGAGCGATTGCGCAGCGCTCTTGGTGACCCAATCGTCACGGTCTTCCAATGCCCTGAGAAGGTACGGTACGCCTCGACGGTCTCCAGTGGCGCCTAATGCTTCTGCCGCGGCCTGTCTAATATGGAAGGTCTCGGAGCTCAATTCCCTGTCCAATGCCTCTGTGCCGCGTATGTCGCCCAACTTTGCCAGAGACGTCGCGGCTTCGACGCGATATTCCCAGGATGGGTCCGATAGGCTGTCCACAAGCCGGTCAACTTCGTCCTGCTGTATCATCGCCCGTTGGTCTCCATCTATTGAAATGGAATCGTCGCTCAGCCTCAGATCATGTCTCCGCCGCATCCGCACTGGCCATGACCGAAATTCAGACGCTCCCTCGGGACCTGTCGATTTGCTAAGCCGATGTATTCTGAGGATACCTTACCAAACGCCCGCTACCCTCGACTTGCCGGGTTTCTCGAGCCCAAGTCCATTTGCACGTCGCAATAATACCAATCTGTTGATTTTAAGGGAAGTGTAGAGCATCCAATACGATTCATTTACCGTGTGAACTGCCCTCTGTATGGGATCTGCTCACTGTGGGGCGATGATAAATGATAAGGGCTGATTTGACTAATCGAATCCCACCGAATCTTAGGACCTTGTCAGATTTGCTATAGTATTTAGCAGCCTGGATCGGTCCGGAAGAGGATGAAGGCATACGGTGCTCCCTGATGAATTCGGGCCGAACTGTCCCAGCCCGCTGGACCGGGGATATGTCAGTTCGATAGACTCGTTTGTGGCTATATTTTCGATAGGACACGACTCCACATGCTAAACGGCTTTAAGAAGCTTGGACCATTTCGCGGCGTCGTGCTCTCCCTGGAGAGCGCCACCCGGCCCGCGCGGCACTCGCTCGAAGCCAGGTTCGTCGTGCGGCTGCTGGTCCGCACCATCAAAGAGATGTCCGCCGACGATGCGACCCACATGGCGGCAGGCGTCTCCTACTACGCTCTGTTCTCCCTGTTCCCTCTGTTCCTCTTCCTGATCGCCGCTCTAAGTTTAGTGTTGGAAACCGACGACATCCGTTTGAGGCTCATCGACGCCTTCTCGGGTTACTTCCCCGGGTCCGGGCAGCTCATCAACGCCAACCTGGAAGCCGTGCTGAAGGTGAGGGGGGCGCTGGGAGTCTTCGGTGTGCTGGGACTCCTGTGGTCGGGCAGCGCGATATTCGGTGGAGTTAGCAGGGCCGTCAACCGGGCCTGGGACGTTCACGTTGACCGTCCCTTCTTCATCAGCAAGCCGCGGCAACTGGCGATGGCGCTGGGGGTCGGGTTGTTGTTCTTCGTGTCTCTGGGTGTTGGTGCGCTGGCGCGGGCAGCCGGAAGCTTTTCCGGTGTGGACGCCGAAGGCAACACTTCCATGTTGGCCTGGCTCGCGCCCGCGATTCTTCAGGTAAGCTCAGTGCTCCTCACCACCGCGATGTTCCTGCTGATGTACAAATTCATGCCCAACACCAGGACTTACTGGCGCTACATCTGGCCCGGCGCGGCCACCGCCGCCGTGCTCTTCGAACTGGCAAAATACCTGTTCGTCCTCTACCTGGGTAGATTCGCCAACTTCGAAAACGTGTACGGCGCGCTCACGCCGGTGATCGTGCTTTCCCTTTGGACCTACGTAAGCGGCCTGATCCTCATTTTCGGAGCCGAGTTAAGCTCGGAGTATGGCCGCTTGCGCCGCGGGGTGGAACGAGGCGTGTTGATTCATCCGGTCCAAGAACTGGCGGAAAACCGGGAGTGACCGATGTCTCGTCTTACCCGGTATGTCCGGTGACCAGGCTACGTCTCTTCGTCTCCACCATCTCCCGGTAGAGATCCTCGATCTGGGCAAGGACCGCCGGCATGTCATGGGGCTGCATGTCCGCAAGTCCACGCCTTCCCATGGAGTCCCAACGGTCCCGGTGTTCCAACATTGCGAGCATCTTATCCGACAGGTCTTCAACTGTCGGTTCAAACATGAACCCGTTTACCCCGTCCTCGACTAGCTCGGGCAGCGCAACTAAATTCGCAACCAGAATCGGCAGCCCGGTGGCCATCGCTTCCATCACGGCGAGACCTTGCAATTCGGCGGCGCCCGCCCCGATGTACACGTCTGAGAGATTGTAGAGCCCAGGCAAGTCCTCTTCCGGCACATATCCTGTGAACACCGCCACGCCGTCGAGGCCGAGGCGTCTGGCCAACTCGCGAAACTCTCTTTCGTCTTTGCCCTTGCCAACTATCACCGTTTGCAGATCGGCGGTGGCGGATGCCGCTGCGGTTGCGCGGATGACCAAGTCTGTCTTCTTGTCCTTTTCCAACCGTCCGACCACCAGGAATGTGGGAACATCCCGCCTGATTCCATACTTCTCATGGATGTCTTCCGAGGCCGGGTACCGGGAGAAGCGTTGCAGGTCGATTCCATTTGAGACTACACGCACGGGCGTGGTCAACCCGGCATCCCTCAGCAGATGTAGGCAGGCGTTCGACGGAGCGAGAACACAGTCCAAACGGTTGTAGACCCGCATGCAGTGTTTCCACATCACGGCGGAAGTGACCGGACGCAGTGGCTTGGGAAAGTACTGGATGAGGTTCTCCGGCATGAAGTGGTTGGTTCCCACAATGGGGATTCCGTGTTTTCGGGCCTGCTTCAAACAACCGTGGCCGATGACGAAATGGTTCTGTATATGAACGATGTCCGGTCCGAAACTCTGGACAATTCGGTCTAGTTTCCCGTCGATTTTGGCCCATGACGTGATGCGAAATTCCGGATGGAGCGGCTTCGTAGGTATGGACTTGATACGGTGGACCGTCACATTGGGACTGGAAGGGTCGGATTGTTCCTCATCCCGGTATGCCATGCTGGGCGCAACTACGGACACGAAATGCCCTCTTTCAGCTAGACCATGCACCAGCCGGTGAGTCGCCACCGCCGCTCCGTTCAACTGTGGCGGGTAGGTATCGTTGGCTATCAACACCTTCAACGCTTCTTCTCCCTGCACATCAGTCCGAGCCTCCGCGATTCTGGTCTCAGCGCAGCGGTTGTCATTGTTGCACCGGGCTCTCTTCATCGGTGTATTGCCGCATTCTTCTGGTGAATCGTTGAGCGATGCGGTTGTAAAGGAACGTCATCAGAAGAAACAGGATGAAGAACCCAGCCAACCATAACGCCCCGTAACCAAACGCACGCTGGAGGAGTCCGTAACCCTGTCCGGAGTAGTACCCCAGGGCGGTGAAGAAAAGCGAAGTCAGGGCCACGATTGCAATGTCCCACCAGATGAAGCGCTTGATCGAGACCCCCAACGCACCCATGACCGCCAGCCCCGGTGGGCTGATGAAGGGGATCGTCTTGATGAACAGCAACCACTTGCCCAGGTGAGTGGTGATGAAGTCAGACGCCCTCTCCCTGCGGCCCAAGGGAATACCGATGCGGGCGCCGAACCTGTCCAATACCCATTGCCCTCCCCAGTGACCCAGCGAGTAATAAAGAACGTCAGGGAGGAAGTTGGCGAAGAAGGAGAGAACGAAGACGATGAATACGTTGAAGTGGCCCAGAGCCGCGCCGAGGGCCCCGATGGCGGTGACCGCAGGACCTTCGATTAGCATCACCAAGAACATCAGGAGGTAGCCGTGCCTGATGAGCCATTCGAGGATTTCCGATTCGCTAAAGAAGGTCAATACCGTTGACCTCCCTCAAGACTGAACTGTTAATGTGAGATGTCTAACTTCCCCTGTCTTTGAGTGTGCATTCGGCCCTTCCGATGCAACGCTAAGGTCTCCCGCTGAATGGCGGGTATTCATCCCGGAGCAGGCTGAAATAGAGGCTGACCCGAGTACTCCATCTCACGTAGCCCAAGACGAAGTCGAAGAGCCCCCGGGGGAAGCGCCCTAGAATAAGGATGGCCCACCAGGAGACGAAGAGGACGAAGAACACCAGTATTCCGTAGATGAGGAGCGCTATCCCGTGAGGGATGCCCACGTACAGCCAGGCGAAGAAGAATTTCAGTAGGGCCATCCCACGGGAGAGCCGTTCCGGGTAGTCCACCTCCAAATTGACCGGATTGGAGCCAGTGCCCGGTGAAAATGGAGGATAGCGGTCGGTCATCAGGTGCCACATGTAGGCTTCCACCCTTGCCGCCCATCTGTGGTACCCGACCACCAGATCGAACAGGCCTCGCGGGTATCTGCCGGTGAACAAGATCGCGACAAACGCAATGAAGCTGGCGACCATCGCCACGAGCGCGTACAGTAAGAGCGCGACTCCATGGGGAATCATCACGTATAGCCACCCGAAGAAGCTCTTGAGAAGCAAGTGGAGCCTGGAGAGCCGTTCGGGATACTCTACCGAGATCCGAATCGGTGTGGAGTCCGCGTCAATCATGGTGTGCCTCCCTGGTGAAGCTTCCGATTATCGGCTTCACGCTCTTCGGACCGGTGAGAGATCGAGTGGGACACCCCCTTACCATTCGGTCAGTTGATCCATGGTATTAGCAGGTGGGATGAACTTTCAATAATATCGGGGCCGGGATTCAACGAATTGTGGGTAAGAAACTATCTCAAAAGTCCCTTCTCCCCTGGCGGGAGAAGGTTAGGATGAGGGGGATTGTATCTGTCACCCTCACCTCAATCCTCTCCCATCCAGGGAGAGGATTGAGGTGAGGGTTTTGAGATAGTTTCTAAGTCCTACACTCTCCTGGCGAGTGGGTGCGGCAACACCCGCGCCCGGATGAAGGGGCGTTACCTTCCCGATGACCGACCCGACGGCCGAATTGCCACAACTTCGTCGCAGGTCTCCAGCATGTCCCGAAGCGCGTCAAACTCTCGCGGAGTTACTGTTAATTCCCACGAGGACTTGATGGTTGCCCAGTCGATGGCGTATTCGCACCAATAGTCTTGTTCAGGAGGGCGCCAGTCCTCCGGCCCCTTACTTCCCTTCGCCCTATTTGCGGAGGCTATCGTCGCGATCAGGTGGCCGTCGTATTCCAGATCGTTCGCAAATGCCGCTTTTCGGTCCCGGTCCCAGACCCACCCGCCTGAGCGGTGAGCGTTTGCCAGGGGCACCATGTGGTCGATGTCCAGCTTGGCCGGGTCCTCAACGACTGTCCCGGTGTAAGGTCCCGTCCACCTTCCGGAAGCGACGCGGCACTCGTCTTCGCCTTTAAACGTCACTGGTACGGTGGACTCGACGATCAACGCTTCTTGACGAGCGTTTTGGCAGTCTCGGTCCTCATCCTTCCAGTGGCTCCATTCCCGGCGGTTGTACTTGGGGAGATCGTCATCCACTGGGGCAACTGTCACCATAAGGTCCACGTTGGCAAGCCCCGGACGATTGGTGGGTTGTGGCCTGGATGTGATTGTCGGGGCTTGCGGCTGGGACTGTGGGACCGCCGGGCCTGGCCCTCTAACGGGTTCAGGCGTAAGGGACTCCAATATAGCGCAACCCGTGAATGCGGCGAGCAATATAGATATGATTACGGCTTTGGCCGGTTCATCAATTCTCACGCCTACACCTCCTCCACTATGGTCCTTGTACCTTCGCGTCCGTCACACTGGTACAGGCTACGCCTCTCCCCTCTGCCGTTTTCTCAACCCCGCACCGCAGTTCCGGCGATAGAATTCTGGAGGTTATTCACCCTGCACGCCGGTGAAGTCAGTCACAGCTTTCCCAGGTCTCACGAGAGAATCTGGGAGAGGAAGGTTTTCGCCCGTTCGTGGCGGGTGTGGTTGAAGAACTCGTCGGGCGTCCCTTCTTCTATGATCGTCCCCTCGTCGAACATCACCATCCGGTCGGCCACCTCCCTGGCGAAACCCATCTCGTGGGTTACGATGAGCATGGTCATTCCGGAATCAGCCAGTTCCTGCATCACGTCCAGCACTTCCTTGATCATCTCCGGGTCCAGCGCCGAGGTGGGCTCGTCGAACAGCATGATTTTCGGCTGCATCGCCAGGGCCCGGGCGATGGCTACGCGCTGCTGCTGGCCGCCGGAAAGCTGGCCCGGGTACTTGTCCGCCTGTTCCGGTATGCCTACCCGCTCCAGCAGTTCCATCGCGATGTCTCCGGCTTCACTGGACGGTATCTTTCGCACCTTGATGGGCGCTAGCGTGATGTTGCTCAGCACGGAGAGATGGGGGAACAGGTTGAATGACTGGAAGACCATCCCTACGTCCCGGCGGATGGAGTCGATGTTGCGCACGTCGTTGGTGAGTTCGATGCCGTCGACGATGATGTCCCCGCGCTGGTGTTCTTCCAGGCGGTTGATGGTCCGTATGAAGGTCGATTTTCCAGAGCCGGACGGACCCAGGATGACCACGACTTCCTGCTTTTTGACGGTCGTGGTGACGCCGCGCAGGGCGTGGAACCGTCCGAACCACTTATGCACGTCCCGGCAGATGATGATGTCTTCAGAACCGGCTTTCGTGTTGATCTCGGCCATGTTAGCCCCTCGTATATTCTCAAGCGTTCCCCCTCACCCCGGCCCTCTCCCTCCAGGGAGAGGGCCGGGGTGAGGGCCACTCTACCGCACCCCGACGCCCAACTGCTCTTCCACGTTCCGGCTTACGTATGACATTCCGTAGGTGAAAATCCAGAAGACCAGGGCCAGAAATATGAACACTTCCTTCGCCGACCCCTGGTATTCCGGGCGGCCTACGATAATCGTGCGTCCGATTTCGACAATGTCCAACATTCCGATGATGTATACCAGGCTGGTGTCCTTGAACAGGCCGATGAATTGGCCGACGATTGCCGGTATTACGCTGCGAATGGCTTGCGGCAGCAGGATGAACGAGGTGGTCTGCCAGCCGGGCAATCCCAGGGCACGGGCGGCCTCCGCCTGCCCGGCGTGGAGCGCCTGAAGTCCTCCTCTGATGTTCTCCGCCATGTAGGCCCCGCTGAACAGGGTGATGATTACGCCGGCGCGGAACAGCGAGTTCTGGGGGAAGTTTTCGGGGAAGGCCAGTGGTACGAGCACCTGGGACATGAACAGCAGGGTTATCAGCGGCATTCCCCGGAAGACTTCGATGAACGTTATGCACAGCAGTTTCGCCACCGGGAGGTTGCCGCGCCGCCCCAGGGCCAGCGCGATGCCCAGGGGCAGGCTGAGGGTTATGCCGACCCCGGCCAGCAGCAGGTTCAGCGTCAATCCTCCCCAGTAAATCACAGGTACGGGATGCAATCCGGGGATTCCCGGGACTCCCCGCAGCAGCGCCAGCGTCGCCAGGAAAAGGACCGCGCTCAGTATGGAAATCCACTTCAAGGAGCCGAGTGGGGTGTAACGGGCCAACGCCCAACCCGCAGCCAACGCGGGAAGGTTGGCCAGCAACAGCAACCGCACGTCCCAACCCATACGGTCGAGACCATAAGGCAGGAAGGCGAACAGGGCGGCCGCCGCCGCGGTCAGAATGGCTATCAGCCTCGGGACGCTGGCGCCTGTGTATCCCCAAGCCATGCCCAGAAGTCCCGTCAACAGTATCAGTGAGATTTGCGGACGCCAGAAGCAGTTGTTGGACGGGCAAGCCTGGCCGCTGTTGAAGTTGCCGATGACAAAACGCCCGCCCACCGTGGCGACAACAGTCCAGTCCGCATCGAAGAATGCCCACTTCAGCCCGAACCAGAGGGCCAGCAACGCCGCGCCGCCCGCCAGTATGGTGAGAAGGCTGTTGTGCCAGGCGCTGAACAGGTTGGCCCGCGCCCACCCGACGGCCCCGGTCTCGGAGCGCGGCGGGGGCAGGGCGCCGTGTTCGAACACCGGAGACGCATTGGATTGACTCGACATAATCTATCGCCGGACGAAGCTAATTCGGCGGTTGTAGATGTTGCCAATCAGCGAGTAGGTGAGACTCAGCGCCAGGTACGCCGCCATTATTATGAGGAATATGGACACCGCCGGGGCGGTCTGGGTCATTGTAAGCCCCACGCTGGTCAGGTCCGAGTATCCGACCGCCACACCCAGGCTGCTGTTCTTGGTCAGGTTCAGGCATTGGCTAATCATGGGCGGGATGATTACCCGGAGCGCCTGCGGGAAGATGACGTAGCGCAAGGAGCCCATCGGCGAAAGCCCCAGCGCCCGGCCCGCTTCCACCTGTCCCCGGCTCACCGATTGAATTCCAGCCCGCACGATTTCGGAGATATAAGCCGCGGTGTAGATAACCAGCCCGATGAGCAGCACCAACAGTCCGGCCCGTATGGTGAATCCGCCGCCAATGTGCCCGAACCTGCCCTGCGGTTCCGGCGGCGAGATTGCGAAAGGGGCCTCGCCCGCCACCGCGCTCACGGCCAGCCATGACACTGCGGCAAGGACCACGGCGAGGATACAGCCGGTCAGCAGGGGATAGGACGACTTGCCCGTGTCGACCTCACGCCGGGCCAGCAACTTGTGGGCGGTTATGCCCGCAAGAACGGAAACGGCGGCCAGGGCGCCCCACGCAGCCGGCGTCCAAAGGCTGCCGCTCACCGGTCCGGGGAAGGATATGCCGCTGTTGTTAATGTACAACAGGTCGGCGATAACATAGCCTTCGCGCACCGGGGGCAGCGCCAGGATGATGAACAGCCAGAAGAGCAACTGCACCAGCAGCGGCACGTTGCGGAAAAACTCGATGTAGACCAGGGCGAGCTTGGAGACAATCCAGTTCCCGGACAGCCGGGCCACTCCGATGAAAGTGCCCAGGGCCGTTGCCAATAAGACGCCGATAATCGAAACGAATATCGTGTTGGTGTAGGCTACCATCAGGGCGTAACGGAATGTGTCCGACGACTCGTAGGGGATGAAGTGTTCGCCGATGGGGGTCTGGTACTCGCGGCCCAGGAAGGTGAAGCCGTAAGGAATGTCCCGGTCGGCTATGGCGTTGCCGATGTTTGCGAAGAACCAGACGACCAGCGCCACCACAAGGACGCCCGACACAATCTGCAAGACCCATTGGATAATTCTGGCGTGCCGCCAAATTGGGATGCCGTTATATGTGAGGCCCCTCGGCAGGTTAGCGATCATGTCCAGGTTCTATTGACGTTTCCCTTGTTTCCCGCGATATTCTCGTGTGCGTCGTGTTCCGCTTCCATTCAGGCTTGCACAAAATAGGCGGCCCGCATCGCGTGGGCCGCCTTCGATTAGTCTGCCGTGGGATTCCGCCCCCCCAGCTATCGCAACGGGGCCGAATAGACTTGGCCTCCCTTGGGACAATCGGTGCAGGGAGCGCCGGACCAAAGGGCGTTGCGGCTGCCTTCCCGCGCCAGACCCAGAGGGGTCAGGTGGAGGTCGTATATCTCGCCGTAGTTGCCGACGGCGCGAATTACGTCCTGGGCCACAGTCTCGCCCAGGCCCATGCTGTCCTGGCCGTATCCACCTTCCAGCCCGAACATCCGGTCAACCGACGTCTTGCCCGTGACCGCCGTCGGCACGTTGTCCGACGTTATGCCGTAAGCCTCGGCGTAGATGAGAATTGCCATCACCGAGTAGACCACGTCGTACCACTGTTCGTCGCCGTGGGGGACGACCGGGCCGAGCGGCTCTTCGGAGATGGTGCCTGCCAGAATAACGTGGTCGTCCGGGTTGTCGAAGCCGCCCCTAGTGCTGACCAGACCGGAGCGGTCAGTGGTCAGAGCGTCGCACTGCTCGTTCAAGTAGGCGGCGTTGGTGGAAATGTTGTCGGGGAACGTCACCACGTCGAGGTTCATGTTGTTCTGGTTGCTGAAGTCCTGCAAGTTCAACTCGGTGGTGGTGCCTTGTTGGACGCACACTTTGGCGTCCTGTAGTTCCATCATCCCGGAGACTCCCAGGCTCTTGGGGACCATGAATCCCTGCCCGTCGTAGAACATGGTCTGGGCGAAGTTGCCCCACTGGGCGTTGCGGGAACTGGTCCAGGTGGTGTTGCGGGACATGATGTCCACTTCGCCGGACTGCATCGCCGGACCGCGTTCGCTGGCAGTCGTGGGCCGGAACTCTACGGCGTTGGCGTCGCCCAATACGGCGGCGGCCACGGCGCGGCAAAGGTCGATGTCAAAGCCAACGGTATTGCCGCTGTCGTCAATGAAACCGAAGCCGGCCAGGCTGTTGTTGCTGGCGCAAATCAGGGTCCCCCTGTCCTTGACCATTTGAAGCCGGGACCCTTCCATCCGGGGAGACATGGACTCCATGCTCTCGACTTTAGTCTTGAGCTCCGCGATCTCCGCGTCCTTGCTGTCCATCTGCTGCTGCATGGCTTCCTGGTCCCCGCTGTCGCAGGCGGCCAACATGGCGAGCCCCAAGACCATACAAGCGAGCAATGTAATTAACCTGAATCTCATCTCCTACCTCCAGTAGAATCGCTGGAAAAGTCTATCACAGGCTGCGCTAATTCCGCTATCCTGGATGCGGTTTCCGCTCGCCAGGGGCGGGTCACAGAACGGGTTAAGCGCCCTTGAAGATATTGAAGAAAGCTCCCTGGGGGTCCGTTAGGACTGCGAACCTGCCTATGTCCGGGATGTCTGTGGCGGGTACAGCGACGCCGCCGCCCAACGACTGGGCCTGGGCGGCCGCGGCATCCACGTCCTCGACCGCGAAGTAGACGGACCAGTTGGGAGGGACCTCGCCCATATCGGGTGTGATCTGCATGACCCCCAACACCTCGGTCCCTTCCGACCGCAACAGAGTATAGTCCATCGGCGCCATCGTCTCGCCGCGCTCCAAGCCCAATAGACCGGTGTAGAATTCGATGGCGTCGCCGGAGTTCGTGGTGAGCAACTCGTTCCAGGTCATGGCGCCGGGGTCGTCCTTCACCCTGGCCCCGATATGCTCCTTCGGCTGCCACACGAAGAAATGCGCTCCCTGGGGGTCCTGAATCGCGACGGTGCGGCCAGCGTCGAATACGTCGGTGGGGCCAAAGATGATGGTGGCTCCCATCCGGACGGCTTGCTCCGCGACCGAGTCCACGTCCGCGGCAGTGAAGTAGAGATTCCAGTGGGCGGGGATTCCCATGTTGCGCTCTTCCTCGCCCTGTTGGTAGATGGCTCCCGCTTCCAGGCCGTTCAGCTTCTGCATGTGGTAGAACCAATTTTCGCCCATGGGTTGCGGGTCGTCCGTCCATCCAAAGATGGCGCTGTAGAAAGCGATGGCCCCGTTCTCATCGATGGTGGACAAGTCCGCCCACGATGGCGCTCCCTGGGTATGCGCGGTGACTTCCGGCATGTAGTAATTCTCCTCCTTAATCGTGATTTTGCTGGTCTTAGGGGCGCGGCCACCCGTGACCCTATCGCGGCGCGTGCTCTCCTCCCGCAGCGCCCGGAACGCTGCCTGCGAGGTTGTTCTCAAGCCACAGACGGGCCGCAAACGGGTAGTCAGCGGCAACCCTTCCCGGCTATTATACATTTCGGATGAACATGCGTCCGTTTCCAGAATTCGGATTTGGGCAATTTTCGCATCCGTGTTCCAGCGTCAACTAACTCCCGGCAACCGGGGCCAACGGCGGCGTATGAGGTCACCGACGACCAGGGTAACCACGGAAGTTCCCCCGGTATCCAGGGGATACGGTCGGCGTCCCAAGTCACAATGGCGGTCCGCGCTTGGACGAATGGCGGTCCAGGCAATGGCTGTGTTGTCGTTGGCTGTCCTCTTCCTACCCGTCTTCGGTCCCCAGTTGGACCACCACTTCGCCGAGCGGCGGCCGGACCACGGCCACGTTTACATGGGTCCGGTGGCCCCTGAACACGACCACTTCTTTCAGGACCGGCCCGCCCACGCCCATTTCCACAATGGCGCGCCCGCAGCGGATGGAGAAGGCGCACACGGGCCTCAGTCTCCCCAGCGCATCGTCTACGTGGCATCCGGGGACGGCATCGGACAGGGACCGGTGGACCTGACTACCCGCGGCGTCCAGCAATCCCTCGTCTCCCCCGGATTCGATGACGACCTGCTTGCGCCGTCCCTAGCCCGGAGCCGGACCGTCCCGGCCCCTGCCACGGTCGTGCCTCCCTGGAGACCTCCGCGGCAGTAACTCCTTTTCACCTCCCGTTCCCCGCGCGAAAACCGTCATTTCCGGGCGTTGGACTACGCCTCGAAGGGACAGTGTTCACGCGCCGGACGGACCCCGATTGGAACATGGCCCCATACCGGGGCAAATCACTGTTGAAAAGGAGCGAATAAAGGAGCGAATTATGTCGTTTGGAATCACTACTAAAACCCTGCTGATGTTGGTCTCGTTGCTTGCTCTGCTCCTTACTGCAACCGGCGTTCTGGCCCACGACCACCGCCACGTGGGCGGCTACAACTTTGTCGTCGGGTTCGTGGTGGAGCCCGCATACGAAGGACTGGCCAATGGTGTGGAAGTTCGCGTCACTAAGGTCGTCCAGGAGGAGGCCGGGCACAGCCACGGCGCGGACTCGGACCAGGGACAAGCCGGACCAATGGCGATGGACCAGGGTGGACCGGCGCTGGATGTGGAGGGGCACGGGTCCCTCTTCGTATCTCCCGGCTTGCATGCGGAGGAGACCTTCGACCTCGACATCGGCCACGATTGGGAAGGACTGACCATCTCTTACCACAACCATCTGAATCATGACATGACCGGGACTATCTCGGTTGACCATCACGCCGAATTATCCGGCAGGGCGGCGGTCGAAATCCACGACACAATGTACATGCCCGCCGAAATTAGTGTCCGGCCAGGCACGATAATCACCTGGACCAATCGTTCGTCATTGCCGCAAAACTTGACCAGCGGCCTTGCTCCGATGGAGGACCACGCCGACGGGGAGGCGGTGGAACACCCGGTCGAAGGGTTGGAAGAGACGTTGAAGGTCGAGATCACCCACGTGCCGACCACGAAGTCGAAGGTCCTCGATCTCAGGGCGGTAGCCGGTAGCCCAGGCCATTACACGGCGGACCTGATCCCCACGGCCCAGGGTGTTTTCGAGATGCGGGTTTTCGGTTCGCTGGAGGGGAACGACATTGACGAGACCTTCGTTTCCTACGGAGGCGGCGGGGGGTTCAGCGACGTGTTGCCCGCCAGCGACCTGCATTTTCCGGAGCAGTTGCCCGAGGTCAGGGAAATCGAAGGGGCGGTGCGGGGCGCGCTGGCCACGGCCCAACAGGCCCAGGATGCCGCGCTATCTGCCCAGGGCGCATCGGCCAACGGCGGTAATTCATCGGCCAACATGTTGGGGATCATAGGCATCGTCCTCGGCGCGGTCGGCTTAGTGGCCGGGGCAGGCGGCTTGACGATGGCCATGAGGAACCGGTAGCCTTCAGCGCGGTCAGGACCGATGCTATCAACCGGCACATCTAGCCTTTTGGGCCAGTGGAAGCTCCCCCTGTTCCTTTTTGCGGGGTTGGCCTTGAGCGCATTGGCCTTACTTGTCCTGCCTTCCAGCGTGTACGCCCACGCAAACTTGGTCAAGTCCAACCCCGCGCCCAACTCCGTCTTGCAAAAACCTCCCTCTCAGATCGTGATCTGGTTCACCGAACCCATAGAGCCCAGCCTGAGCAGTATAAGGGTCCTCGACGCTACCGGCGCGGAGGTGGAGGAAGGGGAGCCTTCCTTCGACCCCAATGACCCGACGGTTATGTCAGTTACCATGGGAGCGGCGCCGGACGGAACATACACCGTGGCCTGGAAGAACGTCTCCACCGTCGACGGTCACCGGGTGCGCGGCTCCTTCCTATTTTCAGTGGGTACGCCGATTTCGGACACTGGGGTAGAGGTGCCGGATGAACCCCTTCTCCAGTCCCCGTCAGAACCGGTCCTCCGCTGGTTAGTCCTGGCCAGCGTACTGGCAATGGTGGGAGGACTTGCATTTGACCTGATAGTGGTTGGCCCCGTCCTCTCCGGGATGCAAAATCAGGCCGCTATCCGCAACCTGGGGGACCGGCTAATGTCCCGGTCCCTCAAACTAACCTGGACCGCAATCCTGGTGTTTGTGGGCGCATCAGTGCTTCAACTGCTGGTCCAGAGCGCCCTGATCCACGAGGTCTCGGTAGGGGTCTCTTTAATGGAAGCGGCCGGTCCCAGTGTATGGTCCACGTTGGGGGAAACCGCTTGGGGGGAGTTGTGGTTGTGGCGAATGTTTCTGACCCTCGTTTTCGCGGTAGCTGCCGTTGCGATGACGATTCACTCCGTCAGGCAGTCACGCCCGCTTGCGATTGCCGGTGCGGGGACCACTTTGGTGCGAACAGGGGTGAGAGTCCTCGCGCTGGCCATCGGCGGCGGAATCCTTTGGACGCTAAGCCTTACCAGCCATGGCGCCGCCACAGCTGGAATCCGCACGGCGGCGTTGGTCTCCGACTTCGTTCACCTGGCTGCCGCGGCGGTTTGGGTGGGGGCTCTCTTCCACCTTTTTCTGGCTATCCCGCCGGTGGTACGCGGCCTGTCGCCAAGGCAGCGCCGGGATACTCTGGCTAGACTGGTCCCCAGATTCTCTTTGGTGGCCGGTCTCAGTGTCGCGGTGCTGCTCGTGACGGGAACATTCAATAGCTGGGCGCAGGTCACGACGCCTGAAGCGCTGCAAACGCCCTATGGCCAGGCGCTTATTCTCAAGGTTGTTCTCGTTGGCGCATTGCTGCTTTTCGGTGCGTTAAACCTGGTCTGGGTGCGGCCGGGTCTGGCGAGACGGGAAGGAAGGGAGCGGTGGCTCAAGCGGTTCGTATCGACGGAGGTTGTGCTCGCCATCCTGGTCCTGGGGTCGGTGGGGCTCCTGACGAGTCTGGAGCCAGCCCGCCAGGTGGCCTCCCGCCAGGGAATTGGCGTCCCGGATGCTCCGTTGCTTCGAGACACGAGCGAAGGAACAACGATGGCCTTGAAGGTGGAACCCTCCACCGTCGGGTCAAACAGGTTGACGGTCCAGCTTGAGGACCGGCTGGGCGCACCCATTGCGAACGCCACCGACGTGCGTGTCAGGGTCAAATATCTGGATGCCGACCTGGGAGAAGACACCGCCTCCGCGGTGGCTACAGGGGACGGCAATTATGTCCTGGAAGGGGTCCCACTCAGCATCGCCGGGGCGTGGCAGGCCGAGTTGCTGGTGACCAGGCCCGACGCCTTCGACGCCAGGGCGGCTTTCCGGTTTGAGGTAACTCCTTCCGGCGCGTCGGGCAGTTGGGCAATTTCTCCTTCTCCTGAAAAGTCAAACCTGCTTGCCGGGATTGGGCTAGCCGTGCTGGGGGTGGTGTTCATGGTGGCCGGGCTGCCGATGGGAGGGTGGTTCACCCGCGCCGGAGCTGGGGTAATGGTCCCCGGCATTGTGGGGCTCGTAGTGGGAGTGATTTTGTTGGTGAATACTCCGTTAGCCCAGAGCGGCCCGAAGTTGGTCAACCCGTTCCCTCCCAACCCTGAATCGCTGACTGCTGGCGAGACACTGTATGCCCGGACATGCCAGACCTGCCACGGAGAAACTGGCAGGGGTGATGGTCCGCTGGGTGTGGGGCTGGAGCCTCCCCCGGCGGACCTGGTCGTCCATGTACCGCTACATCCGGAGGCGGACCTGTTCGGCTACATCCACGACGGCATCCCAGGCACCGGTATGGCCCCCCTGGGAGACGTACTAACCGATGACGAGATATGGCACGTAATCAACTACATCAGGACGTTGGAGGAGTAGGGGGAGGGGTATGTATCGCCCGCAATACCTCGCGCCGGTCACACGGTTAGAAATCGCCCTGCGCCGGTAACCCACGCCAGGTACAACTCTGTCCCGTTCCGTTTGCCCACGTGGACAACGGAATTGGGCTTGGCGGTCTGCCCGAACAAACGAACGCCCGCCCGGTAGTCATCAAAATTGTTGTGGGACCGCCCATCGTGAACGCATTGATCGGGTTGTGCCTCGGGATGGTAACGAACCGGACGCCGTCGGACATCACAGTATGCCCTCCCTGTCGAATAATCCGGAATCCCGCCTTTTCAAGTACCTGACCGCTTGAAGGTGGTTGACGTTCGGAAGACGCGGCATCGCCTAAATCATCACTTCTACTTCACGTACCGGCTCACCTTCCAGGGCGTCTCTAATCGCAGCCAGGTATTCTCGAATGGCGTCCTTGATATTTTCCAACGCCTCTTGCTCGGTCGAGCCTTGCGACCAGCATCCGGGCAGGCCCGGGCACGACACACTGAATCCCTCTTCCGATTCGCGCAATATCACTTTGTAAACCATCATTCACCCCTCATCCTAACCTTCTCCTCGGAGAGAAGGGGCATTTGAAATGCCGCCAACCTCCTAGTGCATCATCAGGCCGCCGTCTACGTTGATGGACTGGCCGGTGATGTTGCGCGCTCCGGGCCCCGCCAGAAAGCGGGCCATGGCTGCGATGTCCTCGGGGTCGTTCGGGCGGCCAATTGGGATGCGAGCGTCGCGGGCCTGTTCCAACTCCTGGAGCGAAACGCCCGATGTTGCGGCGCGGCCCGCCATCGTCTCCACGCCCATAGCCGTCAACGTTGAGCCTGGGCAGATGGCGTTGACGTTGATGTCGTACTTGGCTAGTTGATGAGCGGCGATCATGGTCATGGCCAAGACCGCCCCCTTGCTGGCCGCATAGGCCGCGTTGGACGTGCCGGAATAACCCTTCCCGGCGATGGAGGCGATGTTGATGATGCGGCCACCGCTGCCCTGCTCGATCATCTCCCGGGCAGCCCGCTGCATCCCGAAGAACACTCCCTTTGCGTTGACCCGGTGTATCTGGTCCCAGTCCTCTTCCACGACCTCCATGATGTCCAGGTACTTGGTGACCCCGGCGTTGTTGACAATGATGTCAACGCGGCCAAATGCCTGTTTGGCCTGGGCTATCATGCGGTCGATCTGGTCCACGTCCCCCATGTCCGTGGGCACCGCCAGGCTTTCCCGGCCCAGAGCCTTGACTGCGGTGGCCGTCTCCTCCAGCGAGTCAGCGTTGATGTCCGACACCGCGATGTTGGCCCCTGCCTCCGCGAGTTGCAGGGATATTGCCCGGCCCATGCCACGCCCCGCGCCGGTTACCACTGCGATCTTGTCGTTAAGCTCCATATATACCTCCGGACTGTCAAGTTCCCTTTACCATCTTCCGGTTCTTGAATAGAGGAGGTTCCACGTAAGCGCTGGGCGACGTCAACGCTTCGTCGACTATCTGCAATACCGCGGCTACGGCGGGGTTCGTCAGGACGTTGTCCCTCTTTTCCGCCGTGTCCATCATGGGCGCGTAGTCGGGTTGTGAGGCGTTCTGTTCGTCGACGACCTCCGCGGCCTTCTTCAGACTCTCTTCGATGTCGCGGCGGCTGACTACTCCGTGGAGCAACCAGTTGGCGATAATCGCTCCGTCGATGCGCTCCGTCGCCCGGTCTTTCATCTCCTCGATATGGTCGAAGTTGGGGACGCCGCTGCACCCGATACCCCGATGCACCCAAGGCTCTACGTAGGCCAACATGCTGTGAGCATACCGGAGCAATTGCTCTTGCGCTGTCTCCGGGGCCTGGAGCTTGTTCGGGTCCAGCAGCGGGAATGTGAGGAGTGATTGCCTGGAAATGTTGGCTGGAGGCGTGTCCTCTATGGAGCGTTGCACCTCGTCGACGTCCACCATGTGATAGTGCATCGAATGTATATCGCTGGGATACGGCGCGGGCACCCAGGCCGTGTTGCCGCCCGTGCGCGGGTGGTCGATCTTCTTTTCCAGCATCTCCGCCATGGCGCGGTTGCGCACCTGCATCCCCTTGCCAATCTTGCCGCGTTTGTGAAGCCCGGCCCTCACGCTCACGTCCACGTTGTGGCGTTCGTAACTGGTGTTGAATATTCCCTGGGTTAGATCGTCCCGGAGGTCCACCGGTCCGGCTTGCATCTGGACTCTAATCTGGGAGCCGGTGCGGTCCAGGAACCCGGTGTTGGTGAAGAAAGTCCGGCTTTGGCTGGCTTTCAGCGCCTCTTGTAGCTGAAGCGTCATTCCCAGTTCTTCGTTCATTATCCCGATCAGTATGGTCCCTTCCGGGATGCCTAGCTTGGATTCTATCGCCTGAAAGAGTCTGACCTGCTCCGCCACCTCTTCCGCGGTCTGGAGTTTGGGGGCCACCTGGTATACGTAACCTCTGCCGCTATTGGGACCCCGCACCGGCAGGGCGGCGCCCCCTGGGCCCGCGGGCTCTCCGTTCGAACCCTTATCGTGAGAACAGGCGATGAGGGTGGTTAAGAATACCCCCAGAATCCGCTCCGGTATCTCATCTCCGCCCACCGTAACCATGTCGGTGTACATGTGCAGCGACACGTTTCTCACCGACATAAGGCTGGTGGCCTTGAGGCGCTTTTGGTTGCCCGCAGTATCGGTGTAGGGCAGGTCGGAATTGATGGCCTTGAGGTTGCCCCTGGAGCCATAACCCTGAAGGTCTCCGCGAATGAGTCCCAGGTAGTTGCGTAGCGCAAGGACCATGTCATCCGCGTCCACTATGGCGACCGCGTCTTCGAAGTCGACGATGTTGGTGATGGCGGACTCGACGATGAGGTCCTTGAATTGCCCGTTTTCTTCGTTGACCTTGCCTCCTTCATAAAGAAGAAACTGTATCTTTAATCCATTGTCTTCCAGGAAGAACTCGGAGAGTTGGCCCTCCTCGTCCAGGTTGTAACCGAGGAACTTGTCGGGTTCCCGCAGGCCGACCTGCTTTCCGTCTGAAGTGTGGCCCACCAGGTCTTGGTTACCTTGGGAGTTGGGCCTTAGGGAGTACCCTGTGATATCTCCGAAGACCGCGCCTTCTTCCCATCCGGCGACGTAGCTGTCGAGAAATGCGTTGGTCTCCTCCACGACCATCTTCAGCCGCTGGGGACGTTGGCTGTCGCGGTCTATCTCGGGACGAATGTCGCTGAGGAAGTAGGCGTCGTAAAGGCTGCCCCACCGGGCGTTGGCCCCACCGACGGCCATGCTGGCGTTGGTGACCGGGGTGACCAACTCTGGCCCGTTCTGGTCCATTTCGGGGTCGAGCTGTGGCACCGTCATCCGGAAGTCTATCTGACTTTCCGGGCTTAGGTAGCCGATTTCAACCAGAAACTCCGCCAGTCCTCTGGCGTCCTGGTCCGCGGATGCGGGGCTGGGCGTCCAGCCAGCATCGCGTTTCTTCGTGTAATACTCGTCGATCTTGGACTGGAATTCGGACCTCTTGTCCAAGAGATCACGGTTCCTGGGCGCGAATTCTTGAACAAGACTGCCCAGCATCTGGAAGATGTCGTCCGCTGACCAACGGGTTCCCTTTGCCGCTTCGTCCCGAACGAATTCATACAGGACCTGTGTGATCTCCATTTGTGCGCCGGATTCCAGGGTTACGGTTGCCATGTTCCCGCTCCGTATGACATGTGTGGAATCGTAGAAATACCCCCGGCCAACACGTCAGCCCACGAAATGCCGTGCTGCCAAAGGGTCAGACCCCGGGAGATATGGGCTCTAATCGTCCAACTATATAGAGACCGCTGTCGACTCGGGTGAATTCACGCGCCTAAGACAACTCTAGGAGCCTTTTTCGAAGCTGTCAAACTGTTGCTCACCTCGGTTTTAGGTGAGAGATTATCATCTAATATGTGTATTTCTATGATACTGCCTCGGCCCCATTGACAGAGGATGGCCGGTATCGTATCGTCTTACGTGACAAATTGCGCGAAACGTGGACTTAACTAGGAAAGTGCGTACCCCTGGAACAAAGTTACTTTATAAGGAGACTTGCATATGTCAAACAAGGAAGTTCGCGCTGAATTAGCTCACCTGATGCGCCGCGCAGGGTTCGGAGCTACCACGGAGGAGCTTGACCGGTTCGAGTCAATGGGCTACGAGGCCACGGTCGACGAACTGGTCAATCCCCCTGAAGAGCAGCCCGCGGGCGAAATGGCCCTCCTGCTCCGGTACATGCCAGGCTGTCTGCTCCCAGGGGGCGTGCCTCTCCCGGGACAGTACAACTGGATGTACAACATGATCACCACCCAGAGGCCCCTTGAAGAGAAGGTCGCCCTCTTCTGGCACCACGTTTTCGCCACTGGCAACTCCAAGGTTGATAACTGCGACCAGATGCTCGAGCAGCTGGTCATGTTCCGCCGCTACGGCACCGGCAATTACCGCGAAATGCTGGTGCAAGTATCCAAGAATCCGGCCATGATCTACTGGCTGGACAACAACGAGAACCACCGGGACGCCGTCAACGAGAACTGGGGACGCGAGCTTCTGGAGCTCTTCTCCATGGGCGTCAGCAACTACACCGAAGTGGACGTACGGGAAGCCTCCCGCGCCTTCACCGGCTGGACCATCATGCCCAAACTCCCCCGCCAGCCCTTCGGACGGTTCCCGTGGTCGTTTGAGTACCTGGCCGAGGACCACGACGACGGCGAGAAGACCTTCCTGGGCCACTCCGGCAAACTCAACGGTGAGGACATCATCGACATCATCGTGAAGGAGCCGGCCACCGCCCGGTTCATCTGCCGCCACCTTTACAATTTCTTCGTGGCCGACGAGGTCCAGGTTCCCGCGTGGACCATTGAGCCCGCCCGCGACGAAGAGGCCCTGGACATGATGTGCACCGCGTTCGAAGAGTCCGGCTACGAGATGAAGGCCGTCCTCAAGCTCATGTTCAACTCCGAGTTCTTTAGGAACGCCCGCTACTCCAAGATCAAGAGCCCGGCTGAAGTCGTCGCCAGCACCCTGAGGCTGGTCGGCACCTACCGGACTCCCGAACCGAGCATACCCGACATAGGCCCGCAGGCTGGCTACATGGGCCAGTCTTTGCTGGACCCGCCCAGCGTTGAGGGTTGGTACACCGGCTCCGAGTGGATCAACAGCGGCTCGCTCCTAGCCCGGATCAACTACGTGGCCGACCGCGTCGCCGACACGTCCTTGCCCGGTGTACAGAGGATCATCGAGTCCATGAAGACCGAAGGAATCTCGACGCCAGAGCAACTAATCGAGGCGTCCTTGGAGCACATGGGATACCTGGAGATCGGTGAGGAGACCCGCCAACAGCTCATGGACCACGCCAAGACCGAGGGCAACATGGACTGGAACGACGAGGAAGCCGCCGGTGTCCGCGTCGGTGAGATGCTCGCCCTGGTCGGCGCCACCACCGAGTACCAGTTCGGCTAACCCTCACCCCAGCCCTCTCCCAGAGGGAGAGGAAGGAACAAGCAGTCATTCCCCCAGGGGGTAGGCTCAAGTCCCTTCTCCCTGGGGGAGAAGGTCAGGATGAGGGGGAAAGCCCCTCGCAGACAAGAACCCAAAAGGAGCGATATATGACCTCTACGAAGAAAGACCCAGTCATCGTAGTCTTGCAGCTCACCGGCGGCAACGACTACTTCAACACCGTCATCCCCTACAACGACCCCCTCTACTACGACAACCGCCCCGCCGTGGCCTACCGGCAGGAAGACATCATCAAAGTCGATGACACCCTCGGCTTCAACCCCGCCATGGGCCCCATCAAGCAGCTTTACGACCAGGGCAAGGTCGCCGTTCTCCACGGCATCGGCTACGCCGACTCCCCCAGGTCCCACTTCCGCTCCATGGACATCTGGCACACCTGCGAGCCGGACAAGGTCGGCACCGAGGGTTGGGCCGGCAGGCTCGCCCGCGAGCTCGACCCCAACAAGGAGAACGTCCTTACCGCCATCAACTTCGGCCATGGCCTCCCCCGCGCCCTGGTGGTCCCCGGAGTCCCCGTCGCCGCCATCGCCGACCTGGAGACCTACGGCGTACTCACCGGCATCAGTGACGAGTCCCAGCGCCTGAAGGCCCTGGACCTGTTCGCACGCATGTACTCCCCCGCCGTCGGATCCGGAATGGTCACCGACTACCTCCGCTCCACCGGCATGGAAGCCATGACCGGCGCGGACATCGTCAAGGTAGCCCCCGAGATGTACTCCTCCAGCGTCGAGTACCCCAACTCCCCCATCGCCGCTCACCTGAAGGACATCGCTCAGGTCTACCTGGCCGACCTGGGCACCCGCATCTTCTACACCCAGCACGGCTCCTTCGACACCCACGCCGGCGAGGCTGGCGCGCATCCCACCCTGTGGAAGGACGTCTCGGAAGGCGTCTCCGCCTTCTTCGAAGACCTCCACGCCCACGGCCAGGGTGACAACGTGGTCATGTACCTCTTCACCGAGTTCGGACGCCGGGTCCACGACAACGGATCGGGCACGGACCACGGCGCGGCCGGCGCGGCCTTCGCCATCGGCGACCCGGTCAAGGGCGGCATGTACGGCCGGTACCCCTCGGCCAAGGCCGAGGACCTGGAACAGGGCGACCTGGTCCCCAACTACGACTTCCGCGGCGGCTACACCACCATCCTGGAAGACTGGTTCGGCATGGACGCCAAGCCCATCGTCAACGGCTCTTTCGAGAAGCATAGCTTCCTTTAAGCCGCATCAGCACTGATTCATGGAGGATAGAACATGGCGGAAATAACGATAGCCCCTGGCCGATGCTGGCAGTATAGCCACTACGTAGGCCGCCAGGGCGGCGCTGGCACCGGATTTGGCCAGCCCAACGGTATCGCCCTCGGGAGCGGCGACGTAATGTACGTGGCCAACCGGGGCGGGAACGGCCGCATCTCCAAGGTCACCGTCGGCGAAGAGTTCATCCGTGAATTCGGACGGGCCGAGGACAATGGCGAGGACAAGTTCGTCTGGCTGTCCGCCATCGCGGTGGACCAGGACGAGAACGTCTACGCCGCCGACGAGTGGCTGCACCGGATCACCGTGTTCAACAGCGACGGTGATGTCGTCAACACCTGGGGCGAACAGGGCGACGCCGAAGGGCAGTTGAGCGGCCCCACAGGTCTGGCGTTCGACGCCGACAACAACGTTTGGATCGTCAACAGCCTGAACAGCCGGATCCAGAAGTTCTCCACAGACGGGGAATACCTGGGCGGCTTCGGCTCCAAAGGCAGCGAAGAAGGCGAGTTGGACCTCCCCTGGGGTATCACCATAGACCCCGAGGGCGATCTGTACATCGCCGACTGGCGCAACCACCGGGTGCAGAAATTCAACTCCGATGGCAGCCATATAATGACCTTCGGCTCGGGCAAGAAGACTGGCGTCGCTCCCGACGGCGGCACCCCCTACAGCCACACCTTCCAGTCGCGCACCGAGGTCAACCCCAAGGACCTGAACCACCCCACCGGCATAGCGGTCGACGGGGATGGCGATGTCTACGTGGTCGACTGGATGAATGAGCGGGTGGTGATCTTCGACCGCGTTGGTGAGCCCGTGGCAACCCTGCGCGGCGACGCCTCCGGTCTGTCCAAGTGGGCGCAGCTTTCCATCAACGCCAACCCGGACATGGCCAAGGCCCGTAGGCGGGTCAAGAACCCTGAGATCCAGAACTACTTCCGGATGCCCGTCGCTTGCGCATTTGACCGGCAGAACGACCGGTTGCTCGTAGCTGACACCCTGCGCAGCCGCGTGCAGGTGTATTACAAGGACCGGGAGTACATGGACCCCCAGTTCAACCTCTAGGAACGCTTCGGCTTAGCCTGGACCGGCCCAAGCAGGAACCAAAAACCGGGGCCTCGATAGGATCGAGGCCCCGGTTTGCGTTTACGGAATTTCGCTGTCGCGGTTTAGCCCTTTGCCACCGCCAGCGCTCCCACGGCCACGGTGGGAAGCTTGACCGGCAACTCCTGCCAGCTCTCACCCTGGTCTTGACTGCAAAACAGCCTCCCTCCGTCGGTGCCTGCATAGATGCGGCCTGGACTGTCAACGTCCCATTCGAAGGCTACGACCATGTCTGACGGGTTCTCGCCCTGTCCCAACTCTTCCACCAGGGACCAACTACCCCCTCCGTTGGTGGAGCGGTAGAACTGAGGGTCCTTCCTGCCCGCGTTGGCCGACACGGTGACTAACACCAGGTCCGCGTCATTCGGGTCGGCGGCTATGTGCAGCGTGTAGCGACGGTCCAGACCCGTGTTGATGAGTTCCCAGTTGTCTCCCTCGTCGTCCGTTCTGTAGGGGGCGAGGGCGGTTGCTACGTAGACCGTGTTTGGCCTGCTTGGGCTGAGATTCACGCAGTGGATGTCGTCGTTCAGGCCTGGTAACTGCTTCCAGGTCGCTCCGCCATCGTGAGTGCTGACCATCCCTCCCACTTCGATACCGGCGAACATGCACGACGGCCCAAGGGGCGACATGCGCAGGTCGCGTATATGTGAGTCCCGTGTCTCCGCATGGAAACCCCAGTCCTTGGATTCAGGGACCGCCCTAAAACCGGCGCATTCTTGCCAACTGGCCCCGCTGTCGTTGGACTGGAACAGGGCCGCCGGTTCGCTGCCGACATAGACCGTCCCAGGGTCCGAGGGATGGGCCAACACGCTGTGGGCGTAGGGTGTGGGGTATGAACCCAGGTGTTGCCATGTTAACCCGGCGTCGTCGGTGCGGTAGACTCCAGCCTCATAGGCTGCCAGGAAGGCCCGCTTTGGATCAATGGGGCTGGCCGACAATCGGGACGCCGCGTGGGGCAGTGGTGTAACCGGCCCTTGATGCCAGGACTTGCCTTCGTCTTCAGTGAACACGGCGCATACGCCGTCGTGCATCCCGACGTAGATTCTATGGTTTAGCCTGCCATTCTGTGACATGGTCTCTCCCCCAAACGGATGTATCTTTGGACTTTCTCTATATGTTGTGAGATCGCCGAGTTCGTCAAGAGTGGACGTACCAAAGCCCTAAGCTCCCCAACCGTTCCCCCAACGGCCATCGAACGCCACCTCATCGAGCGGCCTGCGTCTCGTTGGACCGTATCTGGTCCCTTCGGCGGGAAACCCTATAGGTAGCAATGCGGCGGTGGAGACCTCATCGGGAATGCCCAGGATTTCCTTGATGTCCGCCTCAAACCGTGATTGTCGGGTGGTCAACACGCTGGCCAACCCTAGCCCCCGCGCCGCCAGCAATATGTTTTGGACTGCCGGATATATGGAGGCGCCCGAGCCTAGTCCACCCCTGAGGCAGGCAACGATCAACACCGGTACGTCGTCCAGGTGGTCTTCCAGGTGTTGAGCCAACCGGTAAACTCGCCTCTGTTGTCCCGTCATGTCATCCCGGATGTCGAACCTTGATCCGGTCCGATACAGGTCGCCAATCTTGCGCCGGATTTCCGGGTCCCGCACGACGATGAAGCTCCAACCCTGCTGGACTCCGCCTGACGGGGCCTTGATCGCAGCCTGTAGGACCCGGGTGATCATATCGTCGGGCACCGGGTCGGGCTTAAACCGGCGCAGTCCCCTCTGGGTGTCAATAGCCTCGAACAGGCCAATTTCATCGGGCATGTGATGCTCCTTTGTACCCGACTCCCTTGTGGATCGTGGTGGTCTGCGAAAGCCGGGGAAGTCCGGTATCTATATCGTTGAGACCAATCCTACCATAGTGGTGATGAGATTTGCGGCGCAGCCGGAGTACCCACCTTGCCTCCAGTTGACGAGCACTTGCCAGCCACGTAGACTCCCCTCATATTATGGCGCGTAATCGTGGGGTCTCTCCAGCGGAGACTAACTATGCGAGCGACTGAGTTACCGGCTAGCGATACCTTCGAGTCCACACCAATAGGAGAATAGGTATGAAGCTTCAAATCATGTCTCCCGCCGCCGATAGGGTTGATTTCAAGGTGCCCCCGGCGCCGCGGCTTGATTCTCTGGAAGGCAAGACCATCGGCCTGTACAACAACATGACTGGCGGAGCCGACGTCGCCGTCGACAGGGTCGCCGAACACCTCAGCAACCGCTTCTCAGGAATGAAATTCCAGCGCTACGGTGGAGACCTTCGGCCAGGGCGTCCCGCCCTCAGCAGGGGGAACCATATCGACGAAGAAGAGGCCGCTTACATCGCAAATGAAGTTGATGCGATGATCGGCGCGACGGCGCATTGAGGCGGCTGCACGTCGTGGCTTGCCCATGACATGGTCGCAATGGAAAAGGCCGGCGTCCCTGCGGTTGCAATCGCCGCCCGCAGTTTCGCCAGGGCATGGCAGTCCTGCGTGGACGGCTGGGGCCAACCGGGGACCGCGTTCGTCACCATCCCCCATGCCACCACCGGCCAGCAGCCGGACTACATCCGAAAGATGGTGGATGAGCAGATCGATGACATTATCCTGGGCTTGACCAGGTTAACCGCCACCCCGGCGGGAAATGGGCGTGCCAGGAACGGCGGCGAGTCCACTGAGACGCTAATCGTAGAGATGGACGACACGCCTCTCGGCCTGGACGCGGTCAATCGCTTCCTGGAAGAGCGGGACTGGAGCGACGGCATGCCCGTGATACCGCCCACCCCCGCCTCCGTCGAGGCGATGTTGAAGGGTACGAAACGAGACTCCCAGGACGTCGTGATGGTCATGGAGCCGGGCTTCGGCCTTGCGACGGTCGAGAAGATCGCGGTTAATGCGGTCATGGCGGGCTGCGCGCCGGAACAACTCCCCGTGCTTCTCGCGGCTATCGATTGTATCGCCCAACCCGAAATGAACCACCGAGACATGCAGGTGTCTGGACACACCGAAGCTCCGCTGATCCTGGTCAACGGCCCAATCGCCCGGAAGGCGGGGATCAACTCCGGCACTACCGCGATGGGCCCCGGTGTAATCAACCGCCCCAACACGGCCATCGGACGGGCGCTGCGCCTGTGCCTGATCAATATTGGGTACTGCAAGGCCGGCGCGGGAGACCCCAACTTCATCGGTCTGCCGACCAAGTTCGGTATGTGCATCGCCGAAAACGAAGACCTGAGCCCCTGGCAGCCCTACCACATGGACAAGGGCTACCGGCACGACGAAAGCGCGGTTACCGTGGTCACCGTCACTGGTCCCGCGGACATTCTGGACTCCAGTTCCAGGAACCACCTGGATACCTTGGATAACATAGGTTCCAACATGGCCTACCGGTACTCAGGCGCGGGCGGTTGGCTCAGGGGTTGGCAATCTGCCCAGGTGGGCCACACCAACAAGCGTGTGCCGTATCAGGGCCCCTACCATCCCATCATCTTGAGCCCATCTCGTGCGGTCATACTGGCCGAGGCGGGGATGAGCAAGCAAGACGCCCAGGAATGGTTGCACGAGCATTGCCGAATTTCATTGAGCGATGCTCTGGGCTCGCGTGGGATGCCCAAGGATGCCAACGGGAAGTGGCTTACTCACCCGGAGTTGCAACACCTTGAAAATGACCCCCATGCTACCATTCCGGCTCTGGAGAGTCCGGAACAGTATCTGCTGTTCGTAACCGGCGGGTCGACTCACTACGCCAACTTCTTCTACGGCACATACGGTATCGCGACGATGCCCGTGGAAGATGTATAGTCCAGCCGTTACAACGTGCGGTGACTGCCCGTTGGACCGCGCTCCGAATCAATTCACGATGGTCTCCCGAGGGGTGGAATGCCAAGGTTAGCTGCGGATAAATACGTTTCCAAAGTACGAAAGCCCGACGATGTAGACGAGTTCTGGGATGACGTGTTGGCCCAGACCGCCAAGATTCCTCTGGACGCGGAGGTCAACCACGATCCCCTGAGGTCCTCGGAGGCGATTGACGTGTTCGAGGTCTTCTACACGAGCCTCGACCATGTGCGGATCGCCGGCTGGTACGCGGCGCCCAAGGACCGGGACGGTCTCCTGCCGGGCCTGCTGCAGGTGCCCGGCTACAACATGGAGCCCCCCATCCCCAAAAACTGGGCGAGGAAAGGTTACGCCACGTTCAGCGTAGCTCCCCGCGGTAAGCTGCGGAGCAACCGCCAATTCAATCCCGGCTACCCCGGCCTGCTCACCTATGGGATGGTGGACCGCAACACATACTCCTACCGGGGTTTCTACATGGACGCCTGCAGGGGCGTGGAGTTTCTGCTGGGCCGCGACGAAGTTAACAGTGACCGGATTGGTGTTACGGGGCACAGCCAGGGCGGAGGACTAACCGTCTCAACCGCCGCGTTGCGTCCGGAGATTAAGGCCGCGGCTGCCGGCGCGCCCTACCTGTGCGGCTACATGGACGCAATTGAATTGACCGACGCCTATCCCTACCAGGAGATCACCGACTACCTGAGAGCGAATCCCGGCAGCCGCGATCAAGTTGAAGAGACCCTGGCATACTTCGATGGCATCAATCTGGCCCACCGGATCAATTGCCCGATGATCGTGAGCGTGGGGCTTCAGGACAGCACCTGTCCCCCGGAAACCGGTTTCGCGATGTTCAACGCCATCGCCAGCGCCGACAAGAAGATATACGCCTACGACGGCCACGGCCACGACGCCAATGGCCACCAGCACGGCGCGGTAATAGACGCGTTTCTGGCCGAGCACCTGAAGGCTTAGCGGACTGGGAGATATGACGACATTTAGTGGCGCAAAGCCCGCTGGATTCGATAGCTTCTGGCAGGCAACCTTGGACGAACTGGCAACCCTGCCTCCGGCTCCGGAGGTCGTGGAAATGCCGCTGCGGTCTACGGACTTCGCAACGGCATACAGCGTGCGGCTCACGTCAATCGGTCCATACCGGATATTTGGCTATCTGAGCATTCCCAAGGGAAATGGACCTTTCCCCGCAAGATACTATCTGCCCCGCTACGGCAGCGTGGTGGACCTGGTGCCCCAAGGGACATCCAACGACCAAAGGCGGCAATGCGTCACGTTTTCCATCAGCGCTAGGGGGCAGAGGCTAGCCGATCAACCCTACGCCGCCAGCTTCCCTGGCCTCCTGACGGACGGAATCGATGACCTAGATTCCTACGTGTACCGGGGTATCGTGGCCGACTGCTGCCGTGGACTGGAATACCTGGCCAGCCGCGATGAGGTTGATAACCAGCGAATCGCGGCCATCGGCGCGGACTTGGCTTTTACGACTGCCGCACTCCGCCCCCCGATTACCCATGTCGTGAGTGGACCATCTCTCTCCTACGCCGCGACGGACCTGGCCGCCCGCACCGAGGCCTACCCCCTGGAGGAGATCAACGATTATCTGAGGCTGCACCCTTCTCGCAGGGAGGATGTCCACAACACCCTGTCGTACTTCGACCTGAGATGGTTCGCGCCCAGTGTGACCGCGACAACCTTGCTTATGGCTGGGTCCGACGGCGAATCGCTGGACGAAGCCACCCTTCAACCCCTTGTTGAATCGGTGAAGGGACCCTGCGAGGTCCACAAATCACAGCACTCGGGCTTCAGAGACGGCGTGTTCAGCGAGGAATGGTTAACCCGCCAATTCGGGCTACCCGGGCCTAGCCTGCCGCCCCACTGGCAGCCTTAGGGGCGAGGGCAGCCACCCCGGCGTTCGGGATAGCGTTTCCCGGGCCAGTACCCAATCGCCCGTGTGCATTGAAGCATTCCGAGTCGGACCAATCCGACCTTCCCGGCGGCGACGGAGGAATACCATGAAGGCGTCTTACCTTGGGGCCATGGGATACTCCCAGCGGCACAAGTTTCCCACCACGTGGCCGATTCCCCCGGCTTACCATGACCCCGAGACCTCGGTGCGTAGTTACCAGGAGGGGATGGACGAGTGCGAGTTCGCCGAGGAAATGGGGTTCGACTGGGTTAGTTTTTCCGAGCACCATTACTCCGGCCGAATCGCCACAGGAGCGCCCGCGGTCATGGCCGCAGCGGTCGCCGAGCGGTGCAAGAGGGTCAAGATCGCCATGCTCGGCCAGCTCTTGCCTCTTAACAACCCGGTCCGTTGCGCCGAAGAACTGGGCATGCTCGACAACTTGACCAATGGCCGCCTAATAATCGGATTCCTCCGGGGAACACCCAACGAGGACCAGACTTACGGCGTGAACCCAGCCGAAGGTCGCGGCAGGCTCTTCGAGGGCATGGACCTCATTCTCAAGGCGCTGACCGAGCCACAGCCTTTCTCCTGGGAAGGACGCTATCACCAGTTCCGCACCGTGTCGGTCTGGCCTCTTCCTGTGCAACAGCCTTTGCCTCCGGTGATCGTGGCAACTCGGAGTGACGACACGGTGAAATATGCCGCCGATCACGGTTTGGGCCTCGGCGTGTCCTTTGTCCCGGTGGAGCAAATGGGCGCAGTGACCGACAAATATTTCCAATGGTGCGCCGACGCTGGTTGGCGGCCGGAGCCTGACCAGGTGGTCTTCCGGGCCAGCATCTACCTGGCCGAGACCGACAAGCAGGCCAAGGACTGGTTGGCCAAGCGCACAGGCACGGGCCCGGTGCCCGGCGGCATCGCCATGCCTTCATCGGTTTCAAGAGCGATCAGCGCCGCCCGGTCCGGGGAGGAGTTTGACCTTCGCAGCGTCCTTGCCGGCAGTCCCCAGGGAGATGTCGTAGGCGTGGCCCGAGGCTTGAATTTCATGGGTGGCCCCGACACGGTTGTGGAACAGATCAAACAATACCGCGACCGGTGCGGCGCGGGTGTCATGGACCTATTCTTTCAACAACCGGGCGTCGACCATCAGGAAGTTATGCGGGAGATCGACCTGTTCGGCCGGGAGGTCCTGCCTCGCTTGAGGGAGCTTTAGCCTTGATGGGCACAGCCGCCAGGTCGCTTGGAGGGAGTGGCATTCCGTCATGACGCCGACCGATGGGCATGTTGACGTTAAAGGAACGCGCCTACGCTACTCGGAGATGGGTTCCGGAGACCCGATTGTTATCCTGGACCCAGGCACAGGGATGATCTCTCCCTTACGGGAAGTGCTGTCCCGGCGTTACCGCGCTGTGAGTCTGGAACTCGGCGGATTCGGGGATTTGGCCGAGGATGACCGCCCGAAGTCGGCCCGGGAGACCGCCAACCTTGTGGCTTCGGCCCTTAGCGGACTGGCTATCGGAAAATACGGTCTAATCGCCGATTCCGCCGCCGCATCCGTTGCCCTTTGGCAAGCTCTGCAAGTCCCTGACGACGTGGATACGCTCATATTGATTTCACCCGTTGCCCTGCTGCCCACGGGCAACCCTTTGTCCGCTCCCCGAGAACAACTCGTCGCCCACTCCGAAAACGCAGGAGGCCTGACCCAATTGGCCTCCGAGGAAGCTGTCAGGATGAGCGCGCTAACCGGTGGCGGCGTCCACGACGCTGAGCTGGAAACCCGCCTGGCCGAAGTGCCATGCGCGACCTTGGCTGTGTTTGGCCAGAACGACATGATGGTCGCGGCAGAAGCACCTCGTATCTACCGGGAAAAGATACCAAACTGCAACATCTCTTTCGTGTACGACGCTGGACACGCCATCCTGGTGGACCGACCCGAGGCTCTGATCAGCGCGGTGTCGGACTTCATTGAAAGGCGCGAGACGTTCATCGTTGGACGTGACTCTGGCTTGATAAATCCTTAACGGATTGGCGGCGCCATCTCCGAAATTGTGGTGAGCCCGCTCGAACGGCAGGAGAAGTGCTCCTTATGCCATCCTTGACGTTGCCTGGCGTGGACCTGTGGTATGAAGACACCGGCGGCTCCGGGACTCCCGTGCTTTTCATGCACGCGGCTTCCGGGACGTGCGAAAGCTGGGTCTACCAGTTGCCCGCATTCACGAATGCGGGGTACCGGTGTGTTATCTATGACCGACGGACGTGGGGCCGGTCGAAACCAACAGACCCCGATGAGCAGCCGGGTTTTGTAGGAGACGACCTCCATGGACTTGTTGTCCATTTAGGTCTGGAACGATTCCATATCGCCGCCACAGCGGCAGGTGGGATAGGCGCGTTGGATTACAGCCTTGACCATCCTGAGCGCGTCATCAGTCTTGTAGCGGCCAACACTATCGGCGGTGTCCAAGATCCGGAATACCTGGAAGTGCAGACCAGGTTGCGACCCGATGAAATCCAACAACTCCCGGTGGATCTTCGCGAGCTAGGTCCGTCATATCGAGGGGCAGACCCGGAAGGCGCGGCCCGTTGGTTGGAGATCGATCACTCGACACGGCCCTATGGACGATTGCCCACCCAGCCCCTCCGGACACCCATCACGTACTCCAGGTTGGAGACGATGCGGGTGCCTGCGCTGGTCCTCTCAGGAGGGGCCGACCTGCTTTCGCCGCCGCTGCTAATGAGGATGCTGGCGGCACACATTCCCACCAGCCGTTTCGTGTCATTGCCCGAAGCGGGCCACGCCGGGTTCTGGGAGAGACCCCAGGTCTGGAACGGGTTGGTCCTGGAATTTCTGGGCCAACACCGCCCATGAAGCCAATTAGGGTGAACTAGACTTAACCGGTCGTATGCGCGCCCTCCATCGGTGCGCCGCTTTCCCTGAGGCGAACAAGGATCTGCTGGGCCACGTTGTAGCCAACCGACACCCTGCCGGTGCCGGTCTCCACGGTTAAGACTCCAAGATAAGGGGCCGCCTCCGCCACTTCGATGTTGCTGTCCGGCACCACTTGGGAGTTGACCAGGAACCGCAGCAAATTGGGGTCCTCCTCCGGAATCCGCTCGACCACGTACGCTTCTTTGGTAGCGGCACGGTCTAGTGAGATGGAATTGGGCGGTGTCTTCGGCTCACCCGTGCCCGGAATGGGCCTGCCGAACGGGGACTTTGTGGGCTGTCCCAGCAGCTCAAATAGCCGCTCTTCCAGTTGCGGCGACACGCCGTGTTCCAGGCGGTGCGCCTCGATGTGGGCCTGGTGTGGCTCCATCCCCAGAATCTTGACCACCATCCATTCAACCAGCCGGTGCCGCCGGGCGATATCCTCGCCGCCTTCCATTCCCTTCTTTGTCATGCGGATTCGTTTGTCCGCCCCGACATCCACAAGTCCCTGCTTTTCCATCCGCCTTATCATACCGGCAACTGAAGGGACCGACGTGCCGAGACCCTCGGTGGGGGGCAACCCCTTTAACGTCTCGGTAAGTTCGGTTACCGTAGGCTCACCGGTCTCCTCCCAGAGCTTGTAGAGGCACAGGAGATAGTTCTCGGTGGCCGGAGATAGTCGCTCGTAAACGGCGCTGGTCTGCGGGGATTCTGAGAGAGCCTCGGTCTTTCTGCGTCGCGGCATCTTAATTACTTCCGTATTGGCAATCTGCGGTTTGGGGCGGCCTGAGTTATTGGTAGAGTATACACTAAAGCTTTGTGGTTACTGTTTTTAGGCGAGAGTGCGCAGCATGGCAAGGCAATGGCTTGAACCCGGTTATCGGTCCAGGTATCTCATGACGCCTGAGTCTCGGATTTCTCGGTGTGGGCAAGCATGGGATACCCAAGCCCATCGGACATGGGCGCTTGACCCTTCAAGAAAGCGGTGACCGTGCGATTGCGTTCCAGTGAAATTGCCACCCTGTCCCCTTTTCGATAGTAGGCTGAGTGGTCCCGGAGGCTGTGCAACACGACTCCCGAAGGAAGCGCGATGGAATACAGGTAGTGGGTCCCCTTGAAAACCCGGTCCACAACCTCGCCCGTCCCGTTGTCTGATTGGGTGATTGTCACGTCGCTTGGCCTAAGCATCACCTCCGCGTTGACTCCGTTTGGCAACCGGTCTTCAGTGTTCAAAACTCCGATTTCTGTGACCAAGTCGAGCCCGTCCACCTGTCCCGTGACAAAGTCCGCGACGCCTATGAATTCAGCAACGAAGCGGTTGGCGGGCCGGTGAAACACCTCCTCCGGAGGACCCAATTGGACCAGTTTCCCGCACTGCATGACGCCGACAAGGTCGCCCAAAAGCAGGGCTTCCTCCTGGTCGTGAGTCACGAAGATCGCGGTGGCCCTACTGGTATGGAGGATGTCGAGAACGTCGCCCCTGACCTGGTCCCGGAGCCGGGGATCCAGGTTGGAAAATGGTTCGTCAAGAAGGAGTACGTCGGGGCCGGGCGCGAGGGCGCGGGCAAGGGCCAGCCGTTGTTGTTGTCCGCCCGATAGCTCGTGGGGCATACGTTTGGAAAGGTCATCCATCCCGACCAACCGCAACACATCGGCAACCCGTTCTCTGCGCCCATCTCGCTGCCGGAGCCCGTAGGCTACGTTCTGTTCGACGCTCAGATGGGGGAAGAGTGCGCCGTCTTGGAAGACCATCCCCACTTTGCGCCGTTCCGGGGCCACCCAAACGTCTGGGCTTGCGACCATGTTCCCGCCAACCGAGACGGCGCCAGCTTCCGGCTGCTCGAAACCGGCGATGAGTCTTAGAGTGGTGGTCTTGCCGCATCCGCTGGGGCCAAGGAGGACCAATATTTGGCCCTCGACTACTTCCAAGTCCAGGTTGTCCACGGCCTGGACATTACCGAAGCCCTTGGTCACTCCGGTACATCGGACAGCCGTGGCCACCAGGAGTTACCGGTGTCCTCTCAGGATGAGGAACGCCATGGGGATGGAGGCTGCCAGGACCAGGAGTAGAGCCGGGGCTGCGGCTTGGGCGAAATATGCCTCGGAGGTGGCGGACCATATAGACGTGGCAAGGGTCTCAAACCCTATGGGGCCAAGTATCAGCGTGGCTGGCAGTTCCTTCATGGTTAGCAGGAACACAAGGGCGCCCCCCGCCAGCATCCCCGGACGCACCAAGGGCGCTGTGATTGACGAGAAGACGCGGAACGGTGAGCTGCCAAGGCTGTGCGCCGCTTCTTCCATCTGCGGGCTCACCTGAAGAAGTGACGTCTTGGTGGCGCTGAGTCCCGCAGGCAGGAACAACACCAGGTATGCCAGGACCAGAAGCGCATGAGTCTGGTATAAGGGCGAGGCAAATTTCGCGCCGAAATATACCAGCGCGAGGGCGATTACAACACCGGGCAGCGCGAACCCTACAAAGGCCATCCGCTCCAAGACGCTGGTGGTCCACCCGGGATGTCTGGCCGCCAAAATGGCTATCGGCAGCGCCGCGGCCACGCTGACCAGCGCGGCCAGTCCGGAGATAAGCAGCGAGTTTTGGGCAGCCGACCAGAGGAGTAGCAAGGGCTCACCGGCTAGCACTCCCCGGACTGTCCAATAACTCAGGATGCCCAGGGGAAGGGCCAATGCGAGGATGCCAACTGCCGCACAAAGGGCGAGGGCGGGCCAACGCCAGCGGCCAAGCCTGACCATTGAGACAGGGCGTACAGCTCCGTTGGTGCTGCGGTAGTATTTGGACTTACCCCGGCTCATGGCCTCAAGGGACACGATGCCCAGGGCCACGACGACCAACATTAGCGACAAAAACGAGGCCAAAGAACGGTCCAAGGATGACTCATACTGAACGAAGATCGACCATGTGAAGGTCTCGTATTGGAGGAGCGAGACGGCTCCAAAGTCGCTCAGCGTGTACAGAGCCACCAACAGTCCACCGGCAAGAATCGCAGGGCGCAGCAGCGGCAGCGTGACCCGGAAGAATGTAGTCCTCGCGCTGGACCCCAATCCAAGTGAGGTTTCTTCCAATGCCGGGTCCAGCCGCCACAGGGCTGCCCGCACCGGAAAGACTACATAGGGGAAGCTCAGAATCGTCAGCGTCAGCATCGCGCCTGGGAACCCGTAGAAGTCCGGAATCCGCTCGACACCGAATAGATTCTCCAGGAGGCCCTGAAGCATCCCGCGCGGCCCTAGAGCGACGACGATGATGAACCCTCCAACATACGTAGGGACCACCAGCGGGAGGACCGTCACCACACCCCAGAATCTACGGAAAGGCAGGTCGGTTCGGACAGTCAACCAGGCAATCGGCACCGCAATGGCTATGGACGCCGCGGTTACGGATACTATCAGAAGCAGGGTCCTTCCCAGGGTCTGCACCACCGTGGTATGGAAGAGGAGGTCCGCCCCGCCCGCGCCGGCGGCCCTGAGTATTAGGTAGACCAGCGGCAGGGCCATCGCCACTGCAACCGCGGCTGCCGGAAGTAGGATGAAGAGAGGAGGGCGCACATGCTTGACGCGTCGTGCCGCCCGAATAGGGGTGAAACTCCCGATCTGCTCGGGACTGGTAACCGCCGTTGTCTGCATCAGGCTCTAGCTACTTGGTCCAGACCTTCGATTCGCCTTTGCTGTGGTTTCGCGGGTACATTGTATCCGGCTAAGAACGCACAGGCTAGCCGGAATATTACATAGTATAGCGGCAGCCTTGTCAATCGTGGTAGCGCCGCGTATGCAAGGTATGAGAAGGTTTGTATTCTGCCCAACCCTCGGAAGTTAGAAGGCGCGCCCGTGAGGCTGGTTGCGGCCACTTGCGTAGTACGCGCCGACGATTTGGACCCGGCACTTGGAATATCGGACCTTGTTGGCTAGACTCAGGTAGCTTACATGAACGATCGAAGGTCTTTGGAGCCTGGTGATGCCCAAAACCCTCCTGTTTGACATGGGTGGCGTACTCCTTCATCTGAAGTGGGACAGGTTGTGCGCTTCACTGGCTAAGCGCTCGACCAGAGACTCGGACGTGGTCCGTACAGAGACGGCCAATGGCCCCATAGTGTCAGCGTCAATGAGGGGCGATCTCAGCCCATTCGAGTTTTATGAGGCTTTCAGCTCGAAGCTCGGATTGGATACGACCTACGATGAGTTCATCGAAATCTGGAACTGTCTCCTAGTGCCCAACGAAGCAATAGACCCGCTTATCTCCGAGCTGATCACAGAAGGTTACTACGTTGCGCTGGCATCCAACACCGACCGAATCCACTTTGCCAAAGCAATGGACTGCGTTGAAACAGTTCCCCTCTTTGAACAGTATTTCCTATCCTGCGAGATGGGCTTGCTCAAGCCAGACCCCAACTTCTTCACAGCAATGGTCGAGGGCCCGGGAGTCCCGCCGGAGGACTGTGTGTTCATTGACGACACCCAACCCAATGTCGAGGCCGCCAAAAGACTAGGCATTCCCGCCCTACATTTCCGGGGGGTGGACACGCTGCGGCAGGACCTCCGAATGGTCCTTTGACATCCGTTTAAGGGAATATCGTTAGACATAAGACAGTCTTTAGACCCAACTCTTGACCCGAACGGAGGCGCCGATGGACCTGGTACTAATGGGTGGCAATGTACTCACTCAAGACTCCCGAAGTAGCCGGGCTGAAGCCCTGGCGGTACGGGACGGGAAAATCTCGGCTGTGGGCTCCAACGCGGAATTGGCCGCACTGGTCAGCGAAAGCACGAAGTTAGTCCATCTGGCCGGGCGGACCGTGGTCCCTGGATTTATCGACCCCCACAACCACTTCAGCATCAATACCTTGGAGCCTGTTGCGGTCGACTGTAGCGTGCCTCCCCACGATTCCATAAATGGGATCAAGGACTGTATAGCGGCTGCGGCGAAGGACCTGCCCAGGAGCAGATGGCTCAGGGGTTGGGGACTGAGAAGCGCCGCGCTAAGCGACCAACGGGCGATAACCCGGTGGGAACTTGACGAGGCTGTCCCAAACAGTCCGGTCTGTATCATGGATGGGTCGGTCCATGCATGTTACGCCAATTCAGCGGCCCTGGCCCTGGCGGGCATCGACCGTGACACGCCAAACCCTCCCCACGGACGGATTCTCAAAGACCATTCCGGGGAACCCGATGGGACCCTTTGGGAGGGCGCGATGGACCTAGTGTACAATCTGTCCCTACGGGCATACATGGACCACTACGGGGACAGCGTGGCGGACCTGGTGCGCCAGAACGTACAACGGCACCTGTCCCTCGGCATCACCAGCGTTGGGGACGCGCTGGTCGTGCCTGACGCCGAGGAACTATACCGTACCGCCGATGGCCTCGGCCAGATTCCCTTCACCCTTCACCAAATGCTGGGGTCCGAGGGATTTTTCGCGCCTCCTCGTCGTGTGTCCTCCGGTGCGTCGGGAGACGGGAGAATCTCGGACAGGCTGCGCGGCGGGACGATGAAGCTTTTCATGGACCCCGTGTTTCCCGCGTCGGCATATACGAAGTGCCTAGCGGAGGGCGGCACGGAAGATGTTGGTGAGATTTACTACTCACAGGAAGAAGCCAACAGCCTAGTTGCCGGGGCCCACGAAAGAGGCATGCAGGTAGCCATTCATTGCCTGGGCAACCGTTCCCTGGACCGCGCTCTGGGGGCTTTCGAAAACGCGATCAGGCAACGGAACGTGTCCGACCCGCGGTTTCGCATCGAGCACTTTACGGTCACCTCGCCGCAACAGATCAAGCGGGCCGAGGCGCTGGGAGTGGTGGCCGTGGTGCAACCGGCGTTCCACTTTACCGGGGGCGAGAGGTACAGGGACAGGGCGGAGGAATTGGGCGGAGACGCCCGCCCCATTCCGCTTCGGACCATGCTGGATGAAGGGCTAATGGTGTCGGCAAGCTCTGACTACCCCTGCGGTCCCCTTAACCCGTTGGTAGGTGTCTTTGCCGCCGTCACCCGGCGGACGCGGCAAGGAGGTGAAGCGGTGATTCCGAATGAGGCCGTGAGTGTCGCCGAGGCGCTGCGAATGTATACAATTAACGCCGCCCATGCCATGTCCCGCGAGGGTGAGGCCGGCTCCTTGGAAACGGGCAAGCGGGCGGACATAGTGGTGTTGAGCCACGACCCTACCTCGGCCAACCCTGACTTCATCCGGGATATCGTCGTAGAACAGACTTATGTGGATGGACGGCTCCTCTACTCCCGTTAACTCCTGGCAAGTAGGATGTTCGACGTCCAAATGTCTTGTTAGTCGACGATAGTAGTTTGACAGCTTGGTGGCTGAATGTTAGCGTTTCCCTGCTGACTTACCTTCGGATATTTGCGATGCAGGTTTCCGTTACGATCCAATCCTTACGCATACCGTCACGCAGGAGATTGTTCATGGAGAGGTTAAGGTTCATCGACGGCGACTCTCACGTCTTGGAGCCAGAGGCGATCTGGGAAGAGTACCTGGAAGAGAAGTACCGCCACCTAATCAACGGTCATGTGCGCTGGGTGCGGACTGGCCAAAACGGTGGCAACGGCGCTAACGGAGCGGCCCTAAACGGCGGCGAAAAGAACGCGCTGGCCTTCGAGTTGGAGTTGGAAGTCATGGGCCGCCGGCCCCTGGGTGAACGCGACCCCAACGCCGCCACCCGGAATTTCCAGGACCGAGACCTGGACGAGCTGGACACCGCCTATGGTAAGTGGGCCGACCAGGACTTCCCCGCCAGCGCCTACCGCGAGGTGATGGATGTCCACGGCGTCGATCACATGATCCTTTATCCGACCGCCGGGTTCTGGACCACTGGAGTCGCCGACATGGACGGCGAGACCGCCATGGCTATCCGCCGGGCCTACAACCGCTGGCTGGGCGATTATTGCCAGGACATTGGACGAGGCGCGTGCGGCGCGGCGTCCATCGACCTGCGTGACCCAAAGGCGGCAGCCGAGGAGGTCCGGCGCTGCGTCAAGGAGTACGACTTCAAAGCCGTGCACATGAATCCGGCTCCGGTGCCCAACCTACGTATGTTCGACGAAGAATGCGACGTTCTATGGGCAACCTGCGCCGAGCTTGGCGTGCCCGTGGGACTTCATCCCAGCGCCAACCACCCCTTCGACCAAGGCTTGCTCGATTACTTGCCTGGCCTGCGGAATTGCCGGACCACGGTCTCTTTCGTGCTGGGGAGCATGCTGGCCTGCACCGGCTTCATTATGGGAGGCGTGCTGGAGCGGCATCCCGGTCTAAAGCTGGTGTTCCTAGAGTCCGGATGCGGATGGGCTTCCTTCTGGCTGGACAGGTTGGAAGCGGGTATCCAGGGAGGAACTCGTAGGTTGGCGATTCAGGGGCTCAACCATACCCCGGTTGAGTATTTCCAGCGCCAATGTTTCGTAGCCGCCGACCAGGACGACCCGGGAATCGAGCCGCTAATCAGATCAATCGGCGATCACGTCATAGTTGGGGCCACCGACTTCGGCCATCCCGAAGGCCGGAAATACTTCAAGGCCAAGCAGGACTTAATGGACCTTCCAGGTGTGTCGCTGGAGAGCAAGCGTAAGCTCCTGTGGGACAATGCTCTAAGGGCCTACCCCATCGACCCGGAGGACTAGCTCCCGGAAGCAGCCCGGCCCGCCTAGTTCATGCGGGCCCCACCGTCTACGTTTATTGACTGACCGGTGATGTTGCGAGCATCCTCGGAGGCCAGGAAGGCGGCTAGCTTTCCGATGTCCTCCGGGGTCTGCTCCCGGCCTAGGGGTATCGAGGCCGCGACCCGCCGCTCGAAGACCTCCCGCTCCGTGAGACCCTCAAGCTGCTGGTCGCCACTGCGGTTTCGCGCCGCGAGGCGTTCCCAAAGAGGAGTCCAGAGCAGGCCGGGACAGATGGCGTTTACGTTGATATTATACGGGGCCAAACGCAAGGCCAAGCCCTGGGTCAGACTTATGACCCCCGCCTTGGAGGCGTTGTAGTGGGTGATGGTCGGGCTCCCCTGCCTCCCCGCTATTGACGCGATGTTGATGATCTTACCGCTGTGCTGCTGAATCATCGGGACCGCCACGGCGTCCGCGGTTAAGGCCACTCCGCGAAGGTTCACCTGGTAGGTGTAGTCCCAGTCTTCCACTCGAGCTTGCTGGTGTTCGTCCCACCCCATCGCGCCGCCCACGCCCGCGTTGTTGACCAGGATGTCAATCTTCCCGAAATGGGCTAGCGCGGTCTCAGTGAGCGCGTGTATGGAAGACGGGTCGGTAACGTCGAGAGCCGCTACCATGGACTGGCGTCCAATCTCCGCGACCTCCGCAGCCACCACTTCAGCCCCCTGGGTGTTCAGGTCCGCGACCACGATGTCCGCGCCCCTCTCGGCGAGCGCTCGGCAGATCCCATGTCCTATACCGCTTGCACCGCCGGTGACAATGGCGGTGCGTCCTGTTAGGTCCATTGCCCGGCTCCTACCATCTCCAGAATATCTCTCTTCCCCCAGCTACCGACCACTAACCACTAGCCACTAACCACCGGCCATTGGCCCTTCTACTCCGCGATAGAGGAAAGTTGCTCGAAGTAGTCCGGGAAGGTCTTTGACACGCATTCGGGGTTGTTGATGGTGATGGCGGAGTCTCCCAGGGCGGCCAACGAAAAGCTCATGGCCATGCGGTGATCGTTGTAGGTGTCGATGGTTGCGGCAGATATGCGCGCTGGAGGGGTGATCTCCAGGTAGTCATCCCCTTCGTAGACGTCCGCCCCCACCTTGCGCAGCTCAGCGGCCATGGCGGCCAACCGGTCTGTCTCTTTGACCCGCCAGTTTGCCACGTTTCGAATGGCCGTCTTCCCTTGGGCGAATAAGGCGGTCGTAGCGACGGTCATAGCCGCGTCAGTGATGTGGTTCAGGTCGAGGTCAACGCCGCGCAGGTCTCCCCGGGAAACCTCGATCCAGTCGGGCCCCCGGGACACCTCCGCGCCCATCTGTTCCAGCACGTTGGCCAGGCCCACGTCGCCTTGCACGCTGTTTGCCCCCACTCCATTCACCCGCACGGTCCCACCCCTGATGGCGGCGGCGGCCAGGAAATAGGTCGCCGAGGAGGCGTCACCCTCCACCAGGGCCGTGCCGGGTGACCGGTACATCTGACCACCAGGCACCCGGAATTGCTCGTATCCGGAGGTCTCGACAGTTGCCCCAAAACTACGGACAACGTCAACGGTCATGTCGATGTAAGGTTTGGATACCAAGTCCCCTTCGACGTTTATGACCATGTCCTGCTGGGCCAGCGGAGCAGCCATCAAGAGCGCGGTCAGGTATTGGCTGGATATGTTGCCGCGGACGGTGACTTCCCCGCCTCTGATGCCATTGGAGATGATTCGCAGGGGTGGATAGCCGTCCCGTTGTACATACTCGATGCGGACACCCAATTGCCGCAGGGCGTCGACCAGGTCTTTGATGGGGCGTTCGTGCATTCGGGGCTCTCCCGTGAGGTCGAACACGCCCTGTCCGAGGCACAGGGCGGCGCACAACGGGCGAATGGCTGTCCCTGCGTTACCAAGGAACAGTTCGGTCTCCTGGGGAGGGAATGGTCCGCCGAGCCCGTGGACCCGGCAACGGGTCTTGTCCGCGGACAACTCGAACCTCACACCCAGTCTTCGCAGCGCATCCAACATGTGGTTGGTGTCGTCGCTATCCAACAGGTTGTAAACGTCCGTAACCCCGTGGGCCATTGACGCCAGCAACAAAATCCGGTTTGACAGGCTCTTGGATCCGGGAAGCTGGATGGTTCCCTGAATCCGCCTGATAGGTTGAAGGACTAATTGGTCCATGTCAGGACTACCTTCCAATCGAGAGGTCCCCTTTCTCCTCATTGCCCTTGATCAGGATGACTGTCAGATTCGCCAAATAACGAATCCTCAATATTGGGATCAAGTATTACGTTCGACTGTTTCAAGATTTTCCGGATACGATTGCGTTCCTCTTGCTTTCCCTCTTGCTTTCCTTCTTGTTTTCCCTCATTGAACCGTTTCATGCGGTACCTTTCCGAAAGCAACATGGCAACCTCCACATTGGCGAAGATCATGAGTGTTACCGCAAGGGATGCACCAACTCCCTGACCGATCGCTGTAGCTGTTTCTGGCCAAGACCTGGCCGGACTGAGGAATATCTCATACCAAACAACCAGAACAGTCAGGCAGTTAACCAGGGCAACGGATAGGATGAAATATAGTGTGAGTCCGTCTGATTTTTTGGGCACATCGCCAAGACCGGCTACGTAGTCGACAGGGTCGGGTTGCGAGGGGGTGCGGCCATGGTCTCTTCATCCAAGGGGATCGCGTCCTTCTCGTAGATCTGTACCCGGTAGGACTCGTAGTCGGGAATGAAGAGGCGGAATTGGTCGTCCACTCTCACCGAACGGGGCCGGCGAAGATATTTCTCCTCTTCCAACTTTCCCATCTCGCGCAGCCGGTTGGGCATGGCGTTGGTCATCATATAGGTGCGGGATACCCTGGAGAGGGAAGCGTCGCCCAGGAACTTCCAGATATAGCGTCCTTCCTGGTTGAACAATTGCACCCGGTTGTTTCCCCAGTCGCACACATAGATATCGCCGTGGCCGTCAACGGCCACTCCGGTGGGCCAGTTGAACTCCCCATCATGACAGCCCTCTTGACCAATGACCATGAGCGGTTCGCCCGAAGGACTGAGCTTCTGCACTCTCTGGTTTCCCCAGTCGGCCACGTACACACCGCCAAGCTCATCCACGTGGACGCCCATGGGAAGCTCGAATTGACCGGGCTCAGACCCTTGGGAACCGAAGCCTCCCAGGTACTCGCCTTCAACAGTGAACCGTTGCACTCTGTGGTTCTGGGAGTCGACAATCACCAGATTGCCTTCCGGGTCGAAGGCTATCCCGGCGGGACCCTTAAGCTCTTCCGGACCCTCACCTTCCTCGCCGAACTTGGACACGAACTCCCCGTCCGGGTGGAACCGGGTAATGCGGTGCATCGCTTCGTCGCTTACGAACAAGTCGCCCTCAGCGTCGGTGATCACCTGCACCGGCCATTCAAACTGTCCATCCGCACTGCCGTATCCGCCGATCTGGACCAGGTCTCCGGATAGTTGCTCGGCGTCGTCGAGGGACCAGACCCGAATCAGCGACGCGCCTTCGGACCTGAGCAGGATGTAAACCACGTCGTCTTTGCCAAAGGCGACGTCAACCGGGAAGTTGGTAATCCGGCGCATTCCCAGGGTCTTGTGGTAGGGAAAGCCCGCTCGGAGCAGCCCATACGGTCGTACCATTTGTGCACGTCCCTCCTGGTGGAAGCTAATTCTTGAAGGGCCTGATTTGCTCGTAGTGGCCCTTGACGATGGGGGCAGCCTCGACGCTGAGCCACTGCTCCAACACCGTGCCGTAAATCCCCCGGAAGTCGATCATGTGGCGAAGGTCCTCGCCGTGCTCCCATTCACTCGGGTTGATGGACGGGTACTCAGAGTAGAGGCCCCCTTCGATGGGCTTGCCGAAGAGGTACGCCCCGCCGCCTGAGCCGTGATCGGTGCCGCTGCCGTTGTCCCTCATCCGCCGTCCGAACTCGGTGAACGCCAACACCGTAACGTTGTCACCGGCGTCGTGTTGGTCCAGATCGTCCAGGAAGTCGGCGATGGCTCCCGATACTTCGTTCATCAGCTTGGGGTGGGCCGCCATCTCATTGGCGTGGGTGTCGTACCCGATGTGGTTGGTGTAGAAAATCCGGGTACCGAGACCGGCCAGGTGGATCCGGGCCACGTCTCGTAGGCTCTTTGCTATGGGGTTGTCGGCGTATTCCACCGTCGACTCGTACTTGGATGCCACATCGCCCAACAGGTCGGCTCCCTTCAGTACGTCGATGCCGGTCTTGCCGATGTACTCCGCGGTCGGGCCTGTTCCGATTGCGCCGCCATAAATGTTCCGGAACATGGAGACAGCCCTGTCGCGCAAGTCCTCCTGCTCGACCTCGGTCATCACCCCGTAGCCTTCCAGGTCACCCACAGAGGTTACGGGCACGCCGGATACGGCCATAGCCCGGGGTAGACCCCGCCCGATATTAACCCCCGTCAGCACGTTCTCAGCATGAGTATCAAGCTCCCGTATGGCTTGGCCCAGCCACCCTTCGAGTCCAACCTTGTCCGGCTCACAAGTGTGCCAGATATCCATACCGCGGAAGTGGGACCTGTTGGAATTCGGATAGCCGATCCCCTGGACGATGGCCATTCTGCCCTCATCGTAGAGACGCTTGAAGGGCGCGGCGTTCTGGTTGATACCCAGCTCGTCGTTGATGGGCAGCACCTCGTCAGGGTTGATGCGAATCTTCTTCCGGGCGTCAAAGTAATGCTCGTTGGTGAATGGGACGACCGTATTGAGGAAGTCGTTTCCTCCGGTCATCTGCACCACAACCAGGACCCGGTCATCTTGCTGAGTGCTCATAAAGCTAAAACCCTCTCTCCTGTTTGGTTAACGTGCGCCGGTTCGAAACCGGAATCGCCTAGGCGAATTGGTAGTCCACGGTGGAGACGATCATCTGCAGCAGGTTGATAACGTCCACCTGCTTCTCGTCGCTGTCGCCTCCGTTGCTCTGGCTGATCGAGTTGAGGTCCTTGGCGTAGTCTACCAGCAGCCTGCGAGTCTCGTCGCTTACCCGCAGGCCGCCCATAAGTTCCAGACAGTTGCTGACCAGTTCTTCCGGATCGCCGCCCAGTCCTCCGGCCCGTTCCAGGATCTCTTTGATTCCCGGCTTGTCGGGGTCTGCGAACTGCTTTTCGGCGAAGTTGACCCGCTCGCTAAGGGTGCCGGAGTCGATCCACTCGTGCCCCGTGTGCCAACCCTCCACAGTAGGTGGGTTGAGCAGATTCTGACCCATAACCGTTGAGGCCCCGGCGAAGTTTTGCATCCCGGGTTTGGGGTAACGGAACTCACCGGTCTGCTTCAACACCCCTGCGACCAGCTCGGCTGGGCTCTTGACCTTTTTCCGCTGGGCAGCGTTCTTGAAGAAGTTTGACTTGAACAGCGATGCCAGCACCGCCCTCATGTCGCCTTTGGACTCCAGGAACACCGTAGCCAACTGCTCGATGGCGTCCTCGTTTCTGGGTGCTTCGATGGACCAGGATGGCACCTGCGGCTCGTCCTCGACGAAAAAGTTGTAAAGGTGCCGCGAGATGAACCGGGCCGTGGCCGCCTCGTCCACGATAATGTCGATGATGTCCCCACCATCCAAGTTGCCGGTGTGACCAAGGAAGGTCTTCTCCCCAAAGTCGTGGTCTTCAGGTACGAACTCGAACACGGCCTGGTGATGTCCCATGGGGTAGAGGGAGAGAGGCTGGCGGAAGGTCCAGCCCGTGAAGGCCCGGGACGCGCTTTTGATGTCGTCCTCGGAATAAGCCCCTATTCCCATGGAAAATAGCTCCAGCAACTCCCTGCCGTAGTTCTCGTTGATCTCGTCCTTGTGGTTCTCGTTGTTGTCCAGCCAGAAGATCATCGCGGGGTCCTTGGAAAGCTCCAGGAGGATGGTCCTGAAGTCGGTTAGACCGACCCTGCGGAACGTGTCGATCTGGCGGAAGATGGATGGACCGTGCTCGCTCTTACCCCACGCCACCGGGTAGATGTGGTGGAGGAAGAGGGCCATCTTCTCCTCCAGAGGCCGAGGGGTGTTGATCATCCGGTAAAGCCACTTGGCCACGTAAACGGCCACTGGCTCACCGCCGATGTACCTCTCAATGAATGCTTGTTCTACCTCGTCGAAGCGTTCGGGGTTGACCAGGTCATCAACGATTTCGTCGTAGGTCTTCTCCGCCGTTAGGGTGTCCAACTCCGACGGTGCGGCGCCAAAGCCCGCGCGCCGCATCAGGTGCGCAACTTCCATGCGGTCTGATTTCATGCTCAGAATCCTCCGGGCAGCGTTATCGTTATCCGAATACCACCGGACCCGGTCCGATGAACCGGATAGTTACTAAGATTATAACGATTCTTGGCTATCCTTCAAGTCCAGCTTCTGGATTCAACAGTGTCTTCTCATTGTCCGCCCAATCGTCTTAACTGTGATTCATGGCATTAAGGGATACGCATGATTTTCAATCAACTAAATCCTAGAATCAGAGAAATCACAGTTCAGACGAACAACTAAAATACCCCGCGCAAATAGCGGCCGGACTATACGAAACGTGGCCGCCGCGTTACACTAAGCTGCGGACCATGCAATACCCGGTCCCATCGAAGCGAGGAGCATGCAGCCAGAGATCATCAAGAAGGGCGACGATTCCGGGAACCGGATGGTCCTCAAATACGAGGGGCCCGACTCGATACCCATTTACGCAATTGGCGTGCCCCAGGCATGGGCATCGCGTCTCGGACCGACTTGGAGCTACGTCTTTGAGTCCGACCGGCTGACCGTCGTAGATCCCGGTTGTTATGGCACCGTCGACCGGCTGGAACAGGGGCTACAAACCATTGGCTATTCCTCGGCGTCGGTGGGCCGCGTCATCGTCACCCATGGCCACGTGGACCACGACGGCAATTGTTACCCCCTCCTCTCCCGCAACGGCGCAGAGTTGTGGGCCCATGAGGTGTACGGTTGGTTGGCCCGCCTGGGACGTAGAGAGATCGAGACTGATTGGCGGCGCACCTTCCCGGGCTACCCCGTGCGGGAAGACAACACCTTCACGGACCGCGTGACGGAGCATGAGCGTCAGATCAGCCAGCTTACCCTATCCAACCCCGTCACCGATGGACTCACCGCCAACGGCCTTACTTTCTACTACACTCCCGGTCACTCGCCCGATGAGCTTTGCATCCGCTACGGAGACATGCTTTTCTCCGGCGACCATGTCCTCCCGCAGATCACTCCCCACCCGAGCGTCGGGCTCAGCTACCAGCGGTTCCAGCAGTCCCTTCCCGATTCGTACAAGGGTGGGAATCGTTACTACGGGTTGGCCGTGTATCTCCGGTCTCTGAAAAGGGTCTCCGGCCTGGGAGACGAGATCACCGTGCTACCGGCCCACCGCGCCTTCTACCATGGGAAGTTCAACCCCATTAACCTGGAACGGAGCACCGAAATCCTGGAGCACCACCGGGAACGCTGCGGCGACCTGCTCAAGTTGGTCAAGGAAGGCATGGTCGACCTGACGGCCATCACCCGAAGGCACTTCGATCATATCAGCCTTGATGATCGAATGTTTTTCCCCGCCTTCACCGAGGTCATCAGCCACATGGAGTTGTTGCAGGAGGCCGGGGACGTGGCAATGTGGGCCGATGGCGGCAGCAAGGTCCGCTGGAAGGGCACCGAGGCCTTCTCAGAATTCATCGACAACCTGTATGACCCCTTACAGGCCGTCTAGTCCACGACAGACTTCAGAAACCACCGAAGTCTCTCCCCGTAACCCTCCGGGTCCTTGTTCCACCCGCAGGCATGGATCGCTCCCTCGAAGGATACAAGGGTCACCAGGTCTGGCCGCATGCTGAGCAGTTTCTCACTGGTCTCAATCGGTGTGATGCCGTCGTCCCGCCCATGAAATAGCAAAACAGGCACTTTCAGGAGGTCGGCTTGGCGAACGTAGTCGAGTGCGTTCCAGTCCAACCCAAACCTCACCGACGACACCAGCTTCCCCACCGGCGTCAACAGGTGCAAAAGCCCGAACTGGCGGGACCCGTTTCTGACTATCAAGTTCAGGTCCAGCATCGGCGAGTCCAACACGAGGCCCCGAACCCTTTCCTTTGAAACGGACTGGTACATGAAATTGACCACGATCCCCCCGCCCATGCTGTAGCCCATCAGCACAACCGACCTGGCGCCCTGGCCTATGGCGTACTTGACGGCGCTCTCCAGGTCTAGCCATTCAGTCTCGCCAAACCGGTGAAATCCGTCCGGACTGGCGGGAACGCCCGGGTCGTTCCGGTAGGTGATGGCCAGGACCGGAAATCCAAGATCGTTGAATTCGGGCAGGACCCTCAAGCACTCCTGGAGCGGTGCGCCCCTGCCGTGGACCATCACAACCCAGGTGTCTCGCGCGCCTGGAATGCGCCAGGCCGGAAACTCTCCCAACCGAGAGGGAAAGGTCACCTCCTGGAAGGGGATGCCGAACGCCTCGGCCGGGTCCTTGGGAAAGGTAAAGAAGTCGACTCGGGCCAGGTCCCCGGCCCGCGGAAAGTGGGGCCGGGGGGAGAACTCGCAGGTTACCCGGCGCCCGGCATGTTCTATCCACTTACCGATTTGGCCGTAGCCCCCTTCCCATTCGAGTCCCCACAGTCCCTCGTGAATCAGAGGGCTGCCCCGCCTGGCCGATGGGGCTAGCCCCAGGGTGCAACGGCCGTCACCGATTTCCTCGACGACGAGGTCGTAGGGGTTGGGGTACTCTCCGGGTAGAAGAGCCAGCTTTCGCAATTGCTCGGAGAGAAACCATCCTGCGATAGCGACACCCGCAACGGCCGCCGACATAGCCAGGACAACGACTTCGACCAAGCTGACTACGCCTCGCCGGTAAGCCGGAGAGGGCTCACAGGGTGCGTACCGCTTCCTCGATGCGTTGAGTCGCCTCGGCGTAGTTGGTGTCTGGCGTGAATCGCAGAGGCTTACCGACCCGCACCGAAATCGACTCCCGGTTTCCGGTCAGGCCGCGTTTGCTTCGCCCGTGGTTGACGAGACGCAGCGGGACCACGGTCACCCGTCCGTCTACCGCCAGCAACCCGGCGCCGGCCTGGAATGGGAGCATGGGCTGGCCTACCTGCTGGTCTCCCTCGGGGAATATTCCCACGTTCCAACCCCTGTCCAGCACGCTGCCGAGATGTTCCAGGCTCGGTCTGATGCCCCCTTCCCGATAAATGGGGAAAGCGTTGGCGACAAGGGATACGACGACACCTATCCACCGATTGCGGAAGCTGAATTCGGCGGCGGCGGCATAGGTCATGCGGCGGCGTAAGGAACGTGGGAGCATCTTTAGCACCAACATGCTGTCCAACTTGATGGCATTATGGTTGATGGCGAATATCACAGGTCCGTCCAACTCATCGAGTCCTTCCAGACCCGATACGTCGGCGTGGTACCTGCTGGTAAGGAACGGGAATAATGCGGTGTGGTGAATCGCTTCGCGCACGTTGGTACACCAGGGAGTAAGGGGCCACTGGAAAAATTCCATGTTGCGCCCGCCAGCCCCGGCCCGTTCCTCGACCAGCCGTTGCAACTCCGCGAAGGTTGTCGAAGGGCCGAGCAGAGACTCGTCAAGGTAGACCCCTAACTCCTGTTCGATTAGCGACAGCAATTCGACCCGGCCCAGGGAATCAAGACCCAGGTCTCCGCTCAACGAGCGTTCCGGCACAACCATCGCCGCCGGTACCTGGGCGACCTGGGCCACCAATTGGGCCAACGGGTCGACCTGCTGCGGGCCGGACCCCGGTGTCGGGGAAGGCTCGGCGGAAGGAGACTCGGCGTTCTTGATGTGGTCCAGGACCAGTGCCTTCTTCACTTTCAGCGTATGGGTCCTCGGAAAGTCTTCGTCCGGCCAGACTGAGTGGCTGGCGATCCGCTGGTGGTCGGCCAATTTGGAGTTCACATCTTCAATGATCGCTCGGATTATATCGGGTCTCTTGGCCCCGTCGGCGTCCAAAAGCAAAACGGCATGGACCGTCTCCGCGCCCACCGTGTCACCGGGCATGCCGACGACCACGCCGTCTGTCACCTGGGGGTGGGCGGCGAGTTGTTGCTCGATGTCTTCGGGATAGACATTCTGACCGTTGGCCAGGACGATCAGGTCCTTCTTCCTTCCTCGCAGGTATAGCCTGCCAGCCTCGTCGAGGTGTCCCAAATCTCCCGTTTTGTACCACTCGCCTTCGAACGAGTCGTCGGTCGCCTGCTGGTTCCTCCAGTAGCCCGGAGTAATGTTTGGACCCGCGGCGAGGACCTCGCCGTCTTCGGCGATCCTCACCTTTTGCCCTGGCAGGTTTTTGCCCACCGAACCCAATACTCTTTCAGATACAGGATTAAAAGTCACGACGGGCGATGCTTCCGTCGCGCCGTACCCCTCCACGATTGGAATACCGAGATTTTCCCACTTGCGGGCGAGGATTGGGTCAAGGAACGAACCGCCCGAGAACACGCACCGAAGCCCGCCGCCGAAGCGCCGGTGGACGGCGCCGAACAACCGGCGTCTGGCTGCCATTGGCAGTTTGGGAGCGATATTGTGTAGCTTCTCCCAGACCCCCGATTTGCCCTGCCGCTCCACTTCACGTTCGATGCCGTTCATTAGAAGTTGCAATCCCTGGGGCACCAGCAGCAAGAGGCTGATCTTGTTTTCTTGGAAAGCCTTGAACAGGAAGGTGGGCTGGCGGCTCACCGGGTAAATGATCCGCGCACCGGATAGCAGGGGCACCAACATGCCCCCGCATTGCTCCAGCATGTGGCTAAGGGGGAGCAGGGAAAGGATGCGGTCCGTCTCACGGCCTACGAATATGGTCGATACGGCCCTGGCGTTGCTCACGACGTTACGGTGGGTCAACATAACGCCTTTGGGGTCGCCCGTGGTGCCCGATGTAAACATAATCTCCGCCAGGTCATCCGGTCCCACGTCGACCGGAGCGGGTTCCCTCGGACACCCGGCAACGCGTTGGTCCAGGTCCTCCAGGTGGGCCACCGGGACTTCGCCGATGGGTGTTGTGTCGCTCCTGCGGGATGCCAACGCAAGACTGGGCTCGGTTAGGCGGGACACTCGGGAAACGAAGTCGGGAGCGCTCCTTACATCCAACGGCACGGCGACAGCCCCGGCCCGGACGACGCCAAAGAACGCCATCACCCATTGGGGCATGTTAGGCCCCCAGAGCAGAACTCGGTCTCCCTTCCCAACGCCTTGTTGCCGGAGCCAATTGGCCACCTGGCCCGAGCCGTCCCAGAGTTGTTGGTAATTCCAGACCAGGTACTTATAGGTTGGCTTTACAAGCAGGGCGGGGTTGGGGCCGAATCTCCGCCTTGATTCATCCAGCAAATCAACAAGAGTATCCAACTGCATCCCTCAAGGTAGTGTCTGCGAATCGTAGCAAATCGGCCCGTAGAGATACAACGCTCCGGGGGGCGTATACCCGGGAATATGAGAGCCGGTCCAGGAACGCGCTAGTACCGGCGGAGCAGGTGCCGCTTGCGGGCTTCGGCGCGGGCTTCGGCAATCGAGCGTTTTATCCGGTCCCGTTCGGTCATTGGCGGGTCCGTCATCAACTCGTGAAAAGCAATGACTTGCCTGGTAACCAGGGCCACTAGCGCCATTCTGACCGAAGTTAGCCGGGCCGCGGTGATATCCCTAACCGGCGCTGGAGAGATGCTCTCAGTAGAAACGTCGATGGCGTTACCTTTCAGTTCAGCCGTTCTTAAGCAGGCTTCCGGTCCTTCTTGACCAATCTATCCGGGGAGGTCGGTGAGAAGTACCCACATAGGCCGGTTGCCCACGTCAATCACGTTCAGGGGAGCAAGTGTCCCGGAGTCCTGGTCCACTCGGTAGGAGGCGAGGCGGCCCGAGTCCAGCCCGGCGGCGTACAAGAACGTGCCGCGCGGGTCGAGACTGAAGGCCCTCGGGACCGGTTCCGTAGCAGCCCTTCCTGTGCAGGTCAGTTCGCCGGTGTCCTCGTCAACCGTGAAGCTCGCCACACTGTTGTGGCCCCGGTTGGGCGCGTACAAAAAACGGCCGGAGGGACTGATCTGTATCTGGGAGCAGGTGTTTTCGCCCTCGAAACCCTCGGGTAGGGTGGATACGGTGTCAACCAGGCTGAGCGTTCCCGCGTCCGGGTCCATCCGGTAGGCGCTTACGCTGCATCCCTGCTCGTCCGACACGTAGACCATATCCATGTTTGGGTTGAAGCAGAAATGCCGCGGTCCCAGATAGTTGTCGTTACCAACCCTCAGAGGGTCGTTGGGAGTCAGGTGTCCTGTGTTCTCGTCGAACCTGAACTGGAAGATTTCGTTGGGGCCCCGGTTGGCGATGTGGGGCACGTAGGCGAAGCGGTTGGTGGGGTCGGTCTGGATGGCGTGGGCGCCTCCCGCGGTTTCCAGCCATTCCACCGGGGGAACTACGGCGGCCCCGTTTTCGTCGATGCGGTGGACTGCCGCCCGGCTCTGGTAGTAGTAGGCCGAGAGGACGAACCCTCCCTTTCGGTCCGTCGCCAGAAACACCGGCTCCCCTTCCAGAGGCGCCGCGCCGATCTGAGAGATCGCTCCCGTGGCGGAGTCGATGTCGAAGCTGGCGATGTCCCGGACCGTGCGGCGTCCGCAATAAAGGTGGTTTCGGTCCGGGTCCACGCATAGGGCCGCCGGCCCCCCTTCCACCGCCACTTCGTGTTGAAGGCTCAACGCGCCGTTGGACGGGTCTTGGGTAAAGACCAGAATCTTGTCATCGTCCTGTAGAGACAAGTACATGAAGGTGGTCATAGTTTGGCTCCTTCGGCGGCAGGATGACGGGCCGTGCTAGACGATTCCCTCATCCTGCAAGTTTTCCAGTTCCACTATGCTCAGGCCCACTTCATCGCAGAACACCTGCTCGTTGTGTTCTCCCAGGTGTGGAGCCGGGACGCTGCCCTCCATTGGGTTCACTCCGTCCATCAGGAACCCCGGACCGGCGTACATCATCGGCCCGTTCTCAGGATGGTTGATCTCCACCAGCGCGCCCCGTTCGGCAAGGTGGGGAGACTCAACCACCTGTTGGGGGTTCTGGACCAAGCCAACCACCAACCCGCGCGCCATCGTCGCTTCCATCAACTCCAGGTTGTTCCACTGGGCAAGTTTCGGGGCCACCAGATCGTATAGTTCCCGCCAGTTCTCCATCCGGCCGCGCCGCCCTGCGAACTTGGGGTCCAACAACCCCTGCTCTTCCAGGAACTCGGCCCATGCTTCCATAGGCCGTCCACCTGTACCGGCGGTAGTCAAGGTGACCTCGCCGTCCTTGGTGAACAGGTGCATCCCGTCCATGACGTTGCCGTCGCTCCCGCCCCGAATCGGGCCGCGCCCCGTGAAGCTGTAAGGGTGAATGAGGCCCGACGGTGTGCTAACCGTGGACTCCATGGTGGACACGTCAATATGCTGACCCTCCCCGGTCTGGTTCCGGTGCATCAGGGCTGCCAGCGTTGCGATGGCGCCGTTTCTCGCCGCCGTGATTTCCATCTGTTCTAGCACGGTGCCCATTGGCGGACGGTCCGCCGAGCCAGTGACGGAGTGCAGGAAGCCCCCCACCGCCTGGGCAACCAGGTCGCTGGCCTTGAAGTCCTTGTACGGCCCGGTCTGGCCGAAGTAGGTCATCGACGTGAGGACCAGCCTGGGATTGGCTTCAGTCAACGCGGAATATCCCAGTCCGATGTCTTCCAGGTAACCGGATGGGAAACTCTCGATCATGACATCAGTGGTGGGGATAAGGCGCAGGAGCAGCCGCCTGCCCTCGGGCCTGCTTACGTCAACTGTCACGCCGCGCTTGTTGGTGTTAAACGCCAGAAACAGGGAACTTCCGTTGGGGTCAGGTTCCTCCCCTACAAAGGGAGGCTCTTTCCGCGCTGGGTCGCCGCCGTTGGGAGGCTCTACCTTGATGGTGTTGGCGCCCTGGTCAGCCAGCAGTTTGGCGCAATATGCCCCGGAGAGTGATCCGGAAAGCTCCACCACTTTTACGTCGTCGAGAATACCCTGCATGTCCTACTCATTTACCAATCTGGCCGGCGTTAGGGAACTGGCTCATCTGGCTTGGGGCGGTCTGAAATGATCCCCTCGGCTGCCAGGCCGTCGATCTCTTCCTCGGACAATCCCGCCAGCGTGCGTAGAATCCGCCAGTTGTCTTCGCCCAGGGTGGGCACGTGCTTGATCTCCAGGGGCATCAGCGGGGCGTGGAATGGCCTCCCCGCATAGGTGCGAATCCCGGCCTGGGGAGCGTGCTCGTTGAAGAAGTCCTGCAGGTAGCCCCGTTCCCGGAGATGGTGGTTGGAAGCCAATTCCTCCGCATTGAACACCGCGCCCGTGGGAACGCCGTACTCTTGCAGGTGGAGCATCAACTCTTCCGGCCCGTAGCCGCGGGTCCACTCGCCTAGCTGCTCGTCAAGGTTGTGGCGGTCCTCCCACCGGCCTTCCGGGCTGTCGTACCGGCTGTCGCCGACCCAATCCGGCGAGCCCATCGCCCGCTTCAGCCTGCGCCATTCCGATTCGTCGGATACCGTGATCGCGCACCAACGGTCTTCACCTTTGCACGGGTAGATATTGTGCGGCGATTTCCAGATGTGGCCGCAGCCCCGCCTGGACCGGGTGATGCCCCGCTGGGCCTCCAGCACAGCCGGGCCCACAGCCGAGACTCCCGTCTCCTGCATGGACAGGTCGATGCGCATCCCTTTGCCTGTGCGATCGCGGTTGTACAGGGCGAGCATGATGGAGTAGGCCACGTTGTCGCCTGCCGAGTGGTCCATGTAGTTGCTGCTGGCCCGTTGCGATGGGCCCCCTTCGTAGCCGGTCAGGTAGGACAATCCGCAGGCGGCGTCAACCGTCCGCGCTCGCGACCCGGCCCTGCGCCAAGGCCCCGTGTGCCCGTAGGCGGTGCAGCTAAGGGAAATGATGCGCGGGTTGATCTTGGCCAGGGACTCGTGGTCGAAACCGAACCGCGCCATGGTGCCTGGCCGGAAGTTGTCGGTTACCACGTCGCTGGACTCCACCAGCTTCAGGAAAAGTTCCTTGCCCCGGGGGTGGACCACTTCCAGGCACAGGCTGGACTTGTTCCGCGCCCCGAAGTAGGCCAGTGCCCCGCCTTCATTCCACCATTCCTCGCTGGGCTGCCCGTCAGGGAACGGGCCGGAACGGCGGTCCTGCATGTGCTCAACGCTCTCGACCCGAATGACCTCAGCCCCGAAGTCTGCCAGAAACGATGTACCCCAGGGCAACGCATGTACCTGCTCCAGAGTAAGGACCCTAACTCCATCCAATACGCCCATAAGTCTCTCCAGTGGCCGGTTGCCGGTGTCCGGTGGCCAGTGTCTACCGGCCGCCGGCCACTGGACACCGGACGCTAACCACTAACGGGGTTCGTATGCCCTGACTGCCTCGGCGTACTCTTCCCTGGGGAATTGCTCCCCGTTGAAGACCTTCATGCCGTCGCAAAAAATCTCCAGCCGGTTGCCATCTGGGTCCAGGAAGTAGAACGACCGGCTGCCGCTGCCGCCGGCGTTGCCACCCCCCTCGATTCCGTGGACTAGGGGTCCGCTGACGGGCTCGACACCCTTGGAACGGAGGTGTGCCAGGGCACGGAAAAACTCGTCGCGGTTGTCGACTTCCAGGGCGATCTGCTGGATTAGGCGGACCGGCTGACCGTCGGCGCTTACATCCACTCCAGGAGGCGCGGTGGCGATCACGATGTTGTGATGGTCCTCATCGAACCGCAAGAAAGCGGTCTCACTGCCGTTGGGCCGCTTGGTCCGGTGCGTGATGGTGCAGCCGATTGCTTCGGTGTAGAACTTGAAGGACTCTTCGAAGTCGGAAACCAGGAAACCTACGTGACCAATGCGTTTGACGTTGATACCCATCTCGTTACCCTCCCGGTGTCGTTTTTAATATTGTGGTTCTGATTGCGAATGGTTGGCAAGCCTCCCTGCAAACCGGAAAGTTAACCCTTGAAACTCCCGGTTATGGGCTGGTGTCCCGCGTGTTCCGCGTAAGGCTCTTCACGGTACACGGCTATGGACTTCATAACCGGGGTGTCTTGGATCGAGAACAGGACCGACTCGGTGTCTGGAGCGCTGGCGTGCTCGTGCCATGCCCACGACGGTACGACGAAGAAGTCGCCTTCTGTCCAATCGAACCGCTTTCCGTCGATCACCGTATGGCCTTCGCCCTGGAATACCTGGTAGACCTTGCTGCTGGTGTGGCGGTGCGCCTTTGTGTTTATGCCTGGGCGGAGAAGCTGCGCCCAGCAAGTCATGGAGCGCAACACTGGCCGGCCCGTTGTCGGGTCGCTGAACTCCATCGCTACGTCGTCGAAGGGGTCTGAGCCTAGCTCCGACAATCCCTTGAGAGCGTCGTAAGTCTTGTCCCATTTGTAATGCCAAAGCGGGGAATAGGGGAGTTCTTGCTCACCCCACACCGGCCTGAGCGCCCCGGAAGCGTACTTGCGTATGGAATCGCCTACTCCGGTGATGGGCTGGGTATCCTCAGGGAACGCCTCGTAGAAGTTGGCACGGAGGTAACCGACGAGAGGGACGTCAAGACCGTCCAGCCAGATCATGGGTTCGGTGCCTTCGTTACTATGGTCGTGCCACGTCCAAGAGGGGGTTAGGATCAGGTCTCCGGGCTCCATGTAGCACTTGTCGCCTTCGACCGTCGTGTATGCTCCGTTCCCCGTGAGGATCCAACGGATCGCTGTGGGAGTGTGCCGGTGAGCGGGGGCGGTCTCGCCTGGGAGCAGAAGTTGAAGGGCCGCGACCATCGTGTGGGTGGTGCCCCGGTCGAGGCCGGGAGTCGCCAGCCGCATGGTGCGCCGTTCCACGTCCCGGTCCGGGGTCACGATATCACCGCTCTTTAGGACCAGCGGCTGGACCTCCGACCATCGCCAGAGGAAGGGTTCTATCTCGGGTGGACCTTGCCTGTCCCGGCCGACCCAACCAGGGGAAAGGCGGATGCCTTCGGAGGTGTCATAGTATTGCCGGAGTTCTTCGGGACTTAGTTTGTCCTGCACTGCCATTGCCCTCGCTCCTTAGGTGTAAACGTAGGCTGCCCTGGATTTGCGGGTCCGGATTTGCGACTATTGTATCAGAACCGCGCGGGTGCGCCAGCGATCAATTGATCTGGCCGGAATTAGGTAACTCCTGGCCCTGGACCCACCCCTTTCCGCAGTCGGCACATGATTCCCCTAACCCCTTCTCGCGGGCGGCGGAAGATTTCTCTCACAAATCGATGCTGCTGGGTTCAAGGCCCAGGCGTACTCGCCCGTACTGCTCCGCCACGTTGTCCCAGGTCATGGAAGTGTGATGAGACGCCGCGTGTATATCCCGGTGGAATCGCTGCAGGGGCTCCGTGTCAAATAGCGAATGACCCCCGCTGGCCTCGAATAACCTGTCCACGGCGCGGACAGCTAACCGTGCGGCGTATGCTTGGTCCCGGCGGTAGCGCACGCGGTCATCGACGCTGGGCATCCCTCCGCCTTCGGCCCGGTCAAAGATCTCCCTGGTGTCCCGTGCAATCAGCCCCCGCGCCGCCGCAACTTCGGCTGCCGACTCCGCCAGCCGCAGGTGAATCCCGGAGGTCTCCCCCAGATGTCTGGCCTGCTCGAAGACCTCGATCGCTCCTTGGGCCATGCCCAGGATGGGAGATGCCAGGGTAAAAGAAAGGACACTCCTGAGGGGAATGCGGTAATTCGCGGTTGCGTGAACGCTCCTCCCCGGCGACCTGGCTTCCCGAAGGTCTGTCATTGGAACGGTCCGGTATGCCGGGACGAACGCTCCGTCGACCAACACATCCTTGCTACCTGTCCCCCGTAGTCCGGAGACGAACCAGGTGTCTTCGATCGCGTATTCTTCCCGGGGAATCATCAACATTAGCGGCCCGCCGGGTCCGTTGCCCACCAGGAGCATCCAGTCGGCGGCGTCCACGCCGCTTGCGAAGTCCCATCTCCCCGTGACGCGGAACCCGCCGTTATCCGCAGCCACCTGTCCCCTGGACGGATTGAACGACGTAGAAGACAGCGTGTCATAAGACTTCGCCCAATACTCCTCCTGGGCTTGCTCGGGGAACATTCCGGCAAGCCAGTTGTGGCTGGCCCAGATGGAGTAGCACCAGGCGGTCGAACCGCAGCCGCGGCCAAGTTCGGCTGCGACGTCGAAAACCGCGTCGAAATTGAGTCCGATCCCTCCGAACCGTGACGGCTGCGCCGCTCGCAACGCCCCGATTTCGTGGAGGTCCCGTACCGTTACTCCAGGCAACCGCCGCAGTCTCTCCGTCCGCTGCGCCCGCTCCCTCAGTCTCGGAACGAGGCCCCTTGACCGCTGTATAAGCTCGCTTCGTTCGGTCATGGCCTACCAAAAATAACACTTCCCGTCGACGCTGTGATAGACTCGACCCGTTCCACAAGCGCGCCCCCTGACCGGGGTTGCGTTACCTATTCTAATACTTGGGCGGTCCCGGAATCCCGGGCGGCCCATGCCGGAGGTGCAACGTGAACCTGGGATTTATCGGGGTCGGCAACATGGGCTTCGGTATGGCCAACAACCTGGTCAAAGCTGGCCACTCACTTACGGTCCACGACCTGGTCCGGGAGCGGGCGACTCCGCTGTTGGAACAGGGAGCTACCTGGGCTGACTCGCCCCGGGAGGTGGCGGAAGCCAGCGACATCATCTTCACCTCGCTTCCCGCACCGGTGGACATGGAGGCTGTGGCCCTGGGAGAGGGAGGCGTCCTGGAGGGAGCGAAGTCCGGTTCAATCTACATCGACCTCACCAGCAACTCCGCCAGTCTGGTGCAACGGGTCTCGGAGGTTTTCGCCTCCAGGGGCGTAGACATGCTTGACGCTCCCGTCAGCGGAGGCGTAGCCGGCGCGCGCAGCGGACGCCTGGCGATTATGGTCGGTGGAGACGAGGCTGTCTACAACAAGGTCAAAGCGGTGTTGGACGATTTCGGCGACAACGTTGTCTACTGCGGAAGCATTGGAGCGGGTTCGGTCTGCAAGGTCATGCACAACACCATCTCGGCGGTCACCAGCCAGGCGATCAGCGAGTGTTTCACCCTGGGTGCAAAGGCCGGGGTTGACCTCAAGCCCATGTGGGAAACAGTGCGCCGGGGGGCCTTCGGACGCGGCGCCGGCGGCATCCACGGCTTGCCCAGCAGTTGGTTCAACGGCGATTTCGAACCTGACTGGGAGAAGGGTTTCTTCGCGGTCAAACTGATGCGCAAGGACGTGGGCTTGGCGACTCAGTTGGGCCGGGAGTTGAACGTCCCCATGGCCCTGGCCAACCTGGCCGAGCAAGAGTTGGTGGAAGCCGTGAACCGGGGTTGGGGGGACCACCCGACCAACAAGGTGCGGCTGCTTCAAGAGGAACGGGCGGGCGTGGAACTCCGCGGCGACATCCCCACCGGCACAACCCGCCTGGAGATAGAAGAGTAGGGGTCCCGGTTTATCCACGAAGGACACGAAGCGGGTTTAACGCAAAGGTTTTTTCGTGAAACTTTGTGTCCCTTCGTGGATTTCTAAAATGCTAACACGGCCAGGACGTTCATGTTATGATCCCAAGGGATGGGGCGATTCAAGGACCGGGCAACGTTCGATTTGTTTCTTGGGAGGAACGTTACCCGCTTCCCGCCGGACATACAGGGACGGGCGAGGATGCGTCTTCAGCGGGTAGTTGCAGCGGAGAGTCTAGCCGACCTTTGGTTCCCCCCGTCGAACCGCCTGGAAGCCTTGAGGGGAAATCGCTCCGGCCAGCATAGCATCCGAATCAACGACCAATGGAGAGTGTGTTTCCGCTGGACGCCCCAAGGCGCAACCGATATAGAAATCACTGATTATCATTAAAGGGGTGATTGTGAACATTAACCCGCCGATACACCCCGGGGAACACTTGGCCGAGTTTCTGGATGAACTCGGCATCAGCCAGTCACGGCTGGCGGAAGCCATCGGGGCATCCGAAAGCCGTGTCAAGGAAATTGTTGATTCAAAGGAGCCAATGACCGCTGACATGGCGCTGCGAATCGGCACAGCCTTCGGGACAACGCCCGAGTTCTGGATGAACCTCCAGAGGATATACGACTTGGAAATCGCTCGGGCGTCAGTTGACACTTCCAAGATCAAGTCTTTGGTTGAGCCGGAGCACCTGTTGCGAATGAGCGCAGGAGTATAGCTTTGACCCTACAGCAGCCGGTAAAGAAATTCGGTCCTGCCGCCGGGGTTTGGGCCGTCTTCGCTGACTAACTCCACTCTGGCCCGTCGCTCAAATTCCTCTCTGTGGTACCGAAGGGCATCGCAAACCACAAGATGGCGATTCGACAACCCGAGCCGGTCCACCATTCCGCCAAGCCGCCTCACTCGTCAATCGGGGTTCCGGTTTAGCCGCTCTTCCAACCTTCGCAGGGCCTCCTGAGTGGAACGCAATTCCCGGAGAATGGCGTCCCGGGATGGCGGCTGTTCCAACGACCGGACGCGTTCTTGCTTGGCTTCGTCCAGGTTATTGATCACTACCGCTATGAACAGGTTGACCACGACGAATGTGCCGAGGACGATGAAACTGACGTAATACACCCAGGCCAGGGGATGGAACTTCATTGCGGTGTCGAGCAGGTCCGTCCAGCCCTCCAGCGTGAGTACGCGGAACAGCGAGAGCAGCGAGACACCAAGGTTGCGCCAGTTCTCCGGATCATGCTCGTGAAATAGCTGGAACCCGATGATGGCGTAGATATAGACGATGATGCTCATCAACACCAGAATGTGCATCATGCTGGGTATGGACCGCACCAACGTGGACACTATCATACGCAGTTCCGGGACAGTGGAAACCAGTCTGAGGAGCCGCAGCAAGCGGGCCATGCGGGCTACCACGGCTAAGCCCCCGACGGCGGGGATGAGGGACAGGACGATTATCGAGAAGTCGAATACATTCCAGCTATCCCGGAAATATCTGTCTACTCGCGGCGAGACCGCGGTCATCTTCATCAGGGCCTCGATAACGAAGACGCCCAGGGTTGCTTGATGGGCCAGCCTCATCCACCGCCCGTACTGTTCCTCCAGAAAGGAGGAAGTCTCCAGGCCCAAAAGAAAGCCGTTCCCCACGATGAGTCCGATGATGGCGTATTCGAACGCGGGACTGCTGGTTAACCGGCGAGCATTCTCTCGCATTATCCCGGCTACTCGCATGGGGAGAGCTTCCGGTCACTGCGGATAGGCCAGCTTAATATTACCCCGCGCGCCACAGGTAAATCCGGGAATATCCGCTATGCGGACCTGAATGGCCGGAAGAACTCCCGCACGTCCTCTGCCAGCAGTTGCGGCTCTTCCAGCGCGGCAAAGTGACCCCCTCGCGGCATCGGCGTCCAATGCTGGAGGTTGTAGGAGCGTTCGCCCCACTCCTTTGGAGGTCGGCTGATCTCGGCGGGGAATGCCGCTACCCCTGTGGGCGTTGTTATCTTTTCGTCCTGGGCCATGGTCCAGGTGTAGCTTTGGTTCTCTTTGTACATACGGGTGGACGAGCTTATCGACTCTGTTACCCAGTAGATGGTTACGGTGGTAAGAAGCTCGTCCTTGGTAAACCGCTTCTCAACGTCACCGCCGCAGTCGCTCCAGGTCCGGTATTTCTCCACGATCCAGGCCGCGAGACCGACCGGGGAGTCGTTCAAGCCGTAAGCCAGGGTTTGGGGTTTGGTGCCCTGGATGTGGGCGTAACCGCCCTCGGCCTGCTGCCACTGCTCACGGTCACTTATCAGCGTCTTCTCTGCCTCGGTTAGCGGCTCAGACCCTGGGCCGAGGTAGGGAGTTGGCCGCGTAATCGACGTCAGGTGGATGCCGACTAAGCTGTCGGCGTGGCCGTACCCCAACCGTGACGTGACTCCGGCCCCGATGTCGCCACCTTGGGATGCGAAGCGGGGATAGCCTAGCCCATTCATCAGCTCCACCCAGATCGCCGCGGTCTTCGCCACCTCCATCCCTGGTTCCTTGGCGTGGTCGGAGAAGCCAAAACCGGGCAACGAGGGCGCTACCACGTCGAAAGAGTCCTCCGCGTTCCCGCCGTGTGAGGCGGGATCGGCCAGCAATGGGATGATCTTGTGCATTTCGAAGAAAGACCCGGGCCAACCGTGGGTGATGACTAGCGGCATCGGGTCGGGTCCCTTGCCTCGCTCATGGATGAAGTGGATGCCGAGGCCGTCCACATCGGCCTTGAAATGCTGGAAGGAATTAATCAGCCTCTCCTGTGCTCGCCAGTCAAAGCCGTTTTGCCAGTAGTCCACTAGCTCCTTCATGTATCCCAGGTTGGAGCCGTAGTCCCAGCCCGTACCCGGAAGCTCGTCGGGCCAGCGTGTGTCAGCCAGGCGTTGCTTTAGGTCGGCCAATACCTCGTCGCTGACGTGTATTTCGAAGGGTTTAGCCTCCATCGGTGCTCTCTCCTATGGATAGCGGTCTACACTCCCAGGGGGTTACGGGTACTCCGAGGGCTAACTAGACGGGCAGAGCTTGTTCGGTCCGCTCTTCCGGAATCTCGACGCCGAAAGCGTTTATGTTGAACGCGAGCAGCGCATAGTAACCCATAAGCGTCGTAAGCTCGGCCAGCCCCCTGGTCCCGAACTGGGCCATGGCGTTGTCGAACGTCGCCTGGCTAACCGTCCGCGTTCGGAAGAACTCACGGCCGTAATCGACCGCGGCCTGTTCCTGGGCCGATAGCACTCCCAGGTCCTTTTTGTCCCGCAAGCTGTCCACGAGAGTGTCGTTTAAGCCTGCTGCCCGGCCCGCGGCGGCGTGGGCGTTCCAAATGAACTGGCAATTGTTCTCCCGGGCTGTAACCAGCATACCCAACTCTATTATGTTGCGGGGCAGGCTGGAGCCGTCTCCCCGAAGATACGCCCGGAGGTGCTCCCCCCGTTTCAGCACCTCCGGTACGTGGAGCATCACCGACATCGGCCCAGTGGTGGGCACGCTACCCCGCGATTCCACGTATTCGTCAAAAGCGGTCACCTGGTCCTGGGGTACGTTCTCCCGGTCGGGAGCAGGAATTCTAGACAATTCAGCCTCCTTGTCGTAGGTCTCCCCCTTTCGCAAAAGGGGGATAAAGGGGGATTTCCTAGTCCATCACCGCTGAAGCCAGTGCTTCCATCTCGCTGATCGCCTCATCCGCTGCCTCCGCGGGCAGAGAGACCGTGACCCGGTCCGCTCCCGCCGCCTCCAGCCTGCCGATCAGGTCCGGGTCGGCGGGAACGTTGCATACCATGAGGCGGATCGACTTAGGGTCCCGTCCCGCCGCCTCTGCCAGTTCGTCCAGCGTTGCCCGCCCCGCCCTCACCTGCTCTTCCGTAACCCGCACGGGCATCCAGCCATCGCCCCAGGCGGCCACCCGCTTGAACACGTTGGGCGCGAACCCGCCCAGGTACACCGGAGGATGGGGAGTCTGCACCGGCTTGGGTGAACACTTGACCAGAGGGAAGTCGAAGTACCTGCCGTGGAACTCCGCTTCTTCCTTGGTCCACAGCTCCTTCATGGCCAGGATGGCCTCCCTGGTCTGCCCCCAGCGATGCCGGAAGTCGCCGCCCATGATTTCGGTCTCCTCCTGGAGCCACCCCGCGCCAATGCCGAACAGGAACCGGCCATTGGAGATTCGGTCCAGAGTGGCGATCTGCTTGGCTTGGAGCAGGGGATTGTGTTCGGGCACCAGACTGATGGCGGTACCCAGTTTGATGGTTTGAGTGACAGCCGACGCCCGGGCCAGCCCGATAAGCGGGTCCCCGATGTCTGCCATGGAGTCCGGGATAGAGCCATCGGCTGTCCCGCCGTAGCGTGAGGTCGTATTGACCGGCAAAATCGCATGTTCCGGCAGCCAGAACGATTCAAACCCTAGTTCCTCGGCCCGTTTGGCGAGTGCAGCCGGGTCCAACGAGTTGGATGACACCCTCGCGGAAATACCAATGTCCATGCTCGCTCCTCTTCGGAACAGATAGTCCGGGTTGATATAGCCTGATACTACCACTCAACAGGGCGCAGGTCGATGCGGGACCGTTTGGGAGTATACCGCCAGAGGTCGACGGTATCGGTGTGGCCGCCGGTCCTGAGTCCAGATGAGGGCCCTTCTACGTGTCTCCCAACTGCTCCAGGCCAGCGCTGATTTGCTGCCGCAAGATTTCCAGCGAAGCCAGCCTCGATGCCAGGAACCGGGCGTCTTCGCTGGTAGTATAGCTCCCCCGCAACGCCAGATGCAGGTCGCGGTAGGTCAATGCGTCGGCCTCGATCACACCCTCGATGAGCGGACCGGGGAACGTAGTAGACTGCTCTCCCAACAGCGTGACCAGGGGTTCTTCCGCATCCTCGGTAAAAGCTTCGGTGCGATAGTCCCTGGTGGAAGGCTCCCGCAGATACGATCCTCGGAACCACCCGAGGGAATGCCGGAGCACGCCCAGGACGAACCGCCACCGGTAGACTTTCGCGGTTTCCTCTGGAAGACCATCTTCCACGTCTTGATAGACCTGGCGCAGCAACGCTACCGTGTCCACGGCGCACCCGTCGGCGGCTTCGACGAACGCTTCCAACTCCTGCAGGAAGGTGTGCCCCAGGAGGACTTGTTGCACCGTCTCGAAGGTAGGGTGGCGCGTCCACGTCGGCCGGTATCCCAGGTCGATCTGCCCCTCCAACACCCGCTCATAGGTCACCGGGTCGGAACTGCCCGCAGCCTCGACCAGTTCGTCGAGCCAGCGTAAGTCCGAAGTCACCTCCAGCAGCGGCAAGGAACGCAAGAAGTCGAACAGCAGTCGTAGCTGCGCCTGCTCTTCAGGAGAGCGTTGCCTGCGCCGCCTGAGCGGAGACGACGGAAGCGCCAACCTCGGTTGGGCGCGGGGTGTAGCCGCTGGCCCGGCTGGGGACGCCATCGAGGGCAAGGCCGGAACTGTCCGCACCCGGCCCATCTCCGGAAACACCGGTACTGGTGCCAATGCCTTTCTCCGGCGGTTGTAGTAGGTGAACCCGCCTCCCCCGGCTATGGCCGCCAGCAGTAGCCCCAGAACCGGGACCAGCCATCCGGGATGATCCCCGACTTGATTTCGAAGGGACTGGTCCATGGACTCTCGTTGCCCGCCCGGTCCACCGCCCTAGCCCTCCAGTAGTACTTGCCTCGGGAGAGGGCTTCTTCGTCGGTTAGCGAATATGCGGGAGCAACCAGGCCTGTCTTTTCCAGGATGGGAGCCGTGAACTCCGGGGTGTCGCCTAGTTGCAGGTCGTAGGTGACTCCGCTGGGGTCTTCGACCGGCCCCCACGATAGATCGGGGCGGAACCGGCCGAACATTCCGCCGCTGGCGTCGTCCTCCGGCAGGAGCAGGACCGGCAGCGGCGGAGGGGTGTCTTCCACTGTAAATGTGACTACGGCGCTGGAATCCTGATCGTCGCTGGCTACGATCAGGTGCTCGCCACTGATCGAGACAGGGACAATCAACTCCAATTCGAAGGTCCCCGAGGTGTTGGTCTCGGTGGTCTCATTCAAGATGCCGTCGCCGTAAGCCACGGACACCGTGGACTCCGGAGCGAACCCCAAGCCAGTCATCCGCAACTCGTCACCGATGTTTCCGGAATCGATGCCGAGGTCGAGGGCCTGCGTAACTTCGAAGTCCTGCACCGGGTTGGCCAAACCTGGCAGCCCCGAGCCAACCGCCGTGATTTCGTGTATACCGCCTGTCGAAGCCGACGCCTCCACAGAGGCGGTAAAAGAGCCAAGCCCATTGGCGGGAACACCGGCGACCTGCGGTGCGCCGTCATAGGCGATGATGATTCCAGGGTGGTTTGCGGGAAACCCCAGTCCGCTTACCTGGATTACAGTTCCCGGAGGCCCGCTCTGTTGGTCCAGGGAAATGATGGGAATCACCTGGAAGCCCGTCCCTGGCTCCGAGTCCTGCCCTGCCGTGTTGCCGGAATGGCTGACGGGATGAAGTCCGGACGGGGACTGAGGGACCTCGAAGGCGGCCTTGAAGCTGCCGGTGTCGTCCACCGTTGGGACAACAGCCACAGACTTGTTGTCGAAGTTGATCGAGATGTCCCGTTGGTTTTTGGCGAACCCCCGCCCGGTGACGTTGACCTGCGTACCGGGACCTCCCTGGGCAGGGCTCATATCCAGCATGGGGATGATTGTGAGAAACTCCTGGGCGGCGCTGTTCGAGGACGTGGTTGGACCGGCGGCCAGGACCTCGTAGTCGCCCCTTGGGAGGGAAGGCACAGTGAATTCGGCGGTCCATGAACCCCGCTGGTCGGCTGAAATCCCCGATTGCTCGGTGTTCCGGTCAACGCTTATGCTGATCCCCCGTTCGCCCGCGCCGAAGCCTGAGCCTGTTACGGAAACCGGCTCCGTGGGACCCGCCTGGGTGACGCTGAGGGAGATGCTCGCCGTAACCAGGAACGGCGTCTTTATCTCGATTCCGGCGCCCTTGATGACTATGGAATAGCTGCCCGCCGGGGAGGGAGGCACCATGAAGTTGGCGGTCCAAGACCCGAGAGAGTCAGCGACCGGCGAGGCGATGGACGTGTTCTCAAAGCTGACCGACAGGCTTTGTCCTGCCTTGAAGCCATGCCCGGCAATTTCGATGGCGCTTCCAGGATGGCCCAGGGGTTCGGACAGGGACGCGACAGGCGTGACGGTAAAATCCGCCTCTTTCGTTTGCCCGCCCGCGCCGGACGCCGTGATGGCCAGACGCCCTCCCGGAGCGATTGGAATCTTTATACTGACGGACCAAGACCCGTCGTTATCGGCGACCGTCGTGGCCTGAATCAGGCCGTCACCCGCGGTTATCGTGACGCCATCCTTGGAATCGAACCCTCTTCCGGAAATCTGCAAGTCCTCCCCCGGGGAGCCGCTGTCCCGGTCGAGGGCCATGTGGGCCGACATCGACAGGGTCACCTCGGGAACTCTGTCGGACGGAGTTATTGTACCCGAAGCTTTCACCGCATATACCCCGGAGGGCAGCGAGGGCATTTCGAACGAGGCGGTCCAAGACCCCTGGACGCCGGCCGCAATGCCCGCGGCCACCGTCCGTTCTTGCAGGGTTACGGTGATGCCCTGCTCGTTTGCGCCGAAGCCTGAACCCTGGACGGTGACAGAGCCTCCGCGTTCTGAATTGGCGCTATTGACCGTGATTTTTGGCGTAACGGAAAGGGGGGCCCTGACAGTAGGGCCGGCCCCTGAAACGCTCACCGAATAGACGCCCGCAGCGGACTGAGGGACGGTGAACGGGCGGGAGAAGGACCCATGGCTATCGGCGGAGGCCGACGCAACCGGGGCATCGGCGAATTTGATGGACAGTCCGCCGGCGTTCGCCGGAAACCCCGAGCCGCTGGCGGTAACGGATGAACCCGGCGGGGCCGTCTGACGAGACAGCGATACCTGCGCGCTGACCGTGAATTCGGTCTCGGTCCTCTTCCCGCCTGCCCCGGTTGCCGAGACCACCAGCCGGCCGCCCGGGCTTGCCGGGACTTCCAGATCGGCGGTCCAGGACCCCCGGCCGTCAGCCCTCACCGATTTGGCCGAAAGACTGTTGCCGGCGGCTATTCTGACGCTCTCCCCGGGCCTGAAACCGGAGCCGCTGACCTTCAGCTTGGTCCCCGGCGGCCCGCTGGACTTGTCCAGGCTCACCTGTGACCCCAGGACGAGGAAAGCGAAAGGGGCGTTGCTCCGGGTGGTCGAAGCCCCGTAGGCGCTGACCCTGTGCGAGCCGGCGGCGAGGGAAGGCACGACGATGGGAGAGGTCCATGAACCGTTGGCGTCGGCCCTGATTCCGGACGCCGCCTGGGAGCCGCCCACGGTGACGGTAATCCCCCGCTCGTTCCGGTAATAGCCGGAACCGCTCACGGTAACGGTGGCTCCGGGGGTGGCGTCCTCGTTTCCAACGGTCAAGCTCGGCGTCACCGTGAAGCTTAACGACTTGCCTCCAAGCCCCACTGAATTGGGTCCTCCGGGGGCTTCAGGCACCTGGAAAGAGGCGGATACCCTTCCTCCGCCATCCACCGTGACCGCTCGCAAGATCTGACCGTTGAAGGTCAGGTTGAAGAAGGAGTTGGCCGCGAAACCCGAACCGGTAATGCTCACCGTTGCGCCGGGAGGGCCGCTGGTCACGTCGAGAGCCAGGTCCGAGGTGATGGTGAAGGTAACCGGGTCGGCGTTGCCAACCGTTACGGAGCGGTTGCCGGCGGGGAGGGCGGGCACAGTGAAAGAGCTTCTTACCGACCCCTCCGAGTCGGACCTCAGAATTGTATCGAGCAGTTGCGCCCCGAACCGCACCTGGATGTTTGTGCGGTTGACGTCGAACCCCTCGCCCGTCACCGTGACCTCCGACCCAACCGGACCGCTGGTGGGCGTCAAAACAACCCCGGATTCCACCGTGAAGGTGTCGGTTGCATCATCTACACGGACGGTCTTCGATCCGGAACCCGACCAGGGGACTGGAAAGCTCCGGGACCACGGAGACCGGGACGCTCCCACGGTTATTGAGCCGATTGTCCTGCCGTCGAAAAAGACGGTGTAGGTGCCCGCAGTGAAGTTCGACCCGGATATGTTCATATTGGTGGTCCTGGGTGAACCACTATTCGGACTCAGAGTTATGGTTGGGTCCAGACGGTTAAAGGTAGCGGTTACGGTCCGGTCATTTACGCCCGATGCCTGGCCTACTGTAACTGTACATGTATCACTAGAGCCGGAACAGTCGCCGCTCCAACCTCCGAAAGAGAACCCGGATGATGCAGTGGCGGTCAGGGTGAGATTGGATTGGGAATGCCCGGAGGAAACGTCATATGTCTTTGTGCAGGTCCCAGTTTGACCGGTTTGACCGCGAGAGCAGTCAATGACTCGATTGCTATCTCTCACGCTTCCTTGACCGTCCGAGATGTTGACGTTCAAAGTGTGGGTGTGGCTGGAAGTGCCGTCATGCGCCGCCACGGGCTGCGGCAGGTAGAGGAAGGCGAGACCAACGGCTGCAAGCGACACCAAGACCGCCGGGAACGCTGCCCAGACCCACCGGGCGCCGAGAGACCGGAAAATTGCAGCCAATGGACTGGTCAACATATCCTTAGCAAATCAGGCGTCCGCCACCCCGGGGATGGACGCAACCAACTTGACCCTTGCGGAGCCAAAGGGCGGGGAGATTCATCCACGGGAGAGTATAATTGTCGCATAGCCGCATGGTCAATGACATTATTGACATGGCGCTGGCCGGAATCCATCGCCGTTCCGGCGGATACGGCATTTATTTACATAACCAATGGTAGATTGCACCGGCCACAGCCTGGCAGGATGTAGATTCGGCAATTGACCGCAGGGCGCGCGGCGGCCCCGCCGGACAGCGGTCCACTCGCCAAGCCCTAACTATTCATACGACGCTGGGGTCTCGCAGGATTCCCCGTCTTGCCCGAAGGGTAAGGGAAAGCCCCATCCGCCGCAGGCGGATGGGATTGGGGGGACTCCAGTTGATTGAGGGCTTAATCGTGGTTACAATAAGCGGCCAAGACCTGATATGCCATACGAATGGGACGAGTCGAAGAGGGCGGAAAGCGAACGCGAGAGAGAGCAGAGAGTATGTCGAACGCCAGGACTAAAATCGTCATTCCGTCTCCCGAAGAGGACGCCATCATCATTGCCGGTATTGCCGACGACCCCGATACGTTCGAGTTGGACGACGAATGGTTTGCCAACGCCAAGTCATCTGCTGAGGCTGTGCCGCACATTTTAGAACGCCACCGCCGGACCAGGGGCAAGCAAAAGTCGCCTGTCAAGAAAGACATCCATATCAGGCTGGACTCCGATATCGTCGAGCACTTTCGCAACGGTGGAGCGGGTTGGCAAACACGCCTGAATGAAGCGCTTCGCCAGGCCGTGTTTGGCGTTGGCCCGGCAGAGAGTTAGCGGGCCCTGGCGATTGATGTAATATGATAGCTGGCACGGTCCCGTCACGGGGACCCACCCTGATCAGGAGGAAGCGGCCCTATGCCCGCCTACACGACCACCGTCGGCAACGTGGAGCTCCTCTCCCTTAACGACGGCATGCCCACCCGCTCTCCCTTCGCGCCCTTCCCGGACACGACCATTGCGCAGTGGCGTGAGTTCCCCGAGCTATTGGACCAGCACGATCAGATAACCAGCCGCTACGGCACCACCGGCGTCCGCTCCCAGGGCAAGCTGATAATCGTCGACACCGGCCTCCAGGCTCCCGACGGCACCCTCATGTCCGACATGCAGTCCAAGGGCGTGGACGCCTCGGCCGTAGACCTTGTGGTTTTCACCCACCTCCACCCCGACCATGTGGGTTGGAACCTGACCGGCGGCAAGCCCAACTTCCCCAACGCCCGCTACCTGGTGCCAAGAAGGGACTGGGACTACTGGACCCAACCAGACGTCCTCTCCGGCGCTACCCACGTCCGAGACCAGGTTGTCCCCCTGGAAGGTCTGGGTTTCATAGACCTGATCGATGACGATTATCAGATCACCGACGAACTGACCACCGTATCCACTCCAGGCCACACTCCAGGCCACGTGTCCATCATGATCGCCTCTGGCGGGGAACGTGGTTACATTCTGGGCGACGTTGCCCACAACCCGGCCCAGGCCCACTACACCGATTGGTGCCCCATCTTCGATATCGAGCCAGATCTCTCCCGCCGGACCAGGCATTCGGTGATGGACATGTTGGAGAATCAGCCCATCCTGGTTTCCGCCGGGCACTTCCCCGACCCCGGCTTCGGCCACTTCGTCCGGGTCGAAGGACGCCGCTCCTGGCGGGGAATCTAACCAAAATCGCGCCCACCACAGGCCCGTTGATAATCAGAAGGATGTGCAACTATGGTTGAAGCAGACACGCGAATATTGCTGGACTGGGACGCCCTGGAGGTTGGCGAGACCTTCGACACCTACGAATACCTCCTGACCCAGGAGATGATCGACATCTACCGCAAGGGCGTGATGGACCCCGAGGCCAGCTTCCCGACCATCTCCCACAAGGTGGACGTCAAGCAGTACAACGCCAAGTATCGCGACGCGGGTTCGGTAAACGCCCGGTGCGCCTTCTACTGTTACAACCCACCCATCGGCGGCAAGACGATCACTGTACGGGCCTGGATCGCCGATAAGTACCTTCGCCGCGGCAAGAACTACATCGTTACTGAGGCGGTGTCGGTCGACGAGGACGGCCGCCTGATCGACCGGGTAATCACCCACGAGCTGAAGCAGCCTACCGAGGTGGGTAAGAAATGGGGGGGCTAGTCCGGAACTACGAAGCCGGCGATGAATTGCCGCCCCTGGTCAAGGAGATGACCCAAGAGGCGATAAACCTGTTCGAGGGCAGCGCCGGGCAGTCGGGGCCTTCCCAGTTCACCGACGAAGAGACCGCCCGCGAGACTCTGGGCACCGAAGGCACCGTTGCATCCGGGAGAATGTCCCTGTCTTTCGCCATCGAGCTTATGCGCAAGCACTTCGGCGGCAGCGTGTTCAACCATACTGGGACAGTCGACCTGCGGTTCCTCCGGCCCGTCCGCCCCGGTGACACCATCACTTTCTCCGGAACGGTCACCGGTGTGACCAGGGAAGTAAACGGCAGCCGCGTATCTGTGGAGATCAAGGCGGAGAACCAGCGGGGAGACACAACCGGCGTAGGCCATGGCAGCGCCGTAGTTCCCAACGCCTACCTCCCCCAAGACGAGTAAGCTCCCACCCTCCCGTCGTTCCAGCGGAGGCTGGAACCCAGAATTGTTCCCCGAATGCCAACTGACCTTCGCCCACCTCCCCAGGTCCCAGCTTAAGGGCGCAAGCGCCACCCCTCGCCCGAGTGATAGGGTCTGGGCGGGGAGCGCATTCATCTACGGTGAGTCCGGCGGTCCGCTTCAACCGTATGAGGTTAAGGTAGGCGTGCGGGCTGGTCCATGGTGCGCCGTACTCCAGTTACTCCTGACCAGGGCTAATGTGAATATGATCGATTCATATACAGGACCGGCCTCCAAGTCTAAGCCCGGCAACGTTTCCCGAATCCTCCGGCTTTTCCGGCCGTACTGGTATCGGGTCCTCGTCGTTGGGTTGCTGATCCTCATCACCTCCGGCCTGGGGGTCGTTAACCCCCTGCTCATCAAGGTGGTGTTCGACTCTGCCCTGTTCCCTTCGGAAGGCGGGCCGGACCTGCGGCTCCTTTGGATGATCGTCGCTGTCATGGCGGTCATCGCCGTCGTCAGCGGCGGTCTGGGCATCGTTCAGACCTACATCACCAACAAGGTGGGCCAGAGCGTCATGCGGGACCTTCGCGACTCCGTCTACGCTCATCTGCAGGGGATGTCCCTGGGGTTCTTCACCGGCACGCGGACCGGCGAGGTGCAGTCGCGGATTTCCAACGACGTGGGGGGAGTGCAGACCGTCGTCACCAGCACCGTCTCCGATACCATCGCCAATGTTGTGATCCTCACCAGCACCCTGATCGCCATGCTGATACTTTCCTGGCAACTTACGGTGGTCGCGGTGGCCACCGCCCCGGTGTTCTTCGTCCTGACCAGGTGGGTCGGCGCGCGCCGCCGGAGAGTAGCAGCCCAATCCCAGGCCGCGATGGCCGAAGTAACGGCAGTAACCCAGGAAACCCTCTCCGTGTCCGGGATCATGCTGGCAAAACTGTTCGGCAGGCAAAACCAGGAGATCGAACATTTCCACCAGCACAACCAGGAACTCTCGGATTTGGCCGTGCGCCAGCAGATGATCGGGCATTCTTTCTTCGCCGTGGTGATGACCTTCCTATCGGTGTCCCCGGCGATTATCTACTTGCTCGCCGGCTATCTGATTCTGGGAGGCGGGTCCGGAGGCATATCCGCGGGCGTCGTGATCGCTTTCACCACCTTGCAAACCCGGCTCTACTTCCCGATTGGGCGCCTGTTGGAAGTGTCGGTGGAGCTTCAATCGTCGATGGCACTTTTCGACCGGATCTTCGGGTACCTGGACCTGAATCAAGAGATCGTGGATGCCCCCGATGCTATCGCTCTTTCGCCTTCCAGTGTCTCCGGGGCTATTCGCTATGACTCGGTCCGCGTCCGCTACTCCCCTACCGCCGAAGAACGGCTGGACGACGGTCAGCCCGAGGACAATCAGCGATGGGCCGTCGATGGTGTTGACCTGGAAGTCCTTCCCGGTCAAATGGCCGCGTTCGTCGGTCCAAGCGGGGCCGGAAAAACCACCCTGGCATATCTGATACCCAGGCTATACGACGCCACCGAGGGATCAGTGCGAATCGACGGCACGGACGTGCAGAGGATCCGCCTGGACTCCCTCGCGGGCCTGGTTGGGTTCGTGACCCAAGAGAGTTTCCTGTTCCATTCAAGCTTGAGGGACAACCTCCTGTACGCCAAACCGGACGCAACCCAGCGGGAGATAGAGGAAGCCGCCAAGGCAGCCTACATCCACGACAGAATAATGGAGTTCCCCGACGGCTACGATACGGTAGTTGGCGAGCGAGGTTATAGGCTCTCGGGTGGAGAACGCCAGCGGTTGGCCATTGCGCGGGTGATACTGCACCAGCCCAAGATACTGATTCTCGACGAAGCGACTTCGGCGCTGGACACGGCCAGCGAGCGGACAGTCCAGGCGGCGCTGGAGTCCTTAATGAGGGACAGGACCACCGTCGTGATAGCCCACCGGCTCTCGACCATATTGCGCGCGGACGTAATCTACGCCATAGACCGAGGGCGGGTCGTGGAGCATGGCACTCACAGTGAGCTTCTGGCCCTGGGCGGGCTGTATTCCAGGTTGTACCGGGAGCAGTTCGACGGTGGCCGCGTCGAGTGCCGCTGCGAGGACGGGATTATCCTCGCAAACGGCAACGTGGTCGCGGCTGAAGAAGCGGTCTTGTCCGGAGTGTCGGACGACGACTAGGCGAAGTTAGAGCGGGCAGCCTCCAGGTTGGTGTGGATGTCCAGCAACACCGATTTGCCCTCGGCGTTTAGTTCTTGGGCCTTCTTTAGGGCGGCTCCTACCGCGCCCGGCTCAGTCACGGTAATCCCCACCGCGCCCAGTCCTTCCGCGATCTTGGCGTAGTCGCCGGTCATGTGGGTCGTCCCGAACAACTCCGAGGCGGTGGGGTAGCCGCCCGGGTAGGTTGCCATGCCGCCGTTGTTCAGCACTATCGTGGTGATCGGAGCGCCAGCCCGCACCGACGTTTCGATGTCCAGGCCCGACATTCCGAACGCGCCGTCCCCCATGAAGTTCAGGCAGAACCGGTCCGGCGCGGCCAGCTTTGCCCCGATCATCAGGGGGATTCCGTAGCCCAAGTGCGTAGTCTTCCCCCACCCGATGTAGCTGTGCGGCACGGTGCCCGTGTAGAAGGGCATGATCGTGTCGCGTGGCGCTCCGGCGTCATGGGTCACCACGCTATTGACCTTGTCCAGGTTCCTTTCCAACTCCCCGATTACACGGTAGGTGTTGATCGGCACGTCTTCGGAGTTAAGCAGAGGGCTCCATTGGGAAAGCCACTGGCTCTTGAGATCGGCGATTTCCGACGCCACGTTTGACTTGCCCTTGCGGCCTGACTCTCCGGTCTGGGCCTTGACCTCCTCGATCATGGCCTGCAGAGTGAGCTTGGCGTCTCCGGGAAGGCCGACGTCCACCGAGAAGTCCTTGTTGATGTCTTCGATGCTCTCGACGTTGTGGACTATCACCTTGCCGCCGGGGATTGGTTGGCCGTAGCCGGTCCGGGTCATGCTCGACCCGACGGCGAACAACACGTCGGACTCCTGGAGCCACCGCCGGGCCGGCAGGGTGGTCGCGCTGCTGCCCGCGCCCAGGGCCAAAGGATGGCGTTCGTCGAATGACGACTTGCCCGGCATGGTGCAATAGACCGGAATCTCGGTCAGCTCGGCCAGTTCTCTGAGTTCGTCGGTGGCCTGGGACATCATCACGCCCATTCCAGACCAAATGACCGGCTTGGTGGCGTTTAGCAGTAGCGAGACAGCGTCTTTGACCGCACCATTAGAGGGAGCCTGGGGCATACGCTTTGGGGGATTATAGGCCAACGTCTCATCCGGGACCTCCTGCTGGCCTACGTCCGCAGGTATTTCCACTATTACCGGGCCGGGCCGTCCGTTGCGCAGATTGTGGAACGCCCGCCGCATCACGTTGGCCACCTGGTTTGCTTGATAGATGACCTCGCCGTGTTTGGACACGGATTGGTAAGTACGTACCGGCGAGAAGTTGGGCCGTACGTGGTATTGGCTCAACGCCGGGCCTCCCGGCAAATAGAGGATGGGAACATTGTCTGCGAAAGCCTGGGCGATTCCTCCCATCGAGTTCTCGGAACCGGGTCCGCCCTGGGTAATAACGACTCCGAATTTGTCCCGGTCGTTCATCCGGCTGTAACCGTCGGCTGCCATGAGGGCGCCCCGCTCATGCCTAAACATCACGGTACGGATGCCCTGCTTGGCCGCCTCTTCGATTAGCTCGTTGGATGGGAAACAGGCGATCCACTCCACGCCTTCGAGCTTTAGAATGCGCGCTACTGCCTCTTGAACGTTCATTGCAATTCACTCCTGGGATTAGTCGAGCCCCATACCTGCGGGACTGGGCGCTCATATTGGGCCGTTCCTTGGCACGATGATAGTTGTTGGCTCAAACAGGGTCAAGCTGAGGGCCGGGGAGGAGCGACCGGTCCGCAGTCTCCGCTACTGACAATTCCCGTAACACGGCGCCCATCTACGGTTGTACAATGGGTTGCGGGAGGAATGTTATGACAGACGCTGCTAATTTCCACGTGCCCGTGGTGTGGAAGACCAGTCAGTCTGAGGCAGACCGGCTGTTAGGGAAAGTCGGTCTGCCGGTCCTGGATGAAGTCGTTGAGTTGTTGCAGCAATTTGCCAAAGAGAACAATTGGCCGCTGAAGCAGATCAACATTCGCTATCACCAAGACATGGAGTTTGCCGATTGGGAGGACATTTACGTCGAACCGGTGCTTGAGTTGCCGTTTGAGGAGGCAGATGAACGCCTGGGCAGCTTCTTGGACCGAGTGGACGTATTTCAGAAGGAACTAGGTGAGGCGGAGTTGAAGATTTTTACGAAGGCGGTTTGGTTTGACGTTGACACAGTCTAACATCTTCCCCTCCGTCGATCCGGCCTCCCTACTCGATTTGGCCACTGATCTGGCCAGACTTGGGAGCGCTGCGGCTCTGCGGTCTGCTGGAGACAGAGCGTATTATGCTGCTTTCTTAACGACGCGGGACGAGTTGACGCGCAAGAACTACTCGCGGTTCACCGATGGCCCCACGGCTCACACTCAGGTCAGGGAAGCTTTGAGAAGCGTCAGTCAGCACATGGGAATCTCGTTAAACCGGCTCAGGTTGGCCCGAAACGCTCTCACGTATCAGACCGGGCCGGTCGCACTCCAACGAGGCCGGACCTTGCAATGGATGTTGGACACCGCCCGGAATATAGTCAATTTCGTAAATGCGCTGCCTGAGCGAGCCTGATCACCTCCCCCCGCTACGCAAGGAGTAACACCGATGGTCACACCCTTCATACCCCTGGCCAAGGAAATAGACCGCGTTCTCTCCATGACGGTCCCGCTTGATAACGTTCAGGAAAGGCGGTTCCAGCGTTTGGAGGACGAAGTCATCATGATAGACGTCCACCAACACCCCTTCGTCTGCCCCGAGGACATGACCCGGCTCATAGAGTTCTTGCGCGGCAACAAGTACTCCTGGGGGTATGATGCGGTCGAACATGGCGGATGGACCGCCGTCACCACCGCCAACGCCTTTCGGGGGTTCGTGAACACCCATGACATGTCCTATTCGCGCTTCGAGGACCTGCAGGCCGAAGTCGCGTTGATGCTCTCCGACATGACCATCTCCGGCCGGGTGGATTTGGTGACCAACGCGGACCAGATCGAGTCCGCCAAGCAAAGGGGCAGGGTCGGGTTCATGCCCACCCTGGAGCACCTGGCTATCGGCAGCGAACTTGACCACGTCGACACGTTCTACGCAATGGGAGTCAGACTTGCGGGGCTAACTTACAACCGGAAGAATTTCATCGGCGACGGCATGAACGAACGTAACGACGGCGGCCTGAGTGAGTTCGGCATTGAGGTTGTCGACCGGATGAACCAGCTAGGCATGGCCATCGACGTGTCCCACGCGTCGTTCCGGACGGCCATGGACGCCATCCACTTCTCGCGGGCCCCGGTCACCTTCAGCCACAACGCCGCCTACACACTTAGGCCCACCACCCGCACCCGCAAAGATGAAGAGCTGATAGCCTGCGCGGAAAAGGGTGGCTTAATCGCCATTACCGCAGTGCCCAACTCATTGAGCGACGACCCGGAACAGGACATCGACTGCGTGCTGGACCACTATGATTACATGGTCAAGCTGGTCGGCATCGACCATGTGGGCATTGGCACCGACACCAACGTCGGCGATCACGTGGCGTTTCACCAGGTGATGCTCGGTCGCGACCCATCGCAGACTCCCGCGCCATACCTGAATGGCCTGGAGTCTCCCGCCGACGGGAAGAACATCCTCCGCGGATTGCTGCGCCGCGGTTACTCGGACAATGAGATCACGAAGATCGCAGGCGGCAACGCCCTGGACTTCTTCCGCAGGGTCATGACGTAAGCCGGGCTATTAGTAGCGCGTCGGACATTGCTAGCACGGGAAAGACCATGAAATTTGGCTACTTCACTCACATGCCCTGGCCCGAAGGCGTATCCCCCAAGCAGGTGCTGGATGAGGTTACGGAACAGGTCCAGGCGGCGGAGTCTCTGGGCTTCTACAGCGCGTGGTTGGCCGAGCACCACTTCACCCGCTACAGCATCGGTTCGTCTTCCCTGATCGTGGCCACGCATATCGCGGCCAAGACCAGCAAGATCAGGCTTGGCACTGCCGTGCTGGTGTCGCCCTTGCACAACCCCATTCGGCTGGCCGAGGACACGGCGACGCTGGACGTAGTGAGCGGCGGCCGGTTGGACGTGGGATTTGGCCGAGGCACCTACGGGTACGAGTACGGCGGGTTTGGGGTGGACCCGGAGGAGAGCCAGGAGCGTTTCCGGGAGTCGTTGAACGTCATACAAGGACTCTGGACAACGCCGGACTTCAGCTTCCACGGCAAACACTTCGACGTCTCCCACGTCAACTTGGTGCCCACAGTGGTGCAGGAACCGCATCCGCCGGTATACATCGCCGCCAGCCGGACCCAGGATACGCTGGACTTCGCGGTGTCCACCGGCCATACCTTGTGCATCGCCGTCGTTCAGGACACCGCCGACTCTCTCAACCTATGTCAGCGATTCGTCCAACAGTCGGCGGAGGCCGGATTCAACGTTCCCAAGTCGCGCATCCCCTTCTTCCGATACATCCACGTAGCCGAGACCGAGGAAGAGGCGCGCCGGAACACGATGGAGCGGCTGAACTGGGTAGTGGACATAATGCAGTGGCGCAACTTCTTCCGGGAAGGCAGTGAAGTCTACGAGAAGATGGAAGACTGGCGCAGGACCCGAGACCAGCTTCCCGTTACCTACGAATACCTGGCCGAGAATCGTGCCATCATCGGCACCCCGGACCACTGCGCCGCCAGAATTCAAGAGCTACGAAACCAGGGGATCGACTACTTCGGGTGCAACTTCGACTTCGGCGGCATGGAACACGCCAAGGTCCTGCGCTCCATGAATCTCTTCGCCGATGAGGTTATGCCACGGTTCAGTTAGCCAACAGCGATATGCAGGAGGCCTAAGATGGCGATTTACCGAGTATTTCCCGATGGCGACGGCGAGAGCCATATCGAAGAGATGAAGTTGGAAGACCATCCCGAGCTTGGGGCGCTGATCAATGTGACAGAGGCGAGAGTGCAGCACTTCGACGGCTCCCGCCACATGGACTTTCATCCGCTGCCGGAGCGAAGGCTGATTATCCATCTGTCCGGTGAGGTTGAGATCGGCGCAAGCGACGGCTCCAAGGTCGTGCTCCGGGCAGGAGATATCCGCCTCATGGAGGACGTGACCGGCAGAGGCCACACCCACAACGACCTGAGCCCATCGGGAGCCGTCTACATCCTCCTGAAGGACTGAATCCGCCTAACCCAACCCGTCGTCCCAGCGAAGGCTGGGACCCAGAAAGCCCCGGCGCAAGGAACGCTCTCGACGCCAAGCAATCCTGGATTCCGGCTCAAGACCGGAATGGCGGCGAGGGGCGCAGTTCGCCTCGTGAGAGAGTGTGGGTAAGGCCCAAGTTCCCTCAGTCCAAATGCGGTGCCGGGCCAAAGCGTGTAGAATTGGCCCAACCTACACCCGCAAACTCCATCCTGACGGCCCGTCGCGCGGGTCTCGTAATCCGTGCCGCCGGGCTTAGGAGGAAAACATGAAATTCGGACTCTTCTACGAACTACAGTGCCCCAAGCCCTTGGACGCAGACCAGTGGGGTCCCGAAGACGAACAGAAGGTCTTCATGGAAGCCCTGGAGCAGATCGAGTTTGCCGATAAGCTGGGCTTCGACTACGTCTTCGAAGTCGAGCACGATTTCCTCGAGGAGTACGCTCATTCATCCGCCCCGGAAGTCGTCCTGGCCGCCGCGAGCCAGCGGACCAAGAACATCCGCCTGGGCCACGGCATCATCCACGCCCCACCCAGCTTCAACCATCCGATCCGAGTAGCAGAGCGGATATCCACGTTGGATATCGTATCCGGGGGACGGGTCGAGTTCGGTACCGGCGAGGGCGGCGAGATTGAGAACACTGGGTACGGCATAGACGTCACTCAGAAAAAGGCCATGTGGGAAGAAGCGACAAGGGAAGCCGTCAAGATGATGGTCCAGACCCCTTACGAGGGTTACGACGGCCAATACGTAAAAGTGCCCGTGCGCAACGTAGTCCCCAAGCCCCTCCAGAAGCCCCATCCCCCGTTATGGACTGCCGCCTCCCGCCGCGAGACCATATTTGTTGCGGCCCGAATGGGCATCGGCGCGTTGGGGTTCGGTTTCGAGACCCCCGAGGAGGCCGCTGAACGTATCGACCGCTACTGGGAGTTGGTGCGGGAAGAGTGCAGCCCCCTGGGTTACGCCATCAACCCGGCGGTCACCGCCCTGGGATCGCTAATGTGCTGCCCCACCAACGAGGAAGCTGTGGAAAAGGGCCTGCGCGGGGCCCAAATGTTTGGCTTCCTGCTCGGGCGGGGCCAGCGCAACTACGGCCACGACCATTTCCACCGCCAGTTCGACTCCCTGACCGTTGAGGGCAGGCAGCAGGTCTACGCCCAGCGCCAGGGGTTCAACGTCGTGGACGAGGAACCGGAGGATGAGAGCGCCCGCGCGCTTTACCGGGCCAGCCGCCGGGGAGGATTCATTGGCAACCCGGAGTTCATCCGCGAAACGATCCGGCAGTACGAAGAGGCCCACATAGACTTGATCTTGTTCATCGCCCAGAGCGGCGACCGCAAACACGAAGATATCATGCCCTCGCTGGAACTATTCGCCAAAGAGGTCATGCCCGAATTCCAGGACCGGCACAAGCATCACCAGAAATGGCGGGAACAGCAGCTAGACGGCGTCCCCTTCGAGGTCAACTCCAGCATCTAGCACTCACCATCGTTAGGAGGGACTCATGGCGAAGGTTGACGACATACGTGACGACGGAGTGCGCGGCCTGGTCGCCGAGGCGCGGACTGCCTACCGGGAAGGAAATTCCACCACGTCGGTCCACAAGAGCGTGGAAGCGCTGCTCATGCTGATGCAAAAGCAGCCGGACCTGATCCAACTAGAGCGCGCCCCCGGCACACCAGTCCGCAAGGGCTACGTCTGGCCGACCCTGGGCGTCAAAGTCGAGACCGCCGAAAACCAACCGCCCCGCGCCGTCTACGACAGAGACCAATTCAGCACCGCCGAAGCCATCACCTTCTACGAGTTCGCAGTAGACAGCGCCGTAGCCGCGGAGTCGTAGACACACAACCCGGCTCTCCACCAGGCCCAAAGCCTCGCTATTCGGTAGGGAGGGACCCGTGATCGGCGTCCCTCCAATCCCCGACAGGATGCATTGCCTCCTGAAAGTTCTGAGCGGGGCCAGGAGCCTCCCGTGTTCTGGGAACCGCGGCCTATCGTCTGAATCCAAGACTACAAAACCGTCCCTCGCCCCGGTCTTCCGTCGCCATCACGTCGCCGTCGGTCCCCTTCTTTGCGATCGTAGTCCTGATAGCGTAACTGTTCAGACTTGACGTGTCCTTCTTAGAGACTATCTCAAATCTCCACCAACCTACCGGCAGGGAGAGAAATCCCCCTCAATCCCCCTTTTGCGAAAGGGGGAGGCATCGCCTTGACTCGGTTTTGAGATAGTTTCTAAGTTGATAAAGGTGGGAACCTTTTAGGGGTGCGGAACGTCTATCTAAACCAAAGCCAAGGTGAAACGTGCAGGAGCGTCCGGTAGAATCGGGGGAGTCGCAGGTGCGACGCGGGAAGCAGGAGTGGGATGGTGCTGGGCATGGGAGAGATCGACCGGTTCCTGGAACAGTGGGAAATGGACGCGCCGGGTGTGCACCAGCGGCTGATTCTGGCGCCGACACCCCGGGAGCGGGAGCGATGGCACGCCATCTGGCTCCTGTCCCAGGGCTGGAGTGCCGCGGACACTGCCGTGGCCCTGCGTAGGGATTCTCATACCATAGGGAAGTGGCTTGCCGCCTTCGGCCAGGGCGGCCCGGCGGCTTTGATTTTCGAGCAGTCCGGAGGGTCCCCCCGCCCTTGGCCAGGCGCAGCGGGAGGAGTTGAAGGCGGCGGTGCAGGAACCTCCTGGCGCATCGGGCATTGGCTTGGCCAACTGGAACTGGAGGGCGGTGTGTCAGTTTGTCCTGGAGTGCTTCGGCGTCAGCTTGAGCCGCAGCAGTTGCCTGAACTACCTGCACCGCTTGGGATTCGCCTTCAAGCGGCCCAAGAAACGCCTGCTCAAGGCTGATGTGGAAAGGCGGGAGGCCTTTGTGGCAGAGTACGCTTCCTTGGTGGAGGAGGCGCAGGAGAACGGGGAGAAGATATTCTTCGCCGACGAGGCCCACTTCCGGGCGGACGCCGAGTTGCGGGGCAAGTGGGTGCTGAGGGGAGAGCCGGCCTTGGTAGACTCGACCAGCCCGAGGTACGGCGAGAAGGCTAGCTACTATTCGGCGGTGTGCTTGGAGACGGGGAAGGTGGAGTGGATGGAGTTGGAGGGAAACAGCAACAGCGAAACGTCGGCAGCCTTCCTGGAGCAATTGCGGGAGAAGCACGGAGGTCGGCTGAACGTGATCTGGGACAACGCGCCAGCGCATCGCGGCGAGGCGGTGAGGGAACTCCTGAAAAGGCCCGGACTGAACCTGCGGCTGGTGAATCTGCCGGGGTACAGTCCGGACTTCAATGCCGATGAGGCCATCTGGGGCTGGGCGAGAGAGGAGGCGACCGGCAACCTGTGCCTGGGAAGCAAGGGGCTGGTGCAGGAGAGAGTCGGCAGCTTCCTCGCCGGGCTGGTCAGCCGGAAGGACGAGGTGAAACGCCGTTGCCGAACCGTCCTGCAATCACGGACCGCAGGATTACTGCGCTCCACCCAGCCTGATTCCCAACATCCAGCAAATGCACATCCCACCTTGGCTTTAGTTTAGGCAAAAGCCCACCTGGAATCGACAACCTTAGAGGAGGCAGCTTTGGAGCATAGACCCGTATTCGCCATGCTTGGGACTATTGTTGGCGTCGTGGTCGCCCTGCTGGTTCTTACTACGGTGGGCTGCGGAGCCTCCAGCCCTCCGCCTATCGCGGAACGGGACGCAGCCACAGCGCCCCCGCCAACAGTCGATTCCACGGGCCCCGTCCCGCCGAAAGAGCCGCGTTCGACCAAAGAACGACTCACGCCCGCCGCCGGTTCAGATATCTCCGGCCTGGTAGACGGGAACAACGTATTCGCCCTCGATCTGTACCGCACCCTGTCTAAGGATGACGGCAACCTGTTCTATTCGCCCTACAGCATCTCGCTGGCCCTGGCTATGGCGTATGCGGGTGCGCGAGGTGAAACGGCCACACAATTCGCGGAAACTCTTCATTACCGGCTCCCACAAGAAGAGTTGCACAACTCGTTCAATGCCCTTGACCTCGACCTCGGGGCCCGGGGCAAGGTTGAGCAGGGTAAAGACCAAACAGGGTTTCAGTTGAACATCGCCAACGCCGTATGGGGCCAAAAGGGATACAGGTTCCTTGGCGAGTTCCTTGACCTATTGGAACAGCACTACGGAGGCGGTTTGAGGGTAGTGAACTTCAGGGATGATCCCGGAGAGTCTAGGGAAAAGATCAACTCCTGGGTCGTCGAACAGACCGAGGGGAAGATCAGGAATTTGCTACCGCAAGACGCCATCGACTCCCTGACGCGATTGGTGTTGACTAACGCCATTCATTTTGATGCGGACTGGGCGAAGCCCTTCGAGCCGAGGATGACGCTGAACCGTCAGTTCCACCGGCTGGATGGGAACGCAGTCCTCGTGCCGATGATGCCGATCACCTCTTCGTTCGGTTATACCAAGGGAGACGGATATCAGGCCGTGGAGATGGATTACGCCGGAGTGGACATCTCTATGGTCATCCTGCTCCCAGATGAAGGGAGATTCAGGGAATTCGAGGACTCCCTCAATTCCGCCGTGCTGGACCGGACCGTGGGGAACTTTCAGGTCCAGCGCGTGAAGCTCACCTTGCCGAAATTCGAATTTGATTCCCAGTTCGCTCTGGCCCCCATTATCAGCGGAATGGGAATGCCCAACGCGTTTAGCGACGGGAAAGCCGACTTGTCAGGTATCGACGGAAGGTCATGCGCCGCCGGTGACCGTCCCTGTCTGGTCATCTCTCACGTAGTTCATAAAGCGTTCGTGGCGGTGGACGAAGCGGGCACGGAAGCCTCCGCCGCCACCGGCGTAGTTGTCACGGCGGTGTCAGAACCGCCGGACCCGATTACGGTAACCGTAGATAGACCCTTCGTCTTCTTTATCCGCGACAAGAAAACAGAGACGGTCCTATTCATTGGCCGCGTCGAAAACCCGAAAGCCCCCTAGTCGGCCCCCGGACCGTACCCGCTACATCGCCGGTACCTACGGCGATTACCCTACCGGCAACACCGGCTCGGTCCGTTCGTCCGGCAGCTCCACCTCGAAGGCGTTCAGGAAGAAGGCGGTCTGGGCGTAATTGCCCATTAGAGCCGTTATCTCGACCAGGTGTTGCACGCCGAACTGCTCCTTCGCCACCTGGAAAGTCGAAGACGTTACGCGGTGGTTCGTGTAAAACTCGGTGCAATATTTTACTATCGCGGCTTCGTCCGCTGGCATCGCGGGCAGGGGCTGCCTGTCGCGCAGGGCGTCTACCACGGCGTCGCTTACGCCCTCGCGGCGGGCCGCCGGAGCATGGGCATTCCAGATGTATGGGCAATCCATGGCGCGGGCCGTGGCCAGGATCGCCAACTCCTGTATCCGCTTCGGGAAAGTGCTTTCGAAGCGCAGATAGGCCGTCAGGTGGCTTCGCCGCCGGGACATCTCCGGGCTGTTGATGGTGATGGAGCCGGGTCCCCCGGTGATCGTGCCGCCGGTGTCTCCGGTCAATTCGTCGAAAGCGTCGCGGAACTCTTCGGGTACCATGTCTCGGGTGGTTACCGGTGTTCGTGCCATGATTCACCTCTCTTACCGAATGATAGGTTTTCGCTAGTCGGCGGGGGCGATGTCCAGCGTCACGTTGCCGATTGCGCCAGCCTCAACGGCCTGATGGGCCTCCACGGCAGATTCCAGGGGGAAGCGCGGCCCCAGCAGGTGGGTCAGCTTGGCCTGTTCCAAAAGGGTTGTGATCTGGTCCGAGGCGTCCCGCTTGGCCTGTTCGGGCATGTCGTACACGAGCACCGACCTGACGGTGACGTTGCTTGACCTGATCTGAAGGGGCACCGGAGGCGCGGCCACGGTCCCCTGGGCATAGATGGCGATGACTCCGTTGGAGCGGATTACCTCCCGGCTCACGGGGAAATTCCCCGCGAAGTCGACCTCAACAATGTGGTCCACCCCCTGTTCGCCGGTAAGCTCCATTATCCGTTGGGCGGTGTCTTCGGCGCGGTAGTTGACGGTATGGGCCGCGCCCGCGTCCAGGGCGATCCCCGCCTTGTGGTCAGAACTCACGGTGGAGATAACTGCCGCCCCGTCCAGGGCCGCCAACTGCACGGCATAGTTGCCCACCGCGCCCGCGCCGCCGGTCACCAGCACCGTCTTGCCGCTTACCGGGCCGTCGGCAAAGACGCAGCGGTGGGCGGTCATGGCGGGCACTCCCAGGCAGGCGCCCTGCTGGAAGCTGATGCCCTGAGGCATGGCAATAGCGTGATTCGAAGGGATGGAGCAGTACTCTGCCGCAGTGCCGAAGGGACGCCCGTATTGGGCTTCGTAAAGCCAGACTCGCTCCCCGATACGCGATCCTGGCACGCCATCACCGACCGCTTCGATCACTCCCGAGCCATCCTGGTGCGGGATGACCTTGGGGAATTCCATCCCCCGGGTCTGACCCGCCCTCCGCTTCCAGTCTGAGGGGTTAATGCCTGAGGAGATGACCTTGACCAGCACCTCTCCCGGCGCAGGACTGGGTATGGGCTCCTCGCCAATTTGCATGACGTCGGCGGGGCCGTTACGTTCGTACCAAACAGCTTTCATTGGACTACTTCCATTCGCCGTCCGGCGGCCAGATGTTCGTGCTGCCTCTGCCAGCGCCCTGGATTCCCTGGACGCGCATGTCCTGGGTCGCGTCGCGCCACTTGATGAAATGCGGGGCCTGAGTATGGGACTGGAAGGCTTCCTCGTCCTGATAAACTTCGTAAAGCCAGATACGGTTGGGGTCTCCGGCGTCCTGGATAACGTCGAACCGCAGGCAGCCTGGTTCGTCGTTCACTGAACCTTTGGCGTCGTCGATAATTTCCTTGATGAACTCGTCCACGCATCCTTCTTTCACCTGGATGGGCGCGATAATGACGTACATGTTCCCTCCATGTCCGGGTGGTCTTGGGACGTGGCGAGTGTAGCAATGGGGGGAACGGCAGTCAAATTGGGGGCGGGTTATCCGCGATACGCGGAACCACGGGGCAACACCCGGAGAATCGATATTGACCGGTCTTGGGGGTTTACCGTAAACAAGACCCGCATCCGCCCGACACGCAGGCGCCATTCGCGGTCTCTTGACTTTAATGGAAGCACGTTACCGTATCCTGTTTCCGCATACTGCTGGACTGCCCTTGAGATTCGCATCGATGAATGACGGTCTAATCGTCCTAAGTCCCGGAGTGCGGGGCCAGACCATTCGACACGGCGGCTCATATCCCCAAGCGCCGTTTCATCTCCTCGTGGCTGACGACGTCGCCTTCTTTGACCGCACGCCAACCCTCTTCCACCAAGGCTTCCTCCTCCGCTGTCAGCGGCTCGTCGTCCCAGGGCGCTTCCAAAAGGCTTTGGACAAATGGGTCTTCAGAGGCAATCAAGTACCCCAGGTAACGCCTCGCCCCGTATAGTTCCTCGGACGGAAGCCGCTCTACGATCTCTCGTAGTTCTTGACGCAGAGTTTCCTCGTCTTGTGGTCTTGCCGCCATCGCTATAACCCTCCTACAGGTATCAGTCCCGTCCCGGCAATGTGGCTCTAAACTGATACCAAGGTGAAATGCACATTTGGGAAGATCTTAAGCAGTGGGCTAGGGTAGTCCTTCAAGTACAGGTGGAGGAGCTTCAGTGAGTCACATAAGCCAATCTTCATCGTCCCACAAATACACATCCCACCTTGGCTTTAGTTCAGGTTATGATTCCCTCTTCCACCAAAACGACTAGCTGGGCTTCGTCGAGCCCCAGGAGACCGCTGTAAATTTCCTGGTTGTGTTCCCCGTACCTGGGAATCGGTCCCGCCGTGGTTGGTGTCTTGGAATACTTGATGATGGTCGGACCCGGCACCAGCATTTTCTTGCCCGGCGGGTCGTGTATTTCCGCTTCGACCATCACCTCCCGCTCCCATAGGTGCTTGTCCGCCAGCACTTCCGGAATCGACTTGACCGGGCCGAAGGGTATGTCGGCGGCCACCATGGCATCCTCCACTTCCTGGACCGTGCGTTCCTCGCACCACAGATGCAGCAATTCCATTCGGATTTCGGCTTTGTCGGTGGCGAACATTGGCGCCGCATATTCCGGGTCGCCGGACAAGTCGTCGTAGCCCATAACCTTGAGCATCCGCTCCCACATGCCGGCCCGGGCGGCTCCAGTGGTGACCCAACCGTCTTTGCACTTGAGGAATGAGCCGGTCCGTACAAAGTCGTTGGTATTGGTTTCATAGCACATCGCCAGGGCTACCTCTTCCAACGTAATGCCGCCGTCCAACATCGCCACTTCCAACCACTGGCCCTCGCCCGTCCGGTCGCGGTACCGCAGCGCGCCCAGGATACCGATGGCGGCATGCAGGGCGGCAGTTCGGTCCATAATCGGCCCGTTGGCCATGATTGGCTGGTCGAACCCCCTGCCAGTCTGGTCCCCGATACCGCTCATCGCCTGGATTATGGGGTCGAAGCATTGCCGGTCCCGGTAGGGTCCGTACTGTCCGAATCCAGACACCGAGGCCAGTATGATGCCTGGGTTTATCTGCGCCATTTTCTCGTAGCCGAAGCCCATCTCCTCCATCGTGCCGGGACGGAAGTTTTCCAGCACGACATCGGAGACTTCCAGCAGGCGGTAGAATAGGTCTTTGCCCTTCTTCTCCCTGGTGTTTAAGGTGACGCTCTTCTTCCCCCGGTTGTAAGCGGCGAACTGGACGCTCATTTCACCCACAAATGGCCCGGAATCTCGCAGGTCGCCCCCCTTGCGCCATTCCAGCTTGATAACCTCCGCGCCCATGTCCCGGAGGACCAGGGAACCCCTGGGAGCGGCCTGCCAGCGGGCCAGTTCCAGGATTCGCACACCGTCCAGTACACCGTTTTGACCGTTCTGAGCCATCACGTATCTCCTACAGTCCGCCCGTGCCCAGGACGGAGATTGCCATGAGTATAACGCCGAATCCGACCCTTCGCACCGGCTGGCAAGCCGTCATCCTCTGTATTGGGCCGAACGCCAAAGCGGTATCGGCCACAAACGCGGGGCCCTATTCGGGACTTCGGATTTCGTCGAAACCTCGGTTGGCGGCTGGGGAGGAAACCTACCACCGGCCCTGGCATTGGGTGTAAAATGGCGGCCCGAAGCATTTGAATATAGAGGGGACATGACACAATCCCTGACTGGTTTAGTGGAAACCCTAGAATCCCTGGCACAAGGCAACCCCGATCTATGGAAAGCTGGGTCTTGGGGCGTTACCAAAGGGGGCCAGAACATCCCCGCGCTCCTGCACCGGGACGCCTACCTGGCTGTGTCCCCACGCACGAGGGCATTGCTCGTTTCCGGCGCGTCAGGCAATGAAGCCGACGCCGCCCTTGCGCTGGGAGTCTTGGAGTCATACCGGTCAGGCGGTTCTTCCCTATCGGAGCGAATCGCCCTAAGCGCCGCCCCCAGCGTTAATCCGGAAGGGAATGGAGACCAATCCCTGGGCTATCCTCCTCAAGACGGCTATTTTTTCGACGCGGAACAGCCCGAAAGCCGATACCTTTGGCGGTGGCTGTGTTTCCAGGCACCCGGTTTAGCGCTGGAAGTTCGCTTGGGCGAGTCCGTGGTCTGGGAAGCTAACGCAGCCGCCGCCGGAGTGGGGGCAGGACTTGGAGCCGGGCAACTGGAGCAAGACGGATCGCTGCTCGCCGCCCTGGGCTCCGGTCGGCCCGATGGACTTGCTCCGGTACCCGGTCTACGGCTGACGGCGCCCGCCGGAGCCCTCGACGCCGAATTGACACGCCTCTGGAACGCCGTGGGAGCGCTCAGCGACTCAGAAAGAGTCTCGCCGGCTCGGTTGGCGTTGGACGCCCGGCGGCAGAGAAGCCCTGTCGAAATCGCCCGCGTTTTGGCCTCGGTCTATGGACACGAGTTGGACCCTGTGAACTATACGCAGGGCGTGGGGATCAGCGGGCGGCTTCGCCTGGCTCGCTTGGACCCGGAAGGCGACTCTCCCGACGCCAGCATTGTCCAGACCGTCGCGGCCCGCATGTCCGGGGACACAACATGGTTTGGCGAAAACCCCGGAGGAGCGAACCTCGCGGGCCTGATCTGGGCTGGCGAGCTTGCGGAGGCAACCGGCGACGCCCGCTACGCGCAGCTCATCCTGGACGTGGCCAACCGGTACCGGCCTGGGGAGGGTGACGGCGCGCCGCCGCCGTGCGACCCCGACTTTCGCACCGAGGACATGTTCATGGCGGGGGCAATGCTTGGCCGCGCTTACCGGCAGACCGGAGAGACCCGGTATCTCGACATATTGGTCAAGTTCATGCGCGGAGGGGATATTCAACAGGACAACGGCCTCTTTTGGCACTGCCGGTCCGGCCCCTTCTTCTGGGGTAGGGGAAACGGGTTTGCCGCGCTGGGCTTGACCGAGACGCTTACCTACCTCCCTGAAGACCATTCCGACAGGGACGCTATTCTAAGGATGTACCGTAGGTTGATGGATGCTCTGACCGGTGTCCAGACACCTTCCGGAATGCTGCTCCAGCTATTGGACTACCCGGGTTCGTACCAGGAGTTGACATCGACTTGCATGTTTGGCTATTCCCTTGCCAGGGGGTTGAGGCGGGGTTGGCTTGATAATTCCCACGTCCCCGCATTGGAACTGGCATGGCAAGGGGTCTCCGAGAGGGTGGACGATCAGGGCAACGTGGTGGACGGTTGTACCGGCACTGGAGTTCAGACCACGCACAAGGAATACCTGGACCGGCCGGCCATATTTGGGTTCGATGACCGTACTGGCAGCATGTCTCTGTGGTTTGCGGTTGAAATGGAGCGTTGGCGACGGTCGGCGTAATAACCGGGATGTCCCAACCTCGGCCGAAATCGCTCAAGAAATAGGAGGAAGCCATGAAGTATGACGTCATAGTCGTTGGAGCAGGATCGGCGGGCTGTACCGCGGCCACCAGGCTGTCGGAGGACCCATCCCGCTCTGTCCTTTTATTGGAAGCGGGACCCGATTACCCGGAGGTTGAGCGCCTTCCCGATGAGTTGAAATACGGCCATACGCGGGATGCGGAGATGCGGGGAGCTACCCACAACTGGTCCTTGACCGGCACCATCAACGATACCCAGGGAGAGATTCACGTGGCCCAGGGTAGAGTTGTTGGGGGAGGCGGGGCCATCAACGGCCAAGTCCTGCTCCGAGGTCTAACCCAAGACTTCGACGATTATGCCGCCCTGGGAAACGACCAGTGGTCCTACGTGAACGTTCTCCCCTACTACCGGAAGATGGAAACTGATCTGGATATCCGCGACGACTTCCACGGCACCGACGGGCCGCTTCCCGTTCTTCGCCGGCAGAGCGATCAATGGGCGCCGATTCAAGCCGCATTCCACCAGGCTTGCGTTACTGCCGGTTTCCCGGAGACCCATGACATGAATGGCCCTGACTCCACGGGAGTCGGAGCGATTCCCATGAACAATCCTGATGGAATTCGGGTGAGCACTGCCCTCAGCCACCTCAGCCAAGCCCGTCACCGCCTAAATCTGACCGTCCGGGGCAACGTGCTTGCCAGGCGCGTAGTTTTCGAGGGCAACCGGGCAGTCGGCATGGAGGTCGAAAGCGGCGATGAGGTATTCACGGTGGAATCGGACCAGATAATCCTCTGTAGCGGCGGGCTCCGTTCGTCCCACCTGCTCTTGCTATCGGGCGTCGGGCCAGCGGACCACCTGGGGAGCTTCGGGATTCCGGTGGTTAAGGACCTACCTGGAGTGGGCCAAAACCTGCGGAACCATCCCAGCGTAGGCGTGCAGCTAATGGCCAAGGAAGGGGTCGCCCTGGTGACCGACAATCCTGGAACCAGAATTGCGCTGCGCTACACATCGGACGGCTCCCAATACCCCAACGACGTAATGATCTCCACCAGTTCGGTATTCGCTTCCCTCAGCGGCGAGGTGATCCCGGACCAAGGGTTCAGGTTCTCATGCGCCCTGGAATTGCCCATGAGCGCCGGCGAGCTTCGACTCTCCTCGGCGGACCCCCACGTGCAGCCCCAGTTCAATTACCACTACCTGGACGACGCTTTTGACCGGGAGCGGTTGCGGGGCGCGATCCGCCTGTGCGTGCGATTGCTGGAAGGCGAGTCCTACAAAGACATGGTTGCCTCACGGACCGCGCCCACAGACGAAGAGCTAGCCAACGACGACCTTCTGGACGCCTACATGCTGCGCACGGTGGGTACGGCGCGCCACGTCTCCGGGACCTGCAAAATGGGCCCCCCATCCGACCCGTTGGCGGTGGTCGACCAGGACCTCCGGGTCCACGGTCTCGAGGGTATTCGGGTTGCCGACCCTTCGATTCTCCCCAACGTCGTCCGCGCCAACACCAACGCGACGGCCATAATGATCGGGGAACGCGTCGCCGACCTGGTGGCGGCGTAAGCTGCCAGTTGCCGCCGGACACCGGCACACCGAACGAAGCGGAGGTGTCTGAATGACCCAACCATCTGCCAATAGAGCATATGACCCAAGCGAGGCGGAGGACTACCGGCAGCAGGCCTACTATTTCCTTGAGAAGAGCCAGGAGTACTTGGCTGAAGGCGACTTGCATCAAGCATCGGAGAAAGGTTGGGGTGCTGCGGCTTGGATGGCCAAGGCCGTTGCAGTGACTCAAGGCTGGGAGTATGAGCGTCACGAGCAGTTCAACGTCGTTCTGAGAAACGCTCGCAATGCGACAGGCGATGACCGGTTGCCCGCGCTGCGCGGCGCTGCAAATGAGTTGCACGGAAACTTCTACACGCGCAAGCGGTTCCTGGATGCCCAAGACATTGGGCAAAGCCTCGACGGGATGGCAGACCTGCTGGAGATTCTCGAATCTTTGACCAGATCAGGCACGTAGGCGTCCCGCCTGATTCCAAAGGAGGCCAGTTCGTCATGGCTGACACCGTTCCGCTTATCCCCAGAAGACTCCTGTTCGGCAACCCGGATAAGGCTTCGGCCAGGATCAGTCCCGACGGCTCACGGTTGAGCTATCTGGCCCCGGTCGATGGTGTCTTGAACGTTTGGGTGGCCCCGGCGGACGAGCCAACCGCCGCCGGACCTGTGACCCGGGATACGAGTCGTGGCATCCACAACTATTTCTGGGCATTCGACAACCGCCACATCCTCTACATCCAGGACCAGAACGGGGACGAAAACTGGCGCCTGTTCACCGTCGACCTCGACCTTGGCGAGACCAAGGACCTTACGCCCATCGAGGGTGTCCAGGCGCAAATCCAAGGGGTCAGCCACAAGTTCCCGGACCAGGTGTTGGTTGGACTTAACGACCGCGATCCTCAGCTCCATGACCTCTACCGGGTGGATGTCCGTTCGGGGAAGAGGAGTCTGCTGTTGGAGAACCCGGGTTTCTTGGAGATTACCACTGATGACGACTTCCAAGTCCGGTTCGCCACCAGGCCCACGGAAGACGGCGGCGCGGAGGTGCTGCAACGGACCGGTAAGGATGGCGGCGCGGATGGTTGGGAAACATTCGCCAGCATCGAAATGGAGGATGCCCTAACGACGATGCTGGCCGGCTTCGACCGCAGCGGAGTGGTCCTTTACATGCTTGATAGCCGCGGAAGGGACACTGCGGCCCTGTTCACCATCGACCTGAATTCATCCGCCACCAAACTCGTTGCGGAAGACCCCCGCTGCGACGTGGGCGGTGTCATGCTCCACCCCACCAAGAAGACCATCGAGGCTGTGGCGTTCGCCTACGAGAAGATGGAATGGACCGTCCTGGACGCATCCGTTGAGGCCGACATGGCATATCTCAACGGAGTCGCCCCTGGCGAGATGGATGTGGTAAGCCGCAGCCTGGATGACCAGACCTGGGTTGTGGCCTACATGCTCGATGACGGGCCAGTAAAGTATTTTCTTTACGACCGGGAGGCTGGGGAGGCCCGGTTCCTCTTCACCAACCGGCAGGAATTGGAAGGGCTGCCCCTGGTCAAACTGCATCCGGTGGTGATCGAGGCGCGGGACGGCCTAAAGATGGTGAGCTACTACACGTTGCCGCCGGGCTCAGAACGGCAAGGTCAACCGGTCCCAGCCCAACCCCTGCCTTTGGTACTTGTTGTTCACGGCGGCCCCTGGGGCAGGGACACCTGGGGGTACAACTCGCTGCTCCAGATGTTGTCCAACCGCGGCTACGCTACCCTGAGCGTCAACTTCAGAGGGTCCACGGGATTCGGCAAAGGCTTTCTCAACGCGGGAAACAAGGAATGGGGAGGCAGGATGCACGACGACTTGCTGGACGGCGTGCGGTGGGCGGTCGAAATGGGAATAGCGGACCCCGAACGAGTGGCCATCATGGGTGGCAGCTACGGCGGTTACGCGACCCTGGTAGGGATGACAATAACCCCGGAAGTGTTCGCGTGCGGCGTGGACATCGTCGGCCCTTCCAACCTGATAACCTTGATGGAGGCGTTTCCGCCTTACTGGCAACCGGCTATAGAGATGTTCGCTACGCGGGTGGGCGACCACCGCACGGAAGAGGGACGCAGGTTCCTGTTGGAACGTTCTCCCCTGACTTACGTTGACCGAATATCCAGGCCGCTTCTCATCGGTCAGGGAGCCAACGACCCTAGAGTGAACCAGGCTGAGTCCGACCAGATCGTGAAAGCGATGCAGGACCGGGACATAGCGGTGACCTACGCGCTTTATCCTGATGAGGGACACGGATTTGTGCGTCCTGAGAACAACTTGTCCTTCTTCGCGGTCAGCGAGGCGTTTTTGGCCCAACACATTGGGGGCCGGTTTGAGCCCATCGGAGACGACTTTCAAGGATCGACTATAGAGGCGCCCGCCGGCGCGGAGCAAGTGCCGGGGCTCGCGGACGCGCTCGGGTAATCATGGCCTCTTTAGATTGACAATTCGGTAATCGTTGCATAGAGTTAGTCCATCACATGACGATTCTTGGCTTTCCGCACGGTTGGTCTCGCCCATCGTGCTAATATTCATATCCTAAACGCACCCGATTCCGTGGAGGTCTGATATGGCGACCAGCCGCAGAGAAAAGAACCTGGTGGTTATCCAGCTCACCGGAGCGAATGACGCGCTCAATACGGTGGTCCCCTACAACAATGGTCTTTACTACGACTTCCGTCCAAACGTGAACATGCAAGCCGAGGAACTGCTCCCTCTCAACGATGAGTTGGGTCTGACCCCCCACGCGCCGGCGGTCAAAGAGCTGTGGGACCGTGGCAAGATGGCCCTGATCAACGGGATAGGCTACGCGAACCCGAACCGCTCCCACTTCCGCTCAATGGACATCTGGCACACCGCGGAGCCCGACAAGATCGCTACCGAAGGGTGGCTGGGGCGCGCCGTGAGGGAGATGGACCCCCAGGGTGAGAACGTGCTAACGGCCGTCAACTTCGGTCGCGGACTTCCCAGGTCTCTGGGCTGCAAGGGGGTACCGGTCGCATCAGTGGGCAACCTGGAGACCTACGGTCTGTTCCCCGAGGTCCAGGACGAGCAGCAAAAGAGGTACACAATCGAGGCGTTTGCGAGGATGTACGGTCCCGATCGAAACCGGGACCCGATCCTGGAGTCCCTGGGACAGACTGGCAGGGACGCTCTCAAGGGAGCCGACATCCTGAGGACTGCCCCGGCCAAGTATTCCTCTTCCATAGAGTACGGCCAGGGCGGTATCGCGCAGAGCCTAAAGAACGCTGCCCAGGTAATGTTCGCCGACCTGGGGACCCGGGTTTTCTACACCTCTGTCGGCAGCTTCGACACCCACGGCGGCGAGCTCTCCGTTCACGCTGGACTTTGGGACGATGTTTCCGCCGCAATCGGCGATTTCTATGCCGACCTTGAAGAGCACGGCTACGAGGACGACACGTTGGTCTTCGTTTGGTCAGAGTTCGGCCGGCGCATCAAGGACAACGGGTCCGGCACCGACCATGGCGCGGGCAGCATCTCCATGGTCTTCGGCGGCCAGGTCAACGGAGGTATGTACGGCCAATTCCCCTCCTTGGAAGAGGCCGAGCATCAGGACGGAGACCTTAAGGCCAACAACGACTTCCGGCAGAGTTACAGCACTATCTTGGAGCGCTGGCTCGGCTTGGACGCCGCCCCAATCGTAAACGGTCAGTTCGAGCAATTCGAGTTCCTCTCGAAGTAACCGGACCCGGCCACTAGAAAGTTCGACCATTGAAATCAGGAGGAAGACGCCGTGAGTAACGCGGATATTTCACTTATGGCTCACCTGATGCGCCGTGCGGGATTCGGCGCAACGCGGGACGAGTTGGAGGCGGCTCTCGCCAAGGGCTACGAAGCCACCGTCGAGGAACTGCTCCACCCCGGTGACCCGGAAGACCTGCCCCAGGACGTAATTCGCCGGTACCACACCGAGCAGGCTGAACTTCGTCTGTCCGACGGGGCGGCAGCCAACTGGATGTACCGGATGATCACGACCAAGAACCCCCTGGAAGAGAAGCTGTCCCTCTTTTGGCATAGCCTCTTCGCCACCGGATATGTCAAGCTGAACCAGGCGAACGCCCTTCTCAACCAGATCGAGATGTTCCGTAGGTATGGCCTGGGCAATTATGCCTCGCTGCTCGTGGAACTCTCCAAAGACCCGGCCATGATTATTTGGCTGGACAACAACGACAACCACAGAGAGGCCATCAACGAGAACTATGGGCGGGAGCTGCTTGAGCTCTTCTCCATGGGCATCGGCAATTACTCCGAGCAAGACATCAAAGAGTGCGCCCGCGCGTTCACAGGGTGGACCCTGGGCAATGCCGAGTACATGTCCACCCGGGCCAGCCGGGACTCAATTTGGCCCTACAGCCGGATCAACTGGCATTTCCAGTACCGGGACTATGACCATGACGATGGCGAGAAGACCTTCCTCGGAGAGACCGGCAACTTCAACGGCCAGGACATCGTCGATATCATCGCGAAGCAAGAGGCTACGGCCCGGTTTGTCACCACGAGGATGTTCCAGTACTTCGCGGCGGACGAAGTAGACGAGGACGGCGAAAAGGTCATCGACGAGATGATTAAGTCGTACTTCGATTCCGGCTACGAAATCCGTTCGGTGTTGAGGACGCTGTTCAACTCCGAGTACTTCAAGTCGGAGAACGCCCGTTGGGCCAGGGTCAAGGGCCCGGTGGAGTTGGTCATCGGCGCGGTGCGGCTCGCGGGCAGCTACCGCGAACCAACACCCGGAATTGAGCAGGTCGCCCGCCAGGCCGTTTACATGGGACAGGGCCTCCTCCAGCCCCCCTCGGTGGAAGGCTGGCACGAGGGTATCGAATGGGTCGATAGCGGCGCGCTGGTGGAGCGGGTTAATTTCGTGGCGCATGAGTTGGCCAACGTGCAGAACCCCGGAGTTCGCCGGATCATCGAGCGTCTGGCAAACGACAACGGAGGGAGCTTCACTCCCGAGGCGCTGGTGGAGAAATGCCTGGACCTCATTGGTCCGGTGGAGGTAACGGATACCACCAGGACCGCTCTGCTCGAATACGCCGAGCACCTTGGCGAAATCTCACTGAAGGACCACCAGGAAGGTGATGATGCGGAAAAGGGAGTCGCCGGTCTGTTAAGCTTGGCGGCGGCTACCAAGGAATTCCAACTGGCCTAACTGGGCAACCCCTGGGCCGGGTCCCTTCATTGGCGTTGCTTCCGGAACGGGGGCTCGATCGCGGAGATTGAGCCCCCGTGGATTTTCTCGAAGACCGAGGTCTTTTCGCAGGACTAACTCCCATCAACGTGAGGTAGATAGAGTGAGCACACAGGCTGGTTCCAAGCAGTTGACCCTGGAATACGTCAAGACTATTGGCCTGGCCACCAACCAGACCGGGCGCGGCTTCGTCAATCCCTATGATGTGGCTGTCGGCAAGGACGGGCGAATTTTCGTTCTGAACCACTGCGACTCGGCCCGCAAGAACCTGATTCGCATCGGCATCATCAACATGGACGAGGACTACCTTGGGGAGTTCGGCAAAGGCGCGGGATTGAATGACGACCAATTCAACTCTCCGGTATCCATGGCGTTTGATAGCCAGGAACGTCTGTATATCACAGACGAGCTCAATCACCGGGTCACCATATTCGACTCGTCGGGCAACTTCCTGGACAAGTGGGACACCAAGGGCAGCGGGCCAGGGGAATTCAACGGTCCGGCGGGCATTGCCATCGACTCGAACGACAACATCTACATCGTCGACCAGCACAACAGCCGCGTCCAAAAGCTCTCCAATGATGGCAAGTCCATCGCAGAATGGGGAGAATTCGGCAGTGGCCCCGGTCAGTTCAACCTCCCCTGGGGAATCGCCGTTGATGCTGACGCCAACGTCTACGTAGCCGATTGGCGCAATGACCGGATTCAGAAGTTCTCCACCGACGGGTTATACCTGGCTTCCTTCGGAAAGTCTGGCGAAGGGGATGGGGAATTGAGCCGCCCCGCCGGCGTGGCCGTGGACCCAGACGGTTTCGTCTACGTCGCTGACTGGGGGAACGAGAGGATTCAAGTATTCGCCGCCGACGGCAGTTTTGTTTTGAAGGAACGGGGTCAGGCCACGCTCTCCAGATGGGCTCACGACTACTTGAACGTCAACCTCGAGGAAAAGGCCGCAAGGGAGATTTCCAACCTGGTCCCGGAACTCCCGGCCCATCTGGACACTCCTCAACACGTCTCCGCGCAAACGGAACCCTACTTCTGGGGACCAGTTTCCGTGAGGCTAGATGGCGATGGCAGGGTCTACATCCCGGAGTCGAACCGCCACCGTGTCCAGATCTACCAACGAAAATAGAGGGACAACTTGTCCAGCGGCGGGGCCGGTCCAGCGATTTCTCATTGGCCGCTCCGCCGCGGCAAGCAACGCTTATGGAACCAACACGAGCCCAGCTACAGCGTATCCTCGAGTCTCTGCCTTCAGGAGATTGGGTTAACCCCCACATCTTCACCTACGAGGAGGATACTCGCTTCGTGCATGTCCTGATGGCCACCAAGCCAGGGACTTCAGACCTCTACTGCTACGAACCCGACACGGGAGAGTTCGAGCCCCTGATTCTCCCTTAGACAAACGTCGGGCCACGCCCCCGCATCCACGACAGAAGCCGGGACGTAAGTCCTTAGAAACTATCTCAAGACTGAACGAACGGGCTTGGGCAGAGGGGAAATCCCCCTTTCGCAAAAGGGGGAGACATTGGGGAAGCCTCGTTTTGAGATAGTTACTTATAGCATGACGCCCTGAAAACGTGCGCTTCGAAATCCCTTGGCCGCCCTGGTCCAAATTTGATTAGCGAGGAACAGTCGATGCCTGGTGGAAAGCCCTTCTATCTCATTCTTGGGTTCGTAATCGCGGTGCCGGTGGCGGTCTTCGCATACTGGTTATTAGCTCCCTTGTTCATCACAAATACGGTCAATGAGGACTTCCCGTTAACGGCAAATGCGACGATCCCCGAGGGTATGGACCGGGCCGAGGCTGAGATGATCATGTCGGGGATGGCCCAGATGGAAGAGACCGTGGTGGAGACGATGCCAGCGGCTTCCGCGGACCAGAGTTCACCGGTCCGCTTGAAGAGCGGCGAATTCAGAGACGGCGACCGATTGCATAAAGGGAGGGGGCAGGCCCTAATCTACGACTTGGCCGATGGCTCCCGGGTGTTGCGCTTCGAAGACTTCAACGTCACCAACGGTCCCGACTTGCGTGTAATCCTCACCACGGTGGCGAGTCCTGAAAGTTCCGATGATGTTCACAAGCCGGGATACATTGAGCTAGACAAGTTGAAGGGAAACGCTGGCAGCCAGAACTACCCGATTCCCACTGACGCCAACGTCGAGGACTTCAAGAGTGTGGTCATATACTGCAAGCCCTTCAGGGTGATCTTCGCCGTTGCACCCCTGACGTGAGAAGAAGGGTCATTTTCTCAGGGCTGACTCGACCTCGCGGGCGAAGGAGATAAGAAGTTCGTCGCCTCCCCTTCGCCCGATAAGAGAGAGGCCAACCGGCAGGCTGTCTACCTCCGCCAACGGCAGGTTGATCTGGGGACGTCCGGTCAGGCCCGCGATGCTGGTCAGCATACTGTTCTTGGCGCGCAATTCCCTTCTCTCTGACATGGGCTGACCCAACGGAGGGGCTGGGGCGACGGTTGTTGGCAGGCAGACTATGGCACCGTCCGGGGCCACTTCGTTCATGCGTTCGACCACCGCCCGCCTTGCCTCCTGTCCGGCCTCGACTTGGGCGTCGGTTACAACCCTGGCGGTGATATACCTTTCGGCGACCTCGAAGCTAAACCTGGGGTTGGTGGCTTCAATCCAATCCCTGGCCGTCTCCCATGCCTCGCGGCTTTGTAACGCTTGTTGCTGTTCCGACCATTCGGAGAGCGAATTAGGGGCCAGCCGCTCCGTTCTGATATGACCGATCATCTGCCCGATGACATCAACCGCCGCCCGTAGGGAATTCTCCACCTCCGGTTCCGCCAACCTGAACGCATCCTGGGCGATTACGAGTTCGACTGGCTCTGGAGGGCCGAGGCTAGTTTGGAGTATGACCTCCGCAACTCTAGAAAAAGTGGTCATATCCCGGGCAAACCACCCGATGGTGTCGAAGGTGGGGGCCTGAATCATGAACCCCTCGAAGGAAACCCGTCCGTGGGTAGGCCGCAGACCGTAGAGACCGCAAAAACTGGAGGGGACCCTCACCGAACCGCCCGTGTCGGAGCCCAAGGCGAAGTCAACCAGGCCTCCCGCCACCGCGGAGGCGGACCCGCTGGAAGAGCCGCCGGGCACCCTGCCCGGCGCTCTGGGGTTGACCGGAGTCCCGTAGTGCATGTTTTCCCCGAAGATACCCCGCGTCAGCTCGTCGGTAATGGTCTTGCCCACCATTGTCGCTCCGGAGTCGACGAGGGCCTGGACTACCCACGCCGTCTCCTCTGCCGGGACGTGCGTCGCCTTCCAGTCCGGGTTGCCGCCGCCGGTCACGTGGCCCGCCACGTCGAAGATGTCCTTGGCCGCGAAGGTCAGCCCCGAGAGTGGGCCGCCGGGAGACCCTTCTAGGTAGGCGTGGCTGTCGGTGCAAAAGGCGTTCAACCGGTCGTTTACCGTGTTACGGGGAACGGTCATAGGGCGTCTCCATGGTGGCGTTGCTTGGTTACTCGGACTGGATTATAGGAACCGCCCAGCCAAATGTCACATCAGGCGTGGACAATTCGCAAGCGGCCCGGGTAGTTGCTCCCTAGACCTCCATCGCTCCATCAGAGGCTGGAACCCAGAAATGTCCCGGTACCGCTATCCGAGCTGGAGCGTAATTAACTGGATTCCAGCTCAATTCAGGAACGACGTTGGGGCTCGGGGACTGAATCGCCCTAAGGCCCGTGTCTGAGCAACAGAGGCTACGCGGCCTAGACGGCCCCCTCAGCTTCCAGCATCGCTAATTCCTCACCGGACAGACCACCAATTCGGCATAGCACCTCGGCATTGTGCTCACCCAATAGGGGTGGTGTGCGGGACTCCGGGTCAACGCATCCTGTGAGCTGAATCGGTGTGCGCAAGGAGCGGAACTGGCCGCCCAGGGTGTCGGCAGTGTCCAGGAACATGCCGCGGCCCTGCAAATGTTCACATTTGGCCAGGTCCGCCACGGTTTGGGCCACACCCATACTGAATCCGATTTCCGTGAGCTTGCCCGCGACTTCCCACTTTGGCCTATGCCCGGACCAGGCCTCGATGGTCGGTATCACCTCGTTGTGGTAGAACTCGCCAGTGGCCTCTTGGCCCAGAAACCGGGGGTCTTCGGAGAGGTCGCGTCTGCCAACCAATTCCCACAAGGCCCGCATCCTGTTTTCGGACCTGGTTCCAGCCATGACCACGTAGCCGTCACTGGCGCGCAATGTAAGTCCCGCCGATGCTATCTGGTCGAGGGAGCGGCCTGGATTTCTTCCGGTAGCCTGGTAGGCGTTCATGTTGCTGACCACGTGACTTACCATGCACTCGTACATGGCCATGTCCACCAGTTGCCCCCGACCCGTCTTGCGCCGGGACTCGAGGGCCAGAACGATGCCCAACGCGGTCCAGACACCGGGCACCGAGTCTCCGATGTTGTCACCCACGCCACGGGGCGGGCCGTCTGGGTCGCCGGTAATGTCCATCCAGCCGGACATCCCCTGGATGCTCAGGTTGTTGGCCGGCCAGTGCGTGTATTCGCCTGGCGCCGGACCGTCCGGGTCGCCATAGCCCGTTAGGCTGGCGTATATCAACCTTGGATTGATTTCCTGGAGATGTTCGTAACCCAACCCCAGCCGCCGGAACGCCCCCGGTCCCCAATTGTCGATCAGAACGTCCGATTCCCGGATGAGGTTTTCGAAGACTTCCTTGCATCTCTGGTTGCGAAGTTCGAGGGTCACGCTCTTCTTGTTGCGATTCACACCCAAAAAGCGGGAACTCACCCTGCGGCCATCTGAGTCCTGAATGAAGGGGCCGCGGCCACGGGACAGGTCTCCGGTGCGCGGACGCTCGATCTTGATGACCTCCGCTCCCATGTCCGCAAGAATTAGGGAGCAGAAAGGACCCGCTACTATGTGGGTCGCGTCGAGGACCCGTAAATCTTCAAGTGGCAACGGGGACTTCCCATGCTCGGATGTCATTGGGTAAACCTCCTTCTGACTCTTCAGGACCAGAATCTCATTCCATCTGCGTAGAATGCAACGAGCCCGGTCCAATTGGCCGGGCTCGTCCCCAAGATACGCTGTCGTAGATTTGCGGAGTGGGTATGAGGGTTTAGGCCCCTCCTCTGCCTGTGCCCCTGAGCCGGGGGTCCAGGACGTCCCGCAGGGCATCGCCCAGGAGGTTCCAGGCAAACACGACGATGGAGATGGCGAGGCCGGGAAATACGCCGAGCCAGGGGGCGACTTCCACGTAATTCTGAGCTGCTCCCCGCAACATGCCGCCCCAGGATGGAACGTCAGGCGGTGCGCCTATCCCCAGAAAGCTGAGGCTAGCCTCTGCGATGATAGCTCCACCCAAATGGATGGTGATGAGCACTAGCAGCAAAGGCAAACAATTGGGTGCGATATGGCGCAGAATAGTGCCAGCGTGACCGACGCCGATTGCTCGCGCCGCCAAAATATAGTCCATCTCATTAATCGCCAAGGCTTGAGAGCGAACTATCCGGGCGGTACTCGGGATGTATGCAATTATGAGGGCGATTACCACATTATTAAGTGAAGCTCCGAGGACCGCCATGATGGCAATAATTAATATGAGTCCAGGGAAGGCCATCATGGCGTCCACGAGCCGTTGCAGCACCAGATCAGTCTTTCCTCCGAAATAGGCGCTGGCTACGCCCAGTACTAGGCCGATACCGCAGCCTACGAATGAGCTAAGAATACCTACATAAAGGGATATCCTGGAGCCGTAGACCAACCTACTGAATACGTCCCGGCCGAGTTCATCTCCACCCAAGAGTCGTTCCGGCGTACCTGGACCAGCGAATCGCAACTTTCCGGAGGTAGAGTATGGGTCATTGGGCGCGATCAATGATGCGAATATCGCCACCACGATGAGGACAATAGCTACCGCCGCCCCAATCCCACCGAGTGGTTTATTTCGGGCGAATCTGATCGATTGTCGATAGGCGATATGCAGTCCCCGGAATTGTCGCGCCGGCAGACCTGCTGCGCCCGGTGGATGTTGAATCATGTCGCGCCCCGTGAATGATTCTTGCGATTAGGTGTAGCGGATCCGGGGATTAAGCCACGCGTAGGCCAAATCCAAGACAACGTTTACCGCTAGGACGGTCACGGTTATCAGTACGATGACGGCCTGAACCACAGCGTAGTCGCGGTGGAAGATTGCTTCAATCAGGAATCTCCCCATGCCGGGCACTAGGAATATTGTCTCGATTATCACGGTCCCCGAAATCTGCCTGCCGAATTCGTAGCCAGAAACCGTCACCACCGGCAGCAAAGCGTTCTTGAGAGCGTGCCGGTAAATTACCACCCTTTCCGTGAGCCCTTTGGATCGAGCCGTGCGAATAAAGTCCTCTCTAAGAACTTCCAACATGGCGGAACGGGTCACTCGCGCTATAAAAGCCATATTAGAAGTACCCAGGGCGATCGAGGGGAAGATTAGCTGTTGCAGGTTCGCGGCCGGGTCCTCCCATAGATTGGCGTAACCCAATGGAGGCAACCAATCGAACCCCATAACGAGGAAATAGATGATTAGTATGCCGACCCAAAAATTTGGTATCGAAAGCCCCGCGAACGTGAGTATCCGAGATGCATAGTCCCCCCAGGTGTCTTGCTTTATAGCCGCTAGAACCCCCATAGGCACGGCAACGACACTCGCGAGTAGTACCGACAGTATGGTCAGCTCCAGCGTTATCGGAAACTTAGACAGAAGGTCGTTCGATATTGGTTCATCATAAAAATAGGACACTCCGAAATCTAGCTGGAGCATTCTCCAGACCCAGTGACCGTACTCCACGTATAGCGGACGGTTAGTCCCAAGTTTCGCTCGTAACGCATCCAGCTCTTCCTCGGTCACGGTATTGTCGCCCTCGGGGCCAAGAAGGATGAGCAGGGCGGGGTCCCCGGGAATGAGCCGCAGAAGGACGAACAACAAGATAGTGACCAATATCAGCGTGGGAACAAAGAGAGCGATCCGTTTGGCTATATAAACGTGCATGTCTTAATTACACTCTCGTTGGCCGCCATCACATTGGGCCAAACTCGGTCTTGGGTCCCAATGAGCGTAGATGCCCTTTCATGGCTACGCGAATAGCGTTAGGAGAAGTAGATGCTCGCCCTTAGAACAAGTCTGGTGTCCATTCGACCGCGTTGCATGGCCCGGAAAAGCTCTGACTGGGAGTAGGACACCGCGTTAGGGCCGGTGGTTGCCAATTGTGTCTCCATGTTGGCCTTTGGATACTGGAACTAGCCGCAGTAACTAAAGCCCGGCGACATGCCGAGCAATCTGGGAGACCCAGATTGTGTCCGTGCCGGTAGGTTCTCTAATATCGACCGCAATCTGGATATTGCAGAGAACCGCGTGAGCCAGCCTTGGGCTAAAACTCGAAACGTTTCCGGACCCCACGCCGAGGCCGGGCCTAAGGGCGTGCAATCCGCTTCGAATAACTATGTGCGGCGAATCCCTCACCTATATCGATAACCGGACTCCAGTAAATATAATTGGCTCGAGGGACGAGAGCTTGAGAAGTCGTGAGCCAACATTAATCGGCGATCGTCAGACGCGCCGGAAAGACCAACATTGGCTCAACTAGACCGTGGAACATGTCCGACCTAGTTTACTTCACTGGGGTCGAGCCAGATGTTCTCTTGCTTCATCTGATTCTGGGTACTTGGCGTTCCAAAGATGTTCTTGATACTCTTATGCGCCAACTTAGAAGCGCCGACTCCCCAATACACGCCGACCCAATTGGGAGGAACGTCGATTAGGTGGTCCTCCATCTCCCGAATTATGACCTTCCGTTGTTCTTGGTCCAATTCTGCCGCTTGTTCTCCGAATCGCTCTTCCACGACGGGCGCCTCGTAGTCGATGTAATTCCTCGTGCCACCTGGGCGGTATAATGCACCCAAAATCCCATCAGGCGCATAGGTGCTGAAAGCGTGCCCTTGTACCGCCATACCGAAATCCCGATCCCTCCAGCGCTTTAACCCGGTGGAGCTTTCCAACGCTTCCAAAGTGACATTGATGTTCAGATTCCTCTTTAGGTGGTCTTTGTAGACTGGAGCCAGCACCGGATAGGAGACCACGTTGCGATAGCTTAGCTTAGTCTCGAAACCATCGGGGAACCCGGCCTCTTCGAGGAGCCGTTTCGCCTCGGCTATATCGTCAGGATGTTTATCTCCCTCCGGTGTCGACCGATAGCCGGGGACCAGGGCGGCCTCTTCGCGAGTTCGACCAAACCAGGTTCCGGGGGGTAACGGCAGTCCCAGAATACCTTCACCGTCCGCGCCGATTGCGATGGCCTCAGGCCGATGGATAGCGAGCGAGATAGCTTTCCTGACGCGCCAGTCATCAAACGGTTCCCTGGTGGTATTGAACATCAACGCTGTAATTCCGCCATATGTACTACCGTGCTCTAGTAAATCCCCACCCATATCCTCTATCAGTTTCGCTCTCTCACTACGCGACAGGTTGGTCGTCACAGTTACACTCATCAAGACTTGCCCGGTCTTGTAGGCGGCGATGATCGTGCCCTTTTCGACGATGACGAAGTAGGTCATGCTATCAAGATAAGGTTTTCGCGCGCCGCCGATTCCTGTCTTGAAGTAGTTGGGGTTGAATTCGTATTCGGTGGACACGTCCCTCTTGTGTTCTCTTACCGTGAATGGCCCCGATCCCACCACATTATCGAGTTTGGTGATGTCGGCGCCGGATTCCACCAGATCCTTGGACACAATCTTCATCACGTCTGCCGCGAGGAAGGTAATGAAGTCGGCAGCCGCGAATTTAAGGTCTGTCTGGACGGTTCGCGCGTCGATCGCCTTGGCGCCGCCAAATTCCATGTAAGCCTTGATCTCCCCTGCCCTGGGTCTAGTTTCACCTGGTTCGACCATTCGATTTAGGCTAAAAGCGACATCTTCGGCATCCAGAGGAGTTCCGTCGTGGAATGTGACACCTTCGTTGATTTCAAAAACATAGCTCAACCCGTTGTTCGCGATCTCCCAGCTAGCGGCGATATCCCCTCTGATGTCGTCATTGTCGTTGGTCTCGTCGTTATATTCTATGAGTTGGTTGTACATGGGGGAGGAATGCATGATGGAGTTCAGAGTTCCTGATGAATGAGTGCCCCAATGGTCCGGCGCCGCGTATGCCTGTAACGGGATGTGACCACCGACGATCGGCGATGAGGCAGCGTCGCCAGTTGAAGAAGCCGGGGCGGGTTGCGCGGTAGCGGTTGCCGCCATTTGCGCCTCTTGAGCTGCTTCCTTGGTTGGTCCTGCCACCACTGCGGCTTGTTTTGGCATTTCCGTCGCCACCTCTGGCATCGGGGCTGCTGGAGCTTCGGACCCCCCTCCACAGCCGGCTACGGCCAATAGGCCGATGGTAACAAGAGTAAGAAGCACCAATGCCGGGGACCTATACAGGTGGAGTGCCATGAAAAACCTCCGATGGTGAATTGTTCAAATAGTTCGATTGCTGGCTCTAACTCCGCAGTTAAAATAGGTAACTCGATTCAGATTAAGGCGTCAGGACGATTGCCAAGTCCACCATTCACAGACGCCTATCGAGCAGATGCGACAATGTTATATTTGCCTCTCTATTCCGTCAACCGGTGGTCTTGATCGTCGAACTTCATTAGTTGATCGGCACATGTCCTATTCATTCGGGGGGAGATGGGGAATGATGAGATTGGAATGCTCCATAATATCCAGGACCAGTTCCTAGAATAATACAGACGAAATCAAGGGCAGTTGTCAGAGAAGGATGACCCTTGACGAACAACTAGCCTACGGAGCCTGACCAACAATCCCACGGTGCAGTGGTCTCTGTATTATAAGGCGAGATGGGGACCGTCTTATGGGCGGTCTTGTGCTGGTCAGAATGCCCTAGGGTTGACACCGCAGGTCACCCCGGTACAATCAGTTATCATGCAACCATTACGCGGCAATACTCGGGGAGTTTTGATGAGTACAGATAACGCGACCAGTAACGGGCCATCCGAAGGTGTCTTGACGGGCGCGGACCTCGCAGGGTTCCGTAATGCCTTCGACTCGGACCCTTCCAAACGGCTGATGCAGAACGTCGTCAGCCAGCATGACGTGAACGACGCCGCGCTGAACCGCTCAATCGTGACCGAAGCGGCGCACAGTTTTTCCACCGTCCTCGATGAATGGGGCGTCACAAACCAGGCGCGCTCCGGACGTTGTTGGATGTTCGCCGGGTTAAACCTGTTCAGGTCCGAGTCCCGCAAGGTCCTGAACCTGAAAGAGTTCGAGTTCAGCCAAAACTACTTGATGTTCTGGGACAAGATGGAGCGGGCCAACTTCCTGTTGGAATCTATCATCGAGACTGCGGACCGGCCCGTTGACGACCGGACCGTGTCCTGGCTTTTGCAACGCTCCATTGAAGATGGGGGCCAGTGGGACATGTTCGTGGAGCTGGTGAACAAACACGGCGTGGTCCCCAAGACCGCCATGCCTGAGACCGAAAGCTCCAGCAACTCCATGCGCATGAACTCCATGCTCAACTATCAGATGCGGCAGGGAGCCCTGCGGATACGTAAACTCTACTCAGTGGAAGCGGGCCTCGACGAAATGCGGCGGGAGAAGCAAGAGGCGCTCAAGGTTATTTACCAGGTTCTGTGCATCCACCTGGGTACACCTCCCGCTGAATTCGATTGGCAGTGGAAGGACAAGGACGGAGAGTTCAAGCGGGACGGGATGATGACGCCCCTGGAGTTCGCCGAAAAGTACGTGGTGACTCCACTGGAGGAGTACGTGTCCCTGGTGCATGATCCCAGGGAGACCAGCCCCTTTGGCAAGACCTTTACGGTGGCGTACCTGGGGAACGTCGCGGGAGCCCGCCCCATCAAGTACCTGAACGTCGATATCCAGCTCATGAAGGATATAGCCATGCAGATGTTGCTGGATGGCAAACCGGTCTGGATGGGCTGTGACACAGGGAAGCAGATGCACCGGGACAAGGGAATTTGGGACGCTGAACTCTTTGATTATTCCAGCGTTTACGGCGCGGATTTCGAGATGGACAAAGCCGAGCGGTTGGAGTACCACCAGACCCGGATGACCCACGCCATGATGTTCACCGGGGTCGACGTCGTGGACGGCAAGCCCCGCCGCTGGCGCGTCGAGAATAGCTGGGACGACAAGGTCGGGGACAAGGGGTTCTTTATGATGAACGACTCCTGGTTCGCGGAGTACATGTTTGAGATCGCCTGCCCCAAGGACTACCTGCCTGCGGACTTACAGGCCGCCTTGGAGCAGGCGCCGGTCGTGCTTCCGCCCTGGGACCCGATGGGTTCGCTTGCATAGGGCCCTTTCCGAGTTTCCGGGGATATATACAGCCAATGATTGGAGAGACGCCATGAAGTTCGGTTTTTTCATGATGCCGGCACATTCCCACTTCGAAAACCCCACCCTCGCCTTCGAGCGTGACCTGGAGCTTATCGAGTACGCGGAAAGCCTGGGGTTCGATGAGTTCTGGGTTGGTGAGCACCACTCCGGCGGATGGGAGACCATCCCCGCGCCGGACATATTCCTGGCGGCCGCGGCTACGCGCACCAAGCGCATCCGGCTGGGGACTGCGGTCATTAACCTGTCTTACCACCATCCCTTCGACATAGCCGAGCGAATGGCGTTCCTGGACCACCTGGCATACGGCCGGGTGATGCTGGGCTGCGGCCCTGGAGTGCTGTCTCCAGACATCCAGCTCTTTGGGCTGGAGCCCACCGAGCTTCGACCGATGATGAACGAGTCACTGGACATCATACTGAAGCTTTACCGGGAAGACGGACTAGTGTCCTACGACGGGAAGTATTGGCAGATCAAGGACATGGAAGTCCAGGTAAAGCCCTACCAGGAACCGCACCTTCCCATTTACGCGGTCAGCTCCGGAAGCGGCAACAGCATCCGCGTGGCCGCCGAGCGGGGATTGGGCGTGATCTCCGGGGCGTATACGCAGCCGGGAGCGATGGACATCGGCCAGCAATGGGGAGCCTACGAGGATCTGTCCAAGGCCTCTGGCCACACTCCCAGCCGGGGTGATTGGCGGCTGTCCACAAGCATCTACCTGGCCGACTCCAACGAACAAGCCATGAAGGACGTGTCTGAAGGGGTGATTGAAGAAGCCCGTCAGTACTTCTTCCAGACCGGGGGCAAGGTGACGTATGAGGCGTACCCAGGACAACCCGCCGAAGAGATAACGGTCGATCAGATCATCGACCAGCGCAAGTGGATCATTGGGGACCCTGACCATTGCGTGCGACGCATTAAGGAAATGGAAGAAGCCACGGGAGGATTTGGCGGACTGTTGATGGTTTCGGTGGAGTGGACTTCCACAGAGAAATGGAAGCGTTCCCTTGAGTTGTTCGCCAGGTACGTCATGCCCCAGTTCAACCGGTCGCTGCGGGGCATCCAGGCCTCCTACAACCGGATGGTCGAGGACAACCGCCTGGGCAGGCTGCCCAGTGCCCGTTCTGGAGCAGTTCGGGTCAATGGAGGACCGCCGTCCGGTTCATAACGAGCGCTCCCTAGCTCGGCACTGTTGCTGTTGGGGGTTGGATCATTCATCCAGTGGGAAGATGGAGCCGGTGGCTTCGCCGTCTTGCAGCAGCAGCGTCCCCACCGACGGGAACAGTTTGAATCGGCGCTTGCCCGCGGCGCCAGGATTGAAGAACAGCACCGGGCCCACCCGCTTCTGCAATGGTATGTGGCTGTGGCCGGAGACCACGACATTGGCGCCCCAGTCCACGTAACGCTTGATCTTAGGGTCTTCCTCAGTTTTGGGCACCTTGACGGCATGGGTCAGGTACACGAGGCAGCCGCCCATCTCCAGCGTCACCTCTTCCGGAAATAGCGACTCCGGACCGGCCTTGTCGTTGTTGCCACGCACCGTCGTTACCGGAGCAATTCCCCGCGAATTGGGGTCCGCACAACGCCGAGAGTTCTTTTAAGACCTTTTCTTGTTCGCCCAAATAGAGGACTATCAGATGATCGCAGCGAAAAAAGTGCGGCCAGTTGACCCAGTCGATTGCGTCAGGTAACCGGTGGTGATCCTGATTCAGAATTCGGGCGGCATGGTCGCCTGCCGCTTTCGCACTAGGATACCGGTGGATATATAACCTCTCCTCTGATTTTACCGTTGCCGGATCAATACGGTAGGCATCACCAGGCGTGGGGTACAATAATTCAGCGCGGCTCGTTCCTCTCGGCCCTAGCTCAATCCCAAGTGCTGTTAAAGCCGCCAAGATGATTGCTGGATTAGCACCAACATGGTCCGCAGGATTACCTTGAACCGGGCCTATCGGACCGTTAGTGGAATTGTCGTGATTGACCGTGCACGACACAACCGCGCCGACTACACACAGAGTTATTGTGGCAACAATTGGGACTGCCTTTAAACTACGCCGTTCGATATTGGTTTTCCTCATGCAACATACTATCAGGCCGGGATATCATATAATGAGACGAGAACGGAACCGATCAATGTCGATTCGCTTACGCAACTTTCTTGTGGTCATTGCGCGTGTTGACATCGATTACCCTTCGTCTACAGCAGTTGCCTCTTCAATGAATCCTACGCATGAGCGGACGTTCTAAAGCGAAGAATTCCTGGATTCCGGCTCAAGGCCGGAACGACGGGTAGGGGCAAGGCTGGCAATTGAAAGACTATGCGGGGAATATTGGTCCTTCTTGACTGGTAACTCGAATTCGGCTATAACTGCGGGGTCAACACCCATTCGGCGGACCTCTCCGCTTGGGTGTCTCCTCCATCCCAAAATCAGCTCCAGGGAGGTTGCGGCGGCTTGGCTTCGGTTTTCGACCTGCATGTTCACACCAACCAGGGCAGCGCGGATAGCGCATTGACTCCCGAAGAAATGGTAACGGAGGCCACGCGGCTGGGACTCACCGGGATCATGATAACGGAGCACACGGGTTGGGCCCGTCCGGAGTTCGAGGAGTTTGCGAAGGACCAGGAATTGGTCCTTGTCAACTCGCTGGAGATGTACACTCCGCTCGGGCATATCATCACCCTGGGGCTGGACAAATACGTCACCGGATATAACGGGGACATCGAGACCATCCGTACCCTTCGCAGGGAAGTCGACCGGGTCGGAGGTGTGATGGTCTTGGCTCATCCCTTCCGGCACCTCTTGGAATCCAGGGGGAACTACACCCAAAACATCCTGTTCGAGCGGTGGGATGAGGTGCCGACTACCCCCGAAGTGGCCGCCACTCACCCGATCTTCGACCTGCTTGACGAGATCGAGGTAGTGAATGGGGGCAACCTGGAGAACGAGAACCGGTTCGCACAGAGCGTGGCCGAGTTACTGGGTTTCCAGGGCACGGGTGGAAGCGATGCCCATTCGACCAATGGATTGGGCAAGGGGTCTACCGTGTTCCCCGGCGATATTCGCAACCAGGCCGACCTGCTAGAGGCCCTTAAATCGGGGGAGTTCTTTCCGATAGAGGGGTTCCACCTTGGGAAACCCGTGGATTACGGGAACCCTTCCGAAAACACCACCCTGGCGTCCCGCCGCATCCTATAAACGCCATTCCCGCGGGTTGAACTCCGCCCAGTATTCACCCCCTTTGAGACAAGCTCCGCGGTAACCAACTAGAGAAGGAGAAGCGAAATGCAGGGTAACACGGCAATCGCCAATATTCTGAAGATGGAGAACACCGACTACCTGTTCTGCTTCCCCGCAAACACGTTGATCGAGGCGGCCGCCATCGCCGGCATCGAACCCATCATGTCCCGTACCGAGCGCACCACGGTCAACATGGCCGACGGCTACACCCGTGTGACCAATGGGCGCAAGACCGGAGTGGTGGTAACCCAGTCCGGCCCAGGGATCGAAAATGCCTTCGCCGGAATCGCCCACGCCTATGCGGAATCCACGCCGATCTTGATTTTACCCGGCGGCACGGCGCGGGACCGGCAGGGCCAGTCCCCGGACTTCGACGCCATGAGCGCCTATGCCGGGGTGACCAAATGGTCGGACCAGATCAACCATGCCCACCGAATCCCGGAGATGATGCGCCGCGCCTATACGGCGTTGCGTTCAGGCAGGGGCAGCCCAGTGATGGTGCAAGTCCCGGGCGACGTGGGCAGTGAAGAAATCAGCGAGGAGCTGTTTGATTATCGTACCGTCAAGAGTTACAAGAGCGCCGGCGACGCCGAGGACGTGGCGGCCGCGGTCAGGGCCTTGCTCGCCGTCCAGAACCCGCTGATTTACGCCGGACAAGGTGTGCTCTGGGCCGAAGCCTCCAGCGAACTGGTGGAACTGGCCGAGCTTACCAACACCCCCGTAATGACCACCAACACGGGGAAGAGCGCCTTCCCGGAGAACCACGCCCTGTCGGTAGGCACGGGCGCGGGGACGATGACAAAGATGGCGCGGGAGTTTCTGGACAAGGCCGACCTGGTCTTCGGCATCGGTTGCAGCTTTACCACCAACCTCGCATCCGTGGGGGTCCCCAGGGGCAAGACGTTGGTCCAGTGCACGGTGGACGTGAAGGACCTGAATAAGGAAGAGCAAATTCATCACGCCGTCGTAGGCGATGCAAAGCTGGTGATCCAACAACTCATCGACGAGGTGAAGAAGCAGGCCGGCGCTGATGGCCGACGGGGAGACGGTTCGGTCGAGGCCGAAATCAAGCGCGTCAAGGACGAGTGGCTGGAAGAGTGGATGCCGCTGCTCACGTCCGATGAAGTGCCCATAAACCCGTACCGAATCATCTGGGACATGATGCATACGGTTGACCGCACCCAGACTATCGTAACCCATGACTCCGGCCACCCCCGTGACCAGACCATTCCTTTCTACGAAGCCATCGTGCCCAGGGGATACCTGGGCTGGGGCAACTCGTCCCAGTTGGGCTATGGGCTGGGAATCGCAATGGGCGCGAAGCTTGGAGCGCCGGACAAGCTCGTGATTAACATAATGGGAGACGCCGCCATAGGTATGGCGGGAATGGACATCGAGACTGCGGTCCGGCACAAGATTCCAATACTTACCATAGTTTTGAATAACGCCGTTCTCAGCGGCTACTCCAGGAACTACCCAGTTGCGGCGGAGCGATACGCATTCACCAACCTGTACGGTGAGTACGCCAATCTCGCCCAATCTCTGGGAGCCCACGGTGAGCGTGTGGAAGACCCGGCGGAGATAGTCCCGGCCATCAACAGGGCGCGGGAAAGGATGGCCGACGGACGCCCCGCGCTGATCGAGTTTATGACCAAAGAGGAAAACCGGCTTTCCCGCCTGCCACCGCGGTAGCCGTTCTCCCCTGGGACCGGAGTAAATTTGCCCTTCCTGGCGTTACAGGGGAGTCGCGTGATAGAGACCGCGGAGGGGATTTCTGGTCCCTATTGCGGCAAGCTCTTCGCCGAATACGGCGCGGACGTCATCAAGGTAGAGCGGCCAGGTGATGGGGATCCTAGCCGCGGTCGAAGCTCTTGGCCTTCGCACAGCGGCGACATCGAAAAGAGCCCGCTGTTCTTGCACCTGAACCGGGGAAAACGCGGCGTCACGTTGGACCTGGAAGGTGACGCCGGGCGTAGCCTCTTCCGCCAGTTGGTTTCGAATGCCGACGTCCTGATCGAAAGTTCAGCGCCGGGGTACATGGATTCCATCGGCCTTGGTTACGAGAGCTTGCGAGAGTTGAACCCGGGGCTGGTGATGACCTCGGTAACCCCCTTCGGCCAGACCGGGCCCCACAAGGATTATCAGTACACCGAGTTGACCATCTTCGCCACCGGCGGAGCAATGTTTCGCGAGGGGCGGTCTGACCGCGAGCCCCTGAAGTACGGTGGGGAGATGGGCCAATACTTCGCCGGTACAGCCGCGTCAGCCGCCACGATGGGGGCATATTTTCGGGCCTTTATGACCGGACAAGGCGAGTGGATCGACATCTCGCTCCAGGAGTGCATTGCCGGACATCCTCACCAGATTGGACGCCGCGCCCCTTTCGTCTACGCCGGAGAGTCTGACCCCAGGAACAATCCGCGCCAGGGCACGAGCGAGACGCGGGAAACCTACGGGTCCGGGACTTTCAAATGCAAGGACGGTTTCGCAAGTTTCCTGCCGTTGGGCGCGAGGATGTGGCCGAACCTTGCCAGAATGATAGACCGGCCTGATCTGTTGGATGATGCCAGGTTCATTTCGATAGAAGGCCGAGCCGCGCATAACGGGGAGCTAGAGTCCTTGTTCCAGGACTGGTTCGATTCCCACACCAGGGCCGAGGTGTTCGCCGCTGGGCAGCGGGAAGGGCTCCCTTGCGGACCCGTACTGACGCCGCCCGACGTACTGGCCGACCCCCATTTCAACGAAAGAGGGTCATTCCTCCGGATCGACCATCCAAGGGCGGGTACACTCCGCTACACCGGACACCCGTTCCGACTGTCCGCTACGGGCCAGTTTGAACCGAAGCCCGCCCCGCTCCTGGGCCAACACAACCTAGAAGTATATTCGGGGCTTTTGGGTGTGGGCGAAGACGATCTGGAACTTCTCCGCTCGGAAGGTGTTCTATGATAGCCATACCTAAAGCTTGCTGGCCGATACGTGAAGGGGTCCAGCCCGGCCGGAACAATGATGGATTCTAATTCATCCATTCAACGGCCCCTCGCCGGAATCAGGGCCCTGGAACTCGCCGAGATTTGGGCTGGCCCACTCTGCGGCGCTGCCCTGGCCGATATGGGAGCCGAAGTTATCAAGGTAGAGTCCATCCAGAGGATCTCACGGGGCCCGTTGCGCCCCGCTCCGGGAGCTTCGGGCTACCCCGACGGAGACCCCGGGGAACGGCCCTGGAACCGGTCCGGGAACTTCAACGCGGTCAACCGCAACAAGCGCAGCGTAACCCTGGACCTGGCCAGCCCAAAGGGAGTCGGTCTTTTCAGGAAGCTTATCTCGGTTAGCGACGTAATGGTCAGCAACTACGCCCCTGGCGTGGTCGACCGGCTCGGTATCGGGTATGAGGCATTACTCGCGTTGAAGCCCGACCTGATTGTGGTTGAGATGCCTGGATACGGAAAGAGCGGCCCATACAAAGACTTCCGCAGCATGGGCATGGCCATTGACGCGGTCACCGGACATTCCTCGCTCCGGGGATATCCCGACATGGACTTGACGCAGATTTCACTGGTGCATCACCCGGACGCCGTTGCGGGACTCACGGCGGCGTTTGGGATCAGCGCGGCGCTCCACTACAGGGCGCGTACCGGCAAGGGCCAGTTCATAGAATTGACCCAATCGGAGGCGTTTTTGCCCCACATCGGAGAAGTGTTTCTCGAGTACGGCCTTACCGGCCAGTCGCGGGCGCGGCGCGGAAACAGTCACCCGTTGATGTCGCCCCACGGTTGCTATCCCGCACTGGGCGAGGATAAGTGGGTGACTATCGCGGTCCGCGACGAGGATGAGTGGCGCGCATTTTGCCGCGTAACGGGCATCCCCGGGCTGGCGGATGACTGCCGGTTCTTCGGCGTGGAAGCCAGGGTAGCCAATCCGCAGGCGCTTGACGCGATTGTGGCGGATTGGACGTCGATACGAGACAGTTACGAGACCGTCGAGTTGTTGCAGGCGGCGGGAATACCGTCGGCCCCCGTATCGGACTGTGGGGCGGATACCTACTCCGACCCCCACTTGCTGGAACGGGACTATTTCCAGGTCGTGGACCATCCTGATGCGGGGAACCACCTGATGAGCGGCCCTATGTGGAAAATGGCAGGAGACCCTGAGCCGCGCCACGAGCCTGCTCCGGGCCTGGGTGAGCACAACAACTACGTTTTGAGCGAGATCTTGGGCCTGAGTGTGGATGATTTGCAGGACCTGGAGAGATCAGAAGTCATAGGCACGAGTCCGCTTCCGGGTGCGGACATGGGCGGCGTCCGCAGGGTTTCCCGCACATGATTAGGAGCAGGGCAGCCAGTCTTCCCGTTAGTCCAGGGAGGTCGATTCTCTTTGTCCTCTGAATTACCAGTCGTTCCCCCACCGATGGAAATGCCTCTTGGGGGGCAGGCGAGGTCGAGCCTGGGACCATACCAGGAGGTCTTAGACGCCTGCCTTGCCGACCTTGAGAGATATGACGTTGCCGAGCGTATTTGGCGGGGAGACCACACCGTTTGGAAGCCCGATCCCACGGAGATCATCAACCGGCTGGGATGGCTGACGATATCGGACGAGATGCGGGACAGTGTCTCAGACTTGGAAATGTTTGCCCGGCAGATCAGGGATGAGGGATACCGTCACCTAGTTCTCTTGGGTATGGGCGGCAGCAGCCTGGGACCCGAGATGCTGAGGCAGACCTTCGGCAGCGCATCCGGTTATCCGGAGCTGATAGTCCTGGACTCGACGATACCGGGGCGTATCCAGACCGTCACCGATGCGATCAACCCGAGCCGCACACTGTTCCTGGTCTCCTCCAAGTCAGGCTCGACCGTAGAACCCAATATGTTCTACTGGTATTTCCGCAATTTGGTCGAGGAAGCGGTTGGCGCGGGTAGCGCTGGGCGCAACTTCATCGCGGTGACCGACGAAGGCTCTCCGCTGCAAACTTTGGGAGAAGCCGAGGGTTTCCGGCGCGTGTTTCTCAATCCTCCCGACATTGGCGGCAGGTATTCCCTGCTGTCATACTTCGGTCTGGTCCCGGCGGCCATGACCGGGATGGACCTGGGCAAAATGCTAGACCGGGCGGACGAAATGCGGACGGCGACCGCGCCCGGAGTTCCAACCCGGCAACACGCGGCGGCCTGGTTGGGAGCCATCATAGGGTCTTTGGCGCGGGAAGGGCGGGATAAACTCACTCTGGTCACTTCGCCTTCGATCAGCAGCTTTGGCCTGTGGGCTGAGCAGCTCTTCGCGGAAAGCACGGGTAAGGAAGGACAGGGCATCGTCCCAGTATCCGGGGAACCGCTTGGGTCGCCGGAATGCTACGGAGACGACCGGCTTTTTCTCTACCTCCGGCTGGAAGGCGACGACAACGAGTCTGTGGACAACGCCGTCGGCGCACTCCAGCAGTCGGGCCAACCTGTCGTGGGATTGGGGCTGGGGGAGAAATACGAGCTGTTCTCCGAAGCATACTGCTGGGAGTTTGCCACGGCAATCGCCGGTTCGGTCCTGGGCATCCATCCTTTCGATCAGCCCAACGTTCAGTCTGCCAAAGACATGACCGACAACGTACTGGCCGAGTACCGGGCATCTGGGAAGCTGCCGGAGATGGGGAATTACAGCTCCCTGGATGGACTGTTAACTCAGATGTCTCCGGGGGACTACCTGGCAATCATGGCTTATGTGGAAGAGACCCCGGAGTTGAATCAAGGGCTTGAGACTTTACGTCGAGCCATAATGAGGCGATACCACATCGCGACGACGGTCGGCTATGGCCCCCGTTTCCTTCACTCCACCGGTCAACTACACAAGGGGGGACCGGCCAAAGCTTTGCTGTTACAGATCACCGCCGACCACGATCACGACCTTGCTATTCCAGGGCAGGACTTCAGCTTTGGAGAGCTGGCGGACGCCCAGGCTTTGGGAGATTTCGAGGCATTGAGGTCCTCGGGGTTGCGGACCGCCCGAGCACACGTTAGCGGCGGGACAATCACCGGAGGCCAGTCCAGAGACTTGATGGCGCGACTTCGCGGGACCGGGGGCTGAATATGGAAATCGGGATGGTAGGCTTGGGCCGCATGGGCGGCAATATGGCGCATCGTCTTCTGATCGGCGGCCATCGGGTCTTGACCTATGACCGGGAACAGGCGGCGGTTGCCGCCAGCCAGGACCTAGGCGCGGTCGGCCTGGCATCCCTGGAAGACCTGGTTGCCGCGCTGTCCGTACCTCGCGCTGTGTGGGTGATGGTGCCGGCGGGGCAACCCACGGAGGACACCATCGACGCCCTGGCCCCGCTATTACAGCCAGGGGACGTTGTGTTGGACGGCGGGAATTCCTTCTATAAAGACAGCATACGCCGCGGAGAAAAGCTTGCCTCGCGGGGCATCGACTTCATAGATGTGGGGACCAGCGGCGGAATATGGGGGCTCACCGAAGGATACGCGCTTATGGTTGGGGGTAACGCGGAGGCTGTGAAGCGGTTGGAGCCGGTTTTCCACTCCCTGGCGCCTGCCAAGGACAAAGGTTATGCTCACGCCGGACCTACTGGCGCGGGGCACTTCGTGAAGATGGTGCACAATGGCATCGAATACGGGCTGATGCAAGCTTACGCGGAAGGCTTTGAGCTAATGGCGGCCAAGGAAGAGTTCGACCTTGACCTGCCTAAGATCGCTGAGTCGTGGCGGAACGGAAGCGTGGTCCGCTCGTTCCTGCTCGACCTGACGGCGGCGGCGCTGAAGGAAGAGCCAGGATTGGAGAGCCTACAGGCCTACGTCGAAGATTCCGGGGAAGGGCGGTGGACGGTGCAGGAGTCGGTTGACCTGGGAGTCCCGATCCCGGTGATCACCGCGTCATTGCAGCAGCGGTTTCGGTCGAGGCAGGAGCAACCATTCGGCGGAAGGCTTCTGGCAGCCTTGCGTAACCGGTTCGGCGGCCACGCCGTGCGCCGCGCAGACGGATAGCCGGGACCGCGTCCTACCCTTCGTTCTAAGCTCCCGTCCGGCCCTCGGTTGCCAGAGCGTCCAGGGCCTCTTGGACTATTCTCCGCCGGAGGTCGCGTTCCTCCGCCGGAGGTAGCTCTGAGTCGCCGGTCGGGTACACAATTCCTTGACCGCGGATTACGCGGTTGGCGCCCAAGGCCATGGCCACCGGGGTCATGGGGGTAACCTGGGCCACCGGGATACCGGCCTTTTCCAACTCGTTGGTGATCGCTGCGCCGCAGCGAGTGCTAGTCCCTCAAGTGGATGTCAGGATAACCGAGTCCACCCCCGAGTCCTTGAGCCTTTGGGCCATTTCCCTGCCGATTCGGCGGCTGTTTTCCAGGGGATTGCCGTTGCCCGTAGTTGAAAGGAACTCTTCGTGCAGCTTGCCAATCCTGCCCTCGCGTTCCATTTCCCGGAGGGTATCGACGGGCAGCAACCGGTGCGGGTCCCTCTCTACGTAGCGGTTGTCATAACCCCCGTGGGCGACCTCATAGCTTCCCTCTGCCAGCGCGTCCTGGTCCGTGAAACTGTAAGCGCCCCAAACCCTGGAAAAGGCCCTGGGCAGGTGGTCAGGGTTGCCGGTGGGCACAAGTCCACCGTCGGTGACGAGGGCCACCGTGGCCCTCGATAGGTCGGCAATCGCTGGCGGCACAGGCACGGGTTCGGCAGCCTGTACCGGCACCTCGGCCTCAAAGGGTTCGCCTTTCAGCTTGGCAAGGAGCATCTCCGCCAGCCGGGAGGCGGCGGGCTTTTCCACGAACTCCGACTTCAACTTACCCTGGGCGATGTAGCCTTCGTCGGACGGTCTGCCGATGCTGTCCCCGGCTACCAGCTTCTTCCCAAGACCGGTCATCGCGGCCAACACCGGCTGCATCCGGGAGACATCCTCGCCGGAATCGACTATGTAGGTATTGGCGTGGTAGAGGTCGGTTCCGGGGTTTTCCACGGACATCGCGGTAATTGCGGGTACGCCTAGTTGTTCGCGGACAGCCTCGCACATCGCGCCTGCAGCAGTACCGTAGCGGCCGGCTTGGAAACAGGGCCCGGCTACGAATAGGTCGGCCTGGGCCCCTTTGACTTGCCGCACTACTTCGGCGGCGACTTCTGAGAGATTTTCAGCGGCCAGGTTGTCACCGCAGATAATCGTCGTAACGACCTGGGACTCGTCTCCCAGCAATTGGTCCAGCAAGCGCCCTGGCCCTACGGCGCCAGAACGCGCCTCCAGGGGAGCGTCGGCCTGCTCCTCACCGCCGATGCCGCCGAAGAACTGATTAATGTAATGGACCACGCGCATGACGTTCCTCCGGTGGTGGGTCCGTGGACCGTGCGTATAGGGATTCAGCCTAGTAGACGACGGCTAATAGACGATGGATTGGAGCCGCGAGCCGCCCTGGTTGTTCACGACGCCGCAAACGTCTCCCGAAAGTAATACTTCGGCATTCGCCAGGATGTTCGCCACGTCCGTATTGCCCGCGATGACCCGTTCGACGGGGTTCGCAGGCCATGACACGTCGGAACCCTCGCTGAGGTTGACGATAGCGTCTACGCCTGGGATGTTCATCAGAGCCGCAGACTCGGCTCTTCTGTCGGGAGCGGTATCGCTGACCAGAATTGAAGTCTTGACTCCCAACTGTTCGCACCAGCGGGCAGTCTCGAACATGTCGGAGTGGGGGGCCCCACCGGCGTACTTGGTGACAATCGCGCCGTCGGCCCCCAAACTCCACTTGGCGAGGTTGGCCGCCACCATGCTATTGCGGCTAAGCTCGTGTTGCAGTTCCGAGGCCACAGTGGCGATGCAACCGGCGAAGGTCAGTTCCCTTGACCGGTGGAGGCGGTACAGCTCGGAAATGATGGGGTGGTTCTGATGGTAGTAGGTCTCAAGGCCTCGGGCTGCCCACGAGTAGGAGATTACTACCGCGCCGTCCAGCCATTCGTTGGGGTGCAGCGGCAGGGGTAGCATCCCCCGCGTGTTGGCTCCGTAAACGATGTGTTCGTCGGGGGCCGTGCCGTGCTGATGGCCATGCACCTGGCCGATGTAGGCAACTCTTGGGAGCCCCCGGCGGCCATCATCGTGCCCGTCATCCAGGTCCAGAACTTCCGTGGACGAAGGGGGCTGATCGATTCCGGTCCGGCCCAAATAAACCGTGGCCTTCAGCGAAGCTATCCGGAGGGCGTTTAAGACGCCGTTACGCGGCACTTCAGAATGAGCGTGCGGCGTCACTACCAGGTGACTCTTGGAGGCGTAGGGAGACGCCCCGGAGGCCGGGCCGCTCATCTCCAGGATCTTGGTCATGCCTCCGCGCCGGGTTACAAAACCATGATCGCCGCCCGGTTGTCCGCCGTCCAAGACGGTGACCACCGCGCCGGTGAGGACGTGGGTCGTGCCTTGACCGGCAGTTGATATGGGCCCCAGTATGCCGGGGAAATCGTTGCCTGACCCCGGCGCCTTGGCCCGTAGTTCCAGAATGTCGTACACGTAGCCCGCCCGGCATGAGTCGCCAGGATTGACTATTTCCAGGTCTACGCTTTCGAGCCGGCGGTCCTCCAGCAAGTGGAGCCGCAACTCGTCCAGGTTTACGTGGAGTGAAGAACCGTGCAACCCGGTGGAGCCGGCTGCCGTCAGCCCGTCCACCGGGTGCTTGGCCAGGGTTAAAGACAATGTGACGCCCCTTTGATGCCTGTGCGGGTCCCGCCCAGGCTAGACAGCGGGTTCCATGGTCTCGACCACCGTCTTGGCAAGGTGGTCGCGGGCCTTGCCCATCACGGACTGCCATTCGGCTGAGCCGTAGAAAGCGGCTTCCTTGGCCTTGACGTCATCGGCGTCGTTGAAGCTGCGTATCCAGATGAACTGGTCTTTGGCCTCGTTGACCCACATGCCGTCGATTCGGATGCCGTGCTTTTCCTGCATGGGGACCAACTGGTCGGAAAACAGCTTTACCCAGTCGTCCATCATGCCCCGGTTTACGGTATACGTGCGTAATTGAGATATCATCTCGCCACTCTCCTGTTTACCGGTCCATGACCCGCATACTATTGTCCGCCGGGTTGTACTGATACCTGGTTACCCGGTCCAGTTTCTGGGACTCTAGTCGGACCACCAAGGACCGTCCTTCGGTGCCGATGACGTTACGGGTGTTGTGGATTTCGCCGGGCAGGAAGTAGGCTACCGTGCCGTTCTTTTGGGTAAATCGGCCGGTCTCCTTGATCGTGGCCTTGTCGACTCCCTCACCAGGGAAGTGCCAGCGCCACTTGGTCTGCTCGATGGCGCCGTCATACACGCCGTAGACGACCCATGCCGCACCGTGATCGTGGGGGAGGTTATCCTGACCTGGGCGCTGCACGGAGCACATAAGCAGCCAACCGGGTCCGGGATGGCCGGAATTTTCCTCGAGGTGGAGGTCCACGCGGCCGTAGCCGCCTTCCTCGGGCAGGTCCAGCCTTTCTTCAAGCCAACCGGAGACCGCCAGCAGGTCCTTCAAATGCGCGGACACCGCCTCTGCCTGGGCCTTGGGGTCGCTGACATTGGCGAATATTTCTTTAACGTCGTCGATAAATCCGTCCATCGTGTAAGCGGCTGTCGTTGTCAATTCGGCCCTCCTTAGCTGCATGTTAGCGGGTAAGTCGAGTTTATTCTGAAGGAGTGAAGTTTGAGTGTCAACTTGGCAGTGGAGCGGAATACGGGCCGCTACGTCGGCAAGTCTTCTTCCTCTATCAGCACCTCGCCGCCTATCCGGGCGCTGACGGTAAGTTTGCTGCCCAGGAGCATAGACATCCCCAGCAGGGATTCACCCTCAGTTTCGATGATTTCCGCATCACGGCGTCGTCCGTGCCAAGACACTACACCATCATAGGCGGACGCTTGTAATTCCTGGCTGTCGGCCAAGGTAAACGGCATCTGACGCTGATAGGTCAGTCCGAGGCGTTGAATTATGCCGGAAGATAGCATCAAGTCTCCGTTGAACCCGGTGTCTAAAATGACTTCAAACGGCCGAAAGACTCCGTCTCTGCCTTCTATGTCAATGGTTACCAGCGGTTGCAGGTCCAGGGTCACCCTGCCTCTGATCATTGGCTATCGGGAGGGATTCTAACGCTGACCATTCTGTACGCTTCCGGCCGGCCGATAAGCCTCTCGTACATATTTGCCCTGGGACACCGCTTCTCCAACCGCCGCGCGGCGACCGTGGGGTTGGGGTCAACCTCGTAATCCCCGCTGCAAGCGTCGATGACCACGAAGTTTCCCTTTTCCGCGGCTTCCAGCCGCTCGCGCATCTCCGCGTATATGGCCCTCCCGGCAGCCGCCACGTCTATGGATTCATCTTCTTTTCCGGATGCCATCGGAACCCTCCTCCATCTGTATGCCTTGGGGCAATTGTACTACTCCAGGGTGGAAGCGCACCTAAACGCGCCATACGGCGCAATCCCATCCATTGACCATTGGGACCCGTTTCACTAGAATTTCCGGCATCCGAATCCCGTTGTTGGAGCGGCTGTCATAACATCGGTTGCCATTAGCGAAGCGGCTGCCTCGACGGTTTCAAGGGAGATAGTCCTTGAATCTGATTCTCGACGCCCATGCTTGAACAAGAACCTCAACTGACTGCCGGTTTGCTGTTCAGCGGGATGGGTGGGTTCGCTTCCGGGATTGCCAATGCGGGATTTAACATAACATGGGCCAACGATAACGATGAATATGCCTGCCTGGCCTTTCGGCACCGCTTCCCCGACGTGCCATTGGTCGAGAAGGATGTCCGCGACCTGTCAGTGCGCGGGGATGCGCTGGCGGATGTAGACGTGCTGGCGGCAGGATTTCCTTGCCAGAGTTTTTCCCAGGCTGGCGGGCGGCGCGGGTTTGAAGACCCGCGCGGGGAATTGTTCTTTGAAATTCCCCGAATTCTTGAAGAGTTCACGCCTGAGCGGCGGCCCCGGCTTGTTATACTGGAGAACGTGCCGTACTTGCTCTACGGTGCGGAAGGGGCTTGGTTCGACGCAATACGCCGGGCATTGCGCCAGGCCGGGTACTGGTTTAGGGATACGTCCTGCTGGACGGTGAACGTTAAGGACGCAACAGATTTGCCGCAAGACCGTCACCGGCTGTTTATGGTGGCCGCGTCGCGCCATCATTTTTCATATAACCCATTCGCTTCCCCTTCGGCAAATGGCGCAAGCAAGCCCCATCGTCCGATCGATGAATTTATCGACCGTACCCAGCCTGGCGCCGAGGACGCCTATCTGCCACCGGACAACCGTTACTACAAGATGATTGACAGCAAGATGGCGACGGGCGAGTCGGAGGCGAATATTTACCAGTTACGGCGTTCCTATGTGCGCGAGAAGAAGAACGGCCTTTGCCCGACCTTGACCGCAAACATGGGCATCGGCGGCCACAACGTGCCGTTCGTAAAGGATGTGTGGGGAATTCGCAAACTCAGCGTTGATGAAGTCGCCCGATTCCAGGGTTTCGACGGGGAACATCCTCCGCTATTCCCGGACATCCCGGTATCGGAGCAGTACCGGCTGTTGGGAAATGCTGTGTGCGTGGAACTAGCGCACATGGTTGGGAATCAATGCGCGGAGATTTTGAAACAAGAGAGCGCACAATGACCACAAAGATTGGCTGGAGGTTTCCCCCAACCAACGGCGGCCGCGTTGACGGTTTCAACGACCCTGGCATAGCGCATTTCAATGGCGCTCCGTTGTCGAGCCTCGCGCGGGAGACGATACAAAACTCCCTTGACGCCGGATGGCGGCTCGAAGAACCGGTTCATGTAACATTTGAACTTAAGGACTTCACCCCCGATGAACTTGGGCGCAATGAACTGATGTCCGCTATCGAAGCGTCGAAACGGGCGGCGACGGATGATGCTCTGGCAGAACAGGCCCTCGAGTCTGCTCGACTGGTTTTGGAGCGGGACATGGTACCTTGCCTGCGTGTATCCGACCGTAACACAACCGGGCTTCGCGGAGATCAATGGCGTGCGCTCGTTAAGATGCAAGGAGTGAGCCTCAAGCCAGAAGTTGAAGGTGCTGGCGGGTCGCATGGCATTGGGAAGTATGCGCCGTTCGCGGTCTCCGCATTACGTACAGTCTTTTACTGGACCTGTTACGAGGAAGATGGTAGGCAGGTCGAGTCTTTCCAAGGCAAGTCAGTGCTCATGTCGCACGAGAGTAAAGAAGGGGAGACTCAAGGAACGGGTTTTTTCGGGATCAAAGACGGGTGTCGTGAGCTTAGAGGCGATGATGTTCCAGAGCGTTTTCGGCTGCTCAGTGCGGACCTGAGAGATCCTGTTTATGGAACAAGTCTGTCGATTGCAGGGTTTCTCGAAACTTCTGATTGGCGTCGACGGATTGCTTCGAGCGTGATCGAAAATTTCTTCTATGCGGTCCACCAGGGAAATCTCAAGGTGTTGATTGATCCAGACCAAACTCTCACTGATCTGGGACTACTCGAAATCGACGATGCTTCACTGGGGAGGTGGTTCGATTATCTGGAAGAAAACGCCGGCGACTCCGAGGACTCAGGGGATGAAGGCAGCAGCGCACTGAAACAGGCGCGGGCGTTCTGGCAAATTTCCGATGATGGCAACCTGCTGGTCGAAAAGCAGGACGTGGACCTCGGACATTGCCGATTGTGGATTCGCGTCGAGGAAGGCTTACCGAGCAAAGTTGCGTTTGTGCGCCGCACCGGGATGCTGGTGACAACTGAACAGAACGGTCTGATTCGATTTCCCGGATTTCAAGATTTTGCCGCACTGTGCGTCTTCGAGGATCCCCAAGGCAACGAACTTTTGCGCCGGATGGAAAATCCACAACACAATAGGTTCGAGCCTGATCGTCTTCCAGAAGGAGAAAGGCGAAGGGGTAGACGGGCCTTGAAACGAATCACCGACTGGATACGCAGCGAGGTTCGGAAGGCCGCGGGCCTCCGGAAGGGGGCGCGTCAACGGTGCTGTCAGAGCTCGCGGTTTACCTTCCAGACGATGAACCGTTTGAGGATGCCGGCCATGATGGTGAAGGAACCGAAGAACCGGGGTTTGGCGATCGCGTGAAACTAACACTGAAACCGGTTCGCCGCCCGACACCCCCGGTTCTGAACACGGAAGACGAAGAGTCGGAAGAGGGAGAAGGTGACGGCGAAGACACCGGCTCGATAGGCGGTGCGGGAACTGGCACAAACGGCGGCGAAGGTGGAAACGGAGGGCTGGGCGACGGTGATGGCGAAGGTGGAAACGGAGGACGAGGCGGTGGTGAGGTCAGGTTCAAAAGGATTCCGATCTCAAACGTTCGAATCCTGTCGATTGAAGGGCGTGACAACTGTTACCGGCTCAGTTTTCGAGCGAACGGCAGCGGTGTCGTAAAGCTTAACTTTGAAGAGGCCGGAGACTCGTCGGCGATCCGGCGTGAAGATGTCCGCTCACTTACTGATAACGTGTCTCTGGACCATTTCGCAATAGTTGACGGCGAGCGAACGGGGTTGGAAATCACCGCTGACTCTCCGATTGGCGGCAGGGCTTGGCGTCTGTCCGCAGTAGAAGCAAAGGGAGATTAGCGATGAAGTTCGATCCGAGCAAGGCATGGCCGCATCCAGTGCTTCGCCCTCCGAGTTATGGCGACGACTATCCACATGCAGAATTCGAGGTTGAAATAGAAGTCAATCGCATCCAGGGCAGCACCGCAGTCGAAGTGAACGTACAGTTTGAACTTAGCGACCCCGACTTACTTCGTCTCGTCAAGGAACGATTCGGTCAGTATGTGCTTTTGGTCAAGGCGTCAAGGACCCACTTTCGAGATCTCATAGAGTCGGACGGCTCGAATATAACCAAGGTTTACCCCGCGGGTGACTTGTCTGGACGTGTCGAATTCGCCCCGTTTCTCGTATGCACGCAAGAACTGATCGGCTTCCGTGCGGACGGATGGCATCCAGATTTTTCGGGGCGAACTTTCGACATCGCGGCAGGCGCAGTCCTCGCTGAGGACGTGCCCAAAGATTACTGGGTCGATACGGCGGATGAGGCGCCAATCGGGTGCATATTTGGACATAGACCACGACGTAACCTACCAGACGGCCGTTGGCAGTGCCAACTCGACGACGACCGTATCTGGATCGAGATGTCGACGGCTGATGCTTTACGGTATAACGCAGCCCGAGAGGTTGCCAATAATAAGCCTGAAGGTCAGTACTTAATGAATGGGCTGTACTTGCCTGCCCTAATGGCCGTATTGAACGAGGTAGACCAGAGCGCCGATAACTACCGTGAATATAGATGGTTTTCATCACTTGACCAGCGCCTTGAGGCAGTGGGATGTAAGCCGTTGGGTTCCAGAGATGCAGACCGTCTGGTTGATGCCCAGAAGGTGCTTGACTCGCCCTTTCCTAAGATGCCCGTCATTGCAGATGCGGAGCCGGGCGGACCGTGACGCGACTGCGGTATTATACGGAAGATGCGCTTGAGAACTTGCGGAGCACAGTCGCCGACCGTCTTGATTGGTATTATGCGACCGAGGTATCGAGCCATCCGGTTCCGCCGGTTAATGGGGTGAGGGAGTCGCAGTTGGCAGCTCCCGGTCTTTCAGGCCAACTTATAATGGACGGGAATGAGCCGCCCAAAACAGATGTAGACAACGCGCTTGTTGTCTACAAGTCGCTGTCGAATTTAACGCCACATCAGGCGTCAATCGAACGTTTGTGGGTTTACCTGTGCCACTGCGATTGTCCCAAATACGTGGCTTGGCGTTGGCTGAACCATCAGCCCGATAAGAACGACGATGCGGTTAGAGAGGTTCGGAACCACTTTTTCGCGTCTGGCAACAGGGCGTTGATTCGGGACAATGGGCTGTCCCGTCTCTGGTGGCTTGGGAAGATTGCCCACGATGTGGACCCGGAAAATCCCCGCGAGTTTCTGGCTATCCTATTGCACAGGCAAGATGTCCGCTCCGCCCTGATTGAACGTCCGTCGGTGTCAATGAACCGGCGGGTGCTGCGGGGGATATACGACGTGATGCGGGAGCATTGGGCCGACGGCGGGGCGTTGTTCGAGCGGGAGGCTTTTCGAAGTTGGATGGTGGCGTTGAACCGCCGCGGCGGTGTGACGCTGCTGGATGCGCTTCCAGAGAAAGCGTTGGGGCGGTTGTTGCGGGAGGAGGCGGAGCGAGTTTTGGAGTAATCCGGTTTGGATAACCTGAGTCCGGAAGACCGCTCCTGGTGCATGTCTCGAATCCGGTCGCGGGGAATGAAGCCGGAGATGTCGGTGCGTTCAATGGTGCATCGGTTGGGATACCGGTTCCGGCTTCACCGGCGAGACTTGCCCGGCAAGCCTGATTTGACGCTGCCTCGCCATAAAGCGGTTCTCTTCGTCAACGGCTGCTTCTGGCACTGGCATCCAGACCCGCAGTGCCCAATAGCGGGTCTGCCCAAGTCCAACCTGGAGTATTGGCAACCCAAGCTCACGAGGACGCGGACTCGCGACGCGGCGCATACGGCCAAGCTAAAGGCCGCTGGCTGGCGTGTGTTGGTTGTGTGGGAGTGCGAGTTGCGAAATCCCGAAGATGTCCTTAGTCGAATAAGCGAGTTTTTGGCTGTGCCGACAGCCCAATCAGGGCTGTCCGCCGTCGCGTAAGGAGCAAATCATGGCCGAGCGGGTATGGGAGCGGTTTCTTACTGAACAGGACAAGGCCCATCTGGCCTTGAGCAACAACCGGACCGTCGGATTCGGGTCCAGGCCCGCATTGCTGCTGATTGACCTATACCGGTGGGTCTTTGGCGATGAGCCTCAGCCGTTGTTGGAGGCTATGAAAGACTGGCCTGGCACCTGCGGGCTGGCCGCCTGGGACGCCGTACCCCATCTTCAGACGCTATTGCAGGCGGCCAGGGACGCGGGCATTCCCGTGGTCCACATGACCGGGCTGGACCATGCCGGGATCGAGGGCTGGTCGGCGCGGAGAGGTTATTTGAGCCCGAGCGACCCGCCACCGGAACTCAAGGAACGCAGAGCGCGCCAGTACGACATCATCGACGAGGTTGAGCCCATCGACGGGGAAGCCGTGCTGCGAAAGTCCTCCCCCAGCGCATTCTGGGGAACTCCCCTGACCGGTCACCTGAATTACCTGGGCGTGGACACTATCATCACTTGCGGCGAGAGCACCAGCGGTTGTGTCCGGGCCAGCGTGGTCGACGGTTGCACCAACCGGTACCGGATGGTCGTGGTGGAGGAATGCGTGTTCGACCGCACCGAGGCGGCGCACGCAATGAACCTATTCGACATGGACCAGAAATACGCCGACGTGCTGCCCCTGGCCGATGTACTGGAGTGGATCGCCGAGTGGAAGGCGTCGAGTGACGCCCAGAGAACCGGCTAGGAGACGGCCAGGTCACTCGAACCGGGGCATAACCTTGGTGGCGAACAACTCCAACTGCCGCATCATAACCTGATGGTCGTAGAGGCCAGTGTTCAGCCAGAGGAACAGTTCCTCGAAGTTCAATGCGCCGTGCAACTCCTTTAGCTGCTCCACGACCCTAGCCGGTGTTCCTTGCAGGACAAGGCCGGGCGGAAAACCGAAAGCCCCGAACCAGGTACTGAAGACCCAATCGAACAGATCCCTTAGCTCCCGAGCCTGTTCCTCGGTTTCACCGATGCAAAGGGTCGCGCCCATTGCGATGCCCTGGCCAAGCTTCAGGTCCCTTCCCGCAGTCCGGGCCTCGTTGTGATAAGCGCCGAAAAGGGCCTGACAGAACTCCACGTCATCGGAGAGTACCACCGGTGTGCCGCCTTCCCTGGCCCAGAACCTCGCGGTAGTTGCGCTGTAGGTAAATGGTGCGTAGACGTTGGGATAGGGCTTTTGGTAAGGCTTGGGTACGATGCCGATCTCTCGAAGCGTTCCGTCAGGGTCCGCGCCCTGGCCCCATTGTTGCGTGGGTGGCATATCCCAGGCCGTTTCGGGCGGCGGCACCTTCCAAAACTGGCCGTCATAAGAGAAGGTGCCGCTGGTCCAGGCTCGCTTAATGATCTGCCAGGCTTCCTCGAAAGCTGCGCGGTTGCGGGCGTCCTGGTCCGACTTGTCTGACGACGTCGCTCCAACCCCCAGGGGCTGGCCAAGGGTGTTCACCCACCGGGCCTGGTAGCCGCGGGCGAAACCGACGTACATGCGCCCCTTGGTCATCTGGTCCAGGACGGCGACGTCTTCCGCCACACGCAGGGGATGGTGCGTGGGTAGCACCAGGGCCAGTTGGCCCAATTTGATCCTCTCGGTGCGGGCCGCAACGTAAGCGTCGAGCATCAGCGGATTGGTTGAAAGCTCGAACCCTTCAATGTGGAAGTGGTGCTCGGTGAAACCAACCCCGTAGTAGCCCAGTTCTTCGGCGAAACGGGACTGTTCGGAAATCTCGTGGAGCATCCTTTGATAGAGGTCGTCCCGGGTCCCCGCCATTCCCGCTTCCAATTCGGGCCGGCGGCCAATGGTGGGCAGCATGAATATATGAAACTTCATCAGATGACACCCTGCTCCCGAAGCTCGGAGACCTCGGACTCAGAGAGGCCCAAGAGGCTCTGTAGGACCAAGTTGTTGTCATGGCCCAGGGGCACGGAGCCGCGCCACACCTGGCCTGGAGTATCAGAGAACTTGGGGAACACGCCGGTGCCCTTTACGGTTTTATCGAGGCCGATGTCCTCCCATTCGATGTGTACATTCCGGGCCTCGTAATGAGGGTCCTGGGCCATGTCTCTTGGGGTCATGATGGTGCTGCAACCCACTTGGGCGGCGTTCAAGGTATCCATTACCTCCTGGACCGTCCGCTCTTCGACCCAACCCCGCATTATGGCGTCTAGTTCGTACCATTCCGGAGTCTCCGGGTTAATGGTGGCGCTGTGCCACTTCGGGTCTGAAACGTCGAGTCCCAACACCTCACAGAGCCGTTCAAAGGGACCGCCCAAGGCGGCGATGTTGACCCAACCATCGGCGGCCTGGTAGGTGTCGTAAGGCTGGATGATCCCACCGGCGTTGCCGGACCGCTCGCGGTTGAGCCCCAGTTCGTAATAGGCCACCATCGTCCCGGCCAATATCCGGTGAATCGCTTCATACTGGGCCAGGTCGATAACCTGACCCTTTCCGGTGCGTTGGGCGTGGATATACCCGGCGAGGGTGGACCACATGCAGAACAGGGCTGTGATGTAATCCCCGGTCCACGGTGCGGCTCTTACGGGAGAATCCGGCTCGGGGAAGCCTGTCAGGTTCATCAGGCCTCCGAAACCCTGGCCGATGAAGTCGTATGACGCCCTGGTGAGGTAGTCCGGGTGGCCGTCTTGGCCGTAGCCCGACACATGGGTGATCACCAGGCGGGGGTTGGCCTCGTGGACCGTTGCATCGTCCAGACCCCATTCCGGGTAGGTGCCGGGTATCGAGCTTTCCATCCAGATGTCAGCCTGTCGCAGCAGGTCCAAGAACACCTCGCGGCCCTTTGGTTTTGAGATGTCCAGGCTTACGTGGAAGCTGTTGCGACGGTCCTGCACCCAACCAGCCGCAACCGTGTGCCCATTGTCTCCAGTGATGGGGAATTCGATATTCCGCCAGACGAGGTCGCCCCTTCCCGGCCGTTCCACCTGGACCACCTCCGCCCCCATTTCCGCAGCCAGGGCCGCGGCGAACGGTTGAGCGATGATGGTGCCGCTGGAGATTATGCGGATTCCTTGGAGTGGACCAAATTGGTGCGGCAGTAACGAAGCGTCACCGGACTCCATAGCCTTTCTCCCGTCCCGAATTTCGCCCGTATTATAGCCCCTGGCCATGAATCACAGAAGGAGCGCGATGGGGGAGGCAGGGGAGAAATCCCCCTTAATCCCCCTTTTCCGAAAGGGGGAGACTGGTCGCGGAAGTGGGGAGAGAGCCCCTTAGCGCCCCTTTTCTGAAAGGGGCAGACTGGTCTTGTGGGCGAATAATTGAAAGACACTGTGCCGGGCGCATTTCGTCTTGCGCGCCCTAAGAGGGGTGTGGTACGTTTTGGCCGCAATCGATACTACGCAGGAGGGACTGGGAATGGGTTACAAGCCGAAATTCCTGGGGCATGTAAACATATTCGTCCGCAACTCTGAGCGCTCCCAACAGTGGTATTCCGACGTGCTGGGTCTCCATACATACGACCTCAGACCCGGCGCGGCTTTTATGTCCGCGGACATCGAGCAGTCCCACGAGATCGCCCTCGTCGAAGTGGGCGAGACCGCCAGGGGTCCCGAATCGGGTCAGGTGGGACTGAACCACATGGCATGGATGATGCACAGCCTGGACGACCTCAAGGAGTTCTACCAGCGCCTCATCGACAAGGACATCCCCATCATGCGTGTGGGAGACCACGGCGTCTCCATCGGCGTCTACTTCCAGGACCCGGACGGCAACGGCATCGAAGTGTCTTACGAATTGCCGAGAGACCAGTGGCCACAGCAGGAAAGGCTATTCTCCGACCCGGCCGTCGGCAAGGGGCGCTTCCCGGGCCCCTGGGACGAGCGGTTGGCCCATCAGGCGGCCAGATAGGCGCTTGCACCTCGGGAAATCTCCCAGAATGTAAGGAGAATTGACATGCAGATCGGAGTTACGGTCCCAATAGTTGAGTTTGCCTCCGACCTTGGCGCGGTGCGGGACTACGTACAGGCGGCGGAAGATCTGGGTTATAGCCATGTGCGCATCCTGGACCACGTTCTGGGCGCAAACCCCGAACACCATCCCGAAGTACCCCGGTTCCCCTATACCCATGAGAGTTACATCCACGAGCCCTTCACGCTGATGGCCTACCTGGCGGCCATAACCAAGAAGATCAACCTGGTCACCGGCATACTGATCCTGCCGCAGCGGCAAACCGCACTGGTGGCAAAGCAGGCGGCGGAAGTGGACGTCCTGAGCGACGGACGGCTGCGGATGGGCATCGGTGTTGGCTGGAATCCGGTTGAATACGAGGCGTTGGGCGAGGACTTCCATACCCGCGGCCGCAAATGTGCGGAGCAGATAACGCTGTTGCGGCGCCTCTGGACTGAGGAAGTTGTCGACTTCGAAGGCAAGTTTCACAAGATATCCCATGCCGGCATCAAACCGTTGCCGGTACAGAGGCCCATTCCGATCTGGATGGGCGCGGGCGGTTCGGCCAGTCCCATACCCACCGACAGGGTGTTGCGCAGGGTCGGCCGCATGGCCGACGGCTGGTTGCCCATGTTTGCCCCGGACGAAACCGGGAGCGGGCGCAATCGAAAAGGTCCGTGAATTTGCCCAAGCCGCCGGGCGGGACCCATCGGATGTCGGTCTCGAAGGCCGGATCACCGCGACGGGCCAGGGCCCCGAGGACTGGATCACCGAGGTCAAGACCTGGTCTGAGTTGGGCGCGACCCACATGTCGGTTGGCACCGGCGGGTCGGGGACCCCTGACCGGCACATCGAAGCCATTCGCCGGGTCAAAGAGGCAACCGGCGAGTAGGCGGCCAGGACCCGATTACCAAGGGCCGGTCTTCAGGAATGGACACCGGCCCTTAGCTTTATTTGTAGTGCCGTTGCGCCGCCCCCGGGCGGCCAACAACTTTGACGGAGGAACAACATGCCCAGAGTAGCGCTGGACCTGAACAATGCCCAGGACCGGGCGAAAGTGAACGGGCAATGGAAGGTTGGCCCCGGCTTCGTTCCCGGCGAACCAAACGAGGGACTTACCGCCCGGTTGCTAGAGTCTCCGGCACGGCTCCCAGACTACGACGACTCGGGATGGGAGGTCTGCGACAACATCCGGGCTAGCCTGTCAGAAGGGTTCACCTTCGCCTGGTACCGGATCGCCGTTGAGTTGCCGGACAGTATCGACGGCATGGAGTTGGCCGGCGCCCGGATGTATCTTGAGGCCAACGTGGACAATTACGGCGAGGTATGGATCGATGGGGAGATCGACCGGAGCACCGGCGTGATCGTGGGAATCAATGCGCAGCAGCGAATCGAGGTTCCCGGCGGCGCGGTCCCAGGGGCGACGCACGTTTTCGCTTGCCTTGTGGCAAATGGACCGTTGGCCGCCCCCAGGGGAGGGGTATTCATGCGGTTCGCTACCCTGGCGTTCGAGACCGGGGGATAGCCGGGGTACCTAGTGGTGAGAAATCTTTGGAATGATGGGTCTCTGGAACCGTTTTGGTTGCGTAGCGACGCTGTAGTGGCCCTGGTCTTGGGCGAAACGTGAGTAGGTTATCCCGTCATTTCAATGCTGTTGCTCTACTAAACTAAAGCCAAGGTGGGATGTACATTTAAGTGGCGATGATCATCAGCTGGGTTGCGCCGGTGAATCCCTGTGGTCCGTACTTGGAGAATGCCCCGGCTCCGTCGTATGACCCCCACCATCTGCGCATTTCACCTTGGCTTTGGTTTAGGATAGAATTCCAGACCGCACTGATTCAGGTCTGAGGGAAGGAAGCCATGACACCGGAATTGATTGGCATTCTCACCGTAGGCATCGCAGTAGTGGGCGTGCTTTTGGTCCTGGCCCGCATGGTCATGGACACGTCCAAGCGCCTGGAACAACGATTCAACCGGATGGAAGCCCGGATGGACGGGTCGGAAGCCCGAATGGAAGCCCGGATGGACGGGTTGGAAGCCCGGATGGAAGCCCGGATGGACCGCATAGAGACCCAAATGACGGCGCAGGGAGAACGGCTAGCCCGGCTGGAGGGTATGTTGGACGGTCTGCGAGAGGCGATGTTCGGACGCGCCTCTCAGGCGTAGTCAGCCGCACCTAAACTGATACCAAGGTGGAATGCGTGTATAAAGGAGGTCATGCGGCAGTGCCGAACCGTCCTCCAAGTACAGGTGGGAGAGCTTCACTGTGGCGCCTGAGCCAATCTTCATCGCCCCACAAATGTAGATCCCACCTTGGTTATAGTTTAGAAACTATCTCAAAACTGGACGAACAGGCTTGCGAAGAGGGGAAATATTGGGAAAGCCTTATTTTGAGATAGTTACCTACTCCAGTACCCCGTCCTCCTTCAGGGACAGGTACTCTTCCTCGGAAAGACCCACCACATCGCGCAGCGCGACTTCCGTGTGCTGCCCGAGCAGCGGCGCGGGGGTGTCGAGGCTTCCGGGAGTCTCGGACAGGTTGAATTCGGCCCGGTCGCTGGGGTACGGGCCAATTTCCGGATGGTCCAAAAAGGTGAAATGGCCCCGGTATGTGAGTTGCGGATCGTCGAACAGATCGCGGCAGTCGTTGACCATCCCCGCGGGCACTCCGGCTCCCTGTAGCGCGAACATGAGGGGACGCGGTTCCTTGTCCGCCGTCCACTGGGCGATCAGGCCGTTGAGTTCCTCTTCGTGCGCCTTGCGTCCAAGGAGGGTGGAAAACTGTTCCGCCCGCTCCTGGCCCCATTCCGAGCGATCCATGAGGCCGCATAGGGCCCCCCACTCCTCATCGGTCTGGCAGGAGATGGCGATCCAGCGGTCGTCTCCCTTGCACGGGTAGACCCCGTTGGGCGCGGCGCCGGGTTCTTCGTTGCCTCGCCGGACCTGTTGGTGTCCGTTGACCGCCGCGTCCAGCAGGTAGGGGGCCGAGAAATGCAGGGACGCTTCCAGTTGAGACATGTCCAGATGCGCGCCCTCGCCCGTGCGCCGCTTGTAGTCCAAGGCCGACAGGACCGCGGCGACGGCGAACCTGGGGCCGATGAAGTCGGTGTATGCCCCGTAGGGGTTCACGGGGTCCCTGTCCGGCCAGCCAGTGATGTTGGAAAGTCCGGCCAGAGAGGAGAGGACCGGGCCGAAACCGGGTTGACGCTCGTAGGGTCCGCCGCGGCCGAGCATCGACGTACTGAACATGACGATACCCGGGTTTACCTCCCTGAGGTCCTGATAGCCGAGATTCCAGCGTTCCATGGTGCCGGGGGTGAAGTTTTCGGTGACCAGATCGGCCCATACGGCCAGCTTGAGAACGAGGTCCCGCGCCCTGGGGTGAGCCATGTCAATGGATACGCCGTACTTGTTCGGGTTGTAGCTGGCGAAGTACCCGCTGCGGTTGATACCCTGGATGCCTCCTCCGAACGGCGCCGCGCGCCGCAAGGTCTCGGGACGTTTCGAAGACTCGATACGAAGGACTGTAGCTCCGTGCTCACCCAAATACCGGGTGGTCATGGGCCCCACCGCCACCCAGCAGAAATCGAGGACCTTGAGGCCTTCCAGCGGCTTTTGTGCCAACGGCTTGCGTGCCATCAGATGGCTCTCCCTTCCTTCAGCGTCGCCAACTCTTCCGGGGCAAGCCCCAGCTCTCCCTGGTATATTTCAAGGTTGTGTTCCCCGATGAGGGGAGGACGCCTCCGCAACCCAAGGCGAAATCCTTCCCGGTCCTTGACGAACATGCCGGGATAGGTCACCACGTCATCCAACTCGGGATGGGGAACCTGGCGGAAATAGTCCCGCGCCTCCAGGTGGGGATGCCTGAGGATATCGCCTTGAGTCGCAACGGGGAAGAGCAAAATTCGGCGTTCGATGCTGGCCTGAACGAGTTCATCGCGGGTTTTGGTCAGGAAAAACCGCTGGAGGGGTTCTACGACTCTGGACATTACCTCGGCTCGCACCTGCCCGTAGCCCATGTTTTCCCAGTCGACCGAGTCCAGGTATTCGTCGCCCAATCCTTCTTCGTCCATCCAAGCGAGAAGGGTGCGAGTGCTGGCGGCAACTCCGGCGCTGCCGCCCTGGGGAGTGTAGTTGATGAATCCGTCTTTGCAGGCCCAGCTAGTGCGGACCACGTTGTCTCCCGAGGTCTGGCGGAACACCCCCATCCGCTTCAGGATGACTCCCTCGAGGTCCCAGCTTTGGGGCGCGTGGGCCAGGGTTTTGGCCACCGCTTGTTGGCATGATACGTCCACGTGCTGGCCCTGGCCGCTTAGCGCCCGGTGGGTGTGGGCCATCATCGCCCCGGTTGCCCCGGCAGCCGCGCCGTGGAGGTAAAGGTGAGGGAAGGATACTCTTACGGGAGGCCGGTCGCTATCGCCGGTCAAGTACATGAAACCACCCAGGGCCATTCCCACGATGTCCGGCCCCTTCCAGCCGCCATAGGGACCGTCCTTCCCGAAGGGAGAGATGGAGACCATGACCAGGCCGGGATTGATTCGCGAGAGTTCGTCGTAGCCGATTGACAGGCTGTCCATATAGCCCGGAGCGTAGGATTCCACCAGGAAATCGGCGCTGACCACCAGCCTCTTTAGCAACGCCCTGCCGTCGTTGGTCTCCGGGTCCAGCGTAATTCCCCGCTTGTTGGCGGCGTAGGCCCACCAGTAGAGGCTCTTCTCCGGGTGAGGGTCGTTGTGGTAGAAGGGGCCGATGTTGCGGGCCGGGCTGCCGCCCGGAGGCTCGACCTGCACCACGTCCGCGCCCAGGTCCGCTAGAATCTTGCCGCAAAGCAGGCCCCGGTCGTCGGTAAGGTCCAGGACCCGGTATGGGCTCAGGAACAGGCCCTGTCCCTGGTCTTGGTCGGTCATTCGGGTAACTCCGGGTGCAGGGTACTCCGGCCGACTCCGTGCCGGGTCAACGGTATTTTAGTCGATGGGAATGGGCCGTCAAGGCGGGGGCCTGGGCCACGCGCCCGAAGCGCTAGGCGGAGGGCACCGGAGGCATTTCCTTTACTCGGTGGAAGCTAAACGCGGACATTGTCATGGCGGCCAGCAGGAGGCACATCATCGCGAGATAGGCGTTCCGCATCCCTAGGACGAACGCGGTCTTGACTCCTTCACCGGCAGCGTCCAACACAGCGGCGAGACTCGGCTCATGCCCGTGGAACGCCATCGTTGCTGTGACGATGGCGGTGGCTGCGGCCACGCTTGCCACGTTGGCCCCGTTGCGCACCAGGTTTAGGAACGCTGTGACGACGCCGTACTTTTCACGGTTGATCACGCTGAGGATCGAGCTGGTGTTGGGGGAATAGAACACGCCCATGCCACTGCTCTGGAGCATCAAAGCCGGAATCACCATGAAAGCGGTGGTGTCCTCAGAAACCCTGGAGAGAATTGCCAGACCGGAGGCCGATAAGCACAGGCCGCCAACGGTGAACTTCCGCCAACCGAACCGGTCGGACAGATGGCCGCAGACCGGCCCCAAAACGGCCATGCAGGCCGCGCCGGGTACGACCATGAGGCCGGCCATCAAGGGTTCGAAGCCAAGCACCTTTTGCAGGTAAAAGGGTGTCAAGAACAGGACGGCCGAGCTTCCCAAAAATGTCAAGAATGCCGACGACACGCCAAAGGAGTATGTCCGCTCCTTGAAGTATCGTAGGTCGAGCATGGGGAATGGCGTTCGCAACTCCCACCAGATAAACCCGGCGAACAGGGCGCCGAATCCCAGGAGTCCGCCAAAGATGAACGGCGATGCGGGGCCGACCTTGTGGATGTTCATGACGGTAATCAGGATAGTAACCAGGGCCGCCGTGGAAAGTGCCGCTCCCGCCCAGTCGAAACTGCGCTGGTCTTGCGGGGTTCCTTCTTGGGACTTCCTCCGGCCTTCCAGAATGAACATGGTCGCCAACATGCCGATCAGCACGAGGGGGATGGTGTAATAGAACGCCCATCTCCAGCCCAGGGTGTCTACCAGGATGCCGCCTACGGCAGGACCGGCCACCGAACCCGTGCCCACGATGGTCATTATCATTCCGATGGCTTTGCCCCGCTCCGAAGGCGGGAAGATGGACGTGATGATCGCCATTCCGGTGCCCTGGGTCATGGCGTTGCCAAGACCCTGGAGAACACGCGCGATTACCAGGAGGGTGAATACATGGGAGATCCCTGCCAGAGCGGCGCCCGCGGCGGAGACCAATGAGCCGACGACGAATACTTCCTTGCGTCCGAGGATGTCGGACCACCGGCCCATGGGCATGAGCAAAGCGCTGACGGTTAGGGAGAAGGAGATGACCACCCATTGGACTGTGGGAAGGTCGACCTCGAAGTAGCCTGCAATGGTGGGTAAAGCGACGTTTACGCTGCCGTGGTCCGCGACGGAGGCGAAAGTTCCAATGGCGACTGCGCCGAATCCCCAGTACTTGTAGTTGGAGCTGCGGGTTAAAGCTGAACGCATTGGTCTAGGATAGCACGTTTAGGGGGCGTGGCCGCGTTCCGTGGAAGATGGAGCGGCTCTATTCTCGAAATGGGGGACGATGTATTTTCCGAATAGGCGTAGGGTCTCCATCACTTCCGAATGTTCGATTCCGCCAACCTGGAAAAGGGGCATCACCTCGTCCACGCCCGCCGCTTCGTATGCTTCAAGGTAGCGGATGCAGTCGTCAGGATCACCGATGCAATAGCGTCCGCTTTTGATCTGGTCCAGGGACGGCGTCTCTTCCCGTTTGGGTGAATCGGTGGCTGTGGAACGTGTGTAGTGCCACCGGTAGTCTTCGGGCACACGGGTAGGGTCCTGCTCCCGCCAGACTCGAACGTCTCGCTGCGCCTGTTGGTCCCGGTACCAATCTATAAGTCCCGCAGCCTGCTCCTGGACTTTGCGGCGGTCTTCGCCGCAGACGGCCACAGTGCTCACGGAGACCTGGTTGTGCGACACCCGGGTCAAAGGGTCCGCATCCCGAATGCCCTCACGATACGCGGTGACCAATGGAGCCAGGCCACCGGCTCCCCCTCCCGCCATCGCCAGGCAGCCGAGGCCCATCAGGCCGGCCTTGCGAAAGGTCTCCTCCTGGCTGCATCCCAACCAGATGGGAGGGTGGGGATCCTGGACCGGCTTGGGATGGACCTCTCGCAACGGAATCTTGTAATGGTCGCCTTCGTAGGTGAACTCCCCTTCGGTCCACGCTCTGGGGATGATCTCCAGGGCTTCATCCACCATTCCGGTTGCGTCTTTCAAGTCGGTGCCGAAGGCCGCCATCTGGTAGGGGTAACCGGACCGTCCCACTCCCAGGTCGACCCTCCCCTTGCTGAGAATGTCCAAAGTGGCGGTGCGGGCCGCGATGTGCAGGGGGTGTTGCACTGGAGGCACCACGACGGCGATGCCCAGCCTCATCCCGGTGGTGCGCTGGCTCAGCGCGCCCAGGGTTACATCGGGCGCGCTGGAGTGGGACCATTCGGTCCGAAACTGGTGGTCCGCCATCCAGACGCTTTTGAGGCCCATCTCTTCGGCGAAAGCCACCTGGTCAAGCATGTCCAAGAACCGTTGCGACTCGCTGCCGCGAGTCCACGGCCTGGGCACCTGCATCTGATAGAACATGCCAATCCGCATACGCACCGGACCTGGATAGGATGGACCGGTGGCTACAGACGAGCATCGCCGGTCTGGGGTGAGTCGCTGATAGAGGCTAACGCTGACGCACGTATTTGTCCACGCTCTGCTCGGCGGTCAGAGCGAGGTAGATGTCGCCGTGGGCGTCAACCCAGGAGCCGTGAGCGGACCTGGAGGGCCACCGGGCCAGCACTCCGCCGTCCTGGTCAAGGACGCTAATCTGGGGCGGCGTACCGTTTTCCGCCCGTTCACTGATGTAGAAGATGCCATCGCCGTCCTGGGAAATGTCCAGGGGACGGTTCATGTCGGTCCACATGGTGACGTACTCGCCCTCTTGAGAGAACACCTGGATGCGGCTGTTCTCCCGGTCGCAGAGGTACACCCGCCCATCCTGCCCAACCAGCAGGCTGTGGGGAAGGTGGAACTCGTTGGGTCCTCCCTTACCGGGTTGACCCCAAGAGGCGATCAGCTCTCCCGCGGCGGAGAAACGGTGGACCCTGGCGTTTCGGTATCCGTCGGAGATGTACAGTTCTCCAGACGGCGCAGGGACCATCTCGGTCACGTAGTTGAACGGACCAGCGGCCCTGGGGACCACCGTCCCGGTCTCCTCGGTCCCGGTGTCGGAGTAGACGCCGTGGGTCCCGATTATCTGGAGGGGTTTGCCATCGAGGGTGTATTTCATCGCCACCGAACCTTCCCGGTCGGTCAAGTAAACTATGTCGCCGGCGATGAATAACCCGTGCGGACTGACGAAATTACCGTTGCCCCAAGAGCTGAGGTAGTTGCCGTCACGGTCGAAGATCACTACAGGGGGTTCCGCCCTCTGGAATACATAAACACGGTCCTGAGAGTCGGTGGCTACGGCGCTGACCGTCCCGAAGGATTGGCCAGCCGGGAGCTTCGCCCAGTCCTGGACCAGCGTGTAGGTGTATTTCCCTGCGCCTACTGTCGTCATCCTTCCCATACCTCCCTGGACTGTCGCGACACCGGGAAGGTATCCCGGATGAAGGAGTCCAGACTAAATCGGCTAGGGTGTCATGTTACTACAACGGTTGCCCCTTGGGGGTATGTCCCGCAGGCAATCCAGACTCGACCGAGATGTAAACGGAAGTTCCCAGGGCAGGCTAACGCTTACTGTTGTAGCGGTAGTGAGGGTCCGATTCGCCCGCGCTCCAGGACTTGTAGAACCGTTCAACGTAGGGCATCAACCGGGCCACCATGCTTCGAACCTGTACCACTTCGGGTTCAAGTGTACTGGCAAACCGTTCCCGCAGCTCGTTCATTACATCCTCCTTGAGTGTCCCGGGGAAGCGCCCGTCCCGGAACACAACCGTTCCATTTATCATGACCGTATGAACATCGCGGGGTTTGCCCCGGTAGAGGAGAGCGTCAACGGGTGTGATAGCTGGGTCGAGGTAGGGGGCTTCGATGGATGAGAGGTCCGCGAGCACCAGGTCTGCCCTGCGGCCCACCTCCAGGGCCCCGATTTCGGAGGTGAAACCCGTTGGGCGGGCGGCGTTGGCGGTGGCCATAGCCAGGGTTTGACCGGAGTTGACGGCGGGTCTGCCGATGCCGGGTTCACGGTGCAATCGCAAAGCCAAACGCATCTCTTGGAGCATGTCGTCATCGTCGTTAATGGCGGTGCTGTCGGTGCCCATAGCCACGTTGACGCCGCCGGTTAGCATTGACGTCACCGGGGCAACCCCGTTTTTCAACCGCAGATTTGAACTGGGGTTGTGGCAAACGGTTGCCCGGCTCTGGGCCATGAGTTGGATATCATGGTCCGTAAGCCATACGGAATGGGCGAAAGAGACTTCCGGGCCGAGAAAACCCAGGTCGTCGAGGTGGGCTACCGGGGTCTTCCCCCACTTCCGAATCCCGTATTCCTTCTGGTAGGGACTCTCCACCAAGTGCATGTGTATCGCCGTGTCGAGACGTTGGGCAAGCTCTTTGGTACGGAGGAGGAATTCGTCAGACACCCATTGAACGTTGCTGGGACTGACGAGGATGCTTACCAGTCCTTCGGGAGCAGAGGTGTATTTCCGGTGTGCGCTCTCGACCATTGAGAAGTAGTCATCCGTAGTCATGGCAGTCGCGGCGAGGTATTGGCGCACACCATCCGCCAAATCCGAGGGTAGTCCAGAAAGGAACGTGTCGTCGTCTTCGTAGACCACCCGGTTCTGGCCGCGAAAGTAGACCGAGAAGGCGGTCCGCATTCCAGCGTCGCCAAAGCCCCGGAGCACTTCGGAGATGTCATTTTCCAGGCCTGTCACGGGTGTCTGGGAATGGTTGTACATGACGGTGGTCGTTCCGGACTCGATCATCTGCATAGCGGTGTAGAGGGTCATCAGGTAATGATCGTGGGGGCGGCGTCCCCATCCACTGAGGATCCAGGTCTCCAGCGAGTCGTCGCAGGCCCCCATCTGGAAGGTGGAGACCGCACGCCCATGATGATGGGCGTTGACCAGTCCTGGGAAGACAATGAAGCCAGGGCCGCCGATCTCTTCGTCGGCTAGATGCGCCGCTTTGAGGGTTTGATAGTCGCCGACCGCTTCGATGACGCCGTCACGTTGGAACACCGCGCCGTCGGTGATCACGACGCTGGATTCGGTGTCGGACCCCGCGCTGCTGATCAGGTATTTTCCGTGGATGAGGGATGTTGGCATGATGTTCACCTTCTCCTGGTGATCGTGAGATGAGGGGCTATTGAGACGCCACCTGACGCGGAATACAATAGCACCGATTCGCGATACAACGCCAGGAGGTGGTCCATGCCTGGACTGGAAGGTAAAGTTGCGTTGATTACCGGAGCCGGCGGTATGAGGGGCGTGGGGCGCGCCTCGGCGCTGAAGCTGGCTTCCCAGGGAGCCGACATAGCCATCACGGACATCCAACGGGATGCGACCGACCTTCCACCGGGAGAGGTGCGCGTCGAATGGCGCGGCATCCAGAGTGTGGCGGAGGAGGTTGAGGCCCTGGGACGCCGTTGTCTTCCCGTCTATTGCGATCTAAGCGTCGAGGAACAGATCGAGGGACTGGTCGGTCAGGTGAGAGACCACTTCGGCCGCATCGACATTCTCGTGAACAACGCCCGGGCCATCATCGGGAGGGACAAGACCTCGGTGACCGAACTCCCCAGGGAGGTGTGGGACCACTTCCTGGCCATCAACACCACGGCGGTGTTTCTGTGCACCAAGTTCTCGGGCCGGGAAATGGCGGCCAGGGGAGAAGGCGGCCGGATTATAAATATAGCCTCCAACGCGGCCAAGCAGGCCAGCGCGATGGGGGCGGCTTATTCCGCTTCCAAGTTCGCAGTATTGGGTCTGACCCAGGCCTCGGCGCTGGACCTGGCCCCGTACAACATAACGGTGAACGCGGTCTGCCCCGGTCCGATAAACACGGACCGGATGAGCTATTGGGAGCGGGACCAGGCCGCCGAGCGTGGCATGTCGCTGGAGGAGTTCCGAGGCGGGATAGTCCAGGACGCCGGGCAGCGCACTCCTTTGGGCAGAATCGCCGAGGCCGAGGACGTTGCCAACATGGTCGCGTTCTTCGCGTCCGAAGACGCGTCATTCATAACCGGACAGGCGTACAATGTCAACGGCGGCCTGCTGTTTCACTAGCCCGGGTTGGTATGAGACCCTTGATTGGAGGCCACATAGCGTTGCGGTGTTGGTCATGCCTATTCGTCAAAATAACGGTGATTGGCATGTCCCTGGCATGGCTCGCGGCCTGCTCGGGTGGGTCCGGGCAGCAGCAGGTCTGCTCTGACCGTAACCTGAATGTGGGCTTCTACGCTTACTTCGAGCCGGTGAGTTTCAGCGCCGACCCTGTACAAGATTCCAGCGGGTTCGACACGCACATGGGTTATGAAGCGGACTTGTTGACTGCGCTGGAAGCTATGAATGACGTGGAGTTGAAGCTTTCCCGGAAGGCGGTCTCGGAGTGGGACGGCATTTGGCTGCGTTCCGCCGACCCGGAGTACGATCTCATCGGAGGCGGCATAACGGTCCTTGACTCCCGCACAATGGACTCGTCCGGAAACAAAGTGGTGAGCTTTACCACCGGACATGTCACCTTTCGCCAATCGCTGTTGGTACGCGCCGAGGACGCGGATAGACTCTCGAGTCACGACAAACTTACTAGCGACGTTCTGATTGGCGTACTGCGCGACACGACGGGGGAGGCCCGCCTGTTGGTGTTGACGGGGCTTGTCAACGAGGATGGGGTCCTGGCGCCGGGGGTACGATTCGACACGCCAGGCGGCCCGGTGGTGGCCGACGGCACAGCGAGCTACTTCATAACGGCCGCGGGAGAGTCCGATAACCTGGCGGATAGGCAGCGGCTCTACCCCCCTTCGGACGATATGCCGCAGGTGATATACCTCGGGGACGACATGGGCGAGGTGGAATTGCTCGATGCCCTGGCCGACGGGAGAATCGACGGGGTGGCCAGGGGAGAGATCGGCAATCGGGACGCTTCCGCCGCTTCCAACGGCAAGTTCGCGGTTACCGCGCTCGACGCCGTCTCGGAACATGGCGGCTTCACCGTCGACGCGAATGATGAGGCATTGGCCTCCTGCCTGAATGAGCGGATTGACTGGCTGACGGACAACCGGAATATCGGCTACGCTGAATGGCTGGAAGACCCGTCGGTGTTCATGGTACGCGCCCGGATGTGGAACGAGGATGCCTGAAGGCGAAACAGGACCTTTTCATTTTCGCGCCCAAGGCAACCGTCCGCCAGAAGCGGACCCCTACAGAACAACGCTCCCCTGATGTAGGGGCAACCCTTGTGGTTGCCCTGGGCGCTCCCGCATCCGCATGGACGGTGAAAAGACCCTGTGCGGCAAAGACTATCCCCTTCCCAACAACCCCTGGACCGTCCTGATAACTCTTGCCTGGTTGGGTATGTAGATATCCTCCAGCGGGCGGCTGTAGGGCACGGGGGTGTGAGGCGCGGTGACCCGCGATGGAGGGGCGTCCAGGTAGTCGAAGGCTTCTTCGGCTACGCGGGCGCAAATCTCGGAAGCCAGGCTGCAAATGGGGGTGTCCTCGTCAACTACCACGATGCGGTGGGTGCGGCGGACCGAGTCGATGATCAGATCGTAGTCAATGGGGGAGACACTGAGAAGGTCAACCACCTCGGCGTTGATGCCCGACTTGGCAAGCTCTTCCGCCGCCTCCAAGCATACGAGGGTCATCTTGGAGATGCCCACCAGCGTCACATCCGTTCCCTGGCGCACCGTTCGGCCCTTTCCCAGAGGCAAGGTGTACGGCGCCTCCGGCACGTGGCCCGTGTTCCCGTACAGACCCTTGTGTTCAAAGTACACCACGGGGTCATCGTCCCGGATCGCAGCCATGAGCAGCCCTTTGGCCGTGTATGGGTCCGAGGGAACGACGCCCTTGAGGCCCGGAATGTGGCTGAAAATGGAGTAGTAAGATTCGGAGTGCTGGGCCGCGCTGCCAAATCCCGCGCCGATGCGCGTTAGCAGAGTGAACGGCACCTTGACCTGACCTCCGAACATGTAACGCATTTTGGCCGCATTGTTGAGTAACTGGTCCATACAGACGCCGACGAAGTCCACAAACATCAGCTCCGCGATAGTCCGCATACCCGTGGACGCGGCGCCGATGGCCGTACCCACGAATGCAGCCTCGGAGAGGGGAGTGTCCAACACCCGCTGGTTGCCGAATTGCTGGATCAACCCGACCGTGGTGCGAAAGGGGCCGCCCCAGGCGTCGACGATACCCAGGTGCTCGCGGCCCGCGCCTCCGGCTATCTCCTCGCCCATGATGATCACGGTCTCGTCCCGCTCCATCTCCTGGCGTATCGCCTCGTTGATGGCCTCGCGGTACTGTATCTCTCTGGTCGCAGTGGTGGTCATCGTTTTCTCCTTTTGCTCCGTTTGCCCGTAGTTGACGGGCCGGTCCGGGGGTGCTGCGTCGGCGGGGCTAGGCGCCATCCGCCGGTATGGGCGTAGTGGCCGGACTGCCGTCAGCGTGAGTATGCTCCCGCACCACTTGCAGCAAAAGACGGATTTCCCTGCGGATTTCAGCCCGCGTTTCCTCGTGCAGCCGGATGTTGTCGGCTTTGGCCTCTGCCTGGCCCCGTTCCAAATTGTCCATCCGCGCTTCCAGTCTTCCCAACTTGTGCTCCATTGCCCCCCATATTCCCAGCATGGTAATTCCCGCTGTAAGCCCTCCGGTTATCACCCCTGTTATCACAGGCAACCACTGCGTCCACTCCATAGCTTCAACCTCGACCTCTGCTTTCCGCCGCATCGAGTTGGCGCCGGCCTAAACGTCCATGTTGGACCCGCGCTTGAGCAGTTCGGTGGGGTATTCCACGTAAACGTCTTCGTAAAGCTCGGCGGGTTGCGGCATGGGGCTGGAGTCGGCGAATTGGATGGCCTCCTCCATAAGAGCCTCCGCCTCCTGGTCGATCTGATCGAGCTCTTCGGCGGTAATTTCCCCCTGGGGGATGACCGCCTCCCGGAACAGTTTCAACGGGTCGCGGTTGTGCCAATAGTCCTCCTCTTCCTTGGTGCGGTATGAAAGAGGGTTGTCGAATACGGTGTGACCGTAATAGCGGTAGGTGATGCACTCCAACAGCGAGGGGCCGTCTCCGGCCCTGGCCCTGGCAATCGCTTGTCCAGCGGCGTCGTACACCGCGAATACGTCCATGCCGTCCACGTTGATGCCCGGCATGTCGTAACCAGCCGCCCGGTCTGAAACCCGGGCCGTCGAAAGGGCGTATTCAACCGGCGTGGACTCCGCGTACTGGTTGTTCTCACAGCAAAATATCACGGGGAGCTTCCACACCGACGCCAGGTTCATGCTCTCATGGAGCACTCCCTGGTTGGCCCCTCCGTCGCCGAAGAAGGCGACGGCCACCCGGCCAAGGTTCTTTAGCTTGGAGGTCAGGGCCGCTCCCACGGCCAGGGGCACGCTTGCGGCCACCACGCCGTTTGTACCCAGCATTCCCTTGCTCATGTCGGCGATGTGCATCGACCCGCCTTTGCCCTTGTTGGGACCCGTGGCGCGGCCAAACAACTCGGCCATCATCAGCTTAGGGTCGACGCCTTTGGCGATACAGTGGCCGTGACCCCGGTGCGTGCTGCCGATGTAGTCGTCGTCCGTCAGATGGGCGCAAATGCCAGTGGGCACCGCCTCCTGTCCCGCGGAGGAATGGACCGAGGCGGACATACGGCGCTGTCCGGTCTCCGGAATACCGCGCTCTTCGAAGTGCCTGATAGTAGCCATGGTCCGGTAAAGCTCGAGCATCTTGTCGCGAGTCAGGTCCATAGCGCCCCCTAAAGCTGACCGAGGCTAGGGAAGTCTCTCCCCCATCGAATTTTCCCCATACTAGCATGGCCCAAATGGAAGTCAATAGTAGCCATCACGACGTATGGAGCGCTATAAACGGGGTGGATGAGTGACCAGCAGAGGCTCGCCGGGGCCTACGCCGAGGGTGGACGCGGCGTCCCCGTCACGGACCGCGACTTCCAGGTAGCCAAGACTCCCGACCAAGGCTATCAATGGGCTGTCACCGGAGACGTTCTCATCGTGGAAGGTGAGACTCAGCCCCCGCACCGAGTGTCCGGCGATCTTAACGACCACGGCGCTTCGGTGGTCCAACAAGTTGGCCGGTATGTTTGTCACCAGGTTGCCGTAGTGGTCGGCGTAGATGACCTCCCCTGAAATTCCCGTTTCTTGCAAGTGGGGCTGCGGAATCGGCAGCCATTCCATGCGGGATACCGGGGTTCCCATCAACGACGGCGAGACACCCAGGGATAGATGGGCGGCCACAGGTGCGAACACGTCGCGTCCGTGGAATGTGCGGCTGAGGGGATGCAGCCAGTATTGAGGCTCGGTGAGGTGGTAAGCCGCGACATTCTGAGGCAGGTCAACCAGGCCCCTACCCGTGGGAGGGCCTTCCAGATATCCGGCTAAAACGCAACTGAGCAGTCCGTTGTCCGGGGCCAAGAACCTGGCTGATGGAGTCTCCAAGAGCAGGGGCCGTCGGTCCGTGCCTACTCCCGGGTCAACCACCGCGACATGAATAGCCCCCTCGGGAAAGAAACTATGGCTCGCGCCCAGCACGAACGCTCCCTGCAGGATGTTTTGGGGCGCGACGTTATGGGTAAGGTCGACCAGCGTGACCCCAGGATTGGTCCGGAGGATGACTCCCTTCATCACGCCGACGTAAGGATCGGCTAGGCCGAAGTCGGTGGTGAGTACGATAGGCGGAGAGTCCGGAGAGTCCATCGAAGGGGTGGTCCGGGGCCCGGCCGGCTACTTCATGAACCGCAGGGTTACCACGGCGATGACCAGCACTCCCGCTCCCACGACCCCCATGACGATGGTGTCCTGGGTCTCCCACACACGGTCGCCGCCGCGAACGCTGAGGATGGAGATTCCCAGGAATACCGCGGCCAGTATGATGGTGAACTGGAAAAGGGTTTTTTCCAGGCCCCGGCGGGTCCTCACCGTCGATTGGGCGGAACCGAAGAGACCCGCGCCGGCCTCTTTCACCTGGGCCAGAATGATGAGCACGATCACAATGGATATTAAGATTTGGACGATGTTCAGATACAGCAAGAAATTAACTCTTAGTTGATTGAGTGTTTTTGATGGACTCCAGTTCCAGGGCGATGAGCTGGTTTGCCATCTCGGGGTTGGCTTGGCCGCGGGTGATTCGCATCACCTGGCCCACGAGGAATTTTGCCGCCGAGTCCTTTCCCTGAAGGAAATCGGCCACGGCTTTGGGGTTGGATTCTATCGCCTCCCGCACCACCGCACCCAGCGACGATGAGTCGTTGATCTGGGTGTACCCCCGGTCACGAACGATGGTAGCAGGGGACCCGCCCGAATTGAAAGCCTCTTCCAGGACGGTTTTGGCCAAAGTGACGCTCACTGCGTTGGAATCCACGAGGCCGATTAGCTCCACCAGCATGGGAGGGGTTACCAGTGAGTCGGAGATTCCTATCGAGGAGGCATTGAGCAACCGGCTCAGGTCCTCCCGCATCCAATTGCTAACGCTCTTGGCGAGACTGTTGCGGGCATCTCCGGTGGCCGCGCCTTCTATCAACGCCGCTCCCAACGCGGCTTCGAAATAGTCGGCCATCGGCCTGGAAGCAGTGATTAGCGCCGCGTCGTACTCCGGCAGGTCGAATTCCTCCATGAGTCTAGACCGCCGTTGGGCCGCTAACTCGGGCAAACGTTCTCTCAGACTCCCAACCCAGGCTGGATCGATTACCAGCGGAGGAAGGTCGGGTTCCGGGAAGTAGCGATAGTCATGGGCGTATTCCTTGCTTCGCTGAGACACGGTAACGCTTCGTTCTTCCACCCAACCCCTGGTCTCCTGTTCCACCTGCCCGCCAGAATCCAGGACACGGCTCTGGCGTTCAAACTCATAGTTCAGAGCCTGGAAAACCGAGCGAAAGCTATTCATGTTCTTTACTTCAGATCGTTTGCCAAGCTCTTTGCTTCCCCTGGGGCGGATGCTTATGTTGGCGTCGCACCTGAAGCTGCCGTCCTGCATGTTTCCGGTGGTGACTCCCAGATATTGCAGGACCGAGTGGAGGGTGGTCAGGTAAGCCTGCGCTTCTTCCGAGGATGAAATGTCAGGCGCGCTGACTACCTCCATCAATGGAACGCCAGAACGGTTCACGTCCACCAGGCTGTAGGACTCTCCAGTCTGAGATGGGAGGTGCTGCAGCTTTGCCACGTCCTCTTCAAGGTGGACGCGGTCGATTCCCACGCGCGTTGAGTAGGTGTCCATGTCCAGGTCGAGGTGACCGTCGACGGCAAGGGGCAAGTCGTACTGGGAAATCTGGTAACCCTTCATCAGGTCGGGATATGGATAGTTCTTCCGGTCGAACTTGGAGTAGGAAGGAATCTGGCAATTGAGGGCCAGCCCCGTCATGATGGTGTGCTCCACAGCCTTGCGGTTGATTGAAGGCAGACTACCCGGCAGGCCCAGGCACACGGGGCATACTCGGGTGTTGGGCGCGGCGGACTGATAGTCCGCGCGGCAAGAGCAAAACATCTTGCTGCGCGTCAATAGCTGTACGTGTACTTCCAGTCCGATGACCGGTTCGTATTCCATAGGTTTCCGACCCTACGCCAGGTTGAGGACTCTACTCCGCCGGAGCGAGTTCAGCTAGGAACCAGGTAGTCCAGCCTCAGGCCAGGTCCGGACCAATGGGTCTGGCAATGGACCCTGATACCGTTGATTTTGGTGAATGGCATGTAGGCTCCGCTAAGGTTGAGGCCTGAGAATCAAGATCGAGCCAGGACGGCCTTGGCGGTGACGCCAATGTCGGCCGGTGATGGAATGATCGTCGCTCCCGCGTCAGCGAGGGCCTGAATCTTGCTGTCGGCGCGGGCGCTGTCTCCGGTAATGATCGCCCCGGCGTGGCCCATGCGCTTGCCCGGGGGCGCGGCGTTGCCCACCACGAGAGCGCAGACCGGTTTGGTGAATGATTCTTGGATGTAGGCCGCCGCCGCCTGCTCCAATGAGCCGCCGATTTCCCCGATAAGGACAACCAGGTCAGTTTCAGGGTCGTCGTTGAAGAGACGGAGCACTTCGACGAACCTGACGCCGATTATAGGATCGCCTCCAATCCCCACGCAACTTGACTGGCCGATTCCCTCATCGCTTAGTTGAGCAACAGCCTCGTAGGTGAGGGTGCCGCTGCGAGACACTACTCCGGCGCGGCCAGGCCGATGGATGGAGCCAGGCATAATGCCAAGCTTGCAACTCGCCGCCGGGGTAATAACGCCCGGACAATTGGGGCCCAACAGGCGCGTCGGTCTCCCCTGCAAGTACCTGTGGACCCGGACCATGTCCAGCACTGGGACACCCTCGGTGACGCACACGATGAATGGAATTCCCGCATCCGCGGCTTCGACCATGGCGTCGGCCGCAAACGGCGGCGGAACGAATATCAGAGACGCATCCGCTCCGGTCTCCGAAACCGCTTCTTCCACGGAATCGAATATAGGCACCTGCTCCTGGAAGACCTGGCCGCCCCGCCCGGGGGTGACCCCGGCGACGACGTTGGTGCCATATTCAATACACGCGTTGGCATGGAAGCTTCCCTCCCTGCCAGTGATGCCCTGAACGACTACCCTTGTGTCCTCGTTTACGAGGATACCCATCTTAGATGTTGTCCCTCGAACTCAGTCGTTGCGATGGATCAGCATACCAGGAATCTAACGGGCCGGGCGGACCGCCTCGGACACGTCGGCCAGAGTTTCCGCGAAAGTGACCGGTAGTCCGGACTCCTGGAATATAGACAGACCTTCCTCCATGTTTGTGCCCAGCAACCGGACGATTAGCGGCATACGCGATCCAGTCTCTTCAAAGGCCTGCACGACGCCTCTGGCCGCGACTTCACAGCGCAAAATCCCGCCGAAGAGATTAATCAACACCCGGGTCACCTTGGGGTCGGAGATAATCAACTTCACAGCGGAGGCGACTTTCTCCTCGGTCGCCCCTCCTCCTACGTCAAGGAAGTTGGCGGGAGCGGCACCCACCGACTTCGCCAAGTCGAGGGTTGCCATGGCGAGACCGGCCCCGTTGATCAGGCAACCCACATCGCCGTCCAGGCTAACGTAGGCAATGTCCAGGGCGGCGGCCTCCGCTTCCAGCGGGTCTTCCTGGGAGGGGTCGCGCAACTCGCGCAACTCGGTGTGGCGGAACAGGGCATCGTCTTCGATGTTGATCTTGGCGTCTAGGGCCACGATCCGGTCGTCGCTGGTAACGACCAGTGGGTTGATCTCCACTAAAGAGCAGTCGAGGTCGGAGCTTATTCGGGCGACGGCGCTCATCACCGAACCCGCCGCGCGCGCCAACGGGCCACTCAGGCCCAGGTCCCTCGCCAACCGGCGCGTCTGGTACTCCATGAGGCCCAACATGGGGTCGATTGACTCCGCGTGGATGTCTTCCGGGTGGGTAGGCGCCACTTCCTCGATGTCCATTCCGCCAGCGGGGCTTGCCAGGAGCACCGGCGCCGCCAGCGTCCGGTCTAGGGTTGTGGCCAGATACAGCTCCCGGGAGATGTCCACAGGCTCTTCAATGAGCACCTGGTTGACTGGGACGCCTTCCGGCCCGGTCTGAGGAGTAATCAGGTTGGAGCCGAGAAGAGTAGCGGCGATGTCAGACGCATCCTGGGGCGAGTTAGCCATCTTGATCCCGCCGCCTCTGCCCCGTCCTCCGGCATGAACCTGAGCTTTGACGATTGCCCGGCCGCCCAGGTCCCGGACGAACTGGCTGGCTTGTTCGGGGGTGGAGGCGATGAATCCACGCGGCACAGGAATGCCGTAGCGGGAAAAGATCTCCTTAGCCTGGTACTCGTGGACCTTCATCGGCGCTCCTCGACCGCTACCCTTCCCGGAGACCCCTACCCCAGGAACCCAACCCGCCAGAGGTGTGGAAACCGCGCATAGTCCGCCGCCGGAACGCGACGGTATATCGAGATGAATTACGTTGAATGGCAGCCTAAGACTATGTGATTTTGTCCCGCCCGTCAATCGGGCGCGGCTTGAGGCAACTGTTTTGACTTGATGAGGCAAGTTGGATGAGTCCTACATCGGCCATACCTGTGATAATCCTCCTACGATGTCCCGCAGCCCCAATGCGTTATTACTATGAAAATAGGCAATTTTCATATTCATACATGGCCTCGGCAAGGCCATCCGCAATTCCCGCGAAGAGCCTGCCCCCGGCTCGACCGGGGGCGGGAATCCAGAAATGCCAATGATACGGAACGTTGCTGGTTGCAAACGTTTCTGGATTCCGGGTCAAAGCCTGCCCCGTACTGGATGCGGGGCCCGGAATGACGGGCTGGGGGCCGGAAAGATAAATCAAGTCTGAACAGTTACGGCGTGAGCCGCGAGCTAGACAACCCGGCGGGGCCGTACCATAATCCTAGCCTGACACTAGACATAACCGGCTGGAAGACGATCACGTTCGGTCACAGTTAGCCGTAGGGGGATATGTATGGCGGGAAAAGTTCGCTACAACAAAGCAATCGATCTATTGGAGCAGGGCCAGCCCGTGTTCTGTTCCGGTCTTGTCTGGAACGGCAACCTGGACGACCTCATGTTTGTGTCCGACTCGGACTATGACATGGTAATCATTGAGATGGAGCATGAAGGTCTGAGCTTCAATAACCTGCGCGCTTCGCTCCAATTCTTGCTCAACCGGAAGAAGATCGCGGATCGTGGAGGGCTCCAAGCAGACCCCGTTCCCCTGGTGCGGATACCGCCCAACTCAAGGGAGCAGAATCAGTGGGTGATCAAGCAGGCGTTGGACACCGGCGTGTACGGGCTCGTGCTGCCGCACCTCAACACGGTGGAGGAGGCGCGGGCGGCGGTGGTCGCGGCCAGATATCCGCAGATTCCGGGGACAGCGGACTTCGAACCGGAAGGTCAACGGGGGTGGTGGGGCCGGATAGCTCCCCGGTATTGGGGCCTGTCCGGAAGGGAATACTACGACGCCGCGGACCTGTGGCCGCTGGACCCCGACGGCAGTATGCTCTTGATGCCGATTGTGGAGGAACCCGAGGGGGTGAAGAACCTGCCGGATATCCTGCGGGAGGAGAAGGGCATTGGCGCCGTTTGGGCTGGGCCGGGGGATATGTCCGTTTCCATGGGGCACCCCGGGGAGTCAAATCACCCGGACGTTCAGGAGAACCTGCTAAGGATCCTGGCCGCGTGTCAGAACGCCGGGGTCCCGTGCGCCACTGGGGCAACCGCAGCCGAAGTCCCAATGCGTCTGGAGCAGGGATTCCGGATCATCATCACGTCGCCGGAGCGCACCACAGAGGGCTTAGCGGAAGGCCGTAGAGTCTCAGGGAGATAAATCTGAGGCCGGGGTAAGTCCGTCCCTCCACGAGAGGCGCTTACCCCGTGGGTGATGAGGGCGTTCCAGTTACGGCAGTGCGTTTGACTTGGGCGCGTCAGGGCCAAGCAGGTAATTGAGGAAGGGAGCGTCCTCCGTCAGAATTACTGTGGTCCCAGTCGGCAGGCCCTTCCGATATGTCTGCAGGCTCCGCTGGAAGGCGAAGAACTCCGGGTCTTGATTCAGCGCTTCGGCCAAGATGGAGATCGCCTCGGCTTCCCCTTCACCGCGGACCTGGCTGCTGTCCCGTTGCGCTTCGGCCCTAATGACCGCAGCCTCGCGGTCTGCGTCGGCGCGGATTATCAGTTCTTTTTCGTCACCATCGGCGCGGAAACCAGCGGCGATACGGTTACGTTCCGCCCTCATGCGTGTGTAAATGCTGGGCGTGACCTCGTCCGGGAAATCGGCCCGTTTGATCCTCACGTCGATCATCTGGATACCGAATGGTGTATCTTCTTCGGCGATGCTGCGCTTGACCACCTCGAGCACGTTCTCAAGGATCTCGGTGCGGGCTTCGGTACCCTGGATCTGAGGGATGCCCTTTTCGACGATCTGTATTCCGGTCGGTGGGTCCAAGAGAGGCTCGGCCCCGATGATTTCGATCCGGTCTCTCCTGGCTACTTCGCTGCGCAACCCGGAAGTAACGATGTCACCCAACCGGCTCCGAGCGTTGTCCTCCGTCTGGAGAGTCTTGCGGAACTGTACTGGGTCCACGATGCGGTACCGGGCGTAAGAGTCGATCACCAGGTTCTCTTTTTCAATATCCGGCATGGGGACTGCCGGAGCGTCGATGCGGAGGACCCGCTTGTCGTACCTTATAACGGTGTCTACAAACGGCGCTTTCAGGTACAAACCAGGATTGGGCCGCAGGCCGACGACTTCGCCGAAGCGAAGGATCACGACTTGCTCCGTGACGTCCACGATATAAACCGATTGGACCAAAACGATTATGGCCGCGATTAGGATTACGCCCAGGCCAATGACACCTTTCATACGATTACTCTACTTTCGAGAATTACGGTTGAGGACCGATGGGGAGCGGGGTTATCCCACCCCGTTCGCCGAGGACGAGGACCGTCTCCGCCCCGCGCGATACTATAATCTTGTACATGCTCGGGAATACGGCTTCCATCGCCTCCAGATACAGCCTTTGGCGAGTTACCTCTTCCGATTTCTGGTATTCACGAAGTACCGAAAGGAACTGGTCCGCTTCACCCTGAGAGGTTTCTATACGGGACCGTCTGAACGCTTCGGCCTCCTGCCGGATCTTCGCCGCCTCACCCCGTGCCCTGGGTATGATGTCGTTCTGATAAGCCCGGGCCTGGTTCTCCTTGGTATCCCGTTCCTGGCGTGCCCTGAGCACGTCCTGGAAGGCGTCTTGAACGTCCGCCGGGGCCTTCACGTCCTGCAGTTTCACGTTCACCACGTTGATGCCGGTTTCGTAGCTGTCCAGGATTTGCTGCAATCTTTCCTGGGTGTCGGCCTCTATGCGTGTCCGCTGTTCGGTGATTACGTCATCAATGGAACTCTGTCCCACGACCAAACGCAGGGCCGCTTCGGCGGCATCCTTGAGGGTGAGGCCATCGGGTTGTCCAGGCGGGGCATCTCGGTCGGGTTGACCAGGGTCATTGACCTTGAACAGGAAGTCGGTCAAGTTCTTGATGTTGTACTGGACCGCCAACTCGACGTCGACAATGTTCAGGTCTCCGCTAATCATCAGCGCTTCCTGAGGTACGGGTGTGTCGGCCACACCCTGGTCGCCTCCGGCGCGGAACCCCAACAGCATCCGGCGCGTTCGGGTTACCAGGACTACGTCCTTCTTTCCGACTGGTCCGGGCCACCACCAATGCAGTCCTTCATCCGTTACAGGGTTTCCCTGGACCGCGCCGAACAAGCGTAGAGCCGCCTGCTCACCAGGGCTGATGGTGTAGATGCCCGTAGCTGCCCAGACCACCGCAATCAAAGCGACGCCGAGGACGATAACCCCGCCCAAGCCGCCACCTCCCAACCGCCCGAATATCCGGCTAAAGTTGCTGCGGGCCGAGCCGAGAATGTGCTCGAAGTCCATGTCGGGTTGCCGTGGTCCGCCAGGAGGGTACATATTCCAGTTCCCCTAGTTGTTGAATTTTGCTGGGCGCTGCAAATTTGCGCACTCCACCTGGAGCGCCAGACAGATTCTACCACTATAGTTGAGGGCGCAGCCACTATATGGCGCGGATTTGACCGGAATGCGACACTCAGCCGCCGAGTGCGCCTAGCCGGACATGATGGGCCGCGCCCCGGCTTTCGTGATTATAATACGCAAATACGCACCGGCGACCGATTTGGATGAGGTGAAATCAATGACCACTGTAGGACTGAACGTGACGCCAGGGGAGGGGATGACCCGAATACAGGTCACATGCGCCCACCAAAGCGGCTTGCTTTACGTGGTGCCGGCTGAGCGAAGCTGGGTTTGTTCTGAAGAGAGCATCCCGGCCCATGCCCTGGCCGGATTCTTCCGGGAATTGGTGGCGCTGAAGCACCCGGCGGTCCAGGACTTGATGCAGCAGTGGGGCCTATACTACCGTGAGCTTCCGCTGGCGGTGGAAGAGCCTGAATTGGGATAGCCTATATTAAAAGGCCACCTGATCACTCAGGTGGCCTGGAGTTTCTGATACTCGCACCGATCAGTCGTCTGCGTCGGCAGGTGCGGGTGACGGGCCGGCGCTGCCGCCCAAGCTTGGCGCTGGCTGCGGGATGCCAGGTTGCGGAGGGGCTGGCGCGTAGGGAGGCGGTTCCGGAGGAATGGCTGGAGTGCCAGGCTCTCCGCCCAGGCCGCCTTCTTCAAACAATCGGTCAAGGCTTTCGCCCGTGATGGTCTCGTGCTCGATCAGATACTCCGACAGTTGCACCAACCGGGGCTTGTTAGTTACGAGAATCTCCTTGGCCCGCGTGTAGGCCATGCTGATCATACTCTTGACTTCTTCGTCTATCTCTTCAGCCACACGGTCCCCGTAGTCCCGTTCCTCGCTGATCTCGCGGCCCAGGAAGACAAGCTCTTCCCTCTTGCCGAACGTCCTCGGTCCCAGGGCCTCGCTCATACCATACCGTTTGATCATGCTCAAGGCCACCTTGGTGGCGCGCTCCAAGTCGTTGCTTGCGCCGGTGGTGACTTCGTCGAAGATGAGCTGTTCAGCGACGCGCCCACCCATGGTAACCGAGAGTATGTCGTGGAACTGGTTTTTGGTCCACAGATAGCGGTCTTCGTCAGGCAGAAGCGAGGTATGACCGCCCATGTTGCCACGGGAAACTATGGATATCTTATGCACACGGTCGGCATGGGGCAACAAGTGCGCCACCAGGGCGTGACCGGCCTCATGGTAGGCAGTCATCTCCTTCTCGCGCGGGCTGATCACCCGGCTCTTGCGTTCGGGACCGGCGATGATCCGGTCCACCGCTTCTTCAAATTCGGTCATGTGGATTGACTTCTTGTTGCCCCTCGCGGCGAGGATGGCCGCTTCGTTCACCAGGTTGGAAAGGTCCGCGCCGCTGAAACCTGGGGTTTCCTTCGCGAGACTCTCCAGTGTGACTTCGGGCGCGAGGGGTTTTCCAGCGGCGTGTACCTTAAGGATGGCGACCCTGCCCTGAATATCGGGCAGATCGAGGGTCACACGCCGGTCAAACCTGCCCGGCCTGAGTAGCGCCGGGTCAAGAATGTCCGGGCGGTTGGTTGCCGCGATGACGATGATGTTTGTGTTGGTTTCGAAGCCGTCCATCTCAACCAGGATCTGGTTGAGAGTCTGCTCCCGCTCGTCATGGCCTCCGCCGAGGCCAGCGCCGCGGTGACGTCCCACCGCGTCGATTTCGTCAACAAATACGATACAAGGGGCGTTGCGTTTGGCCTGCTCGAACAGGTCGCGGACTCTGGCCGCGCCAACTCCCACGAACATCTCCACGAATTCGCTTCCGCTGATGTGGAAGAATGGGACCCCAGCTTCTCCCGCGACGGCCCGGGCCAGCAGGGTCTTCCCGGTACCGGGTTGCCCAACCAGCAGGACACCCTTGGGAATGCGAGCGCCCAGCGAAAGAAACCGCTCCGGGAACTTCAAAAACTCCACTACTTCCTGGAGTTCAGCCTTCGCCTCTTCGACTCCGGCCACGTCGGTGAAGCTCACGCCAGGGCGGTTGAAGGGCATCATGCGAGCTCGGCTGCGGCCAAAGCTCAGGGTCTGGTTGTTGCTGCCCTGTGCCTGGCGCATCATGAATAGGATCAGGCCGCCGAAGAAAATTAGCGGTAGGAAATTCAGTAGCAGACCCAGGAAGCTACCTAGGCCCGTGGACCCCTTGAAGGTAACTTCGACTCCGCTGGGGGGGCCGATCTGGACTCCCTTCTCGACCAGCAGGGCGAGGATATCGCCGTTTTCACCGATCTTACTTGTGAACCGGTCCGGCCCAGTCCGGCTGCTGACCTTGGGAATGACGGTCAACTTTCTACCGTCGACGATTATCTCGCGGATTTCCCCGTTCTCCGCCATAGCCACGACGGTGGTTACGGGAATATCGTTCCTGCCGCCGAAGCTTGGCAGCAGGGTGTAGAAGATCACGATGACCCCGATGATTACCAGGAGATAAACGAAGCTATTTCGTAGCCACCTGTTATTTCCCATTTCGACACCTTACCATTACTGCCACATTAACACAGAGACTTCCAAACACAATTTTAATTGACCGCATCTGAAATTGCAAAATCAACCGCCATGCAGGCTGGGTCTTTTCATTCTACCTCTCCCTGGAGGGAGAGGGCCGGGGTGAGGGGGGCGCTCCGGGTCAACCGTGCTTGCAAGGGAAAGACGTCCCTCACCCCCAACCCCTCTCCCCACAGGAGAGCTGATAGGGGTAGGTAAGAACGGGATTGTAGCTACGGACCGGCCCCGCCGCCCTTGGATTCCGGCCTGCGCCGGAATGACAGAATGGGCCCGATAGTGAGGATTTGGGGGGATTTTGTATCTGAGCAAGCCTACTCTACGATACGGTCTCAAGTTCAACTGCGTAAGTCCTAAATAAAATACCTACCCCTGTCAGCCACAGGAGAGGGGAGAATGAAAAGGCCCTGGCCGCGCAGGCGCGTGAACTGCATTCTGGCCCGGCGTAGGGACTTCGTGGCCAATCACTTGAACTCGACGAACAGGATACGGGAAGGGAAGTGACTTCGAATTCGTACAGGGATTTGGAATGCTCTCCCGAATTACGTCTATGTATCTATCTCAAAACTGGACCAGCAGGCTTGGGCAGAGGGGAAATCCCCCTTTTCCGAAAGGGGGAGACGTTGGGGAAGCCTCGTTTTGAGATAGTTACTATGTACTCGCTACATTATGCTTCCGAATGGTTCCGGCTGGGTCTGGGAGCTTTGGGGGACTGGATATTGCAGCCAAGGGCGATCGAGATGGGGACCTGCGGTGGTCCGATAGAGGCTGAAGAGGAGAACCCGGTAAAAATACAGCGAACGCCGAATACTCGGCGCTCGCTAAAGTGTTTACCTTTTCTGGTAAGACCTCTTGACCTCCCGGGTTATGCCACGGCTCGTCCCGGCGGTTACCAGTGCCAGATGGAGTCGTGAGAGTCGAAGAGGTCGGCCAGTTCCTTGCGGCTGATTACCTTTAAGCCGTCGGCCAGCTCGGTCCGCTGGATGCCCCGGTCTTCCAGGTCCTCGCTGACTATATAGGTGGGGACCTGGGCGGCGACCAGGTTGGCTACGTCGGTATCAAGGGTGGGCGGGACTTCCATCTTGACGTCGCCGAACCTCAAGCCGCTGGCGTCCTGGCCCATGACTCCGTAATTGACCGCGTTGCCGCGTAGGAGGATGGAGATATCGGTCCCGGCGTTCTTGATCATGTGACTGAGCCAGAGGATAGTGTCGTCCTGCTCTTCGATGGTCCCGTGATAGGCCCGTTCTACGACGGAGAGTATCTTCGCCATGACTAACTCCTATCTGGTACCCATAATAAGGGTGTTGTCGCTTTCGTTGGACCAGTTAACCAGGTCAGGAGGCCCGCCCCGGCGCGCGCCTTCGATCCAATTCCCCGCACCGCGCTCGTCCACGCACATCCCGCAGTTGATCCAGTCAACCTTGCCGGTAGCCAGCAAGCCCGCTACGAAATTAGCGGTGGTGGGATGGTCCTGCTCTTCAACGGTGGTGCCCTTGACCGGGTTGGGATGTGGGGCCTGGTCGGCAATGGTGAGGCTGACCGCGCCCTCATAGGCGAACACATTGACGGTGTGCCCCTTGCGCACGGCGGCGTCGGCGATACGCATCGCGGTGGTGGTGGTGCCGGACTCGTAGGGGGAGTCCATCAGGGCGATGGTTAACGTGGCCACGTTGCCCTCCTCAGGTTAGGTGTTTAGGTAAGTAGATTGGTCCGTGGTTGCGTTAGTCTCGTTGACGGGCTAATGCCAAACGATCTTTGTATCGCTCTGGACCAGTTGGTCGACGAGTTCATCCACATTCGAGACCGCGACGCCTTCCGTCAACGCGCCGGCGGAAATCGCCCGCTCACGCAGGGAGAAATCGTCGGCCTGGACCTGCACCCCTGGAGCTTTCTGGCGCAGCCCGTCCACGGGGTTGTCTTTCACGTTTCTGCGGGCACAAAAGACGCCGTTTTGGATCAGGAAAAGGGTGACGTTGTTACCCTTGGCGGATAGGTCGCCGGCGAGGTCGTACATATAGTTGGTGTCGGCGAATTCGAAAGGGTCCCTGGATTCGATCAGCAGATATCGTGCCATCGGCACCTCCCGGCTGCCCAGATGTCGGTGTTGGGCGCACCCATCGAAACAGCGCACCGCCGATGAGGTTGAAGAGGCGTTCCAGGCGGTGCGGTGGAAGCGCTTTTATGCTACCCGCGCCGATGAATGCTGTCAACCAACGTGCCGGTAAGTGAATGGTTAGTATCTATCTCAAAACTGAACCAGCAGGCTTGGGCAGAGGGGAAATCCCCCTTTTCCGAAAGGGGGAGACGTTGGGGAAGCCTCGTTTTGAGATAGTTACTTAGTGGCCAGTGGTTAGTGGCCGGTAGCCCCGGCCACTAACCACTGGCCACTGGAAACCGGCCACCGAATCCTAGGCGCCTGCCCAGGTAAATGGGAGGACCGGTGTTGGAGGAGGGGTCTGAAGCTTCACCGAATTACCATAACATGCTCGCCACTTTCCATAACTTAATGGTACGTATTTAATTGTTTCGTTACAAATTGGCAAAATATGGTTTACAAATCAGCAACACCGGCGTAATAGCCTCCCTATAATCTTCTCTGTCGGGGGCAACCTGGAATCATACTAACCATGGAGTGAGTCGTTATGTTACGTCGGGTACTACTTGTTGTCTTTGCTGGGTTGTTGGCGGCGGGGATTCTGGCGGGATACAACGTTGCGTTTGCGCAGGATATCACGTCGGATGCGGATAAATTGAACCAGGGAAGCAACATCATATGGATGTTGGGCGCGTTCCTGGTGTTCTTCATGCAGGCGGGGTTCGCCTTTCTTGGAGCCGGCCTGATCAGGGCCAAGGCGACTGTCAACTACATGACCAAGAGTTTCATGGACTTTGCCATGGCCTCCATTTCGTTCTGGGCCTTCGGGTTTGCCCTAATGTGGGGGACATCGGCGGCTGGTATCGCAGGCACTACTAACTTCTTTGTCACCGATGGCGCAGACGGTCAGACCTACGTTGACTGGGTCTTCCAGATGGTGTTCGCCGCCACCGCGGCTACCATTGTGGCCGGGGCTGTGGCCGAACGGACCAAGACCCAGGCATACCTGGCATATAGCTTTATTATTGGCGCGGTAATCTATCCTCTCTACGGCCACTGGGTCTGGGGCGGCGGCTGGCTGGGCAGTCTCGAGGCCATCGGACTACCCGCCGCCGCCGACTATGCCGGCTCGGGCGTGGTACACGCCGTGGGCGGCTTCCTTGCCCTGGCTGGAGCGGCCGTGGTCGGACCTCGGATTGGGAAGTTCACTAATGGTGTCCCGAACGTGCTTGCAGGGCACAACACGCCGTTTGTGGTCATCGGCACCTTTATCCTGTTCTTCGGATGGTTCGGGTTCAACATCAACACGGGCGACTCCATCGGCCTCAACGCCATGAACACCCTGTTGTCGGGAGCTACCGGCGCGGTGGTTGCCCTGTACATCCAATTGGTTCGAACAGGGAAGACAGATATTCTGGTGGCCTGTAACGGCGCGCTGGCGGGTCTGGTGGGTATCACTGCCCCGGTGGCCTTCGTTGAGCCCTGGTCGGCAGTGGTAATCGGCGCAATCTCGGCGCCGATAATGCTGGTCTCGGTCAGTGTCATCGAGCGGGTCTTCAAGATTGACGACCCGGTGGGCGCGATCTCGGTCCACGGCACCTGTGGCCTCTGGGGTATCCTTGCGGTGGGCATATTCGCCAACGGGAACAATGGAGTCACGGGCCTGGTAGGCGGGAATTCGATGCAGATCGTATCCCAGCTCATCAGCATGGGCGTGGTCCTCGCCTGGGCCCTGGTTACCGGCTTCGCCCTGTTCCTCGTCCTCAAATACACCATGGGAGTCCGGGCCAGCGAGGAAGAGGAGCTCCAGGGATTGGATGTTTCGGAGCATGGACTACAGGCTTATCCAGCGGAGGCTTAGGCCCTAGCTTCCGCTTCTAAACCCAGTGGTCTGGCGCGAGGTGAGCCCCCGACCCAGACACGCCACAACTGGTATAAGAGTAGCCGGGAGGCCCCAGGGTCTCCCGGCTCTATTTTGTTTGGGAGATGGGTCGGCTGCTGTTCGATCTGGTGCGATATCGACTTGTTTTGAGGTCCTAATATCAGCCTCCAGATGTAATAAAGAGTTTACACCATAGAAAAAAGTACGTAACACCGCTGCGTAAAATAGGTTGTAGACAGTAATTCCCGAAGGAGATGAATGGAAGCGATCATTGCAGCGGGGGCGTTCATAGGTCTGTTCACGATGTGGGTGGTGCTGCCGAAGAAGTTTATCCGCCGGTAATCCCTCACCCAGAAGTTTTCTTCCGAAAGGCTACCGGGAGACTTTCGAGCCTCCCGGTTTTTCTTTGCCCGCGTCAATCCCCAGTCCTCGAGTGAGGCCGGGAAATATGTAACAAAGAGTTAACAATAAGGAAAAGTGGATGTAACACACATCCGTAAAATGGGATGTAGGCACTAAATTCTGAGGGAGTCGAGACGAATGGAAGCGATCATTGCAGCGGGAGCGTTCGTAGGGTTGTTCACATTGTGGGTGGTGCTGCCGCGCAAGTTGCTTCGCAGGTAGTCCCTCACCACAGGTTATCTCAATCGTAAATGCGCCGGGAGACTTGCAAGTCTCCCGGTTTTTTTGCGCCCTGCGAGATAGTCCGCCATACCGCGGGCCAGGCCATATGCAATCGAAATATGTAACAAAGAGTTAACAATAAGGAAAAGAGGATGTAACACGCATCCGTAAAATAGGATGTAGACATTAATTTCTGAGGGAGTTGAATGGAAGCGATTATTGCAGCGGGAGCGTTCGTAGGGTTGTTCACATTGTGGGTGGTGCTGCCGCGCAAGTTGCTTCGCAGGTGATCTCCCGAACACCCTGACCTATTCCCTGGGTCCTTAAAACCGGAAACTTCGGCTCACGCGGCGTGATCGCACGCCGCTTGGGCCGATTTCAATTGTCATACCACGCAATACATTAGCGGCCAGAGGATCACTTCCAAATCGTGCGCAGCGCCGGGCGGTCACCGTGGGCTCTCCCGGTAGCAAAACACTCTAGGAGGATACGAATATGACCCCCGCAGAAACGGTAGAGTTTTGCCGTTCCAGAGGCATAGGCATCATTGACCTCAAGTTCACTGACTTGCCCGGCAGCTTCCAGCATTTGTCGATCCCCCTCAGCGAGCTTACCGAAGAGAACCTGGCCGAGGGTTACGGCTTCGACGGCTCTAGTATCAGGGGATTCAAGGACATCGAAGAGAGCGACATGCTCCTGATGCCCGACACCACCACCGCCGTCGTTGACCCCTTCCTGCAGATCCCCACGCTGACCATGCTCTGCAACGTCCTAGACCCGGTAACCCGCGAACTGTTCAGCCGGGACCCTCGCTACGTGGCCCAGAAGGCCGAGGACTACCTGGCGGGAAGCGGACTGGCGGACCTCAGCTATTGGGGCCCGGAAGCCGAACATTTCATCTTCGATTCGGCGCGGTTCGATCAGAACCAACACAGCGCCTATTACTTTATCGACTCCGATGAGGGCATCTGGAATTCCGGCGCGGAGACCTCAATCTCCGGCGGGCCCAACCTGGCTTACAAGCCCCGCTACAAGGAGGGCTACTTTCCGACGCCGCCTTTTGACACATTCCAGGACATTCGCTCGGAATGCGTCCAGAAGATGGAGCATTTCGGGATGGTGGTCGAAAAGCACCACCACGAGGTTGCGACCGCGGGCCAGGCGGAGATAGACATCCGCTACGACACTCTGACCACTACCGCCGATAACGTGGTCATTCAGAAGTACGTCGTCAAGAACGTGGCGAGATCCCACGGTAAGGTCGCGACGTTCATGCCAAAGCCCATCTTCGGTGACAACGGGTCCGGTATGCACGTCCACCAGAGTCTGTGGCGCGCCGGGACGAACCTGTTCTACGACGCGGACTCCAGCTATGCGCTGATCAGCGCGACCTGCCGCCACTACATCGGCGGCCTGCTCAAGCATGCACCGGCGCTCTTGGCGTTCATTGCCCCCACCACTAACTCCTACCGGAGACTCGTGCCGGGGTTCGAGGCTCCCGTGAACCTGGTCTATTCGTCCCGGAACCGGAGCGCGTGCATCCGTATCCCGACCTATTCCAGCGCACCCGCGGCGCGTCGCCTCGAGTTCCGTCTTCCAGACCCCTCCTGCAACCCCTACCTGGCCTTCGCAGCGATGCTCATGGCCGGCCTGGACGGAGTGATCGGCGAGATAGAACCCCCCGACCCGGTGGACCAGAACCTGTACGAGATGTCCCCCGCCGACGCCGCCAAGATCCAACAGGTGCCGGGCAGCCTGGAAGAGGTCCTGGACGCTCTGGAGAATGATTACGAGTTCCTGCTCCGGGGCGGCGTGTTCACCGAGGACCTGATCGAGAAATGGCTGGACTACAAGCGCATCGAAGTGGACGCCATGAGGCTGCGGCCCCACCCGTATGAGTTCAACCTCTACCTCGACGCCTAGTCTTCGACATAGACCGACCCTGAAACCGACGCCGGCCTTCCCCGAGCGGGAAGGCCGGTTTTTGTTATGTGTCTGTTGGCGTTTTTGATCCATTGCTGCGAAAATAGTATTGTCCCCCGAGGGCACAACGGTCACCCCGGGATTTAGTTTGGAGGGACCATGGTCCAGGAGAATACCGCTGAACGGGAGTTCGTGCTGCGAAGCGCTCAGGAGAACGATGTCAAGTTTATCCGGCTCTGGTTCACTGACATCCTGGGCAACCTGAAGGGCTTCGCGATAACCGTCGACGACATGGTGGATGCTATAGAGCAGGGAGTCGGATTCGACGGGGCGTCCATCGAAGGGTTCGCACGGGTCAACGAAAGCGACATGCGTGCGTTCCCTGAGCCCGCCACCTTCTCGCTACTGCCCTGGCGGCCCCGTCAGAACGCGGTTGCAAGAATGTTTTGCGACATCCGGACGCCAAAAGGGGAGCTTTTCGCCGGAGACCCCAGGATCGCCCTCAAGCGCAACCTGGAGCGGCTGGCCAAGGCGGGGTTCACCTACTACGTGGGACCTGAGTTGGAGTTCTTTTACCTGAAGGACGCCAATACTCCGGAACCGCTGGACCATAGCGGCTACTTTGACCAATTGACCGGGCAACCCTCCAGCGATCTGCGCCGGGACACGGTCTTGAACCTGGCCGATATGGGCATCCCGGTCAAGTATTCCCATCATGAAGCAGCTCATAGTCAACACGAAATCGACCTGCAATATACCGACGCCCTGACTATGGCCGACAGCGTTATGACCGCCAAGCTGGTCATTAAAGAGCTGGCCCAGCTTCAGGGCGCTTACGCTTCGTTCATGCCCAAGCCGCTGTCCGACCAGAACGGGTCGGGGATGCACACTCACCAGTCGCTGTTCCGGGGCAACCACAACGCGTTCCACGACCCCGACGACGAGAATCACCTGTCCATGATTGGCAAGCAGTTCATAGCAGGGCTTATTAGGCACGCGCCCGAGATCACCCTGGTGACCAACCAGTGGGTCAATTCCTACAAGCGTCTGGTCCCAGGCTACGAAGCGCCCGTGTTCATTTCCTGGGCCCACGTCAACCGGGCCGACCTGATCCGCGTTCCGGCATACAAGCCTGGCTACGAAAGCTCGGTGCGCATCGAGTACCGCGCGCCGGACCCCGCCTGCAACCCTTATCTAGCCTTCAGCGTCATGCTGGCCGCGGGACTTCGCGGGATCGAAGAAGAGTACCCCGTGCCTCCTCCGGTGGAGGGGAACGTGTTCATGATGACCAACGAGGAGCGGCAGGCACGTGGTATCAAGTCTCTGCCCAACAGCCTGGGTGAGGCCATAGCCCTGGCCGAAGAAAGCGAACTGCTGAAAGACGCCCTCGGTGACCACATCTTCAACAGCTTCATCCGCAACAAGAAGATGGAGTGGGAAGAGTACCGGGCTACAGTCACCGACTACGAGATATCCCGCTACCTGCCTATGCTTTAGGCAGGGCTGGCCGGGGCGGGTATCTCCCCGCCGTTGGTTACGGACGCCGTGCCAGCGGAGTAGCGCCTAACCCAGTGTGACCGCATTCCCGGTCTGGACCGACTCGTAGGCGGCGATCACCACTTCCAGGTCCAACATTCCGGCGGCCCCGGACATTTCCGGGTCCCGGCCCTCTTCGACGCTGTTTTTGAATTCCCGCACCATCGGACGCTGACCAAACCCGTCGGGTTCCAGGTCGTAGCGTTTTGCGCTCCGGCCATCATCCAGCCTGAGCCACGATTGGCCTGCCTCGTAGTAGATGGACCCGCCGGTCCCCAGTGCCGACAGCCAGATGGGTGAGGGCGTGGAGCAGGTCCAGGTGTGGTTGATAATTCCCACTACCCCTGACGGCGACCTGGTGAGCATGGCCAGACCGTCCTCGGCTTCCAAGCCGGGGTTGCCCGGAGGCACAGCCGCCGCGAACACGGTTTCGGGTCTTCCGGCAAGAAATACCAGCCCGTCGGCCTTGTGGATGCCACCGTCAATGAACACTCCTCCGCCGTTTAGTTCCAGGTCGTCCCGCCATCCACCAGGTTGAAATAGGGCTTCTTCTTGTATCTGCACCATTCGCAGCTTTCCGATGGAGCCGTCCTCGATCAGTTGTTTAGCCAGGCGGATACCGGACATGAAGCGGTAGTTCTCGGCCACCATGAGATTGACGCCCGCCCTTTTGGCAGCGTCGATCAGGGCCTTGGCCTCGTCCAGAGTCCGGGCGATGGGCTTCTCCACCAGCACGTGTTTTCCTGCCGCCGCCGCCAACATAACGTGGGCTCTATGCAGGTGGTGTGGAGTGCAGATGTACATCCCGTCAACTCGGGGGTCCGCGGCGGCTGATTCGTAGGAGCCGAACGAGTCTATGCCACCGAACCTGGAGGCGTAGTCCGCGGCCCGTGAAGGCTCACGGCTGGCGAAATACAGGTCGATTTCGCCTAGCATCGGCTTCATCGCCCTCGCAAAAGCTCCGGCGAAGCGACCGCATCCCACGATGCACAGGCCAAACGACATGTGTTTGCCTCCCGCCCCATTGAGCGCCGGGGCTATGTTCGGGGATTACGGAGTGGCTTTCCTGTCTGCGTCCTTGTCTGCTAGCTCAATCGTGAGATTGTATTTCGCGTATTGAAAGGTCTTGGGGGCTAGGGCGGCCACTACCACGACTAAACTCTTCAGGTCCCCGGGAGCCGACACCTCAAACGAGCCTGAGTTGTCCTGATCGAGCGCCATCATCGTCACTTTCGGCGGGTCGTTTGACTCTATAAGCTGGACAATGTAGGTCTGGGCCAATTCATTGTTGGTCAGTACGAATCCTCGTGGCCGCCATTCCTGGAGTGGGCGGAACTTGCCGCCTGCCACCACGCCAATCCCGCGTAGGCACAGACCAGGCCCGTGGACGGCGTCGTCAGTTAGGTATTGGAACCTGATCTGTAACTTTTGGCCTGCGTAATGGGATAGGTCCACCGACTCCGTGGTCCACCCGCCGCTATTTCCGGTATATCCGTCCCCGTAACTGTTGCCCATGGGGTTTTCCGGAGATGTCCCCTGCGCCTTCAAAATCTCCCAGCGGCTTCCGCCGTCGGTGGACACCTGAACGTATGCGTAGTCCCAGTTCTCTTCCAGGTCATACCAAACATCGTACCGCAAAGCCGCACGGTCCATGCCGTGAAGGTCAAGGTCATGTGTCAGAGTAGAGTCGATGGCGTCTCCGGCGTTGCTCCACCAGCACCCCTCGGGACCAACTTCGGCAGCTATTATCCCGGTCTTCCGAGAGCCCTGGAATCTGATCCGGACCGGACCCTCGAATCCCTCCAACGCGACGTACTCAACCGAGTACTGTGGAATTTCCGACTCGAACTCCGTAAAGCTGTCGATGAACCTGTTGGTCCTGGCCCGCACATGGAGTCCGGGATATCCATAGACTCCCTCCGGCAAATCTAGGAAGTTGGCCACGGCCCAGTCGGCGAATACATCTTGAAAGGTGCGGTCATAGCCAGCCCGCTGGAGGTACTCCTCGATACCTGCCACACCATCTCCGGGTGTTTCCAGTAACAGGCGCAATTCTTCAAGCGGTGCGTAGTGTTCCGCCAGGTAGTGCATGAATAGGGCGGCCGTGCCGTAGCTCGCGCGAATGCGGACCGCGTCTAAAGGCCAGTTCACCAGTGAAGTAGGGGTCCCGCCAGTGTACGCCAGGATGCTGCCGGAGCTAAATCCGGCGACCGAGATGGCCAATTCAGAAAGGCCCTCGTTGACCCAGGTATCTTCCGATGGGTCGTGCCGCCAGTGGATTAGGTGCTGAAGTTCGTGAGCCAAGGTGGCCAGGTAGCCGGAGGACCCTATGCCCATGTACGCGGTATTCACATAGACCATTTCCCGCTGGTTGCTGAACTCGAAGATTTCCCTGGGGTATTCATCAGTTGAGTTGAAGTACCCTCCCGCTCCCCGGATATGCCCGTTCAGGATGGTTAGGCGGGCATGACCATCCACGCCCGGTGACCATTCAGAGCCGAATACCGAGGTAACCACCGGGTAGACTTGCTGGTCGAAAGCCGTCGCTGAACGCCTCAATTTGTCTGGGTCAAATTGTTGGCCGGATTCGACGTACCAATAAGCATGGTCCGAAACAAGAGCAAGTTCAAATTGGGACTGGTACATGTTGAGCTGGTCCAGGTCCGCAAGCCAGAAGGTGTCCACTCGCCCCTCATGCAGGACGCCGGTCTCGAGGGCAGCTACTCTGGGGGAGTCTTGGGTGACATTGGGAGTTAGCTCTGACGCCAGCCGGTAGACGTCCCGCTCAGGCGGCTCCGGAATTGGTGAGCCGACGGTCTGAGGTGCGGCATATTCCGGGGTAGGGGGTGGAATTGAGGGCTGCGGCTGGGCCGCCGGAGAGCTGCATGCCGTCAGTAATCCGGCGCACAATATCAGCAACATGCACCGGTGATATCGCTCAATGCGGACTGCGGCGAGGCGGGTGATGGCCTGGAGTGAGGTCAAGAGCTCTCCCTTACGAGATTGCCTCAATCACCCGGCTTCCGGTTGAAGAGGTTCATCGCCGCGTTGATATCATTCTCCAGCAGGCAGTCAACGGCATCGGTTGCCCGCGAAACCGAGTCCTCGATGACCGGCGACTCATCGGCTGAGAACGGTCCGAGCACATGTGCGATGGGGTCTCCGCCGAGCGGCGGATGGCCGATACCCACGCGAAGGCGGGGAAAGTTTTGGGAATGGAGCGCCGCGATGATGGAGCGAATCCCGTTATGGCCACCGTCGCTGCCCGAAGGACGCAACCGCAACGTACCGACGGGCAATTCCATCTCGTCGTAGACGATCACGAGGTTCGTGGGTGGCGCCGCGAACCGGGTCAGCAGGTAGTCGACTCCCTCCCCGCTGTTGTTCATGAAGGTGCGCGGCTTGGCCAGCACCACGTCTTGTCCGGCACGTGTGCCGCGGCCGAGAACAGCCTTGGCGCGGCGTTCGTTGACCGTTATTCCCCAACGCCTGGCCATTGAGTCGATACACCAAAAACCCAGGTTGTGGCGGCTATTGCGGTAGCGGTCTCCGGGATTGCCCAGTCCGACGATGAGCCACATAGATTACTGGGACGCCTCGAGCTCGGCGCGCGCCAGCAACTCCAGGAAACCTGCTTCGTCCAATACCGGGGTTCCCAGCTTTTGCGCGGCGTCGAGCTTGGAGCCCGGGGACTCGCCTGCCACCAGGTAACTGGTGCGGTGGGTGACGGAGGAGCCCACGCTGCCGCCGAGCGCCTTGATTCGGGATTCGGCTTCACGACGCGGGAACGCCGACAGGGTCCCCGTCACGACAAAGCTCTGTCCGGACAGGGGAAGGCTGTCCCGGTCGACCTGCTGAACTTCCTGGTGTAGCTTGACGCCAGCCTGGCGCAGTTTTTCGATAACCTCAAGGTTGCTGGGAATGGTGAAGTAAGCGGCCACGCTTTCGGCGATTTTTGGGCCGATGCCAGGAATTTCGGTTAGCTCCTCTTCGCTGGCCTGGGCCAGGGAGTCGATGCTGGGGAAGCGGTTGGTAAGCAGTTCGGCGATCTCCGGCCCAACGTGCAATATGCCCAGCGCAAACAGCACCCTGACCAGCGACCGCTGCTTGCTGGCTTCGACGTTGCCGAGGACTCGCGTCGCAAGCTTATCGCCCATCCGGTCCAGCTCTAGGAGTTTGTCCTTGCGGAGGTAGTAGAGGCCCGACAGGTCATTGACGAGCCCTTTCTCGATCAATGTGCCGCACCACTGCTCGCCCAGACCGTCGATGTCCATCGCCCCCTTGCTGACGAAGTGCTTGAGCAACTCGAAAAACTGGACGGGGCATCCGAAATTAGGGCAGCGGTGCATCGCTTCCGACTCGGGTTTTACCACCGGAGTACCGCATACCGGGCAGTGAGCCGGCATCAGGAAGGGCTGTTCATCGCCTGTGCGGCGTTCGACGATGGAGCCCACTACCTGGGGAATAACGTCACCAGCCCGCTCCACCGTCACCCAGTCGCCGACTCGGATGTCTTTCCGATGGATGTCTTCTTCGTTGTGCAACGAAGCTTGCTTCACAGTGGCGCCGCTCACGATCACCGGCTCCAGGATTGCATAGGGGTTGAGGCTGCCGGTGCGCCCCACATTGATCCCGATATTGATGAGCCTGGTGACGGCCTGTTCAGCCGGAAACTTGTAGGCGATGGCCCAGCGGGGCTCCCGGCCAACGAATCCCAGGGTGGATTGGTAGCTGAAGGGGTCGACTTTTATCACGACCCCGTCCACTTCGTAGGGCAGGTCGTGGCGGGATTCCAACCAATACCGGTAATAATCGCTGGCTTCGTCCAGGGTGTGGAACCGCCGGTTGTTGGGGTTGGTGCGGAAGCCCAGGGCGCTCAGCCATTCCATGCTGGCCCAGTGGCCTTCGGGCAGCGGGTGGTCCTCGGCTCCCCCCAGGCTGTAGACCCAGATCTGCAGGTTTCTTGATGCGGTTATTTTGGGGTCAAGCTGCCGCACGCTGCCCGCCCCGGTGTTCCTGGGGTTGGCGTACAATTGTTCCCCGCGCTCGGCCCGCTCTTCATTGAGCCGCCGGAAATCCTCGACGGGCAGGTAGACCTCACCACGGACCTCAAGGTCTGGAGGCGGGTCCCCCCTAAGAGTGATGGGAATGCTGCGAATGGTGCGCAGGTTTTGGGTTACGTCCTCTCCGGTGTACCCGTCTCCCCTGGTGGCGCCCTGCTGGAGTTCGCCATTCTGATACCGGAGACTCACGGCGAGGCCGTCGATCTTCAGCTCGCAAACAAGGTCGAAGTCCGCGCCGTCCAACAACCCCTTGACCCGGCGGTACCAGGCCTGCAGGTCATCGTCATCGAAAGCATTGGATAAACTGAGCATTGGGCGAGAATGCTGTACTTGCGAGAACCCGTCCGCTGGGGCCGCGCCGACCCGCTGAGTGGGGGAGGCGGGATTGACCAGGTGCGGGTACTCCTGTTCCAGCCGCCGCAACTCCGTCATGAGGCGGTCGTATTCGGCGTCCGTAACGTCAGGGTCGTCTAGGACGTAGTAGCGGTAGTTATGGTGGTTGATCTCCCGATGCAACTCAGCGGCGCGCCGGTCGACGTTTACATCCACCATGGTCTGTGCGTCTCCCGTTGATTGGAATGTGTATTAAGTATAATATCATTCCGGCTGACACGGGAATAACGGTAGAATCCACCATAGGCGGTTTCTCAATCAACTCGGGGGACGTATCGAAATGCAGGAAGCGCAAGCGAGCCATGCCGTAACCGATCGGCCGCAGGGATTGCGAGGCACAGCGCCTTTCATTCTTAGCGGGTTGAGCGGCGGCCACGGGATATTCCATTGGTTTACCCAAAGCTTCTTCGTCATGTTGCCCGCGGTGGTCGCCACCTTTGGGCTGAGTGGAATTCAGGTTGGCGCAATATCCACCACCCGGGAGGTAGTGTCTGGCACCATTGCCCTTCCGGGAGGCGTGGTAACGGATATGCTGCGGCGGCACTGGGGCATCGTCATGGCCGTATGTATGGCCTTGTTCGGGGTCGGCTGGCTGGTAATGGGGCTGGCTCCGGTATATCCAGTCCTGTTGGTGGGCATGGGCATCGTGGCCATGGCGGCCTCGGTATGGCATCTTCCCGCTACCGCGGCCTTGTCCCATCATTTCTCGCACCGCCGGGGCTCGGCCCTGTCCTTCCACGGAATCGGCGGGAACATAGGCGACGTGCTTGGCCCGGCGCTGACTGGCGGACTGCTCTCCGGCGTGCTTCTTGTCACATTGACGTGGAGAGGGATCCTGAGCGTCTACACCGTCGTACCTATACTGCTCAGTTTCCTGGTCTATTGGGCGTTTCGTGACATCGGCCACTCGGGCACGCAGGACAGGCAGAGCACGGGGTTCACCGAGCAATTGGCCCAGACTAGCCAGTCCTTCCGCACCCACCCCCGCTTATGGGGAATCATGGTGGTGGGCGGGCTGCGCGGGATGGCGTCGGTGGCCTTTGTCCCGTTCCTGGCCCTATACCTGGGGTTGGAAAGCGAGCTAGGTATGGAGAAGTGGGCTCTGGGTCTTCACGTGGCCCTGTTGGTGGGAGTGGGGGTCGTTTCCACGCCGGTCATGGGATATCTTTCCGACCGGTTTGGCAGAAAGATCGTGCTGATACCCGGTCTTCTGGCGTTGTGCGCCCTGACCTATCTGCTCGTGCCCTACGGTGAAGGAATAGGTCTCATCATCATTCTCGCTCTGATGGGAGTGTTCTTCTTTAGCGATCAGCCTATTCTGACCGCCGCCGCCCTGGACACGGTGGGCGAGGGAGTCGTGGCCAGTACCCTGGGAGTGTTCTCGTTCTCCCGGTTTGCCCTGGCGGCGGCTTCACCGTTGGTCGCCGGTGCATTGTTCGATTCAAGCGTGGGGTCGTCCGGAACGTTCTACTACATTGCCGCGCTGTACCTGGTTGCGACGGTAGTGCTGTTGGCCATACCACTGGCCCCTCCCCAGCGCACCGCCACTGCCGGGCACCACGGTCATGGTCACGGCCACGAGCATGAAGACGAGAGCGGCCATGGGCACGAGCATGGGGACGGTCACGGCCACGGACATCATTAGACCGGCGTAGGCTGGGCTCTGGAATCGTAGCTGTTCAGACTTGATGAGGCGGATTGGTTGAATCCCGCATCGGTCATCTCTGTAATAAGCCTCTCAAGATGTCCGGTCCACCAGTCCGTCATTTCGGCGAAGAGCCTGCCCCCGGCTCGATCGGGGGCGGGAATCCAGAAATGCCAATGATAGGGACCTTTGCTGGTTGCAAAGGCTTCTGGATTCCGGGTCAAAGCCTGCCCCGTACTGGATACGGGGCCCGGAATGACGGGCTGGGGCCGGTAAAGATCCATCAAGCCTGAACAGTTACCGGGAATCGTGAAGAGGTCCGAATGGGGCTTCGGCTCAGACCCAGGCCAGAGGATTGTGCAAACGCCGGGGCATCCGCGTGCGATGACCCCGGCGCCTCTGGTAAGTCTCGGTAATAGTTAGCGCCAACTTGCCAGGGTCGTGCCTGGTGGGCTGGTCTTCGTTGATGACGTCCGCCAAGACGCACTCCGCCAGGTCGTTCCAGGCCGGTTCAGGCCTGACCAATTTGAACGCCTCTTCCCGCTCGCCGTCCAGCAGATTGTTGTTTGCGACAACGATGTCCACCGACGCGTGTCCGGCGTAATGCCTGATTACGTCCACGTAGTCCGGAACGGCGAACCCGTCGGTTTCCCCCGGCTGGCTTGCCACGTTGCACACGAGCATCTTTAGGGCTCCGGTCGAGCCCACGGCGGACGCTATACCGCTAATCAGGAGATTGGGGACCACGCTGGTGAAGAGGCTGCCGGGCCCCAGTATTAGCAGGTCCGCCTCGGCGATAGCCTCGATCGCTTCCGGGTGGGGTGGGGCGTCGCTGGGCGCCAGGGACACCAGGCGCAAGTGTTCTTTAGAGGTCCCAACCTCGGTCTCCCCAACCAACCTTTGGCCCGAAATGGTCCTTCCGACAAGGGTGACATTGCTGGAGGTGGAAGGCACCACCTTGCCGCGGATCGCCAGTAGCTGCCCCGCGATCTCCACGCCCTTGTAGAAGTCTCCACCGATGTTCGCCAGCGCGGCGATGAGAATGTTGCCGAAGCTGTGTCCGTCCAACTGGCCGTTGGTTGAGAACCGGTAGTCCATCAACTCCTGCATAACCGCTTCCGAGTCTGCAAGCGCCACGAGGCAATTTCGGATGTCCCCCGGGGGCGGCATGTCCAGCTCTGACCGGAGCCGTCCCGAACTTCCACCGTCGTCGGCGACGGTGACTACGGCGGTGATGTTGGTGGTGTAGTGTTTCAGGCCCCTTAACAGGTTGGGCAGGCCGCTGCCGCCGCCGATGACGACGATTTTTGGACCGGTGGCCAGCACCTGATCGATGTAGAGGGAATAGATGAGCGGCCCGTGCCGTCTCCGGCTCCGGGCGCTGGAGAGGGTCTTGTTTAGCATGTACGCCGCGAGGACGGAGAGGGCGAGGCCGATGGCGATGAAGACCCCTCCGCGAAGCTCGTTCGGAGTTTCCCTCAAGCTGAGGGCCCCGACCAGTGAGTCCAGGCTTGGCCCCAGGGACACCTGAAGGGCGTACAGGATTCCTAGCCCGGTGGCCAGAAGGCCAAATCCGCCGATGACCAGCCAGCGCTTAAGGGAAACGCCCAGGCTCAACAGGACCAGGATGCGGGTAGTAAGGGGCAGGTTGGCCAGTGTGGGCTGAATCTCCGCCATAAGCGCGTTACCGGGAGTTCAAGCGCGAGGCGGTGGGGCAAGGGCTATCGGGAGGGCTTTTCAAACTGGTGAGAATCGGGGCGGACAAGGGGAGTTTGGGACTGGCTTGGCCCGCGAATTCTACCAACATGTGCGGCATGGAGAGGGAGCCTCAGGGTGGCTGCTGCCTGGGATGTTAGCCACGTGTCCGATGCTTGTCAATCTCCTGTCCTGACTTGCTTTTCTAGCGCCGGAGCCGATGAACGCTTCAAAAGAGCGTGTGTAGGCGTTGGGCTCGCTCACTCCCGGGCAGCCGGGGCGAGCCGTCTGTGCCACTCCGTGGCCTGTTCGTAGGCATGGGCCGCCTGCAGGATTGTCCCCTCGGCAAAGGGGCGCGCGCCCAGTTGAAGGCCGATGGGCAGGTTATCTGACGTGAACCCGCCAGGGATGGAAATGGCTGGCAGCGCGGTCAGGGCATAGCAGCCGGTGTAGGCCCGGCGGAAGAAAAACCTGGCCCGCACATCCTCCGCGCTCTGGAAGCTGGCAGTCAGGTCGGTGTGTCTGGGCGCGGGGTAAGGAGCGGTGGCTGAGACCAGCAGGTCCACATTCTCCAGCGCTTCCATGAATTGCCGCCTCAGCAATACTCTGGCCCTGGCAGCCCGGTTGTAGATTTTGGCCGGGACCAGTGATGCGGATTGCAATCGAGTCCTGGTGGCTGAGTCCAGTTCGCCGGGCCGCGTGCGCAGGATATCGTCGCGCGCGCCCGCACCCTCGGTGTCGGCTATGCCCACGAAAATCGCGCCGGCAAGCGATATCAGGGGAATGCTCACCTCCTGGATCGTGGCTCCCAGTTGCCTGAACACCTCCAACGACGATTCGACGGCAGACCGGACTTCGTGGTGTACGTCCTCGGTTTCGTGAAGCTCGCGGATGACGCCGACCCTCAGCCCACCAACCCCGGATTCGAGGCTGGCGGCGTAGTCAGGAACCGGTAGGCCGCTCGTGAAGGGGTCTTTCGGGTCAAATCCCGCGATCGCTCTTAGGACCAGGGCGCAGTCGCGGACCGTTTTGGTCATCGGCGCGGCGGCGTCCATAAACCAGCACATCGGGGTCATTCCGTAGCGGCTTACCCTTGTAAAGGTTGGCCGAAGACCCACCACGCCGCAGTAGGAGGCGGGGCCGCGGCCCGAGCCGCCGGTGTCTTCCCCGACCGACGCGGCGCAGAGGTGGGCCGAGAGGGCGACGCCGGAGCCCGCGCTTGACTCTCCGGGGGTGCGTTCCAGGTCCCAGGGGTTTCGCGGAATGCCCCATGGAGGGTCCTGGGTGCCGCCCATCGCCAACTCGCTCAGGTTCAATTTTCCGAGCAGTATCGCCCCGGCGTCCCGCAGCCTGGAAATGACCGTGGCGTCTTCCGAGGGCACGAAGTCCCTGTAGACCCGTGAACCGTTGGTGGTGAGAATGCCATCGGTCCAAAATTGGTCCTTGACCGCAATGGGCACCCCGAACAGCGGCCCGGAGGCCGTTCCATCGTCAAGTTGCCGCTCCTGGTGGTCGGCGGCGGCCAGTGCCTCTTCGGAACAGACAGTGATGTAAGCATTGAGGCCGGTGTCAAGCCGGTCGATGCGGTCCAGGTAGGCTTGTACGACCTCCACCGGAGAGACGTCGCCGTTCACCACCGCAGCGTTGGTCTCGGATGCGGACATCAAGTGGATTCTCTCAGTCGTCATCTACTAATTCCTTCAACTCCCTGCGGCACGTTTCTACTCGCGCTCCGGGAAGACCACGATCGGGTCGATTCCAGACAGGTCCAGGTCCTTGAGATGGTCTAGCTCGGCGATCAAGCTCCCAAAGCGGTTTGCCACTTCCGGCACCTCGGCCTCGTCTATTTCAATCCCGGCCAGGCGGGCGAGCAGCCGGACCTGGTCTTCAGGAGAAGTCGTCATATTCACCTCGGAGTACGTGTTCCGCCATGAACGCCCGGGGTTACCGGCGGAAGACCCTCTTTCGGATTACAATCGTAATAATACCTGACGAGCCGTCACAGGAACAGAAGGCGTGGCGGTCCGAGAGACTGGGCGAACCCGGAGGGCCGCCGAATAGTATGGACGCTGTGAAGGGCGCGATGGTGATCAGAAAGATGGCGGCGGGGAGAGCGTATGTCTTGGCATGGGTTCTGGCGGGGCTTCTGGCGCTGGGCTCTTTATTGGTTGTGTCCTGCGCGGCTGATGCTCCGGTAACACCGGCGGGCTCTCCAACGTCCGCGCCCCAATCAACGGAGCCGCCCGCGGACCTGCCGGCATCCCCTACAGCCACGTTGGACCAGCCCACGGCGATTCCCATGCCGGAGGCCACGAGCGTTCCCACAGAGGCTCCCACGGAAGCTCCCGCGTCAACTTCCGAGCCTCCGCCCACCGTAGCCGTTCCGGCGGACCGGGCGCGTTTAGGGGACACCGCTTTCGGCTACGCGAGCAGGCTGGTGGAAGACATTGGATCGAGGGCCAGCGCCACCGATGAAGAATTGACGGCGGCGGAGTACTTGATCGCCCAGTTCAGGGCGATGGGGTATGCCCCAGTATTGCAGGAGTTTTCGGTGGCGTCCTTGGAGAGCAGTCTGGAGTTTAGAGCGCCCGGGTCCGCCGTGTTCGACGGAGTCAAGACCGTGGCCTTGAGTCATTCCGCCACCGGAGTGGCGACGGCTTCCTTGGAATTCGTGGGGCTGGGCAGGGAATCGGACTTCGACGCCCTGGACCTGGAAGGCAAGATCGCGCTGATAGAGCGGGGGGAGGTTTCCTTCCAGGACAAGGTAGCCAGGGCCGCAGGAGCGGGGGTGGAGGCGGCCATAATATTCAACAATCAGCCTGGGAGGTTTCGTGGGACGTTGAGAGAGCGGAGCCAAATCCCCGCCCTGGCGGTCTCTCAAGAAGACGGGGCCAAAATCAGGGAAGCCATGTCCGGCGGTCCTGTAGAAGCCAGCGTGGCGTTGGAGCAGTCGGCAGAGCAATCGCGCAATGTGGTTGTGGAAAAGCCCGGAACGGGAGGCGGCGTGGTCATCGTCGGAGGGCACTATGACACCGTGCCGGACGTCGACGGCGCTAACGACAACGCCTCGGGCACCGCGGCAGTCCTGACCCTGGCAAAAGAATTGGCGGACCGCTCTTTTCCCTTCACTCTCAGATTCATTGCCTTTGGATCGGAAGAGACGGGGCTGAACGGCAGCAAGCACTACGTAAGCGCGCTAACCGAGGACGAGCGGGGCGAGATCAAGGCGATGATTAACCTCGACGTCGTAGGCACAGGTGAGGGGATACGCATTACGGGAGATTCATGGCTGACAGGCCACGTCTCCGAGACCGCTGACAGGGAAGGTATCGCCGTCGGCCTGCGTGGTGGGATGCGGGGTGGCAGCAGCGACCATGCCAGCTTCCGTGAAGCCGGGATTCCGGTGATTTTCTTTTTCGCGGACGATGTGTCCCGGATTCACACGCCCGAAGACACGCTTAAGTATATTGACCCGTCCTTGCTGGGGGACACAGCCAGCCTTGTGTTGGACCTGCTGGACTCCATGGATAGCCTGCCGGACCACTCCGGGTAATGTCATATTCGATTAGCCTTGGTATACTTAGGCAAAATTCGCACCCCGGCCATGGGAGGTGTCACATGAAATGGGCTTCCGCCATATCTGAACACACGGCATTGGAAGACGCCATCAAGGAATGCTGCGCCGGGGTCCGACGCCAACTGGATGGCGAAGCGCCAGACCTGGCTGTAATATTCGTGTCCGCCCATCACGAAGCTGGATACGACCAGGTTGTCGAATTCGTCCAGGGCGCATTCCCTTCAGTCCCCGTTTTCGGATGTTCCGGGGGCGGGATCATCGGAGACGGACAGGAAGTGGAGCAGCGGCCAGCGGTGTCTGTAACCGCCGCCAGTTTGCCCGATGTCAAGATAGTCCAATGTTACTTTGAAAACGACGGCCTGCCTGACCTGGATGCGGGGCCCACATCCTGGGAACAGATCGTTAACGTTTCTCCCAGTGACGACCCGCAATTCGTTGTACTTGCCGACCCGTTTTCCTTCCCGGTCCAAAACCTCTTGCTGGGGTTGGACTTCGCCTTTAGCGCCGCCACGAAGATCGGAGGCCTTGCCAGCGGAGCGCAGCAAAGCGGGGGCAACGCGCTGTTCCTGGGCGACCAGACCTACCGTTCGGGCGCGGTGTGCCTGGCCCTTCAGGGCAACATCACCGTTGACACCGTGGTGGCGCAGGGTTGCCGTCCCATTGGCAAAACGATGCGGGTCACCGAGAGCCGGCGGAACCTGCTGGTGCAACTTGACGGGCAACCTCCCCTGTCCATACTTCGCGACCTGTTCGAGAGTCTGGACGAACGGGACCGGGGACTGATCCGGCATTCCCTGTTCCTCGGCGTGGTGATGGACGAGTTCCTGGAAGAACCAAGGCAGGGCGATTTCCTGATACGCAACGTGGTCGGCATGGACGAGCGCAGCGGAGCCCTGGCCGTGGGAGAGCTTCTCAAGGAAGGGCAACTGGTCCAATTCCATTTGCGCGACGCCGAGACCTCCGCCGACGATCTGACTGCGGTCCTCGACCGGTACGCGGAGGACAACCGGGAGAACCAGATAGAGGGCGCGCTGCTGTTTTCCTGCTTGGGCCGGGGCCAATACCTTTACGGTAAGGCGAACCACGACACCGACATATTCCAAGAGAAGTTGGGCTCGATTCCCCTGGGCGGCTTCTTCTGCAATGGCGAGATTGGACCCGTGAGCGGCACCACGTTCCTCCACGGCTACACAAGCTCGTTCGGCATTTTCCACCCGAAGCGGTAGAGTTTTCCCGGAGCGCCGAGGCGGTCCGGCTCGAGGGGCGGCGGTGGTTTCTCGTAGCTTCAAGGCTGGAATATCCGTCTCGCTTTCGGGCCAGTTCCGCGTCCAGGGAGCGCAAGCCCTGGCTGGCCTAAGCGCCTGGGCTGAGTATGCCAACCACCGAGGCGGGGTTCTGGTGGCCTCCGACTTGCCCCCCTTGCCCGTGACCGTCGTCCATTATGACGATGCCAGCGCCTCGGAAGGGGCGGGGGCGGTCACGAAACGGTTGATTACTGAAGACAGAGTTGACCTGCTCTTTGGCCCATATTCCGCGGCCCTGATCGATGCTGCCGCCGAGGTATCCGAGGAACATGGCAGAGTCCTTTGGAACCAGGGCGGGGCCTCGGACGCGGTGTACCGGCGAGGGCACCGGCTGGTTGTAGGGATCCTGACCCCGGCCACCGAATACCTGGCGGGTCTGCTTCCGCTGGTTAGGGGCGCAGACTTCAAAGCCTCTTCCGTCGTAGTCCTCCGTGCCTCTACAGGCGAATTTCCCAGGGCGGTCAGCGGATCTGTGGAGCGCCGGGCCGGGGAACTGGGGTTTCAAGTGGAATTGCTCCGGGAGTTTCCCGCCTCCATCAGCGATTTCCGGCCAATTCTCGATGAAGTGGCTCGCATTCAACCTGACCTCCTCCTGTGTGTGGGCCGCATTCAGAATGACTTGTTATTTGCGACTCAACTGGCCCAGCGGACCCAGCGGCTCAAGGCGGCCGCGGTAGTCGCCGCGCCAATCCAGCAGTTCCGCGACACATTGGGAGCTTCAGTGGAGGGTTTCATCGGCCCTAGCCAGTGGGAACCGTCGGGCAGCCATCCCCACGACTACGGCCCGCCTGCCGGGGAAGTGGTGGGATACCTCACCCGCGACGGTCAAGGCGCGTTGGACTATCCGATGGTGCAGGCCTTCGCCGCTGGGCTTGTAGCGCAACGGTGCTTGGAGCAAGCAGGAACGCTTGAAGATAAGGCGTTGCGGGAAGCGGCTGCCGGACTGGAATTCTCGACCTTCTATGGAAATTTCAAAATCGACCCGGAATCCGGGCGGCAGACGGGGCGCGACGTGGCGCTGGTCCAGTGGCAGCAAGGGCGGAAGGTAATAGTTTGGCCTCCGGAGCAGGCCGATGGACCGTTGCTGTATCCCTGGCACACGGCCCAACTAAACTCCCACTGACACCGCAATCTGTGCCTCCAGAGATAACCGGGAGTCCACTTGCCCGACCATGTTTCATTCGCTGGCGTCCACAGTGGTTGGAGTTTTTGATTCTGTGGCAATTTGTGACATTTAGGGGCATATATTTTCCCTGGGCGATGTGGGTTCCGGGCCGTGGCCGAAGTCCGGTGTTAGAAATGATAGCCTGGTGGCATGGTAAGTAGGAAGGGGGAGATGTCAGTTAATATACGAGGAACAGGGGGCCGGGAACGACTTCTTCAAGCAGACAAACGAACTGCCCTGGAGGGGACTCATGAAGCTTGAAAATCGTGTGGCGCTGATCACGGGTGCGGGCCGCGGCATTGGGCGGGCTATTGCCGGGGCTTTTGCCTCCGAAGGGGCTAAGTTGGCACTGGCGGCGCGTACCAGGGCCGAACTGGATGAGACCGCCCGGATGGTCCAGAACGCGGGGGCTGAGACGCTGGTGGTCCTGGCTGACGTCACCGACGAGTCGGATGTTAAGTCTATGGTTGAGCAAACCCTGGCACGCTTCCAAACCATCGATATTCTGGTCAACAGCGCGGGTATCGCGGGTCCCGTCGGGCCGGTGCAAGCCAACGACGTGTCCGAGTGGGTCCGCACCGTGCAGGTCAACTTGATTGGGAGCTTCTTGTGCTGCCACGCCGTGCTGCCGGTGATGCTCGGGCAGGACCGGGGACGGATCGTGAACCTGTCCGGCGCGGGAGCGACCAACGCCTGGCGCGACATGTCGGCCTACTGCTCCAGCAAGGCGGCGGTGGTTCGGTTGACGGAAACGATGTCCTTGGAATTGGCTGAAACCAACGTCCGGGTCAACGTCTTGGGCCCGGGGTCGGTGCACACTCGCATGTGGGAGGAAATCCTTGAAGGCGGGACTGCGGCGGGGAACCGGGAGCTGCGGGAACGGGGTGAGATGGTGACAACCGGAGGCGGCGCGTCTATCGACAGGGCGGCCGAGTTGGCTGTGTATCTAGCCAGCGATGAATTGGGGGAATTAAACGGGCGCCTGATTAGCGCGACCTCTGAAGGATTTCCCTTCAGCGGGGAGACCGTCCAACGAATCATGTCCACGGAGGCGTTTATGATTCGGAGGGTGGAGCTGGACTAGGAGGATTGTCAGGCTCAGAGGGGCAGGCGCTTGCGATAGAGATGGTCCCCAGGTCACTCCGGCGTTCGCCGGATTCCAGAGTGGGTGACATGCGAGGGGAGTCAACGGACCCCTCGGATTTGGGCCATTGCGGTCTGAGCGCGATTGACGTGTTGAGGGGCGCGTCTGCCGACGTCAACGGAGACGCGCCCCTCACGCTGTTCAGGTTCTGGGGAACTTGACCCTGAGTCTGAAGTTTAAGCCTCCAGCTTCACCGGGTTCCGCAGCACCCCGATGCCGCTGATGTCGATCTCGCAGATAGCGCCGTCGCCCATATCCTGGGTGGTACCGGGGGTGCCGGTGAAGATGCAGTCTCCGGCCTCCAGGGTGACGTATCGGGTGATGAACTCGATCATGGTCGGAACGTCGAAGATCAGATGGTTGGTGGTCTCGTTTTGCTCCTCGTTGCCGTTCACCCGCGTCCGCAAGTGTTGCCCGTGGGGGTCGGTATCGGTCTCGATCCAGGGGCCCATGGGGGAGAAGGTGTCGGCGGACTTGGCGCGCCACCAGTCCGAGTTGTTCTCATTGCGGTCTTTCTGCTGCCAGTCGCGCGCGCTGACGTCGTTGCCGCAGGTGTAACCCAGGACGTGATTCAGGGCGTCCTCCTTGGATACGTTGCGGCAGGTGTCCTTAATCACGACCACCATTTCGCCTTCGGCGTCGAACCGCTGCACCTCTTTGGGCCGAATGATGGAGTCCTCGGGTCCGATGACGCTGGTGGGGGTCTTATGGAAAATCATGGGGTACTGGGGAGCCGGGCGGTCACCGATATGGCTGGTGTAGTTCAGGCCCATTGCCAGTATCTTCCCTGGGTGTACGGGGGCCAGCAGCTTGACGTCGGAGATATCGTGAACATGGTCTGTGAGTTTGATGGGTGAATCGAAAATGCTGCCGTCGATAGCCGTGACCTTGTCGCCGTCTACGACGCCGTGATGCGCGTGACCGTGGGCCAGATACCTGGCGATCTTCATGGGTTCCTCCTGATTTCTTGCTTGAATTGGTACCTATTGATTTTAATCCCACATGGAATGGTTGGCTATAGGGCGGAGAATGGACTGGTCCTGATCTGCCTCAGGGGCCGCAGCAACCTTGACATTCCCACCTCGGCCCAAGTCGCAGGCATTGAGCTTTAGGAGGATGTATTGAGGTGGGGTTAGCTGTGCAGGGCCGGTATGACCGCCAGTCCTTCTTGGGAAAAATCCGAGTCAAAGGCAAAGATGACCGACCGGGTCCTTTCTGAGCTTACTATTACCGACCAATCCACCAAACTTAAACGGGCGTTGCCCCGGCTCATCATACGGTTCCAGATTTCCTCATGGGTGCTTCGCTCAATCCATATGGTTTCCCATGCTCCCCGGATTGACTGGATAAATGTCCGGAGGGGTTCAAAGCCCAATCGCCGGTGGATTAACGCTGAGGATTCAACCAGGACGTAGGAAGTCGTATAAAGTTGGTCGCCGCGCTCCAGAAGCTCCAAGTAAATATCTCTGGCCTGGGTATGAAACCTGTCGCCGGGTGAAACGATGGCAAAAATGGCCGAAGTGTCAACCAGAATGTTCCTAACCATTCTGGAATGCGTCCATTAGGTAATCGTCGTGGTTCTCGGCTACGTCAGTGGCGGTCTCTTTCCCTATGCCTATGATGCCCAGGGCTTGACTGCGCAACCGCCACTGGTTGGGGTCCATGGTAACTTTTATCAGTTTGAATTCCCAGGTCAGGTGAAGGTCCAGTCCTCTAACCACAGGCACAGTGCGGCTCGATTCCCCTTCTCTAACGGCTTTCTCCGCAGGTTTCCCCGTTTTCCGCGGCTGAATGCCGGTGGCCTTACGCACCAATTTCAAGAGTTCCTGTCGGGGAGGATACCCCGGCGTGAAATCGTCGACCAGCAAATTTGCGCCGTGTTCCAGCCCTTCGACTGCCTCTGCCGGGGTAAGAGTCTTGAATCGCCGCAAGATATTTGCCAGAGCCTCCTTGTGGAAATTGAGCTCCCGCTCGGTTAGACCAAAAGGACTCTCGTTTCCTCGCCGGATTAGCCCTGGCGGTGTAACACCGTCAAGCAAATCGGCAACTTCGGGCAATACGCTCCTCAGGCGGCCCGGGTCGCTCCGGTGAACGTCCGATACCCGTTGGACCAACTCCTCTTTATCTTCCGCAGTCAATTTTCGGAGAATAGCCATATAGATTCCTTTCGGCGGTTACAACGGCAGGTCGATACGCTCGGCAAACTCTCGAGCAACCCGATCTAGTCTGTCAGATAGGTTGTACCTGGTTCCTTCCTCGGAATCACGGCTCAGGTAATGACCGGGATTATTGCGAAGAGGCGCACTCCTATACTTTTCGTTTATCGAGCTGAACTTACCTATATTCAGGTCTTCGTTTTCATAGTTACCCAGCTTACGCATCGATTCCGCGTCCGGTATCCAGAAATGAAAAGGGTCATAGTGTTCTTTGGGGATTGGGGCCGAGTTGCCTACTTGTGCGCCATAGAGCTTAGGCGCCTTAATGCTATGGCTCTTTCTATAGTACATTACCTTGTTTAGAAGGGAGCCGACAAACTGGATAGCCAGCCCTTCCCGGTTGTTGAGACCTTGAACTCTGCTACGCACCAAGTCAATACCCAACCTGGAAAGGGGCTCCGGAATCAAAGGAGAAAGGTAGTAATCGCTGGCAACTAATGCGTTGGAAGTTAACACGGACAAGCCGGGAGGGCAATCTATGATTATGACGTCATAATGGTGTATTACGGTTTCCAGAGCTTCCTTGAGGACATAACGAAACCTGGTTGGAGCAGGCTCGCCACTCTCCCACATCTCCAGCATGTGTTCATCGAGCTAAGCTAAGTCGGGGACGGATATGACCATATCAAGAGATGCTCTGTCTGAGATTAACCCTCGAGATATGTTAGATACAATCAGAGGGGGTTGGGCCACTACGTCAACCAATGTGGCCCCGCCCGTAAGCGCGGCCAAAAACAAGGGATAAATCGTTCTATCCCCTCTATACAGTTCAGTGATACGATCACTCGGTACCATGGCGGTAGTCAGGTTGGCTTGGGAGTCCATATCTATGGCCAATACTCTCTTCCCAAACCGAAAGTACAGGTATTCGGAAACCATCATCGACAACGCGCTCTTCCCAACACCGCCTTTCAGGTTGATGAAAGAGACTACATTGGCCGTCATGCCGATCTCCAGCGTTCGACAAATCCTGCCGCCATCGGACTATATTACTACGACGCAGCGCCTCAGCTCTCGATGACTAGCTTACCAAAGAAATTGCTCGCTTCCATAGTTAGGTGGGCCTCCGGGACCTCTTGCAGAGGGAACACCTGGCTGACGATGCCGTGGAGCGCGCCGTTGTTGACGAGCTTCATCATGTCGGCGAAAGTGCGTCTGCTCCGGCCGCCGCTGCCCATCAGTTGCAGGGGCCGCCCCTGTAGGATGGACAGGTCCATGTTCGCCCGCGCTCCGGAGGTCACTCCGGTGATCACGAGCCTTCCGCCGGGCTTTAGGCACTGGAGGTTTTCCTCCCAAACATCCGCGCCGACGCAGTCGAAAACGAGGTCAACGCCCTTGCCGCCGGTGAATTCCTTGACCCGCTGGCTGAAGCTGCCGGTCTCCCGGTAGTTGATAACTTCGTCCGCGCCCAACTCTTTGGCTTTCTCCAGCTTCCAATCGCTTCCGGCGGTAGTGATGACGCGCGCGCCCATCATCTTGGCGATCTGGATGGCCATACTGCCCACCCCGCTGCCAGCCGCTTGCACCAGCACGTCATCCCAGGGTTTGACTTGCCCTTGGGTAACCATGCAATGCCAGGCGGTGTGACCGACTATGGGGAGGGCGGCCGCTTCGGTGAACGGCATCGAATCGGGAATTGTGTAGGCGTTTCCCGCTGGGGCAGTTGTGTATTCGGCATGGCCTCCGTCGAGGTCCACGCCGATGCGCTTCTGGTTGGTGCAGTATTGGTCAAGGCCGAGGAGACAATTCTCGCATTGCAGACATTTGACCCGGTTATCGACCAGCACGCGGTCGCCGATTTGCAACGAAGTCTGGGCGTCGGGGCTGATGCCCACGACTTCACCGGCAACGTCGCAGCCCATGATTCGCGGGCCTCCTGGGGAGCCGCGGCCCTGCCGGAGACCGATGTCGAGCCGGTTGAGAGCGCTCCCGCGGACCCTGAGCATGACCTCACCTGGAGCAACCTCCGGTTCTGGCCGGTCGCCGTGGACCAGGGCCTCAGGGCCACCTGGTTCCTGGATGAATACAGCCTTCATTTCGCGGTTCCCTCCTAATATGGGTAGGCGATGAGCAGGGAGATCGCCGCCGGAGAGGGGTCCGGAGCAGTTGCTCCGGTGGACAGCCTGATCGTGGTGTCAATGGCATGTTACGCCTGTGCCCGGAGCCGAGTCAAAGGCGGGCCGGAGCGCCACTAACGGATATGACCAGGGAAAACCACAGTCCATAATCCTAACTTACCGCCCCACGTCAGCATCACCAAGCAAACGGACACCGTTCCGATAGGAGCTTAAAGATTTCTGAGCCTGCGAAGTTCCTCTTCCAGTTCAAGGACTCGCGCTTCCGCCCGGGCGGCTTCCTCCAGGGCGTCGCCGAAGGTGGTTATGTGCAAACCTGTCTTTGGATCATGCCACTCCAGCCGTCCGTGGTCCCACCGGACTATCAGGTCCAGCACTGGGCTGTACCCCTGTTGGACCCCCTCTTCGATCTGATCTATGGCAATGGGCCTGTAGGCCCCGGCATATAGAGAGTCCCCGGCCAAGGCCGCTGCGTGGCGCTGCCCCCCTGTTTCGTCGAACCGCCAGTATTCCGGGATTCCCAGGGCGGCGTAGCGGTCTCTCTTGCCGGTGGCGTCGTAAAGGCCGGTGCTGGGGGATGCCACTTCCAGGACGAAGTCCGGGGGTTTGCCCTGTTCCGAGATGGCGTACCCGTTTTGCTCGTGGAACAGCGCGGGGTTCACGTTGAAGGCGATGAGCAGGTCGGGCTGGAGCATCTCAGTCTGGGAGTTGTGGAGGGCGGGGCTGACGTAGGCTTCGCCGAATACCAGGGTGGTGTCCGGGTGCCCGAAGTGGTGGGAAAGGTGGAGGCCGTTGCCGAAGGCGTGGATGGCCTTGTAGTTGTTCATGTCCTCTGTCTCGGGAGGATCGGGGAACCGGAGTCTGCGGGGAGTGGTGGTCATTTTGTGCCTCGTACGGTGGGGGTGTAGTGAAGCTGTCCAGTCATTATATGCCTGCCGGGAGTTTGTTGTAATTGGCAAATCTGTTGGTGGAAGCGTTTCTTTCCTGTGCCTATCTGTTGACTCAAAAGACGGACACGAATCGTTACTGCTTGGGAATGAGGTACTTGCCAAAGACGCGGAGGGCGTTTTTATAGGCATAGTCTTCCTGCACCTCTGCCGGTAGCCTGGCAATGAAGTGTCTCCCTATCTCGATGAATTTATCGCTGGCGGATTCCTTCCACATCCAACGGTGCAAGTCGGTACCCCAGACGATGCGGTCCGGATGCCGCTGGAACCAGAGCGCGCTACCTTCGAGCGCCTGCTCAACGATGTCGTCTATGCCGCACCGCTCAACATTCTCCAAGAGCTGTTGGACGGCTCTCGGGTAATTGGTGTCACGAGTGTTCAGCATTCTCCGAACACCGCACTTATGACCGGCACCGATGATCATGTAGATGACGTCATAAGTGAAATACACGTTGGGGTACTTGTCCATCAGGGGCAAAATGAGCGGCTTTCTGTGGGAACCGCCATGGAAAAGAAAGGTGACGTTTGGATAGGTCTTGATGATCTCCTCAAGTTGGGCTGGATCTTCAGGGCGTTCGTCATCCCTGGGGTGAATCATCGCCACCCCGCCCATCTCGTTGACCACCCGCATTGCTATGTGCATTTCGGGGTCGGTGTAGGAAACCCGGTCGAAACCAGGCCAGTAGAAGAGGAGCTCTCCTACGCCGTGGAAGGGGCCTTTCGGCTGGAGCCGTTCTTTCCAATCTTCGTTATACTGTCCCTCCCTGAACCACTCATACGAACCAGCGGGCATATGAAGATAGATTGCACGGGATTGCACTTTCGAGATGAAAGCGGTGATATCAGCGTAAGTGTACTCGGACAGGTGAATATCAGACGAGGGTCTGACATGGCGGAAAATAATGGCCCCAATAATCTGATGCTTGTCCATGTACTCGAGCAAAACCTCTGGCGAGGCGGGAGAATATTCGGGAATACTCCTTGATTTATTCGAGTGATGAAGATGGGTGTCGAACAGAGGCCCTGCGTAAGAACCTTCGGGAATCGGGGCGGGAGCCACGGTCGGGGGTAGATTGACGGTAGGTGTCGGGACCGGCGTAGGGGTAGGCGTCGGTGTTGGCATAGGAGTGGGAGCCAGTGTTGGCGACGGCGTGGGAGTAGTCGTGGGAGCAGGAGTTGGAGTAGAAGAAGGGGCAAGCGTGGGAACAACCGTGGCCGTCGGTGTAAACGTTGGGGTTGATACAATGGTCGGCGTTGGTGTGGCAGTTGGAGATGGTGTTGACGTCGGAATGATCGTTGCTCCGGCCAAGGAGGGAGGAGTTGGCGTCGGAGTGGGAGTAGCCGTCGTCTCCTGCGTTGGAGTATGAACAGCGGTGGAGGCTGTTGTTGGTGGGAGTGCGGGTGTTGTGGTAGGGTCCGCGCCCTGGCAGGCCGCAATCGAGATTGCCACGGCTACCGAGAGCAACCACCATAGGGGCCAGAAGCTCTTAGGGGGTGTCGTCAAAAGAGTTTGCTCCAGACCATCACTGCCCGGAGTTGGCAGATGGCCAGGTATGACGCCGTTCTCTTGGCATAACGGGTCGCCACCCCGCGCCACTGCTTGAATTCCAGGAATCCGTTCTCCACCAAGTGCCGCAGCTTGTACAGCGCCTGGTCATAGTCCCGCTTTTCCCTCCGGTTGCTTTTGGGCGGTATCACCGGGTCCATTCCCAATTCCCGGACGGCGGCTATGATTTCATTGGTGTCATAGGCTTTGTCCGCCGGCAGGCACTCCGCTTTTATGCCCTCAATCAGAGCCAAAGCCCGGGAGCAGTCGGCAACGGTACCCCCGGTCACCGCCAGCCTTACCGGCATTCCGTGGGAGTCCACTACCAGGTGCAGCTTGCTGTTCAGCCCCCTTTTGTGCGGGAAATGGACTGATTCCCGCCCCGGGCGCCGGCGCTGTGGGGATGGGCCCCGTATCCAGTACGGGGCAGGCTCTTGATATAGCCGGCGTCTATCATCAGCCACTCGAAATCGGGGGCATCCATCACTGCCTCCAACAGTCCGGCCACACGCCCCGGTCCCGTCGGCGGCAGAAGCCTTTAGCCCCCCGGTCAAGCCGGGGGGCCGATGGGTGTTCTTCCAGTCTCCGTAGTCCGGGGGCAAATCGCGCCAAGGAACGCCAGTGCGCAGTATCCGGCACACGGCGTCGATAAACCGCCGGTTGTCATGGGCCGGCCGGCCTCTCTGGCCCTCTCCCCCGGGCAAATGCGGCCGCAGCCGCTCCCAAACGTCGCCGGTCATATCGTGGCGCCGGTGCGCTGCCGTCATACTCCCCACCTTCCACACTCTCCCTATTTCCACCAATCTACCACTCTCTCGCTGTTTTGACGTCACCCCCTAAATGTCCCAGTCTGACTCAAAACAAAAACTCCAACCTCTCCGCCATGTTTCGGCCCCTTATGGGACTCTCGGAGGCGGTTGCGTGTGGGCTCCGAGCCACGATTCCAACTCGGAGAAGCGGAATGACCCGGTATCAAACAACTCCATAGAGAACGCGTAAGCATCCTCCCCTTCACAGTTAATGAAAAATCCGTTCATGTGCAAGAACGTGTCGGTCACGAAGAAGGACACCTGCTTATTGCCGTCCACGAATGGATGGTTGTTGGCAAGGCTTTCCATTAGAGCCGCCGCTACCTGATTGAGACTCTGGTAGTACCCTATCTGAGGGCGCATAAGAGCGGACTCCAGCACTCGTTCGTCACGGATGCCACGAGCGCCGCCGAACTCATCGATCAGTGAACTGTGCATAGCGATGACTTCCGAAAGTGTAGGGAAGTCACGGGTCATTGGGCCAGCAGCTTACCTAGCCTTCGATTCTTCGCGACGCCTGCCTGAAAATGGGCCATGGCCGAGGGCCTGGGTTTGCGCGAGGAGCGGTTTTCAACGTAATCTCGCATGGCATCTTCCAACACAGCTTGGAAATGACGTCCCTCAGTCTTGGCAATGTCGCGCAAGGTGGATAGCAGTTGGGCGTCGGCCTGACTGGAGAATTTCTCCTGTCGTGTCGTCATGAAATGTGTCCTCCGCATTCGGGTGTAGTCCCCACAACCACTTTTGTCAAGAATCATCTTCAAGCATCTCGCGCCCAGCCCTCAGCAAGAAACCTGGAACTAGCCTGTTGCCCCCGGCCAACTTGACCTATACTTCACCGGGAATCCAACGATGGGTAACTTCATTGGATTCCCGAAGGTTGGGAAACAGGAGGTCCGTCATGGCAACCGTTGACCGGTCCAATCGGGTCCAGTCTCCATCCGCACATCCCCTTGACCCGCTAAGCTCAAACGAGATCGAGAGCGCCGTAGCCATTCTCCGAGCCCAACGTGAGCTGGGGGAAAAAGTCAGGTTCGAGTCAGTCGTGCTCAACGAGCCGCCGAAAGAGAACGTACTAAATTCCAACGGCGGCGGCTCCAACGGCAGCGTCCCGATGGCCCGGGAAGCCTTTATCATTCTGTTGGACAATGAGACCGGAGCGACGCACGAAGCCGTGGTGTCCCTGGACGAAGACGCCCTAAAGTCGTGGACCCATATCCCGGACGTGCAGCCAAGATTGATGATGGACGAGTTCTTCGAGTGTGAGCAGGCTGTTAAGGAAAGCACCGGTTTTCGGGCCGCGTTGGAAAAGCGAGGGATCACCGACACCAGCCTGGTCATGGTAGACCCATGGCCCGCGGGCAACTATGGCGTCGAAGAGGAAAACGGCCTTCGCCTTTCTTTCGCCCGTAGCTGGCTCCGCGCCAGCCCAACCGACAACGGGTATGCGCGCCCGATCGAGGGTGTGATCGCGGTCGTGGATCTAAACAAGATGGAAGTCATCAAGATCGAGGACCACGGTGTGGTCGCCATGCCGCCCGATGACGGCAACTACGCCGCCGAATTTGTCCATGATTTCCGCACCGGCTTGAAACCGCTGGACATCATCCAACCGGAAGGCCCCAGTTTTGATGTGGAAGGAAACCGGGTCTCGTGGCAAAAATGGGAGTTCAGGGTCGGATTCACCCGGCGGGAAGGACTGGTCCTACACACCATAAGCTATGACGACCAGGGCCGGAAACGCCCCATCATCTACCGGGCTTCTTTGGCCGAACTGGTGGTGCCCTATGGCGACCCTGCGGAGAACAACTTCCGGAAGAACGCCTTCGACGTAGGGGAAGCTGGAATTGGTAGCCTGGCCAACTCATTGACATTGGGATGTGACTGTCTCGGCCAGATCCACTACTTCGATGTTGTCCTGAACAACAGCCGCGGCGAGGCGGTGGAAATTCCAAATGCCGTCTGCTTGCACGAAGAAGACTTCGGGATTCTCTGGAAACATACCGATTGGCGGACCGGTCAGGCTGAAGTGCGCCGTTCCAGGCGGTTGGTGATCTCGTTCATCGCTACGGTCGGCAACTATGAATACGGCTTTTTCTGGTACCTGTACCAGGACGGTACGATTGAGTTTCAGGTGAAGTTGACCGGCGTCGTGAATAACATGGCCTTGGATCACGGCGAATTGCCCAAGTACGGCTCGTTGATCGCCCCGCAGTTGGGTGCGCATATCCACCAGCACTTTTTCAATGTGCGCTTGGACATGGCCGTAGACGGACCCAACAATACGGTCTACGAGGTCAATACCAAGGCTGTACCAATTGGACCCGGCAATCCCCAGGGGAACGCCTTCTACGCTGAGAAGAGTCTTCTCGCCACCGAGTCCCAAGCCCAGCGTACTGTTGGTCCGATGACTGGACGGTATTGGCTGGTCTCCAATCCTTCGACCCACAACTATATCGGCCAGCCCGTAAGCTACAAACTGGTCCCCGGCGACAATATCCTGCCCTTTGCGGACCCGGAGGCCAGTGTTTCCAAGCGGGCCGGCTTCATGAACAAACACCTGTGGGTCACCCCGTATCACCCCGATGAAATGGCCCCCACCGGTCCTTATCCAAACCAACACCCCGGAGGGTCGGGACTGCCGGAATGGACAAAGTCTGACAGGGGCGTCGAAAATACCGACATCGTGGTCTGGTATACCTTCGGCAGTCACCACGTTCCCAGGCCCGAGGACTGGCCGGTAATGCCAGCAATGTACACGGGCTTCAAGCTCATGCCCGTGGGTTTCTTCGACCGGAACCCGGCTTTGGACGTGCCGCCTTCAGATCACGCCAACGGCCATTGTCATACCTGATTCAAGCTCAGTAGTCCGGAGGCGCCACGCGACGCCGCTGGCCGTATCGAGGTGGGAGACTTCCCGCTTTGAAGGCAGGCGGAGGTCGCAATTTTTGGCGTGTTAGCGATCGACGCGCTAGCTACTTCGGGTGGCGAACTCCGCCTTCGCGGCGTCTACCAATGGCGGGTCCAGCAGAAGGTCACATGCCGTCATGCTCAACGCCTTGGCCACTGACAGAGCGTTGGAGAGGGCCAACCCAGTGACGGCGGTCTCGCACATCTCCCTCGTATGGGATGGAACGGGTTCCTCGCTAACCGCGTACCTCAACTCGAATGCCGGCATCACCTGGCTGACGTTGCCGAAATCCGTGGACGCGCCGCTCCCCGCACGTCCCGAAACCGGCTCATCCAGCTTGATTCCCAGCATCTGGGCGTTGGCTCGCAGCGCCTGGGCCAATACCACATTGGGCTGGACGTTCTCGTAGAAGGGATAGAATTCCTGGACCTCCAAACGGGCTCCCGTCATGGACGCCGCTCCTTCCGCTACCTGCTTCACCTTTCCCACCACCACGTCGCTCAAGTAACTTCGGTCCCGGCAACGCAGCATGAAGTTGGCGGCGGCGAATTCCGGCACGACGTTGGGCGCCATACCCCCGTCGGTGATCACACCGTGAATACGGACATCGTCCCGGAGGTGCTGACGCAACGCGTCAATGCCGGTGAACAGGTGGATAACGGCGTTTAACGCGTTGATCCCCGCCTCGGGCGCGGCGGCGGCATGGGCGGCCTTGCCGTGGTACATGTAGCGGTAGCCCACCATGGCCAGGCTCCAGCTTTCACCCATGGGAGCGGCGGTGGGTATTATCGTGCGGTTGGAGAACGGATGGGACGAAAGAGTGGCGTCCACGCCGTCGAACACCCCGGCTTCCAAGAGGCGTATCTTCCCGCCCCCGCCCTCTTCCGCGGGCGTCCCGATCAACACGACTTGCCCGGGCAACCTTTGTACATTCGCTTGAAGCCCCAGCCCGGCGCCCATAGCCGCCATGGCTATGAGGTTGTGACCGCAACCGTGACCAATCTCCGGTAGGGCGTCGTACTCGGCGAGGATCGCGATCGTTGGGCCATCGCCCGCCCCGCCGGGAATCGTGGCCCGAAACGCCGTTTCCACACCGCCGATGCCCCGTTCCACCTGGAGGCGCTGCTTTTCAAGGAACCCGGCCAAGATGTCGGATGAGTAGTATTCCTGGTAGTTCAACTCAGGATGTGCATGCACATCTCGGGAGAGTGTAAACAGCTCTTCTTTTGCAGCTTCGATTGCCGAGTTTGAACGCTCCGCCAGCGTGGCCTTTGGTCCGGCTTTTTCGCGAGTCATGGTTTTTCATCTCCTGTACAGAGTCGATCGGAGAAGGGTGAAGTCTCAGTTGGTAAAGGAGCGCGTACCTGAATTCATGCGGACTGGTAGGGTGCAGCCGCAATAGTCACGTAAACATTCTACAAGCCCGAAGACGTCCCTCGCTATGCTACTCGGGCAGTCTTCGAAGAACGCAGCCCGCCGCGAACGCCGTGGGCCCCACCTGCAACTCCTCCATGCGTCCAGTCAGGTTTCTTGGGGAATCCCAGGCTGTGGCATTGGTCCTGCAGAGTCTTGTGCAGCCGCTTACCCGTGCCGTCGGTCTGTGAGTGATGGGCCTCGGTCTTTTGAGCGTCGATATCCTCCACCGTCAAGTAGAGTTAGAGGGAGTGGTCTTTCGGCTTCCCGGAGTACTCGCTCCCTGGCTGAAGGAGCAACCTTCCGAGCGGCGGACGCTGGATGAGAGGAAGGAGCGTGGGCCGAAGCCGCGGAACCCTGCGGTCTGACGATGAACGCGGGGCGGATCAGGGGTTCGGAAAGCGTGGCGGCGGCAACAGCGGTCAACAGCGACGGCAAGAGGTACAAGGCCCCTTACCCTTGTTGCGCCAGAATGCCGTACAGGTTATGCCATTTTTTGGCTTGTCGACGCAGTCTTGGTTTGATACTAAGTATCTATCTCAAAACGAGGCTTCCCCAACGTCTCCCCCTTTCGGAAAAGGGGGATTTCCCCCCTGCCCAAGCCTGCTGGTTCAGTTTTGAGATAGTTACTAAGAAGACCCCTCCCGGTGGTTGGCGTTTTCGCGATTCCAAGCCACCTGAAGGGGTCGTTTCTTGCAGGGTTCTATGTACGAGTCTTGGCAATTTACCGAAATTCGGAACGACTCATACGTCCGCGATTGCTGCTTGCTTTTAGCGGTAGTTTGAATTCCTTATTCCGCTAAAGCAATCGCTGCAATACACCGGTCTGTCACCACGGGGTCTGAAGGGGACCGTCGTGTCTTTGCCACACTGGGCGCAGACTGCCGGATGCATTTCTCGATCTGACGACCCGTAGGAGTTTCCATATCCGCCCTGCTGGCTCTTGCGAGCCCCACGGCATTGAGTACACCGTTTTGGCTCGTTGGTATACCCACGAGAGGCGAAAAACTCTTGCTCACCAACTGTGAAGGTGAACTCTGACGCGCATTCCACGCAAGTAAGGGTCTTATCTGAAAGCGCCACTTGGACAACCTCCTAAATTCTTGGTCTCGTCGAGGTCATCCAGTGTTACCATCGAAGGGTTTCTACAAAGAGCAACCTAAACTTTAACCTGCCTACAGTGTACTCCCGATTCAGGCGTATTGTTAGCCTACGGAACAAATCGATGTTTTGCCGGGCCCAAGATTGGCCGGTAAGCCGGCAATTGGCAATCATCAAGGTCAACGCGGTCCCTGCAGCTAATCCAGGTAATCCCGAAGCACGCTAGAACGGCTGGGTTCCCGCAGCTTCTTCAGGGCCTTGGCCTCTATTTGGCGGATTCGTTCGCGAGTAACCCCAAATTCCTGGCCTACTTCTTCAAGGGTGTGGGTCCGCTCTCCCAACATGCCAAACCGTAGACGCAAAACTAGACCCTCCCGGTCAGTTAGGGTATCCAGCACATCCTCCATGTGGTCCTTCAAGACTTGAGATATTGCTTTCTCCTCTGTGGAAGGCAGGTCTCGATCTTCGAGGAAATCCCCAAGGGAAGCATCGGCTTCGTCTCCGATGGGTGTTTCCAGGGATACTGGCCCCCGGGAGATTTTCAGGATTTCCTCCAGCCTCTCCGGTCCAATGTCCATAGCCTGGCTGATTTCCGCTACGGTCGGTTCCCGGCCATGTTTCTGGAGCAACCGTCGTTGCTCTCGCATCAGTTTGTTAACGGTCTCCACCACATGCACTGGTAAACGTATGGTCCGGCCTTGGTCCGCAATTGCCCGGGTGACGGCCTGCCGAATCCACCAGTGTGCATAGGTGCTGAACTTGAACCCCTTACGATAATCGAATTTATCCACTCCTCGCATCAATCCGATATTACCCTCTTGGATCAGGTCCATCATGTCCATGCCCCGGCCGAGGTATTTCTTGGCAATACTGACGACCAACCGCAAGTTGGCTTCTGTAAGGTGGGACTGGGCTCGGGCGCCTTCTTTCTTGATATGGTCGAAGTGGCGCTGGAACTCGGTGTCCATCTCCGATAATTCAGCGAAGATCCCTGGTTGTCGTAATGCTAATTTCAGTTCGGGCAGGGTACAGTCTCTCATGACGTGGACAGCTTCTAAGGGGATAAGCCAGCTATTGAGAGACAGGCCAACAACCCTAGAATGGATTTCTTCCTCATCTTGATCTAAAGCATCGGCCAGGCCGGACATTGCATTTTGAGATAATTTGGCATCTATTTCGACCCGCAATTCAGGGTGGCTGGATATTTGCGACAGGGTGAGGTGTCGGGGCAATCCTAACTGCTCCTCCAAGGCTTCCAGCAAAGGCCCGGAGTCTGCCAGCCGGCGCAGCAACACACCGGCGATCTCCCAAGGTAGCGGAGCACGCCCCCCTTTTTCGTTAAATTCCTCTTCCAACTTCAGCAGGTAGTTCTTTCCTTCCAGCTTACGGGCCAAATCGCGCTCTTCCTGGAAGGTTAGCAGGTCAGTCCGCGCAATCTCCCGCAGATACGCCCTGACCGGGTCCTCCGGTATTTCCGGGCTTTCCGTCCCCACCTCCCGGTCTGGTTGTTCCTCTGTGCCCTTCTCGTTGTTGGAGAGGTCTCTCAACCCATTACTCTGTGGGTCGGCGACCTGGCTCTGAATCTCCATGAGTAGCCCGCGAACCTGGGTGCTCTCTCCGGAGCCAGTTGAATCTTTACCTTCGTATTCAGGGCTGCTTTGAGGTGAGACCATCTAGTTTTTCACTTCTTAGCCGAGATTTTTCAGTAGGAACAATTAGTAAACATCCCTTAGGTCGTCCCACTCTTCCAAGTGGTCAGTAACCTCCAGCGTCAGTCTGTTCTTCGATTCCCACCGTGCCGCCTGACCGGACGCGCAAAATACCAAGCAAATCTCCCACAGCGAGGTCCCGTACCATTGGCCCGGGAAGGGGTTGATCCGAATTCGCCTCGTAGCGATTTCTGCGGCCTTCTCGAATTCTACGTATGTATCCCGCCGCCTCCAGCTCGGAGATGATCCGGCGCACCGGCCTCTCGGTAATACCGAGCTGAGCTCCAATTTGGGTGGCAGTGATCTGCGGTACGGTGGCTACCAGTAACAGGACGGCTCCGTGGTTGGTCAAAAAGCTCCAGGATGGCATGGTCCCCATTTCCCCGTACTCCTCAAGATACGGCGGAAGGCATCATAGCATAAAGCATGTTTAACAGAGCATCTCTTTTAAACATGCTTCTACAAGCCATAACAAATTTCCGGATGGTGTCCTGAGAATTAAAGGAAGTTACTTTGACTCGGAAGGCGGTCGATCCGCCATGAGATACAGTTGGCCTATGCTTTCTGGTTGGGAGAAGTGCGCCGCCGCCCCGTGACTTGGGCGGTGGCCACGGCGATAGCTCCCGGTATGTTGGGAACGCTGCTGATAGGGTCCATCATGGGCGCATGGTGGCATCTGGCTGGTTACTTCTGGTACTTCCTACCCGGTACCGCGGCGCCCCAAAACCTGCCGTAATCTATGCCCGCGCCATCTACTACGCCGGCTTCGTGTTGATCCTATTTAGCCTCGCCGCCGTGATGGCATCTTTCATCGAATGCTTCATAGTCAAAAACGTCTTGGAACTTTGAAGGTTAACGCAGCTAAAAGGGACATCCTTCTATCGGGATGCGGTTGGCTGTTGCTACTGGCGTCCTTGGTGGACCATTGGGGTCTTTGCGTTCACGCCAATTGGGTTCCTTCCAGTTCAGGTGTTTGATCTGAGTATTTCAACACAGGGTTCTTGAACCCCACTATATAGCCGCGCCCAGAAAGCTCCTTCATAGGACTTTGTGCCGAATTCCGGCGGCATTAGGGCCTACAAGGTAGTTTGGCTTATCAGGACCCGTCTCAAATACTGACTTCCCAGGCCGGTCGGCAATCTGCGTTACTATTGGTTCCTTGTATTATATACTCATATAAAATGTCATTACGGATTAATATTGATATGCAGATTATCGTCGGCGCCCAAGGTTGAAGATTTGAGTCCGAGGCTGGTGGAGGCGCTTGTTAGCTTCGAGCGCGCCTACGCCAGGTGGGTAGAGTCGCCTCTCCGAAACACCGGTCTTTATGCTCGTATTCGCTTGTTGAGGGTCCTTGACCGCAGTGGGCCGCGAATCATGAGCGCGCTCAGTGATGAGCTCGTTGTGAGCCCCCGCAATGTCACCGTGCTGGTGGACGCCTTGGAAGCCAATGGCCTAGTGCGACGCCGCGCCCACCCTACCGATCGCCGAGCCATGCTCGGCGAACTAACCCCGCAGGGCGTTGAAACCTGTGGCGTGATGTATACCGAGCACCTTGAAGCTGTTGCGGAGCTGTTCTCCGACCTGTCCGAGGCTGATCAGAGAGAGCTTCTGCGCCTCTTGAATATACTGGGCAGCGGACTTGAACGCCGAGGAGTCGTCGACGAATATCCCGGAAACGAGGTTTAGGCCGGGTCTCCCCTGCGATTAGTGTGGCGGGCCTTGGGGCTGATCAAAGGGAACGAAGGCTGGATTTGACCAGAAAATGCAAATACATGAGACGGCGACATTCACAGTGCGGGGGACCAAGAGGAAGGATTTTTGAGGATATACGTGGGAAATCTCCAGCGCGAATTTAACGAGGGGGATGTGAGGGAGCTCTTCAGCAGTCACGGCCAAGTGGGTTCAGTATCCATAATCCGTGACCGTGACACCCGCCGTTCGAAAGGCTTCGCCTTTGTCGAAATGCCTTTGGGTGTTCAAGCCAAAGCAGCCATCAAAGCGCTCAACGGACAGATATTTCACCAGCCAACGCGCACCCTCACTGTCAATGAAGCCCATCCTAAAGAAGGCCGCAATGCCGAAAAAGGCGGCCACCGACCGAGCCCAACGGTTGATAGGCCCAAGCTACTCAAGCGTCCCAGAGGGCGCCGCCGGTAGAGGAGACAAGTGTCGACTATTCCAAGCCTGGTCGGTAAAATAACAGGGACACGACGCTTCAAGGAACGAAATTTCATCAATCGGCTTGAGGCAAGCTACGCAACAAAGGAAGAGAGCATCGTACCGAATACATCAAAAACAGAACCCCTGATATCACAGGCGGCCTCGCCTCCGAAACGCCGGTCCTGGTGGTGGTGGTGGCGCAGGACCGGGCCCAAGCATCAAGACTCCGGACCCATTTCTCCACCCCAAGTCAATCAAAGCCCTCAAGTAGCTTCCGGCCCCGGAGAGACGGGCACGCACTGGTTTGGCAATCAGGAGGTGAGCTCCGATGTCGCCCGGGCCCTCAGCACAATTGGCTACGAGGAACCCACACCCATTCAGCAAGAGTGCATTTCGCCCCTCTTGGCCGGCCGGGATGTGGTGGGCCAAGCCCTAACCGGCACCGGGAAAACGGCCGCTTTCGGGATTCCCTTAGTGGAACAGGCGGACCCGTCCCAAACCTTCGTTCAAGCGTTGATCCTGGTCCCGACCCGAGAGTTGGCGAGGCAGGTCCGCGATGAACTGATTCGTCTGGGCCAGTTCCGGCGCATAGGAGTCGTGGCTTGCTACGGAGGACAGCCCATATCCAAGCAGATCGGCGCGCTTGCCCGTGGCACTCACATAGTTGTGGGTACTCCCGGCCGGGTGCTGGACCATCTGAGGCGAGGAACTCTGCGATTGGAAACTCTTCGCACAGTGGTATTGGACGAGGCCGACGAGATGCTAGACATCGGCTTCCTGCCGGATATTGAGCGGATTCTGGCACAAACGCCCAAGAAACGGCAGACCGCCCTGTTCTCCGCCACCATACCCTCCCCTATTCGGGGTGTTGTCGTTCGTCATATGCAGTCCCCTATGTGGATACGAATAGGAGGTGAGATTGAGACTGCTCCCCACGTATCCCAACTGTACTACGAGGTACCGGAACAAGACCGGGTGCGTACGCTCGTTAGGCTGCTAACCACCCAGGTGAACGGAGGGAAGGCCCTCATGTTCCGAAGGACCAAAGTTGGTGTGGATAAGTTGGTTTTAGCGCTGCAGCGGCAGGGCGTTGCCGTGGCAGGGATCCACGGTGGCATGGTCCAGGCGCAACGAAACGCAGCGATGCGGTCCTTTCACGCCGGGGGACTAAAGGTGCTAGTGGCTACCAATGTGGCTGCTCGAGGCCTGGATATTCCGGAGGTCTCCCACGTTGTCAACTACGACATGCCTCAGAGCTTGGAAGAGTACGTCCACCGAATCGGAAGAACTGCCCGCATGGGACGCGACGGGACAGCCATTACATTCGTCACAGAATGGGATTTCCCAATGCTGGACATCTTGCTGGCCAGCTTGGCTGGTGAGCTAAAACAAGGGACTGAGGTGGACCCAGGAAATTGGACAGGTGGTTAAGTGAGAGTCCCGCTCTTAAACTAGATGCAGCGTTGGTTTTCAGGAAGAGTCGGACATGAAGAAACGGAGGAAGCACAGCCGGGCCCTCAAAGCGAAGGCAGCCCTGGAGGCGGTGAAAGGGGACGACACTTTGGCCCAGTGGGTCGCCCGATATGAAATCCACCCAGGCCAGATACAGGCTTGGAAGAAGGCCCTGTCGGAGCGAACCGGCGGCGTAATTGGCGGGGGCCAAGTGCAGAAGGCCAAGAAGGAAGCGGCCCTCATCTCCCGGTTGTACCATAAGATTGGCCATCTGTAAGTGGAGCTGGATTTCTTGGCGGAAGGGTCCAGTCCATGAGCCGGGCGAATCGGCGGGAGACGGTGGAGCTGAGGCATCCTTCCCTATCGCCAGTACGCCGTGTCAGGCATCAGCCGCTCCAGTCTATTCCACCGGCCCAAAAGGACTCGGGAAGAGGACTTGTCCCTGATGGGTAAGATCGACCGGCAGTATCGGTCCTCTAGGTGGACGTCAACGTCTTTCGGGTGAGCGACTTCGAATAACCGGAGGCCGGTGTCAGCATCAGGGAGTAAATGGCCGTGTTCCGCGCGCCCAACACCGCGTTGGGATTCATGCTGTCGAAAATCTTAGAGATTTGCTCTTGGGTTAAGGGTTCGATCACCTTTTCGATAACGACCGGAGGCTTCAGTTCTTGGAGCCGGTGCGCCTCGGTGTTGCTCCAGGGGTACATCCAAGTGAAAACGGCCCGAAGCGCCTCCCCCCCGATTGTCTAATGTGTAAGACGATTTCCCTCCAAAGTCCCCTCCTATCTTGATTGTATAAGATGAACTCTCTGACCTCGTCCTCCCCGCAGGTAGTCCAAGTGGGTGGACATCCCTCCCCCCTGCAACCATCCGTAGCAGGGCTTAACGATTCGTTGTACTGCTGCGCCGTCTTCGGGGACCTGCCCACTGTCTGGTTATGGGCCTTGAATTTGTAGCCGATCACTTGGTATTTTATCGGGGTTCTCCTTGCCTTCTTTACGAGAGCTGTCTGGTAGGCAAGCAACCGGAGGCGGAACCGGGAAGTGTAGAAAGGCAGGGTATCGGATATGGGTTTTGGCATGGGAAAATCGCCCGTCGGGGCGGAATTTCTGGACCAAAAAGGGCCAATTCGTAGCTAAAATGGGGAAAGTTGGCGTCCCAGGCAGGATTCGAACCCGCGACCCGCTGCTTAGAAGGCAGCGCGGCTACGTCTCTTTCTGCCTCGTAGAATCACCTACGATCTTCGGCAAGAAATCGGGGATTCCTCCTCTAATCAGCGCGTCGAATTCGATCGAATTCCCTGATTACTTGCCCAAGTATACACCCTTGCCCCTCAGGCAGGTAGTAGGTTGCTCAGTCGAGGGATGAGTTCGGCCTTCATGCAGGAACCCAAGCATTTGTGGGCCACGAGCCGGTTATGAAGAACCGACTTACAGGTCGACGTCAGCATCCCTGAAGACGCTGTGATGGTCCCAATAGAATATCTCGGATGCTTGGCGCTTGGCGCCAACCAACGATTCGGGCCCGACCGATCTACTCATATTTCAGACATTCGTCCAGTTGGAGACACGTGTCGTAAAGTAGGTTGACTACTGGCGGGGGCCAAGTGCAAGCTTCTGTCCTGATAAGACCGAGGTCGATGGTTCGAGTCCATCCAGGCCCACTTTTCCCGCAGCTTCTGGTAAAATCAGATACAAAATGACGGCTTTCGCTCTCAGGTGCCACCATGATGAATGACCGTCAAGCAGGTTTTTGACCACAGTCTTCGCGCATACGGCAAACGGTTTCTCAGAAGCCTGAAGGCTTCCAACCGGTACTCTGAGGGGTACCTCGCCAGCCTGGAAACCACTGTCGCCATGGCCGCCCTCTATGCTGAGGAACATGGGTGGCCCGACGTTCAGGAGATCACCACCGAGCACTTGGAGGACTATCTCGCGTACCTCCAGGACCGGGTGCGCTGGTTCGGGGAACGGACCTACGCCGAACCCAGGAAGCTGTCCAAGGGGCATATCAACGCTCAGTACCGCCGCCTGAACCGGTTTTTCAATTGGCTGGTGGAACGCGGGCCCCTTGTCGAAAACCCCATGCTCTCCATCAGTCCCCCCAAGATCGAGGAGAAGACGGTTCCCGTAATCACTGAAGACCAGATGCGGGACCTGCTCACCCTCACTGACCTCTCTCTTGCCAGGACTCCCGCCCACCGTTTTCGCCTGGTTCGCGACCGGGCACTCCTGTACGCGTTTTGGGACACGCCGGGACGACTCGCCGAGATAGCCAAGTTGCGACTTGATGATGTGGACCTTGCCGATGGCACACTGCTGGTTATGGGCAAGGGACAGAAAGAAAGGAGGATGCCGATTGGCGACGCGGCTAGGTCCGTTATGCTGGATTACCTGCAGGAACGAGAAACCCTCATGCCTCGCGCAAAAGCGTTGTGGGTGTCCGAACAGGGGGAATCTCTATTGCCTAATGGAATTTGCCAGATCCTGAAGCGCTTGGCGAAGCGAGCCAACATCGAGGACATGCATCCCCATAGGTTCCGTCATTCCTACGCCATCAACGCCCTGCGGGCTGGCATGCCGGAGCAGGTTCTGAAGATAGTTGGCGGATGGAAAAAGATTCCCGAGACCTATTTCCGGACATTGGGGGAAGAGGATGCCAGGGAGTTTCACCGGCAGGTCAGCCCTGGGGACAAGCTGGGGAAGACGACGTCTGCGGGAAGGACATGGCGGCAGGGCCAGAGGCGAGGGAGGCTTTAGAACTTCTTACCCCACGAGCTTAGTGACCCTCGAACTATCGATTCGTAGGGGATCCCCTCCTTCTTCCTTCATGTTGCCAGGGCGTTCAAAAAAGTCCAGTCGTAGGATTCTCATCTGGATGCAGCCAGCAGGCTCCGGTACGACACGGGTCCGTTTGTGCCTCCGCGAAACCAGGTTGTCAGGCATTTGAAAGCTATCTGAAGCGACAACCCATGTAGAGACTCGGCCTCTCCCGTCTCACGATTTCCTTCCATTCTGGTGCTGGTAGAGTGCAGGTAAGAACATGCTTCAAGAGTTTGCAATCAAGCTACCGGGGACTCAATCGACACAAGAAGCTGCGGTTTTCCTGGACGGTGGATTTGCTTAAGCCGACGGTCAGGATGACTAGACTGACAGAAAGTCACCTGGCAGCCGGAAGTTCGATTCCAGTTAGGTGGGCCTACATGCATGGTAGATGGAACCATCTTCGAGATGTGGCTGGGGGCTCCGTGATCCTTGGCGCCGGGATCCAAGCGGGGAGTTCAACCCTTTTCGGGAGGCCTGCCACCACGGGCGGCCGTTTGGTCCGCACCTGGACCACTTGAGATTGGTTCGTAGGTTCCAGCGGTCAGGCCATCTTCCGCCAAGTGCTGACTGTGGTACTCCTGCTGAAGGATTCCTTTTACCAAGATTCCCGGACCCGTAGGCCTGGTACTGGTATCCAGTATGCTTCCGCTTGCTCGCCCTTTCCATAGGGATACAATCGCCGATCATGTAGTCCTTTGCAATGCCGCTCGGCGCGACTCTTCTTCCATCATGCGCATGGCATCTCGGTTTCTCATAGTCGCCCGGATGGACTCGATAGCCTCGGCCATGGGCTCCCTTCGTAGTCTTCCCTCGGTTAGCCCTAACCTTTCGTGGCCTAGCCTGATGATATCCTTCTTGGCCAAATCACCTGACACGAGCAACTGTTCGATATCATCAAAGGATAAGTTCGGGATATCGAGCCCTTCGAGAGGACTCTTAACAGGTTTCCTCTGAGACACTGGGTGCGAGATTTGTCGGATTTCGTTCAGCACTTGTTCAAGAGGACGATTTGCGAGAGGTTGTATTGCTTGGGCCAAACGAAGAAACGCATTGCCCATCTCCGGGTTCCCGATCTGTTCGCTCTTTAAGAATCTTGAACAGGCACGTATACCTTGAACCAGGTCCTTAGTTGATACTTCGGCTATATCCGATTCGCCTTTCATATCGCATCGATCCTTCCTTTCACGTTAGCTACCAATTGGGTAAACATTGTTACGAACCCGCGATTGGTGATATTGGGGTCGTTCCGTCTGTCGAAAACGGGGACGTTAAGCCGAGTTGCCTGTGCCACTCCAGTGCCGTCCTCAATCAACGGATCGATCATCAGGGACTGCCACCTAAACTAAAGCCAAGGTGGGATGTGCAATTTCAGGTCTTGGGGAATCGGGCCGGAGGTTTCGCGGGAGCCTCCCGGCCCTTGATTGCAGGACGGTCCGGCAGCGCCGTCTCGCGTCATCTTTCCGGCCAGCCGACTGGCCAGGAAATTGCCGACCCTCTCCTGCACCTCCTTCCTGCTTCCCAGGCACAAGGTTGCCCGTCGCCTCCTCACACACACCCAGACGGCCTCATCGGCGTTGAAGTCCGGGCTGTAGCCCGGCAGATTCACCGGTCTCAGACCAAGGCCCGGAGTCCTGAGGTACTCCACGTTGATTACGTATATCCGGAGAAGTGCTGAGAGATGGGTTGCTGGGGCTGACGCAGGCGCCACCGCGGGATAGGCCGGGCTGTCCCCTCTCCAACTACGACCGGAACCGGGTCATCTCACGTGCCCGCATCCGTCGTCTACAAAACGCCAATTGGGAAACCCTGATGCGTCCTGTACATTCCGGGTGGCGTCCGTAACGACTTTAGAGTTTGTCGACGCCCAAATAAAACACAGCTTCACTGATAGTTCTGCCAGATACCCGACCGCGTGGATCTTCCTGTCCTGGTGCAGTCGATCCATCTTCAGTTGTATGGCTTGGGTGAACTTGTCCATCCTTCCGCCCTTGGAGTTGGCTTCGTCATAGACCAACGTGAGTCTGTCTTGGCGGAACGGAGCTTGGACGATCTGAATAAATTGGTCATAGTCCACGTGGGTGAGGTGGTTTTTCTGTGTCCTTTCCCCCAAGCCGGTATCGGGGTCCAGAAACAGATGCTCTCGGCACGCTAAGGTGGCCTCAAGCAGAGCGTCCGGGTCCGCGCAATCGCTGCCGTCCACTATGGTCACGCCAATCGCCGCAGCGTAGTGGTTGAGGAAGTCGGTAACGTGTGGCTCCGCCCACCTATCGCCATACCACATCGGATGAGCGGCCCACCTCATATTCGGAGCCAGCCATTCGATAATCTGCCTTTTTGCTATGTCGCGGGCTTCGCCAAAGAATCTTTGGTGCATTGATCTACAACTCCATTCCTAACCGTTCGGCCAGCCCCGCGTCGTACTCCTCCTGCGACTCCATGCCGTATTTCGTCCATCTCTCCGTCCCCGGCCCGTATTGCGGGCTCACCATCACGTGCCCCGGCAGCGGGAACCCGGTGTTGGGCCGGAGTAGGCTGGGCCGGGCTCTGAAGATGCGGGGGCCTTCTCTATTGAGTTCGTGGTTTCCTGGGGGATGAAAGAATATTTCTTTTTCTGCGAAGATGGTTGTGAAGACCACGACAACTACACTAAAGCCAAGGTGGGATCTACATTTGCGGGGCGATGAAGATTGGCTCAGGCACCACGGTGAAGCTCTTCCACCTGTACCCGGAGAGTGGTCCGGCACCGCCGGTTGACTTCCTCCATATGCGTATTTCACCTTGGTATCAGTTTAGTACCGCGTCAGTCTAAAACCGATGGATAAATACGCTGGAGCTTGTGCCGGGCGTCGGCGGTAGTGAACCTCCACTCGATGGTTGCCCCAGCCTGATTTCGTTCGGTCTCCAATGCGGCAATCTCGCATTTTAAAGACACCTCATCTTCAATCCGGCGATCCAAACATTGGTTGCTGAAGACGCTGAACTCAATCTCTGCCATGTTGAGCCAGCTTCCATGTTTGGGAGTATAGTGAAACTCCAGCCGTTGGATCACCCGTCTGGCCTCCTTGGGCTCGAAGGCCTGGTACAGAGAGGCAGGTCTATGAGTGTTCAGGTTATCGAGCACCACCCGGACCTTCTCCGCTTCAGGGTAGGCGACATCCGACAACCAGCGCATCTGATGGGCGAAGTCTTCCATGGTGCGACGCCCAGTCACTGCCACGTGCCTCCAGCCCGCCAGTGGCTCACAAGTCATGAACAAGTTCCGGGTCCCGTTGCGCTGGTACTCATAATCAAAACGCTCCTGCCGTCCCGCCCTGGCCGGGATGGGAGCCCGCTTCTCGGCCACCAACTGCTTGGAGGTCTCGTCGAAACAGACTACGGGCCGCTTGGGGTCAAAGGGTTCGGCGTAGAGATCCAGCACGTCCTCCATGCAGGCTACGAACTCGGCACTCACCTTGGGGATGCACCACTCCTTCTTCCGCCACGGCTTGAGTTCGTTTTTTTCAGCACCTGTCTGACCGTCTCCCTGGAGATATAGTCGGTCAATTCCAGCTTCACCGCCTCGTCGGCAAGCAATCGCAACGTCCACCGGGCGTGCCCTTCCGGGGGTGCGCTGCAGGCCACGGCCACCAGGTGGGCTTCTTGCCTTCCATCAAGTTTGCGCCGTTGCCCCGGCCGCGGCAGGTCATTTAGGGCGCGCTCCAACCCGCCTTCTACGAAACGCTGCCGCGCCCGGCCGACCGTGGCGGGGCCTACCATCACGGCTTTCGCCACCTGTTGGTCGGTAAGACCTTCATCGGCTTTACACAAGATCAGGGACCGCTTTACTTTACACCCCGAGGATTTGCCGCGCCGGGTAATACCCAACAAATGCTCCCGCTCTTCTTCGGTCAAGTTCACTCGGTATAACTTGGCAGGCATTCCCCCACCCCCCACAATCAAAGAATGCCTCCATTATACACTTTCTTATATTTGTCAAAAATAGCTGGACTCGGTACTAGGGCGTGTTTGCAAACCCCAAAAGTGATCTCAATCAACCGTTTCAGACAAGACCGCAGTATCACTGCCAAGCCCCAAACAAGGGTCGGTGGCCGTGCGCAAATGGTGAAATCGGGTAGATTTTGCCCCCGAGCCATAGTTTGCAAACACGCCCTAGTCCCAGCTGGTTGAGGTAGCGTTGGGCCGCTGGCGACAGGTTGGGGCGGCGTTGCCCTCCCTTGCCTTCCAGCGCCAAGCCCTCGTCGCGGAGCCATGCGGGGAACATATTGGCCCCCCGTTCAATCAGATGCAGTGAACCGATATGCTGCGCGAAACAAGTTTGCGGTTCCGCTGCGCCCTTTCGCAGGTGTTGAGCGGAGGATAGCCACAGGTTACCGTCTATGACATGCGACCAGTAGTCCGGGCGCGGACGGTCAAGCAACCTACTTTCTCCTTCCCAGTAGAGCCACCGCGTATCAAAGGGCCGGTAGGCGTGGCGGACGAAGCCAGACTCGACCGGCCCACCCCGGCGGAGTAAAGAGTCACGCACGGCGCGAGCGTTATATATTCGAGTAGCATCCATCACCGATGGGTGAAGCCGAGCAACATCCTCGTGGCTCAGGTCTGAATTAAAGTAGTCGCCAACTCGCCCTTTGAGCTTATCGAGGTCCACGTCAATCAAGAAGGAGTCGCGGCTGGTCTTGACCCCAGGGAATGACGCTGGGAACAGGTCAGGCAGCGACGGCCATTCGCCCCAACTCCGGTTGACTGCCACCTCCGTGAAGGGCAAGCCCAGGGGCAGCGACGGCCCGATGGCGTCGTACAGCGCGTCCGGTCCAAATTCCGCCGTATCGGTCAACTCGGACAGTTTGGACTGTCCCCACAGATGGCGGAAGCCGACAGTCTCGGCAGGCGAGTGGTCGGCCTTCCTGACTAGCGTGGCGATGGCGGTGCCCACCTGTATGCCTACCGGGTTCTCGGGCGTGGAGAAGATGCTGGGATCCGGCGAACCGTCGGGCGTGGTCTTACCCGTCTTGTACCGGTCTCCGTTCAGGCAGTCGATGCGGATGACGTCGAATGCCTCCAGGTAACGCTCCCGCATCCCGGTGAAGGAGAGCCCGTCCAGCCACGAGTAGTTGGAGATGAAGCAGACCACGCCCCGTCCGGTCTTCTCCGCGATACGCCGCTCCGCCATGCGGAAGAAGCGCACGTACAGGTCGTTTAGTCCTTGGCCTTCGGGCCTTCGGGCCTTCGGACCTGCCGAGTGGTGCGGTAGGCTGCCGAAAGCTCCCGCTCTTCGTCCACCGCCATGCCTGCGAACCCGTTGTAGGGTGGGTTGCCCAGGATGACCAGAACGGGCGTGTCCTGCTTCACCCTCTCGGCCCGGTCCCGCTCCTCCTCCAGTTCCGGGAAGGGTAGCGGCTTCTGTGTCCTCGGCTCCCAGCCGGTTAGAGCGTTGGTCAGGAATACCCCGGGCCGCTCCGTCCCATCCTCGGACAGGGGGGCGTCTAACGCCTGCATGGTCAGCCCCACCTGCAGGTGGGCTACCACGAAGGGGGCGGGCATGATATCGAACCCAAACACCCGCTGCGTGGCGGCTTGCTTCACCTGCGCCCCGGTCAGCGCGCCCATGCCCCGGCCTTCCAAGTTGGCGGCGATGCGCTTGAGCGTCTCGGCCAGGTAGGCCCCGGTGCCGCAGCACGGGTCCAGCACGTAGACGTTCTCGGCCGCCAGCCCATCCTCGATGCCCAGGTCCTCCTTGAGGGCGCGGTCCACGCGGGCCACCATGTAGCGCACGACCTCAGCGGGGGTGTACCAGACGCCGAGCTGCTTGCGCAGGGCTGGGTCGAAGGCCTCCAGAAACGGCTCGTAGAAGTAGGGTACGGCCTCGCCCTTGTTGAACCTGGCGAAGAAGGCCTCGCGGTCCACCCGGTCCAGGGCCGCCGCCGTCCAGTCCAGCACCTCCACCAGGTCCAAGGAATGCAACTGGGTGGGACTGGCAAGCTGCTGGAAAAGCGCCTGCAGGACCGGGGCGCGCAGGTGCCAGACAGATTCACGCCAGTTGAAGGGTCCATTGGGCGCCGGGGTTTGTCTCGACCACAGCACCCAGGCCGAGAACACGCCGTAGAAGAGGGTCTGCACCAGCGTCGAGTGGAAGAAGGCCGCGCCGCGCTCGCCCCTCGAAACGGACGCCCAGCGCCTCCTCCAGTGCCGTCCGTACGGTGTCGAGGGAGGTGGCGTCCCCGGCAGCCTCGACCCTGCTCAGGCCGTCGCGGGCGTAGGAGGCCAGCAGCCGGGCCAGGTCACGGGGTTCGAACAGCGTGGCCCAGTGGGATAGAGCACGGCCCAGGTACTCGGCCAGTGCCGTGCCCACGCTGTTGGCGAAGGTCCGGGGGTGTTGCAGCTTGGTCTCGAAGTCGGCTGCGGAACCGGCCAGCCGGAAGGTTTCCAGCTTGGCCGGGTTGCCTTGGGAGTCCTCGCCCAGCAGGACGAAGTCTCGGGTGTTGGTGACCAGCACCAGCCGGTACAGTCCCCAGTAGCCGCTGACCTGGGCGCTGTCCACGGTCAGCCAGGCATCGTCATGGGCGGGTTTGACCTCAACCATGCCGGCTTCGGGAGTCTGGCCCTGCTTCAGCTTGCCTTTCTGCAGCTGCTTCGCCCCGAACAGTCCGACGTCAGGGTGTCCTGCGCCCTGCTCAACTATCTCGCTGACGCAGAACACCCTGGGCCGCAGCGACGATCCCACCGAGTTGAGCAGGTTGACCAGCGGAGGGTAGTAGGACCGCTCATGGGTTCCGCCGCCCGAGGCCCGGATGCTCTGCAGGTCCTTGAAGTAGGCTTCCACCGCCCCGGTAAGGCTCTTATTGATTGCCGGCATCCCCTCTTCCCACTCCTACCCATGGTGGGCCGAGCCGCTTCCACTCCATCAGCAACTCAGGCTCGAACAGCAGGTCTGGGACACCGATCCCCAGGGCCTGAGCAATGGCGTCCATGGTCTTGAACCTGGGGGTCTGCTCTCCATTCTCAATGCGGACCAGTGTGACCCGCCCAACGTGCGCAGCCCGGGCCAGCTCCACTTGGGTTAGCCCCGCAGCCCCCCTGAAGCGGCGGACACGCCCGCCCAGGGCCTGTCTCCCCATTGCGGCCATGGCCTCGGCGGTCGGCCGGTACGATGCGTCGCAGTAGTGCCGGGCAAAGTCCCAGGAAACCTCGACCCTCTCGCCCTCAGCCGTCTGCAGGACCATCTCGTAGGGGTCCGGCCGTTCCAGGCCGGATATTCCCGCGCGTACTTTGACCTCGGGAACATCGGCGTAGGGTATCAGCCCCCTGAACCCGTCGGCGAAGCTCAACTCGATTCCGTTATCCAACAGGCTGGCAGGCGCCATCATCCTGTTGGCGTTCTTCACCAGGACCACGCCCATCGGTTACCTCCACCACGGCGTCACAGTACGTCAAGGGTATCATTGCGCGACACAGAGCGGGAGGCTCGTTGCGCTGAGAACCGGAGATCCTGGGCGGTTGGTCATTTCCCATCCGATGGTCAAGGCGGCGGCCTGCTTCAACAGTGCGTGGACCCACCCGGGTGGTGACCCTGGACCTGAATGTGGCTGGGATGATGAGCAACCGGAGGCTCTCCCGGGCCTTGGCCGATGCCGGGATCTCCGGCTTCCTGACCAAGCTGGAGTATCAGGTTTCATCAGATTCTGAATAGCGGCCAATGAATGTACCCAAGGGCCTCTCCCCTCGCCGGTCTAGCGGCCGCCGGGCGGTCCGGCCCCCATCGGAATCCCACACTCCGTAACCGCGTTGAAGAAGTCGATGGGCGGACCTCCGCCTGGGGGATGCAGCGCTTGGGCCATTCCCTCCGGCCCTTCCAATTCCTCCAACACGCATTGCAGGCCCTCCCGGTCGCCGGGACTCATTCCCAGGGCTGGGCTGGCCGCCTGCCACTCCTCTTCGTTCAGGCAGGAGAGGGTCAGGACGAATGCCGCCATGCCGCCGACCATGGCAGTCTCTTCGTTGCCGGCAAACATCATGGCCCGAAGGTCGATGCCCGCGATGCCTGCACGGACGCACGCGGAGGTCTCCTCGCTCAGGGTCCCGGACTCGCCGAGGAGTCCGGTGAGGAACAGCCGCATCAGCGTCTCGTCCTCCAGGCACTCGGCCAATGCCGCGTTCTCCCCGGGCGAGGCGAGGCCGGGGGCCCCCAGCAGCGCCGTGAGCCGTTCGAGTTCGATGTTTTCCGAAATGCAGGACTGCTCGGCGTCCGACAAGCCGGACATGAACGCCTGAGGGTCCTCGAGATTGAGAGGGGCGATGCTCCCAGGCCCCGATGCCTGCATTGGCGTTTCCCCTGCGGGACCGGGCGTCGCAGACGGCTCCTGTGCCGGCGCCGGGACCGGCGTGGCTGTTGGCTCCGGCGTGGCCGTCGCTTCCGGGGTTGGGATTGTGGGGGCCGTTGGGGCCAGGGTCGGCGCCGGGCCGGAGCAGGCCAAGAGCGCCGCTGCCGTGGCGAGCATTATGCATTGGAGGAGTTTCGGCATTTTCAACCCTCTTTACTTGGATGTCCCCGCCTTCAGAGTACATCATCCGCTTCCCAGAGATATATGGCAGGCTTGCCGGCAAAGCGTGGTTTCCCGGAGGAAGGCCACCCTGTAATACTGGGACCACGTCGCAGAAATGTATGCAGCCGTGCCCACCAAGGCCGGGGCCTGGCAGGCCCAGGTGGACCGGCTGGCTGCCCTGGGCTTCCAGCCAGCGGACGTGTTCGTGATCGATGACTGTGGCGGGTATAACGGCCCGGAGGCGGCCTAAGATGCAGACCGGCCCTGCCCCCATATGGGAGACCCACCCCAAGCTGGTCCGGTTGCCCAGGTACGGCTGGCAGTTGAAGAAGGCGTGGCAGCGGCTCCGGCAGGCGCCCAAGCTCCCGACCCCCGTGCGGCCCCTGCAAGGGCCACGGATACACCGGTTGGAGGGAGATCTGCCGCCCGGCGTGCACCCGATGAGGTCCGGTGTCAATAGCAAGTTGGAATTGACCCGGTTGTAGCAACTTAAAATTGACCCACCTGGTTCTGGTCTGCGAGTTTGTCAGTCCGGGTAGTTGTCGTCGGCTTCCTCCCGCGAAACGGCCAGATGCTGTTGCGGCGGGAACAGCCCAGCCTGTCGTTTCTCCCGGAGTCTGGAGCTCTCCCCCGGATGTTCAGGACGTGGCTGTGGTGCAGCAGTTGGTCCAGGACGGCCGAGGCGGAGAGACGCTGCTCCGAAATCACCGGTCGCTGGTCCAAGGCAACCCGGATGGCCGGCGTCGCGGCCCAAGACCGCGGCAACCTGAGGGCGGCCAAAGAGGCAAGCGGGATCATGGCTGGCCGGTATGCACGGTAACCGCCAAGCCCCCGGACAGGTCCCAGGAGTCCCGCGGCCAGCGGGCATGCGGTATCCACCACCACCGCCCAGGCCGGAAGGGGGACCCCAACGCCCAAGCCGGCGGAGGAGCCAAGGCCCGGTCCAACCCGGGCCGTCCGCATTGCAAGCGCGGCGGCCTGTTGACCGCAACCAACCAGACCGACGGGACGGCGAGGAACAAGATGACAGACGCCGCCAGGTTCGAGCACCCGCTGCTGAACCAGGTCCGCGCCTGCGGGGCAATGCGGGAAGAGTTGGAACGGGAACACCCCGGCAGGTGGGTCATCATTTCCGAGGCTAGGCTGATAGGAGACCCCGGTTCCTTCCACAAGGGGGAAGGAACCGGGAAAATAGCCGGGCACAGCCGGCTGATCGCCCAGGCTTACGCCCGGCTGGCGGAAACCGAAGAGAATTTGGAAATATGAACGGCGCACCGCGTCAACCTGAATAATCGCTGACCGCCAGCCCTCCCCGGGGCCGGGGCTACACCGCCCCGGGCCGCCACCCAGGCCAGCCCGCCGCGCCACCCGGCAGGATACCGCGGAACGCGCGCGCCCCAAAACTTTTTTCCGGAAACGCATTCATCCCCGTCCTCTGGACATTCGCCATTCACAGCCCCGGAAAACACCCCCTACATCCGGCCGGACAGTTGCCCCGTTCGCCATAGGCGCCCGGGAGGAGCCCAGCCCCCGCAGGGGCGCGCCGGCGGGGCGAAAAATCAAAACCCGGGATAGAGCCGGGGGCGTAGCCTTGGAAGGGCGCACCCCCTTTTCTTATTCCCGGAAAAACAGGGAGAGGAAGACATGAAGGCAACCTGCCTGAAGGAAAACCTGCACCTGAGGGGCCATCGCCGCCAAGGGCCCCATACCCATCCTCCAGAACGCGCTCATCCGGGACCGGGACCGGGATTGCCGCCGGCGCGCTCATGGGGCTGATGGGCGGCATAATCTTCTTCACGCGGGGACTGTACGCATTCCAGCAGGGGGCAGACGATGTGGGGATAGGTTACATGGTCCTGACGGACGCGTTCCCGGTGGGTATGGTCACCGCCGGCTGGTGGATGGGAAGGGGAACCGACCCCAGGGAAGGGGAAGCGGATTGACCACGGCAAACCGCCAGGACCACATATGCCTGACCATGATCACCGCAGACGGTCCAACCCAACAGGGAACCGGATGAACCCGCAGACGCCTTTTCGGAGAAACCGACGCCAATGGACAAACAGGAAGAGACGGAGCCAAAGGGACCGGCAGAACCCGCTGCCGCCAGTCCTGACGGAGAAGAAGAATGAGCGATGCGGACGGACAGGAAAACACAGCCCTGGAAGAAACCCAGTACGCCCTGGAGCCAACCACCTTCCACTCCATGCAGGAGGCACAGGAACTGGCGGGCATCCTCGAGGAAAACCTCCGGGACCGGGGCATGGGCGCCGCCAACGTGCGCCCCGAACTCGTGGAGGTGTTCTCCGAGCTAGTCAACAACGCCGCCGAGCACGGCATGACGGAGGAGGGCGCTCACGCCCACGTCCGCTACGTGCCCCACCGGAGAAGCCGCGCCTTCGACATGGTCGTCGCGGACTCCGGTCCAGGCATCCGGGCCACACTGGAAGAAAACCCGGAAATACCCCGGCCGGAAACGGACGCCGGCGCCATAGGCTTCGCCGTCCAGGAGCTGGTCTCAGGCACCGGGACCCCCACCAGGGGCATCGGCCTGTGGATGACCGTCACCGAGATGAGAAAGCCGGGGCGGAAGCTGTGGATCCACTCGGGCTCCGGCCTCCTCACCATGTACGGCGCCGCCGGGCCCGATCTGCGGGAAACGGAGCACAAGCAGGGCGCCATGGTGAGTCTCACCATCCCCGCCTGAGCCGGACGGCGCCCAGGGGAACCATGACCGCGGCTCATTGCCGCGGTTTTCCATGCCCGGCACGGCCCGTGGCCGGCATAAACCGAGGAGCAGGCCGGAGCCCTGCAGCCGGAAGAGACAGGCGGGCAATCGTAAACCTGGGCGGCATCTCCCGCTCCGGGCTTGGAGCGGCCCGGAAGGAGACGGAGAAATGCCAAAGAACGACTACGAACAGGGATGGCGGGACGGGTTCCGGGAAGGTCAGCGCCGGGCCAAGCTCAAGTAATTCGAGCCGGGTTACGTCCAGGGACATTGCTTCCCACAGGGTCACACGTGGGTTACCACCACCACATCCGGCACCCCCGCCGGGTGACCGCCTGCACCCGGTACGGGTTCCAGGCGGCCTTCATGCCAAACTACCCAGCCGGGGAGGGCAAACTGCAGTGCGCATGACCCCTACGGACGGAACATCGGACGGTGAGAAAGCAGGGGCTGGAGAAGCCATTGGAGGAGCGAAACGGCCACCTTCCACAGGCGCCGCAGAAGACAAACGCGTCCCTTATATAATGGAAAAGTTTTTGTTTTTCTAAAAACGAAAAATCAAATGATCATTCCATCACTCACGGACCCCCTCTGTTCTAATTTTTCCTAGCTAAAAAACCCCCTATTTACCCCTGTTTGTTCTGAATGACGACTTTCGTAAAATGATCATGAATGATCATTCACCCCCCGGAAGACATGATTTTTCCATCCAAAAGGAATACGGAATTTCGATTTCTCATATATATAAGAGAACGTTTTACTGGAACCGTCGGCAGACTGTGGAAACAGCCGGGCAAGAGCCATTGGATGCGGGTAACTCGTTTTAGAACTTTTGAGCGGCCCGGAGCAACCGGACGGTCGAAACTCCCGGATATTACGAAAACCGTAGTACGAATATCGTAAGAAATCAGGGAGGGCCGGAAAACCAGGCCCCGGAAAGGCCCAAAAGGGGCCTTACCTGAGTGACCGATCACCAACGGTCATTCAATTATCACTCAAGTGGTCACTCACCGCCGGGGCGGCGATTTTCAGACGGAGGAGAACTGAACGGCATGACGGGATTGACAACACCCCAACAGCAGGCCGGCGTGGACGCGCTCCGCGCCCAGCGCCATGAGACAACCCGCGCCACCGTCCCGGAGCTGGAGGACCTGCTCCACACCCCCATCCCCCTGCTCGACCACGGCTTCGTCCGCGCCGTCGTCCAGGCAGCCCGGGTCTCCCACGGCCGCAGGACCCGCAGCGTCTCCGATGACCGGGGACTGATCCGCTACCTGATGCGCCTCGGCCACACGACCCCGTTCGAAATGTGCGAGATCAAGCTCCACGTGAAGCTGCCCATCTTCGCCGCCCGGCAGTGGATCAGGCACCGCACCGCCAGCGTCAACGAGGTCTCCGCCCGGTACTCCATCCTCGACCGCGAGTTCTACGTGCCGGGCAAGGACGTGATCGCGTCCCAGTCCCAGGGCAACCGGCAGGGACGCGGCGGAGCGCTCTCAGCCGAACAGGCCGCGTGGGTGCGGGAACTGCTCCGGGAGGACGCCGAACGCGCCTACGACCACTACGAGGAATTGCTCAACGAGGACCCGAACGGAGACCCCCTCGACCCGGGCCGGGCCGGACTGGCCCGTGAATTGGCCCGGATGAACCTGTCGCTCAACTACTACACCCAGTGGTACTGGAAGACGGACCTCCACAACCTGCTCCACTTCCTCCAGCTCCGGGCCGACGCCCACGCCCAGTATGAGATCCGGGTCTACGCCGAGGCGATACTCGAACGCATCGTGAAGCCCTGGACGCCCCTGGTCCATGAGGCGTTCCTGGACTACCGGCGGGGCGCCCTGACCCTCTCCCACCAGGCGCTCCAGGTGCTGCGGGCTCTGGTCCGCGGGCGGCGCGGGGAGGCGGAGGCGCTGCGGGACGGAACGGGGACCGCCACCCGCGAGTGGCGGGAGATCATGGAGACCCTGGGACTCGAGGAATGAGCACGGCCCCAGGCAACGCCCCCAGCAGGGAGAACCGATGAAAACGATCAGCCTGTGGCAACCCTACGCCAGCCTGATCGCGGCTGGTGAGAAGACCATCGAAACACGGGGCTGGGCCCCGCCGAAGGGCGTGATGGGACAGCGGATCGCCATTCACGCCGCGAAGGCAATTGAAACGGCGGACGTGCGCGGCAGGGCCCGTCATCACCAAATCGCCGCCGCCCTGAACGATCCGGAGTGGGATGAGAACGTCCCCAGGGGCGCGGTGGTCTGCACCGCCATCCTGGACCACGCGGCCCAGGTCCACGGGCCTGAACGCCACGGGCATGTGACCGTTGCCGGCAACCACCTGGTTGCGGTTGACGAATGGGGGGGTTCGGCCCGGGCCGATGGCTGTGGTTTCTCCGGGACGTGGAACCAGTGGACCCGCCGGTCCCGGTCCGCGGCCATCAGGGGTTCTGGAATTGGGAGTGATGAAGAGGAAACTACTGGCGCAAATTCGGGCGGCGTTTCAACGGCGGACGCAGTGCACGGAATGCCAAACGCCGGCAGCGATGAAATGGCGGTATTGGGACAACTATCTTTGCCCCGACTGTTTTCATGACCATCTACGCTTGGACCACGAATCAGACCTGTACTAAACGGGGAAATTCGATTTCCCGGCCGGACATGCCCACCCACGGGGGACTCCCCGCCGCCGGAGCCGGACGGCGACGTCCAGCACGGGGAACTGGACTGGCGCCGCCGGGACACGGCCCGGAAGGCATCCCCGTGAGCGGCGGCAGAGTATAATGGGCTGCCAAGGAGGACTCAGGTGACCACCATCAACGACATAGGCGACCTGGTAAGGGTGCTCCGGGAACAGCCGGAATGGGCCGAGGCCCTGCGGGGCGTCCTGCTGAGCCGGGAACTGCTGGAGATGCCCGAGGAGTTCGCCCAGTTCGTCAAGCTGACCAACGCCAACTTCCAGACGGTCAACGCCCGGCTGGAACGCCTGTAAACCGACGTGGCCGAAATCCGGCGGGACGTGGCCCCCATCAAGGGCGCCCACGCCAGGAACGGGGCCCTGCGGGCCACCCGGCGCATGGCCCGCACCATGGGCTGCCGCCAGGTGGACATGCTCGACCAGGACGACCTCGGCGACATGGCGGACGCCGACGACACCTCCGGGCTGGAGCCCACGGAGCTGCGGAGCTTCGAGAACGCCGACATCGTGACCAGGGCGGCCGACCGGGAGACCGGCCAGATACGATACCTGGCCATTGAGGCGTCCTTCACCGCCAATCCCGACGACGTGCGCCGCGCAGTACGCAACGCCGAATACCTCACCCGGTTCACCGGATACCCCGCCACCGCCATGGTGGCCTCGGTCCGCGTCAACCCCCAGGTCCAGCCGGACATCGACTCCGGCAGGGTGGTCTGGTACGAGATCGAGTCCAGGCTCATGGATCCCGAATAGACGGCAGGACGGCCGGCCGCCCGTCGAACGTCGATCCCCCGGACTCCAGAGGACCCTGCACGCGACCCCCCGGTCCCACCCTGACAGGGGTATGTATGGACTGAAAATGGTCTGAGAGCTTGGAAAGCGCAGGGGAATCCGGCATCTTGGTTGCAATGACGAAACCGGATGCCGGAGGTCTCCCATGCGCCTTCCCAAGGAATGCTACCAGATGCGGCAGGTCATTGAAACGCATTTACCGCACCTCACTCAGTCACAGTTGACCGGTCTGGCCTGGTGGGTCTGCGGGACCATCCTGGCCGGGAGCGCCTGCCAGAATGCCGTCGCGTCCGCCCTCTCCACCCGGGGCAACTGGAACAACCTGCGCCAGTATCTCCGGGAGTGGTTGTACGACGGCGGCGACCGGGCGCGTCCCTGCAAGGCCGAACTGGACGTAAGTCTCTGCTTCGCGCCGCTGCTCCGGTGGGTCCTTGCGTGGTGGCGTTCCGGCCGGCTGGCGCTGGCGGTTGACCCCACGTTGAAAGGGGACGGCGCCACCGCCATCGTCATCAGCGTGGTCTACCGGGGTTGCGCGATTCCCGTGGCCTGGCGCATCCTGCGCGCCAACCAGCGCGGGGCCTGGATGGACCCGATAGTGGAACTGCTGCAGGCCCTGGCCCCGGCGGTCCCCAGGGAAATGACCGTGGTGGTGCTGTGCGACCGGGGCTTGGCCAGTCCGAAATTGTGGAAACAGATTCTGGCCCAAGGCTGGCATCCCTATATGAGGTATCCGAAAAACGTCACTTTCTGCGCTGAAGGGGGCCGGCGGCTTCCCGCGCGTGCCTTCGTTCCCCGTCCGGATACCGCATGGATCGGGAGGGGGACCGCCTTCGGCAGAGCCGCCGCCAAACGCCGTTGCACCCTGCTGGCGGTCTGGTACGTTGAACAGGAGGAGCCGTGGATCATCCTGACCGACCTTCCGCCGGAGGAAGTTGGGGTGAGTTGGTACGCGCTCCGCTTCTGGATCGAGTTGGGGTTCAAGCCTGCCCTCGGCCCCGACCGGGGGGCGGTCAAGAGCCTGGGTTGGCAATGGCAGAAGACCCGTAGAACTGACCCGGCGCGGATTTCGCGGCATTGGTTCGTGTTGTCGGTGGCGACGCTCCTGACCCTGGCCTATGGGACCAGGGTGGAAGACGCCTATGACCGGAGGATGACCCCCGGCAGCTTGCGAGCGCCGCCCAATGCCTGCCCCGTACTGGATACGGGGGCGCTGGCGCCCACGCACCGCAGTAGCCGGGAGAAGCCGGGACGGACCGTCAGCGTAACCCGGCACGGCATCACATGGCTGAGGCAGTTGCTGCACCGGGGCCGGTTCTGGAGCCGGGTCTGGCTGCTGCCCGAACCCTGGCCTGAACCCAAGTCCAACCTGGAGGTCACCCGCCATGCTCCTGCATGAAAACCCTATACATACCCCTGTCAGCGCCAAGACGGGGGTTAACTTCCCCCTGGAGCTTACCGCCCGGTCCGCGCACACCTGGCCGGGACCACCGCCGCAAGGCGCGATCGCCGCAGCCAGTGTATCGCCGCAGGCCGTTTCCGGCAACCAGGGGCCGGGGGAGCGGCCCGATAAAAAAGTTGCACAGGTCTACGGCTGATTTAGCCTCATTTTCTTAGACAAGGCCCCCCCCTGTACCCTGACAAGGGTATGTAAGGGGTTTTTACGATGGGACATGGCGAGTAATCTCCAGGTTGGGCTTGGGTTCTGGCCAGGGTTCAGGCAGCAGCCAGACGCGGCTCCAGAGCCGACCTTGGAGGAGCAGCCGTCTGAGCCAGTCGATGCCATGTCGGGTTACGCTGACGGTGCGGCCCGTCCGGCGCCAGGGGTTGCGATGTAGTTGCGATGTATCGGAGCTGGGGCCTGGGGCGGTGTGCGCAGGTTGCCCGGGGCGATTCTGCGGTCATAGGCGTCTTCCACCCGGGTGCCGTAGGCCAGGGCCAGCAGGGTGGCCACCGACAGCACCAGCCAGTGGCGGGAGATGCGGGCCGGGTCGGAGCGGCGGGTCTTGTCCCACTTCCAGCCCAGGCTCTTGATGACCTTGAAGCCCAGTTCGATCCAGAAGCGCAGGGCGTACCAGCTGGGTCCGGCGTCCTCCGGCGGCAGGTCGGTGAGGATGATCCAGGGTTCTTCCTGCTCGGCGTACCAGACCACCAGGAGAGTGCAGCGGCGTTTGGCCTTGGGAGTGCTGAAGGCGGTGCCGCGGCCAATCCAGGCGGTATCGGGACGGCACAAGAAGCGCTGGGCGGGCAACCGGCGTCCACCATCGGCGCAGAAAGTGATGTTCTTCCGGTAGCGCATACAGGGATGCCAGCCTTGGGAGCGTATCTGCTTCCACAATTTGGGACTGGATATGCCCCGGTCGCAGAGCACGATGACGGTCATATCCCTGGGAACCGCTGGGGCCAGTTCCTTGAGCAGTTCCACCGTGGGGTCCATCCAGGAGCCTTTCTGGGTGGCCTTGTGGATGCGCCAGGCCACGGGGATGGCGCAGCTACGGTAGACGACGCTGATGACGATGGCGGTGATCTGGTCCCCTTTCAGCGTGGGATCTATGGCCAGGGCCAAGCGGCTGGAGAGCCACCAGGAGAGGACCCAGCGGAGCAGGGGCGCGAAGCAGAGAGTAACGTCCAGTTCGGTCTGGCAGGGACGGGCCCGGTCGCTGCCGTCGTAGAGCCACTCCCGGAGGTACTGGCGCAGGCTGTTCCAGTTGCCCTTGGCGGAGAGGGCCGAGGCTACGGCGTTCTGGCAGGCGCTGCCAGCGAAAATAGCCCCGCAGACCCACAGCGCCAGGCCGGTCAACTGTGGCCGGGAGAGGTGAGGTAAATGCGTTTCAATGACCTGCTGCATCTGATAGCATTCCCGTGGAAGGCGCATGGGACACCTCCAGCACCTGGTTTCGTGACTGCTGCCAAGATGCCGGAATCCCGTGCGCTTTCCAAGTTTTCAGACCATTTCAGCCCTTACATACCCTTGTCAGTCCCCTGTACCCCCCTCCCGGACGATCGGACACTTTTCTTGCACACCCGCGCTATCTGGGCCGTATCTGCAAATCGTGCAGATACTGACATCCGTTCGGAACGAACGTTCATTGCGCAGAGCCACGCGTGCAGACCCTACAACCCGTAGCTGGACACCCCCTCGCACTTTTCTTGCACCGGTCCAGATACAAAAATCCTCGCATATATGGCACCCCCCCTGAGAGCCACCGGGCAGGCCGGACATCCCCACCCCCCTGGTGACAGACCTGCCGCCGTGCTAAGCTCTTCCTGAAGTTCTCGGGAGAGGGAGCCATGGCAGACACAGAGAATCTCAGCCCCGCCCTGGTCAACGTGCTCAAGGAACTGCGCCGCGTGGTCGATGTGGAGATCAAGTCCGAGGTTGCCCGCCGCCTGGCCGATAAGGACGTGAGCGCCGCCGAGATCTCAAGGCTCCTGGGCGTCAGCCGGAACACCGTGTACCGGTACCTGAAGCGTGAGAACGGGTTGCGGTCCTGAGCCAGTCGCCACTGAATGTACTGAATGTATCGGTGCGTTGGTGCAGCTCGCTCGATGCCTCAGCTCCGAATGCGCCAGCCAGGAGGAATGACATGACGAACGCCACGAAGCGCTGCAGCAAGGACTCCCTGGGCTAACGCATGTGGGTCCTGCAGCGCGCACAGGCGAAGCTCCGGCAGAGATGGCCCAGGACGACGAGGGCCCGGAACTGGCGGACGCCGTCGACGAGCTGCACACCGAGCTGTGGTTCTGGCAGTCCGCCATGGGCTACACCGACAACGTCACGGTCACCTGGACCGTGACGGGAGAGAAACGGCCGAGCTCCCAGGAAGACTGCACGAATCAGGAACGGCCATGACAGGCGGACAGGAAAGCGAGGCAATCCGAGAAAAGCATTCCGCCCTGGCACTCAAGCTCCTCGAGGACGCCGAGCAGGAGATCGCCGCCGGGGACACGGTCCAGGGGGCGAGAAGCTGGGGGGCGCGACCAGCCAGGCCCTCAAGGCGTACTGCGCCAGCCACAGCCTTCCCCACAGCAGGTACGCCCACCGCCGTCGGGCGCTCCTGGACCTGGCGGAACGCACGGGCGACGGGTTCCTCCCAATGGCCTTTGGCACGGCCGAGTCCTGCCACGCCAACTTCTACAACGACTGGATGGACCAGGAACACCTGGAGACCTATCTCCCGGGCATCCAGCGCCTGGTGCAGCTGCTGCTTGACGCCCAAGCCTGATGGCGGACAGGCGCAAGGGAAGCCCAGTGGAATGGTGGAGATGGAGACGGCAGATCGGGCCGTCCCTGGATGCAGTGCGCCTGGCCGGAAACGGCGGGTATATCGACTTCCTCTTCGACCCTTGGCTGAGGAAGCGCGGCCTTAGGGCATTCCGGCAGGCCCTGATCCCCGAGGGGGAGAGGTGGCTGAACTAGGAGGCCCCGGCTTTCACCTGAACGCAACTCTTGAGGCTCTTGAGACATGGTAGCCACCGACCGGGTCAGATTCCTCTTCTCCGACGCGCGGACACTCTACGACGACGCCCTCGAGATGCTCGACCAGGGGAAGATCCGGAACGCGGCGGAGAAGGCGTGGGGCGCCACGAAGCGGGCCACCGACGCCCTGGTCCTGGCCCGAGAGGGAGAGGAACCCCAGCCGGGCGGGCAGGCCAGGTGCGCGCTTTTGAGGCTGAGCGCCCAGGCCCCCACCTTCGATGCGTTCCAGGGCCAATAAACACCAGGGTGGTGCTCCTGCACGTCAACTGCTTCTACGACGGGAACTGCGAACCGGAAGAGGAGATGGCCGGCCTGATACGGTCCTCCATCGTGTAGTCCAGCTTGCCAAGTCCCTTTCCTCCGAAGCGTAGCCCGAGCGATCAAGGCCGGAGGGTATCGTGTTGCAACACCCATCTTCGGGAGACGACACGTGGGGAATGCTCAAGCCACGCCAGATCGAGGTGAATGATGACTGCCAGAGTCACTTGGGACGGAGTAGAGAGCGCATATGCGGCGGCGGGAGCCTGGGTTGATTGCGCGTTGAGGGCAGACGGCTCTCTCTTCACCCCCGGGAAACCTATCTGGACGCGGGAACTCCTGTGGGAATTGCACCGGAGATTCCTGGACCGTCCGGACAACAGCGACCGCACATTCCTGGAGAAGCTGGAGATCCAGCTGGCGGACAGCCCTGCGGAAGTATACCAACTGATGGGAGAAGTCCTGTACGTCCACTACCTGCTCCTGGATCCTAACGAGCAGGCGATTGGAACGGTGCTCGGAAGGTCATCAGCCCCCGTGAACATTCCGTCTGAACTGTTGAATGGACTGCAGTTCCGGTTCATCAATCCCGGCGCTGCCAGGACGCGCATACCATTCCAGGTGGGCACCCTGATCGAGACTGTCGAGCAGTGGAAGGAGTTGGAACCGGGCGAGAGGGACCGCTTGCTTGATGATCCCTGGGCCTTCAAGGACTTTCTGTTCTCGGGACACTTCACCAGCCAGCTGTTGGTCAATAACCAGGACACCGGCGGGTTGGAAAGGCATCTGCTCCTCCACATCGCCTTCCCCGACACCTTCGAAAGAATCCTCCAGAACGGCAAGGACCAGATCGCCGGAGCCAGGAATTTCGCCATGTTCATTGATGAGGGAACCAGCACCAGTGACGCCGACCGCAGGATCGTGCAAATCCGTCAAGGCCTGGAGGCCGAAAGGGGCAGGGACTTCGATTTCTACGACGATGACGTTATAGGGTTGTGGCAGGACGCTTCAGTCTCCGGCCCTTGGGACGAATTCGTCCGGCGGGCCCGGGTTATTGTGAACACCGGCCGTCTGGAAGAGGAGATCGGCTACAAGCTCAGGGCCGGTGAGAGGTTAGCGGAAGCGAAGGAAGCGGTGCTTGGAGATGCCGCCAATTGGGCCGACCTGGTCAAGCGAGGGATTGGCGGCGGAAACCTCGTCTTTAGGATAGCCCAGGCGAGGTTTCGTGGTTGGATCGATGAGTCCCGCAGCGATGCCTTGTCTGCGCTGACGGCCCTGTGGGCCAGAGATGATTCAGATGTGGCCAGCCGGATCTCCAACTTCTGCCGCCTCCTTCCCACCTCGGCAGCCAGTGATCCGGGAACTCGTACAACAGTTGCATCCGTCCTCCTGATGGGGCTGGACGCAGAGCAGTTTCCTTCGTTTGGGGCGAACGTTTTCGATACTGCCTACCAGTTCACCGGCTATGACGGGCCGGAAGCGGGATCGGAAGAAGCGGTGATTTATGGGCATGCCCTGGGTTTCCTCGACCGGTTGATTGAGGAAGCGTCCGAGCGGGGGCTGGAACTGCGCAACCGGCTCGATGCGCAGGCGTTGGTCTGGGCAATTGTCCGGAGATGGGACGATTTCACCGGCCGTGACCATGACGATGGGGCCAGCCGAGGTTTCAAACCCGACCTTGACGCGCTGGCCGAAAGACTGTACCTGTCGGTTCCCTTCCTTCAGAACATTGCGCTGCTGCTCGAGGACAAGAAGCAGGTCATATTCCAGGGACCACCGGGGACTGGAAAGACCTACGTCGCCCAGGAACTGGCCGAGGCGCTTGCTGGGTCCGCAGACAGGGTTACCCTGGTGCAGTTCCACCCGTCCTACTCCTATGAGGACTTCGTGCAGGGCTACCGTCCCGCGGTGTCCGCGGAAGGAGGGGCCGGGTTCGAAGTGAGAAACGGACCTCTCCTACGGGCCGCCGAGCAGGCACGGAATGATCGGGAAGCCAATCATTACCTGGTGATCGACGAGATAAACCGGGGCAACCTCGCCAAGGTGTTCGGGGAACTGTACTACCTCCTTGAGTACCGGGACAGGGAGATGCGCCTCCAGTACTCGGAGGAGCCCTTCTCGCTTCCCAAGAACCTGTACATCATCGGGACTATGAACACCGCCGACCGTTCCATAGCGCTGGTGGACCTGGCGCTCCGGCGCCGCTTCTACTTCGTGGAGTTCCATCCGGACCGCCCGCCCATCAGGGGCCTGCTTCGCCGGTACCTGAAGGATAAATCGCCGGATATGGAGTGGGTGGCCGACCTGGTTGACCGGGCCAACGATGAACTGAAGGACGACCGGCATGCCGCCATCGGCCCAAGCTATTTCCTGAGGGAGAATCTCGACGAGGAAGATGTCGAACGGGCCTGGGAGCACAGTATCCTCCCATACATCGAGGAACGCCTTTTCGGGTACGACACGACCCGGGTGCAGGATTTCACTCTTGAAAAGTTGCTGGAAGGGCTGCCGGCAGCCATCCCTGGACAGGATGAGGATGGCCCGCCCAGCGCCGCCACGCCGACGGGCTCCTGAGCAGGCCTGACCGATGCGGGAGATAAACCTCAGGGAGCACCGGAGAAGCCCGGGTGTACCGCTTGCGGTGAAGGAGCGGGACATGCTGCGGGGAGTGCTGCCGGCGCTCGCCATTGAGCCCGCCCCGGGCACGGACGGCAGCTATCATCTGACCCCAGGCTCCGTGGTTGGCACCTTTGAAGCTGGCGGCCTGTCGGTGGTCATCGAGCCTAAGATCGGAATTGCCCGGTTGCTGTCCCTGGCCTGTTACGCCATCAGCCGGATCAGGTTTCGTGCCGAGGACTTCGGCTTCCCCGAGGAGTGCGCCCTTCCGGACGTTCTGGCTCTGGCTCTGGCTCTGGCCACCGAGGGTCGCCGGGCGTTCTCGGGCGGGCTCCTGCACGGGTACAGGCCCGAGGAGCAGGCTCTCCTCACAGTGCGCGGTCGGGTCCGCCTTGAAGAGCAGCTGCGCCGAAGGTTCAATACCCTGCTGCCGGTGGAGTTGCAGTACGATGAGTTCACCGGCGACATTCTTCCCAACCGCCTGGTGAAGGCGGCGGTATACCGCTTGGGCAGGGCCCGCCTACGGTCTTCGGAGGCGCGCCGCAGCCTGGGATGGATTGCCGGTATCCTGGAGGAAGTTTCCCTGGTTGATTTCCCGCCGGCCAGGGTCCCGGCAGTGGATTTTGACCGGCTGAACGAGCACTACCAGGGTGTGGTGGGACTCTCCAGGCTGGTCCTGAGGCACGGTGCTTTCGAGACCGGACGGGGAGCGGCCCGGGCCTCCGGGTTCCTGATGGACATGAACGTCGTCTTCCAGGAGTTCCTGACCCAAGCCCTTCGCGAGGTCCTGGGGGCCTCGCCACAGTCGTTGCGGTCGGATAGCGAGCTTCAGGGTGTGACGCTGGACCGTGAAGGGAAGGTCACCCTCAAGCCGGACCTCACGTGGTGGGACGGTCCTGACTGCCGGTTCGTCGGGGACGCCAAGTACAAGAACTTGACCGGCGAGCGAGTCCCCAATGCCGACCTATACCAGATGCTCTCCTACGCCACCGCCCTGGGCCTGCCCGGCGGCCTGCTCATCTATGCCCAGGGTGAAGCGGACACCGCGTCATACACCGTCCGGGGTTCCAGCGCGCGCCTGGAGGTTGCCGCGCTGGATCTCACCGGCACCCTGGAAGAGATTTTGGAGGCTGTCCGGCAGATGGCGAAGAGCGTTGTGCGGTTCAGGAATGAAGCGCGGGGCCATTCCCCCGCAGGCGCGCCATCGGCGCCGGCGCCTACACGCTGACGATGGCGGAGCGCCGGGAGCCTACCCCAATGCAGCGTCGGCACTACAGGGGGAAATATCCAAGCTATTCGGGCAGTGGGCAATCGCCTACCGCGGACTGGCCGCACTTACGCAACCTGTCAAATCAGGCTAGAATCCACTCACCAGAACCACCAAACCCAAGAGGACTTACATGACCACCAAACCTCAAACGCTCCTCCCACTCCCGGACCCGCCGGAGCGCGAGCCAGACGATATGACCAGCGTTCAGCATCTCGGTGAGAACGGAAACCTGCACCACCTCATCCAGCACCTCGGCAACCCGGATAACACTATCGTGTCGGGAGAAAGATACATCGTCCCCACACCGGGCACCCCGTCCAACCAACGAATCGCGCCCGACCTGCTCATCGCATTCAACGCCAACCCGGCCCTCTACCGACAAGACAACAGCTACGTCATCTCCAGGCAGGGCAAACCGCCCGATTTGGTCATGGAAATAGCCTCAAGGAGAACCGGCGAAACCGACACCCGGGACAAACCGGCCAGGTACGCCGCGCTGGGCATCGCCGAGTACTGGCGGTTCGACGAGACAGGCGAGTTCCACGGGGCCGAGCTGGCCGGAGACCGGCTCACGGAGGGCCGGTATGAACCGGTCCCCATAGAGAAGGTCGAGGACGGAGTCCTGCAGGGCTACAGCACTGTGCTGAACCTCTTCATCCGGTGGGAACGCGGGGAGCTCCGCTGGCGCGACCCAAAGACGGGGCAGGAAATACCCACCTTCGAGCAGGAGCGGGAAGGCAGACTGGCGGCCGAGGCCCGTGTCCAAGAGTTGGAAGCAGAACTGGCACAGAGACAAGAAGAGGGATAAACAGCAGGGACCCGGCTCCGAGATGCGCTTGGCTTCCGGGTGCAGGACCCACTGCACCCGATTCAGCAACTCCCATTCGAACGTAGGGACAGGCTGTTGCCTGTCCTTTTTCGTGTGTGCCGGGCATGAACGGCAGCTTGGAGGTGAAAGTCCTCTACCCATCCTGATGGAGGAGAAGGGTTAGCGAAGCGCAAGGGCGTCGTCGCGAGGCGGGGTCTGAAGGAAGCGTGGAGCAAAGTCGCGACTCGACGAACAGGAACCGGATAAGAGGCAGGTCTGGCCGGACGAGTGAGCATGAGGTCACGAAGTCCATATCCGTCAAGGGCCAGGACTGTAAATCCGGCGAGTGTGCGATGAAGGCTGACGGTCTTACCCCGGGAGGTCTGTGCCGTGTCTCCAAGTGGGGACTGAGGGGGCTGTGAGGCTGCCTGACCGCGGTGCAGAAGTCAGCAGAGGGCATAGTAGTCCTTCCCATCTGGGAAGGATGAAGGCCCGAACGGTTGGGAGTGGCAAGCAGGATGCACATCTCATGGGCGTAGAGCGGCAGAACATCCAGATGGGACTGGCCTTCCCTGAAGGGGATCGGGGTGAAGCCCCGAAGGCCTCCGGAGAAGGGACCGAAGTGTCTGTGGCGATGTGCTCAGCCGAAAGCCCGGCGGCTGATGAATGCCTGATGGAGGAGGTATGTGAGCGCGAAAACCTGAAGGGGGCATTGAAGCGAGTCAGGGCGAACCGAGGCAGCCCTGGTGTGGACGGGATGAGAGTCCAGGAACTGCCGGGGTACCTAAAGGAGCACTGGCCTGCCATCCGGGAACAGTTGCTAAAAGGGGCCTGCCAACCGCAACCGGTAAAGCGGGTAGAGATACCCAAAGTGGGCGGAGGGATGCGCCAGTTAGGGATTCCCACCCAGGGCAATCGCGTCTTAAAATATGGGCATAATGAATATCAACTTAATTGATAGTGTGGATGGGTTTTGCACTCTATCGACACCAAGCAGGCAGTTTTTGGGAGCCCTTTGTCCATCAAACTTCCGGTGGTTCAGGTTGCGGACGCAATTTCAAGCGGATTCTGCACGACAAAACATCGGAAAATCGCGCGACCACATCGTTACGAATTAAGACGCGATTGCCCTGGATTCCCACCGTGCTGGACCGCTTTATCCAGCAAGGGGTGCTACAGGTCTTGCAGAAGCGCTGGGACCGAACATTCTCTGAGCATAGCTACGGCTTCCGACCTGGACGGTCTGCTCACCAGGCAGTAGCCCAGGCACAGGGGTATATCGCTGAGGGTCGCCGCTGGGTCGTGGACATCGACCTGGAGAAGTTCTTCGACCGGGTGCACCATGACAAGCTATTAGGGCGAATGGCGCAACGGGTGAGGGACAAGCGGATGCTCAAACTGATCCGGGCGTTCCTGAACGCCGGGGTGATGGAGAAGGGGCTGGTGAGTCCGACGACGGAGGGGACGCCCCAGGGCGGCCCGCTGTCGCCATTCCTGTCCAACATCGTGCTGGACGAACTGGACCGAGAGCTGGAACGACGGGGCCACTGCTTTGTGCGCTGCGCGGACGACTGCAACATCTACGTGCGCAGCGAACGGGCAGGACGGCGGGTGATGGAGAGCATTACAGGCTTCATCACCAAGAAACTCAAGACCAAGAAACTCAAGCTGAAGGTAAACCAGTGGAAAAGCGCGGTGGCCAGGCCAGGGAAGCGGAAGTTCCTGGGATTCAGCTTTACGGCCGGCAGAGAGCCAAGGCGGCGGGTTGCCCCAGCGGCTCTGGCCCGGTGCAAGGAGCGGGTCCGGGACCTGACGCGGCGGACGCGAACGGTGGGACTGGACGGAATGGTCAAGGAACTGTCTGAATACCTCACGGGGTGGAAAGGCTACTTTGGCTACTGCCAGACCCCATCAGTGCTTCGAGACCTGGACTCGTGGATAAGGCGGCGCCTGCGTTGCGGCGCCTGGAAGCAGTGGAAACGGGGGCGAAAACGGTATACGGAATTACGCACGCGAGGGGTAAGGAAGGAGCTAGCCGCCCAAACGGCGGGCAGCACCCATGGCCCCTGGCGCATCAGCCGTAGCCCGGCCCTCAGCTACGCCCTTCCCAACGCCTTCTTCGACGCGCTCGGGCTTCCCCGTCTGGCTTCAACCTGACCGCTCAACCCGCCGAACCGCCGTGTACGGACCCGTACGCACGGTGGTGTGACAGGGAAAGCCCGCGAGGGCCTACCTATGTCGATTGGCAGAACAAAGGAGGGAAAATGCCGGCTCCCCGCATCCTGCCCCTGGGATTCATCGACAGGACCACCGACAACGGCGCCATCATCAGGCTCACCGCACCCAGCGACTCCCACAACCTCCGTCCCGAGACGCCGGCGACCCTGCGGAACCCTGCGGAGGAGGAGCGCCGGCAATGGTACAAGTGGGGACGCCGGAGGTGGTGGTCATGACGATTGGAATCAACCCGGAGGTCGGAAGAAACCCTGGCCGCGCTGTCGGCGGACCTGGAACGCGGCTTCCGCGCCCGGGTGGCCAGAAGGCTCCGGGACAAGGAGATGCCCGTGGTGGAGATCGCCGAGGTCCTGGATGTCACCAGGGCCAGCGTTTATCGGTACCTGTCCGAGACAGAAGGCAACGAGTCCTGACACCGGCCGGGCCCCGCCGCCCCTGCCTTCCCGGCGGCTGCACGGGCTGGGGAGTGACATCCGGCGGTTGCCTGTCCAGGGGGTCGCCCGGCAGACTGAAACCACAGTCTGCCAGAAGAGAGGGCCCCATGATCGACCCCAGCCCAGTCCGGCGCCACATGACAGGTCGGCACGACCCAGTCCGGCTCTGCGGTGGGCAGCCCGCCGACGATGACGACATACCGGCCACAGACATCGATGCCCTGCGCGATGCCCGCGCTGAGGCTACCCTCTGCCCTGTCTGCCAGCAGAACTCCCACATCCACGACTACAGCCTCAGGCCGGACCGCTACCTGCGCGGCAAACGGACGCTCGCCCACCTCTACACCGTCCCGGTGCAGTACGCCTTCGACGGGATACGCAACTGCCCCCACTGCCGGGAAAACCCGGGCAACCGGACCCTGCCGGGCATGGAAGGAGGCGGGGAAGTCCGTGCGGGTCCTGCACCGGGAAGCCAGGCGCATCGCCAGGGACGTCACCGATCTCGACGGGGTAACGGGAGGATGCATTGCCACCGTCTACCAGTTTGCCGATGGGTCGGTGGCCTACTTCGCGCTGGACGCCCCGGCGTGGCGGGAGGCGGACGAGATCGCCGGCTGGGCCCTGGCCCGGGCGCTCCGTATCCTGGAGACCCGAGGGCTTCCGGCGGCGCTGCCTTGAAGTGGTGCCTGAAGGGGCTTCCAGCGTTGTTCCAATAATGCCCGTCAAATGCCAATTACGGCTGACGCGGATGTAAACGACCGGGTCTTGAAGGTTGGGTCAGAGGTTGGCCGGATTGGCAAAAGGCAATGAGATACTCTTCCTGGAGGCAGTAGCAGAGGGCGCCACACAACCGGGGCGGGCGACAATCTCGCGGGTCGCGGCAGGCATCGTGAGAGGTTTTGATCGTTGAAAAGCGACCCCGCGCATGACAAAAATCCACTCTGTCCCGGGCGGGACCCACAATCTATAAGGTTATCATGCGGTTGCCCAGGCCTGGATGAAAGCAATATGATTGCGTCAGGAAACGATCAATAATCTCAATGGAAGTAACCGAATGACTACACCAGATTCAACCCCCATCGTTGATAGAGTCCGTTTCTGGGAAGAACAGGACAAAATCAACCAGGAACTGATACCCAGGGTAATCCGCCAGCACGAGTTGCTAACGGCCCACATTGCCGACCATGAGAACCTTCCATTGGTCGCCGGCAACGCAATCAGTGAAGCTCTGGCGGAGGCGCGTGAGGAGCAGCAGAGGCACTACGATGCTGCCCTTGAATTGGCCAAGCAGGAACTACAACAGCAATACGACGCCGCTCTGGAGGCTGCCAAGCAAGAGCAACAGCAGCAGTACAACGCAGCCTTAGAAGCGGCCAAGCAGGAACAGCAATAGCGGTACGACGCGACCCTTGATGCGGCCAAGACCGCGGTCAACGATGAGGCCCAGGCCAACCTGGAACGTGCGGTGACAACCCTGGACCGGGAATGGCGCAAGACCCGGAACATGCTCATCGGCATAACCGCCGCATCCGGCGTAATTGCCGTCGCCGCGGTAATCGTGGGTATCCTGATTTAGCCGAGGGGTAGCACGCCATGACCATGCAATCGTCCAGCCTGCTCCCGGCCCTGCAAAAATTACCCGGCGACGGGTCGGGCCAGCGCAGGTCCTTCCGGGAAATAATCACTGACGTAGTGAACATGGACAGAGCCATGTACGTTGCCGAATTTGCATCCGCGGCTTCCTTCGGGCTGTGGACCGCCTTTGGCAGCAACAACGTGGACGACAATCTGACCGCAGCCTACGAAGCCCAGTACCCGGGAGAGGCTGCCAGCCAATCCCTGCACGAACAATGGCAGGAAATGATGGAACGCGGTCCTGATTCCATGAAGGGGTTCATTTATGGGCTGAAGGGCAAGGTAGCAGAGTTCAACGCTAAGGACTCGCTGGAATCCAACGGTTATACCGATGTATCACTTCATCCTGACTCCACTAACGAAGGTTGGGACATCAGCGCCATCAACCCGGATTGAGAGCCAGTTACTATCTCGGTCAAAACCGGGGTCAGTGACTCACAATACTATGACACGCAAGAGGCCATGCGGGAGACCGACTTCCCTTTTGCACTCGGCACCGAGCTCCACGAAAGGGTCTCCGAGAACGCTCCAGAACTGGCAGACCGGATATTAGTGGACATTGGACCAGACTACACGCTGGTCGCTGGAACGGAGGACGGTCTCGGCACCCTCAGCAGTAACATGGGTCTGGATATACCGGACGGAGTCGTAGAGCTCGTTCCCTACGCCGGAGCCATAATTGCGGGGGCGCGACTGGTTTACAGCGTCATCAAGACCGAAAAGGAATTCAAGGCAGCCGACCGCACCACCAGAAACAAAATTCAGGTCGTACAGTCATTGACGGTGATGTCTCGACTGGGCGTCACCACCGTTCTGGCAGCCGCAGGTGGAGCAGGGGGAACAGCCATAGGAAGCATTATCCCTGGCCCTGGCAACATCATCGGTGGCATCGTCGGTTCATTAACCGGCGCTAGCATGGGCATGTACCTAAGCAGGCACCTCCAACCCCACATGCTGAACCTTGCCTTGGACATTACCGGGCTGACCAACGACGACCTGTTCTACTACAAGAACAAGCCTCGCATCGACACGGTGGCCTGGAGCTTCCAAACGACTGCCAGGGAACTGGCAGCCGCTCCCGCATAATAGGCCTGCAAATTGCACGCTACCCCTAATATCGGGGGGTATCCAAGTTGAAAGTCTGCCCTGGGGCAGGCATAGCTGTCGGTGGACTCATCATGGGTGAATTGGTCTGTCAAGGGCGGCGAGAAGGTGTACCACTGCGGCGGAGGAATCGTGTACCACTGGCACGATGAGAAAGGACTGAATTGGGAGCCGGGCGGGGTCAGGCCAGGAGCAGGGGTCCGCAGGTCCGGATTGAGTCAGGAGTCTTCCGGCTCGTCCGAGACCTGGTAGGCGGCGCTCTGCCGGCTGTGGCGGAGGCGGTAGCTGTCGCCGTTCATCTCCAGGATATGGACGTGGGGGGTGAGACGGTCCAGCAGCTACTTCCGGCTGATGCAGGGCCTGCTCCGGCGCCTCGGCGTTCCCCTCGCCCTGTACACCGACCGGCACCCGGTCTTCAAGCACAAGTCGGAATATCAGCCCGTCGGCACGCCCACCCAGTTCGGACGGGCAATGGAGGAACTGGGGGTTCAAGTGATATTCACCCTGCCGCCCCAGGCCAAGGGCCGAGTCGAGCGGGCGGCCGGAACCTTCCAGGACCGGCTGATCACGGAACTGCGGCTCTCGGGAGCAACCACATTTGAGCAGGCCAGGGCCGTGTTGAAGCAGTTCCTGCCCAGGTTCAACCGGCGTTTTGGAGTTCCGGCCCAGTGTCCCGAGCCCGCATTCCGGCCCTTGCAGGTGGACCTGCCCTTGGAATAAGTCCTGTGCTTCAAGCACCGCAGGAGAGTAGCCAGGCACAACACCGTGAGGTACCAGAGGCACACCCTGCAGCTGCTTCCCGATCCAAAGCGCCGTAGCTATGCCGGGGCGGTTGTGGTGGTACTGGAATGACTGGACGGCCGGCTGTCAGTGCAGTATGAGGGATGCATCATTGCTGCCCAGGAGGCGCCGCCCAGTCCGGGAACTCTCCGCAAGGCCGAAGGGACTCTCCCAACCGCACCTATCCTGATTCCCGATCCCGGGCTCTCGTCAACAGCTTCGGCGAGCGCTCTCGAACTGCTGAACTCCCAGGCCGGTCCAGAAGATGACCACAGCGCTGCAGTTGGCGATGCTACCATCACAGAGTTGCAGGTAACCACATCACCGAGGAAGCCGACATTCCTGCAGAGGGAGAGATGGAAGGCGGTGCAGCAGGCCAAGCTCCAGGGATTGTCCATTCGAAGGATGGCGAGGGAGTTGGGAATTCACAGAGACACGGTGAGACGATACATTGATGGGGAAAGCCCGCCGACGCGGCGACCCCGACCGCATCCACAACCTCGCCATCTGATACCATCGCAGACCAACCGAGTGACATTTCTGCCGAACACTTAGACGAACATTTATCCTGAACAGCGACAGCCGAATGTCAGTCGGTCAATCCGCCTGCGTGGTCCAATTTACCTCCGCCGATTACACTTGCTGCGTCCTCGTCCCCTCCATCTCGCCCTGCGCAACGTCCGCAGACGGCCTTGCTCCAGCAAATCGTCTCCCAAATTGGCAGAAAGTTCCCGAGCCAGATACTGTGCCAGGCTAGTTTTGACCCCGACTCCTACCCGCCAATATCCATGCCAAGCGCCTCAAAAGTGTCGTGGTGTTCTTGTGCGAACAAGATGGCCAATCGGTATGCCGTAACAAAGGGACGTTCCATAGGGTTTTCAGGGTTAAGATTGTATTCCTGTCTGGATAGCAGCACTCCGAATCTTTCCTTCAATGTCGTGCTGTTGCCGACAAGCTCTCTGTAGTCATTTTATCCCGCCCCTTGAGCCTGTCCCATGAAGTTGGGGAGAGATGTAAGGCGTCACAATGAGCTTGATAATTGGCGTAACACGCATAGATATGAATCAGTTATGGCGACTATATGGCTCTTGTTGACGATATCCGAAACCGACCCTGGCTTATGGGACAGGCTCCCTTGTTGGACTAAATCCCCGGCCTCCGCGAATGCCACTCCGTCGCCTGCTCGTAGGCGTAGGCCACCTGGAACAGCCTCGTCTCGTCAAAGGGACGCCCCGCGATCTGCAGACCCACCGGCAGCCCCTCCGACGTGAACCCGCAGTTGATAGACAGCGCCGGAGTGTTGGCCAGGTTGAAGGGCGACGTATAGCTCCGCCTTCCCTTGTACCCGCTCAGCACCTCCTGCTTGCTGCCGGTCCCCGCCCGCTCCGGTATCAGCGGCGCCTGTATCGAAGACGTCGGCATCACCAGCACGTCCACGCTCTCCAGCGCCTCCAGGACCTGCTGCCGCAGCAGTTGCCGCAGCTTCAACGCAGTCTGGTGGGCCTGCGCCGGCAGGATCGCCCCCATCAGCAGCCGCACCTGGTTGTTGTGGTCGAACTGGTCCAGGTGTTCCTCCAGGTCCCGCCGGTTCAGCGACGCGGCGTCGGCGCTGATGATGCACGACGATATCGCCGCCGAGTGTGGCATCAGTGGAATCTCCACGTCCTGTACCGCCGCCCCCAGTTCGCCCAGCACGGCGATGGCGTTGACCACCGCGTCCCGCACGTCCGGCTCCACCACGCCGGCGTGGACCCGTTCCTGCACCACCCCCACTTTCAACCCGCCGATGTCCCCGGTCAGGGCCCCAACGTAGTCCGGCACCGGAACATCCCAGGTGTACGGGTCTTTGGGATCGTGCCCGGCAATCGCCGCCAGCGTCATGGCGCAGTCCTGCGTCGTCCGCGAGATGGGCCCCACCGTGTCCATGGACCACGACGCCCCGAACACCCCGTGGCGGCTCACCCGCCCCCAGCTGGGACGTATGCCCACCAGCCCGCAGAAGGACGCCGGCCCGCGAATCGACCCTCCGGTGTCCTCCCCCAGCGACGTCGAGCACAGGAACGCCGCCGTCGCCGCCCCGCTGCCGCTGCTGGACGTTCCCGGGTTGCGCGACAGGTCCCACGGGTTCCGCGGGCGCCCATAGGGATGGTGGAACGCGTCGCCGCTGGCGTACTCGCTCATGTTCAGCTTGCCCAGAAGCACCGCTCCCGCCTGCTTGAGGTTGGCGATGACCGTCGCGTCCTCGTCCGGGATGAAGTTTCCGTGAATGGTCGAGCCGTTGGTCGTCAGGATTCCCCGGGTATTGAACTGGTCTTTCACCGCCACCGGAATGCCGTGCATCGGACCGGCGTACCGTCCGGCGGCGATGTCCTCCTCCGCCTGCCGGGCCTGGGCCAGCGCCTCTTCGCCGCTGACGGTAATGTAGGAGTTGAGCCGACCGTCCACCGCCTCGATGCGGTCCAGGTACGCTTGGGCCGCCTCCACCGGGGAAACTTCTCCGGCGCGGATTAACCCGGAAAGCTCCGTGGCGGACAGGAACGGAATCTGCGACTTTTCCATGACTACCCTCCCGCGGCCGTCTGGTTGGGGGGAATAACGATGGGCAGAGGCTCCACTGCGTTCAGCCCCTGGGCCGGACCTGACCCTGCCGCTTGCTCCAGGGCATCCAGCAGCCCGTTGAGGCTGTAGCCGACCTCCGCCAGCAGCTCAGTGGGAATCTCAATGCGCGCAGCCCTCGCCAGGGCCAGAATATCCGAATCCGTCAAATCGGGCATGGCAAACGCCTTTCTCCGGTCGCCTCAAAAGTGGGGGCGTTCCCGGTGGTCAAGAATAGCCGAATTTTGCCCGGCCACCCCAACCTTGTCAACGCAAACTGGACAGACTTATCAGTTCAAAGTTGGTGCGGCGAACTGCCAGGGGCCGTTTGCGAACCGGCGGCCTGAGCGCTAGAGCGGGAACCAGTACCCAGGGATGTCTGAAATGGCAGTTACCGCGGGGCAGGATGTGTCGATAGTTCCGAAAGTTGGGTCCTTCGCAACAGCGCCTTCGATTTCAAAGGTGACTGATTGTCAGACTGCCTATTGCCGGCCGCGGAAACTTGGCATCGCCCAAGTGAGAACGGTTGCCGATGTTGCCGGACTCGGGCGCCGTGAATCGTCAAACAGCGGCAGCGCCGAGGACGTGAAGTAGTCGGGGTTGTCGGCGGTGTCGGCGCGGGCTTCGGCTGCGAGGCGGGCCTCCCGCTCGTCGTCGAACCTGACGATGTGACGTCCGGTGGCGGGGTCGTACCAGCCCAGCTCGCCCTGTTCCCATCGCAGGTGCAGGTCGAGGACGGCGCTGTAGCCCTGCTGGGTCTGATCGCCGGCCTGTTCAATCATGATGGGCTGGTAGACTCCTTCGACGAGCCGGTCTCCTGCCAGGCGCGCGCCGTGGTGCTGGCCCCCGGTGGGGTCGAATCTCCAGTACTCGGGGATTCCCACGGCAGCGTAGCCGTCTCTCTTTTCGGTGACATCGCGGTTGCCGGTGCTGGGTGAGGCGATTTCCAGGACGAAGTCCGGGGCTTGCCCTGTTCGGAGATGACGTAGCCGTTGCTCCCCCGGTAAGCCTCCGGGCCGGCGTTGAAGGCGATGAGCAGGTCCGGGGCCATCAGCCCGCGCCGGTCCGGGGTTGGTTCCGGGCTGATGTATCCTTCGCCGGCGATGATGATGGTCTCGATGTTGCCGAAGTGGCGGATGAGGTGGTGGATGCTGCCGGTTGCGTTCGGATGGTCGAAACTGGTCATGTCCTCTGGCCTGCGCTCGGGCGGGTCCGGGAGCCGGACGAAGCCGGAAGCGTGGTCTGTTGCCGTTCCGGGTCTGGTGGTCATGTCGGTCCTCTTGGGCCGGATGTTTGTCCGGGGCAGAGTGGCCGGCCTTGCGGGTTGGACTGTGGGGCCATCATACGGCATCGGGCTGTTGCGGAGGCTGAGGCTCCGTGTGAAGCGCCCGGGCAGACTTCCCGGTCTGCCCGGCATGTCTCGTTTAAGTGGAGTGGCGCACGGGAGAGATGTTCCCCAGAGTGGGCTTCATTGTCACCAACCTGCCGGCCGGTCCCGAAGGGGTGGTGCATTTCTACAATGGTCGAGGGACCGCCGGGCAGTGGACCAAGGAGGGCAGGTACGCTTTGAACTGGACCCGGCGGCTGCCCTCAGAACCTCAGGCCATTCAAAATGGGACATGCCAGATTGATGTACTTGCAGGAGTAACTCGGTTGGTGATACAAACATCTGGCGCGGGTCGCAGGTAGATAGTATCGTCTGACAGGAGGATGTCATGCGGGCATTGTCCAGGATGTGGATAATATCGTTAGGGTTGGCGCCGGTCCTCGCGCTGCTGGCCGCGGCTTGCAGCGGCGGGACAGGGGAAGCCGGTACTTTCAAGATAGGAGTAATGGAATCGCTCACGGGCGCGGGCGAGACCTACGGCACGGTGTCCAATCAGGCCAAGCAGATGGCGGTGGATGAGATCAACGCCGCAGGCGGAGTCAATGGGAAGATGCTCGAGCTCGTCGTCGAAGACTCGAAGTGCAACGCCCAGGACTCGATTACCGCCTACAACAAGCTGTCCGACGTGGACGGGGTGAAGATCATCCTCGGCACCTCCTGCAGCGGCGCGATGCTGGGCGCGGCTCCCCTGGCCGAGGAGGACGGCGTCATCCTCTTCTCCGGGTTGGCAACCAACCCGGACATCGCCAACGCCGGGGACTATATATTCCGGACTGCGATGAGCGACGCCCAGGTGGGCATCGACACCGGCAACGTTCTCTGGGCCGACGGTGTCCGCAACCTGGCTACTATCACCGAGTCCACCGACTATGCGGAGGGTGTGCGGAGGACTTCCGTTGCCCAGTTCGAAAAACGGGGCGGCAAGGTAGTGGGCGTAGAGCGGTACGCCTCCGACGTGACCGACTTCAGGACCCAGTTGACTAAGCTGCTCGCCGAAAACCCCGACGGTCTCCACGTAGCCGCCCAGTCGGAATTCACCGGCGGCGCCGTGGTCAAGCAGGTCCGGGAATTGGGTTATGATGGCCCCATATACTCCGACATCGTGCCTATAGGCACGACAGCCCTGGAAATCGCCGGCGACGCCGCCACCGGGATGAAGGCCATCGCGGCGGACCTGGACCCCAACAACAACAAGGCCCGGGAAGTGTTGGCCAATTTCAGGACCCGCTACGACTACGTGACTCTGCCCTGGTACCTGGGTTCGGCCTACGATGACGTGTACATTGCCGCCGAGTGTCTCAAGCAGACCAACGATGACCAGGACGCCGACGGGTTCCGGGACTGCCTCTACGGGATCACCTGGAGCGGCGCCATCGGCGACAACTACAGCTTCGACCGGAACGGCGAGGTGGTCGGCCTTTCCAACGCCGTGGTCCAGGTCCTGCCCCTGGCCGAGAGGACGGAGGACAACCAGGGTTACAGGGTGCTGGGCAGCGCACCGACGGAGTAGCCGTCGGCTCGTCTGGTGTATAATCCGCGCCGGACCGTGTACGTCATATGAGTACTATGTATGCCATAAGAGAAGAAGTCCATCGACTTGTAGAGGCTCTGAGCGATGAAGAGATGGCCGAGGTCCGGGACTTTCTGAACGTTTTTATGAGGGAGCCTCTGGAGCTAACGGACGAGGAGTGGCAAGAGGTATCCGACGGAGAGGAAGAGTTCCGAAAAGGCGAGTGGGTAAGTGGGAAGACGTAATTCGCACGGATGTATGAAGTCCGCCTGAGCCGCCGGGCGGACAGGTACGGTACTATCAACAGGTTGATTCCGACACCGCCAGACGGCTTAACCAATGCTTCCGGGACCTGCATCAGAACCCCTTAGGCTCAGGCAATGTCAGACCCATTCGCGGAAGACGAGGCATGTATCGCTACCGGGTTGGAGGTCTGAGAGTAATCTTCATCGTGGAAAGGCGTGAGCGCCTAGTCAGAGTGATAACCATCGGCCCGAGGGGAGACGGTTACTAAGCCGTGTTGACAATCTCTGCCCTTTCCAAGAAATTGCTCGCCTTTTGTTCTGGGAAAGGCGGGAACGACGGTAATGGTCAATACGACCTGATTGCCAGCCGCTGGCCACTGACGACCGGCCACTGAATGCTTGCTGTAGGACATACGAGGCTTCTCGCCGTCGTTCTGACTGCCCTTGTGGTCAGCTACATAGGGTGGAAGATCAGCCAGTCACCCAACCAGGCATTGCAGTTCGCCTTCAACGGGTTGTCCGTGGGCGCGGTGTACGCTCTGTTGGCCTTGGGGTTCACCATCGTCTACAGCACTGTCTGGTTCTTCGACCTGTACTTCGGGGCGGCGGCGGCCCTTGGAGCCTACGGCGTGTTCTATCTCAGGTCTCAAGAAGTCCTGGGCGGACAGTACGAGGTCAACACTCCTTACGTCAACGTCGTATTCGCCGCCGTAATCGCCGGGGTCGTCGCATGGGCGTTGCACACGGCTTTCTACAGCCGGGCCCGCTCCCGCTTCAACCCAACTGCCCTGCGCGCCGCCGAGTGGGCTCTCTCCATTGGCGTGGGGGTCTACACCGGGCTGGTGCTCACCTACCCCGCGCAACTCCACCTGACGCTGAGTCCCGCCATCGGCGCAGCGGCGTCGTTGGGGGGATGGTGGGCGCTCCGCAGGGTCTACCGCAGCATATTCGGGAGCGCCGGGCTGCGGCCTTTTTCGGTCTTTGCCGGTGTCGCAGCGGCGCTCCTGGGGGCGTACTGCGGGTTCCTGGTGGCCGGCGCGCCCAGCGCCAAGCTCTACCTCAGTTGGGCCGTGTCGTGCCTGCTGGCCGGGGCTGTGGGGCTGGCGTTGTATCGGGGCCTGTACGTCTACATGCGGCAGCGGGCCAGGTCCCCGTTGATTATGCTCGTTGCCTCCCTGGGCATCCTGCTGGCGATCACCGCGTTCATTACCATCGTATTCCAGAGCGCGCCGCGGCCGCTGCCGGAGCCCTTCGGAAACGATCCCTGGACCATTTGGGGCGCCAACATCAAGGGGTTCAACGTTTTCACCATCGGCGTCGCTCTCACCGGATTCATGGGCCTGTTGCTGCTCCTCAAGAAGACCCCCTTCGGCAGGGCGGTGCGGGCCATCGGCGACGACGAAGAAGTATCGAAGGTGGTGGGAATAAATACCACCGTCATCATCGCCGTCGTGTTCTTCATAGGCGCGGTCTTCGCCGCGATGGCCGGGCTGCTGAGCGGGCACGATACGGCCATCCAACCGAGGATGGGGCTGCTGCTCCTGTTAAAGGGATGGATCGCCTCGGTGGTGGGCGGCATCGGGAACCTGTACGGCGCGATTGCCGGCGGCTTTATCCTTGGTATGCTGGAGCAGTTCGGAATCTGGGACCTGGCCGGGGAATGGAAGGACGTCATATCCTTCGTCGTGCTGATACTGTTCCTGTCCTTCTGGCCCCTGGGCCTGCTGCCGAGGAAGTAGGTATTCGCAAATGAGACCGCCGAGTTTGGGACACCTGGCGAGGTTGTTGCGCAGTCCCCGGGAGACTCTGCGGCTAAGCAGGGGCAACATAGAGTTGTGGGCAAACCTGTTCATCATCTCCTGGGCGGTGGCGTTTACCCTGTGGCAGGGCGTCGGATTCGCGGCCACCGTGGGCACCGTCTTCGCCATCTGGGCGATTCTGTCGGTCAGCCTGAACCTGGTGGTCGGGTTTACCGGGCTGCTGTCCGTCGGGCACATCGGATTCTTCGGCATCGGGGCGTACGCGATGGCCATCCTCACCTCCGACGCCCCCTACGAGCAATTGAGAACGGAGGCAATCCCGACGCTGGGCTGGCCCTTCTTCGCCGCGCTGCCGGTCAGCGTGGCCCTGGCCGGACTGGTAGCCGTGGTGGTGGGCGTGGTCTTCAACAGGTTCCGGGACGATATTTACGTTCTGGTCTCCTTCGGGTTCGCCATCATCGCTTTCAACGTCTTCCTGAACTGGCGGGGCCTTACCCGCGGGGCCTTCGGCATCCACGAGATAGCCAGACCGGAGATCGGCGGGTGGGTGTTCGACGGCGAGTTGGAGTTCCTGGCGCTGGTCCTGGCGTTCCTGGCGCTGGTGGTCCTGGTCTCCTGGGTTCTCGTGACATCATCCTTCGGCCGGGTTCTCACCGCCATCCGGGAGGACGAGCAGGCCATCGGTGTCTTCGGCTACCAGGTGACCCATTACAAGCTGGCCGTATGGGTCATCTCGGCCATGATGGCGGGGCTGGCCGGGGGCATTTTCGCCAGTTGGACCACCTTCATCGACCCCAACTCGTTCATCCTGCTGGAGTCGATTCTGCTGGTGTCGATCGTGATCCTGGGCGGCCTGGCGACCATCTGGGGCTCCCTGCTTGGCGCAATGGCCTTTGTCCTCCTCGAAGAGGGGATGCGCTTTCTGCCGTTCCTGCCCACCGAGTTTATCGGCCAGGCCCGGCAGGCCGTCCTCGGCATCCTGCTGGTGGCCCTCATGCTGTTCAGGCCCCAGGGCCTGGCGGGGAGGTACAGGCTATGACCGCGGCCGGCGCCGGCGGTTCCTACGCCCTGGAGACGCTTGAAATCTCCAAGCTCTTCGGCGGCGTGAAGGCGGTCGACGAGCTGACCATCTCCATTCCCAGGAAGGGGATGACCAGCATCGTCGGGCCCAACGGCTCGGGGAAGTCCACCCTGGTCAACCTGCTGAGCGGGGTCCTGCCCCTGGACGGCGGGACGGTGATCATCGACGGGACCGGCCTCAAGGTGGTGAAGGCCCATGAGACTCCGGCCCACGGCCTCACCAGGACCTTTCAGGAGGTCAGGCTTTTCGACCAGATCACGGTTTGGGACAACATCATGGTCGTCCTGACCAGCCGCAGCGTCTTTCCCGCGATGGTCGAGCGGACCAAGACCAACCACCGGGAGAAGGCAAGAACTGTTCTGGAAAACGTCGGGATGTGGGAGAAGCGGGATTCCCTGGCAATGGACCTCTCCTACGGCCAACGGAAGCTGCTGGAGATCGGCCGGGCCCTGGCAATGGACGTGAACACCTACCTGTTCGACGAGCCCTTCGCCGGCCTCTTTCCTCAAATGCTGGAAAGGGTCAAGGACATCATGAAACGGATGCGGGACGAAGGCCGCACCATCATATTCATCTCTCACAACATGGACATAGTAAGGGAGATGTCGGACTACATAATTGTGCTTGAGGGCGGCAGGCTTCTCACCGAGGGAGAGGTGGAGGACGCCCTGAACCGTGAAGAGGTGATCGAGGCATACCTGGGTGCGTAGGCCTCCACCAGACATCTACGCCATGAGCCATCGCACTGGTGATATACGAATGGACGCGGCAAACGAGACCTCCAGACAAATTAGCTCCGGTTCCAGGTCTAGCGTTGCTAACGGAAACGCAATGTCCGGCGGCGACATGATGCTCCTGGACTTGGTCGATATATCCGTCCGTTACGGGGCCGTGACAGCCCTGGACGAGGCGTCTCTGGGAGTCCGCACTGGCGAGTTGGTGGCCGTGATGGGTCCCAACGGTGCTGGGAAGTCCACCGTGCTCAAGGCCATCATGGGGCTTGCGCCGGTGGTCGGGGGAACTGTCTACCTGCGTCGGGAACCGCTGGCCGCGGCCACCCACGAGATCGTGAAGGAGGGAATATCATTTGTTCCCCAGGGCAGGCGCGTGTTCACCCACCTCACCATCGAGGAGAACCTGGAGATGGGCTGCCTGTACCTGAACGACAGGGCGGAACAGGACCGCCGGATGGACTCGGTCATGGAGTTCTTCCCGGTCCTGCGCCAGAAACGGCGCGACCTGGCCAGCCAAATGTCCGGGGGGCAGCAGCAGATGCTGGCTTTGGGCCGGGGACTGATGGCCGGGCCGGAGGTGTTGCTGCTCGACGAACCCACCCTGGGCCTTGCGCCCATTGTGGTGAAAGAGGTCTTCCGGAAGGTCTCGGAGATCAACGAGCGTCTCAAGACGACCATCTTCGTGGTCGAGCATAACATCAAGGGCGTACTGGACATCGCGGACCGGGCCTACGTGTTGGACAAGGGCCGGGTAGTCCACGACGGAACGCCCGAGTCGGTCCGGGAGACCGGCATCCTCACCGAAGTTTTTCTGGGCAGGGTCAACGCCGGACAGATTGAGGATTGACGGCGCTTTGCTCCAAAATCGAATTTTGGAGCTGATTTTCGTGCAGGTGAGTTCAAAATTGCGATGCTGTTCATAAAGGGGGGTGGTCGTGTGGCCGTCGGTCGCTGTACGGCGTCGGCCTTATTCTGCGAGAGCCGGGCGGACATATTACCTTCTCCAGCCCCGCGCATTCTCCTCCCGGTCATCCTACCATCGCTCCCGCAGGCGTTCGTATAAAGTCCGCTACCTCTTGGGGGCCGGGGGATTGTTGCCCCTCCCGCCGCCGGACCGATTGCCGGTCGTGCTCGGAGCATTCGCGGGTCTACCCGCCCCGCCATTCCTGCCACCGCCGCCCTTTCCGCCCCCAGACTTCCCGCCGCCTCCTCTGCCGCCTCTCGACATCGCTATCAACGCGCTCATCTCTTGGTCTCCTTCTCTCCGACTCGCGGGGATCCCGCGGGCCGCGCATGTTAAGGCAACCTGCCGAACCATGTCAAGCATTTACCGGACTTCCTCTTCGTCTGCTCCGCTGGCTTGCTCATCCACGATCGGCGTGATTCTCTGGATGAAACTCCGCACCGTAGGCGGTGCTTACAGCTCTTTTGAGCATTGCCTGGCGTGGTCTTCCCGGCGCAGGCGTCCGGTCTGTCCGGCGAGCAGCTTCGCTGCCTCGATCAGGTGACGCCAGTTCACTGTATCTCCTCTTCCCATGGTTCGGGGCGCAGGAGTTCGTCCCTCATGGAGTTTTCCTTCTTGTCGACGTAGGACTCGATGGGGATTTTGTATATGCCCAGGGCCTCAGTTGGCCGGACATCTCCACCGTGATGGCGTTCAGCTTGGCGTAGTCCAACACCCTGCTGGGTCGAGGGTGAGTTCGACCCTGATAGGGTCGAACTTCAGCTTTCCCTGGAAGTTCCAGTTGAGGTGTTCCCGGAAGATGGATTCGACCTGCCGTATGGTTTCTGCGGAAGCGACCATGTTCGTAGGCCTCTTTAGAACCCCTAACAAAAAGATGTTAAGCGTTTGAAGCAGCTAAGCGAACACCCGATGGAGATGCTGCACCCCTACGATGCAGCGAATGGTCTGGGAGAAAATAGGCGTCCTCCATTGGCTTGTCAACTCATTTTAATAGGGGCTCTTAGCCCCCGCCCACGCAGGGGCAACAGTAGCCCGCGTGGTTCGCAACAGTAACACCAGCGTCCCACAGGGCACCCCCTGGCAAACAAGCCCCTGACACCTGTTTTCTCCATGCCGCCGTTTTCTCCAGCAGTTGATTGCCACCCGGCCCAGATACGAATAGACTCCCCGGCAGACACTGGCAAACAACCAGGTGTTTGATTGCCATGTGGGGAGGTGGCCACATGGACCCAGCGGTATTCGTCTACATCCGGGTATCCCAGGCGGAGGGCGCGAGCGGGCTGGACACCCAGTGCCGCATCCTCACCGACCACGGGCTCAGGGACGACCGCATCTTCACCGACGTGGCCTCGGGCCGGACCATGCGCCGTCCCGCGTGGAAGCAACTCCGGGAGAAGCTCCAACCCGGTGACGTCGTCGTGGTCCCGCGGCTGGACCGGCTGGCACGGAACCTGTCGGAAGGTCTGAGAACTGTTGAGGAGCTCCACGCCCAGGGCATCCACATCCGCTCCCTCGCCGAGAACCTGGACACCGGGGACACAGCCCCACCTCCCGCCTCATGCTCCACCTGCTGCTCTCCCTGGCGGAGTGGGAGCGGGAGACCATCCGGGACCGAATCAAGGCCGGGGTGGACCGCGCCGCGGCCGAGGGCAGGACCGGCGGCAGGCCGCCGGCGCTGGACTCTGAGAAGCTGCAGGCAGTCCGGGACTTCCTGGGGGGCGGCGGGTCGGTCAGCGCGGCCGCCAGGACCTTCGGAGTGAGTCGGCCCACCGTGCGTGCCGTCAAGGACGGGACTTACTCGGTCTAGTACTACAGCCGCACTACTGATGCCAGTAGCGATTGCCGACGTCGGCAATGTCATTGCCGGGCTCAGGCTTGTCCCGTCATTCCGGCGTCCGCCGGAATCCAGGAAGCCGCCTGGGCATGCCGCCTCTCCCGAGGCCCGACCGTATAGATTCCGGCCCCTGCCTTCGTGGAAGTGACGTTCCTTCGCCGTAACGACGGGGCCCATGTCATCTAAAGTGATAGCCCTGACCTGCGGTTGGCCAGCCTTTCAGAAGCTACGTCTTGAAATATTGGAAATCCTGGTAATCCAAGCCGGTGAAGGCACACTGTCCCGACCTGGGAGAGTTGACTACCGGCAGCGACATGTCCTCGTGGCGGCCGTGACCACCAGCACACTTGTCACAGAGCAGTCCTTCGCCTTCCCAGTAGCATTCAGTGCATATCTGGGTGGCTGCCTCCCCGCAAGCATGACAGGTTAGAGTGGGCGGAGCATTTCTCGCCAGTAAGCGGATGTCCTGCCACGGCATTTCCGTCTCCGCCACTACCCGGAGGGCCAATTCAGTGGTGTCGCCGAAGTCATATTCATATTTGAACTTCAGCCCCGGGCGGAGAACCTGGCCCAGCTTGAAGTCCATGCTATCGTCGTCGCTGGTGTCAAAAAAGTCGTCTCCGGTGAATGAGGAGTAGACTTGACGCCCAACCACAAAGCAACTCAAGTGGCCGCAACACTCCAGCCAGGTCTGCCTGAGCAGATGGTCCAGATCCTCCAGCGTTTCGCTGACCGGCGCTTCCAGGTGCATCCAGTATTCGGCCAAGCGGTACCCCTCAACCACCAGGTGGAAGGCCCTCGACTTTTCCGCCCCGCTGCCCCCCTTCGCGGAGACGGCTCCGGCAGCCTTCCGTAGGCACGATTTCAGGTGCGTGGTCATTTGACCTTTGCCATAGTCCTTGCCGCACAGGGAGCATTTTCCCCTGGACGTGCTTCTGGGCATTGGTACACCTCCATATCTGGTCTACCCGAAACTGCCCCTTAATCAGGGCGAGCGTATTTGTATTGTATTCTCCCCAGATTACCGATTCAGCACTCCCACCCGCGCACCAGAGTTGGGTTTAGCTCCATTTTTGGCGGGACGGAGCCATCAGCCCGTATCCGGCACTTGTCATTTTCGGGACCAGTCGACCCTTCCGTTCATCATGTGCGGCTGTAGTACTAAACCAATACCAAGGTGGGATGTGCATTTCGGGATCTTGAAGACAACCGAAAGGACTGCACGGATCCTCATATAACCTTTTGGCCCTAACTGGGCCCACACCAGCAGTATGGTCTGGGGATATGTACATTTCACCTTGGCTTTAGTTTAGTACATCGTTAGCTTGATACCGATGGATAGAGATGCTAAAGCTTATGCCGGGCATCGGCGGTAGAGAATCTCCAATCGATGGTTGCCGCAGCCTGATTGCGTTGGGTCTCCAATGATGTGATTTCGCGTTTGAGCGACACCTCATCTCCAATGCGGCGATTCAAACATTGGTTGCTGAAGACGCTGAACTCAATCTCCGCCATGTTGAGCCAACTGCCGTGCTTGGGAGTATAGTGAAACTCCAGCCGCTGGATCACCCGGCTGGCCTCCTTTGGCTCGAAGGTCTCGTACAGGGAGGCGGGTCTATGAGTGTTCAGAGCCTGCCCCGTACTCGATACGGGGTTGTCCAGCACCACCCGGGCCTTCTCCGCTTCCGGGTAAGCGGCATCCACCAGCCAGCGCATTTGATGGGCAAAGTCTTCCATGGTGCGACGCCCGGTCACCGCCACGTGCCTTCAGCCCGCCCGCGGCTCACAAATCATGAACAGATTCCGGGTTCCGTTGCGCTGGTACTCGTAATCAAGCCGCTCCCCCCGTCCCGCCTTGGCCGGAATGGGGTCCCGCTTTTCGGCCACCAACTGCTTGGAGGTCTGGTCGAAACAGACTACGGGCCGCTGAGGGTCATAGGGTTCCGCGTAGAGTTCCAGCACGTTCTCCATGCGGGCTACGAACCCGGCGCTCACCTTGGGGATGCACCACTCCTTCTTCCGCCACGGCTTGAATTCGTTTTTTTCAGCACCTGCCTGACCGTCTCCCGGGAGATGGAGCCGGTCAACTCCAGCTTCACCGCCTGGTCGGCAAGCAATTGCAACGTCCAGCGGGCGTGCCCTTCCGGGGGCGCGCTGCAGGCCACGGCCACCAGGTGGGCTTCCTGCTTTCCATCAAGCTTGCGCCGTTGCCCGGGCCGCGGCAAGTCGTCAAGGGCGCGCTGCAACCCGCCTTCCACGAAACGCTGCCGCACCCGGCTGACTGTGGCGGGCCCCACCAACAGAGCTTCCGCCACCTGCCGGTCGGTAAGGCCTTCATCGGCTTTACACAAAATCAAAGCCCGCTTCACTTTACGTCCCGTGGATTTGCCACGCCGGGTAACACCCAACAAATGTTCCCGCTCATCTTGGGTCAAGCTCACTCGATATAACTTGGCCGACATTCCCCACACACCCCACACGAAAGAATTCCTTTATTATATGAGCCTGTCCCATGAAGTTGGGGAGAGATGTAAGGCGTCACAATGAGCTTGATAATTGGCGTAACACGCATAGATATGAATCAGTTATGGCGACTATATGGCTCTTGTTGACGATATCCGAAACCGACCCTGGCTTATGGGACAGGCTCATATACTTTCTTATACTCATCAAAAATACCCGGACGCAGTACTAAACTAAAGCCAAGGTGAAATCTACATTTGTGGGGAGAGGAAAATTAGCCTGGATGGTACGGTGAGTCTCTTCCACCTGTACTTGGAAAGCGGTCCAGTGCCGCCGATTGGCTTCCTCGATATGCGTATTTCACCTTGGTATTAGTTTAGGGCGTGTTTGCAAACTATGGCTCGGGGGCAAAATCTACCCGATTTCACCATTTGCGCACGGCCACCGACCCTTGTTTGGGGCTTGGCAGTGATACTGCGGTCTTGTCTGAAACGGTTGATTGAGATCACTTTTGGGGTTTGCAAACACGCCCTAGTACTACAGTTGCAGATGGAAAACGGCTAGAATTGGGGCAATCAACGGGTGGTGAGGTGAGGCTGTGGCAGTGCATGGGGATGAGGTGGCAGAGGTCGCCCGGTGGGCTGAGGGTATCGACCGGGTACACGAGTGCATTGCGGGAAGGTTCCGGCGTCCCGAACCACGTCGACGGTCGCTGGACTATCTGAAAGGGCTGCTCAGTCCGGTGGAGCGCAAGAACGGCTGGCAACTGGCGGAGCAGGCCGGGGACGCCACACCCTATGGGGTGCAGCATCTGCTGTCAACCTACATCTGGGACGCGGACCTGGTTCGCGATGATCTCAGGGACTACGTGGTGGAGCACTTGGGCGACGCCAACGGGGTGTTGGTGGTGGATGAAACCGGGTTTCTCAAGAAGGGGAACAAGTCTGTGGGGGTGCAGCGTCAGTACAGCGGCACGGCGGGACGGCGGGACGGATCGAGAACTGCCAGATTGGGGTATTCTTGACCTACGCTACTGCCAAGGGGAGGACCCTGCTGGACCGGGAGCTTTACCTGCCCCAGGTGTGGGCCGATGACCAGGAACGTAGGGAGGAGGCTGGTGTGCCGGAGAAAGTGGCGTTCCGTACCAAGCCGCAACTGGCCCGGCGGATGCTGGAACGGGCGGTGGAGTCGGGAGTCCCCTTCGGCTGGGCCACTGGGGACGAGGTCTACGGCAATGACCGCAACTTGCGGCTGTGGCTGGAGCGGCGAGACATTCCCCACGTGCTGGCCATCAAGAGCAATGAGAAGTTGTGGGCTTGGACGGACAAGGGTCCGCGCCAGGTGCGGGCTGACCGGCTGGCGTCTGGGGTTGAAGAGTCGGGCTGGGTCCGGCTGAGCGCCGGTGATGGGGCCAAGGGTCCTCGGGTCTACGACTGGGCCTTGGTGGATATTCGGCCCCTGAGAGAACCTGGCAAGGGGTGCTGGCTGCTGGCCCGGCGCAGCGTGGCCAAGCCCGAGGAACTGGCCTACTACGTGTGCTACGGCCCGGCGGGAACAACCCTGGAGGAACTGGTGCGGGTGGCCGGGACCCGGTGGGCCATTGAGGAATGCTTTGAGGAGGCCAAGGGACAGAGCCTGCCCCCGCGAAGGCGGGGGTGGGACTGGACCAGTACGAGGTGCGCCGGTGGGACGGCTGGTACCGGCACATCACCCCCGTGTCGTGGCACGGGGCAGGCTCTGGCGATGCTGGCCCACGCCTACCTGGCGGTGGTACGGCATCAGGCATCGTCGCAGGGACGTCTGGGAGAAAAGGGGGCTGCCCCAGTTTGGACGAAAGGCTGATACCGCTGACGGTGCCCGAGGTTCGGCGGTACTCTACCGGCTGATATGGAGACACCACCCTAAGGACGAATCAGTGCTGCGGTGGTCCCAGTGGAGACGGCGGCACCAGGCAACGGCCCGGCGTTGTCATTACCGACGCCGCCTGAAACTCCTCACCACATATCTGCAACTGTAGTACTAAGCGGAATCCGGCGGTTTGGATAATTACACCTTGAGGCGCTGTGTGGGTTGAGGCTGCGGTGCAGCCCTTCCGTGCCCATTTTGGGAAGGGTGCTCCGCCAGGTGGCTTAGAGATAACGGCTGATTACAGCGCCAAGCTGAATGAAATGGTAAAGGTTCTTGATTTTGTCCAGTTTGGTGGGCCTAAGTGTACCGTATTGCGAACTTTTCGCTGGGAGGTTCCACTGTAAGGAACCGTCCGATCACACAGCCAAGTTTATCCCAATCACGTGCGGGCGTCCAACACAGCCAGGCGCCCGTAAAAGTTCAGATTTGGTGGGTCGAATTGGTCGAAAACCGTTTGATGGCCGTCAGCCTGAGTGTGCCAAACGGGAATTCGCCCCCGGTTTTCGAACCTCAGACCTTCGGACCCCCTTGAGTCTGAACAGTTGCAGACGCCCGCATTAACGTGTCTCCCCTGAGCCCCACCTACCGCTCGACGCTGATGGCAAACTCGCTGGAACCTGACAGGATCGGCATTTCACAGTAAACGGGGTCGCGACTTTCGGCGCAATGCGCCATGCAGCGTCGGTCCCGTGTGCCTGGGTCCTTTTAGGCGTTTGCCGTTACCCTATCAGGTCGGGCTTGACCCAGTGGTGCCACTCTGTGATCGTTCCCTCCGGGCGAACTTCGATGCGGGGCACATTGTCGAAGCCCCAGCGTTCCAGGTGACGAACTCGTTTGTTCCTTTGCTTTACCTTCCGGATCGGGCCCTCGTCCACCTCTGACGCTCCATCCCGGGATCGCTGCGACCAATAGGTGGTCGGCCCGGTTTGGGGGAACCGCTTTCACCGTGATCCTCTGGTATGGCGGGCAGCAGTCCCTGGGATAGGAGATCGAATTCAGCGTCCAGCCCGCGCCGTCGGTCAAGAACTTGTGTACGGTGCATTCTTGGTACATCCCAGGAAGGCATCAATTTCCTGTTGCGCATGGATTTCATCCTGCGGAGTCCGCTTCCCCCAAAGGTTGTCGTAGAGCGACCGTGAGGTTTCGACCAAGTCGTTAGCCAATTCGCCTCTGCTTTCTGCAAACGCGAGCATCTTCAGAGCGGGGATTGCATGGGCACGGTCAGCGTGTGATGGATGGTAAGTGAGTAGGACTTGTGCAGTTTTCGCAGCCTCTTGGGGGGCGTCCAGCAGTACCCATAGGTTCGCCAAATGGGGTGCAGACTGTGGATTCGCTTCTACTGAATTGATGTACCGGTCGGATGCGATTTTTCGGATTTCCTCGGACGTATTGTCGTGGACCGCGGCGTTGTCTTGGCGTTTCATCGGGTCCAGAAGCGTCCACAGGGTTTGGGGATCTATTGCCGGGCTATTGGCCTGCTGCAATACCCATGCTTGATCCGGTTCCCCGAGAGCCGCTGCCACTCGCGCGGCAAATTCTGCTGTGACAGAATCTTCAACCAGTAAGTTGCAGTACTGACGAACAAAGTCTGCGTGGGCCCACACTTTCTCGGCAAAGGTTCGCAATTTGCCGCAGTCCAATACGCGGCCTGCGTCCGTCAATAGTTGAACAGCGTAAAGCCCGACGGTCATTTGGGTTCGGGCGACTCGGTCGGCCACACGGAAGACTCCGCCTTCTTCGTCAGCGTCCCACGCGCTCAACGGCAGGGCTTTGCAATTTTCCATTGCCCAATCCATCGGATCGAGGTCATTGTGATGTACGACTACTGCCGCACCCAGTGCGGTCAGCCAATCTTGGTAGTTCCCGCGGCCGGCGAGGTATGGAAACTGCTCGTTGTCTTCCAGTGCCATTGTCATGCGGCGCTCGTGTTCACCCAGGATGATCCCGGAAATCTGGGAAGCCTTTTCAGGTTGCGCGTCTCGCATCCCCCACACGATGTCTGCGAGGGGTTTGCCTCTGGGTTCAAGCCTAGAGCACCGCAAGCCGTCTTCCAGTTCGTTCGTCACCTCGTTGGACCAGTGATTCAGCACGGTGTCGTTGAGCAGTTCGGTGCATCGTTGCTCGACTTGCTCAGCCGTCGCCCGTTTTTGGGCGGGACCAAAGGACGTGTGATTGAGCAGCTCGAATGCCCACCAAATCCTTCGCGCAGGTCCGAGGGCCGCAAGACTGGAAACTAGATCTGCTATCGGGTCCGACACAGCTACCGAGTCCACAGTCTCAACGGCACCGGAGTTCGGTAACGTTCTGGATGCAATTTCTCTTTCGTGGACGATTTCCAGTGTGTGGAGAATTGCCAAGGCGATCAGCGCCGTTGATGTGGTATCGGCAATCCAATTCAGAGGTTGGCGGTAATCGGACGTGGCGCGGATGCCGGCCAGGCAGGACGCCGCAAAAGACTGCAGCAAGTGGTTCTGTATCTTGTCCACCAGATCCGGCAGCATATCAGGCTTGAGTTCCAGAAGAAGATCCACGACTGACGGGATGCCTGGGTACATTAGCCGGTATGCCTCATAGACGGTATCGGGTCCTACATGGAAAGTCCGCAGAGGGTCGTCGTGGCCTATTTCATGGGGGTGTGCCGTCGCGCCCCGAATATCCGGCCCAACGATGTGCTTCGGGTCGATGATGTTGCATTTTTCGTGGAGGCTTTCCAGAGTATCCAGCGCGTATGCGGCGAACCTGTCGATTTGTTCTGGAGACCACGAAGCGCGCATAATTGGCGCCGACATGTCTGAGCGGATTGATCCCATAGCCCAAAAGGCTGTGTCGTGGTTCTCGATCCCGCTGGCCGCCGAAAGTGCTCCCCTAATCCCGTCAATGATTATTTCCGCGACTGGCTCGCTCATGTCCGGCCGCAGTTGGTTTGGGTCTCCGTCAGGGTCGAACCAGCTGCGAATCTCAGCGATGGCCCGGTCAGCTTCGTCGGTTCTCCAGAGTTGCTTTTGGATTATCGGTTCGACCAGGTCGCGACACGTCGATTGCTTCAGAGGCGCCAAGCCGTTGCCGAAAATCCGCCAGATGGCTTGCTGTGCTACTTCAGACATCTGGATGGTTGATGTTTCGTTGCTGGTCGTCATTTAATTTCCTCGACGAGAACGCCATTGTTGTTGCGGCCCACGTTCAATGACCAGAGTTCCTCGGCCTCGGCGCGGTACACACCATAGGAGAGTGTCGCAAAAGTGACGCCGTGGTCGTGCCACCCATTGATTGAATGGGTAACGATTATCTCTTTGTCCGGCGTAATCAGGTAGCGGGCGTGAAATGCTGGACGGGCTTGCCCTTTGCCGTCTTTACTGGTGACTCACCTGACCGCCACGTGGTTGGTGAGGATTGAGGGATATTTGGACAGCCACCTGTCAACATTCCGTTGCCCGCAGAGAATTCTCAGTTGCTGCCCTTTGGTCGTTGAGAACATGCTGCTGTATACGCGCTCGTTCGTATTGTCGAAATCCCGTTGCATGAAATAAGGATCGGCGAGGTAGATTGGTCCGTCGGAATGTCCACTGTCGGCAAGGAGATTGAGGAAAAAATCAATTGCTTGCTCTGTCTGGTCCGGTCCAAAGCGGCCAAGGTTTCTTTGGGCGCGAGCAACCCTGTCTTGTAGCCAGCTCCTCCGTCCGAGCGTTTCTCGGCGGATTGCGCTGTCCAAGGCGGCCAAGTTTTCGTCGCCAACTCTGATGACTGATTTGGCGTCACCAATGCTGACAGTATTGGTGGTTCCGCGTCGGGCATCGTGAATCGCAAGCGTCTGACCGGTTGAGAGGTTCATGCTGATACCTATTTCTCGGACCAACGGGGCTTCCCATCTGTCTATGCACTGTCCGTCGCGACGTCGGTACAGCGCGAACCCGATTTGATCCAGCGCCGAATCAACGTTTACGATGGTGTGCTGTTCAGTTATTTCCAGGTGCTGATGCACCAGGGCGTCGTCGTTGTCGCCGGCCCAAACGGTGGCGAAGTAGGCATTTTCCGGTAGGCCGGTTCCGTCTGCGGTGTTGACGTTGAGTCTCAGATGGGTCCGTTCGTTTGCGAGTTCGCATTCTATTTCGTCCTCCGCACCTGAGATCACCAGATTGCCTACCCGATCCAATCGTTGGTCAAGACGAAAAGCCAGGCCACGCAGAGCATCCTCAAGCTGGCGGGATGTGTACGACTCGCATACCTTCCGCCAGTAGTCGCGGGGATCCGGTTCAAAACTCCAAACCTCGGTCACCTTCGCGCTGTGCCTAGTGAATGGACTGTTCACCGAGTGGTCGTCCGTTCCCATGTGGTTCCGGTAAGCCCAATGGCAGCGAGCGGGCTGTTCCAGAGCGTAAAATACCTCAAGGCCCTCAACAACCATTGCGTTTTTGTCCAAGATGTCCTTGACCAGCTCCAGGCAATATGCAAGTGGTGCGTCCAATCGGTGGAGTTTGATTTCTCCCGGTTGGACTATGTTGTTGGATGGAAACGTCGTGGTACGCCAAACTCCGTCTGGTTCACCTGCCCATGGGCCCATCCCGTCGGCGCGTCGGTGGCGGATGTGGGTGAATAGATTGCAGACTTTGCCGTCTTTCGGGTGCCATGCCAGTACAGACATCCGGGAAGTTCTGTTCTCGTTGCCTCCGTCTAGAACCAGGATGTTATCCATTGTCCTCCCTCTCGTTGGATTTTGCGACATCCTGCCCTCAGCTCTGCGCCCTCCGCCGGAGATTGCTCATCGGCTAGGTGGCTTCAGCATACACCGCATCGCGTCCGCGGGCCGTCAGGTATAGAACACCAGACACGGTGCATTGATTTACCACTCTTCTACTGCCGCGATTTCGCCGTCAGGCCAGGTCGTACAACCGATAAACCAGTCAGTCGATCGTTGTCTCGTACCTGGCGGCATTCAGGTCGGCGTACTAGGCACCCAGGATGCGGTCGTTCAACTGGCCGTACCCCCGGGTTCTGCTCCGCGGCGGCGAGCTTGCGACGGAGAACACGTCGTCATCGCGTACACTTCCAGAAGGATTTACGTGCCGTCGCTTTCGGCTTCCTGTTCTTGCAGTTCCCTGAGGTAGTTCTCCTGTTCTTCGACGCGGGCTCTTTGTTCGTCGATCTTCCGGTGGTATTCCCGTTGTCCTTCTCTGTCGTACTCGTCCAGTGCCCACATAAGGCCCCAGCTAAGGCCGTCCAATCCATTCCGCATCGCTCGCAATTTCGTTGACTCACGTTCAATTGTCGCGGGGTATGCGTAGCATTCTTCACTACGGCAGTCGTAACTTCTGTCGTGTCTCCTGTTGCACGGTTGTTTCCGGCAGCCATGGCGGTCCATCAGAGCCTTGGCTCTATCCAGCCAGCCACGCATGGCCTGACACCCAAAGCCCTTGTGGCATTCGATGCAAAGCGCGACCAGCGTCTTACCACATACACGGCAGTTTCTTGTTGCGACGTCCTCTGTCGAGCCGCATAGAGCGCATTCTTGAACTTTGCTGGTCGTCATTATTTGAACCTCACATTTGCCCAGCCATCGCACCGCCGTCAGCAGGGTTTTCAGGATTAGGCGAAGCGGAATGGTTGGCAGAAGGCAAGGCGCTCAGTGGACGACCGCGATTTCTGCATCCGCCCTGCCCATCAGGCTACTATGGCGATCCCTACTGCTGGCAAGTTGTCTCGCTATCTCCATTGTACCGGAACGTTCTTGCAGATAAGCGAAAGTCGCCGGCCAGCAGTTCTGGCCGAACATCATCGATAAGGGCTGCTATCCGTTCCATAGTAGCTTCCATATGCATCAAATCGATGTCGTGATTTTTGCCCGTCAGGTCATAGGCAATATAAGCGTATGTCCGTAGTATCGTTTCAAGCGAACCCATGGCGAGGGACAACGGAACGTCCAGTCCGATATTGGATTTCTCAACCAGGTGGTGTCGTAGATAACCATCGGTGCTTCGTATGCCAAGCTTGCGACTAGACGCAGCCTTTGATATGTGAGCCCATTTATTTAGTCCATCCCATTGTTTCATGTATTGATTGAGCCTAATTTTGACCTCAGGTGCATAATTGTAGTAATTGACCACCACGTAGTTAATGATGTCCTCCATTCCGCGTGGAGGCTTACCATTAGGAAGCAGTATCCACGAATACTGCCCCGGGAATTGGCTGCTGCCGTATTCATCTTCTATCGTGGATAGTCGTTCTCGCTGTTCTTGTTCCCTGGAACTGCCACGCCTAATCGACTTATCGAGATAATCCGCTTCGTCGTGGTCGCGATAATGCTTCGCAGTTTCCCCGGTTCGGTCAATTGCGATAACCTTAATATACATTGAGAGCTCAAAAAGCTGTCGTACTGTACTCAACGCCGTATCAGGGTGGCCTAGCCTGAGTTGAGATAAAACGGAGTCCATAATACGCAGACTGTCGGCGACCATCTCTGATGCGAATTTATAGCGCCAGATTCGAGGTTTGTCGTTGGGATCGTACAGTTCACCTATCGCCGATGTGACATCAACGAATAGGGCCACGGATTGATCATAGAATCGGCCGGCCATCTCGAACGGCTCATGCCACTCCCTGTCGAGGTATTTGATTGATACGGCAAATTTCTCCAAGTGATTAGGTTCTTTCGACCGATCCTTTCTATCGCGTTTAGTCTGCCAAGCGTTCGTCGCCAGAGCGGCCACCAGGCATACGCTTGCCGGTATGCCGACGAAAAACGACGCCTGCCATCGTGGGGAAACGTCCACCGACCAAGACGTTAATGCGACCGCTACCGCGCTCAACATGGCTGCGTACACAATCACTGATGTACCCAGGTTCATAGTCTTGCCTTCGTTTTGATTCCGCGATGCGTCAGACTGCCGCTTCCATCCTACAGCATATCGCGCTCGCAGCCGTCAAATCCAGCGCGTCAATTTACTGGCCCGCCACCGCCGCTACATCCGCCTCCGTCAGCCCCACAGCACACAGACCAGCGGGTCTATCCCCCTCCAGCGCAGTGGTCTCCGCAAACGACTATCGGGCCGAGCGGTTTGTGCGGAAAGCCGCCTACACCATCAGTTTCGCTCCGGGTATCGTTCTGCGTATCAGAGAACCCCAATTAGCCAAATACCATTTGGTCAATCGCGAGGTGTTCATCGGTGCGAATTTCTTGCTCAAGCGGTAGAGGCCAAAGGGATTGCTCCACGACGGCATCTACACCACGGAGGGCGTACCTACCTGCCTGGGTAAACAGGAGATGGAATACGTCCAGACTGATCCCACAACTGGCCATCACCTGGACCGCTGGCAGGATAGCGGCCTCTCCTCGAGAGGCCGGAAGATGGGTTAAGCCACCTGCGGTGATGAATCCTGGGAAGACCCAGAACAGGACATCAGGCTATTCGGAGGGAAGATCAGGCGTACCAGTCCGAAGTGGCAGGAATCATACGCCAAGCGCTGGAGCGTCGAGCTTGTCTTCAGTCGCTGGAAGTGTTCCGGCCGGCTTAAACAGTACTGCTATATGGTACTGCCCAAGATACACCTACACGCCAAGATGCAGATGCTGGTATCGCTGGCAGAGGCTGGGTTTGAATTGCCTGTGCAACTGGCAATATTCCCGGATATGATATCGCCTGATAGCATGTATGCCAAACGGTTTTAGAATTGGCAGGGAGGATTCAATGCGGCGTGAATATGTGATTGTCGGATCTGATCAAGTATCGGAGTCCGGAACCATCTATTTCAATGAGGCTGGGCCTTCAGGGACCCGACCGGTCGACTGGTCCAAGTACAGCACCTTCATTTCCCACAAATCCACTGACATCCGTCCGGCACAAGAAGCGGCTATCGTGCTGGCGAATTCCGGGCTGGTTGGGAGCCTGTCCCATAAGCCAGGGTCGGTTTCGGATATCGTCAACAAGAGCCATATAGTCGCCATAACTGATTCATATCTATGCGTGTTACGCCAATTATCAAGCTCATTGTGACGCCTTACATCTCTCCCCAACTTCATGGGACAGGCTCTTAGATATCTGGATAGGTGGGATCCCAACGTCAGTGGGGATCATCCTGATTTGGAGGACTACCTGCGCCAGGTAATCAGAGAAACGCCCAGCATCCTGACTATAGTGTCTGAGGCGACCAATACCTCGTGGTGGGTTCCCTTCGAGGTTGGAGTGGCCAGAGAAACCGATTCCGAGATTGCCACTTACCTCCTGGTAAACCCGAATGGGCCAGCGTTAGTTCTGCCGAGTTTTCTCCGCAAATGGCCTATCTTGGCGAGCCCTGCCGAACTCCGAACTTGGTCTGTAAGCTTGGCACGGAACTTTCATGGTGTGGGAACGAGAAGCATCTTATTGGAGGGCATATCTAAAATGTCCGCACAGGATTATCAAGGAACCGAAGTATCCCGATTGGAACGGACTGGGCGGGTCCGGTTCGTCGATTGAGGTACCTACCAACCTGTCAGGCAAAGGGACATCATAACGAACAAGACCGCAACGGCGACCGCCATACCTGCGTAGAATGGCAATACAGACCAAGAACCAAAAGCTGACCAGTTCTCTTTGGTGCTCACGTCGCTTCCAATGACGAATAACGCCGTTTGCTCCAACTCCTGACGGTGCAATTGCTTTACAAATTGGTTATAAGACCTGCGGAAGGCTTTCTCTTGGGCAAGATACCGAGTGTCAACGAAACAGAGCAGCACAATGGGCACAACGGCAACCCACAAATAAATTGGTACTTCGGTTCGGGCCACCAAAACCATAATGGCCGCAACCAGGGTGGCACACCAAGTCTTGGTCAGCGCGCTGTTGCGCGCCATCCGAGAGATTACGTCTTGAGTCAACTTCAGGTGGCATTCAACTCCGGCGGAGGACGGAGTCAGGAGCTCTACTAAATGTTGAACGTCGTCAGTATGGTCTTCCATGATTACTCTTGGTTTGGAGAACCCGTGCTGCTCCGCCTGTCTTCTCCAGGCTCCTTCGGTTACAGGGCTGCTGATCGGCTGTTCACGCGGTCAGGCGGCAACATGCTCTTGGTTCTTGTTTGTGATAGACAGGAATCTGCGCCCTGCTTAACCCCGCTGGGCACCGGTTCCAACTTGGACGCCGATAGCTGTTCAATCTTGCCAGAAACTCCAACTGGAAAGCCGTCGTTTCTCCCAAATGAATTGCTCTTGATTGGGAATGGACCCTTGGGCGATAAGGTCAAGAATCGGCACAAATGTCGGAGTCTGAGCTGGAGACAACTGGTTGAAAGTCATCAGCGAGTATCGTTTTTCTCACCACTTTGGGAACTGCGATGAGCGCGGAGGTACTGGTCGAACAGATGGTTCTTCACTACCTCCCCAAAAGCAGGGTCGTCTGTTATGCGCTTGTACAGGTCGAAATTGAGGTCGACGATTTCCTGGATGACCTGTTCGACTTTGTGGTCAAAGGTGATACGCACATTCTCCAGCGTGTTGACCTTGGTGGCAGCCTCCAACGCCGCGTCCTCATCCAACCGTTCCATCATCCTGCTCAGGGTGATGCGGTGTTCAGGACCCAACTCAATGCCGAACCGCTCGTTGAGGTCAGCAATGATGCGGGAAAGGGCCTCCAATTCCTCCGGGGTGCTTTGCCCTGGTTCCTTGGTTCTTACCGGGTCGAGCTTATCTCCATTTCGTTCCAACGCGACTTTGCCGCTGCCAGTCTGCTGGATGCGATAGGATTCCATGTCAATGTTCTGCTGGATCTCAAGCGGCAATTCTTCCCGGTCAACTTTGAGCAACCTGCGGACGTGCCGAGCGAACACGTAGAGTTTTTCAAGGTCAGCATCCAGGAAGGTAATCACTTGAGCCAAGAACGAATACAGGCGTACATAGTCCGTTACATGGCCCCGGAAGTCCTGCCGCTCATCGCCCTGAAGCTCTGAGAAGCGTTGAATTGATGGAGCCAGAGCGGCATAAAGCTGGGCTTGGGTTGAACCGGCACCGAAGAACACTCCGGCAAAGGCATCCACATCCTCATCGGTGAAGACCGGGTAAGTCTTCAGCCGCGTCTGAACCTCGTACAGCAGGTTAGGGTCGGTTGCCTCCGACAAAATTGTCGTTTCGTAATAGGGTTGGAAGGCCGTCTGGACGGCATCGGCTTCGTTGGCGAAATCTAGCACCATCGTGCCGGGCTTGCCGGGGTGCGTCCGGTTCAGCCGGGAGAGAGTCTGCACCGCGTTGACACCGCCCAGCTTCTTGTCCACGTACATGGTTTGCAGCAGGGGCTGGTCGAACCCGGTCTGGAACTTGTTGGCTACAATCAGTATCCGGTATTCGGGGGATTCAAATCTCCTGGCGGTCTGGGCTTCCGGTATGCTGTTCATGCTGGCTTCGGTGTAGGACTGCCCGCCGTCATTTACGGTCCCGGAGAAGGCGACAAGGGTCTTGAACGGATCGCCAAGTTCGGCCAGACGCCGGTCAGCAGCCAGCTTGTAGCGTACGGCGTGCAGGCGGGAACGGGTCACAATCATCGCCTTGGCCCGGCCGCCGATTTCGCTCTGGGATTTGGCGGTGAAGTGCTCGACCATAATCCGCACCTTCTCGTCTATGGCGTGCGGATGCAGGTCCACAAAGGAACGGAGCAGGTAAGATGCCTTGGACTTATCATAGCGCGGGTCGTCCTCAATGGTCTTGAGCAGTCGCCAATAGGCCTTGTAGGTGGTGTAGCTTTCCAGCACGTCCAGGATGAACCCTTCCTCGATGGCTTGACGCATACTGTAGAGATGGAAAGGAGCGAAGGACCCGTCGGGTCGGCGGGCGCCAAAAAGCTCCAGCGTCTTCGGTTTCGGGGTGGCGGTGAAGGCAAAGGTGGAAACGTTGGCCGGTTGCTGCCGCCTCGCCATTTGCGCCATCGCCGCGTTGTCCAGGTCTTCGTCCTCCGGCGGGGAGACATCGGCATCCTCTGATTCGGCATCCTCCAGGGACGTGCCGGACAGCACATCCTTCGGCCCTTGTGTTCCCTCGCCGGACTGAGAGGAATGAGCCTCGTCCACGATGAGGGCGAATCGCTGGCCCGGCAACTCTCCTATTTCCTGGGCAATGACCGGGAACTTCTGGAGCGTGGTAACTATGATGGTCTTGCCGGATTCCAGAGCCTCCTTGAGTTGCCGCGAGGTGGTGTCGATGTTCTCGACGACACCTAAGGTCTGCTCAAACTGGCGCATTGCCGTCTGTAGCTGGCGGTCCAGCACTCGGCGGTCGGAAATAACGACGATGGAGTCGAAGACCCGGCGGTCGTCCGCGTCGTGGAGGGTGGACAGTTGATGGGCCAGCCAGGCAATGGTGAAGGTCTTGCCGCTTCCTGCCGAGTGCTGGACCAGGTAGCGTTGCCCCGTTCCCCGCCGCCGGGCGTCGCTCACCAGCCGCCGCACGCAGTCGAGTTGCTGGTAGCGGGGGAAAATCAGGTATCGCTTGCCCGTCTTCCTGCCCCGGTCGTCTTCCTCCTCGACTTCGTGGATGAACCGGCGCACCAGGTCCAGCACGCTGTCCCTTGTCCAGGTTTCCTCCCAAAGGTAAGAAGTCGCGTAACCGGTCTGAGTGGGCGAGACGGGCGGGTTGCCGGCGCCGCCGAACTTGCCTCGGTTGAAGGGCAGGAACCGGGTCTGCGGCCCGGCCAGTTGGGTTGTCACATATACCAAATCTGGGTCAACGGCGAAGTGGGCCAGGCACCGCCCGTAGGCAAACTGCGGCTCCCGAGGGTCGCGGTCCGTCCGGTACTGGCGGATGGCGTCCTGCACCGTTTGGCCGGAGGGGATTCTTGAGTTCCGCCGTGAAGACGGGGATGCCGTTGAGGAAGAGGGCCAGGTCCAGGCTCTTGTTGCTCCTCTCGCTGTAATGGAGTTGACGGACAACCGAGAAGACGTTGCCCCGGTGGAGTCGCCGCGTTTCTTCGTTCAGGCCGCTGGACGGGCGGAAGTAGGCTAGTTGGAACCGGCAGCCCATGTCCCGGATGCCGTTGCGCAGCACGTCGAGGGCGCCCCGGCGGGTAATCTCGGAGGCCAAGCGCTTGAGGAACTGTTCCTCCACGGCGGCCCCGTGATGCTGGGAAAGGCGCTTCCACTCTTGGGGCTGGGTCACCAGCACAAAGTCCAGCACGTCTTCCGAGATAAGGCACAGGGCGCGGTCATAGTCTTCTGAGGTTCGCTTCCGGTAGCCGCCAGGCGTCATGTCCAAGTAAAAAGCCCGTTCCTCACCAATCAACCTTTCGCCGTTCTGAAGAAGGCAGGCTTCGATGGCGTCTTCAAAGGCCCGCTCCGAAACTTCTACTTGCATCCTGCCTCCTCTCTAACGTCAATCCGGCCAGTGACGGCGGCGGAAATGAGGGCACTCCGAAGCTCTCTCAGGTGCTCGATAGCCTCCCGGACTTTGGCGATGAGGGAATCGAGTTTTGCCGTTTCCCCGTCTAGGAAGGCGGCGATAGCGGTTTGTTCGGTGGTCGGCGGAACCGGAACGTGAAATCCGTTCAGCATACCCAATGTCAACTGATTAATGGTGGAAGTCATAAACATTCCAGACTGGAACTCGAACAGTGCAGAATTAAATACTTGATGCAAGTATTCATTGTGGATACTTCTGTATACGGTCATAAAAGCACCGAATGTCATGCCCGATGAATCGGAATCAATGATTGCGTTCTTTCCTATCAGCCCGCGGCTTCCACTCCTAGAACAAATGAGAATATCCCCTTCTCTTGTGATAAGTTTCGCGGGAACAGGGCATCCGACATAGACATTATCTTCAAGAACTATCTTACCCTCGGATATGTTGGATGCGCGCAACACGAGGGAGCCTTCCTTCTGCCCTACTACGTCATTCGGACTGTACGTTAGACTGATCAGAGCCTCGCCTACTTCCTTCAACCGCTTGACATCCCAATGGACCGGAATCTCCCCCAGCCACTCGACGCCGGAGTCCTTCATCGGCGCGTCAAGGTCGATGCCCTTGGTAACGGCGCGGGTGATGAGGGCGGTACGCTTCTCCTGTAGTAGCTCTATGAGCCGCTCATTCTTCGATACCAGCGCGTCAATCCGGGCTGTTTCCCGGTCCAAGAAGGAGGCGATGGCTCGCTGGTCGGGGAGTGGTGGGAAAGCAACATCCAAACAGCCGAGTTCGCTCGCGTTGATTGCCGGATAGCTAACTCCCACCGAGTGAGCAACAACGCGGTCTACAAAGTAAGGCGAGCTTAGGGAATACGCGGCAAATCCACTGTCCAACCCTCGCGGCCGTATTACTGCGAACCCGGTGGAGACGATGAGATTGGCATCCGTCGGTTCGATTCGGGCTATTGCTTTCAGGTAGGTGCGAACTGTGGAGATTATGACGTCACCTTGGCGCGCGATGCGCCGGGCCCTCGAAGGTGCATCCTCGAAAAGCAAATCCTCAGTGCCCTTAATTCCCTCGACGGAATCAACATTCCCGATGTCCACATAGGTAATTTCCATTTCCGGGTCGGTGGTTTCGGGAAGCGCCTCGTCATTCACAGAAGCGAGGTATTTAAGCCGACGCACTTCCCAATGCGCTGGAATGTCGCCGAGCCAATCGACACCGGAGGGTATGTAGGCGGGGTAGGGTTTGAGATGGCTGATCGAAGTTGTCATTGAACTTGACTATAGGTCATCGGACAGATGCGGAGACTAATCAAAGCATCGCCGTAAGGGCGGGGAGCACAGGTGTAAGAACTGTCATGTGAGCAGCCGCAACAGCGACGAAGTCCTTGTAGGCTGCGGTGAAATCACCGCCGTTGCGACTGCGCTCCATAACTTCGACCTTTTCAAGCAGCAACGACATGTCGCTCGAATCAGCCATGAATTCCATGATTAAGTCCCGAAGCTGCGCAAATACATCCTCCGTTTGCTCGTTGATTACACTTGTTGACTCATCTGTTGAATTGACATTTATGTGCGTCTGCGGGCTGTCAGATATATGGACATTGACTGTTCCCGTTCTGGAATGGGGCTGTTTAGCGTCTTCCCGCTCGCAATCGATTTCGTAATAGCTCTCGATACTACCCATTCCCTTCCATAGGTGTACGTTAGTGAGCCCGAAAATCTCCACCTGACCACTGGGTAACACACGTTCAATCCTATCGCTTGTCGACAGTTGCAAAGTAGCATCTGCAACGAATATCCGCCCTTTATCGACTAAAGCCCGAATGTTTTCCTGTTTGGTTCCATCCTCTCGAATGACAGCGATGGTATCCGTCATGAGGTTTCTCAAGTTGGTCGCTCCTTCGACTAGAGTGGTCAATTTGTCCATCCGTCCGAACACTTACGCCGGGTCCAATTGCGGCCAAAGGGTTTACGTCCGTTGCTGGGGGGCAGCCCTTGCCTGCGGACAAATGCCCGGTCAATCCACTGGGCAATCTGCGCTGGTGACCACGGTTTCGGCCAGTCGTAAATTGCCGCATACGGGTCGTCCCCTTGGCAATTGTCCCACAGTCTCGGCGGAATCAGCCGATGATCTAACGTCGGTTTTCCATGGTCCGGATGATTGGGGAGCAGTATCCCGACCAACCCGCATCTAGGGTTCTTCTTGGTCTTCCGGGTACTGGAACCAATTTCCCAGTCAACGTGCTTTCTTTGCCAAGTGCAACGGCCAATTAGCACAATGGTCACGGTTGCATCGGCTATGTAGTCGTCACGTATCTTTTGCCGGACGGTGGCAACTTTGAGATCCGTATCGTCTATGTTGCCGGTGTCGACTGACCGATCAACTATGCGATTTCCCATCATACGGACGAACCGTTCCTTGTCTTTGATGTCCTGTTCGTGAAAGCTGAGAAACACCTTGTGCCTGGGTATGTCGGGCATCGTTACACCGCTCCTTTTGTCAGTGGACTGTCAGAGGGGATAATCAGCAGCCAGGTGAGGAGTATCGTAACAGTAACCAACAGGTAGAACGGCCATACCGACACCGAACCCAATAGACACCGACCGACCAGTCGCCACCCCATACCTGTCGGGACTACCCGGTAAAGGTCAGACGAGTCCAGTTCGCCTCGGTGCAGCTTGCCGACGAATGTGTTCTGGGACCTGATAAACGCCCGCTCCAGTGCCAGGTAGTAAGAGTCGAGGAAAAGGAACAGCAACGTAGGAACCAGAGCTATCAGAGCGTGTTGCGGCTCCCCTGTCCGCGCCACCAATACCAAAGTGGCGGCAACCAGGGTAACGCACCAAACCTTGCAGGAGCGGCTATTTTCCGCCATCCGGTTTATCACGCCCTGCATGATGGTCAGGTGGGCCTGAACGGCGGAAGAGTTCTCATTCAGTGGTTGGTTCTCGATCATACCAGTTTGCTCACTTAGTTCCTGCTACGTATCCGGATTGCTTCCTCAACCCAATCGGCGATGTTGTCCTTTATGTGAGCATACACGTTAGTGCTCCGTTTGTATGGGGGATCAGGCTTTTACAATGTTCGAGAGCCTTCTTCCGTTTACTGTGAAGCTGTAGAAAGGGTTAGCTCCTTTCGCCGACTGGTCTCCGTTACTGGCCCGAAGGTTGTGGATGTATATCCCAACCACCCCTTTGCCATCATTCCATGCCTTCTCGATCTCATACTTGATCCACTTGCGGCCTGATGTGTTGGCTCCAATGAGGATAATGGCGCAGGACTTGCCGCTCATTTGTTGGTTGATCCACCTTCGGATTGCAGCGTCGCCTCCTTTAGTCACAGTTTCCCAGTCGTTGTCGGACACAGGTTCGTTTCCCTCGACGACGCCCATGTTCCTCACTTGACCGGCTCGCCAGTTGTCCGGTTTGTAATGAAAGCTGAAGAAAGTCCGTCGTTTGACCATCAGTTTTCCTCCCATGATCCATTAGCAGGCAATTGCCAGGGTCCTCCAGGAGACCAGTTCATATCAAACGGCTCGCCCGCCAAGATGCTGTGGCGAACAGGTCCCAGAAAGGACTGGATACGGCTACCAATTACCTCGAATGCGCTGGGCGGGAGATGCAACAGCCCGCCCTCGGTCCCATACGTCGTCCAGTAATCTTGCAGTTGCGGGTTCGAGTAAAACGCGGGTGTAAGGGCTTCAGGCATCTCAGCGCTCCAGCGAGTGCCGCGCCGGTCGAAGCACCGGGCAACCGCCTCTTGTAATTCGGGGCCGTTAAAGGCGAAGGTCTCGGACAGAGCCCATACGTCGTAGAAGTCCTTCATCCGGCTATTGCCTATCCCCAACTGGACCATGGACTCAAACTTCTCGGCAATGGAAGACACCTGGGGATAGGTGCGCAGAAATGGCGCCGGAACACTGTCAATCATAGTTGGCAATTGAGCTTCTTCCGGGCCGGGGATTACTACATCGCCAAACCCAAAGTCCACCTGGATGTTGCACTTGGCGGTTCCCAGAAGGGCGATGAGGGTCGCGCGCTGCCCGCCGTAACGCTGACCATCCCGAATCGTTGCGACTTTCAAGGTGCTGATGTCGAGAGCTACGCCGTCCTCAGGACAAGAGACGTTACTAATGGTCGTCATCACTCCTCGGACGTGTTCCTCATCGTTGGATCCGAAAGCCAACAGATCGACATCGCGGGTTGCCCGATACGGTTCGTCCATCCATAACGCCAGCAGGCTCGCGCCTTTCAAGATGCACCGGTCCCGGACTTCGGACTCCCCGAGCCGGTAGAGGAACCGCTCGCAGGCGTAACGGTCCAGAAACAGCTGGAACTCCGTGCCCTCGGCCTTCGCTCTGCTGAGCAAGCGAGACCTGATTGAAGCTGCGACGTTGGTTGTCATAGCACTCCGGTTTCCATGATGGCGCTGAGTCGGCGCGAGGGCAGAACCTCAAGAGTACGCATTAGCTCGGCGGTCGTGACTTTTCTACCGTCGAGAGCGTCACGAAGGGCCTCCACCGCTGCTTCCCGCCCGACAAGGCGCTGGAACCGGAAACAGTCAACTATCGTGCGAGCCGGAGATGTAATGCGAGCTGGCACGTCCTCAAAGCTGGTTTCCTGTACTCCATAAGTCAAGGCAGCGGCGCTGAAACGAACCAAGCGAACCCGGATTTCCGTTTGCGCTGGCGCTTTCGCCTTGTGTGGTATGCCGATCCAGACCTGGCGGGGAAGCTGGGTGCCAATCCCATGCACCTGAAGCGCCGATAGTAGGCAGACAATCGCGTTGGGGACCCGGGCGCACACAGACGCTATAGAGTAACGTTCCGTGGGTTCGGCTTCCGTCAAGCGATAGAGTCCCCAGCCTATCCGCTCGACGGTTTCATCGGCCTCAAGCTGCCTGAGCCGGTGGTAGGGTATCCCCAACGGCTCCAGTTGGCTGGGCCGAAAGAAATTGCCGATGCCGGCTTCGTGAAGAATGTCCTGAGTGAGTTCGATGGTCATTACGTTCCAGTCCTGTCGGTAATTGCGACTGCGTGACCAACATTCTACAAGAACGCAATGAGTTTGTAAATTTAAGTCGGCAAAACTATTACAATTGCCGACCTTTTCTGAATATCGCGGGAGGCCAAACGGTCAAGGGGACGCTGACGCCGTAACCTCTCGCAGCATTTGAACGATGTCCGCTTCAATGCCCTGTATGTCTGCCTCGATGTCCCCCAGCGGACGCGGCGGGGAATACCGGTAGAAGTAGCGGTTGAAATTGATTTCGTAGCCGACTATCCCAACCTCTCCGTCATTGGCGTCCCTCTTGGATTCGTCAATCCAAGCGTCGGGCACATGGGGTTTGACTTCACGCTCGAAGAAGGCGGTAACATCCTCGGACAGTGGGACGCGCTCGGTATCCCGCAGTTCCGGGTCCGGCTCCGGTTTGCCGTCCTTGTCTGTGCAAATGGCTGCGGTTTCGTCGCGCTCCGCCAAGGCGTTGAGGATCGCTTTGCGAACGGGGGCAGACATCTTAATCTCAGCGCACTTCGATGCGTCGTTAAGGATGCCTTCAAAGTCTTTCCGGTCCTTTACCACAGTCTCAGGCAAGGCGTTCAGCATCTTTCGGAGCGACTCCTGCATTCTGCGTCCTTGCGCTTCCTCCTGGGTCGCTGCGTAGCCTAGCTTCCTGGATTTGGCCAGAGACTGGAATCCCCTTTCGTCTTCAAGCCGCTTGATGCGTTCCGGGGTTGCCTGGAAGTTGAGCCGGAGCGGACGTTCCACCGTGATCTTTCGGAATCCAAAGTGGGCCGTGGGGAAGATGTGGCTTACCACGGTTTTTTCTTCCCTGCCGTCCGTGACAATCCGGCGAGTCTCCCCGTCCCGGTAGCTTTCAAGGATTTTCAGGATGTCCTGAGCCTTCTCCGGGGGAATCCGTCGGCGCTTGTCGCCCAAGCTTCGAGGCATCGGAGTCCAGAATTCAGAAGCGTCGATGAGCTGCACCTTGCCCTTGCGTTCCGGGGTTTTCCGATTGGTAAGGAGCCAAACGTAGGTGGCAATGCCGGTGTTGTAGAAGAGTTGTTCGGGTAGAGCGATCAGGGATTCCAGCAGGTCGTTCTCGAAGATGTAGCGGCGTATCTCACTCTCGCCGCTGGCAGCGTCTCCGGTAAAAAGGGGCGACCCGTTCATAATGATGGCGATGCGCGAACCGCCTTCCTCCGGGTTCTTGGCGCGGGCGAGCATATGCAACAGGAACAGGAGTTGACCATCGCTAATGCGCGGGAGGCCCGGCCCAAATCTGCCGACAGCGCCCCGGCTGTGCTCGGCGCGAACCGCACTCTCGTCCCGTTTCCAGTCCTTCCCGTAGGGCGGATTCGCAATCAGATAGTCAAAGGACCTGGCCGCGTGCCGGTCGTTGGAGAGAGTGGTTCCGAAGACGATGCTGTCGGCGTCCCTGCCTGTTGGGTCTTTCATATACAGGTCCGATTTGGAAACCGCCCAGGTTTCCGGGTTCACCTCCTGGCCGAAGAGGTGAATCTCAGCATCTGGATTGACCGGACCTGTCAGTAGATTGCCGTTATCCAAGCGGCCAATGTTGATGCGCTCCTTGGCGATGGTCAGCATTCCGCCCGAACCGCAGCAGGGGTCATAGATAGTCCGCACCACGCCGCTGCCGCCGATTCTGTCTTCATCTCCAGCAAGCATCAGGCCAACCATGAGGTTAACTACGTCTCTGGGGGTGAAGTGCTCGCCAGGGTTCTCGTTCAACGCCTCGTTGAATCGGCGGATGAGCTCCTCAAAGATGGTGCCCATAGCGGCGTTGTCGATACGGTCCGGGTGGAGGTCAACGTTCCCGAACCTTTCCAAAACCTGGAAGAGGAGACCGGCCTCGTCGAGCTTGCTGATGGTATTGTCGAAGTCGAACCTTTCCAAAACCTCTCGCATGTTCGGGCTGAAACCTGCGATGTAGTTCCTCAAGTTGGCTGCCACGTTGGGGGCGTCCGCGAGCAGCCGCTCGAAGTCGTACCTAGAAGTGTTGTAGAACTCGAACTCCGATGCGTCGCAGAGTTGCCTGTGGAGGTTCTCTAGCCCCCTCCCGCTGAGCTGTGCTTGGCGTTGCAGTACATTCTCCTTGGTTGGCGATAGCACGCAGTCCAACCGCCGCAACACGGTTAGCGGCAGTATGACGTCTTGGTATTTTCCTCTCTTGAAGGTGTCCCGAATCAGGTTCGCGACTCCCCAAATGAAGTTGGCAATCTCACTCTGGTTCATCTTTTCATCACACGGACGGGGATAATTCAGTTCAGTCGATAGTGAAACGGTTCCTCAACGACACCGGCCATTGCCTTTCGCAGTTCTGCCACCAATGCGGTCGGCAAGGTGAGAAACCCGTTGAAGCCGGTATCGACGACGGCATCTATATCCCGCGACTGCCCCGATGGACCTTGCACAGCAAAGGTTACCACCGGCTCGTAGGCGGCGTGAACCACGCCTTCGATCACTCGGTCCTCCGCAAGGGACGACCCCCGAAGTGCCGTAGCGCGGGATACCCGACCCGCTCGTTCAAGACATTGACAGCCCCGGACGCTGCTTCCGCAACCGCCCCTTAGCGGCCATCGCGTTATCGCCGATGGCCCAACTGCCGGTATCCACGTCAATGGTGACCACCTCTCCGTGGTGCTTGTCTTCGACCTGCTCACGGATGTCGCACTCGTAGATTTCTCTGCCCAGGCGGGCAATCTCTTCTTTCGGGCGAGTTGGCGCGTTCACTGTCATGCCCCCGTTCAGGCGTTCTTCTTCGCAGGCATTCTACACCGGCGGGCGATTTTCGGACAAACTAAAAGGGGACGCAAATACGGGCCTGTCCGGAGCGTGAACGCAAAAAGCGGCATACATGGGAGGCCCGCCGACGCTCCGGCGGCAGCCTCCCGATGCGTGTGGGGTCCACGCCCCGCGCCGACCGGCCCAGCGTACGCCCATCACACCTGTATCCGATAGAGGGCAGGCTGTCGGCACGGCGGCCGTGGCGCTAAACGCCCTTCGGCTGCCCAGGTTTCAGCATGACGGAACAGCCCCGCTCGTCAACTATGTGGTTGACCGACACCCGGCCCCGGCTGTCGTAGCTGGTGGTGTAGGCGTACTCCACCTCGGCGCCCCAGGGAACCCGGCCGCCGACGCGGATGCTGTCTCCGCCCGGCCCGCCGGCGCCGCGTACCACCACCCCGTTGCGCCCGCCCTTCTTCCAGGCCATGACCTTCAGTTCCACCGGCGCCACCAGTTCCGCCGGGGACGGCTGGAACAGGACCCGGTGCAACTTCCTCAGCACTATCCCGGACGGGGTGCGCTTGCCGTTCATGATCTGCGAGAGCAGGGCGGGGCTGATGCCGGCCAGCCTGGCCGTCTCGTTCTGGGTAAGGTAGGCCGCCGGCGAGTTACTCCGATAAACGAAGCACTTTTCCTTCGACCCCCTTCCGAACCGGACGTGCGACTTTCACCGCATCCGGCTCTCCATCAGATGAATAAGACCCACGTGGGTCGGGAACATCGGCTTTTCCGCCATCGCCGCCGGGTTCCTACATCCCTCCTCCGGCGTAATTCGCTTCGTTCCACACTCACCTGACTGCCCTCCTTCGCCATGTGGCCGGCTTTCCCGACCTCGGACTACTACGAGGACTCTACCCCACGTCCGGCATTGGCCGAAGGCTGGCCTGCTCCGTCGCCGGAGAGCCGGACGTGGTTCCCAAGTTCGTTCAGGTTGCGTCTTCGCGCCGTCTTAGGTCCTGCCTCTACGCCTGGCTTGGCTCTCTGCCGTGCTCGCCATCGGAGGATGCCGGTCAAAGGGAGGACGGCATCCCTGCCCTGACAGTGCTGTCTCTGCGGAATAGAGATGGAGATTCCGATGACTCCACCCTCGCCCTACCGTAAGCGGGTGGTTACATGTGCGACGCTTCAAACAGCAGTTTCTTTCGTAACCATAACGGCACTCTGGCTGGCAGCGCGCGGTTCAGCAGGGTGGCCGCCGCCACATTGTCGGGAAGGCTTCAGACACGGTTCTGCCTCTGGCCCCCGTGCCTGCTTCCCTAGCCACCGGCCCCTCCTAGCCGGGTTCCATATCGGGAACACTCAACCTAAGAGCCTGTTTACAATCTCTTCAGGATTAGCACTGCGAAGGCGAGGACCACCATTTGCAGGCTGGTATTGAGCTTTCCCTCGCAGTTCTTCCATAGTCGGCGGCATTTCTCCAGCCAGGCGAAAGACCGCTCCACCACCCAGCGTTTCGGCAGCACCACGAATGTGTGCAGTTCATTGCGTTTCACCACTTCCACCGAGGCTCCCAGCAGGTTCTGCACTGTCGCGGCAAAGGGCTTCCCGGTGTACCCGCCGTCAACCATCACATTCTGCACCCGGCTCAGGTCGGCCCGGCGTCGGTCAAACATCGCCAAAGCCCCGGCCCGGTCGGCAACATCGGCGGTGGTCACGTGAATCGCATGGGGCAACCCCTGGCTGTCCACCGCGATGTGCCGCTTAATCCCGGACACCTTCTTGCCCGCGTCATAGCCCTTGTTCCCGGCGCTGTCGGTGTTCTTTACGCTCTGGGAGTCCACAATGCAGAAGCTGGTCTGCTCTGTCCGACCATTGCTCTGTCGGGCCGCGCCAACCGATTTTTTTTAAGACCTGCTCCAGAAGGGACTCCTGCTCCGGGCTGGGCCGCTCACTCCATTGCCGGAAATACTTGTAGCAGGTGCGCCAGTCGCGGAAGTCCGCCGGGAGCATCCGCCACTGGCACCCGCCTTTCAGTAGGTAGAGCACCCCGCAGAAAACGTCGTACAGGTCCACGGTGCGCGGCTTGGTCCGTCGTCGGGCCGATTCTAGCATAGGAAGAATCCGGGCGAATTGCTCACGACTGATGTCGCTGGGATAGGAATGAGACATGATTACCTCGCCTTGGTAATAGTCTCAATTTAACATATCCCACAGATCGTAGACAGGTTCTAATACTACAGTTGCAGATATGTGGTGAGGAGTTTCAGGCGGCGTCGGTAATGACAGCGCCGGGCCGTTGCTTGGTGCCGCCGTCTCCACTGGGACTACCGCAGCACTGATTCGTCCTTAGGGTGGTGTCTCCATATCAGCCGGTAGAGTAACCGCCGAACCTCGGGCACCGTCAGCGGTATCAGCCTTTCGTCCAAACTGGGGCAGCCCCCTTTTCTCCCAGACGTCCCTGCGACGATGCCTGATGCCGTACCACCGCCAGGTAGGCGTGGGCCAGCATCGCCAGAGCCTGCCCCGTGCCACGACACGGGGGTGATGTGCCGGTACCAGCCGTCCCACCGGCGCACCTCGTATTGGTCCAGTCCCACCCCCGCCTTCGCGGGGGCAGGCTCTGTCCCTTGGCCTCCTCAAAGCATTCCTCAATGGCCCACCGGGTCCCGGCCACCCGCACCAGTTCCTCCAGGGTTGTTCCCGCCGGGCCGTAGCACACGTAGTAGGCCAGTTCCTCGGGCTTGGCCACGCTGCGCCGGGCCAGCAGCCAGCACCCCTTGCCAGGTTCTCTCAGGGGCCGAATATCCACCAAGGCCCAGTCGTAGACCCGAGGACCCTTGGCCCCATCACCGGCGCTCAGCCGGACCCAGCCCGACTCTTCAACCCCAGACGCCAGCCGGTCAGCCCGCACCTGGCGCGGACCCTTGTCCGTCCAAGCCCATAACTTCTCATTGCTCTTGATGGCCAGCACGTGGGGAATGTCTCGCCGCTCCAGCCACAGCCGCAAGTTGCGGTCATTGCCGTAGACCTCGTCCCCAGTGGCCCAGCCGAAGGGGACTCCCGACTCCACCGCCCGTTCCAGCATCCGCCGGGCCAGTTGCGGCTTGGTACGGAACGCCACTTTCTCCGGCACACCAGCCTCCTCCCTACGTTCCTGGTCATCGGCCCACACCTGGGGCAGGTAAAGCTCCCGGTCCAGCAGGGTCCTCCCCTTGGCAGTAGCGTAGGTCAAGAATACCCCAATCTGGCAGTTCTCGATCCGTCCCGCCGTGCCGCTGTACTGACGCTGCACCCCCACAGACTTGTTCCCCTTCTTGAGAAACCCGGTTTCATCCACCACCAACACCCCGTTGGCGTCGCCCAAGTGCTCCACCACGTAGTCCCTGAGATCATCGCGAACCAGGTCCGCGTCCCAGATGTAGGTTGACAGCAGATGCTGCACCCCATAGGGTGTGGCGTCCCCGGCCTGCTCCGCCAGTTGCCACCCGTTCTTGCGCTCCACCGGACTGAGCAGCCCTTTCAGATAGTCCAGCGATCGTCGACGTGGTTCGGGACGCCGGAACCTTCCCGCAATGCACTCGTGTACCCGGTCGATACCCTCAGCCCACCGGGCGACCTCTGCCACCTCATCCCCATGCACTGCCACAGCCTCACCTCACCACCCGTTGATTGCCCCAATTCTAGCCGTTTTCCATCTGCAACTGTAGTACTAAGCGCTTCTTGGCGCACCTACTCCGTCATGCTGAGGAAGCCACAGCAGGGCGCGGTTTAGCGCAACGGCCGCCACGCCGGCAGCCTGCCCTCTACCGGATGCGAGCGTGATGGGACCGTCGTTGGGCCGGAACCGGCAGGCGCGGGACACCGGACCGCTACGTCAACTGGGGAGAGGACCGCATGCACGCGGTCCTCTCTCAGCCAGGCCATGTGTGCCGCTCTCTTTTCCTGCCCAACGCTCGCCTGGTGGTGTAAAATGTCCCCGATAGAAGAACGCCTTTGAGAGGGAACCAACAGGCGGCGACGTCAGCCTGGGGAGTGGGCTGGGGTTGCCACCAACCGCCAGGTGCGAAATGACCACACCCGACACCTTCGCCGGGACCGCCAGAGTCCCGAACCCCATCGTGTTCCCGGACCCGCCGGAGCGCGGACCCGACGATATGACCAATTTCAACCAGCTCACCAAGACCGGCAACGCCCATTATCTGGCCGAGCATTTGGGCAATCCGGAAACCACCCTGGTGTCCGGCGAGCATTACATCAGTCCCGTGCCGGTGGAGGACATGACCGGAGTGCGCTACCCCGACCTGTTCGTGGCCTTCGGGGTGAACCCGGCGGCCTACGGGTCCAGTAACGCCTACGTCATCTCGGAGCAGGGGAAGCCCCCGGACTTCGTGCTGGAAATCGCCTCCCGGCGCACCGGGGGTGAGGACACTGGGCCGAAGCGGGAAGCCTACGCCGCCCTGGGCATCGGGGAGTACTGGCGGTTCGATGAGACGGGCCGGTATCACGGGACCCGTTTGGCCGGGGAGCGGCTGGTGGACGGCGAGTACGTTGCCATTGAGATTGAAGAGTTACCGGGCGGCGACTTGCAGGGTCACAGTCCCGCTCTGGACCTGAACGTCCGCTGGGAACGGGGCGAATTGCGGTTTTACAATCCTGGCACGGGACGGCCCATCGCTACCATTCAAGATGAACGTGCAGCCCGTGCCGCTGCCGAAGCCCGTGCTAACGCTGAGCAGCAGTCCCGCCTGGCCGCCGAGGCACGCATCCGGGAGTTGGAAGACCTGCTCCGGCGCCAGAATCCCTGACACGGCTCGTTCCACGGTAGGCTGCACCCGGGCACAACCGCCTGAGCGTAGCGGCCGCAATAACAATGGGAAGGACGGTCTCCGGGAAGCAACGCTCGAAGCTATGACTCGCCACAGCAGGGTGAAGCCGTCGCTCCATCCTTAGCGGACTGGCAGCGTATACTCTATAGGCCTCAGCCCCACCACCGGCGTAGCCCGCAAGAGAGTCGGCCCCGTCCTCGATGAGGATGTTGACAAAGATTTGTCTGGAGTTGCATGTATACGGATAGCGGGCCAACCTCAGGTTGCTTGGCTCATGCTAGGGTTCGGGAAATACCTACGCGATCTAATGTTTCCTGCTGTTGTGTTTTCTGATTCCTTCCCACCCGCCTCGTTTCTTCCAGTCTCTCCAGACGAACGGAGCCCACAAAAGAATGACAAGTACGACGATAGAAAAAGCGAGTCTCCAACCCGTAAATCCACATTCCATGCCAGGGCAGGTGCCACCCTGGCCGGAATAAGTCCAATGGGCTAGAAGCCCCCAAAATGCGCCCCACGCGAGAATATAAACCGTCCGGGCTCTCATCTTGCTCAGACCTGCCCCCGCTGGTCGTCAATGCGCCGGTACATTTACTCTACATCTACAATTTCCGGGCGAGATGCACTTGCGTAATATCCATAGAAGTGTCTCCAGAAATGTCTAACAAAAGTATATGGATCTTTATCCTTATCTAAACTTAGACGTTCTCCTTCTTCAGAAAGCACATTGAACCTTGCTAGACCCATTATGTCCATCTTTTCCAAGTATTCAGGAGGTTCTGTTTTGACCTCTGAATACGGTTCATCGGAATAGATTAGAAATTCAGGTTCGCCTTTTGTGTAAAAGGCTGTTTGAATTCGTCTTGTCATATGGCTAACTGATCCTCCGTCGAGGATGAAGATTGTCCATCAAAGTACTGGGCACAGACCGGAAACGATGGAGAATTACCCTGAATCGGCCCATGGGTACAGGCCGCTGACCCCACTGGGCTGGTTCTGTGAGGTGCGGAACCTGGATTCACAGCCGTTAGTATTACAACGACGGTTCCTCAATTTGGTCAGGCATTGGCCGGAAATCGCTTCGCGGAAGGCATGGCCACAAAGCTGTCAAGCGCGTGGGCAGGTAGCCATGAAGAAGTCTTCAAGGTCCCTTTCTTGCGAAGCGTCGTTGTAATATTAGGAGTGTTCATCCCCGCCACGTTACAAAACCCCCAATAGTCTGAGGACAGCCGTATTCAATGGCAGAAAAGGCTCCACAGACCTTACCGGTTTAACAATCAGAACGTCCCTCAAGACATTCTGACTCAGCCATAAGATTAACAATTTCTTGAGGGTTCAGGTCAGGATTCTCTTTTCTAAGTCTATTGAATTCTGTATTTGTTCTGACAATGTGGTCCCTAAATCGTTCAAATTCATCATCCGGCATCAAACTTCTAAGCATATCTACAGTATCCACTATCACTTCGTCCTCCGCTTGGTCTTCATCATTGTGAGTCTCTTCTTCGTTTTCCTCAATTGTTTCGTTGTTGATCATATGGTTAGATTCCTCATAGTCCGCCGCGGCCTCGTCCAATCTGGCCAACGCCTCGTAAGTCCTTCCCCGTTCACGGTAGGCCGCTGCACTATGGGGATCTATTCGAATGGTCTCAGTAAAGTCCGCGACGGCCTTGTCGTAATCACCGTTTTCGTAGTAAGCAAGCCCCCGGTTAAAGTAGTGGGCCGCGTCATCTTGGGGATCTATGCGAATGGCTTGGGTGTGGTCCGCGATAGCTTCTCCGTAAGCACCCTTCTCGTAGTAAGCAAGTCCCCGGAAACCGTAGGCCCCAGCATCCTGGGGATCTATGCGAATAGCCTCGGTAAAGTCTGAGATGGCCTCTTCGTAATCACCCTTTTCATAGCAAGCTCTGCCTCGGAAACGGTAGGCGTCACCATCCTGGGGATCTATGCGAATTACCTCGGAAAAATCCCCTATGGCCTCCCTATAACCACCCATCCGGGCGTAACAGAGTCCCCTGAGACCGTATGCTCCGGCATCCTGCGGATCTATGCGAATCACCTGGGTGAAGTCTTTGACGGCTGCCTCGTAATCACCTTGCTCGTCATGGACGAGTCCCCGGTGGCGGTAAGCTTCTGCATCCCAGGGATTCAAACGAATGGCTTCTGTAAAGTCCGTAATGGCTTCTTCGTAACTACCCATCCGGACGTAAACGAGTGCCCGGAGGCGGTAGACCTCATCCTGCCCAGTCTCAGGGGCTGTGCGAATAGTCTCAGTGTAGTCTGCAATGGCCTCCGCGTCATCGCCCTTCTTATCGTAAGCGAGCCCCCGTCAAAAGTAAGCGTCACTATCCTGCGGGTCCATGCGAATGGCCTGAGAATAGTCTCTTATAGCCATCTCGTAATCGCCACTCTCATAGTAGGCGAGTCCCCGGTTAAAGTAATCCGCCGCATCATCCCCGGAGCCTACACGAATCGTCTCCGTATGGTCAGCGATGGCCTGCTCGTAGTCGCTCTTCTCGTAGTAGGCGAGTCCCCGGTTGCCGTATGCACCAGTATCCTGGGGATTCAAGCGAATGGCTTCTGTAAAGTCTGTAATTGCCTGATCGTAATCATCGTGCCCGTAGTAAGCTCTGCCTCGTAAACGGTAAGCATCGCCATCCTGAGCATCTATGCGAATCGCCTCAGTAAAGTCCGCGATAGCTTCTTCGTAGTCACCTCTCTTGAAGAACGCCAGTCCACGGTTGCAGTAGGCTTCTCCATCTTCGGGGTCTATGCGAATCACCTCGGCAAAGTCGGCGATGGCTTCTTCGTAATCACTCTTCTCGAAGTAAATTCGCGCACGGAAACGATAGGCCGCACCATCTTGGGGATCCAAGAGAATGGCATTAGTAAAGTCGGCGACGGCTTCCTCATAGTCACCTCTCCTGTAATAAGACCAACCCCGGAAGTAATAGACAGCGCCCTGCTGGGGGTCTATACGAATGGCCGCCGTAAAACTATCGATAGCCCAGTCCAGATCATCTGCCTCGAAATGACGGACCCCCTCGTTAGCATAGACATCGGCATCTCGCTTGATAGCTGCCGCCTCGCAATCATCGTTCTCGGGAAAGGTGTTTCCGCTATCGGAAGCCATCGTTCCTCCACATATGTGTAGGATGCTTGGCAGGTTTTACTGTCCCTTCAGCTGGACAGCAAGCCTGACGAGTCAGCGGAGAGTCCGTGGATGTGTCGGGTGCGGAACCGGAGATTAAGAAAACATTGCCCCAGACCAGGGGGTAAGGTTCAGGGGCGCGAGAATGGATTACTATATTTTGAGAGAGTCTTCTCTGTAATTAAACTCCCTCAAAACCATTTGGCAACGCTGTTTTACTCCCAATGCACTCAAAGGAGATGTCGCGGCAAATATGCCACTCTCTTCAATCTCTTCAGGATCTCTAAGCTCAGCAGGATTCCTGGAAAAGTACCGGGTCTTTGTTCCTCGGACCTTAATAATCTGGTCGAAATGACCTTGTCTATCGGGATCGGCATACACCAATTTGCAAAATGCCAATAGTAGCTGTTTCCACGTCCTGGCTGAGCCAGGGGTGTCGTTGAATATGAACGATGGCTTTCCGTTCTGTCTGCTGGTCCTCTCTCGTATAGCTGTTGTACCTTTTGGAGGAACAGTATCTGATACTTTGAGTTGCGCTCGATGTTGTTGAAAGAAATCTCTAACTTGCTTCCTGTTGGGTCTATCATTGCAAACTTGGAAAGTCGACTCGGTCAACAGCTTAATCAAGTCTTCCGACGGCACGGTCGCGAGATTGTTCCAAGCTTCCCTCATCGCCTTTTCAAGCTGTTCCCCTCTTATCTTATCGTCGATAAGGCCTTTGGCAGATTCTACAGCTTCACCAGAAGACACCTTATCTTTGGCCAGGAATCTTTCAAACTCCTTTTGTATGCTTGATGGCTTCCCACTGGTGATATCGATTTCAGAGAAACGTTTTTTGGTCCAGTTTATCCTTTCCCCCTGATTCCCCTCATACCCCGGCAGGTACAGCCACCAAGTCCGTCCATTGGTCAGCACTGCCAAGTTAACCGTCTCAAGTTGGAAACAGTAGTTCAAGAGTTGCATATTGTGATTTTCCAGATTCGCGGTGGGTTTCTTGGCTTCGATGAAGGCAGCGGTTGGCAAATCCGGGTTCAAAGCGTAGTCGGCCCTACCCCTGCCAACTGGGTACTCTTTTCTCACCTCTCGACGCTGCCGTAGATTCCAATCCAAAGCCTCCAGGACCCTCTCAATAACAAATAGCTTGACGTCCTCTTCGCTATCGAGGCCATCCATATTGGGGAATTGCTTTCGTATGTCTGAAATAGCCTGTGAGATTGTTTCGTCAGCCATGCTCTACACCTTGAAAACGGCTTGGGGACGAATTATCAACTTAGGTGGCACACAGGATTTTATGGCGAGTCCACGCAATTTGCAACGACCTCTGTCGAGAGGTAACTGTTCAGACTGGGGCAGATATGGGTTGGGAGAGGATGGAATTGAGAGCATGGTAAGGGTTGCGTCCTTGCAAACGCCAGGTGCCGAACAAGGAAGCCATGAAGGAAGCCATGATGCTCTTGGTCTCGCTGCCCGGTGCGGAGCGGGTACCGCCGCTGATCTTGCGGCTCACCACCGGCGGACGAAGGCTCCGCTCCGCCGGGTTGTTGTCCGCTCCCGCTCGTGGCTCAACTATGAAGGTGAATAGCTCAGGCAGGAAGCGTTCCACCCTCTGGCACAGCACCCTCATGGGCGTATCGCTGCCCAGGTAGGGTTGGCAGATGGACCATAGTTGCTTTTGGAACCGCCGCTGTTGCTTCACCCGCCGGGACCGGCGCACCGTTTCCGGCAGTCCCGGGCCGGGGCCGGAGTAGGCTTGGGCCTGGTCGTATACTTCCCGCACCCTCCTGGACCACTGGGCCAGGCCATCATGTTCCGGGAACCGCTCCTTCAGTTGGTGGATGTCCCGCAGCAGAGCCTGCCCCCGGCCGCGACCGGGGGTGGGTCCAACATCTTTGGTGCGGCCCCTGGTACACGTTGTAGGCTCCGTAGAAGCCGCTGACCAGCACCCCCTCGAACTTATCACCCAACGCCTCCTCAACCACGTGTCTGCTCCGGCTCCAGCGGTGTAGGAAGCAGCGCACCTTGGGAGTGCTGAAGCTCCAGAGGCAACCGCCCAGGCCGTCTTCCCGCCAGCCCGTCTCGTCCCCGTACACCACTGGGCTGGCTCGAATCTCTTCTTGCAACCGGGCGTATTCCTCCCGGCCGCGCTGCGCTACCCCACGGGTCAACGCCACTATTTGACCCACGCTAAGGCCCAGTCCAAAACGCCATTTCAGGTAGCCTTGTATCACCCTGAATGGGAGCCGGCACTCCTCACGGAGCACGCTCACTTCGCTCTGCACCGAGATGCCGAACCGCTGACGGCCCACGGTGATGGCGCTCCAATCCGGGTTTGGGGCCCACCTCTTGCGGCACTTGGGGCAGGCCCGTTCCAGCACCACATGCTCCGTCACCCTTGCCCGCACCCGCGGCAGGGAAATCACCTGCCGGCGCCGGCGCACCATCCCTCCCTGAAGGGGTGCCTGGCAATCGGGACAACTGGCCGTGACGTGTTCTACTTTATGGGTGGGCTCCTCCCTGCGCCGGGCAAAGCCGTGGGTGCGCTTCCGGCGTTCCTTCTTGGCGCGGGCTGGCCGGTTGGCTTTGACCCAAGCGGGAGGTGTCCCTTGTTTCAGACCGGGTTTCAGACCGGGTTTCAGACCGCCGGTTGGAGGCTTTGCCTGCCCTTCCAACTCAGCGATGCGTGCTTCGAGCGTACCAATGTAGCTGAGCAGTTGCCCAACAACTTCAATCAACTCTTCCAACTCTTCACGGGAGGCGGCGGCCAAATCCACGGGCAGGTTCATGGTTTTAGCCTACCTCATTGTTATGTCGTTCTATTCGTGACCCTCACTCGGGTTTGAACCAGTCTGAACAGTTACGTGTCTTCCGTGATGTATCGCCGGTGGAGAGGAGAGGGTTACACTGCAGTATTCTACTGCGGGAACTGTCTGGAGAGTTGGGACAGTGTCTTGGAGTATATCCGAAATCGTCATCGTGACCGACAAACATTCTCGGTTGATATGCATTAGTTGCTCACGGCCCGATGGGTAGAGAGGTGTTATCAGATGGCCTTCGAAGTGTTCAGTCCGTTCATGAGGTGCGCCGAACTTCACGATGTACACCGCACCTTAAGTGCTGCCGCGGCTTGCTACAATCAAATAGACCAAGAAAAAGATGGTGAGATACCCACGTGGAAGTCGTCAGGGAAATACGTTCACGTGATAGCCAAAGTAAGCAAGCGTGGCAACATCCTTGATTTTACTCGAAGAGAGGTGAACGAGGCGACAGCCCTAGGTTTACCTCTAGCGGCTCTTTTGACTCAGAGACCCGGCATTACGAGCTTCCCTCAATTCGCGAAGATGTACTATGAGGCATCGAGGACAATCCCTATATCCGCACTCAACCTTCAAGCCATGTTTGATCATGAGGCCCGAGATAAACACTATTGGGCTACAGAAGCAGGTATAGGGAGCGCCTTAGCTCATGCCCAACAGGTTGCCTTTACGTTAGAGCTGTCTTTGAAAGCCCTTTTGGAGACAATGGGCAAATTGGTCTCGGTTCCTAAGGAATGCTGGCAAACTCACGACCTAGTCGTCCTCTATAGTCTCCTAGAGCCGCCAGAGCAACAGTTTTTGCAACAGCAATGGCGGGCCATGTCATCATCGGATCGATCCAACTACAACACTTTATCGGAATTCCTTACTGCCACTAAAAATCTCTACATGGAGTTGAGATACATACCGACTCTGAAGTCCGCCAATCTGTCCATGGATACACAGGCGATGCTGAATGCTTCACTCATTGTCTTGAGGCGGTCGGATAATTTAGCCATTCAACTTGCTCCAATTAAGCCCAGAGTAAGCACATCTGTAACGTATCCATCGGCCGGTGATCGATTAGACAGGATGACCGACCGCCAAAATGTATTTGTTCAGGGCACGGTCGTATTGGTGAAAACATCAAGTGAATTCGACTTCGACCCCAACAGCCCGGTGGAAGTTGTCATACGGCCCATAGACTACTTCAACGGTGTAAAGCAGATTCCCTTTGACGCCGACGTAACGGCAGTATTTAGAAAGTGCAACGTAGAAAGCTACTTCGGCTTGGAAGGCGAAATGGTTACACTAAGCGGATGGGTATCGGCTGCTGAGCAGTCGGTCTTAAAACATGCCCAACACACTGGCCACGTTAGCCGAGGGGCATCTTACCAATTCGCAACCCAAACTCTACGGGGGCAAGCCTACAACCTGCTTGTGCGCGAAACCAGTTACGGGGGCCCTACCAGAGTCACTTTGATTCTTCGTGATTCGACGTTTTTGAGTGACGTTGACTGTTTCTTCGTGACGGAAGAAGAGAAGGCCATAGTTGAGAATGTGACCCTGGGAGCTGAAATTACGATAAGTGGGCATGTTACGTTGCTGAATGGTAGGCCAGTATCGTTGGTAGGTCCCTCTCTGGTGGACTAATTCTATGGCTTTTCTCACATTGCCCAATTGACCACCATGAGGTGGAACCCATCATTTGGCTCTTCCGCACTTTTGGTGAGGGGAATCGAAATTGGCCGCAGGGAATGGAAGCGCCGGGGGTGCTGGTTAAGCAGCACACCGGTGCAGTATTCGCTGGCGCAACAGGTCCGGCTTGGCCCGACCATACCCCATCCGCTTGATCAATTTCACCCGGCAGGTTTGCCCTTCGCATTGTCCAGTGCTCCATGGGCTGGTCAACGCCAGCTTGATGGCTTCGTAATCCTGGCGGAAACTCCTGGCGAGAGACTGGAATTGTTTCAACCCCGACCGGTTGGCTTCATGGCCCCAGGCCTCCAGGTCACCTTGTTTGACGATCCGGTGAAACCACTCCTTGAGTTGGTGTCCCAAGGCGAGAGGGGGATTGGCTTGGAGAAGGTGGTCCAGTTCCACTTTTTCTGAGCTGTTAAGCCCCTGGCTTGGACGTAGAACCAGCCATTTCACTGGCGGCCTGGACTTGGCAGGGCGGCCAGTGCCCTTTCGCCATGGCTGCACCGCCTTCCGGATGTGCCGCTCGGAGCCGGAGTATCCTCGGTTGACCACCTCTCGGTAGAGAGTACCAGGACGATTGCAAAGTCAGGAGGCGCGTGCGTAGAGGCGGTTGATGGTCTGCGTTGGGCGGAAGGCGCAAGTCTTGGCTCGCAGGGGCATGGACATCCGGTTAGGAAACCATCCTTCCAGGCGCAGGGCGTTCAGCCCGGTGTTGACCAGGGTGGCGAATATCTCGCCCAGCCCCGGACGGCGCAGCGTGTGGACGTCCTCATCCCAGCTGCGGTCCTTCACGTGGTGCAGGCTGTTCGGGGCGCTCCAGTGGTTGCGGAACACCAGAAGCAGTTCCTTTGGCCTGCACTGACGGGAACTCAGGCTGGTCAGCAGATACCAGCGCTCCCGGCTCACCTCCCCGGTGGCTATGTCCACCGCCTCCTTCTCCACCATCGCCCCCTGCCTCGCCCCGGGAAAGCCCAACTCATCCCGGATATAGTCGGCCAGTGCCTCATCGGTCCAGATGCGCCGCTTCTCGATCACACCCGCATTTTCCCCAGGGTCTCCGCCTGCGGCTCCCCCAACTCCTCGGCGGCAAACCCGTCGACCAATGCCGCCAGCGCCTCGGGCTGGTTCCCCTTGATGCGCACCAGGTAGCCCCGTCCGTGGCTCACTATGGCCTGGCACAGGTCCCGCTCCGCGTACAGGGCGTCCATGGTCAGCACTCTCAGGCCGGGATAGCGCTCGAACAGTTGCCCCATCTGTTCCCGCAACACCCCGGGTTCGTACCGTTTCTCCGATGCCGGCCACTGGGACAGACACAGCTTCAGGTCGTGGGCCAGCACGTTCACCATCACCAGGGGATTGCCGCTTACGTCCCCGGACTGCTTGGCCCACTTGCCGTCCACCGAGGCTTGCACCTCCTAGTCCGCCACCACGCGGGCCACCCAGCCAGTCAGGGCGCCCTGCAATTGTTCATGCGAGACCCCCGACAGGGTGCGCGAGATGGTGGTGGCGTGAGGCGGATGGTCCCGAACAAACCCCAGAGGCTCCTTCAGCGCCGGCCAGTGCAACCTGGCGAAGAGGGCGATGTGGGCCATGGTGGTCTGACCGCAGACCAAGCCCAACAGGGTCAGACGCAGAGCCTGCCCTCGTGAAAACGGGGGATGGCCTGAAAGGGATGGCGGACTCCTCTGGCCCTCCTGGGATCCGGCGCCTGCTCCAAGCACTCGAACAGAGATTCCGCCGCCTCCATATCATCACACTCCCAACTCTCACTTCCCTGACTTCGCAATCGTCCTGCAACCGGGAGATGTTCAGGTTGACGTACCAAGCTGAAGCGTGAAGAATGGCGGCTAGGTGGGGAATCAGCGCGCAGTCGAGGGACCCTGGCGGCCCACAGTGTCAACGCCTACGAAGACACCCCACACCGCCTGACCCAGGATAATCCCTGTTCCTGGCACTTTGCCGTCTCACCAGGCCTCACTACCAATTGAACCCGGGAACCAACTGGCCCGGGGCTCCGGAAAATGTAGCCATGGATTCTAATGTTAACCCGATCAGCATTGAGATGAGGTATCCAGAAACTCAAGAGCCGTGCACCCGGCTGACGAGGTGATCCATGTCCGCAGACCTAGAAAATCCAGGAGAAGTCCTGGCCTCAATCGCCCAGCAGGTAGCCCAGGCTTCGAAGACCACCGCGCTGCACATCAAACAACACGACGACATGGAAAAGGCCGCCCAGGAAAAGGCTGACCTCGTCATCGTGAAGATCAGGGAGGAACTGGAAAGGGCCCACCGCTTGGCCGTGGAGCATGCCACGGAAGCCCTGAAGTCCAGCCACAACCAGGAGCTTCACCGGAACCTCGTCAACATTGCGAAGAGGTTCAACGAGACCCTCGACGACCTGGTAAGCCAGCACCGGTCAACCCTCGAACAACATATCGAAACCATCAGGAAGGCAGACCGGGAGAGGGCGGAAATCTACAACCGGGAGGCGGAACAGGTCAGGGCCGAGGCCCGGAAGGCAATGGACGAGGCACAGACCCAAAGACGGCAAATGGAGAATTCCCAAAGGGAAGCCCTGACGGCGGCGTCCGACACCCTCCAGAGAGAAAGGGAGGAGTTGAACGAGCGTTTCCGGCAGGTCTGCTCCGACACCACTACAAGGGTGGAAGAGATGCTGGCAACGGCGCTGGAAGAAACCGCGAGGGTCAACGATGCCAGGTTCACTGAGGCCGCGAAAACCATCGACGCTCAAAAGTCCGAAACCGGCGCCGCCCTCGCCGAGAACGCGGCCAAATGGCGGCGAACCGCCATCCTTTTGGCAGGAGCAGCCCTGATCCCAACGGTTGCCGCAGTGGCAGCGCTGGTGATTACGCTGACATGACGAAGGAAGAATTACTCCAACTTCTGGCTGAAAGTCAGGCGCTCCTCAACCAGGCCGCGGCCATCGAGGGGCAAGAGCGGGCACGCAACAGCCGCTCCGAACTGGAAAGGGAGCTAGCCAAACTGTCAGACTCGGCAGCCATCGCCCACGAGCAGCGTCGAAACAACTGCGCGAGTTGAACATCATCATCCAGGACGCAAGACAGAGGGCGGAGCCGCTGTCGAGGGCGGACGCAGACAGAAGGGGGAGACAGGATGACAACCCGGTCTATGGGCAACCGAACGAAGCCGTGGACAACATGGCCGCAGCCCACCAGACGGCCCTCCGGGATACGGAAAGCAACCGGCAACGGATGGGGACCTTCAACATCACACTGTTTGGCCGGACCATGTCCGGGAAGTCCACCTTGACGGAGGTCCTTACCAACGGTGAGGGCAAGTCCATTGGGAGGGGCGCGCAGCGGACCACTCAGGACGTCCGGGAGCACCACTGGAACGGCATGAAGGTCACCGGCGTACCCGGGTTCGCCGCTTTCGGCGGGAACGTTGACGAGGATGCGGCATACGGCGCCGCAAATCAAGCCGGCCTCATCCTCTTCCTCATCACGTCGGCGGCGGCAATAGCCCTTGACGCCGGCGCCCGGATCAAGTCCGATCTCGACCAGCGGAAGGCAGACAACCAGTGCATCCAGTACCGCCAGAACATAAGGGCGGAATGTGCGGACATAGCCAGGCAGATGGAGAACGAGGTCCAGGCTATTACTGAGGCGTACATCAGGGAAGTCCTCACGGAGCCGATGGAGAGGATGCAGGAATATGCGGACCAGATGAACGACGAGAGAAGGAAACAGAAGGACCACATGCAGCGGCCTTTAGAAGTGAACTGGAAGGCGCGGGCACTGACCGCGGAGATACACGCCGGGGAACAAGCAACAGGATGAACCGTATCCGGTCAAACAACCAGCGGAGACAGGACCCGCCGGTCCCTATCCCTTCCGCGACCAGGCAGCCCTCCGCCGGACCACTATCGTCAGATTCCGGCTCCTACCCTTCGGAGTTCGCCTGGCAACCCGACCCTGGGCGCAGACCCCCACATATCCTGCTGCGGTGGACACCGGACACCCCAGCATCATCGTGATCGAGTCTGCCCGGCAACCCTGACGCCCGCGGTGTGCTGGCTTCCATCCCGCCCGGGGCCGTCCCCACCGATTAACCGTCCTCGGTTTCCTCACCGTTGACCATCGGCCTTGCGAGGGCCAGCATCGGGTCGTCGCCATCGTCCCTGATGACGGCTAGGCTGTCCTTGGGCAGCTTTCCCTCCACCGCCGGGGAGCTTTGCAGCTTCTTGGCCACCAGCGTCAGAATGTCGGCCCGCATGGTGTTCCATCAGGCCACAAACACCACCTGCACCGGCCTCCTATGCCTCATGCTCTAGAGTTACCGGGGCGCTTGCTGCAAGGTGTACACGGAGCGGGCCCGTGTCAACCCCGGAACCTTCCCGGGAAGTCCACCCAGGCCCAATTGGGTCCGCACCAGACCGGCATGTCCATCCCATTGATTGACCCCATCGGCAGCCCATGCCCCGCAGACCGGTCACATGATCGCAACCACGCACATCCGCATGGGGCTGGTGAACAATGTCGGTAAGCCAACGCTCCCAGCATGGGTCTCTCCATCGGGGTCACATCGACATGGACCCAGCAGTCTGGTCCTCCCGCCCAAGGTCCGGAGACTCCCGCATGGGTCGACGGGGGCTATGGGTGCGGTGCGAGACCGGCACAAACCCAAGTGCGAATCTCCGGACATCCACCGGAACAGGCAGGTCCATTCCACGCTGGGAACCCCAGGCGTTCTGCCTTCCGACCGGCACCCGTGAGGCGACCACCGTCCCAGTTGCTGGAAACGAGACCGGTCCCCGGGCGTCGCCGACCTCATTCGATCGAAATGTTAAAACGCGAGACGCGTTGCAGGGTCCACAATTTCCATAACCATATATGGAGGTGGATCACTCATGGACTTCCTTATAGCCGGCTGTCCCTATCCGATCAGTCCCTTAGCTCACATGTTCCCCCCACTGAGCCCGGCGGAATACTCCCGCCTGCTGGCCAGCATCATTGCGCACGGGCTCATACATCCGATAGTCGTCTGGCGGGGGGAAATCATCGATGGGTTGCATCGGTTGAGGGCGTGCCTGGAGGCCGGCGTAGATCCCAGGTATGACGTCCTCGACGATGCCGAAGACCCGTTTGAGTACCTTGCGGGCGTGAACATCCCGCACCGGGACATGACGCAAAACGACAAGGCCCGGCTGGCCTACGACATGTCCCAATACTCCAAGCCCGGGAGGCCGCGGGCAACTGACGAAAACTACGCACATTTGCGGAATTTGACCTAGGAAGAGGCCGCGAAATTGATTGGAGTCTCCACGAGGCTCGTCTCCGACGTCAGCCGAGTGCTGTCGGAGGACGGCCCGGCCGTGCCCGCGCTGCGGGAGGCGGTGACACAGTGGCGGATCAGGTACAGCGCGGCGTCCAGGCACGTGGACCGGCCTCCGGAGGTACAGAACAAGGCCGTGGACCTGGTGTTCAGGGGAGAGGCCAAGACCATAAAACGCGCGGTCGAGCGGGTCGAGCGGGAGATCGCCCTGGCCGAGGAGGCGGCGGCCCTGGCGGACATCTTGGGACGGCCGCTGGACGAGACCATTACCCTGCACACCTCCAAGGTATCGGACCTGAACGGTCTGGTGACAGCCGGCAGCGTGGACGCCGTCGTCAGCCACCCGCCCCTTACGGAAGAGGCGCTGCCATTGCTGTCCGGCCTGGCGAGCTTCGCCGCCCATGCCCTCAAACCAAGCGGGGTGATGGTGGTGGTTGGCAATGGGCTGATTTTGCCGCGGATGCTGGAGCAGTTGGCGCACCCGGACCTGGAGTGGCTGGCGGAGTTCGACCTCGTGCTGCAGGGACCGCCAGAATCATCTGGACGCCCGCACCGCATCGCTCTCCACAGGCGGCCCCTGCTCGTATACGGGAAGGAAGGCTTTCGTGTCGAGGGCTTGGATGACCTCATCGAGGCGCCTCCGGCAGACGAGCTTCCGCCGGGCCTCCGCTGGAACGAGGCCGCCATCGGCATGGTGGTCGAACGGTTCTGCAGGCCCGGGCAGACGGTGTGCGACCCCGTCATGCGGGACCGTGCCGGGACAGCGCTGGCCGCCAGAGATCTGGGCTGCATCTTCTTCGGCGCCAGCGAGACGCAGTCCTCGATTGACCGTATCCGGGTCCGGCTGGCCCGTGCCGAGGACAAGCGCGGGGACCACCTGGCCAATGACGCGGGCGCAGAGGGACAGGCTGTCCCGGCAACGGCGCCCGCGAGCGTCTGATGAGTCTGTCCTCAGTCGAAACACGTCTCGGGGCAGCCGGGACAAGGAGGCCATAGTATTCTCAGCCCGCATGATGGTCCCGAAATGAGAAGCCGGTCCCCGACCGCCCCTTCACGACAACACGCTCTTCCGGGGTTTCGGCGGGACCATCGCTCCCTGGGCGCCGCGCCGCGTACACCACCCGAAGAGAGTTGCCGGAGCCTGCGGCATCCTGGGCGCACCATGCCGCCCTTGGGAGAAGGTATTCGGGCTCCCGGAAAATTCCGCAAATTTGCGGAATTTTAGGCCGGGTCAGGCAGACCCGGGGCATCATCCTGTAGCCAGGGTCAGTCGTATCCAGCCTGCACGGGAACGTCACGTGGCCACCGGGTTGGCGGCGACCACGGCCGGCGCAATCGGGCCAACACCGGCCGGGCGTTCGGTCTGCACACTGTCCGCTGGACGACCCGTATTGCACGAGAAGCAATCGGCCTGCTCCGCGCTCCGTCTGGGCCGGCTGCCGGGAACCCCGGCGGCCATGAGGCAACCGGTGAGGCTACATCGCCCTCGGGGCAACCCTCCGTTTCAGGTGGCCGGGTATGTCCGCCGCAGAAGATGCAATGGCCACCAGGTTGAAGATCGTCCAACCCTGGGAACGAAGCCGCCGGAACGGCAACGTTGCCGTTCCGGCGGGGCTCACCGCGTCACCCAACCTTACTGACGTGGATATTCATGGCTTTTGGAAGGACCATGCGGAAATCAGCTATGGACCAATGACCATTTCCTGCGATGGAAAATTGGACGACAGGGCCTTTTCATTTTCAGAAAGGTGTTCCCTCTCCCAGAGGGAGAGGGACAGGGGGTTTCCACGCAAACTGACTTGCCGCAGCTACTACCATTGCAGGGAGAGTTGTCCCTCACCTCAGCCCTCTCCCCACGGGAGAGGGAGAATGAAAAGGCCCTGAATTGGCCGACGGGGCATATTGACACGGGGCCGCGCGGACGAGTACGATTAACGGTGACCAACATAGAGTGGCCCGGCGGTGCTAAGAACACCCCGAGCCATGGCGCCACCTGAAGGAACAGGTGATGCGGTAGCATTGTACTACACGCAGACCCGCTCCCGTCAGGGGCGGGTCTTTTGTTTGCACAGAAGCCCCCGCCCCTCAAGGGGCGGGGGCGCTCCACCGGACGGTGGGGTGTCAGTGGCCCCTTCAGGTACGGCGCATGGAAATCCAACGCTATACGACCTGGAGGTGCCCCCATGGACCCTAAACTAAACCCAAGGTGAAATGTACATATCGCTAGACCGCACTGTCGGGGCCTACCCGGTTGGGCCTAAAGGTGATATGAGGTGGCGTGGAGTCCTTTCGGTCGTCGTCAAGACCCCCGAAATGCACATCCCACCTTGGTATTGGTTTAGGACACTCATCGACCTCAATCGCCCACCCGCCGGCCATCCGGAGCAGTGGGACCACGGCTGCAAGAGCGGTCCAATCGAGGTTGTGTTCCGAAACTACAAGAGCCGCCTGCTCCAGCTTTACGAAGAAGCACGGACAGACGGACTGGTATCCCTCGGAGCAGTTGCCTGGCTGACCGACTTCGAAATCCTCGACGCCATGACTAAGGTGCCCACCAGCGTGGTGGTGCAAAAAGAAGATTTTCTGAGACCGGATGAGGCAATCGGCAGCGGGCGGGACCGCTGGCGGGACATTCTACGGGAACACTACCTGGCCGTCGAGGGGTCGGACATCCACCAGCCCGAATTCTGCCGCCAGCATTTTCCCCACCCCCTTGGCGACATGAACCTCACGGGAGACCAGACCATCTCCGGAATCCGGTGCTTTGGCGTCAGGAACGAGAGACGAGTTGGCGGACGCGGTCCCCGGCCCCTGATGCACAACAAGTTCATACTCTTCGCCAAGTTGAGCTTCTCGCCTGCTCCCGGTCACGCGGGCGAGGATGACCCGCTGCTGGCGCCGAACTGGGACCCCAGGATCGTGTGGACGGGTTCCTGCAACTTGACCCGTCTCACTCCCCGTTCCCGGGAGAACGCCCTCATCATCAGGGATGCGATCATCGGGGAGGGCTACCTGCGGGAGTGGGTCGAGATAATGGCCATGAGCGAGCCGCTGGACTGGGACTCGCAATGGGTCGATCCCGAGTGGCGCCTCGGCTCCTGACGCTGCGGCGGCACGAGCGGCGCCCGCAGGCGTGGCGAGTCCCGCCTGCGGGTGTGCCAACCCCGAGATGCCAACACCCGATCCCGGGAGGTGCGGTATGGCAAGGTTGCGCAGGGACGGCCCCTACTTCTGGGTCACATGGCTCACCAAACTGCTGGCCGGGGAGAACTCGTGCGAATGGGCGACCTGGTTCCGGGCCCGCCACGAGAGCGGCAGTTGGGAGCAGGTCCCCGGGGACTTCGACCGGGCAGGGTGGCAGATGGCCCACACGGCGATGGTCAACGAGGCCCGGGAAAGCTGGGAGGCGCTGAGCTGCGAGGTGTTCACCGAGAGGCAGAACGGCTTCTCCCTCAGGGGCGACGCCGGCACCCTAGGCGGCAGGCCGGACCTGATCGCCCGGCGGGGAGACTCCGGCACGGTCATCGACGTGAAGACCGGGAAGCCGGGCCCGTCCCACATCGTCCAGGTCATGGTGTACATGTACGCCGTGCCCTGGGCCATGGGACGGCACCGGGGCGTTGTCTTCAACGGCCACAGGTGGTCTACGCGGACCACGTCGTGGACGTGCCAGCCTCCGCCGTCGACGACCAGTTCGTCGCAAGGTTGTCCCAGTTGATCGGGAGGCTGGCGTCAGACGCGCCGGCCAGGAGGGTGCCCAGCCCCGGCGAGTGCCGGTTCTGCCCCATCACGGCCGCCGACTGCCCCGACCGGGAGGACGATGGCGAGGTCGAGGAAGGTGTGACCTCGAACTTCTGAGAGTACCGGCGCGGCAGGGGCCGGTATTCCTGCGCCCGCACGGTGACAGAATGCCGGCAAACGGGGATACGGGAAGACGGAAGATGGCGGTGGAACGGGCGCCGGGAGGACGCGAAAGCCAACCCGCAGACGGGGAAGAGGCAGGCCGGGGGCGACAGGAAAAATGGATGTCCCGGGCGACCGTGGCGACAGCGTTCCCCGTCGGAGCCCTCGCCGCAGCCGGCCGGGACCGGTAAAATCCTGCCGCCATCCACTGTTCCTAACATCCGGTCAGCCCTTGCCAAATCCAGTCCCCATAGCCCACACTCAACCCCACACAGCACCGGACAACGCCATGCTCATCCTGCACGCCGCTCAAGTTAATGGAGACCTAGTCCTCTGGGGCGAGGACTCCGGGCCACACCCTGCGCCGCCCGCCCGCCAGACGGCTGGAGAACACCCCTACTGCGCCCAAGCCCGGCTCCTGGCCGAAGCGGCCGGTCTCGAAACTGGCGACGACAGCTTTGCCGGCGCAATCGCCTGGCTGCCCAGCCGGGGCGACGCGCCCGTGCCGTCCAGCCCGATTGCCGGTCCCATGCCCAGGTCCCGAGCCAAGCCGCGCACCAGGCCATGGACCGTAGCAGCACTCCGGCTGATGCCGGATCAGGCCGTCCCGCTGCTGCAGACGTGCCACCAGCGGCGCATCCTGAAACCGGGCGTCGCCATCGGAACAGACCTGGCCTACTGGACCTACGCCCTGCAGCTGGCAGCCTCCCTGACGGTCCGGCAACAATTCCTGCCCAGCCTGTCCCAACGGGGCGACCAGACCTTGGCGGCGTGGATTCCGGTGTTCATCGGAGAGGACGCGCACCGGCTGGCCGAGCTGGCCGGACTGATGCCGGCGCCGGCCCGGGCGCTCACCGGCACAGAGGCGACCGAACCGCCGGCCACCCCGGCCCAAGCCGTCCTCCGGGAGTTCATAACAGCCCAGGTCGACCACCTGGCACGGACCGGCACGGATACCGAAAACCCGGCGCAACCAGAGTTCGACTCCGCCCACGACGCTTGGCTGTCCGCCCTGGGCCAGGCCAACCCGGCGGTCCTGGGCAACCCGGCACAGCTCCAGCAACTCCGCCGCCAGGTCGCCGAATGGCAAAGGCCCCTGGCCATCGCCGCCAACTCTCCATACCGGCTCTGCCTCAGGCTGGAGGAGCCCCCGGAACCCAGCCCAAGCGACGAGAAGACCATCGCCCGGCAGGACGACTGGTACCTGCGCTACCTGCTCCAGCCCCACAACGACCAGAGCCTCCTGCTCCCCGCCGAGGCCGTGTGGAAAAATCGGGTCAATGGACCCCACCCGGACTTCAACCCCGCCGAGTTCCTGTTGAGTTCCCTGGCCCAGGCCGGCTCGGTGTGCCCGCCCATCACCGACAGCCTGAAGCGCAAGCAACCCGCCGGGTACCGGTTGAACACCGAGGAGGCCTACGGGTTCCTGGAAAGCCAGGCCGCCGCGCTGCAACAGGCTGGGTTCGGCGTGCTGCTGCCCGCCTGGTGGACCCGGCAGGGCGCCAGGACCAGGCCCGGCATCCACGCCAGGGCCAGGGCCCAGGCGATGCAGGGCGGCTCCGGCATGACCATGACCTCCCTGATCGACCTCGATGTCGAGATGGCCCTGGGTGACGACCCCATATCGGTGCAGGAACTGGAGGAACTGGCCGAGCTGAAGGTGCCGTTGGTACGGTTCCGGGGCCAGTGGGTGGAGATCAACGCCGACGAAATCCGGGCCGCCGCTGATTTCTGGCGCAACCGCAAGCAGATCAGCCTGCGGGAAGTCGTGCAGATCGGGCTGGGCGCCGACCAGCGGGCCCAGGACGACAACGTCTCCCTGGCGGCCGGCGACTGGCTCCGAGAGCTCCTGGAACGCCTGCAGCAGAAGGGCCGGATTGAGCGGATGGACGCCCCCGAGGACTTCGCCGGCCAGCTCCGGCCCTACCAGCAGCTGGGCTACTCGTGGCTGGCTTTCCTCAGGGAATGGGGGCTGGGAGCCTGCCTGGCCGACGACATGGGCCTGGGCAAGACCGTCCAGACCCTGGCCGCCCTGCAGCAGGACCGCCAGCAGGGCAACGGCCGGCCCAACCTGCTGGTCTGCCCAACATCCGTGATCAACACCTGGCAGCGGGAGGCTGCCAGGTTCACGCCGGACCTGCCCGTGCTGCTGCACCACGGCCCGAACCGCCATCGCGGAGCTGCCTTCCGTAGCCAGGCTGACGGCCAGCATCTGGTCGTCACCAGCTACGGTACCATGCACCGGGACCGGGACCTGCTCGGCACCGTACCCTGGCGGGCGGCCATCCTGGATGAGGCCCAGAACATCAAGAACCCGGCGTCCCAGCAGGCCCGGACCGCCCAGGGACTCCGGGCCGATTACCGGATAGCCCTCACCGGCACGCCGGTGGAGAACCATGTCGGCGACCTCTGGTCCATCATGCAGTTCCTGAACCCCGGCCTCCTGGGTTCCCAAGCCGAGTTCAAGCGCAACTACTTCCAGCCCATCCAGAGCGACCGGGACGGAGCAGCGGCGGCTCGCCTCCAGAAAGCCACCGGGCCCTTCATCCTGCGCCGACTCAAGACCGACCGGTCCATCATCCACGACCTGCCCGACAAGAGCGAGACCAAGCAGTACTGCAACCTGACCAGGGAGCAGGCAACGCTCTACCAAGCCGTGTTGCGTGAGGCGGAGACCCGGCTGGAATCCGCCGAGGGCATGAAGCGCCGGGGTTCCATCCTGGAAACCCTGACCAAGCTCAAGCAGGCCTGCAACCACCCACGCCAGTTGCTGGGTGACAACTCCGCCATCACCGGACGCTCCGGCAAGCTGGCCCGCCTGCAGGAGATCCTCGATGAGGTATTGCCCGGCGGGGACCGGGTGCTGCTGTTCAGCCAGTTCGCCGAGATGGGAGCCATCCTGCAACAACACGTGCAGGAGACCTACGGCCTCGAAACCCCGTTCCTCCACGGCGGCGTAACCCGGAAACGGCGGGACGTGATGGTGCAACGCTTTCAGGACGACCCCGACGGCCCGCAGGTGTTCGTCCTGTCCCTCAAGGCCGGGGGCTCCGGCCTCAACCTGCCCCGGGCCAACCACGTGATCCACTACGACCGGTGGTGGAACCCCGCCGTGGAGAACCAGGCCACCGACCGGGCCTTCCGCATCGGCCAGACCAGGGATGTCCACGTCCACAAGCTGATCTGCGCCGGTACCCTCGAGGACCGCATCGACCTCATGATCGAAATCAAGCAGGAGACCGCCGGCCAGGTGGTGGGATCCACATCCGAGCGGTGGCTCACCGAGCTCTCCAACGCTGAACTCCGGGACGTGCTGGCCCTCAGCGCGACCCCGGAGGACTGATGGAGGGCAACCCAAGCTCCTCTCCGACGCAGGAACGACGATGAGTTACAACGACTACCTGTACACCAAGCCAATTGAAGTCAGAGGCGGCATCAGGGCCGGGTCGAAACGTGGCGCCTTCGGTTCCAACTGGTGGGCCAAGCGGTGGCTACAGACCCTTGAGGAGTTCCGAATCGGAACCCGCCTCGACCGGGGCCGCTCCTACGCCCGCCGGGGACAGGTGATGTCCATCGACGTCCAGCCCGGCGGCGTAACGGCCAAGGTGCAGGGCTCCCGCAAGCGGCCATACGACGTGAGCATCGAGGTCCGGACCATCAGTCCGCCGGACTGGGAACGCCTCCAAGCTGCCATGGCGGAGCAGCCCATCATCGCCGCCAGCCTGGTGTCGGGCCGCATGCCGGACAACATTGAGGAGTGCTTCCGGGCCGTCGGCCTGTCCATGTTCCCCGACCGGCAGGACGACCTGCAGACGGACTGCTCGTGTCCCGACTGGTCCAACCCATGCAAGCACGTCGCCGCCGTGTATCTGTTGCTGGGCGAGGAGTTCGACCGGGACCCCTTCCTGATCTTCCGAATGCGGGGCATGGACCGGGAGGACCTGCTGGGCCCGGAGTTCCGCCGCTCCGCCCAGACCCTGGAGGGACCCGCACTGCCTGCGGAGCCCCTGCCGCCGGAACCCGGGGAGTTCTGGTCCAGCCCGTTGGCGGCGCTGCGGGAAAAGGACCATTCCGGCCCGGCCATCATACCCGAACTGGCTGCCGCCCTGCCGCAGCAGTTGGGCCGGTTCCCATTGTGGAGGGGTAATCGTGAATTACTGCCAGGCCTGCAGGACATCTACCGCGCCGCCTCGCAACGGGCGGCCGGACTCCACATGGGGCCGGCGGGACCGCCTGACAACCCAGCACCGGAGAGCGAGGCGGAGCAGGCACGGGACACAACCGCGGCTCCCGTCCGCTAGCACTTCAAGGACGGGTTTGAGGTGACGGTCCCGGCCTGACGATACGGCGCCCGGTGGGACGTCTCTCGAGGGAGCGGCGCGCCCGTTCGTTGAGTGGCTGTGGCTGGAGGTTGCCCAAAGGCGCTACGATCGGGCCATACGCTCCCATGCCAAGCGTCGAACCGCCCTTCGTACGTCCAGAACATCCCACCTTGAACCGTCGTTGTAATACTAACGCTGCAGAACGCGAAAATGGAACACGAATGCGACTTCATCGTACCGGCAGGCGATCACGAAATATATGACACCTGCGGTCAATCCGAACCAGATTGGTTGAGAAACGAGCGAGAGTCCCGGGAACTGCAACCGCCCGACACGGACAGGAACGGCTTCGACCTCGTCAAACAGTCCCGGAGCTTGATCAACATGGACAACGGGATAGTCATCGACGGCTTCCACACCGCAACCATCAACGTGGCCAAGACCAGGGCCGAGAGAAGGCGCAGGGAGAAAGAGCGGCAGAAACAACCCTTGAAACCAGTACTCATAGGGTCACGCACGGCAGACCTGGGCAAGCCGAACCACCAAACCATCGCGTTCGACGGTCCCGCCTTCCATGGGCCGGGAGTGATGATAGTTGTGGCCCACCCCGTCAGGAAAACCGAGGAAAATCCCCAAGACCAGAGGCTGGACCCCAGGCAACTGGCCAAGGAATACCTACCAAAGGCCTAGCCCGGTCACACGGATCACCAGACCGCACCCACCCCCGGGGCAAACCCACCGGGAACGCGCTACCATCGGGCCAGAACGGCCGGGAGGCGCAGGCGCCGCTGAGAAGCCCGCCTGCACGGGGCCAGCGAGTACCACTGGTCCGACCGAAGGACGGAGCTGCGAAACGCCCGCGCGGGCGGGGATAACCCAATCGACGGACCGCAATCCGCTCACGCCTAGCAGGCCCCGCACAAGTGGGCAGTAGGCACAACCTTTGAGTGGGAATTCGATTTCCCCATCACCACCAACCCCGCCTACGAGGCCAAGCCGGCACCTAAACGCAAGACCAGGACGTCTGCCAATCCAAAAGCAGTATCCTCTCGTGACCGTAAAACCTCGAAACCCGCGACGATCCAAACCGCAAAGCCGAAAGCATCCTCGAAGCCAAAGAGAGTCCGCCTAACCCCGGACGAACAACGGGAACGAGCTCGGGCACGCGCCGTTGAAAATCGCCACAAGCTCAAAGAATTGAGCATCTGCAAAGATTGTCGGAAACCTGCCGCACCCGGGCAGGTCCGTTGCTGATCCTGCGCTGATAAGCACCGCAAGTCATGGAAACCTCGTACATCCAAAGGGAAAGACCAGGACAACGTGATGAACTAATGCCATACCATGGTCTGCAAGCGCGGACACGGAACACCGAGCAGGCCTCCCAGCCCCCGCACTCAGCCGTCAATGCTCTATAATCACAACGTAGCGTTGAGAGGACAACACACCATGTACCCGCCCGAATATCAACACCTGCTGGACTTCCTGGACAGCAACCCCGAGTACCTGCAAGACATGCGGGCCCGGCTGCTGCTGCCCGACCTCATCGCCCTGCCGGAGCAATTCGCCCAGCTGGTGGGCCTCGTGACCGACCTCAGCGCCAGCTTACAAGCTTTTGCCGAAGCCACCGACCGCCGGCTGGATGCATTGGAAGGCCATGCCGCGGAGACAAACCGCCGCCTCACGTCCCTGGAAACCAACCTGGCGTCCCTCCAGACGAACGTGGCGTCCCTGAACGGCAGCGACCTCGAAAACCGCGCCCGGCTGAACATCCTGAACATCGCCATGAATGAACTCGCCCTCACGAGGGGGCGCATCCTGCTCGCCGCCAGCCGGGACACCGACCACGGGTTTCTCGAGGCCATCAACGCGGCCGAAGAAGCCGGCCGCATCACCGAGCAGCAGGCGGACCACGTGATGGTGGCGGACATCATCATCCGAGCCCGCCGCGCCGACGACAAACGGTACGTCCACGCCGCGTTTGAAGTCTCGCTCACCATCAGGCTGGACGACATCCGGAGAGCCCACGACAGGGCCGCCACGGTGGCGGCCGCCACCGGTGAGGCCACCATCGCGGCCGTGGTCGGCGAGGTGATCCAGCCGCAACAACAGCGGCAGGCCGACGAGATGGACGTCAAGGTCCTGTTGCCGCCCATGCTCCGGCAGCAGACGCAGAGCGCAGACGAAACGGCGGACCCCATCTGCTGAACGCAGAGCGAACGCTCCGCTGGCGCGTCCCGAGTGTCACACCGCCCAGCTATAGCCCGCACTTCAACGCCGCGGTTCTTGGCGCAGTTCGGCGCCTACGCTGGTGATGCAGTCGGCGCCGTACTGTAGGACCAAGGCTTCGCAGCCCGAGATCTGCGTGATGAGAGCACCTGATGGGCGTCGATAATGCCCTGTCCAGACGGACAACAGAAAGGCAGGGCCTGGGCTGGGCCCCAGGCCGAGCCAACACCGGCGACAAGATGATGACGCTGGCGGCCTCGGCGCTGGCTAGTGGCGACTGCATTGACGACGCCGATGCGCTGCGCACTGGGGGGACGGCCCGCACCCTGGGCGGCACGGTCAAGGCGCCCTCCACCCCCCCGCTTTCGCGAGGGCAGGCTCTGGGCACGTTCCTGCGCAGCTTCCGGTGGGGCCATGTCCGCCAACTGGACCGGGTGAGCCGCGAGCTTCTGGCCCGCGCCTGGAAGGCCGGCGCCGGACCCGGCGACGGGCCCCTGACCATTGACCTGGACTCCACCATCTGCGAGACCTCCTACGTAGGCGTCGGATCTCCCCATCGGGACGGAAGGCCCCCGACAGCAGGCCGTGGTGTGCAGCTGCTGCAGCCACTGGCAGTCCAGCACGTCGGTCTTGCGACCAGGCACGTTCTTGATGCGTCTGGGGTCCACCAGCATCACCTGGAAGTCCCGCTCTTCCAACACCCCGAACAGGGGTATCCAGTACACGCCGGTGGACTCCATGACCACGGTCTCCACACCGCACTGGGCCAACCAGTCCGCCAGACGGTACAGGTCCGCCGTGAAGGCCTCGAACTCTCGAACCGGCTGTGCGGAACGGTCGGCGAGTACCGCCACGAAATGGCTGTTGGCCCCCACGTCGATGCCCGCCGCGTCCAGATTTGCCTGGGAAAGCTCCGCGGGCAGACGCTCCCGCCTCCCTCAAGGGAGAAGGGACTTCTGAAGCATCTTCTCACGCCCTTTGTGCCGACTTTGCAATCGTCCTGACTGTTACCCCCAAAGAGTAGGGATTTCCCTACTATCACTTTATAATCAGATGTATATACAATCCCGTGCAGTCTCGAACCCACCACCCAGAGACAAAGCCCAGAGACAAAAGGAGGTGATGAAGTGGCGCTCTCCAGGCTACCCAGGACCCTCGAACTCATCCTCTTCCCGGTCGCCACGACCGGCTTCACTCCTCTCTGGCATATATGTACCTCCGCCGTTGATCGCTAACATCAACAAAGTGTCCCCGCCTATCACACTTTAACGGAGGTATCCCCGATGTTCTCCAAGAAGCTCTTTGCAGCCATAGCTGTACTTGTCTTGCTCACCGCAGGAGTGACCTACGCCGGAGCCCAGGAAACCGGCGAGGACCTCAACATGAACAACTACTAGAACCACGACCAGCTACTCGCTGAAGTCGGCAACACTGTCACCGAGTTCGGCGGCTTCTTCCTCTCCAAGGACGCCGAGGGCGATGTCCTCAACATCTACCTCTCCGACAACGAGAACGACACGGACAAGCAGACCAACGCCCGTGACGCCATCGAAGAGAAGTTCGGGGCCAGCCCGGACGCAAGGATCAACATCATCAAAGGCGACTTCACCATCGCCCAGTTGAGCAACTGGTACTCCTCCATGCGCGACGACGTCTGGGCCAACTCCCATGTAACCGGCACAGACCTCGCAGAGCAGAATAACCGCATCGAGATCAGCCTGGACGACCTAGACCCACCAGAACGACATCCTGGCCATCCTCACCAAGCTCAACATTCCCCACGGTGCTGTCCAACTCCAGGAGAGAGGCATAGCCATCCCACAACAGCACCTCCAGGAAAGGGCGCACAACAACGGCGAAGCCATAGGCGCCTACCAGATAAAGCCTGCCAACCTCGGAGAATGCTCCATCGGCTTCATCACCCAAAGGGCCGGGACCGCAGGGCTCGTCACCGCCGGCCACTGCACCGAGGCATTCCCCTGGGACGGCGGAATAGAAAACACAACCTTCTACCAGCCGACCAACGCCAACCCGGACCACGAGATCGGCAACGAAAACAGAGACCCCGCTTTCTCAGCAATGGCAAGCTGCCCCTCCGATCACACCTGCCGCAAGTCCGACTCGGCCTTTATCACCTTTGACGCAGGCGTCAGCTACGAGCGCGGCCACATCGCCAAACCCGCTTCCCTCGGCTCAGTAAACGTCGACACCGACAGCAACCTCAAGGTCAAATACGAAGGCGGCTCGGTATACGTCGGGAAAACCCTCCACCGCTTCGGCAGGAGCAGCGGGTACAGAACCGGCAGCGTCACCAACACCTGCGCCACTGTCTACCTTGGAAACGACCGCTCCCTCCTCTGCCAATACCTCATGGCAATCACATCACTAGGCGGCGACAGCGGCTCCCCCTACTACACGCCCGTCGGATCAACAGACAATGTCAGACTCTACGGCATCCACATGGGAATCTGGGACGGCTCAAAAGTCGTATCCCCACTCGGAGGCATCTACTCCGACCTCGGCAGCAGCGCGACATGGAATTCCTGCGCCTCACCCTACACCTGCTAGAATAGAACCATGAAGCTCTTAACCCTCACCCTCGTCAGCCTTTGGATCACAGTCGCAGCGGCCTGCGCCGCTGCGACTCCCACTCCCTTGCCAACAAACACGCCGCCACCTACAAACACACCGGAGCCAACAGACACCCCGGAGCCACTCATCGCTTACCCAGACATTGGATTCTCCGTAGCTGAACTCATAAGATGGCGGACAGTCCTCCGCGACATCGGGTTGGAACAACACTCCGAAGTCATCAGAATCTACACGCCCATCTCCGGGAGCTCCGGCAACATCAAGGTCATAGTCTCCAGCAAGGAGCACATCAGGCCGGTCATGGACCTAATCGAACGCGCCGACATACCTTTCAACCGCGTACAGGTCCTATCAGATAGTCCCTGGCACCGAAAACCCTACACCGACACCCTTGATACCCTCGCCCCAACCAAGTATCGAAACAACACAACCCACACGCCGTCCACTACAGCTCCAAAACCTCCATGACCCAAAGGGGGCGGTGCTACTCACGTAGCACCGCCCCTCGCCTTGACCCCTACGATCCAGACATTTCCGCCGACCCTCAGTCGGCGGCTTCTTCATCCGCAGCGCCGGACAGTTCGGCCAGCTGCCGCTCCCAGGCGCTCAGGCGTGAGCCATCAGCAACCGACACCAGGTCGACGCCGTGCTCACGCAGCGTCCGCCGCAGCTCGACGAACTCAGCCGCGTTCCAGCTCAAGCGGGAGTGATTCCAGACCAGCACCGCGTTGAATTCGCGGCCTTCGGAAACCACATCGGCCATCAACCGCGACAGGGCGGTCTCGTTCAACTCAATTCCGTCGCCTTCCATGTACCGGCCGACCAACTTGTAGCCGCCATCGTCAGCGAATCGCTGGAGCGCGTTCTGCTGCTCTATCAACGCCAACGCACGCTGGAACTCCTTGGCGGAAACCCGCAGGTAAGCGACAGCTCGCTGCATCTGACCTTCCGCAGAGACTCTCAGGTAGACCAAGGTGGGCCGAGCAGGCCCAGTACCTTGCAACCCGTCCAATTTGTCGTTCACGACAAAACCTCCTTCGTTCCAATTCACTATGCTGTATCCATCGAGAAAATTGCGAAACTCCCCGGGGCCCGGGGTCATGGCGGAATACGTCAAGCCGGAGTGGAATCCGTAACTGAAGAGGGTGGGGTAGAGGGACCGTTTTGAGACCGAGTTTAGAGCAAATGGTAGGCGTTGGAAGGACCCAGGTCCCGCCAGATGGTCCGTCCGGGATTCATCCCGGGGCCTGCCGTCATTTGGTCTGAGAAAGTAGGGAATGCCCTTCTATGAACCACCGGATTTTCTTGTAGACTGTCGAACATTCTAAAACACAAGGGAGGTGATGCAGTGGGGTGTGACTGAAAGCAGTTGGGAAGGGGAGTTTACAAAGATGGTCAGGGATGGCAGTCTTCTGGGTGGATAGAAGGAGTTGGCTAGAAGTGGCCAGAGGGGAGGGGTGATGAAGCGAACAATGCAGGAGATCATGGAACAGGCCATTTTGGAAATGCGGGAGGCGCTGGCCCAGGAAGTGGACCAAGGCGAGACCGGGTATTGGGACCCGGACGCTTGGGAGGAAGAGGTCATTGAGTTTACCCGGCGGTTGGGCCGGCGGATGGTGCAAACCCCCGGTCGTGGCCGGGGGCAGGCTCTGGGCTGAGGTGAAGGCTGAGCAAGCAAAAGCTCAGGACCCTCCCCGTTTCCACGAGGACAAGCTTTGCCCCCGCTGCGGGGGAAGGCGTCACCTGCACCGCTGGCAGCCCCTGTGGTGGTTGAGCGTCTTCGGACGGATTGAGGTGCAAGCCCCCTACCTGCGTTGCCCTGGGGAGCCCCAGCCGGTGGCGGGCCACCGGCCTTTTCAAGAATTGACCGGTTTAAAGTGCCGGGGCAAGTCTTGGCCCTTGCAACGGGCATTGACCGACTTTGGGGCAGAGAAGTCTTTTGAGCAGGCCAGCCGGCAACTGAAGGAACACTACGGAGTGGAGTTGCACCGCAGCAGCGTCCGGGAAGTGGTCTTGAAACACGGTGAGAGAGCCGCCGGATTGGTGGACCTGGAGGACCGGGAGGCCGTCTCCGGCTACGAGAAGCAACGCGGCTACCGGGTTGGGAAACCGTGGTTGATAGTGGAGACCGACGGCAGCATGGTGCGCACCGGGGAGTTGGAGCGTGACCCGGCGGGGGGAGTGAGTCCTGGGGGACGCCCCAAACGGACCAGGAGGACCCAGTGGCGGGAGGCGCGGCTGAGCTTAGTGGAGGAACCGGGAGGAAGGGAGCGGCGGTACGCCGCAGCGATGGGTCCTCCCCAACGGGTGGGAGAGCAGATGTTTGGGCTGGCCCTGAGGTGCGGGTACGGAGACAACACCTGGGTGCATGGAGTGGGCGACGGCGCCCCCTGGATTGCCCAGCAGGTGGCGGCGGTCTTCCCCAGGAGCCGCTTTCTGCTGGACCGTTACCATCTCCTGGAACACTTGCATGAGGCGGCCTTGGCATTGACGCCGGGCGGCGCCGAATCCGCCAAGGGTTGGGTGCGTGAGCAGGTGAACCGCATTGACGAAGGCGGGGTGGCCGGGGTGGTGGCCGAATGCCGGAGCCGGGCGGGACCGAAGACGGAGCATCCGCTGCACCGGTTGGCCGGTTATCTGGAGAACCGGCAAGGACAGATGGACTATGCCACAGCCCTCAAGGAAGGTCTTCCCATAGGAAGCGGCGCAGTGGAAGGTGGGCATCGTCCGGTGATTCAACAACGGTTGAAGTTGCCTGGAGCATGGTGGAAGGAGGAGACAGTGACCCCCATGCTGGCGTTAAGGTGCTTGCGGGCCAATCACAGATGGGAACCGTTTTGGCATTGATCCCAACCAGTTTTAGTCACACCCGATGCAGTGGCGCTCTCCAGGCTGTCCAGGCCCCTCGAAATTATCCTTCTCCCGGTCGCCGTGACCGGCTTCAGTCCTGACTGGCACACCTGTACCTCCGTCGTTGATCGTTAATATCAACAGAGTGTCCCCGGCAACCACACTTTAACGGACGTATCCCCAATGTTCCCCACGAAGCTCTTTGCAGCCATAGCCGTGTTTGCCCTGCTCATCGCAGGAGCGGGCTACGCCGGCGCCCAGGAAACCGGCGAGAACCTCGACGTGACCAGTCACAAGGACCACGACCAGCTCCTCGCTGAAATCGGGAACACCGTCAGTGAGTTCGGCGGCTTCTTCGTCTCCAGGAACGGCGACACCGATGTTCTCAACATCTACCTCGCCAGCGACGAGACCAACACGGACAAGCAAGAGGATGCCCAGGACGCAGTCGAAGATAAATTCGGAGTCGTAACAGGCGCCCGACTTAACATCATCAAAGGCGATTACACCATCGCCCAGTTGAGCAACTGGTACTCCTCGATGCAAACCGACGTATGGGGCCACTCCGACGTTGTCGCCACAGACCTGGAGGAGCAGAGCAATCGCCTGGAAATTGGCATCCTCGACTTGTCGAAGAAAAGTGAAATCCTGGCGATACTTACCAAGCTCGAAATACCACACGCCGCCGTTAAAATCACACAACGGGCGAGGATGGTCAAAGAGCATACAATCCGGGAGAGGGCCAACAACAATGAGATGATGGGAGCCTACCAGGTAAAGGTGGTAAACGTTGGCCTCTGCTCCATAGGATTTGTTACTGAGAAAGCCGGAGTCGCTGGGTTCGTCACAGCCGGTCACTGCACCGAAAACTCCTGGGACGGTGGAACCAATAATGTTGCCTTCTACCAGCCAACCAACACCAATACAAGCCACAAGGTCGGCAATGAAGCCGTGGACCCGACCTTCTCCGCGATCACCGGCTGCCCCGCAGGTAAGACGTGCAGAAAGTCCGACTCCGCGTTCATCCGGTTCGACTCCGGCGTTAGCTACCACCGCGGATACATCGCCAAGCCAAACGCCAACAATTCCATAGACGTAGCCAGCGGAGATCAGCTAAAGGTCAAATACGAGGGAGGAACTGTTTATCCAGGCAAAGCTCTGCGCCGGTTCGGTAGGAGCAGCGGCTATGTGTTCGGCAACATAACTGATACCTGCTAGAACACTTATGAGGCGGGCAACCGGATGCTCCTGTGCCAATACCTTATCTCGATGACATCCCACGGAGGCGACAGCGGAGCCCCCTACTACGAGCAGGCCGGATCGGAAACTGATGTCAGGTTGTACGGTATCCATGTCGGCAAGATTCCCAGCACGGGAAAGGGAGTCATATCCCCGCTGGTCAACATCTATCAGGACCTCGGGCAGAACGACAACTGGCGCTCCTGCGCCTCACCCTATAGCTGCTAAAAAGAGACCATGAAGCTCTCAATACTCGCCCTGATTAGCCTCTGGATCGCAGTCGCAGCGGCCTGTGCCGCTGCGACTCCCAGTTCAAACCCTGATCAAGTGCAACCAGGACCCACTCGGCCAGTGCCAACGCCCCTGCCAACGCTGGAAGGCCACTTTGTCTTCAAAGACATCCTGTATGAAGGCAATGCAGCGCGGGAAATATGGGACAAACTGATCGAGCACAATATCACGGACCTCCCCAGCGTGATCAACGTCTACCTCCACGAAGATTCATACTACGTCTACATCCACGTCACAGATAAAGACGACCTCAGCCAACTAATGGCATTCCTCGCCCATGCGGGAGTTTCAGGGAGTGCCAACATAGTCATAAACGAAGGGGAGAGAAAGCGATAAAGGTAAGCCCTGACGCCTCAGCCTCACAAGAAATAACCCAATCTGTTGTAAGACCGCATGGAACTTAATCCGATACAGTACATCTTCATGGTTATGACCGCCGCGGCTGGGGGCTTCATGCTGATGGCGGTCCGGGATGCGGTCTTCGGCCAGGGCGAGGACGCCGGTCACGCCATGTTTCTGGCGGGCCTGTCTGCTGTCATCACCCTGGTCTTTGCCGTCATTTTCGTCGCTTTTATTGTTTTCATGTGACGACAAAACGGTTGAGCGAGGATGGGCGCCGAACATAGCCGGAAGCAGCGAGGCCCTGGTCGATGACCAGGGCCTCGCTGCTTGGAAGGATAGAGGGGGGTTATTGCTGAGGCGCAGTCCGCTGGTGCGGGGATGGATCCACGCCAGAAGCGCAGTTTTCGGTCCAATTGGGGTCCCCCCATATTCCCTGATAGGGGTAGGTATTTTATTTAGGACTTACGCAGTTGAGCTTGAGACCGTATCGTAGAGTAGGCTTGCTCAGATACAAAATCCCCCTAAATCCTCACTATCGGGCCCATTCTGTCATTCCGGCGCAGGCCGGAATCCAAGGGCGGCGGGGCCGGTCCGTAGCTACAATCCCGTTCTTACCTACCCCTATCAGCCCCATATTCCCCAGTCCCGAAGCAAGGCCCGGACGCCGTCGTCATTCTCAATTCCGAGGTCTCAGATATGTCCATAGAGAGCCGGGAAGACCTGGCCGGGGCGGTGGCGGAACTCCAGAAGAGAGTCCGCCATCTCGAAGACATTGACGCCCTTCGCAACCTGAAGGCCGCGTACGCCGCTGCCTGCGACGACAACTATGACGCCGACCGGCTCGCCGCCCTGTTCGTGGAGGATGCCACCTGGGAAAGCGAGGGCATGGGACGCTACGAGGGCCGGGAAGCCATCCGCGAATTCTTCCGCGGCATATCCGGGCACTTCGTCTTCGCCCTGCACTACGGCCTGAACCCGCAGATCGAGGTGAACGGGGATACAGCCCGGGCCAGGTGGTACCTGTTCATGCCGTGCACGGCCGGAGACACGGGAGAAGCCATGTGGCGGGCCGGCGTCGATGAGGAAGAATACGCGCGGGTCGACGGCAGGTGGATGTACAAGAGCAAGAAATCGGCCCCCATATTCCACACCACTTTCGAGCAGGGCTGGGCCAAGCAGCCCTTCGTCTGAAATCCGCCCCAAACGGGCACTGTCAGGAAAATCATAGAAGCAGCGCCAGCAATCCCCGAAGGGACGGGGACGGACCCGCAGATGCTCACCCCCTCGAAGCCCTTACACGGCAAGCCCCGTAGGGACGGGGATGGACCATCGTCACCGAACAAAGAAACCTGACCGTTCAGCAAAACCCCGTAAGGACGGGGATGGACCGATCCATGGCTCACTGAAGAGCCAGCAGCATTGGCAAGCCCCTCTCACATGGGGATGGACTTTCATCTCCGAAGAGTTGGACTTGACCCTTCGGAGAAGCCCCGAGACTGCGGGGGTCGACCTTCGCCCGGCAGCAGCAATGCCGTCCGGGCAACGGAAACTCCCCCAATCGGGGGGTCAACCAATCACGAGACCTGTGGTCTGCCCGGACCCGCCACAGCGGGGATTGGCCCAGGTGTGCACGCCGCGGGCGGGGCGGCCACGCCCGGGCCACCTCCGGTCTCCTATGACCGTGAACATGAAGGAAGGGTTGACACGTTGAGGAATCCGGAGAGGCTCAGGTAGAACCCACAGACCTTGAGCTGAAGGACCGCACCTCGAACGACATGACAATCCGCGCCGCCACAGAGGGGCCGTCACCTTCGGCTCCCCAAGCATCCCGCCCAGGCCCTCCCCATCCGGCAGATGACGACAGATGGACATTGTGCCGGGTTCAGGACCGTCTTGGGAGCTGGTTCTCCCCGCACCCCGACAGCCAGGACCGAAGTACCCCGGCGGGCGTGGGTGCCCGCCGGGGCGGAGTCGCCGTCAACCCACGGATCACCCTAAGGAGTCCCATCAAGCGATACCCTGCCGAGCCCGGCCAACCCCGATATGCATCTGCCTCTGATGATGGGACATGAGACGGGACCACGGGTCAACCGGCGAGAACTGTCCATCGCCGCATGCGGCGCCCTGACCCACTCGGCTGAGGCTGCTTTCGCCGCATATCCCCAGGCCGTGGACGGCCAACAAGGGAATGCCCCCGAGATGCGCCTGTTTCGCGCCTGTATCTTTGAGTAGGGAGGCCCCCGACACCCCGCGAAACTCCGGCCAACAACGGCATGCCCCTATCTCAGACACCCGCCTGGCCTTGGAGACCGTCACATCGAAAAGCGGCCGATATACCACACGGTTTTGCCCCCTATACGAGCCTGGATATGACCATTCCAGTCTTGGGGAGCAGATAACAACTGAATGCCCCCGGGCTGGCCTTGAGAATCCGGTCCCTCGTGACCCCACCCGCGGCCTTCGGAAACTCTCCTCCATCCCCGTCTGGCAGCCTGTCCGAGAAATAACCCGCTGGTGTGAATTGAGTCTGGTCGATTCGGCCAGAATTATCCCTGCTCGTGCCCGTCGCCCATGTCCGGTCTCGTGCCGGCCTGGCAGATACCGGCAGTGAATGCAAGCCTGCGCCAGAAGCGGTGGAAGCTGTAACCGGGTGGCCCGCTCCCGGACCGGAAGAACATCTTCAGGCTATGGCAGATGCATATGAGCGACCATTCCCGTTCACCTTCTCCAGCCCTGCCGCAGGAACTGCCGGAATCCCCACCTCTGCTTGATCTGGCCGAACGCCGGCTCCACCATTTCCATCAGCGGGGCGTGGGCGCTCCCGGCCTCGCCTCGTTCGCGGCTTCTGCCGCATCCAGTCCCTGGCGCTGCGATGAACGGATCGACGCCGCGGGCGTGAGGTCTGTCCACTTCTTTGCCGGGTAGCAACCCGGATCGGCGGAAGCGTCCCCGGGGACTGTGCCGAGGTTGCCGATGGCCTGCTCCAACATGGCCACGCCTGTCCCCTCCGTACCTGCTGGCCTCCTCTTCAGGTATCTCATCCGCCCGCCGCAGCAACCCCGCCACCCCGGTCTCTCACTGCGCCTCCCTTCTCCTTCATCCATCCGCAGCTCATGGTTTGGTGCTTCGAAGCACTTGGCCGTGACCCTGTTCCCGTCCATGGCCACGTGACCCAACGTCACCAGCCCCGCACGCCGGCACAGGGCAAGCACCTGCCCGAACAGGCCGGCGCTTCCACGTGGTCCTTGCAAAAGTCCGAGATGGTACGGCTGCGCCAGACCGGGGATGAAATAGGCCAGGTCGTTATCAGGCAACCGCGATTCCGGTGGGCGGCGGGCAGCAACAGATGCTAGTGGGGGCGCAGGGACGGAAGGTCTTGTTCTCCGCCGTCTGCTCCATCTATCACGTCTCCAAGACCCGGCATGGTGTATTTCTCGGACACGGAGCTTGGCGGTCAGCGTGGCGTACTCCTAGTAGAGCAACAGCATTGAAATGACGGGATAACCTACTCACGTTTCGCCCAAGACCAGGGCCACTACAGCGTCGCTACGCAACCAAAACGGTTCCAGAGACCCATCATTCCAAAGATTTCTCACCACTAGCCGGACCCTTCCTTTGCGGTTTGGCTACGGTTTGGCGCAACTTTTTCCTGCACAGATCCAGACACAAAACAGCCCACAACACGGGGTGTGGGTAAGACCTCTCGTGATAAACCTCGGGTTTTTGGCATTTATGATCATAGAGCAGAAATCCCCGGGCACCAGGATGTTCAGCAGAAAAGGGATCTGGATATGACGATGGATCATGCGGTGGCACGGCTCGCTGTCTCTCCGGCGGCCCGGAGGGCCGCCCACACACTCATCCACCTGCCCATGGGCACCGTCGACCACGTGGCGCAAGCGCAGGGGCTGTCGCCCTACACCATGTATCCCGCCGTGCGGGAGCTGGCCGGCGTCGGCCTCGTGGCCTCAAGGCCGTTGAGGGTCGACGGGGGCCAGGCGAACCGCTACTGGTTCACCCAGGAGGCCCTGGAACGGATGGGTCTGCACCATGACAGCTGGCACCTGCCCGGAGAACTCGCCCACCTCCTGGACCGGTTCCCCCTCACCCACCGGCTCTACCAGGCAGCCACCTCGATAGAGAGCCTGGGCCGGTTTGGGCGATTCGACTGGTTCTCCGGACTGGCCCTTGACGCTGCCGTCACGTACGAGCAGGGGTGGGTGGCGCTGCTCTGGTCCGGCCGGCTGGAGACCGAGAGGGGACTGGTCCGCCGCCTGACCCGACTTGGACACGATATGGTCGCCGGCAGCATCACTGACGACCCGGCCTGGCCGACATTTCTCCTTTGGGTGGTGGACGACCCGTGGCAGCGTGAGGTGGTGCTCCGGGCGGCCAGGAGGTTCCGGTTGCAGGACCAAATGGCCATCTGGTGCGTGGCCGACGGCACCGTGTCCTGGCCCCGGAGCCCGCAGATCAGCCGCGGGGGCCTGCATCAGCCCCTGGTGCCCCGCTCCCTGGGGACCTGGACCTGGGACAGACGCATCGCCGCGTCCCTGTGGCACCCCAGTACCGGTCCACACTCGGAGGCCATGGTTCGGGTGGCGGCCGAGTGGCCCGGGTGCAGGACAAGTCTTGTGCAGGCCGCCACCGGAGAGGGGGACAGGAAACGGACCGAACGGGGCCTCAGGCTCCTGCGGGACCAGCAGTGGCTGAGGTGTGAGAAGGTCAAGGGGGTCGGCCGCCATTCCATCACCTCCCGGGCGCTGAATGCCCTCGCCCGCCTGGACGGGACCTCCAACGGCAGAGCCGCCATGAGGCGCCACCTGCCCCCCTGGGAGCGGCGGGGGGTATCCCAGTCCCACGAGGACCAGGTGATGGACGTCATGGGTAGGTTTATGGCCCTGGGTCTGGCGGTGGCTGCCGGCTGGCGGTCCTGGGAGCACATGGGTGCCCATGGCGCGATAAAGCCGGACGGTATGGTAAGACTCACTCAAAGTCCCTACGGCCCCGGATGGCACTACATCGAACTCGAGCAGTCGGCTCGCCGCACACAAAAGCTGGCCAACAAGATGCGTGGCTACGCATCCGACCGGCGCCAGGACGACTGGCCGGTGCTGGTGGTGGTGTGGGACGACGAGGCCGAGCGTATCCTGCACGAGCTCGGGCGGGAGATGCGGATCCGGATGATCACCACCACGAGGAGGCGCCTGGCTGATCACGGTGCGGTGGGCAGTGCGGCGATCTGGTCCATGTACGGCCTGCCCGTGCCCCTGGGATAGGCACCTATGCCGTCCTTTACCTCTCTTGCATCCCGACACGCCGCCAGCCCGGAAATCCCGCAGACCAAATGTCTTTATCCCAAATGAGGGCTACCGGATGGACGAGGCCCGGCTGGCTGCGGCCCACAAATCCATGGCCACCTGGCCAATCGTCGTCTTCCTCCTGGCGACCTTCGGCCTGCCTTGGTCGGGTGTGAGGCAATCCATACGATGATCGGATAGAGGGGTGGACGGCTCGAACCACACAGCATCGATACCATCGCCCAAATACTCCGCCCAAATACTCCTGGAACACCCGGCTTTCGCTGCGGAGCCCCAAAACGGTGCACGCGCGGTGCGGGAGTGGAGTAGGGCGGAGGTGAAGTATAGGTGGGCAGGTTGGGCAGCAAACCGGCGCACCGAAGGAGTCAGGCCCAGATGGCAAGCTACCACCCGACAGAGTTCTCGGTCCTTCTCAGGGACCTCAGAGAGAGGTCCGGAAAGAGCAGGTACCGGCTGGCGCAATTCAGTGGCATCAACGAAGCCTACCTCTCCCGGCTGGAAACGGGCGAACGGCACCGGCCCACGAGGGACACGGTGGTCAAACTCGGTCTGGCCCTGGTCGCCGATTCGTCATCAGTGAGTCTTGACGATGTGAACGAGCTCCTGCTGTCCGCGGAGCATGCCCCTCTCCGTGGTCGAGGGGAATCGTTTGCTTTCAACTGACGGGGAGCGAACACGGATCATCCTTTTCTGGATGGATGCCTGACCCCGGACCTGCCCCGTCCGAACCGGACGGCGTTGGGGCGTCTCGGGCCACTCCAACCATCGCTGTTGACGCTGTTCCGCAAAGGCCTGGCGCCCCGGATTTCGAACCGGTCCATCGGAGAGAACTCCTGGCTCACCTGGGCAGCCATCCGGTTCGCGATGTGAACGTACCTTTCCACCATGGCCAGGGTCGTGTGGCCGAGGTTCTGTTTCAACAGGAACACGTCCCCGCCGTTCAACAGGAACCGGGTCGCGTACGTATGCCTGAGCAGGTGAGGATGAAGTCTGAGAACCCCGGCGGACTTTGCGAGCCGCGTGGTCAGAGAGCGCAGGGCGTCGGAAGTCATGGCACACCCGTCCATGCACAGGAAGAAGACGTCGGCACCCGGTTCAGTGGTCTTGGCGCGGTAGAGCCGGTCGTAGTTGAGCAAAGAACTACGGCAGTTGGCGCCAAAGGCAACGATCCGTTCCTTGTCACCCTTTCCAAGCACCTTGACGTATTGTTCTTCCAGGTGAACGTCACCGTACTTCAGGGTAACGACCTCGGAGAGCCGCAACCCTGTGTCCAGCATCAGGGAGAATATGGACGTATTCCGTGCCCCAAGCTCCGTGTCCGGGTCCATGCAGCCGAACATTCTCTCGATCTCATCGTCCGTCAGGATCTCGATCTCCTTCTGCCGGACCTTCGGCGGTCTCAGATCCCCCAACCGGTTGGTCTCGGTATACCCCCGGCGGTGCAGCCAGGCGAAGAAGGCCCTGAGCGCCCGCACGCGGCAGTTCACCGTGTGGCTGGACGCACGCTCTCCCCGTACTCCCCTTCTGCCCTGAAGATGAATAATGAAGTGCCTGACCTCATCCTCTCCAAGGTCGCGCAGGCGGGTGGACATGCCCTCGCCGCTCAACCAGTTCTGGAACAGGCCCAGGGACTGGTTGTACCAGCGCAGGGTCTTCTCGGACTTGCCGTCGGACCTGTTGTGGAGATCGAACCGCTTCACCAGTTCGGAGAGTTCCAGCTTGCCCTTGTTCACGTTCCGGCCCCGCGTGGTTCTTCTACCAGCCATCTTACGTACTTGCCTCGGTCCTGAGAATTGTCCGTCAGGCAAGCAGGGAACCAGAAGCGGATTCGTGAGCGAGGAGCAGGCAGCTGATCGGATGCTTCGTGAGCCAAAGAAAAAAGCCGCCGGGTCCGGCGACTTCTTGCCCTCGGAGACCCCCTGGGCAGGGGTGAATCCGAGCTGGATCGTAGCTGTAGTGGCGTCCCAGGCAGGATTCGAACCCGCGACCCGCTGCTTAGAAGGCAGCCGCTCTATCCACTGAGCTACTGGGACTTGGGCATTAAATAAGTGTGAGGTTTCCGCTTGTTCGGTACTCTAGGTCCTACGGTTGGCCCACGCCTCGATGTTACGGACGCTACAGCGTGATTATATCAGAAGGTTTCAGGCGTCGGGCGTAGCGTATCACCATAACGGAGACCAGCGGCGACTGAAGGGGAGACCAGTCGCCGTCGGCTTATGTTGGACCAACTAGAGGAACGAAAATAAGGGGCAGGCCGATATTGCCCTTAGTCTCCTGCAACTGGCGCCGGGATAGCAGAGGCGGTCGCACGCTCCGCCAAGGCATGGCTCCATGGCGTGTCTTTCGTAGGCTTCGTTCCTGACGGTGAAGCGCGCCAGGAAGGCCAGGGGCGCGACGAGGGCCACCCCCACGCCCAGGATTAGCAGCGCCTGTTCGGTATTAAGGCTCTCCACCCGGAACAGGAACCCGGAGGCCACCGCTCCGGCATTGCCGCCAACTCCCACGACGCCGGCTACCGATCCCAGAGCATTCCGGTTGATGAAGGGCACCACGGAATAGGTGGCCCCCCGGACATCTGGACGAAGAGGCTGAAGAAAATCATGGCCCCTACCGCTAGGGGGTGACGTCAAAACAGCGAGAGAGTGGTAGATTGGTGGAAATAGGGAGAGTGTGGAAGGTGGGGAGTATGACGGCAGCGCACCGGCGCCACGATATGACCGACGACGTTTGGGAGCGGCTGCGGCCGCACCTGCCTGGGGAAGAGGGCCAGAGAGGCCGGCCGGCCCATGACAACCGGCAGTTTATCGACGCCGTGTGCCGGATTCTGCGCACCGGCGCTCCCCCGCATCAAGTACGGGGCAGGCTCTGGCGGGATTTGCCCCCGGACTACGGAGACTGGAAGAACACCCATCGGCCCCCCCGGTCAAGCCGGGGAGCTAAAGGCTTTTGCCGCCGGCGGGACCGGGGCGTCTGGGCAGGACTGTTGGAGGCAGTGATTGAGGACGCGGATTTCGAGTGGCTGATGATAGACGCCGGCTATATCAAGAGCCTGCCCCGTACTGGATACGGGGCCCATCCCCACAGCGCCGGCGCCCGGGGCGGGAATCAGTCCATTTCCCGCACAAAAGGGGGCTGAACAGCAAGCTGCACCTGGCGGTGGACTCCCACGGAATGCCGGTAAGGCTGGCGGTGACCGGGGGTACCGTTGCCGACTGCTCCCGGGCTATGCCCTCTGATTGAGGGCATAGAGGCGGAGTGCCTGCCGGCGGACAAAGCCTATGACACCAATGAAATCATAGCCGCCGTCCGGGAATTGGGAATGGACCCGGTGATACCGCCCAAAAGCAACCGGAGGGAAAAGCGGGACTATGACCGGGCGCTGTACCAGTTGCGGCACTTGGTGGAGAACGGATTCCTGGAATTCAAGCGGTGGCGCGGAGTGGCGACCCGTTATGCCAAGAGAACGGCATCATACCTGGCCATCTGCCAACTCCGGGCAGTGATGGTCTGGAGCAAACTCTTTTGACGACACCCCCTAAGAATGTTAAGTGATTTGGGTAGTCAAGTATATAATTCCCATTATTTGGCTTAGAGCCTGTCTACGATCTCTGGGATATGTTAAGTTGAGGCTATTACCAAGGCGAGGTAATCATGTCTCATTCCTATCCCAGCGACATCAGCCGGGAGCAATTCGCCCGGATTCTTCCCACGTTGGAATTGGCCCGACGACGGACCAAGCCCCGCACCGTGGACTTGTATGATGTTTTCTGCGGGGTGCTCTACTTGCTGAAAAGCGGTTGCCAGTGGCGGATGCTCCCGGCGGACTTCTCCGACTGGCGTACCTGCTACGAGTATTTCCGGCAATGGAGTGAGCGGCCCGGCCCGCAGGAAGAGTCCATTCTGGAGCAGGTCTTAAAAAAAATCGGTTGGCGCGGCCCGCCCTCGTGGAAACGGGGGAATGGACGGAGCGAGCAGACCAGCTTCTGCATCGTGGACTCCCAGAGCGTCAAGAACACCGACAGCGCCGGGAACAAGGGCTATGACGCGGGCAAGAAGGTGTCCGGGATCAAGCGCCACGTCGCGGTGGACAGCCAGGGGTTGCCCCATGCGATTCACGTGACCACCGCTGACGTTGCCGACCGGGCTGGGGCTTTGGCAATGTTTGAACAAAGCCGGGCCGACCTGAGCCGGGTGCAGAATGTGATGGCCGACGGGGGCTACACCGGGAAGCCCTTCGCCGCAACGGTGCAGAACCTGCTGGGAGCCTCGGTGGAAGTGGTGAAACGCAATGAAGCACACACTTTCGTGGTGCTGCCGAAACGCTGGGTGGTGGAGCGGTCTTTCGCCTGGCTGGAGAAGTGCCGCCGACTATGGAAGAACTGCGAGGGAAAGCTCAATACCAGCCTGCAAATGGTGGTCCTCGCCTTCGCGGTGCTAATCCTGAAGAGATTGTAAACAGGCTCTCAGTCGTAGAGTTGGAGCCCGCCCTCGGGTGAAGGGAAGTCTTCGTTGGTGTCGAACATCCAATAGAAGGCGTTGCTTAGCACCCTGCTGTTGGTCTCGCCGCTGAACCGGTGGTCGCAGTCCGGCACCTGCCGGATGTGCAGGGAGCGGGCCGACAGAGCGCCCGATTGCAGCACGTATGCCAGGAGCCCGGCCATCGGGTCGTTGGCTCCGTAAGCAAGGTAAATGTCCCCGGTGAACTGCTCCATTCCCAGGTAGAAGGGGTCGCCCACGCTGTCGTACGTGGACAAAAGCAGGATTCGCTTCACCTGCTGGAAGCGCCAGGCCACCGCGCCGACGGCGGACCCGCCGGAAGAGAACCCCGCCATGTATATCATGGGGTCTTCCTGACCGCAAAGTTCGCGGGAATTATGCAAGCAATACTCGGTGGTGTAACCCAGACTGTCGATTAGTAGTTGGTTCCAACTCGCGCCCTGATGAGAATACGGTTCCCAGGGCAATTGGACCTGGAAGTCGGGCCTGGGTGCGTTGTAGGTGACGAAAGTGGCGGCGTTCTGGCCCTGCAGGTGCCGGCCCAGCTTCATCCAACGGTCGTGCCGGCCGTCTTTGAGCTCTCCCGACCCCGGCGAGTTGATGACGATTAACCCCGAAGACGTGGGATAGGCCGTAATGGGCACTTCGTAGGTCACCGTTTGGTCCCGGTGGTCCTGTATCTGCCTGACCAGCGTCTCGTCTATGCGGTCCATCGGTCTATACTGCCAAGGAAGAGAATTTAACGCAAGCGCGCAAAGACGCAGCGAGGCAATGAAAATGGGAACTTTCAGCGTTATGCTCGAAGTGAAAAGCACAAATGGCGGGGAGTACGCCAGTGTCGAGGCGCTGGTCGATACGGGCGCGTCCTACACTGTCCTGGGCGAGGACTTGTTGGCGAGTCTGGGGATCCAACCGGACGAACAGGAGCAGTTTCAGTTGGGCGATGACAGCATCGTCGAATGGGACATAGGTGAAGCGCGGATGCGTTTGGGAGGGTCGGAAAGGACCACTCCCGTCGCCTTCGGGCTGCCCGGCGTCAGCCCATTGCTCGGGGCATTGACTTTGCAAATTTTCAGGCTGACGGTTGACCCGATGAACGAGCGGCTTGTCCGATTGCCGCCTGTAAGGGCACGGCCCATATAAGTTTGGCTCCCGTATTGCCTCGGAAATTATGTAATTCGGCAAGGCTATGTAAAGGTTAGAAACTACAGTCCGATATATGGATCATGGAGTTTACAACTAATAGTGCGAGGTTTGACCACATCGTCAGACAAATGGCCTACTACCGTTTCAATCTGGTCTTGTCGGATAGATATGTTGGAGCTTACTACGAGCGTCATGGGTGGAAAACCGCCAGTCTATGACTGATTTTGCTTCGTTGCTCTCGAATGCGAGCGCCCCAACCTCTCGCCGCAGCGCCGGCTCATCGTTGATACGGTGGTCCAGACATTGTCTGCTGAAGACGCTCAACTCGATCTCAGCCATGTTCAGCCAGCTTCTATGGGTGGGAGTGTAATGGAAGAATAGATCACGTTACCTTTCCCACAAGGATCATCAGACACGATCGAATTGGACCGGCCGATGAAATGTCGGCAACCTAGTGGCAGGGAAACCGAGCACGCATTGTATCCAAGCTTTAGCCCCTATCTGCACGAACAAGGGTGGAGCGCCGTTCTCATCATTCCTCACGCCCGTTGCTGCCCTCACGAAAGAGGCGCCCTCACCATCCGGGAAGTATCCAGAAGCACTGACCAGGCGAGCCAATCAGACGGCAACGGGGTATAATCCCCGGCATGACGACCATCAACTCCCTAGACTACTTCACCATGTTGGCCGCGGTTCTGCTACTGACGGTTGCCTGTGGGCAAGACCCCGAGCAGAACCCCATTATCATCGTGGCAACTCCTACACCCGACGTCTTCAGCGGCTCCCCCCAGACTGGAGACCAGTCCGCCGGAATGCAAACTGCTACGAAGTAACCCGGCACTCAACCACACGATCCCAATCCTAAGTTGAAGGACTGGACCCCTCGGCAACACGCCGCAGTGGACAAGGCCATCGAGGAAGCCTACAGCGTACTCGCCAAGGACGTGGACGAGTGCATCGGTGAGTTGGGAGAGCCGGACGGCGGTCCTTTCAAGGACGATCTGGCCCGCTACGGGGCGGCGGTAACTCAGTCCCCGTATCTGGAGTGTATACAGCGGAATCTCAGTCAGGGCCAGTCGTCTACAAGATGATGCGGTGAAAACCAAGAGGATGTTCCGACTCGGCATAGTGGTCTTGGCAGTACTTGCGGTTGCATTAACCGCGATCAACCATACGCCGCCTGTATCAGCAGGGAGGCCGCCCGCGAACGAGCCCCCCACCCCCCGGAAACCTGGTAGCGGGAAAAGGTTGCCAGTGGGACCTCGGGTTCCACGAGATAACATCGGTAAAATTCGGCGCCTACCGGAATCCAGATGCAGATGCTTGCTACGCGGGCTTTGAGTTTAGCCCCTATGACTATCAGAGCGATATGGCGGGAGCGCCCGTCAATTATGTGAGTCTACTTTTCGGCGAAATGGACGGGGACGGCTGGATTCGTGCCGATCACTCAACAAAATATAGGTTCCCGGCCGAAACTGCTACGGAAAAACTGGAGTACATGCGGTCTGGGCAGAAGTCAAAGACTTCCCTGAGTTGGTGTTTGAGTGGTTGGAGAACATCCGCCGCGAGTATGAAAATCAAGCCATGCAGGAAGAACTGCGAGCCAAGAAAGCCGCTGAGCAGCGTGCTGCCGACAAGGCTCGTGCGGATGCCGAGGCCAAGGCTGAGCTTTAGCGGATAGAACTCGAGGCCGCCGAGCAAATCCAGAAGAAAGCCCTGGAAACCGAACTCTTCAAGACACAGGTGCTCCGGTCATAACTCGAACAGGAAAAGCTCATCATCGCTGCTTGGAACAAGGTAGTGGAATTCCGACTTGCCGGTGCACAGGAACGGGCGAAGATTACCAACGCCTTCATGTCCGAAGTCGAAGCCAACAAAGCCGCCTTTGTTGCGTCAGTCCAAGCCAAGGTGGAGGAACTGAGGCGGCTCCAAGAACTCAACGAAACTCTTCGCACCGCTATCCAGGCACACAACCAGACCATCCTGGACGAATTGGCCATACAGCAGGCCATTCAAGACCTAGGGATAAAGCCGTCCGGCACTATCACTCCGCGCACGCCATGAAACTAGACCCAGCAAGCCTCTTGCAGGAAGGGTGTCCCAAGCCTCACCCACTTCAATCCGCGCCGAGTCTTGATCCCACAGGGCAACCCTCCGGCCCACTCCTCTCCACTTGCCGCGCGCCCAGGAAAGGCTCCTGGAGATGGTCGACCGCTTCGGCAAGGCGACCATGTTGGCCGCCATCGAGCATGACCAGGCCGACACGGCTAGGCTGGTGCGGGATAAGACCTTGGAGACCATTCCCGAAGGCGAATATGAGGTGAGTGACTACATGGACCATGCTGGGGTCGGAGACCAGTGGTACTCGTTCCATTTGCAGCTTAGCCGCAAGGGTGACGAGGTCCGTTTGTACGCGACCGGCTCCGACGATCAGGCCGGCGGCTCGATCAATTTCATCGCCAGCGACGGGACCCTGAAAGCCTACTTCGGTCAATATTTTCACCAGTACGATTCCTCTCTTCTGGGCAATCATGGCTTGCTGGCCGGAGTGGATGAAGTCCGGTTGCGCCCCGGCAGCATCCTCCAGCCAGAATGGCCCGCCGCCCTGGGATGCCGTGCCCACACTTTCACCAAGCTCAAAGGGGCAGTGAGGGCGGTCTTGGCCAAAGCCACCGGAGGCGACGTTATGGCGGGGACCGCGGTTTACGTGATCGCCTACTTGAGGATGAAGGACAGGGACACGGGCCAATGATTGCCCTGTACGGACGGCATAGCCGTGGGCCACGGCGCCCGCCCCATCGCCGATGGTCTCGACGCCATCCACCAGCGCCACAACGAGAACTATCCCGGTGAATTCATGGAGATGGAATTTCCGCTGCGGTTGGAGCAGTACGCCATATCCACTGACTCCGGCGGACCGGGAAAGTTCCGCGGAGGCTGCGGTGTGGTGCGGGACGTGCGGCTTCTGGCCGGCGAAGGCACCTTTGGACTGCGGGTCGAAGATAACCTGTTCCCGGTCTGGGGAGTCGCCGGCGGGATGGGCCGCGGGGCTTCCAGGGTGGTGATGAACCCGGGCACTCCACAAGAGCGGGAGGTCCGCGCGTTCTCGGATGACAACCGCTGGAAGCGCGGGGACATCGTCAGGATATATACTGTCGGCGGTGGGGGGTGGGGTGACCCCTTGGAGCGGGACATAGAGCAGGTGCCGGATGACGTGAAGGACGGCTTCGTTTCCCCCGAGTCGGCCCTCGAGCATTACGGCGTGGTGATCGACTCGGCGGATCTAACTGTCGATGAAGGCGCGAGCCGGGCCAAGCGGAAGGGTATCTCCGCTGCCAGGGGCCGGACCAAGCTGTTCCACCGCTTCGAATACTTCGACTCCGAAAAGGAAGAGCTCGAATGGGTCAAACGCCATCTCCCCCGCTGATCACCAGACTTACCGCGGCGACCAGCCGAGTAAAAGCGGCGGTCCTACCTAATCGGATAAGTGAGGCGCAAAGTCATGAGTGACCAAGTACCGACCTCGCCGGGATACGTGATCCCAGGAATGAGTTATGACGACGCACCGGCGGCGATTGAATGGCTGACCAGCGTATTTGGGTTTACCCGTCATCTGGTGGTGCCGGGAGAGAACGGGACCATCGCCCACTCCCAACTTTCCCTGGGGAACGGCATGATCATGGTGGGCTCATCTTCCAACAATGACGGTGGACATCCCGTGAAGACCCCCTCCGAAGCCGGAGGGAATACCCGGAGCGTGTACGTGGTTGTCGACGAGATTGACGCCCATTACGAACACGCCAAAGCTGCCGGAGCCGAAATCGTTTTTGAAATCGAAGACCAACCCTACGGCGGGAGGCTCTACAGCGCGTTGGACCCCGAGGGCCACCTCTGGTATTTCGGCTCCTACAACCCCTGGGAGGAGGAGTCCTAGGGTCTTTCAATTATTGGAGTACTACCCCTTCTCCCTTGAGGGAGAAGGACGGGATGAGGGTGAAATTCCATGCACCACCCTGGTTGCCCCTCGCCACATGTCCCTCACCCCAACCCCTCGCCCTCTGGGCGAGGGGCTGTCGCGGAGAATTGAACGACCTTGAGAGAAGTCCGCCAACGGTTGACATGCTCAGCGCGAGGCTCCTAGACTACCAACCGGACTGGCCGGGTTGAGATTCCCACGTATGTTTTGGAGGACCGGTAATGGCAACTAGCGGAACAGGTCAGAGAGACATCGCCATCGTCGGAGTGGCCGAGTCCGACGTGATGGGCACCGTGCCCAACAAGTCTTCCTTGCAGCACCATGGGGAAGCTGCACACAACGCCCTTGCCGACGCCGGTCTATCCAAGAACGACGTCAACGGGCTGTTTACCGCCGGGTTCTCCACCCTGGCCACCGCCGAGTACATGGGTATCCAGCCGGGGTTTACCGACAATACGTCCGTGGGCGGTTCCTCATTCGTTATCCACGTCGCCCATGCCGTCGCCGCGATCAGAGCTGGATTTTGCGACGTTGCCCTTATCACCCACGGCCAGGCGGGAAGGTCCACCAGGGGGCGGGTGCCCGGTGACCCCAACCTGCCCACTGCCCAGTATGAGTCTCCCTACGGTATCATCGGCGCTCCCATTAACTACTCTATCGCCTGCTCCCGCTATATGCACGAGTACGGGGAGGATAAGACCCGCCAGGGAATGGCCGAGGTAGCGGTGGCGACCCGGAAGTGGGCGAACCTGAATCCCAAGGCGGCGATGCACGACACGCCCATGAGCTTTGAAGACTACCATAATTCCCGTTGGGTATCCTGGCCGTTCCACCTGTTTGACTGCTGCTTGGTTACCGACTCGGGAGCCGCGATAATCGTTGCCTCCGCAGAGAAAGCGCGGGACTGCGCCAAGGAACCCGTGTGGGTGCTAGGCGCAGCCGAGAGCCACGACCACAACATGATTAGCATGATGCCGTCTTTCACTTCAATGATTGCCCGTGAGTCCGGCCCCAACGCCATGGCCCGGGCTGGCATCACCCATAGCGACATAGACCTGACCATGATCTACGATTCCTTCACCTACACCGTCATGCTCACTCTGGAGGCGCTGGGATTCTGCGGGCCGGGAGAAGCCGCCGACTTCGTGGCCAACCAGCGCACCGCCCCCGGAGGGGACTTCCCCCTCAACACCAGCGGCGGCGGGCTGTCCTATACCCATCCCGGTATGTACGGCAGCTTCCTGCTGGTCGAGGCGGTGCGCCAGATGCGCGGCGAGGCCGGAGAACGCCAGGTAACGCCCAACGGCGGCAACCCCAAGGTATCCATCGTCAACGGTACCGGAGGGTCCCTGTCGTCTACGGGCACCGTGGTCCTGGCCGGGGACTAACACCGGGGCAGGGAGCGTCCCTGGACCGTCGCTCAGGAGGACAACGTGGCAGGAGAACTTGACCCCAGGGCTGCGGGAGCGCGTCGTTTCGAGGGCCAAGTCGCCGTGATAACCGGAGCCGGGCAAGGGATCGGCGCGGCGACTGCCCGCAGGCTTGCCCAGGAAGGGGCCTCAATCGTTATCGGCGACATGGTCGCGGAAACCTCCGAGAGGGTTTGCGCGGCGGTCCGCGACTTCGGCGGCTCCTGTACCGTGTCCCTCGGCGATCTCTCCAAGTATGAAAATGCCGAAGCGTTGATGGCCGCCGCGATGGAGGCCTATGGAAGGATCGACGTGTTGGCCAACGTCGCCGGGGGCACCATCTGGTTTCAGTCCTTTCAGTACTACACTCCAGAGCAGATCCAGGCCGAGATAGACCGCAGTTTTTGGACCGCGGTGTGGTGCTGCCGCGCCGCCCTGCCGCGCATGATCGAACAGGGTTCCGGGGCGATCGTGAATATCGCCACTCACGCGGTCACGGGACGCTTCCGCGTCCCTTATGCCGCGGCCAAGGCGGGCCAGATCGGGTTGACCACTTCCCTGGCGAGAGAAGTCGCCCACCTGGGGATCAGGGTCAACTGCGTCGCGCCCAGCGGCACCGGCGCTGACGACAGGGTAACTCCCCGGGACTTCGGCGTCACAGTAGCCGTGCCCGACCTGCCGGAAGAGGAGCAAGCCGACCAACAAGAGTACCGCTCGGCGACCCGAAGCTCAGAGATACCCATGGGCAGGCGCGGTGAAGCATACGAGCAGGCTGCGGCCATTGCGTTCCTCGCGTCCCAGGACGCCTCCTACATCACCGGTCAAGTATTGGCGGTGGGCGGAGGGCAGCCGTACCCATTCTAACGGTATCATCCCAGGCTTATTCCATCTCCCCTGGTCCCGGCAATCCCTATACTTGAGCGCATTGCCGATATTAACGCATGCCGTTAATATCGTTCACAGTGGACCGGTTCAGGGACAACGACGCCGAAAGGCTCTTCAACGGCGAGCGGGCCGCGCGCTTGCCGCATGGCATCCAGCGGAGGGCGCGGATGAGGTTGCAACGTGTAGTCGCGGCGACAACGCTGAGCGACCTGCGGTTGCCGCCCTCCCATCGCCTAGAATCCCTGCGCGGCGACCGGGCCGGCCAGTACAGCATCCGTATCAACGACCAGTGGCGTGTATGCTTCGCGTGGACTGACGAAGGCGCCATGCAGATTGAAGTCATCGACTACCACTGAGGAGGAAGACCCGTGGCCACAAGCCTGCCAATCCACCCAGGGGAACATCTGGCGGAGATTCTGGAAGAACTGGGCATCAGCCAGTATCGTCTGGCGCACGCCATAAGAGTGCCCCCGGTGCGAATCAACGAGATTGTTCACTGCCGCAGGTCCATAACGGCAGACACGGCGCTGAGAATCGGGCAAGCCCTGGGCATGACCCCAGAATTCTGGCTGAACCTGCAAAGGATGTATGACCTGGAGTTGGCTCGCGCCTCTACCGACACCAGCGGCATCGAACCGCTCGTCGAGGCGTAACCCGGAAAGCGCTGGGAGGACTTCCTCAACCCTTCACTCTTGACATTTCTGCTACTATGACGGAAACCGGCGAATCAACGGGACAGGACAGGGAATATGGGACTGAAGAGACTGCTGCTTAAACCCCTTTCAGGTTATCCAGGTGGCTACAAGCAGATGCGGCGCGGCTTCCAGGGCTTCAACTCCACTCCCCCTTTCAAGGTACCCGATGATCCCACCGACCGCCGCAGCCGGATTCCGCCTGCCGGATACCGGGAATACTGGTATCCCGCTCTGCCCGAGAAGGACGTCAAGAAGAACGCTCCGTCGATGCTGCGGATGCTTGGCACAGACGTCATTTTCTTCAAAGACAAGCAGGGTGAGGTGCAAGCCCTGCTCGACTGGTGCCCCCATCGCGCGGTCTACCTCTCCATGGGGCGGTGCTATTTCGAGGGGTTCGTAACCTGTCCGTACCACGGGGCAACCTTCGACGGCGACGGCAACTGTGTGGCGTTTCTGACCGAGGGCCCGGAGTCCAAAATGGTTGGCGCTCCGGGGATGAGGGCCCGGAAGTTCCCGACCGTGACGCTTAAGGGTATAGTGTTCGTCTGGATGGGTGATGGCGAGCCGGTCTCTCCCGAAGAGGACATTCCCCCGGAGATGTTTGAGGACAACAACATATGCCGCCCGTCCTTCTGCATGTTCGACTGCAACTGGGTGCTGGTTCTGGAAAACACCATGGACGCCCATAACGCCTTTATGGTGCACCGCAACGCGCTGCGCATTCTGGGAAGCCGGGTCGGCGGCCGCCCGAGGACTCCGTTGGGCTACCGGGTCAACCTGGTTAACAACAAGAACGTCCACTACCGGCCGGGCAGCGGCAAGTCATCGACCGAGAAGTACTACTACGACGAGGACGGCAAGATCCCCTACCAGATGTATTACCCCGGCGTAGACGGGGTCTGGCCTCTACACAAGTGGAGGCTTGCCTGGACCTGGTTCTTTGATTGGAAGGCAAAGCGGAGGGGACAGGACCCATCCATGAGAAGGGCCGCGCCCGCCGAGTCGCCCGACGTGAACGAGTGGAACGGCACCCGCCTTCCGGGTATGTCCCGTACCGGAGGCAACAACCGCTACTTCCGGAGCACCCGTTGGCCTGTGCCCGTGGAAGAGAACCTGACCCGCATGGTTTACCTCAACGTGGAGCGGTATGAAAACCCACCCAGCCTTTTCCGCAAGCTGGTAAGCGGGGTCACCTGGCCCTACCGGAACTGGGAGCTTAACTTCAACTTCCGCAACCAGGACTACGACGCCGAAAAGTACACGCAATACTCCATGCCCGAGTATCTATCTTCCACCGATTCAGTGGTGGTCGCAATGCGCCGCCTCTTCGTAGAACACGCCCGCGACGTGCAACGGCGTAGGGCGCGGGAAGAGGAATTGCCGGAAACGCTGGAGGAGACCGAGGCCGAAAGGATGGTGCGGGAGGGGGACGCACGTGTCGCCGAAGCCAGCCAGGGTTTCGACGTAGACCGGCTGGAAGAAGAGTTGCTGCGTAGGATGTAGGAGCTAGCTGGTGATTGGTGGTCAGTGACCAGGCTATGCTGACGTTTTGCTCGACTCCGAGAAGAAAAGTATCCAAGCCACGAGGCCAAAGATGACTACCGGACGCCCATCGAAAACACCTGCACAAACATCCCCGGCGGACCGGCCCGAACCGCTGCCCGATCCGCCACGCGTGCCTGACATGCAACAAAACAAACACATCACCCGCGCCGACCAGACCTTAGAAACCTGGTTCCACGGCCGCCGCGAAGGTGTCCTGATCAACGGCCAGGGCTACCTCTGCCCGGACCGGCGGAACGTCCGCAGTTGCCCGGTCCCGGATTGCGTAGCCGCTTTCGACGTGGACCCGGAGCGCATCACCGAGACCAACGGCTACGTGATAAGCGAGGCGGGCAAACCGCCGGAGTTTGTGCTGGAGGTAGCCTCGGAGACCACCGGAGTACGGGACTACACGATCAAGCGCGACAGGTATGCAGAGATGTGCGTTGGCGAGTACTGGCGCTTCGACCGCACCGGGGGCCGCTACCGCGACGCGGCCTTGGCAGGCGACCGGTTAGTGGACGGGGCCTACGTTCCCATCCCGATAACGGAGGAGCCGGACGGGGAGATTTGGGGCTACAGCGAAGCGTTGGAATTGGCCCTCTGCTGGACAAGCGGCCAGTTGCGCTTCTACGACCCGGTTGGCAGGGCATACTTGCCCCGGCAGACAGAGTTGAAAGACCGGCTCGACGCCGCCCTGCTGGAAAATGAGCGGCTCCGGGAGTTGTTGCGCCGCCGGCAAGCGGAAAGCTGAACGATGTTTGAAGATTCCGGCCAGAGTCTATTGACATTGGCCGAGCGGATAGTCCGGGAGGGCGACGCCTGGGTTGCCGAAGCCAGCCAGAAGTTCGACGTGGACCGGCTGGAGGAAGAATTGCTGCGGCGGGGGTAGACCAATGGCTCAGTCAAATCCCGTTAACCGCACAACAAGACTGGGGGATAAGGGATCCCCACTAGATCACATGGCGTATATCCGGATTCGTCCCTTGCATGGATGTCCGTCCCACGGTCCACTAGGAATGCGATGACTGACCCGGTTGCACGTCCAGGACGTCTTGCTACTGCATCGTGCAAAGGCGTCCGGTTCTTGTGGCCTCTCGCATTGATGTCTGCCACATAGGCCAATAACAATGCCACAATCGCTGGCTCTACACTGTCCTTCGCTGCCCAGTGTAGCGGGGTATCTTTCAAGTTGTCTTGTGCATGGACGTTCGCCCCCCGATCCAGCAGCACTTCTATTGCTGTAGGATTGTTGCTATGTGCAGATGCCCAGTGGAGGGGCGTACCACCGCCAAAGCCCATACCGCCTGTCGCGTGGATGTCTGTACCCCGATCCAATTCAGCGCGCACTTCAGCGGCTACAAGAACATTGCTCCAGAAATCACGGTCGCACAATCTATCGCAGGAAGTGTCGCCAACTTCCGGGGAAACGTTAGCTTCGGAGTCCTCGCAAGCCAACGTTGTGGACATGACAAGAGCAACCATACCCGCCGTTAATAGCGGGCGTGGGAGATTCGGGAGTATGTTCATGATGTTTGGTTCCTGGCAGGTAATCCGGAAGTTTGGTTGTTTCGTCAGAAATGGCTAATCGGGATTGTTCTTGGGTAAGGTTCCACACCACCGTAAGGTTCACGCCTCTCAAGTCCGCTCCGCCTCTTCGTAGAACACGCCCGCGACGTGCAACGGCGCAGGGCGCGGGAAGAGGAACTGCCGGAGGTCCTGGAAGAGACCGAAGCGGAGAGGATGGTGCGGGAGGGGGACCGCCGCGTTGCCGAGGCCAGCGCGGTCTTCGATGCCGGCCGTCTGGAGGAAGAGTTGCTAAGGCGCGTGTAACTGGTATAGACGTAACTGTTCAGACTTCATGTGTCCTTCCTATTTCGAGCCCGTCATTCCGGGCCCCGTATCCAGTACGGGGCAGGCTTTGAGCCGGAATCCAGAAACCTTCGCAGCCAGCAACGGACACTATCATTGGCATTTCTGGATTCCCGCCCCCGATCGAGCCGGGGGCAGGCTCTGCGCGGGAATTGCGGATGGTCTTGCCGAGGCCATGTATGAATATGAAAATTGCCTATTTTCATAGTAATGACTGGTTGCGGCCGAGGGACATCATTCGAAAATCATCATGGAGATGCCTGATTTGGGATTCAGCCAATCCGCGTCCTCGAGTCTGAATAGTTACGTATAGACGCTCCCTCTTGACACCAACCAACGCAGCAGAGCCGCAGCCTCATTCACGCCGCTCGCGTGAAACTGCGCTTTGTCACGTAAAAGACGAGATTAAGAGGCCCCTTATCTCGTGTGGCTAGGGGACTTGCCGACCTTACGCGAAGGCTGGCATCACCTCTTCGGCGAAGAGTTTGATGGACTTCTTGGCGGCCCCGGGGTAGATGTAGCCGAACATGTGGCGGGCGCAGAAGATGTCGTGGCCGATGATTTGGTGTTGCTCCTCTAGCTTCTTCGCAACGGTTTCCGGGCTGCCCACCAACGCGATCCCGTTGTCGACCCAGAAGTCATAGGACCGGGCCCGTTCGGAGAACACGCGGCGTAGCTCTGCCCGTTCCGGCGTTCCAGGATCTCCGCCCCTCATACCTGAAGGACCGTAGCCGATGCGGGTGGCACCGATGATGTCCCGGCCCTTACCCTCGGGTACGGCCGTCGGAAACAGGGCCGTCACCAGGTGGGGTTCGGCTTGCTCCCGCGCCTTTTCGTCTGTTTCCGCAACGTGAACATGCCGGGTCAAGAAGGTCTTCGGCATGGCGGTCTGGTGTCCCGCGTTCCGCCAGAGTCCCCGCCAGGTCTCGAACTTGTCGGCGATGACCTGGTCGGTGTCAATGTTCTGGGAGACGTGGAAATTGTTCTGGGCCGCGTACTCGAAACTGGCCGCGCTGTGGCAACCGAACCATACAGGCGGGTGGGGCTGCTGGAACGGCTTGGGAGAGGTCAACACCTCGTCGAACTGGAAGAATTCCCCGTTGTAAGTGACGCTGTCCTGCGTCCACGCCTGCAGGATGACGTCCAGGGCTTCCTCGCTGATATCCCGCCTGCGGTCGAAGTCGACTTTCCAGCGTAGGAACTCGTGGCTCGTGACACCGGTCCCCGCGCCGAACTCCACCCTGCCCCGTGAGAGATGGTCTAGCATTGCCACGTCCTCGGCCAGGCGTATCGGGTGGTGGAAGGGCAACTGGTAGATCATCACGCCGAACCGCATTGCGCTGGTGCCTCGGGCCAGCGCCGTCAGGTACACGCTGGGCGCGCTGAGAAAGCTTACGTCGGAAGTCTGGTGCTCGATGGAGAAATAGTACTTGTACCCCATTTGCTCCGCTTCCTGCGCGCCTCGGATGTGTTCGTCATAGACGTCCGCCGCAACTGCGTGGGACTCCATCTGAGCTTGATCGAGGACGTCGTACAGGCCGATTTCCATCTTTGACATTCCGCTACACCTCTTGGCGATTATCAGCGTGAGATAGTTGTGACTTCACCTTACCATAGCCCGTAGTATAATGCCGGTGGTTTCCAGGGAGGGATGGACATGGCTGCAGTTGATTTTACGGTGTTGGACAACCCTGAGGCGTCGGCCCGGTCTTTTTACCCCAGGTCCCACTGGACGAAAACCCCTGAAGGGGCGGTAGACTACGCCATCGACGTTGAGGAAGACATCGTTTTGTCCTCACGGTTCTTCCCGGTGGGGTTGGCGAATCCTACCATCCTGTTTTTCTATGGCAACGGCGAAACCGCAGCCGGATACGACGTCATAGCCCCGTTTTACAACGACATAGGTGTGAATTTCTTCGTCGCGGATTACCGTGGGTACGGAGCGGCCGGGGGATCACCGGCATTCACCAAGATGCTCTCCGACTCCCATAAGGTGCTTGAGTCGCTGCGGGAGACAATGGAGGTCCGCCAGTTCACCGGCCCCCTGTACGTAATGGGACGGTCTATGGGGCGGCACTCCGCATTTGAGTTGGCGGTCAACGCCTCGGAACAGATCAACGGAGTAATCATCGAAAGTGGGCGTCCCACCATCGGCAATTTCACACAGGGCCTGGCTCCCGATGTTGCCGGCGCGCTGGAAGCTGCGTACGTCGCCAAGGTCCATTCCATCAACATTCCCGCCTTGGTCATTCACGGGCAGATGGACGAAGGCGCGCCATTGCGTGACGCAGTGGCCATGCACAACGACCTGCGGACCACCGCCAAACATCTGGAAATTATCCCCGGGGCGGGGCATAACGACCTGATGTACGTTGGTCTCAACCAATATTTCCGGGCGATCCGGGAGTTCATGGTCCGGTACGCCGGGCGCAGGACCCCTCCAGAGCCGCCCAATACAGGAGACTAGAGCCGATGCAAGCCTCTTGCGTAACTCACATAGGCATCTGCGTTCGAGACATGGATAAGTCCCTGGCCTTTTACCGGGACGCGCTGGGTATGACCGTCCTGGGTGACCGGCCCACCGACCCCACCGAGGGAGGCCGCCAGCACAACTATAAACATGCCCGAAAGGTCAGGAGATGGGTCAGCCTGGCTTACGGCGACGGCGCGACTCCGACGTTGACTCTGACTAGCCATCCAGGGGAGCAGCCCGACGGTGAACCGATTCTGCTGGACCAAGTTGGCATCAGCCACATCTCGTTTGGCGTGGAAGACGTGGCGGGCTTGGCCGAGGAGTTGGTCGCAAAGGGGTTCGAGTTGGGGGGTCCTCTGGAGTCCTTCACCAATGAAGACGGAGAGGTCCGCAGCATCTATGTCCGCGACCCGGACGGGATCCTGGTCCAGTTCAACCGGCCCCATTAAGCTCTTGGACAACGGACTAGAAATCCGGCGTCCTACTCCTCCGGAGCGGGTGTTTCTCCGGTGATGCCTCGTTCGATCAGGTCTGTGATTTGGGCTGCGGGCAGTCCAAGAAGATTTTGGAACACTTCGACGCTGTGTTGGCCCAGGGTTGGCGAAGGGTCCCGCTGTTTGCGCGGGGTGTTGGTTAGTCTCCAGGGCGTTCCCGCATGGCGGTACGTTCCGGTAAGCGGATGAGTCACCTCGTCGAAGAAGCCCCTGGCCTGTAGCTGCGGGTTCTCCAGCACATCCGCGGCGTTCAACACCGGGGCGCTGGGGATGCCAACAGCTTGTAGCCGCTCCATGACCGCGTAGGATTCCTGTCCGGCGGTCCATTCAGAGACCGCTCCCTCGACTTCATCAATGTTGCGGAGGCGGCCCGCCAGGCTGGAAAAACGAGTATCACCGGCTAATTCTGCCCTCCCCATCACCTCGCAGAGCCATGACCATTCCGCATCCGACCGTACCGCTATGGCCACCCAGGAGTCTTCGCCTCTGCAGCGAAAATTGCCGTGGGGGACCATCATGTCGTCGCGGTTTCCCTGTCTCGGTGGGACTCTGCCGGTCAGGTTGTACTCCATCACTTGCTGGGTTATCAGGTGGACGGACGTTTCCTGCTGGGATAGGTCGATAAGCTGCCCTTGTCCGGTGCGGTTTCGGTGGTGGAGGGCGATCAATAACGATGCGTAACCGAACATCCCGCCCACGGGGTCGGTGTGCATCACTCCTGAGTTAATTGGCGGACCGTCTTTGTAACCCAACAAGGAAGATATCCCCGACATGGGCTCCGTTGTGCCGCCGTTCCCCATGTACATCGAGTAAGGGCCATCGGTACCATATGACGGCATTCGCAGCATGATGACGCTGGGGTTGACCTGGCGGAGAACTGGGTATTCCAGCTTGAAGTTGGGAATGACCCGAGCGGAGAAATTTTCGGCCACAATGTCCGAGATGCGGACCAGGTCCAGGAAGAGGTCCTTTCCCTCCTGGTGGTTGAGGTCTATGGTGATGCCTTGCTTGTTGGTGTTGACGGAGTTGAAATTGGCGTTGCGGTCGTAAGGACGTTCCCCCGGGTCGTTATCGGGGTAAGTGCCCGAGAGCCTGGGAGCGTAGCCGCCCCGCCAGGGGTCCGGGCGTTCCAGCGCCTCTATCTGGATCACGGTAGCGCCCAAGTCCGCCAGCAGCATCGTAGTCATCGCTCCGGCCCAAGCCTGGGTGAACACCACGGCCCGGAGGTTGGCCAGGGGTAGGTCCCCGTCGCCGGACATGTTAAATGGTACCCTGGGCGTACCACCGGTCCAACTCCCGGGGGCTGTGTCCCAGCATTCCCGTAAAGACTTCCCGGTTGTGTTCGCCGAGAGTGGGGGCGGCGCGACTCAGCTCCCACGGAGTCTCGTTCATAAGAAAGGGCGCGCCGGGAAATTTGACTCTCCCGGCGATGGGATGGTCTGACTCTACGAAGAGACCCCGTTCCTCCAGGTGGGGGTCGCTGGCTATGTGGGAAACGTCAAGAGTCATGCCCACCATGATTCGGATGGGGGCCAACCCATGGAAAAGCTCTTCCATCGTGTAGCGGGCTAACCGGTGCATCAGAAGTTCTTCCAGCTCCTGGTTCCGCTCCCGGCGGGCCGCCTGGGTGGCAAACCTGGGGTCGTCAGCCATTTCGGGTTCGTCGAAGAACAGCCACATGAACCGCCAGGTAGGTTCGTGGCGGACGTTCAGGGAGACGAACCCATCCTTGCAGGGGAAGAGGCCGGTTGGTCTGCCACTGCTCCTGCGCCCTGCGGACCTACCCGAGTGTTGTGCTGCGAGAAGTTGCGGGCCGAAGATCGTGGTTGCGGCCTCCAGTATAGATACGTCGACATGCTCTCCCTTCCCGCCCACGTCCCGGTGACAGACCGCGGTCATCGCGCCCGAGAATGCGCTTACTCCGGCCTGGTAATAGGTCTCGAATCCTGGGGCTTTTAGGGGCTCCCGTGAAGCAAGGCCATTCACGGAGCTAAGTCCCGATGCGGCAAATTCAACCAGGTCGGTGGCCTCGTAACCGCTCCAGGGCCCGTCCTGGCCGAAGGGCGTAACTGACACCAGGATTATTCCGGGTTTCGCCTTCTGAAGGGAGTCAAATCCCAGCCCCATGGTGTCCATTGTGCCGGGAGGGAAGTTCTCTACGACGATGTCAGCCGTGCTGAGAAGCTGCCGCAGCAAGAATAGCCCCTGCTGGGAATCGAGGTTCAGAGTAACGCCCCGCTTGTTGGTGTTGAGGTAGAGGAACATCCCGCCGCTCTCGGCGGGGTTGTCTTCGTTTGCGATTGGCGGAAAAAGTCGGGATTCGTCGCCCGGCTGCGGAGGCTCAACCTTGATCACGTCGGCCCCGAAGTCGGCGAAGAGCTTGGCGCAGAACGGGCCCGCTACATCGGTTGACAAGTCTATGACCCTTAGGTCGGAGAGGGCGCTCATATCGCGGTTCCGGGGGAAGGAGTCCTAACGGTGGTCACCGAAGGCTTCGTCCCTACGCTTCGCCCGGTCCGTACCGATGTTGCGCTCGTAATCTTTCCCGTGCTGTTCGCGGCGGTAAGCCAGGGAAATCGCGTGGGCCTGAAACGCTCCGGTGATGGCCGTGCGGTAGCCCATCTCGTCCTGAATCTGGTTGATGGAGAATTTGGCCAAACGAAGGGCGAAGGGGTCCTGGAGGGCGATTCGTTGGGCCAGGGACATGGTCTCTTCTTCCAACGTATCGGCGGGCACGACCCTGTTGATAAGCCCGATCCGTTCCGCCTCGGCGGCGTCAATCCAATCTCCGGTGAACAGGTATTCCTTGGCCTTGCGGACACCGATCTCCCACGGCAGGCTGGAATATTGAACGTGGGGACCACCCCACCGCACCGTCCGGTCCGAGAAACGGGCATTGTCCGCCGCGACAATCAGGTCGCACGACGTGGCCAAGATGAGGCCGCCCATGATGCAATAGCCCTGCACCTGGGCGATGGTCGGCTTGGGAAAGTCTCGCCAACGCAGGGTGTTGGCCAGGTTTTGGTCCCAGCTACGCTTGAATTGCCCCGACATTCCCGCGGCGTAGGGCCTGCGCTGCCGGTCCTCCATCTCCTGGGGGCTGCCCAGGTCGTGACCCGCGGAGAAATGCTTGCCCGCGTCGGCGATAATCACGACGCGGACCGACTCGTCCTCCGCGGCATCCGCAAGGGCTTGGTCGAGTTCTTCCCTCATGAGGCGGCTTTGGGCGTTAAGCACCTCCGGCCGGTTGACGGTAATCTTGAGGATAGCTTGGTCCTGGTCAAGAAGCAGGTTTTCAAAGGCCATGACGTACTCACCTTCAACGTGGTCGCGGTGCCGGTAGGAGCAAGGCGGGGGCCTGGCGGCCGTTGGGAACGGGATGCCCTCGCCAGTTTGGGGCATGGCAGACCCGGCGGTCTGGCCCAGTCAAGCAGAATGATACCGGGTGTCAAAGACCAACTGGAGCCCCACGGCGAGCCGATTCTTGACAGGGTATCCGGCGCGACTTACGCTAGCCCGGCAGCGTGGGGCGCGGGCGGCCAGTGCCCCCACAATGTTCAAACAGTCCCAATCGAGGGAGACACGAAATGAGACTTTTGACTTACGACGCCGGTTCAGGACCACGGTGCGGCGTGCTAAATGGTGAACAGGTTGTAGACGTGACTGCGCTTCTCGGCGAACACCGCACTCTGAGGGACGTCCGGGAACTGCTAGAACTGGGAGACTCCTCAGTCGACCGCGTGCGTGAGGCGTTGGCCAGGTCTTCCGGCGCACCGGGATCGGCTCTGACGCAGGTGCGGCTGAGGGCCCCGGTTCTTCGGCCTCCTACTGTCCGTGACTTCATGATCTACGAGGAACACGCTACCGCCCAAGGGACTCGGGAGCGGGAAGAAGCCTGGTACCGGATGCCCATATTTTACTTCTCGAATCCACTTTGCATGTACGGCACAGAGGAACAGGTCCCCTACCCGTCAGCCGCGGAAATGCTGGACTACGAGCTGGAGCTAGGCTGCGTGGTCGGCAAAGAGGGGACCAATGTAACCGAAGCCGACGCCATGGACTACATTGCGGGTTTTCTAATTTTTAACGACTGGAGCTGCCGGGACCTGCAGCGCGACGAGAGCGCCGTTGGACTTGGCCCCGCGAAGGGCAAGGACTCCGGTTCTTCCATCGGCCCGTGGTTGGTGACTCCGGATGAGATGGCCCCGTTCATGCGCGATGGACGTTTGCATATCAAATGCAGCGTGAGGGTCAACGGGGACGACTGGCTGACCGAGGCCGAGGGTGGGGAGTCCTGGCACACCTGGGGATCGCTGATTGAGCGGGCGTCGCGGGACAGCCGCATCGCGCCGGGCGACGTATTGGGTAGCGGGACCGTGGGCGGCGGGTCCATCGCCGAAGCTATACGGAAAGGCTACGAAAAGGCCAGGTTCCTGCAGCCGGGAGACGTGGTGGAGCACGAAGCCGAGGGCATCGGCATCCTTCGTAACACCATCGGTCCAAAAGCCGCCGCCGACCCCGCCTACCGTTACCGGGCCAAAGAACAACCTCCTCTTCCGGAGATGGGAATCGCGAGGGACTACCGGTACCCGGGAAGGGGCGGCTAGCGCCAGGTCTGTCAGAAGCGGATATCAAGCGGGGCCGTCTAAAGAGAGGACCTGGTCAACGAACTCTCGAACAATTGGACGGTCTTGCTGTACTTGGACGTCCGGCATCCACTGATGGTAGAAATTCCCATGGAATTTCTCCGCAACCGCGAACCGGTCGCGGATTGAGAGATCGGCGTATTCTTCAGATAGTCTTCTGGCCGCGTCCTTCAACGCCCCGTGACTGTTGAATCGCCAACCCCTCTCCTGGGCTATCGCCATGACCGCGTGGGCCGCTGCGCCCCACAGCTTCTCCGAACCTTGTAATACGTCACCCGCCGCGAATTCTTGGTCTGCAGCCTCCAGGAAAGTCCTGGCCGCTCGCGCGTGTTCTTCTACGACCATGCCGCCCCCTCGCCCGAAATTGGTTTCTCGCAAGTATAGTGGATTGGAGTAACTGTTCAGAGTTGGGAACGGCGACGGAACGTTCACGGAGAATCTCCCCCTTTCGCAAAAGGGGGATTAAGGGGGATTTCTCTCCTTCCGGCTAACGCAGTTACGAGGACCTGGGTCATCTCAACCCGGATATTCCAACCGGAAACCACCACGGTTGGAGATGTGCAGCGCACCCGTTAGCGACTCTAGCTGGAGCGGGAGAAATCCCCCCCACCCCCCTTTTGCGAAAGTGGGGCTTTCCCTCCCTCAAGATTGAACAGTTACGGATTGGGGCCACGAAGCAGGAGGGATGGGATTACTGCGGAACACCATCGGTCCCAAGGCCGCCGCCGACCCCGACTACCGTTACCGGGCCAAGGAACAGCCTGCCCTTCCGGAGATGGGTATCGCCAAGGACTACCGGTACCCGGGCAGAAGCGGCTAAGCCGTTTGCGGATTGCCCGGGCGCACTAGGTAGGACCGTCCAAGGAGAGCACGCGCCCCACGAACTCCCGGACCAGAGGACGGTCCTGCTCGATCTGGTAATCACCCATGATCTGGTGGTAGAAATTCATGTGAAATTTCTCTGCGACCGCAAATCTATCCCGGATAGACGTATCACCGTACTCTTCCGCCAGACGCCGGGCCGCATCCTTCATGGCGCGGTGGCTTCCATACTGCCATCCCCTCTCCTGAGCGACGGCCATGATTGCATGAGAAGCCGCTCCCCACAGCTTCTCCGAACCCTGCAATACGTCGCCCGCAGCGAACTCCTGGTCTGCGGCCTCCAGGAAAGCTCTGGCCGCTCGCGCATGTTCTTCTACTACCATGCCGCCCCCTCGCCCGAAATTGGGACTTGACCATTATACGGCACTAGCCGAAGTAGCTGTGGAGATGGCAGGCCTTTTGGATGCTCCCATGGTGGACTGAAACCGGGCAGACCATTAAAATGCCGAATTAGCCGAACCTGTTCAGGAGGAGTTAGCTGATGCCAGCTTATACCAAAGAGGAAGCCCAGGACTGGGCCTGGGCTTCCTTGAAGGGCCAATGGACCACTCTCATCACGCCGTTTACAACTGACGACCGCGTCGATGAAGACGGGTTGCGGCACAATATTCGCCACGTCCGAAAGCTGGGAACACGCGGCGCGGGCTGCACATGGGGCATGGGTGAATTCTGGAGCCTCACCCATGAAGAGCGGCTGAAGGTCATGGACGTCCTTTCAGACGAAGCCAGAGGACAGTGGACCATAGGCGCCCACATCACTCACACTTCGGCTAGGTCGATGTTGGACCTGGCGCACCACGCCGAGGATACGGGTTACGACTTGCTCATAGTGGCCCCTCCCTACATGGTCACCAAGACCGAAGAACAGGTCGTCGAGTGGGTACGCTACCTGGCCGACAATACCTCGCTGGCCATCATGTTCTACAACTCCCCCCAATTCGGGATAGTGCTGAACCCGGCCAACCTGAAACGCCTCTGCGCCATCCCCAACGTGGTCGGCGTCAAGGAAGCCAGCTTCAGCCAGCAGTTGTCCATCGAAGCCCACCTGGAGATCGGGAAAGATGCCATCATCAGCACTCCGGACGAATGGATCTTCTGGCGAGGGAAAGAGTTGGGGTTCAACCAGCAGGTAATGTTCTCCAATACCTCCGACTGGCGTTTCGACACCGCTGAATGCAACTACTATGTGCAGTTCATCGAAAAGGCCACCCAGGGCCACCTGGACGAGCAGTTCTACGAGACGCATCTACGGCGCATCAAAGAACTTTCCGATACCTGGTGGACCCGCACCGTGGACAAGTACGACGGCGCGCTCCCGATTCCGATGGTCAAGTACTGGGGCGAGTTGATGGGGATGGCCGGCGGACACCCCCGATACCCGCTCATGGAGTTCACTCCCGACGAAAAGGCCGAGCTTCGCCGGGAATTGGAACCGTTAAAGCCCAAACCACCAGAAGCGCTCGAGCCCGCGAACAACCGCACCGCCTGGCTCACCGCCAATAACAACTTCGCGTCAGGTATGTTGCTTATGGTCAGTGTCCAAAACGTCGACGAAGCCCTGGAAGCCGAACGGGGCGGCGCGGACGTTGTGGATGTAAAGAACCTTCAGGAGGCCCTGGTGGGTTCAGGGCATCCAACGGTTGTCCACCAGATACGCTCCCGAATCGCTCCTGAAAATCACGTCAGCGTGACTCTAGGCGTCGTCCCGAGCCAGCCCGGGACGGTGGCGATGGCCGCCTACGCCGCGGCGGCCTTGAACGCCACCTCGGTGAAAGTCGGCTTCCAATGCACCGACTACGACACCGCAAGGGAAACGCTGATCCAAGCCAGGCAGGCAATGGCCGGCACCAACACCAAGCTCATCGGCTCCCTCTTTGCAGACAACGAACTCTACGGTGGCTTGGACCCCAAGGTCATGGTCCAATTGGCCAAGGAAGGCCAATGCGATGGATTCCTTATCGACACTCTAACCAAAGATGGGCGGAACCTGTTCGACTTCATCCCCGAGCCCGAGTTGAAGGAAATGGTCTTCCAGGGCAAGCAGGTAGGCCTCAGCACAGCCCTGTCCGGCCACCTTCGCATCGACGACCTGGATGAATTGGCGCGGATCAACCCGGACATCGTGGGTGTACGCGGCGCGGTCTGCGGCGACGGAGACCGGGGCCGGGCCGTAACCTGGGAGAAAGTCGCGGAGTTCAAACGCCAGGTCGACATGCGCAAGAGTGGCGAGCTGGAAGTCCACCACGCGCCGGTGGCCATCCCCGGCTCCGGCAATGGCTGGGTGGTCATCGACGGCAGGGGCAAGAGCTGCGCCGGGGTCATCGCCGCGCTCACCCGCCAGATCGAGTTGGACCACAAGTCCCTGGTGGAAGCCATACTCGCGGACGCCCTGAACATCTATGACGTCATCCTATGGGCCGATCAGGGTGCGCATAGGGTCATTACTCACCGGAAAGACACCGATGGCACGGTCCGCGTACTGATTCAACCCTGACGTGAACACCATTGACATAAAGGGCCACGTATAATATGTTGCATCCAAAATCTACGGGGCGGGGGACTTATGGTTACCGCGATTAACAACGACATGTTCACTGGCGAGGCTATCTCCGACCCATATTCCTATTACGGTAAAATCAGAGACGAGGATCCGGTCTACTGGAACGAGCTCTACGAGCTGTGGGTCGTCACCAAGCATAGTGATCTCGTATGGATGACCCGCCACCACGAGCTATTCTCGTCGGAGTTCTGGCAGCGGGACAAGCGGTCGCCGTACCCCGAAATCGACGAGTCCGACATGGGCCTCTACCAGTACATGAAGGAGTTCTTCATGGACTGGTTTATCCAGCAGGACCGCCCTGTGCACACCGACCAGCGAATGGTTGTCCACAAATGGTTCAACCCCAAGTCGATGGAGATGTGGCGCCCCATGGTCCAGCAGGTTATCAAGGAGATGCTGGATGAGGCCGACCAGAACGGCAAGATGGATGTGATGAAGGACTTCGCCACTCCCCTGCCCCTGTTCATCATTGCCCAGATGATGGGGATGCCGTTCCAAGACCGGAAGTTCATCAGGTCGATGGCAGAGAAGCTACTGTTCATCGGACGCGGGGAAGCCGACCGGATGCAGCCGTTGGTCGATGGAATCGACGAGTTGAAGGATTACCTCTCGCCGATGGTGGCCATGCACATGGACCTGCCCACGGACGAAGACAACCTGTTGTCGGTGCTGGCCAGGGGCGAGAAGAACGGCGTTCTGACTCGAGACGAGGTGGTTGCGGACGCCATACTGCTGCTCTTGGCTGGGCACGAGACCACCATCAACCTGATATGCAACGGCACTCTGGCCTTCATCCAGCACCCAGAGCAATGGGACCTGCTGAAGGAGGACAGCTTTGAGTCACCCAATGCGGTGGTTCGGGCGACGGAGGAATGTCTGCGGTACGACCCACCGGTTAAGTCGATTCAGCGTGTAGCTTCAGAAGACGTCGAGTTTGGCGGGAAGCTCATGAAGGAAGGAGACCGGATTAGGTGGTTCATTTCCAGCGCCAACCGGGACCCGGAAAAGCACGAGAACCCGGATGTGTTTGACATAAGCCGCTGGCCCAACACACATGTCGGGTTTGGTTCCGGAATCCACCATTGCTTGGGCGCGACTTTGGCCAGGTTGGAGGCACAGGAAGCCTTCAAGGCACTGTCCGAACGGTACGACAAGATCGAGTTGGATACTGAAGATTTCGAATACCAGCCCAGTATCACCTTCCGGTCTCTGAAAACTCTGCCAGTCTCGTTGTCTTAGGGAGGGAGCCATGGCAAAGCTCCGCATTACGGTAGACCATAATATTTGCGTCGGTAACGCCATGTGCGAAACCTTCGCTCCGAAAGTGTTCGTCCTCAACGAAGACCGTCAATCCGAGGCGGTAGCGCCGGAAGCGGACACTGAGGCGAATATCCTGGAGGCAGCGGAAAACTGCCCCGTCAGCGCCATCACCGTGGTGGATGAAGAAACGGGGGAAACTCTATTCCCTTAGGTCCCGATTCCCGGCGGTGACCGGTTTCCAGTCGATGAGGGCCAGCAACAGTGCCTTTGGCAGGGTGCTTGTGGCTGGCCCCAAATTTGCGAAAAGGCCCTACCCGGCGGCACTCCGAAGACCTGTCCGCTTGTGCCCCGGGAAGGCGTCGGCCAGAGGGTAGTCCAAACCTTCGACAAGCACCGGAGAATCAACATGTCCGGTCCTATTCGCGCCTTATCGTGGAACGTAAACGGCCTCAGAGCCGCCCATCGGAAGGGTTTCTTGGACTGGTTCGCATCGGCGGACCCGGACATCCTGTGTCTGCAGGAAGTGAAAGCCCAACCGGACCAGTTGCCAAAGGTCGTCAAAGAAATAGAGGGCTACCATTCCTACTTCTCCATCTCAGAGCGGAAGGGGTATAGTGGGGTGGGCCTTTATTCTAAAACCGAGCCCGGCCAGGTGACTTTCGGCTTCGGTATCGAAGAGTTCGACCGGGAAGGAAGGGTGATCATCGCCGACTATCCGGATTTCACCCTCTTCACTATCTACTACCCCAATGGCCAAGGTTCCCAGGAGCGGCTGGAGTACAAGATGAGGTTCTACGACTCGTTCCTGGAAATCGTAGAAAGAACACGGAGTCAGGGCAAGGAGATCGTGGTCTGCGGCGACCTCAACACCGCGCATAGAGAGATCGACCTGGCCCGTCCCGGACCCAACGAGAAAATCTCCGGCTTCCTGCCCGAAGAGCGCGAGTGGATGGACAAGTTTGTCCAGCGGGGCTACGTGGATACCTTCCGAGTTTTCAACCAGGAGCCGGGCAACTATACTTACTGGGACCAGATGAGCAGGGCGCGCGCAAGGAACGTCGGGTGGCGGATCGACTACTTCTTCGTGAGCGAGGGGTTCGCACCCAGGGTCAAGGGAGCATATATATTGCCGGATGTTATGGGGTCGGACCATTGCCCCGTGGGAATCGACATAGACCGATAACAGACGGATAGGAGTTAGTTAAATGGCGGGAGCCAAACAGGCCTTCGAGTTCGAGTTGACCAACGATCAGATGGCCTTCATCAGGTCGGCCAAGGACCGCTATAACATTCCCGATGAGAGCAAGGTTGTACGGATTGTCGTCGATTACCTGTTAAGCAACCCTGACAGTCACGTGTCCGTATTCACCGAGCCCCGCTGCCTTCGCTGCGACTAAGCTCTTAGGCACGGCAGGAGTGGGTCTACGCTTCGCAGAGTTGCTTCACCGCCTCTAGCGCCAGGTAGTAGCCATACACACCGAAACCGTAGACCGAGCCCTTGCACGTCGGCAGCACTTTTGAGATGGTGCCACGGGAAGTGGGGTTCGAGGCGTGAACTTCGATTACAGGGAAGCGCACCTGGCCGATGGCTCCCAGGAGCGGGCCCGTGCCGGTTGTGTAGCCGGCGGGGTTGATTAGCGCGGCGTCCACATCTCCTTCGTGGGCTTCGTACAGGGCATTAACGACTTCCCCCTCGATGTTGGAGTGGAAGACCTCTACGTCTAGACCCAACCCTTCCGCGAAGCCCCGTATCTGCTCGTTCATCTGCTCCAGGGTTGTCGGTCCGAATATCTCCACCTGGGCCTTCCCGCGCATGTTCATACCTGCGCCTTGTATCACCAATACCTTAGTCATCTGGACCTCTCTTTAGAATGGTACGGCTATTCCGCCATGAGATGGCGCAAATGTTCCGGTACCTCTGTGGGCTCGGTGGGCGTCTCTACCAAGTAGCCCGCGAGCATCACGTCTAGCTGGAGCATCAGCAACTTATTCCAGGCAATCGACGCCTGTATCGCGGTCTTGGGGTCATCCAGTTCGTCCAGAAAGAGGTTGGACATCGCTGTCTGGATAAACGACATGGTCCCGAGCATGAACCGGGCCGGAATGGAGCCCAGATGCGCCCGGTGGCTGGGCGGGTTGCTATGCACGATCCCCGTGGCCAGGGCGCGGATGGGGTAGTCTTGGTCCAGCTTGAAGCCCGCGGAGCCTCGCAGCCAACGTGCCAGGGTGTGTTTCCGGCGGTCAAGACGGGTCTCGTCCACCTCGCCCTTCTGGTTGGTGAAGAACCTCCGAGTTTCAGGGTTCTCCAGGAAGTTGTCGTAGACTGTCGCCGTAAGCCAGTCGGCGTTTTCCAATACGACCTCGGATGTGGCTTCCACCAGCTCCTGGTCGGCCTGGTCGTAGCCCACGAACTCGGCCATTTCCCTCAGTCGTCCGGGCCAGTTAAAGACTTGCGGCATAGCGTCCCCGAGTCACCTGGATGGTGTATCGGCCCTCGCAATGGCGCTTTGGCCCTTGCGCCAGCGTGGCCGCGTCGTTTCCCCGAATATAACCCTTTCGGGATGCAGGGGCAAGCGCGTTTAGCCAGCCCCGGGTGACGGTTGACTCAGGGGTTGCCACACCAGGGGACCCAGGACCACGGCAGGCAACATGAGAATTAGGCCCGCGGCCAGGTTGGCGCTGATGGCTCCTTGGAGCATAAACGCTTCGGCTACCAGTCCCATCTCCAGCGCCCCGAGGGGTGTCCCCACACCGATACAGAAGCTGAGAAGACCCATCATCCGCCCGCGCATGTCCTGTGGCGCGGCGAGCATCGTGATGGCGCTCTGCATGGTGGAGAATCCGGAGTTGCCCAACCCCCCAACGGCCAGCAGGCAGAAGGCCATAGCGTACCACGGAGACCATACGAATATAATCGCGGCAACGATTATGCCGATGGATCCCCCTGCGAAGATGCGGCCGTGGTAGCTGATTTGCCTGCGGATGGCCATCAAGCCCGCCCCGGCAAGTTGGCCGAAACCGTCCGACGCCACCAGCAGCCCAACCAGTGTCGCTCCCACCAGTAGATGGTCTCGGCCGATGGCCGGGATGAACTGCTGTATGGGGAACACCAGGGCGTTCATTATGATCGTGATGTAGAGCATTCCGGCCAGAGCTGGGGTCCGGACCGCGTAGCGAATTGCCACCCCCAGGCTCCGCATCATCGGTTCCCGTTGCCCCGTTAGCCGGACAGGTGGTATCCGCAGCCGTGTCACGATTGCCAAGTTTGAAACGTGAAGCGCCATGACGACTACGTAAGCCCCTGAGTATCCCACCGTGTCGAGGAGCACTCCCCCCAGTATGGGTCCGACCATCTTACCCGCGGTGTGGCTTATGACGTCCAGCGACAGCGCGTTGACCAGCCGCGCCTCTCCGACCACGTCCAAAATAGCGGTGCGCCTGGACGGGTCCTCAAACGCCCGGCTCGCACCCTGCTGAACGATGGCGCAGTAGACCATCCAGGGAGCTACGATATCGAAGTTGTATGCAAGAAGGGCTAGCACTGTCAGCGAAGTGAGTGTCGTCGCCACCTGGGACACGAACAGCACGCGCTGTCTGTTGACCCGGTCCGCGACGATACCCGAAAACATTGCCAAGGCGGGGCGGGGAAGATTGTTGAAAAAGAGGACAAGGCCGAGATGGAGGTACGAGTCGGTCACCTGCAGGATGAACCAGCTAAGTACTAGGAGTTCCATCCTGCGGGCGAACTCATGCATCGTTCCGACGCACCAGAGGGCGCGGAACTGACCGTGGGCCAAGACAGACGACAGAGGGGACCGGTCTCGAGATTGTGAATGCAACCAGGGCTCCTTGGATTCCCGCCCATCTCCGGGGAAAGGCTGACCCATTCTACTCCTTCTCGAATGGAAAGGTAGTGCTGCACCAGGCGGATTCAGGGCCTGAGGTTTGCACCATCAAGGACCGACAACGCTATTAGTCCCGCTCGTCATCATCGGAACGTGGCGGAGTCGAAGGACACTAGCATGGGGAGGGTAGAGCGCGTTAATCCAGGGAGTCTCTGGCGGCGTATAATATGTTTGATTTGGACCGCACCCGGGACCCTGGGGCCGGGTGCGGCATCCCGCGTGACTCGCGCCACACTCCCGGGACTATCCAGAGCCTTGGACTGGAGGGTATAGGATGCCAGCACGAACCGGGGAGCAGTATTTGGACGGCCTCCGCGCCCGACCCGTTGAGGTATTCCTGCGCGGCGAGAAGGTGGAAGACGTAACGACCTTTCCCGGCCTGGCCAACGGCGCGCGTTCCGTGGCAGGCCTCTACGATATGCAGCACGAGCCAACCCTACGAGAAGAGATGACCTATTCGTCGCCCTCTACGGGTGACCCCATTGGGCTTTCATTCATCACTCCAAGGACCCGCGGCGAGCTGGCGCAGCGGCGGGTCATGATGTCCCACTGGGCCCAGACCAGCTATGGGATGATGGGGCGTACCCCAGACTTCCTCAACGTCAGCATCATGGCTATGGCCGGCGCGTCAGACTACTTCTCCGACAATCGTCCTGAGTTCAGAAAGAACATTATCGACTATTACGAGTACGTGCGTGAAAACGACCTGACCATGACCCATACGCTGGTCAACCTCCAACGCAACCGCCGCCCGGCAGCCGTGAGCCGCCATTTTAGCACCAGCGTTGCCATGGCGGTACAGAGAGAGACCGACGCGGGCCTGGTCATCAGGGGTCCACGGGTGTTGGCGACGCTGGGGCCGCTCTCAGACGAGATTGCCGTGTACCCCGTCCGAAACGCCCAATTGGCGGGCAGTGAAGAAGCCTGGCGTTACGCCTTCGCCTTTGCGATTCCCTGCGACACTCCCGGGCTCAGGTTCCTTTGCCGGGAGAGTTTCGACATGGGGCGGTCCACATTCGACCATCCCCTCGGCTCCCGTTTCGAAGAGATGGACGCCATCGTTTTCATGGATGACGTGCTGGTCCCCTGGGAACGGGTGTTCCTTTTTGGGGACGTGGAGCTTGCCAACGGGCTGAGTCCGCGGACCAACCAATACAACCACTCCGGCCACCAGGTGGTCACGAAGAATGTGGCCAAATGCGAGTTCGTGCTGGGTGTGGCTACCCTGATGGTGAAGACGCTCGGCTCCGAGACCATTCCGCAGATTCAAGCCCTTCTGGCGGAGTTGATAGAAAACCTGGAGATCATGAAAGCCCTTCTCCTGGCCGCGGAAACCCAGGCGGAATTGGACGAATGGGGCGTGATGTGTCCCGCGCTGATCCCTATCACCGTGGCCCGCAACCTCTTTATTCGCATGTATCCCAGGATGGTCGAGATCATCCAACTCCTGGGGTCGAGCAGCCTGATGGCCCTTCCCGCTGAGGTTGACTTCGACGGTCCCTTGGGCGACGAGATCCAACGTTATCTGGATACCGATACGTCCAACGCGAGAGACAGGGTTCAACTCTTCCACCTGGCCTGGGACCTGGCGTGCAGTGCGTTCGGATCGAGGCAGGTGCTATACGAGCGGTACTTCCAGGGCGACTGGATGCGGAATGCCAGTATTCTTTGGGACCGTTATGACCCCGAGGAGTTGGTGAAGAAGGTGCAGGCCTTTCTGGCCCGGTAACAATCCCGTCCCTTGAGGTGGTTTCACTTACTTTGAGGTGCGGGCCAGGACGCCGCAACGTGGAAACGCAAGCTGTCCTGACCCAGGGAGACTCGACTTTCAGCGCCGTCTAACCTTCTCCCTACTCCGATGCGTCCCCATCCCCTCGTTCTGAGCCTAGCGCGGGGTAGTCGAAGGATGCACTACCGGGGCGGCGCTTCGATTCCACTCCGTTCAGCTCGGCGTGATCGGGGTGGGGGGTGTGTCATGGGCTCTGCGAGATGGTGCGTATTGCGGTGAGCGGGAGAGGGCTTGGCTGGGTCACCTGGTCGAGACCCGAATCCAACAAATAAACGTCCTGGGTATCGTATGGTTCCATTCTGGGACAGAATTTGATAAAATAGTTTGGGATATTTCTGCTTACGATGTATGTTGATTTTCCGGCAGACTCTGGATCGCTCAGTCCTCTCTCCAGCAAGTAAAGTGCTTGTGGAGGTGGTGCTTTAGTCTCAAGCCTATTTCTATCTTCCACGAGATCCTGTCCTAGAGACTTGCCAGTTTGACCGTTATAGACGACATAAAAAGCCGGTTGGATATCACCGACGTGGTGTCCAAATACGCGACGTTGCAACGCTCCGGAGCTAACTCCAAGGCGAACTGCCCGTTCCACCAGGAGAAGACACCTTCATTCTACGTGTTTCCTGACCGGCAGAGTTGGCGTTGCTTCGGCGCATGCGCCACCGGAGGGGATGTCTTCTCCTTCGTGATGCGGGCCGAAAACCTGGAATTCAAAGATACGCTGGAACGTCTGGCCCAGCAAGCGGGCGTGGAGTTGCCCAAGAGGCAAGAGCGGGCCGAACAACGCAGCGCCACCGACATCAACGAGGAAGCACGGGTCTATTTCCAGCGGCTCCTGGCGTCTGACCGCGGTAAGTCCGCGCGCGACTACCTGGAAAGAAGAGGACTGTCGCAAGAGGCAGTCGACAAGTTCGAGATGGGTTTGAGCCCCGGCGACGGCCAGTCGTTGCGTAACCACCTGGAGGGGCAGGGATTCTCGCCGCAGCAGATGGACCTGGCCGGGGTCACCAGGACCATGGACAGCGGCCAGCAACGCGATCTGTTCCGGGGCCGGCTTATGTTCCCCATACGAAACGGCCAGGGGGGTCTGGGGGGATTCGGGGCGCGGGCGTTGGACGACTCTCAACCCAAGTACCTGAACTCGCCCAGAAGTCCGGTCTTCGACAAAAGCCGCATTCTGTACGCGCTCCACCTGGCCAAGGACTCGGCCAGACAACAGGGCGTCGTGATCGTCGAAGGTTACATGGACGCCATCGCCGCCCACGAAAAGGGGTTCACCAACGTAGTGGCCTCTATGGGCACCGCCATCACCGAACATCAAGTGGCGGAGATACGCCGCATCACCGGCGATGTCACCATGGCCCTGGACGCCGATGCCGCCGGGCAGCAGGCGACCCTACGGAGCTTGGACTCATCCTGGAGGGTCTTTCAATCGCCGGTCGCTGGCCGGGCCAGGGGCTCCACGCTCTTCCAGCGTCCCGAGATGGCCGACTTGAAGATCGCAGTCATGCCGGAGGGGCAAGACCCGGACGACCTGATTCGCCGCTCTCCAGAGGACTGGCGGGAGCTGATAGAACACGGCACGCCGTTGGTGGAATACCTGCTAGGGGCCCTGGCTAGGGAATCCGACCCATCGACTCCCCAGGGAAAGGCGCACATCGTTGGCGTAGTCCTGCCGTTGATACAAGCCGTGCCGGAGCCCTTTCAACAGGACCATTACTTTCAAAAATTGGCCGACACGTTAAACGTAACTCGCGAAAGCCTGTTGGCTTCGATCGACCGGCCCAGGACCGCCCGCCGCGCCGCCAATTCCGCGCCGACTCAGCGTCGTCCCGCCGCGCCCGGTCTTACCAAAACCCAGGGAGACCCAGTGGAGGAATACTGCATTTCGCTGTTACTCCGCCACTCTGAACAACTCGGCGCCGAAACGGACGCGCTTAGACCAGAGTACTTCCGTCGCCTGGAGAACCGTGAGATTCTTAACCAATGGATGTGGTTTTGCGAGAGGGGAGAATTTCAGCCGGCGAAGTCGCTATCGGAATTCGTTGCGGAAGAGTTGCAGGAGGCGCTCGAGGACCTGTTGCAGAGGGAATATCCTCCGCTGGAACCACATCGGCTCTCCGCGGCCTTCCAAACATGTGTCACCAATCTGGAGGCACGCTATTTGAGGGACTTAAAAGTGGAAGAGGGGATGCGGTTTGCGGAAGCGGCCACCAGCCCTATTGAGGAGTTATACTCGGACGTCTTAGAGGTCAATCAACGGATCAAGGAGAATCAGGAAGCGCGGGGCTCCGCGCTCAAAGTCCGCACATCTAGAGGTAGATAATGCCGAGACAGAGCAATGGCAACCAACTAAACCCGGAAGAATTCCTCGACGTTACCGAGGAGTCTGAAGAACGCAGCAAGCTCCTGGAGATAATCCGGGGCGTGAAGGACCGGCAAGACGACGAGTCCCTGGCCGAAACCAACGGGATCGCAGCCGTCGCGGCCCCGTTGGCCTCCGAAACCGCCGATGAGCAATGGGGGGAGACTGGCACGGCCGAAAAGACCGCCGACTCCACCGACAAGACCAACGGTGACGGGGACAACGAGGATGTTGACTGGGAACCGGAAACCGAGACCATGGAGGTCCTCGACGACCCGGTCCGTATGTATTTGCGGGAAATCGGACGTGTCCGCCTCCTCACTTCCAAGGATGAACGAGTCTTGGCCCGGAAGATCGAGGGCGGCAAGCATCTGACTGCCCTGCAAAACGAGTTAACCGAGATCGAAGGGCATCCACCGAAACCCTGGGAGCTTACCTGCGCCTTTTTGCAGCGTATGGTGGACTCGATTACTCTGGTCCGCGTCCTGTGCGAGCAACTGGAATTGCCCCAGGATATGACCATGCTCCAGATCTCCGAACACCCCGGCCTTAGGGCGGCGATCGATGCCGAAGTGTCCCAGGACCTGCTTGCCAATATGGGGTTCGCCCTTGAGGATGACCCGCTCGAGGTATACCGCCGGGTGGTCTATCTTTCCTTGGACAGTTGGCTCATCCCCACCGAGGCCATCCAGGTGCTCAGGCGCTGCACGTTGGATAACCTGGCGGTGACGATTGCAACACCGGAATGCTACGCCAAGATGCAGCAGTTGGACCCGCTATTCCGGGGTTCCTTCAACCGCGTTCATGCCGATAGCGCCAAGTCACAGGCTCACCTGACCGAAGCCAACCTCAGGCTCGTGGTCAGTGTGGCCAAGAAGTACATCGGACGCGGCATGGCCCTCTTGGATATGATCCAGGAAGGCAACATCGGCCTCATCCGCGCCGTGGAGAAGTTCGATTACCGGAAGGGGTACAAGTTCAGCACCTACGCCACTTGGTGGATCCGCCAGGCCATCACCCGGGCTATCGCCGACCAGGCCCGGACGATCCGAATCCCGGTCCACATGGTGGAGACGATCAATAAGTTGATGCGCCAGCATCGCCGCCTGCTTCAGGAGTATGGCCGCGAGCCCACCCCGGAAGAGATCGGCGAGGCAATGGAAATCAGCCCAGAGAAGGTGGAGGAAATCCTGAAGATATCCCAGGAACCCGTCTCTCTGGAGACCCCCATAGGCGAGGAAGAAGACTCCCATTTGGGCGACTTCATCGAGGACCGGAACGCGCCCGCGCCTGCGGACGCCGCCTCGTTCCAACTCCTTAAGGAGCAGGTCGACGAGGTGCTCCACACCTTGACTGACCGGGAAGCCAGGGTCTTGCAACTGCGGTTCGGCCTTCAAGATGGGCGCAGCCGCACCCTGGAAGAGGTTGGCAGAGAGTTCGGAGTGACCAGGGAACGTATCCGCCAGATCGAAGCGAAGGCGCTGCGGAAGCTGCGTCATCCCACGCGCTCCCGCAAACTGAAAGACTTCCTGGAGTAATACCCTTACGTGCCTGCAAGGGCATGTCTACCGTTTGGCTATAGGATAGATTGAGACGGGTTGCATCTGGAACAGACGACAAAATCGTAAATCGCCGTGGGCGTTGCGCTTGGTAGCGTCGCGGGCACGATGATATACTCGGCCTCAATCTACCTGGGAGGAGGGATAAGTGGAAGAGTGGGCAATACCCAAGTGTCTCAAATGTAACATCGGTCAACTGGTTCCCCTTTCGGACTATGGCGGGCAGGGAGCGGCGGTGCACTACAAAGCATGGGTCTGCATTAACCCGAGTTGCGGTTTCAATATCAAAATCCGTAACGGAGACATCTACCTCAACGAGCCGATCACGCCAGGCGCTAATCACGTTCCTAGGGCCCGGTAGGACCTCACCCTTAGGTTTTTTCGGCTTTTAACTCCCCGCGGTGTCGTCCATTTCTGGAGCTAGGGTGGAAACCCTTCGCCAGTATGGGGCCTGTCTCCGCATCGTCGCATTCCGGCTGCGTGCTCCCATCTATACGACAAGGAGGTGATATGGAAGCTGGATACGACTATATGTTGCTCCGTGGTCCGAAGCGTCGACAACCCAATACTTTGACTGGAATTTTTCTCGTTATTCTCGGATCGATGCTAATAACCACGAGCCTCGCCTATTATTCGTACACGGACACGGCCTGGACCGGCCTGGTAAGCCTGGAGGCTGCCCTTCCGGGAGCGGTCTCCGAGATCCAAGCGTCCGTACAAGACACCAGTCCGAATCCGGGACAACAAGTCCTTTCGAGGACAGCTTGGCCCGAACGGACCATCGCTCAACCCGCGCCACGGGAGAATACACTTGGTGCAGCCAGGTCCAACCCCGTGAAGGCCACGATCAAGATGGCCGAAAAACCGGCGGTCGAAAAGGTGGGCGCGGACATCACCGTAGTTTCAACCAAGGAGATGTCCACCGTGGTCGAGGGACGCGAGGACGCACCCGCGCCTGTCCTCACGCCCGTTGAGAAGCAGGCAGACACACCTACATTGCAGCCGGACACACTTGCATTGGTGGAGCCCGGCTCTAGCACCGTGGTTGAAGCCGGAGTAGAGGACCTGGCAACCAGCGAGACTGGCCTAAACCCGAACCCGCTTCTGGGCGAAGGGTCCATATTTTTCAACCTGGTGCAAATTCCTGAAATGCTCAAACAAGGCCGCGATGTATTCGTGATCGCGGAGAGTGAAGAAGGCCAATACCTTTATCGGCTAATCTCATCCCGGGTGGTGCATGAGCAGGACATACGGCTATACGATGCGGGAGGCGCAACCATTCACCTGGTATCATGCGTGCCCCGGTTGGTTTACGACCACAGGCTGATCGTCAGCGGGGAGTTGATCAGTCAAGTTTAGGAACATCACTCCCGGCGCATGACCGGGCAAAGTGAGATGGGGACCAAAAAAGACACGCCCCTCCCGTTCGGGAGGGGCGTTACCATTTGTGCCCTTTTAGCTTGCCGGGCTGACGCCGCCCGCGTCGGTCCGGTGGATGCGCAGCTTGCGTAGACGCCGTCCCAGAACAGACACGACCTCAATCTGGAGGCGGTCAGTGGTCACCACATCTCCAGCGACCGGGATCCTTCCCAGGGCTTGGTAAACATAGCCTCCGACCGTATCCACGTCCGGGCTGTCTATGCGCGCCCCGAATAGCTCTTCCACGTCCTCTGTGGACACGCGGGCGTCCACCAACGCTTCTCCTAGCCTAATTGCTTCCAGCAACGGCTCTCGATCGCGGGAGACCTCGTCCTCGATCTCCCCAACGATCTCCTCCAGCAGGTCTTCCATCGTTACGAGGCCTTCGGTGCCGCCGTATTCATCCACCACGATGGCCATCTGGACGCCGCGTTCCTGGAATTCCTCCAACAAGTCATCCAGCCGTTTGCTCTCGGGGATGATGAAGGGATCGTTCATCAAGGACTTCAGCTCTTGCTCAGAACTGGTGTGTACTAGGGCGTGGAGGACTTCACGAGAATGGATTACGCCGACGATGTGGTCGATGGAGTCTTCATATACCGGGATGCGGCTGTGTCCTTCCCTCACCATCAAGTCGGCTACTTCGGAGAGGGATGAATCGGCCTCGGCGGTCATCATGTCCAGCCTGGGAACCATGATCTCACGGGCCGTGGAAATGTCCAGGGTCAGAATGGAACGGAGCATTTGCCGGTCGCGTTGGTCCATGTTGACCAGGTCCGCTTCGGTGATGGCCCGCTCGTCCCCATTGGCGGAGTTGTCCCACGAGCCGTCCCCGGAGCCTTCGGGCCGGACCATCCCGTCTCCCAGGACCGATGGGACCCTCCCGTTGCTTCCGTTCAAGATACGGGAAAGCGCCAAGAGGATTTTTCGAGACGAGCCGGAACGCTTGGCGGCTACGATTCCGGTGGCGCGGTCGATAATCACGAGGAAGAATAGAGATACGAGGGATACCAGGGAGATGACCCACCAAGTCGCCGGCGTCACGGAGTTAATGTACAAAACGCCCGAGATTGCAACCGCGATGACACAGGCGAATTTGCACCAGAGTATCGCCCGCGACACGCGCAGAGAGGACCCGCCGTTCCTGAATTCGTTACCTGCGGGACTGGACGCGTGTTGCGCCAAGCTGAAGAATGCGAAGAGTAGAAGGAATACCGCGAAAACGGCTACTGTCGCTAAATAGTCTGTGTCCAATAACCTTCATTCTCCCGGGTTTACGGAGACCAGGTCGAAGAGTATCACCAGGAGGTCAATCGGACTTTGGTGTTTGTTCACGTATTGTAGCAGGAACTCCAACCGCCAGTCTACCGGCGGGAACGTCCCTGGTGACCACCGAACCGGCCCCGGTGTACGCTCCGTCACCCACCGACACGGGGGCGATAAGCATGGTGTCGCAACCTATGAAGGCATCCGCCCCTATGTTCGTGCGGTGTTTGTCCTTGCCATCGTAATTGCAGGTGATAGTTCCGGCTCCCATGTTGACCCGCGCCCCGACCGAGGCGTCTCCCACGTAACCGAAGTGGCCCATCACCGCCCCAGCGGCGAAACGGCTTTCCTTAACTTCAACGTAGTTGCCAATGTGCACTCCGGATTCCAGATAAGCGCCGGGCCGGAGATGGCTGAACGGGCCAATATCCACACCATCTTCCATCGTGGACTCTTCCAACATCGAGGCCGTGACACGGCAACCCCGGCCAACGAGGGAGTCCCTTACCACGGAGCCAGGACCCACCTCGCAGTCTTCGCCGATCCGAGTCCGGCCCAACAGCATCGTATTGGGAAGTACCACCGTGTCTGCCCCGATTGTCACATCCGCATCTATCGAGACCGACTCGGGGTTTCTGATAGTAACCCCCGCCAGCATCCAACGTTCCCGGATGCGGCCGCTCATCACGTTTTCCGCCTGTGCCAGTTGCACTCGGTTGTTGACTCCGAGGATATCGGCGGGGTCGGTCAGTTCCCCGGCCATATTCTCTTCCTGTTGTGACGCCATGGCGATGAGGCTGGTCAGGTATTTTTCGCCGGTGGCGCTGATGCCGGCCCGCTCCAGGTTTTCCCACAACCAGGGAGTCCGGAAACAGTAGACACCGCCGTTGACCTCCGCCGGTTGGCGTGGGTTGCGCTCTTCCTCGGATGCCTCCCGGACTTCCAGGACTCGTCCCTCCCCATCCCGCAACACCACGCCAAGGTCCTGGCATTCCGGCATCTGGGCCGTCAGCATGCTCACAGCGCCGGAGGCGTGAACATGCGACCCCATCAACCGATTAACGGACGCCCCTTGGACCAGGGGAGCATCGCAGTTCATCACCAAGACATGGTCGGCTTTTCCTTCCAAGGCATCCTGGGCGCGGCCAAGTGCGTCTCCAGTCCCGGCAGCACGGGGCTGGACCGCGTACTCCACATAGTCTCCGAGGAGTCTTCTTACGGCTCCGCAGACTGAGGGGGAAACTACGACCACGACCGTCCCGATCCCGAGGCCGCGCATTATATCCACCGGGTAACGCACCATCTCTTTGCCGCAGACCCGGTGCAGGGCCTTGGGCAACTTGGATTTCATCCTTGCGCCCTGCCCCGCGGCCAGCACTACTCCGGCCCATTTGTCCATGTTGTCTCCTCCTGCCAGCCTCGGCCGATTCGAGCCAATTATAGCAGCCGATGCGCAATCACCCCGGTAATGAGCCGGAGCAACCATGCAACCATGGGTCTCCCGTCGGATATGCGTCTCAATCCCGCAGGGCTGGTACAATTGGACGGTCGTCATGCCGACCACAGGCAGACCGGACTCCACGCCTACATAGGAGGTTTTCCCTTGGCAGAGCTATACGAACTTACCGCCGCCGATGCTGCCCGGCGCATCAAAGAGGGAGAGATTACTCCCCGAGATTTGGCAGAGGCGCTGCTTGACCGCATCGAGTTCCTGGAACCACGCCTCAAGGCCTGGGTCTATCTGGACCGTGAAGCCATTCTACGGGACGCCGAGCACAAGACCCAGGAGTTGTCACTGGAGGACTCCGTCGGGCCGCTGCATGGAGTACCCGTGGCGCTGAAAGACATCTACTATACGGCGGGCATCCCAACCACCGCTTGCTCCCGCCTGTACGCCGGTTTCGTCCCGGAATACGACGCCACAACCGTGGCCCTTCTCAAGGACGCGGGAGCCATCGTCATGGGCAAAACTGTAACCACCGAGTTCGCCTGCATGGACCCGTCCCCAACCCTCAACCCTTGGAACCCCGCACACACTCCAGGCGGCTCCAGCAGCGGGTCCGCGGTGAGTGTGGCCTCCCGCATGTGTCCAGTGGCGCTGGGCTCTCAGACGGTGGGATCGGTCCTGCGTCCCGCCTCTTACAACGGCGTAGTGGGCTTCAAACCGTCTTTCGGCCGCGTGAGCCGCTATGGTGTCATCCCGGTGAGTTGGTCCCTCGACCACGTTGGTTGGATGGCCCGGTCAGTGGAGGACGCCGCGCTGCTTCTGCAGGTCATGGCCGGCCCCGACGCAAACGACCCTCTGGCCTCCCATCAACCCGTTCCCGACTACCTGGTAGGGATGGATTCCGCGTCCCCTCCCCGCATCGGCTTGGTCCGCCAGTTCTTCTACGACCACGCTGGCGAGGAGGTCCGGCGCCATACCGACGCGGTTGTTGAGACGTTGAGGCAAGCGGGCGCACCGGTAGTGGAGGTTGCGTTGCCCGACAGCATCAACACGGCCATCGAAGACCAGCAAGTGGTGATGGCAGTGGAGGGCGCAGCCTTCCATCAAGAGATGTACCAAGCCAGGGGCACCGAATACCAACCGAAACTGCGAGAGATGCTGGGTCGAGGACTACTTACCAGCAGTTCCACCTATTCCCGGGCGCAGGAAAGCCGTCAGCAGTTCATTGTGGAAATGGCCCGTCTGGCGGAGTCGGTCGACGTGTTGCTGACCCCCTCGACGCCTACAGCGGCCCTGGCAGATCTCTCCAACACGGGAAATACCATGTTCCAGGGTCCCTGGACCTCCTGCGGGCTGCCCGCGATCACCATTCCCTCTGGCGTTGCGGAATCAGGGCTGCCAATGGGCATACAGATGGCCGCAGCACACTTTGGGGAGCAAAGGCTCCTGGGCGCGGCTCGGTGGTGCGAGAAGGTCCTAAACGTCGATCTGGCTCCGCCGGTGTAATTGGCTAACCATCAACGGCTGATAATTCACACGTGGAATCCCGAGATGAATCTGTTGCCAACAGGACTATTGACCAGGCAGGCGTAATTTAGAGGAGGAACATAAAGATGCCAGGAACGATTCCAACCGAAGAGGAAGTCCTAAGCTACTTCGAGTCCCTATCCAACTGGGGACGATGGGGCGACGGAGAAACCAAGGGCGCTCTCAACCTCATCACTCCAGAGAAAGTCAAAGCCGCGATAGCGACTGTGCAGGAAGGCACGCGGGTCTCTCTCGCGAGGACCGTCCGGTTCGAGGCAAGCATCGACTCGCCCAACCCGCCGGTGCATTTCATGGTTGAGAGCGGAGAGGGCTGGGCCTCCGGCGAGAAGGTCAGCGCCCGCCCCAACGCCGCCGCCACCGACTATTTCGGCATGATATTCCACGGCACCACCATCACCCACATCGACAGCCTGGCCCATTTTTTCTGGGAGGGTAAGACTTTCAACGGCAACCCGGCCCACCTGGTTTCCACGAGCCTGGGTGCTACAGTCGGTTCCGTTGAAGATGCCAAGGACGGGATCATTACTCGCGGAGTCCTGGTGGATGTGCCCATGGTGCGGGGCATCGACTGGGTAGAGCGCGGCGAAGGCGTCATGCCTGAGGACATATTGGCGGCGGAGGAACGCTGCGGTTTCAAGGTTGAGCCGGGCGACGTTCTGCTGGTCCGCACCGGTCAACTACACCGCCGCAACGTGGAGGGCCCTGTTGACAGGACAGCGGGTTCCACGGCCTGCCAAGCCGCTTGCCTGCCTCTATTCCACGAGCGGGACATCGCCATGCTGGGCTCCGACACGGGCAACGACGTTGCTCCCCAGGAGTATCCCAAGCTGTCCAACCCCATCCACCAGGTTAGCATCGTGGCCATGGGAATCTGGATCCTGGACAACGCCAACCTGGAAGAGTTGGCGGTAGCCTGCCAGGAGCGCAACCGCTGGGTGTTCATGCTGTCGATTGGCCCCTTGGCCCTACACGCCACCACCGGCTCGCCCGTGAACCCGATAGCGATTTTCTAGGCCGCAAGAATCGAATCGGTGGGCGGGATTGATTTTCGCGTGAGGTTCTCCGATTATTACATCAATCGCCGTTTGCCGATTCGAGGCATCACCCTGGAGCAGGCCATCGAGGCGGTCTATAATTCGGTGCGCACTCAGGCTCAAGATGACGGGCGGATCCGGCATTGGGGGTATGTGGATGCACTGCAACGATACGTCAGAGTGGTCGTTGCACCAGACGGTGAAACCATCATTACGGCCTTCATTGACTCGAACTTTAGGCCCTAAAGAGGTCTTCGTATTATGGAAGTGACTTACGATGCTGACGTGGACATCCTGTCCATTGTCTTGGACGTCAGACAGGCGAAGGAATCCAAGGAGATTTTGCCCGGCGTCGTAGCGGACTTTGACCAGAACGATCGGGTGATAGCCCTGGAAATCTTTGACGCCAAAGAGATAGCCGACCTTTCCCAGGTGAAGGTGGCGGTGTCACCGGGATACGACCGAATCATTCCGGTCTCGTCTTAGGTAACTCCAGTTCGGGGAACCCCCCGCGCGATGGGCTTCGCATAATCCGTAAAACTCTCCCACCGTCATCCCGAAAGCGGCTTGGAATGACTCTTGCCATGTGGTTCCTGGCTGCAACAAGCTATGGAAGTCCAGCAGCGCACTCCGCCCCGCGTGCGCCGACAACAGTTCCGCGGCTATCAAGGATATCTTGGATTCATTCCCTCGTACACCTTGAAATCCAGTGTAGGTCTCCATGTCGGAAAGCTGCCCTTCGACGTATTTGGCGTGCCTGACGAACCCCCAGGGTTCGATTGAAGCCCTTTCGTCTTTGTAAGACCCTACGCCGGCGTGGGACAAGGCCTGGAAGTTGAGAAAATCAGCGCTTCCTTCTGACAATCAACGCGGCCCACCCTTGGGGACCTGACCGGAAGCCCCGCCCACGTTCGAAGCCCCGCCCACGTTCAATGATGACAACGCGTATTGGTACGTATGGATCGACTCCCCCACACTAGCCCTGATTTTGCCTGCGCGGCACGGTCCGCATACCACGGGACCGATGTGTTTAGCAACTATCTCAAAACGAGGCTTCCCCAATATCTCCCCCTTTCGCGAAAGGGGGATTAAGGGGGATTGCCCCTCTGCCCAAGCCTGTTCGTTCAGTTCTGAGATAGTTTCTTAAAGGGTCTCAGACCGGCGTGATGTCCCGGCTAAGACACACGCTCCCAGCTAGGAATAAGCAGGGGGAGACAGCTTCACGCCCAATGCGCGTTCGCACCAACGGGCTACTCCCAGTAACCGGCCTTCCTGGAGCGGTGGAGCGCCGAATTGCACCGCGACCGGCAGGCCGGACTCACTGATCCCCGACGGCAGGACCACGGTGGGCAGTCCTGCGGATGTCCAGGGCACCTGAAACGCCGGGTCTCCGGTGTTGCTCAAGTCCTCGGGGGCCGGAGCGGGTGTGGCCGGTGTCATCACCACGTCGAGACCGGTGAGCATGGCAATCATGTCCCGCCTGAACTGACGGCGCAGTCTCTGCGCTTGCAGGTAGTGCACTCCGGGAATAAGCATTCCCATCTCTATACTGGAACGAATTCTCGGCCCGTAGTCATCGGCGCGGTCACGGAAATTTTCCTCGTGAAACGCGGCGCATTCCACATTACTGACCGTCCTCTGGCAACTATGGGCAGTGTCGAAACTGTCCGGGAGTCCTACGTCCACGACGACGGCCCCGGCGTTCGCCAACTGCTGGGCCACCGCCTCGGTATGCGCCCAAACCTCCGGTGTCGAACGTTCCTGGAAGAAACCCCGCAACAGGCCAATGCGAGGCGGCCTGTCCGCCAGGTTCATCACCTCCCGGTAATCGGGAACCGGCGCGTCAACCGACCCTGGGTCGCGTGGGTCGTAACCCGCCATAACCTGGAGCATCACCGCGGCGTCTTCAATGCTGCGGACCAGAATACCCACTGTGTCCAAAGACCAGCTCACCGGCACTACCCCGTAGCGGCTCAAGCGGCCGTAGGTCGGTTTTAGTCCTACGATACCGTTGTAAGCCGCCGGACGGCAGGTAGAACCGCCAGTCTGCGATCCCAGGGCAGCGGCGCACATCTGGGTTGCCACCGCGACCGATGACCCGCTGCTGGAGCCTCCCGGAGTGTGAGTGGGATTCCACGGGTTGATGGACGGAGAGGGGTCTCCGCTGGCGAATTCGGTGGTCACAGCCTTGCCCAGGACCACCCCTCCCGCGTCCTTGATCTTCGTGACGACTGTTGCGTCGAATTCCGGCACGAAGTCCGCGTATACCTTGGATCCGGCCGCGGTCTTCATCCCGGCGGTGTAGAAAATGTCCTTCAGACCCACCGGCACACCATGGATCGGTCCCCTTGGGCCGGATTGCGCTAGTTCCTCTTCCCGCTGCCGCGCCGCGCCCAGCACCTCTTCCCGGTCGATGGTGGCCCATGCTTGCAGGCCGCCGTCGATGGAGTCGATCCGCTCCAATAACGATTGGGCTAGGTCGGAGGGGGATAGTTCGCCCTGCCGTATAGCTTCGGCTGCTTCAGCTACTCCGAGTTGGAAGGCGTCTGACATTTGCGCTCCCTTTCGCGGGTTGATTGGCGGGAAATACCACCTATTTCAGCTACTGGTAGAAACCTGGCTCGACGTCCCGCTCCGGTAGTGGCGCCGAAATTTCGGCAAGCTGCCGGGCCGTCTGCTCCAGCGCGGCGGTGATGAGTGCGGCCCGCTCTTTTCCCAATACGGCCTCCGCGCGAACCGTAAGATCGTGGAGCAGTTCTTCCCGGGTCCTTCGCACAGTCATTTTCGTCATCCTCGCGAGCCTTGGGTCGGGGCGGAAACAGGTCAGCCGAATTGTAGTTTACCCCTCGGAGCGGGTCAAACGCCCCGACTCCACCGGCCACCGATTCTCAGGGCCTTTTCATTTTCAGAAAGGTGTCCCTTCTCCCCCTGGGAGAGGGTTAGGGTGAGGGCGTTCCCCCGTAAACTGACTTGCCGCAGCTACTACCATTGCTGGGAGAGTTGTCCCTAACCTCAGCCCTCTCCCCACGGGAGGAGGACAATGAAAAGGCCCTGCTCAGAGTTCCAACCTTGATGTACACTCTCGGTTCAAGACTGTTATAATCCGCCCAACCAGCCGCGTCCACCCTTCGGAGGCTGACATGCCCGACGATCTTTCCAGCGTATTGGATTCCGGGGAGCATACCCTTCTAGCATCCGGACAGGGCCGGACGGAGGGCCCACTTTGGCATACTGGCGGCTTTTTGACCTTCGTGGACCTGGAAGGCAGCCGGCTGCTCCGGTGGGATACCGATGGGTCCTTGAGTGTTGCCCGCGAGGATACCGGGGAAGGCAACGGCTGTACTCTGGACCGTCAGGGCCGCCTTCTGATGTGCGAGGCGCAGCGAAAACGGGTGACCCGCCAGGAAACCGACGGTAGCATCACGAGCATCGCCGACTCCTTCGATGGGAAGCCGTTGAACAGGCCCAACGACGTAATCTGCCGCTCGGACGGCACCATATTTTTCACCGACCCCGACGGCAGGACCCCTCCGGAGGAGCGGTTAATTGGCTTCGGTGGCGTGTTCAGGATCAGTCCCGACGGTCAGCTTCACCTGGGCACAGACGGTTGCGAATACCCGAATGGATTGGCGCTCTCGCCCGATGAGTCGGTACTTTACGTCGCCATCAGCCGTCTCGACGAGCGGTGTTTTGGCGAAGAAGAGCGGGGAGAGGTCTGCACCCACCGTATGATAAGGGCTTTCGACGTGGCCGCGGACGGCTCGTTAAGCAACAACCGGGTCTTTTGCGAGATGTTTTCCGCAGAGCCGGGCGTCCCTGACGGGATGAAAGTCGACTCCCAAGGCCGGGTCTTCTGCACCGGCTCTGGAGGCGTCTGGGTGATCGACCCCTCCGGCGAACCCGTGGGTATCATTCGCGGCCCCGAAGTACCCCGCAACGTGGCCTTCGGCGGGCCGGACCTGTGTACACTGTTCACTACGCCCGGAGATTCATTGTACAGCGTGCGGGTGAAGGTTCCGGGCATTAGCGTAGTCTGAAACTAGCCCTGAAGGCGGCAATATAGAGTGCCTTTCGCGATATACTTAAACCGAAGTGAGGTGTATGCCATGACCACGACACAGACGGTAGGCAGCGGTCAGTATACCTATGATGTGGACTTCCATTGGGCCAAGGTCCCCGAGGGCTGGAATATGCCCGCGGCGGCCGTGTATGGTGACTCCAAGGACCGGGTCTATTGCTTCAATCGTGACCCCGGACACCCGGTTATGATCTTCGACCGGGAAGGCAATTTCCTCTCCGCCTGGGGCGAGGGCCTGTTCTTGTTCCCTCACGCCATCATCCTGGACAAGGAAGATAACGTGTGGCTGGTGGAGCGCAACGACTGCCAGATCATGAAGTTCACATCCGATGGCCAGCTCCTGATGACCATCGGCCTGAAGGGTTTCCGCTCCGACACGGGAGCGGACAACTCCGACTTTAGCTCCAATGGGTGGAGAGACGTTACCCACGGCGGCGACCCCTTCAACCTCCCCGCGGGTATCGCCATCAACGACGAGGGTGAGATCTTCATAGCCGACGGCTATGCCAACGCCCGGGTCCATAAGTTTGAAGCCAACGGCAGGTATGTCGAGTCCTGGGGAGGCCCCGGAAACGGTCCCGGAGAGTTCAACTTGCCCCACGGAGCGTGGATCGACCGGCAGGGCCGCCTTTTGATCGCGGACCGGGAGAACGACCGCGTTCAGGTGTTCAGCCAGTCCGGTGAATACATCTCGACCTGGCCGTCCAAACTGATCGGCCCCGCCGTGATGTACATCGACGAAGACGACATCGCTTACGTCGCGGAGCACAATGGTGGTTTGGTCAGCGTTTTGTCCAGCGATGGCGAAATTCTCTCCCAGTGGGGCTCCGAGGTGCACAGGTCATGTCATGGCATCTGGGCCGACTCCCATAAGGACCTTTACGTTGTGGAGCCGTACCCCGGGAGCACCGGACGCACAGTAGTCAAGTTTACTCGTAGGTCATAGTTATTGATTGGGGCCTGGGCTCTTTGCTATATTGGAAACCTGTTCAAACAACCGCAACCGTGGGGCTGTAGCTCATCTGGGAGAGCGCTTCAATGGCATTGAAGAGGTACGGGGTTCGAGTCCCCGCAGCTCCACCAATCCAAGCCTGGACCGGTCCGATTCGGGGAGAGTGAAGGGGCGGGTCTGGGGGGTGTGGTATGGGAGGTAGGACCGATGGCAATTGAGTCCGAGCGAGAAGGCGGCACTTTAATAGCAAGGGCCGAACACCGGGTGGATGGGGCGAACGCAAGGGCGTTCCAGGACGAGCTCGAATCAGTCATTTCGGATGATGACAGGGAGGTAGTCCTGGACCTGCACAAGCTGTTCTACATCAGCAGCGCCGGTCTTCGAGTGATTCTACTGACAGCGAAAGCCATGAAGCGGCAGGAAACGAAGTTCGCAGTGTGTTGCCTCTCAGACCCCGTCCGAGAGGTGTTCCAGATCAGCGGTTTCGATAAGATCATACCCGTCCATCCCACTTTGCCCGAAGCGATGGACGCCCTGAAACGGTAGGTATCTGACCAATTCCTATGCTCCCGAGCCGGACCGTGCTACCGTACCGACAATGGATTAATTGGTAGGTGGTGGAGGAATGACCCCACGGCCTCACAAAATCCTTGTAGTCGACGACGAACCCGATATTCAACCCCTGTTCTCTCAGCGCATGCGGCGCGAAGTCCGCGCCGGCAGGTATGAGCTAATCTTCGCGCAGAATGGCGTCGAAGCCCTGCAGCGATTGAACGACGACCCCAGCATCGACATGGTTGTCACCGATATCAACATGCCCGAGATGGACGGGCTCACCCTCCTCGAACAGATCCCCAGTGTCGACCCTAATATTCGCTCCATCATCATTTCCGCCTATGGCGACATGAAGAATATTCGCACGGCGATGAACCGCGGCGCTTTTGACTTCGTGACCAAGCCTCTGGACTTCGAAGACCTTCAAGTGACCATAGAACGCACACTGCGCCACCTCGCGGAATGGCGTGAGGCCCTGGCGTCCCGCGATCAATTGGTCGCCCTCCAGAACGAACTCGATATCGCCAGCAACATGCAGCAATCCATTCTGCCCACCCGGTTCCCAGATGGCCCGGATTATCAGGTGTACGCCAGTATGGAACCCGCCCGCAACGTGGGCGGGGACTTCTACGACGTGGTGCGCTTGGAAGACGGCCGGATCGGTGTGGCCATCGCCGACGTTTCTGACAAGGGTGTGGCGTCAGCCCTTTACATGATGTCCAGCCGCACACTGCTAAAAGGCGCCGCCATAGGCTGTGACCGGCCCGGAGAGGTGTTGGAAGAGGTCAATGACCTTCTCCAGGATGATAGCGACACCGGAATGTTTGTCACGTTATTCTACGGGATCTACGACCCGCCTACCGGTGAATTCACCTATGCTAACGGGGGGCACAACCCTCCGCTGATAGTCCATGAGGACGGCGGGTCTACGGTTCTCCCCATGACCGATGGCATCGCCCTTGGCGTGGTTCCCGACGTCCGCTACCGGGAAGACGCCGTATTGATCTTACCGGGTGACACCTTATTCCTCTATACCGATGGGATTACGGAAGCCGTCAACGCCGATGGCGAGTTTTTCGGCCTGGAAGGATTGCAAGCCACCTTCGCGGCGGCCCCGCCGAAGGGTTCCAAGGTAGCTAACGATATGGTGTTCGAGGCCTTGCATGCTTTCGTGGGCGCAACGCCCCAGGCCGATGATATAACCACATTGGCGCTTACCCGCCGCGAGATGACTCCTTGACCGAAACTCTAAGGTTGAACGTGCAGGCCAGTCTGGAGGAGCTAAGCCGCCTGGCCGCCGAGGTTGAGGCCATGGGAACCCGGGAAGACTGGTCTTCGAGCCTGGTTTTTCGCGCCAACCTGGTGTTGGAAGAGTTGTTGGTGAACATCATCAACCACGGTCACAATGAAGGTGTCCTGGATTTCGACGTCACCTTGAGGTCGGAACCAGACCGCCTAACGATTGAAGTCGTCGACGAGGGAAAGCCGTTCGATCCGGTGAAAGATGCCCCGGCCCCGGTCTTGACCGGATCGTTGGAGGACCGCCCGGTAGGCGGCCTCGGCCTTCACCTGGTCCGCTCCCTGGTCGATGAGCTTCGCTATAAGCGGAAACATGGGAAGAACCACGTAGCCTTGGTGGCCCGCAGGGATAAATGACCTCCCCGGCCCGCCCGGCCGGGATATCCCGGTGGGGATCCGGCCTCATCTTCACCTTTTCGCTCGCACTCATTCTGGCAGGTTGTCTTTCCGGCGCGAACGGCGCTGCCGCTCCATTGCCAACCAGCCGTGCCGAGTCCTCACTTACTTCCTCGCAGCCAAGCACGGTTCCTGCCGCAACTTACCTAGTCCCCGAGGACTCTATACTCTTCGGTCAGTCAGCGGCTTTCAGTGGACCCGCGCAGGAGCTTGGACGGAACATGCGTTTGGGGATTGAAGCGGCTTTCCACGAGGTAAACGGACGCGGCGGAGTGCATGGCCGGGAATTGCTACTCACTTCTCTCGATGACTCCTACGAGCCGGAAGCCGCCATCGCCAACACTCAGCGGCTTATCGAGGAGGAGGGAGTGTTCGCGCTGATTGGCGCCGTCGGGACGCCAACGTCCAGGTCTGCGGCTCCGGTGGCCGCCGAGGCGGGTGTGCCATACATCGCGCCTTTCACCGGCGCGGCGTTCCTTCGGGACCCCGATTGGAATAACATCGTCAATCTCAGAGCGTCGTATAACCAGGAGACCGAGGAAATGGTCGCCCGGCTGACCAGTGATCTCGGAATCCGGCGCATCGCTATCATGTACCAGGACGACTCCTTTGGGAGGGCCGGCTACATCGGAGTGCGCAGGGCCTTGGAACGCCGCCGGATGGAGCCGGTCAGCATCGGCCTGTACCCCCGGAACACCAGGGCGGTCAAGACCGCGCTCCTGGACCTTCGTCTCGGGGCTCCGGAAGCCATGGTCTTGATCGGAGCGTACCAACCGGTTGCCGAGCTTGTGTCCTGGGCCCGGCATACTGGTCTCGACCCGGTGTTCATAACCCTCTCCTTCGTAGGCAGCAACGCCCTCGCGAGGGAACTGGGACCCGGAGGAGCGGGCGTCGTGGTCACCCAAGTGGTCCCTTTCCCACATGGAGACTCGTTCCCGGTGACCACAAGGTACCGGCAAGCCTTGGCCAATTACGCTCCAAGCGCGGAGCCCGGTTTCGTCTCTTTAGAAGGATACCTGGCGGGCCGCCTGGTGGTGCATGCACTCCAACTCTGCGGCAAGGACGTGGACAGGGAATGTCTTTTGCGCGTTTTTCGGACCGCCACGGAATTCTACATCGACGGATTCCCGCTCGACTATGGAGAAAGTGACAATCAGGGGTCCGACCAGGTCTTCCTGACCATCATTGGGCAGGACGGCGATTACCTCCCATTGCCAACTCTTCGAAATCTCCAACGCTGAGTTACTACGTGAGACGAATCCTCAGGAGCCGTTATCGCATCTCGGCCCAGCTCTACGCGGGCATCGGCGGGGCTGTTCTCCTCACCATTGCCGCCAGTGTCGTGGGCTGGTTCTCATTTGACCGTGTGGGGAACGCGCAGACGAGCATCAACGAAGGGACGGTCCCCCAATTGGCGTCTGCTTTTGGCGTAGCCCGCTACGCCGGTGCGCTGGACGCTGCCGGACCTCGTTTGACAGCGGCCACGACCCGCGATGATTTTGCCGCCATCTCGGCCGAAATCCAAGAAGCGCACAAAGCGTTCGAGGCTGAATTGGCAATACTGGAGCAAACTGGAGGAGACGATGCGCTCTTTCCTGAAATCCGCTCCCATGCCGACGCCCTGATCGAAAATATCGCCGCCATCACCCAGGACAAGGACGAACTATTCGCTCTGAACAACCGCAGCGAATCCATGCTGATCGACCTGGCCGGTTTGCGCGCCGACTTGGACCGCATGGTAGTACCGGCGCTGGACGACCAACTTTTCTATACGATGACGGGATACAGGGAAATTGGTGAGAAACCGTCCCCAAGGCCGGAGCATTTATCGGAAGCGCAATTGGCGAGGTATCGTCACCTCGCCGAATTGCAGGCCGATGGAAACATCGCCTCCCAGTTGCTCACCAGCGCTTTCAATGCGCCCAACCCATCCTCAGTGGAACCACTTCGGGAGCGGTTCGAGGCCGCGGGTGGACGAATCGAACGCAGCCTGTCCGGGCTTGAAGCCGCACTCCTGCGGGCCGCGCTCGCTCCCGTTTATGAGGATTTGATTCAATTGGGGTTGGATGAAGGCAGCGGTTTTGATCTGATTGCGCAGCAACTGCGGCTCACTCAACGGCAACGCCAACTCTTGGCCCTTAACCGTGACATTTCGGTGGAGTTGGTGCTTGAGGTCGACTCCCTGGTAGCGGCTGCGGAGGTCAGCTCCCGTGATGCAATCGAATCATCCGCGCAGGCCATGTTTGCGGGGCGGACCTTGCTGTTGGCCATCAGCGGGATTAGCATTGGCGGGGCTCTGTTGATCGCATGGTTCTTCGTCGGCCGGGTGATCCTGCGCCGTCTCCAAATGCTCTCAGACCGGATGCGGGGAATGGCCTCGGGAGACCTCGAATCAGGGGTGGAAGTGGGAGGCAGCGACGAGATAGCCGATATGGCCGCTGCCCTGGAGGTCTTTCGCCGCCACGCTCTGGAAGTGCAGCGGTTGAACTTGGTGGAAAAACTGGCCGAGGAGTTGCAGGACAAGAACGAGGAATTGGAAACCGTGTTGACGGACCTCAGGCGGGCCCAGGACCAGATCGTCATGCGGGAGAAACTCGCCGCCCTGGGTGAGTTGACCGCCGGTGTGGCCCATGAGATCAGAAACCCACTGAACTTTGTCAAGAACTTCTCCGAGGCATCCGAAGACCTGCTCGCAGAATTGAAAGAGACCCTTGAGGAAAGCGCCGGCCAGTTGGCGCAAGAGCAGCAGGCGTTGGTAAGTGACATCTCAGGCGAACTTGTCAGCAACCTTGAGCGTATCCGGACCCACGGGGAGCGGGCCGACAGGATCGTGCATGACATGTTGATGATGGGGCGGGGCTCCGGCGAATATCAACTGACGGACTTGAATCGTCTTCTGGACCAGAATACCCGCCTCGCATTTCACAGCGCTCGCGCCCTGGACCCCGATTTTCAGTTGAGCATTCAGGAAGATATGGACCCGGAGGCCGGAAAAGTCTCCGTAGTGCCCCAGGACCTGGGCCGAGTTTTCCTAAACATGGTCGCAAACGCTTGTGACGCCACGTCGGAGAAACGGTTGATGGCGCCACCAGACCTCGCCTATGAGCCAACCCTCTGGCTGGCGACTCGACGGGACGAGGACGGCGTCGAGATTCGGATCAGGGACAACGGGAACGGAATAGCCCCGGATATTGCCGACAAGATTTTCAACCCGTTTTTCACGACTAAACCCACCGACAAAGGCACGGGGTTGGGGCTTGCGATCTCCAACGACATCGTCCGTCAGCACGGCGGTGCAATACGGGTCGACACACAGCACGGGGAATTCACCGAGATGACTATTCAGCTTCCGTCTAAGCCTGTTGCGTTTGGAGACGTGGATACCGACACTCAACAGGCAGCGGTCGCCGAGCCTTGTTAGACCCAACTTGGAACTTCGAAGTCACCGGCGTAAGTCCCGGGGTGCGCATGGCCGCGCTACCTGGGATCCACCACGAAACGGTCTATGAACTCTGCGTCGGAGCGGACACGAGGCATCCGGGCCATCGAAATGGAATCGGGCAACACGATGCCGCCAGAGAACACTAGCTTCATCGCGTCCTCCACCGTAAGATCGGTTTCTATCAGGTCGTCTTCCATAAGGAATGCTAAGTTTCCCGACGTAGGATTCGGGACCGTCGGAATGTAAACTACCACCAACGATTGCGGTTCGTCGGCGTCATTCACGTCCCTCCTCTCCCGGTAGGCGCGGCCGGTGACGAACCCGATGGCAACCATCCCTTCCCTCGGCCACTCCAGGAACACCGCGCGAGTAAACCGGAATTGGGATGTCATCGATTGGGTGGCCTGCTGGGTCACGCCATATATCGTTTTAACCACGGGGATTCCTTCCAGCACCGCGTTCTTCCAGGTCATAACAGTCCTGCCGAAACTCGTTGAGATCAACAGGCCGACCAGATAGAAAATAACTATGCCGACGATTATCCCGATACCCGGAAAGTCCCAGGGCCGCCCGGACACAAACGCCAGGGGTCTTATGAACTGGTCGGCCCAGCGGATGATGAACAGAAGTACCACCGCCGAGACCATCAGCGGCACCAACTCGATTAGCCCGCCAAGTGTCTTGCCCTGAACGTGTCCCTCAAATCGTTGGAATACGTTCATCTCTGAAACTCTTGTACTTGATGAGTCGGGTCCCTGGTTATTTCCGTTCGCCATCTCCCCGTTCCCCCGTAAGATTTTAGCCCTAGTCCAAGCCGGTCCACCGCGTACATCGTAGGACCCAACGGGTATCCTTTCAATATCGGTAGACAGGAAATCGTCCGAACCGGGCCAATGCGGACGCTCGGTCCGGGAAGTCTCGGCATCGCTCCAGGGTTATTCAATCATGGACTAAGGTCAGGGGCTGCCAGTATCATGGCTGCCCGTTGGCTTGGCGGGTTACCGAGACGGCGGGACGGAGAAACAGGAATACCAGGGAGGGGTGCTATGGCGCATTGGAACATGCACCCACGCATGGCCTTAGCAACTATCTCAACACGAGGCTTCCCAAATGTCTCCCCCTTTCGCAAAAGGGGGATTAAGGGGGATTTCGTCTCTGCCTAAGCCTGTTCGTTCAGTTTCGAGATAGTTGGTAAATTCTTCGGTAGATGCCGAAGTGAAGCCGCGCACTATTCTATACAGATATGGCTGGTGGCGGGGTTTAATGAATAGCGTGCGCGGAAATGGGGAAGCCGTTGCCTATGGGAGGAACGCATCGGCCTCGCGGACGGACTCATTCCGGGTCCAGGGAATCTATCGCCAAGGTCCTGGTTGACTGACCCCCTCCGCTTTACTTCACCCACATAAGTTGGCAGCCTCACTATTCCAGGGCGGAGCCCGACCCCTGGGGGAGCTGTGCGAGTCTTCCCGTTCTGCCCAGCCGGGACCGCACTTTGGTCCACGCCAGTACGGCAATGAATAACGCCGCCGACAGGAGCACGACGCTAGGGCCGGAGGAGACATCGACAAAGTAGCTGATGTAGATGCCAACCACGGCGCAGACCAGCCCGATGCCGGTGGAAAGCAGCGTCATCCTCCGGAAACTGCTGGTGAGCAGACGGGCAACTATGGGGGGAATCACCACTGCGGCGGCTATCATTGTCACCCCCAAAACCTGCATCGACACCACTATAGTGGCGGCCAACATTAGGGAGAACAGGGTGTCCACCCAACCGGTGGGCACACCGTAAAACTGGGCAACTTCGGCGTCGAACGTCGCAAAGAGGAACAACTTGTAGGCCAGAAAGAATATGGCGGTGACGATGAGCCCCACCACGGCGATGGCGATAAGCTCTGTGCCGTCAACCGCCAGAATGCTACCCCATAGGAATGCCTCGAAGTCCCCGGTGAAGCTCTTAAACCGGCTGATGATCGCAATCCCAAGGGCAAAGCTGGCGGTGGTGACAATCCCGATGGCCGCGTCAGAACCTATCGGATTCTTCCGTGTGGTCCATCCGATGAGCAGGGCCGACAGGAAACCCCATGCGGTCGCCCCTACGAAGAAGTTGATCGACATAACCCAGCTAACCACCGCGCCCCCGAATATCGCGTGGGACAACCCATGCCCGATGTAGGACATTCCCCGAAGCACGATGTAGACGCCCATCAGGCCGCAAAGGGCCCCAACCAGTCCGGCTGAGATTATCGCCCGGACGAAAAAGCCGAATTCAAACGGTTCCAGCAGGGCTAAGTCTCGTCTGCGGCGACAGGCTCGGCATGGTGGTGATGGTGCTCCCCGACACGCTCCGTTGAATCGTGTATGTGGGCGACCACCGGGGCGTCATGGCTGTCGTCCCTTACGGTGGCCACCGCTTCGGCCTCCGCCGTCTCCTCCATCCAGGAGTGCGCGCTCTCGGCTACCAGCGTCATACCCCGGTACTGGATCACCGGCATTTCCGCTCCATACACTTCCTGGAGGATATGCGGCGTGATGACCAGGTGGGGCGGGCCATCGGCGACAATGGTTCCGTTCAAGCACACGATCCGGGGAAGGTGGACCGCGACCGCGTTAATCTCATGGGTGGTCAGAATGATGGTGACTCCGGCGTGGTTTAGGTCATGTAGGAGGTGCATCACGTGGTCTCGGGTCTTGATGTCCACTCCTGACGTAGGCTCGTCTAACAGCAATAGGTCTGGGTTGCTCACCAGGGCCCGGGCCAGGAACACGCGCTGCTGTTGGCCCCCCGACAGTTCGCGGATGTGCCTTTTGGCCAGCCCAGCGATGCCCAAGCGCTCCATCATTTCCAGGGCCAGGTCCCGTTCCTGGCGGCGGAACCACGGGAATAACACGTTGGACATCGTGCGTCCCATCATCACCGCTTCTTCCACCGTGACGGGGAAGTTCCAGTCAATCGTTTCGAGCTGGGGCACGTACCCCGCTCGGCTGCGCCGCCGCTTGGGAGCCTGGCCGTGTATCCGTACTTCGCCGGACAAAACGTCCGCCGCGCCCAAGACCGTTCGCAACAGGGTCGTTTTGCCTGAGCCGCTGGGGCCCAACAACGCGACGAAGTCACCAGGCAGGATTCTAAGGTTCAGGTCGTTGACCACGGGGACGCCGTTGTATCCCGCGCTCACATGGCGCAACTCGACGATGGGCTGAGAGTCTGGGTCGGGCCTATGTAGGTGCTCTAGACCGGGTGGGTGCAGCATAATCGGTACTCGCGCCAGCCCGCCGAGACCATCCCTCGGCAGGGCCGGGACTAATTTGAGGGTGCGGTTATTGTGGGTAAATCGCCCGTGACTCACCCTCGAAGACCGGCCCGGTGTCGAAACCCGCAACTGCGGAAGCGTCACCTCCCAAAGCCGGTATCATGATCTCGAGATTGGATACCTGTAGTCCCAGGTAGCTGTGCCTTGGGTCTCCAACGACCCCGGGCAAATCGTCGTCGCTTAGTTGATCGATGAACGCGGCTCCCGATTCCTGGGCGATCCGTTCCATCTCGTCACTGGGGAACACTTCAGAACCAAATACCGCGGGAATGTTTTCCGACCTGATCTGTTTGATCAGGTCTATCACGTCCCGGACGGAAGGTTCGGAGAAATCCGAAGGTTGCACCGCGCCGACGATGGTCATGCCGTAGCGAAGCGCGAAGTAGGCCCAAGAATCATGGTAAGTTAGCAGTTTACGGTCCCCAGGGGGCACGCTTTCAACCATGATTTTGATGGCTTCGTCTAGCTCGTTTATCCTCCCCTCGAAGGCCGCGTAATTCTTCGCGTAGTAGTCGGCGTTGCCTGGCTCACGAGCGGACAACTCTTCTTTCACGATCTCAGCGTATTTCAGCGCAAGAATCGGGTCAGGCCATAGGTGGGGGTTGGGATGCCCTCCTTCCTCCGGAAAAGAGAAATCGAACTGCCACTCCTCCTTGCTGATTGCCCGGTCGCCCAGGCTCACTATGGACGCTCCCGGTTTCAGGTTTGCTTCCGCCATCTCCCTGGTTGGCTCTTCCAGAAACAGTCCGTTCAAGAACACCAGGTCGGCCTTGGAAAGGATGGCGGCCAAGGATGGAACTGGCTCGAAGGTATGGGAATTTACCCCCTCGGGCACGATCCCTTGCAAGTTGATCCGGTCTCCGCCGATGTTCTCGACAATGCTTGTAATGGGAGATACGGTCGATACGACCCTCAGCAAGGTTGTCGCGTCCTGACGGTCCCCTGTACCGGCTGATTCCGAGACTGGGACCTCTCTACTACTGGCGCACGCGCTTGCGAATACCAGCAATATAACCGGTAGTACGAGGACCGGCGCGAGACTTGGCAGATCCACGGTCCGGGAGAATTGGAACGCTGCTCTATCTAAGCGGTCTACTAAGCGGCCTGTTGACATGTGACGCATGTTCCTCCGATTGTGAAATTCTCCAAGTCGGGGATGAACCCGAACTCCTCTTCAAGACGTTGACTAAACCCGCTCAGGTAGTCGGGACTAAGCGTGTACACCGCATCGCAGGACGAGCAGACCATGTGGTGGTGAGGGTTGTGTTGGTCGGTCAACTCAAAATGGAGTTTGTGGCCAATCAATACCCCGGTCACCACGCCAGCCCGTTTCAGCGTCTGCAACGTGCGGTACACCGTGGCCAAGTCCACGTAGGGGTGTTGCTCCTTCGCCAGACTCCATACCAGGTCGACACCGATGTGACCCGGATGCCCCGCAACGATTTCGAGTACCGTCAACCTCTGGGGTGTCATACGGTAACCCTGAGACCGCAACCTATCGACGGCAGTTTCGTGGCCCGACATGTCCATCCTTTGTTGTTGCAATCATTTGCCGATGCTGAGAATAGCACAACAGCCCGGGTTGTCAATCTGCGAAGCTTGGCGTTAGTGGCCAGTGGCCCAGCCGGCCGTCATGACTCACTGAGCGCCGAGCATCGGCCACTGAAAACCGGCCACTAGCCACCGAGCGCTAAACCGGGTCCGATACGGGCGTTTGCGCGTGCAACTTGGGTGGGGTAGCCAGCAGCACCAGGAGGCCCCCGAGGGTCGCCGCGGCGGTGAAGACCTGCAGCGCCAGATGGTAATTTCCGGTGTGGTCGAACAAGAAACCAGAGGTAACAGGGCCCAACGCCTGTCCGCCGATTTGGGCCGACATCGTGATCCCCCGTATCGAGCCGAGATGCCGCCTGCCGTAGTAATCAGCCCAAGCCAGCCTCACCAGCAGGTGGAGACCTCCTACTCCCAACCCAACCGCCGCCGCCGATCCCAACGCGGCCGCCGGTGTATCGCTGTACGAAGTGGCCTGGGACGCGAGCGCCAGGACAAATGCCGCCGCCGCCAAAAGGAAACGCAGGGGAACCCGCCGGGAGAGAGTGGACCAAAAAATGCCCGCCACGATCTGGGCCAATGCGAACCCACTGGCGGTAAGCGCCGCGTAGTAGGGCAGTATTCCCTGTTCGATGTAGTGTGGTACCTGGTGGAGGCTAACCCCCGCTTGCACCATGAACCCTGCCCCGGAAAACACGGCCAGTATCCACAACGCGCGTGTCCTCAGGGCTTGGCTCACGGTGAAGTCGGACTCGGCCTCTGGTTGGGCTGTACCCGGACTGCCTTCTCCAGTGTCCGGTTGGCCGTCTCGCTTATCCTTGGGAAGCGGGTCGGGCTCAATGCCCATGTCCTCCGGGCGGCGCGCGATGAAGATAAGCGGCGGGACAATTCCAACGCAGAATGAGAGCACACCCAAGGCAATCCAAGCGGTCTTCCAGTCCCATCCCGTTATGAGGAACTGGGCTACCAGGGGCATGATGGTAAGCCCCAACCCCTTGGCGGCCCCGTCAACCGCCAGGCTCAAGGGGCGTCTCCGGATGAACCAATTGCTCAGGGCTGTTGGGATTCCCAATTCCAATGGCCCGGTGAATATCATCCGCCCCGGGACGTACAGGGCATAGAAGGCCAATGGGCTCGTAATCATCGCCAGCAGGACTGAGAGTGCTCCGGTCAAAAACGACGAAACCGCAAGCAGCGTTCCCGCTCCATACCGGTCGACCCACCGCCCGATGAACGGAGATACTACTACCGCGCATAACCCTCCCAGACTCACCGCACCCGAGAAAAGCCCTCTGGACCACCCCAGTTCCTCGGTCATCGGCACGACGAAGACAGAGAGGACGGCCACGGTCATAATCGTCCGTGAAGAGAGGCTGATAGCCACGGTGTTGGCGATGATGACCCAGCCGTAGTAAAAGGGCAGCGACTCGGCCAGTCTGGACCGCCAGTGGGAAACCCTCAAATTGGTTCACACCTTGATGAGAAGCTGGAAAGCCAGGCCAACCGGAATTATAGCCGAACCATCCCCAACGTGGCCCACAAATATGCCAGGACCGCCCCGCCGAATCTAAGTAGCTGGAGGGTAGCGGGTATGCGATAATGGGCCATCCTCTGGAACAGGAACCAGATTCCCCGGGAGGGAAACATGAGGCTCGAAGGAAAAGTAGCCCTGATTAGCGGAGGCGCCAGGGGTCAAGGCGCTGTGGAGGCCAAACTCTTCGCCCAGGAAGGCGCGAAAGTTGTCATCGGGGATATTTTGGACGCCGAAGGCCAACAGGTTGAGGCTGAGATCAATGAGACCGGCGGCGAGTGCGTCTACGTCCACCTGGACGTGACTTCGGAAGAAGAATGGGGGCACGCCATCGGAGAGGCCGTGTCCCGTTTCGGCAAGCTGGATGTTCTGGTCAACAACGCGGGGATCTTCCCGCCAGCGTCCATCGAAGACACCACTGAAGAACTCTGGGACCGAATTATGGATATCAACGGCAAGGGAGTGTTTCTCGGCACCAAGCTGGCGATACCCGAAATGCGGAAGGCCGGCGGTGGGTCGATTATCAATATCTCGTCCGTAGCGGGTCTCAGAGCTTCAGCCGGCGCGGCGGCCTACGGGGCGTCCAAGGGCGCGGTCCGCCTCCTGACAAAGTCCACAGCCATCCAATATGCCGGGGACAATATCCGGGCCAACTCGGTGCATCCCGGAGTCATCGAAACTGAAATGACTCTACCGAATCTCTTGATCGACGAGGATGCCAGGCGGAGGAGCGCCGAACGAGTCCCGCTGGGACGCATCGGTCAGCCTGAGGACGTAGCCTGGGGAGTCCTGTTCCTCGCTTCGGACGAGTCTTCGTTTATGACCGGAAGCGAACTGGTCATCGACGGGGGTAGGACGGCCCGGTAGGGCTTTGGTCCTCCCCCATCCCCTCTCCTGCTGAATAGGATTTCTCAAGACTAACCTGAGAGGTGCAACCATGCGTCAGAGCGCGGTAAGTTTCGAGGCCAGCGGCCTAACAATTGAGGGTGTAGTCGCCGTCCCGGACAACGTTACGGCTCCCGTCCCCGGAGTAGTAATCTGCCATCCCGGCCCGCTGAACGGCGGGAACATGGACAACAACGTGGTTATCGCGGTCTCTTTTGCCCTTGCGGAGGCCGGTTTCGCCACCATGAGGTTCAACTTCCGTGGCGTCGGCAACAGCCAGGGGGAGCACAGCCGGGGTGAGAATGAACACGAGGAAGCCCTGGCCGCGATGGACCTGCTTCGAAATTGGCAGGGCGTCGACGGAAGCAGGATGGGGCTGGCGGGCTACTCCTTCGGCACGGGCATCATCCTCGGAAGCGCCGATCTTCAGGCTGAAGCCTCGGTGTACGCCCTGGTGTCGCCCGGCATAGCCAGGTTGGAGAACTCTCCCCTTCAGACCACGGAACATCCTGTGTTCATCATCTCCGGAGACCGGGACCGTCTTATCGAAGCCCCGAACCTCGACGAAGTTATGAAGTCCTTCAGCCGCCCCGTCACCCTTGAGTTCGTACCCGGCGTGGACCACTTCTGGGTAGGGCGCGAGTCGGGCTTAGGTGAGCGAGTGGCCCAGTTCTTCACCGAGCACCTGGTCAAGAGTCCCGCCGGGGTCCCTCAGGACTCATAACGAGGAGGCGTCATGGCGGGTCCATCGGACATCGCGTCCACCGTCGCCAACACCAGGGAATACTACGACGGACCAGCCGACGAAATTTACCGGCTGATCTGGGGTGACAACCTTCACCTCGGTGTTCCGTGCAATCCCGATTGTCCCCACCCCGAGGCGATGGAGCACACTAACGAGATCATGTCCGGGCTGGCAGACCTGGGTCCGGCCATCAGCGTATTGGACCTGGGCTGCGGTTACGGTTCCACCGCCCGTTATCTGGCCCGGACGCATGGTTGCAGAGTCACCGGGATTAACATAAGCGAAAAGGAACTGGAGCTTGCCGGGCAACGGGCCGCCGAAGCCGGACTCGAGCGATTCCTTAGCTTCGAGCCGGGAGACTTCCACGACTTGCGATATGACAACGAGTCGTTCGACGTGGTCTGGAGTCAGGAAGCGTTCCTTCACGGAGCGGACAAGCGCCTCATAATCTCCGAGGCGCGCAGGGTCCTGGTTGATAGCGGTGTGCTTATCTTCACCGATGTCGTGGTGAAATCGGATACACCGGCCACCGACCGAGCGAGAATCTACGACAGGATCAGGTCTCCGGAAATGTGGGACTCCGAGGACTACCGCGTTTGTCTGGCTGAACAGGGCTTCCACGTTCGGCACGAGCGGGACTGGTCGGAGTATGTGGCCCGGTCCTATTCCTGGGTCAGAGATTCCGTGCTAGAACACCGGGAAGAGTTGTTGGCACGGACAGACGCCTACACAATCGACAGGACCTTGGACGGGCTCGGTTTTTGGGTGGAGGCCGCAAACGACGGCAAAATCGGATGGTCTTTGTTCGTGGCCGTCAAGGGGTCGACAGGTAGCGCGTCTTGAGTAGTCCCATGCAACCTGAGTCCCGTTCCAACATTTTCCAGCGCCAGTATACCGACGAATTTGTCGATCGATGTGACGAGTTGATCGACTGGGTCAACCGCCACAAGTCGGAAGGAGGGTTCTTTCAACGCCTTCTCGCCGATTACGGCGTTCACAGGGTGTTGGACATAGCCTGCGGCACGGGCTACCACACGATAACCTTGAGCCAGAGCGGTTTCGACCTAACAGGCTCCGATGGGTCCGCCCGTATGGTGGTGAAGTCCCGGGAGAATGCAGCAAGACTTGGTGTGGAGGGAGTCTCGTTTATTGAAGCCGAATGGTCAAGTTTGAATCAAGCCTTTTCCGAAGGCCGCCAGTTCGACGCTGTAATCTGCCTGGGCAACGCTTTCACCCACCTATTTGAGGAAAGGGAACGCACCAATTTGCTGTCACAAGTCTATTCCCTGCTGAAGAGCGGCGGTATCGCCGTGATAGACCAGCGAAACTACGATACGATGCTGGACGAGGGTTTCAGCAGCAAACACGCCTACTATTATCTCGGTGACACAGTGGATGTATACCCCATCTCGATCACTCAGGATGCGGTGGAAATCAGCTACAACTACAGTGACGGGGAGACCCACCACTTAACCGTGTTCCCGCTGCGGCAAGAATACCTGACCGGGTTGCTGCGGCGAGTTGGCTTCAGGGAGGTCGTGAGGTTCGGCGACTTCGAGCCCGACTACGAGCATTACGCCCCGGACTTCATCGTCCAGGTCGCCCGGAAACCATGAGCCTCAAAGCCTGAGCCGAAAACCCCGCGAAGGAGCGTAAACCAGCAATGAAGGTCTGCTTTATCGACGTTACCCATTGGCACGCCCCTTCGTATTACCGGACGCTGCAAGAGTTGACCGGCGTGGCGGCGTTGACCGCTCGAAATCCCCGGACTGGCAAGGGGGTGGCTTCCAGTCTCGGCGCAAAATTTTACGAAGACTACCGGGAGATGGTGCGACAGGAACACCCCGACTTCGTGTTCGCTCTAGGACGCCACTGCGAGATGGCGGAGACAGCCCGGTTTCTCTTGGAAGAGGGTGTACCATTTGCCATCGAGAAACCCATGGGCCTAAACCTCGCAGAGGTCAAGGGGATCATAGAGTTGGCCAGGACTAAAGCCGCGTTCGTGGCCGTGCCGTTCTCCATCAGGCTGAGCCCTTGGGTAGGTAAGGTCCGGGAGATGGAGGGTCACGATGCGGACTTTTCACACGCTTCTTTCCGGTTTATGTCTGGGCCGGTAAGCAGGTATCACGAGAATGACAATCCCTGGAACTTGAAGCTGGCGGAGGCAGGCGGCGGGTGCCTGATCAACATCGGCATCCACCTGCCCGACCTCTACCTCCACCTTACTGGCAAGAAGCCAGCCAGAGTTTACGCGGTAACCAGCAACGATTCGTTCGGAGAAGAGGTCGAGGACTTTGCTCAGTTGACTATCGAGTCTGTGGACGGATCGGTCTGCGCGATAGAGAGCGCCTACGTTCACGCCGGGTCACCCTGGACTCCGCGTGTGGAGTTTTCGCTGCACGGCAAGACCCGGCAGTACCATTCAGAGGGAAAGAACCGGATGGTGTGGTTTGACCAGGCTGGCACGAGTGGGAGCCTCGATGGGGCGTTGGACAACAGCCCATTCTACCCGGCATTCGTGGCCGACACGCTTGATGCCCTGAGGAACGAACGGCCACCGGCCGCGGGAATCGAAGATAATCTGGCGGCGTTGCGCATCGTCGACGCCGCGTACCGTTCGGCGGAATCGGGGCAGACCGTCGAATTAGACTAGCCACAAGATGGGGAGCCTCTGACCCTCGCCTTTGGACGTGGGGGCAAAGGAACGTAGGCGGGCCAATTTATGTTGGCGCCCCGGCATAGAATGAAACAACCGTGAATATTGGGGGGAGTTTATGAACGCCCTGAAAGATAGGACCGCAATCGTGGGGGTCGGAGAGACCAATTACAACCGTGACTCCGGCAGAACGGAGATGAGTATGGCGGTGGAAGCCGCCAAGAACGCCATCGCCGACGCGGGTCTGACACCACAGGACATCGACGGCATGTTCCGGTTCACCGCAGATTCAACCGGGCATTCGGAGCTTGCCGCGTGCCTGGGAATCCCGTGGCTGCGCTACTACGGTGAGTTGGGGCCTCTGGGAGGAGCGGCATGCGGATTGGTCGCTCAGGCCGCAATGGCTGTGTCCCACGGTTTGGCGAAAAACGTTCTCGTGTTCCGGTCGGTCAACGGCAGGTCTGGAGCCAGGTATGGCTCCGGGGTCGTTACCACTCGCCGGGGTCAAAAGAGTTCCGCTTTCACCGAGCCCTACGGGCTGCTGGTCCCGGGCCAGTCCAGCGCGCTAAGGTTTCGGAGGCACATGCACGAGTTCGGCACCACCGAACGTCAACTTGCGTCGGTAGCTCTCACCTTCCGCAAACACGCCTGCATGAACCCGAGGGCGATCATGTACGGCCGTCCCATAACATTGGAGGACTACGAGACCTCCAAGATGTTCTTTGATCCCCTGCGGATCTTCGACTGCGCCTTGGAGGCCGACGGAGCCTGCGCCTTCGTCATCACCTCTGCCGAGTCCGCCGCCGACATGCGGCAACGCCCCGTCTATATTTCCAGCGCGACTCAGTGCATGCCCGGGGAGCAAGGGACATCCAGCAGGTCATGGGACGATAGCGGCGGCGTGCGCATGGCCCCCGAGCTATTCGGCGAGGCCGGGATCACGCCGGAGGACGTTGACGTGATAGGCTTCTACGACCATTTCAGCCCTGTGATCATTACCAAGCTGGAGGACTACGGTTTTTGCGGCAGGGGAGAGGGGGGACCGTTCGTCGAGGAAGGGCGCATCGAGGTGGGAGGCCAAGTACCGGTCAACACCTCGGGCGGACATTTGTCCGAGGCTTACATGCAGGGAATGAACCAGATAGTAGAGGTGGTGAGGCAGCTGAGGGGCCAGTCTTACGCCCAGGTCCAAGACGCCGAGTTTGGACTCGCCGACAGCGGCGACGGTTCGGGCGCGCTGGTGCTGAGGAGGTAATGAGGCCATGACGACCGCCAACTTCCCGACCCCTATACCGAATCTCGACAACCAGGAGTTTTGGGACAACTGCCGGGAACACCGGCTGGTGCTGAGGCGTTGTATAGACTGCCAACAGTTCGCCCACCCTCCCAAGCCCAACTGCCCCTTCTGCGCCTCCGAAAACCTGGAATGGGTGGAGTCCAAGGGCGAGGGTAAGGTATACACCTACACCATCACCCGCCAACCCGTGAACCCCGCCTTCCGGGAACGCCTCCCCTGGGGCATCGTGGACGTGGAGTTATCGGAGGGCGTCCATATGATCAGCAACTTGGTCGATTTCGACCCGGAACGGATCGAGATCGGCATGGACGTCGCCGTAGTGTTCGAGAAGGTTGACGAAGAGATAACCCTGCCCAAGTTCAGGGCCGTCTAGCCCGCCCGGACAACCTTATTCCAGGGTTTGGCTGCGCCCCTCGTCCGACGCCTTCTCAATTGCCGCCAACAGTTTGTGGCGGCGCATCGCGAAGTCGAAGTCCGGCTCCACCGGTCCGCCGGTCCGGATTGCGTCGGCCAGCCTCCGGTACATTTGGGCGACGTTGAACGGCGGCCCTTGGGGCACGCCTTCCGGCACCCATACCAGCCGCTCCGGAACGGAAATCTCCTGAAGCGCGGCTTCGTTGCCCCTGGCCCCCTCCAGCCGCGTATGGTCGATGTGCGAACCGTGGTAGACCAGGGTGCCGTCGCGCCCGTACACACTCATTGTCGGCCCGCCGCTGCCGTGCCAAGGGATGGCGGCTACGTGGACCGAGACGACCGCTCCGTTGGCCAGTTTCCCGCTCACCAACACGTTGTCGGGGGCGGTCACTTCCATCGTCTCCTCCAGGTCGGTGAAATACCACTCCTTAACCTGGGTGCTGACAACCCCGGAAACCTCCTGAATTTCACCGGCGCAGAGACACAGGGCGTCTACGTAGTGGCCGAACTGGATGTTCAACGCCCCTACCCCGGAACTGCGGTCCTTCGCCCAGACCCGGTCCGAGGTGCGGTCCAGCCCAACGGCGTTGAAGCTATTTAGGTGGCACGAAAGCACGTCTCCCACATAGCCGTCTTCGACCAATTCCCTCATATACAACAACGCCGGTGAGCAACGTCCCTGGAGACCCACCATTGTACGGACACCCTTCGATCTGGCCAGGTCCGCCAGTTGTTGGGTTTCCTCCAGAGTGACCCCCAGGGGCCATTCGGTATAAACGTGCTTGCCAGCGTTGAGGGCGGCGGAAGTAAGTTCCAGGTGATGGGGAACTCGCACCGCGACCGTCACCAGGTCGATGTCAGGGTGGTTGACCATCTCCTCGTGGTCGTGGAAGGCCATCCGCGCCCCAAATTTTGCCGCCGCGGCTTCCGCGGTGTCCTGGTGCGCGGTACAGACCGCGGCAAGCTCGTATTCCGGCAAGGCTAGGATTGCCGGGATATGCGCCCCGGAACCCCAGCCGCGTTCGGCGTTGGCCCCGATTATCCCCACTCGAATCTTCTCGGCAGCCATGTTGACCTCCTAACCGGTGCGGACGTATTTGTCGACGCTGTGGCTGGTCGTCAGACCCAGGTAGATGTCGCCGTGTGAGTCCACCCACATGCCGTGGGCGTGGCGTGTCGGCCACCGAGCCAGCACGTTGCCTTCGCCGTCGCGGACGCTGGTGTGGGGCGGCTCGCCGTCGGCTTCCTGCTCACAGATATAAAAGATACCGTCGCTGTCCCGGGATATGTCGTTGGGGCCGCCCATGCCAGTCCACATGGTGATGAACTCCCCGTCCGGAGTGAATATCTGGACCCTGCGGTTGGCCCGGTCGCAAACGTATACCTTGCCTTCCGGGTCGACCAGAACGCTATGCGGCAGATGGAACTCTCCGGGGGCGGACTTCCCTGGCTGTCCCCAAGACTGCTTCAGTTGCCCATCCGCACCGAAGCGGTGGACCCGGCTGTTGCGGTAGCCGTCGGAAACGTAGATGTCGCCGGAAGGGCTGGGGACCATTTCTGTTGGGTAATTAAACGGTCCCGCGGCCCTCGGCACCAGGTCTCCCGCCCGCTCGCAGCCGGTGTCGGAGTAGACTCCACGGTCTCCGATCACCTGGAGGGGCCTTCCGTCCAGCGTGAAACTAACCGCAACCGAGTCAGACCGGTCCGTGATGTAGACAATGTCGTCGGCAATGGTCATGCCGTGAGGGTCGGCGATTGCCCCTATGCCCCACCTGCTCAGGTAGTTGCCGTCACGGTCGAAGACCATCACAGGAATGTCCGTGCGCTGAAAGACGTAGACCCGGTCTTGGGAGTCGGTTGCAACGGTGCTGACCACACCCAGGGACTCCCCATCGGGGAGCTTGGGAAAGTCCTGCACTAATTCATAGGTGTATTTTCCGGAACCTACTGTAGTCATCTTGCCTCCCCCGCATCGGATATCGCATTGCCGGCGCCTTCGGCGCGTCTGCTGCACATGCAACTTTCAGACTTGATGTGTCCTTCCTGTTCCCAGCCCGTCATTCCGGGCCCCGTATCCAGTACGGGGCAGGCTTTGACCCGGAATCCAGAAACTTTTGCAACCAGCATGGTCACTGTCATTGGAATTTCTGGATTCCCGCCCCCGATCGAGCCGGGGGCAGGCTCTTCGCGGGAATGACTGGTTGCGGCTGAGGGACATCGTTTGAGAATCATCATGGAGATGCCCGATTTGGGATTAAGCCAATCCGCGTCCTCAAGTCTGAACAGTTACCTGCGTATATTACCATTGACGTAACCGGATGGGACAAACTATCATGGCTAAAAGAGCAATCTCCGCACCAAACCAGGTGTGCGATATAAGGACACGTACCAGGAAAAGGAGGCGCCGATGGTAACCGAGACCACGAGACCCAACATGGTGATCCTCGATCCAACCTCTCCCCCGCTGCCCGTGGACGCCAGATTGGCGACGCGACCCGAAGACCTCAACGGCAAGGTGCTGGGGCTGCTCAACAATAGCAAGGCCAACGCCGCGGCGCTGTTGGACGAGGTCGGAGCGCTACTGGAAGAGCGCTACAATTTCTCAAAGGTGATCAGAAACGCGAAGCCCAACGCTTCCACACCCTGTCCCGAGAACATTGTCAAGGAGATGGCCGAGAGCTGCGATGTGCTGATCACGTCCAACGGGGATTGAGGTTCCTGCTCTTCGTGCAGTTTGCACGATGGCATCACCTTCGAAAAGCTGGGCATCCCCACGGCAGTCCTTTGCACCGAGCCCTTCGTCCCCACGGCACGCACCATGGCACGGATCCAGGGCATTCCCGACTACTATTTCGCCGTCCTGCCCCATCCCCTGGGTAGCCTTACCCCCGGGGAGATAAAGGACCGCGCAAGGGTAGCCTTGCCCCAGGTTATAGACATTCTGTTGGGCAACGAATAGACCTCAGCCAATCGACTTCAGGGGGAGCGCAACGCTCCCCCTGATAATTCCAGAATCAAGCAGTTTTGGTGCGCGGCGATCCGCGTGCCACTAGGCGCGCCACGCGCTTACCGTAATTCGCATCCATAGGAGACGCTTGCCATGCAACATGAGCCCCTTGCGTCGGACCGGATCGAGGTAGAGGATTCCCCCGCCGCCATCGAGTATTACTACCAGCGAGGTTGGACCGACGGCCTGCCGGTAGTCCCGGCCACCGAGGAGCGGGTCAGGGAATTCCTGGAAGCCGCCGGAAGGGCTCCTAGCGACGTCATTGGTGTCGTGCCAACGCGGGGCAGGGTGATTACCGCGGAGAAGATCGCGATTAACGCCGTAATGGCCGGGTGCAAACCCGAATACATGCCCGTTTTGGTCGCCATCATCGAAGCGATGTGTGAGCCGGACTTCAACTTCCACGGCAGTTTGGCCAGTACTGGCAGCTCGGCCCAGCTAATCGTGATCAACGGCCCGATTGCAAAGGAGTTGGAGGTCAACTCCGGCGTCAACGTGTTCGGGCCCGGGTTCCGCCCTAACTCCACGATCGGGCGGACCGTTCGCTTGATAAACATGAACGTTTGTGGCGGTACTCCGGGCATCCTGGACAAGTCGACATTGGGCCAGGGCGGCAAGTACAGCATGACCATTGCGGAGAACGAAGAGGCCAGCCCCTGGGAGACCCTGAGCGTGCAAAGGGGTTACACTCCCAACGATAACACGGTCACCGTTTTCGCTGTGTTCTCGCCGACTCAGTTTTCCGATGGTGCCAGCAACTCACCCGAGCGTCTGCTGGACAACGTGGCCTACACGATGAACGGTTTCCGCCCCGGACAGGGGGAGTTCGTCATAGTCCTCTCCCCGGAACACGCCCGCATCTTCCGCAACGGCGAATGGACCAAGCAGCAGGCTATGGATTACCTCCACTCCCAAGCCTCGGTGTCCACCGAACACCTGAAACTCAACGGAATGCGCGAAGGCTCGGTTCAACAGGGAGACGAGTCGGAGATGAATCCCATAGTCTCCACCAACGACGGAATAGTGTTCCTGGTCGCCGGCGGCGAGGCTGGCGGGTTCTCGTCCCTCATTTCCAGGTGGGGCGGCGGCGCCAGCAGCAAGTCCATCACCAAACCGATAAGGCTCTGACCTCCTGGAAAGCTGGCGGGCCAAGAACGTTGCCCGCCAGTCCCAACCCCTCCGCTAACTCCCCGGCAACTCATTGAAGCTCGCTACGCCATTGGCCCGCGCCGCATACCCCCTTATAGCGCTGCGTCAGCGCAACTTTACCCTGGTATGGACGTCGATGGCGATCTCCGGAACCAGTACACAGATGGAGTCCGTAGTCCTGGGTTGGTTCGTGCTAACCCTCACCGATTCCCCGTTCCTGGTGGGTCTCATCGCATCGGCCAGGATGGCGTTGAATTGGTTGGCGTTGTTCTCCGGCGCGATTGCCGATCGTGTGTCGAAGCAACGCCTCCTGGCGGTGGTGGAGTTTTCGCAAACCGCTCTCGCCCTGTTGATGCTGACCTTGATATTGACCGGCACACTCCAACTCTGGCACATCTTCGCCCTGACGGTGACCGGAGGCTTCGTCCGCACGTTCCAGATGCCCGCATCCCAGTCCCTGGTGGCGGACAGCCTGAGAGAGGACCTGATCTCCAATGGCGCGGCCCTGACAAACATGGGCCGGAACATCAATTCGATCATGGGTCCGCTTTTGGGGGGGTTCCTGTTCGGGCTGTACGGTCCCCAGGGGGCCTACGCCGTAATCTCGGTCTTGACCTGCATGAGCGGTCTGTGCGCCCTGCTCATCACCACGGTGAGGGTTACTTCGCGCATCGATGAGCAATCAGTCCTGCGGTCCATCCTGGAAGGCCTGAAGTACGTCAAAGGTCAACAGGTACTGTGGGGCGTACTGGTCCTGGCGGTAATCATCAACTTTACGGGATGGCCGCTGCACACTAACTTGATGCCCATTTTCGCCAGAGACGTTCTTGGCACAGACTCGGCCGGCCTGGGACTGCTGCTATCAGCCTTCGGGGTAGGAGCGTTGGTGGGGTCTATGAGTTTCGCCTCGGTGCGGAACCTCGCCTCGCCTGGGAAGCTGCTTATTATCGCGGTGCTGGCATGGCACGGAAGCATGGTTCTGTTCGCGGTTTCCACGTCGTTTTACTTGTCGATGGCGATTCTAGCTTTAGTGGGGATGGCGTTCTCTTCGACGCAGGTAATGATGCTCACCTTGATCCTGAGGACGACCCTGCCTGAATTCAGGGGCAGGGTCGTTGGTCTGCGTACCCTGGCGATCTATGCCTATACCTTCGGAAGCGCGAATTCAGGGGCCGTGGCGGGGGCTATGGGCGCCCCCCTGGCCTCGGCCTTCAACGGGGTCGCCGGCGTAGTGCTGCTGGGTCTTCTGGCGGTGGTCACGCCCAAGCTGCGCCGCGCTTAACATAACCGCCGAGTCAGAAACGCCTAACCCCGCATTTCCCTTTCCGCGCTCAGGGCAAGTTGGGTCAAGGTTGCGCTATACCGGTTGGCGAAGATCTGGGCCACATTGGAGTAAATCCGCATCCCGATCTCGGGCTCACGGCTGCATAGGGCCATCAGGTCAGCCCGGAGAATGGCCAAAAGCTCCAGGTCGGTGACCGCCTCGGCGGTGGTGATCATAGTCCCGGATTCCAGCATCGAGGCCAGCGGGAAGGACTCACCGGGACCCGCGATGCGGACAGTAATTTCGCCGATATCTGACTGGGCCGAGAGGCTCGCCTCCCCGGAGAGGATCAGGAACAGGCTCTCGGCAACCTCGCCTCCCCTACCCTGCTTCTCCCCCGCCGCCACCTGAATCCGGCGCCCCAGCGAGACGACGCGCTGTATATGCTGTGCCGACATTCCTCTGAAGATGTCCAAGTGGGCGAAGGCGCCTCCGTCCGTCACGACCTCATCGGGGTCGGCGCTGGCCGGCTCGCTGATCTGGCGAGGACCCAGGATACGCACCTCGGTAGACGCTGTCCTCTGGACCTCTCTCGCTATGCTGCCCTTAATCATCCGGCCCAATAGGTTCCGGTCGTGGGTGTACATGGCGATCATGTCGGCACTCTGCTGGCTGGCGGCTAGAGTGATCCCTTCGGCAACGGAGTTGGAAACCACGACTTCCGAACTCCAAACTCCCGAGCCGTCGGACTCCCTTCTCATCACGTCCTGGAGGTACCGCCGGGCCTGCGCCCGGTCGCCTTCTTCCACCTGACTGCCCAGGATCACGTGAGCCCCCACTGTCTGAGTCCGGCCCGGCGGTATCACCTGTATCAACAGGAGTTCGTCATCGTCAGTCAGTTCGTCCTTAACCAGGGGAATGACTTCCTCGGACTCGCTAGAACCGTCCAGGGGTATCAAAACTTTGCGGGCCATGTTCCACCTCGCTCAAAAAGTCACCGCGGTCAACCAGAAGATATAGGCTCGTCCCTCCCCCGGGAAAGAGGGTACAGGCGCGTTACCTTCTTTCTGTCCCTAAACGCCGTCTCCAGGGAGAGTGCTTAGCTCTTCGAATACCCGGATCGTTCCGGCCTTTCTCAGATAAGCCCTAATGCGTTCTTCCATGCGCTTGCGAAAATCATCATTGACCCAGACCTCCCAATATTCCCGGCAGCCCCACGTACTCGACACCAGGAACACCCTCGGGTCATCAAGAGACCTCCAGGTCTCACCGTACAGGTAGCCCTTCTGCCTAACGGCCTGGCCCCGGAGGTCCCGCAGCATGTCCCAGACTAGCTCTTCGTATCCTTTCTTTACTCGCCGCTCGATTAGCACCTTAACAGCCAATGTCAAGTTCCTCCGCTTGATAATTCCCCGGGGCCAGGTCGAGCCGGGAACGGTCCCCGCTTTCGACAGGGCGAGGCCGGGACTGAGAAGAAAGCCAAACCGGCCCGGTCTTGGGTCAGGCCAGGCCGGAATATCGTCCGTCACGCGCCCTCTTTCTGGCGCGCTCCGGAGCTATACCGTAACGGTGGCTGCGGCTTCTTTGACCGGTTTCACCTGCCTGGCTACGGGCCTACTCCTTGGCTGCACGAAGTAGTAGTACGTGACGCCGGCACATGGCATCCGGTACATCCACTCGGCCACCTCCTCCTGGCCCGCGCCGGGTTCGATTCGTAACTCCGTGACTTCCTGGTCCGACTTCAGATTCACCATAATGAGCCTCCTGTTTTTTGGAGATTTGATGAATCGGGTTATCAGGGGTCCCTCTTTAGGCTAGGCAACGGCGAGTTCGTGGGCCTTTACGATCCTGACCTCGGTCTGAGCGCATTCCCGCACCCGTTCCGCCACGCTTCCCTTTATCCACCTGGCCAATCCCTTGCGCCCGTGGGTGTACATGGTGATCAAGTCAACGTTTTCTCTGGCTGCGGTGTCGGCAATTCCTTCGGCCACGGACCTGGAAACCACGACCTCCCCACGCCACTGACCGGGCCTGGAATTCAAGCGTTCGGCAAAGTAGTTGAGGTAATTGATTGCTCTCACCCGCTCGTGCTTTTCCTTCTGCCTTGCGGAAACGAACCCTGTGTGGCCCATTGTCCCGTTCGAAGGAGGGATTACGTGCAGCAGAATCCCTTCGCCCTCTGGCCCCAACAGGCCCTGGGCCACCTCCAACACTCGCTGCGTGCCGTACAGGGAACGGTCCAGAGGCACCAGTATCTTTTGACGTCTGAGGGTGGGCTGGGGAGTAACCTCGTGCCAGTAGGCCCACTCGAATGCTGCGAACTCCGCAGGTCCAAATTCTTCGTCAAAATCCCAACTCATGTCACATTCCTCCTTTGACCCTTAGGGTCTTGTTTTTCCCGGAACAGCCTTTAGAGCCTTTGGTCCATGTCCCCTAGACTCAGCGAAGCTGTCCTTCGTATCGCAGGGAGCAGCTCCGAGACTATGTCGGACTTGGCGACGAAATCGTCGGCTCCCGCGCCTAAACAGGCGTCCCGGTAGGTCGGCGAATCGACCAGGGCCATGACGATTATTCGCACAGCCGGTGAGATCCTCCTCAGTCTTGCAATGGACGCCAACCCCGCCGATCCCAAACTGCTGGGGTCCAGCACAATCACCGAAGGGCCAAAGTCCCTTGCTCCGATGAGGGCCGACTCGAGAGTCGGGGACGTGCGGAGCACGACCATTCCCTTCTGCCGTTTGAGGAACCCTGCGGCGGTCTTCAGAAAAATCGGGTTTTCGTCGATCAGCAACACCCGGGTCTTCTGCTCAGTATCCAGCAACGGTGCTATCGCCATCTCGTCTCTCTTCCCTGATAAGTATTGGCAGACATAAGATGGACCAGGAGAGTGGACCGAGGTAGGGGTAGATTCCCTACCTTGTGGGCAAACTAGACCCCAATCCAGAATGGATCGAAAATCGATTCAAGTACGGGCTAGCCTAATGGAATAGAGGTGGGAGGCGAATACCGGGGCTGGAACAAGAGGGTCGATCCAAGATCGCGGGGTTGCGCCAAAACAGAAGTCAGGCACGGGTCTTTCGTCCCGTGCCTGACGCTTCTTTCGCCCGGCTCCACTATCCTAGCCTTCGCGGCCAGATCGACCGCCCTGGGTGACTCCGGAATGTCCGGGCCAGATAAACGGGCTGGTCTAGATCATATCATCGTGCGTGGCGCCGCCGACGTTTCCGGCGCCCCCGCCGACCCCTGTACCCTGTTATCCAAGGCTGGGCCGGCGGGGGCGTTAACAGTTCTCGGTATGGTCAAATACTCTCCGCATCTGTCTGCACCTCACCGAAGCTTTTGGTGCGTGTGACCTCTGCTCGAAGAGCGCCTCCACCGGCGCGTGTCCCTTTGGGCGGTTGCCCTCCAGCTACGCCAGTGGAGGCCGTACAGGGGAACTTCCACTGGTGCAGCCACTCGAAGTCTCGGACCATGGTGGCCTCCTTTCTCCGAAGGGAGTAGGTAGTAATGCACGTTACCTATCTTGCCTGAGAAGGGGAGACCGGAGTATGGGGCAATTCCCTACCATTCGCGCGGGAGAGGCCCCAGTCAGTCCACCGACACCATCCCGTGCTTCACCGCAAATCTCACCAGCCCCGCCAGGTCGTGGATATCCAGCTTGGACATCAGACTCGCCCTGTGCTTCTCCACGGTCTTCGCGCTGATTATCAGGTCTTGGGCTATGGAGCTATTGGTCCCGCCCTCCGCCAGAAGTTGCAGCACCTCGCTCTCGCGACGAGTCAACCGTTCAAGCTCGCTCGGTTCTTCGGCCCCGTCCTGCCGGGAGAGCGCTTCGCCGACGATTGACCCGGCTATGGGCGGGCTCAGGTAGGTCTCACCCCTCATTGCGGCCCGCACCGCCAGGAGCAATTCTTCCCCGATCGCCCGTTTGAGGACGTACCCTCGCGCACCCCGGCGCAGGGCCTGCCTGACCATCGCGTCGTCGGCGTGCATTGAGAGCATGACCACCTGTGTGTGGGGTAAACGGGTGTGAATCTGTTCGGTTGCCTGAATCCCATTCATGCGGGGCATGGATATGTCCATAACAGCGATATCCGGGCCCAGACTCTCCGCCAATTCCACTGCTTCCTGGCCGTTTTCAGCCTCGCCCACCACCACAATGTCTTCGGCTTTCTCGAGCAGCATTCTAATGCCCTGCCGCACCAGATGGTGATCGTCGGCGACAATTACACGGACCATTTCCGCCCCCTCTAACTGCTTTTCACCGGGACAAAACCCACGACTCTGGCTCCATGACCGGGGTCCGATTGAATATCGATCCACCCTCCCAGGAGTTCAAACCGCTCCTGCATTCCGATGAGACCGATTCCCGTAGAATTCCCTGGTTCCCTAGGTCCTCTATGGTGTACGAATCCTTTTCCGTTGTCTGCCACAGACAGACTGACCATCTCCTTGTGCCCTTGAAGCTCGACGGTCACCGTATTCGCCCCGGCGTGCCGGGCCACGTTGGTTAAGGCCTCTTGCAGGAAGCGGTATAGGCAAATGGTCACGGCGTCGGGCAGGTCGAACGAGTCCTCCCCAGAATAGGCGATGTCCAGGTGGGTGCGTTGGGCAAACTCCCGGCAGTATCCCTCCAGCGTGTCGTTCAACCCCACGGCGTCCAATTCCGGCGGTCTCAAGCCCCGGGCGAGTAGCCGGATCTTCTCCATGGTCTCTTCCGTCAGGTCCACGGCGCCGGCAATCGTGTCCCGTAGAGGTCCTTCATTGTCAGCCATGTCGGAATGCACAAGTCCGAGGCTGATCTTCAATGCCGTCAGGGCCTGTCCCGCTTCGTCGTGCAGTTCCCGGGAGACCCTATGGCGCTCCTCCTCTTCCTCGGACACCACCCGCATGGTCAAGAGCCGCAGCCTCTCCCGCTCCCGCTCCAATTGTTGGAACAGGCGTGCATTGGCTATCGCCCCGGATATCTGGGCTCCAACGCTCTCGGCCAGATCCACGTCCCGCTCGGTGTAAGCTTCGGCCCTCGTTGATTCCAGGTGCAGTACACCGATCACCTCATCGCGGGATATAAGGGGTACGGACAAGAACGAACGGTATCCGGCCTCGAAAGCCGGTAGCGGTCCGGTGAATTGCTGCCGAAGGTCGTCGATATCCCTGGGCTGGATCAGCAGCCCGGACCTGCGGCGGATGACCTCCTCGGTCAAAGAACTGGCGAGGGCCGCCACGTCGCCCCGCCGCCGCTGCGCGACATCACCACCGCTAACGTAGGCAGTGGTAAACACGTCCCGCTCCGGTTCCGCGATGGTGATCACGATTCGCTCGAAATCGATCAACTCATGTACCTGCAGGGCGAAGGGTTCGTAGACCTCCTCCACGTTTAGCGAGGAACTGATGATACGTCCGATCATGGCCAAACGCCGGACCCGCTCTTCCGAGTCTTTGCGGTCGGTGATATCTCTTAGCACGGCCAGAGTGGCCGGCTCGCCATTGAAGGTGATTGCGACGGCGGATGACTCAACGGTGCGGACCTGGCCGTTGGTCCGGCGGATTCGGTACTCGTATACGCCGGGTACTGGCTCTCCCCGTTCCCTCGCCAGGGTGCGAGATCGCACCGTGGGCCTGTCTTCAGGAATTATGAAATGGTCGAGGGATAGCCCGGCAGCCTGGGACATGTCATCCAGTCCGTGGAGCGACAGGAAGGCGTTGTTTACGAAGACCCGGGTGGTGCCGACGTTAATGACGATGGCGTCGGCGACGTTCTCGACCGCTGCGCGGTAGTGCTCTTCGCTCTCGCGCACCCTCTCCCAGGCCCGGTTACGATCGGTCTCGGCCAACTCCATCTCGGAAACGCGCTGGCGCAGCGCCTCCAACTCTCCAAGGAGAAGACTGGTCTCGGCTGGTCTCCGGTCCACGTCGTATCACCCGCCTACCCAAAGCTGCCCGATCGACTGCTATTATCGATGACTGCCCGCCGGATAGCTATCAATTCTACACCACGCGCCACCCAGTGCAGAATTCCGGGAATAGTCAGATATGTGGGCCGGTTATTCCGAAGATAGCTGGAGTCCGGGGTTCCTAAGGTCTTCAGGGACTAAGAAACTATCTCAAAACTGAACGAATAGGCTTAGGCAGAGGCGAAATCCCCCTTAATCCGCCTTTTTCGAAAGGGGTAGACATTTGGGAAGCCTCGTTTTGAGATAGTTGCTAAGAGACCTACGCTGGCCTGGACTTCCTACCAAGCCCGGAGCGATGAGCCAGTTTCGCCGTCGATCCGGTCGATGAATCGCGACACGCGCTCGCTCAATAACTCAGGGATTTCGACCTTCATGTTGTGCCCTACTCCGTCAAACGTCTCCAACCTGGCGTTGGGAATTTGGGTTGCCATCAAATGCTGGACTTCCAGGGGAGTGATTTCGTCATTCGATGACGCGAGGATGAGAGTGGGCACGTGGATGTTCGGCAGAAGCTCTGTAAGGTCCTCGCTCAAGAGGCAACTCTGGAGAGCAAGGACCACCTCAGCCGGGGTCTTCTCTCCTTCGTCCGCGTACCATTCCACAACGCGAGGGTCTACGTCAGGACCGAACCGTCTCTCCGAGTCCGCCAGGAGCCATGCCCTCGTGCCTGATTCTTTCAGGGTGCGCCGCCATACCGACGCGTCGACGTTTGCCCCCAACTGAGCGAGCCTGGGAGTCGACGCGACCAGAGAAAGGCTGTGCAACCGCTCTGGGTAGTCGTGGGCGAAACGGATGCTGACTATCCCGCCTGCGGAGGCCCCCACGAGGTGGACCTTTCCGATGCCCAGGGAGTCCAATACGGCCGAAATGTCCGCCGCTAGGTCAGGCAGGTCAAAGAGGCCGTTGGGCGGAGGAGATGTCCCGCCATGGCCTCGCGTGTCGAAGCGTACGACGGGGTGATGTTGGGCGAGGAGGGGAACCCAGACCCGCCAACGGGCCAAGTTGCCGCCGGCGGCGTGGTGAAGCATGACGGCGCTGTTGTGGCGCCAAGGCTGGGAGTAATCGTCGATGTGGTAGTGAAACCGTGTGCCTGCTGCGGACAGATACGGCATGGACTCACGACCGGAAATAACGTGGGCTCTTGTCTAACGAGGCGGGTCTTTGTGAGTTCAACGAGACGATAGGTTATATGGCCGGATTTTCGCCAACTTCGGTAGCCATCAGGCGCGGTCAAGTATGCCTTCGGCGGTTGGGGAACCGTCTAATCAGGGAGGCGGATGGTTGATTGTGAGAAGGCCGCCCACGAGGGCGGCCTTCGTTTGCTGGCTTTCGCTTACCGGCGCAGGGCGCTAAAGCAATCGCTGCAGTATACCGGCCTGTCTCCCCGGGGCCGGAACGGGACCATGGTGTCCACGCCACACTGGGCGCAAACAGCAGGATGCATTTCCCGCTCGCCGCCACCGAAGCCACGCTGGGCGTTCCTGCGCGCGCCTCGGCACTCGGGGCAGCGCTTGGGCTCGTTGGTATATCCACGAGAAGCAAAGAACTCCTGCTCCCCGGCGGTGAAGATGAACGGCGCCCCACATTCTACGCAAGTGAGACTCTTGTCTGAGATCGCCATCTGGATGGCCTCCATATATTGTGTCTTGGCTCAGTCGAGGTCATCCGAGGCTAGGGGGCAACGTTTGAACATACCACCAACCGTAAACCTTAACTTGCACCGGAGTTTATTATACCAGATATTAAAGGTTATTAGGGAAGATGCTCGTGACATTGGCAGGACGATTGCAAAGTTGTTCGATTGTCGCCGTCCCGCTTTGAGACAGCTGGACTCCAGGCTTGGAACCGTGGATTCCCGCGTTCGCGGGAATCCACGGTTGGAGGCATATTCTACAGTGTGAAAAGACTTTGCAATCTTCCTGGTGACATTGGTTATGAACATGGCATAGCCCGACGAAAACGAGAACGCCGTCACTCTAGTCCAATCGGTAAAGGGAACAGGAATTGCTGGCATTATTTGGGTCTATCGCGGTGGCCATGATGTTCGTTAGCTATTGGCTGGAGGGACGCTCCAAGTGGATGGTGCTGGTCTTCGCCGCGGGTTGCGCCTTGACGTCGGTCTATAGCGGCCTGGTAGCGGCATACCCGGTCACCGTCATCGAGGCGCTGTGGTCGCTGATCGCGTTGCGGCGGTTCATGATGCGCCACCGTGAAGAGTCGCTAGTGATAGAATAACCGCACAAGGGGGAAGAACTATGCTGGACATGATAATCAAGGGTGGAACCGTGGTCACATCCTCCGGCGTGGGGGAATGGGACATTGGGATATCCGGGGAACGGATAGCGGCGGTTGCGCTGCCCGGCCTTCTACCGGAAGAAGGGGCCAGTGTAATTGACGTGACCGGAAAAATCGTTGTACCGGGAGGTATAGAAACCCACGCCCACGCTGCGGCCAACGTGCAACCTGGCGCGCGGGAGCTGGTGGCTGGTGTGCCCAATGCCGGGCCCATAGAGCATTCATTGGGGGCCATCTGGGGCGGCACAACCACGGTGATTGATTTTGCGCCCGTGCCCAATGAAGGCGATCTGGTCAAGGGCATCCACGATTTCATCATTCCCTGGCAAGGTCACGCCTACACCGACTACTCAACGCACTGCATTTACAACCAGGCCAGCACGCCAGACGCTATCTCGCGCTACGGGGAATTGGTCGACGCCGGCTTCCCCAGCGTCAAAATCTTTACGACGGACATCCGGCCGCCTGAAGGCAGGGTCAACTCGTTGACTCCCATCGGAAAAATCGACGCCGGACGCCTTGAAGACGTCATGAACCAGATCGCAAGACACGGCGGCGTGTTGGCGGTCCACGGTGAAGACGACGAACTGGTAATGTACAACTACCTTCTCGCCCAACAACGTGGTCTCTGGGACTGGTACAACGTACACATGATCCATTCCAAAGCTGTTGAAGACCTGGCGTTCCGCAGCACGGTTCGCCTGGCCGAACGTACAGGCGCGGGTATGTATTTCGTCCACGTCACTGCCAAGGACGGCCTCGACGTGATCTCGGAAGCGCGCAGCAACGGGCTGCCGGTTTACGGTGAGGTGCTGACCCTGGCCCTGTCATTCAACTGCGACCAATACCGGGAACCGGATGGAATGAAGTACCACACTTACCCATCCTTGAAGTACGAGGATGACCGCCTGGAGCTTTGGGACGGGCTGCACCGCTCCGACTTGACCTTCACGGCCACTGATAGCAGCTTCACCACCTACCTGGACAAGATCGCCGGGCGCAACGTGGTGGACGTGCGCGGCGGCAACATCGGCATTGAGATCCGGATGGGAGTCAACTACACGGAGGCGGTGGTCAAACGTGGGATGCCGCTACAGCAGTACGCCGACGTCACATCGACCAACGCCGCCAAACTCCTGGGACTCTATCCTCGGAAGGGCGTGATCGCGGCGGGGAGCGACGCGGACCTGACGGTCATCGACCCGTCGTTCAAGAAAGCTCTGAAGATGGACGACCTTCACGTGCGGGACTATAGCCCCTGGGAGGACTGGGAAGTCGAAGGCTGGCCCACCACCGTGCTCCTGCGGGGCAAGGTTATGGTCGACAACGGTCAGTTGCTGGGAACGGCCAACGATGGGCAACTGATACCCCGGAAGATCGACCCCATGCCCCTTCGCAGACCCGCCTTCTAGCACACGCCGGGCAAGAACCCCAAGGGCCGGGCTGCGTCTCCGCGAAGCTCATCGCGGTCCACGACCTTCCCGGCCTTGATGACGCTTTGGATGTGCCGGCCACCCTTCAGGACCGAGATATCGGCGACCGGGTCCTTGTCCAGGATGAGCAGGTCGGCCAGCTTTCCGGCTTCGATCACTCCGAGGTCGTCTTCCAACCCCACAACGAAGGCGTTGTCGCGCGTGCAGGCGGAGATAGCCTCCAAGGGTGTGTAGCCGCCGTACTTGACCATGACCCCGGGCTCGTTGGCGTGCAACTCGCCGTAGGGCATAACCGGGGAGTTTCCGCTGTCGGTGCCGCACAGGACTTTCAGCCCGAGTTCCCGCGCCCGCTGGAGGACGGTAGCGCCGCCTTCGAGATTGTACTTCATTTGGTCTACCTCACGGTCGCTGCGCCCGAAGTCCCGGCCGTATTCCGAGGCATGTTCAAGGAAGGTCAGGGTTGGCATGATGCGGACGCCTGCCTCCGCCACGGCGTCCAAGTCGGATTCCGTGGCCAGGTCGGCGTGAAGGATCCAGTCAAACCCGGCCTGCGCGGCGGCTCGAGTGGAGTCCGCGCCCCTGGAATGGATCGTAATCCGTGCGTTCCTCCGGTGGGCCTCGTCGGCCACCGCCTTCAGCTCTTCCTTGGAGATCGTCTGTATATCGCCCCAGGTGCTATCGGCCATCTTGATGAAGTTTACTCCGTGCTTGCACTGGCGGCGCACCTCGGTGACCATATCCACCACATTGTTGCAAAGCTTACCGTTGACGTGTTCGGGAGTGCCAACCCAGGATGGCTCGTTGTCGGCGATGCTGCCGTAGGTGACGATAAACCTACCCGCACAATAGACTCTTGGACCCTCGATCATTCCGGAGTTGATCGCTTCGCGCACCGCCACGTCGATGAACCAGGTCCCGCCGGGAACGCAAACGCTGGTCACACCGGACCTAAGGATCGTCTGGGCGTTCCGGGCGGCTCGCAACGTGCTGAACTCGGAACTGACCGTGCCTCTGGCCATGGTGATGCCCGGCATGGCGGGTTGCCCGAAGGAGAGGTGGCAATGGCCGTCGATCAGTCCGGGCATGATCCACTTGCCGGAAGCGTCGATGGTCGCGACGTTCTCCAGGTCCTCCACGTTGACGTCCGGCGGCACGCTGCCCACGCTGCGGATGCGGTCCCCTTGAATCACGACCGTGTCGTTATCGACCGGGACTCTTCCCGACCCGTCGATCAGGCTCCCGTTACGAATGATAGTAGTCTTCACGCTGTTCGCTGGCATCGCGTCCTCCTGAAAGCTCGGCTGACTATTAATTGACGATTTCCCCAAGCGGGAATTGTCGACACTAAATAAGGCTTATCCTATCACCTTATCCTTCCCAAGGTAGCCCCGCGGGTGCTCCGTTGGGTATGAGCGCGGCAGCCGGTAGGGCAAGATGGCGTGCAATCTCCGCCTTCCATGCAGATACGTACTGAAGATACCGAGCGCCATAATATGATGGCTAGTGTCATACCACTGCAATAAAGTTGCGTATTCGTGATTATCTTTTCTGTAGATAGTAACGTAAAGCGAACATCATAAACTTCGTCTTGACATGAGTCGTGTTGATACTCTAGATTCTCGGCACGGATAAGAAGATGTAATTCGCAGGGCACTCGACACCCCCTCTCAAGGTTATCCCCAAGTCGATGGGCGAGGGATTAGAAAGGCCCAGATTTCAAAAAGAATGCCCTGAGTGAATGGCCGTTCAAACTAGTGGTTCGAAATCTTTGTAATGATGAGTTGATTGGTACTGGGGCTCTGCCCTGACCTACTGGGCCTACGCAGAAATTCGCCGAGCAACCCTGCATTTCACCCGTCATAACAAGGAAGTTGGTCTACTAGGGCGTGTTTGCAAACTCAGTTGGCGGGGTTAGCCTGGGTGGGATGAATAGAATGCAGAGGTGAAGGGAGTGGGAAGAGGCGACTTGACCGACGACCAGTGGCAGAGATTGGAGCCGTTGCTGACAGCGCGGAAGCCAAGGACCGGACGACCTAGCAAAGACCATCGCACCATCATAAATGGCATCTTGTGGGTACTGCGCACCGCGGCTTCCCTGCGGGACTTGCCGGAGAGATATGCCCCTTGGCGCACGGTAACCAGCCGGTTTTACCGGTGGCGTAAGCAGGGGCTGTGGGACCGGCCCTGGCTGAGTTGCAACAGAAGGCTGACACTGCTGGACAGATAGACTGGGAAGTCCATTATGTGGATGGTACCAACGTTCGGGCGCATCAGGACGCCGCCGGGGCAAAAAGGGGGGGTCAGGCTTTAGGCCGCTCCCCTTTAGGCCGCTCCCGGGGAAGGTTTGGCACCAGAGTCCAAGGCGCCGGGAAGCCGGTGGTCTCCGTTCTGACCCCCGGGCAACGGCATAAGGCCAGGGTGTTAGAAGAGTTGATGACCTGCGGGGAGGTGAGGAGGCCGGGGCGCGGGCGTCCGCGAATCAGACCCCTGCGGGTCTGCGGCGACAAAGGTTACAGCCGCCGCAAGATTCGCGCTTATCTCCGGCGGCGGGGGATTCGCCACGCTATCCTGCGGAAAAGGAATGAATGGCGCAACGGCCCCTTCGACTGGACCCTGTACCGGACCCGCAACCCGGTGGAGCGGGCAATCAACAGGCTGAAGCAATTCCGGCGTATCGCAAACCCGGTACGAGAAGAACTTTTGAGAATTACCTGGCGATGCTGCACATCAGGTCGATTCTACGCTGGTTATAGTTGGCAAACACGCCCAGGTAAAACTCATAGGAGGAAACCATTCTTATGCGAGGTATCCCGACCATAAGTCGACTGCCTAGGCTCGTCCCGTTCCTGATACTATCAGTCCTGTTCGTGGGTTTAATGAATGCGTCGGACTCGCCTACACCCGTATACGCCGATTGGGACTCGGGAGAGGACGGAAACCACTTCGAGTTCATTGTCTCCACATCATCAAGCGGATTCAGAACGGTGAACGTGAAAGATTCGGCCTCCACTTACGAGCATAAGAGCGGTGGTGAGACGGTGATGTTCACCAACTTACACAGCTGATGTTACGCAGCCTTAAGGAGTTGGAGTTCATCGAAAGCATGGCGAACGGCCTTGAGATAGAGCCTGGCTCTCAAAGCAAAGTGGTTCATTCCATGCTTCAACCGGAGTCCTTCCAACCGGAAGGCCGCATAGATAGACATGAAACAGTGGTTGCTCTGGATGCGCTCCGTCCTGGTAGGCGATTTGGCCAGAGCGGCATTGGACTTGAGCGTCTTATGAAAGGTCTCCACTTTCCACCGTTTCTGGTAGATCGCGCAGATGGTTGGTCCATCGCAGTCCAGATCGCTTGAGGCCAGATACAATGTCCCGGTGCTGCCATCCTTGTTTGTAAAGACTTGGCGAACGAGCCGGACCGGGAACTCCAACCCCCTCAGCCAGCACTGCACCGCTTGATGTTCTGGCAAGTCCAGCGAGTCTATGCGGGAGAAGTTGCCCTGCAGCTTCCCTTCATAGCTCAATGCAGCCGTCCGATTCGACTTGAGCGCAACAATGAAATGCCGGTCCAGTTCCCAGCGTATGAAGTCCAGGTTCTCCTTGGCGGAAAACCAACTGTCAGCCAGCACGTAGCGATATTGCAACTGATTGCGCTGACAGACTCTCAACATCCGGCGCATCAGTTCATTCTTGGTGACTTCGCTCTTACGCTTGTGCCTGCCGGTCTTCTCATCGCGGTACACCAGCGGTTTTCGGATGAGTTCGTAGGCCACGGGAACCGCTGTGCCCCCAGCGTAATACATGCAGTTGAGCAGGTTAATTCCCTTGACTGAACGGTTCTTGCTATGGTCGAAATGCCAGCTAATCAGTTCGTTCTCGTCCGTATAGGGCTTTTCCTGGATGGTGTCATCAAAGATCAGTACCCCATCCGGCTGTTCCATGGCGCGCACCATCGGCTTGACCTGTTCCCATAGGGTTTTGGAGTCATAGTCTTCCCTCGACAGAAAGCGCGTTACTTGGTCATGGCTGACCGCGCCTTCCACCGTGGAGGACAAGCCCGTCGCTGTGGCGGCGCCAAAGGAACTCAACAGGTAATCGCTGTACAGTTCCAACATCTCTTTATCCATAGCTCTAATCTACCATTTCCCTCATCCTGTGCGTAACATGAGTTACACAGAAACAGCGTCGTAATCCCCTACGCTAAGTGCGGGACGGGAAATCTGCCTTTCTGCTTCGACGCCCTTCTCAATATAGAAATTGAGTACTATAACGGCAGCATCACTAAAACCGTCTCCAGCGGATGGACCGAATTATCGTGCATCTCGTGGTGGCACGCCTATGTTGAATGTCGAACCGCCTATAAGTACATGCCCTGGAATTCGTGGCCGTTAGACGCCGACGCGAAACGATCGGTCCCGATTCGCCAATCTGACCAATGGTATTGGTCCAGGTGCTACTGCCCCAGCGCAACTTTTGACACCCCAACCTACACGGTGGAGTAGCCATCTCTCCCATTTGTGGTCCAGAATCTAACATCGGAGGTATCACGGATGATCCGCAAACTGATGCTGCTAGGGTCCGTAATGGCTATCATTCTCATTGCTGGACTCGCCGCTGTTGGTGCTAGCCTAGCCCAACAGCAGGGACGTTTCGCACACATCGAGGCCCAGAGTAGCGGGGACTCGACACTTGTAGCAGAAGTGAATAGCAAGAGCCTCACGCTAGGGGATGTGCGGAGACCAGCGGAGAAGCACCGAGCTATGGATGTGGATCTAACCGAGGCGGACTCTCGGCGGAAGGTCATCGGGTTTCTAATAGAAGAGCGTGCCCTCCAGTCGGAAGTGGAGAGACTGGACATGGTCCCAACCGACGAGGAGACGCAGGCATATATCCAACCAGATAGAGATTACTGCAATGGAGACGGCCAGAGCCAATGCCTCCAGATCATACGGGCGTTCGGCTATGACAACGCCGACGAATACTAGAGCGACAATCTCGACGTGTATCGGATGATGCTGGGGCAGGAGAGGCTCATCAAGGCCAAGCTAGAGGAACAGGGATTCACAAGGGACAACACCAACGAAGAACTCTACCAAGCTAGGATCAAGTACATCCGCGACCTGCGCCGAGGGGCCGAGATCGTCTGGCACGACGAAGAACTCGAGAAGATGTATGAAGAGGTAGACGCCACCAGATAGGAAGATGAACCTCTACTGAGCAACCCCGTCTGAGACATAGGGGGCAGAAGAAGGGATCACAAGCCCCGCTCCTGCCCCCTAAAACGCGGCACTTTCTATAGTGCGAACGTCACTACTCCAACATAGGGCGAGGATGCAAGCGTATCTTAGTAGTTCGTCAGTGTTGTATTGATGGGTAAAGCGACTTCAGTTTGATGCGAGCGTCCTCGGTGGTGAAGCGCCAGTCCACCCGCACAGCCTCCCGGTTGCGCTGACCTTGCCACACCTCCACCTCCCGCCGGAGGACCGGTTGGTCGGGGATGCGTCGGTCCGGACATTGCCGGGACAGCACCCCGATTTCTATCTCCGCCATGTTCAGCCAACTCCCATGCTTGGGCGTGTAGTGGATTTCCAGCCGCTCGGCGATGCGCCTTGCTTCGGCCGACTCAAACGCCTCGTACAGCGAGGTCGGATGATGGGTGTTCAGGTTGTCAGTCACCAGTACTATCCGGTCTTTGTCCGCATAGTCCACGTCCACCAGCTGCTGGACCACTCGCGCCCAATCGACCCGGGTGCGCCGGTCCGTGACTTCCACCCGGTGCCACCCTTCCAACGGCGCGAACAGCATGAACAGGCTGCTCACGCCGTTGCGCCGGTATTCGTAATCGCAGGCCCTGGCAGCCCCGGCCCGGGGCGGTCTCGGCCTGCGGGTCCCCTGCACCTGCGGTTTGCCGGCCTCGTCCGGGCATACCAGAACTTCCCGGTTCCCATACTGGCGATGGTAGACTTCCAGCACGTCTTCCATGGCGCATACGAACTCCGCGCTCCCCTGCGGCGGGATGCGCCAGCACTCCTTCAGCCAAGGTTTCAGCTCGTTTTTTCAGTGTCTGCCGCACCGTCTCCGGGCTGATGCTCTCCACGATCTCCCGTTCCACTAACCGGTCGGCCAACAGTTTCAGCGTCCAACTCGCCCGGCCCTCCGGTGGTTCTCCGCAGGCCAAGGCAATCAGGTGGGCCTCACCCGAACCGTCCAGTTTCTTCGGACGGCGGCGCAGTTGCTCCCGGCGTCCCAACGCTGCCTCAACCCCCTCTTCCACGCAGCGGCGGCGCACCCGCTCCACCGTCGCGCTGCCGATCTGAAGGGACCGGGCAATCTCCTCGTCCTTCATGGCCCCGTCCCCCTGGGCCTCATCGCTCAGCAGCAGGATGCGGGCATGAGTCTACCGGTATGCCGCCGCCCGGCCACGGGACACCAATGTCTTCAGTTCCTGCCGCTCCTCCGCACTCAGCTTGACCCGGTATCTCTTCATCGGAATCCTCTCCTCCCACGCCCTAATCCTCTTCGCCCTATGCTTGGTAGAATACACTTGCTCAGTACTCAATTCAAAAATGTTGGACTACTAGGCCAATCACGTGGACGGGCTTCACCATGTACTCATTCGCTCACACCATGACGAATAGGGTCCGGCCAATTGTCTCGCACGTACCCCCTACGGCGGAGAAGTCGGATTAATTCGGATGGCAGCCTCAGAGGTCCAATAGGTCGACCGAGGACAGGGACCCGTTTTCCCAGCCCGAATCTACAGCCTTTAAAGATCGAGTCCCCATCTCTTAAAACTGGATAGGCGGTCCCTACGTCACTCCTACCCCGGCGAAGGCCTCCTTCAGCGCGCCTGTCGCCTGTGCCACGGCCAGCTTGGCCTTGTCCATCACCGCCGACTGGCCGAAAAAGCCGTGGGTCATACCGTCGTAGCGGGTGTATTGGGTAGGCACACCAGCCTCTCGGAGACGCGCCGCGTAGGCTTCTCCCTCGTCACACAGCGGGTCGTACTCCGCGGTAATCACCAGGGCGGACGGTAGTCCGGCCAGGGCCCCGGCCTTCATCGGCGCGGCGTAGGGGTTCTCGGCGTCGGCGTCGGATGCCAGGTAATGCTGCCAATACCACCTCATGGCATCCTGGCTAAGACCGAAGCCGTCAGCGTTGGACTGGTAGGAGTTGGTGCCGAAATCGCGCTCGGTCACCGGATAAACCAGCAACTGATGGACGATGGCGGGGCCTCCCCTGTCGCGGGCCATCAAGCTAATGGCGGCGGCAAGGTTTCCACCGGCGCTATCGCCGCCCACCGCAAGCCTGGAGGCGTCGCCGCCGAGAGCCGCGGCGTTGTCCGCCGCCCAGACAGTGGCGGCGTAGCAATCTTCGGCAGGGCCCGGAAACTTGGTTTCGGGAGCAAGACGATAGTCCACGGACACCACCACGCAACCCGCGCCGACTGTCAGGTGGCGCGAGGTCCCATCGGCGGAATCCAGGTCGCCAACGACCCAGCCGCCACCGTGGTACCACACCAGAATTGGAAAGGGACCTGTACCTTCCGGCGTGTAGATCCGCACCGGCACCTCGCCGTCTGGACCGGGTATTGTGCGGTCCTCGACTCTCGCGACTTCAGGACCGGTTGACCGAGGTCGCAACTTTCCGTTATCCCGGGCCTCCTGGGGAGACACGGTGTGCGCCGCGGGCAAACCCAGAGCCGCAGTTTGTTCGAGCACCATTTTAGCTTGTGGATCGAGGGGCATGACTAACCTCCTGCTGAATGGGCTAGGCGACCGGCGTTAGTCCGCTGTCCGCCCGGACCTCATTAATGATTTCCCGAACGCGCTGACGGAACGGCGCGTATTCGATCTCAAACTCGCCTCGGAGACGGCTGTTGTCCACCAGGTAGTTCCCAGACTCTTCCAAGCCGCCTTCGCTGTCGAAGTCTATCTGGGCCTCGGGCAGAAACTCCTTGACCATCGCTGCCAGATCTCCCAGACTGATGGCGTGCCCGCCCGAATTGTAGACCGGATGGTGGGAGGAATCCGCCAACAAAACCCGGGTAAACGCCTCCGCGATGTCCTCCACATGGATGGGCAACCGCATGAGGGCCTTGCGAGGGAAGCGGACCGGCTCACCGGAAGCAGGCAACGTGATGCAGCGGACATGGTCGACGGAGCCCCTAACCTTGTCTGGGCCGGTGACGTTGGCGGGCCGGATTCCGGTGATCGCCATTCCGTAGTTCTCGATGTATTTTTGCGCCTGGAATTCGTTGAAGATCTTGTGCATTGCATACTGGCTGGTTCCGTAACTGGGAGCGTCCTCGTTGATGGGTTGGTCGCCGAAGTTGGACTGTTGGCCGCTCACCGCAATGGAGCTTGCATAGACTACGCGGTTCACACCGCACAGACGCGCCGCCTCGAAACAGTTGTCCATCCCGAGGATGTTGAGCTTCATCGTGAAATGGGGCCTGTCCTCACCCCCACCCAGGAGATATGCCAGGTTGATTATCCGGTCGGGCTGAGATTCCAAGATAGTCCGAGACACATCCTCGTAATCGGTGATGTCGCCATACACGACCCTGACCTGGTCCCCATAGGCGCTAAAGTCGGCGGCGCGGGGGTTGATGTCCATGCAAACGACCTCATGCCCTCCCTCGACCAGCCTACGGATAACCCGGGGGCCGATAAAACCCGTCCCGCCCATAACGAGAATCGACATAATACGCTCCTACCGAAAAAGTGTGCGGCTTCCGTGGGCCGATACTAAGTAACTATCTCAAAACTGAACCAGCAGGCTTGGGCAGAGGGGAAATCCCCCTTATCCGAAAGGGGGAGACTTTGGGGAAGCCTCGTTTTGAGGTAGTTACTAAATAGGCTTCTCCCATCGCCGCCAAACCCCTCCCCAATGGGCCATCTGGAGTATATGCGGGGGCCTACCGAGCGTCAACTACAGTCCGATTGACCCGCCGATTGTCGATGTGTGATAGTTAATAGGTAACCAGAACGGGTAGATGAGAGATATGGCGAGAGTCCAGCTAGTGATATCCGACGAAGACCGGGAACGGTTCCGCTATCAGGCGCGAAGAGAAGGTGTGTCCTTGAGCGCGTGGCTACGGGCCGCAGCCCACGACCGATTGGAACAGAAACAGCGCAGGAAACGGTTTCAATCCGTGGCCGAACTCGAAGAGTTTTTTCGCTGGTGCGACACGTTGGAAGGCCCGGCATTAGAACCTGACTGGGACGAACACCTTGAGACTATGAATAGGTCTCGTCAGAGCGGCGCATCGGGCACGTGATCTTCATAGACACGAATGTCTTCATGTACGCCGTAGGGAGTCCTCATCCGCTTCAAGCCCAGGCGCGGGAGTTCTTCTTCCAGGCTGAAAGGGAGGGAACTTCGCTGTTCACGTCTGCGGAAGTCTTACAAGAGCTGTTACACACTTACCTTCCCGCGGGTAGGACACAGGCTCTCGAAGCGCTATGTCTCTGGTGGCTCAGTCCGGAGCGGTAGTATGGCCACTCGAAGGGGAAGATGTTGCCTTGGCCATCGAGCTCAAGGAGCGATTTCCCGTACTCACAGCCCGAGACCTATGCCATCTCTCTAGTTGCCAGAGGCGCGGCGTCAGCGCAATCAAGACGTTCGACCGGAGGCTAGAGGACGCATTCGCAGGGCAACGAGGCGAAAATAGTGGCTAGCTGACGGTCATTAGATTCGGTGTTGGGCGGCCCTATCCCTGGTTCAGGAAAGCGTCCGGGCTGGCGAGGAACTTCGTCCGGCAATCCAGGCTGCAAAAGTAATACCAAGCGCCGTTGTAGAAGCTGCGCGTTCCTTGAGTCGGGTCAACCTCGGCTGCGCCGTGCCTGGTCTGGCCTGTCTCGGTCCTGGCGGCAGCCTCGTCTATGTCTACTCCGCAAACCGGGTCATTGGGCATAATCTGTTCTCCTGATTGGTATCGTGTTACGAGTTGGACATTAGCTGACCGGGGTAAGGTCCATACCCAGCCTTACGCGCCCCGGTTGGTCTAGCAACGCCTTGGCGATCCTAGAACGGTGCTCGAAACTCGTGCCAAGCCTCATGGTCCATGCGGTCACACGACGGAACCACAGGTGTAGGTCGAACTCCATCATGAACCCGATGCCCCCGTGGATAACCTGTGAGGACCGGACCGTGGCCTCGCACTTTTCGTTGCAGAATGCCTTCGCCTGAGACACCTCGACTCCTGCCGGAAGTCCCTGGTCCATCTTCCATAGGGCTTCGTAGGTAAGGAGCTGGCCGCCATCCACCCACAGGGTCATATCCGCGCAGAGGTGCTGTATCGATTGGAAAGAGCCGATCGGACGCCCGAACGCGGTGCGGTTCTTGGCGTATTCGATGGCCATCTCGGCGTCTTTGCGCGCCGCGCCGACCATCTGGGCGCAGAGAAGCACGGTTGCACGCTCCAGCATCGACTCCACAACCGGCCAACCCTCGTTCAGTGTACCCACCAGATTGGACGCGGGGACTCGGACTCCGTCGAAGCTCACGCGGCTCTGCTTGTCCTTGGCCAGAGTGGTCAGCGGAGTGTTCGTGATCCCCGGACTCCTGGTGTCGACCAAAAACAGCGATATCCCCAGATTATCGGCCGACGCCGAGTCCGTGCGGCAGACCACGAGGCACTGTTCCGCCGCATTGAAGTTGTCCACGAACATCTTAGTGCCCGTTAGGATGAAGTCGTCTCCCTGTGCGACAGCCTGCAGGCTGATGGTCTCCGGTATGAAGCGCGGGTCGCGCTCGTTGAACGCCCACGTCATGACTAGGTCTCCGTTGCTAACGCGGGGCAGGAGCGCTTGTTTCTGGGCCGCGCTGCCGTCACGCGCAACAGTCAAGGCCGCGACCATCGTGCTGTGGAAGGGGACCGGCGCAATGGTCCGGCCGACCTCCTCCAACACCAGTCCCAGATAGGTGATCGGCAACCCTTGCCCACCGTATTCCTCGGGAAGGGCCATGCCGAACCAACCCAACTGGGCCAGTTGCCGCCAAAGCTCCGGCGGGTAACCCAGGTCGTCCTTTTCCATTTCCCTGGCCAGGCTGGGAGGGCACTCAGCTTCCAAGAACTCCCTGGCCAGGTTCTTCACCATCTGTTCTTCTTCGCTCAGTAAGACGTCCATCTTGCTTCCTCGTAATCGTCGTCAAACCCGTTGTGTATCGGGCCAATTCCGCGTGAACGGCGTTATATCCTGGCAACATACACCGCTCCCGTAGGCCGGTTCGACGTGAAGGAGGCCCGGAAGCGGTGCGGTCTCTTGCTATTGGGCGCCCGGTCTAGCCTCTGGGCAGTCCCAGGCCCCGGCGGGCCATTTGGTCTCTCATGACCTGGACGCTGCCATGATTGATGCCTGATTGGAAGGAGCCCATCAGGTTGTGAGCGAACACGCCATCTTCGATGGCGTCTTCAGAGCCGTTCAGTAGCTGGGCATACGGCCCCAGGATCTGGGAGATAGTTTCGGTGGTCCTGACTCCGTGCTCGGGCGCCCAGACTTTTTCGGCTGCACCCTCGTAGGTGAAGTTGCCTCCCCGTTCGACCAAAGACATGCTGCGCATGGTCATAAGCCTGCACACCTGGGCTTCGATCCACAGCTCGGCAAGCTTGTCGCGAATGGCGGGGTCACCGGCCAGGGAGTGCCCTTCCAAGTCGTTCTCCTTGACCCAGTTGACGATGTCCTCGTCCCGCCGGACCGAAATCAAGTACCTGCTGGCTCCCACACGGTCGAGGTTAAGTCCCATCGCGCCAACATACCAGCCCTGATTTTCTTCTCCCAGGAGACATGTGGCGGGGATGCGCACGTTTTCAAAGAAGGTCTCGTTGGTCCTGCGCTGCCCGTATGTCGTGCCCATAGGGGCGGGGGGATCGTTCTGGATGGTCCATAAAGGACGCACCGTGATCCCAGGGGTGTCCATAGGCACCAAGAAGATAGATATGCCGCGGTGCCTTGGCGCGTCGGGGTCCGTCCTGGCCATCAGATAGATGTGGGTGGCGTAGTGGGCCGAGGACGTGAACATCTTTTGGCCGTTGATGACGAACTCGTCGCCATCCCGGACGGCCCGGCACTGGAGGCCGGCCAGGTCCGCTCCGGCCTGTGGTTCACTGAAACCGAGGGCGAACACGATCTCACCGTTGATCAACCCTGGCAGGAAGTATTCCTTTTGCTCTTCGGTCCCGGCGGCGAGAATAGCAGGCGCCCCGCTGCCCGCTCCTCCGACACCGATGCCGATGCGGGAGAACTCCTCCTCTACGATGTACTGGTCGAGCCGGTTGCCGTCCTGCCCGCCGTACTCCTTCGGCCAGGTGATCCCGATCCAGCCCTTATCCGCGACGTTCTTGTAGAGCTCACGGACCTTGGGGCCCCGGCCTCCCTCTCCTCCACTTCCTTCAATCTCCTCCATCAACTCGTCTGTTACGTTCTCCGCGATGAACGCACGAACGTCGTCTCTGAGGGACTCCTGTTCCGGCGTGTACCCAAAGTCCATGATGCGCCCCCTATACGTTTGGTCTGCGTAAATATTGGGCCGAGTAGACCTTTCACCGGCCTACCGGCGCACAAAAGCTGCCCAATTAGCCATTCCCATTTTGCTGTCCTGCATGGGTGGTGTCAAGTAGCCCTGAACGGAGGCCAGGGCCTTTCGATTGTCACAGTTGGCCGATTAATCGCGGACACTCCCCCTAATGTGCTTCGGGTCGCTCCGGCCGGGAGCGTGATTGACGGGGCTACCGGTTTGATTGGGTTGCCCATATTCTCGGCTCGGCGCTGTCCTTGAGAGGTGGATTTATACACCCTCCAGGGTAGGCTTTAGCGCCTCGACCAAGGGAGGCAGAAACGTATGCCAATCGCCTACTACCCCGAAGTCCGCCGACCGGAATATTGTGTGTCGCCTCGTTTGGTTTACGGCGACTATGATCCCCGCTTTTTGTATCCCCACGGTGTGGTTAAAGGCGCCTCTGATACCCACCGCCAGGTAGACCTTCGGGCTGATGGTGCGGCCGCTGATGCCCACCTGGATCTGGTGGGGCAGCCATCCCGCGTGTACGACGTCCCGCGTCGTGGCCAGGGTAGCCCCAAGGGAGCGGGCCAACTCCTGGACTTCCTGTAGGCCCTCCGCCCCTCCGATTCCCATCCCCACCCCCATGACCACCTGGGCCTGGGACAGCTCGATGGAGCCGAGGTCTTCCTGGATATGCTCTTCCAAAAGCGCCGGTTCACGCCCCACAAATTCAGGGACTTCCACCCTATGTATCGTTGATCGGAAACCAACTTCAGGTTCGGCGGGGTCCAGCAACCCGGCGCGAAGGGTGACCAGGTTGGGCAGAGTCTTGGACAGGATAGGCGCGACCACGTTGCCTCCAAGGGCTGGCTTGAGTTGCACCAACCTTCCCTGTTCGTCGATCTCCAGGTCTATCGCATCTCCGGTTAGTCCCAGGCTCAGGGCGGCTGCGACTCGGGCGGCCAGGTCCCGTCCGTCGGCTGTTGCGGCGAACAAGACGGCATAGGGCGTTGCTTGTTGGACCGCGCTGCATAGCGCTTGGACGACCGAGCGTCCCCACACCGGACCCTTTCCCGTGTTATCCAGTACGATTACCCGGTCTGCTCCTTGAGAGGTCAGCTCATCCACCAAGGCGGTTTGAGGCTCTCCGATCAGCACCGCCGCGACTTCGCTCTGGGTTACCGTCGTGAGTTCCCTCGCCTTGCCGAGCATTTCCAGGGTTACCCGCCTCAGTCCAGACCGGGTGGTCTCGGCCACCACCCAGATGCTCTTCTCCGTTTGGGACGCATACCGGGGCAATGGGCCGGAGGCGACCGGCTTGACGGAGTCCGCGGCCAGCTCCTTTAGCCGTTCTCCCAGCAAGGCCGCTACCTGTTTGGCGGCCTCAGCCGGGTCTTCTTCTTCTACGATGACCCCTAAACGGGCCGGCTCCACCAAGCGGATATCGTCAACCCATGTGGGCGACCCTTCGACGCCGAATTGCGTCAGGTCAGAAGTCAGGTCGGAGCAGGACACTTCGTCCAGTGGTTTCTCCTCAGCCTCGGCCATATTGTCGCGCGTCGGGAACTGTTCTTCCGCCACACCTTCGGTCACACAGACCAGTGCAGGCAGAGGGCATTCCACTACCTGGTACCCCTCATCGGTAACCCTCTCCGCCACTATCGTGTTGGAGTCCGCCCGGTAGTCCAGCTTGCTGACCTGGCTTATGTGAGGCAGGTCCATTAGCTCCGCTACCTCGGGACCGACCTGCCCGGTCTCGGAGTCGGAACTGTTCCGCCCGCAGATTATGAGGTCCGGTGATTCTTTGGCCAGGGCCAAAGCCAACGCCCGTGCGGTGGCCAGGGTATCCGACCCGGCCAAGGCGCGGTCTGTTACCAGCACTCCCCTATCGGCCCCCATTGCCAAGCATTGCAGTAAACCCTCCCGCGCCTGCGGAGGCCCCATTGACACCGCCACGATTTCATCCACGCCTTCGCCCTTGAGTTCGGCGGCGCGGACAATGCCCAGCATATCGAAGGAGTTGACTTCGGAGGGCACTCCCTCCCGGATGATGGTCTTCTGCTCGTAGTCAAACCGGATGCGGGCGACTACGGGGACGTATTTGGCGCAGACCGCGACTTTCATGGGCTTGAACCTTCCAGATGAAGTTGAAGGATCTGTAGAGGGAGACTTATGACTCCCCTTGCACCTCGCTGCGGACCCGGGCGGACAATGCGTCGAGTCCGGAACTCAACCGTACCGGGTATTCGGATGGGCCGGTCAGCGCCTTGACCGGGCCGCTTAACCGAACCAGGTCTTCGAGCATACGGCGTCTGGCATCGTCCAGCGTGGGTGCGGGCGAGGATGGGATACCGTTTGACATAACCTGTGCCAGAAGCGGTTCCCCTCCTGGTATCTCCTCGTCCAGGAGGCCCAACACGTCGTGGTCCAACGTCCCGTTACTGCCCTGGAAACGAAATACCTGCTTTGGGCCCGGCAGGGATACCTTATCGGCGCTGAGTTTCATTGTAGGACGGTCATCGTAACATACGAGCTTGTACGCCATGTCCGACCAAGGGGCGTCTGCAGACGTGCCCACTTTAGTGCCGACGCCGAATATGTCGATAGGCGCTCCCCCGTCCACCAAGTCTCGCACGGAGAATTCGTCCAGCCCTCCGGATGCCAGAATCCGGACGTACGACAGCCCCGCGTCATCCAAGATGGCGCGCACCTGCCGGCTCAACTCGGCATAATCCCCGGAGTCCAGACGGACCGCCACCAGCCGATGGCCCCTTAGCTCCATCTCCTTCCCGACCTGTACGGCGTTTCTGGAGCCCTGGACCGTGTCGTAGGTGTCCAGCAATAGGACGCAGCGGTCCGGGTAAGTCTCGGCATAGGCCCGAAAGGCCTCGACCTCAGTTGGGAAGGTCGAAATAAAGGAATGGGCCATCGTGCCAGCGGGCGGGATGCCGTATCTTTGAGCCGCCAATACATTACTTGTAGACTCGAACCCCCCGATGAAGCCGCACCGCGCCATCTTCATGGCCGCATCGGTCCCTTGAGTGCGGCGGGCTGAGAAATCGCTCAGAGTTCGTCCCTGGGCAGCGATCGCGCATCGGGAGGCCTTTGTAGCCAACATCGTCTGCAGGTTTATCTGGTTGATAACGAAGGTCTCTACCATCTGGGCTTCGATCAGAGGAGCGGTGATCTCCAACACCGGCTCGTTGGGAAACACGAGGCGTCCTTCCGGTATAGCCCTTACGCTCCCGGTGAACCTCAATTCACCAAGGAATCCCAGAAAGTCCCGTGTGAATATGCCAGTCGATTCCAGGTAATCGAGGCTTTCCCGGTCGAAGTGTAGCTCCGAGAGAAAGTCGAGCACGTCCGCTAGTCCCGCCGTGACAAGGAAACCGCGGTTGGGCGGATAGTGCCGGACGAACAGGCTGAAAGTGGCCGGGGCAAACATGCCCTGCCGGTAAAACGCCTGGGCCATGGTGAATTCGTAAAGGTCGGCAAATAGCCCAAGGTCCCGGTTGGCGAGGGAGAGCCCAGGTTGCGCCATCAACTATGTCTCCCGGCTTGGACTCCCAGCTTCGGACTAGGAGAGATCGGCGTCATGCGGAGAGGACCGCTGCGGGTAGTGCTGCCATTATGTTGTCGGCCCGAAACCGGTGTCAACCGAGGCGCTCGCGGCAAGGACCGAATGCCAAGATATTTGACGGAATCCAGATATGCTGGTTCCGGGTTCACTACATCAATTTGGGCGCAGTCTTGGTGTCCCAGACATGGCCGGGATAGGTTACCTTGACACAAGGCGCGGCCATGGGTAACATAAGACCCGCCAATTACCGGCGCAGGAACCTAAGCAAGAACCCAAAATAGAAGGAACCCTTTATCCAGAACGGCTGAGGGTACGGCCCGACGAAGCCAAGCAACCGGTCCCGCCCAAAATGGACCAACGGTTGGGACACGGTGCTAATTCCGGCGCTCTGAGCGGCGAAAACCGTAGAGGGCGAAAGATGAGGGGCTTGAATGCGCATTAAGCTTCTCGCGTGAGAAGCTTTTTTGTTGCAACTTTTGTTCCTGCCCATCAAGGCCAACAAAGAGGTCGAGACCCGGTGAACGAAATCAGGCCAATTCTATGGAGCGATGACCGGCTCTGGCTGTTGGACCAGACCCGCCTCCCAATGGAGCAGACCACTCTGGAGGTGGAGCGTTGCCAACAGGCTGTGGACGCCATCCGGGAGATGCGGGTGCGCGGCGCTCCGGCTATCGGAGTAACCGCGGCCTACGCCATGGTGTTGGCGGCACGGGAGATTGAGGCCACCGGCCCGGCGGAGTTTTTGGCTCGGCTCCGGGAAGCTGGCTCCAACGTTGCCGCTGCACGCCCCACCGCCGTAAACCTCCAGTGGGCCGTGCAGCGCATGTTGGGAGTCGCAGCAGCCGTCTCCGACCCTGAACGGGCCCGAAATCTCCTTCTCGACGAGGCAAAACGCATTCAGGAAGAAGACGAAGCGGTCAACCGGAGAATGGGTGACCTTGGCAAAGACCTCCTTCCCAACGGCGGTTCGGTGCTCACTCACTGCAATACCGGCGCCCTCGCCACGTCCGGATTTGGCACCGCTTTAGGCGTGATTAGGGCAGGTTGGGAGGCAGGCAATCGATTCCAGGTCTACAACACAGAAACCCGTCCCTTCCTCCAAGGAGCCCGGCTGACCTCCTGGGAATTTCAACAACTGGGAATCCCCTCAACTCTGATCGTTGACTCCGCCGCCGGGATGATGATGGCCGAAGGGAAGATAGGCTGCGTCATCACCGGAGCGGACCGCATCGCCGCCAACGGGGACACCGCCAACAAAATTGGCACCTACTCCCTCGCCGTGCTCGCCAACGAGAATTCCATACCCTTCTACGTGGCCGCACCCACAAGCACAATAGACCTCGACCTCCCAACCGGCGGAGACATTCAGATCGAAGAGCGGGCTGCCGACGAAGTGACCTACTTCAATGGAAATCCCACCGCTCCCGCCGGTGTACCCGCGGCCAATCCCGCCTTCGACATCACACCCCACCGGTACATCAGCGCCATCATCTGCGAAGGCGGCGTGTGCCGGACTCCTTATGATGAAAGCTTACGATTGGCCGTTCGCTCTGAGCAGCAACGCCAGTCCCCTTAGGCCGGTATACTAGCAAAGGATACCGCGAATTACGACGTGCCATACAAAGATACGAAAATAGCGATCATCGGCGGCAGCGGGCTGTATGAAATGGAGGGACTAACCGACGTTGAGTTCATGGACGTCGATACCCCCTTCGGGAAGCCCAGCGACACCATCGCAGTTGGCACACTTGAAGATTCACGGGTCGCATTCCTGCCTCGCCACGGCGCGGGGCACCACTTCAACCCCACGCACATACCCTCTCAGGCCAACATTTACGCGCTAAAGACCCTGGGCGTAGAGCGCGTAATCTCGGTCAGCGCCGTAGGCAGTCTGAAGGAAGAGTTCGAGCCGCTGCACCTGGTGGTCCCAAGTCAACTCATCGACAGGACCCGCCAGAGGTCTAACACTTTCTTCGAGCAGGACATCGTCGTCCACATCGCCTTCGCCGACCCATTCTGCCCCGCCGCCAGCCGCATCGTGCAGCAGAGCGCGCAAGAGTTGGGCATAACAGTCCATCCGGGGGGCACGATGGTGGTGATGGAGGGACCGGCCTTCTCCACCAGGGCCGAATCGTTCATGTACCGGTCCTGGGGCGCGGACTTAATTGGTATGACCGCACTCCCCGAAGCCAAACTCGCACGAGAAGCGGAGATGTGCTACGCGACCATGGCCTGGGTCACCGACTACGACACCTGGCATCAGGGGGCCGAGTCTGTCTCGGTGGAGTTGGTCATACAGAACTTGGTCCACAACGTGGCGGCCTCCAAGAACCTGCTGCGCAAGGCGGTCCCGAGGCTCTCGGGAACCAGGGAATGTTCCTGCGCCTCGGCCCTGCGGGACGCGATCATCACACCAAAGGAGCGGATACCGGACGAACTCAAGGAGAGGCTTGCTCCGATTACCGGCAAGTATCTGGGTTAGCCAGCTCTGAATCGAACTCTAAGGAGGCACAAGATGCCCAGGCAGGACCCCGGCGAACCTTACTACAGGGTAGACTCTCACGAAGCCAAGACCATCCTCGACGCCGAACCCGACAACACAGTCGTGATCGACGTGCGCCGCGACGACGAATGGGTCACCGGCCACGTTTCGGGGGCCATTCACATACCCATCGATGATCTGACAGACCACATGGACGAAGTACCCCAGGACAAGAAGCTGCTGTTCATCTGCGCCGCCGGCGTGCGCAGCGGCTTGGCCTGCGAGCTTGCCGCGTCCATGGGATATGACCCGCAAAACCTGTTCAACATCGAGGACGGCACCCCGTTCTGGATCGGTGGCAATTACCCCACCAGCTACGGCAGCAACCCCTAAAACCGGTCGGCGGCTAAACCCAGCACACCGCACCGGGCTTGAAAGAGCTGGCATGAAATAGCTGGATAAAATCCAGCCGGAGGAGAGAGCGTTTGACTTCAAGATCAGCAGCCGGTCACGTGAAAGACCTAAGCCTCGCCCAGGAAGGCGTTAACCGCATTGAATGGGCAGGAAGAGAAATGCCCGTCGTGGCGCTAATCCGCGAACGGTTCATCCGTGAAAAGCCCCTGCAGGGCATTCGCATGGCGGCATGTCTACACGTGACCACAGAGACGGCCAATCTGGCCATTGCCTTAAAGGACGGAGGCGCGGACCTGGTGGTTTGCGCGAGCAATCCTTTGAGCACCCAGGACGACGTCGCCGCCGCTCTGGTGCATGAATATGGAATTCCCACCTTCTCGATTAAAGGCGAAGACGACGAAACATATTACTCCCATATCTCCGCCGTCCTGGACCACCATCCCAACATCACTATGGACGACGGCGCTGACCTGGTGAGCACATTGCACCGCGACCGGGCCGAACTTCTGCGGCACGTCATCGGCGGCACCGAGGAGACCACGACCGGCGTTATTCGTCTGACCGCCATGGCCAAGGACGAGAAGCTGGCCTACCCCATAATCGCCGTGAACGAGGCAGAAACCAAGCACTTTTTCGACAACCGCTACGGAACAGGCCAGAGCACTTTGGACGGGATCACACGGGCAACCAACATCCTCTGGGCTGGCAGAAAAGTGGTGGTATGTGGTTACGGCTGGTGCGGTAGGGGTATAGCCTCCCGGGCCCGGGGAATGGGCTCCCACGTCATCGTCACCGAAATAAACCCGGTGCGCGCTCTTGAAGCTATCATGGATGGGTACACGGTGATGTCAAGCATAGAGGCCGCCGCCGTGGGTGAGGTGTTCATCACGGCCACAGGCGGTTACCACACCATCGCCCGCGAACACTTGGAGGCCATGCCCAGCGGCGCGATCCTGAGCAACAGCGGCCATTTCAACGTGGAGATCGACCTGGACGCCCTGGAAGAAATGTCCGTCGGCAAACGAAGGGTCCGCGAATTCGTGGACGAGTTCCAGATCTCCGATGGCCGGAAACTGTATGTGCTGGGCGAGGGCCGGTTGATCAACCTCGCCGCCGCGGAAGGTCACCCTTCCGCCGTCATGGACATGAGCTTTGCAAACCAGGCTCTCGGCGCGGAGCATATCGTCAAGAACCACGGCGAGCTAAAGCCGGGGGTCTACCCGGTACCCAGGGACATAGATGCGGAAGTGGGGCGGCTGAAGCTGGAGTCCCTCGGTATCCAGATCGACACCCTTACCTCGGAACAACAGAATTACCAGGAAAGCTGGGAATTCGGGACCTAAGCGCACGTTTCTAAGCACCCCTGCCTAGGAGAAGTACAATGGCATTGATCTTTTCTACGTCGCCCAAATACCTGCTAACATCCGAATCGGTCACCGAGGGTCACCCCGATAAGCTGTGCGACCAGATATCCGACGCAGTCCTGGACGCCGCTCTGGCGGACGACCAGATGAGCAGGGTTGCCTGCGAGACCGTGGCCACCAAGAACCTGGTGATGGTCACCGGCGAGATCACGTCCAGTTCCAAACTGGACTTCAACGAGATCGCCCGCCAGGTGATCCTCGACATTGGCTACACCGACGTCAAATACGGGCTGGACGGCGGCTCCTGTGGGGTCATCGCCCACGTCAGCCAGCAGTCCGCCGACATCAGCCAGGGCGTGACCACCGCTCTGGAGCAACGGGCCAACGGCGATGCCGCTGACGCCCGGCGGTCCACCGGAGCCGGTGACCAGGGGATGATGGTCGGTTTCGCCTGCAACGAGACCGAAGGCCTGATGCCCTTGACCGTCGACCTTTCCCACCGCCTGGTTGAACGCCTGGCGGCTGTACGCAAGGACCGCACGCTCCCCTACCTGGGCCCCGATGGCAAGTCCCAGGTTACGGTGGAGTACCGGTACGGCAAACCGCACCGGGTGGACGCCGTGGTTATCAGCACCCAGCATGAAGACCAGGAAGACCGTGGGTCGTTTACTGAGACCATCCGGCAAGATATCATCGAACACGTGATCAGACCCGTAGTCCCCGCCGACCTGCTGGACAGCGACACCAAATACTATGTGAACCCCAGCGGGTGGTTCGTCATCGGAGGCCCCCAGGGCGACACCGGCCTAACCGGCCGCAAGATCCTGGTCGACACCTACGGAGGGATAGCGCGTCACGGCGGCGGAGCTTTCTCGGGGAAAGACCCCACGAAAGTCGACCGCTCCGGCGCTTATGCCGCCCGCTATGTGGCCAAGAATGTAGTCGCTGCCGGCCTGGCGGACCGTGTCGAAGTGATTGTCTCCTACGCCATAGGCGTTGCAAAGCCGATCTCCGTTTCGGTAGAGACCTTTGACACAAATCACCTCCCTAACGAGAAGATCGTCGACTTGGTGAACGAACACTTCGACCTGCGCCCGGGCGCGATCATCGAGGACCTGGACCTGCGGAGGCCCATATACGGCAAGACCGCCGCCTATGGACATTTTGGCCGCACCGACCTGGACCTGCCTTGGGAACGCACCGACAAAGCAAACGCATTGCGGGCCGCCGCGGGGTTGCCGGCTAACTAACTCGCTCCGCCACACGGGCGAACCGGACCCGGACAAATAGACTGGAGGGGCCGCACCATGCAGAACGGACAGCAGGGTAGGCCAATTGCCAACCTCTCGGCGGAGGAACGTGCCTCCTTCCGGGCATTGATAAACGAGCTACAGAGCCAGAGAAAGGCGGCATCCGTCCAAGCGGTGGAGGCCCGCGCGGTCCTGGGACCCCATCTGGCGGCTGCTACTCCAGGGGTCCAAGCCGCATTGCTCCACCTGATCGAGCGTGACGAACGGGGCCCGGCCCTCGGTGAGACCGCCCCCGATTTCACCCTGAAACAGGTGGGTTCGGACGAACGGGTGAGCCTCTCTGGATTCAGAGGCAAGCGCCCGGTGGGGCTGATTTTCGGCAGCTACACTTGACCCCCTTTCCGCGCCTCGGTGGGGCGCATTGAACAGATTCGGGACAAGTTCGCCGGAGAGGTGGAGTTCTTTGTGGTTTACGTGAGAGAAGCCCACCCCACCGACGGATGGCAGGTCGACGCCAACGTCCAAGACGAGGTTTTCTACCGCCAGCATCAGACCCATGAGGAACGGGAAGAAGTCGCCCAGACGTGCAGCCTCGACCTCAAGATCACGCTTCCCGTACTGGTCGAAGAGATGGACAACAACATCGACGAGACTTTCGGAGCGGCGCCTGAGCGGTTGTACCTGATTGGCTCGGACGGCAAGGTCGCCTACCACGGCGGCGCCGGCCCGTTCTTCTTCGACTTGGATGAATGGGAGCAGGCGATTCAGGACTGTGTCGATGGTGGGGGCACAATCAAAGCCCCGGCCACGACCGCGACGGCCGCATGACCACCGCGATCCGCTTTGGGACCGATGGCTGGCGGGCCATCATCGCCGAAGATTTCACCTTCGAGAACGTGGGCCGTTGTTCCCAGGGCCTCGCCGATTACCTGCGCGCCCAGGGGACTGCCGGGAAAGGGCTGATTGTCGGCTACGACACACGTTTTCTCTCCCGCGAGTTCGCCGAAACGGTGGCCTCGGTCATGGCCGCCAACGAGATCAAGACCTTCCTGTCGGCGGAACCCGCTCCGACCCCGGTCCTCAGCTACAGCGTACTCCATCGACGGACGGCTGGCGCGGCCATAATCACGGCCAGCCACAACCCCGGAATTTGGAACGGCTTCAAGTTCAAGCCCGAGTACGCCGGTAGCGCTACCCAGGAGATCACCGACCTGCTCGAACACTTCATAGCCAGCGCGGGTAGAGTCCGCTCCATGCCTCTGGAGCAGGCGCGGGACCAGGGGATGATTACAGAGTTCGACCCCGCCCCTCCATACATGGATAAGGTGGCCACACTCGTGGATCTGTCAGCCATCCAAAACGCGGGTCTCCGCGTGAGTGTTGACGCCATGTTTGGGGCCGGGGCGGGCTATATTTCGGCCCTGGCATCCGGCGGTGCAACCGTAGTAGAAGAGATGAATGGGACCCGGAACCCGGCGTTCCCTGGAATGGAACAACCTGAACCCATTGCCAATAACCTCAGGGGCTTAACCCAGGCCGTGCCCGGTCAGGGATACTCGGTGGGACTTGCCCTGGACGGCGATGCTGATCGTGTCGGGGTGGTTGACGAGAACGGGCGGTTCATCACCACCCTGGAAGTCTTCTCCCTTTTGGCCTATTACCTGTTGGACCAGAAGGAGCTGCGCGGCCCGCTGGTCAAAGGCGTCACGTCTTCAATGATGCTAAACAAACTCGCCGGTATTTACGGCGTGGACATCTACGAAGAAAAGGTGGGGTTCAAATACATCGGACCCCGGATGTCCGCAGCTGACGCGCTTTTGGCTGGAGAGGAAAGCGGTGGTTTCGCCTTCCGTGGTCACATACCAGAAAGAGACGGCATACTCAGCGGACTCTTCATTCTGGAGTATATGGCCCATACGGGTCTTACGCCTTCGGAGCTCGTGCGGGGTTTATTCGATAAGGTGGGCGAACACTACTACCACCGCCGCGACGTGGCATTCAGGGCCGAGGACCGTTCCAGGATCCAGGAAAGATTGGAGAGCCCAGAATTGACCCAGTTGGCCGGGATGCCTGTCAGGAGCATAGACGCAATCGATGGGCGAAGGCTCGTGTTCGACGACGCCTGGCTCATCTCCAGGTTCTCGGGGACAGAACCTCTATTGCGCATTTACGCGGAGGCGGGCTCACAACAAACCGTGGAAAAGATGTTGGACGCGGCGGCGGAATACCTGGGGGTCTGATGACCCCCAACTAACGCTTGGTGTATTGGGGAGCCCGGCGGGCCCGCTTCAGGCCGTATTTCTTGCTTTCCTTGATTCGGGCGTCTCTCGTAATCAACCCGTTGCGGCGCAGTCCAACTTTCAATTCGGCGTCGTAAGCAACAAGCGCCCTGGCAATCCCGTGCCGAATCGCCTCGGCCTGGGAATGGACTCCCCCACCCACTACCCGGACCATCACCCTGAACCGGTTCGCCATTTCGGCGACCCTGAAGGGCTCGTTGATGATGTCCCGCCACGGCCTCCAGCCGAAGTACTCGTCAACGGGCTTGCCGTTGACGATGGTCGGCCCCCCATCGTCCAAGTAGAGCCTCACCTTGGCGATAGAAGTCTTGCGCTTCCCGGTGCCGTAGTAATATTGTTCCTGGTCTGTCGCAACTCGAACCAAAATCAGTACCTACTCTTTGCTCGATTCACCAAAGCCCGCGACCTGGGCTTCGTGGGGGTGGGTCTCTCCGGCGTAAACTTTCAACCGGCGGAGCATGTGCCGCCCCAGGTTGTTGCGGGGCAGCATTCCTTTGACCGCCAACTCGATAACGCGATCAGGGCGGGTATCCAACATGTCGTCGAGCCTGAACGTTTTCAGGTTCCCGACGTAGCCGCTATGCCGGTAGTAAAGCTTCTGGTCCCGCTTTCGGCCTGTAACCCTCACCTTGGACGCGTTGACCACGATTACGTAGTCGCCGGTGAGGACTGATGGGGAATAGCCGGGTTTATCCTTGCCCTGAAGGGCCATTGCGATATCCCGGGCCAGCCTGCCCAGCACTTGGCCGGTCGCGTCGACAACCCGCCACGTTGCGGGGACTTCGCCATTCTTGGGAAAATACGTGCTAGTTCTTTTCATCTTCTCTGATTACGTATGACCAGAATTCCGGATAGTTTACCTTCATCAAACAGAGACCTCTGGCCGGGACCGACGGCAGGGTGAATCCCTGCTCCAACCCACCACCCAGCAATCCTTCCAATACCATTGTATCTAGTTTACCTTTGCCAACCTCAATTAATATCGCGTTTGCCCGCCGGACCAGGTGCTTGAGAAACCCGTTAGCCTCACATTCGATGATAACTTCACGGTCTTCCCTCCAGACCTCCCACCGGCGCACCGACCGGACCGCCGACCGTTCCGCAGGATGGTCTGGGACCAAGGGCCGGAGATCGCGGTTTCCGATCAGGCCAGTCGCCGCCTCTGCCATTCGCTCCACATCCAGCGGGTCCCGCACCCAAAAACTGGTGTGGCGCTCCAGAGGAGATGCCCAACTCCGGTTGGAAATCCGGTACTGGTAGACCCGGCTCTCGGCGTTCCTTCTGGAGTGAAACTCCGGGATCATCCGGTACGCGGCCTGGACTCGAATATCCTCCGGGAGATAGAAGTTCAACCCGTGAGAGAAGGACTCTATCGTACGGTCGGCGGCCGTTGCGAAGTCCACTACCTGGCCGCGTGCGTGAGCCCCCGAATCGGTGCGGCTCGCCCCCCGGATGCGCACTGGCTCTCCGGTAAACCTGGCCAGGCTAGTCTCCAGTTCTCCCTGGACCGTTGGTTGGTCTCTTTGGACCTGGAACCCCTTGTATTTCGTTCCGTCGTATTCTAACAGTAGCGCCACCCTGCGGGCGCCTTTGAAGCCCTCGCCCGGGTTGGGTCCTGGTGGAGCTATTGGACTAATTCGCGCAACACCTCGCTAGACTAGTTCGATAACCGCCATCTCGGCCCCGTCGCCTTGACGTCTGCCGATCTTGATGATCCGCGTGTAGCCGCCAGCGCGTTCGGCGTACCTGGGAGCCACCTCGTCGAACACCTTCTTGACGACGGTCTTGTTGGGAATCTGGGCTAGGGCCAATCTCCGGTGGTGGAGCGTGCCCTTCTTGCCGTGTGTAATCAACTTTTCGGCCACTATCCTGGTCTCTTTGGCCTTGGCCAGGGTGGTGGTGATGCGCTCGTGCTGGATCAATTCTCCGGTCAACCCGCGCATCAGGGCTTTTCGTTGGTCCTTGTACCGGCTAAGCTTGCGTCCGGCGACTCGGTGAGAGGCCATGACTAACTGGAGACCTCCTCTTCATCGTCATCCTCGGACCATTCTTCCTCATCCTCGTCGTCCTCATCCCACGCCCAAGAACCCTCTTCCGCCTCAGCTTGGACCGGGGCTTGACCGACGCCGCCCGACCCGATTAACTCACCCAACTCTTCGACCGATAGCGTGAGGCCGGTGGGCAATTCGCCGGCAGACAGCGAATCGCCGCCGATAACTACCGCCGCTCCATCTCCGAGATGGGATCCAATTCCCCGCTCCGCGAGCTTGTCCCGGAGTTCGGTCAAGGACTTGTAGCCGAAGTTTCGGATCTTCAGAAGTTCTTCGTCGGAACGTTCTAGGACTTCGCCGAGCTTGGTAATGTGGGCCCGCTTCAGGCAGTTGAGAGTCCTGTGAGAAAGCTCCAGCCTCTCGATGGGGGTCTGGTAAATCTCGGGGGATACCATGAGCGGGGCGCGGTCCATGCCGATTTCGGAGGTTTCGTCCAGGTTGCTGAACAAAAAGTAGTGGTTGACCAGGGATCCCGCAGCCCGGCGCACGGCCTCTAGCGGAGACACAGTGCCGTCGGTCCAAACTTCAAGGACCAGGCGCTCGTAGTCGGTGACCTGACCTACCCGTGTCCTCTCCACGTGGTAGTTCACCTTGCGGACGGGGCTGAAGATGGCGTCCACCGGGAGCACGCCGACAGGCAAGCTCTCGGACCCTTCGCCCTGAACGGCGGGCAGGTATCCGACTCCTTGCTCCACGTTGAATTCGATCGAGAGCTTGGAATCGTCTGAATCGAGGGTTGCCAGATGCAGCTCGGGGTTTACCACCTGGAAGTCGGCCGAGGTGGCGATATCTCCGGCGCAGACCCGTCCGCCTCCGGAAACGTCCAGCCGCATCTTCCCAGTCCGCTCGGACTGGGCGCGGATCCGGATACGCTTCACGTTGAGAAGCAGCTCCATGACTTCTTCCTTAACGCCTGGGATGGCGGCGTACTCATGAACCACGTCGTCGATCTTGACCCACGTGATCGCGCTGCCGTTTGTCGAGCTTAAGAGTATCCTTCTCAGCGGATTGCCGATGGTGAGACCAAAACCCCGCTGCAGTGGCTCTACCGCCACTCTGCCATACATCGCGCCGGATTCCAGGATATGGACATCCGGCTTGGGAGGCTCCGGTCCTCCCTCGGGATAACTGGCGGAGAGGACGAAAGTATCTAACATGGGGCCATTTACCTCGAGTAAAACTCTACGATTAGCCGGGAGTTGATCGCCTGCTGCAAGTCTTGGTCCGCTGGCAGACTCATCACTCGACCGGTCATTTCATTCGCGTCTAAAAGCAACCAATCGGGCACCGGCCGTTTGGGTATCCCATCGGTCCGGTCCTTGTAGAAGTCTGTGGTCTTGTCCGACTCCTTCCATGAAATGATGTCCCCTTCCTTGACCTGGTAGGAAGGGATGTCCGTCTTCCGGCCATTCACCTGAAGGTGCCCGTGCATAACGAGTTGCCTGGCTTGCTTTCGGGAGTCGGAGAACCCGAGTAGAAAGACCACATTGTCGAATCGTCTTTCCAGCGAGCGCAGCAAGTTCAGGCCGGTGACTCCAGGGGTGTCGAAGGCATCAGCCATGTACCGGCGGAACTGGGATTCCAGAACGCCGTAGATGTACTTGGCCTTCTGCTTCTCCAGCAGGTGTACGCCGTAGTCCGAGGGGCGTCTGCGCCTGCGGGACTGATTGCCCGGCGCGGCCCGGCGGCGTTCAATGGCGCAACGGGGCGTGAAACACCGCTCTCCCTTTAGAAATAGCTTTTCCCCGGCGCGGCGGCAAAGCCGACAGGATGGTCCTGTATATCTACCCATCAGGTGTTCGTTACACCCTCCTTCTCTTTGGTGGGCGACACCCGTTGTGCGGGATGGGCGTCACGTCTCGTATGCTGGTTACCATAAGCCCCGCCCCTTGGAGGGAGCGTATGGCGGCTTCGCGCCCTGCTCCGGGCCCGCGGATCAAAACGTCGATCTGGCGCAGTCCCATGTCCATACCCCGCCGCGCGGCCTGTTCCGCCGCACGTTGGGCGGCAAAGGCCGTGCCTTTGCGGGAGCCCTTGAAACCCACGGTCCCCGCGCTTGCTGATGAGATAACGTTTCCCTGCGGGTCGGTAATGCTGACCAGAGTGTTGTTGAACGTCGAATAGATATACGCCCGGCCCTGGACAACCGTTCGCCGCTCGCGGCGGCGTGCTCTTGGTCTAGGCATCGATCACACTCACCTACTTCTTGCCGCCCGTGCGCCGGCCACGGCCTGCGACGGTGCGTCTGGGGCCCTTTCTGGTTCGGGCGTTGGTCCGGGTCCGCTGACCGTGGGCCGGCAGACCTCGGCGGTGCCGCGTACCCCGATAGGAACCGATCTCGATCAACCGGCGTATGTTTTGGTTGACCTCACGCCTGAGGTCTCCCTCGGCCAGGTATTCCCGGTCTACGATCTCCCGTATCCGGTCCACCTGGACTTCGGATAATTCCAACATTCTCGGCGGCGACTCGGTGTCGATGTCGGCCTTGAGCAGAATCTCGTTGGCCAGGGCGGGGCCTATGCCGTAAATCCTGGTCAGGGCGACATGCGCCTTCTTCCGGTCGGGTACGTCTACTCCTGAGATACGGACCACTTGGGGCCTCCTTATTAAGGGCCTTCTATCGTGGGTTGGGTCTAACCCTGGCGCTGGGCGTGCCGAGGATTGGTGCAGATGATGCGCACTACCCTCTTGCGCCGGATGACGCGGCATTTGTCGCACCGGGGTTTGACTGAAGCGGAAACTTTCATAGCATCACTACCTTTGGACTACTAAGAAACTATCTTAAAACTGAACGAACGGGCTTGGGCAGAGGGGAAATCCCCCTTAATCCCCCTTTTCCGAAAGGGGGAGACGTTGGGGAAGCCTCGTTTTGAGATAGTTACTTAAAGCGATAGGTGATTCGCCCTCGGGACAGATCGTAAGGGGACAACTCCACCAGCACCCGGTCTCCCGGAAGAACCCGGATGAAGTGCATCCGGATCTTACCTGAAACGTGGGCCAATACTTCGTGATCGTTGGGCAGAGTGACCCGAAACATACCATTGGGCAGTGCTTCCTGCACACTGGCTTCTACTTCTATCGCCTGCTTCTTCGCCATAAACTCCCTCTAGGACCTACCCTGTGAATCTCCGCCGCCCTGGCTTGCGGCTACTAACTTTCAGGGCGGACCGTCATGATCTCGGGTCCGTCTTCCGTGATCGCTATGGTGTGCTCGAAATGGCTGGACATAAGCCCGTCCGCCGTGACTACTGTCCACTGGTCGTTCAGAATTCGGGTGCGCCAATCTCCCAGGTTGAACATGGGCTCGATGGCGATGCACATACCGGGGCGGAGCAACGGTCCCAACCCGGCCTGTCCGTAGTTGGGCACCTGTGGGTCCTCATGCAGGAACCGGCCTACGCCGTGGCCGACGAATTCCCGGACGATACCGTAGCCGTGGGCTTCCCCGTACGCTTGTACCGCGGCGGCGATATCCCCGACTCGGTTGCCGGGCAACGCGGCCTTGATTCCTTCCATTAGCCCTGCCTGGGTAGCGGCCATCAGCGCGTCAATTTCCTCTGGCACTTCTCCGACCGGGACGGAAATCGCCGCGTCTCCAATGAAGCCATCCAGCGTCGCGCCCACGTCCATCTTGATGACATCGCCTTCTTTCAATACCCTTCTACCGGGTATCCCGTGGACGATTTCCTCGTTAACCGATGCGCAAATACTGGCGGGAAAGCCCCGGTAGCCCTTGAAGGTGGGCTTTGCGCCGTGGCGCACGATCTCCTTGTAGGCGATGGTGTCGAGCTCTTTGGTGGTGATACCAGGCTCCACCGACCGCCGCAATAATTCAAGGACCGTGCCAACGATACCCCCCGCGGCGCGCATGGCGACAATCTCCTCGCGGGACTTGATCGTTATCCCGCCGGAGTACGGAGAGGCCGAGTTGGACGCGGTTTCCTTCTTGCGGTTCCTTTTCACCGTACCTATTCTACTCCCGAATGGTCTTAATTGAAACCCACGCTCACTCTGGCGGGGGTCTCGCCTCCCCTCGAAGAAGGCTTAGGTTATGGCGTACCCAGGGCCGCCAGGACGTTGCGGTTCACGCCCTCAACGGAGTCGGAGCCTACGACACCCACCAAGACTCCCCGTTCCCGGTAGTAGTCCAGCACGGGCAGGGTTTCCGATTGGTAGACCTCGATGCGCTTCTGCACCGCTTCGGGCCGGTCGTCCTCCCTCTGGTATAGCTCCCCGCCACAGCGTTCGCACCTGGGTTCAGGAGTCGACTCGCCTCTCCCTGACGACGAATCCTGGGGCAGGCTATGCGGGGCCTGGCATTCGCGGCAACTGAACCGGCCCGCCAGCCGGCGCACCAATTCTTGCTCCAAGACTTCAATGTAAACCACTTTATCCAAGGCGCGGGAACGCCGCTCGAGCGCCTCGTCCAACACCTCGGCCTGGTTACGGTTCCTAGGGAAGCCGTCCAGGATGAACCCATCGTCCTTGTGGATCGCCATGACCCGCTCCAGCATAATGTCGATGGTCAACTCGTCGGGCACCAACACACCTTGCCTCATGTATTCGGCGGCGCGTAGGCCCAGGGGGGTTTCCTCCCGCAGGTGGTGGCGGAACAGGTCCCCAGAGCTGATATGCGGTACGCCAAACCGCTCCACCAGGAGCTGCGCCTGGGTACCCTTGCCCGCGCCAGGAGCGCCGAATAGCGCTAGCCGCACTCCCTCTGCCAAGGCTACCTCAAGAACCCTTCATAGTTACGCATCATTAATTGGGCTTCCAACTGCCGCATCGTGTCCAGGCCCACTCCCACCATGATGAGCAGGCTGGTGCTGCTAAGGGAGATGGCTTGGACGTTGGTTATCAGTGACGCAAGGTACGGCACGATGGCTACGAACCCAAGGAACAACGCCCCTCCCATAGTAATGCGCACGATAACCCGGTTCAGGTAGTCTTGGGTAGGGCGTCCCGGGCGTATCCCCAGCACGAACCCCCCATTCCGTTGTAGGTTCTCCGCCAGGTTCTGCTGATTGAACACCACCAGCGTGTAAAAGAAGGTGAAGATCACTACCAGTACGAACACCATTACCCAGTAGAGGGGTTCCGTGGGAACCAGCAGGTCTGCGAAGAAGCGGGCGATATCACCGACTACTCCAGAGCTAGTGGCGAAGTAGGTGGCGATTGTGCCCGGCAAAATCACGATGGAAAAAGCGAAAATCAGGGGTATCATTCCAGCCGAGTTGATCCGCAGCGGAAGGTATGTAGCCCCGCTCTGGCGATACATCCGTCCGCCTCGGAAGATGCTCCGCCCGTACTGCACCGGTATCCTCCGGTGGGCCTCGTTGAACATCACGATCAGCGCGATGATTAACAGACCTATGATGGCGAAGAACCCGATACCCAAGACGTTATCCCGGTCAAGGAACCCTTGGCTTATCAGCCCGGGGAACCCGGCCACTATACCCGCGAAGATGATCAGAGATATGCCATTGCCGATGCCCCGTTCCGTGATCAACTCCCCCAACCACACCAAGAACATAGTCCCCGCCACTATGGAGAGAAGCGCGGCGATGGTCGGCAATAAGGCCAAGCCACTGAAGCCGACAAAGGTAATCACCTGGCTTTGCTGGAGCAGCACGAGCTGGCCGTAACCCTGTGCCATGGCTATCGGGACCGTCAGCCAGTGGGTTATCCGGTTCATCTTAGCCCGGCCCGCCTCACCCTCACGGGACATCTCCTGCAGGCTGGGTATAACCGGCGTGAGGAGCTGCATCACGATGGATGCGGTGATGTACGGGAAAACGCCGAGTGCGACGATGCTCATACGCCGCAATGCGCCGCCGCTAAAGAGGTCCAGGAAGCCCAGCAGGTCGTTATTGCGGAACAGGTTATCCAACTGTATCTGGTCGATTCCCGGCATAGGGATATGCGCGGCAAACCGGTACAGCGCTAGGATAGCCAGGGTGAAGAGTATCTTTGCCCGAAGGTCCGGTAGACTAAAGGCGTCGATCGTAGCTTGGAGCAAACGCGGAAAGCGCGCCCCTTGAGTCTCCGCGGTTAACATAAGGTCTAGAGTTCCTCCACACTTCCCTTGGCCGCCTCGATCTTCTCTCGCGCAGAACGAGTAAACTTGTGCGCAGCCACCGTGACGGCCTTGGTAATCTCGCCGTCCCCCACAATCTTGACCGGTTGCTTCAGGTCCCGCAGGCAGCCCCGCTCCACCATTTCCTCGGGAGTTATACGGTCCCCGTCGGAGAACACGTTTAGTGATTCCAATTTTACCAGCGCATAGTAAATCTTGAACTTGTTGTTGAATCCCCGCCGCATCGGTAGACCCTTGATCAAGGGCAACTGACCGCCCTCGAACCCGACGCGGAATCTGTGCCCTGATCGGGACTTCTGTCCCTTCTGGCCTCGACCCGCCGTGCTTCCCTGACCGGCGGCATCGCCCCGGCCCACCCGTTTCCGGGATTTCCTGGCCCCTCTTGATGGGGCCAGTTGGTGTTCCATCATTGGGAATGACTCCTTGCTCTAAATTTAGGTCATGCCCCATTGTCTGTCCGCCCGCTTCGGCGGGACAACCGGGCACGACTGGTCCGCGGGCAGGGGCCGTGCGGCCTCAGTCCAGCGGTTCTAGCGGCCCAATTCCTCCACTTCGACCAAGTGGGAGACCTTGTTTACCATACCCCGTATCGTCGGAGAGTCCGAGTGGACCACCGAATGGTGTAGCCTGCGCAGCCCCAAGGATTTGATGATCCGGCTCTGGTTCTTGGGCCTGCCAATACAGCTTTTCTTCCAGGTTATCTTCAAGTCTGCCATGGTTATCAGGCGGTGCGCCCGGTCGCGCGGCTCACGCGTCGGGCCACCTCTACCTCCGGATCTCTAAGCTGACGCAGTGCAACGAGGGTGGCGTACACGATGTTGATCGGATTGCGTGAACCCAGTGACTTTCCGACCACGTCCCGCACCCCGCCCAATTCCAACATCGCCCGCATCGCGCCTGCGGCGATGATTCCGGTACCTTCGCGGGCCGGTTTAAGGACCACGATGGTAGCGCCCTTCTTGACCGTAATTTGATGCGGGATAGTGCTGCCCTTGAGTGGGATCGTAACCATGTTTCTCCGGCCGATGGCGTTGCCTTTGCGCACCGCGTCGGGAATCACGAGGGCTTTACCCAGACCCGCTCCAACCTGTCCTTCGCCGTCTCCAACCACCACCAGGGCGTTGAAACGAAGCCGTCTACCACCTTTTACCACCTTCGCAATGCGGCGGGTGTACACCACCCTTTCCTGCATCCCTCCGGTGTCTTCCTCCCTTTGCCTGGCGGGTCTGCCCCGGTCGCGCGCAAATACCATAAAGCGCCTATCCCTTTCTCGTTGGACCCGCGGCTTGCTGAGCGCCGCGTCCGGTCATCACTAGAATTTCAGCCCGCCTTCGCGGCTGGCTTCGGCCAGGGCTTTGACCCTGCCGTGGTACTTGTAGCCTCCCCGGTCGAACACCACCTGGTCGATCCCCAAGGCTAACGCCCGGTCCGCGACCCGTTTCCCCACGACGGCTGACACTGACGTCTTGGGACCCGCGGGCTTCTTATCGGCACCCAAGTCTTCCATGCTGGAGGCTGAGACCAGAGTCTCTCCCTTGGTGTCGTCGATCACCTGGCAGTATATGTGCCGGGAACTGCGGAACACACACAGGCGGGGCCGTTCTCCCGTGCCGGAGACCTTGGTCCGCACCCTGGCGTGCCTGACAATCCTTAACCTTCTTGCGTTCCTGTCCTTAGGCAATGCGTAGCCCTCTCGATAGATAAACGTCTAAGTTACTGGCGGGCTAGGCCTTGCGCGCCGCTGCCTTGCCAGGCTTGTAGTGAAGGACCTCACCCTGGTACCTGATGCCCTTCTCTTTGTATGCGTTGGGAGGCCGGACCTTGCGCACCTTGGCCGCCATCTGTCCGACCTTTTGCTTGTCGATTCCCCTGACGTGTACCCGGTTGTTGCCTTCTACTTCCATGGTAACGCCGTCCGGCGGCTGTAGCTCGACCGTGTGGGAGTAGCCAACGTTTAGTACGATACCTTCATTGGCCTGTTGGACCCGGTAACCGACGCCCATCAATTCCAATGTCCGGGTATACCCTTCCGTAACGCCTGTCACCGCGTTGGAAATAAGGCTGCGGGTCAGTCCGTGGAGTGCGTGGTGAAACTTGCGTTCCGACAGGCGCTCCACAATAACCTCGCCATCCTCAACCGCCACCTTGACCTCTGGATGGTAGTTTTGGGTGATGGTTCCCAGGGGTCCCTTCACCGTGACCTCTCCATACCTGACGTCTACATCCACACCTTGTGGTATGGGTATGGGCTTGCGTCCAATGCGGGACAGTGTTCGTCCCGCCCTTTCTCCGTTATCCATTCCGTTACCAGACATAACAGAGCAACTCCCCTCCGATACCTCGACGCCAGGCCTGACGGCCCGCCATTACGCCTTCGGGCGTCGACAGAATGGCGACGCCCAGACCCCCGTAGACCCTGGGTATCTCACCCTTGCCCACGTAAACCCGGAGGCCGGGTTTGCTTACCCGTTTGAGGCCCATGATGGTTGGCTCGCGGCGTTCGCGGTAAGACAGATGTATTCGCAGTGTTGGGCGGGCCTGCCCCCTGGGGTGGTCGAAGTCCCGGATGAACCCCTCTTCCTTGAGTATCCTGGCGATGGCCAGCTTCATCTTGGAATGGGGCATCATCACGGACTCGTGACGCACCTGGATGGCGTTTCTAATCCTGGTAAGCATATCCGCCACTGGATCGGTAACCGGCACTGTATTCTCCCTTCTGGTCCTTCTACAAGCTCGCCTTGCGAACTCCGGGCAACTCGCCGTTCAGGGCCAACTCCCGGAAGCAAATCCGGCAAATCCCGAAGTAGCGAATGTAGGCCCGGGGCCGGCTGCAGCGGTTGCACCGGCTATGCCAGCGGCCTGGAAACTTGGGGTCTCTGAGCCATTTCTGTACTTTGGAGGTCTTGGCCAAAACGTCTCCTCTGGTCTGCTGCCGCGGGGCTAAGCCTCGCGCACGAATGGCATTCCGTAAAGCTCCAGCAGCCGCACCGCGAGGCGGTCGTCGGGAGCTGTGGTCGCTATGGTTATTTGCATTCCCCGGAGCCTGTCTATCTGGTTATAGTCGATCTCCGGGAAGATGATCTGTTCCCGGATCCCAATGGAGAAATTCCCCCGGCCATCGAATCCGCGGCGGGGTATACCCCGGAAGTCCCTGATACGCGGAAGCGACATGTTGATCAACCGGTCAAGGAAATGGTACATGCGGGCTCCCCGCAGGGTCACGCACGTGCCGATGGGGTTGCCTTCGCGTACCTTGAAACCTGCGATGGACTTTCGGGCCCGGGTAATGATCGGCTTCTGGCCGGTGATGGTCGCCAGGTCCCGGGTGGCGGACTCCATCGCCCGGCCATTGGTCAGCGCTTCTCCCAAGCCGATGTTGACCGAAATCTTCTGGATCCGCGGCACCTGCATCGGGTTGGTCAAGCCAAACTCTCGCATGATGGTGGGAACGATCTCATTCCGGTACATATCGAGAAGTCTGGGAGGGGGAGGCGATTCGTCCCCGGCGGCCTCTTCTTCGGCTACGGCTGTCCCGCCGCCGCGTTCACCTCTGGCGGCCCGGTCCCTGCGGCCTGAAGCCCGTCGCGGAGCGGTGGTAGATGACTCCTCGGAAGTCCCGTTAGCGGACTGCGCCGCCCCTTCCGGGGTTACCTCTTCGGGGCTGCCCTGTTCCTGTTCATCATCGGGCATCGTCGATCACTTCCTCGCATTTGGGGCAACCGCGCACTCTAGATCCGGTCTCCAGAGTAACCATTCTGGGCCGGACCGGGCGGTTGCATTTGTTGCAAATGAGCACCACATTGGAGATGTGAATGGGAGCTTCCGATTGGATGCGTCCCGACTGCCTAACGCCGGGCCTCGGCCTGACGTGCCGGGTGACGAGATTCACGCCTTCGACCACCACCCTATCGGCCTTGATCAATTGCCGTTCAACGCGGCCAGTCTTGCCCTTCTCTTTGCCCGCAATGACCAGCACGGTGTCGCCGCTCCGGATGCGCATTATACCACCTCCGAAGCCAGGGATATGATGCGCATGAAACCCCGGTCCCGCAGTTCTCTGGCCACTGGTCCGAATATGCGCGTTCCCCTGGGAAGCTGATTGTCCAAAATCAGCACCGCGGCATTGTCATCGAAGCTGATGAACGTGCCGTCTGGCCGCCCGTACCCGTGGGCTTGGCGGATAATCACCGCTTTTACCACGTCCCCTTTTCGCACTGGGGAGTTGGGCGCGGCTTCCCGCACGTTACACACCACTACATCGCCGAGGCTGGCGAACTTGCGCCGGCCGCTGCCGGGGACATTAATCAGGCGGATTACCTTGGCCCCGCTATTGTCTGCTACCGTTAACCGGGTATAAGTCTGGATCATACCTAGAATTCCTACTCGTCTTCCTCTGACTCATAGTCCTGGGCGCCCTCTTCCAGAAGGTCCAAGACCTCTTCTTCAACTTCTTCCTCGTCTATGTCCTCGGCGTCGGCCTCAAGCTCGATGGGCCGCACTTCGGCGACCTCCCGCCTTTCCAATATCTCCAGCAGCCGCCAGTGTTTGCTCTTGGAGATAGGTCTCGTCTCCTGGATGCGGACCACGTCTCCCAACTGACACTGACTGAGGGGGTCATGGACCATATAACGCGCCACCCGGCGCACCTGCTTGCGGTACAGCCGGTCACGTTGTTTCCAGACCATCTCGACCACTGCCGTCTTGTCCATCCGGGTCCGCACAACCGAGCCGACCCGGACCTTTCGCTTCTCTTTGGCCAATATTAACCCTCCACCAATTCCCGTTCCCGGATCACCGTGAGCAGTCTGGCGATAGATCTGCGCACGGCCTTGGGCTGGTTGGAATCGGGCAACTGATTGGTGGCGGCGCGGAAGCGCAGGTTCATCAGCTCCCGTTGCGTTTTGACCAACTCTTCGCGGAGCTGTTCGTCGGTCAAACTGCGGATTTCTTGAATCATCATCGCATTACGTCTCTATGCGGCCTGACTGCCAGCTCCGGCCCCGTGGTCCCTGCTGACGATCTTGGTGGGGATGGGCAACTTGTGGGATGCCAGCCGCAAGGCCTCCCTTGCCTCTTCGGGAGCGACCCCGGCAACTTCAAACATGACCTTTCCGGGCTTGACCACGGCCACCCAGTGGTCGACAGCCGCCTTGCCGCCGCCCATTCGGGTCTCCGCCGGCTTCTTGCTGACCGACTTATCCGGAAACACCCGGACCCAGACCTGGCCGCCCCGGCGCAGGTGACGGGTCACGGCGACCCGCGCCGCTTCGATCTGCCTGGCGGTAATCCACTCGGCGGCCATGGCCTTCAGGCCAAATTCGCCGAAATCCACCTGGTTGCCACTGGTGGCCGGGCCTTTGCGGCGCCCACGGAAGATCTTGCGATATTTCGTTCGCTTGGGCTGTAACATGCCGTTCTCCCAGGAAACTCCCCTTAAATGTCCGCTTGGTCCAAGAACTCCAACTCCGGGTCCTCACCGTCGGCCTGGACGGTGACCTCGATGTCTTCCAATTCTTCGACTTCCTCTGGCGGAGGCGGAAGGATGTCGCCGTGGTATACCCACGCCTTGACGCCAACCCGGCCCATGACGGTGTGGGCTTCAGCCAGCGCGTAATCGATGTCCGCTCGAAGAGTATGGAGCGGCACCTGGCCCATCATCAACTTCTCGACCCGTGCGATCTCCGAGCCGGAAATCCGGCCCTTGACCATCAACTTGATGCCTTGGGCCCCGCCTTGCATGGCCCTTTGCGCCGCCTGACGCATGGCCCGGCGGTAGGCAACCCGGCGCTCTAGCTGGTCGGCGATATTTCGCGCCACCAGGTAGGCGTTGATCTCTGGCTGGTTGATCTCGATGATGTTCAGTTGGACCCGCCGCTTGGTGATCGCCTCCAGCTTGGTCCGCAGGTTCTTCACCCGCTCTCCGTCCCGTCCGATGAGAATTCCCGGGCGGGCGGAGTGGATGTTGATCACCCCGTCCTGAGCCCCGCGGTCAATCTCCACCCGGGCGATCCCGGCGTCGGCAAACGCGCGGTATTCGTTCTGGATACTCTTCCGGAGTTGCAGGTCCTCCAGGACCAGGGTGCGGTAGCTGGCTGCGCTGGGCGCAAACCAATGGGCTTTCCAGTCCTTGATAATGCCTAGCCGGAACCCGTAAGGGTGGGTCTTATGGCCCATGAGCTAGAACTCCTCTTGCATGTCGTCTACCACCACCGTAAGGTGGCTGGCCTGCTTGATGATGCGTCCGATACGGCCTCTGGCCCTCGGCCGGAACCGCTTTTGGGGCTTTGCCTGGTCGGCTGTAATCCGGACGATCCGTAGATCGTCACGGGACATGAACATGTTGTTTTCCGCGTTGGACGCCGCCGATTCCACCACTTTCGCTACCGTTTTGGCCCAAGGGGAAGGCAGCAGGCTAAGGGTGTTGAGGGCGTCTTGGACCGAGTTCCCCCGCACCAAGTCCAGAATCGGCTTGAGCCGTTTTTGCGACGCTCCTATCTGTTTGGCCATTGCTCTTACTGGTGGCACCTGTTTACCTCATTCGGCTGGAGCGTTCGGACCGGCTGACGTGGCCTCGGTACGTGCGCGTTGGAGAAAACTCTCCGAGACGGTGTCCAACCATGTTCTCCGTCACAAAGACCGGCACGTGGCGCCGTCCGTCGTGAACGCCGATGGTCAGGCCGACCATGTCGGGCATAATCATCGAAGCCCGCGACCAAGTGCGGATAACCGTCCTGGCGCCGGAGCGCTGTAGGGCTTCCACCTTCTTCATTAACTTAGGATGAACATAGGGACCCTTCTTGATCGAGCGCGACATTCTACCGTCTCCTGCCCCTCCGTACAATGAATCTACTGCTTGCCTTGTTCTTCTGCCTGGTCTTGTGCCCCAGCGTGGGTTTTCCGGTAGGCGACTTAGGACCGGGCATCCCAATGGGGGAGCGCCCCTCGCCGCCGCCGTGGGGGTGGTCCACCGGATTCATCGCCACACCACGCACGTGGGGCCGTCTTCCCAGGTGGCGGCTCGCCCCGGCCTTCCCCAGGCTTTCGTTCTTGTGGTCTGGGTTGGAAAGCTGACCGACGCTGGCCCGGCAATTGAGCAGCACCCTCCGCATTTCACCCGAAGGGAGTCTGATCAGAACGTATTCGCCCTCTCTGGATAGCACCTGAGCGCCCGACCCGGCACTGCGGACCAATTGACCTCCCCGTTGCGGGGTCAGTTCTAGGTTGTGGACCACTGTGCCCGTGGGAATGTTGCGCAACGGGAGACAATTCCCTGGGTGTATCTCAGCCTGCGGGCCGGACTCAACCCAGTCGCCCACGGACAGGGCCAGGGGGGCGAGGATGTAACTCTTCTCCCCATCCATGTAGTGGATCAGCGCGATCCGAGTCGTCCGGTTGGGGTCGTATTCGATGGAGGCCACCCGGCCCGGCACCCCGTCCTTGTGCCGCTTGAAATCGATCTTGCGGTACATCTTTCGAGGACCGCCCCCGCGATGACGGGTGGTAATCCGCCCGCGGTTGTTGCGTCCGGCATGGCTGGTTTTGGGCTCCAAAAGCGACTTTTCCGGCTTGCGTGTGGTTATCTCCTCAAAAGAGGGGCGCACCGCGTTCCGGGTCCCAGGAGTGATTGGCCTTAAATTCTTCAATGGCATGGCAATTGTCCTTGGGGGCTAGAGCCCTTCGATCAGGTTGATCCGGTCCCCCGGCTTCAACGTGACCACGGCCTTCTTAACGTCGGGCTGCTTGGTGAAGCGGGAGCCGTAGCGCTTGCGCTTTCCATGGAGTTTGGTCATGTTGACGTCCAACACCGACACGCCGAAGTTGGTTTCCACGGCTTGCCTGACCTCTACTTTGTTGGCCTTCGGCGAAACGTGGAAAGTGTACTTTCCGGACTCTTGCAGGATGGTGCTTTTTTCGGTGATGGTCGGTCTTACCAGGACTTTGTGTATGTCCATCTATTCCCCCGAATCCCCGGCCTGTCCTGTGACCTTCCGCCCTCGCCTTCCGTGGGGTTCGCTGCTTAGAGCTTCTTCCGCCCATCGCACCGCATCCAGCGTGATAATCACGGTGTCGCGTTCCAGGAGTTGCTGGGCGTTCAGGAGGTTGACTGGTAAAGTCCAGACTTTCTTCAGGTTGTGGGCCGCCTGTACAACGTTATCGTCCGGGTTGCGGGTCACAAGCAGGGTGGAACCGTTGACACCCAGGTTGGCCAGAAGGCCGACCATTGACTTGGTCTTGCCGTCGACTCCATCGGTGGAGTCCAGGCACACCAATTTGCTCTGCCTCGCCTTGTCCGACAGGACGCATTTCAGGGCCAGCCGCCGCATTCGCTTGGGCAGCGCCTTGCGGTAACTGCGCGGGTGGGGGCCAAATGCCACACCACCGTGACGCCAGTGGGGCGCCCTGATACTGCCCTGGCGGGCCCGGCCCGTGTGCTTCTGGATCCAGGGCTTGCGCCCGCCTCCGGAAACCTCGGCCCGGGTCTTGGTGTCGTGAGTGCCTTGCCGCTTGTTGGACTGGTAGATTACCAGTGCCTGGTGAACGAGGGAGTTGTTCATCGGGACCGAAAACACCCCGTCATCCAGGTCCACTGTATCGACCGTTTGCCCTTGCTGGTTTTTAACAGTAACTTCCATAGCTAGATACCTTAGTGGGATGCCTTAGTAAGATGCCTTCAGGACTTGACTGGAATCGTTTACTTTGCGCGTCTGATTTGAACGAGACCGTTGGGACCGCCGGGAACCCCGCCCTTGACCAGTAGCAGGTTCCGGTCAGTGTCAACCCGGATAATTTCCAAGCGCTTGGCCGTGGTCCGCACGTTGCCCATGTGGCCGGCCATCTTGAGGCCCTTGAACACCTTGCCCGGCGTGGTCCCGCCGCCAATGGAGCCGGGAGCGCGGGCCCGGTCGGACTGACCGTGGGTCCTGGGTCCGCCGCCGAAACCGTGGCGTTTTATGGTCCCGGCGAATCCACGTCCCTTGGACCGGCCAATGATGTCGATCTTCTCGCCTTCTTCGAATATATCCAAAGAGATGGTCTGGCCAACCTCAAACTCGCTGGGGTCGTCTGCCTTGACCTCCTTGAGGTACCGGACGGGTTGACCGTTCCTGAGGTGGCCTCGCATGGGCTTGTTGACCTTCTTGGTCTGGCCAAACCCCAATTGGACTGCCTCGTATCCATCGTTTTCCCTGGTTTTGACTTGAGTCACGGTGCATGGGCCGGCTTCGATTACCGTCACCGGGACCACTCTTCCGTCTTCCCGGAAGACCTGGCTCATACCGATTTTTCTACCTAAAAATCCCTGGATCATGAGGTTCCTCAAACTTCCTAAATTGTTCCAAATATGGAAGGTCTACAGCTTGATCGAGATATCAACCCCGGCGGGCAGGTTCAACCGCGTCAGGGAGTCGATAGTCTTGGATGTGGGTTCCAATATGTCGATGAGCCGCTTGTGGGTGCGAATCTCGAAGTGCTCACGCGAGTCCTTGTCCACGTGAGGACTCCGGATTACGCAGAACCGCCGTATATGAGTCGGTAGCGGGACCGGCCCCGCTACCCTAGCGCCTGTCCGCTCTGCCGTCTCCACGATCTGGCCAGCAGACAGGTCGAGCATTTTGTGATCGAATGCCTTGAGAATTATTCGTACTTTCTGCCTGGTGACCATTTTCCCCCAATCTCGGTTGGACGGCGCCCTATCTAAGGTTGCCGATGGTTCGCAGCACGTTTTCTGCTACCGGCTCGTAATGTTTGAATTCCATTGAATAGGTCGCGCGGCCGCTGGTAATAGAGCGCAGCGCGGTGGTGTAGGCAAAGGTCTCACCCAGGGGCAACATGGCCCTGGCCACCTGGACGTCTCCTTGGCCCTCGATGTTTCGGATCTGTGCCCGGCGTGTTCCCAGATCGGCCAGCACGTCCCCCAGGGTTTCTCCAGGGCAGACGACTTCCAGATCGACTATGGGTTCTAGCAGGACTGGTTTCCCCCTGGGTACCCCCTCGCGAATGGCCAACATCCCGGCGCTGTTGAAGGCGATCTCCGAGGAGTCCACGGGATGGAAGCTGCCGTCAACCAGGGTTACCTTGATATCCACCAGCGGGAACCCTCCGATGGAGCCGTTATCGAGTGCTTGCCTAACGCCCTTCTCCACCGCCGGGATGAACTGCCGGGGAATCACGCCCCCGACGATCTTGTCTTCGTAAATGACACCCGAACCCCGCTCCAGCGGCTCCAGTTCCAGCCATACATGACCGAACTGGCCGTGTCCGCCGGTCTGCCGCACGAAACGGCCCTCGACGCGGACTGGCTGGGTTATGGTCTCCCGGTAGGACACCCTTGGCCTCCCGACATTCGCCTCCACGTCGAACTCGCGCCGCATCCGGTCCACCAAGACTTCCAGATGCAACTCGCCCATGCCGGCCATAACGGTCTGGCCGGTTTCGTCGTCGTACCTGACGATGAAAGTGGGATCCTCGTCCGACAGCTTCCGCAGAGCCTGACCAAGGCGGTCTTGGTCGACCCGGGTGGCAGGTTCGATGGCCACTGAGACCACCGGTTCCGGAAAGTGCGGCGGCTCCAAGATGACCGGATGGGGTCCGCTGCAGATAGTGTCCCCGGTGAAGGTGTCCTTCAGTCCAACCACAGCGCAAATGTTGCCCGCCTCAATGGACTCAAGCTCTTCTCTACGGTTGGCGTGCATCAAGATGAGCCGCCCCAACCGTTCCCGCGCCTTTTTGGTTACGTTGTAGACCGAGCGGCCTGAATGTTCCTTGCCGGAATAGACCCGGAGAAACACCAACCTGCCTACGAAGGGGTCGGTCGCCACCTTAAAAGCGAGGGCGGCGAATTCGCCGTCCTCGTCTGGGTGCCTTAGTTGTGTCTCGCCGGTATTCGGCTCAATAGCCTCGACGGCGGGAATATCTTGAGGCGAAGGCAAATAATCGATCACCGCGTCCAAGAGGGGATGTATGCCCTTGCTCGTAGTCGCGCTGCCGCAGAGGACGGGAACCAGGCTGCGCTCGATGGTGGCACGGCGCAGGGCGCGGCGCAGGTCTTTCGCGTCGATGTCCTCGCCTTCCAGGTAGCGGATCAAGAGGGCCTCGTCGGTCTCGACGATCTTCTCGATCATGCTCTGGCGGTAGCGTTCGTATTCCTCTTCGTAATCAGTCGGTACCGGCACCAACTGGGGGACGTCCGAGCTGCTGCCGCGGCGGCCTCCGTCGGGATAGACCATGGCGACGCCGCCGAGCAGGTCGATTACGCCCTGGAACTCCGCTTCCTCGCCGATGGGCAATTGCAGGGCAACGGGGTTCGCGCCGAGGCGTCTCCGGACCGATTCTATGGTGCGTTCATAGCTCGCGCCGACCCGGTCCATCTTGTTGACGAAACAGATGCGCGGGACCTCGTAGGTGTTGGCCTGACGCCAAACGGTCTCGGACTGGGACTGTACCCCCGCCACGGCGTCCAGGACGACCACTCCGCCGTCGAGGACCCGCAGGCTGCGTTCTACTTCCGCTGTGAAGTCAACGTGGCCGGGGGTATCGATGATGTTGACCCGGTGGTCCCGCCAGAACGCGGTGGTGGCTGCGGCGGTAATGGTGATGCCCCGTTCCCTTTCCTGAGGCATCCAGTCCATTGCCGTCGTACCCTCGTCAACCTCGCCAACCCTGTGGATACGGCCAGTGACGAATAGAACGCGCTCGGTGACGGTGGTCTTTCCGGCGTCGATATGTGCAATGAATCCAATGTTGCGGATCTTGCTAATAGGTATGCTGGTTTCAATCATAGGTTGGACCGTGGACGCGACCCTTACCTCCGGTAGTTGACGAAGGCGCGGTTAGCCTCGGCCATACGGTGTAATTCTTCCTTACGGCGGACCGCGGACCCTTCACCTCGGGAGGCATCCATCAGTTCATCGGCTAGACCCCGGCGCATCGGCACGCCCTTACGCGACCTTGCGCCCCGTATCAGCCAGCGGATCGCCAAGGCCTCGCTACGGCTGGGCCGCAACTCCGTGGGGACCTGGTAAGTCGCTCCGCCGACCCGTTTGGGCCTAACTTCCACCGCAGGGGTTGCGTTCCGCATCGCCAGTTGGAACACTTCCAGCGGCTCGCGGTTCGACTGCTCCCTGATGAGGTCGAATGCGGTGTATAGGATGCGCTGCGCGGTGGTCTTTTTACCGCGCTGCATCACACAGTTAATGAACCGTGACAGTTCCACGTTTTGGTAAATTGGATCGGGAGCGACTATGCGCCGCTCTGGCCGCCTTCTTCTGGACATATTTTATTCCGCCTTGTATCGGTTGCAAAGGCTCAAGGAAAGCCGGGAGTGTAAGCCCCGGGGCTCTAGGCCCCGGTGGAACGCGGACGGTCCGCCCCGTACTTGCTCCGCCCGCGGCGTCTGTCCTGCACACCTTCGCAGTCAAGCGCGCTGCGGATTACGTGGTAGCGGACACCCGGAAGGTCCTTGACCCGGCCGCCCCTTATCAGCACGACCGAGTGTTCCTGGAGGTTGTGGCCCTCTCCGCCAATGTAGGCGGTGACCTCAACCCCGTTGGTCAATCTGACACGGGCTATCTTTCGGAGCGCCGAGTTGGGCTTCTTCGGCGTCATCGTGCGGACCTGGATGCAAACTCCCCGTCTCTGGGGGCATCCGGGCCCATATCTGGTCCGGTTGCGTAGCGAGTTCTGCACATAGTGCAATGCGGGAGCCTTGGTCTTCTTGCGGACCGCGCGGCGCCCCTTCCTCACCAATTGGTTGACAGTAGGCATAGGTCTTTCCTCGCCAATCAAGTTGACAGCAATTAGGTACTCTATCAACCAACCTATCTGATGTCAACCCGATTTTGGGCCGGTAAGTGTTCAGAGTTAGCAACGGTGACGGAACGTTCACGGATAATCTCCCCCTCTCGCAAAAGGGGGATTTCTGTCTTTCCGGCTAACGCAGTTGCGAGGACCGGGGTCATCTCAACCCGGATATTTCAACCAGAGATTGCCACGGTTGGAGATGTGCAGCGCACCCGTTAGCGGCTCTATCCGGAGTGGGAGAAATCCCCCCAACCCCATTTTGCGAAAGTGGGGCTCTCCCTCCCTCAAGACTGAACAGTTACTGGATTAGGAGGACATTGACAAAGAACGTTCCGTGAATGGTGCTCAGGAAACCGGCGCTAGGGGGTTCAACCAACCCCTAGCATCCCCGACAAGGCACTAGAGAGTTCTGAGCATTACATTTGATAGGCGCTCCAACCTCCGAGGTGGGGATCGTGCGGCGGCCAAGAGGTCGTTCTTTTCTTTAGTTTCTGTCCTAACCTGGGAAAGCTGAAACCTCTAATGGTAAGTCGTTCAGGTCCATTTCAGTTCGTGTTGTTTCAACATTGCCTTTTTCAACCAACAATATGGACATGCAAACTTGGGAGTATTGCGTATCCGCCATATCCGATACCTCATGGAAATAGCCGGTGCCTCTCAAAGCTCGCGGGCGGGGTTCCAAGTTCAATAAGCAACTGATTACTTGATCGGCGTCGCTGACGACATAGGGAACTACCGCTTCCTGCTCCTGACCGTCGAACTGGATTCGATAGCGAGAATCTTGGAGATCTTCTTGTCTTGCAATATCCTTTAGCAGGCGCATATCCGCCAACACGAACCTGCTGGATACCCGGTACATCTCCTCCCATACTTCCTGGTATCGAGGTTCGATAACCAGGACGCTAGTGCAATGGACCAAGTCGAAGGTCCCATCTCCGAAAGGGATTGCTCCCCCGTCGGCCACCTCAAACCGGGCGTCCTGGTAGGTCTGACGGGCCAGGTCGACAGCGGGCCCGGCTATGTCTATTCCAGTATAGTCAAGGGTTGGTTCGAGGGTACGCATGATGTTGAAGAATCCGCCAGAGGCACATCCCACATCCAGCACTTTAATCCCAGGAAACAAAACTCTAGGCAAAAAAACTCGCTCGGATGGGTAAAGGTCGGACACTTCACGCCGATGTTTGGAGTAATATTCGATGGCGCTCGGCTGGGACCATGCCTTAGCATATTCCAAAATGCACCTTCTGCTGTTCAAGAGTTCGCCGGCATTAAACGCCCGCCGGTTTCCTGTGGTGGCGAAGATAGCGTTAACTAGGAGCTTTCTCGGGGTTCAGAGTCTCCGCCCCGAAAAGGTTTTTGGCTGCTTGAAGGTCTTCCAAGGTATCAATCTCCACCCACTTGTCGGGTGCGGCGCAAAGAACGGCCAAGCGCAGGGAGCCCTGAGAAATCAGATCGGCGAAGACTGCCTCATAATATAGATCGTGCCGCTCCTTTGCTACCTGGAAATCCAGTTGAGGAACTATCTTGCACTGTAAAGACTCTTGGGACAATTTATAAATATTTACTGTCTTGAGGGCGGATGCGTAGTCGAAATCATCCCCCTGGTGTGCTTTAAGGACCATCCTGCTGGCCCAGCGACCATCGGCCTGGATAACCGTTCCATCCATGGAAGGCTGAAATCTTTCGACGATAGCAACGTCCCGTTCAGGCGCTTGAGCTAGTCTCTGTAACAACCCGGGTTCGAAAACTAGGTCCCCTTCCAGCAAGAGCGCCTGGTTATCCAGGTGTTGTCGTGCTAACCACAGGGAGTAGATGTTGTTAGTGCGATCATAAATAGGGTTCTGAACGTAGTGTATGTTCATGTCGCCATATCTAGTTCCGTACCTGTCAGAGACTAATTCTGAAAGATAACCCACCACGATGATTACGTCTCGGACGCCTACCGTCGACAATGCCTCTAGCTGATGCTCCAGAATGGGTTTAGCGTTGACCGGGACCAGACATTTTGGGGCGGACAAGGTGATGGGGCGCAGCCGCGTGCCCATGCCTGCGGCAAGAATTATTGCCTTCATCCCCTACCTCCCCTGGCGCGCTCTGGATGTCCGGAAGACGGTTCGGCGTGTAGTCCGTGCAGGGCAGCTACCAGAGCCGCATTGTCCCCTTTGGTGCGGGAGGCAATCCGTATGTAGGAGTCCTCCAGCCCCTCCTTCCGGCCGCAATTATTGACCAGGATCTTGTACTGGTCGAATAAAGCTGAGGTTAATCCCTCGCCGGTGAATCCGGACAGGACCCGGCACAAGACAAAGTTGCCTTGGGTCGGGAAAGGATGGAGGTAGGGCACTCCGCCAAGTTGTTGAAACAGGAGATGGGTCGCTTCCCGCACCCTCAAGCACGAAACCGCGAACTCCTCTTGGTACTCTCCGTAATGGCGTAAGAAGAACTGGGCTATAGAATTGATGTTCCAGATGGGGAGGTCCTGCCGCAGCTGCTTGACCCGCTCACCGTCCCCGGATACAGCATACCCTAAACGAAGTCCCGGGATTCCGTAATTCTTCGATAGGCTCTTCAACACGACCAAGTTCGGAAATTCGAGTACGAGGTTCAATGCCGCTTGGTCCGACTCCGCGGTTACGAACTCAATGAATGAGTCGTCTACCAGCACCAGGTCTAGGTCCCTGAGTTCTTCCAGCAAAAAGGTAAGGTCAGATTTGGAGATAAGGGAGCCAGTGGGGTTGTTGGGCCGGATCAGTACAGCCGCATTGGACCGCGTTTCTCTCACGTGACATACAAACGCTTCCGGGTCAAGTTCGAATTCGCCGTGAAGGCGGAAGGGACTAACTTTCCTGCCCGAGTTCGTGGCCCGGTTGGTAAACTCATTGAATGTAGGCACAGGGATGGCCAGGTTCTGGACGAATCGATTGACCAAAACGTCTATCAATTCACTAGCGCCGTTGCCGACCACTACCTCGTTCTCAGTTAATCCCAAGGGGTCCGCCAGCAATGATGAGATGTACCAGTTGGTCGACGGATAAGCCTTGACCAATTCAGCCAAATGTACGCCCAGGTCCTCCAAGAGAGTCTCAGGGGGGAAAAAGGGGTTGGTCATATAACAAAAATCTTTGACTTCGAAGTCCCAAAATCCGCCGTACAAAGAGCTCAAATATTCTACGGTCTGGCCGGGCATCGATTCCTCCAACAGGACACGAAACACGATTCTTGTTGCCCTAAACGACTTTCGGAAACCCAGATAGGCTCCCAGCGGGCCATGGGAATAAGAGGAGCGAGCTACGTACCGACAGGCTAAAGACACCTCGGGGGCGAACCGAGCCGTCCCAAATGCAAATTACGCAGGTTAAACCGAAAACTTAATTCATGAAGCGCGATTCAGATGTTCAGAAATGCGGATTCACGAGACAACATTGGCGAGAACCAGACGTTTAACATCTATCTGGCTATATCAATACCCTAATTGATTGGAAGTGTCAACTCGGGAGGCCAATTGATTCAGGGCCTTTTCATTCGCCCTCTCCCGTGGGGAGAGGGCTGAGGTGAGGGACAACTCTCCCTGCAATGGTAGTAGCTGCGGCAAGTCAGTTTGCGTGGAAACTCCCTCACCCTGACCCTCTCCCAGAGGGAGAGGGGACACCTTTCTGAAAATGAAAAGGCCCTGCCAATTGATTCCCGGTAGCTGATTGCTGCCTAAATCGAGCGTTAACCCAACTCTCCGATTGACCGGGCAAGGAACATGTCCCTGGAGCAGAGAAAAGCCCACCTCTCTTGCGAGTTCACTCCGGCGACAAAACGCAGAGCCGTCCTGAAGCGGTTGAGGGGTCTGGGTGATAGACGTAGATTTCCCCTTGAGCCAGCTTCTCCTGGTAGAGCACTTCCTCGTGATCGCCATATTTGATGATCAACGCGTACCAGTCACCACCAGGCAATGCAATAGTCGCGTAACCCTGTTCGTTGGTTTGGTAACTACCTAGTCCAGCGACCATGACCTCTGCACCGGAGACCGGCTGGCTGGCTTGGTCGAGAATCCGGACCCGGCTGTCGCCCGATTGGAGGATCGGTCTCGACTGACTGAGCCGGCTGGGTACTGGGACCGGACTTCCCGGGACCAATTCCAGGATATCCTTCTCATACCCTGTCCTTTTGGGAGTCATCCAATCGGCGCCATACTTGCACCTCAGGTACTCTTCCGGTGGATTGGGCACAAGGAATTTCTCCCCGATGAAGTCAATCTCTTTCAGTTGAGTGACAAGTGTGACGGGAATTCGTACTCCGGGGTACTGAATTATGTAGTCGTCAACGATCCGGTGGCAAATCCAGTCGGTCCTAATGTAAGACTTCATCATTGCCACACTTATGTAGTGGTCGTTGGGTTCCACCTTGGCGAAATATCCGTTGTCCCTGAAGGCAGCCACAACCCGGTCTATTGAATTCTCGGTTAGCCCATGAAGTCCGATGACCGAGCTCAAATCCAAATCATCATCCCAAGGAATGAATCCGTTGTCCCTGATCACGCCGAGACATGTGCCCTGCCGAAGAAAAAAAACCACTCCCAGGTGATCCAGTATCTGCTTGGCTTCCTTCAGTATCCCTGCGGCGGTGGCTAGGTTCATCGGCTGCAAAACCGAATACGACCTCTCCAAGGCCCCCTCATCGGCTCCATTGCTTGGCGTCATGTTCTCCCCTTACCCTGGCTCAAGTTTGGGACATCCTACTCGACCTTCGGTCAGGCTTGGCTTGTTTGCACCGGCGGTACTAGCCGCTGACAATGGCTACAACCGGTCTATCGCAGCTCCCTGAGCATCGCCGCATAAGGTTTTGGCTTTAGTTTAACACTTGTTGAGAATAACTCATCATCAGCATTACAGGGCCTTTTCATTCTCCCTCTCCCGTGGGGAGAGGGCTGAGGTGAGGGACAACTCTCCCTGCAATGGTAGTAGCTGCGGCAAGTCAGTTTGCGTGGAAACTCCCTCACCCTGACCCTCTCCCAGAGGGAGAGGGGACACCTTTCTGAAAATGAAAAGGCCCTGTCAGCATTAGCGCAGCTATTGACAAGTCTGAAGTCTGCCATTAGATTACGGGCTGTAGGCGCATGACGCGCAAGATTAACAACTTAAAAGGCCCACCCGGCGCGCCATTACCGGCACCATAGGGGAAGGCGGTGTAAGTCCGCCACGGTTGCGCCACTGTGAACGGGAGCAACAGGACCCATTTCAGACTATCTCCCGTAAGTCAGGAAACCTGCCCGGGTGGGGGTGCTCTACTCTGCGCCAACAGAATGACCCCCCGGCGATGCCCGCCGTACCCGTTAAACTCCCTGGCAGCAGAAGAGCCAGGGTTTTTTTGTGCCCTTATTCCCGGGCTTCCAGCCCGGCCCGAGAGGACTCCTTAAATCACTACTCCAAGTAATGACAACCAGAACTCGATCACCGTGGTGGCCGTCGGCCCCGGCAGTTCAGACTTGCTCACGCTCCAAGGGCAACAGGCTCTGCAAAACGCCGACCTGGTAGCCGGCTTTACCACGGTCCTTAACGTGGTCCAACCCTGGCTGGGCAACTCGGAAGTTTGCCCCATGAGCTACCGCGACCAGGAAGAGGTCTTCGAATACGTGGAAGGCCAGGTCAAACAGGGAAAACGCTGCGTCGTATGTTGTTGGGGAGACTTGAACGTCTCCGCCCGCGAGCTTCTCGCCAGGGTCCGCCGCCGCGCCGGCCGTGTGGACCTTGTGCCCGGCATCAGCTCGGTGCAGATAGCCATGGCCCGCACTGGTATTTTCCTGGAAGATTCCGTGTTCATTACCCTCCACAAGCGGGCGGACACGGAAAGCGAGTTGGCGGAGTTGGTCCACTATATTAATGAGCGACGCAGGCACGTCATTCTGTTGCCCCGGCCTTTCGACCTGATGCCCGCGCTCATCGCGGAGAACCTGATTGAGCAGGGAATCCGCACGGACCTCCCGGTGAACGTTTACCAGAGGCTCACCCTCGAGGGCGAGAAACGCTTCAGCGGTTCCCTACGGGAATGCAGCCAAATTTCCGAAGAATTCAGCGACCTTTCTATTATGGTGTTCCTGAGCGGAGAGACTCCACAGGAAGACGTGTAGATGAAGGCGTCTATTCGCAGGCGTCTAAACGCCCCAAAACAGGCTAATTTCGGCTAAGAGAATGCAGCAGAAGTCCATCTTATTCGTCACTACCGCCGACACGGACATCCTGACGGCTGACCGGGCCTTAGCTGCCCTGCCCGAAGGATTTCCCAGGGTGATTGCGGTCAATCCCGCATCCCTGGAATCCGAAGAGGTAAGCGGCGAAATCATGGCCTCCGCGGCCCAATCTGGAGCTGTGGTGCTGCGCCTCCTTGGTGGGAAGCGGGCCATGCCGGAGACTTTCGACGCCCTCGTAAGGTTTTGCCGCAGCGAAGGGACTCCCCTCATCGCCTGCCCCGGCCACCAGGAATGGGACGAGGATCTGGTCACCGCCTGCACTGTACCTGCGGTCGAGGTTGAAACGGTCTTCTCCTACCTTATGCAGGGCGGGGTGCAAAATCTCCAGAACCTGTTCCTCTTCCTCAGCGACACCTACTTCGGCACCTCCCACGGCCACGAAGCCCCGGCCCCGCTACCATGGGAGGGCATCTATCATCCCGACGTCGCGGATGGCGCGGACATTGACTCCTTTTTGGGGCAGCGGTTCCAACCTGGCAAGCCTTCCATTGGCCTCCTGTTCTACCGCGCTCACTGGATGAGCGGCAACTTGCAACCAATCGACAGCCTGGTCCGGTCACTAGAGCAGATGGGCGCAAACGTGCTTCCAGTGTTCGCCTTCAGCTTGAAACACAGCCCGGAAGGCGATGGACAGGCCAACCGGGCATTCACCGAGTACCTGGTCGACCCGGACGGTGTGCCGAGGGTCCAATGCATAATAAATACCATGGGCATGTCCATGGGGGACCTCAGCGCCGAGGGTCCGGCCATCGCAACCGGGTGGTCGGTGGACTACTTGGACAACCTCAATATTCCTATGATCCAAGCCATCATCAGCACCAGCACCCAGGAGGAATGGCTGGAAAATTCCCTGGGTCTCGGCCCCATCGACACCGCCATGAGCGTGGCGCTGCCCGAGTTTGATGGCCGCCTCATTTCCGTGCCCATTTCATTCAAGGAAGAATCGGCTGGCGGAGTCGCCACGAGTCTCGCGGGGCGGTTGCAGCGGTATGTGCCCAGGGATGACCGGGTGGAGTTGGTGGCCAGGCTTGCCATGAAGCAAGCCAACCTTGGCCTAAAGCCCAATTCGGAAAAGAAAATCGCAATAATCCTCAGTAACTACCCTACCAAGGATGCCCGCATCGGTAACGCGGTGGGTCTGGACACCCCCGCTTCCGTCATTGAAGTTCTGCACGCCCTCAAGGATGCCGGGTACCGCGTAACCGACATACCGGAAGACGGCGACGACCTGGTCCATAAGATCATCGAACGTTGCAGCAACGACCTGGATTCCCTGACCGAGGAGCAGCTAAGGCTGGCGGCGGGGCATGTCACGACCAGTCAATACGCGGACTGGTTTCAGAACTTCCCGCCCGATGTAGCCGAGGAATTGACCCGCGACTGGGGCGAGCCGCCGGGGCAGGTCTACCGCACCAACGGCAGCCTGGCCATCGCGGGTATCGACCTCGGCAATATCTTCGTCGGATTGCAGCCGCCCCGTGGTTTCGGGGAGAACCCCATCGCCATCTACCACAGTCCCGAAATGGCGCCGACCCACCACTACATCGCCTACTACCGCTGGATACGCGACGTCTTCGGAGCCGACGCGATCTTACACCTGGGCAAGCACGGCACCCTTGAATGGCTGCCCGGCAAGGGCATTGGGCTCTCGTCCTCCTGTTACCCGGAAGTGGCTCTGGACGATGTACCGCTGTTCTACCCGTTCATCATCAACGACCCTGGAGAAGGCGCGCAGGCCAAACGCCGCGCCCACGCGACCATCGTGGACCACTTGATCCCGTCAATGACCACCGCCGACAGCTACGGCGACATTGCCCGGATCGAACAATTGATGGACGAGCATTACCAATGCCAAACCCTGGACCCAGGCAAATTGCCCCTGTTGGAGACCCAGATATGGGAGATGGTCCAGCAGGCCGAGTTGCACCGGGACTTGGGAATCGAGTCCCAGCCAGACGATTTCGGCGGATTTATCCTGGAAATCGATGGCTATCTCTGTGAGCTTAAAGACGCCCAGATCAAAGACGGCCTCCACATCCTTGGAGATACACCCCAAGACGAACAATTGGTGGGACTGCTATGCGCCCTCACCCGGCTCGACATCAGTGGCGTTCCCAGTTTGCGCCGTGCAGTATCAGAGGCCCTGGGGATGGACTATTCAAGGGTGATGGATGAACTGGGGGAGGCGCCTTCAAGCCCGGTTTCGAATGTTCTGGAACGGCTCGACGCAGAAACACCGGTCCGCACCAACGGCGATCTGCTGGAGCGGGTGGAACTCCTGTGCCGTCAGGCTTATCGGGAGCTTCTGGACAGCGGCTTCCATAGAGCTGATGTTGCGCCCGTAGTCGCCAACGTGCTCGGGACCCCAGACTCTCAGACCCAATACGTCCTGGAGTACGTCGCGGATACCATCTACCCGGCCTTGATGCGTACCCCTGATGAGATCAGCAATCTGCTCCGGGGGCTGGAGGGCAAGTTTGTGCCCCCGGGTCCCAGCGGCGCGCCGACCAGGGGAATGGCCAACATTCTCCCCACGGGTCGCAACTTCTACTCCGTCGACCCCAAGTCGATTCCTTCCCCCAGCGCTTGGGAAACCGGCAAGCAACTGGCCCAGTCCCTCTTGGAGAAGTACCTGGAGGAAGAGGGCAGCTATCCCGAGATGGTGGGTATGGTCGTTTGGGGGACTTCGGCCATGCGCACCCACGGCGACGACGTAGCTCAGATCCTGCAACTACTGGGCATCCGGCCCGTCTGGCAACCCGAGAGCCGCCGAGTTCTGGGTATTGACGTGATCCCGTTGGAGGAATTGGGCCACCCGCGTATTGACGTTACCGTGCGCATAAGCGGTTTCTTCCGCGACGCATTCCCCAACCTGATCAACCTGCTCGATCAGGCTGTCGAGTTGGCTGCGTCCCTGGACGAGTCCCCAGAGGACAACTACGTCGTCAAGCACTTGCAAGAAGACCTGGCCCACAGTAAAGCCGAAGCCGAGGCCGCGTCGGAAGTCGCCGGCGAGACTGTTCCCGGCGACCGTGCGGCTTCGCTGTACCGGATATTCGGCAGCAAGCCCGGTACCTACGGCGCGGGAATCTTGACGGTGCTGGACGAGCGCAATTGGGAGACCGTCCAGGACCTCGCCGAGGTATACACCGCCTGGGGCGGCTATGCCTATACCCAGCAAGACCACGGCGTCAACGCCCGCTCCCAGTTTCGGTTGCGGTTCAGTCAGATCGTCGTAGCGGCCAAGAACCAGGACACCCGCGAACACGACATCTTCGACAGCGACGACTACATGCAGTACCACGGCGGTATGATCGCCACAGTCCGCGCCCTGAGCGGCCGCAACCCCCGCCAGTTCTTCGGCGACAGCGCGGACCCCTCACGGGCGAGGAACCGCGACCTCCAGGACGAGGCCCGCCGGGTATTCCGCAGCCGGGTGGTCAATCCCAAGTGGATCGAGTCCATGAAGCGCCACGGTTACAAGGGGGCCTTCGAATTGGCCGCCACGGTGGACTACATGTTCGGCTACGACGCCACCGCCCAGGTGATCGAAGACTGGATGTACGAGGACGTGACCGAAAGCTACGTCCTGGACCCCGAAACTCAGCGGTTCTTCCAGGAGAGCAACCCTTGGGCCCTGAAGGGGATCGTTGAGAGACTGTTGGAAGCCATAGAACGGGGACTATGGGAGGAACCCCCTCCGGAAATGCGGGAGAAGCTGCAACAACTCTACCTGGAGTTGGAGGCTGACCTGGAAGCGCGGCAGGAAGGACGCCAGCAATGACGTCCGAATCTTATCTCGTCTTGAACTTAGTAGGGAACTTAGGGGCGCTGATGGAGCGCCATGTCTCCACAACCCCGCCATGTCTGGTACAATTCCACCGGACATATCAGAGTTCGCAACAACTCCGAGGAGGCGGACAGTGGAAATAGCGCTGGATCTCATCAAAGAATTGGCCACAGACGACACCATGATGTGGGTCGTGGGCGGCGGTCCCGTGGTCAGCGAGAATGACTCAAAGGGGATCAAGGAGCCCGAGTATCACAATGGGTCCCTTACCGTCGAGGCCGACAACTGGCATTTCCACGTCATGATCGACGACGTAACCGGAATCCAGTTTGTCGAGTCCGAGAGCCACGGAGACCTGCTCACCTACTACGTGCGTTTTTCAGGGGACAACGAGGCGACCCTGCTGCGGGGGTACTTCCCGAACCCATATCTCGACGACGAGTTCAACAAGACCGAGCTTCAGCCGGAGCGGTTGAAGGCTTTCACCGTCATGCGAGAGAAATACGTAGGCAGAGACGGCGTCATCTTTGTACGCCGCACGCCGCCAACCCACGGCTAAATCCGGCAACCCAAATCTGGGACCAGGAGGATTTCATGACAGGCATATTCGCGGGGAACATCGGTCAACAGAGTCTATCAAGGTGGGTGCCCTGGTTCTTGCTGGCCACGGTAGCCCTGTATTTCGTGGGTTACGTTGACGGCAGCGTCCACGGTGCAGCGATCGGCGCCGCCGGGGCCAAGCTGGGCTTCGTCCACGAGTTCTTCCACCACGCTCGCCACATCGCCTTGATGTGCCACTAGGCCATATCAAAGGCCAGCTAGCTTAACTAGCGTCCGGGAGGGGCTGATACTCCTCCCGGAAATCACCTCTAACGCAAATCCCAACCGTGAATCGGCCCGTAGGTTTCCTTTGCCCTGGGTTTTGGGACAAGCGCCACTGTATTCACGTGTGGAGATGTATTCCATGAAACGACTTTTGGTCACCTCGGTTATAGTCGGCGCGATAGCCGGCCTGTTGGTAGGCGGGTTCCATAACCTCTTCACCGTTCCGGTCATGGAAAGAGCGATCGTCCTGGAAGAAGAGCGAGCCGGGGCGGAAACCCTGCCAACCCCGGCGGCCGCGGTGGAGGCTAGCACCGACGTTCCCCTGGGCGTACAACGGTTCGGGATGGCGGCAGGAACCGGGATCTACGGCGCGATTATCGGTCTGCTATTCGCGGCGGGATTCGTGTTACTCCACAGGACTGTCCCGAACTGGCCCATCATCTGGGTGGCGCTCACAGTCGGAGCGTTGGGATTTTGGAGCATCTCCCTCTTTCCTTTCATTAAGTACCCGCTAAATCCTCCGGGCGTGGGAGATGAAGGGACACTGCTGGCCCGTCAACTCGGGCAGACCCTCTTCATGCTCATATCCGGCGCCGCGGTAGCGGTGGCAATTGACCTCTTCCGGCGGGTGAACGAGAACATCGCCGAGTTCTCCTCGCGCCGGACCTGGTACGGTTTGACCCTGGTCATCTATGTCGTGCTGGCGGTGGTGATGGTCTTGGTTTTCCCCGGAAATCCTGACCCAGTACCGGTCCCCATAGACTTGCTGGAACTCTTCCGGACTCTCACGATGATCGGGCACTTCATCACCTGGGCCTTATTGGCAGTCGGCGTGGCCCTGGCGCTGATGTGGCATCAGCGGACCGAGGAGGACCGGTCAAGGGAAACCTCACCAGCCGCCAGCGGCGTGGCCCGATGATTCTGCCCATTGGAGTCAGCGAAGAGGCCCATGGCGACTAGCCCCCTGCAACAACGCGCGGAGCCCCGCTTTCCCTTTACCGCGATCGTCGGTCAGACCACCATGAAACGGGCGTTAATCCTTAACGCCATCAACACGAGGATCGGGGGGGTCCTGATTCGCGGCAAAAAGGGCACGGCCAAGTCCACTGCCGTCCGGTCCCTTGCGGCTCTTCTCCCCGAGGTAAGCGTGCTCCGGGGATGCCCCTATAGCTGCCCGCCCGATAACCGGCAGGGCCTGTGCCACTGGTGCCAACCAGAGGGAGAAGACACTCCGGCGGTGACCCGCCAGGTCAGAATCGTAGACCTGCCTGTCGGCGCCACCGAGGACCGGTTGGTGGGCTCTTTGGACATCGAGCAGGCCATCCGGAGCGGCAGCCGCAGCTTCGAACCAGGGCTGATCGCCACGACCCACCGAGGCATCCTATATGTCGACGAAGTAAATCTCCTGAATGACCACCTAGTAGACGTGCTGCTGGACGCCGCCGCTATGGGGCGCAACTACGTGGAACGGGAGGGCATTTCCATCAGTCACGCCGCCGAATTCATCCTGGTAGGGACCATGAATCCGGAAGAGGGCGACCTGCGCCCCCAGCTACTCGACCGGTTCGGGCTAGCCGTAGAAGTCGACAGCGCGTTTACTTCCGAGGAGCGTCGGGACGTGGTTAAGCGGCGCATCGACTACGAGGCAGACCCCTATGGTTTTATGGACCTCTGGCAAGGCTCCGAAGCCGAAGAACGGGACCGCATCCTCCGCAGCAGAGACCTTCTGGATCAGGTCACCGTCGACGAAGACATTCTGGAACTGATTACCGACATTTGCGCCGAGTACCAGGTCGACGGACTCCGGGCGGACATCACGATGTACAAAACGGCCAGCACCATCGCCGCCTACGAAGGCCGGAACCGCGTGGTGGCCGAGGACGTGCGGGAAGCCGCCGAGATGGCGTTGCTGCACCGGCAGCGGCGCCAACCGTTCCAGCAACCGCACCTCGTCACCGAGCAACTGGACCAGATGATCGAAGAGTTCCAGAACCAGCCGCGCCACCGCGAGCCGTCCGACCAGGATAGCGCGTCAGGTGAAGACCAGGACGACGGAGACCCTGACCCACCTGACCAAGAGCAGCAGCCTCCCGAGCCAACTGGCGACTCGGGTCCTCAAGACCAGTATTTCGAAGTCGGAAATCCCTTTTCCGTCCGCGCCCTCCAGGTAAAGCCGCCCGACCACCGCGCCCGGCCAACCGGAGGACGCAGGGCGAGGACCGTCAGCGGCTCTCCCTCGGGCCGTTACGTGGGAGCGGAGACGCCTCAGGAAAAGGCTTCAGACCTGGCCTTGGACGCCACGCTCCGGGCTGCCGCGCCCCACCAAGCCCAGAGGCGCAGGGACGCCGAGGAGAACGAGCCGGGCGAGACCCCGCCCGCTTTTCTCATCGAACCCTGGGACGTTCGAGAAAAAGTCAGAGAGACCAAGACCGGCAGCCTCATTCTCTTCGTCGTGGACGCCAGCGGCTCCATGGGAGCGCAACGCCGCATGGTGGCCGTCAAGGGGGCCATACTCTCCCTTCTTCTGGACGCTTACCAGAGGCGGGACCGGGTAGGGCTGATAGCTTTCCGCGGGACAACCGCCCAGGTGCTCTTGCCGCCAACTGCCAGTGTCGATCTGGCCCAGGTGCATCTGAGGGAGATGCCCACCGGCGGCAGAACTCCGTTGAGCCGAGGTCTGCTGCTCGCCCTGGAAGTCATCGAGACAGAGAAGATGAAGGACCGTAACGTCCTACCCCTTCTTGTGGTGATGTCTGACGGAAGGGCCAACGTAGCCATGGGGACTGCGGACGCCCCGGCCGGGTCTGCCGGATACAGCGGGACCAGTCTCCCCATCGCGGAAGCCAAGGCCATGGCCGCGGCCATCAAGGAGCAGCACATCTCCGCGGTTGTCATAGACACTGAGACCGACTTCCTGCGCCTTGGTCTAGCACAGCCCATCGCCGAAGCCATGGGCGCGCCATGCATCAAACTTGAAGAGCTGCAGTCTGACGCACTGGCCGAAGCCGTGCGCCTCCAGCTCCCAACGACCGATGACCCGCCCCTAACCCCAGATGAAATCCAGGGCTTGCTACAACGGATCAACTTGACATAAGCTGGCCGTAATGCCAAGCGTCGACCGTCGAGATTGGTCCACGTACTGTGCTGACTACTGCCCGTGTTCAAAAATCCCATCTCTCTGCCAGGAACACACTTGTTTCCAACGCCATTGTCAAGAGTTTAGGCTCTAGGTTCAGGCAACCAATTTTACGCTTGGGCCATCGGTAATCATTGGCTTCACTTAGTAACTATCTCAAAACGAGGCTTCCCAAATGTCTCCCCCTTTCGCAAAAGGGGGATTTCGCCTCTGCCTGAGCCTGTTCGTTCAGTTTTGAGATAGTTTCTAAGTTGACTGAAGCTGCCTGGATTCAAGACGTGCGTTCCGTCCGAGACCGCCGCGAGAGGACATTGCAATTATTCCAAGAATACACGACTGCCGTGGATGCGATCGTGATGTTACGGGCTTTTCGTGAGCCAAATATAGTTCCCCACTGGTATCAATTGCTGGAGATTCCGTCTTCGATCTTTCATTCACTCTAAAGCGCACCGCTGAACGCATTCGCCAGTGACGGTCCGACAATCGACTGTTCTTTCGGGAATTATCCTGTTGCCGCCCGCGTGTCATTAGATCGATCAGATGCCAAAATCACGGTGAAGCAGGTCCTCTTGTCAGCTTGCACGATTCACGCCGAATGGGAACTTATTAGCCAATAAAGCTTTGTGCCGCGCCACCAATGCTGAAGGTCCTGTATGGGACTCAGTGAGTTATTAGGCATTTTCGATCGAGGCACAGGACCAACGTATCCAGCGCTATCAGCACACATTTTATGCTTGCGGTCTGTCTATCAAGGCGCCGAAAGGAGTATCATTTCCCGGAGCGACACGAGCCTCTATAGTTAGACTTGAATTTACGAATGCACGGATAGCTGACCGCTACCGTACATGGAGAATTTTTAATTCCGGTCTTGAGCCGGGACGATGCGTCACGTGGGTTTCTCGCCGATTGTTTACATCAGTCCAGGTTATTGATAATCTTTTCTATACCGTTTCCCTAATCACGCGAAACCGTCTTCCTGCTGGCTGAATAGTCTCGGCTACCCCAAAATCTTTCTCCAGGAGTTTATCTTGGCCCGCACTCTTCCCTATGGCGACATGGACAAAATCCTATCCTTGGCCAAGCGCCGGGGGTTCGTATTTCAGAGCAGCGAGGTCTACGGCGGCCTGGCCTCGACATGGGACTACGGTCCAATGGGCGTCGAACTCAAACGCCACGTCAGAGAGGCGTGGTGGCGCTCAACGGTCCTGGAACGCGACGACATGGTTGGGCTGGACGCCGCCATCTTGATGCATCCCCAGGCGTGGGTCGCCAGCGGCCATGTGGAGAACTTCTCGGACCCCATGGTCGAATGCCGCGGTTGCAACCTGCGCTACCGCGCCGACCACATTGAGACCGACACCTGCCCTTCTTGCGGCGGTGACCTCACCGACCCCAGGCGGTTCAACCTGATGTTCCGCACCTTCATGGGCCCCGTGGAAGACAGCGCCCACGAGGTCTACTTGAGGCCGGAGACCGCCCAGGGAATCTTTGTGAACTTTGGCAACGTGCTCAACTCCAGCCGGAAGAAACTCCCCTTCGGAATCGCTCAGGTCGGAAAGGCGTTTCGCAACGAGATTACGCCGGGAAACTTCACGTTCCGCACCCGCGAGTTCGAGCAAATGGAGGTGGAGTTTTTCATCAAGCCAGGCACCAATAGCGAGTGGCTTCATAGCTGGCTCAATTCCAGGTTGGATTGGTACGTGGCCCACGGCATCCGCCGCGACAATCTGCGGCTAAGGCAGCACGCATCCGATGAGCTAGCCCACTACGCCAATGATTGCTACGACATCGAATACCGCTTCCCCTGGGGCTGGGCAGAGTTGGAGGGCATAGCCGACCGGACGGACTTCGACCTCCGGCAGCATTCCCAGTCCAGCGGCGAGGACCTTTCCTATTTCGATGACGAAACCCAAAGCCGGTACTTCCCCCACGTGATCGAACCGTCGGGCGGACTGGATAGAGCCGTCCTCGCCTTCTGGCTGGACTCCTACGACGAAGAGCCCGACGGCAACGCCACTCGGGTTGTCTTGCACCTACACCGCAAGCTGGCCCCGTATACGGTCGCCGTCTTGCCCTTGAGCCGCAACGCCCGGCTGACCCCGACTGCGCGGGAGATATACGCGCAACTAAGGCGGCATTTCACAGTCCAATTCGATGATGCCCAGAGCATCGGACGTAGGTACCGGCGGCAGGATGAGATAGGCACACCCTTCTGCGTGACTGTTGATTTCGACAGTCTCGAAGACCACCAGGTGACCATTCGCGACCGGGACACCATGCACCAGAGCCGGGTCCCACTAGCCCAACTTGTTGCCACTCTCCAGGATAAAGTCGAACACGGCTGGTAGCTTGCCCGCCTTTCGGTCTCGCCGCGGCGGCGGACGGGTCAACCCGCATTTACGCGGCGTCTCTTGAGGCGCGGTGTTTATCTTAACTGCGGCGATTTACTGAAGCGATTATCTGATCGGTAGAAGAATGCTGGGGAGGGTCTAATGACTGGGCGGGAGATCGATCAAGATAGCGAGTCTCGTTTGTTACAGGTGGTCGAGGCGGTGGCGATATCGCCGGAAGAGGCTATGGCCACCGTCGACGGGTACATGTCCCAAAGCAGGAAACGCCACCCGACGGATTCCGAGTGGGACCACAAAATACGCGTAGCCGACAAAATCATCCAGCGGTACTCCAAATATGCCATGGTGGTCGGGGCCGCAACTGGACTTCCAGCGGTGGTCCCGGGGCTCGGCACTCTGGTCTCGGCAGCGGGGAGCGCAGTCGCCGATGCGGCGGTTTCCATGAAGCTCCAGGTCGACATGTGCATGTGCCTGGCCCAGGTCTTCGGCAACGATGTCTCCACCGACGAAGGACGCTACCTCGCCTTCCTAATCGCCGCCACTGGCAGCGTCCAACGGGAAGTGGATGAGGATGGCGTCAGAGTGGGTTCTGAAGCCGGTGTTGACATGGTCCGGTCTTACCTCCGGGGCGCGGCATTGCAGGCAGTCAAACAGGCATTCCGAAAGTTTGGAGTCTCCTTCACTAGGAAAGCCTTCCAAAAGGCCATCCCCTTCGGTGTTGGGGTCTTCATAGGTGGCAGCGCCAACTACGCCCTGACCCGCCACGTCGGTAGGGAGGCCAAGCAGTGGTTCATCATCGACTCGGTTAGAGAGGATGATTCGCCCCGGACCACGGTCGACCGGGATGTTACAAGCAACCGCGTCCTACCCGCGGTGCAGTAAGATGACCAACGAGCAGCGCGGACATGTCCGTAGGTATATACGCAGCATCCGCCGGAGCCTCACCAGGCTGGAGGAGTTGATCCGGGAAGGCGAGTCCCAGACCCCCGAACCCCGCCCTCACGACCCGCGAAGCGAGTTGCTGGAGCGAATCCACGTCACGGGCGCGATGGAACAGCGGCAACTCTTCCGCCTTCTGGACAGCCGAAACATGAGCCACACCTGGATAGGCGCTCAGGTTGGGGCCGAATTCTTGGATATGTGGCACGCCGCGGACGGCAAGAGCTTCTACCGGGTCACACCCAGGGCGATCCGGGAACTGCACCTGGGCCAACTGGCGTCGGTGGCGACATTCGCTTCGTTGTCCGAATCTGCGTTCGAGGACGACTGGCAGAGCGAAGAGGACTCCCAATATGACCGGTTATGACCGGGGCGACGTTATCCTTGTTCCTTATCCGTTTGGGGAACGAGCCGGAGGGCGAAAGCGTCCCGCTCTCGTAATGAGCTCGCGGGAGTACAACCAGGCAACCGGAGAGTTGGTGATCGCCCAGATCACCGGCAGGGCTTCCGCTCCGGAACGTCCCGGTGACTCCAACATCGAGCAATGGAAAGAGGCCAATCTCCCCGGTCCGGCAATCGTCAGGTCTCGCCTCGCAACCCTCAATATTTCCCTGGTGCTCCGCCGCCTGGGTACTCTCACCAACGAAGATTTTCAGCGTGCATGGACCGCTCTGTCTGCCGCATTGTCTTTCGTTGTTGCCGAGTAAAAAGGGGCGGCGAAGGCCATGCGGAGGAAACACATTTCTATGAAGACTTCCCCGCCCGGTGCGTCCCGGCCCGCCGGTTGACACTAACTCAAACCCCTGAGTATCATCGCCAGGATTCCATATGGCTGCTCTGATACAGGACATGATTGAGCTATGACGACAAACCCGGTGTCCTCCGCTATCCGTAAGGGCCTCTTCACGAGAATCGTTGGGAAACGCTTCTTGTATTATCAAGAACTTACCTCGACGATGGACGACGCCCGGCGCCTGGCCGACGGCGGTACGGAAGAAGGCACAGTAATCATGGCGGAGAACCAGACTTCCGGAAGAGGCCGCTTCGGCAGGAACTGGGTTTCCGGCCAGGGGAATATCCACCTCTCGGTGGTCTTCCGCCCCTCCATAGAGGTACTGCCTCAACTTACCATGATGAGCGCGGTCGCCGTTGCCAGAGCCATACGGAAGACCACCGCCCTGGAACCGCGCATCAAATGGCCTAACGACGTGCTTGTCAACGGCAAAAAGGTGTCCGGCATTCTGGTGGAGGCCGCGGCCCTGGGTTCGGAGATCGACTATGCCGTCGTAGGCGTGGGTATCAACGTTAGCCTGGATACCTCAGGGTTCTCCGAGATTGCCGACTCCGCCAGTTGCCTCGAAGCGTTAGCGGGCCGTGCGTTGGCCAGGGACGAAGTCTTACGCCAACTTCTGATGGAGATGGACGCACTCTACCTGCAGGCCCTACAGGGTGACTCGGTCCTGGAGGAGTGGCGGGCTCTGATGGACACCATCGGACAACGAGTGACTGTCTCCTGGCGGGACGATAACTGGCAGGGTTTGGTCGAAGGCGTTGACCGCGCCGGCAACATGCTTCTCCGGTTGGACAACGGCGATCTTATGACCATGACCGCCGGAGACGTGACCCTGCAAGGCGCCGCCAATTAGCGACCGTTTCGAGCCCCCGGCAGCGGTTATGACCTGTTGGCGGCTCCCCTGACCATCGTGGACCCCATTAGAAAACGTGAGGAAGAAATGCTAGACCGCCTGAGTCTGGACGGCAGGGTGGTGCTAATCACCGGAGGAGGCACCGGCCTTGGTCTTGCCATGGTGCGGGCACTCGCTCGAGCCGGGGCCAACGTCGCCATTGGCGGGCGCCGCCAGGGACCCATCGACGCGGCGGCAGCCGAGGTCAAGGACCTGGGCGGCGAGTCCCTTGCCGTTTCCACCGATGTGACGGATTCCGCCCAGGTGGACCGGCTGATTTCCAGCGCCGTTGACCGCTTCGGACACATAGATGTGCTTATAAACAACGCCGGCGCGGTCCAGGAAAACGTCACCAAACCCATTTGGGACATCACCGACGACGAATGGTCACAGGTGATGGACGTAAATTTGACCGGCGCGTTTTACTGCGCCAGGACCGCCGCAAAGGTGATGGCCGACCGCGGATCGGGCAAGATCATCAACGTTGCTTCGGGGTTCGGACTGCGGGCTGGCCGGGACATCTACATGTATTGCTGCAGCAAAGGCGGCATGATCCAGCTTACCCGCGTGCTCTCCTTCAGCCTGGCCCGCCACGGCATCACCGCCAACAGCATCGTGCCCGGCTACATACCGACCGCCAGCACCGAGTCAGACATCCGGGACACCTTGCCAAGGTCTGGCGACTTTCTGCCCACGGGCAAATTGGGCCGTCCGGAGGACCTGGGGCCCTTGGCCGTGTTCCTTGCGTCTCCGGCTTCGGACTACATGACCGGAGAGATGTTCATTGCCGACGGTGGAGGGCTGGCCGGGGGAATCGCTCCCACCGGACATGCGCCCGTCGTGCCATTGGAGCCTTAACATGCCCCCACTCCCCGAATATAGCCTGTCCGGCAGGGTGGCTATCCTCAACACCTCCGGTGGAGACGAAGCCCCGTTGCTGGCCCAGGCGCTCGCCGAGGCTGGAGCATCGGTGTTCGCCATAGCCCGTCGTCAGTCCCAACTGGACGCCATTACCGGCGCGCTGCGGGACTATTCCCCAGGCCTAATCGGCGGCGCGGCTGCCGAAGTGTCCACCCAGTCAGGAGCCGGCCAGGCGTTGTCAGCCTTCGAGAGCTTAAACGTCCCGGCGGGCATATTGGTCAACGACGCTCGCAGCATGTTTGCCAAGCCCGTCGACGAAATTAGTCCGGAAGAGTGGGATGAGGTGCTGGCGCGCAACCTCAAGGCCACCTTCTTGATTACCCAGCGCGTCGGCCGCGGCATGGTGGCGCATGGATATGGCCGTATCGTCAATGTCATGTCCGAGCTGGCCGAACGCGGCATGATCAACGGCTCCGCCTTCGCGGTAAGCCAAGCGGGGCTGCTGTCCCTGACCCGCTGCCTTGCCCTGGAATGGGGCCGCAGCAACATCCGGGTCAACGCCCTGGGAACGGGGTGGTCGACCGCCGAGGATATCCCTCTGGAAGTCCAGCGCGAGGAGCTGTTGGTCAGGTATACACCCCTGAGGCGTAAGGCACATCCCCGGGATTTCGGACCCTTGCTCGTTTACCTCTGCTCCGAGGCCTGCGACTACACAACCGGCCAACCGGTCTACATAGACGGCGGCCTTAATGCCCACCCGTAGCCAGTCGGCGCCCCCCTCGTCCTGACGCCATTCCATATACAGGAACACCCTCGGCCAGACCATCCCCCGCGTGCAGTGCGAGGGGTGCTTCCAGGGTCTTTTAGTTCTCCGCGACAGCCCCTCTCCCAGAGGGAGAGGGGTTGGGGTGAGGGCCATGTGGCGAGGGGCAACCTGGCGGGCGCATGAAATTTCACCCTCATCCCGTCCTTCTCCTTCAAGGGAGAAGGGGTAGTATTCCAAAAATTGAATGCCCTGGAAGCCGCTCCCCGGAAGTTGAACCGCTGGTTTGGCTGATGTACAATTTTTGGGTGTTAATAGACACGTCTTCCAGCGCCGTCCAATGAGAACGGTAACCAAACTTAGGGGAATGTCAGACCTTTCCCAAGAGTCCTGGCAGCGGAAACGCAAGCTACAGGACAGTCTGGCGGAGTTAATTGGCAGTCACGGCTATCGGCGATTGGAGACCCCAGTCCTCGAACCCACAGAACTCTTCCTCCGCAAATCCGGTGGAGAGTTGGCCTCCCGCCTCTACAGCTTCACCGACGCCAAGAGCAACGCCGTAAGCCTGCGCCCGGAATTTACTTCCCCCATCATGCGTCACTACCTGGAGAACCAGGACCACATCGACTTACCCGCACGCTGGCAATACGCCGGTCCGGTGTTCCGCTGCGAAGACGAGGACGAGTCCAGCGGCCAGTTCACCCAGGTTGGCGCTGAGTTGCTGGGCGCTTCCAGTGTATTGGCCGATGTGGAGCTTCTTAGTTTGGCCGCCCGCATTCCCCCGCACCTCGGACTGACAGGCTGCCTACTGAAAGTATCCGACCTGGACGTCGTACACAGTGTTCTGGACGCCGTTGGCGTTTCGGACCGGGCGAAGTCTTTCATCGTCAGTGCGGTTTCTTCCCTGCGTGAGGGGCGCGGCGCGGTACCGGCAGTATTGGAACGCGCCGCCATCCTTCACGTGTTGGACCAGGAAGGCGAAGAAGTCTACCTGGGCCAGGCCATTGCGGGGCTCGACGACCAGCAGTCGCGAAAGGTCATCCTCGGGCTCATGCGTTGGTCGTCTGCCGACCAACTCGGCCAGAGGGACGCCGACGAAGTTGTCGAACGGTTGCTGCGCAAGATCAAGGGCGGCGACGACCGGGACTCACTGCGCAGAGCGCTGGAATTAGTTGGCGACCTGGCGGGAATAAGGGGCCCGGCTGGTGAGGCGCTTCCCCGGATACGCGCTGTCGTCAGAGATGCTGCCGCTGGAGTTGAAGCGTTGGACCGGTTCCAAGAGTTCATGGAATTAGCCGTTTCCGAGTCGGAAGTCGAAGATAGCGTGGTGGTTGACCTCAGCCTGGTGCGTGGGTTGGCATATTACAATGGGTTGCTATTCGACGTGACACACCCCCGCCAGCCTGATGCCCTGGGAGGGGGAGGCCGCTACGACGGACTGGCGCGGGCTCTGGGCGCCGAACAACCCTTGCCAGCCTTGGGCTTCGCCTATAACCTGGATTCCTTGCTATCTCTGCTCGACTCTCCCGCCGGGGAAACCGAGGAATCTACCTCCAGACCTGCCGCGTTGGTCCGGCCCAATGACCCAGCGGCCTACAAGAGCGCCATTCGAGCCGCCCAGGAATTGCGCCGGGACGGCAAGACCGTGGAACTGGACGTTTCCGGTCAGACCTTGGAGGATGCGAAAGCCCTCGCGAACAAACGTGGAATCCCACAAGTAATCTCGGTTGATGGGACTGGACGGCAGACCAGTCTTATCGCCAACTCGGTGAAGGTGTAGCATCTCGCCAACCGCCGGCACCACGACACTCCGCCTGGTACTACCCAGCGACGGTGAACTCCATGAACCCACGTTGACCTTTCTCAACGCTTGCGGGCTCCGGGTGCGCCGGCCCAACGCCAGGCGGTACGTGGCCGTCGTCCCGTCCGTCCCTGGAGTGGAAGTGCTGTTTCAAAGGGCGGCAGACGTCACTCAGAAAGTGGAAGAGGGGAGCGCGGAGCTGGGGATCACCGGCCTTGACCGTTACCTGGAAAACCGGAGCGACCCCACCCCGGTATCTCCCCTTGTCCAAGACCTGCGGTACGGACGCTGCGAGTTTGTTTTGGCGGTGCCCAACTCCTGGTTGGACGTCACGTCGGTAGCCGACCTGGCGGACCTTGCCCTGGAGTTTCACCAGCAGGGCAGGCAGTTGCGCATCGCAACCAAGTATCCTCGCCTATTGCGACAGTACCTCTTTAGCCGGGGAATCAACTACTTCACCTTGGTGGCGGCCAGCGGCGCCATGGAGGCGGCTCCCGCAGCCGGATACGCCGATCTGATTGCCGACCTTACCGAAACTGGCGCCACGCTGCGCGAGAACCGGCTCAAGACACTGGAAGAAGGTACTATCTTGTCCTCCCAGGCTTGCCTTATCGCCAACGTTAGCCTGCTAGCCCAATCGCCCGGCGGCAGGGATCTGGCCCGAGCCCTGGTGGAACCGATGGAAGCCCACCTGCGGGCCGAACCCTTCTACCGGCTGACTGCCAACGTCCAGGGGGCTTCGGCGGATGCCGTCAGCGGAGCCATACTCGCACGTCCTGGCCTCGCCGGCCTTCGTGGTCCAACCATTGCGCGAGTCTACAATGTCGAAGAACAAGACTGGTTCAGCGTGAGCCTTCTCGTCAAGAAGGAGCTTCTTCTTGAGGCCGTCGACCACTTGAGAAGCTGCGGCGCGGTGGACATCGCCGCGTCTGGAGTCGACTACCTTTTCGACGGATATTGTGCCGCCTACCGCCAACTGTTCGACAAGTCGGACTGCGCCGATGTAGAGTAGGGTCATGCCCAATCTGCCGACGCACATATTCCTGGCCGACGAAGCCGCCAGAGAGCTGGACTGGGGCAACGTCTTCGACCACATCGGGAGCTTCTTCCTCGGCTCAACGGCGCCGGATATACGCGTTCTGAGGCGCTGGCCCAGGGAGCAAACCCATTTCGCCCCCTTGTCCGTCGAGGTGGTGGGCACCGGTGCCCGCACCATGTTCGATACACACCCGGAACTGGTCGAGCAAATGGGACGCTCCCCCGCGACACGGGCGTTCGTCCTTGGGTACATAAGCCACCTGGTTGCCGACGAGACGTGGATCACAACCATGTTCCGGCCCCACTTCGACCCGGAGAACTACATCACCGACACTGCGGTCGAGGCCCATATCTGGGACCGCACCCTTCAACTAGATATGGACCGGAAATGCCGTCCCGAAATGGGCAACTTCCAGCAGGCGGACGAGGCTCTCGTCTGCGCCGACGACGGTGTCGAGGTGGGTTTTCTCACCGCTCAAGACCTGGAGGAGTGGCGCGACTGGGTACGTCAGTTCATTGGCTGGGAATTCTCCTGGGACAGGCTAAAGCGCGCCCTAAACCGGATGTACCGGGACAACGACGACGTGCAGCAGGAAGTCGACCGCTTCCTGGAGAACATGCCCTATAGCTTGGAACACATCTACCGGCGGATTCCGGAAGACATGGTCATGGCCTACCAGGCACGGGTCTTGGAGCAGACTATCATCAAGGCGCGGGAGTTCGTCGATGGAACTTAAGACCCTTCGCGGCCCCGTCGAGGCTGCGGAAGTCCTGTCTCGCGTCGACCCCCTGGACTTCAGCGGGCTGCCCGAGCCGGTTTTGAACCGCACCCGCCAGGTGTTCGGGGACGGAGTATCCCCGGAAGAATCGGTTATCCGGATCCTCCATGACGTCCGGAACAGCGGCGACGTGGCGGTAAAGCACTACGCAAGGTTGCTGGACGACATCGAACTGGACGACCTACGGGTAAGTCCAGCCCAGATGGCCGAAGCGCGTTCCGCAGTTTCCATCGAGTTGAGGGAAGCCCTGGAGTTGGCGGCGCAACGGGTGCGGGAGTTCCACGAAGAAGTCCTGCCCAAGAGCTGGTTGGACGAGAAACGCGGCTTGGGCGAGTTGGTTCGTCCCTTGGAACGGGTTGGCCTATACGCCCCCGGCGGCACCGCAGCCTACCCCTCCACCGTCTTGATGACTGCCGTTCCCGCCAGGGTCGCCGGTGTGCCGGAAGTTATCCTCACCACGCCCAGGCGAGGCAAGGAGCCGCTAAACCCCGCAGTGCTGGTGGCGGCGGAGATCGCCGGCGTGGACACCATTTACCAGATCGGAGGCGTGGCCGCTATCGGAGCGTTGGCCTATGGCACCGAATCGGTACCCCAGGTGGACAAGATCTGTGGGCCGGGCAATCTGTTCGTCGCCTTGGCCAAGAAGATCGTCCAGGGCCAGGTCGACATCGACGGCCTATTCGGACCGACGGAGACCATCGTTGTTGCCGACGACTCGGCCAGCCCCGCCTTCTGCGCCGCCGACCTGATCGCACAGGCCGAACATGACCCGATGGCCACCGCGATTTTGGTCACCAACTCGGAGGGCTTGCTGAAACGGGTCGAAGAAGAATTGGACCTGATACTTGACGGCCAGGGCCGCGGGGAAGTCGCCCGTAGCGCGCTGGACCGCCGGGGCCGCGCTGTGCTAGTCGAGTCTCTTGAGGAAGGTGTGGACCTGGTCAACCGCATTGCCCCGGAACACCTTTGCCTCATGGTCGAGGACCCATGGGCATGGGTAGACCGGGTGCGCAATGCTGGCGGCCTCTTCCTCGGCGAGTTTTCCCCGGAAGTCATGGGAGACTACATCGCAGGTCCCAGCCACGTGATGCCCACCGGCGGGACGGCCAGGTTCAGCTCCGCCCTGAGCGTGCATCAATTTCTGAAGCACATGCCGGTCGTGGGGTTGAAACCTGAAGAGTTCCAGAAGTTGGGCCCACCGGCTGTCCGCATCGCTCAGGCCGAAGGACTGCCCGGCCACTCCAGCGCTATTAGCGTGAGGTTGGAACACCTCGAGAGCAGACATCTACCGATTACTAAACCACGCCACGAGCCACCCATTGGGTCGGATGCAACAATATGACTGATAGCAAAGAGCTAATGCTGCCCCACATCCGCCAGCTAAACACCTACCAGGGGGTCGATCCCATGGAGGTGATGGCCGAGCGGTCCGGGATACCGCCCGAGCGGATAGTCCGCCTGAACGGCAACGAAAACCCCTACGGGCCTTCGCCCAAAGTATTGGAGGCACTGGGCGCCTTCCAGTTTTACAACCACTACACCGACCCGGACCAACGCCATTTGAGGGACGTATTATCCCAATACTTGGACGTGCGTCCTGAAATGATAGTGGCTGGGAATGGCAGCGACGAGATTATCGACCTGATCTACCGGATGTACGTCGGAGTTGGGGACAACATCATCATCCCAGCGCCCACGTTTGGAATGTACGCTTTCTCCGCTGAAGTAGCCGGCGGGGAAGCGGTCTCCGTCCCCCGGGATGAGGATTTCGAGATCGACGTCGAGGGCATCAAGCTGGCGCAAACGGACAGGTCCAAAGCGGTGTTCTTGGCTTCCCCCAATAACCCCACAGGAAACATAGCCACCCAGGGTCAGATACGTGGGCTGCTAGACCTGGGGGTGCTCGTAGTGGTCGACGAAGCCTACTTCGAGTTCTGCGGCCAGTCGGCGATGGACATGGTGGAGGACCACCCGAACCTGATCGTGCTGCGCACCTTCAGTAAGTGGGCGGGACTAGCGGGACTCCGCATCGGCCTCGGCGTGATGAACCCGGAAGTTGCGGCGACCATGATGAGCATGAAGCCGCCCTACAACGTGAACACCGCCGCCGAAGTGGCATTAATAGCGTCCCTGGAAGATAGGTCGCTGCTACTCGACAGGGTCAACCGCATTGTGGAAGAGCGGGACAGAATGTTAAGTCTGTTGCGGCAGATTCCCGGAGTCCGCCCCTGGCCTTCATCGGCGAACTTCATACTCTTCAGCCTGCCGGAAGGCAGAGGCAAAGAGATCTTCGACGGGCTTTGCCAGCGAGGAATCTTCCTCCGGTACTTCAGCGCCCCTTTGCTGCAGGACTACATTCGCACCAGCGTGGGGCTGCCCCACGAAACGGATGCTGTGGTCAACGCGTTGACCGAGTTGGTGGGGAGTTAAGAGACTTGGCGACTGATAGAGTAGTTGAGGGCGGCCTGGCGGTGCCGGAGCCTCGGACGGCGACCCTGGAGCGGCAGACCGGCGAGACCCACGTGAAAGTGACCGTAAACCTGGACGGCCAGGGCTCCTACGAGGTGGACACGGGCAACGGGTTCTTGGACCACATGGTCAGCCAGTTGGCTCGGCACGGACTATTTGACATAACGCTCCACGCCAGGGGCGACACCTACGTGGGTTGGCATCACTTGGTGGAAGACACGGCGATCATGCTGGGCCGGGCATTCCGCCAGGCGCTGGGTGAGGCCAGGGGAATCCGCCGCATGGGACACGCCATCGTGCCGTTGGATGACGCCTTGGCGTTGGTGGCGGTGGACTGCAGCGGCCGGGGCTATGCGTCCATCGAAACGAGTCTCGACGGCGTCATGGTCGAGACCCTATCCGGGGACCTGGTAAGGCACCTTTTGGAGTCCTTCGCCATCGAAGGCCAGATGAACTTGCACACCAAGATACTCTCGGGATATAGCCCGCATCACAAGGCGGAAGCCCTGTTCAAGGCATTGGCTCGAGCCCTACGTGACGCCGTGGAGCCTGATCCCAGGGGAGGCCAGCAGGTCCCCAGCACCAAGGGGACCATCAGCGCCTAGCCGTTTCTTCCTAGTGGTCCCGCACCAAATTGATTTCAGCGCGGTGGGCAAAATCCAGAACCTGAACGTCCCGGTGGCTAGTATCGGTCACAGGAGCAAGCAATTTGGCGTCAGTAAGCGGTCAGTGGGTAAACAACATCCATGCTGGGGATGCAATGGATGTCCTTCGACGAGCACCAAATGAATCGGTCCACTGCATCGTCACAAGTCCGCCGTACTATTCGCAGCGTGATTACAGTGTTCCGGCGCAAATCGGAAGCGAGAAGTCGCCTGCGGAATATGTGCGACGCATTCAGAGAGTGTTCTCCGAGTGTCGCCGCGTACTGACGGAAGATGGGACTCTGTGGTTGAATTTGGGTGACAAGTACCAGGATGGTGAATTGCTCGGACTGCCTTGGCGAACCGCATTGGCACTCAAAGACGACGGTTGGATACTCCGTTCAGACATCATTTGGCACAAACCGAATGCCATGCCGTCCTCTGTGAAGAACAGACCCACGACGGACCATGAATACATCTTCATGTTTGCCAAGAGCAAAGACTACTACTACGACGCTGATTCGACCAGGGAGCCTCATGTCACTTTTACTTCCCGGAGCCGTATGAAAGGTGGCCGCAGACATTTCGGCCAAAAAAATGGGACACCCGAAAATGGCAAGAATGAAGGCAACGCAAACCTGCATGACGGGCGGTGGGACCAAGCCTTTCACCCGAAAGGCAGAAATCGCCGGACTGTGTGGGAAATTCCGCTTTCAAAGTTTCGTGGAGTCCACTTTGCAGTTTTTCCTGAAAAACTGGTCGAATTGTGCATTTCCGCCGGATGCCCACAAGATGGCGTTGTTTTGGATCCTTTTGTGGGCAGCGGTACCACAGCCGTCGTGGCCCAACGTCTTGGCAGGGGATACGTTGGTATCGACGTTAACCCGGAATACTGTGAAATGGCGAGAAACCGACTCAGCCAGGGAGTTCTGATTTAACCGCCACTGATACTTTCGAGCAAGGGTAGCACCTCGTCTTCCAGTTTCCCCAGGAGAAGCGGTTCAATCGCGGCAACTTGGTTGGGGTTCGCTTGAATGTATATGTAGAGCTCGGATGCCAGTTCACTCAAGTCACCCGTCCAAGATTCGGCGATAACAATGGGGACGCATATATAGCCGTTGTCAGTAGCGACTAGAATCGACTTGAAAATGTCCCTGGTAAATAGCGACGAATGTCCCCCTCCCATAGTCTCGCGTGTCTTGACCGGAAGGAGAAGAGTTCCCGCATTTCCTGTGACCTGGACATCATAAGTTTCGTCCTCGATCTTAACCTGTGTGTCACTCACTTGAAGAGTCAGTTCACGTGCCTTTACCAGGTTCTCTATATTCTGCCTGACGAGACCTTCGAATAGTGTCCCCTTCAGAGCACGTCTACTGCCTTCAAGTCTCGAAAGCATGACCTCGGAAATGGCAGGCCACTCCCAATTCTCGGTTTGTGGAAATAGTGGAGCCACGAACTTGCGGATTTCGTTGAGCAAGTAAGTACGTCGCTCGACAGTGGTATTTCCGGGCGCTGTCCTGAGCAGGGGTTGTAACCGCTGAGTTGCCGCATCACGAAGGAGCCACGCCAGAAAATACCACTTGGCAGTGGAGTTGGAGTAAGGACGAAGCAGGCCGTCATATAGTGTCATTTCACCTTGGCGATTGAAGTATCGGTTAATTGTTTCTACTGCTCGCTCGTCCGATAGTTCCTGAATAAAGGCCAGAACGGAACCATAGCCTTCCTCCTCAAGAAAAACGACAAAATCCTCGTAAAAACGCCGGTTTTCTTGGACTACTGCAACCAACTCCCTTAACCGCAAATTATGGAGGATATAATCCATGTGTGTCCTCTGGAACGTCAGCCGACCATGGAAACGGTCAAATTAATACGGACGCACCTAACTTGTCGTACTGGGGAAGCGCGTCCTATCTGCTGCCTTGGCAATTACGGGATGAGAACGGCCTATTAACGGTCCCCTAGCCGTCGATGGGACGTCCCCTTCTGGATATGAATTCCGGGAACGCCTGCTCTACTCCGTAACCCTGGACCACCTCGCGGTTGAAGTACCGTTCGTTTTCGTATTGCTGACGCAGGTCGGCCCCCCGGCCCTCCAACAAGAGCCGCTTAAACCCCTGTACCGACTCGTGGCGGTTGCCCGCAATGACTGTGGCAATCTCCATGGTCTTGTCTCGAAGCTCTTCCTTGGGCACCAGGTGGTTCAAGAGACCGATCCGGTAGGCTTCTTCCGCCTCGACGACTCTCCCGGTAAACAGCAACTCCTTGGCCATCGGCCAGCCAATCTGGTTGGGCAGGGTCCACGAGCAGTTGATTCTCCCGTAAGCAACCGCCAGGAACCGGAACCTGGTATTCTCGCATCCTATGCGGAAATCCAAGGATGAGGACAGTACCGCCGCACCGCCGTAAGCCAGTCCGTTTATCATCCCGATGACCGGTTTGGGTGACGCCGAGATGTCATAAGACCATCCCTCGCGGCCCCCGCTCAACGCAGCCTGCTCCTCTTCGGACAGCCGGGCAGTCTCCCTCTGCTCGTGGATGTCGCCGCCTGCTGAAAAGGCCCGCTCCCCGGTACCGGTGATGACGATACAGCCGATCTCGTCATCGGCGTTCATGTCCATCACACATTCGTGGAGCTCTGTGCTCAGTTTCCGGTTCATGGCGTTCAATACCTCTGGCCGGTCCAAAGTAATAATCGCCACCCCGGACTCTTTCTCCAGAAGAATATGCTCGTAAGCCATCGGACCTCCTCCGCGTGTTGCCTCGAAAATATCTTGCCAGGCGCGCTTCGATATCCCTTCAATCCACATCCGGGGACCGTCGGCAGACCACCCGTTTCCATCGGACGTGCTGAATTGTATGGGCTGGGTTGGAGGTAGTCAATTGACGGTATCGCGGCGGGTGCGATCTCACAGATTTCATGATCTAAGACCGTCCAAACCACTATCCCCATCCAGGACCGATCTAATCTCTAACCCCCCGTCATGACTGAGCCACCCATCTCCCGCCCATCCTGAGCGCAGCGCAGCGGAGTCGAAGGACTTACCAACCATTGTGGTAAACTGCTACCCAGTCTTGGTTAAGCAGGTTTCGTGACACGCACGACGCGGAAAACTGGACAGAAATGCAAGCCAAAATAGCGCGGCGAAAGTTCACGTCGAAAGAGTATCACCGAATGGCCGAGGCCGGCATCTTGCAACCGGATGAGCGGGTCGAGTTGATCGAAGGGGATGTTGTCGAGATGGCCCCCATTGGTAGCCGCCATGCCGCGTGTGTTATGCGGCTTTCCTCACTGATAAACAGGCGCGCCGGGGATATAGCGCTGGTAAATCCCCAGAACCCGGTTTTCCTGAGGGAGCACAGCGAGCCGCAGCCGGACATTTCCATCCTCCGCCCAAGGGAGGACTTCTATGCAACCGGCCACCCCCGGCCAGATGATATCCTCTTGGTCGTAGAAGTATCGGATACCACCCTGGAGTATGACCGAGGCCGAAAAGTCCCCCTGTACGCCAGGGCCAACGTGCCTGAAGTCTGGCTGGTCGACCTGAATAACGCCAGAGTTGAAGTGTACACGGAGCCCGAAACCAATGGGTACCGGCAAGTGTCCGTCATTACTGGAGATGAACTCCTAACGCCCCAGAGCCTCCCACAACTTTCGGTCACTCCCCGGGAAATATTGGGAACTTAGTTTTTGTCCTGGAACCAACGCAGACTCTGTTCAAGGCCATATTGCCAGGTGGGCATCCGCCAGCAGACTGGCGGGCCCACTCCATCAGCGACTCCGGAGGTGTAGCCCGTGGCAGAAACATTCAAGGCTGGCGAGGCCGTAATCGAGATATTAAGGCAGGAAGGGGTGTCCCACATCTTCGGGATCGTCGGTTCCTCTTTCCTCGATATCCTCGACCCGCTTTACGACCGTGACGACCTAAGCTTCATCGGGGTCCGCCACGAGCAAGGCGCAGCCCTCATGGCTGACGGCTTTAGCCGCATCTCCGGCGCTCCCAGCGTGTGCCTGGCGACCAACGGCCCTGGCGTCCTCAACCTGACCTACGGCATAGGCTCCGCATTCGTGGCGCACTCCCCTGTCGTGGTCATCGCCCCCTCCGCCTCCCGGGAGCACCAATACCGGGGCTCGACCCAGGAATTCGACCAGGTCGCCCTGTTTCGTCCAATCACCAAAGCCGCCTTTCCTATCAACAAGATCGAGCGCCTCCCCGATGCCCTGAGGCATGCGTTTCGCGTCGCCACCTCCGGCAAGATGGGACCGGTGTTGTTGGACATACCCCGTGACCTCCTGCCTGGGGCCGAAGTCGAATTGGACCGGCTAGCCCCAGACCAGTACCGATCTGGGCAAACACGCAACCCAGGGGACCGCAATCTGGTCCAAAGGGCCGCAAACCTCCTGCTTGGCGCGCAACGGCCCGTCATTCTGGCCGGAGGCGGAGTCCAGTGGAGCAATGCCAGCGACGAAGTGTGCCGGTTGGCCGACATTACGGGCGCAGCCATCGTGACGTCCTACGGACGGGCCGACGCGGTGCCCAACGACCATCCTCACTTCCTCGGGCACCTGGGAAGGTTGGGGGCGGAAGAAGGGGCCGAGGCCATCCGCCAGGCCGACGTTATCCTTGCAGTCGGCACCCGCTTGGGACAATCGACCACTTTCTTCGACAACCGCTTCATAACTCCAGACGCCAACATCATTCAAATCGAGATTGATCCCGAGGAACTGGGGCGCAATTACCCCGTCTCTGTCGGAATCGAGGGTGACGCCAAAGCGGTGATGCAAGGGTTGCTGGGGCGCGTCCAAGACGCCGAACCGCGCCCCAACTCACAGTGGACCGGTGAGATCGCGGACTGGTTCGCCCGGCGCAAGAGGCGCTTGGAAGACGAAGGGAGGCTCGATTCCCTGCCGATCAAGCCTCAGAGGGTCTACGCCGAGCTTCGCCGGGTAATGCCCAGGGACGCCATAGTAGCCCTGGACGCGGGCCTCGCCCCCAACTTCGGCCAAGACCGTCTCTACTACTACGAACCACGCAGCCTCATGACGTCGTTGGACCTCGGAGGACTGGGGTTCAGCTTCCCCGCTTCCCTCGGCGCAAAGTTCGCGGCCCCCAACCGGCCTGTGGTCAACTTCAACGGCGACGGCGGGTTCATGTTTAACGCCCAGGAGTTCTCCACAGCGGTCCAATACGGCCTGAAAGTAATCTCAGTGGTTATGAACAATAACTGCTGGGGCTCGGAGAAAGCATATCAACGCTACGGCTTCAACGAGCGTTACGTCGGGGCGGACACGATCAATCCGCGCTTCGACCAATTCGCCGAATTGTTTGGCGGCACAGGGTTTTACGTGGAGAGGCCTGAAGACATTGGCGACGTGTTCTTGGAAGCCCTTGACGCCGACGGACCAAGCATCATCGAAATCCCGACCGACCCTGACGAGATGCCCCGTCCCGCACGACTCGCCGAGGTGCAGGCGCCCCAAGCCCGTTCTTAGCCACCCAAAATCACTAAGACCGCGAAAGGCAAAATGGAAGCCCCACTTTTACCTACCGAAGTGTCTATTGGAGATCAGGCCATAGTGGTGGTGTGGAACGATGGCCACCGCAGCCCCTATCCACACCGCTATCTACGGCTCCGGTGTCCCTGCGCCAGTTGCGTCGACGAAATGAGTGGGCGGCCTCGATTGGACCCGGAATCGGTGCCGCGGGACGTTAAGGCGTTGGACCAAATGCCCGTCGGCAACTACGCGCTGCAATTTCTCTGGAGCGACACACACTACACCGGTATCTACACCTACCGTTGGATGCGGTCCCTATGCACCTGCATACCTTGCAACGAGGCAAGGGGCGGGGATGAACCTCCACCGGGAAGGCCGCCCAGGCGATAGCCGCTTTTCGGGCCCGGCTGGCATCGTGGAACGCGCCGGTCCCAAAAACCGGTGGGGTTGGACCGGCCGGACACGCCGCCGGTGTGCCGCACGAAACGCCCGGACCCCAGATGTCTGAAACCGGCGGGCGCGTGGAGTCAATCAGGAAGCCGGGCCGTCCTCCGGGGTCGTGGCGGGCTCGGTGCGGTCGTGGGGCCTCAGTGGGCGCTGGGTCGAACGTTTGAGCCGGGGGGCGGTGAAAGTGTCTGACTTGAAGGAAAATGTGGTTAACTGGCGCTGGGCCGGATCACCGCACGCCTCGCACTGGGCCGGATCATCCGCCTGGGAAACCGGCCGCATAAGGTCGAACTCGGTATCGCATTCGGCGCAATAATATTCGTAAATCGGCATGGCTACCCCCTTGATATTATCTGAATTCTACCCGGCGCATGGCTAGAATGTCACGCGGCCCCGCGGTTCTAATCTTTCCATGTCTTAAGCCTTAATTCTCCTTCACAGCCTGATTCTGAATAGATCAAATTCCCAAGACGGGGGTGTCGAAATGGCGGAAACCAGCGATGTAGTGATAGTCGGTGGGGGCGCGGCAGGAAGCGCCGTGGCATATTACCTCTCCCTGGCAGGAGTGAAAGCGACCATCGTCGAGAAGGAGGGTGTCGCCAGCCAGGCGTCGGGATTCTCCGCAGGGGGCCTGAACCCCCTTCAAGGCGCTGAGATACCTGGCAGGCTGGGAGCCTTGGCCTGGGCGTCCTACCTCCTGCACCTGGCTCTGTGGGAAGAGCTTCCTGAAGAGACTGGCATCGGCTACGACGGACGTGTCATGTCCGCCATTCGTCTGGCTTTCGAAGAGTCCGAACTGCCTGAACTACAGGAAACTCTAGACGTCTTCGGCGGCGCCGCTGGCTTCGAAGCCCGATGGCTGGACCCCAGCGAACTTTCGGCCCTGGAACCACGTGTAACCACCAAAGCGGTCAGGGCCCTATTGACCAGGGGCAACGCAGCCGTCGATAGCCAAAGGTACACCCAAGCCCTCGTCGAAGCGGCGAAGAAACGGGGCGCATCGGTCCGCCCGGGAGAGATTCAGGGGCTTGAGACCTCCGGCGCGCGCGTCACCAGTGTAAAACTCTCGGAGGGTTCCATATCCTGCGGCCTAGTAGTCCTGGCAATGGGCCCATGGTCACGCCTGGCCGAGCCGTGGCTCAATACCTACATCCCCGTCGACCCTTTGAAGGGCGAGATCCTACGAATGGAGTTGCCGGGACCTCCAATCCGGCACGACATATCCGGCGGGGGCGGCTCCACCTACTCCAAACCTGATGGCCTGGTCTGGTGCGGCGCCACTGAGGAATGGAAAGGATTCGATAAGTCTCTGACGGACTCAGCGGAAAAGTCCCTCCGAAGCCGGGCGGAAAGGTTGGTCCCAGACCTCGCTGACGCCAAGGTAGCCATGCACACCGCCTGCCTTCGTCCGGTCACTCCGGACTGGCTGCCGATAATCGGACGACCTCAAGGCTGGGAGAACGTATACCTGGCCACCGGAGCGGGTAAGAAAGGCGTGCTGCTCAGCCCAGGCATGGGAAAGGCGGTAGAGGGACTGATTTGCCACGGCGAAACCAGTCTCCCCATCGGCGGCTTCGGCCCGGAACGGTTCGCGGCTATGGGCGCGGCTTAATGCAAAACAGTCCTGGAACGTGCTAAACTTCCCGGTACACCCACGGCGGAAGGGGGCCTCGTTTTGCTGCGAATTTACAACACATTGACCAAACAGACCGAAGAGATAGAGCCGATCAAACCGGATTCGGTCACCATGTACACCTGTGGGCCCACCGTCTACCGCGACGCCCACATAGGCAATTTGCGCACCTACATGATGGCCGACTGGATCCGCCGGGTCATCCAGGCCAACGGGTACGAAGTCTACCAGATCAAGAACATCACCGACGTGGGCCACATGCGTCAGGAACTAGTGGAGGCCGGCGGTGATAAGGTTATCATGGCGGCTCTTTCCGAGGGCCGCACGGTGGAAGATATTACCCAGCACTACGCCGGCCTGTTCCACCGGGACGAAGCCCTCCTGAACATCTTGCCCGCCCATGTGTATCCTTGGGCTACTGGACACATCCCAGAGATGGTGTCCATGGTCGAGACCCTAATGGGCAACGAATTCGCCTACGAAAAGGGCGGCAACATTTACTTCGACGTTGCCCGCTTCACCGAATACGGAAAGCTCTCCCGCAACACCGGCGCGGACTTGTTGGAAGGAGTGCGGGCCGAGGCCGATCCCCTCAAGAAAGACCCCAGAGACTTCACGCTATGGAAGGCCGCCGAGCCAGGCCGGGACTACAAGTGGGGCAGCCCCTGGGGCGACGGCTTCCCCGGCTGGCACATCGAGTGTTCCGCCATGGCCCACAAATACCTGGGCGAAGAGTTCGACATCCATACCGGCGGTGTCGACAACATTTTCCCGCACCACGAAGACGAGATTGCCCAGAGCGAGGCCGCCTTTGGCCATCCACACGTCCGCTACTGGGTACACGCCCAGCACCTGCTCGCCGACGGAGCCAAGATGGCCAAGTCATCGGGCAATGTGTTCCTCATCGAAGAGCTGATTTCCCGGGGCTTTGACCCTCTCTCGTTCCGCTACCTCTGTATGACCGTCAGGTACCGGCACCGGATGAATTTCACCTTCAACTCCCTTCGCGCAGCGGAAAAGGCCCTGACCAACCTTCGCAACCGGGTTTGGGTCTGGCAGACCCAGGCCGGAGCGGCCGGGCCCCAGGAAGACGTGGAGATATGGCGGCGAAAGTTCTGGGAACTGGTGGAAAACGACCTGGACCTACCCGGAGCCCTCGCATTGACCTGGGAGATGTCCCGCTCAGAGTTGCCCCCGGTCGACAAGCTTGGGCTGCTCCTGGAGTTCGATAAGATTTTCGGTCTGGACTTGGACAAGGTCCCGGCGGCCTACGAGGTCCCTGAACTGGTCGGCGCAACCGTCGGAGAACGGAGCAGCTTGAGGCAACAGTCCGACTTTCAACATGCGGACGCCCTGCGTGACAACGTGCTTTCCCAGGGCTTCATGGTGGAGGACACCGCCGCGGCGTCACGCATCCGGCCCAAGACCGCCTTGGAGAAACAGAGCGAGCTATGGCCGTCGGTCTCGTCTTCCCGAGAGGTGGAATCTTTCTTGGACCGGCCTTCACAGTACGATTTTACCTTCATCCTCAACGCCTACAGCCATCCGTGGGACGTACAGCGGTGCGTGACCAGCATGCAACGCTATCCCGGCAGATTCTCCAGCGAAATCATAGTCGTCGACAACGGCTCCACGGACGGCACGGGAGAGTGGTTGGAGGAGTTTCAGGCGAGTCACGACTCGGTCCGAGTGATCCATTGCGACCACAACGTTGGAGACGCCGCCGGGAAGAACATCGCCATCAAGCAAAGCCTGGGCAAGAACGTGATCATCCTCGACGGCTCAGCGGAAGTAGTCGGTGAGATACTGGACACCATTTCCGAGAAGCTGTCCGACGATTCAGTGGGTATATTCGGTCCGTTTGGGCTAACCACCGACGACCTGCAACACTTCCACGAAGAGGTGGACCAGGGTGACGCGGACGCCATGCAAGCCTATTGCATGACATTCCGCAGGGACAAGGTCAACGATGTGGGGTTGATGCGTGAGTGTTTCCGCTTCTACCGCAACTTGGACATCGACTATTGCTTCCAATTCAAGGACAAGGGATACCGTGTGGTGGCCGACGCCACTCTCCCCCTGGTCCGCCACGAACACCGTCTCTGGACCGAGTTGGACGAAGGACAACGCGACGAGCTTAGCCGCAAGAACTTCGGCAGATTCCTCCGGCGCTGGGGCAACCGCCCGGACCTGCTGATCACCGCCGGCGGCCAGGGTTTCGGCAACACCTTCTTCCATCACTAGTACTCCACCGACCCTGCGTCGTAAACTTTGTGGCTCCGGGTAGGGTATCCTCCGCATTCGGTCCTACGGGCTAGGACGACCTGTGTTTAAGAACACCCCGGATGAATCAAGCTCGTTTTTAAGAATTGCCCGCCAACACGGTCCGACGAAACCCGGCCAATGGTAAGCGGCCATTAACGAAGAGAACCACCTGACTCATGCACGGGATTGACGCATTATTCGCATAATATTGAGTTATCCACGCATTCTCAGACCTATCCACATCCGGATTTCGGCCTTGACCGCGCCTACCGGTAATGCTAAATTCGTATCCATCCCAAGTATAGGCGGCCAGTGCTCATCTAGCTCGCGCAAGAGCCCCCAAGTATGACCGAAGTTTCCAGGAGGCTTTTGGCCGGAGACAGGCGAGTGCTGTCGAGGGTCCTCTCTCAACTCGAGAGCGGAGACTCCTCAGCCTCTGAGATTCTCGAAGAGGTAGACCGCCACACCGGGGCGGCTTACACCATCGGCATCACAGGCCCCCCGGGCGCTGGGAAAAGCACGATAGTCGACCAGCTTACCGGGGTTCTGAGGCGAGAGGGCAAGACCGTGGGAGTCCTGGGGGTGGACCCCACGAGCCCCTATACAGGCGGGGCCTTGCTCGGCGACCGCATTCGAATGCAGCGCCATTACCTCGACCCTGGAGTGTTCATCCGCAGCGTGGCCACACGAGGACAATCCGGTGGGCTCCCTCGGATCGTGAAGGGCATGGCCAGACTGCTCGACGCCGCCAATAACGATGTCGTGTTGGTCGAAACTGTGGGTGTTGGACAGACGGAGTTGGGAATAATGGGGGTCGCGGATACCGTCCTGGTGACAATGAACCCGGAGTCAGGGGACGCCATCCAAGCCCTCAAAGCGGGCATCATGGAGATAGCCGACATCTACGTGGTCAACAAAGCAGACCGTGAAGGCGCCAACCAGATGGCGGCGGCCATTACCGCGATGCTCAGGATCGGACCCACTCATCCGACCTGGCTCCCTCCAGTGGTCCTGACCCAGGCCCAATCGGGCGAAGGAATCCCGGAACTCTGGAATAAAGTCCAGGAACACCGGGACTACATCAACGGTTCCGGAGAGTTGGACCGGAAACGGACCGAACGGCGGAAGGCCGAATTCGTGGAGACTGTCCACGAAGAATTGGGCCGGCGGCTCAGAGCGCTGCTAGAAGCCGACCCGGAACTGATCGCGACCCTGGAGCAGGTCGCAAACGGAGCGGCGGAGCCATACTCCTCCGCCCTCGAATTCCTTGATTCCTCCAAAGGGCCGGTCCATTGGATTACCCACCAGGCCCCGCGGGAAGGCTGACCGTCGTCAGCCAGCCAGATTCCCGGACCAAGCCACACTTTCCCATAATAAGCATAACGCGGAGAGACGATATGATCTTTGGGGTGGATCTTAGAGCCTCACCTACTCGCCCAACCTCTGTAGCGGTACTTGACCACGATGGCCGCCTTTGCTCCCTCGCCTCCATGAGCCAGGACGAGGAGATCGCCGGCATCGGGAAGAAAGGCCAGTCCAGTCTTATAGCGATTGGGTCCCCTCTCAGCCTGCCCAAGGGGCTTTGCTGCCTGGAGACTACCTGTCCTTGCGAGACTGATATGCCTCAATCCAAGGGCCGACAGGCGGAGATGGAACTCTCCCGGATGAAGATAAGCTGCTTCTTCACGAACAAGCGGTCGATTATGAGAACTTTGATCTACCGGGGCATTAGAGTCGCCGATCAGCTTCGGAGTAGGGGGCACAAGGTGATCGAGGTCTACCCTCACGCATCCAAGGTGGTCCTGTTCGGTGACAAGATTCCACCTAAGAAGAGTCCGAAAAGCCTGCCTTTCATGAAGGACCAACTGAGCCCCATGGTAGACGGCTTGGACCCGCACCTGAAGACGTTGGACGCGAATCGATGCAACGCGATCCTCAACGCGTACACCGGACTGCTGCACCACCAGGAAGAAACGGACTCCCTGGGTACCGAAGATGAAGGTTGGGTCGTATTGCCTCGCCTGCCCCGGTAGCGGCGAGACGCGCATAGGCCGCCCGACGAGGGCAGCCTATGCAACTGCTTTAACTGGCAACCACTAGCCGGAGTTGGAGTTCCCCTCGGAATTCTCCGGTCCCCCGTTACCCATCCGCAACAACGGCGACAGCATCGAGGTAAACTCCATCGGGAAAATCCACTTGGTCGACGGACTAGCTCCCAGTGACTTGAGGGTATCGAAGTACTGAAGGCTCATGGTCTTGGAGTCTACGGTATTGGCCACCTGGAAGATCCGGTCAAGAGCGTCGCTGAAGCCCTGAGCCCGCAATATCTGGGCCTGCTGATCGCCTTCCGCCTGTAGGATCTCCGCCTGACGGTCCCCCTCGGCCTTGAGGATTTCCGCTTGCTTCTCTCCCTCGGCCCGGTTGATCTGCGCCTGCCGTTGTCCCTCGGACTCGGTGATATCCGCAGTCTTGATGGCGGCGGCGGACTTTTCCCGCTCCATCGCTTGTTTCACTCCGGGAGGAGGGTCGATCTCGTTCACGGCAACGCCCTGCACTTTGACGCCCCAACGGCCCGTGTTCTCGTCCAGGGCAACCTGTAGCTGGTTCTGAATCCGCTCTCTCTCGGCCAGGGCGTCGGCCAGGGTGATATTACCGATTATCGACCTGAGTTCGGCAACCGCCAGGTTCCGCACCGCCGCACGATGGTCCGCCACCTGCAGCACTGCCCTGTCCGCCTGGTCTTCCAGCACCCGGTAGTAAAGTACGAAGTCCAGGTCCACGACCACGTTGTCCCTGGTAATGTACTTCTGGGTGGGCACCCGGTCCACCTGCTCCCGGGTGTCGACAACCTGGCCTGAATAGACAATTGGGACCAGGAACCGGAACCCCGGTTGCGCCACGCTGGCGAACCGGCCAAATTTCAGGACCACCATGCGCTCGTACTGTTTAACTATGACGATCCCAGTTGACATTTTCGCCTCCGCAAGCCCGGTAGATTTCAGATTTCTGTCGCGTCTAGCCGAATCACAGTCAGGACCACGCCGTGAACGTCAATAACTATCACCGGTTCGTCCTTATTGACAACGCTACCATCCTCGCTCACGGCTGTCCAGTTTTCCTCGCCCAAACGCACAAGACCCCTGGGCTGCAACGGGCTGACCACCACTCCCACTTCTCCCAACAGCGGGTTGGTGGTTCGCTGAGGGGTATCGTGCCGGGACTGCGCGATTAGACGGCCCACATACAACACGGCGAAAGCGAAGGTCACCGCCATGCCGCCCAGCAACCAGTAATTCACCGAGATATCCGGAAGGGTCGGAGATACGTCCCCAAATTGGGTGAACAATAAGAACCCTCCTATGACGAAACTGATGACCGCTGCGATCCCCAGCACGCCAATTCCCGACACCTGTACTTCCAAGAACACCAGCGCTATCGCGAGTAAGACCAAGGCAACCCCAACCCAGTTGACAGGTAGGTTGCCAAGGGCGAGAAACGCAAGCAATAAGCAGACGGCGCCCACCACTCCTGGTCCGACTAGACCGGGACTGAACAGCTCGATTATCACTCCGAGTCCACCGACCGTGAGCAATATGAATGAGACGTTTGGATTGGAAATAAACTCCAGGAACCGCTCCAAGGGATTTTTGGAGAATTCTCGAATAGCCAGTCCTTCAAGGCGCATCGTTCTCGTTCCCGAAAGAGTCTCGGCCCGCCTCCCTTCCAGCATCTCCAACAGTTCTTCCAGATCATCGGCGATTAGGTCAACGACATTCAGGTCTACCGCCTCTTTCGCGCTATAAGAAGCCGCGGTCAAGACGGTCTGTTCCAGCATTTTTTCGTTTCGCCCCCGCTCTTGGGCGATGCTGCGAATCAATGCCGCGGCATCGTTCTCGACTTTGCTGGCCAGGGTTTCCGGGATCTCTTCGCCGGTTGATGAGACCGGGGTGGCCGCTCCGATGTTGGTGCCGGGGGCCATCGCCGCGAAGTGGGCCGCGGCGGTGATGAAGGTCCCGGCGGAACCAGCCCGTGCCCCCGGCGGCGATACGTAGACCGCAACTGGGACCGGAGCGGCTAAGAGGTCCTCAACGATGTTGCGCGTTGATTCCAGCAGGCCGCCTGGCGTATCGAGCCGAATTACGAGCAAGGCGGCGCCATCGACTTCGGCCTGTTCCAGGGATCGGGTGATGAAACGTTCCGCGACCGGGTTGATCACGCCTTCAACCTCCATGACTAGGACATGCCCGGTCTCGGCGCGGGCCGCGAGGGGCCCTATGAGTCCTAATGAAAAGGACACGAGGCAAAGAATGATTAACACGGCGCGTAAGCGGGTGGACAGACACATCGCGGCCTCTCGAAAACGGTCTGAGTACCTGGCAAGCGTCCATCTATATGATGGGAAGCGCGATGGACGTTGTCAAACAATGCTCTCCTCTGCTCATGGGCATTCGATACGGGCATTCGATAGTCGCCGTATTCGCTCAGGACGAGCGGGGTAGGCTGCTAGATCGGTCATTGACCACGAAAACTTACGGACCCTGGAGCTATGTCTCAGGGTCTTTCAATTGTCAGTCTCGCCCCAACCCGTCGTTCCGGCCCCCGTATCCAGTACGGGGCAGGCTTTGAGCCGGAATCCAGGAAATCTTCGCAACCAACAACGGTCCCTATCATTACCAAATCTGCATTCCCGCCTTCGCGGGAATTGCGGATGGCCTTGCCGAGGCCATGTATGAATATGAAAATTGCCTATTTTCATAATAATGACGGGTTGCGGCGAGACATCTCAAGAGGATTATCATAGAGATGACCGACGTGGGATTCAGCCATTCCGCGTCATCATCTCTTAACTGTTGCCTATATCTGGCCGTTCTTGACAAGGTCTGACCGGCGTGTATAATGTGCTCAGCCTTGAATTGGTCTGACCACTTGCCTGACACTACACAGACAACACCTCCGGCCCAGGCGAAACGGGTGCATCACGTCCTGGTAGAGCGCTTCCGCACCCTCATCCGTGACGGGGTCCTTAAGCCTGGCGAACGGCTTCCCTCGGAACGCCTGCTCGCCGAACAGCTCCAAGTCAGCCGCAGCTCGGTGCGTGAGGCCATCAGGTCGTTGGAATTGCAGGGGTTGGTGATTAGCAAGCGGGGGTCGGGGACGTTTATCGAAACCGACAACCTCGAGTCCCTGGTGTCCCTTATCGCCTCCACCCTCAGCGGCGGAACGGAAACCCTGAAGGACATCTTCGAGATGCGCCGCCTCTTGGAACCCCAGATAGCCGCCGTCGCCGCCCAACGGGCCAGCGCCCAGGAAGTACAGGACCTCGAGACGATTCTGACGGACCAGGAGCGTCAGATAACCGAGGGAGGAAGCGGAGTCGATGCCGACACCGCCTTCCACTTCGCCCTGGCGTCGGCAACCCATAATTCCGCTCTGGTCAAGGTCGTTAGCGCAGTCGAAGACATCCTCCGCCAGTCCAGGGACCAGTCCATGCAGGCCCCGGGCAGGGCCACCCGATCCCTGGAGTCGCACCGCCGCATCCTCCGGATGGTGCGGTCAGGCGATACCGAAGGCGCGAGGAACGCCATGGAGCACCACTTGACCGTCGTCGAACCGTCAAACGTATCCGAGCATCAACACGGCCCCTCCTCCGGTCAACCTGCGCGGGCCGACAACGCGCTGACCGGCATGGGGGCCCTGGACACGGAGGGCGGCTGACCGCCGCCAACCCCGGATTTCCAGGACTCACAAATCTCTCACAAATCTAACGAAAACATCATGGGGAGGTACCAATATGGCCACAGTAGCTGTGGAGGTGGTGTACCGGGGAATTTTCCAGAAGACCCTGGCCCGGAACATCGTCCGCTCCATAGTGTTCGCCGCCAGGAAAGAGGGCAAGATCGGCACAGCCTTCGGACGTTACGGCGACTCTCCGGAGCGCAATGGAATCCCGGCGAAACAGTTCGCGGTGGTTGCGGACGACGCCGAAGAGCTAGAAGAGAACCTGGCCAGATACGAGGCTTCCGAGGTGGACGTCACCATCAATGTCGACGACACCATGTGCAAGGGCGTCGAGTCATGGGCATGGTACGGACTTCAGCCGATCAACGAGCTCACCAAGCCGGGGGGAACTCTTATCGTGACTTCTCGCCAAGAGTCCGATGCGCTGATTCAGGACATGCACCAGAAGGACTCGCCCTACAACCTGTCCATCATCAGGAGCACGGTCAGTTTCTCCGGACTATGGGTCTACAAAGACGACCATACAGACGTGAGGATTCTGGGCAACCTGTGCAGCGTCTGCCCCCAGTTGGTCAGCTTGGATTCCATGCTTGAGGCTATCCGTGACCAATTCGATAACGACACTAAGGTTGCCTCTGCCCGGCGGGCCTACGAGTTAGCCACGGTCCGGCCAGTGGAACCAGGTGAAGGGAACCCCGAGACCCCCTTCTCGTTCGACCTTCCCGGATGGAAAACCATGGAAGAGGGGCTGGTGATCAGGGGCATCGAACCAGGCACCGGCTTCCGCGGGGGCGAGGAAGGCTATCAACCTGTACGTAACTCTGTGTTCAAGAAGTTCAGCACTCGGTCAATGCGGCCGGTGATCAACTTCGAGACCTGCATCAAGTGTACCCTCTGCTGGCTCCAGTGCCCGGACACCTGTTTCGACGTGACGCCTGACGGCCTGTATGACGCCAACATGGACTCTTGTTGCGGCTGCGGCGTATGTGAGGCGGTGTGTCCCGTACCCGACTGCGTGACAATGGTCACCGAGGCCAACTTCAACGACAACAACAGCCAATACGAGGCCTGGCAGGCAGACAAGGATGGCTACAACCAGTGGATGACCCAATTGATCGAAGTGCAGAAGCAAGACACCAGGACCCACGGCTTCCATCACGTCGGGGGTTACACTGAAGAGATAGCCAAGACGGTGGAGGACTAATGACTTCAACCGCGCAACCCGCGCTTTTCCAATCGGAAACGGAGGAGTTGATCAGCGGCAGCGAGGCCATTGCCATTGCCTGCGCTTTGGCTGACGTTGACGTGATCACCGCCTACCCAATCCGCCCATACGACACTGTGATGCAGTACGTGGCCAGGCTGAAGGCCGACGGTGCGTTCGACTGCGACTTCATCGTCGCGGAAAGCGAACATTCCCAATTCGAGATCGTTAAACACGCCTCCGCAGTGGGCGCCAGGACCTTCTGCGGCTCCAGCGGCGTAGGCTGGTTCTACGCCTTCGAGGCCATCACGGTTACCGCTGGTCTTCGAATGCCGGTGGTCGCCATGGTGGGTAACCGGGCCCTCGATGACCCCGGAGCGTTCGGCGTCGAGCACAACGATGCCCTGGCCGTAAGGGATCTGGGCTGGATGCTGTACTGGGTCGCAACGGCGCAGGAGGCCATCGACACCGCACTATTGGCCTACAGGGTGGCCGAAGACCCGCGAGTCTTCCTCCCCATGGCCCTTAGCTGCGATGGCTCATTCCTCACCCACTCCCAGGCCATCGTGAACGTCCCGGCAGCCCAGCAAGTGCAGCAATACCTGCCGCCGTATGACCGGGGCAGGCTGCAACTTCACCCGGACAACCCCATCACCGTGGCCCCACAGGTGAACGAAGACTGGCTGATGGAGATCCGGCGCCAGGCCGACGAGGCGATGCGGCGGTCGGTGGACGTGATCAAGGAAGCCTACGACGAGTTCAAGGGCCTCTTCGGCCGCGGCGACCCCAGTCCCTTTATCGAGGAGTACGAGACTGAAGACGCCGAGATAGTCATCGTAGGTATGGGCACCCTGGCGCTTCCGGTACGGGTCGCCATTCGCCGCCTCAGGGAGCAGGGCCGGAAGATCGGTTTCCTCCGGGTCAAATTCTTCCGTCCGTTCGCCACCGATGAAATCAGAGAGGCGCTTTCACGGTGTAAGGCCGTCTGCGTCGTAGACCGAGACTATTCATATGGTTCGCCGTCCTACGGGGGCGTGCTGTTCAACGACCTGCGTTCAGCGCTCTACCCGCTTGAGTCCCACCCGCTGATGCTCAACTTCATCGCGGGCCTCGGCGGTAGAGAGGTCCACGTCAACGATGTCAACGAAATGGTTGACATCACGCAAAAGGCCGTCGATACTGGCAAAATAGACCAGGAAACCACCTGGATTGGTGTGAGGGAGTAGAGATTATGACCACCGTTCAAGACCTTCCCCAGGTTAGAGGGGTCAAGAATATCCCGTTGATGGAGGGGTTCACCTCCGGTCACCGCACCTGCCAGGGCTGCGAATCCGCCCTAGTGATGCGGCTGATGATCAAGGCCGCCGGTCCCAGGACCATCGTGCTGGGCAGCACCGGCTGTATGTACGTCGCAAACACCACCTACTACAGCACCCCTTGGGTGGTGCCGTGGATGCATACCCAGCTAGGTTCGTCCGGCTCCGCCGCCACGGGCACGGCCGCCGGGTTGGCTTCCATGATGCGCAAGGGCAAGATGAAGGAGGAGCCGATCAACGTCATCGCATTCTGCGGCGACGGCGGCGGCATGGACATGGGTCTCTCCGCTATCTCGGCGGCCCTCCAGCACGACGAGTACAACCTGCTGATCCTCTTGTACGACAACGAGTCCTATGCCAACACCGACATCCAGGTCTCGGGCGGGTCCCCGTGGGGCGCGAATTCGACCTTCAGTCCTCCGGGAAAAGTCCACCGCATAATGAATAAGCGGTGGAAGAAGAACATGGCCCCCATGCTGGCTACCGGTCACCCCGACTGCCGCTACGTGGCCACGGCCTGCGGCTCCTACGGCCTGGACTTCAACAACAAAATCCGCCGAGCCTTGACGATCGGTGGCCCGACCTTCATCCACAGCATCGACCCTTGCCCCAAGGGATGGGACTACGATCCCAAGTTCTCCCACGAGTTGGGGATGCTGGCGATCGAGACCGGCCTGTGGGTCCAGTACGAGATCATCGACGGCGAAGTGATCCTGAACGGCCCCTCCAGGGCCATCGCCCGCGGTATCCGGAAGCGGAAGCCCATCGAGGACTACCTCATGCGCCAAGGCCGCTTCGCCCATCTGACAAAGGAAGACATCGAATACTTCCAGAGCAGGGTGGACGATAGCTGGGAAAAGTGGTGGCTACCCGGAGTGGTCCCCTTCGCCATGAAGGAAGACTAGAAGCCCCGGACCCCACCCGGACTTGCGGTAACATTAAGGGAGCGGCTTGATTGCCGCTCCCTTTTCCATCTTGGCCAAACTCGCTCGACGTAAGGCTTCGACGACTGACCCAGACCTCGTGACCGAGGCTCCCTACCTCGTTCGGACCGCTTTGCGAGTCCCGGCCTACGGCCGTCTCCAGGGACCTATTGACAGACCGCGCCAAAGAAGCCCTGCTTGGCCTCGCTGCCGACAACCTGCTGAGACTGCCAAGGGAAGAGGACTCGCGCCGTGGCATCGCCGCCCCAGACCTTAAAGGCCCAAGACAGATTGGTCCATACCAACGGCAACGCCGAGTGGAGAACGCAAGTCACTGGCGCTATTCCACTTCCAAGGCTTCGTCGTCCATCCGATACCAGAACACATCTCCAGAATCCACAGTGGTCTGAATTCGTTCATCGATACGCCCGCCGGCGACTCCGGCAAATGCCGGCTGGCCGCTGAATCTGGCCAGGTATGCGGCGTTACGGATTGCCCTGGTGGTATCTCGCCCGTTTATGGTAAAAGATACCTCCACGGCGACGTAGCAGGTCGTACCTTCGATGTCTTCAACTTCCAGGATCAAGTCAGCAAGACGAAAGCTCCGAAGAGCGTTAGCGGGTATCCCTGAAGTGTCCTTCCCCCGAAGAAGTCCTCCGACATCTTCCAGCGTGAGAATTCTTACTAACGAGAACCCCATATCTTCCGCAATCAAGGACGCCTGTCTCCGGGCAGCATTTTGAGCGTGCCCCGCTTTAAGCGTGCCTATATCGACCCGAATTGCCTCGATGCTCGCCTCCACCCGGTCAAAGCGCCGGTCGATCCCTTCAAAGCGCTGGCCGATCTCTTCAAAGCGTTGGTCGATCTCTTCAAAGCGTTGGTTGGTTTGCTCGACGAATTGGGCAAACTTCTCCGGCAATTCTATAAGCTCCCGAGTCAACAGGCGCACGCGCAGCGCTTCCGCCCAATGGGGGTGTTCGTCCAGTAAACGGACCAAGTCTTCTATGGTGTTTATCGTCGTCATGCTGTATCGCTATCATCGTACAACAATCCGGTCCTTCACCGTTAGTATCTATCTCAAAACTGAACCAGCAGGCTTGGGCAGAGAGGAAATCCCCCTTAATCCCCCTTTTCCGATAGAGGGACGTTGGGGAAGCCTCGTTTTGAGATAGTTACTTAGTGCTCGAAGTATCAGACAACTGTTCAGACTTGATGTGTCCTTCCTCCCCCCAACCTGTCATTCCGGCCCCCGTATCCAGTACGGGGCAGGCTTTGAGCCGGGATCCAGAATCCTTTACAACCTGTAACAGTCACTATCATCGGCATTTCTGGATTCCCGCCTTCGGAGACCTTTGAATAATCCCCTCTCACTCCGGGAGAGGGTTAGGGTGAGGGCGTCCGCCGTATCTGGGCACACTCTGGATTCTCGCTTTCGCGGGAGTCGCGGAAGGTTTCGCAAAAGTCTCCCTTCGCGGGAATTGCGGATGGCCTTGCCGAGGCCATGTATGAATCTGAAAATTGCCTATTTTCCTATTAATGACGGGTTGCCGCTGAGGGACATCGTTTGAGAATCATCATGGAGATGACCGATGTGGGATTTAGCCAATCCGCGTCATCGAGTCCGAACAGTTACAGTATCACGCGTCCCCGTGACCACTACTTGCCGGGGAAGCAGTGAAGGCGTAGAGTAGTGGAAGTTTTGCCCAGGGGAAATTTCTGGACGGATCGAAACCGCTACTCCGAGGGCAAGTAAAGGAGGCAGCCATGCGCCTAGACCCCATCAACCTTTACGACTACGAGGCAAGAGCCAAACAGGTCCTTCCCCACAACAACTGGACGTTCATCGATGCTGGGGCCATGGACGAATTCACCACGCGCCGCAACCGGTCGGCGTTCGAAGACCTAACCCTGCGCCCACGCTTTCTCCGGGATATCACGGAGCGGGACTTGACCACCACCGTTCTTGGCGAGGAGATCTCCATGCCGGTCATGATCTCCCCCGCGGGCAGCCACATGTTGGCCCACCCCGAGGGTGAGTTGGCGACCGCCAGGGGGGCAGGCATGTCCGACACGCTGATGATGCTCAGCACCTCCTCCAATTACAGCCTGGAAGAAGTCTCGGAGGCGGCTTCCGGACCCCTGTGGTTCCAGCTATACCACAGAGGATACGATCTCACCGAAATGCTGGTCCACCGGGCCGAAGAAGCCGGTTTCAAGGCCATCGCCTTGACCGTCGACACGCCAGCCCCAAGCCCCAAAGAGCGAGACCTGCGAAACAGGTTCCAGAGGGTTGCGGATCTAGGCAACTTCCGAGCCGAGAGCCGTCCGGAAAGCGAAATCAGTGGCACCGACGAATCTTCCGGTTTCGATGTGTCGAGGACTCCGCCCCTGACCTGGAAAGAGCTTGAATGGCTGCGCGGACTTACCTCGCTGCCCCTCGTACTCAAGGGCGTTCGCACCGCCGAAGATGCCCACATCGCCGCCGAGAGCGGTGTCGATGGGATTCTGGTCTCGACCCATGGCGGACGCCAGATGGACATGACAATGGGAGCGATCGAAATGGTCCCGGAGATCGTCGATGCATCCAAGGGCCAGGTCGAGGTTTACGTCGACTCCGGTGTCAGACGGGGAAGCGACGTCATAAAGGCGCTGGCCCTCGGCGCTCGCGCCGTGGCGATTGGCCGGCCCCTGTTTTGGGGATTGGCGGTGGACGGAGCCGACGGCGTTCACGGCGTCTTGGAGCTTCTCAGGGAAGAGGTGGACCGGTGCCTGGCCTATTGCGGCCAGACCTCCGTCCGCGACCTCGAGCCCAACTTGATTAACATTCCCAACAACTGGGGTCCAGGCAGGATGGCCCCGTAACCTTCAGCTGATATCACTCGAAGGGAACACACGACAGGGCGTCCCGGGAACCCGGGGCGCCCTGTCGTGAAAGTTAATTTTGTCTGCGCCAATCCGCCGGAGGGGGACGCGCTGCTACACGGGCCACTGCTCCATGCTGTAGGCCATATCCCAAAACATATATTCATACCTGGTGCTGATGATAAAGGCCTCGCGCATCGCATCCAGCTCACGCTGATCGGCCTTTTCGGCCTCCCGGTCCACGAAGCTGCGCCAAGCGTCCACACTGTTCTGGAGGAGACCCGCCACGTAGAACGACGTCCACTGCCCATACAGCGGATGCTCCGACTGTCCTACGCCATCCTTCAACTCGTGGTAGGTCCAAGGACAGGGAAGCAGCGCGGCGGCGGCGGGACCCAGCCCGTGCATGGATGCCGTAGTCAGCATGTGGTTGACATAAGCGTGGTTGGTCGGAGACCTCCTTACCTTTCGGACCTCGTCCATGGTTAGACCGGCTTCAGTGACCAGCTTCTGATGCAAAGGCCGCTCGATTGGGGTCATCACCCGCAGAGCCAACTCCTCCAGTAGGTCAGGAGTCGGGGCCTTGGCAAGGGTCAGGGCCACGGTTCGCGCGAACCCTTCGAGGTACAGGTAGTCCTGTCCCAAGTAATATTGGAACTTCTCAAGGGGGAGGGTGCCGTCCTTGATCTCCCGAAGAAAAGGCCGTTCGAAAATCTGCTGCCAAATCGGTTCCACTTCGGCCCGAAGTTGGCCGCTAAATCTGTCTGCCACCAGCGTCCTCCCCAGTCTCGTTTTCCTGGTCTCCAAGTAACTCCCGCACGGCGGCCAATGCCCGCTCCGCCTCGGGATAGCCGGGTCTCAATTCCATCGCTTTCAGATAATGGTCCCGCGCCTCGGCGTGCCGCCCCAACATCACCAGGGAGTTCCCTTTCCTCAAATAGGCCGCGGCCAACGCGGGGTCTAGCCCCAGGGCTAGGTTGAAGTCGACCAGAGCCGCTTCGTGGTCTGTCTTGTCCGCCAACGCTGTACCCCTGTTCAGGTAGAGGGTGGCGAAAGGCGGACCCAGCCGCATCGCCTGGTCGAAATCGGCAATGGCCTCATCGGGCCGTTCCAAGTTCCTCAAACAGATTCCCCGGTTGTAGAACGCGTTGGCAAAGGTCGGAACAACTTCGATCGCTTTCGTGTAGTCGTCAACGCCCAGGCTAAACTCCTGTATGTCGTGGAACAAGTTTCCCCGGGCGTAGTAGTAGTCCGCGTCGTTGGGCCGGAGTTCAATTGCCCGGGAAAAATGCTCCCGCGCCGCCTCCCGCCGTCCTGTATCCCGGAAGGCGATCCCCAGGTTGTAATGAGCGTTCGGCATTTCCGGAAGCAGTTGCAGAGCTATTTGGAAGTCGTCGATAGCCTGGTCGTAATGCCTCAAGGAGGCATGGGCCACGCCCCGGGCGTAGTAATAGTCCGCATCGCCGGGGTTGATGTCGATAGCGTGGTTGTAGTCCAGCAAGGCTTCGTCGAACCTGCCCATATAACGCCGGACTACCCCTCTGGCGTAATAGGCCGCGGAATATTCCGGGTCGGCCTCCACTGCCAGGGTGAATTCCCGGATAGCCTGCTCAAGGTCGCCCCCGTTACGGACGGCGAGCCCCCGGCAGTAGTAGGCCTCCGCGAACTGGTCGTTAAGCCGCAGGGCCGCATCGAAGTCGGCGATGGCCTGGTCTAACAGTCCCTGTTGGAGGAACATCCGGCCTCGCACCACATAATCGAATTCACTCGGTTCGGTGGACATGTCTACTTGATGGAGTCTGGACTCATTAGGCCTGCCTCGCCTTGTCTAGCTCTGACTCCCTAAGCTCCACTCGTCTGATCTTGCCGCTGATAGTCTTGGGTAGTTCCGACACAAACTCCACAGCCCGCGGGTATTTGTAGGGAGCCGTGGTAGTCCTAACATGGTCCTGCAGGCTGAGCGCCAATTCGTCTGACCCGACGTAGCCCGGAGCAAGGATCACAAACGCCTTGACGATGTCTCCGCGCACCGGGTCCGGGCTGGCCACCACCGCGGACTCGGCGACCGCCGGGTGCTCTATCAACGCGCTCTCCACTTCGAAGGGGCCAATACGATACCCCGCGGAGATGATTACGTCATCGGCCCGGCCGACAAACCAAAAGTACCCGTCCTCGTCCATGTATGCCTTGTCCCCGGTGAAATACCAGTCTCCGAAAAACGAGGCCTCCATCGCTTCCGGACCTCGCCAATATTCCCGGAACAAGCCCACAGGTCTATCTGGCTTGACGCGCACCGCGATTTGCCCCTCTTCATTTGGCGGCAATTCGTTGCCCTCGTCGTCGACGATTGCCACGTGGAAACCGGGCACCGGCTTCCCCATGGAGCCGGGCCGCACTGGCAGGCAGCGGTAGTTTCCCACCAGAAGCACGGTCTCGGTCTGGCCGTATCCGTCGTAAATGGTCAGACCGGTACCCTCTTCCCACTTGCTCATAACCTCGGGGTTTAGGGGCTCACCCGCCCCGGTGCAGTGGCGCAGGTTCCGCAAGTCGTACTTGGTCAGGTCTTCCAGCACCAGCATCCTATAAGCCGTCGGAGGTGCGCAAAACGACGTGACCCCGTAACGCTCCAGGATACTCATGGTCAACGCCGGGTCAAATCTGCCCCGGGCGTCGTGTTGCAATACCGCCGCCCCCTGTGTCCACTGACCAAACAGTTTGCCGTATGCGGCCTTCGCCCAGCCGGTGTCCGATAGGGTCCATTGCAAATCGGTAGGTTTAAGGTCGTGCCAGAACCTGGCAGTCAAGACGTGGGCCAAACCGTAGGACGCATGAGTGTGGAGCACCATCTTCGGGTAACCCACAGTGCCAGAGGTGAAGTAAATCAGCAGCGGATCGTCGCTTCGAGTCGGCTCTACGTCATCCAAGTATGGGGAGTATTCGGCCATCTTATCCTCAAACGACGACCAGCCAGACCGGTGACCTCCCACCATCAGCAAGTTCTGAAGCGAAGGGCAAGCACCCGCCGCGGCCGCCACCTTTTCCCAGTTTTCCAGGTCGGTCACCGCCAGGGTGGCTTCGGCCTCGTTCACCCGGTATTCGATGTCATTGGGTGTGCAAAGGGTGGTCGCGGGCATTGGCACGGCGCCCAACTTCATAAGCCCCAGCATAAGGACGTACCACTCCGGGATACGGGGCAGCATCAGAAACACCCGGTCTCCCCTCGATAAGCCCAGCCCCTTGAGCAGGTTGGCGCACCTATCGGACTGGACTTTCAGGTCCCAGAAAGTGTGGTGTTGAGCAATCTCCCCACTGGGGTCCAGGGAGATCAGGGCGAGCTTGGTGCGGTCTTCGGCCCATTTGTCCACCACGTCGAAGGCAAAGTTGAAGTGTTCCGGAACGTCGAGCTTGAAGTCTCGGAAGGTAGCCTCGTAGTCCACCATGTTGGGGCTGGAAGTGTCCATAGCACCTCGCTTAGAAGTGAGTCTGGAGGAGCGGTCTAGGGTGCGCGTTCGCCATTATAGTGCGAATCTTGGAAGGGAGACCAGCCCGGTCAGGCATCACCGTATTATTTCATTCGCGGTGGTTCCATACGCCCTGGTCGCCTTTGCCAGAGATTGCGGGACGCGCTCGGAACCATAGCCTCTACCGCTGATTAAGCGTTGGGCCGGGCGGATGGGAACTCGGGAGGTCTTCGCTCCCGCAGCGATTGAAGGCCCTCGCGTATGTCCTCCCCGAAAAACCCCAGGCTCTCCAAGGCCAAAGAGTAGTCGAATGACGTATGTCCCGCCATGCGAAGCCATTGGTTCAGCGCCCGTTTCGTGTAGCGGATCGCGGTCTGAGGTCCGGCAGCCAGATTGCGGGCAACCTCCATGGCCTTTGGCAGCAACTCTTCCGATGGCAACGCCATGCTGACCAGCCCGATCCGTTCAGCCTCTCTCCCACTAAGGAAATCACACGTCAGCAGGTAATACTTGGCCTTGGCCATCCCACATAGCAAAGGCCAGATCACCGCGGCATGATCGCCAGCGGCAACCCCCAACCGCACGTGTCCGTCGGTGATCCGGGCGTCTTGGGCGGCGATGGATATGTCAGCCAGAAGCGCCACCGCAAGCCCAGCCCCCACCGCGACGCCATTAATTGCGGAGATCACCGGCTTGTCCAGGTCGATCATGTTGTGGACGATGTCACTCGCCTCCTGCATGATCCGGCCAACGATCTCCGGGTTCCCGATGGCTTCCTCGATCATGTCGAAGTCACCCCCGGCGGAGAAGGCGTTGCCCGCGCCCGTGATCACTGCGACTCGCACCGCAGGATCTTGGCCAATGTCCAACCAGATCCGGCTCAGCTCGTAGTGAAGTTGAAAGTTGGTGGAGTTTAGGGAGTCGGGCCGGTCCATGGTTAGCAAGGCTACCCCATCTCCTACCTCCACCCTCAGATGTTCGTATTTGCTATAGTCCGACATGGCAGCCACTCTCTCGCCGGTGAACCTTGACCCGGTCTCAGTAACCATCTCAAAATAAGGCTTCCCAACTATCTCCCCCTTTCGCAAAAGGGGGATTAAGGGGGATTTCCCCTCGGCCTAAGCCTGTTCGTTCAGTTTCGAGATCGTTTCTTAGTAAATCACCCCGGCCTCGGCCAATCGCTCGATCTCAGACGGCGGCAGGCCAAGTAGTTCACCGAAAACGTACTCGTTGTCTTCGCCAATATTGCTGTAGTCCCCGAATTCCATCGGTGTCTTCGACAGCCGGGCCGGGGAACTCCAGGCGATCCCCTCGCCTCTCTCCCATTCGGTTGCGGGCGTTCCGCGTTCCGCTACATAGTAGGGTGTTTCCCGGTAAAAGTTTCTCGCCTTCAGGTGTTCACTATGGAACAGGTCATCGCCTTGAGAAACGATGCTCGCCGGCACTCCGGCGGATTGTAGCTTCTCCATGACTACTTCAGCGGCCAGTTGAGACGTCCAAACCTCTATCTTCTCATCCAGCGCGTCCTGGTTCCTGGAACGGTCCAAAGCGGTAAGAAAACGTGACTCTCCGACCCAGTCCGGGTCTCCAAGGGCCTGGCAAAACGCCGCCCATTCATCGTCAGAGGACACCGCTATAGCGCAAAAACGGTCTTCACCCGTGCAACGGTAGACGCCGTGGGGCGCCGCTGATTCGTCCCGGTTGCCTCGCCGGGGCGGCAAGCGTCCGTCTCGCTGAAAGTCGAGGATGGAGGGGCCCGCGGTGACCGCGCCAGAGCGGAAAATGGACGACTCCATAGTCGCGCCCTTTCCGGTGCGGTGGCGGCGCAACAACGCTCCGATGATCGCTACCGGTTGAAATATACCCGTGTGATAATCTGAGTAGGAAGTGTTGATCGCCACGGGAGGCGCACCCTCCTCGCCGCTCATTAACGACACTCCCGACATATGTTGGACTAGGATGCCATAGGACTTGTAGGTATAGTACGGCCCGCTGCCGCCAAGTCCTGTTTGCCACATGATCACCTCGTCGGGCCGCACCTCCTTAACCTTCGGGAAATCCACTCCCCACCGGTCGAGGATATTGCGGCGAAAGTTGGTCATAAAGACATCGCTGACCCCGATCAGCGCTAGCAGCAATTCTCTGCCTTCGGGCGTGCGGACGTCGAGAGTGATGCGCTTCTTCCCCCGTTGATAGTCGGGCTGGCCCGCGCCCCGCGACCAGGCGGGGATAAAGGCCATCTCGTCCAGCACCTTGTTGGTCTCGATTTTGATGACCTCCGCGCCCAGAGAGGCGAGCAAGCGTCCAGTCAAAGGCAAGGCGACGTAGGGGCCCAATTCCACCACGCGGACTCCCGCCAGGGCCGTTCGGCCTGTCGTTACCAAATCGTGAACTCCGTGAACTCTCCTTTGCGGAGACCCGAAAGGTCCAGTTCATTGTTGTGCGGGTCTAGCCTGATCCACCACTCTTCCATCGTCAAAGCGCCAATGATCACGTCGAGCCGACCCTGCTCGATAAGACCCAACTCCGGGATGACGTATGCCGTGACATCCATCTCGAGGTCATCGATCCGTGCCGTGAAATCACAGCGATCTTCAAGTCTCCGGGTCTGACCTCCAAGTCCAACCGAGATCACTCTACCCTTCCGATTCGGACCAGGACTCGCTTCAGATGTGACATAGGAGCGCAATGAACCAGTATCAAAAAGCACCGTCAGAAGGTTGCCACCAACCTCAATCTGCCTTACTATTCTGGTCATCCTGCCTCCTTGGCGCCGCTCACAAGCTATTGGTTAGAACCGGCCGAGATTTCATCCCTCAACCCTTAGATTACCCCGGATGCCCTGAGTTCACCCAGCTCAACCAGAGTTAGTCCCAGTTCTCCACAATAGATTTCTTGGTTGTGTTGTCCTAGGAGCGGGGCCGCGGCCCTGGACGGGGTCACTTCTTCGCTGTCGAATACGCCCAGGGGGTATTTGAGCCTGCCCGCGTTTGAATGCTCCAATTCGGCCCAAAGGTGGCTCGCTTCTAGTTGCGGGTCCTGAAGCAGGTCCGAGACGTCAGTCACGGGCAGGAATACCAGGTTCCGCTTCTGCCCTTCGTGAAAAAGCTCCTCCGCGGTGAAACGGGTGGAGAAGTCCACGAAGAGCGCGGTCAGTATGTCTATGTGGGGAGCGCGTTCCTGGTTCCCTCCCCGGTACTGCTCGTTTAACACTTCCTCATTGCCGGTGACTTCGTAAATCCACTGGGCCAGCGTATCCCATTCCCTGGGAGTGATGATACCGGCGGATATCCAGCCGTCTTTGCATGGAAAAGCTCCGAGTGGGACGACCAGTGTGGAGTTGGTCCCCACACGGGTGACATTCTCACCCAGTTGTGTCCAGGCCAGGGCTGGGTGCGCGTCGGTGTAGTAGGTTATGAGGGCTTCTTGAAGGGAGACGTCTATGTATTGACCTTCGCCGGAAAGCATGTCCCGGTAATAGAGCGCTCCCATGATCGCCACCGCGGCATGTTGCGAGCCGGGGAAGTGGGACTGCTCGTTGCCTTGTCTGACCGGCGGCCCGTCGGGGTCTCCGGTGATTTGCATATATCCGCTGGCGGCCATGACAACCAGGTCGGTCGATTTGTAGTCTCTCCACGGACCGGACTGGCCGAAGGGAGTGATCGACGCCATGACCAGGCCGGGGTTGGTCTCGCTCAGAGAGTTGTATCCCAGTCCCAGCCCCTCCAGGTATCCCACCGGAAGACTCTCAACGATAACATCCGCGCTTGCCGCCAACCGCCGCATCAATGTTCGGCCAGCCCCCGTGTCAAGGTCCAGCGTGATAGAGCGCTTGTTGGTATTGTAGAAGAGGAAGTAGGAGCTTCCTTCGGGGTCCGGCTGGTCCTGATGGAATGGTCCGCGAGTGCGCCCTCGGTCGCCCCAGGGCGGCTCGATCCTGATGACGTCCGCGCCGTAGTCGGCCAGGAGCTTGGTACAGAACACTCCCTTGTCATCCGTCAAGTCGAGGACACGGTAGGGCGGTAGAAGTTTATCGTCTTGGACCATTGACCTGGCCATTCCAGTGAGTGTGAAATTCGTCGGAAAACGTGGGTCGGCGAGGCCGATTCTAGCCGCGCCGCGCCTATAGAGTCAAGCAAGGGCTAACCCTTCGGGTTTATCGAACATAATGAGGCTGCTATAATGGCCCCGGCCCGCCCTCATCTGCCACCAGGATATTCGCCATGTTTAGTTTACTCAGCCGGTACGTCGACGGCCTACGGTATCAGGACTACCGGACACTGTGGACCGCCAACGCTTGTGCCGGAGCCGCCGCATGGGCTCTGATCATCGCGAGGGGTTGGCTGGCCTACGACATCACGGGTGGACTGCTCTGGAGCGGTATCGTGACCATGGCGGCCATGATCCCCAGGCTGTTCTCCACACCCCTCCTTGGATTCCTGGCCGACAAATTCGACCGTGCCGGTCTTCTCAAGTGGACCTACACGTTGAACCTACTGCACAACATTGTTCTCGCCCTGCTCGCGCTCGGCGGCATCTTGGATGGGACCGGGGGACTGTGGGTATTGTTGGTCCTTTCATTAATTAACGGGACTCTCCGCTCGGGCCAGATGACCATCACCCAGTCGTTGATTCCCAATTTATTGCCACCGGAACGGCTCCTGAACGGAATTGCCTTGAACCAGGCCACCCAGCAGGGGTCCCGGCTCGTCGGGCCCATGATGTTGGTCCCCTTGACTGCGTCGTTCGGGATCGAAGCGGCTTTCTGGATGTGCAGCGCCTTCTACCTCATCGGCCTCATCCAGATCACCAGGATCACCACCCGGTCCACTGGAGAAATTGACAGGAGACGGGGCTTCTTCCAGAATCTCGTGGCGGGTTTCGAGTACGTGTACGGCCGGCCCCAATTGTTGGCCATGGTCATGCTGGTCTTGGCCCACTGCTCACTGGTAATGTCCTACGAAGCCATCCTCCCCGGCATTTCTGAAGAGAAGCTCGGATCGGGCGCCGTAGGTGTCAGCTACCTTATGGCGGGAGTCGGCGGCGGAGCGCTGGTAGCGTCTATCTTCATCGCCGGTGTTCAAAGTGTCACGTTACGAGGGTATCTGTTCTTGTTCTTCGGCGTGACCAGTGCTTTGGGCCCAATCATCATGGCCCTGACCACTCTTCCGATGCTGTCTATTCTCGCCGCGATCTCTATCGGCGTGAACCAGTCAGGTTTCATGACCATTAGCCACGCGATCATACAAGGCATGACTGATGACAGGGTACGCGGACGGGTCTCGGGGGTATATTCGATGCACGTAGGCGGCAGCATGGCGATAAGTAACGCCCTGAGCGCCACCGTCGCCGACATCTTCAACGCATCTATCGTGATGGCTGTGGGCGGACTTATCTTAGTCGTCGTGATTGCCGCGAGCGTAGGCGTAGGGCCTATTCGGAGACTATATTTCCCAAGGGTCGTCCCAGCGACTTCGGAGCATGCTCTCCCGTCCTAGCCGATTCTCCTCAACCCGGCTATTGCTCCTATCAAATCCCTGCTAACCAGCCAGGAGGCCTGCATTGACAACAACACACGACGAACTCGCACGCTATTTGGAGTTGACCCCTGAGTCGAAGGCAAGGTGGCAAACGGCTTCCGAGTACCTGCCGGGGGGCGACAGCCGCAACTCCATCTTCTGGGACCCCTACCCGATTTTCATCACCGAGGCCTCGGGAGCCCACGTCATCGACGTCGACGGCAACGACCGCATCGACTTCATCAACACCATGACGACGATGATTCTGGGCCACGCCTTCCCGCCAGTCATGGACGCGGTGTACGAACAGTTGTCCAGAGGGGTGGCCTACAACGCGCCCAACGAGCACCAAATCCGGTTGGCCAAGCTCCTGTGCGAGCGCATTCCGAGTTTCGACCTCGTAAGGTTTACCAATTCGGGGACCGAGGCGACCTTGAACACGATCCGTGCCGCCCGGGCGTTCACCGGTAGGAGCAAGTTCGCCAAGGTCGAGGGCGGCTATCACGGCACCCACGACGCGGTCACGGTTAGCGTGCGCGTGGATATCTCCGAAGCGGGGGATGCGGACAGGCCTCAGCCCGTGGCGGCCAGCGAAGGCCTGGCGGAAGGCGTCTTGGACCAAGTCATCATCATCCCTTTCAATGAGACCGCCGCCTCCAGGCGCATCCTTGAAGAAAATAAGGATGAACTGGCGGCGGTAATAGTGGAACCAGTCATGGGGTCGGTGGGCATGTTGCCCGCCTCGACCGAATACCTGACCATGCTACGGGAATTCACAGAAGAGAACGGGATTGTCCTTATCTTCGACGAGGTGATTAGCTTCCGCGCGGCGCCCGGAGGGTCACAGCAATACTACGGCGTCACCCCGGACATGACGTCCCTGGGCAAGATCATCGGCGGCGGCTTCGCGGTGGGCGCATTCGGTGGACGCCGGGACATCATGGACCTTTACGACCCTACCAGGGGCCCAAGGGTATCCCACGCGGGGACGTTCAACGCGAACCCGGTGACAATGCTGGCGGGGTCCGTGACTATGGAGCACCTGACTGCGGACGTTTACCGGCGCTTGGCGGAGATGACGGAGAAGCTCAAGCAGGGAGTCCGGGAGATCTGTGAGGAATTGGAAGTGCCTGTCCAGGTTACCGGTCTTGGGTCACTGTTCGGTATCCACTTCACCGGCGGTGAGATCCACAACTACCGAGACCTGGCGGCATCGGACCGGGCGTTGCGGGGCCGTGTGTTCTTGGGCCTTCTGAATGAGGGGATACTCATCGCGCCCAACCTGGTGGGCGCGATGTCCACGTCCCTGGGAGACGAGGATGTGGCCGCCTTCCTCAGCGCTTTCAGGCGGGTTTTGGAACGGCGGCCCTAGTCGTTGACCGTCCTCGGTCTCTAGTCAGCTACCGGCGGCCGCTTCCGCCAAGCCCCTTCGGGTGGGTAGACAGGGGTGGCCAGCCGGCGCACCGTTTCCCCGGCAAACCAATCTGCCACTTCCTCCCGCCACTTGAGGTAGTGAGGCGCGGCCCGGTGGGCCTCGACGGCTGCGTCGTCATGGTATATCTCGTACAGGTGGATGGTGTTGGCGTCCTCATTGTCCTGTAGCACGTCGAAACGGTAGCAACCTGGCTCATCATTGTTGGAGCCAACAGCATCGCCGTGTAGCGAAGCCATGAACGTATCCTTCTTGTCCGGCTGTATCTGAATGGTGACTATAAGGGCTATCATCTCGCCTCCTCGGTAGGGTGAATTACCCCCGGCTCTGTTCCTGGTTTGGCGCTTACTCCGTATCGGCCCTAGGCGTAAAACCGGCTCCGGAGCGAGGCCAGCGCAATTATATCCGGGGCAGGGCCAGCAGACAAGGAAATCTGGATGAAGCCCAGGACGCTTTCATTGTCTCCCGGGCACACCCTCGTCTTTACTATGAAAGTAGCTATTTTCATCCCCTTATGTGGCCTTCACAAGGCCGTGATAATTCCCGTGTATGCGGGGACCCGGACCTTGCCCGATACCGGATACGGGCTTGGACTTGGCCGGCATGTGGCGACCTGCCTCAGAATCGAGCAAATTCGCGATCGTCCTGGCAGGATTCCAGCATGGATGGACAGGATAAATGGAAGAAGATAACCTGTATATACAGTCCGTCCCTGTTAGCTGAGGGCGGGGGAGGGGTGTTATGAAAGGGGTTGCAGTTACGCCTGGAATTGCCCATTCCCTGACCTTGCGGGAAATGACCGAGCCGGAACCGGGCGCCGGTGAAGTCCTGGTGCAGGCGGTGAGAGTTGGCGTATGCGGCACCGACCAGGAAATTGTCCAGGGGCTGTATGGCAGGGCTCCCATCGGCAACGATTTCCTGGTAATCGGCCACGAGGGTCTGGGCCGGGTGGTTGCTGTTGGCAGTCAGGCCGACGGGCTGGCCAACGGCGACTATGTGGTAGCAACGGTGCGTCGTCCCTGCCCCCACACCTACTGCCGTCCCTGCCGCAGCGGCCACAACGATATGTGCCGCACCGGAGATTTCACCGAGCGAGGTATCGGAGGCCGTCACGGGTTCCTGTCCGAATACTACGTCGAAGACCCCTGGTTTCTAACCCCGGTACCCGCCGCCCTGGCCCCGGCCGGAGTGCTGCTGGAGCCGCTGGCCGTAGCGGAAAAAGCCCTGCGCCAATGCCTGAAAATCCAGGAACGCCTGCCTTGGAACCTGGACAGCGCGGTGGTCTTGGGCGCCGGGACCATTGGCCTATTGACCGCCATGCTGCTCAGGCTGCGGGGAATCAATACCTGGGTGTTCGACCTGTCCGCACTTCATGGAAGCAAGGCCCGGATTGCCGAGCAAATCGGCGCCCGCTTTGCCAGCACCGGGGAAACACCCGTTTCCGTCATTGCCGAGGTCATCGGCCAGGTGGACTTGGTTGTGGAAGCCACTGGGTACGCGCCTCTCATTTTTGATGCCTACCGGCAATTGGGAAACAACGGTGTCCTCTGCCTGCTGGGCGTAGCGGGACACAGCAATCTTATCCCCGTTGACGCCAGCCACTTCAACAATGGGCTGGTACTGGGCAACCGCTTGGTCTTTGGCTCGGTAAACGCCAACCCCGCCGATTTCCGTGAGGGCGTGGAACACCTGAAGCAAGTTGAGGAGCGGTGGCCCGGCGCAGCAACCGGTCTGTTGACCCGCCAAGTCCCCCTCGCAGACTTTCAGTCCGCCTTCAAGCGGCAACCAGAGGACATAAAGGTAACTGTGGAGTTAGGGGATCTCTCAATAAGTCGGTGAAATGTGGCAAAGTAGTGGACAGCCAGGTACGATTTTGGCAGCGAATAATCGCCGCCCCCACTTGTTCAGAGGTTCCCTAAAGTGGTAACACTCTTTTGGGATGCATACCAAGCATTGACATATCTGCCCATCAGTTTCAGGCTAATAAGGTACTTGTCAAAGGCAACCGGATGCGGTACCAGGAAGACAAAACCCGTAACGTTGGACTGGCGGCCAAGGCAACTGTTCAAGTTTGAGGGGAAATCCGTCCTTCGACCTTGCTCCGCTCAGGATGAGCGGTTGCATCTCAGTCCAATCACCAACTCTGAAACCCTCGCTAGGGCATTGATGACAGGCCATGCGCGCCGTTGTAGAATGGCCTGAAATTACACCCGGAGGTTGCTCATGGCGGCTAGTCCTGCAACTATACCGATCGTTTACACGCTAACCGTTTGCCCTGCCTGCGACCACCTTCGCAGCAAGTGGGGTAGGGAGGGAATCGAGTACGAAGAACGCCGGGTCGACCAGAGCCAGGACACCCTCGACCAAGCCCTCGACTTCGGCGACACCGTGCCAATCATCTTGTACCCCGACGGGCGGGTGGAAATCGGGTTCGAAGGGCGCACCGGTTGAGAAATCGGCTGATGGGTCGTTGGCCCATGTCAGACCGCCACCCCCGTTAACTGAAACGATTAGCCAGGAGGAGAAGGATGACTCAACAAGCAAGCGTCGTAACCCCCCAGAGGTTCGACCAAGGCGTCAGTTACGAGACCTACATGGGCCAGATCAAGGTCAACAAGGCCCGCTTCGAGGACTTCTACAACAATTTCAGCGTAACCGCGGAAGACACTGCGGCCCTCAAGGAACTGGTCGGCAAGGCAAACGGTCCCGCGAAGATGTTGGTCCTTGGCGAGGACTGGTGCGGCGACGTCATACGGGGACTCCCGGTATTGGCGCGTATCGCCGAAGCGTCTGGGATGCAAATGACGGTCTTCCCCAGGGACGAGAACCACGACATTATGAACGAGTTCCTGAAGAACGGACAGTGGATGTCCATCCCCGTCGCCGTGTTCTACACCAAGGACCACGAATACATCTCCCACTGGATCGAACGCCCGGAAATTGCCGAACAGGAAATGGAACAGATCGAGAAGGACATCCGGGCCGAGAACCCAGACATCAACGATCAGGATTTCGGCAGGGAGCGAAGGGCGCGCACCGCATCCCGGGCCAGGTATTGGCAGGATATGACGGTAACCGAGATCAGGGATCTGCTCACCCGCCTGACCGCCTAGCGGTCACTCTAAGCAACCTCGGCTGTGGAGGGCGGCTCGCGTAGCAGCAGGAACATGGCTGCGCCAAAGAAGCTGACCAACGCTATGGTCAGGAATGGAATCGTATAGCTGCCCTCCTTATCAAACATGATCCCCGCGAACAACGGTGCGATCAACAGAAGTATGTTCATGGGGATCATTGAAACCCCGGTGATGCTGGCAAAAGCGCGTCGGCCGAAATAGGCCCCGCGGATCGCCGTGGTCAACGGAGTTCTTCCTCCAAATCCGATGCCCAGAAGCACGGCGAAGGCGAAAGCCAGCAGTTCCGTGCGCGCTACGAGCAGCACCACCACTGCCGCCGACTGGACCACGGAAAAGGCGAACAACGCCAGCCGGATCGACACCCGGTCTCCCACATATCCTCCGATCAGGGTAAACAGCGCCCCAACTGCCGTATACGTAGCGACAACCCACCCAATGGTCTGGATCGAGAATCCCCGGTCGTCGAGCATTGGCCCCAGGTGCACCATAAGCGTCACGATAACTATCGAAGAGCAGGCGTGTCCCATGGTGATCAACCAGAAAGTCCCCGTGCGGATGGCCATCTGCCAGGTGTAGTCAGGCGGGTCGCCGCCGGGGTTAGTTGGCCCTGAAACAGCCCTCTCCGAGGTAGCCGCCGGGGCTGGCCGCTGTCCGTCGGGGTGCAGCCCGTACTGTTCGGGCCTGTTTCGGACAAGCCTCGACACGGGCCAGGCAAGGACCATTATGCCAACTCCGATCCCCGCCGCGGTAACCCTCCAACCTATCCGGTCCGGCTCTTCGGGGTCGATAGCCCATGCCAAGGCAGGCACCAGCATGATCCCCCCGAGAGCAAATCCTTCCATCGCCAGCGCCATGGCCAGAGACCGGCGTCTCAGGAACCAGTGGTTGAGCACGGTCATCATTGGCAGCCAGGTGCCGAGCCCGCCCCCCATGCTCATCACCACGAAGGCGGCATAGAACTGCCACAGGTGGTGCACTTGACTGAAGAGAATGAATCCCAAGCCCAGCACCGGCAGACCGAGAAGCACCATTCTCCGGGGGCCCACCTTGTCCACCAGGTACCCCGCCACCGGGCCCATCACGGTCCCTTCGACTCGCGTGAAGGAAAATGCCAGGGACAGTTCCGCACGGCTCCAGGAGAATTCCCGCTCCAGCACGACGAACCATGCCGGCATCCCCTGGAACATCGGCACCGAGCCGATGACCATGACAAGCGCCGCGACCGCCGTTAGCCACCAGCCGTAGAATCCTCCCCTGACTTTCCTCACGGAGTCAGAGACTACTCTGTACTGGACCAACCACCACCTGCCGACTGGCCTGCGACCATACCTTACGTACCTTACACTGGACCTGGAGTTTCCGAAGAACAGTCACCATGGGATGTTTTGCCCTCGGAAGGGCTCAAGTGTACTGCGAATTCCGGTTAGGCGGAAGTCCTTAATCGTAACCGCACTAGACGGCACTCCGCTTCGATAGTAGTATCGGAGGAACCGAACCGGATGCAGACTGAGTTTCTACCTTCACCATCAAGGAGCGGGCCATGAAATATGGGCTATTTATGATGCCCTCCCATCCCCCGGAGCGAGACGTCTTCCAGGCCCACCAATGGGACCTGGACTGCCTGGAGTTGGCCGACTATCTGGGCTTCGACGAAGCTTGGATCGGTGAACATTTCACCAGCCCTTGGGAGCCGATCCCCGCTCCCGACTTGATGATCGCCCAGGCTTTGACGCGGACCAAGAACATCAAGCTGGCCACCGGGGTCCACCTCTTGCCCTACCATCACCCGGCGGAACTGGCCCATCGCGTGGCCTACCTGGACCACATGGCCCAGGGCCGTTTCATGTTCGGAATAGGCTCGGGAGGGTTGCCCAGCGACTATGCTCTCTTCGACGTTGACGGCGTTGGAGGCGAACACCGGGACATGACTCGTGAGTCCCTGGACATAATCCTCAAGATTTGGCAGAACAAGGGCCCCTTCGAGTACAAGGGCAAGTATTGGAACGTGAACATCCCGGAAGAGATGTTCGGGTTCCTCAGATACTTCCTGAAACCCTACCAGAAGCCCTATCCGCCCATCGGTGTTGCCGCGGCGAGCATTGCCTCAGAAACCTTGAAGATCGCCGGGGAGCGGGGCTTCATCCCGATGAGCCTGGGGTTGAACGCCGAGTACATCGCCAGCCATTGGGAAGCGGTGTCCGAGGGCGCGGCCCGTACCGGGTTGACCCCATCCCGGCAAGATTGGCGGATTGTCCGAGACGTGTTCATCGCCGATTCCGACGACGAGGCCTGGGAGAAGAGTGTCAATGGGATGCTGGGCCGGGTGTGGCGCGACTACCTGATCCCGCTTTTCCAGAACTTCGATCTGCTCAAGACGTTCAAACACGATCAGAGCGTACCCGACGACCAGGTGACTCCCGAATACTTGGCCGAGCACCAGTGGATGATTGGCTCTCCCGCCACGGTCGAGGCCAAACTCAGGCGGTTATACGAAATGTCCGGCGGGTTCGGAACCCTGCTGGTCCTGATCTACGACTATATGGAGGACCAGGCAGGTTGGGAGAAGTCGATGCGCCTGTTGGCGCAAGAGGTAATGCCCAATCTCCGGGATGTCGTCCCAGACTAGCCGGCCGGGGTCCTTATGCGGCAGCTTGGTCCGGCTTGACGCCGGGCTGTCTGCGCAGGGGAGCGCTCACCCGGTGCAAGAACACCAGTATCTCCCATTGAGACCGGATGACTCCGGTCTCATAGTAGGGAACACCACTTCCGCGGCAAAACTCCCGGACTATCCTGCGGGCCTTTCCCAGCCGGTTGCGGGGCATGTTGGGAAACAGGTGGTGTTCGATCTGGTAGTTGAGGCCCCCGTAGATGAAGTCCACGATGGGGCTGGGACTGATATTCCTTGAGGTTATGGCCTGCCTCCGGAGATAGCTGGTCCGGTCGTCCCGGTCCAGAATGGGCATCCCTTTATGGTTGGGAGCGAACACGGAGCCCATGTACAGCCCGAAGAGGACTTGGTGAACCGCTATGAAGGCCACGCCATGCCAGACTGGCAAGAATAGGAACACCAACCCCAGATAGGCCACGAAATGGCCGGCCATCAGCAAAGGTTCAACTATCGGGTACTTCACTTTGTTGTGCATCAGGAATTGGACCCCGGCCAATCTCAAGCCGACCCCAGCCTCTAGGCAGAGCATCGGAAAGAAGAGGTACGGCTGGTACTTGACTATGAACCTGAAAAGCCCGCGTTTTCTCATTGCCTCTTCCTCGGAAAACGCCAGAACCGGGATATCGATATCCGGGTCCATCCCTGTCTGATTGGGGTTGCTATGGTGCCGGTTGTGCTTGTCCACCCACCAGGACCGCTCCATGCCAAGCAGGAAGCTAATGGCAAGTCCCAGCATGTCGTTCAAGCGGGTCGACGCGAATACCTGCCGGTGGCCTGAGTCGTGGCCCAAGAAGGCGAATTGGACGAAGACCACCGTCATGAACGCTGCGTTGATCAGATGGAGCCAGAGGGATTCGGTGAGGGCCATGAAAGTGAAGGACAGGGCCAGCAAACCCAGTGTGCAGACAATCTTGGTCCAATAATAAAGGGGTTGCTTCTCCAGCAACCCCTTTTGCCTGATCTGCCTGGTCAACTCCAGGTACTCTTCGGTACCCGCGTTAAGTCCTCTGTAATCCTCGACAGTAGTGGTCATTAACCCCGCCCGCTCGCCCTCTGATTTAGCCTGACGATCCTACGTATATCGTAACACGCGGTGACTGTGTTTTAACCACTCTGACTGCCCTGCTTGCATTACGTTTCAGGGGTCTTGCCCACTTCAGCCGGACTGGTCATCGCGCAGCCGTCATCCCAGCCCATTCTCGGAGGCTGCGGAGACCAAGGGGCACGAAGTAGACACCGGCATTCTAGGGGCCCGCCTAAGACCCGGAATCGGGGTTGGATGTTATGGTGGGGATTTCCAGCTCGTGCACCAAGTTCACGAACCGCGGCACATCCTCGTCGATAACGGCTTGGAGCAGACCGGTCTTGACGTCGATCCTTTCCGAAAGCTGACTGAAAACCTGGAACGCTTGCTGGGGCGGCGCGAAATCCGCGCTGGAGACGACGGCAAGCAACTCCGCCAACTGCCTATTGAGTTTCACCGGCAGGTTCAAACGGTCTCGTGCCCCGGTATACCGGACCTGGATGAGGTCGTCCTCGATATCGGTCAGCTTGCGCCTAAGGGCCCCTGCGGCCTGGGCTAGTGTATCGTTGCCCCGCCCTCGACGCTCCCATTCTTCCACCTGCTGCCGAACGTGGCGGATCTGGTTGATGTAATCGTGGGTCTCCGACAGTTTGTCGCGAATCTCGATATGAGCCGCGAACTGTGCATCGTAGTCCGATTGGGTTGCGCCGGACCTGGGGTCGGGGACCAGATCAAAACCCTCGGTTTGGGACTGACCTGCCGCGGTCAGGGTCACCGTATAGGCGCCCGGAGGGGCGACGGGACCCGTGACCATGTCTTCCGTGGTCTTGTCGCCCGTCACTTTGCGGGCATTCGGGTAACGGAGGTCCCAGACCAGCCGGTTCATCCCTTCGCCCGCCTTCAATGGTTGGACGGCCGTATTCTCGGATGAACCGTCCGCTGGCGGACTACTGGAATAGCTCTGGACCAGTGCGCCGTTGCCGTCGTGGATGCTAAGGGTCACGTCTCCTTCAGGCTTTTCCTTCAGGAAATATGAAATGACCGCTCCCTGAGGAGGGTTCTCCCCGGCGTCGAGGAAGACGCGCACCGGCCGGTCATCGGGCCCCATGGCTTGGGTAAATGTGACGTCTGCTCCCAGTCCCAGCCGGTAACTCTTGCCTGAAGACGCGCTCCTGGGCGCGCCGGGAGAGCGCAGCCGCACGGTAGCCCGCGGCTTCAGCAAGCGCACATCCCCATCTCCCAGGCCGTCGAAGATTTGGCGGATTTGGGTCACGTCGTCCAGGACCCAGAAGGCTCTGCCATGGGTAGCGGCGACCAGGTCTTCGTCTTTGACGAGCAAGTCGTAGACCGGGACTGTGGGTAAGTTGGACTGCAGTGGTTGCCAGGACGCTCCATCATTGAACGAGACGTGGGTCCCACTCTCGGTTCCCGCGTATAGCAACCCCCTCCTGCCGGGGTCCTCTCGAATGACTCGCGAGATGTCACCCTCGGGGATCCCGTCGTTTATCTCGGTCCATGTCTGCCCATAGTCATTCGTCTTGAAGAACATTGGCCGGGGTTCGTCCAGCTTGTACCTGGTGGCCGCCAGGTAAGCTGACGCTGGGTCATGAGGAGAGACTTCGATCATGGTTACCAGGCTCCAGGCTGGCAGCCCGGGCGGTGTCACGTTGCCCCAATTCTGGCCGCCATCCCTAGAGATGTGGACGAGACCGTCATCCGAACCGGCCCAATACACACCTGGCTCATGCGGCGACTCCACGAAGGCGAACACGGTGCAGTAGGTCTCCGCCCCTGAAGTGTCCTTGGTCACGGGACCGCCGGAGACTTGCAGCTTGCTGGCGTCGTTGCGGGTCAGGTCGGGGCTGATCGGCTCCCAGCTATTCCCCTGATCGGAGGACCTGAATACCACGTTGCCCGCTACGTATAGGACGTCGGGGTTGTGGGGGGAGAACTGGATCGGGTAGGTCCACTGGAACCGGTATTTCATCTCCACCGCGCCCCGTCCGGTGAGAATCTCCGGCCAGACCGTGATGATACGCACTTGCCCCGTGTCGTGGTCGTAGCGAAGCAGGTTGCCTCCCCCGCCGGCGGAACTCCCGATAGCCCCCGAAAACACGACGTTTGGATTACCCGGTTGGAGGGCGATGTAGCCGCTTTCGGAGTTTCCAACGGTGTAGCAGTCGTTCCAGGGAATCGCCCCCTTGTGGCTTCGAGATGGGACGCTGATTGCCGAGTTGTCCTGTTGCGTGCCGTAAACACGGTACGGGTAGTGGTGGTCCGCGGTCAGGTGATAGAACTGGCCAGTCAACTGGTTGTAGATGGTGGACCAGGTGTCACCGCCGTTGAAACTCACGCACGCCCCGCCGTCGTTGCCCTCGATCATACGCTGGGAGTTGCGGGGGTCGATCCACAAGTCATGGTTGTCACCGTGGGGGGTCGAGACCTCTTCGAAGCTCTTTCCCCCGTCCACCGACTTCCACGCGCCGTAATTCAACACCCATACGGTGTCGGCGTCCTCCGGGTCGGCGAAGATATGCTGGTAGTACCAGGGCCGGCCCTGAAGGTCCTGGTTGTCGCTTTGCTTTTGCCAGGTTGCCCCCGCGTCGTCGGAACGGTACACGGCCGCGTCTTCAGACTCGACCGTTGCCCAAACTCTGCCCGTCTTGGCCGGCGACACCGCAATTCCAATCCGCCCTAACAGACCCGCCGGCAACCCCGGATTCTTCGTGATCTCCTGCCAGGTGTCGCCGCCATCCGCCGACTTGAAGACGCCGCTGCCCTTTCCTCCGCTGATCAGGCTCCAGGGAGTCCGCTGAACATCCCACAACGTGGCGTACATGACCCTCGGGTTATTGGGGTCAATGGAAAGGTCGATTGCCCCGGACCTATCGTCCCGGTAAAGGACCTTCTCCCAGTTGCGCCCGCCGTCCTTGGACCGGAAGACTCCCCGCTCCTCGTTCCGGCCATAAGCGTGTCCCAACGCAGCCACGTACACCAGGTCGGGGTCTCTGGGATGCACTCTGATCCGCGAGATGTAGCGCGTCTCTTCCAGTCCGAGGTGAGACCAGGTCTTGCCGGCGTCGGTGGAGCGGTACACACCGTCACCGTGGGACACGTCGCCGCGGATGCAGGCTTCACCCATACCGGCGTAGACCACGTTGTGATCGCCGTCGGCAACCACCAGCGCGCCCACGGCTGCGGTCTTAAAATGCCCGTCCGATACGTTTGTCCAGTAGGTGCCACCGTCATCCGTCTTCCAGACTCCACCTGCGCAGGCCCCGAAGTAAAAGACCATGTTGTCTTGAGGATCGCCCGCGACGGCTACTACCCGGCCTCCCCGAGGCGGACCGATGCAACGCCACCTCACGGTCTGCAACATGTTGGATGGGACCGGGCCGGTGGAGTCCCTGGTCTCGTTGGGCTGGACCGTCGTCATGGCAAGACCTCCGATAGAATCGTAAATGCTGTTCCAATCTTCCCGGGTACATAGCCCGGCTCGACCCGGAAGCGTCAGCTACATTGTGATTCAGAAGGCAAGCGGTGGCAACTGCTTCTTTTTTCAGTAGTCGGCCCTCCCGCCTTGCGGGGTTCTGGCCTGCCTACTATCATGGGGTCACTGATCTCACTGTGACGCCAAGGAGTGGTCCGATGGCTCTGGAAACCTCAAAGGCCCTGGGCGCAATGACCGGGCAAAGGTTCATCGACAGCTTGAGGGACGGGCGAGAGGTCTGGTTGGACGGGGAAAGAGTCGAGGACGTCACCACTCACCCGGCGATGACCGGCATGGTCCACGAGTTGGCGCGTATCTACGACCTTCAACACTCCTCCGAGTTCGGTGAGCAGATGACCTTCGTCTCCCCGGACACGGGGAACCGGTGCAGCCTCTCCTGGCAGTTGCCCACGTCTCCCGAGGACCTGAAGCGCAAGCGCCGCAATAGCGAAATCTGGAACGGGCAGTCCTGGGGCCAACTTGGCCGCAGCCCTGACATACTCGCTCCCCACATTATCACGCTGTACAACTCGCGCGACGCATTGGCAGCGGTGAAGAACGACCGCTGTGACTTCGGGGAAAACATCACCAATTACCACCGCCTCTGCCTGGAAAACGATCTCTTTTTGACCCACGCCCTGGGCGACCCGCAGGTGGACCGCAGCGAGCAACCCCAGAACGAGCAAAGGGCGATTCTGGAAGAAGATATCGCCCTACACGTGGTCGAAGAGACAAACGAAGGGGTCATCGTTCACGGGGCGAAGCAGTTGGCTACCGCCGCCCCCATCAGCAACGAGACTTACGTGTCCCTGTCGGCCACGTTCATCCGCCGGGCCGACCCTCGTTTTGTCCTGGCCTTCTCCATCCCCACCAGCAGTCCGGGCCTAAAGATCCTCTGCCGGGAGCCCGTGTCCCAGTTCCCAGGGAGCTTCGGCCATCCGCTGGGAGCCTTCTATGATGAACAAGACTCCATGCTCTTCTTCGAAAACGTCCTCGTGCCGTGGGACCGGCTGTTCATGCTCTACGAAGCCACGCCGCTGCTCCAAAGGCTGGGAAGTAACGTCAACTTCATGGGGTGGGCCAATCTCTGTCGAATCCACTATCGAATGCGGCTCATGGCCGCGGTGGCAACCATGACCGCCGAGGCAATCGGGGTAATCGAATACCGTGAGGTGGCGGCGAAACTCGGGGAAATGGCCACCTATTGCGAGATGTGGCGGCACGCGATGGACGGCGTCGAGCACGACGCCTTCATGACCGAGGGTGGGCTCATGTCCCTGGGGTCCATGTCTGGCATGAACATCTTCTTCGCCCAGACCTCCGCCCGCATGGTGCAGCTTTTGCGGGAGATATCAGGTTCCGGGATGATCATGCAACCCAGCGAAAACGACCTGGCCAATCCGGAACTGCGTCCGTTCCTTGACCGCTACATGCGCGGCAAGGGCGTGGGTGTGGAGTACAAGTCCCGCCTCTACCGCTTGGCCCATGACCTGGCCGTGTCATCGTTTGGAATGCGCCAGGAAGTGTACGAGTATTGGCACGGCGGCGACCCCAACCGTAACCGGATCAACCTGATGCGCACCTTCGATCAGGCGGAAGTCATCGACCAGATCAAAGCCCTGGTCTCCAAGCCGTTGCCCCACAGCTAACGACGACAGTTAACGACGCATCGGAGACCGGGCCTTTAAGTATCCAGGGTGGTCCGAAAGTAGATGTCCTCCAGGGACAGCGGCCTGGTCAGCAACCCTTGCTCCAGGGACGCTTGGACTCCCCGTTCCACGTTCTTGCCCATGGCCCGTATGCCTATGGGATAGGGATCGTCCCCAATCGCCAAAGCTTGTTGCGCCATGTCGTTGCCGGGGAAGTAGAGGTATGCCGACTGTGCGTCTAGGGCGCGTTGAATGGCGACATCCTTCGACCTCCGGAGCGCCTTGAATAGCTCCAGGGCGACCCACGGATGCTCCCGCAGGATCCGGTTCTGCACGATTACATGGTGATTGCAGTTGAAGAACCCGGTCTTTAGGAAGTATTCGTAGACCACGGCTTTGCCGTCGTCCGGCAGCAGTTTTCTGATCCTCGAGTTACCGGAGGTAGGTGTCCCTCCGTACCGGTCTATCACCGTCGAGTCCCCGGCGGTTATCCTGCCCCCGGAACGCATGGCGGTGAAGGCGTCGATTTCTCCCCGATCCAACATTACATCGAGGGTCTGGCCCACGGTGAGCCAATGATGCGTCACGCCCACTGGTCCGGCATCGTCCAGACCCAACGCGCCGCCATGGCTGTGCTCCTTGGTGCGCCCATTGAACCAAACGTTGTCGCTGGCCTCGATGCCGTACAGGTCCTTGAGGGTAGCGCGAAACCAGAGCCCGGCGGTCATGTCGTAGTCGGGTATGCCAACCCGTTTACCCTTGATGTCCGCCAACGATTCAATTCCCGACTCCGAGTTGACATAAAGGCTGGGCCAGACGTGGCCTCGGCTCAAGAACACGGGCAACGCCGACCAGTCCCACTTCGTCCCGTCGCTTCTCTCCAGGGCCAACAATGTCTCGGAAATAGACATCTCGGAGGCGTCGAACTCGTCGTAGGCCAGGTTGCGGTAGAAGAGGTCGCTGGGAGGGATGGTCAGCATCTCCAGGTCGATTCCTTCCGGTTTCACCGTTCCGTCGCGCAACGGCTGGACCCGTGGATTATCCGAGAAAGCCATGGTTATCTGCACTGCCATCTGTCGGCTCCTTTAGGCGAGGTACCCCGTATAGTCCCGGTTCTAACACCAGGGCTGGAGGATGTCAATTCGGTGCGGACCGAACGCCAGGGGCGTTCAAAACCCACGGCCCGAGAGGGTCCCTGTTCATTCAGAGCCGCGTCGAATGGCTGTCCCCGGAGAACCATTCCTTTTACTCCGGTGAGCTACTCTCACAACGAGCGGGAAGGTACCCAGTCTGGTTGAGTGGGGCGGGATTCCAGGAAACCGGGTTAGTCGGTTCGTGTATACTCCTTGGACTCCTATCACCTACCTAAGGTCCCCATCTCAGGCATGGAGTGTCCCATACGTTGGTCCAGAGCCTTTTGCGCGACACTCTCAGAAAAAGCCATTACGGCTGGGTAATCTTCTGCCTGGCATTTGCCAATCTGACCACGGAAGGGGCGATCAAAAACACCGCCCCCGTGCTCTTCCTGGCCTTCCGGGAGAGCTTCAACCGGAGCGCGGCCGCCACTGCGGGGATATTCTCCACTGCCGGACTCACCGGGACGCTCCTCGCGCCTTTACTGGGCGGGACGCTGGACCGGCTGGGACCCCGATACCTCTTTGTCCTGGGAGGCGTGGTCCTTCTGATCGGGTACCTGGCCAGCAGCCTGGTGACCGAATTCTGGCAACTGTTCATCTTCTATGGCGTCGTGATCACCATCGGAGAAAACGCGGTCTCTTCCTTCACGGCCACCGCGAACCTTGCGCCCTGGTTTCCCAGGAACCGTGGGCGCGCCCTGGGGCTGGCCGACGCTGGGAACCCGGTGGGCCAGGGGATATTCACGCCCCTGACCCAGCTTCTCATATCTCTGGTCGGCTGGCGCACGGCGTGTCAGATTTTGGGTCCCGTTTTCTGCCTAATGGTCGTCCCCGCCAACTTGTTGCTTCAGCGGCGGCCTCCGAGATCGGCGCCGTCCCCAGACACCCCACCAATCGACGGCGAGTCAGCGCATCCCGACCGTGGGACCCAGCCTCAACCCCGGCCACCTGGGCAGATCAAGAAGCTAGTCCGCTCCGGCGCCTTGTGGTACATGGTGTCCGCTAGGACCGTATCCTCGGTAGCGATCCAGTTGACCAACGTCCACATGGTCGCGTTCTTCGTGGCTGGAGGCTACACGCCGATCCAGGCAGCCACCACCATCGGGGCCGTGGGTATGGTGGGCTTGGTAGGGCGGCCAATGAGCGGCAGCCTCTCCGACGTTCTCGGTAGGGAATTGGTCTATACCCTGGGATTCGGGATGCAGATTACCGCCATCCTGGTGGTGCTTCTCCTGGGCAACGGTGAGGTCTTGTGGCCCCTGGTGGTCTTCGTTGCGTTCACCGGGTTGAGCGACGGCATCGGCGGCCTTGCCTTGAGCGCGAAGGCAGCCGACCTGATACCGGCCGACAGCCTGGGCTCCGCCATGGGAATCATCCAGGCAGGGCGGGGTGTTGGTTTGCTCGCCGGGCCGGTGGTGGGCGGACTGCTGTTTGACGTGCAAGGTGACTACGTGGGGGCTTACCTTCTGGCCGTTGGGTTTTACCTGGCGGCCATCGGATGTATGTGGGCGACGCGGCTGGCGCGCCGCCCGGTTATCGCTTGAAAATCTGGTCTATCGGCCGACCCAGCCGCCGTAGATCGGGTATTGGCTGCACACGAACTCGATATAGGAAGGCTGGTTGGCGTCGTTGGCCGCCAGGGCCCTGTTGAGCGCCGGTCCCACCTCCGACGGCTCCGTGACCCGCTCGGTGTGGTAACCCAGTTCCCCAATCACCCGGGACATGTCCACTTCGTCGTACCCCAAGACCCGGTGGGTGAAGGGGTCGTGGCCGTCGCCCCAGAATCCGGGTCCATACCCGGCAAAGCCGCCGTTGCTAACATGGGCAATTGTAATGCCCAGTTTCTGGCGCAGCGGCACTTCCAGGTTACCCAACATGTACCCAAGGCCAGCCTCACCCGTAACCGCCACACAATGGTTCTCGGGGAAGGAAATCTTGGCCGCAATCGCCGCCGCCAGGCTGAACCCCAGGGAAGACACGTTCCCCCACCCCAGGAAACCCCGCGGGACCAGCGTGTCGTAGACCGTGCTCAACTGGTCCCGAGTGTTTCCGGACTCGTGGGTCACGAAGGACCGCTGCGGGTCCAGCACTTCCATTAGACCGGCATAGACGCGGTAGGGATTGATGGGTCTGTCGGTGGAGGCCATCGCTTCCCGGTATTGCGTCATCGCCTCATCTCTTGCCGACTTCACTTCGGCCATCACGCCGCCCGGAGCCCGTCCGTTGCCCGAGGTCTTCTCGGAAAGGGTCTTTTCCAGCGCCTCCAGGGTGAACCGGGCGTCTCCGATGAGGGCAACCGCCGTCGGATACACCTTGTTCACGTGTATTTCGTCTACGTTGCAGTGGATGATCTTCTTGGCAACGGCGTTGGGGATTCCGTGGCTAAACCTGCCGGGAGAAAGGCTAGAGCCCACCGCCAGCAGCACGTCGCATTTGTTCAGGTAATGGTCCACCTGTCCGCCGCGCACCCCAACGAAGAGAGGATGGTCCTCGGGGAAAGCCCCCTTGGCCTTGAGAGTCGTAACCACCGGAGCGTTGGCCAACTCGGCCAGGGCCTTGAGCTGGGCAGACCCACCGGCATAGATTACCCCCTCTCCCGCGTAGATCAACGGTTCCTTGGCCTCGATAAGCAGGTCCACAGCCTGCGCAACATCCTCCGGGTTTGGCAGCGACTTCCAGCCTTTGACCGGAACGTATGGGTCCGCCGTTTCGTCGTAAAGCGCGCGGGCATCCGGAATAGCCAACACCACGGGGCCCGGCCTGCCCGTGCGCAACATGGTGAACGCCCGGCGCATGAACTCCGGAAGCCGGCTCGGTTGGTCCAGGTACCCGTACCATTTGGACACCGACTTCAAGCTCGATGTGACGTCGAACTGGCTATTCTCGGTGGAACCGATGGGCACGCCGTCGGTGATGCACAGGACCGGCGAACCGTCCTCGTAGGCCTGCGCCATGCCCGCGTAGGCCACCTGCAGACCGGCTGCGTTGACTCCGCCTTGGAAAGTCGCCACCCCGATTGAAGAGCCCGCGTTTATGCGGGAGTAGGCGTCGGCCAGCGCCACGGCATAGCGGTCGTCCCGCATCATGACCATCGGTATCCCTTCCCGCCCCAGGGAGTTGTTAACCTGGCAGACCGGGAATGTGGACACCCACTCCACACCTTCTTGCTTCAAAATCTGCGCGATTCCAGATCCTACGCTTATCGTCATCAGAATTCCTCCAGATATTCGTCCCCGGTCCACGGTTGAAACCGCCTGGGAACTTTGCGCAGCAATTATACACGCCAAAGCCCTTCGAGCCGTGGGGGCCAGGGCAATCGCATCTTGAATTAGACCGCTGACACCACCAGGTATTTCAATTTTGGAATACTACCCCTTCTCCCTTGAGGGAGAAGGACGGGATGAGGGTGAAATCCCATGCATCAGCCAGGTTGCCCCTCGCCACATGCCCCTCACCCCCGGATCAAGTCCGGGGCAGGCTCCAACCCCTCTCCCAGAGGGCGAGGGGCTGTCGCGGAGAACTGAAAGACCCTGCTGACGCCCCGCCCTTCCCACCTGTGGTAACCACCCGTTACCATAATCATCAATCATTGCCAAGATTCAGTCCCGGTCCAGATCGCCAACCCGCCGCTCAGGGTCAGTGCCACAAATTGCAACACAATGCAACACAATGCGACACAACAAAACAACCTCAGCCTCAGGACGCCCGAATGTGCCGCATCCTCGCGCTGACCCACGGAGCGCGCAAGGGTCTCCTTTCAGGGTTATCGCAGGACGCTGTTATAGGTCCAAGCTTGTTTCCCCGAGTTAAGATGCGATTGCCCTGCCGCGGAGGCGCTTACGTTTGTGCGTAGGCACGAGAGGGGGTTAAACTATCGAAGTCGCGGGCTGGGGCGCACCGTCAACACGAAGTGCCAATCCAGGAGGAGCTAGGTGCGTGTCTCCACGGGATTCATCCACGGTTACGCCGTTGCGAACTGGGACGAACTGTCGACCTTTGCCGTCGAAGCGGAACGGCTGGAAGTTGACAGCATCTGGTCCCCGGAAGCCTGGGGTTTCGACGGCGCTACGCCCCTGGCGTACCTGGCGGCCAAGACGTCCACAATCAAGTTGGGAACCGGAGTGCTCCAGATAGGGACGCGAACTCCCACCAACACGGCGATGACCGCCATGTCTCTTAATTCCATGTCCAATGGCAGGTTCCTGCTGGGAATCGGCGCCAGCGGACCCCAGGTCATGGAAGGGTTTCACGGGGTGATATTCGACGATCCCATTGGCCGCACCCGCGAGACCATCGAAATCATGAAGCAGGTCTTCTCCGGGCAGCGCGTGGCCTATCAGGGAAGGAACCACCGGTTGCCGGTGCGGGAAGGCCAGGGTAAGTCCATCCGCACCGAGTCCCCGGCGATGCCCGATATCCCAATCTACATCGCCTCCCTGGGACCCAGGAACCTGCGGTTGACGGGTGAGATGGCCGACGGCTGGAAGGGCACGTCCTTCATGCCCGAACACGCAGACGCCTTCTTCGACCATATCCAGGAAGGAGCGCGGAAAGCGGGCAGGTCTATGTCCGACATAGACCTGCAGGTTGGCGGGACGGTGCTGTTCACAGACGATGTGGACGAAGCCGTAGAGGCCCTCAAGCCGGGACTGGCTTTCAGCCTCGGCGCCATGGGTTCCCGCCAGTCCAACTTCTACAATGCCGCATACAGCCGGGCGGGATTCGCCGATGAGGCCAAGGAAGTGCAAAGCCTCTGGATCGACGGTCGACGGGACGAGGCGCGGAAGCTCGTCCCGTCCGAGATGGTCCTCAAGTCCAACCTGCTGGGCACCGAAGAAATGGTGAAAGAGCGCATCCGCGCCTACCGTGACGCGGGAGTGGATACGCTTTCGGCATCTCTTCGCTATCGGGCGGTGGGGCGCACCGGCCTGTCCGCGCCTAACCTGGACCAACGTATCGAGGTACTGGGCCGACTGATGGACCTGGTAAAAGAGGTCAACGAGGAGCCTTTCGATCCTCCCTGGTAACCCGGTCACCAGAAACCGCTTATGCCCTGGCCCCGGGCGGCGATTCCCAAACATTCGATCCCGGAGGAACAAATGGCCGTTCAGATCGATCTCAGAGTCCCACCCTGCAAGCCAGTCACCGAGCTAGGCGCGTTTGCCCGGCAAGCGGAGGAAGCGGGCTTCGATGGGGTGGGTGTGCTGGACTCCCAACTGCTGGAGCGAGACGTTTTCGTAAGCATGGCCTTCGCAATCCAGGCCACGGAGCGGATCAGGATTTCATCGGCGGTCATCAATCCGGTAACTAGACACGTGTCGGTCCTGGCGTCGGCTATGAAGACCGTGGCGGAACTTGCGCCGGGACGGGTCGAGTTCTGGATGGGCCGGGGCTTCAGTTCGGTCCAGACGGTGGGAGTCCGTCCCGCTTCGGTGCGGCAGATGCGCCGGGCGGTCTTGACCATGAAAGAACTTCTGAGCGGAGAAGAGGTCGCGTTCAACGACTCCAACAGCCGAATGCGCCATGGCGACACGGAAGTCCCACCCATTTTCATCGCGGCCCACGGCCCCCGGGCAATCGAGCTTGCAGGAGAGGTGGCCGATGGCGTGCTCCTTCAAGTTGGGATAGACCCCGGGTCTATCGAGGTAGCCCGCAAGCACCTGGAAGCGGGGGCGGCCCGCGCCGGACGCGATCCAGCGGAAATCGAAATGGCCCTGACCGCCACCACCATCATCCACGAGGACCAGCAGGAGGCCAGGGAGATAGCCCGGCCCCTGTGCGCCCAAAGGCTGATCGAGACCTCCCACGAGCCCTACCTGAGAGGCGCGGGCATCGACCCGGGAGAGTTGGAAATACCCCAGGGCCTCCGGGAGCTGTACCCCGATATTCCCCATGCCGAGGACTGGGAGGAAGCCAAGCGATTGTGCCAGTTCATGCCCCAGGACCTCCTCGCACAGATGTGCGACGCCATAGGGCTCATCGGGACGCCAGAATACTGCGCCCAACGGCTGCGCGAGGCCGAGGCCCACGGCATTAAGCGCCTGTACCTGATGACCTCGGAGACCTATGCGTTTCCATACCGGGAGTTGCAAGCGTTCAAGGACGTGGTATTCCCGTCGCTGGCGGCTGCTTAGTAACTATCTCAAAACGAGGCTTCCCCAACGTCTCCCCCTTTCCGAAAGGGGGATTTCCCCTTTGCCCAAGCCTGCTAGTTCAGTTTTGAGATAGATACTTAGTCCAAAGCCCTAAATCGAAAGAGAAGTGGGACGGACTACTGGGCGGCGGCCCAAATCGGCGGTGTGGTATCATGAACCCGCCTAACCCCACCCAAATTACAGCTATGGAGGGTCAACATGCCATTCGGAGGCAATGACTGGCTGGACCTGACCACCGAACCAGCCCTCGAACCCGACTTGCCAATCTGCGACCCCCACCACCACTTTTGGGACTTGCGGACCCAGCGGATCCCCTATCAGAGGTATCTCCTGCACGAGCTGGCCGCCGACACGAATAGCGGCCACAACGTCCGCTCAACCGTGTTTGTGGAGGCGCGGTCCATGTACCGGGCCGACGGTCCTGAAGAACTTCGCCCCGTGGGAGAGGTTGAGTTTGTCCAGGGACTAGCTGCGGCCGCCGACACCGGCCTGTACGGCCCCTGCAAGGCGGCGGCGGCCATCGTGGGCCACGCCAACCTGCACCTGGCCGACCGGGTTGAGCCTGTCCTCGAAGCGCTGCAAGCTGCCAGCCCCAACCGGTTTCGGGGTATCCGGCATTCGGTAACCTGGGACCCCAACCCGCAGGTCGAGAACACCGCCGCCATCGCCCAGGCCAACCAGTTGGGCAGCGAAACGTTTCTCGCCGGAGCCAGGGTGCTGTCCCGCATGGGACTGTCCCTGGAAGGCTGGATGTACCACCCCCAACTCCCCGAACTGGCCGAATTCGCCAGGGCCGTACCCGACCTGACCATCATCCTGAACCACATCGGCGGCCTGCAAAGGGTAGGCCCTTATGCCAACCGCGATGACGAAGTGCTGGCGGACTGGCGGTCAGGGATCGCCGCTGTGGCGGAATGCCCCAACGTGAATATGAAGCTGGGCGGCATCGGTATGCCCCGCACCGGTTTCGACTGGCACCTCCGCGAGACCCCCATTGGGTCCGAAGAGCTGGCCGAGTCCATGTCGCCGCTTATGAACTACTGCATTGAGCAGTTCGGACCAAGCCGGTGCATGTTCGAGAGCAACTTCCCGGTGGACAAGGTATCCTTTTCCTACAACATCATGTACAACGCGTTCAAGCGGCTGTCCTCGGGATATTCGGCCAGCGAACGGGCCGACATGTTCCACGATACCGCGGCCCGTGTGTACCGCATCAACTAACCAGAACACTTTGAGCATAAGCGAGGTGGACTAGGATGGCGCTACCTGAACGGATGAAATTTGGCATATTCCTGGGTCCATTCCACCGGGTGGGTGAGAATCCGACCCTGGCGATCGACCGGGACCTTGAACTGGTCCAGTGGCTCGACTATCTGGGTTTCGACGAAGCCTGGATCGGCGAACACCACAGCGCCGGTTGGGAGACCATCTCCTCGCCGGAGATATTCATGGCCGTGGCGGCGGACCGGACCCGTCACATAAAGTTGGGCTCCGGCGTAATCAGCCTCCCTTACCACCACCCGTTGATGGTGGCCAACCGGATGGTCCAGCTTGACCACATGACACATGGCCGGGTCATGCTTGGCGTCGGACCCGGCGCCTTGCCAGGCGACGCATACATGATGGGTATCCCCCATGAGGTCCAGCGGGAACGAATGGACGAGGCTCTGGGTATCGTCCTGCGTCTGTTCACCGAGACCGAACCCATTACCTACAAGAGCGACTGGTTCGAGCTAAACGAAGCCATGCTCCAACTGCGACCCTACCAGAAACCCTACATGCCTGTGGCGGTCGCTTCGGTGCAGACTCCCGCCGGTGTGGCGTTGGCGGGTAAGTACAGCGCCGCTGTCCTGACCATAACCGTGCCCAGGGATCCCAGTTCCGGCCCCTCTAACCTAAAGGCCCTCTGGGACATCGCCGAGGAGTCGGCTGCGGAACATGAGCAGACCGTTAACCGCGACGACTGGAGACTGGTGCTGCCGGTGCATCTGGCGGAGACTCGCAAAGAGGCCATCGAGGAAGCCAGGCTGGGTTCCGGCCGGTACCTGCGCGAGTACTCCGAGGGCACCAACGGACGAAAACCCGTGTTCGACGGTCCCCTGGAAAAGGTCATCGACTACATGGTCGACTCCGGCTCTTGGATCATTGGCACCCCGGACGACTGCGTCGAAGCCATCAAGCGGCTGGACGAGCAGAGCGGCGGTTTCGGCGGGTTCCTTGTCCAGACCATCGACTGGGCTCCTAGAGAAAAGATGCTCCGCAGCTACGAACTGCTGGCCCGCTACGTTATGCCCCAATTCCAGGGGTCACTGGTTGGCACTCAGGCTTCCAACCAATGGGCAGCCGAGAGGCAAGACACCCTGGTCGCCGGAAGGACTCGCGCCCTGGACCGCGCCCGCCAGGTCTACGCAGACCAACGCGCCCGGTAATCACCGAGCGCGTTCGATACCCGACGATTTAAGCCAGCCCATTTTCATCAGGGGGCTGGCTTTCTTTCGAGCTAGTCCATTGGCCAGATGCGGTTCGCGGTTAGTGAAGCGACCACGTCGATGCCGCCGTAGAGCCGGCCGCGCGCCGTCCAGTCGTCTCGCACCGCGTTCAGTTTCTCCCTGGCGGCGGCTGCGTCCCGATTGTCCGTCTCGTAGATGGCCAGATACTTGCCCTTGGTAGCCTCGGGGTCTGTGCTCACGTACCGGTATGCGGTATGGTACGCCCCGGTATCGAGGATGTCGGGGATATGGACGTCCTCGTACCACCGGTTGAACTCCTTCTCGTCGTGGGTGTCCTTACAATTGCTCAGCACCAGCAGCATCCCCAGCGAGGGCTTGGCGGCGGCGTTGAACTCTCCGCCCTTCCGCTTGAACACACCCACAGTCACCGGCTGGATCAACGGTGTCCCGCGGTCCTCGTCGCCACGGGTCCTGGCGCCAGCCTCCCGGTGAGCCGGCATTGCCTTTTCCACTTCTTCCCAGGCGGTCTCGTAAGTGGCTACGTACTGCCCCGCGGGGGAGGCGGGGTCAGAGTTGGCAAACCTGATGGCGTGGCGGAAAATCCCAGGTCCCGTAACGTCGGGCACGTGCATGTGGTTGTACCAGTAATTGAACTCATCGGACTTGGAGGCGTCGGTGCAGTTGGTGATCGCCAGCAACAACCCGTTGGGATATCGTCCTTCCATGGTCCCTCCTAATCTCTCACCAGGCGCGAAGACAGACTCTCACGCGAAGGCCAGGTTGGACGAATAGTACGTCGGATGGATGGAGTTGTCCACCGGGCTTGCGAAAGAGAGGGCGGGCGGCTCTTAATCCGCCGCGGCGGGACTAGCCGCCAATCTGGCGCCCTGTTTAGCCGGGTCCCCCAGGAACAGGAATAACGACGCTCCGGTCGAGCTCACCAATGCCACCGAGACGAAGGGAATTAGGTAGCTGCCCGTCTGGTCGAACATGTAGCCAGCAAATAGCGGCGCGATCAGCAGCAGGGCATTCATGGGAACCATCGACATTCCCATTATGCTGGCGAAGGACTTTCTCCCAAAGTAAACGCCCCGTATGGCCGTGGTCAGTGACCCCCTGCCTTCGCCCAGCCCCATCAGTATGGCGAACAAGAAGACGGTTGGCAGGGTATAGGCAGTCAGGAGCACGATCACGCCCAGTGATTGCAAGATAGAGAATCCAAATATCGCTTGCCGGATGGGAATCCGGTCGCCAATGTGTCCCCCCACCAGGGTCGAGCCGATGCCGATGGCAGTGTACATTGAGATCACGAGCCCCACGGTTTGCAGGGAGAATCCCCGGTCCACCAGCATCGGTCCCAGGTGGACCATGATCGTGACGATTACGGTCGTGCAGCACGCATGTCCGATACTCATCAGCCAAAACGGCTTGGTGCGGATAGCTTCCTGCCACGTGAAGCTACGTTCATCCACGCTGGCGGAGGGAACCTCAGCGCCCCCCGCCGCCGCCGCAGCCGTGACGGGGGCCTGTGCAACACCATCGGGTAGCTCGCCGTAGTCTTCCGGGCGGTTGCGCACTGCCCGAGAGATCGGGATCGCCGCCATGAGGATAACAACGCCGATGCCGGTGGCGCCAGCCTTCCATCCGAATTGGCTGTCATCGATTGCCCACGTCAGCAGAGGCACGAGAGCCACCACTCCAAGGCGGTAACCCACCAGCACCCATGACATTGATGTGGCTCGTCGGCGGACCCACCAGCTATTGAGCACCGTCATCATGGGTAGCCAGGTGCCCAGACCGCCTCCCAAACTCATAACCAGGAAGGCCACGTAGAACTGCCACAACTCCTGGATCTGCCCGAACATAAGAAATCCGAGGCCCAGGATAGTGGTGCCGATGATCACCATGCGCCGGGCGCCGAGCTTGTCGATGAGCAGCCCTTCTAACGGCCCCATGATGCCTCCCTCGACCCTGGAGAGTGAGAAGGCCAGGGAAAGCTGTGTGCGGTTCCAACCGAATTGCCGCTCCAGGACAACAAACCAGGCGGTCATGCTATGGAAGAAAGGGACGATGCTGAGGATCATCACGGTGGCGGCCAAGGCGATAGCCCACCAGCCGTAGAAAATCCCGCCTCGCAGCCTTTGCGTGACCGGGGGGACGCTGGTGAGCGCCAAGATAAGCAGGCCCGAAGCCATGATCAAGATGCCCGCAACGGTCATGGGATAGCGAGCCTCCGGGGGAAGAAGCTATAGAGGAGGAAGCTATGAGGGTTTGTGACAGCCATCACAGATAATAATAACAGAAGCGGTACGATTACAAACCGGAACCTCTGGTCTCCAGGGTCTTTCGATTGTTGGCCGTATTGGGCATTCCTGTGATTCCCCCTAGACTAAACCAAAGCCAAAGTGAAAAGTGCAGAGGCATGGGGTAAAGTTGTGGAGGAACCGGATTAGCTTTGCCTGAGGAGAGAGGGGTGGGTGATGGGTGTGAGGGAGATAGAGCGGTTTCTCGAACAATGGCAGATGGAAGCCAGGGATTTGCGCCGGCGGATGATTGTGGCGCCGGCGCCCCGGGAGCGGTGGTGCGCCATGCTGATGCCGGCCCAAGGCTGGACGGCCTCGACAACGGCGTACGCATTGGAACGGGATTCCCATACCATCGGACGGTGGGCCGCCGCCTTCGGCGAGGGCGGTCCGGCAGCTTTGATTTTCGAGCAGACTGGGGGTTCCCCCCGCTCTCGCCAAGGCGCAGCAAAAGGCGTTGAGGGCAGCGGTACAGGAGTTGCCCGTCAAATCGGGCATCGAGTTGGCCAACTGGAACTGGAGGGCGGTCCGGCAGTTTATGCCGGAAGGTTGGGGCATCGGGTTGAGCCGCAGCAGTTGCATGAACTACCCCCGTCTCCACGGGGGCAGGCTCTGCACCGTCCGGGATTCGTACTAAAGCGCCCCAAGAAACGTCTGGTCAAGGCTGACAATGCCAAGCGGGAATCTTTGGTGGCGGAGTACGCCGCCCTGCGGGACGAGGCAAGGCGGTCCGGGGCGAAGATATACTTTGCCGGCGAGGCCCATTTCCGGGCGGACGCCGAACTGGGGGGCAAGTGGGTGCTCAAGTGGGTGCTCAAGTGGGTGCTCAAGGGAGAGCCGGCCCCCCGTTTCCACGAGGGCAGGCTTTGGTGGACTCCAGCAGCCCGCGCTATGGTGAGAAGGCCGGCTACTGCTCGGCAGTGTGCCTGGAGACGGGTGAGGTGGAGTGGATGGATCTGGAAGGGAACAGCAACTCCCAAACCTCGAATGCCTTCCTAACACAACTGAGGGAGAGGCACACCGGGCCGCTGAACGTGATCCGGGACAACGCGCCGGCGCACCGTGGCGAGGCGGTGGGGGAATACCTGCGAACGCCGGGCCTGGGTCTTCGGCCGGTGAACCCCCGTTTTCACGAGGGCAAGCTCTGCCGGGCTACAGCCCGGACTTCAACGCCGATGAGGCGGTTTGGGGTTGGGCGAGAGAAGAAGCCACCGGAAACCTGTGCCTGGGGACCAAGGCCCTGGTACAGGAGAGGGCCGGAAACTTCCTCCACGGGCTGTCCAGCCGGAAAGACGAGGTGAAACGGCGCTGCCGCACCGTCCTGCAATCAAGGGCTGAAGGGCTACTGCGGGACTCCCGGCCCCATTCCCAACCCACGCCAAATGCGCATCCCACCTTGGCTTTGGTTTAGGGCTTGTTCACACTAATGAGTTTAAATATGTTATCATTCACGTATGGAAATTACCGAAGTTCAGTACCAACGCGTTGCACCGATCCTTCCAGTGCAACATGGCAACGTCAGCCTGTCGAACCTGCAAGTCCTCAACGCAATTCTGTATGTGGCCGAGCAAGGCTGCAAGTGGCGGGGATTGCCGCCTCGCTTTGGCAACTGGCACACGGTTTATACTCGGATGAACCGGTGGTCGAAGAACGGGGTGCTCGACCGAGTATTCGAATTCCTGCAACGAGAGCAGATAGTGCGTATCAAGCTCGAAGCGGTTTCGATGGACAGCACCATCGTCAAGGTCCATCCCGATGGTACGGGTGCGTTAAAAAAACGGACCCCAGTCCATCGGCAAGTCCCGCGGCGGTTGGACTACCAAGATTCATATGGTTGCCGCGGATGCTAGTAGTCAGTCAAACTTGTTTTAGATGGTGCTATGAAGGGTGGGGCAAGGGTGTTACGCTGACCGGTAGATAGTGTTGTTGTGAGGTGGCGGTATGGTCCGGGAAAAGTACGGAGTCCGGCTGACGCCGGAGCAGCGGGATCGGCTGGAGCATCTGGTTAGTGCCGGGAAAAACTCGGCCCGGGTGACCACCCGGGCGCGGATATTGCTCAAGACCGATGACGGTTGGCCCGGGCCCCAGGTGGCCGAAGCCCTGGATGTGGTCGAGGGTACGGTATACCGGACAAGCGGCGCTTTGCCGAGGCTGGGCTGGAAGGGGTGTTGCAGGACCGGCCCCAAGCCCACCGGTACCGGAAGCTGGATGACCGGGGCGAAGCCCACCCCGTATCCAGTACGGGGCAGGCTCTGGTGGCCCCCCGGTCGTGGCCGGGGGCAGGCTCTGGCCTGCAGCCCAGCCCCCGAAGGGCATGACCACTGGACCCTGCGCCTGTTGGCTGGGAAGGTGGTGGAGTTGGGGTTGGCGCCCGCCCTGTCCCACGAGGCGGTGCGCCGGCGGCTCAAAAAAACGTGCTCAAGCCGTGGCAGAAGCAGGAATGGTGCATCCCCCAGGTGAGCGCCGACTTCGTGGCCTGCATGGAGGATGTGCCGGACCTGTACGCTGAACCCTATGACCCCCACCGGCCGGTGGTCTGCTTCGACGAGACCTCCACCCAGTTGCTGGCCGAGACCCGGCCACCGATGCCACCCCAGCCGGGGCGTCCGCTGCGTCAGGACTACGAATACCGGCGGGAAGGGACCCGCAACCTGTTTATGGCCTGTGAACCTTTGGCGGGCTGGAGGCAGGTGGCGGTGACCCAGCGGCGCACCATGGAGGGCTTTGCCCACCGGATGCGCCGGCTGGTGGATGAAGCCTACCCAGACGTCGAGATGGTGCGGGTGGTCTGGACAATCTGAACACCCACCGGCCAGCGTCCCTCTACGAGACCTTCCCGGCGGCCGAGGCCCGGAGGATCGCAAAACGTCTGGAGTTCCACTACACCCCCAAGCACGGCAGTTGGCTGAACCCCGCATCAAGTACGGGGCAGGCTATGGCGGAGATTGAGTTCAGCGTACTGTCTCGTTCCTGCCTGAGGCAGAGGCTCCCCGGCGAGGATGCTCTCCGGCGGGAGGTTCAGGCCCTGGTCACCGAGCGCAACGCCGCCCGAGCCACCATCAACTGGCAGTTCAACACCCGGGACGCCAGGTCCAAACTCCACCGCCTCTATCCCATCGATTCCAAACATGACTGACTACTAAACCAAAGCCAAGGTGAAATGCGCAGATGGTGGGGGTCATACGACGGAGCCGGGGCATTCTCCAAGTACGGACCACAGGGATTCACCGGCGCAACCCAGCTGATGATCATCGCCACTTAAATGTACATCCCACCTTGGCTTTAGTTTAGGGCGTGTTTGCAAACCCAAGTAGCGAGGTTAAACTGAGGCGAGCAGGTAAGAGGAAGAGGTAAAGCGTGTGGAACGGGGGGACTTGACGGATCAACAGTGGCAGCAACTGGAGCCATTGTTGCCGGCGCAGAAACCAAGGACCGGACGGCCGGGCAAGGATCATCGCACCATCATCAATGGCATCTTGTGGGTATTGCGCACGGGCGCTCCCTGGCGGGACCTGCCGGAACGGTATGGCCCTTGGCGTACGGTGGCCAGCCGGTTTTACCGGTGGCGCAAGCAGGGACTATGGGAACGGCTGTTGGCTGAGGCACAGCAGCAGGCTGACGCTGCCGGACAGATAGACTGGGAAGTCCATTACGTGGACGGTACCGTGGTTCGGGCGCATCAGCACGCTGCTGGGGCAAAAAAGGGGGCGGAGACCAAGCGTTAGGGCGTTCACGAGGGGGCTTTGGCACGAAAGTCCATGTACGGGTGGAGGGCCGGGGCCAGCCGGTAGCCTTCGTTCTGACCCCGGGGCAGCAGCATGAGGCCAGCGTGTTCGAAGAGTTGATGACCCTGGGGACGGTGAAAAGGCCGGGGAGTGGCCGTCCCCGTGTCAGACCGAAGCGGGTCTGTGGCGATAAGGGGTACAGCAGCCGGAAGATTCGCGCTTATCTCCGGCGTCGGGGAATTCGTTACACCATCCCCCGGAAAAAGAACGAAAGGCGCAGCGGCCCCTTCGACCGGGTCTTGTACCGGACCCGCAACCTGGTAGAGCGGTCAATCAACCGGCTGAAGCAGTTCCGGCGCATCGCGACCAGGTACGAAAAGAAGGCTGAGAACTATCTCGCAATGCTGCAAATCGGGTCGATTCTACTCTGGTCATAGTTTGCAAACACGCCCTAGTCTTAACTAGCGGGGGAGTCGACTCTACCACCCTACTTTGGCTGTGCGTCGAACGGGGAATGGAACCTAAACTAAAGCCAAGGTGAAATCTACATTTGTGGGGAGAGGAAAATTAGCCTGGATGGTACGGTGAGTCTCTTCCACCTGTACTTGGAAAGCGGTCCAGTGCCGCCGATTGGCTTCCTCGATATGCGTATTTCACCTTGGTATTAGTTTAGTGCCCTCTTCATCGACTATGGCCAGGCAGCCGCTCAGTCCGAGAACGCGGCAGCGGCGAGACTGGCCAGCCATCTGGGTGTGTCTTATCGCCGAGTGCGATACGACGGCAGTAAATTCGGCGCAGGAGAAATCCGTGGCCGTAACGCCTACCTGCTACACACGGCGCTTATGGAATTTCCCGGGGAATCTGGCGTTGTGGTGCTCGGTATCCATGCTGGAACGGGCTACAAAGACTGCAGCCCGGAGTTTGTGGACCTCATGGGGCGCTCTTACGAACTGCACACAAGTGGGGCTATCGCTGTCGTAGCTCCCTTCTTGCATTGGACGAAACAGGAGGTCTATGGCTTGGCGGCTTGTCTGAAGGTTCCATTCGAAGAAACTTATAGCTGTGAGGCGGCTAATACTCCGTGTAACCGATGCCGGTCTTGCATAGATCGACAGTCCCTTCCTGTTTAGGTGTTATATGCTGCCCCCCTCGTGACGTTAGGTTGCGCAACGGGAAAGTGATATCAACCCCGCTGCTCATTCCCAGCCTGTCCAGCCGCGCTACCGGGCCGATTCTCAATCGAGCGTCAGACACCCACAGGATAGAACTCACGCCGTGTTCTATTGTCCATAGCAGGGCACTGGTCGAAGGCATCGGCGAATCCCTTCTTGTTTCAGCCTACGACATTTGTTATGGGCTGCTCGAGGACAGTGACGCCTTTCAAAGTGGTTTCAAGAGTTCTCGCTATTCTTCGCCTCGGTTGCTCTTCATAGATTGCGGTTGGTACGAACGAAATAGCGACTCACCAGATAAGCAGTTTGGCGAAAACCAATACCAATCGTCACAATGGGAAGAGTCGGAATATCAAGACACCATCGACAGGTTGGACAGCGAAATGCAGCCTATTGTTGTTAGCTGGGACCGCTCCGGCCCTTACCGAGAGCAAATTGCTGCAGGGCAGGACTTCTTCGGTAGTCGCCCTTCGCTTACGTCGACAATGCTTCTAAAGCCCCCTGGCGAGACCGAAACGCATGACTTCAGAGATTTGTCTGGTAGAGATGCTGGGAACCTGAGAGCTTTCGATATAGTCGGTGTCACTGAGAAGGAAATCGGTGACACCGTACTTGATCGGCTACTCAACATAGCCCGATTGAGGCAACTCCTGGATTATCAACGAGTTGATTCTCCCATACACGTATTCGGAGGCCTGGACCCCCTGTACACCCCACTTTATTTTGCCGCAGGCGGCGAGTTATTCGATGGTCTTGGTTGGCTTCGCTATGCGTATCGGGACGGCATCGCAATGCATAGGGATGCTGCTGTTATCCTTGACCGAGAGATCACGACACAAAAGGTGCAAGAGTTGATAAATGTATGTATCCGAAACTTAGGGGAACTTAGGAGACTGACAGACGATTTACGGCTCTTTGCCTACCAAAAACATGATTGGAAGTATCTCACCCATGGCAGCACTCTAGAACTAGGGCGTGTTTGCAAACCCCAAAAGTGATCTCAATCAACCGTTTCAGACAAGACCGCAGTATCACTGCCAAGCCCCAAACAAGGGTCGGTGGCCGTGCGCAAATGGTGAAATCGGGTAGATTTTGCCCCCGAGCCATAGTTTGCAAACACGCCCTAATCATCAAGTCGGTCCAAGGACAGTTAGGAGATTAGAAATGGGTGGAATAGGTACAGGTGGGGTCCTTGAAGAGAGTGACATCAACGCTTTGAGGGAGGAAGCTCTTAGGCGACTTGAAGATAACCAGAACGACACTGCAATTAGTACTACAGCCGCAGATCACATTCAACAGCTTCAGTTGGTGCTCTTAGCAAGCGGCGGGGACAGGTATTTCGCCTCGTGTACAAAGCTAAATTCACCTCCGTCGCTTCTTTAAGAAGTGATGAATCCCGAGAAGTGCGGCTGTAGTATTAGGGCGTGTTCACGCTAAAGGTCTGAATATGATACCATCCAGGCATGGAACTAAGCGAAGCGCAGTATCAACTCATTGCACCATACCTGCCGGTGCAGCGGGGCAACGTCAGCATACCCAATGTTCAGATACTCAATGCCATCCTTTACGTTGCCGAACAGGGCTGCAAGTGGCGGGGGCTGCCCTGCCGGTTTGGCAATTGGCATACCGTCTACACCCGGATGAATCGTTGGTCCAAGAGCGGCGTCCTGGACCGGGTATTCGAGCAACTCCAGCGGGCTGGGATAATCAAGGTCAAGCTTCAGGTGGTCTCGATGGACAGCGCCATTGTCAAGGTGCATCCTGACGGCGCAGGCGCGTTGAAAAAACTGGCCCCCAGGCCATCGGCAAGTCCCGGGGCGGCTGGACCACCAAGCTTCATATGGTTGCCGCGGATGACCGGACACCCCTGATCTTCTCCCTATCCCCAGGACAAGCCCGCGATGCTCCGGAGGGGCGCAAATTGCTCCGCCGCATGGGACCGCCGGAGGGAGTCCCGGCTATATTGATGGACCGGGCGTATGAGGGAGACGCAACGCGCCAACCGGCGGCGCAATTGGGATACACGCCGGTGGTTCCGCCGAAAAAGAACCGTACCCATCCCTGGGAGTACGATAAGACGTTGTACCGGAAGACGTTGTACCGGCGGCGGAATGAAGTGGAGCGTCTGTTCCAGCGCTTGAAGGGCTTTCGCCGGGTCTTCACCAGATATGACAAACTAGATGCGCTCTACCTCGGGTTCATCCTGTTCGCCATCATCTTCGATGCCTTACGCAGTGTTAACACGCCCTAACTCGTTGCTGCAGCGGGAGTTGGTCTTTGTTGACGGTCGAAACATAGACCTCATGGGTAGGTACCTCGATGTAATTCAGGATGTGTTGGATGCTAAAGGTTACCTCATAGAGCGACTAGAATTAGGCGGATCGGTGGCAAAACATACCTATGTAGACGGATTAAGCGATGTCGACGCACTCGTGATCCAGGGCGAAGGTTTGTACGGGGGACAGCTCCCGGAAGAGGTCAAACGCGGTCTTGCTGATATTCTGCGACGAGGTCTCCCTCGAGCCGATGTTAGAAATATCCGCGAAGGTACACTGGCTGTAACCGTGGAGTTTATAGATGGCATGGAAATCCAACTGCTTCCCGCCGTCGTGTCCACCGCCGGAGTCGCAATTGCATCGTCAGACGGCAAGTCCTGGTCGTCCATACGACCCCAGGAATTCGCCAGCGCCCTAGTAGTCGAGCAGAGTTGGACTGATGGATAATAGGTAGAAACAAAGGGGTTAAAGAAGCAGGTGAGGGGAGTGGGTGATGGAGAAGAAGTACCGGGTCAAGCTGAGTGCGGAGGAGCGGGAGGAATTGAAGGCAATGGTTTCCAAGGGGCGTTCTGCAGCGTACAAGCAGACCCATGCCCGCATCCCCCGTTTTCACGAGGGCAGGCTCTGCTGTTGGGCGACGAGGCGCAAGAGGGAGGGGCTATGAAGGATGAAGACATTGCCCGGTCCCTCCAGGTTGGCCGTGCGACGGTGGAGCGGGTACGCCGCCGCTGTGTGGAGGAGGGTTTGGAACGGGCTTTGGGGCGCAAGGAGCAACTGAACCGCAGGCGGAAGCGGCTGGACGGTCAGGGGGAAGCCCACTTGATTGCCCTGGCCTGCGGGGAACCGCCCAAGGGGCGGGCCAGTTGGACGCTGCAATTGCTGGCCAATGGACTGGTGGAAAGGGAGATAGTAGAGAGCATCAGCTCTGAGACGGTGCGCCAGACGCTGAAAAAAACCAACTTAAGCCTTGGCTGAAAGAGTGTTGGTGCATCCCTCCGCAAGGCAGCGCCGAGTTTGTCTGCGCCATGGAGGACGTGCTGGAAGTCTATCAGCGCCAGTATGCGGACAACGAGGTCCTGGTCTGCCTGGATGAGACCAGCAAGCAGCAGAGCCTGCCCTCGGCCACGACCGGGGGTGAAAGAGACGCGCCAGCCGCGTCCGGCCCAGCCTGGGGCGGTGGGCTCCTACGATTACGAATACGAACGCAACGGAGTGAGCAACCTGTTCATGTTGTTCGCACCGCTGGAGGGGTGGCGCCGGGTGGAAGTGACGGACCGGCGTACCAAAGTCGATTGGGCGCAGGTGGTCAAGCAACTGGTGGACGAGGACTACCCGGACAAAGACCGTATCGTGCTGGTGATGGACAATCTGAACACTCATCACCCCAGTTCATCACCCCAGTTCATCACCCCAGTTCATCACCCCAGTTCATCACCCCAGTTCATCACCCCAGTTCATTGTATGAGGCCTTTGAACCTGCCGAGGCCCGGCGCATCGCGGAGCGGCTGGAGATTCACTACACGCCCAAGCATGGCAGTTGGCTGGATATGGCCGAGATTGAAATCGGGGTGATGTCCCGCCAATGCCTGGACCGTCGCATTCCGGATCAAAGAACTCTGCGGCGGGAGGCCGCAGCGTGGCAGGACCGGCGCAATCAAGAGGCCATAAAAGTAGACTGGCGCTTTACCACCGCAGACGCTCGCATAAAATTGAAGTCTTTATCTCCATCAATCCAAAACTGATGGACTACTAGGGGGTGACGTCAAAACAGCGAGAGAGTGGTAGATTGGTGGAAATAGGGAGAGTGTGGAAGGTGGGGAGTATGACGGCAGCGCACCGGCGCCACGATATGACCGACGACGTTTGGGAGCGGCTGCGGCCGCACCTGCCTGGGGAAGAGGGCCAGAGAGGCCGGCCGGCCCATGACAACCGGCAGTTTATCGACGCCGTGTGCCGGATTCTGCGCACCGGCGCTCCCCCGCATCAAGTACGGGGCAGGCTCTGGCGGGATTTGCCCCCGGACTACGGAGACTGGAAGAACACCCATCGGCCCCCCGGTCAAGCCGGGGGGCTAAAGGCTTTTGCCGCCGGCGGGACCGGGGCGTCTGGGCAGGACTGTTGGAGGCAGTGATTGAGGACCCGGATTTCGAGTGGCTGATGATAGACGCCAGCTATATCAAGAGCCTGCCCCGTACTGGATACGGGGCCCATCCCCACAGCGCCGGCGCCCGGGGCGGAAATCAGTCCATTGCCCGCACTAAAGGGGGCTGAACAGCAAACTGCATCTGGCGGTGGACTCCCACGGAATGCCGGTCAGGCTGGCGGTGACCGGGGGTACGGTTGCCGACTGCTCCCGGGCTTTGGCTCTGATTGAGGGCATAGAGGCGGAATGCCTGCCGGCGGACAAAGCCTATGACACCAATGAAATCATAGCCGCCGTCCGGGAATTGGGAATGGACCCGGTGATACCGCCCAAAAGCAACCGGAGGGAAAAGCGGGACTATGACCAGGCGCTGTACAAGCTGCGGCACTTGGTGGAGAACGGATTCCTGGAATTCAAGCAGTGGCGCGGGGTGGCGACCCGTTATGCCAAGAGAACGGCGTCATACTTGGCCATCTGCCAACTCCGGGCAGTGATGGTCTGGAGCAAACTCTTTTTACGACACCCCCTAGGTGAAATTCACCGAGTATTTCCACCATACGCGCCGGAGACCCGATCGTTCATTTATTGAATTGGACTGGATCAGACGAGTAATGGATAATCCCGTTGACGAGTAATGGATAATCCCGTTAGAGAGCATGTCCAATTCGATGGGCGCATCCGGCGTTGGGGTCAGATAGCGGAAATGGGTGGAATGTATCTCAGGGTCGTCCTCTTGCTGGATGGGGAGACAGTGCATAACGCGTTCTTCGACAGGTCATTCACGGTATGAAGATCAAGTATTTTCAGGAAACAGATACCCTCTACATTGAGTTCTGCGACGCTCAGATTGACGAGACCAGAGACCTGGACGAAAACACATTGCTGGACCTCGACCGCGATGGGCGTCTATGCGCCATCACGATCGAGCACGCCAGCGACCGAATGACGATCCCATCGTTTTCCTTCAAGCAAATCCCAGGCTGACCCCAATTGTGTCAAGGGTAACGCGAGCAGGCGTGGAACGCCAAGATAGGCGCTGGGTCACGGAGGGTAAATCACGGGAGCTAGGCTCGAAATTCCCTATGCGCAGATTGTCACGTTTTGCCAGCGCCACGGCATTCGGCGAATGGCGCTCTTCGGGTCGGTCCTACGCGACGATTTCACGCCCGAAAGCGACGTGGACGTCTTGGTGGAGTTCGAGTCTGGACGCACACCGGGCCTCGCATTTTTTTCCATGCAGCGCGAGTTGACCGAGCTCCTCGGCAGGCAGGTTGACTTGAATACCGCTCAATGGCTGAGTCCGTATTTTCGCCAGGAGGTCCTTGACGAGGCGGAGGAAATATATGTCTCGGCGTGATCCCCTCGTCTACATCCATCACATGCACGACCATGCCAGGGAAGCTGTGGAAATGGTGCAAGGGCATACGAGGCCAGACTTAGACACGGAAAGGATACTAAATCTTGCCTTAGTACGCCTGTTGTAAGTCATCGGAGAGGTCTCCAGGCGCATTCCGGATGAGTTTCGCTCCCGCTATCCGGACACACCATGGCGTGATATTGCGGATCTCAGGAACCGGCTAATCCACGCCTACGAGACCGTTGATTTCGATACGCTCTGGGACATTATCAGGGACGACTTGCCCCCGCTAATCGTGCAAGTAGAATCTATTTTGGCAGAACATCCGTGACCCTGCAGCCGGGCTACCGGTAGCCCGGCTGTCTCGCCGAGTCTGGTCCGCAACGTCCCAAGCTCTTGGATAGGGCTAGACGGAACGGGTATTTACCCTCCAACCGGCACGGGAATTCCCGCCTTCTTTAGCTCGATCGAACTAACCGACGTGCGGGTCGTGATGAACAGGGTCTTCCAGTCGCCGCCGCCGAAGCCGACGTTGGTGGTGGCCGGCGCGCCGTGGACGATCGTGCCCAGGTGCTTGCCGCTGGGGTCAAGCACCCACACGCCCCCCGAACCTCCGCAATAGACGTTGCCATCCACGTCTATTTTCATGCCGTCGGGCACTCCGGGACGCTCACCCCGCAGGTCGGCGAATACCCGGTCCGATGCAAGGGCCAGGGTCCCGTTGGGCTGCATGTCGAACGCTCGGATGTGGCCGCGCCGCGAGTCGTTGACGTAGAGAACGCTTTCGTCCGGCGAAAATGCCAGCCCGTTGGGCACTATGAAGTCGCCGATGAGCAGCGTCAGAGTACCCAGATCCGGGGTGACCCGGTATACGCCGGAGAAACCCTGGTCGAACTGGGTCTGGGCCAAAGGACTCGTCCACGGGTCGGTGAAGTAGATGCAGCCGTCTGACTTCACCACCACGTCGTTGGGGCGGTTGAGGGGCCTCCCTTGGTAGGAACTGGCAACCACGGTAATAGTGTCGTCAGGTTCTCGCCGGGTGACCCGGCGGCTGTCATGCTCGGAGGCCAACAGACGGCCCTGGAGGTCTCGGGTAAGGCCGTTGGCCCGGTTGGTCGGCTCGTGATATACCGACATCCCTTCCCCCGCAGACCACTTCATTCTGCGGTTGTTGTGGATGTCGCTGAAGAGCAAGAACCCGCCCTCCTTCCACCACAGGGGGCCTTCAGCTGGACCCTGGTCTCCCCCGAAACCGTCGCCCAAATCCTGGGTTGCCTGGTCCAACGCGACTATCTGCTCCAACTCCGGTGCGTGCTGCTCGATGGGCATCTCCGCCTCCTTCTGGTTCAATGGCCTTTGGTCCGTTGAAATTATAGTACGAATCCGGGGCCAGGGAGCAGTCAATGACCCTTAAACCCTGCCTCACACACTCCGTTTATCCTTATTATGGCGGAGGAGTGTCTGTAGGAGAGTCTAAGCAAGTGTCCGTGGTCAACACCAACTTGCCACGATTATAAGCAGTCAATATAATGGCAGCACTTGTTGACGGCTACTTGTGCGTCATATGTGAACGCTTGTGGCGTGCCCCGCCGCCAATCAGACCGATTTCGCAGCCCTAAGCCGTCTGCGTCATCGTTCAACAGAAGGACTAACTAGCCTGATCCTAGCCGGAGCACCGTAAGGAGGAGACCATGGTCCAACAGTTGGCCCGACCCACAGACAAAGTAGAGGTCTACTGGTTTTCGGAGCAACCCAACGGGTACATCGACGACGAAATACTCGACCAGTACGATTCTGGGCGTCTCGGTTTCCCTAACACCCACTTCGATCCGGAAAAGGCCCACGTGTTGTACAACCAGTACCATGAACAATATGCCTTGGCCGACGAGGTGGGCTTCGACGGCATCATGTCCAACGAGCACCATTCCGCCTACTGGTGCATGAAGCCCGCCGTGAACCTTGACGCCGCCGTGATATCCAAGCTCACAAAGAACGTCAAGATCGCTATCCTGGGCAACGTCATAGCCATCAACGATCCCATCAGGATGGCGGAAGAAATCGCCATGCTCGACTGCTACTCCGGCGGCCGAATCATTTCCGGGTTTGTGCGCGGCGGCGCGGTCGAGAGCCTGCAGGGCGGTATTGACCCCACGGAAAACCGTTCCCGGTTTGAAGAGGCCCATGACCTGATCCTCAAGTGCTGGACCCAACCTGGACCCTTCCGCTACGAGGGCAACCACTATCACCACCGCGTGGTAAACCCCTGGGTGCTTCCCATGCAGAAGCCCCACCCCGACATCTGGTTCCCCGGCACCGGCAGCCCCGAGAGCGTGGTATGGGCAGCCCAGCACGGCCACCCTTACATGAACCTGGGCGCGGCCCTGGACGTGACGATGTGGCTGAAGGACATCTACATCGACACCGCTAAGGAAGCCGGGTTCAAACCCGCTCCGGAGCACTTCGGTTACCTGCTCAAGGCTTTCGTCGCCGACACCGACGAGAAGGCCCAGGAAATCGGCCGTCAATACATGTGGACTGAGCAAAACCGGATGAAGGGACCCCGCGAACACAATGACCCGCCGGGTTACCAGTCTCGCCAGGCACTACAGGTCAAGCAGCAGCGACCAGTCGGCCAGTTCGGCGGCGTGACCAACCGCATGACCTACGAACAACAGCAAGACATCAACATCGTGATCGTCGGCAGCCCGGAAACTGTCACCCGCAAGCTGTCCGACACCATTAGCAAGCTCAACCCCGGCTACCTGCACATCTACGGCAACGAGGGCGCCATGCCCCATGAGGACGTGATGCGCTCCATCGAGCTGATGGGCAAAGAGGTCATCCCCGCGCTGCACGAGATCCAGCTGCAACCCTACGAATAGCGGAACCCGGCCCCTAACGGAACTCGGCCCCGCATTCAGGCCACGCACATAAGACCAGACCGGCCAGGCGCCCCATACAAACGGCATGGGAAGCGCCTGGCCAAATATAGAGGAGGCCTGCCATGGCGTTCACTCTTAATCATGTCCATCTCAAGACTCCCGATCCCGAAAAGACAGCCCAGTTCTACGTGGACAATCTTGGCGCGAAGATCGTCGGACAAGCCGGCGGCAACGGCGTCCGGCTTGACCTCCACGGCCTCACGATCAACGTGACGACGTTCATTGAGTCGCAGGCCCACCAGCAGAAATACGGGATCGAGCACATAGCGATCAACACCGACGACATGCCGGCCTTGGTCGATAAGCTGAAGGCCAGCGGCGCCACAATCCTGGAGGAGACTACCGTGGGCAACGGCCGGAAGGTATGCTTCTTTGAGGGTCCCGACGGCGTCCACCTGGAGTTCCTGGAAGTTGCCGACTAACCACCAAGCAGCCTCATTCGACGGAGTGAATTGATGCTTTATGAGCTAAGGGTCTACTACACGAACCCAGGCAAATTGCCCCTTCTCAATGCGCGGTTCGAGAACCATACATGCGGTTTCTTCGGTGAGCACGGCATTGGGATGCTGGGCTTCTGGACCGACGAGATCGGCTCCAGCAACAAGCTCACCTACATCCTCAGCTTCGACAGTATGGCGGACCGGGAAGATAAGTGGGCTTCATTCGGCGCTGACCCTCGCTGGCAGGAAGTAAGGGCGGAGACGGAGAAGGACGGACCCTTCCTCACGCACATTACCAATGCGTTCCTGCGCCCAACTCCCTACTCCCCCGAGCCTCAGGTCACAACCAACGTCCAGGAGATGCGCGTTTACCATGCCATGCCCGGCATGTTGCCGAGCCTGAACGCCAGGTTCGAGAACCACACGATGCGCCTCTTCGAGAAGCACGGCATAACCAACGTCGGCTACTGGACCGAGGATGTCGGCACCAGCAATCAGTTGGTGTATATGCTGGGTTATGACGGCCTGGGCAACCGGGAAAAGAGCTGGGGCAGCTTCCAATCGGACCCAGACTGGCAGAAGGCGCGGGCCGCTTCGGAAGAGAACGGCCCACTGGTCAGAATGTCCCAGAGCAGCATCTTGCGCCCGACACAGTATTCCCCGTAACAGCTAGCCGTTAGGCAGCCAAATCAATATCGGGGGAGGCCGGGACACTGGCCTCCCCCTTATGCAACACTTCACGGGAGCGGCGCCGTCGATGGAAATTTCAGAAATCAGACAACAGATCCCAGTATGCCAGCGCATGACATACCTGAACACGGGATGGTCTGGCCCGTCACCGGTCTCGGTAGTTGACGCTATCAAGAGACGGCTGGACTTGGAGATGGTCTGGGGCGGGGCAAGCCCGGACGTAGCGGAAAGCGGCCGCACATTGAGTCTGGAGGCGCGGCAAGCCGTGGCGGGTCTCCTGAACGCCTCTCCCGATGAAGTCTGCCTGACCAAGAACACCACCGACGGCCTGAACATGGTGATGAACGGCCTCTCCTGGAACGCCGGAGACGAGATCGTCTCATGCGACTTGGAGCACAGCTCGGTCCTAGTGCCCAGCTTCTTCAAGCAGCTCCGCAACGGGGCGGTTCTGAAAGTAGTCCATCTGGAGCCCAACGAGCCCCGGGAGAACATCCTGGCCAAGCTGGAAGACGCGCTGACCGACCGAACCCGGTTGGTGTTCCTCAGCCACATCGAGTACTCATCTGGACTGCGGCAACCCGTGGAAGAGATCCGCCGGATGACCAAGGACCGCGGCATCATGATGCTTTTGGACGGAGCGCAGACCGCCGGTCACATCCAACTGGACATGAAGGCGATCGATTGCGACTTCTATTCCATACCCGGGCAAAAATGGCTGCTTGGCTCCGAGGGTGTGGGAGCCCTGTACATTCGGCAAGAGTTAATTCCTCAGGTTGAGCCGTTGGCGGTCTCCGGCGGCGCGGTGCTCCCCCATGACGCGCCAGACAAGTTCGAGCCCAACACCACGTCGATGGACAAATTCAACATGAGTTCCAGTAGTTTCGCCCTGCAAGCGGGACTACTCGCGGCGGTCTCATTCATCCAGAGCGTGGGTGTGGATACCATCGAGCAACGCAACCTTGACTTGGCCACTTCCCTGAAGGAAGGCTTGAACGAGACTCCTGGAGTCACCGTGCTCTCCCCTCTGGACCGTCAGTGCTCGTCGGGGCTGGTCTCCTTTTCCATAGACGGAATCGAGCCCGCCGAAGTGGTGTCCTATCTGTGGGATGAACACCGCATCGCGGCCCGCCGGGTCGCGTATCCCCACGGGGTCCGCGCATCGCTGCATTTCTTCAACACCGAAGACGAAGTTGACAGGCTGATCGGCGCTGTTCGGCAGAAGGCCAGGGGGTTCTAGCCAGACCAACGCTATCCCTCGGGCGGCGGCTCCACCGATCCTTCGACACCATAATGGGTCAACCACCAGCGGGCGATGTCGATCCTGCGTGGGAACCAGACCCGTTCGTGTCCCTTCGCATATTCCAGAAATCGCGCCACGGCTCTGGACCGCGCCGGTCTGCCCGCAATTCGACAATGCAGCCCCACCGACATCATCTTGGGATGAGTCTCGCCTTCTTCATATAGACAGTCGAACGTCTCCTTCAGGTATTCGTAGAAATCGCCGACGCTGACCAGCCCGCCGCGCCAAAATCTGGCGTCGTTGGTCTCCATGCTGTATGGCACCACCAGCCACGGCTTCTCTTGGACAGTCACGTAGTAGGGCAAGTCATCGTTTAACCCGGCGCTATCGTAAACGAACCCTCCCTCCTCTACCACAAGGTCACGGGTGTTGACGCTGGGTCCGTACCTGGTGAACCAGCCCAGGGGCCGGACCCCGGTGGTCTCCCTCAGGGAGGCGATGGTCTTGGCGATGGAATCGCGCTCCGCCTCCCGTTCCATCAAATGGGACTCTTCCCAGCGGTAGCCGTGGCCGCAGACCTCGTGCCCTCGGGACGCGATCTCACCGGCCACCTCCGGGTTGCGCTCCAGGGCCAGGGCGCAGCAGAAGAACGTAGCCGGTATCTTATGCCGGTCCAGAAGGTCCATTAGACGCCAGACTCCCACGCGGCTGCCGTACTCGAAGAAGGACTCGTTATTCAGGTCTCGGTCACCGGAAGGCACCGGAGATGGGACTTCGCCGTTTGTTTCGTGGTGCGAGTCGCCATCCAATGTCGAGTACTCCGCCCCTTCCTCGTAGTTCACCACCATGGATACGGCGATCCGGGCATCACCGGGCCATCGCACCTGCGGCACGTTCTTACCATAACCAACGACGTCGCGTTCCATCATTCTACGGCCTCCTTTCGACTGTTAGCCTTGCGCCCGACACTCGCCCGAACTCCTGGATGAGGTATATTGTTTGTGGTAGATAGACGAGGACGAAGCCTTCTAGGGACTACATCTAGGCACGCGATTAAGCCCCGCGACAAGCGTGAACGTACCCGAACACACCTTCAGCACATGGATCCTATACTGCGCATTCTACGTCTGTGGATTCGCTGTCCTGTGTTTGACTGCCGTTTGGAGTCTGGAGGGCTGGGATGCTAAGATTGTAATTCCCATGTTGGCCAACGTCACGAATGGGTCTATCGGAATTGGCCTTTCGGCGGCGCTCACATGGGAGATAGGACGGTATGTGATGGTACTTGCAGCAATGTTGAAACGGAAACTCGAGGAGGAGGCCCGACAAAGAAGGATTGCGGCGGAAACCCGTTTGAATGAGCTTCGAGAGGAAGGCCGAGTGGAAGGCCGCCAAGAGGGACGCCAGGAAGGACGTAAAGAAGGGCTTCTAGCCATGCAGGAAGCATGGGAAGCGTGGAACTTCAGGCGTCTGGACGCTGAGGCGAACGGACGTCCCTTCACTGAACCCCCGCCATCGCGAGAGCGATTAAACTCGAACGGTGCAACCTAGACTCCGGCTCCCCTCGGCGTTTAGCTGTTTAACCTCGACGTTGTGGTGTGTTGGGTCCCGAGATGAGCCTCACGAAACCGGGGGCCGGTGGTGCGCCCAGGGCCTCGCCCCCTCGAACGCCGCCGACGCCTGTAAGACCCGCGCTTCCGAACCGTGCGGCCCGATTATGTGCAATCCGATCGGCATACCATCCGCCGAAAACCCGCACGGTACGCTGGACGCCGTCTGCCCCGTCATGTTGATCGGGAAAGTGAACGGCAGGAATCCCCAGAAGGGGTCAACTTCCTTACCCCCAATGACCGATGGCCGCTGTTCTATGGGGAACGCCGGCACCGCCATGGTGGGTGTGACCAATAGGTCGAACTCGTCGAAGAGATATTCCATCTGCCGTCGTAGCTGGTCCACTCTCAACAACGCCCTGGAAAGGTCCGGACCGGTGACTGTAGCGCCGTACTCAAATGTCCGTTGCCCGTAGTAGGTGAAATCCTCCCACCGTTCCTCAATCAGGTGGCCGTAGGACGTGTATGAAGCGGTGGAGAACACGGTCCAAAAAGCCTCGAATGGGTCCTCGATGACGATCCCAGCTTCCTCCACCTGGGCTCCCAACTCCTGAAAGACCTGCACTGCGCCCTGAGTAACGTTGAGGACATCCGGGTCCACACCCGCATACCCCAGGTCCGGACTCCAGCCAATCCGCATCCCGGCAACCCCATCACTCAGGCCGCCGGAAAAGTTCGGTGGCGCGCTCTTGATGGATGTCACATCCCTGGCGTCAGGCCCGGCGAGCGCTTGAAGCAACAGCGCGTTGTCGGCCACCGTGCGCGACATGGGTCCGGACTGCGAGAAGTGGTTGGCGGAAGGACGGCCATACCCACCGTAGCGGGGCACTCGGCCCTGGGACGGCTTGATGCCGAATATTCCGCTGAAGCTGGCTGGTATCCTGATGGACCCGCCTCCGTCGCTGCCGGTGGCCAGGGTGCAGAGCCCCGACGCGAGAGCCGCCGCCGCGCCGCCGCTGGAACCGCCTGGCGTGCGCTCTGTGTTCCAGGGGTTCCGGCAGGCGTCTCCCAGCTTGTTCTCCGTGGTGCCCGAAAGTCCGAACTCGGGAGTGTTAGTCTTACCCAGCACGATCGCCCCGGCATTCCGGACCCGTTCGACTACCACCGAATCAACATCTGGCGTCCGGTCCGCAAACACCGCCGACCCCAGCGTGGTCGGGATTCCCTTGGTCATCTCAAGGTCTTTGATTGAGATTGGAATGCCGTGCAGGGGCCCCAGGGACTCCCCTTTCTGGACCGCTTCCTGGGCTATCCTGGCTTCTGCCATTGCTTGGTCGGCGCACAATGCGAGATAGGCGTTCAACTTGGGGTTATGTTCTTCTATCCGGTGGTAGAAAAGCTCCACCAACTCCACGATGGACACTTCTTTGGTGTCGATAAGCCGCCTCAGCTCGGTGGCAGAGGCGAAAGCAAGTTCAGTCTCCATTGACGGTGGTCGTCTCCCTGTCTAGAATCCCGCTTATTATATCAGCCGGTATCCGCCGGCACGGCGGTCCACCACCGCCCATGGGAGTATACAGTTGCCGCTAGTCGGAATCATCGCCAACCCCGCGGCCAGTAAGGATATCCGCAGGCTGGTAGCCCAAGGCCGCGTCGTGCCCGATTGGGAAAAGGTAAACATCGTAAAAAGGGCGCTGCTGGGCCTGGAAGCCGTGGGGATCGACCACGTGGTTGCGATGCCAGACAGCTCCCAATTGGTCATGCGGGCCAGGGACGATCGGCAACTCAGCCTGAAACTGGACCTGCTGGAAATGCCCGCCTATTACACCGAAGGGGATACGGTCCGCGCCGCAGGGCTCATGGAAGAGGCGGGTGTCGGCGCGTTAATTACCCTGGGAGGCGACGGGACCAACCGGGCAGTGGCCAGCGGAAGCTGCTCCATACCCATGGTCGCCATCTCCACCGGCACCAACAATGTTTTCCCCGTGATGATTGAAGGCACTCTGGCCGGGCTCGCAGCCGGACTCGTGGCGCGGGGGGAACTTCCTCTGGAACACGTAGCTCAGACCAGCAAAACGGTGCATGTTTACGTCGATGGTGAGTTCCGCGATATGGCGCTGGTGGATGTGGCCCTTTCCAGGGAGCGGTTTGTCGCAACGCGGGCCATCTGGGACATGAGCACCATTTTCGAGGTCTTCTTGACCAGGGCCGAGCCGAGCTCCATCGGACTATCGTCGGTTGGGGCGCGCCTCCAGCCCTTGTCAATAGCGGATGACGGCGGCCTTTATTACTGCATAGGCTCGGGCACAGGGGACGCCGGTAGAGACTCTAGCGCAACTTCGGTACTGGCGCCCATAGCTCCGGGGATCATATCGCGCGTCCCGATAGCCAACTGGCGCACACTGGAGACGGGGGAGCGCGTATCCGTGGAGTCGCGCAACTGCACGGTGGCTCTGGACGGGGAACGGGCCTTCAGTGTCAACACGGGTCAGACCATCGGGATCGAGGTCCAGCGCAGCGGGCCCCCCGTGGTCCAGGTCGACGCGGCGTTAACGCTCGCCGCCCAGAGGGGAGTCTTCAACTTCGGCTCTTAGACTCGGCCCTCCTCCCCTTCATTCAGCTAGGGACTCCCCCTGGAGAAATGTTTGCTTACTGGCATGGAACTTGCCATCGTCCTGTTCATCGTGTTCGTGGGCGCGACGGTAATGGGCACCCTGGGATTCGGCTGCGGCCTGGTCGTAGCTCCAGTGTTATTGCTGTTCGTGGAGCCTCAAGAAGGGGTGGTGATCGTCAACGGGCTGATCGGCGTCCTGGTGGGGATCATCGTAGTCCGCACTCGTAAACACGTACAGATGAGGTTGGTGGGGCCGATGTCCGTAGCGGGGATGGTGGGAGTGCCCTTCGGCGCGCTGATGCTGGCCAACTTTGCTCCCGCCGCCCTGCGCGTCTTGATCGGGTTATTGATCCTTGCGGTGGGCGTACTCACCTTGTTTAACATACAGTTGCCGATGGTAAAAAGGCCGTTTGCCGGTCCGGTTATAGGGTTCCTGACGTCGCTGTCCATCACGACACTGAGCATCGGGGGGCCGCTCGTCGCGATTTACGCCGTGGCCCAGGAGTGGCCGGCCCAGACGGTCCGCACCACGCTGGCCTTCTTCTTCCTGGTCTCTTACCTGACCGGGTTCGTCTTCTATGCGTGGTCTGGGTTGGTGGACCTGCAAACGGTGGCAAACATCGGCGTGTTGGTACCCGCGTTGGCCGTGGGGTTAGTCGTAGCGCATTTCCTGGTACGCCTCATCGACCAGCGCGTGTTCCGCTATGCGGTCGTGACCCTGGTCATCGCAGGCAGCATGTCGCTGCTGGGGCGGGAGGTAATCGGATAATATCCGGCCGGTCTACTCGCTCAGGTCGTGGTAGGCGGCCAGCGCCGCGGTGATCCCGTCACCGACGGCCGCGCCCAACTGCCGGGTGGAGTCGGCCCTGGCATCGCCGCAGGCGTAGAGCCCTGGGACTTTTGTCCGCATGTGGATGTCAGTGTAGACGTGGCCCAGCGGGTCCAACTCCACCAGACCCTTCAGATAGTCGGTCTGGGGATGGAAGCCCACGTAGACGAACGCTCCGGCTGTAGGATAATCGTAGACCTCCTCGCTCTTGAGGTCCTTGACTCGGGTGGCTTCCAGGGCTTCGTTGCCAACGAACTCCTCAACGACGTGGCTCCAGAGGAACTTGAAGTTGGGCCGGGCAAACGCACGTTCCTGGAGTACCTTGGTGGCCCGCAATTCATCACGGCGGTGGATCACGGTGACCGAGTTGACGATGCCGCTGAGGTACAGACCTTCGTCGATCGCCGAGTCGCCGCCACCGATGACCACCACATCCTGCCCACGGAAGAAGTTCCCATCGCAAACGGCGCAGTAGGAGACGCCCCGGCCGGCATATTCGTCTTCACCTGGTGCGCCCAGCTTGTTGTGGGCGCCGCCCGTGGCTATGATGATGGAGCGGGTGGTGAACTCTCCATCGTCGGTGCGGACCAGCTTCACCGGCTGGTCCAGGCCATCCAGACTCTCCACTTCGGCGTATTCGATCTGGGCCCCGAAGCGTATCGTCTGGGCCTCCATGTCGATGGCCAACTCGGGACCTTTGACTCCCTTCGGGAACCCGGGGTAGTTTTCGATTTCGTCGGTGATCAGCAACTGTCCGCCGGGGCCAAGGCTCTCCAGGATGAGGGTCTTGAGCATCGCCCTGGTTGTGTAAAGCCCGGCGGCCAAGCCCGCAGCCCCTGCGCCGAGGATAATCGTGTCGAATTCCGCTTCCATATTGAAAGGACGCCCCCTGTATGCTTAGGTGTCGTCTATCCTTCCGCCCGGACCCCACTACGGAAGTATTCTACTGTCTGGCGCAACCCGTCGTCCAGACTGGTCAATGGCCGCCAACCCAGCTCTTTGGCCGCCTTGCTCGAATCTAGGCTAATCCCGAAAACGTCCCCGGGCCGCGATGGACCATGTTCTGGCCCCCACCGGTACCCGATTATACTCTTCAGAGACTCGAATACCTCGTTAACGCTGGTCATTTCCCCGGAGCCGATGTTAAACGCCTGGGAGTCACCCCGTTCTATGGCGCAGAGATTCGCGTCGACCACGTCATCCACATAAACGTAGTCGCGGGCCTGGGCGCCGTCTCCGAATATGGTGGGCTGTCTTCCCTCCAGCATGGTCTGGGAGAAAATTGCCACGACACCCGACTCGCCGCTGGGGTCCTGGCGCGGCCCGTAAACGTTGCCGTAGCGCAGTATGGTGTAGTTTAGCTGGTAGAGCCTGTGATAAAGCTCCAGGTAGAGTTCCGCCACATATTTGGATGTCCCATAGGGCGACATCGGTTCTATGGCATGGTCCTCAAGGCATGGGTTGTACTCCGGATCGCCGTAGAGCGCGCCTCCGGTGGAAGAGTAGATAAACTTGTCGATGCCGTAGAGACGCGCCGCCTCCAGCAGCCGGAGCGTTCCCCCAACATTGACGTTGGCATCCAGTATGGGGTCCTTGGTGGAAGCGGGTACGCTGGCCTGGGCCGCGAGGTGAAAGACCAACTCCGGTTGCTCCCGGTGGATTACCTCGGCGACCGAGCGGTCGGTAATATCCCCGTGGTGAAATTTGGCCGCCGGGTTCACGTTCCTCAGCTTCCCAGCGCTCAAGTTGTCCAGCACCAACACCCGGTAGCCAAGCGTGAGTAACCGGTCTACCAGATGGGACCCGATAAACCCCGCTCCCCCTGTGACCAGGGCCGTTCTGCCCTTTCCCTCAGACAATCCTCATCCCCTCGTTGGCGCGTCTGTGGAATCAACCGCCATGATAAGCCCAAGGCCAGCATAGCACAATGGGACTGTCTGGCCCCACCGCCCCTTGTATGATAGAGTGGCATCCGACCGCACCGGTCGTTTCCTGACCATCTCAAGGAGAAGAGGACATGCCCGAACAGATAGGATTTATTGGCCTGGGAATTATGGGAAAACCGATGGCGAAGAACCTGCTCAAAGCCGGTTACTCGCTGACCGTCTACGACATCGTGGGTGAACCCGTCGAGGAACTGGTCACAGAAGGGGCCACCGGCGCATCGTCCAACAAGGAAGTTGCGGAGAGCGCCAATACCATCATTACGATGGTTCCAGATTCAGCCGATTCGGAAGCGGCCATCCTTGGCGGCAATGGAGTGCTGGAAGGCGCGAAACCCGGCTCGGTGGTTATCGATATGAGCTCCATCGCCCCGCTGGTATCCCAAAGGATAGCCGCGGAATGCGCCACGAAAGGAGTGGAGATGCTGGACGCCCCTGTCAGCGGCGGCGAACCGGGCGCGATCAACGCCACCCTGGCCATCATGGTTGGCGGCAAGCAAGAGGTCTTTGACAAGCACTTCGACCTCCTCAAGACCATGGGCGCCAACGTAGTGCTCACCGGCGGCGTCGGGGCCGGCGGCGTGACCAAGCTGGCCAACCAGATATGCGTCGCCGCCAACATCGAGGCATTGAGCGAGGCGATGGTGTTGGCTCAGAAGGCGGGCGTAGACCCTGAGAAGGTCTTCAATGCGATCCGCGGCGGATTGGCTGGCAGCGCGGTCATGGAGGCCAAGGGCCCCATGATGCTAGACCGCAACTTCCGGCCCGGGTTCCGCATCCGCCTGCACCAAAAGGACCTGCGCAACGTGCTCCAGACCGGACAGGAGTTGAACGTGCCACTGCCCGTAACGGCCCTCTTGCAGCAGATGTTGGGATCGCTGGTCAACGACGGCGAGGCCGACAACGACCACGCGGCCATCCTTCACTTCATAGAAGGTCTGGCGAAGGTGGAAGTCAAACGAGGCGGCTAGAGATACCGGCTAGCAATTTCAGCTAAAGGTCTTTGAACCGGGCGTCGCGCCAGGCCAGACCAGCCCGCAGGCCACCTTCCCTGACGGCTTCGCTGAACCCCTGTTGCTCCGGCTCGGTGCTGATATCGAACTGGGTCATCAGTTCCAGGTTGTGTTGAATCGCCGTCAACATTCCCATCGCTTCCAGCGCCCGGTTCACGGAAATCTTGGTGTTCTTGATTCCCACCCGGGAGATCAGGGAAATCTTCCGGGCGATCCTCTCGCACTCCGCCATCAAATTATCGTGGGGCACGACGCGGCCAACCATCCCCAAACGAGCCGCTTCATGGGCGTCGATAGTGTCTCCGGTCAGCAGAAGTTCCTTGGCCCGCGCCAACCCTACGCTATAGGGCGTGATAAGAAATGGAGCGCCCAGCCCGACGCGGATCTCAGGCTCTCCCAGCACCGCCCGCTCCGACGCTATCTTGACGTCACACACCTGCACCAACTCGCAAGCCCCGGCCAACGCGTAACCGTTGACGGCGGCGATCACCGGCTTGCTCAGGTTCCAGATCATCAAGAACGTATCGATGTGGCTCTTCAGCCGCGACCGCCGTTCGTCGGGAGGACTCGAATGAGGCTCGTCAGGTTCCGGCGAACCAGGGTCCAGATCGAACCCCGCGGAAAAGGCCCGTCCGGCTCCCGTGAGGATCACCACGCGAATCTCCGGATCGACTTCTACGACCTCCAACGCCTCGCGCAGTTCGGCCATCAACAGCGGGCTCAGGGCATTGAGCTTCTCGGGCCGGTTAAGCGTCAGATAGCAAATGCTGCCGGAGACCTCGTACTTCAGGCACTGAAAGTCCAATGGATGTCTCCTAGCCTTTCCGGGGTCAGCCGGACTTGGCAATCTTAATACTCTCGATGGTCACAGTTTCTTCCGGCCGCCCCTGGCCGTCTTTGGCAACCTTGGAAATGGCGAGAGCGACGTCCTGCCCCTGGACCACCTCGCCAAAGATGGTGTGATTGCCGCTCAAGTGAGGCGTCGGCACGGTAGTGATGAAGAATTGGCTGCCGTTGGTGTTGGGACCGGCGTTGGCCATGGCCATCAGACCCGGCCTGTCGAATGAGTCCGTGGGGCTCGTCTCATCCTCGAATTTGTAACCCGGACCCGCGCTGCCTGTGCCCGTAGGATCGCCGCCCTGGATCATGAAATCCTCGATGACCCGGTGGAAAATTAGCCCGTCATAAAACCCGTCATCTGCCAGGAACACGAAGTTGTTCACGGTCTTGGGGGCGGACTCGGCGAACAGGTCGATTTCGATGGTGCCCAGATTCGTGGTGATGGTCGCCGTGTACTCCGCATTGGGGTCAATGGTCAGTGGCGGGGGCTCAGCGAACTGCTTAAAGGTCAACCCCTTATAATCCTGCATTTTGAACGCGGGGCCGCCCGAGGCTGCGGGTTGGGATTCGGGCGTTTCCTTAGCCATCGACTCCTGTTGAGGCTTGGCAGTCGGTTCAGTCATGGCTTCGGATGCTGATGTAGCCTTTGGTTGCTCTCTAGGCGCGGAAGTTGGCTTTGCCTCTTCCTGCTGGGCGGCCTCTTTCTTGGGCTCCGCCACACCCCTTTGTTCCGCATCCGGCGCAGGGTCCGCCGGCGCGGAAGTGCCGCAGGCCAACAGTGCGCCCAGAGCAAATAAGATGCCCAAAGCCAAGAATATTCGCATAGTCTTCAAGGTCATGTTTCGTCCTCGTCTCGCCATGTGATGGTAGTGGGTTAGCCGGTCAGTATCCGGAAAGCACCAAAATCAACGTTCCCCACCTAGTAGCTGGAACCCTACGTTGCCAACGGTGGAGAGCCTATGAACAATATCAGCCCTTCCCACTCGCCTTCCAAGCTGTAAAGCGCCAAGTCCTCCAGCGCATCAAGGATATCCCCGACCGGCGTCGAAGATTGGATTACGACCATGCCCGGCATCGTGACTCCGGCTCGAATGCGGGCGTTCGCATAGGCCGTCATACTAGATACGTCTCGTGTGACTATGATCCGGTCGTTCTCTGCTGCCCACTCAAGTATCATCCGGTCGTCCGTGGCTGTCAGACCGACGGCACGAACACTTGTGATGTCAACCGACGGCAGTCGTTCTCTAAGCGCCTCCAAGAGATACGATTCAAGGTTCTCGTCGGCCAGAAATCTCGCCAATGTTCCCTAATTGCCCGTGTGGGACTCGGCCCGTTTTCTCAAAGCTTCCCTCCAATTCTTGGGAACCCGTCCTTGGGCTTCCATCACTAATCGCCAATCTTCCTCTCGTTGACGCAACTCGTCCAAATAGGCATCAACTTGCCTTCGGTGGCGAAGCCAAAACCCGATTACTGAGTACACGTCCCCCAGGCTCAACCTGAAGCCTTCTGCTATGCGCTCTGGGGTCTCGGAGCGCATCGCGAAGGCTTCCACAACGGTCTTAAGAGTAACTCTGGTGTCAGCGACACGGGCGACGCCGTCGATATCCGTAGTTATCGGCGGTATTTCTGGCAACAGGTCCAGGTCCATGCGAGATTCTCCAATCAGTCGACACTTGCGTGGCTTCGTGTTTATGGGATGGACATATACGCGATAGAAATCTGCGCCGTTCCAGGACGAATGATAACCTTCGACCTCTTCCATCTCAAGTGCAGTAGACCTGGACGGAGGGGTTCCAACCCTTAGAGAAGAGATGACCCGGATATGGGTGAAAATCTCAAGTCCGGTCTACCAGATCGGGGTCTTCCCAGGGCTGGAGCCTGTCTTCGGGATTATCGTCGGCGCGGAGTCTGCGTATGAAGTACCTGACGGTGACCACCAACATAACCACCAGAAACAGACCGCCAAATAACCACACATCCAGATAGACCAGGGGTGAAGCGCGGGTTGGAGACCCCGGGGGAGCGCCCTCGAACCCACCATCCCAGTTCCTCCACTTGGACTCTAGTCCACCGGTGTCGAAACCGTAGGTCGCGGTCAACGCCCCGTCCACGGTGCGCCCCCGGCGCAACTCACCGAGGAAACGCCGGAACTGCTCCTCTCCGTGTTCCTCGACCAGGTAGGCGACGACACTTTCGGCCTTGAGGTAAAAAAAGCCGATGTCCGCGGGCTTCCCGGCGGAACTGCCCATCGCTTTAAGAGGCTCCCCACCGGAACTGAGGCTACGGCCGCTGTAGGGTCGGCTGCCCGGTTCTGCATAGCTGGCGAACCCTTCGTCCAACCAGTCCGGCAAGCTGTTAGCGGGGTCGCCAAGGGACTGATGCAACAGCAAATGGGCCGACTCGTGGACGATCAGTCCGGGATCAAGTCCCAGCCCCAGGAACACTCCCTTTTCGGGAAAGGCGAACCCGGCGAAGACGTGCTGTTTCGTAATGGTCTCGCTCTGGTGGGGAAACGCTCCCAGGGAGTCGGCACGCCTATTGTAGATGGTCCCCTTGATGGGCTGCGCCCCCTCCAAGCCCAGCAACGTTTGCACGCGCTCCAGTCCGGCTTCCACTTCGCCGGCGGTCCGGTCGACCCTGTACCTTGATGTGCCGTGGTGCTTGAGCAGCAGCGGTCCGATACGCGTCTGCTCCCAGCGAAAACGGGTGTCCTCGTATTCCAACACCTTTGCCGCAGTCTCGGTCTGATGGCCCTGAGAGTCCCGGAGTTGGTAGTAATACTCGATCTCCGTGCCTGGAGGCATGTAGTTGGCCCTGGCTGTCTTGAGATAGTAGTGTGCCGCGATGTCTTGGCCCGGTGTGAATGACGGGTAAGCGTACGACCAGACGCCGCCTCCCGCCAGGCGGTAACGCAACCGTATTTCTACGATATCCCTTGGAGCCTCAGCAGTCAGATTGAAGGCCACGTGGCTGGGAAAGTCCACGTCCCACGTATCCGAGACTATTCTGATTTGGGTCAAGGCAGACTGAGAAGGCCCAGCCGCCAGGGAAAAAAGCATCAACGCCGCGAGGACCGCGCCCAGCCCCACCCGGCGTTGCCTTAACCGGCATCTGCGGCGCAGCCCGGCGAAACATTCTTTTATCAACGAAGTGGCTGGTATCAACGAAATATCTGGCATGTCCCAGCTATTATATCCCTCTTGCTGAGAGGAGGTATTTGGGCAATCTTTTAGACCTATTCCGTTGTTCTGGGATTTATTTCGACGATTGTCCGCAAAATTGCCACCAATAACGTTCTGTTATACGAATTATGAAACTAATACTAAGCATAATACGAAAATACTGACCACAGGTTGTTGATAGCAGTACATACGTTCTATATAATCTGAAACCCGCTGAGGCGGAGGCCAAAATCCGACGGTTGCCATGAAGATCGCCTGTGTACTGGTCACCCATCTTCCCTTGAAAGCCGAGCTGCGCCGGTGCCCCGAACTCCAGCGCAAACCGGTGGTCATAACCGGGAGCTACGGCTCTAAGGATGTGGTCTTGGACAGCTCGCCCGAGGCCAGGGGAGTCGCCGCCGGCATGTCCCTTCAAGAGGCCCTGTCCCGGCGCAAGGACACCGCGCTGCTGGAGGCGGACCAGCCCCACTATGACTCGGTGTTTGCCGAGATGATCGACGCCCTGGAAGGCCGAAGCCCCCTGGTGGAAAAGGCTGACCTGGGCTGCGCCTATGTGGGGCTGGACGGCCTGGAAGCCATGTACGGCGGCGAGCCCAGGCTAATAGCCTCCCTGCTCCAGGCTGTACCCCAACAGTTCAACCCCCGTATCGGTGTGGCAATGGGCAAGTTTCCGGCCTACGTCGCTGCGGTGACCAGCAGCGGAGGCCGGGCCACCAAAGCGCCCGAACCGAGTTCCGGGGGGTTGGCCGGGTTCTTGAAAGAAGTCTCCGTGGAGCTGTTGCCCCTGCCCTGGGAGAAAAAGACGCGGCTGCACCGCTTCGGGCTGCATACCCTGGGCCAGTTGGCCGCTCTCCCGGTGGGCGCGGTCCAAGCCCAGCTACGCTCCGACGGCAAGCGGGCGTGGGAGCTGGCCTCCGGTGTGGACTCCAGCCCCCTGGTCCCCTACCGGGCCGAAGAGGTGGTCACCGAGTCCCTCACTTTCCCCTCGCCGACCATCACCAATACGCGGTGTTGACGGCCCTGGACACCCTGCTGAGCCGGGCCTTCATCCGCCCGGAGGTCAAGGGCAAGTACGTCCGCGTCGCCACCATAGAAAGCCCCATCGTCCGGCATCCACCCCGGGTCAAGCGGTTTTCATTCAAGGACGCTGTAGGCAGCAAGGAGAGGGCCCTGTTCGCCCTGAAGAGCCGGTTGGACACCATCTCACTGTCCGGCCCCCTGGAAGACATGAAGCTGACCCTGACCGGGCTTACCGGCGAATCGGGCATCCAGTCCAGCCTCTTTTCCGACGTTCGTAAACGGGAGCAACTAAGGGAGATGATGCGCCAATTGGAAGCCCTCATGGGCCGCAGACCGCCCATATTCCAGATGAAGGATGTTGAGCCATGGTCAAGAATCCTCGAGAGACGCCGGGCCCTGACGCCCTTCGACCCCTGAACCTGCCCACGCCTATAACCGTCGAAGAGGACTCGCGCGGGCGGCCCCTGGCCCTTACCCTGCGGGGACGCCGAGTGGATGTGACGTCCATTGACGACCTGTGGAAGATTGACGAAGAGTGGTGGCGGGAAACGCCCATCATCAGGAAGTACTACCAGGTAACCACCGAAGACGGCAGGTCCATCACCCTATTTCAAGACCGCCTCACCGGAGCCTGGAGTCTCCAAAGAGACTAGCGAAGACGTCGAACTAATACCCATTCCGTACAGGAGTGCAGATGCCCCTTACTCAAAAGGAACCATCACAATTGCCCCCCTTTCGGAAAAGGGGGAGGATGTGAGGTGCGCCGGTAGTTAAAAGGACCTCTCCTCTAGTACCGCGTCAGTGTGAAACCGATGGATAGATATGTTGAAGCTTGTCCCGGGCGTCGGTGGTGGAGAATCTCCAATTGATGGTTGCCGCAGCCTGATTTCGTTCGGTCTGTAGGGCTGCAATTTCCCGTTTGAGCGGCGCCTCATCTTCAATGCGGCGATTCAAACATTGGTTGCTGAATACGCTGAACTCAATCTCCGCCATAGCCTGCCCCGTACTTGATACGGGGTTATCCGGCACCACCCGGACCTTCTCCGCTTCCGGGTAAGCAGCATCCACCAGCCACCGCATCTGATGGGCGAAGTCTTCCATGGTGCGACGCCCGGTCACTGCCACGTGCCTCCAGCCCGCCAGCGGTTCACAAATCATGAACAAGTTCCGGGTCCCGTTGCGCTGGTACTCGTAATCAAACCGCTCCCGCCGTCCCGCCTTGGCCGGGATCGGCTTCCGCTTCTCGGACACCAACTGCTTGGAGGTCTCGTCGAAACAGACCACAGGCCGCTTGGGGTCATAGGGTTCCCCGTAGAGGTCCAGCACGTCCTCCATGCAGGCTACGAACTCGGCGCTCACCTGGGGGATGCACCACTCCTTTTTCCGCCACGGCTTGAGTTCGTTTTTTCAGCACCTGCCTGACCGTCTCCCGGGAGATGGCATCGGTCAACTCCAGTTCCACCGCTTGGCCGGCAAGCAATTGCAAGGTCCAGCGGGAATGCCCTTCCGGGGGCGTGCTACAGGCCACGGCCACCAGAGCCTGCCCCGTACTGGATACGGGGTGGGCTTCCTGCTTTCTATCAAGTTTGCGCCGTTGCCCAGGCCGTGGCAGCCAACCCCTTTGGGAGGCGTTCGAACCTCAAGCCCGCCAGGCCGGAGTCAATGAGGCAGTCATCGAGGGAATCTCCGCGGGCACCGCCCCTCGCAGGCTACTGCCCAAAGACGGCATTTGGGTCCAGTTCGCCCTGGAAATCCTGCGGGGCGAGGTCCGAGACTCCATCTGGGCCGCCGTAACCCACCTGGCCGGCGACACCGGAGCAACAGCCCTAGCCCTAACCACCACCTACTACGAAATGATGGCAAGGTTGAACGGGGCGTTTGGGTTGGATAGCGCGTAGGGGGAAAGCTTCACGTCCACTAACCCGGCGGTCCTGGCCTCCTATTCTGAAAGAGCGTATAGATTTCCGTCTTCTGAGACCACGTAGATCGTGTCTCCGACGGTAACTGGGGCATCGAAGATGCTCCCGCCACCGACGTAAAACTCCCATTTCACAGTTCCGCCGTCGGCATCCAAACCCAAGACCTCGCCCGAATTCGTACCTACAAGGACCGTGTCTCCGCGACGCTCGGAGGAGAGGTGATTTCCCGCCCTACGTCGGTGTTCCACAGCCGTGCTCCCGTGGCGGCGTCTCGGGCCAGGACCATGCCTTGAGCGGTGGTCGAGTACACACCAGAGGGACCGACGGCTGGTGTCTGCACCAGGTCCCCGCCGACTCGCCAGACCCATACAGTGCCCTTTTGGATCGGCACCTCGGAATATACCCGGGCCTCGTAGAGCTTGACTTCCCAGTAGAAGGCGGACCTTCCCAGCGGCCGCGTGATGGCCTGACGGTCTATCGCCCAGATGATCCCACCGTCGGAGTTGAAGTACACTCTATCCCCTGCCACCGCCGCGCTTCCGAAACTGTTCCTTCGCCGCTCCGTATCAAAGATCAACCTCCTCCTCCCAGTGGCCGCATCCAGCACGTAGACCACGCTGCCCTCCGACACAACCACGACGACGCCGTCCTGATAGGCCACTCTGGAAACGATGCCTTCTCCGGTCTGGAAGGACCAGCGTCTCTTTCCATCGGATACATCCATCGCAGCCAATAGTCCGTCCAACGTGGCGGCAAAAACAGTTCCATCCGCGACCACAGGTGCGGCGTAGATCAGACCGTCCAATTTCTCCCGCCAAGCGGGTGTTCCAGTCCCCCGGTCCAGGGCGATTAAGTCACCCGACCGAAGCGCTCCGATCACTCGGTCCCCAGCCACAACAGGGGAGACTCTGGAAGGGGAATCGCCTGAATACTGCCAGACGGCCCGGCCCGTGTCGGCGTCAAGCGACAGAATTCGACCATCTTCGGTGGAGACAAAAACGTGGCCTTGGGACACCGCGGGGGAAGAGACAAGTGGGGACCTAGTCTCATATTCCCAATCCATGCCGGTGGAAAAGCTCCACTTAACCCTGGTAGGAACCGGGGCATTTTGGGGAGTGAAGCTAGTGTTGCCGGAGTCCCTGCCTTGCTGTGCCCAGGCGTCAACTCCTGAGTCGGCAATCATATTCGTTGAAGCTTTAGGAGGAGGGAAAATCAGAGGTGTGAGATCGTAAAGCGCAAATACCCGCCACACCATCAAGAACACGAGCGCTGCGATTGCCAGCAGGATTGGGCCTCGGCCAGCGACGCGCCTTATCCTGCGCCTGCGCCGCGATAGTAGCTCACCTTCGTCGGCTGTCACCGGGACAACACCCGTGAGAGGACGCCAGCATTTTCGGCAGGCACGGGCGTTCGCGGGGTTAGTGGTCCAACACGCTGAGCAGACTAATACTCGGTCCGCTCCTTGCGCTGAGGCATCATCGGTTACGGAGTCTTCGACCATTCGGTCATTAGATCAGAGGAAAAGGCCAGGCAAACTGGGCCCGCAGCTCCACAATAAGTTATCAGCCACGTTAACGCCCCCTCAGCTTGGGGTCCAGTACGTCCCGCAACGCATCTCCGAGCAAGTTAACGCCAAACACCGCCAGTGCGATCGCGATGCCCGATGAGAGCGCAATCCAGGGAGCCGACTTGATAAATTCTTGGGATGCCCTGGCCAACATACCACCCCAGCTGGGGACGTCCCCAGGAATGCCTAGCCCCAAAAAGCTGAGTGAAGCCTCAGTGATGATTGCCGTTCCCAACGTGATAGTCGCGAGGATTATATACAGGGCAAAGCAATTGGGCATGATATGCCGGAAGACGATCCGTGTCGGAGACATCCCAACGGCGCGGGCAGCCAGGATATAGTCCATCTCTTTCAAACTTAGGACCTGGGAGCGAATGGTCCGAGAAGCGCCCGGCCACAGAACAGCAATTAGGGCGTATATCACATTATTTACGGAGGAACCCAGGACAGCGATCAGGGTCAAAGCCAGGATGAGTCCAGGGAACGCGATCATTGCGTCGACCAGACGCTGGAAGACCAGGTCGAAGGTTCCGCCAATGTAGGCGCTTACGCTGCCGAGCACGAACCCCAGGGTAATCCCCGCCGCTACGCTGAGCAGCCCGACATACAGCGAGATTCGAGCGCCGTAGAAGACCCGGCTCATGACATCCCTTCCGAGCTGATCGGTACCCAGTGGATAGGACAATTGGGGAGGCGCTTTCCGGTTGTCCGCAAAAATTTCATAAGGGTCGTATGGAGAGATCCATGGGGCGAATATAGCTATCACCACCAGGGTCAGCAGAATCGCTCCACCTGCCGCCCCTATGGGTTTTCTTTTTGAGAAGGTAAGTACCGTCTGCCAGAGCCGGTGGGGCGGCCTAACTGCCTCTAGATCTGAAAGACCCTCTTCTGTCCTGTTCCCAACGATCATGGCGACTCCAGTAGCCGGGTTTTCTAGTTGTAGCGTATTCTGGGATCAATAACGCCATAGAGCAGGTCCACCACCAGGTTAAGGCACACGACTATCACCGCGGTCAGGACAACTACAGCCTGGATCACAATGAAGTCCTGGTGGATTATCGCGTCGATCAGAAGATTGCCGATGCCCGGCACCACAAAGATGTTCTCGATGATTACGACTCCGCCGAGTAGTCCCGCGAACCGCAACCCGGAGACGGTGAGGACAGGCAAGATAGCGTTCTTCAACGCATGCCTATAGAGGACCGACCCCTCCCTGAGTCCCTTGGAACGGGCAGTCCGGATGTAGTCGTCCTTCAATACTTCCAGCATGGACGAGCGAGTCAATCGAGTAATCGCAGCCAAGTCATGGAACCCGAGGGCCAGCGCTGGGAAGATTAACTGTTGAAGATTCTTCAGTGGCTCTTCCCACACCTTGGCGTACCCCAAGGGAGGCAGCCAGTTAAACCAGAACGCCAGGATAAACACGATTAAAATCCCAATCCAGAAGGTGGGAAGGGCTACCCCAGAGATGGTGAACAACCGGGCCATATAGTCTATGGGCGTGTCCTGTTTTACCGCGGACAACACACCTAGGGGCACGGCCAGCAGCACGGAAATCACAATCGCCATAACCGCGAGCTGAATGCTAACCGGGAACCGGTTTTTCAGCTCATCCATGACCGGGATCTTGTACCAGATCGATTCCCCGAAGTCGCCTCGTATCAGGTGCCACATCCAGTCCGCATACCTGATGTATATGGGCCGGTCGATGCCCAATTCATGCCTAAGGAGCTGTAGGTCCTCCTCCCTGACACCGGTACCGCCATCGTCATCCCCACCACCGGTCAGGATGAACAGGGCTGGGTCTCCGGGAATGATCCACATGACGAAATACACGATCATAGTCAATACCACGACCGTAGGAATGAAGAGCAACACCCTTCTTACGGCATAGCCACCCATGATTCCTCCTGAAGGGCAGGCCAAGATCAGAGAGTCCCGCCGCACACCGGGTCTAGCGCGGCGGGACTGGCGACGGCGGGGAGACTAAGGACGTGGCGTATCCGGAGTCGCATCTGGGTCAAACCACAGATGCTCCATCTTATGGACGATGTGAGTCGTGAAGTTGGCCTTGGGGGTGTGATAGTTCCTTATCTTGACGTTCAAAGCCGACCCGGACACGATCCAAATCAATGGAATCCACTGACCCTCTCCCGTCAAGAACACCTCTTCGATCATCTCACGAAGAATGACCTGGCGCTGTTGCGGCTCGAACTCCATGGCAAGGTTGGCGTTGAGCTCCAGTATTCTGGGATGCGACCATTGGGCCGGGTTCCTGGCCCCTTCTGGCATATAGAATTGGAACAGGAGGTCGTCGGGAAGGGCCACAGCCGCCCCGTGACCTCCGAAATACCACAGCGGATGGGTATTGTCCCTCAAGTCCACGTAAAATGTCGCAAGTGGCTTGGAGTCCAAAGTCAACTCCCAGCCAAAGGCGTTCTCTAGCTGTTGCTTTAGCACCGCCCTGGCGTCGATATTCGCCTGGGCGTTGGTGCCGGCGAACGTCCCTTTGAACCCCTCGGCACCCGCCTCTTTGACCAGCCTCTTTGCCTCCGCAATATCATCCGGATGCTTGACGATGTCGTCGCGGCCCCAGGGGTTCTGCACCACGTTTCCTTGAGGATCGACGTAGCGGAATCCGGGCCATTGAGAGGCCTCGTCGGAGGTGAACGCGTGGCCAGGGTGGAACCATTGACCCATGTTATAGACGCCCCGGTGAGCCGACTTGTTGAGTTCCACCCGGTCCGTCACCAGATATATGGCCCGCCTGACCCGTGGATCGTCGAGCGGAGGCTTGTTAACCGACTGCATATAACCGGATATGAATGTATTCGGTGAGACGATTCCGCGAACCCTCCCCTCCGTCTCTTCTTCAAGAGTCTTCAGATCGTCGACACGGACCCCGCTGCTCAACCGGTAGTCACCCATAACCTGTTCAGTCTTTATTGATGCGACTCTCCGCTGATAGTCCTTAATAAGGAACACCTTGAAACCGTCCAGATAGGGTAGGCCCGGCTTAAAGTAGTCCGGGTTCTTCTCGTGGGAATAGGAATCCCCCCGCTCCCATGACTTGAAGATAAACGGTCCCGAGCCTATCAGGTTTTCCGGGCAGCAGTTCAAGTCATCCTGTGACTGCCCTTCAACCACGTGCTGCGGATAAATCTTCATCCAGTCGCTGGCCATCCATCTGGTGAACGTTCCGGCAGGGATTTTCAGCTTGATTTCCACTGTCCCGCTGTCTATGGCTCTGGCGTTGCCAGGTTCGTAGAAACTTCGCATGACGCCAGTACGGGACCGGATTGCCCCCGGCTCCACCCAGCGGTCCACGCTGTACACCACGTCTTGCGCGGTTACTGGAGTGCCATCTGTGAACCTGGCTTCGTGTAGCCTGAATGTGTAGACATCGCCCGAGGGGTTGACTTCCCAACTCTCGGCCAGGTCACCGATAACCTCGTCGGGATTGATCGGGTCATACTCCAGAAGTTGGTTGAACCGTACCCCTGAAGGAATTAGGGCCGTGTTCAGGCTGGACGCGTAGTGAAGGTCCCAGAAGCCCGGGTCACGAGCGGCAACGAAAGGGATTTCTCCTCCGCCGTACTTCCCTTGGTCCGCCCAACGTTCCCAGGGGCGTTGTACGGCAACGGGTTTCGGAGTTACCGTAACCACCACCTCGCGCACCACTTCCTTCACAACCTCTTTTTCTACGATTATCTCCTTCGGGACTTCTTTTATCACCTGTTTCTCTACGATGACCTCTTTGGGCACTTCTCGTATTACTTCCCTATCAACGAAGGTCGTTTCAGGTGCGGCTCCTCCACAAGCGAGTAGAAATACTAACGACGATATCAGGAACGTATATACCAAAAGTTTTCTGTAGCTGCCTAACCGAGATATCATCCATTTACCTCCGAAAAGTCAAAGATTGATCTCCTATTCCATGTAATAGCCGCAATCTTTCAACGATTCCCATATAGTCGGGCAAAATCGAATCGCTACTGTGACCATCAATATACTATAAGTAGAGATATCGTCAACCATCGACGAGAGTATGCAAGACGCACAGAGACTTAAGGCCCGCGTATTATCCCACCCCAGCCCAGGAACGATTAGGCATGGAGAGGGCGTAGGGGCAGCACAACCTTGGCCAACCGGGCCAGGATTACAAATGGGGGAGGCTCTTCAATCGATCAGGCTTAGCCTAGCGGTTCGCCGCGGCCCTGGCTAGCTCCGATTCTCGGTGGTTGCGGGCGGAGTTTAGGCCGCGGAGGAATTGGGGGGCTTCTTCGGCGATCTGAGGTCCCGGAATCAGGTCCATGACCTTTTGGCCGCGCTTCGGGTCCGGGCCGGACCGTCCTCCCCCATCGCTGTTTCAGGACGGGGCGGCCTACGCCGCAACCTCTGTGGGAGATAAAGAAAAAGGCCACCGCATCCGGTGGCCTTGATTCCTTGGACTACTGTGGTCGGGGCGCCCAGATTTGAACTGGGGACTCCCTACACCCCATGCAGGTGCGCTACCTGGCTGCGCTACGCCCCGATAGGGTTAGCTTATCATAGCGGTTCGGCCAGCTTCAAGTGAGGACGGAGCCTCTGGCAGCCTCTTCGCTAGTGGGGCGGCTCGTTGGTGAATACCAGGCTGCCCGCCGCCATGAACATTCCTCCCACACCCTGGCAGAAGGAAACCTTCACGTCCGGGACCTGGTGGGAGGCCTCTCCCCTGACCTGGCGGACCGCTTCCTGCATTGCGAACATACCGTACATTCCCGTATGCGTGTAGGACAGGCCGCCCCCGTTGGTGTTCAACGGCAACTTGCCGCCGGGAGATGTGTTGCCCTCCTCGATGAACGCCCCCGCCTCTCCCCGGCCCACGAACCCCAGGTCTTCCAACCCATAGATGGGCAGGTGGGCGAATGCGTCGTAAATCATCAGGTGGTCCACGTCGTCGTGAGTGATCCCGGCCTCCTGGAACGCCTGGCGGCTGGAAACCTTGAAGGCTGCTGACGAGGTCATGTCGTACATCTGGCTGACGACGGGGGTCTCGGTGGACTCGCCGGTCCCGAGGATGTAGACGGGGTTGGTGGGGAAGTCCTTGGCCCGCTCCGCGCTGGTCAAGATCAGCGCTCCGCCGCCGTCGGTGACCAGGCAGCACTCGAATAGGTGGAAGGGGTAGCAGACCATCCGGCTGTTGAACACGTCGTCGATGGTAATCAGGTCACGGAACATGGCGCGCGGCACCTGGTTGGCCCATTTCCGCTGAGCCACGGCCACCGACGCCAGTTGTTCGTGGGTTGTGCCCGTCTCTTGCATATAGCGCAGCACTCCCATGCCGAACTGGGTTGTCGGACCTGACGTGCCGTAGATAGACTCGAACTGACCGGGGTATGAGATATCTCCCCTCGGCCCCCCGGCGGCGGAGGTCGCCCCGATGCGTTCGCTGGTCTCGCCGACGCGGCTCCGGCCGCTTTGTCCCATCACAACCAACGCGGTTTCGCACATCCCCATGGCGATGGCCGCCGCCGCGTGGCGGACCTGGATCAAGAACGACGTCCCGCCCACCGAGGTGTTGTCCAGCCACCGGGGGACTATCCCCAGGTAGTGGGCCAGCGCGGCGGGGCTCATGGTAGTGGCGATACCGTCGATCTGGTTCTTGTCGATCCCACAATCTTTGATGGCGTTGACGGCGGCGTCGATGTGTAGCTGAGTGGTCGAGAGTTCTGGAATCACACCCAGGTTGGTGGTCTCAGAGGCTCCGACGATGGCAACCTTGTAACGCAGTGAGTCTGGCATAACTTCCTCTTCCTGCCGTGCGGCCGGGAGTTAACCGGCTGGCCTGAACTTGGGGATGGCGACTTCATCGGTGGCGTCCTCGAAGACAACCTCTAGGGACATGTCCAACACCAGGTTTTCCGGTGTGTTCTCTATGCCGACGATGTTGGTCATCATCCGGGGCCCTTCTTCCAGTTTGACCACGGCTATGGCGTAAGGCGTGTCCTCTTCGAACCCGGGGATCGCACGGTGGTTTATCATGTACGTCCACAGGGTCGCCTTGCCCGACGTTTGGAACCATGAAAGGTCGGACGAGAGACATTCGGGACAATGGAATCTGGGGTAGAAAAACGGGTGGTTGCACGCGTTGCAACGCTGCACCCACAATTCATGCTCTTTACACTTATCCCAGAAGAATTGGGTCTCGGGGGTGGGGATAGGTACGGGTTTGCGGTAACCTTCCTGGGTCATAGTCCGGGGGCCTCCTACAGGAATTCAATGGGGGATTCGCTCAATTGGCGCAGACTACGATATCAGCTTCGGACGAGGCCGTCGAGAGCGGGTGGTCCAGCCATAGACGCGGACTTGCGGTGGTGGTATAAGGCCAGTAGATATCCAACCAGGATATCCCACCAAAACGAATATTAATTCGGAGGCGCTATGCGCGTAAACAACGTCGTTACCAAAATGCAAGCGGGTCAGATGGCTTACGGATGCAGCCTCACGTTTCCTTCCACCGCCCTGGTGGAATTGATGGGAATCGCCGGGCTGGACCATGTCTCGTTTGATTCGGAACACGGGCCGTTCACCCCCGAGAGCCTGGACGACCTGTGCCGGGTTGCGGACATGGCCGGTCTGACGCCGATGGCCCGGGTGCCAAACATCGACCCCTCAACAATCCTGCGGTTCCTGGACCGGGGAGTCATGGGCATCACGGGACCCCACATCACCAACCCGGACCGGGCCCAACAGTTGGCCGACGCTTGCCGTTACGTGCCTCGGGGCAAGCGCAGTTTCGGCTCTGGACGCGGCGCATACTTCGGCGAGTTCGAGTCCGGCGAGCAATACATGGAGCATACCAACGCCAACATATTGGTAATGGCCCAGTTGGAAGACATCGAGGTTTTGGACCACCTTGATGAAATTCTGGCTGTCGACGGCATTGATCTCTATAGCTCCGGCGCCCAGGACATCGCCCAGTCGATGGGACTGCAGGGCCAGCCCAACCACCCGAAGGTCAAGGAGTTCGAGGCGGAAGTCGTCGGCAGAGTCCATGCCGCCGGCAAGAAGATGACCTCCGACGTATTGGTAGCGGTTGGCGCGGCCAGGTTGTTCCTTGACGGCGCAAGGGCGTTCCTCCAGTCCGAGGGTGGAGCGTGATTGTGCGCCGGTTCTGGTATAATCGTCGTGTCGCTCCTGAAACGGGGCGAAGGGGGTGCGTGTTAGCGGCATGGATGTGATTACGTTCATATCTGATAGCCTGGCCCAGGTGCAGTTCAGGCTAATGGAGACCTGCAAAGGACTAACCCAGGAGCAGGTCATATGGCGGCCCGTCCCCGGAACCAACAACATCGGTTTCATCCTCTGGCACATGAGCCGGGCTAACGACAACGTGGCGCGCCAGATAGCCAGCGGCGTTCCGGGCCTTTGGGAAACGGAGAAGTGGTACGAAAAGTTCAACCAGCCCATCGAATCGCCCGACCCCGGGGACAAGATGGGGCTGCAATCCCTCCCCATCCCGGACTTGGAGGTCCTGCTCGGCTACTCCGCTGCCGTAGACCGCTGGACCCAACAGTTGCTTAGAGGGCTTGACCCGGCGGCATTGGACCGGCCAGTCGACCCCGCGAACCCACGGCGCAAGCTGGCCAACTCCCTCCGACACGCCATCACTCATAAGAACAACCACCACGGGCAGATAGATTATATCCGCGGACTTCAGGACCAGACCTGGGACCTACCCCCTGGGACAGGAGTGATACTGCCCGAGACCAGCGCTCAACCCGCGTCGGACTAGACACTTTATGGGCATCCTGAGCAACTACAAGGAAGTATTAAACACTCCCCAGCGGCGGGAGATCCTTGTTGCGATGACCGGCGGGCAACTGCTGGTCCAGCTCTCCAGTATGCCCGTGACCCTCTCTCTACCCAGCATCGCCCGCCATTTCGACGCCTCTATCAACGACGCAGCCTGGATCGTAATCGCAAACTTGCTGGTGCTGGGCACCACAGTTTTTCTTGGGGCCCGGCTGGGTGACCGGTTCGGTCACACCAAGCTCTTCCTGATCGGCGCAATCATCGTCACCATAGGCGCGGTCCTCATTGCCGCGGCCCAGAACCTGGAGCAAGTGATCATCTTCAGAGGTGTGCAGGGACTCGGAGCGGGGTTGATCCACGGGAATGGGAACGCGATGCTCGCCTTTGCCTTCCCGGCCAACGAGCGGGGACGCGCTTACGCTTTCCCGATCACCGGTTCGCGCTTCGGAACGCTGATAGGGCTCATCGTCTTCGGGATATTTCTCCAGTGGCTAAGTTGGCGCCTGGTTTTCCTGGCCATGTTCCCCATTGGGTTGCTTGCCATCAAGGGTTGTATGCCGGCTTTGCGCCAAAAGGAAGATTCGGTGCGGGACAAGGGTCCCATCGACTACATCGGGGCGATTCTGTTGATGGCCACCGCTTCCGTGTTCCTGCTCTCCAGCGTCCACGCCCACGGGGGCGATGAGTCGTTCACCAGCCCGGACGCCCTCTCGTATCACCTGCCGATGCACTTCCTATTCTGGGCGTTGCTGGGCCTGTTCATCATCGTGGAGCGGCGGGTCCAAAACCCGTTTATGCAGTTTGAGCACTTCAAAGAGAAGTACTTCTCCATGTCCTTGGTGTCCAACGTGACTTTCCATCTGTCGATGTTGGCCGTCTTTACGTTGGTGCCGTTGATGATCGAAGAGGGCAAGGGGCTCGATCCGATCTATGTAACCTATGTGCTTTTCCCCCACCAGTCCTTTGGGCTGTTCATGCCTGTGCTCGCCGGGGCCATGCAGGACAAGTGGAACCCCAGGTTGCTGCGTTCGGCATGTATGACGTCCATTGCCTGCGGTTTCGTACTGTTGGGTCTGTTCGCGGGCCAGATCTCGTGGTTCCTCATCCCATTCCTACTACTGCCGATTTCGGTCGGAACGAATATCTTCAACACCGTCAACAACGCCATCGTCATGAGCACCCTGCCCACGGCGAATCGGGGATTCGCCTCCGGAATGCTGGAGACGACTCGGGACTTGGGCCACGCTTTCGGCGCGACAATCTCCGCCCTCGTGGTGGGGATGGCGTTGCCGGCGTCTATCGCGTTGATGTCCGACGCCCAGTCCCAGTGGTACTACATGCGGGGGTTCCAGACCTCGGCCCTCGCCGTGGTGCTGATCATGCTGACCGGGGCCTTCATAGCCATCTTCCATCGTTCCCGGCCTCCCGAGGACGCTCCACCCACACCTCAGACGCAGCAGGGGCCGAGTCCTGCCTCGGCGGGTGACAACTAAACCAGCCAACGCGCTGAATGGAAAGGGCGGGCGCGACCCGTCCTTGACCCCATACGGGGCGTGATGGGTCCAGTCTTCGTCACACCGGGCCGCTACACCAAGCAGACCTTCGATGCCTCGCAATTTGTCGGCCTCGCGCCTTCAACATCTGGCGACTGCATCATCTACATTTCGGCAGATGACCTCGTCCTCGACCTCTCGGGCGTCGTGCTGGACGGTGAGGGTTGCGGCGGGACCGGGGTAAGGGTCCACGACTGCCAGAACGTCACCATCGCCAACGGAGTCATAAAGGGGTTTCACTACGGCATCCACGCCTCCAACGTGACCAACCTCAGCATCCAGGGTTGTGTCGTATCCGACAACACCAACCCAATTGACGCCGGTTGGCTTCCGGACACCGAAGAGCCGGTTGAAGAAGCGTTCGGCGGTGGAATCTACCTGTACCGGGTCTCTCACGGCGTTATCGAAAACAACCAGGTCAACAACAACTTCAACGGCATTAGCCTGGTGCGCTCAGACCATAATGTGATCGGAGGCAACCACGCCTCCTACTGCGGCAACGTGGGAATCTACCTTCTCATGTCAAGCCGCAACGAGGTCCTGCACAACCTGGCGGAGCACTGCATCCGCTACACGGACCGGTTCTGGTGCGACACGGCCGATTCCGCCGGGATCCTCCTGGAAAAAGAGTCCAACCACAACCGCATCGTCGGCAACAGCCTGCGTTACGGCGGTGACGGGTTCTTCATCAGGGCAAACCGCCAACACTCCTCGAACCATAATTTCATCAAGGGAAACGACGGCAGCTATTCACCCAACAACGGGTTCGAGGCGGTTTTCTCCCGTGGAAACGTATTTGAAGCCAACGTGGCCAACTACTGCAACTACGGTTTTTGGCTCGGCTACTCATCCAACACCGACGTCCTGGACAACGAAATCAACTTCAACAGGTTCGACGGTATCGCCATCGACAGCGGTCAGGGCAACCACCTGCGGGGAAATACGATAAACGGGAACCGCAACGGCGTGAGGCTGTGGGGCAAGCCGTGGAGACAGGGGGGAAGTGACGAAGCGCCAAGGAAGTACACCGTGTCCGGAAATTCGGTGTCGAATTCCAGGGAGCGCGGTATCTCGATAGAGGCTGGGTTGGATGTGACTGTGGAAGGGAACACACTCCGAGACAGCAGGGGAGATGCGTAGGATGGACCGGACAGTGGAAGCGGCCCTTCAGCAGGACCGGGTGATCGACATCACGACTACGGGCCGAAAGAGCGGCAGACCGAGGCGCAAGGAAATCTGGTTCCACAACCTGGATGGGCGGCTCTACATCACCGGCAGGCCAGGACTCCCGCGACTGGTATCTGAACATGGTGGCCAACCCGGAGTTCACCTTCCACCTCAAACATAGCGCCCAGGCCGACATTCCGGCGCGGGCCACTCCTATCGTGGATGCTGCGCGGCGGCGGGAGATCATCTCCGGCATCCACCAAAAACTGGGTGGAGACCGGGACACCGAAGCATGGGTCGCTGGAAGCCCGCTGGTCGCTGTGGAGTTGTTGGGCTAACCTTCGGCCGGCACGCTTCGACTAGGGCCTGACCCGGGTTTCGGACAAGGCGAACCCAGCGGTGCTGCTCATCTTGTCGGCCCGCGGCTCCGGGAACGCTTGCCGTCAGCCACCAGGCAGTCCAGCATGAGCTGGACTTTGCGAGCCGGGATGAACCCGCTCAGAAACCTAATTGCACGGCTGGAAGGCCAGCTTACGCTGATAGACGACGCTCCGAGATTTGGGTTGGATGGCTGTATACGAATCACGATATTCTGTTCTGCGCAGCGGTGGAGCACAACCGGACCGGACCAATCACGGACGACCGCGTTATGTTCAACTGCATCGCCGGTACGGAGATCCGCACGATCACCTTGGACGCCTGGACTCCTCTCCCGTAATAGCGGACGTACTTCGAGGGCCTCAAGACGAACGGAGGTCAGGGAGGCTCCAATCCGAATGCGTTGCCCTTGGGGCCGAGGGGGCGGCTGTGCAGTTGGTCTGGGTAGAAGAGCAACCATGGGCCAGTCGCTAGAGATGGAGAGGCGTCAATGCGGCGATCGACAGTTCGATATCCCGGATTGCTTGGGACATAGCCTGACCAATGAGGTCCAGCCTTCGGATCTGTTCGATTCTGGCCGACGCCCTTGCCATCTCCTGCCTTGACAGTAATCTCCGGAAGATACCACAGGCGTCGGCCAGGCAGATGATAACCACGTCGCGCGGGTCGGGAATCTCGTCGCTCAAGAGCGCTCCCATGATGCGGAGCTTGACTTCGCGGTCCGCTTTCCCGTCGATAATCGGGTAACGCCTTGACCGGAACACCCAAAGGAACCGGTCGTCGCGGGCTTCCAAGATTCCCAGGGTGATCAGCCTGGAAAGCGCCTCTTCGCGTATGGCGCTGGCGCGTCCGGCCGTACGCTCGATCCAAAACCGGGCGTTATGGTTCTCCATCGCCGCGATGTCCGCCAGCGTCGGATCCAACAGACTGTCGCCGACGGGCGATGCGTCGACCAGCGCCAACTGTTCCAGGTCGGTGTCGATGCGGTTTTCCAGCGCCAGATCCATGAGAACGCCTCCGGCCATGGCATAGTCCAGAGACCAATTGGGTACTGACAAGAATCTGCCGCCCTCGTCGTTGAGCAGGAGCAGGAGCACTTCTTCGGGGAATCTCAGCACTATATTTGCCCTCCTACAGGCAAGGTCACCCCGTTGAGGTGACCATCCGGATTCGACGCCGCCACGCTGGGCGCCAATACCATTATACCCCAATCTGGTATACCCCAATCTGGGACCCGCTCACCTGATGGTCCCGCCCCGGGGTAGTATTTCCACGTCTCGATACTGTAGGCTATGCAACGTGTACCGAAAATCGTAGTTGCGGCTTTCCAATTGTGGGCAGCCTTTAGGCCACCACCGCAGGTCGATGGTCTGCCGCATTGGATGTTTGCCGCATCGGATGAAGGAGGCTGGTCCGATGGGAATTGAAACCGTTAAGGAGGGCGAGGTCTTGATGGCCAGGGTTGACGGCCGCATCGACGGGACCAACGCCCTGGAATTCCAGAATGAGCTGGAAGCCGCATGCGCCGATGCGGACCGGTATGTCATCCTGGACTTGGAGGAACTGTCCTATATCAGCAGCGCCGGCCTGCGCGCAATTTTGATGATTGCCAAATGGCTGGAAAACAAGGACGTGAAACTTGCGCTTTGTTCCCTCTCCGACTCCGTAAACGAGATCTTCCAGGTTAGCGGCTTTGACCAGATAATTTCGGTGAGAGCTTCTAAAGGCGAGGCTATCAAAGCCGTCGGCGGCTAGGGGCAGTTCGCGCTAAAGCCGCGTGCCGACACCCCGAACGAAGATAACCATCGGGCAACCGCGTCCCGAGTATGGCCTGACCGCCGCCGCTAAGGCCTGACCCAGGTCTCGGACAGGGCCAGACCCGCTGTGCTGCTCATCTTATCGGCCCGAGGCTCCGGGAACGCTTTACCCGTCGCCACGTGCCCGTCGAGAGTCAACTGGGCCCTCCGAGCAGGCACGAACACGCTGGTCCAACCCATCGGCCTGTCCGGGTTGCTGCCAGCTTCCACGCCGATGCCAAAGGGGTCTCCGAAATCGTACCAGGTCATGGCGATGGACTCTTCGTCGGTGTCGATATGCTCGATCCAGAAGTAGGTCGTGTCGCCCGTTCTGGAAAACACGGCCTGGATGACGGGTAGGTCCTGGCTGGCGAACTCTCCGGTGTTGGAAATCTCCTCCTGAATCCAACGGACCAGGGCGATATTGTCGGAGTATATGCGGGGCTCCCCGCCGGTGACATCGCTGCGGAGGAACAGGACATGGCCTGGCCCGCCGGGAGAGAGCAACACGCGCCAATGGCTGGCCCTGGTGGTCATGGGCCCGCCTTCCTCATCGTGCAGGCGCATGTAATTGTTCTCTCCGGTAAGCCGTATCTCATTAGGGTCGGTCCGCGTCGTCATGCTGGGCCTCCATAGCCGGTGAGAGTCGCCGAATGCTGCACTGGCATTGTGGAGGTTGGGCGGACCAGTAGCAAGTGGGACATTTGTGGGCCGCCCGTGGCGTAGACCTGCTTGGCCACTCGGTCTATCCAGCCGGCCCGGACTCCCTGGTCAAGCTTGATTCGGTCGTCTTTGCACCACTGAGCGGGGGGGATCGGTCCGTAACCAGCATAGAGCCCCGCCCTTTCAAGCAAACGACAGGGTGCAACCGTGGCGGAACTTTCCTGGAAACAGCGTTTGAACAGCGGATTACAGACATGTGAACGCGGAACTTGCTCACGAGGGTTCCCCCAGCTATCATGCGGTTGACAGCCCCATAGCCGATGACCGGCTGCCCAGCCGCAGCAATAGGCCCGGTGGATACGAGAGGTGAAAAATGCCTGTAACGAAGATGGAGATCACGTCCCGGGAGCCCTATGCAGGGGGTCAGAGCTTCGGAGACGTCGGAGCCTACGAGCAAATTGAGGGCCGGGTCCTCTTCTCCGTGGATCCTACCCATAGCGCCAACGAGACCATCGCAGACATCGAGCTTGCCCACAGAGGCGGGGATGGGCGGGTCACCTTTTCGTCGGACTTCCGGCTATTGGCCCCGGTGGACCACGAAAAGGGCAACCGCAGACTGCTCTTGGACGTCCCGAACCGTGGTAGGCCGCTGGCTCTCAAAAACCTGAACAGCTCCCCCGACGCCCTGCCCGGTGAGCAGCAAGGCCCTGGGACGGGATTCCTCATGCGCTACGGCTACACCCTGATCTTTTGCGGATGGCAGCATGACGTGCCGAAAGGACCAGGGATGTTGCGCATCGACGCGCCCCAGGCCATGACCTATGATGGCCCCGTGTCCGGCCAGGTGGTTGTTACCTTCCTGCCAAACAGCGTCACAAAGGTCCAATACCTGTCGGACAGGGCACACCTGCCCTACCCTTCAAACAACCTCGAGGACTGGAACTCGGTCCTGACCGTGCAGGAGCATGAGGACGCGGCTGAGGAGATAATTCCCCGGGACCAGTGGTCTTTCGCCCGGTTGGAAGGAGACCGGGTTGTCCCGGATGCGCGGAACGTTTATATGGCATCGGGGTTTCAGCCTGGCAAGGTTTACCAGGTCATCTACACGACCACCGGCGCGCCCATAGCGGGGGCGGGATTGCTGGCGACGCGGGACATCGCGTCATTCCTGCGATACGGAACGGCGGACGAAGGGAACCCTTGCGCCGACGGAATCGACGCCGCTTATAGCTTCGGAGTCTCCCAGAGCGGCAGATTCCTGCGCCACTTCCTCTACCTGGGCCTCAACCTGGACGAAGAAGGACGGAACGTGTTCGATGGGTTTATACCCCACGTAGCCGGAGGCAAACGAGGGGAGTTCAACCACCGCTTCGCCCAACCTTCCAGTCAGGCCAGCCGCAGCGCCAACAGCCTGTTCCCCTTTAGCGACGATGCCCAGACCGACCCGGAAACGGGTCTCACTGATGGGTTGCTCACCCGGCTGACCGAGGCGGGAAACTTCCCGAAGATCATGTACGTCAACACACCGTCAGAGTATTGGGGAGGACATGGGGCTTTGGTCCACACCGAGATCAACGGCGAAAGGGATATGACGCCGCCGGATTCGGTCCGGGTCTACATGTTGGGCGGAACGCAGCACGCGGTTGACGGACTGCCTCTGGCGGACAGAGATTCGGCCAACGAGTACCGCGGACAACAGCTATTCAATTGCCTGGACTACCGGCCTCTGCTCCGCGCCGCCCTGGTGAACCTGGACCGGTGGGCCACGTCGGGCGAAGCTCCGCCGCCCAGCGCCTATCCATCTCTATCCCGTGGGACGGCCGTGTCTCCAGAGTCGGTCATGGAGACGTTCCGGTCGATACCGGGAGTCGACTTCCCAGGCCAGCTACGCAAGTTCACCCGGTTGGACTTCGGTCCTGACCCCAGGGTGCCAACGGTCATCCCGGCGAAGATCGGGGGGGCCTATCCCAGGTTGGTTTCTAAAGTTGACCAGGATGGCAACGAAGTGGCCGGAGTGCCGCTGCCCTTCCTGTCGGTGCCGCTGGCGACCTACACCGGCTGGAACATGCGCCACCAACTCATCGGCGGAGACAACCAAGTATTGTCTTCGGGGGGCGCGTCGGGAGGTACGCTGAAGGGTTCCACGATCCCATTCCCGGCAACGCGGCAGGACCGGGAGACCACAGGCGACCCGAGGGCTTCCATACAGGAGCGGTATAACTCCAGGGACGACTACGCCGCAAGAGTGCGCCAGGCGGGCCAATCCCTGGTGGACCAGGGGTACGCCCTAGCCGAGGACCTGGACATTTTCGAGCAACAGGCCAGGGAGCTCCACGACGCGCTGTCCAGCGGGTAAGCAGCCCGGCTTAAATCGCCAGGACCCGTTCAACAAAGCGTTGAACGGATGGCCGGGAAAAGTCTAGCTCGTCATCAGCCATAAAACCGTGATAGAAGTTGGCGTGGAATTTCTCCGCCACGCCAAACCCATCTACCAATGAAGGGTCGTTGTATTCCCGGGCCAGGCGGCGCACCGCGCTGCGTAAAGCGCCGTGGTTATTGCGTTCCCAGCCCCGTTGTTGCGCGACCGCGATCACGGCGTGAGATGCCGCTCCCCATAGCTTCTCCGAAGCCTGCAGGGACTCTCCCGCGGCGAACTCAAGATCCGCCTTTTCCAGAAATTTGCGGACAGTCCGAATGTGTTCTGCCGCTAACATATTCCCGTCCCTCCCTTGCTCCTGAACTGATAGCTATAACTCCAGAGGCGTGTCGGGTTGGTTGGCCCATTCGCCCATCGAGCCGTCGTAGTTCTTGGCTTTCTGGTATCCCACCAATTGGAGGACAAAGTTTCCGTTCGCCGAACGGATACCGCCCTGTCAATAGGTGTAGACAGTCTTGTCCGGCGTAATGCCCAGGCCTGCCAGAATGTTCCGAATCTCGTCGGCGGACTTGAACTGGTGGCTGTCCCGTTCGAGCATGTTGAACCACTCCAGGTGTACCGCGCCGGGAACATGGCCCTTCTGAAGGTTGCCGCGGTCGCCGGAGCCGTCCCATTCGCCGTCAGTGCGGACGTCCCAAACGGCGACGTCGGGACTGTTGTAGCTGACCTTCAATTCGTCCAAGCGGCACATGATTGCTTCGTTGGCCTGGGGTGTAAATGTCTTTCCAGAAGCGGCCCTGGCCCGGGTCAATTCTATCCTGCGTCCTTCGGTAACCCACCGACGCCAGCCGCCGTTTAGAACCTGGACGTTGGTGTGTCCGTAGTAGTTGAGCGCCCACCAGAGCCTGGCGGCGTAGAGGCTCTGGGAGTTGTCGTAGGTGATGACGTGGGTGTCGTCCCCAATGCCAAGACCCTGGCACATCGCAGCGAACTGTTCCGGGTTCATGATGTGCACGCGCCCGCTGTCCGGGTCCTTCTCGAAGTTATCAGGCACCAATACGGCCCCGGGGATGTGTCCTCGTGTGTAGGCCGGGTCCAGGTCGGTGTCTACGATCACCACGTTGGGTTCGTCCAGGTGCTCTTCCACCCAGGCCGCGTCGACCAGAAACTCCGGGTGAGTGTAACCCCCGTTCGTGCCGGGAGCAGGCTCTTGCGTCGTCATTGCGCCTCCTGATTCTTTAATCCAGTTTATAGCTGGTGGACAGAGCTTGTCTTGGCTCGCGCGGATTGTAAGGTACAGTGTTTGGGGGGGTCAACCGGAAGGATTAGGTGTTTCTTGTTGGCGCTCGGCGGCGCGGATAGAATAGGTGCATACGATAAACCTCAAAACGTGGGGCTGAGACATGACCGCTATTCCTGCCGACCGACCGCCAACCCATCCGGGCGAGATGATTATCGAGAAATTTCTTAACCCTGTAGGACTGACGCCGCGAGATTTGGCCGAGGGCATCCGCGTTCCGTATCCGACGATTAGTGAAATCGTCAATGGGCGCGAGTGTATAACTGCGGGCATCGCCCTTCGCCTAGCCAAGTTCTTTAGGACTTCCGAAGAATTCTGGCTGAACGGGCAAATGGCTTGGGACATCTATTACGCGAGGATTTCCGAGGCGGAAAGCCTGAGTCAAATCAAGCCGCGTGTGGAGACGAAGCAAATGCACAACGAATTCAGCGCGGTTTTTGAGCAGGACGACGATTGGTACATAGCCTACTGCCTCGAAATCCCTGGCGCCAATAGTCAGGGCAAGACTAAAGACGAGGCTCGGGCAAACCTGGCAGAGGCTATCGAACTGATACTCGAGTACAGGAGGGAGAGCGCGCTTCGCGGGGTTCCGCCCGGGGCGATAATGGAAACCATAGTTCTCCCATGAGGCTGAACGCCCTGGTTAGGCATCTCCGCCGCCACGGGTGTTACCTTTTGCGAGAGGGCCGCTCCGATTCCATTTGGACTAACCCCGATACCGGGGACATCGACGTGGTGCCAAGGCACTCCGAGATAAAAGAGCAACTGGCTTATAAAATCTGCCGCACCCTATCCATCCCCCAAATCGGTAGACGATAAGGAGAACCAATATGGTACAGCAGGGACAAATCGATCACTTGCTCCAGGAGACCGGCACGATACCGCCGCCGGCTCACGTGGCAGCACAAGCTACCCTACAGGACTACGAAGAGGCGTACCGGCGCGCGGCGCAGGACCCCGAGGCCTTCTGGGCTGACGTCGCCTCCGAACTGGAGTGGTTCAAGCCCTGGGACCAGGTCTTCCAGTGGGACTACCCTACATTCCAATGGTTCCTGGGTGGGCAATGCAACATCACCTACAACTGCCTCGACAGACACCTGAATACCGCCACCAAGAACAAGGCGGCGTTCATCTGGCTTGGGGAAAACGGAGAGGAGCGGGTATTTACGTATGGCCGCCTGGCCCAACTGGTCAACCGGTTCGCCAACGGACTCAAATCCCTGGGCGTGGGCAAGGGCGACCGCGTAGTCATCTATATGCCCCTGACTCCTGAGGGGGCCATAGCGATGCTGGCCTGCGCCCGCATCGGCGCAGTCCATAGCGTAGTCTACGCGGGGTTCAGCATCGGCGCCCTGCGCGACCGGATCATAGACGCCCAGGCCAAAGTCTTGATTACCGGCGACGCGGGGTATCGTCGCGGCAACCGCGTGGACCTCAAGGGTATAGCCGATGAGGCCGTACCGGGCTTGGACTTCCTCCAACACATTGTCGTCTGGCGCAGGGAGGACGAAAAACCGCCCCTTGGCCCGAAGGAAGTGGACTTCGAAACCCTGCTCAACGAGGGAGATATCGACTGTCCCGCCGAGGTCATGGAGGCGGAGGACCCCCTGTATATCCTCTACACCAGTGGAACAACCGGCAAGCCCAAGGGCGTGCAGCACGTCCACGGAGGCTATATGGTAGGGACCTACTACCACTTCAAGACGTTTTGGGACGTGAAGGATAACGACGTCTTCTGGTGCACGTCCGACATCGGCTGGGTCGTGGGGCACAGCTACATTGTCTACGCCCCTCTCATTGCCGGGGCCACGACAGTCTTCCGCGAAGGGGCCCCCGACTACCCTGGCCCACACATTTTCTATGACGTAATCGAGAAATACGGCGTAAACGTGATTTTTACAGCGCCTACCCTGGTGCGGATGCTAATGCGCTACGGAGAGGAGCACCCGCAGCAGTACAACCTCCGTTCTTTGCGCTTCCTCACGTGCGCTGGCGAGCCGCTGAATCCCGAAGCGCAGAAATGGGCCTACGAGCACATCTGCGGCAACGGCGAGTGGGCATATCTGGTGGACAACTGGTGGCAGACTGAGACCGGCGGCCCTTGCCTGGGGACTCTGGCAAACATGACGTCCAAGCCCGGAAGGGTGGGGAAACCCCTGCCCGGCGCGGAGTTGGACATCGTAGACCGGGAGGGTCAACCTATCGAGGAGCCGGACAAGGGCGGCATCCTGGTCATCAAGAAGCCCTTCCCCCACTTCTTCCGCACGGTCTACGGGGACCCGGACCGGTACGCCGAAAACTGGAACACGATCCCCGGTGTCTATTTCACCGGAGATGTGGCCCTACGCGATTCCGAGGGTTATTACATGGTTGTGGGCCGGGCCGACGACGTGCTCAACGTGGCTGGTCACCGCATCGGTTCCGCCGAGGTGGAAAGCGCCCTGGTGTCGCACCCGGCGGTAGCGGAAGCGGCGGTCATCGGCAAACCTGACGAGCTACGAGGCGAGTCGATAAAGGGATTCGTGACCCTGCGGGTGGGCAACGACCCCTCTGACCGGATGATTCGCGACCTAATGCTTCACGTACGGCAGGAGTTGGGTCCCATAGCGGTCCCCTCGGAGATCGAATTTACGCCAACACTGCCCAAGACCCGTTCCGGGAAGATCATGCGCCGCCTGCTCAAGGCACAGGAACTGGGTCTCGACCCGGGCGACATCACAACGCTTGAGGAGTGACCTTGCGCGTCCTAGACCGCCGGGACGAAGGACTATGTGGATGAAGTGACCGATCAGACGGAGATTCGGCGGTACAAATTTACTGCCGAGCAATACTACAAAATGGCCGAGGTGGGGATCCTCGCCTGGGGAAACCGGGAAGAACTGATACGGGGCGTTGTGCTGGACCCAGCGCCCCTGGTCCGAAATCGCTGTCATCCATTGCTGAAGGGTGGAGTAACCCGTTTCCTGAACGAACTCGAGGGAACGCCGGAGGAATTCGAAGGACGCATACATAAATACACGGCTGAAGAATACCAGGAGATGGGCAAGGCCGGCATCCTGACCAAAGACGACCGGGTGGAGTTGATCGACGGGGAGATTGTCCAGATGCCGCCAATCGGGAGCTCTCACCAGGAAACCGTCGACACTGTGAACGAGATGTTCGTATTCAGGTTCGCGCCGGTGGCGCGAGTCCGCATACAAGGGCCCGTACGATTCGCAGACAGCAGTGAACCCGAACCAGACATCATGCTCCTTGAACGTCGCACTGGCTCCTACAGGTCTAGTCATCCACAGCCCCAGAATGTCTTGCTAGCGGTGGAAGTCTCCGACTCCACACTACGGTCGGACCGGGCCGTCAAAGTCCCCTATTATGCACATTACGGCATTCAGGAAGTATGGCTGGTCAACCTGCCGGAAGACACAGTGGACGTGTATCGCAACCCGGAAGGCAGCTCCTACCAGGAGATCACGCGTCTGCATCGGGGAGAGACGGTCTCGCCTCTGGCGTTCCCCGATGTGACGCTGGACATAGGAGACTTATTGGGGTAGCAGTTGCCGCCTTCCAATAATTTGAAATGAGACCCAGGAGTCAAGATGGCGCCCGAACTTAACGCGGAGACCGTAGAGCGCATCGCTGATTTGGCGAAGCGATTGGGATACGGCGGCCCGAAAGCCCAGGAACAGGTCCTTAAGATTGCACTGGACGATCTCGATGCGAAATCTCCCCCCGCTCGCCCAAAAATGACGCCCGAGGATAAACGGAAGGAAATAGAAAAACTGAACAAATTAAGCGAGATCGGGAGAAGTTGGAAGGAACGCCATCCCGACCAATATAACGAGAAAAATCCACCTTCGAAAGCGTGGCAAGATGAATTATACGACGAGAATGGTCTGCCGAAATGATGGTGGCTGACACGTCGGCCGTCATGGCGATTCTGTTGGACGAACCAGAGCGCCTCATCCTCAACGAAGCGATGATGGAAGACGGTGAAGTGTTGATATCAACGGCCAGCGTCATGGAGCTTCTTGTAGTGACTTTACAAAGAAGCGATGAACTAAGCGATGAACTATATTAAGCGGCGCTCGAGTTCTTACGCAGCCCCTTTATCCGGTTAGTCCCCTTCGACGAGTCTTCAATGTGGGCAGCGGGTGAAGCGTTTCGGCGTTATGGGAGAGGTCGTGGAGCAGCGCGCCTGAATTTCGGAGATACTTTCTCCTACGCCCTGGCGGCAACTCGCGGCTTGCCGTTGCTGTTCAAAGGCGACGATTTCACGCTGACGGATATCGTCGCAGTTAGACTCTAGGCAATCTAGTCGCCGGACCGGTAGACCCCATGGAATAGCCCAGTTCCACCAGAGCCCTACCACCCAACGGCGCAGCCGTCTTTACGCGGCTCCGACGCGCCTCGCAGTACTCCGGTATCCGCGTCACGCTGGATTAGCTGGGCTCCGCCGAACCCACCGGATAGTCCACGCCAGTAACCGTCGATGGTCCTGGCGTTGTGCCCCCTCTGCTGAAGGTCTCGCACGACATCCTTGGATAGTCCCTCTTCCAGGGCAAGGTCGTGTTCCGTCACGATGAACCGTAGGGCGTTCAGAGCCTGTTGCGGGTCCATACCGTGGTCTACCAGGTTGCTGATGACCTGCAAATGTCCCTGAGGCTGCATGAACGCGCCCATAACTCCGTAGCAAAGGTACAGTTCGTCGTCCTTGGTGGCCAGGCCGGGAATTATGGTGTGGTAGGGACGCTTTCCCCCAGTCAGTGCGTTGGCGTGTCCCCGCTCCATGGAGAAGAGACCGCCGCGGTTGTGCAAAACGATGCCCGTTCCCGGTACGACCAGGCCGGAACCGAAGTTCGAGTAGATGCTGTAGATGAAAGAACAGGCGTTGCCTTCCTCATCCACCGCGCTAATGTAGACAGTGTCGCTTCCCCCGTGAACCTTGCCGTAGGGTACGGTCGCCATAGCCCTCTGCGGGTCGATCAGGTCGCGGCGTTGCCCGGCGAAATCCTTCGAAAGAAGCTCTTCGGTTGGGACCCAGGATCGGCCTGGATCGGCCACGTATTGAAAGGCGTCGGCAAAGGCAAGCCGCATGGCCTCGATCAGGTGGTGATAAGTATCGGGGGTCTGCGCTCCCATCGCCGCGATGTCGAAGCCCTCGATGATATTCAATGCTTCAAGGGCTGCCACTCCCTGGCCGTTGGGCGGACATTCCCAGCACTTGACCCCCCGGTAGTCGATGGATATGGGTTCCTCCCAGTCCGACGTATGGCTGGACAGGTCGTCCGTCTCCATGCAACCGCCCTGCTCCTGGATGAAGGCGGCCATCTTCGCCGAGATATCTCCGGTGTAAAACGCCTCCGAGCCGCCCTCGGCAATCGTCTGCAGCGTTCGGGCCAGGGTGGGGATGCGCATCATCTCGCCGTGTTTGGGCGCGCGCCCGTTCAACAACATCTCTTGTCCCGAGGGCAACCGGCCCAGCTTCTCCTCTTGTCCGGACCACTGGAACGCGATGATGTCCGACACGGGAAATCCTTCGTCAGCGTATTTGATCGCGGGTTCCAACAGCGTGGACAGGGGCATAGTGCCGCACTCTTCCAGCAGGGTTTCCCAACCGTGTACCGCTCCAGGGACCGTGACCGAATGGACCCCGCTCTGAGGCATGGTCCGGTGTCCCTCGGCCTCCAGAGAATCGATAGTCTGGCCCATAGGAGATCGACCGCTGCCATTGATCGCCCGGACCGACTTCTCCCGGTTGTTCCAGACCAGGGCAAACATATCCCCGCCAACCCCGGTGGATACCGGCTCCACCACATTTAGCACGGCGGCGCTGGCGATGGCCGCATCGACGGCGTTCCCTCCCTGCATTAGGACGCGCATTCCCGCAACCGCGGCCAACGGTTGACTGGTAGCCACCATCCCGTGTTTTGCCAGGACTGTAGAACGCCGTGAATCAAAGTACATTTCAGCCTTACTCCGGTGGCCGTTATTGGGAAGGAAAGCCCTCCTTTCCGTGCGGCGGTATTGTAACATGGTGCGATTTGTTAGGGTCTCCCGTCTCGTGCCGAAGAGGGCTGCGGGGTCCTTCGATTTTTGTCGATAAGACCATTCTCTCCCTTTCGGAAAAGGGGGGTTAAGGGGGATTTCCCGGTGCGGTACTGATTGGCGGCACTTGCAATCAATAGACCCTCCCAGAGGCTGCGTCCATGTCCCGAAATCGCGCCGCTGTGTTAAGATACCCTCGACCCCGCGCCCGAGCGTGGAGGACTGCTGCGACACCCCAACTCGGACCGGTGGTTATATTTTTGGGAGGGACTTATATGGCTGCTGAAGTAGGACAGAACGCGCCTGACTTTACCCTTTACGACGCCGACCGCCAGCCCCAAACCCTGAGCAGTTTCCAGGGTAAGAACGTTGTCCTGGCGTTCTATCCCGGCGCATTCACGGGTGTCTGCACCACTGAAATGTGTACATTCCGAGACCAGATGGACCAATTCAACTCGCTGGACGCCCAGGTATTGGGTATTAGTGTGGACGGGGCGTTTTCCCAGAAAGTCTTCAGCGACCAGAACAACTTGAACTTCCCGCTGCTGAGCGACTTCGCTCGCCAGGTCGTCAACCTGTATGACGTCGCGTTGGACAATTTCGCCGGAATGGACGGCTACACGGCTTCCAAACGGGCCGTGGTGGTCGTGGATAAGGGAGGCGTAATCCGTTACAAGTGGATCGGCCCGAACCCCGGGGTCGAGCCCGACTACGACGAGGTCAAGCAGGCCATTTCCGGACTCTAACCTATGGTCTCTGCTGCAAGTAACCTTTAGGCTCTTCCGAGACCGGCGACCCTCCGGGTGAACATCTCGGACAGCCGATCGCCGTCAACTTCGACACACACCTTCGCATTAGCGCGGTGGCCACCCGGCGCAGGCTGGTGGGCCACCGTTTGGCCTCTGGTGACAGGGCTCATCGTCTCGATCTCAACGAAGTAGTCGTTGTGGACAAACAATTCCGGGGCTATGGCGTAGGCCACAGCGGGCATGTCGTTGTAGCGCACACCTCCAGACTCCGGCAACAACCCCCGGCTGACGTATGACCTCTGTAGGAACCTGGTCGCGCCGCACAGCAACCGGGCCGAAGGGGTATCAGCCTCCGCTATGCGTTCCAGTTGGAGTTCGCTGATGGTCACCAGGTTGCACACGTCGAGCCCCACCTGCGCCAGGGAGGCACCCGAGGCGTACACGATAGCCGCCGCCTCTGGGTCTTCATAAAGGTTAGCCGAGGCCACCGGCGATACATTTCCCGGGACTAAGACAGCTCCGCCCATTACGACCACTTCCGCGATGGATTCGGCCAATCTCGGCTCGATGCTTATCGCCAGCGCCAGGTTAGTCAGCCTCCCCAGCGCCAAGAAAGTGATCTCCCCCGGGCTTGCCATAACCCTCTCGATGATCTCCACCGCCGCTTGACGCCCCTCCACACGGGGCTGACCTTCGGGAGGCAACGGGATGCCGCTGTCTCCCAGTGCGTCCTGTCCGTGAATATGCGAGGCCCATCCCTCGTTTGGGGGACGCAGAAGGGGTTTGCCCACACCCTGGTAGATAGGAATGTCGGCGCGTCCCGCGGCGTACAGGATTCTGCGGGCGTTGTCCGTCGAAGCCTCCACCGGACCGTTGCCGTAAACCGTCGTTAGCGCCTCTACCGACAATTCGGGGCTGGCGAGGGCCAGGAATATGGCCGCGGCATCGTCCACGCCGGGGTCTGTATCAATGATCACTCGCTTCATGGCACTCACCTAATCGAGAAAGCTGAGGTTTGAAGAATTGGCCGGGATCAGAGAATTGCGAAACTCCCCAAGAGAGTAGCAGACGGACAGAAGACCCTTTGACCGAAAAGCTCCAACAGAGGAAAATATAAGCAGTTACCCCATCAGCCCGACCCGGACCGGAGGAAAACAGATGGACATCTACCAGTTGGACTACGTCCTTCACGAACCCGAGGAGAGCGAAGGCTGGATGTATTTGGCCGAGGCCCCGGCCCTGCAGGGCTGCATGGCCTGGGGAAACACCCCGGTAGAGACAGTGGAAAGCCTTCTTGCCGTCGCCAGGGCCCTGATCCAGTCTCGTAAGGAACGGGGAGACCCCCTGCCGCCGGAGGTAACTCCCCGGCACATCCGCGAGGGTAGCCTCACAGTAACCGCGTGACCTACCGCGAGCTGCGCAGGAAGCTTGAACGTCTGGGCTGCAGATTCGAACGCCAGGCCGACGGCTCCCACGAAATGTGGCTCAACCCCGTCAACGGGCGTCAGACACCCATCCCCAGGCACGGCAATCGAGATCTGGCCACCGGAACCCTTCACCGAATCAGGCGAAACCTCGGCATCACCAGGTCCGACTTCGACGGGGCATAGACCAAGAGAACGCCATAAAACGCAAGGCGCGCAAGGGAGTATTGCAATTCTCCGGGCTCTGGGTCCAGGGCTTTTTGATGGGAATTACATGCGATTTTACCCAAACTTGTCTTTGGCGCCTTCGTCGTTAGCAGCCTTTATTGCAAAGATACCTACAAGTGATCCAGAGAAATTCAATACCACTACAAACCCGAGCTCTAACCAAGCCAAACCGGAATAATAGAACACATCATGAGCAAACCCTATGTAGTACATTGCTATAAGTCCAGCAGACAACAAGCACCCCAGCCCTATCGACACACGAAACCTGTCAGCAGGTGCAATCCAAGACGCGAAGACAACCACGCCGAGGGGATTGATAAAGGCAAGGGCTAACCGTTCTAACATCTCGGGAGGAATGCACCGCATAAACCGCAGAGGGTTATTGACGGTTGAGCCAGGGGACGGGCAACCGACTGTACCTAGCAAAACCAACCAATGAACCGGGAAGTTTACCAGGATCGTGATGAGAATCCCTATTGGGATGAAACCTAACTAACGAAACCAATAAATCCAACTTCGTTCCGAATCTCCCCTCAATCAGAGGGCGGGTCGGCGAACGCTGACCCGCCCTCTTTACCGAGTATTAGCGTCGTTTCCGGGATTATATCAATTGACAACCCCATCACCCGCCGGTATCCTGCCACTGCCTCCAATCCCTCTTGGGACTCCAGGCTATGGATTAAGGAGTGTTGATATGGACATATCCAACGTCAAAGCATGTATCTTCGACGTATTCGGCACTGTCGTAGACTGGCGCACCTCTATCATCAGGCAGGCGCGCCAATTCGGCAAGGACAACGAAGTGGAGGCCGATTGGGAAGCCTTCGCCGAAGCCTGGCGCGGCAAATACGGCCCTTACATGAACAAGGTTAGGACCGGGGAGCTTCCCTGGACCAACCTGGACCGCCTCCACCGGATGTCTCTGGACGTCGTGCTGGAAGAGTTCCACATCGAAGGGATCAGCGAGGAGGTCAAGGACGAGTTCAACAAGGCTTGGCATCACCTGGACCCGTGGCCGGACACGGTCCCCGGCCTGTACAGGCTGAAGAGGAAATTCATCCTCTCTCCGATGTCCAACGGAAACATCGCCCTCATGACCAACATGGCGAAGAACGGCGGGATGCCCTGGGACTGCATCCTGGGCGCCGAGGTTGCCAGGCACTACAAGCCCGACCCGGAGAGCTACCAGACGGCTTGCGACCTGCTGATGTTGGACCCATCGGAGGTGATGATGGTCGCCGCTCACCAGGGCGACTTGCTCAACGCCCAGAAGGTGGGGCTGCCTTCGGCATTCGTCCCCCGTCCCATGGAACGCGGCCCAAACCCCGCAGTGCCGCCCGACCCTACGCCAGACCCATCCTTCGCCATCGTGGCCAGGGACTTCGTGGACTTGGCAGACCAGCTAGGGTCGTAAGTTTCACCTAAGAGGACTTGACATGGCGCGGTTGAGCATCAGAATCGGCAACGACCCTGAGCTTGGGGCCGGGGACTTTCGTTCCCTGGCCCTCATGGCCGAGGAGCGCGGCTACGAGACGCTGTGGATGACCGAGGGCTCCGGCGGAAGGGACACCATAACCCAGCTCACCGCCATCGCTTGCGCCACCTCCCGGATCAACGTCGCCCCCGGCATCCTGCCCATCTTTGGCCGGACCCCGATGATGACAGCCATGTCAGCGGCTGGACTGGCTGCGGTCTCCGAGGGACGGTTCATCCTGGGCCTCGGCGTGGGCAATAGACACGCCGTAGAGTCCGCGCATGGCGTCCCATACCGTAGGCCCCTAGACCGGCTGCGGGAGACCATCTCCATTTCCCGGCGATTGCTAACAGGCGAAACCGTGGACCACCAGGGCCGCGAATTCGAGATGGAGGGAGCCTGCCTAGGCGAAGTCATCCCAGACGAGCCGGTGCCGATATACATCGCCGCGCTGGGGCCGCGGATGCTGGAGTTGGCCGGAGAGATGGCCGACGGCGTCCTGCTAAGTTGGACTGGCGGCGATCATCTGGAGCAGTCAATCGAACGGGTATACGCCGGAGCCAAGCGGGCCGGACGAGACCCTTCTGAAATCGACATCGCCGGTTATGTGCGCGTGGCGGTTGTGGACGATCTCCAGGCAGCCGTATCCGGCCTACGGCGTCAAATATCACGCTACACTCGCAATCCCTATTACCGGGCTTTCTTCAGGCAATGCGGTTACGACCAAGAGATCGCCGCCATAGAACAAGCATTTGCCCGGGGAGACGCCGGCGCGGCGGCCGAGGCGGTCAGCCCGGAGATGCAGAGGGCGTTGGCAGTTATAGGGACTCCAGGCGAGTGCAGGGAACAACTGGAAGCGATGCGGTCAAAGGGTCTACAGCAGCCCGTCGTGGCCCCTTTCCCCGTAGGCGATAGCTTGGCGTCCCACGAAAGAGCCATCGCCGCGTTTGGCGGATGATGCGATTGTCCTCAACATTTGAGCGTAATCCGCGTCTCCCGAAGTTGAGAACTCCCCGCTCGCGGACCGAGACTAGACGGGATAGCAAATGGCAAGCGTAAGTCATTGCACCGGTACGAATCTAAAACACGCCTACTCCACAGTGATACAATCCAGTGGATGCCCGATTAAATTCGGGCCGGGCTACACGCAGCCCTGACGTACTCGTCACTCGATGGCCAGATACCCCGATTTGATTACAAGATGATTCGAAAGTTGGCCAATTAGGGTACGTTCAGGATTTGGGTGGGGTTGGGTGCATACTCCTACAGCATTAGAAATTTGCGCCGGCGCCGGTGGGCAAGCGCTAGGCTTGGAACTCGCCGGGTTCTCCCACGCTGCGTTAATCGAGATCGACGAATTGGCTTGCGAGACGTTAAACCTAAATAGACCTCTGTGGAACGTAATACACGGGGACGTCCAAGAATTGGACGGAACCCCGTATCAGGGAATCGATCTATTGGCGGGTGGCATCCCTTGTCCACCCTTTTCCGTGGCCGGCAAGCAACTAGGGGAGCAGGATGACCGGGACCTGTTTCCATCAGTGATCCGACTGACTCGCCAAATTCGACCCCTCATGTTGATGGTCGAAAATGTACGAGGACTGTTGGCAACGAGGTTTGAGAGCTACAGAGGCCGGATCAGGTCAGAGCTCAATTACATAGGTTATAGCGTTCATTGGCGACTATTGAACGCGTCCAGCTACGGCGTCCCGCAACTTCGCCCCAGGTCTGTGCTTATCGCCGTGAACGCCGAAATTTCGGACCGGTTTGTATGGCCTACCCCATCCTTGATCCCGCCGAAAACGGTTGGGGAGGTTCTCGTTGATCTGATGGGGTCGAGGGGATGGCCAGGCGCTGAGCCTTGGAGCTATCGAGCGGCTGATATCGCCCCAACTATTGTCGGCGGGTCAAGCAAGCACGGAGGACCGGATCTGGGCCCGGTGCGGGCTCGACGCGCTTGGGAGAAATTGGGAGTCGACGGACTCGGCATCGCGGATCTCCCACCCGAACCTGAATTCCTTGGAAACCCTAAACTGACGACCAAGATGGTGGCTCGTCTCCAGGGGTTTCCAGATGTTTGGGAATTCGCGGGACGGAAAACGAGGTCATACCGCCAAGTTGGGAACGCCTTTCCGCCCCCCGTTGCCAGGGCGGTGGGAGTTAGCATTCTTGATTGTCTTGGGACCAGTCAGTTGTCCTTAATGGACGCATGAATCAGACAGGGCTGATTTCAAAGGCGCGGACTGGGTTTCATGCTGCGGTTGCCTCGCAATTGTTACGTCTCACCGGCGGCGTCCCGAGTAACGCTGACAGCAATAACCGGAACAGCGTAACTGTCGCTACGGGCATCGCCACACGAATCGGCAAAGTATCAACCGGTGAGCGACTGGCGGCCCAGGTCTCCGGCACCAAGTTTGAAGAAATCTGCGAATCCTATCTGTCGGAGACATTTCTTCGTCTTCGCCATCTTCGGCCTGGAACTTGGAGTATTACCCGTTCAAGTGTTCCCGGAAAGCGGGGCATTTCCAGGTTCGCTCAATACCGCCACTTGACTGACTTAGAGCGGATATCAAGACAGAATTCCGCTCTCGCCGCGGCGATTGGCAGCGATTACATCATTAAACCAGACGTGATGATTTTTCGAGAACCCGAGCCGGATGAAATCATAAATTCACCGATCAACGTCGTTGACCCCGCGTCAGCGAATCTCACCGGACTTAGAGCTGTCAACCAGGCAGACCCCTTGCTCCACGCGAGTGTTTCTTGCAAATGGACAATCCGTAGTGATAGGGCTCAGAACGCCCGGTCCGAGGGGCTTAATCTAACCCGGAACCGCAAGGGAAGGGTGCCGCACATCGTGGTGATTACAGGAGAACCTCTGCCAAGCCGGATAGCATCTTTGGCTCTTGGTACGGGAGACATAGATTGCGTCTATCACTTCGCACTCCCAGAACTCTCTGAGACTTTGGTAGAGTCAGAGTTAGAGGACGCCCTCGAACTCTTGGAGATAATGACTACGGGCAGCCGGCTCAAGGATATCTCTGATTTGCCTCTAGATTTGGTGATTTGACGTGGATTCCATCACCCCGGAGCGCCGCAGCGAAAACATGCGAAGAATCCGCAGCAAAGGGACTTCCATAGAGTTAACTGTTCGGCGAGTCGTCCATTCGCTGGGTTACAGGTACAGGTTACATGATAAAGCGTTGCCCGGAATACCAGACCTGGTATTCAGACCGCGCCAGAAGATAATATTTGTACACGGGTGCTTTTGGCACCAGCATCAAGCGGAATTTTGCGCAATTGTCCGTCGCCCCAAATCTAACCAAGCATATTGGTTTAGCAAACTCGAGAGAAACAAGAACCGAGACGCGGAACACGTCGCGGGACTCGAGCAGGCAGGATGGGAAGTTCTCACCTTATGGGAGTGCGAAGTCGCAGGACCACGAGACCAACTCGAGAGCAGGATTACTTCATTCCTAGGGTGACAAGTCAACATGACCTGGGCAGACGCAGGAGTAACCCTACCCCACCGGGTTCAGGCCGCAGGCTTTGGCGACTAATTCGTAAGACCGGACCCGGTCGGCGAAGTTGTAGCAGATCGTGACAATGCTGAGGTCGGGGGTCTGGTAGGTCTCCGCCAGCTCTTCCAGCCTCTCCTTCACCTGATGGGGGTCGCCGTCGACGCAGCGGCCCAAGTATTGCTGGGTGTAAGCCCATTCGTTGGCCGCATATTCGTAGGCCAGCGCCTCTTCCAGGCTTGGGATTCCCCTCGCTCTCCCCGTAACCGACTTCAACCGGGCCAGGTTCCGGCTTGCCGCTATCCGGTGTGCCTCCTCCTCAGTTTCAGCGCAGAGCACTTGGACACCCACGTTGACCTTCGGTTCTGTTAGGTACGCCGAGGGACGGAAGTTCTTTCGGTAGCCCTCGACGATCGCCGGTCCTTCCTCCACTCCGAGCCCAAAGAAGTGAGCGTAGGCGAACGGCAGACCGTAGTGGGCCGCCATGATCGCGCTCTCGTACCTGGACCCCAGAAGCCAGACGTCAGGGGCCGTACCTTCCCCCGGGCCCGCCTGTATACCGGCAAATATGTGGCTGGACTCAAGATTTCCTTCCAGGTGGCCCAGCAGGTCCAAGACTTGCTGGGGAAAGTGGCGAATGTCCGAGCTGGGCCTGGGAAAAGACAGGGCCGCGGCGGTGATCTGGTCGCTGCCCGGCGCCCGGCCAATGCCCAAGTCGATGCGCCCAGGGTAGAGTGATTCCAGCAAGCGGAACTGCTCGGCTACTTTGAACGAGCTGTAATGGGAAAGCATAACCCCGCCGCTGCCGACCCGGATCGTATTAGTTCGCGCCGCAACCTGGCCGATCATCAACTCCGGGCTGGTGCCGGCAAAATTGGGAATGCTGTGGTGCTCCGCCAACCAATAACGATGGTAACCGAACCGCTCGACGGCCACCGCAAGTTCGATGGTCTCGCGAAGGGCATCGCCCGCAGTCCCTCCGTCTCGAACTGGCGACTGGTCGACGACTCCTAAGAGGAGTTCCGTAGCCACGGTTAATTCACTCCCACGCGATGGCGAATTCGACGGGATTCACACTTGACAGGCTGATATTGTACTTTCATAATTATCTCAACGAATATCGTAAGGACTGATAGGGAAAGTGTCCATCAACTGGATATGTACCCGCAAATCAGCGGCCTGGATGTCATCGTTCTCGCTGTTTCCGAGGCCGAGAGAGCCAATTCCACCGCACCATTTAGTCCTATCCCCAGTTCCTTCCTCGGTGATCACTCCCCCGGATTCCTTATCAATTCCCATTATCAACGGTTTCCTAATAAACGATAGCCAGGTATCGTTACAACTCTCCTGCGGCGAGACCGCCCGTGTCGAGCACACGAATGGTAACCCATCCCCTCTCGGCGAGACAACCCGGAATCGCTCCGACCACGCTCCACCTTTTCCGGCTACTGTATATCCCAACACCGCGTCCAGACGGTCCAAGCCTGGCAAAGCTCCCACGGGAATGTGCTAGTGAGAGTTGGGGTGTGGCCCTCCATTGCCACACTCCGCATCGGATTTCTATTTTGCGCCAACTCTTCTCTAACAGCAGCGCGACCACCGCCCAGCAAAGGGTCTCGCCAAGACTCTATCCCACCGGACATGGTGGACGATTTCTGGAAACCACACTCGAGAAGTTGAGGTAGTATGACCGTAAAGATCAACCGCAACATACGGCGTTTGGTCGTAGTCACCTTCGTGCTAACCCTGGTCATGATGACGCTATTAGCTCTGGCCTGTGGCGGTGCGGAACCTGAACCTGCCGGGCAGCGAGCGGATTTTAAGTCCGCCGAGGTCATGAAGGCGGAACTCAGCCACTTATCCGGGGACATCACCATCGACGGGTCGAGCACCGTGTTTCCGATCAGTGAGGCGGTATCCGAAGAGTTCGGCATCCTGACCAACGGCAAAGTCAGGGTCACCGTGGGACTCTCAGGCTCAGGCGGCGGTTTCAAGAAGTTCTGCTCCGGTGAGTCCGATATCACCAATGCCTCGCGCCCGATCAAGCAGAAGGAAGTAGACCTCTGCGCTAACTCCGGCATCGAGTACGTCGAAGTCCCCGTGGCTATCGACGGCCTAAGCGTCATGACCAACCCCGCCAACACCTACATCGACTGCATGACCCTTGAAGAACTCAAACGAGTCTGGGGTCCCGACGCTGAAGACACAATCACCAAGTGGGACCAGGTGCGCCCCGATTGGCCCTCCGAGGACGTCAGGCTCTACGGCCCCGGCGTCGACTCCGGCACTTTCGACTACTTCACAGAGGTGGTCAACGGCGAGTCCCAGTCTTCCCGCGGCGACTTCACCGCCAGTGAAGACGATAACGTCCTGGTCCAGGGCATCTCCGGTGATACCCACAGTCTCGGCTACTTCGGCTACGCCTACTACACCGAGAATGCGGACAAGCTGAAGTTGGTCGGCGTGGACGGCGGAGACGGCTGCGTGACTCCCAGCGACGCGACCATAGAAGACGGCAGCTACCAGCCTCTGGCCCGCCCGCTGTTCATCTACATCAAGAAAGAATCACTGGCCAAGCCCCACCTAGAGGCCTTCGCCAAGTTCCACCTGAGCCCCGAGGGCGGCCAGCAACTGGTCCGCGACGTCGGCTATCTGCCTTATCCCAGTGAGGTATATACGTTGGCTCAAGAGCGGGTGGAGCGCGGTTTGGCCGGCACATTGTTCGGAGGCGACAACGCCCAGAAGGGTCCCGTCGCAACGGTCCTGGCATCCAACCAGTAAGTAACTATCTCAAACCGAGGCTTTCCCAATGTCTCCCCCTTTTGCGAAAGGGGGATTAAGGGGGATTTCCCCTCTACCCAAGCCCGTTCGTTCAGTTTTAAGATAGTTTCTAAGCAGGTCCAACTTGCGGGGGAGGGAGACTATCCCTCCTCTTTATTTGTCATCGATTCTAAATGAAGGCCAGGAAAATCGAGCCTATGGGCCTCGGCGCATTTGTTTAACACTTCAGAAACAAAACCTTTCGCATTCGTGGTTGTAATGGCCGGGGAGCCCGATTATGCTGTTATGCGGTCTCGGCCCCCCCACGGTCTCACACACAGTGCCCGGTTCTATGAAGTCGGTTCAAGGAGTGGCTAGGGAAGAAGTTGTTTCAGGCTCGGCGCCCTTGAATAATGAAAGCGCAACCCAGCGAAGAATACGGTCAAGAAACTTCCATGAACGTATCGCCAAATGGGTCCTCTTCAGCTTAAGCGCCGTCTCCGTTCTCACCACCGCTGGTATCGTCTCAGTCCTCTTATTTGAGGCTATACAGTTTTTCCAGGAAGTTTCCCCCGTCGAGTTCCTCACCGGAACGCGGTGGACCCCGCTATTCGCGTCCAAGCATTTCGGCGTATTGCCCCTGGTGGCTGGTACACTTTTGGTCGCCGTTCTATCGATGTTCGTGGCGCTGCCCCTGGGTCTCCTGAGCGCCATCTACCTCAGCGAATACGCTCCTGAAAAGATTCGTCAGGTCATCAAGCCAATCTTGGAGATTCTGGCGGGCATACCAACAGTGGTATACGGGTATTTCGCGCTGCTATTCGTTACTCCTTTACTCCGCACGATCTCCGACGAGATTGCGGTGTTCAACGCCCTCAGCGCCTCGATAGTCATGGGCATCATGATCCTCCCGATGGTGTCCAGCCTGAGCGAGGATGCGATGTCGGCCGTTCCCAATTCGCTGAGAGAAGCGGCTTATGCGCTGGGGGCCACCAATCTGGAAGTTTCCCTTCGAGTCGTGGTCCCATCCGCCCTCTCAGGCATCGCAGCCTCCTTCATTCTGGCCACCTCCCGGGCCATCGGCGAGACCATGATCGTGACCGTGGCCGCCGGGCAGAACCCGAATTTCACCCTTAACCCATTCGTGCCCATAGAAACCATGACCGCCTACATAGTGCAGGTAAGCCTGGGAGACGCCCCGGCGGGGACCCTGGAATTTAAGACGATTTTCGCGGTTGCTTTGACGCTATTCTGCATGACCCTGATGATGAATTTGCTGAGCCAGTGGGTTGTCGGCAGATTCCGGGAACAGTACGAGTAATGGATGTCGCACAACGCGCGCGGCTACAAAGGCGCCTGGCTTACCGCAAGCGCAAGAACGCCATCTTCGCCGCGTTATGCATGGCGGCAATCGCTATCGCTCTGGGTATGCTGGCGGTATTGCTCATTTACATCATCGCGCAAGGCTACGCCAGAGTTAACTGGTCTTTCATTAGCAGCTTTCCGTCCCGCTTCCCGGAGAGAGCGGGAATCCAGGCGGCGATAATCGGCAGCATATACGTGATCGGCATCGCGGCGGTGGCGTCCTTCGTTATTGGCGTTGGCGCGGCCATCTATCTCGAAGAATATGCCCACCGCCACAAGTTCACGAAGATCATTCAGGTTAACATCGCAAACCTCGCGGGCGTCCCATCCATTGTGTACGGAATCCTCGGGCTGGAGATCTTCGTGCGGATCATGACCTTGGGAAAAAGCGTGCTGGCCGGAGGGTTCACCCTGGCTCTACTGGTGCTCCCAGTCATAATCATCGCGTCCCAGGAAGCGATTCGCGCGGTGCCGCCTTCTATCCGGGATGGCGGGTACGCCCTGGGCGCAAGCCGGTGGCAGACGGTCTGGCACCTGGTCTTGCCGCAGGCGTTTCCCGGGATTTTGACCGGCGTGATCTTGGCGGTAAGCCGGGCCATGGGTGAGACGGCTCCGCTCATCGTGATGGGCGCTCTGACGTTCGTCCCCTTCGCTCCGGATGGCCCCTTGAGCCGGTTCACCGTCCTGCCAATCCAGATCTTCAACTGGACTTCCAGGCCCCAGGCCGGGTTCCACGAGGCGGCGGCGGCGGGCATCATCGTTCTGCTCACATTGCTGTTTATCATGAACGCCGCGGCGGTATTTCTGCGGTATAAGTTCGGAACTAGGACGTAAGACATGCGATCGGCGGATAACATCATCAGGACCGAGGGACTGAGCGTATATTACGGCGACAAGCGCGTGGTCACCGAGGTTACTCTCGACGTGCCCCGCAACCGGATCACCGCGATTATCGGACCTTCAGGCTGCGGAAAGAGCACCCTATTGCGCTGCTTCAACCGCATGAACGAGTTGATCCCCACGGCGAGCATCACCGGCAGGGTGTATTTCGAAGGTGAAGACCTTTACGCGCGTCACATCGATCCGGCGGAGATCAGGTATCGAATAGGCATGGTTTTTCAACGTCCCAATCCATTTCCAAAGTCGATTTACGACAATGTGGCCTTCGGGCCCAAGATCAACGGTTTCAAGGGCAACATGGACGAGCTGGTCGAGATGTCCCTCGTTCGGGCAGCCCTGTGGGATGAGGTGAAGGACCGGCTGAATGCCAGCGCCCTGGGTCTCTCCGGCGGTCAACAGCAGCGGCTCTGCATCGCCCGCACCCTGGCCGTGGAACCCCAGGTCATCTTGATGGATGAGCCATGCTCCGCCCTGGACCCTATCGCCACGCTTGCCATAGAAGAGGTAATGCGGGAGTTGGCCCAGGAGTACACCATCGTTATAGTGACCCATAACATGCAACAGGCCGCCCGTGTGTCTCATTACACCGCATTCCTGATGACAGAGGAACATAGCATTGGCCTGCTGGTGGAGTACGGTGAGAGCCGCCAGATCTTCACCAACCCCGCGGATGAACGGACCGAAGCCTACATCACGGGCCGTTTCGGATAGGGCGATTGGTAACTGTTCAGAGTTAGCAACGGCGAAGGAACGTTCACGAGTAATCTCCCCCTTTCGCAAAAGGGGAATAAAGGGGGATTTCTCTCTTTCCTGCGAACGCGAATACGAGGACCGGGGTCATCTCAACCCGGATATTCCAACCAGGAACTGCCACGGTTGGAGATGTGCAGCGCACCCGTTAGCGACTCTGGCCGGAGAGGGAGAAATCCCCCCAACCCCCCTTTTGCGAAAGTGGGGCTTTCCCTCCCTCAAGTCTGAACAGTTACGGGCGATTGCGCACCCTTACGCGGACCATGTTTCTTGGGGTATAATCCGTGCCTAACGCCACGGGAGCAGTCGCGATCACAGGCGCGATGCATTCAGTTGCGAACTGATAGCTTTTGGGCCGGAGGAGTTATGCCTGAGAGGTACCAGGACGAGATAGAGGAGATCCTGCGAGAGGCGGGCGAATCCGCCCCCGATAACGCATCAAGGGAACGCCCTCGAGCCGATGACCAAGTTGTAGTTCCCGTTCGCGCCCCTGACCGGGCTCCCGCCGCGCCGCCACCTCAAGGTCGGCGCTGGCTGCGGTTTACTCCGGGCAAATTGATGCTGGCCGGCTTGGTCCTGTTCGTGGTCGGGGCCCTGTGGTTCCGCCCGTTGGTTTGGGTAGGGTTGGGGATGGTGGCCCTGGGGTACCTGCTGTTCTTTGTCTCTCCCCGCTCCATATCCTATGAGAAGAGATGGAGGGGCCAGGTGGTAGAGGAATACGATTCCCCGTGGCAGAGACTCAAGCGTTGGCTGTCGCGCTGAACCATGGGGATTGGGACCCAGCCTAGTTCTCCGGGGCTGGGCCTTAGCTGAAGTGTTGCGCGAGGGCGATAATCATATTGCCCATGTGAACATGCTCCGGCTCGACATCCACTCGCAAGCCCATCTCCCGTAGTCTCCGGCTGCACACCGGTCCCACGGAAGCAACCGCCACCGGCAGTGTCTCAAGACTCTCCCGAAACTGCCGCTCTTTGTTGGCCTGGCAGGCGATTGTGAGGAGATTCCGTACTTGTGGCTGGCTGGTGAACGCCAGGGCATCCACGGCCCCGTTCCCCAAATCGTCGATCATGCGGATCACGGGGGACGTGTCATCGGGCAGCCCCCAGGTGTAAAGGGTTACCTCCCTGACGTTCGCTCCCCTGTCCTCCAATCCCTGGGTGAGGAAACCGTTGGGCGACCCGTAAGCCTGGACCGCAAGGTCTCTTCCCTGAAGATCGTATTCCTTGATGGACTCGAGGAGGTCGGCCGAGGTGTAGGGCTCGGAAGGCATAACGTCGATGTGGATGTCGTTCTGGCGTAGGACCCGCGCCGGTTTCGGGCTTCTGGCGAAGACCGTAAGGCCGTTCAGGGCGGTCAGGAAGTCATCCTTCACCCCCATGGAATCGGCGGCGCCTATAAGGGCGCGGGTACCGACACCGGTTAGCAGGACGACGACGTCCAAGCTGCCGTCACAGACGTTTCGCACCAGCTTCTGCACATGGGGATCGTCCTCCAGATAAAGTTCCTGGAGGACCGGGGCCGGGTACGGCGTCCCACCATGACGCTCAATAAGCCCGGCCATTTCCGATTGCATTCTCGCTTCGACGAAGGCGACAACCCTGCCGCCCAGGGAGGCTACCAACGCGCTCCCCTAAACCATGCACTCACCTTCACCCCGCTCCAGCTTGTAGATGTTGGTCCGTTCCCAGTCGAAGTAGAGGTCGGAGCCTTCATCGGCGGTCTCGGCGGCCTTCTGGGCCTCGGATGCGACGGCGGTGAGCTTTTCCAGGCCCACCCGGTCGAGGAATTGGTTGAAGTCCTCTTTGTCCTGACGGTGTTCCTTGTAGTAGGAGGCGATCTCCTTGACGATCTTCGGGGCAACCTTGGCCGGAATCTTGATCTTGGGGATGCGTGTGCCGATGCGGGAGTCTTCCACCCGGTTGTCGCCGTAGTTTCCGCCGAGGAAAAGCTCGTAGGCCGGTATTTGCTGCCCGTCGGGGCCCTTCACCGCTGCGCCGTGGAAACCTATATTGGCGATGTGGTGCAGGCCGCAACCGTTGGGGCAACCGCTCATCTTAATGCGGATTTTCTGGACGCCCTCGTCCTCCAGAAGCCCGTTCCAGGTGGAAAGCTCCTCCCGGACGGCCTTGGCCAAGCCCATTGACGACGTAATGCCCAGCTTGCAGCTATCGGTGCCTGGGCAGGAGACCACGTTGGTGATGTGGTGGGCTCCGCTCTCGGCGAGACCGATGGCGTTCAGGGCTTCCCAAAGCTCGTGGAGCGTGTTGCCCGGCACCCACCGGAGGGCCAAGTTCTGCTCCTGGGTGGTGCGGGCGCGCCCGCCAGTGTAGCGCCGGACGATATCCGCGAGGCCGTGGAACTGCTCGGGGCTAATGTCGCCCCGGTCCGGCTTCACGTAAACCAGATGGTAGCCATCTTGCTTCTGGACTTCTACGTTTGTCTCCAGCCACCGGGAGTATGCCTCGCCGCTGCCGTTGATGCTTGAGCCGTTTGACTGGGCCGGACTCGCGTCCAGGGCCGGAGGCGTTTCCCGTTGAATCTCTTCCGCTTCCATCAAAGCGGTGGGATCGATGGGACCGATATTCTCCAGCTCCGCGTCCACCAATTCGCGGAAGGCGTCAAGGCCGATCTTGTCGATGAGCACCTTGATGCGGGCCATCATGCGGTTCTTGCGCAGGATGTCCGCGTTGTTGAACACCGTCCAGATAGCAAGCGCGACCCGGAGGTATTCGCTCTCAGGCACAAACTCGTACAGGGGCTTGGCCAGCCGCGGCATGATCGATGTGCCGCCGCCCACGAAGACCTTGAACCCCTTCTGGGTCACGCCGTTTTCTTCGCGGACCTGGGAGACGTAGGTCAGGTCTTGAATAGCGGCGGCCACCGCGTCGTGGGAGCCGCAGCCGGTGAAAGCCGTCTTGAACTTCCGTGGGAAATTCTGGGTGATGGGATGCCTGACGCCGAACCGGACGTAGGCGGTCAGATAGGGCGTCGGGTCGAATATCTCGTCGGGGCAGACCCCGGCGGACGCCGGTCCAACCACGTTCCGCACCGTGTTCCCGCAGGCCTCCCTGCTGGTCAACCCCACGTTGCCCAACGTCCGCAGTACGGCGGGGCAGTCGGCCAGGGGAATGTGGTGCATCTGGATGTTTTCGCGAGTGGTGATATGCCCCTTCTTGAGGGGCGCGTACCGCTCGGCGATTTCACCCATCCCATCCAGCGACTCGGGGGTGAGGATGCCTCCGGGGATTTTGATCCGGATCATCTGCACATCCGCCTGCCGCTGCCCATAGACGCCTTGCCGGAGGCGGAACGGGGTGAACGCCGCGTTGTCCAACTCGCCGCTTTCGAACCGCCCGGATTCGGCTTCGAGCCTCTGCACCTCATCATCCAGGAAAGGGATAATACCCAGAGAAGACGGGGCCAATTCCCTGCTTCTCTGATGAATCTCCGTCTGGTCTACCGACTGGGTTGTGCTACTCGGACTCGTCACCTATCTCCTCCTACGTCGGGCAAAATAAAACGCCCACCTTCTTTCGTAGACTTTGGTGGACGCAGGCTGGTCTGGCGGATGTCGTGCGCGACTAACCTGCCCCCTATGTGGGGGGACATGTACAGGCGCAGCAGGTCAAGAACACCGTTCTCATTAGGGAGAAAGTCTACTCAGTTAATCAACAATTGTCAACAACGGAGTCTTCTAGGTAACTGTTCAGAGTTGCGGGGACGAAATGGCCGAAAGTCGCTGGAGGTGGTGTAGTCGAGGGATGCTTGAGTTATGGTAAACCTACTCCATGGAACGCGAACTCGACCTGACCACCGCCTCCCGGGAGGTTCTGCTGGCGATCATCGCCAAGTTGCAGCGGCGGATTGAGACCCTGGAAGGAAAGGCCCAGCCCGGCGGCCCCAGGGGAATGCCTGGCCTCAAGCCCAAAGCCGACCGGAAGCCGGCCCAGCCCAGGGGGCCGAGGAGGCCTCGGCGCCACGGTTTCTCCCGCCAGGGCATGACCCCCACCCGACGGGTGGAGCATGCCCTGGACTCCTGCCCGGAGTGCGGCACCGGATTGGCGGGCGGCTGGGCGCAGCGGACCCGGGAGGTCATCGACATTCCGGCGGTTCCGGCCCAGGCCACCGAGCATGTCTTTATCGCCCGCATCTGTCCCCTCTGTGAGCAACGCCGGACACCCCGGGCGGATCTGGCGGGTGTGGTGCTGGGGAAACAGCGGTTGGGGATCAACCTGCTCAGCCTGATTGCCGCTCTCCGGGAGGAGGCCCGGCTGCCCTATCGCACCATTCAGTGGTATCTGCAAACCGTGCATCAACTGTCCCTGAGCGTGGGAACCCTGGCCGGGGTCATCCATCGGGTGGCCCGGCAGGCCCAGGGTGAACTGGGGAGCATCCGGGAGCGGATTCGGGGCAGTCCGGTGGTGCACGCCGACGAGACCGGCTGGCGGGAGAACGGGGTCAACGGGTACGTCTGGACCTTCTCCACTCCCACCGAACGGTACTTCCTGCGCCGGGGGCGGAACAAGGAGGTGGTGGACGAGGCGCTGGGCGAGGACTTCGCCGGGACGCTGGTCAGCGACTTCTACGCCGCCTACCATCACTATGACGGCCCCAAGCAGCGCTGCTGGGCCCACCCCCGATCGGGGTCGGGGGCAGGCTCTGCTGCGGGAGATCCATGACCTGCGCGCACTCTACTCTCGAGATAAGCAACTGGCCCAATGGGCCGACGCCGTGCATCGGATCTATCGCCAGGCTACGGCCTTCAGCCACACTTCCAGCCACACTTCGGGGAAACAACGGCGCGCCGCCCAACTGGCCTTGGAAAAACGCCTGCTGGCCCTCTGCCGTCCCTGCCTGGACGACCCGTTGGCGGTCCAAGGCAAGCTGTGCCGGCGCATCGACAAGCACCTCAAGAGCCTGCCCCGTACTTGATACGGGGAACTCTTCGTCTTCGTGGCCGAACCGGAAGTGGCCCCGGACAACAACGCCGCCGAGCGCAGCCTGCGCCCCCTGGTGATCAGCCGCAAGATCAGCGGCGGCACCCGCTCGAACCAGGGCACCGACGCCAAGATGACCCTGTCCTCCCTCTTCGGTACCTGGCGGGCCCAGGGCCAAAATCCCCTCACCGCCTGCCGCCAACTACTCACTTCCCCTCAACTCTGAACAGTTACTCTTCTAGGGGTGTGACTAAAAGGGGTTGGAAATCGAGGCAGTTTACAAGAGGGGGAAAAGATGGCAATGTCCCGGCATAGAATGTCCCGGCATAGATAGAAGCGGCGCGGGCAGCGCCGGCAGGGGAGAAGGGGTATGAATCGGGAGCAGGCACTGAGGGAGATACTGAGGGAGATAATGGAACAGGCCACCCAGGAAATGCGGGAAGTGCTGAGCCGGGAAAGCGAGGAGGACGGGGCGGAGCAGTGGGACCCGGACGCCTGGGAGGAAGAGCTTATCCGGTTCTCCCGTGAGTTGAACCGGAAGATGTTGCAAACTTGGGCGGAGGTGAAGGCTGAGCAAGCAAAAGCTCAGGCCCCTTTTGCTCCTGCTGTCAAGGAAGACGCCGCCTGCATCGGTGGCAGGCCCTGAGCCGGCTAAGCAGCTTTGGTCAGATAAGGGTCCCAGCGCCTTATCTGCGTTGTCCCAAGGGTCATAGCGGCCAGCAGCCGTTCCAGGGATTGACCGGTTTGAAGTCTCAAGGCAAGTCGTTGGCCTTGCAGCGGGCATTGACGGATTTTGGGGCGGAAAAGTCCTTCGGGCAGGCCAGCCGGCAACTGAAAGAACACTAAAGAACACTATGGAGTGGAGTTGCACCGCAGCAGCATCAGGGAAGTGGTGCTGCAACAAGCTGGGAGAGCCGCTGGGTTGGTGGAGCGGGAGGAACGGGAGGCCGCCGCCAGCTATGCGGAGCAGCGGAGTTGCCGGCTTGGCAAGCCGTGGCTGATCGTGGAGACTGACGGCAGCATGGTGCGCACTGGGAAGTTGGAGCCGGACCCGGCCGGGGGAATGAGTTCTGGCAGGCGTCCCAAGCACGCCAGGAGAACCCGGCGGCGGGAGGCGCGCCTCAGTGTGGTGGAGGGGCCTGGCGGAAAGGAACGGCGGTACGCTGCGGCCTTGGGTTCTGCCCAGAGGACGGGAGAGCAGATGTTTGCCCTGGCGCTGGGGTGCGGGTATGGGGGCAACACCTGGGTGCATGGCGTGGGAGACGGGGCGCTTTGGACCGCGCAACAGATGGCGGCAGTTTTCCCCAGGCAGCGCTTCTTACTGGACCGCTATCACCTTTTGGAACACCTGCATGAGGGGGCGCCGGCGTTGACGCCAGGCGATGCCCTGGCTGCCAAGACATGGGTGGAGGAGCAGGCAGGCCGCATTGACGCAGGGAACACCGCCGTGGTGGTGGCTGAATGCCTGGTCTTAGCGGGAGGGAACCCCGAGCATCCTCTGTATCGGTTGTATCGGTTGTATCGGTTGGCTGGATACTTGGAGGACCGGCAAGGACAGATGGACTATGCCACCGCCGGTGCGGAAGGTTTGCCCATCGGCAGCGGCATGGTGGAAGGGGGCCACCGCGCCGTGATCCAAGCCCGCTTGAAGTTGCCCGGAGCATGGTGGAAGGAGGAGACCGTCAACCCCATGCTCGCCCTGAGAACCTTGCGGGCCAACGGCCAGTGGGAAGCCTTTTGGCATTGACCCCAACTTCTTTCAGTCACACCCGTCTTCTAGAGGCAGGGCAATCGCGTTTTAACTGAGAAGGACTTTGAGCAGGTAGTCCTCACTCCAGCCGGCGTTGAGGCGTTTGCCCCCCGGTCGTGGCCGGGGGCAGGCTTTGGATGCCGGTTTTCAGGCTGGTCTCCCTCTTGAGCAGATTGTGGGCAATCTGCCGCGAGAGGCCCATGTTTTGCGCCCCGCGGTCCCCCGTTTTCACGGGGGCAGGCTTTTGCGCACCCGGCGCCGGTCTTCCCGGAAGGTCGCGTCCAACGTCCAGTGGAGCGAATTTTCAATGCTCCAGTGACTGCGTATCACGCTCAGGAGCCTATGGGCCGAGGCGTCGAGGCTGCTGATGCAGTACCGGGGTTGGCTCACCGCGCCCTGGTCAGTATCCCGGCGGCCTACGGCCTTGACTACAGACTTCAGGCAAGGCCATTGTTTTCCGGTTTGCAGATAATCCGGACACTCCGGGCCGGTTATGACCCAGCATTCCCGTTTTTCGATTCGTCCGCGACCCTTTTCCAGAGCCTGCCCCGTACTTGATACGGGGGTATGGCTGTAGTCATATGGGACTCCCTCAAACCCGAGGGCTTCAGCGCCTTCAAAAAGGTCCCGGACATCCTCATACAGTTGGCTTTGATTCTCTTTTACCGCCGGCACCTGGTCCGCCCCGGCCCCAATAATCTTTTGGGCTGTCTCCTTCCGGCATCCCATCGCGTCAATGGTGACGATGCACCCGTGAAGGTCCAGGAGTTCCAGCAATTGGGGGATGGCGGTGATTTCGTTGGACTTCTCCCCGGTCTTAACCTGGCCCAGAGCTTGCCCCGTACCCGATACGGGGGTCAGCGCGTTCTGAGATGCCCGGGCGCTGACCATAGCCTGCCCCGTACTGCGATACGGGGTGGATGGCCTTTTTGCCGCCTGCCCGGCCGTGGGAACGCCTCATGGCCTTGCCGTCTATCGCCGCCGCTTCCCCAGGGGCCAGTTGGGCCGCCGCCTGGGTCCACTCCATAAAACAACTCTGGAACCGGGCTGGGTCCAGGCGGGAGAACACGCCCCCGAAGAGCCTGCCCCCGCGAAAGCGGGGGTGTCGCGGGAGGGGATGCCGCGGGGCAACTCCAGAGCTTGCCCCCTGCCACGATAGGGGGAAGGTCCTGAACCATTCCTCCTTGCTCTCGCCGAAGAGTTCAATATGCACCCAATTACCGGCCCCGCAGATACCGGCGCAGATTGCGATAGTCACAATGTCCAAGAGGTTGCGCCGCTTGGCGCGGTCTATCCCGGGGTCTTCCAAAGATTCGAAGCAGTCCATAATGGATGCGCTTTCACCCTTCACCATCACACCTTCCCATTTACACCGAATAGACACCCAATATAGACACCCAATGACTCAAGTTTAACCCATCTCCAACATGCAAATTAAAACGTAACTGTTCCGAATTTAGCTCGGAGCCCAGGGTCCCGGCTGAAAATCTTTTGGCGCCCAAGGCTGGTTGTGGCATAAAAGGACAATGGAAACGATTCACTGGACCTGACCAAGGCGAGCCACCCGCTGAAGTGATAGCGGAGTTGCCACGCCAATGCCGGACTGCGGCAGCGGGTGGAGAGCCTGGAGGCCCGGCTGTCCGCCGCCGGTCCAAGGGGCGGGATGCCGGGCCACAAGCCGGCCGCCAGGCGCAGGAAGCTGCCGGAGCAGGAGAAGAAACCGCGCCGGAAGCGTCCCCGCAGCTTTGCCCGGCCGCGGATGAAAGCCACCCGGCAGGTGGTCCACGCCCCGGAGTCCTGCCCCGAATGCCATACCACCCTGAGCGGGGGTTGGGTGCAGCGGACCCGGGAGGTCATCGAACTTCCGGTGTGTCCTGCCGAAGTTACAGAACACGTCTTCATCGCCCGGAGGTGTCCGCTGTGCCGGAAACGGAGGCTGCCCCAGGACCCCCTCCGGGAAGTGGCCGTGGGCCGGCAGCGGTTGGGGACCAATCTGGTCAGCCTGATTGCGGCCCTGCGGGAAGAAGGCCGGCTGCCCATAAGGACCATCCAATGGTACCTGCGGACGGTGCATCAATTGAAACTGAGCGTTGGCGCCATCGTCCGTGTTGTTCATCAAGTGGCGCAGCAGGCCCGGCCGGCCGTAGCTGAAGCGCTGGAACGCATCCGCAGCAGTCCGGTGGTCCACGCCGATGAGACTGGCTGGCGGGAGAACGGAGTCAACGGCTACGTTTGGACCTTTAGCACGTCCACGGAGCGGTACTTCCTGCGCCGGGGCCGGGGCGGGGAGGTGGTGGACGAGGTCCTGGGCGAGGAGTTTGGCGGGATTCTGGTGAGCGACTTCTACGTAGCCTATCACCACTACCCCGGCTTGAAGCAGCGGTGTTGGGCCCATCTGTTGCGGGACATCCACAAGTTGAAAGTGTTGTATCCGGAGGACGCCGGTCTTGTCCGGTGGGCCCGGAGAGTGCAACGGCTCTACGCCAAGGCCGTGGGGTGGGCGGCGGCCGGGGGCTGCTCCTTACGGGAGCAGTTGACGCTGGAAAGGCGGCTGCTTGGACTGTGCCGCCCTTTCCTGGAAGACCCGCTGGCCGTCCAGGGTTTGCCGCCGGATTGAGCGGCACATCAAGGAGTTGTTCGTCTTCGTTTCCCACCCGGAGACTCCCCCACGACGCTGCGAACGGAGCCTGCGCCAGACACCCAATATAGACACCCAATGACTCAAGTTTAACCCATCTCCAACATGCAAATTAAAACGCGATTGCCCTGAATGCTTATCCTCGGCACCAACACACTCATGCCGGCACCGTTAACCTGACCATCGTTCCCTGACGGTACTCCGTTGCTCTCTGCTCTGGATCCGATTCACCGTACATGACCAGCAATCCCGACCCCGATTGAATCATCAATTTCCTTCCGGGTCGCCTCATCTCTGCAACAACCTGCCACAGGCCAATCCCCCGGTTGGGGCTGCCGGTGCCAGATACCAGTTCCTGTATGGCTATCCTGATGGCATCACCATCCGTTTCCGGCTTTGGCAAGGCAGAGTTGGCTGCCAACGTAGCCCGGATCCCGGGGCCCTCGTCTGAAACAACGCAATCGAAGGCATGGCCGCGCCGGTGCGGCATGAACCGGACGTGGACGTGTGCGCCATCTGGCGTCAGCCCGTGCTCTGCGGCGTTGTTGACCAGCTCCGATACCAATTCCACGAGTTCGGGCCGTACGTTGGCTGCTCCCAGATCCCGGTCCCGGAGGTTCACCTCAAGGGCGTCCACCAGTTCCTGTGCCTCCTGCATGGTCTTAAAGGCTGATGGCGCCAATACGTACTCGCCGCTGGTGTTCATAGCTCCTCCTATGGCCCGTGGGCCGCGACGAACCGGGTCATCCATTCCAGATACGCTTTACGACTCATCTGCCGTCGTTTCGCCTCCAAATCTATCGATTCCAGCACTCCTGCATCTATTGTCATTGCCACGCGGACGTTCTGCCGGTTGGGGCTGGACCTGACCAACATGATACTCGCCAGACTCTTGCCCGGCGGCACATCCACCTCCTCCAGCGGACTGGGGGCTGGCACCGTCTGACCGAGGCTCTCAACGCAGTCGGCCCACTGTTGCATTGCCTGCTCCGCAGCGATGATGGCTCTGTCCAGGTCTGGGCCGGTGGAGGCGCATCCTGGCAGGTCGACGAGTGTGATCTGGTACTCGCCCATATGCCTGTCAACAATTACTGGATATCTCATAGCTCCTCCCGTTTTCGTGTCATGTAATTATAGAATGGCTATGCAGTATAAACAAGCATATAGCATTAAAATACTTACATATCACCCAAAAGGTTATTCAACTTGCCGTCACTATTGTCAACCTCCGGCCTGCTGTGGTGCTGTCGCCGTGCGATAGCAACCCTGCGAGACCCTCGGCAAGAATACCTGCCGGACTACGGATAGGGGGCACGGCACACGCCCCCTTGAAGGTATTGCCATTTGCCGGGATGTGCGGTTGCTATCGCAGGTGCCACCCATCCTAGACCGCAAGGGGGCCCCATATGCGTAAGTTTGGCCGCATATCACCCCGGCTCATCCCATTTATACTGGCAATCTCCCTCGGAATAGCCTGCCTGACGACTGGCCCTCCACTGGCATCTACTCCGTCCGCCGTTGCTCCAAAGTCCTGTTGCCTATCGCATCGGGATACTGTCCTCCGGCATATTTCCGATGCCAAAGGCCCCGTCACCATCCGGCAGGACAGCCATACCAAACATCGGGCGGACGTGCAACGCCTCGTTGCAGTGTCAGATGCAATGGAATGCGTCCGCCAGTTGGAGAACCGCCAGCGGTCGGCCCTGCGGCATAACCAACAGGATACGGATAACACTCTGGCGCATGAGTGCCGGGACATTATCCACCCGTCCACCAGCTACTGCTCCGTACCTATCGGGATGTTTCATTGGCACAGTACAGTCTCGTAACCACCCCACGCGGTTACGGCGGATAGGTGCATTGATATGAGACACCGCGACGACAGCCCGAAGGATACGGACAAGTCCCTCTACAGCCGCCCCGGAACCGGTTGGTACAACAACCATCCCTATGGCTGTAACTGCAACCGGTGCCAGACCGCCGCACAAGCTGCAACGCAGAACGCCGACCAGCCCGCGGGCCGCAGGCGGCGGCGGAATAGGAGTACGAGCAGCAAAAGGGTCCGGGAGGTGCGGGCCGCAGACGTCCTGTGGGTGACCATGTGGGTGGTGTTACTCGGAACATTCTACTGCCTGCTGTGGGGAGCAACGATTGGATACGTATTAGATCTGCCAGGCGTCCGGGACAGGCTTCAATGGGCAGGAGACGTATGGACGTGGTGGTGGGACTTCTCGTCCATGCTGCTGGATAGCGGCGGAGCGCGGAGAAGGCGGGGGATCGGAAGGCTGGGCCTGTGGCTGGCGATGCAGATAGTGGTGTGGATGGTCGTCCTGACCATCTACGCCGCGCCATTCATATGGCTGTTCAATTCAATCAAGGACTCGTCCGGCTGGAGAAAGGCCGGATATATCAACCCCGACGGAATCATATGGGTGCAGCCACCCAGCATCTCGCCCGATGGGTTGCTGACGCTCAGCGTTCAGGTGGGAGAACTCAACAGCCTCACGATACCGTCCGCCTCGGCCTCCACCTGTAATCTAACCCTTACCGACAGCAGCGGCTCCCTGAAGTATGGCAGTATCCTGCCGCCCGCCGGAGACGGCTGGGCATGGGGATCCCAACCCGGCTATTGGGTGGCGCAGGAGTACCAGTATCAGTACCGCGTCCTGACTGTGCGGGCACGGGTGCATACATCGCTCCTCCAGAATTCCGAAATGTTCATGTGTCTTTGGACCGGCGGCTCCACCCAGCGGCTGCTTGGTTCTATTCCGGTCTCGATACCCGCCTGAAGGAACCACCTAATCCAATATCAGATGTATTATATGAGAAGGGCCAGAACACTGTTGATACTGGGTGCTGTGGTTATATTTTTGGGGATGGCCTGCGCCATATCGGAGATAGGCGAGCCGCGTATATCGCTCCTGGGTATCGCCCTGCTGGTCTGGGGCGTATTCGCCTACCGGAGCGCAAAGCAGGACGAAGAATACTACCGCGACCGGGGAGAACAATGGGAACGGCAGAAGAAGAGGTGATACCGGGAGTGGATGTGCTGCCTAAAAACGTAGTGTTTTTAGGCAGGCAAGCGGGTTTTTGGGCAAGTAGATGGTGTTTTTAGGCATCTATAAGTTTTTGGGCAAGGCCGGTCTTCACCAGATATGACAAACTAGATGCGCTCTACCTCGGGTTCATCCTGTTCGCCATCATCTTCGATGCCTTACGCAGTGTTAACACGCCCTAAACTAAAGCCAAGGTGAAATCTACATTTGTGGGGAGAGGAAAATTAGCCTGGATGGTACGGTGAGTCTCTTCCACCTGTACTTGGAAAGCGGTCCAGTGCCGCCGATTGGCTTCCTCGATATGCGTATTTCACCTTGGTATTAGTTTAGTACTACAGCCGCAGATAGAGGGTGAGGCGGCGTTTGTAGTGGCAGTAGCGGGCCCTGGCTTGATGGCGCCTCCTCCAACGGGACCACGCCAGCACCGATTTGTTCAAAGGCATTGGCCGCCAGATCAACCGGTACAGTAGTCGGCGCACCTCGGGAACCGTCAGCGGTATCAGGGTTTCATCCCACTCCAACTCTCCCCCTTTTTGCCGCCGAAGCATGCGTTGGCCTGTTGCCGGACTACCGCCAGGTAAGCGTGGGCCAGCATCGCCAGAGCCTGCCCCGTGCCACGACACGGGGGTGATGTGCCGGTACCAGCCTTCCCATTTCCGCACTTCATATTGGTCCAGACCCACCCCCGCCTTCGCGAGGGCAGGCTCTGTCCCTTGGCCTCCTCAAAGCACTCCTCGATGGTCCAGCGGGTTCCCGCCACTGGCGCCAGATCTTCCACGGCCGTATCGGCTGGACCGAAGCAGACGTAGCAGGCCAACTCTTCAGGCCGGGCAATGCTGCGGCGAACCAGTAGCCAGTACCCCTTGCCCGGCTCCTTCAGGGGCCGTATCGCCACCCTGGTCCAATCGTAGACCCGGGGACCCTTGGCCCCCTTTCCAGCGCTGAGCCGCATCCAGTGGGATTCTTCCACCCCAGAGGCCAGTTGGTCCGCCCGTACCTGCCGCGGCCCCTTATCCGTCAGGACCCATAGCTTCTCGTTCCTCTTGATGGCCACCACCTGGGGTATTCCCTCTCGCTCTAGTCACAGCCGAAGGTTGCGGTCACTGCCGTACACTTCATCTCCAGTGACCCAGCGGAAGGGAACTCCCGCTTCCACCGCTCGCTCCAGCATTCTCCGGGCCAGTTGCGGCTTGGTCCGGAAGGCTACTTCCTCCGGCACCCCTGCCTCCCACTGTCGTTCTGGATCATCGGCCCACACCTGGGGCAGGTACAGTTCCCGGTCCAGCAGCACTCTCCCCTGGGCGGTGGCATAGGTCAGAAAAACCCCTATCCGGCAATTTTCAATCCGTCCCGCCGTTCCACTATACTGCCGCTGCACCCCCACCGACTTGATCCCCTTCTTCAGAAACCCCTTCAGAAACCCGGTCTCGTCCACCACCAGCACCCCATCACTTTCACCCAGATGCTCCACCACGTAGGCCCGCAGGTCGTCCCGAACCAGGTCGGCATCCCAGCGATAGAGCCTGCCCCTGCGAAGGCAGGGGTGGACAGTAATCACTGTACCCCGTCGGGGCTAACGTCGCCCGCCCGCTCTGCCAGTTGCTAGCCGTTCTTGCGCTCCACCGGAGAAAGCAGTCCCTTCAGAACCTGCCCTCGTGAACACGGAGGTACTCCAACGCCCGCCGACGCGGTTCCGAACGGTAAAACCGTCCTGCAATGCACCCATGAACTCCCTCAATGCCTTTGGCCCAACGGGCCGCTTCCAACACTTCGTCCTGCTCGCTTGTCGCCACTTCACCTCACCCACTTCCTAAAGCAGCTCTATTCTACCAAGGATAATCTGCGGCTGTAGTACTAAGAGCATCATAACCGAGGAAGATGGCTGACAGGTTCCTGGAGTCGTTCACGCGCACCGTGATCCGGCCACCTTGATCTACGACGTGGAAATTGGTGACGACGATAGCCGCCCCGTCGTCGGCAATCTCCACGATGACACCGGAGCCCGATCCCTCCCCGGACAGCACCTTAACGACGCTGGGACGGACTCTGGCGGAGACGGACGCCAAGTCCCTCGCGGGAGTAGGGGTGGCCGTAGGCGTTGGTACCATAGTAGGAGTCGGCGTAGAAGTAGGGACTGGCGTCGGAGTGGGGGTTGGGGTTGGGACCGGTGTAGGTGTGGGCGTAGGGACCGGAGTTGGCGTGGGAGTGGGAGTCGGTATCGCCGCGATAGTCGCTGCCCGAATGGCAGCGACGGTAGCTTCTATGTCTGGAGTAGCCGTGGGCGTCGCGGTGGGTATAGCCGCCCGTACCGCCGCTTGGATGGTGGCGTCTATGTTAGGGGTCGGGGTTTGCTGGCAGGCGACCAAAGACCCGGCCGTCAATCCGAATATCAATATAGTGATTAGTAAGCGCATCGACGTATTCTAACCCATCAGGGAGAATCGATTGACTTAAGGGAACGTAAGATTCCTGCGAATACCCGGGTCGTGGGCGCCGGCTAGCTCAGACCGTCGCCGGTGCTGAGAAGCGGTCCTCCCTGTGAGTAACGCCGCGGCCATTCGCGAGCGGCTCCAAAGCGTAACATGGTTCGCGGCCAGGAACGTTTGGTGGCTGATGGCTCACACGCCAGGGCGCCTATAGCTCAGCTTTCCGGTCTGGTGTACCTTTCGCCGCGTCCGTCCCAACGGCACGCAGGCCTGGAACCGGTTGCGTCTTCGGTATGCACCGGGTCAGTGGCCGGTTCCCGGCGGTCAGTGAGTAGTAACGGCCGCCGGGGCCAGGCAGCGCTAGCAGGATTAGTTCCCCGGATTCCCGTGGGTCTCGTAGACCTGCCGGTTGGAATGCAGTCCAGTTGACCCCTTCAGTGGGCGAAAGCGCCCCTGTAGGTGGAGTTAGCGCCGGGCCGGAGCGTCTTCCTGAAAGGCGGATTCGGCCTCCTTGACGAGTCCGGTCAGCCGCCGGAGGTCCCGGCTAAACAGGGGCGCGGCCACGGCGAATAAGACGACGGCAAGGCCCCCAAGGGCCACGGCGAAGGGGGCGGTAATCAGACCGGCGAGGGCTCCGGCCTGCATTCCTCCCAAAGGCCGAATATTGTAGGTCATTCCATAGAGCCCCATCACTCGTCCCCGGATGTGGTCCGGCACCAGGATTTGGATCGACGCCTGGAGCGCCGTGTTCTGCATGGTGTTGAACACCCCCAAAACGAACATCAGCGCCAGGGCCAAGATGAAGCTTCCGACCCAAACCGATGTGAGGGCAAAGGCCCCCACTGACAGCCCGCTCAGAATTCCGCCGCCAATAATCAAGAGGGTCTTGGATACACTGCTTCCTTTGGCGGCGAACCAGATGCTGGTCATCAGAGAGCCCACGCCGCCGACTCCCATGAGCCACCCCTGACCGTCGGCGCCGACCTGGAGTACGTCCACGGCGAAGACCGGCATGAGGGGTATGTATGCCATCCCGAAAAAGCTGTTGAAGAAGGTGAAGGCAATCAGACAGGAAAATATAGAATTCCTTCCCACAAAGCCGAGTCCTTCCTTCAAATCCTGCAAAGCGCTGCTGTTGGAGCGCCCGGTGATGAAGGGCGCCTTCAGGAAATAGACCACCACCGCCATAACCAGAAACCCCAAACCGGAAACGTAGATGGCGGTAGCCGTGCCGAATAGGGCGATAATAATGCCTGCGACGGCTGGGGCCATAATCCGCGTGCCCGGCCAGACCGCCGAGTTCATGGCCACGGCGCTCATCATGTCACGCCGGTCTATCAAGTGAGGAAACAGGGCGCGACGGGCCGGCTGGTCGAAGGCCTCGATGGCCCCGGCGAGGAATGCCATCGTCAAGAGGTGCCAGACCCGGACCATTTCCAGCAGGGTGAGGGTGGCTAAACCAAAGATTAGGACCCCGATCACTGCCTGAGCTACCATAATCAAACGCCGTTGGTCCAACCGGTCAGCGGCCACACCTCCAAAGAGATTGAGGACAATGGCGGGAACGCCGTTGGCCAGACCCACGTAGCCGAGGGCCAGGGGTGAGCCGGTAATTTCAAAGATTAGCCAGAATTGGGCGAAGCGGAGGATCTGGAACCCGCTCACCGATGCCACCATACCGAACCAAAAGGCCCGGAAGGCCGGGTAGCGCATGGCCGGAGGAGGAGTGATGGATATTTTTCGCAATGTTGCCCTCATCTAAAGGGCAACTCTATGTAGCCTGTTAACAAACCCATCCTGCCGTCCAAAGGCCCGCCCGAATCCAGGGGCCAGGAGACCAGGTTTTTGATGCGCTCCGTCATGTCGGCCTAGTCAAGGCTCCGCAGTAGGATTATCCGGTCCCGGTTGGGGTCGCCGCCGTGTCAGCACTCGTAGACGTCCTGGCGCATCCTAAAAGAAGACATCGGCGGAGAATCGGCCGTTTTCTCACGGTGGTCCAGTTTCGAATGGGATTACCAAGAGTCGAGATCAGGCGCCGGTCAAGGACGGGGTTGGGCAGATTAGACTTGAAGAAGTGGGGGCCAATGGCTAGGGCCTCCCCGAAGGGAAGCCCTAGAAGAGTGACTGCGCCTCGGCGCACCGGTCAATCGTCGGCGGAGACGGGCTCGGCTATGCGGTTGTCCACCAGTTCGGCGGAGCAGGCTGCGTCGGTTATCAATCCCCACCGGGTCATCCAATTGTAGGTGTCTTCCACGATTTCATCGGTGTAGGGGATAGGCTTGACGTACCGTAGGCGGCCCAGTTGGAAGTCCTCTGGGGTCAGGCCGCCATAATGCCGCAACGTTTCGGCATGGCGTGGGTCATCAATCATATAGTGCAGGTACTTGCGCTTGTCGGCATCGAGCAGATCGACGGCCTTTTCCACCGCCCGGTTTATGGCGGCGAAGGTTTCTTCGTCCATGTCATCGCTGGCGTTTTCGGCGCCGAGGTAGTGTCCTTCGCACAGAATCTTGCAGCCCAGCTTTTCCGCCAGACTAATCCAAGGTTCCATGACCAAGGCCGCGTCCACCTCTCCGGTCCACATGGCCTCGAAGCGGTCTCTGGGCGACCCACAATGGACCAGCTTGATTTTCTCCGTTGGCAGGTAACCTTCCAGCAGCCGCAGGGCAACGTAGTGAGAACCGGCATGGAATTGGACCGCGATGGGGCGGTTGCCCAGGGTTCCGGGGTAATTGTGAAGTGAATCGGGGCGCACGACCACCGCTTGGCTAACAACGGCGGAACGCAGCGCGATTACCTTGGCTCCCTGCTTACTTTCATAGGCCCGACGGACCTGACCCTCTTCTCAAGCCCGGTAGATGGATACCCGCGCTTCCTCAAAGGCCGTATGCTGCAGGATGGGGTTGACGTCGGCCGGGTTTTCAGTCCGGGTCGCCTTTCCGGCGGGAACGGTGTTGACGAACTCCATGTCGATACCCTCGGCTTCAAAGAGGCCGTTGTCTTGGGCAATCAACCATGGGAGGCTGAATACGGCGCCGCTAATCTCACTAACCACTTTTTTCATAACGCCTCCTGCGCGCAGTAAACGGGGACCTGGGAAATGGAATCCGCGGCCATTCTAGCACGGCCGTTGGAGGGGCTTCCACCGGGCCTGAGTCCTACTCTGCCACGGTAATCGCATCGGCCAGTAACTGACCTGCCTTCTTAACCCTGGACAGGATGGTCTTCGACGGCTGGCGCCGATTGTGGTTTGCCGTGAACTGGGTGTGACGCCAACGTTTGTCGAATACGACAGAGACGACCCAGTGGCATGTGTCGTCCTCAGGAGCAGGACGCGCCGCGACCTGACACCTTTGCGAAAGGCTGCCGCAACTCGGCGCTAGCTACGTTGTCACACAAACCTTCCGCTTACCTGATTCGTAGTTTGTCTCCGATCCATTCGCGCCTACGTCCGCTGTGAGAGTCGCTTTAGCTATTCACCACAGGCCAGCTAAGCTTGCTCCCGGCGGAAACGCATGGCCAATACAATGACACCCCCCAGAAGGATATCGGCTATCCCTCTCGATCACCCAGCGGTCACCCATTTCAAGGTCCTAGAATTCACCCCAACGCGGTCGGTTCCTGCGACACCCGCCGCCGGCGTAAGAGCCTCCTTTTGGTATAGATCTTCCGCGGGCCTCCCGGGATGGGAGACGGCCTGCTTGTCGCGACCATCTGGTATCACTAAAGACTCCTGTGCAGCATCAGACCGGAGTGGGATTTGCATCCCTCGCGTGAAGATGCGGCCGTGACCCGGACGAAGTTGGACTGAGGTCCGACCCCGGCGGGGTTGATGGCCTTGACCGCGATAGCCCGGATGCCTCCAACCGCCGCCACACTACCGGTTACCAGGACAACGATGAGCCATAACGGGAACCCTCCGCGGTCTTCAAGGGCCAGAGCGGAGGGGGTCGACGTAAGCGTGGGCTGAGTCGCAGTGGTCGGCGCCAAGGGCTCAGGAGTCTGGTTTGGCGTCGGCGTGGGCTCCGGTGCGCACCACCACCGGCACCAATCCTTCCAAATTCACCCTGCTACCAAAGACGTCACAGCAGGGAACACTGGCGTGCAGCCGCAATCCGGCGTCGGTATCCGCCGGGGAACAGGTCGCTTGCCAGGAAAAGACACTGACCAACATGCGCTCCTCAACGGCCAACGCGGCCAGACGCTTGAACGCCAACATGAAGTTTAGTCTAGAGGAAGCCATGGAATTCGTCTCTGACGACGAACTGGTGGAGGTCGCCCCACAAAACTTACGGTAGCGCGAGATGGAACTCTCGGCGCTGGACCGAAAACGCCAACACCGCGTCGGGGCACGAGCCCGAAACCAAGGATGCTTCACGGCAGAAGTCGCAGCTCCAGTCTCCACTCGAAAGACCCCCCCGTGGCCCCTTGACCATCCTTTCACTTGAGTCATAATTGCAGGGTGCCGGCGTGAGCTATTCCTAAGACCTGAGTAGCGCTCTCGATAGCATTCGATGAGGCGCAGGTTGGACTTCCCAAAGGACATCAGCAGAGGTGAGTGTGGATGCGAGAGCCAACGGCTCCAGCACAGAATACCCGTTGTCATCGTTGCGGAGGCCTGTTGGGCTTTGGGAGTTCCATGCTGACTGCTATAGAGCCAGCATCAGCAGAATTATTATCGAGTAGCCCGCACAGGGTCCTCGAATTTGGCTGGCGTCAATTCGACAATTGGACCGATAATTCTCAGATGTTCTGTAGAAGGTGCGGGGAACACTCTTTTGGAGTGAAGGAAGGTCCCGCCCCCCATCGGCGCGGTTCGCCCTACCAAGACGCCGAAGGCCGCATCAATCTGGGGAGCTTGCTGGCAGATGTGAACTTCTCGGTCTACGGGCTCGCGCCGCGCCCCTTGGGACTGAGTCTGAACTACCTGGGATGGTCGGGTGAAAGAGAGCGAGGCAGACCTGAAAGCGTTCGATTCCGCTACCTTGGTGAGGGACCTGCACGGACCACAATGGCGCTCGAACTGCGTCAGAGCGCCGGGGGCGTTGGAGAACCTACCCTGGAACAAGTCTACTCCGAGTTGGATGCTATCGTCGCTATTGTGAGAGGTCACGGCCCAGAGGAACTGACGCGTGAGTATGCGCTGAAGGGCAACATCCACCGCGATTGGAACCTGGGCCAGATCAGCCGTGCGGACCGGCGTCGGATTAATGTCGGAATAGATGGGTCGCGGGCGGAAGTAGAATTGGCCTACTGGTGGAATCCAGCGCCGGTGGCGCTGGCCAATGTCATAATCGATGGTCAACGGATGCTTGCCGCGTCACTTGGTTTAACGCACGTACAAATGCTCGTCCTGCTTAAGAGTATGGTTGTTCTCCAGGGGAGCCAGGAGACTGTAGCCGGACATCAGCGAGAGTACGAAGAACCCCGCAGGGCTCGGCTGAGCTAGGGCGTGTTCACGCTAAAGGTCTGAATATGATACCATCCAGGCATGGAACTAAGCGAAGCGCAGTATCAACTCATTGCACCATACCTGCCGGTGCAGCGGGGCAACGTCAGCATACCCAATGTTCAGGTACTCAATGCCATCCTTTACGTTGCCGAACAGGGCTGCAAGTGGCGGGGGCTGCCCTGCCGGTTTGGCAATTGGCATACCGTCTACACCCGGATGAATCGTTGGTCCAAGAGGGGCGTCCTGGACCGGGTATTCGAGCAACTCCAGCGGGCTGGGATAATCAAGGTCAAGCTTCAGGTGGTCTCGATGGACAGCGCCATTGTCAAGGTGCATCCTGACGGCGCAGGCGCGTTGAAAAAACTGGCCCCAGGCCATCGGCAAGTCCCGGGGCGGCTGGACCACCAAGCTTCATATGGTTGCCGCGGATGACCGGACACCCCTGATCTTCTCCCTATCCCCGGGACAAGCCCGCGATGCTCCGGAGGGGCGCAAATTGCTCCGCCGCATGGGACCGCCGGAGGGAGTCCCGGCTATATTGATGGACCGGGCGTATGAGGGAGACGCAACGCGCCAACTGGCGGCGCAATTGGGATACACGCCGGTGGTTCCGCCGAAAAAGAACCGTACCCATCCCTGGGAGTACGATAAGACGTTGTACCGGAAGACGTTGTACCGGCGGCGGAATGAAGTGGAGCGTCTGTTCCGGCGCTTGAAGGGCTTTCGCCGGGTCTTCACCAGATATGACAAACTAGATGCGCTCTACCTCGGGTTCATCCTGTTCGCCATCATCTTCGATGCCTTACGCAGTGTTAACACGCCCTAGTACTACAGTTGCAGATATGTGGTGAGGAGTTTCAGGCGGCGTCGGTAATGACAGCGCCGGGCCGTTGCCTGGTGCCGCCGTCTCCACTGGGACTACCGCAGCACTGATTCGTCCGTAGGGTGGTGTCTCCATATCAGCCGGTAGAGTAACCGCCGAACCTCGGGCACCGTCAGCGGTATCAGCCTTTCGTCCAAACTGGGGCAGCCCCCTTTTCTCCCAGACGTCCCTGCGACGATGCCTGATGCCGTACCACCGCCAGGTAGGCGTGGGCCAGCATCGCCAGAGCCTGCCCCGTGCCACGACACGGGGGTGATGTGCCGGTACCAGCCGTCCCACCGGCGCACCTCGTACTGGTCCAGTCCCACCCCCGCCTTCGCGGGGGCAGGCTCTGTCCCTTGGCCTCCTCAAAGCATTCCTCAATGGCCCACCGGGTCCCGGCCACCCGCACCAGTTCCTCCAGGGTTGTTCCCGCCGGGCCGTAGCACACGTAGTAGGCCAGTTCCTCGGGCTTGGCCACGCTGCGCCGGGCCAGCAGCCAGCACCCCTTGCCAGGTTCCCTCAGGGGCCGAATATCCACCAAGGCCCAGTCGTAGACCCGAGGACCCTTGGCCCCATCACCGGCGCTCAGCCGGACCCAGCCCGACTCTTCAACCCCAGACGCCAGCCGGTCAGCCCGCACCTGGCGCGGACCCTTGTCCGTCCAAGCCCATAACTTCTCATTGCTCTTGATGGCCAGCACGTGGGGAATGTCTCGCCGCTCCAGCCACAGCCGCAAGTTGCGGTCATTGCCGTAGACCTCGTCCCCAGTGGCCCAGCCGAAGGGGACTCCCGACTCCACCGCCCGTTCCAGCATCCGCCGGGCCAGTTGCGGCTTGGTACGGAACGCCACTTTCTCCGGCACACCAGCCTCCTCCCTACGTTCCTGGTCATCGGCCCACACCTGGGGCAGGTAAAGCTCCCGGTCCAGCAGGGTCCTCCCCTTGGCAGTAGCGTAGGTCAAGAATACCCCAATCTGGCAGTTCTCGATCCGTCCCGCCGTCCCGCCGTCCCGCCGTCCCGCTGTACTGACGCTGCACCCCCACAGACTTGTTCCCCTTCTTGAGAAACCCGGTTTCATCCACCACCAACACCCCGTTGGCGTCGCCCAAGTGCTCCACCACGTAGTCCCTGAGATCATCGCGAACCAGGTCCGCGTCCCAGATGTAGGTTGACAGCAGATGCTGCACCCCATAGGGTGTGGCGTCCCCGGCCTGCTCCGCCAGTTGCCAGCCGTTCTTGCGCTCCACCGGACTGAGCAGCCCTTTCAGATAGTCCAGCGACCGTCGACGTGGTTCGGGACGCCGGAACCTTCCCGCAATGCACTCGTGTACCCGGTCGATACCCTCAGCCCACCGGGCGACCTCTGCCACCTCATCCCCATGCACTGCCACAGCCTCACCTCACCACCCGTTGATTGCCCCAATTCTAGCCGTTTTCCATCTGCAACTGTAGTACTAGCTTGAGGAGATGTGCACGTTCACCTGGGCGGAAAGGCGGCTCCGGCGTGTCGGTGGGAAGCCGAGTGGGCTCCGGCGTCAGGGTAGGGGCAGTCACGAGAGCGCAACCCGCGACCAACAGGCAAATGGCGCAGAGTAGTAGAAGCCACTTGGGCGTAATACTCATACCTTGTTCGCTCCCCGAAGTTAGTCGACGGACTCCCAGACCACGTTATCACACTTCTTGCCGATCATCCTAGTAGACGATCAGTGTTGGATTGATGGGTAAAGGGACTTCAGTTTGATACGCGCATCCTCGGTGGTAAAGCGCCAGTCCACTCGTATGCCGTCCAGGTTGCGCTGAGCCTGCCACGCTCCCACCTCCCGCCGCAGGACCTCTTGACCGGGAATACGGCGGTCCAGGCATTGGCGGGCCATCACCCCGATTTCAATCTCGGCCATATCCAGCCAACTGCCATGCTTGGGAGTGTAGTGGACCTCCAACCGTTCGGCGATGCGCCGTGCTTCGGCAGGTTCAAATTCCTCGTACAGCGAGGACGGGTGGTGAGTGTTCAAGTTGTCCATCACCAGCACAATACGGTCCTTGTGCGGGTAGTCCTCGTCCACCAGTTGCTTGACCACCCGGGCCCAATCGGCTTTGGTGCGCCGGTCCGTCACTTCCACCCGGCGCCACCCTTCCAGCGGAGCGAAGAGCATGAACAGGTTGCTTACTCCGTTGCGTTCGTATTCATAATCAAAAGAGCCCGCCGCTCCAGGCTGGGCCGGACGCGGCCGGCGCGTCTCTTTCACCTGCTGTTTGCTGGTCTCGTCCAAGCAGACCAGAACCTCGTTGTCCCCATAGGGACGCTGGTAGACCTCCAGCACGTCCTCCATGGCGCAGACAAACTCCGAACTCCCCTCCGGCGGAATGCACCAACACTCTTTCAGCCAAGGCTTGAGTTCGTTTTTTTCAGCGTCTGGCGCACCGTTTCAGGGCTGATGCTCTCCACTATCTCACGTTCCACCAACCGGTCTGCCAGCAGTTTGAGCGTCCAACCGGCCCGGCCCTCCGGCGGTTGGGAGCAGGCCAATGCAACCAGATGGGCCTCTCCCTGGCCGTCCAGCCGCCTCGGACGACGGTTGAGTTGCCGCCTTCGCTCCAAGGCCGCCTCCAGACTCTCCTCAACGCAGCGGCGGCGCACCCGCTCCACCGTGGCTATGCCCACCTTCAGTGCCCGGACAATCTCCTCGTCTTTCATGCCGCCGCCGGCCTGATTCTCATCGCTGAGCAGCAGGATGCGGGCATGTGTCTGCTTGTAAGCCGCTGCCCGTCCTTTGGACACCAGCGCCATCAGTTCCTCTTGCTCCTCCCCCCCAGCCGTACCCTGTACCTCTTCACCATCACCACAACCTCACGTCCCAACTCGCTTAACCCAACTTAAGGCATAATATCCCTACCACCATTCATTTCAAAGATGTTCGACTACTAGTATTACAACGACGGTTCCTCAATTTGGTCAGGCATTGGCCGGAAATCGCTTCGCGGAAGGCATGGCCACAAAGCTGTCAAGCGCGTGGGCAGGTAGCCATGAAGAAGTCTTCAAGGTCCCTTTCTTGCGAAGCGTCGTTGTAATACTAGGGGTGTCGTCAAAAGAGTTTGCTCCAGACCATCACTGCCCGGAGTTGGCAGATGGCCAAGTATGACGCTGTTCTCTTGGCATAACGGGCCGCCACCCCGCGCCACTGCTTGAATTCCAGGAATCCGTTCTCCACCAAGTGCCGCAGCTTGTACAGCGCCTGGTCATAGTCCCGCTTTTCCCTCCGGTTGCTTTTGGGCGGTATCACCGGGTCCATTCCCAATTCCCGGACGGCGGCTATGATTTCATTGGTGTCATAGGCTTTGTCCGCCGGCAGGCATTCCGCTTCTATGCCCTCAATCAGAGGCAAAGCCCGGGAGCAGTCGGCAACCGTACCCCCGGTCACCGCCAGCCTGACCGGCATTCCATGGGCATCCACGGCCAGATGCAGTTTGCTGTTCAGCCCCCTTTAGTGCGGGCAATGGACTGATTTCCGCCCCGGGCGCCGGCGCTGTGGGGATGGGCCCCGTATCCAGTACGGGGCAGGCTCTTGATATAGCTGGCGTCTATCATCAGCCACTCGAAATCCGGGTCCTCAATCACTGCCTCCAACAGTCCTGCCCAGACGCCCCGGTCCCGCCGGCGGCAAAAGCCTTTAGCCCCCCGGCTTGACCGGGGGGGCCGATGGGTGTTCTTCCAGTCTCCGTAGTCCGGGGGCAAATCCCGCCAGAGCCTGCCCCGTACTTGATGCGGGGGAGCGCCGGTGCGCAGAATCCGGCACACGGCGTCGATAAACTGCCGGTTGTCATGGGCCGGCCGGCCTCTCTGGCCCTCTTCCCCAGGCAGGTGCGGCCGCAGCCGCTCCCAAACGTCGTCGGTCATATCGTGGCGCCGGTGCGCTGCCGTCATACTCCCCACCTTCCACACTCTCCCTATTTCCACCAATCTACCACTCTCTCGCTGTTTTGACGTCACCCCCTAGCCTCACTCCAAGGTGTAACTGTTCAGACTGGGGCGAGGTGGGGTTTGGAGAGGATGGATTGTAGGGCTTGGTAGGGGTTGCGTTCTTGCAGGCGCCAGGTACCGAACAAGGAAGCCGGGATGCTCTTGGTCTCGCTCCCCCGCTCCGAACGGGCGCCGCCGCTGATCTTCCGGCTCACCACCGGCGGGCGCAGACTACGCTCCGCCGCGTTGTTGTCCGCGCCGGCCCGGGGCTCGGCGGCGAAGGTGAATAGCTCCGGCAGGAAGCGTTCCACCCGCCGGCACAGCGCCCTCATGGGCGCATCGCCGCCCAAGTAAGGCTTACAGATGGACCATAGCCACTGCCGACAGCGTTGTTGCTGCTCTACCCGCCGGGCCCGTTGCACCGTTTCGGGCAGATTGGGATCAGGTCCGGGGTAGGCCTGAGCATGGTCGTACACCTCACGCACCGCGTGGGCCCATCTGGCTGGGGCCAGGTCTTGAGGGTGTTGCTCCTTCAGTTGGCGGATGTCACGCAACAGAGCCTGCCCCCGGCCGCGACCGGGGGTGGGTCCGGCGCCTCCGGTGCGGCCCCTGGTACACGTTGCAGGCCCCGTAGAAGCCGCTGACCAACACCCCTCGAACTCATCCCCCAACACCTCCACCACCACCCTCTTGCTCCGGCCCGGCCGGTGGAGGAAGCAGCGCACCTTGGGAGCGCTGAAGCTCCACAGGCAGCCGTTACGGCCATCTTGACGCCAGCCCGTTTCGTCCCCGTACACCACCGGGCCGGCCCGAATCTCTTGGCGCAACCGGGTGTATTCCTCCTGGCCATGCTCCGCACCCCCCGGGTCAACGCCACCAGTTCCCCCGCGCTGAGGCCCAGGCCAAAGCGCCACTTCAGGTAGCGCTGAATCATCCTGAAAGGGAGCCGGCGCTCCTCCCTCAGCATGCTTGCTTCACTCTGCACCGAAACGCCGAACCGTTGGCGGCCCACGCTCAAGGCCCCCCAATCCGGTTCGGGCGCCCACCGCTTCCGGCACTTGGGGCAGGCGCGTTCGAGCGCCACGTGTTCGGTTACCCGCGCCCGTACCCGGGGCAGGGTAATCACCTGGCGGCTTCCGCGCACCCTCCCGCCTATCAGAGGGACCCGGCAGTCGGGGCAACTGGCCGTGGCGTGTTCCACCCGGTGGGCGGGCTCCTCCTAAGCCGGCCAAAGCCGTGGAGCCGCTTCCGCCGTTCTCCCTTGGAGCGGGCGGGCCGGTTGGCCTTGACCCAAGACGGCGGCTTCCGCTCCTTCCCGGCATCGGGTGGCGGCTTTTGTTGGCCTTCCAACCCGGCGGTCCGGGCTTCCGGAACTTGGATATGACCAAAGAGCCGGGCAACTAGCTCAATCAATTCCTCCCGGGAGAACCCGGCCAAATCCTCAGGCAAACTCATGCCTTCACTTTACCCGCGTAGTACCTTCTTCCATTCGTGGACTCAAAGTGGTTTAAGCCCATTCTGAACTGTTACCTAGAAGATAGGACGATTGCAAAGTCTTGCCACTCAGTTGAATCTTCCCCTGGTCCGTCATTCCCGCCTCCCCCCGTCATTCCCGCGCAGGCGGGAATCCACAAATTCCACGCTTGGAGCCCTGCAATCTCCAGGTAGACACTGCGAATCGAAGAACTTTGCAATCGTCCTGACCTAGGAAACCTCTGAACAAGCCCGCCTTGTTGTGGCATAGTATGGTTGGACCAGCCGGTGCCGGACGGAGTGAGAATTGATGGACCAGCCGACTTTTGCTGACTTGGAATACCAAGGCAAGAAACGCAAGACCCGCCGCGAGTTGTTCCTGCAGCGCATGGATGGCCTGATTCCCTGGCAGAAGCTGGAAGAGCGCATCAGGCCGGTTTATCCCAAGCCGGGCAAGGGCCGACGGCCCTACCCGCTAACGGTGATGCTGCGGGTTCACTGCGTGCAGTTGTTCTATAACCTCAGCGACCCCGGCATGGAGGATCTGCTCTACGAGGCCGAATCAGTCCGGCGGTTCGTGGGCCTGAGCTTGGCGGAGGCGCTGCCCGGCGAGACCACCATCCTCAACTTCCGCCATCTCCTGGAGCGGCACGAACTGGGCAAAGGACTGCTCGAGGAGATCAACGCCCACCTGGAGTCCCAGGGACTGCGGTTCAGGGACTGCGGTTCAGGGACTGCGGTTCAAGGAAGGGACCATCGTAGACGCCAGCATCATCGAGGCGCCGTCCTCGACGAAGAACCGGGCCAGGAAGCGGGACCCGGAGATGCATCAGACGAAGAAAGGGAACCAGTGGCATTTCGGGATGAAGGCGCACATCGGGGTGGATTCTGAAACCGGGGTGGTGCACAGCCTGAGCACCACGGCAGCCAACGCTCACGACGTAACCGAGGCGCACCGGCTGCTGCGCGGAGGGGAGACGCAGGTGTGGGGCGATGCCGGGTATCAGGGGGTCCACAAGCGGGAGGAGAACCTGGGGCGTGAGGTGGAATGGCAGGTGGCGATGCGTCCTGGGAAACGCCGGAAACTCGACCCTGGGAGCGCTGAAGCGTTGGCGGAGAGGCGCAAGGCATCGCTCAGGGCCAAGAGCCTGCCCCCGACTGCGACCGGGGGTGGAGCACCCGTTCCTGAAGGTGAAGCGGGTATTCGGCTACGCCAAGAGCCTGCCCTCGCGAAAGCGGGGGTGCGCTACCGGGGGCTGGCGAAGAACACGGAGCGTCTGGCGCTGCTTTTTGGACTGGGCAACCTGCTGACGGCGGAGAGTCAACTGACCGGCTGACGTAGGCACAGTTGTGCCCAAACCCGGACGCAGGCGGCCAGACGGGCCGGTCAAAGCCCGCAACGGCCCCGCCGGGGCGAAATGGGAGGGCGGAACATCCGGGAAAACGGTTCCGGAAGCTGGGGGATTTGCCGGCAATCCCCCGGCAACTACCAGAAAAGCCCTCGCCGCTCTTGTTCAGAGTATCCCTAATCCTGGGATGAGATAACGGATTACGGCTACACCGCCATTTCCGAGGACATGGGCCTCAATTGATGATCCAAGAGGCTCTCAGCTTTCGTAATGAAACCTGGGCTTTGTATGGTGGCACCCGACCACTTGGTACAAGAGCAAATCCTGCGAATTGATGAGGGTTTATGGCTGTGGCATGTCCACCATCACCGGAAACGACCTGGAACAGGCGGCCCTCTCCTGGCTTGCGAACTTGGACTGGCAGGTTCTGCGCGGGCCGGACATCGCGGCCCGGACGGCCCCTTCCCCGAACTCCGCAGCTATGGCCAAGTGGTCCTAGAGCGTCGTTTGCTAGACGCCCTGGCCGAGCTCAACCCGGACCTTCCATCGGCCACCCTGGACAACGTCCTCCGGGAGTTGACCCATCCCGCAGGTTCCACCCTGGAGGCCCTCAACCGGGAGTTCCACCGGATGCTGATCCACGGCGTCACCGTGGAGTACCGCGCCTCCGACGGCACCGTCTCCGGCGTCCCGGCCCAGGTGGTGGACTTCGACAACCCATCCAACAACGACTGGCTGGCGGTCAACCAGTTCTCCGTCACGGAGAACTCCAACACTCGGCGTCCCGACGTCATGCTTTTCGTCAATGGACTGCCCCTGGGCATCATCGAGCTGAAGAACCCAGTGGATGAGGACGCCACGATCTGGACCGCTTGAAACCAACTCCAGACCTACATGTCCGAATTGCCCGCGCTGTTCGCCATGAACGAATTGATGGTGGTCTCCGATGGCATTGGGGCCCTCGCTGCCGGAAAGGAGTGGTTCAAGCCCCGGCGCACCATCGGAGGCGAGGCGCCCGAAGATGGTGGTTTGATGGAACTCCAGGTCATGCTGATGGGGGTCTGCGATCTCCGGCGATTCCTCTCCCTGGTCCACGACTTCATTGTGTTCAAGGACGACGGTCGCGGCAAACTAGCCAAGAAGATGGCCGGTTACCATCAATTCCACGCCGTTCTGGTGGCCGAGGAAGAAACCCAGCGCGCCGCCTCCATCCAGCGTATATCGGACTCGCGGGGGCGGTATGAAGCGGGACTTCGATAGCGGACTGGCGACTGCGTCGCTGTGGGCTTGCACGCGATACTCAACAGGCCCGTGGGACTCGGCCAGTCGTATCCTCTCTCCAGGATAGACCAAACGGTCACTTTTCAAGGGCGCCCCTTACGGGTGTCGCCTTATCATCGGCGGCGATTCCCATCAAGAAAACAGGAAGGCAAGCTGTCGCATGGTGTATTGAAGGACAACGTAACCCCGCAAGAGGCAAATAGAGAGACCGTGCCCACCACGCCGAGGAACACCAAGTCCATCACCTTCTCACTGCCGCCGGAGATTGGCGAGAGGGTGCAACATGTGATGAAGTAGGATGGCCGCACTATTGGCAAGCTGATTCGGGATGTTCTCCGAAACTACAAGGAGGACCGGTTCGCCAAGAAGTGCATAGGTTGAACGTTCCAGTTGTGGCACCCGGTCGGGAGCGGGCCGGTGGGTTGGGGAGCAGGTACGGGGGCCAGAGGCGGAGCCGTGTCTGAAGCCTTCCCGGCAACGTGGCGGCGGTCACCCTGCTGAACCGTGCGCTGCTGGGCAGAGTGTCGTTGTGGTTGCGAAAGCTGCGGGTATGAGATCACAGGGGATGATGAAATGTTCATAGGGAGTGCAGCATTGGCTCCTGGGACCTCACCATTGACTTGGGCGAGGGCGCCTACGGCAAACACAGAAGTAACCGTGGAGTTCGCCAAGGGAGCGGGTCCAGAACAGATTGCTCTTGGTCTTCACCCCACTGGAATAGTTAGCAGGATAGCGGCAAGTTTCCCGCGAGGAGGAACCAGGACATGCGAGGGTTAGCGCACCGTATCCTACACGCGCAGATGTTCGAATGCCCCCTCGCTGCACTCATCATTGGGAGCGCCGCGTTGCTGGGTACGGAACTTCTGACGATTTAGTTGACCGGTACGTGGCCTGGATGGGGGATTCTGCCTCCTTACGATGGTAGTGCTCGTTTTGGAAGTGCTTCTCAAGATGTTTGCCCTCTCGCCAAGGGTCGACCGGTATTTCAGGGATGGTTGGAACGCCTTCGATTTCCTCGCAATTAGCTGTCTGATAATCGGCATAGTAGCCGTCTAGTCCGTCGCCGACTACGTTATTCTCATCATTTTGGTGCACTTGCTGCGGCTTCTTCAGGGCCGTTCAACCGTTCAGGAGCTGCGCTTGATCCTGGCGGCGTTGATTCGCTCCATACCGAACGTGGGGCGCGTCGTGGTCTTGCTGGGCATCGTCCTCTACGGGTATGCCTTTGCCGGGCAGCAGAGTTTCGGAGAGCACGACCCGGCGTATTGGGGAAATCTAGTCGTTTCCGTTTTGTCGCTGCCTCAAATAGTGACGCTGGACGACTGGGCCACGATCATGGGCACCGCCATCGAGTTAAAGCCGTTGGCGTGGGGCTACTTTGCCAGCTTCGTGATAATCAGTGCCTATATCGTAACCAATCTATTCATAGCCGTCGTAATAAGAAACCTGGACGAAGTCAGAGAGGAATGTCTACGACCGTTGGAAACGCCCACATCCAGGGAAGAACTCCTCCGGGAACTGCGCTCAACCCAGCAAGCGCTCCGCCGCCTGGAAGAACACATGCAGAAGTTCCCCGATTAGTCGTGTCCTTGAGCGGGCATGGGAACACGACGAAGTCCATTACGGAGAAAAGGCGAGTTAATCCCTGGGATTCTCTTGAATCACGTTTCCCAAAGATTACCTTGCCGTTGCCCCCAATCCGGTGGACTTGTGACAACCACATCCATGCTGGCGTCCGTGAGGTTCGGAATTAAGGCAATCTCCCTCCTCACCCTCGGACACCCTCACGGGCGAACCGTCCAAACTCTTTGGTCGGGACTCGATGATGGACCGCCAGGAGCCAGACGTTCCAACAAAATACCTGAACAGCCACAATTGCCCCGGTACGGGCCTGGTTAAGCGATTGTCCCGCCGAAGAATTTAGGGCCGGGTTGGGCGCTGACAGGTCCGTGGGCGTGGGGTGGCTGTGGAGAGGGCTAAAGAAAGACCAACTAGGCCGGCTCGGCGACGAACACCGGGATGATGCGGGAGGTCCGCTGCTGATATTCTTCGTATGGTGGGAACGCCGCGACCGCTGCGGCCCAGAGCCGATCCCGTTCGTCCGGGTCCGTGACTTCGCGGACATGCATGGCGTACACCTCCGCCTTGTCTCGAATCTCCACGTTGCCGTCGCCGCGTAGGTTATACACCCATACCGGGTTGGTGGGCGCACCCCCGCGGGATGCCACCAGCACGTAGTTGTCCCCGTCCTTCACCCGCATCAACGGGGTCTTACGGATGAATCCTGTCTTGTTTCCGCTGTTGGTTACCACGATTACCGGCAACCCAGAGTCACGGAGATCTGTTCCTTCCGTACCGCCGCTGGCTTCGTACAGTTCTACTTGTTCACGCACCCATTGGGTGGGTGACGGGACATATTCGGCCATCAGTCAATCCTCCTATCAATTGTTGTTTGCTCCATTCAATCTTCGCATACTTCTCAGTCCTGTACCCGATCGACCTGTGCGGAAATCGCGATAACAATCACTGCAAGCCGCGAATGTCCATTCCCTTGTGCCGAGCCATTTAGACGGTCAGCAGGGCAGGCAAAAGCGTCGTCGTAGAATTGCCGGAACGCCCGGCCACGCTCGAACTGGAGCTGCCTCCCTAAGCGTTCTGGATGCGGGAAGGGTAGGAATCAGCTTTCCGTTGTTGATCGTGGCATTCGACGCGGCGGGTTCTGTACTTCCTGCAAGCTGGTCAGGTCCATGGGCGGCATGTCCACGTCGATAAGCTCCGGTACGCCGTTGGCCAGATCATTGTAGCTTTCAAACCAAGCCCTCAACCGGCCACGCCATGCCACTAGCCCACCACTGGCATGGAGTTCGAAAGCCGCTTCCCGTCCGTCCAAACCAGACGAAACTTGGTCCCAGGCAAGCTGCAAGAGCGCCGCTCGTTGCAGCGCAGTGTAGCCGCCCCCGCCAAAGGCGTCTTCCAGTTCAGCGGCCATCTCCGGGTCTGCGAAGTCGGTGTCGGCAGGGGCGTTAACCAACGACGATCCGGGAAGTCCGCGCAGGATTTCAGACGTTCGCTGGCGGACCCTGAGGGTGTTGAGTCCTGCAGCGGCAACGTGGAGCTGGTTTGGCAGGGCATGGCCGCTCTCGGTCATCTCCGGCTCCAGTTCCGCCGCCGTCATGCACGTACGAGTGGTCTGGACGTTGACGGTCAGTTCGACTAACTGCTCAATGGTCTGAGGATTTTCCTTGAGGCCCATGACTTCCGCTAAGGCAAGCGCTAGACCCAGTGTCAACTCAGCCTTGGCGAGCCAACCGTAGCTATGATGCCAGAGCAGCCAGGATATCAGCGAATGGCGCCGGGGACGGTCATTGCGCTCCCCGGTAAAAACGCGAGAGCGAGGGACGAAAACGTTATCCATCCAGACCATGGAGTCTAGTTCATCAAACCGGCTGCTCAATGGTGATAGGAATGGATTCTTGTGCTTGGCGGCCGGTCGGCGGGTCACAATTCTGATGCCGTGGCTGTTCACTGGCACGATGAACCACAGCGATCTCCCGCTGTCCGGTGGCAACTCATCTCTGCTGGTGATCAGCAAGTCCTCGGCGAACGGTGTACTGGTGTGCATCTGGATCTTGCCACTCACCACGATACCTTCCGCGGATTCGCTAACGAGACGCAGTGCCGCGCGCTCGCTCTCAGCCTCGCGGAGGCGCGTCCCAATTAAAGGACCACCTCCGGCGAAGGTCAAAAACCTGCCGTTGTCAGCCAGAGACCCCCGATACGCCTCGGCCGCCTCAATCTCCTCCGAGGAGTTGTTCAGCCGCTTGAGAACGTTCAGCATTCCCAGGGCTATCAGGGCGCCGTAGCCTGGGGTGTGAGTCATGTTGCCACCGGTCAAGAAATGCACCGCGCTAAGGGCTTTCCCCAGGCTTCTCAAATCCGTGGAGGTCTTCGGAGGGGTGAGCGCAAGAGGATACCGCTGGCCGTTTTCATCAGGCCCGGTCAGAAGGATGTCCTGCCAGGCGGGGTCGAAGTGGCGGTCATACCACGCGGCGTATTCATCCACCATCGCCGACGTCGCCGGGTGGGTCGTGACGTCTGCCACTGCGCCTTCCCCCACCACCCATACGTTGCGCCCATCGCGTAAACTCTCTTTGTAATCAGCCCCTGTCCGCATGTTTGCACCATACCACAAGATGAGTGGGTCTATTCTACACTGGTGACTCGGCACACATGCGGAATGGAGTCCTGAGCAGCAACGGTGGTGGGCAGTGCGGTACTGTACGGGGAAACCCTGGAGTTGCAAGTTTAACCGTTAAGAGACCCGCCCAAACAGAACTGAATCTCCTAGGCCGTCAGTTGGCTCTAGGAGGAGATGGCGCTCCGGAGGCACATTGAGCAAACCAATCAGCTTTAAGAAACTATCTCAAAACGGGGCTTTCCCAATGTCTCCCCCTTTCGCAAAAGGGGGATTAAGGGGGATTTTCCCTCTGCCCAAGCCTGCTGGGTCAGTTTTGAGATAGATACATAGCTACCTGTCCAAATTTGAGGGTCCACCTCAGTCTTCAACCAGAACCGATACGGGTCGTGGGGGGACCCTCACTAGAAACCAATCCAGATCTGACAGTCGCCTCGTCCTTCCGGATGCTGTCCTTGGACCAAATGTAACCTATGTTCCCGGTTGCACAGAAGAAGCTATCTGAATCTAATCCCCCGCCTTGATGAAGTCGGCGACGCGCTCTGCAATCATCATTGTGGTGACATTAGTGTTGGCGCGCACTACGTCGGGCATTATCGAGGCGTCGGCTACGCGGAGGCCGGAGACGCCGCGCACGCGCAACTGTCCGTCAACGACGGCCATCGGGTCGTTGGCCGGCCCCATCTTGCAGGTGCCGGAGATGTGGTATGAGGTACTGATGTTGCGGCGCAGCCAGCCGTCCAGCGCCTCGTCGGTCTCCAGGTCGGCCGGCGTGGGAGCGGTTATCTCTTCTATGATACTGTCGTAGGCGCTGTGTTGCAGCAGCGATACACAGAGGCGGACGCTCTCCCGCAATCGCTCTCTGTCCCAGTCCTCTTTCAGGTAGCGGTAGTCCATGCTGGGGGGTGTATGCGGGTCGGCGGATACCAGCCGCAGCTCGCCATGTCCCGCCGCCAAGTACAGGCCGCAGTTGACGGTGTGGGTGGGGTTTTCGCCTGCTCGCACCACGGTGTTGAGCGACGCGGGCGAGATTATCATATCGTGGGGCGTGGACGAACCGGCGGCGGTGTAGCGCAGGCGCACCGCCCGCATGGCGTCGGGGTCTTCGGCTGTGCCTTCCTTGACGCTGAAACGCACCGAAACGTTGGGGTGATCGCGCATATTACTTCCCACACCGGGTAGTTCCACCGCCACCGGAATGCCTTGCGCCTCCAACTGCGCGGCGGGGCCGAGACCCGACAGCATCAGAAGTTGCGGCGAGGCCACCGCCCCGGCGCACAGAATGATTTCGCCGCCCTCGACCACAAAGCTCTCTCCGCCGCTCTCCACCTCGACGCCGAAGGCCCGCTTGCCTTCCGGGCTGTCTTCCAGCATCACGCGGTTGGCCTGGACGTTGGGGCGTATGGTTAGGTTCATCCGGTTGCGCACCGGGTCAATGTAGGTTAAGGCCATGCTCATGCGCACGCCTTCTATGTTGTTCTCGGCCCGCTGGCTGACGCCGGTGGCCTCTGGGTGGTTCACGTCGGGATGGTAAGGATATCCGGCGGCGGTGGCGGCCTGGAAAAAGGCTTCCTGCACCACCGGCCAAGTCTGGCGCGGGTGATGACGCACTGGCACCGGCCCGTCGGTGCCGTGGAAGTCGTCGTGAAAGTCGGCGTCGTTCTCCAGCCTGCGGAAGTAGGGCAGACAGTCCAAGTACGCCCAGCCGTCGTTGCCCCAGGAAGCCCAGGTGTCGTAGTCCTCGGGCGCGCCGCGAATGAAGGTCTGACCGTTGATGGCGCTGGAGCCGCCCAGCACCTTGCCTCGCGGCACGGGCATCGGCTCCGTTTGCTCCGGCGTGGCCTTGCCGGTAAAAGACCAGTTATAGGGAGAACCGGCGGCGCGGGCCTCCAGGTTCACAGTTCCCCAGCCCTGCTTTAGCATATCGGGCAATTGAGCGAAGTCGGGAAAGTCAGGGCCGGCCTCCAGCAGCAGCACCGACCGCGCCGGGTCCTCGGACAGCCGTGCCGCCACGATGCACCCGGCCGTACCGCCGCCGACAACTATGTGGTCGTATTTCATAGGGATAGCTCCCTCCTTTGATTTGCGCCATTGTACACGGTTTTTCCAAATGCCCCAGTCTCCCCCGGCTACGGAAGAACCCTGATACGAATGCGACCATTTGTGAATGAATTTCGACCAGGTGTTACAGGCAGAGCCGCCGCTTCACCGTGAGCTGATCAGGGCTATACGGGCTGTGTGCAGTGTCAAGGGCGGCGAAAATGTGTACCGCTAAGCCAGAGGAAAGACCCGGCGGGTTCCCGACGCGGCGCTACTCCACTGGGTACTGTCTATAGTACACGTCGGGTGAGACAAGTGGGTTGTGCGGTACTGTATTGCAAACTTTCGAGCTCACGGTCTTATTCTAAGAGTCGCCTTAGTCCGCTTACCAGACCATACAACATCGAAACACCGGGCGCAGTCACTCCCTCTTCCTTGGACTCTGGAACCCGCCGATGATAGCCGCCCACGCGTCGCGCATGGCATGGCCAAATGGTTGTCGCTGAGGGTCCGTTGTCGAGGAAACACTTGTAGGAAAAGAGGGCAGTGGGATCAACCGGAATGCGGTAGCATGACTAGGGCGTGTTCACGCTAAAGGTCTGAATATGATACCATCCAGGCATGGAACTAAGCGAAGCGCAGTATCAACTCATTGCACCATACCTGCCGGTGCAGCGGGGCAACGTCAGCATACCCAATGTTCAGGTACTCAATGCCATCCTTTACGTTGCCGAACAGGGCTGCAAGTGGCGGGGGCTGCCCTGCCGGTTTGGCAATTGGCATACCGTCTACACCCGGATGAATCGTTGGTCCAAGAGGGCGTCCTGGACCGGGTATTCGAGCAACTCCAGCGGGCTGGGATAATCAAGGTCAAGCTTCAGGTGGTCTCGATGGACAGCGCCATTGTCAAGGTGCATCCTGACGGCGCAGGCGCGTTGAAAAAACTGGCCCCCAGGCCATCGGCAAGTCCCGGGGCGGCTGGACCACCAAGCTTCATATGGTTGCCGCGGATGACCGGACACCCCTGATCTTCTCCCTATCCCCGGGACAAGCCCGCGATGCTCCGGAGGGACGCAAATTGCTCCGCCGCATGGGACCGCCGGAGGGAGTCCCGGCTATATTGATGGACCGGGCGTATGAGGGAGACGCAACGCGCCAACCGGCGGCGCAATTGGGATACACGCCGGTGGTTCCGCCGAAAAAGAACCGTACCCATCCCTGGGAGTACGATAAGACGTTGTACCGGAAGACGTTGTACCGGCGGCGGAATGAAGTGGAGCGTCTGTTCCGGCGCTTGAAGGGCTTTCGCCGGGTCTTCACCAGATATGACAAACTAGATGCGCTCTACCTCGGGTTCATCCTGTTCGCCATCATCTTCGATGCCTTACGCAGTGTTAACACGCCCTAGCTGACCCTGCCTCTAGTGAACAGCCCGCGCGTCTCATCTGGTCCACAACGAAGGATTTTGTTGACCACTGTTACAGATTCTGCAAACGGCGTTTCAAAATATGCACTCGCAGAAGCGATTGTTCTCTGCGTTTCTCAGCCGAAGTGTAGTGGGGTTGGTTACGATGGTTGCCGGAGACTTTCTCGCGTGGGACACTTGCCAGCAGGACTCGGTTACGCATCGGCAAGAACTACCAGGGAGATACCGCCCTCGTCCAGAGCATCTTCCGCTTGGCGGTCAGCGATGAAGACGCTCTCACGTTCGCCTTGGGATACCTACTGGCCCATGCCCCGATTCTCTGCGCCAAGCTAGTTCGGCATTTCGGCGTTGCCCCGCGCAGGCGCCTCCAACCCGGCTATTCCGTCCACTTACAGGAAGTAACGATCCGAGATTTGGCCGCCGGGACATCGTAATCCAAGATACCAAGATCCGCATCGTCCTTGAGGCCAAGGTTGGTGATGTCGAACCCACGTCAGGACAACTCCTGAAGTATGCCGCTGAATAGAATCTATGGAACAAGTTGGCGACGCGTGCAGTTGATGTGATGTCCGGTGGTAAAGGCTCCGCATGTCTAAGCGCGGTCAACCTCGAATCTGTCATGGCTCGCGGGGTATGAATTTGGCGCTGGTCCCGGATTTCGCTAACCAATCGGGATGCGGCGAGTATGGCCACTCGAGTCAAAAGGGCTGCGCCGTGCAAGCCGCCAAGCGCTGAACGTCTAATTTATCCAGCGTCGGCAGGCTCGCCAAACCATACAAAGTTGTGGATGCCTGCCCAAGCCAGGTCGAGAAGGGCAAGGAGATCGAGCAATGGCTGAACGAGAAGTGAACTCCAAAGCAGAGACGCGGGCGCCACCCACGCGTTCCACATCAACGTTGAGTGCTGCAGCTACGCCGTCGGACCGCGTCGCGACTGAGACGTACCCGCCGCCAGGCCCGAGCGGCAGGATGACCAGGCGGGAGTTGCTTCGCGGTCTGGGGGCTTCTGCAATCGTGGCCCTCGCCGGCTGTCTTCCAATAGGCGGTGAAGATGTCCCTGTCCCCTCACAACCTCCAACTGCGGCGCCTGACGCCACCGTCACCGGGCTTGCCGAGGATACCCAGCCCGACTGCGTGATCACGCCCCGACAGACCGAAGGGCCATTCTACTTCGATGTCGGCCAAGTCCGGCGCGACATCACCGAAGGTAAACCGGGCACACCTCTTCTAGTCGCGCTCCGATTAGTGGAGGCGGGTTCGTGCGCGCCGATTCGCAACGCTGTCGTGGACATCTGGCACACCGACGCGTTAGGCCAGTATTCCGGCTATCGTGGACAGGGCGACGATGGCACAGACACGTCGGGCGAGACCTTCTTACGCGGGATGCAAGTCACCGACGTTAACGGACTCGTTGAGTTCGAAACGATCTACCCGGGCTGGTATGCTGGCCGGACCGTTCATATTCATTTCAAAGCCTATATGGGCGAACGGAGATTCATAACTTCACAGATGTACTTCCCGGATGACGTCACTGACACCGTCTACCTGGCAGAACCCTACTCTGCGCGAGGCCCTCGCAGCACAATGAATGAGAACGATAGCCTCCTTACGGACGCCCCGGCACATCGAGGATTGATGGGACACGTGACGCGGGCCGGCAATGGGTACACTGCTTCGCTCACTATCGGGATCGTGCGTTGATCTGACCTTCCCCGGCAGGTCAGTTCTCGGTTGGGGGAGACGACCAGCAGGGTTTGATACCAAGTAACTATCTCAAAACGAGGCTTCCCCAACGTCTCCCCCTTTCGGAAAGGGGGATTTCCCCCCTGCCCAACCCTGCTCGTTCAATTTTGAGATACTTTTTTAGCCCCTAGTACCGCGTCCTGCTGAAACCGATGTATGGATATGCCGGAGCATGGGTGGTAGAGAATCTCCAGTCGATAGTTGCCACAGCCTGATTTCGTTCGATTATTTATCATAAATAGCCGGACGCGGTACTAGGTCCTATGACAGTTGCGTCAACCACCATGCGAAATAAGGCTAACGAGTGTTAGTTGAAGGTATATCTAAATACCGAATCAACAGTCTGGAAGGCTGGTGGGCCTTGCGTGACTGTATTACAAACCTTCGAGTGGGTAGTGTACATTTAGGTAGTGGCCTAGGGAGTCCCAAGATGTTCGAGTCTTCTTGGGTGGGCCGGACTGGACAAAATCAAGAACCGAAGCCGATTCCGACTTCACTCCGTCCGACGGCATGGGTATAGTGTACGTGAGAACCGCCTCGTCCTCAACGATTTCGATGCCCTGCACGAAGTTGCGGATGAGGGCTTTCCGCTCCGGGAAGGTCCCTTCCTGGAGGAACTCCCGAAAGTCCGCCACGTACCCCTTGATCTCCTTGCTGGTGGGCAACTCCGCCCGCCGCTGCTCCAACTGAGCCTCGGCCCCCTCCCGCGCCGCCGTGAGCTGGTCCTGGCGCGCTTTCAGGGACAGGATGCGGGGCGACAGCACCTCGATGGGCAACTGCTTGGTCTCAAGGGCCTGGTAGAGGTTCTCCAGCCGGGTGTCCACGTCGGATAGCTCGCTGTTTATGGCCTTAAGCCGTCCGTTGACCTCACCGGCCAGGTTGTCGATCTCCTCGGCCACCAGGGTCACCAGCTCGGTGATGGTCTCCTCGGTGAGAATCCGCTCCCGCACCTTCTCGATAACCAGATCCTCCACCCTGGTGGCGTTCAGGTAGCGGGCGGTGCAGGCTCCGGCGCCCTCGCGGAACAGGCTGGCGCATACGTAGTAGGCGAACTGGCCGCCCTTGGCCGCCTGGCCGGAATAGGGCTTGCCGCAGACCCCGCAGCGCAATAGCCCGCTAAGGAGATACTGGCTGCCGACCCTACCGGGACGCTGCCTCGCCGGCGCCCACTCGTGGAGTCCCTGCTGCACCGCGTCGAACAGCTCTCGGGAAACCAGGGCGGGCCAGGCATTCTCCACCCTTACCGGCTCTTGCGCTTTTTCGTCCTTGCTCTTGACTCCCCAAACGGCGGCGCCCGTATAGGCTTCGTTGGTCAGGAGGTAGTGGACCACGTTCTTCTGCCAACGCCTTCCCTTGTTGGTGATGCCCCGCCCGTTCAGCTCCTTGCAGATTTCCTTCAACCCGTTGCCCCGGCGGGAACTGTCGAATATCTCCTTGACGATGGGCGCGGCCAGCGGGTCAACTTCCAGGGTGGGGCGGTCCTTCACCCCGTCGCTGACCTTGATGCGGTTGTAGCCGAAGGGGGCCTTGGAAGCCAGGAAGAAGCCCCGCGACGCCGACTCTCGCATCCCCCGGACAACCTCTTGGGCAAGATTTTCCGAGTAGAACTCGTCCACGCTCTCGATGATGGCCTCCATGACTTGCCGGTGGGGGAGTCGTCGGCGTGCTCGGTGATGGAGACGACGCGGATGCCCTTGCGCCGCAGCATGGACTTGAAGGCCACGGCGTGCTCCCGCTTGCGGGTGAACCTCGAGAATTTCCAGACAAGAATCACCTGGAAAGAGGCAGTGGCCTTACCGCCCTCGTCGATCATCTGGCGGAACTGGGGACGGTCGGCGATTCTGCCGCTCTCGGCCTCGTCCACGTACTCGCGGGCGATGGAGTATCCGTTGTTTTTTGCGTAGTCCCGCAGCGCCGAAGCTGGGCGGCCACGGAGAGGTCCACGTCCTGGCGGTCGCTGGAAACCCGGGCGTAGAGGGCCGCTGGGGTGAGGGGTTGTATCTGTTTCTTCATTGCCTTGTTCTCCTGTTCGTTTTTCTGGCTCGATGCGTTCTCTTTGCGGGTGCGGGAGACGTGGGCTAACCGCCAACCAATTCGATGCGGTCTCCATAGCGGCGGAAGTCCGACGGGTTGAACGTCAGCAGCCTGCGCTCTCCATAGGCCAGCATGGTAGCGACGATGTTGGCGTCGTGGACCTGCCTGCCTCCTACCGGAACCTGGCGGCATAGGGACAACAACCAGTCCGTTACCGCGGGACTGTCCTCCAACACCTCGTAGGCGGCGACCAAACGCTCCACGTCATCGAGGGCCTCATCTCGGGCGATGCCCACTGACCAGGTTTGGGGGCGGGTGACCACCGCCAGGTACTCACGCAGGACCTGGCGGCTGATTCGAAGCGGTTCAGGCTCGTCGAAGGCCCGTTGCAGGCTGGCCCTGGCAATTAGGTGGTCCGGGGCCTCCAGTATACGGGCCTTTACCAGCACGTTGGTGTCCACAAACATTGTCGGGCTATACCCTCTCCTCGTAGATGTCCTCGCGCCGCAGACTCAGACCCTCCGGCCAGGACCCGGCGGAGTGGACCGGCCACACTTCGTCGAGGGGCGGCCTGCGGAGGGTCTCCGCGGGTTTTCGCCGCAGCAGCAGCGTCTCGGCGTTCAAATCAACCTCTGCCGTCTCCCATCCGGCGGCGCTCCAGGCCAGGGCCTGGCTGTGGCCGTTGCCGCCGGTCTGGTTGGACCACCAGGGCCGGTGGAGGCGGGCCGAGGCGGGCAACTCGAAGCCGATGATGGACTCGATCTCGCCGAAGCTGGTTCTCCATTCCTGGTCAGTGAGTCCGCAAAGGTGGGTGTACAGCCGCTGGTACTTGCTGCGGGCCGCCATCTGCCGGTACTTCTGCTCCCGGTTCATCGCCATGCCAAGCCTCCGTGTCAGTGACAACGGGCTGATGCCAGTTGCCTTACATGATTATAGTTAGTTAGTATCTACAATGCAACCCTTAGCAGGGCTTCGGTCCCTCCGCCTTGTCCCAGGCCGCGCCGGAAACCACCTTCTTCCTTTTCAGTCCCTGCCAGAACCGCCAACGGGGACGGCGCTGTTCGTGTGGTGTCGCAGCCTTCAACTCGTTGGCCAGCTCGGCGTTTCGTTGCCGCTCCGACTCCAGCTGCTCTTGGAGGAAGGTCACCTGCTCCTCCAGCCCGCGTATCCGTTCTTGAGCAAAGGCCAGCTCCGATTGCGGGGGTTCGGCGGCGCTCGGCAAGTCGTCGTTCAGCATCACGTACACGCGGTGCCGCCTGACGCGCGGCTCCCTCTTTACTGCCACCTCCCCGGCGGCGATGCGCCGATTCAGCGTGGACAGGGACACCCTCAACTCCCGGCAGGCCTCGGGTTTGGTCAGCAGTCTCATGTCCTCACCTCCCATTGTGTCGTTACGGCTCATTTACGTGTCATTCCCGATATGTCATACGTGCCAGCGGCTTTTCCGCCCACGGGCTCGGGGCCGGCGTCCTTCCCTCGATAGTCCCGATTTCTGCAACAAATGGCAGTCAAATGGGCTTTGGGGGTCAGACAGGGTTGAGACAGGTGAAAACTGCTGTAATCCCTATTGGTTTGTCCGTCCTCTACAGGAAACCCCGGGAACCGCTTGTCTGGAAAAGTTGCATTTTTGCAAGTTTCTGCAATGTCAGCCTTTCCCAGGGCTCCGGCGCGGGCGGCAGCCACGTGTCAGCCAGGATGCCGTGCTCCGTGATGGTCTCCAGGTTGGAGCTGGCGAAGGGGGCGTGATCTACGCAGGCGGCGGCGTCCTGGAAGGCGTCCTCGTCGTCGGGTGTCTCGAACACGAACAGAACCAGGGGCCATTCCCTGCCGTGGTCTTGGCGGGCGTAGCCGCTCCAGAAGTAGCGGCGATAGTTCTCCAGCCGGGCGCGCACCCGCCGGGGCGTGGTGGCCCGGCGCTCGTATTCCATAAAGCAGTAGCGGTATCCTTCCGGCAGGTCCAGGATGAAGGAAACGTCGGGGTGGACCACGTAGTTGGTCTGGTCGTGCCAGTACCCCACAGCGGAGCGGGAGGTGAGCAGCAGGTCCAGGACTCCGTATTCCCGGGAGCAGGCGCAATCAGCGGGGAGATTGGCGGCCAGGGTGGTCAGGGCGGAGTGGTGGTCGGGCTGGGACGCCATAGTGCGCAGGGCGGTTCCGGCGTAGACGTGCGGGTTGTTGAGGCTGGGTTCGGCGCTCCAGCGGTCCAGGACCTGCCCCACGGCGGCCCGGTCCCGGCGGGCCAGGTAGGTCAACCCCTCGTCGGTGAGGACGTGCAGCGATCCGTCGGCGCGAATGAGGCCGTGGTCTGCCAGGGAACGGAGCACCTGGTTGGCCCGGCGGCGGGTGACGCCGCCCATCAGCCCGGCCAGTTGGTCGGTGTCGCACAGGGGCCAGGCGGCCAGCAGGTCCAGGGCCTGCTTTTCCGTGCGGGTGAGTTTGACAGCCAGGGAGTTACCCACCTGCTGTGATGGCTGGGGAATCAGCGCCCGCAGGCGGCTGGGATACAGCTCGTCCGGGTCGGGCGTGGGGTCGGAGTCGGGGTCAAGGCCCAGCTTGCGGCGGTAGTCGGCGGCGTACTCCGCCCGGCGTCCCAACCAGCCCATGATGTCGTCCAGGGACACGTCGGGGTTGACCACCTCGGGCAGGAAGGAGTTGCCGCCCGCGCCGCACTGCTGCCAGACCGGGGCTTCGCCGTCTCCCGCCAGCAGTTCCCCCTCGGTGGCCACGAAGGTGCTGCGGTGCTCGCCGGGTTCGCCCAGGGTGCGGAAGGCCCGGCGGGTGGCCTGGTCCGAGTGGGTCAATACCAGCGTTGCCGTAGGCCGCTGGCGGGTGCGCAGTTGCTCCAGAGTGCGCAGGCGGTAGCGCAGGTTGGCCGAGGACAGCACCGGCCCCTGGCGCACGATGCCCAGGAACGGCCTTCGGACAGCGTGATCAGCAGGTCGTAGGGTCCCTGGCGGTGGTGGTCCACCCTGACGGGTTGCCCCTGGGGGTCGGCGCCGGCGATGACGGCGGCCACGTGGTAGAGCACTGCCACCGCGTCCAGGCGGTCGGTGAGGATGCGGAACCACTCCCGGGACACCGGGTACTCGCTGAGGAAGCGTTCCGTGCCGTGCTTCACCCTGGCGGCGGCCTCGATGCCCCGCTCCGTGGGAAAGTAGCGGCGCTTGGGGTTTGGTCCCAGGCTGCCCAGGTGGTGGTAAATCGAGTCCGCCAGGCTGAGACCGGCGAGTTTCACCAGCCTGCGGCGCAGGGTGGTGGCGGGGACTCTGCCGAAGGCGGACAGTTCCTCAACAGTGGCCAGGGGCGCGGCGCACAGCAGCCGCAGGGTGTCCTCCAGGGTCTCGGCCAGGGGTTGGGGATTGGCGGCGGCGCGGCGCCGGATACGGCGGCTGGCGGTTATGGCCCAGGCCGCCGCTTCTATCGCGACGGGGTCGTCGCCAACGGCCTTGATCACCGCCCTGGGCAGTGATTTCCCCAAGCGCCCCCGCTCCAGGCAGCGCCATAGGGTGTGGCGGGAGACCCCGAATTTCTCCATAGTCTTGCGGCGGCCGTGCCACAGGACATGGGTGCGCACGTAGTCGCGGATGGCGTCGTCCAGGTCGTTGCCGGTTGGTTCGTCCTCCACTGGCATTGGCGCCCTGGTATTGGTTGTTGTCAATCTGATTCCTCCCGTGGCAGTGGCCCAACACTCCATTGTCCAGGAGAAATTGCTTGCCCGTAATGCCTCGCAAGTCATTACATTTCGGACAGTTTTGTGGTATGGGCAGAAACGCCGATGCGGGCGGCCTCCCGTGGGACCGGCGTTGTGGGGGACGGCGCCGCAGATGGGGAAGGCGAGAGCAATGCCGGCGCCCCTGCCGACGAATCAGCGGTGCGCCGGTTGACGGGTGGCTCAATGCCGAGAATCGCCTGCGGGCGGCGGGCCTGGCGCGGGGGCGCGCCCCGTTCCGCCTGCTGCCGCAGGTGAGCGCGGGCGATGACCCTGGCCAGGATGCGCAGCCCATCGCTCAGTGTCTTTCGGTGTTCCGCCGTGCAGGCCGGCGGCACGGCCCCGGCGTTGATGCCCGTGCGGGTCTTCCGCCGATTGTTGTGGTAGTTCTTTCGCATCCTGACCCTCCTCCGGTCGCCGGCGACCTACTGTCGCCGGACCGTTCTCTGCCGTCCAGTGTGATGAGCGGTACTACCGGAGGGAACCCCTTGAAAGGTGGTTCACCTGTGAACCAAGGTTCATGCGTGAACTACCCCATAAGGTTTCCGGCGCCTCGCCCCGGTGGTGACGTCATAGGCGTGTACAGGGATTTGGACTTGGAGTGGGATGGGTCGGAGGCCGGTTTCGTAGCTGAAAATGGGCAATTCCAGGGGTTTCGGGCCAGTTTTGGCGAACGAGTTTTGGGAAGGTCTGGTTCCAGGGCAATGGGGCAGGGCCAGCTACGGAATGGGGCATTTGGAACCTGGCGATTCTGGGGGTGATGGGGCAAGGCCCTATTTGAGATGGGGCATTTTGTCCCACCAGGGAGCGGCTGGCCCGATGATCCGTCAGGGAGGGCCGGGAGATGGCTTTCCCCGCCTTGGGTAGCCGGGCGTGGGCCTCGAATGCGATTATCCCTGGCAGCAGGACGCCTGAGGGGGGGTCGCGCAAGCCCCCCCTTTCAGGGACCGGGATTTTCCGGTTCCGGCTGGAGGTCATAGACGTGTACAGGAATTTGGATTTCGACGGCATCGGTGGAAACAAGAGAATTCGTAGCTGAAACGGGGGGATTTCGCCCGTTTCAGCCCGATTGTTGTAAGCGATTTCTGTTAGCCCTGGTTCCGGTCGGCGGATACATCGCCCCTATTGGAACGGTGCATTGTTGCGCCTCTTAGGGGCCCGGCGGCGGCGCATCGGCCCCGTTTGAGCGGTGCATTTTGCACCCCTGGGGATGCGTGGGTGCGGGACGGTCCGGTGGCGTCCTGGCCGGGATGATGGCGCTGGCCCCGGGTTGGCCGGGTTGCCGGGTGACCTGGATGGGCGTTGGCGTGTGCTGCTCTTCGCAGGGGCTGGGGGTTGCAGTGGCGCTCCGGGAGTCGGGCTGGCGCTCGGGCTTGAGCAGGGGGACGGGGGCGGGATGCCCGACACTGCTGATGCTGGCAGCGACCGTTGGTAGCGTCGTGTGGCGGGGTTCAGCCCGGCGGCTGGGGCACTGGTTAGCACCTGCGAACGCGGTAGTAAGGCTGGTCCGGCGGCTGGCGATGTGCGGCGCGATACAAGCGAATACCGAGGGGATGGCGTGGTCCGGTGCGGTGCCGGTGGCGGTCCGGGAAGCGACCCAGCCGGGCGTCTTCCATTTCTGCCGGATTGATGCAAGCGATTCGGGCGGAAGGCGCCCATACCCTTGCGCCGGGCCTGAGCGGGCCGGATACTGAATGCGTTGTCTGGCTTTACCAGGGTTTCCACTGCCATAGAAACCTGGGGGCGTGATCCCTGCTCGCCCGGGCCTGCTCCGCGAGGATCGAGTCTTTTCTCCCTGGAGCGCCCAAGAGGGAATTGCTGTAGGTTGGGATGATGTTTCCCTCGACCACAGCCGGTGAACTCTTGACCCAAGGACTGAAGGAAGGAGGTGCACGACTCCGGCGCCGGAACCGCACTTAGGTTTTAGGTCAATAAAAGGCAACACTTGCAGCGGTAGAACGCCTGTGGTCTTGTCACGGCCAACACGGTGCCGGATACTGGATAGTGTTATCAGGCTTTTGCCAGTGATTCACGCCGAGAAAACTGGAGGGTCCCGTCCCTGGACCCGGGAATGGCCGCAAAGATCGAGCCCTGCTCTCCGAACGGTCGCCCGTGCCGGACCGACTCAGAGGGGTCGAGCCCTGCTCTCCCGATGGGCGTCTGCGAGGGACATTCTCCGAGGCGCGCGGTGCGCTTCACCAGGCATCCCTACCCAAGGCGGTTCCCTTCCCCAAGGACTAAATCGAGGAGGTGTCAACCAGGACCAGCGCGGCGTTCCCATCTCCCTTTCCCCTTTCGGACTCAGTGGCGGAGCGGTCTACCTGCTTCGCGATCTTCACCCTGCGGTTGGAGCGGATAAACAGTTCCGGCTGCCTAGTCTTGCCTGTGGCGTAACTACCGAACAGCGGTAGCCCGTCCACATATCCGACACCCTCAGGTCATCCACAAGTAACGGACCGGACGCTCACCATTTCGACGCAGTATCCACCGGCACGGTAGCTGACAACGTGGCGGCTGGCCCGACTGCGTTCCTCTCCCTTTCCCTCACCCAGCGGTTCCCAGGAACTCACACCCTGGCCGAACTGCGTCTTTCACCAACCCGTGATCCAGCGTTCTCCGTTGAGTGGCGCCCAAGGCCTGGGCGTAGTGCGTCCGGCGCCGGTGGCTGGATTGAGCGGCTGAGCGTTACCCTGGACGAACTGCGCCTTCAGCCATCTCTCATTCCGCCTCTCCCTGTTGAGGCCCTCCACTCTGGGCGCAGTGCGTCTTGCGCCGGAGGGTCGGTCTGAGCGGCTGACCATCACCGTGGGCGTAGTGCGTCCACGGCTGGGATGCACGGGCGGATGTCGATGGCTGGTGGAATGGCGTCACTCCCTGCCAAGGGCAGCAGGTTCGGAGGGCCAATGGGGTTGCTGCTTTCGTCATCGACGGGAATCACGTCAGCAACAGGCGGCGAGTCCACGACAACAACGAGGAGGCGCTGAATAACGATAATCAGCCGGAATCCCCTTCCACTACAGGCCGGTTGGAGGAACCGGTGAACTGACGGAAACCCACGGCCCGTCACCCCTGGGTGGCGCGGCGGCAACCAAGGCGGCTGCAAGAGCCGCTACTGACGGTCCGGAACTTGCATTGAGCGGGGCCGGCCTCGATGAGGCCGGCCCCGCTTTCCGTGTTTCCGGACTTTCGAAAAAGGGCGACCCCGTAAACCGCTACTGACAAACAACGTCATTCCCGCGTAGGCGGGAACTACAGCTTTGCATTCCAGCGGGGGTCGTCCTTCGGACGGCCCCCGCTTTCTGCGTTTTGGAGGAAGCGACATGAAGACGACTACCAGCATCAAAAAGACAGAGACCACCCACGGCGTTGCGGCCAACTTCGACGGCCGGGGCGACACCAACAACCTACAGGCCCCGGAGGTACAGGCCAAGGCGGCGGCATCCGGGAACGGCAGGGGCAAGCCCGAGAACGAGCCCGGGCCGCCGCCCGGCGCCAGGGCCTCACCGTCAAGGAGGTGGCCGCCCTGATGGGCGTCAATTACGGCCACCTGTGCGCGGTGGCCAACGGCCACAGGCCCTGGACCCCCATGCTGCGGGAAAAGGTCACGGCGGTCCTGGGCGAGGTACCGGGCCAGGGAGTAGTCTACCGCCGGGGCGGGCTGGTCCAGGGCGAGAGCACCGGCATTCGGGAGCAGGCCCGTGCCCAGGGACTGAGCCAGAGGGAGCTGGCCGACCGGGTCGGCGTGTCCGCCACCTTCATGTCCCAGGTGGCCCGGGGCCGCCGGAGCATGAGCCCCCAGGTCCAGGCCCGGGTGGAGGCCGTGCTTGGAGCCCCGGCCAGGATCGAGCCCGCCGTCTGCGCCAACCGCCAGGGCGGGGTGGTCAGCGGCGGGACCACCTGCATCCGGGAGCAGGCCCGCGCCCAGGGACTGAGCCAGAGGGAGCTGGCCGACCGGGTCGGCGTGTCCGCCACCTTCATGTCCCAGGTGGCGCGTGTCCGCCGGAACATGGGCCCCCAGGTCCAGGCCAGGGTGGAGGCGGCGCTGGAGAGTCCGGCCAGGGTGGAATCGGCCCAGGCTCCCACGGTGGACACCAGGGCGCTGTGGGACCGGATGGAGGCCCACGGTCTCTCGCAGAACGAGACGGCGCGGCTGGCGGGCATCAGTCCCTCCATGCTCTCCCAGATCATGAACGGCCAGCGCACCCCGTCGGGGCGGGTGCTCGGGACTTGCACGCGGTGCTGTTCCGGCCGTCGGCGGCGGAACTGGTGGTTCCCGCCGAGGTGAAGGTGATGGCCTGGAAGAAGGGCGGACGCAACGGCGTGGTGGTGCGCGGCGCCGGTGGTCCGGGCGGCCAGTCCATCCGCACCGGCGGCCGGGTGCCCTGGGGCGCCGAGGTGGAGTACGCCTACCGCGCCGGTTACGACAGCCGGGGAAGGCTGTCGGTGACCCACCTGGTGGACGAAAAGGGCTACTCGGTCATGCTGAACAAGCCGGACCCGGAAAGTGCTTGCTCCAGTGTTGCAAGAATGCCGCAATAGTGCAGCGAGTCCTCCTCTTTTCGTGGGATGATGGTGTTCCGGGGCTGGACATTTGGCCCCGGAACCGGAACCAGGAGGCAATGATGAACCAGGCAGAGTACCGGGTCCAGGTCGCAGAAGTCCGGGAGGTTGAGCTTGTCCTACTGGCCACGCCCAGCGAGCAAGCACGTTTCGGGCCGGATGGCGAGGTGTTCCCCATGTGTTACGGCATCGCCAGGACCTGTGGAGCGGTGGACTTCGAGGTTGACCTGCCGGTGGAGTTCAGCCCGTCGCTGCTCCGGGTCGGCGTGAGGCACCGTGCCCTGGTCAGCTGGGCGCCGGTCCCGGTGGACGGACTCCCGCAACTGGGGTTGCGCATCGTTGACGTGGTGGGGACGCTGTGATGAAGGAATAATCACCAGGACCGGACGATGGTTCGACGGGATCAGCAGCAACGCCCGCCCGGACACTCGGCACATCCGCCGGCCCTGGCCTCCTTGGGGCAGCCGGGGAAGTGTGACCTGGTGTAGAATTCTCGGGGAGAATTCTGGAGCAACACCCCGGCGGCTCGACTCCGGCCCGTTACAAATGACTCAAATCCAATCCGTCATCGAAAGATGCGGGGATTTACCTCCCCGGTTAAATTGAGCCGGGGTTTACCCGAGTCAAACCGCCCGCAAAAGCCCTGACCTGCTCCATCACCAGGCACCCCCCGACTATCTAAATCCAACACCTGGACCGGTGGCAAATCATGTCAAATACCATCCCGGCAGCAAGCGAAGGCGCCATATCGAACTGGGTTGGCCCGCGGAATCTCCAGCTTGGTAGCAGCTACTTCGAAAGTGACGCAATCATAGACCCGCGCCGCCAGGGAAACACCGTCAGGGGCTGGTGCCAAGGCTCCATGCCCCAGCCCTACCGGTTGCAGGTTGCCTTCGGAGCCAACGGCATCGATGAGGCCCACTGCTCCTGCCCGGTGGGTGGCGGCGGCGGGCGTTGCAAGCACGTTGGGGCGCTCCTGCTTGCCTTTCTGGAGCAGCCTGATGCCTTCCGGGTGGTGGAGGAACTGGACACTGGCCTGCGGCGGCGCAGCAAGTCCGAGCTGATTGACCTTATCAAGCGGATGCTTCAGCTTCAGCCCGACCTGGAGACCCTGCTGGAGTTGGCCTTGCCGGGAGAAAACCAGGGTAGCGCTCCGGTCAACCCGGAAGTCTACCGCCGCCAGGTATCCTCCGCCTTTCGACGCGGTGGCGATGACTGGATGGCGTCGCAGAGGGTTGCCAGGGATATCGGCATTACCCTGGGTGCGGGCGACGGATTTCTGGCCCTGGCCGACTACGCCGGCGCGGGTGTCGTGTACCAAGCGGTGACTAGGGGGATACTGGAACATTACGAGATGATTCCCGACGAAGACGGGCAGTTGGCCGATGCGGTGGACCGGTGCGTCGAGGGGCTGGGGAACTGCCTGGCCGGCGGGGGAGACAACGCGGCAGTCAGGGAAAGCTGCCTACAAGCCCTCTTCGACATATATCGCTTTGACGTGGACTTCGGAGGGATCGGCCTGGGTGAGGCCGCGCCGGACCTCATGCTGGAACACGCCACGGACGAGGAGAAGGGCGCCATGGCAGGCCGGGTTCGGGCCGCCATGCCCCGGGGCGAAAGCTGGAGCGACGGCTATCATCGCAGGGTTTATGGCCGCTTCCTTTTGGATCTTGAAATGGCCCACCTGGACGACGACTCGTTCCTGGGGATCTGCCGGGAGTGTGGTCTTCTGGCCGAGTTGGTGGACCGCCTGCTGACGCTGGGGCGGTTGGAGGATGCAGTAGCCGAGGCCGACTCGGCCGGGGACTACGACCTGCTGACCCTGGCGGACATCTTCCGGGAACATGGCTGCGCCCGGATGGTGGAGCCGTTGCTGGCCAAGAGGATTGAGACCAGCCGGGACAGTCGCCTGGCGGAGTGGCTCAAGGAACGGTACAGGGAAAGAGGGGAACTGGCCGAAGCCCTGGCCGTGGCCAGGCGGCTGCTTGAACGACGCCCCCATCTCGCCGGGTATCAGGAGGTGCGGGAGTTGTCCCGGGCCCTTGGCGTCTGGCAGGAATCGCGTCCGCAGTTGCTGGAGCACTGGTCCGCCGCCGGTGAATACGGCCTTTTGACAGACGTTTACCTGGAAGAAGGCGAGGTGGACCTGGCCCTGAGATCGGTGAACCGGAGAAGGCCGGGGTTTCTTCATGGCGTGGACCAGTTGATCCGGGTGGCCCAGGCCGCTTCGGAGACACATCCGCAGGCTGCCCTCGACATCTACCGGCAGCAGGCGGAGAGCCTGATCGAGGCCCGGGGGCGAGACAACTACCGGCAGGCGTGTGCCTACCTGACCAGGGTGCGGGATCTGTACCGGCAGCTGTCCTTGGAATCGGAATGGACGGCCTTCATCGCCGGATTGCGGGAACGCCATCTCCGATTGCCCGCACTGAGGGAGGAGTTGAGCAACGCCGGATTGTAGGCCTGCGCGAGCGGCAGGAATGCGGTGCATTGGTTGTCCCTCCGGCCATTGGCGGGAGTTGTCCCGGGTTTGGACGGGGTAAGGGGCAGCTAGAAGGTGGCGTCGGGGTGCATCACTTAGTCAGTGCCCTCGTGGTGGTGGCCGATGTTGGACCCGGACGTGGGCAGCAGTTCCAGCCGCTCGCAGTTCCGGGAGCGGGCGGTCTCCGCGGTGAGCATGGCGGCGAAGCCGGTGATGGCGTCATTGTGGGATAGCTGAGACGACTTTGCGCGCAGGGCGGTTTCGGCGATGACCGGGGCATGCCCCAGCTGTGACGGCGCCAACGGACCTCCAGCGGGCTAGTGCTCTGCCATCTTTGGATTGATGGATAGCCGCCGGTCACCGTTATTCCGGCGGAAGCCGGAATCCAGGAAACCGCCCGGGTATAGCCATTGTCCTTTAGCCGCGCCTCTGGGTTCCAGCCCAAGCCGGGACGACGAGGGGAAGTCGTTTCATCCATCGATACAAGGGTGTTGGCCCACTAGTCGGCATCGTTCTATTCGATATCGGCGGCCACAGCCTCGACAAGCCTTAGTGTCTCTTCCTCAATTTGCTCAACCGTGGGAAGTGTGATCTTTGGTCGCTTCAGAATCAGCGTCTCGAAATCCGCCTCGAGTTCGAGGCGGATGAACTTGCGGAGATCTTTATCGGATGCATTCTTGGTTTCCTTAAACATTCTCCGTAACCACTTCTGGTTCACTGTGCTCTTGACCGTTGATGCGAGGTGTTCGACCTCATCCTCTGTAAGCATGTACTCTAGTGCAAGTTCCTGAATCTCATCTCGCAAAGCCGTGATCAAACGCTTTGAGTCATCGTCAACTATACCGTCAGCGGCGGCTTTGGTTACACCGGAACCTACTACTCCGCCTCCCAAAGCGCCTATGATCCCACCTATCACTGCCCCCGCAGCTGTGCCGACAATCGGGACTGCACTTCCGACTGCACCTCCTACAGCCGCGCCTCCCATCCATCCGCCGACGCCACCCGCAACTCCAGCCACGTTCACTGAGAGATTCTTGGTGAATTGCCGCCATGAAATCGAACCGTCGAAAGCTGCCCTGTAGAAGTCAGGTGCTGTTATCACAGCTGTTGCCGCTATTGACGTAATCGTGTTGCTGCGAAGGAGCTTGGATACATGATTGGTCGCCGCACCACCGTAGACCGGTTTTCCCAGCGACCCCACAGCAATTCGATGGATTACCTGATGTCCTACGTTCGTGTGTGATACGGTCCTCATGCCATTCCGCACTGTTACGGCGCCTACAGCGGCAGCCCGGGTGCGTAGCAATTGTGCGCTCACTACTCCTACGATAAGTGTCGTCCCTCCAGACGCAAGCGCAGACCTGAATGCTCCCCTGATAGCGTCATCAGTGCTTTGACCACTCCAGCGGCCCCACGCGAAGTTGACCGCGAACGAAATCGCGAACACATACGTACAGGTCACCGCTTGCGTTTTTACGTCGAAGATCAGGGAATCAATATTCCCCGCTCGTGCGATGTTCCGAGCCTCCCGGTAGGTCACCGTGGGTGTGACTGAAAGAAGTTGGGGTCAATGCCAAAAGGCTTCCCACTGGCCGTTGGCCCGCAAGGTTCTCAGGGCGAGCATGGGGTTGACGGTCTCCTCCTTCCACCATGCTCCGGGCAACTTCAAGCGGGCTTGGATCACGGCGCGGTGGCCCCCTTCCACCATGCCGCTGCCGATGGGCAAACCTTCCGCACCGGCGGTGGCATAGTCCATCTGTCCTTGCCGGTCCTCCAAGTATCCAGCCAACCGATACAACCGAGGATGCTCGGGGTTCCCTCCCGCTAAGACCAGGCATTCAGCCGCCACCACGGCGGTGTTCCCTGCGTCAATGCGGCCTGCCTGCTCCTCCACCCATGTCTTGGCAGCCAGGGCATCGCCTGGCGTCAACGCCGGCGCCCCCTCATGCAGGTGTTCCAAAAGGTGATAGCGGTCCAGTAAGAAGCGCTGCCTGGGGAAAACTGCCGCCGTCTGTTGCGCGGTCCAAGGCGCCCCGTCTCCCACGCCATGCACCCAGGTGTTGCCCCCATACCCGCACCCCAGCGCCAGGGCAAACATCTGCTCTCCCGTCCGCTGGGCAGAACCCAAGGCCGCAGCGTACCGCCGTTCCTTTCCGCCAGGCCCCTCCACCGCACTGAGGCGCGCCTCCCGCCGCCGGGTTCTCCTGGTGTGCTTGGGACGCCTGCCAGAACTCATTCCCCCGGCCGGGTCCGGCTCCAACTTCCCAGTGCGCACCATGCTGCCGTCAGTCTCCACGATCAGCCGCGGCTTGCCAAGCCGGCAACTCCGCTGCTCCGCATAGCTGGCGGCGGCCTCCCGTTCCTCCCGCTCCACCAACCCGGCGGCTCTCCCAGCTTGTTGCAGCGCCACTTCCCTGATGCTGCTGCGGTGCAACTCCACTCCATAGTGTTCTTTAGTGTTCTTTCAGTTGCCGGCTGGCCTGCCCGAAGGACTTTTCCGCCCCAAAATCCGTCAATGCCCGCTGCAAGGCCAACGACTTGCCTTGAGACTTCAAACCGGTCAATCCCTGGAACGGCTGCTGGCCGCCATGACCCTTGGGACAACGCAGATAAGGCGCTGGGACCCTTATCTGACCAAAGCTGCTTAGCCGGCTCAGGGCCTGCCACCGATGCAGGCGGCGTCTTCCTTGACAGCAGGAGCAAAAGGGGCCTGAGCTTTTGCTTGCTCAGCCTTCACCTCCGCCCAAGTTTGCAACATCTTCCGGTTCAACTCACGGGAGAACCGGATAAGCTCTTCCTCCCAGGCGTCCGGGTCCCACTGCTCCGCCCCGTCCTCCTCGCTTTCCCGGCTCAGCACTTCCCGCATTTCCTGGGTGGCCTGTTCCATTATCTCCCTCAGTATCTCCCTCAGTGCCTGCTCCCGATTCATACCCCTTCTCCCCTGCCGGCGCTGCCCGCGCCGCTTCTATGCCGGGACATTCTATGCCGGGACATTGCCATCTTTTCCCCCTCTTGTAAACTGCCTCGATTTCCAACCCCTTTTAGTCACACCCGCCCAGGGTTCCGTGTCTCTCACGCTCTCCAAGCCAGAGACTGGCCGGGTGATCGCCGAGGCTACCGGATTCGTTCAAGGCAGCGGGCCGGTGCCGCTATCGGCGCCGGAGTTGTCAGAAGGCGGATATACACTGACTGTAGCCGGGGAAGGCGCCGATGGCGGGGCTTTCTTTGAATCGGCCGAGGTGCGGGTGGAGGCGGCGTCGACCATCCTTTTCCTGGAGACTGACAAATCCATCTATAAGCCTGGCCAGCAGGTGAATATTCGGGCTCTCCGGCTGGACCAAGACCTGAAGCCACGGCCCGGTCCGCTGACCGTGGAGGTCCAGGACGCTAAGGGTATCAAGGTGTACAAACGCACGGTTGACGTTGACCGGTTCGGCATGACCAACGCTACCATGCCGCTATCTACCGAGCCCAACCTTGGGGTCTGGAAACTTTCCGCGGACTCAGGCGACACGACCACTCAACTAGATGTCCGCGTGGAAGAGTATGTGCTGCCCAAGTACGAGATCACCCTGGACTTGCTCAAGGATTGGGTTCTTGGCAACGAGGCCGTCACCGGAACGGTGTCCGCCGAATATAGCTTCGGTAAGCCGGTGCGGGGAGAGGTGGATATCATAGCCTCTCGCTACGTGGGTGTCTGGGAGGAGTATGCAAGCTTTGCCAAAGAGATTGACGGCGAAGCGTCCTTCGAATTGCCCGCGCCAGGCTACGTGGCCGGGACACCCGCCGCCGCAGGTCAGGGCAACTTGCTTTTGGACGTCGCGGTACGAGAACCATCCACCGGCTACGTCGAGCAGACCAGTCATCTGATGACCGTGGCAGACTCTCCGGTCAACCTGCAGCTGATCCCCGAGAGCATCTACTTCAAGCCCGGCCTGCCCTTCTCCCTGCTGCTGGTGGCCGAAACGCCCGGCCCGATCCGGTCGGCACCAAGGTGTCCATGTTGATCAGCTATTTCGACGAAGAGTTTGAACTCATTGGAAAGGAGGAGTCAGACTTGGAGACCCTTGACTGCAAGGCGCTGATTGAATCGGAGTCGCCCGAAGGGGCGGTGGCGCTGACCGTCTTCGCTCAGACCGGCGACAGCGAGGAGCGGTTGGCTCTGGAAGCCAAATACTCGCCGTCGGGCAACTTCATCCATGTGGAGCAGCAGGGAAACCTTCTGTTGAAGGTGGGAGACCAAGCCTCCTTCAGAACACACTCGACAGCCGAAGCCCGGAATTTCTACTACGAGGTGATGGCCCGGGGCAGGGTTGTTTTCTCGGATGTGGCCCACGCGCCGGACCTCTCTTTTGTCGTCACGCCCGAAATGGCGCCGCCCGCCCGTTTGGTAGTGTACCAGGTGCTGCCCAACAATGAGGTGGCAGCCGACTACCTACCCTTCGACGTGTCAGCCAGCTACCCCATGCAGGTTGACGTCCAATTCAGCTCCGGTCAAGCGAAGCCCGCGGAAGCGGTGGACATCCGCGTGAATGCGGAAGGACCGGCCAAAGTCGACCTGGTGTCGGTGGACCGTGCGGTGTTCATCCTGGCCGAGAACCGCCTCAACCTGCTGCAGGTGTTTGCCGACTTGGAACGCCTCTATGCGACGCCGAGCTTGTCGTCTTCCAGCCCTTTTTCCTGCAGGTGGACCTGCCCTATGCCGCGGTCCGAGGAGAGGAGTTTCCCGTGAGGGTTGCGCTGTACAACTACCTGGATGCGGAGCAGGAATTTTTGGTCGAGCTGGAAGTATCACGGGGCTCCACTCTGCTGGGTGACAATGTCAAGACGGTTGTAGTGGAGCCAAACGAGGTGGGCGGGGTCAGTTTCGACATACGCTTGACCGGTCTGGGAAGACTACCAATTAAGGTATCGGCCCGCAGTGGTGAAGCTGCGGATGCAGTCATTGAAACGCTGCTGGTCGAGCCCGAGGGTGTAGAGGAAGAATCCGTTGATAACGCCATACTGTCGGACGGCGACCGGTTGGAATTCAACATTGGCGCACCGCCGGGAGCGATACCTGGTTCCGATCGCACTTACGTGTCGCTCACGGGGAGCTACCTGGCGCAGACACTGAACGGCCTGGAAAACCTGTTGCGAATGCCCTACGGCTGCGGCGAGCAGAACATGATTCTCTTCTCGCCCAACATTTACGTGGCCCGCTACCTGGAGGCGACAGGCCAGCTTAAGCCGGAAGTGATGGCCAAAGCTGAACACCTGATGACCACCGGCTACCAGCGGGAGTTGATATACCGCCGCGACGACGGCAGCTTTTCTGCCTTCGGCCAAAGCGACAGTGAAGGCAGCCTGTGGCTCACTGCTTTCGTGCTCAAGTCTTTAGCCCAGGCCGACGGCTTGATATATGTGGACGAGACCGTGCTGCGCGACGCCCAGGACTGGATGCGCCGCCACCAGCATGGCGACGGCTCTTTTGAGCGGGCCGGCTTTGTGCATCATCAGGAGCTGTTGGGTGGACTCGCAGGCAAGGCCGCACTCACCGCCTACGTCGCCATCGCCCTATTGGAAGCCGGCGATTTCGATGGAGCGGACCGTGCGCTGACTTTCCTGGAAGATCGGCTTGATGAGATTAATGACCCTTATACAACAGCCATAGTTGCGTACGCATTGGCGCTAGGCGACCGTCCCAGCGCCGCCGGCGTCCATGAGCGGCTATTGGAATTGGCGGTTTCCGGCGATGACCTGCATTGGGGAGGTCCGGCTGCCGTTGAGGCCACAGGCTACGCGACCCTGGCCCTGTTGAAACTTGGCGATGGCCTCAACGCTTCACGAGCGGCCCGTTGGCTGGTGGGGCAACGCAACCACTTCGGTGGCTATGGCTCCACCCAGGATACCGTGGTGGGTTTGCAGGCGCTCATCGCATTCGTTGCCCAAGCAAAATTCGACGTGGGGATGACCGTGGAGTTGATGGTGGGTGACTGGCGTTACGAAGTAACCATCGACAAAGCCAATGCTGACGTAGTGCAGATCATGGAGTTACCCGCCGGCGCCGACTTGCGGATAGACGCCACTGGCGCCGGCCGGCGTCGCCCAGGTCGTGCACCGGTCCAATATGCTCGAGGTGCAGCGCGAGCCGGTTGACATGTTCCAGATCGAAGTCGATTACAGCGCCGACCACGTGGCCGTGGACGACATAATTGACATTACTGCCAGCCTCATGTTCAACCCGCCCGGGAATCAGGCGGCGGACGCGGGCATGATTGTGCTGGATGTGGCGGTCCCGACTGGTTTTGCCCCTGTTGACGAGACACTGCGAACGCCGGTGCAGGAGGTCCCCCAGGTCAAGCGCCGCGAGGTCGCTGGCCGCAAGGTGGTCCTATACATCGAGGACCTTGGCCCCGGCGAGTCACTGGTCTTGCCATTCAAGGCACGAGCCCAATACCCGGTACGCGCCCAGCCGGTAAGCTCCCAGGTCTATTCCTACTACAACCCGGACTGGCGCGCCGAAACGCTTGGCAGCAGGGTAACCGTGACTGGCAATTAGGGACCGTCGGGACTGGACTTTCCGGGCTCGCTGATCGTCGGCTCTCACAGCCGCGACGGCGACCCCGAAATCAACGTCTGCAAGGAAAAGAAACTGACCAACATGCGGTCCTCAACGGCCGACGCGGCCAGACGCCTGAACACCATCGCGAGGTTTAGTCTCGAGGAAGTCCTCGAATTTGTCTCTGAAGACGAACTGGTGGACCAAGCCTACCTGCTGCCCCAGGCGCCCAGGGAGTGGCTGCCCGGCGGGCATTTGGCCTTGAGCTTGGAAGACGCGGTCAGCCTGCTTGATTTGGGGGAGATCACCAAGAGGTATCAAAGGGGGCGAGGTCCCCGGGCTTATCATATCCGGATGCTGCTGACCCTGTTGCTCTACGCCTACCGCCTCGTGTACGGTCGCTTCAGGCGCGCGCAAATGCGCGTGACGGCGCGGTGAGACGGGCGTCGGTCGAGACTGATCCATAACAAAGGGTCCGGGGAGTGATTAGGGGAGAAGAAGGCGGTCGTTAACAACTCCGGTTGTTAAGGGCCATTTTGCCAGCGAGATGCCCAAGAGGGCTTGCGTTACCGCACGGCGATTCCCCCTTCTTGTTGGGAAGGCGTTATTGGTCGGGCCGTCTGTCCCCAGCGAATCCATAAGGGTTAAGCGGCCGGTTGGGCCAAACGGTCCCCTGACATCGGCAACACCCAGAAGACTACCGCCGCGAGGGCAAACAACCCCGCAATGTAATATACCGTTGCGTCAAACCCCATCGCTTCGTAAAGGGCCCCGGCGATTAGCGGGGACACAGCACTCATAAAGAAGCTTGCGCACGCCACAACGCCCAAGCCGGTGGATGCGACCTCGCGCCCCACCACGTCAAACACAGCGGCGGTCAATATAGGCTGATCGGGATAAAGGAACAACCCCAACAACGCCACGGTGATGGTCAGCAAAGTACCCGATCCGAAGGCAGCCAGCGCCAACGCTACCAGGCAAGACCACAACAAACCGGGCACGAGCACCTGTTTCCGGCCCAAACGGTCTGACAAATATCCGGCCACCGGCTTGGCAATCAGCCCGATGGCGATCAACAGCCCGATGTGGAACCCTCTGGACACCGTGGACAGTTCCAGATCGTTGGCCAAGTAGAGGGGTAAGATAGTAACCAACGCCACCAAGGCCATACCTCGAAACCCTCGCACCAGCGTCAGCCCCCAAAGCGCCGGACTCTTCAGCAGTTGCCTGGTCGCCTCTACCCTATCGGACAGCCCAACGTTACTCTGTTGTTCCCTCACTTGGCCGATGTTGCGGAAGGACCAAATAGCCACTATCCCCAAGAAGAATGGGACCACCGCGTAAACGCTCAGTAACCCCTGCCAACTCAGGTATACCAACAGCGCCCCGGTTGCCAAGGGCCCCACAACGTCGCCTACGCTGCCGCCCACCCCGTGGAAGGCCAAGGCCATGCCCCGGCGTTCTGAGAAATGGTAGGAGAGAGACGCCGACGCCGGCAGATGCCAAATGGAGTGCGAGATGGCGACAACGGCCATACCCACCAACAGCAGCGGGTATACCGAAGAGACGCCCATCACCAGAGACCCCAATGCCGAAGCGGCCAAGCATCCAGCCAACAGCAGCCCCCAATATTTGCGTATCACGTCTACCACTATCCCGCCAGGCAACGACACCAACGCCGAGGCCACCTCTCGCGCGGTGAGGATTCCGCCGACCCCTACGCCGCTCAAATGGAACGTCGCTTGAATCTCAGGCAATACCACCACGAAGCTCTGTAGAATCCAATGGAACATGGCATGGCCAGTAGCCAACCCTGGGATCATGATCCGACCGCCTGGAACCAGCCGCGTTTGGTCAATCGTCGTTGTAGGTCCGGAACTTTGCGTCATATTTCAACTTATGCCAATTCCCTCAGCCTAACCATCCAATTCGCGTCTCCCTGGTCAAGAAGACAGACTAAGGCTGAGGGTCCTAACCTTAGCGAGGTCAAATATTATCAAATCCGACAACGAAACGTCATCAAATTGCGCGGACGCCGCACTAAAGGCCGAGGTGGCCCCCTTTTATTGGACAGGATAGCGACCGAATCAAGTGAGAGTCCCGATGCGACCGAATCAAGTAAGGCCCCCGGGTCTTCTAACCACCTCCTATTGGGCATCTCTGCATCTGGCGCCTCCGGACGAAGTTGATACACCTCAGCCGGTGGGAGGTAGCCCAAGGCCTTGAGGGTGCCCAGGTGTTGTAGAAGCGGAAACAAGCGTCAAGTTCTGCCCTGGCTTCGCCCACGCTGGCGTAAACCTTCAAGTATACCTCCGGTCTTCCCTCGGCGGGACAGTCTTTTTGACAAGAAATGGGCCGGGGCTTAGCATGGGCCGCACCAGACGGGGCGGCGCGGCTGGGAAGATTTCTGGGGAAGTTAGGGCATGGACGCTTCCGAGGTTTCCCACGTTGCCATCTGTGTACGGGACCTGGACACATCGCGTTTTATGTCAGCGATATTGACCGGTCATCGACATTCTACCGGGACACCCTGGGCATAAGCGTCATTATCGACCAGGTTCAGGACACCAAGACCGTGGGACTGCTCCACGTGTACCAGCACGCGCGGTAGACCCGCGCCCTGCGCATCTGGCCTTTGGAGACAACCCGCTGCACCTGGTATTGACCTCGCACTCCGGCGACAACGCCGACGGCGCTCCGATCAAGCTGGACCAGGTGGGCACCAGCCACTTTTCCTTCTCGGCTCCGGATGTACCGGCGCTGTTCAGCGAGCTAGAGTCCAAGGGAGTGCGGGTGGCTGCGCCTCGGGAAGCCTGGACCAACGCCCAGAGGAACATGGGGAGCTTCTACGTGTATGACCCGGACGAAATACTGGTCTGGTTTGTCGCCGGAGGCGGCGGTAAATAGAAGTCTAGGAAGTGATAATGCCTGGGTCCACCGCACTGGGGTCGGGTTTGCCCACCGTTAAATGAGATTTGCTATCGCTTGGTTGGACCGGCTGGTCCCCTACCTCATTGTATTCGCCGCCAGCGCGTGCAGCCTCATACTGGAGATAGTAGCCGGTCGAATATTGGCGCCGGTCATCGGGGTGTCGCTCTACACCTGGACCAGCATCATCGGCGTGGTGCTGGCGGGGATCAGTGCCGGCAACTACCTTGGCGGGTTGACCGCCGACCGGTTTCCTTCCCGGGTCACCCTGGGGTTTATCCTGCTGGGTTCCGGGGTTTTCGCCATTGTTATCCTGCCGCTCATTGGGTTGGTGGGGGAGGCTTTCGCGCCGCTGCCCATCATCCTGAGAATCGTTCTGCTGACCGCCGTTTTGTTCCTGCCGGTCAGTTTGATATTGGGGATGGTAACGCCGGTAGTCATCAAGCTGCACCTGGTGGAACTGGCCCGGACTGGCAACGTGGTGGGCCGGTTCTACGCCGTTTCTACCGCCGGGTCGATACTGGGAGTCTTTCTAACCGGGTTTGTGCTCATTCAGTGGATCGGCACCCGGCCCATCGTACTGGCGGTGGCCATATTCCTCTTTGGGATGGCCTTGTTGTTCGGCGACTTGTGGCGGGTGCGGTTCAAGCTGCCGGCCATCCTGGGTTTGGGGATGGGCGCCCTGTTCACCGGTCTGAGTCTGGCCCTGGGATGGGTGGATTCGGACTGCCAGGAAGAGAGTAACTACTTCTGCATCAAGGTCAGGGAACGGGAAATACAGGGGCGCCTGGTCAGGACCTTAACCTTGGACCAACTGCTGCATAGCTACGTTGCCTTGGATGACCCGGCCTTCCTGGTCTACGGATACGAGAAAGTCACCGCTGACTTCACCGCGCTGCAACACCAGCGGAACGGGGAGTTGGCGGCCCTGTTCATTGGCGGTGGTGGTTATACCATGCCCCGCTTGATTGAAGAAGTTTACCCCGGGGCGGAGGTGCAGGTTATCGAAATCGACCCGGTGGTAACCGACGTGGCGCACCGGTACCTCGGTCTGCCCAGGGACACGTCGATAGTCACTTACAACCTGGACGCGCGGATGAAGATGCCGGACCTGCCGGAGGGGCGTTACGACATGGTGGTGGGGGACGCCTTCAACGACTTTTCCGTGCCATACCATCTGACGACTTGGGAATTTAACCAACGGGTGCGGGAACTACTGAAGCCCGGCGGGCTATTCATCGTAAACATTGTGGACAACCTCAACACCGGACGGTTTTTGCGGGCATACGTACATACCCTATCGCAGACCTTCAAACACGTTTATGTGGTGCGGGACGATGACTTGTGGGAAGATGACACCCGCTCCAACGTTACCTACGTCGTGGTGGGGACCGACACCATCATCACGCCGGCGGAGTTGGCCCGGGCCAACGAAGAAGCTGGCCGGGGACCCCCGGTCAGCCGGTTCATGCCCCAGGATGTGTTTGAACGGTGGTACAGCCGGGATGAACCCATACTTTTGACTGACGGGTTTGTGCCGGTGGACCAGCTTATTGCCCCGCTGTACCTCCGCAGCCGCTAGCAGCCCGTCCGATATTTACCGGGATTGAGCGAGAAATGAAACCCCAGCTAGAGGGGAAAGGGTTAGACTAATGTGTCATGCGTGGTGAGGTGGAGCGTGGCCCAGGATTACCGTGATTGCTCGCTGGACCTTGCCTATTTGCTGCCCCAGGCGCCGCGGGAACGCTTGCCGGAAGGGCATCTGGCGCTGTTCTTGGAAGACGCGGTGGGTCTGCTGGACCTGAGTGAGATCACCCGGCGGTACCGGAAGGGACGAGGTCCTCGGGCCTACCATCCGCGGATGCTCCTTACGTTGCTGTTATACGGCTACTGCCAGGGAGTCTACAGATCAAGGAAGATAGCCGGTGGCTGCGAAACGGACGTGGCCTTCCGGGTGCTGTCCGGGGACAGTTCCCCGACTTCCGGACCATGGCCGATTTCCTCAAGGACCACCTGGCAGCCTTTCAGGGGAAGTTTGTTGAAGTGCTGGGGTTATCCCGGCAGCGGCATTGGTGGACCACTTAGAAACTATCTCAAAACGAGGCTTCCCCAATGTCTCCCTCTTTTGCGAAGTGTGGACTAGGGGGATTTCCCCTCTACCCAAGCCCGTTCGTTCAGTTTTAAGATAGTTTCTTAGCTCGACTTTGTACAAAGTTGGATAGCAGCATCAGATACATACGGTTGTCTGCATTTTACCGTTGCAATACTTTTTGCATGTCGCCTTTTGGACCTGATATTCAAAAAGCGCCCTAGCTATATGCCCTTGGCTATCACGCCTCGCCTGTTGAATGTACAAAGTCGAGCTTAGTAACTATCTCAAATTGCGGTTTCAGATTTCGGTTAATGTGTGAAGGTTGTCGTTAGGATGATTCCCAAAGGCGGGTGGAGGTGAATCGTGCTGGAGGGGAAACCATTACCTACTATTTGGGATGTTCCGGACGACCTTTGGGAGCGAATCGAACCGGTGATACTGGAGTTTGTCAACGCCAACTTAATTCTGTAACTGTTCAGAGTTAGCAACGGCGACGGAAGGTTCACGGATAATCTCCCCCTTTTGCGAAAGCTGACAGGGGTGTGTAAACACGAGATTATAGCTACGAACCAGCCACGCCACGCCTGGATTGCGGCCTATGCCGCAATGACAGAATAGGCCCGATAGCAAGTATTTCGGGGCGATTTAGTATCTGATCAAGCCTGCCCTGCTGTACGGTCTCACGTTCAACTGCATAAGTCCCAAATTAAATACATACCCCTATCAGCTTTTGCGAAAGTGGGGCTCTCCCTCCCTCAAGTCTGAACAGTTACTTAATTCTGACCCTTTCTGCCAATCTAGATTTGACCCACTCTCTGTTGATGGTTGTTTCGCCAAGTTGGAATTGACCCACGTCCTGCTAGATTACTTGTGGAAGATGTCGGTAATTCAGTGCTCAGTGATTCCGTCGGGGGTCGGTACTGTGGGGGCTGTCTCTGGCCTTGAGGGAAGATGCTGCTCGGAGGGGAAGAGCCCGGCCCGCCGCTTCTCCCTGAGCCTGTAGCTTTCTCCCCGGATGTTGAGCACGTGGCTGTGGTGCAGCAACCGGGCCAGGATGGCCGAGGCAATCACGGTGGCCCCCAGCACAATTCACCCCACTCGCCGAAGCCCTTGTTGGAGGTGAGGATGATGGAGCCCCGCTCGTAGCGGGCCGATACCAGGGTGAAGAAGGCGGTGGCGGACTCCCGGTCATAGGGCCAGATGCCGAACTCATCGACGATGAGGACCTTGGGAGCCAGGTAGACTCTCATCCTCCGGTCCAGATTATGCTCGGTCCGGGCCTTTCTCAGGTCCTCCATCAGGTCATAGGCGCGGACGAAGTAGGCTCTCTGGCCATGCTCGATGACCTTGAGGGCCAGGGCCACGGCCAGATGGGTCTTACCCACTCCGGGTCCGCCGGTCCGCCGCAGGCCCGGTCCTTTTTTCAAACAGAAGTCTGCATTGACAGTATAGATGTTCAGGTCCGCTACCGGACGGCCAAGTTTCCCCCTACCGGCCAGTCCGATGCAACATTCGACACTGCCACCCGCATCAATCGCCGCTACAAAGACCACCTCGTATTCCCTGGGGTGATATCCGCAGGCATGGCATATTTTCGAGGTTCTTCCAAATGTAGGGGCTGGTCCGGGTAGCCTGGGCTGCGATTGAGTCCCGAATTTACCCCGTTACCTGGTCCGCCTATACCCGAAGAAGGAGAAGTAAACGTCACTCGGTCAATCGATGCTCATACATCATTCCCGGCCTTCATCCCAGCGTCGGAGAAAATGTCCTGGGCCCGTCGTTGATTCGCATAGGGAATACGGTGATACCCGAGGGCAGGTTGGCAGCCGGACAGATCCGGTCGATACGACCAGGGCTACCATCACTTTTCCGTTCCCCGAACCAGGCCCTTTCGGCAAAGCTGTGTGGATACATCAGGAATGCAGTCCGGGGATTGTCACGCAGCTCCGGGCAGGAGATATACGTTTGGCTCGGATTGTTCATCATTAGGGGGCCAATTACCCAACCCCCTGGATTAATTCCCCTCGACCTTGCTTCCGCGTCCGGGATGGAAGTGCGGTCCCATTCACTTGGTGTCAGGCGTCCACTATTCCTGCCGGATTACTGCAGATCATTCTTGCTGGTCCACCCCAGGTGTCGCCCCAGGCAAAAATATTGGTCGTTGATCAGGCACCGTGAAGTCCAAATGATAGCCCCGGGAAAGGGTCACGTTCGGCGAGCAAGTCAAGGCCGGGAAGCCAACCGTAACTGTTCAGACTGGGGCGGGTGGGGTTTGGAGAGGATGGATTGTAGGGCTTGGTAGGGGTTGCGTTCTTGCAGGCGCCAGGCGCCGAACAAGGAAGCAGGGATGCTCTTGGTCTCGCTCCCCCGCTCCGAACGGGCGCCGCCGTTGATCTTCCGGCTCACCACCGGCGGGCGCAGACTACGCTTCGCCGCGTTGTTGTCCGCGTTGTTGTCCGCGTTGTTGTCCGCGCCGGCCCGGGGCTCGGCGGCGAAGGTGAATAGCTCCGGCAGGAAGCGTTCCACCCGCCGGCACAGCGCCCTCATGGGCGCATCGCCGCCCAAGTAAGGCTTACAGATGGACCATAGCCACTGCCGGCAGCGTTGTTGCCGCTCTACCCGCCGGGCCCGTTGCACCGTTTCGGGCAGGTTGGGACCAGGTCCGGGGTAGGCCTGAGCATGGTCGTACACCTCACGCACCGCGTGGGCCCATCTGGCTGGGGCCAGGTCTTGAGGGTGTTGCTCCTTCAGTTGGCGGATGTCACGCAACAGAGCCTGCCCCCGGCCGCGACCGGGGGTGGGTCGGCGCCTCCGGTGCGGCCCCTGGTACACGTTGCAGGCCCCGTAGAAGCCGCTGACCAACACCCCCTCGAACTCATCCCCCAACACCTCCACCACCACCCTCTTGCTCCGGCCCGGCCAGTGGAGGAAGCAGCGCACCTTGGGAGCGCTGAAGCTCCACAGGCAGCCGTTACGGTCATCTTGACGCCAGCCCGTTTCGTCCCCGTACACCACCGGGCCGGCCCGAATCTCTTGGCGCAACCGGGTGTATTCCTCCTGGCCATGCTCCGCACCCCCCGGGTCAACGCCACCAGTTCCCCCACGCTGAGGCCCAGGCCAAAGCGCCACTTCAGAGCCTGCCCCCGGCTCGATCGGGGGTAGCGCTGAATCACCCTGAAAGGGAGCCGGCGCTCCTCCCTCAGCATGCTTGCTTCACTCTGCACCGAAACGCCGAACCGTTGGCGGCCCACGCTCAAGGCCCCCAATCCGGTTCGGGCGCCCACCGCTTCCGGCACTTGGGGCAGGCGCGTTCGAGCGCCACGTGTTCGGTTGCCCGTACCCGGGGCAGGGTAATCACCTGGCGGCTTCCGCGCACCCTCCCGCCTATCAGAGGGACCTGGCAGTCGGGGCAACTGGCCGTGGCGTGTTCCACCCGGTGGGCGGGCTCCTCCCTAAGCCGGCCAAAGCCGTGGGGCCGCTCCCGCCGTTCTCCCGCCGTTCTCCCTTGGAGCGGGCGGGCCGGTTGGCCTTGACCCAAGACGGCGGCTTCCGCTCCTTCCCGGCATCGGGTGGCGGCTTTTGTTGGCCTTCCAACCCGGCGGTCCGGGCTTCCGGAACTTGGATATGACCAAAGAGCCGGCCAACTAGGGCGTGTTCACGCTAAAGGTCTGAATATGATACCATCCAGGCATGGAACTAAGCGAAGCGCAGTATCAACTCATTGCACCATACCTGCCGGTGCAGCGGGGCAACGTCAGCATACCCAATGTTCAGATACTCAATGCCATCCTTTACGTTGCCGAACAGGGCTGCAAGTGGCGGGGGCTGCCCTGCCGGTTTGGCAATTGGCATACCGTCTACACCCGGATGAATCGTTGGTCCAAGAGCGGCGTCCTGGACCGGGTATTCGAGCAACTCCAGCGGGCTGGGATAATCAAGGTCAAGCTTCAGGTGGTCTCGATGGACAGCGCCATTGTCAAGGTGCATCCTGACGGCGCAGGCGCGTTGAAAAAACTGGCCCCCAGGCCATCGGCAAGTCCCGGGGCGGCTGGACCACCAAGCTTCATATGGTTGCCGCGGATGACCGGACACCCCTGATCTTCTCCCTATCCCCGGGACAAGCCCGCGATGCTCCGGAGGGACGCAAATTGCTCCGCCGCATGGGACCGCCGGAGGGAGTCCCGGCTATATTGATGGACCGGGCGTATGAGGGAGACGCAACGCGCCAACCGGCGGCGCAATTGGGATACACGCCGGTGGTTCCGCCGAAAAAGAACCGTACCCATCCCTGGGAGTACGATAAGACGTTGTACCGGAAGACGTTGTACCGGCGGCGGAATGAAGTGGAGCGTCCGGTCCGGCGCTTGAAGGGCTTTCGCCGGGTCTTCACCGGATATGACAAACTAGATGCGCTCTACCTCGGGTTCATCCTGTTCGCCATCATCTTCGATGCCTTACGCAGTGTTAACACGCCCTAGATTAGCGGAGGACAGCATGGAATATAGGTCCCTGGGCAGGACTGGACTGAACGTTTCGGAAATCGGATTTGGCGGCGGCAATGTGGGCGGTCTGATGATCCGGGGTGAGCACGCCGACCAGGTGAAGGCGGTTGCCCGCGCCATAGAACTGGGGATCAACTACTTCGACACGGCCTCATCCTACGGTGACGGCGTGTCCGAAACCAATTTGGGTCGAGTTTTGAACGAGTTGGCTGCGGAGGTCTACGTAGGCACCAAGTTCCGGGTGACGACCAACGAGCCGCGAGAGATCAAGGAAAACGTCATCGCCTCCGTTGAAGCCAGCCTGGCCCGGATGCAGCGGGAACAGGTCGACCTGATCCAGCTCCACAACCATGTTTCGACATCTCCCGGGGGCGGTTCGGTTTCCCCCGATGAAGTCCTGAGCGAGGTGGTTGAAGCCATGCAATCGCTCCGGGACCAGGGGAAGGTGCGATTCTGGGGTATGACCGCGGTGGGCGAGACACCAGCCCTGCTTCGGGTCATAGACTCGGGAGTCCTCCAGACCATCCAGACCGTCTATAACCTGGTCAATCCCAGCGCCGGTAACAATGTGCCGGATGGATTCGACATGCCCAATTACCGGAGCTTGATCGACCGAGCAGCCGCGAGCGGAATGGGCGCATTGGTGATCCGGGTGCTGGCCGCGGGAGCCCTCAGCGGCGAAGAGACCCGCCACCCCGTCGCCGTGCCCACGGTGGCCCCCATAGGCTCGGGTCGGGACTACCAGCAGGACCAATCCAGGGGGAACCAATTTGGTTTCCTTCAGAGCGAAGGCTATGCCGCCAACCTGGTGGAAGCGTCCATCCGGTTCGCCTTGAGCAGGCCAGGGGTCTCAACTGTGCTGGTAGGCTACTCCAGCTTGGAACACTTGGAGCAAGCCGTGGAATACGCCGGAAAAGGGCCGCTGCCCGGGGACGCGCTTGCCAAGCTGCCTGAGGTATGGGCCGGGTTCGTGGGATGACAGGACCCACTAATCTAATCGGACGAAGGCGGGTCGAAATATGACAACAACACCCCTCAACACCATCCCCGCCCGGCGGGGCGCGGCGGCGTTCGCGGCTAGAGGCCAGCACGTGAAGGTAATCAACACCCACGGCCAGCAAGTGGTGGACACCTGGGCGTTCAGGCGTAACGATCTGACCGAGTTTATGTCGATGGAGCATTCCAGGACGGCTATGGGCAGGATCATGCCCACACTGGGCCAATCCATGGCCACCAACCACCGGCGTCCCATCCTGACCCTGGTGGAGGACACGTCAGGGGGGATTCACGACACGTTGCTGGCAGCCTGCGACCGGTACCGCTACGAGCTTCTGGGGGTCCAAGAATACCACGACAATTGCACAGACAACCTGGCGGTCACCATGTCGGAGCTTGGCCTTACGCCGCCGGAGACGCCCAGCCCTTGGAACCTCTTTATGAACATCCCGGTGGCCCCGGACGGCGGTGTTAGCTTTGAGCCGCCGGTCTCGAACCCGGGTGATTACGTGATTCTGCGTGCGGAGATGGACTTGGTGATTGCTTTTTCAGCCTGTCCCCAGGACATCGTCCCAATCAACGGGGTTGACTGCATACCCACCGAGGCCCATTTCCAGGTTTTTTATCCGGGTCCGGGGAGGGAGCGCCAGGCGCCTTTCCAATGAAACACTGGGCGTCTTCAGACTATTCGCCGGCCTCCCGTAGAAGGACGGAATCCAGAAACACTGAGGAGAAGGACGTATCTGGCTGACAACGGTCCTAGTGGTGAGAAATCTTTGGAATGATGGGTCTCTGGAACCGTTTTGGTTGCGTAGCGACGCTGTAGTGGCCCTGGTCTTGGGCGAAACGTGAGTAGGTTATCCCGTCATTTCAATGCTGTTGCTCTACTAGATTCCGGCTCAAAGCCCGCCCCGTATTGGATATGGGACCTGAATGCCGGGTCCGATTAGATGTTTACTCACGCATCGGTAGTGCCCTGACATACTCACGAAATGAGCGCGAAACGATTGCTGCTAATTGCTATAATACAGCTACGAAACCGCGAAATGGGTTGGAATTGGGCTGGAAATGACCACCGTAAATGTCAGTCGCTACGTGCCCCCGCGCCGGTGGATTCACTACGACAAGGCCGCCATTCTGGAGCAGTTAGTAGAAGCTAAAACCGCGTCAGGAGTGCTGCGCCAACTTCCTTATCTGCCCCAGTGGATCGAAACGATGCACCAAGAGCAACTGCGGCTGGAGGCCGCCGGTACCTCCCGCATTGAAGGGGCCGAATTCACCCCCCAAGAAGAGAACGAAGCCCTGGCTCCCGACTCAAAGAACAGTACCGAGTTAACCTACTCCCAGCGGCAGTTACGGGCAGCCGAAGCGGCCTACAAATGGATAGATTCCCAGCCCCCGGACCATCCCGTCAATCGTGAGTTCGTACTGGAAGTCCATCGGCGGATCGTTACTGGTTGTGAAGACGACCACTGCGAGCCCGGAGCACTCAGGGGGTTCGAGCACAATGTCACCTTCGGGTCGCCACGCTGCCGGGGCGCGGAAGGTGGAGACGGTTGCCGTGATGCTTTTGATGCCCTCTGCAACGCCATCGGAGGAGAGTTCCGGGAACACGACGGCATTATTCAGGCCATGGCCTCCCACTACCATATTGGAGCAATGCACCCTTTTGGCGATGGAAACAGCCGCACTGCCCGGGCTTTGGAAGCTTTTATGCTGAGGAAGGCGGGCGTCAACGATCGGGTCATGGTCAGCCTGTCCAATTATTACTACAACCACAAAGAGGAGTACCTGGGCGCCCTGTTCGAGTCCCGCCAAGTTGGACACGACCTCACCCCCTTCCTCCGATTTGCACTGCCGGCGGTAGCCGAGCGATGCAACGTCGTCGCAGGGCAAATCCTCCTCAACCATAAACGGGTCCTGTTCCGGGAATTCACTCGGTCGTTGTTTGGGCAGCTCCGTAGCCCACGGCGGCGAGTCCTGGCGGAGCGGCAGTTGCAAATGCTGGAGACTCTGTTGGACAGCCCCTCCATAGAACCGGGAGACTTCTTCAAGCGTACCTTGGCACATTACCAAAACCTGAAGCACCCGGATCGAGCGCAGGTACGAGACTTGATTGGGCTGTTTGACTTGCGTGCTGTGGTGTTTCATGACAATCATATCAGCATCAATATGGAATGGCCGCAGCAGTTTTCCCGGTCAGAACTTTTGGACTGGTATGAACACATGCCGTCCGCTATATCCGCAAATCATCCAGCGATGCCAGAGTTGTCACGGCTGCTGGGCCGCCGGAGTTAATCACTTGAGTACATCAGAGACGCAGCAATCGTCCTATGCACTGGTACGTGAGCAGATTGCCTAGCCAGCCTTCGCACGGCAATCGGACATTGATTGGAGCAGCCCCGTAATTCCCGGGAAAGCGGGAATCCATTGCCCGGATTCGGCTGTTCGCGAACTCTGGACTTCGGCCTTCGGTGGAGTGAGGGTGGGACCGGCCTAATATGCGATTGCCCTGCCAGCCTCCATCATTACCATGAAAATACTCTGATCGTGTTTCCCGCGTTCTCGAGAATCCATTTGCCTTGGGCGGACACGTACAAGGGCCGCGACTGGCTGGTAGCATCTCTGGACCCCTGATTTCGCGGGAGCGACGGGGAGGTTAGGGCTCTATATTGACTGGGCGGAGCCTGCAACGCTCATCCCCAGCCTTGATACAGCTTGCTCTGGGCCAAATCCACTACTTGATATCCCAGGCCAGCGTTTCGGGCGGACTCCTCGCCTTCACTGGTCACCAACAGCGTGCCGCCTCTGCTGATGGACCGGCCCTCCAGCATCACGACTTCTCCGGATACCAGGCTCATAGTAGGGGCGCCGGTTTCCGCGTTGACGATGGTAATGTCGGCGTCGGCTCCGGGAGACAGGTGACCCTTGTTCACAAGCCCGAACATGCGGGAAGGGTTCCAGGAGAGTTTCACTGCCATTTCCAGAGGTGTGATCGCGCCCAGGGCAACCATCGCCCAGGTCCGGGTCACCGCAATGTTGCGGGGGAAATATCCGCCGTCGGTAGCCACAGCGTCTATCACGAACTCGCCGGAATCTTCCTTCGCCACCGACAGGTTGAATGCTATATCGGTCAGCCCAACCGGGAAGCTGACCGCGATCTGAGTGCCGCTGGCTTCCCATTCGGCGACGGCTTCGTCTCTTTCCACCAGCACAGCACGGCCGCCCCTCTCGGTGACCACCGACGCATACCCCTCCTCCATGGCCTGGCGTAGGCCGGTGCGAGTGGGCGGGTAATCGCGCATCAACAGGCAGTTGCGGGTCACCAGGTCGGCAACCTCGTCGCCCTCGCAGTGCCCGCTGGTGCCGTTGGGCTTGGCCATGTGCACTTCGGAGACCAATTGTTCACCCATGCCGCTGAGTATGTCGATGGCCTCCCGGCACTCGTCCATGGGGTGCCGGACCATGCCCCGGCAGTAGGCGTTGACGTGGGCAACGTGCAGCCTGCCCTTTCCAACCAGCTCCGGGACTTCCCGGAGTCCGGTCAGGTTGCTGGACGAAGCCTTGGTCCCGCAGTGGAGCGCGACGTAGGCCATGGACTGGTTGCAGACGTCTATGGCCCGCGCGGTGGCGTCCGGAGTAAGTGGGCTGTGGCCTCCCATGCACTTGAACCCGAGAGAACCCTGGCGGAGCGCGATATGCAAAATGTCCTGAAGTTGGGCGGTCGAAGGGTCATCGCCGGGCACCGACAAATCAGGGTATAGCACGTATAGTCCGCCGATGTTCAGACCCGCGCCCCGGCGTTGGACCCCATCTATGATGCCCTGCATAGTGCCGCCGAAATCTATCGCGGTGGTGACCCCGGCCTCGGCCATCTGCCGGTAGCCCAGGGAGCGGTCGCCTGTGCCGTCTCCCACGGCAACATGGACGTGGGTATCGATGACACCGGGTAGCACCCACCGGCCCGAGGCGTCGACCCAATCGTTGGCCTCAGACGGGTCAATCTGGGGCTCCACCGCTGCGACGCGGCCAGCTTGAATTCCGACGTCAAAAACGCTGTCGAGGTTGTTGGCCGGATCCAGGACTCGGCCTCCGTGAATGATGCGGTCAAACCGCGCCATGTTGCAGGTCCTCTCGGAGTGTGTCCGGGCTCTATTCGAAGGGCGAGGGCATGATGCCCACAGGGACTTCGATCAGGGTAGGGGCGTCGGCAGCCAGACCCTCGGTAATGGCCTTTTCCAACGCCGCAGGACCGTCGGCCCTGACCCCCCTGGCCCCGTAGGCCTCCGCGAGACGAACGAAGTCGGGGTTGTGCAATTCGGCCCCGTAGACCCGTCCTTCGAAGCGGTTTACCTGGTCGCGCAATACATTGCCGAAGGCGTTGTCGTTGAAAACGACCAACACGACGTTGATACCGTATTGGACGGCGGTCGCCAGCTCCTGGGAGTTAAAGAGGAAGCCACCGTCTCCAGACAATGCGACTACAGCCTTATCGGGCTGGGCCACTTTCGCTCCGAGCGCGGTGGGATAGGCGTAGCCAAGGTTCCCGAAATAGGAAGAGGTCATAAAGGTCTTCGGTTCGTAGACTGGGAAATGTGCGCGGGCGTAGTAGCCCAACTGGGTCATGCCGGAGATCAGAATGCCGTCCTCAGGAGTCGCGGCGCGAACGGCGGCAAGCAGGGACTCCTGTGGTTCCACCCGGATAACGGTGTCCGACCTGTTGGTCCTGACCGCGGCGATCTCTTCCTGCCTGCTGTGGCGCGGGGAACTCTGTTCGGCCAGAGCGGAGTGGAGATCTTCCAGGGTGCGGCGGGCGTCGCCCTCGACACCCAATGTGTTCTCGTAGTTGCGTCCAAGCTCTTCAGGGTCAATGTCGATCTGGACGATTCTCTGACCGTTAAGCCACTGGGGATTGGCCATCCGGGTACCCACCGCAAGTATCACGTCGTGGCCGTATTCGGGCTGAGCTATGGGGTCGTTGCGCAGCCTGAGCGAGCCAAGGGAAAGGTAGTGGTGATCGGAGATCGAGCCCTTGCCTTCAGCCGTCATAATAACCGGGGCCTGTAGGTGCTCGGCGACCCTCTCCAGGGCCTGGGAGGCTCCCGACGATATGACTCCGCCTCCGGCCCAGATCAACGGATTAGACGCCTCCAAGAGAGTCCTGGCCGCCTGGGCTATCTGGTCCGCGGGCGCGGGTGCGCGGGGCGGTTCTTCGGGTTCCCGGAGCTCCACGTCGGCCACCTCGGCCAGGGTTTCAGGAGGGATTTCTATCTCCACCGGGCGGGGTCTGCCGGTCTTCAACTGCCTGAAGGCCTCGTGGACCACGTCGGGGACTACGCCGGGGTCGAGGATTCGCTCCGCCCACTTGGTCACGGGTTTGATGGAGTCGAGCTGGTCGTCCACCTCGTGGAGCATCCCACGGTTGACGCCGATGAGGTCCCGCTCGATCTGTCCCGAAACCACCAGGATGGGAGATGATGCGGCGTAGGCGGTGCCGATGGCTGCCGAAGCATTGAGCAGACCGGGGCCAGGGACCATGAGCGCGGCCCCAATGCCCTCGCCGCCCGCGCGGGAGTAGCCATCGGCCATGTAGGCGGTGGCCTGTTCGTGCCTCGTGGTTATGAACCGGATGCCTGGTTCCTGGCTCAGCCCGTCCAATAGATGGTAAAGCTGCACTCCGGGCAACCCGAAGATCACCCGCACTCCTTCCAGGTATAGGGACCTCGCCAGCGCCTGGCCTCCAGTCATCTTAACCATGTAGGGCTATTCTCCTTTGGACCAGCGCCACCGGGCCGAGTATGCCGGATTCCCGCGCCCCGGTGTCGATAATCGCACGCATTTTGACCATTTTAACACTCCGCCCGCCATTCCTCACTAAGACGGGCACGCCGTCGGCCCATGCCTGGAAAATCGGGGGTTGACACATAGCGGCTCTGGGAATAGATTGCGCTTACTACCCGTCCTAAAATCACGCGGGCGCGAAGCCTTATGCGCCTAATTCTGAATGTGAGGACTACCTGATGACAACTACCGTTGAACGGTCAGGAGCAAGCTCCGCCAACTATAAGGTAGTGGGGACGCGCCCCATCCGGCACGACGGTCTGGAAAAGGTCACCGGAGCCGCCAAGTACGGGGCCGACATCCAGCTAACCGGAATGCTACACGGAAAGATACTACGCAGCCCCTACGCCCATGCGATTATCAAGTCCATAGACACCAGCAAGGCCGAGGCGCTGCCCGGCGTCATGGCCGTGGCATCGTCCAAGGACTTCCCCATAATCGACGACCAGATCATCGACCTGGCCGAGACGCAGGGCAACGTCCGGCTCATGGCCGAGCACGTGATGGCCAACAACAAAGCCCTGTACAAGGGTCATGCGGTGGCGGCGGTCGCCGCAACCAGCCGGCACATCGCGGAGGAGGCAGTCAACCTCATAGAGGTTGAGTATGAAGTCCTGCCAACGGTGCTGACCCTCCGGGACGCGATGAAGGACGGCGCTCCACTCCTCCACGACTCCCTATCGACCCACTTCAAGGTTGACCGCTTCGGCAGAGGCGAGGACCTTGGGGTTCCCAGCAACGTCGCAGGCCACATCCAGCACAAGCTGGGCGACGTCGAAAAGGGGTTCAGGGAAGCCGACGTAATAGTCGAGTTGGAGTTCGACACGGAGACGGTGCACCAGGGATACATCGAACCCCACGCGTCGACGGCGGTATGGCACCCCGAGGGACGGCTCACGGTTTGGACATGCACCCAGGGCGCCTTTGCGATCCGCTCTTCCACCGCGGCGATCATGGGTCTGCCCGAGTCGGTGGTAAAGGTAATACCCACCGAGATCGGCGGAGGATTCGGCGCAAAGATCACCACCTACCTGGAGCCGGTGGCCGCGGTGTTGTCCCGCAAGACCGGTAGACCGGTCAAGATCGTGATGGACCGGAAAGAGGTGTTCGAAGGCACCGGCCCGACATCAGGCACCAATATGCGCTGCAAGATCGGCGCGACCAACGACGGTAAGATCACCGCCGGCGAGCTTTACATGGTCTATGAGGCCGGCGCGTACCCCGGCTCACCCGTTGGCGGCGGCACCCTCACCGGGTTCGGCCCCTATAACATCGAAAACATGCTGGTGGACGGCTACGACGTAGTCTGCAATAAGCAGAAGGTCCAAGCATACCGTGCTCCTGGCCAGCCGCAAGCCGCCTTCGCCGTCGAGCCGGTGATTGACGCCCTTGCCGAGAAGCTGGGCATGGACCCGATGGAACTGCGGCTGAAGAACGCGGTGCAGGAAGGCGACCGGATGCCCAACGGCGTTCCCCACGCGGTCTTCGGCTGCCGCGAGATGGAAGAGGCGATGAAGGATCATCCGCACTATTCCGCTCCCCTGGAAGGCCCCAACCAGGGGCGGGGTGTGGCGGTTGGCTTCCGCTGGCAGGGAGGCCAGTCTTCTTCGGCAACCATCAACGTGAACACCGATGGGACCATCAACCTGATCGAAGGCTCGGTGGACATCGGCGGCACCCGCACTGCCGTGGCGATGCAGGCGGCGGAAGTCCTGGGTATAACTGCTGAGGACGTAAACCCGTCGGTGGCCGACACCGACACCATCGGCTACACTGCCACCACAGGCGGCAGCAGGACGGCGTTCGATACGGGCCTGGCCGCCATCGCCGCTTCGGAAGAGATCATTAAGCTGATGAGCGCCCGCGCCGCCCTCATCTGGGAGGCGCAGCCCGAAGACGTGGAGTTCCGGGACGGTACGTTCATATTTACAAAGAACCCCGAAGACCGGTTGAGCTTCAAGGAACTGGCCGGGCGGCAAATGCGCACTGGCGGACCCATCACGGCGTCCGCGTCGGCCAACTCCACCGGCGTCGGCCCCATCATCGCGGGCAACATCGTGGATGTGGAAGTAGACCCCGAGACCGGAAAGACAGACATCCTGCGGTTCACCGCCTTCATGGACTCGGGAACGTCGGTCCATCCCAGCTACGTGGAAGGGCAGCTACAGGGCGGCACCGTCCAGGGCATCGGCTGGGCCCTGAATGAAGAGTACTTCTACGCCGAGGACGGCACAATGCTCAACTCAAGCTTCCTGGACTACCGGATGCCCACCAGCCTTGATGTGCCCATGATCGACTGCGTGATCGTGGAAGTTCCCAACCCGCGCCATCCCTTCGGTCTGAGGGGGGTCGGCGAAGTGCCGATCGTCCCGCCGTTGGCCGCCCTGTCGAATGCCATCTACGACGCCGTGGGCGTCCGGCTCACCAAGCTTCCCTTGAACCCAGGTTCCATCCTGGAGGCCCTGGAAGCCAAAAAAGCCTCCGAGTAGCGGGAACGGGGAGTTGGTATCCCAAATAGTGGTCCAGGATGGAGAGGCACAATGAGTCTGAACTTCCCTCTCCCTTTGGTGGACGGGACGCCCGAGAATTTGGGTCCGGACGAGTTGCGGGCAGGTAGGAGGGTGGTGCGCAACGGCGCTCCCACCAACGATCTAGTCGTGACCGCTCACGTGGACGGGAACGAAAGCGTCTTCCCGAAGATACTCGACCTCTACGTGAAGGCCGGGAGCATGGTAGCCGACGTTACCTACGGCAAGGGCGTGTTCTGGAGGAATATACCCACAGGCCGCTACCAGCTCCGGGCTTCGGACATCCAGGACGGCGTGGACTGCCGCAATCTCCCCTACGAGGATGGAGAGATTGACTGCGTAGTCCTTGACCCTCCTTACATGCACTCCCCTGGGGGAACCGCGCACCTGACGCAGAAGCCGTTCGAGACGTATTACGCCAACAATGGGTCAGGAGCGCAGACCGCCAGCAAGTACCATGAAGCGGTGCTGGACCTGTACCGGGACTCCGGCAAGGAAGCCTACCGCGTATTGCGCGAGCGCGGAGTCTTCATAGTGAAGTGCCAGGATGAAGTGTGCTCGAACAAGCAGCGCTTCACGCACGTCGAGATCATGCTCGCCTTTGAGAGCATCGGGTTTGTTGCCGAGGACCTTTTCGTTGTAGTGAGGAATAATCGGCCGGGTGTTAGCCGGGCCATGAGGCAAGTCCACGCTCGAAAGAACCATTCCTACTTCCTCGTCTTCTGGAAACCGGGGAAGGGTGGCGGGGTATGGGAACCTCCGGAATGAACCCCGTTGGACCCGATCCCATCGACTTGATGGTACAGGTGATCCAAGAGCATTCCCCCGTATCAATCTGGACCGGCTCTCCGCTGGAAGGCTACCGTCGCCTTGGAAATACTAACCGAGGTCAAATTGGCGAGGACTTTATACGCCGATACCTTGCAGAGTCCAATATCCCCGTCGGAAATGGATCCCGCGTAACTCTAACGGACCTTCAGATCGCAACAAGACAGTTTGAGTTAAAGACAGCCTCACTAGGAGCAAATGGCACCTTCCAGTTCAATCACGTCAGGTTGGACAGACCATACAATTACCTTCTGTGTCTGGGGGTATGTCCAGACAGTATAGTGTTCCAGGCATGGCGCAAGGGCGTTGTCGCCGAGGGTGGCGCCGGGTCTCTGGTACGAATGGCCGAAGGGCAAAGCACTACGCACAAGATTATCAGACGGCTCGCGGACATGAGGCCAATCGAGGAGGTTCCAACCTGGATCCGCCAAGAAGTCATGGAAGATGGTGAGTCCAGTCAATAGTTCCTTCTAACCTATAGCCCTCTGCCAAGGTTTCCTACCCGGTATACCTACCTAAACTCCGCGGCTTGGGGGAAGAGGGACAGGAGGGGTGAGACGGTGCCGATGGTGTCGCGGCCGATGCTGTCTATGGTGGGACGCCCGCACATGCCCATTGTCCGGTCTAGCTCGTCGCGGAGGATTTCCAACACCGTGCTCAGGCCCGCCTCGCCATCCACGGCCAGCCCCCAGAACATGGGACGTCCGATGAGAACGGCCCGCGCTCCCAGGGCCACCGCCTTGAATATGTCCGAACCTCTCCTGATCCCGCCGTCAAGGTAGACTTCGGCCTGTCCCGCGACCGCGTCCACCACCTCCGGCAACACCTCTACAGACGCGAAAGTAGTGTCCAGGTAGCGCGCGCCGTGGTTGGATACTATGATGCCCTTGGCGCCGTGTTCGGCGCTCTGCCTGCCGTCTTCGGCGTGCATGATGCCCTTGACCACCAGGGGCAAGCGGGTGTTGGCCGCCAGCCAGTCCAGGTCGGGCCAGGTGGACGCCGGGTCGCGGATGTCCCGCACACCCGCGGGACCGTCTATCGCAAAGCTTTCGGATGGGTCTCCCAGGTTCAGATGGGCAAAGTTGGGCGAGCCTGGACCCCGGTAATCGTTGCGGATGTTCCTCTCCCGCTTCGGACTGACCTTGGCGTCCAGGGTGAGGCACAGGGCGGAGAACCCGGCTTCTTCGGCGCGAGCGGCCATCTCAAGGGTCAACCCTCTGTCCCGAAAGAAATATTGCTGGAACCAGATGGGCCCGGTGGCTGCCTGGGAGACGTCTTCCAGAGTGCGGGAGGATTGAGCGCTTAGGACCATGACCGTGCCCGCCGCGCCCGCCGCGCGGGCGGTTGCAAGCTCCGCATCGGGGTGTGCCGCGCTATGGTTGCCCGCCGGGTCCATCAACACGGGAAAGCTGATCTCCTGGCCCAAAACGGTGGTGCTCATGTCCCGATTGCTGATGTCCACCATCATTCGGGGCTTGAGCATGATGGAGTCCAATACCGCACGGGTCCGGCGAAGGGTGATCTCATCGGTAGCAGCTCCGGCGATGAAATCGTACTCGCCTTTGCCGATGCGTTGTTGGGCCAGGGCTTCGTATTCGTATATGTTCACGGGACCGGATGTCATAAAGGTCACCTCCGTTGGAAGTGTGGACGTGGTTGGGTTGGTCCGTGCCGGAGGCTTGGCTACGACTCGGACTCGGCAGCGGAACGGGTGGTCAAAGAAGCGAGCAGCTTCCGGGAAGCCTCCGCGATTTCATCGATTGCGGCTTCAAAGACTTCCATATTGGCGCGGGAGGGGCTGCGGTAGCCGCTAATCTTGCGCACGTATTGCAAGGCCGCTTCACGGACCTCGGCCTGGTCTGGCTGTTCGCCCGGGGTCCGCAATAATTTGATGCTCCGGCACATTCCCGGCCTCCTGATAGTGGTAGGCGCGTTTTCCTTACCGGCCTGGCTGGAGACTGAACGGCTCCCTGGCGAACAGACGCCTGACCAAGGGCTCGAAGCTCTCCAAAGGGTCCGATTCGTATTCGGGGTCGAAGGAAGCCTGGTCCCACTTCTCGCAGAATTCGACGGTGGCGTCGTAGTAGGGGTGGCCGCGGTACCGGTCGCGAACGTTGCGGTCTCCCCCAGTGTGGTGGGCATAGTAGTACATTTGGAAAAGCCCATGCTGCCTGAGAATCCAGTAGGTCTTATCCGACACGTAGGGGCGCAGGACCGCGGCGGCCATTTCGCTGTGATTGTGGGGAGCGAGGAGGTCTCCAATGTCGTGGAGCAGGGCGGCGGCGATTGTCTCCTCGTCGGCTCCGTCCCGCCGGGCGCGGGTGGCGCACTGGAGGGAGTGTTCGAGCCGGTCGACCTTGTGCCCGCCAAAGGAACTCTTGAGGGCCCGAAGTTGCTCCAACACCCGGCCGGCAACCCCGGCTGCCAACTCGTCCTCTGCTCTGGCCAAGAGTTCGTAGTCCTCAGCGGTGCCATCCGCCATGCGTGTAAAGCTGACCGTATCCATGCGTTCGTACTCCGTGACTCCGGTTTGGCCTATCCGGCTACTGAGACCGGGGTGGGGTTATTCCAGCTCGATCAACGGGTCGTTAGCTCCTACCGAGTCCATGGGTTGGACGTGAATAGTCTTAACGACTCCGCTGCGCACCGCCCGGATGCTCTGTTCCATCTTCATCGCCTCGACCACGCACACCTCATCTCCCACAGACACCTGGTCTCCGGGACGGACCATGATGGCGATAACGCGGCCCGCCATGGGACTGCGTAGATTGCCGTCGGAAGGATCGGAAGCAGCGCCACCGGGGCGGCGGGGTGGGGGCTGGACGATTTCAGTGGGGCTGCGGCGTTGGGGACGCGAACCAGGAAGCGGCCTGGAGGGGAGACCATCGACCTCGACGTAGATGGTCTCCCCCTCCACGGTTACCTCTACGGGGGAATATGATAGGTCGCCAACTTCGACTGAATACCAGTGGTCGCCGACCCGGATACGGAGAGAGGTTAGCGCCAACCCCGGCTCCCCCCCATGGTGCGGGAGAGCAACTGGGCGCGCCGTCCGTAGGAGCGCCAGACGTTGGGCGTGTAGGAAGGAGTAGTGGCCGGAGTATTGGCTTTCATCGCTATCGCCATTGCTACGGCAATGGCCGCTGCAACTTCCCGGTCCCCTTGGTCGTGCCCGTTACTCGACATGGCTCCATTTCCATTGGGGGAAGTGGCGTGGTTATTCCGGTCTTCTATCAGATGCGCCAGCGAACCGGTGTGGTGGGTTGCTCCTACGAACTCCTTGCTCATCAGGACATCTCGCAAGAGAGGGACGTTATGGGTTAGACCTTCTATCCTGACCGACAGGAGCGCTCTTAATAGACGCTTCACCGATTCCTCGCGATTCTCCCCCCACACCATGACTTTGGCTAACAACGGGTCATAGTGTAACCCAACTCGGTATCCAGCGCAAAGGGCCGAATCGACCCTAACGTGTTCTCCGGTGGGCAGATGCAGACCCGTCAGGTCACCAACCTGTGGAATGCACGTGCTGGGGTCTTCGGGGTAGATGCGGGCTTCGATGGCATGACCGGACGCGACGACGTCCTCCTGCCGGACCGGAAGGCTTTCACCGGCTGCTACGCGGATCTGGAGTTCCACCATGTCCAATCCGGTGATCATCTCTGTGACACCGTGCTCCACCTGCAACCGGGCGTTGATCTCGAGGAAGAAAAGCTGACCATCAGGGGAGACCAGGAACTCGACGGTGCCAGCGTTGGTGTAGCCGATGTACTTGGCCAGCTTCAGGGCCAGATGGCAGATGCGGCGGCGCAATCTGGGGGAAAGTTTTACTGCGGGAGTCTCTTCAACCAGCTTCTGGTTGCGGCGCTGGATCGAGCAGTCCCGTTCAAACAGGTGGACGAGATTTCCGTGTTGGTCCCCGATGAGCTGGACTTCGATGTGGGATGCGCCGCTCAAATATCGCTCGAAATAGAGGCGGGGACTTCCAAAAGCGCCGTTACAGACCTCGCGGGTGCGCTGGATGACCGGGCGCAACTCTTCCATTGAGTGGACAATGTGAATACCGATTCCGCCGCCGCCCTCCGCGGCCTTCACCATGAGGGGGAACCCCAACTTCCATGCCGTCTGTTCGGCCTGGGTGTCGTCGACAGCTTCCCAGGTGCCGGGCATCACGGGCAATCCGGCTTTGCGCGCGAGCTTGCGCGCCCCAAGTTTGTCGCCCATCTCTTCCATGACGCCGGGAGACGGTCCGATGAAGCATATTCCCGCATCCTGGCATGACCGGGCGAATGCGGGACACTCGGAGAGGAAGCCGTAGCCGGGATGGACAGCCTCCGCGCCGCTATGGCGAACGGCTTCCATAATGCGCGGTATGTTCAGGTAGCTTTGTCCCGGAGGGGCCTCTCCCAGAAGGTAGGCTTCGTCGGCCATGCGGACGTGGAGAGCGTCCCGGTCGGCTTCCGAATAGACGGCTACGGTCTGAATACCGAGCTTGCGGCAGGTGCGGATGATACGGCAGGCGATTTCGCCGCGGTTGGCGATAAGAATTTTCTTGAACACGGGCAAACCTCGTGAACCCCTCGCACCAGTTTGCGGCGGCTGGTTTTCCAGGGTGTTAGGTAGATTTGCTTACGTATATACCGCAGAGTGGGATTCGTTATGAAGCTGTTTTATGAACGAGTTAGAACGAATTTGAAAGTCCAACCAGTATTCAAGGATTAATTCCAGCAGACTTCGTAGCTCTTTTTTCAGGTTATCGCTCATCCGCAGCGGCTGAAGACTCCCTGGACGGCTCCGGTCCAGCAGGCGCAACACCTTGAGTACTTGCACGGGTAAAGGCAATACATTCGCGTCCGGAGGCCGGCAATCCAGGCAGAGGGTCCCCCCGAGTCCGGGGCTGAACCGGTGACGGCCGGGTAGAAGCTCATTGCGGCACTCCACGCATCGATACAACTCCGGCTTCAGCCCGGATACACCAAGAAGCTGGAGATCGAAGCAACGCAAGGGCAGTTCAACATCCGTACCACCGGAGACGGCGTGAAGCGTGTCTAACGCCAGGTTGTACAGAGGTTCGTTAGCCCCGTTTTCCGAGCCGAACCCGTCAACCAACTCGGCAACGTAAAAGCCTCTGGAAATAGATTCAAGGTCGGATTTCAGTGCGCCGAAGCTCTCGATCACCTGTACCTGGGTCACGTAGTCGAGGGTCCGCCCGCGAGCTAATGACAAGGACGCGTGGGTCAGCGGTTCCACGTGACCTACCAGTTTGCTGTTGGACCGCCTGGCGCCTTTGGCCACAGCCCGGAGCTTACCGCGGTCACGGGTGTAGAAAGTCACCAGCAGATCGGTTTCGCCGATGGGGACATGCTTGAGGGCCAAGGCTTCGCTATGATACGTGCGCGGCGGAGCCATCCTATAGCTCCTGACGCCCTTGGAACGCCCGGCTAAGGGTCTGGTCGTCAGTATATTCCAACGACCCGCCCACGGGCAGGCCCCGCGCCAAGTGGGTGATCTTCAGGTCCATCCCCGCCAGCCGCCGCCGGATGTACATCGCCGTGGCCTCGCCCTCCAGAGTGGGGTTAGTGGCGATGACCAACTCTTCGACACCTGCGCCGCCCACCCGTTCGAATAACTCATTCAGCTTGAGATCGTCCGGCCTTACGCCGTTGAGGGGAGAGATGACACCGTGCAGCACGTGATAGAGCCCTGAATAGCAGTGGGTGCGCTCAATTGCCAGAACGTCCAGCGGGTCCTCCACCACGCAGAGCTGTTCCCTGTTGCGCCTGGGCTCGTCACATATCGAGCAGGGGGAGATGTCGGTGAGATTCTGGCACTCATGGCAGAGGACGATGTTCCGCTTGACCCCGGTAATGGCGTCGGCCAACGCCAGGGCTTCATCTTCGGGCGTACGGATGAGGTGATAGGCCAGCCGCTGGGCGCTCTTGGGGCCAATGCCCGGGAGTTTGTGGAGTTCCTGCACCAGCCTGGCCAACGAAGGGGACGCCGCGGGGAGGGGTCCCATGCTCATCCCGGGACTACCCCAGACCGGGAATCTTCAAGCCCCCGGTGATCGCGCCCATCTTTTCGGAGGCCATCTCCTGGGTCTTGGTGAAAGCGTCGTTTACCGCGGCGGCAACCAGGTCTTGAAGCAGGTCAACGTCTTCGGCGGCTTCGGGCTCGATGGTCACCGACTCCACCACCTGTTTGCCGGACATCACGACCTTGACCACGCCGCCGCCGGAACTTCCCTCAACGGTCATGGTCTCCAACTCTTCCTGGACCTTCTCTAACTGGGCTTGAAGCCGCTGGGCCTGCCGCATCATGTTGCGGTTCATTTCGGGTCCTCCTCGATAATTCTGGCGCCCATGCCGAGGGCCACGCGCACCAGGGGGCTGTTTTGCGCCGCACCGGATGAGCCGCCGTTATCGCGGTTGTCGTCCAGTAGAGTGAGTCTGAATTCGTAAGTACCGCCGAACGCTGCGTTGAAAGCATCGCCGACCAGCCGCCGGCATTTGGGGTCGCCGATCTCTTCCTCCATCCGCTCCAGGTTTGCCCTGTGGGTAAAGGGCAGGACCAACGTATTATCCTCCATCGAGACATCCACCGACTTACAATCCCGTAGCAGGGCCCCCAGATTATACTTCTTGCCCTTGTGCCTGCCCAATGTCTTGACCACGGCAGTCCAGTTGGCGGCCAACGACCCGTCACCTGTCGCGGGCGCTCTTGGGGGCGCCGGCTCGGGGTTGGGCACGGGCCTGGGCGGCGCGGAGTCACGGGGGGGCCTCGATGGTTCGGCGGGACGCGAAGGAGCTTGTGACACCGATGGGGCCAGGGCTGGCGGTGGGTTGCTGGCGGGAGGGGGCGGCGGCCCGGCCGCTGGAGTGCGGGCCGGCGCTCTTGCGTTCTCGGCTACACTGGTGACTGGCTGCGCCAAGCTGTCGTCGCAAATCTGCACCGAAGCCAGTTCCAGGGGCAGCGGCGAAGGGGCGTCGTAGCGCATGTTCACCTCGCCCCACATTTTCAGCGCCTTGACGATCCGCCAGGGAGGAAGCTGGCCCACCAACTCCTTCATCTGGGACAAGGTCTGGTCTGGGAGGTCAACGATCGCGTCGGAGCCCCAATGCAGGAGCATCGCCGCGCGAAGCAACTCGGTGGTCTGGCGGTGCAACTGACGCAGGTCCGCGCCGTCCCAGGCAGCTTCGTTGATGACACCCAGAGCGCCGGACGTGTTGCCCATTAGCAGGAATTTGGTGAGTTCCAGCCATCGTTCGCCGTGGCCGAGTCCCAGCAGGTCTTCCACCTGCTTGACTCCGACGCCATCGGCGTAGGAGACAACCAATTGCTCCAGAAGGTTCTCGGCGTCTCGAAGGCTGCCCACGGAGAACCTGGCGACCATCCGCAAAGCGTCAGGGTCCACCGATACCCCTTCCGCTTCGGCTATCTCGGCTAGTCGTCCGTAAACCTGCTCCGAGGGAATACGACGGAAGTCGAACCTTTGGCACCGGGAAGCGATTGTCGCCAGGATTCTATGAGCTTCGGTAGTACAGAGGACAAAAATCACGTGTGCGGGAGGTTCTTCCAGGGTCTTGAGGAAGGCGTTGGAGGCTTCCGTGGTAAGCATGTGCGCCTCGTCCAGGATGTAGACCTTGCGGCGGCCCTGGACGGGAGCGAAGTTTACCTTGTCTCGAATGTCCCGTATCTCATTAATGCCTCGGTTGCTGGCGGCGTCAAGCTCGATAATGTCCATGAACCGGCCGTCGTTGACCGCGTGGCATACGGAACAGGCGTTGCAGGGGTCGCCATCCTGAAGGTCCAGACAATTGACGGCCTTGGCCATAATCCGGGCCGTGGTGGTCTTGCCGCTGCCGCGCGGCCCGCAGAACAGGTATGAGTGAGACACGCGGTCGAGCTTGGTGGACTGACGCAGGGTGGTGGCCACGTGTTCCTGGCCCACCAGGTCACTGAAGCTGGTGGGGCGCCATTTCCGGTAGTAGACCTGGGTGGTCATGAGCGCGCTTTCCCCGCCTGGAACACCGCTTCCATCCCGGTCCGCTCCAGAGCTTGCATCCTGGCCTGTTCCTCCGGCTCTTCGTGGTCGTGTCCCGCAAGGTGCAAGAGCCCGTGAACTATAAGATGGGCCAATTCGCGGTCGACAGGCTGACCGTGTTCGGCCGCTTGCCGAGACGCCTGAGGATAGGACACGACGACTTCACCCAGGGGCGGGAGTTCTCCCGGAGGCAGCGACCATGCGAACTCATCGGTTTCTCCCGGCTTCTGGAATCTGTCATTCGGCTCGTTGGACTCTCCCTCCCAGTGCCCCGGGTGATCCATTGAGAAGGAGAGTACGTCGGTGACTTCGTCCAGCCCCCGAAATTGCAGATTCAACTCTCGCAACATGCTGTCGTCCGTCAGCAACAGGCTTACCTGCACGCCCGATAGTTGCATAACCGCAGCGTCGAGTCCAACTTCGACCACCGAATGGAGCCAAGCCTCTGAGACCTCCCCCGCGAATTGCTCGTCAATCGATACATCTATCTGATGGACCGGATGCGGGTGGGCGCTCATGCTGGTATTCGCTTCCCGGACCGCAAGAATCGTGTCCCCCCGGGCGTCTCACATACGAACATCGAAAAAGACGTGAGATTGTCTTCCAACTGAGGCCGAAACGAGGCTGCCACGCGAATAACAAAGCTCACGGGGAGGATGAGAGGGCTGGGCCAATGATAGCATGGCGGCTATAGGCCATCAAGGAAATCCGGTCACCCGGCAGGGGATCTTTCGCGATAATCCCGGTCCCGCCGCCGGTCGATAGTCACGAAACCGGACGCCGGAGGTCTCACATGCGCCTTTCACATGCGCCTTTCACATGCGCCTTTCCAAGGAATCCTACCAGATGAAGCAGGTTATTGAAACGCATCTGCCCCGGCTCAGCCGGCCGCAATTGACCGGGCTGGTCCCCGTATCAAGTACGGGGCAGGCTCTATGGGTGTGCGGGACTATTCCGGCTGGGAGCGCCTGCCGGAATGCCGCCGCCGCCCTCTCGACCTGGGGCAACCGGAACAATATGCGGCAGTACCTCCGGGAGTGGCTGTACGGCGGCGGCGGCCGGCACGCCCCTGCCGGACGGAACTGGACGTAAGCCTCTGCTTCGCGCCGCTGCTGCGATGGGTCCTTTCGTGGTGGCCTTTCGTGGTGGCCTTTCGTGGTGGCCTTTCGTGGTGGCGTTCCGTGGTGGCGTTCCGTGGTGGCGTTTCGTGGCGGCGTTTCGTGGCGGCGTTTCGACAGGCTGGCGTTGGCGATAGACCCGGCGCTGAAAGGGAAGGAGACCACCGCCATAGTCATAAGCGTGGTCTGCCGTGGTTGTGCGATTCCGGTGGCGCGGCGCATCATGCGCGCCAACAAGCCGGGCGCATGGATGGACCCGGTCGTCGAACTGTTGCAGGCGCCGGCCCCGGCGGCCCCGGAGGAGATGAAGGTGATTGTGCTGTGCGGCCGGGGCCTGACCAGTCCGGAATTGTGGGAACAGATACGCGCCCGGAGCCTGCCCCCGGCCACGACCGGAGGGCTGGCATCCATACATGAGGTACCCTAAACATGAGGTACCCTAAAAACATTGCTTTCTGTGCCGAGGGAGGCCGCCGCCTGCCGGCGCGGACCTTCGTTTCCCGTCCTGATACCGGATGGATTGGCCGTGGGACCGCGTTCAGTGATGCAACCGTGAAACGCCGTTGCACCCTGATTGTGGTCTGGTACGCTGAGCAGGAGGAGCCGTGGACCATATTGACCGGCCATGCGCCCGGAGAAGCGGGAGCGAGTTGGTACGCGCTCCGTTTCTGGATAGAACCGGGCTTTAAGATGCTCAAGAGCGCCGGTTGGCAATGGCAGAGGACCCGGAGAACCGGCCCGGAGCGGATTTCCCGGCATTGGCTGGCGCTATCGGCGGCGGCCCTGATGGTCCTGGCCTATGGGACCAGAGCCTGCCCCCGGCCACGACCGGGGGGTGGAAGACGCCTTTGAGCGGAAGGCCGCCCCCGGCAGCCTGAGAGCGCCTCCGAAATGGCTGGCGCCCACGCACCGCAGTAGTAGGAGCAGGCCGGGACGGACCGTCAGCCTGATCCACCACGGCATCGGCCGGCTGAGGCGGCCGATGCACCGGGGCAAGCTCCGGAGCCGGGTGTGGCTGCTGCCCGAACCGTGGCCAGAGCCCAAGCCCCGCCTGGAGATCAACCGCCACGCCCCCACTTGAAACTCCATACATACCCCTGTCAGACAGCGCCCTGGGGATCCTGTCCCCGAGGGAGTTTACTGCCTTGGCAACAACGGAGGATTGACCAACAAAACTAGAAGTCATTTCAAAAGTCTGTTGGAGCACTGATGTGGCGCTCATATATTCGACAGCATAGAGGATGAATTAGGTTACAAGCCAGCCTCTTGTCACCGCATGTTTTCTCCTTTACCAGCATTGGAGTTCCATGGAACACTTGGGCCGAGGTCCGGTAGCCCAGGGCCTGGCGGTGTCTCTGGATGCTCTAGAAGTGGAAGTAGGCGCCGAGGCCCTTCCTGTTCTTCGCCTTCCGGCGGCGAGGGGATATCCAGGCTTCCTACGCGCCTGCTCAGGGGAGGAGGCGCGTCTGCCGGAATGATAATGTCGCGCTCCCGGCTCAGGAGAAATCCAGGTTCCGAGCCCTACCGCCATTGATTATAACTATATACACTTCCTTATGGTTATTCTACCCGAATAACATTACCACTAATAGCGACTGTATTACATTGTGTATCAACAGTGTGATTACATATTATTACCCTATGATTGACCGAAATATCTCCTGCTGGGCCGTTGTTCTGGGCGGCCCGTCCCCGCAGTCCGGATTGGTCCACGGGACTAAATCATTGCATAAGCTCGATAGCAGAATTACCGGGCACCGACAATGTGGACCTTTAATGTCGGTCAAAGCAACTACAGTGAAATGAAGTGCGTTGTAACCGGCGGATGTGGTTTTATAGGATACCACCTTGTCGACCGGCTGATTAGTCTGGGGCACGAAGTTACGGCGATAGACAATCTGGCCACGGGCGCAATTTCCCACCTCAATTCCGAGGCAAAACTGGTTCAAGGGTCAGTTGCCGATCTTGAACTGATGGTATTCGCCACAGAATCCGCGGACTGGGTATTTCACACGGCTGCCCTGGCCCGGATAGAGCGTTCCATGGATGACCCGGTGGGAACCCACGAAGTCAACGTGAACGGGACCCTGAATGTCCTTCAGGCGGCCCGCGTGAACGGGGTTAGGCGCGTCATCAATTCGTCATCCTCCAGCGTTTACGGTGACCAGCCAATCCACGTTATGCATGAAGAGATGAGGCCAAATCCAAAGTCCCCCTACGCGATGCAGAAGCTAATCGGTGAACAATATTGCGATATGTACGCCAGGCTCTTTAAACTGAGAATCACCTCGCTGCGTTACTTTAATGTCTATGGCCCCGGCAACCTGCAGAGGGGGCTTACGTGTTGTTGATTCCAAAATTCCTGCAGATGCGGAGCAGCATGAGCCGCTCACCGTGTACGGTGACAGTGACCAGACGCGGGGATATACCCATATCCTGGACGTGGTCCAGGCCAACCTTCTTGCCGCCGCAGCTTCCCTGCCAGCCGGCGGCCACACGGTCCTGAATATAGGGCCACGAGAAGAGACCTCGGTCAACGAAATAGCTGTCATAATTGGCGGCCCTATAAAGCACATTGTGCCAAACCCCAGAGGCGACTTCGAAGAATTTCGAAAATCCGCGGACAACTCCAGGGTCAAGACAGTCATCGGGTGGGAGCCCGGGATTTCCTTCGCGGAGGGCATGCGGGATCTGCTAGGGAGCGCCTAAAGGAGACAGTTGAGGTTCATCCAATAGTGTAGTCTCGACAACAGGAGACGCGACTTGCCTGCCGCAGCTTTTGTGGGTTGACCCTTCGTATGTTGGCAACGATCTCGGGCCATGCCGTGGCCCCGGTCGCCAAGCCCGCCAACGTCAACCAGAGAAAGGTCAACCACCAAGTCTCTGTCGTCCACCAAGTGTACAGGGGGAACAGCCCCGCAAGTCCCTGGAAGGATGGGAATGCCATGTCAAAGGGGTCCACGGCAATGATGATTTCCTCGGAATGCCCGGCCAGCGCCAGCCCGGCGGTAATCGCCATAGTGTAGATTCCCAGTACCGCGGCACTGACCTTTCCCCACAGGGGAGTCCTCGCCAAGACCAGCCCAACGGGTATGATGAACGGGGGCAGCACCGTGAGCATGGTGCGCCCGGCGAACCACCATCCCATCATCGTAATGGCCAAGAAGGTCGCTATCAGCAATTGGACCAGTACTAACGCCAGTACCAGCCGCAGGGCTCCTTTGCCCTCCGCCAGCAGCGCCATGCCGGGAACTGCCACCAGCAGAAAAGGCGCCCAGCGTCCGATTCCAAACCGCCAGTCTATGAAAAGTCCCCAAACCCGGTAGTACCGCTCGCTGAATTCTATGTGCCCTATAAGAATCTCACCTGTGTTCCACCGGGCGTAGACCACGTTGTTGCCATAGGGGGTCAGTCCGCCAAAGAGGTACACGTGAAACCAGGCGAACCAAGCTGCCGAGATGCCTCCGGCAACCAATAGGGCAATACGCCCGCGCCGCTCGGCTTTCAGCAAGAAGTATGCCGACACAATCAAAGCCAGGGGTGCATACTTGGCGCCCAGCCAGCACATGATCGAAAGCGCGCCGACCAGCCACAGTCCCGCAGCCATACCAAGCCGGTGTTGACGGGTGACCAGCAGCAGCGCCGTAACCAGGGCCAGCGCCGCCGGAAATTCCGGATATATTTCGGTAGAATAGATGAATGAGGTGGCAGTCAGTCCAACGCCGAGCGATACAACCCAGCTGATCAGCCGGTGACCGGTCATCCGATCTGCCAGCACGAAAGCCAGCGCCAATGTAGCGGACGCCAGTAACAGCAACTGAATCTGCACCCCCACCAAGCCGCCCAGGGCAAAGCCGGGGATCAACAGGAAGGACAAACCGGGGTTGTGAGGACTGAGCAGCCGGCCGTCATCCCTCGGAACAGATTGAAACCACAAGTCGTCTGCGTGATCAAAGAAAGACTTGTAGGATTTGCTTTCGTATTGATTGCGCAGGTCGAAGTCGCCGTCAGCCAGCAGGCTCTGGGTGGTCAGCAAATAAAAGGGCTCATCCCCCGTAATGGAGGCCCCGCGGGTCGCTCGAATGTCAATCGAGATCGTATAGACGGCCGCCAGCAACAAGGAAAGAGCCGCCGCGGCCAGCAGCAGCTCTCTTTCCCTCATTAAGGGGAAGAATAGTCGTTGGGCCAAACATTCGTCACGGCAAAACGTCTGCATCCCTCAACAGGTCTATGGTTCCCTTAAGATCGCTCAGGCTACCCAGATCGACGTCCGGTGGATCCAGGGTGTCCAGGGGTGGGAGGTCGCCCACCGGCTCAACGCCGGCAGAGACGGGGTATTCCTTGATTTCGTTGGCGAAGTACACTTGCGCCAGCTCAGAGAGCAGGAACTCAACGAACTCCCTGGCGGTATTCTTATTATCCGATGCCTTCAGAATGCCAGCTCCGGCTACCAGGACCAGCGCTCCGGGATCGCCTTTGCCCAGATAATGGTTCCGTGCGCCAAACTCGGGCCCATGTTCCTCGAGGAATCGCTCCAGATAGTAATGATTCACGAACCCTACTTCAACCTCGCCCCGAGCGGCAGCGACCACGATGCTAACGTTGTTAGGGTAGTCTCAGGCGTCGTTTTCCCGCATTCCTTCCAACCAGGCCCGGGCGACATCTTCACCTCGTTGCAGCCGCAACTCGGTGAAGAACGCCTGAAAGGAACCATTTCGAGGCGCCCAGCCCACCCTGCCTTTCCATTCTTCGTCTGTGAAGTCCAAGATGGAAGGCGGCAGGTCCGCTGCCGGGTCGATAGCCTCGACGTTGTAGATGACTGTCCGGGCCCGACCGGACGTACCAATCCATTCTCCACCGCGGGCTCGGAACCTGGGGTCAACCTTGTCAAGGGTTTCCTGGGGTATCCAGGACGATTGCAAAGTCGGAGAGAAAGGTCTATATCCACGCAGGTAAGGAAGTGAGAGATGGGAGTGTGAGGATATGGAAGCGGCGGAATCTCTCTTCCAGTGCTTGGAGCAGGCGCCGGACCCCCGGAAGGCCAGGGGAGTGCGCCATCCCTTTCAGGCAATCCCCCGTTTTCACGAGGGCAAGCTCTGCGGCTCACCCTGCTGGGCCTGGTTTGCGGTCAGACCACCATGGCCCACATCGCCCTGTTCGCCAGGATGCACTGGCCGGTGTTGAAGGAGCCTCTAGGGTTTCTCCGGGACCATCCGCCCCACGCCACCACCATCTCCCGCACCCTGGCGGGGGTGCCCTATGAGCAGTTGCAGGGGGCCCTGACCGGCTGGGTGGCCCGCGTGGTGGCGGACCAGCAACTCAGTGCCTCGGTGGACGGCAAGTGGGCCAAGCAGTCGGAGGACGCCCAAGGCAATCCCTTGGTGATGGTGAACGTGCTGGCCCATGACCTGAAGTTGTGCCTGGCCCAGTGGCCGGCGTCGGAGAAGCGGTACGAACCAGGGGTGTTGGGAGATCAACTGGGCCGGCTGTTCGAGGACTATCCCGGGCTGCGGCTGCTGACCATGGACGCCCTGTATGCGGAACGGGACCTGTGCCAGGCCATAGTCAGCCACGGACGGGACTACCTGGCGCGAATCAAGGGGAACCAGCCTGAGTCGCTGGCGGCGCTGACCGACGGGTTGGCCGGGGAGGAAGCGGGGGAGCCGCAGGCGGAGACCCTGGGGAAAAGCGGGGGTGATCGAGAGACGGCGGACCTGGACCGATGAGGCACTGGCCGACTACATCCGGGAGGAGTTGGGGTTTCCCGGGGGCGAGGCAGGGTGCGACGGTGGAGAAGGTGAGGGTGGATATAGCCACCGGGGAGGTGAGCCGGGAGCGCTGGTATCTGCTGACCAGCCTGAGTTCCCACCAGTGCGGACCAGAGGAACTGCTTCGAGGGTTCCGCAACCACTGGAGCGCCCCGAACAGCCTGCATCACGTGAAGAGCCTGCCCCGGGGACACCCGGGGACAGGGGTATGTATGGACTGAAAATGGTCTGAGAGCTTGGAAAGCGCAGGGGAATCCGGCATCTTGGTTGCAATGACGAAACCGGATGCCGGAGGTCTCCCATGCGCCTTCCCAAGGAATGCTACCAGATGCGGCAGGTCATTGAAACGCATTTACCGCACCTCACTCAGTCACAGTTGACCGGCTTGGCCTGGTGGGTCTGCGGGACTATTCTGGCCGGGAGCGCCTGCCAGAATGCCGTCGCGTCCGCCCTCTCCACCCGGGGCAACTGGAACAACCTGCGCCAGTATCTCCGGGAGTGGTTGTACGACGGCGGCGACCGGGCGCGTCCCTGCAAGACCGAACTGGACGTAAGTCTCTGCTTCGCGCCGCTGCTCCGGTGGGTCCTTGCGTGGTGGCGTTCCGGCCGGCTGGCGCTGGCGGTTGACCCCACGTTGAAAGGGGACGGCGCCACCGCCATCGTCATCAGCGTGGTCTACCGGGGTTGCGCGATTCCCGTGGCCTGGCGCATCCTGCGCGCCAACCAGCGCGGGGCCTGGATGGACCCGATAGTGGAACTGCTGCAGGCCCTGGCCCCGGCGGTCCCCAGGGAAATGACCGTGGTGGTGCTGTGCGACCGGGGCTTGGCCAGTCCGAAATTGTGGAAACAGATTCTGGCCCAAGGCTGGCATCCCTATATGAGGTATCCGAAAAACGTCACTTTCTGCGCTGAAGGGGGCCGGCGGCTTCCCGCGCGTGCCTTCGTTCCCCGTCCGGATACCGCATGGATCGGGAGGGGGACCGCCTTCGGCAGAGCCGCCGCCAAACGCCGTTGCACCCTGCTGGCGGTCTGGTACGTTGAACAGGAGGAGCCGTGGATCATCCTGACCGACCTTCCGCCGGAGGAAGTTGGGGTGAGTTGGTACGCGCTCCGCTTCTGGATCGAGTTGGGGTTCAAGCCTGCCCTCGGCCCCGACCGGGGGGCGGTCAAGAGCCTGGGTTGGCAATGGCAGAAGACCAGGAGGACCGACCCGGCGCGGATTTCGCGGCATTGGTTCGTGTTGTCGGTGGCGACGCTCCTGACCCTGGCCTATGGGACCAGGGTGGAAGACGCCAATGACCGGAGGATTGCCCCAGGCAACCTGAGAGCACCTCCGAAACACCTGGCGCCCACTCACCGCAGTAGTTGGAGCAGGCCGGGACGGACCGTCAGCGTAATCCGGCACGGCATCGTCTGGCTGAGACGGTTGCTGCACCGAGGCCGGTTCTGGAGCCGGGTCTGGCTGCTGCCCGAACCCTGGCCTGAACCCAAGTCCAACCTGGAGGTCACCCGCTATGCCCCTGCATGAAAACCCCATACATACCCCTGTCAGGGGGACACCCGGGGACCGCAGTTGGGATGAGGACGTTCACACGCTGCGCCGCCCCGGGCTGGGCGAGGTATTCGCCACCCTGGTAAACACCGGGCTGAACACCCTGCGCCTGGAAGGATGGTTTCCTCACCGGATGTCCATGCCCCTGCGAGCCAAGACCTGCGCCTTCCGCCCGAGGCAGACCATCGACCGCCTCTACGGACGCGCTCCCTGACTTTGCAATCGTCCTGCACTCCCCTGCGGTTTACGTTGACTGGGCGATGGGAGGCGAATACACTGCCTTGGTCATTGGTTCCCCCGGTTTTCGGGACAACCTTCCTGGACCTCAATTAGAAGAGGCTGCGCGAGAGCGCTTTTTTGGAAGATTCCTCCGAGCAGGCATCGAGCTATCGATGGGTGGTTATGGGCATCTGGCTGACCGCCAGTGTGTCCGGGTTCATGATCATGTCCACCATCGGGATATTGCTGCCATCTATTAGCGACGAACTGGGGCTGTCTCCGTTCCAACAGGGGATGTTGGGCTCCGCCGCCTACTGGGGCAACCTGGTGCTGGCTGTACCGTTGGGTTGGTTGGCCTCGCGTTTCCCTCCGAAGGCCCTGACGTCGGTGACTATGGTGCTGGGCACCCTGTTTCTGCTTTCACAGGCCATCGCACCCGGATTTGTAATACTGATACTAGGACGGATCGCGTTCGGGATCAGCGTAGTCGCCCGCCAGCCAGCCCGCGCGTTCCTCACCCAGCAATGGTTTCCTCCGCGCCAGATCGTCCTGGTCAATAGCATATCCAACGCAATGTTCGGGGTTGTGGTGGGTGGTGGAATCGCCGCATCTCCGTTCATATTCATCGCTCTCGACGATAACTGGCGCGCCACGGTGCTTTCCTTCGTGGGCCTGTTCGCTGTGATGACGGTCCTTTGGATGGTCTTCGGCAAAGAACGGGTTACACCAGAATACCGGCAGCGAATGGGCTCCCAGGACGCAAGCGTACTCATGGGGACGCTGCGTTACCGCGACCTGTGGATTGGAGGACTTGGGTTCGCGGGAGCGACCATGGCTTGGTCGGGTTTCCTGAGCTTTTACCCCACGTTGATGCTGGATAGCTACCAGATGTCTTTGATATGGTCGGGCGGTATCCTGGCGCTGGGTATCTTGATGGGCGGCATTGCCGGCTTGGGCTTCAGTTGGGTGGTAATGGTCTCGGACCAGGGCAGAAATGTCTTGCTGACCACGGGGATAGGCATGGCCGTTACCTTTATGGGAATGACCTTAACCGGCTCCCTTCCCATTTTGCTAGTGCTGACATTCATAAATGGGGTCGCGTGGGGATTCTGGCCGGTGCTTTATTCAGTCCCCTTCTATCTGCCGAGGATTCGGCCCAGGGAAGTGGCGGTTGGCCTGGCTTTCGTCCAAATGATGAGCTCGCTGGGGATCACGCTGGGTCCCTTGGTCACCGGCCTACTGCAGCAGATTACCGACGACTTGCAACTCTCCCTGGCGATAGTCAGCTTTACGTCCCTCTCCCTGTGTATGGCCGGGCTGATGTTGAGGCACGGCCTATCCGGCGGAAGAAGGCCCTCGCCGGAACCCGCGGCGCAGGGGACGGGGGACTGAGCCTAACACCAGGCGAATACTCCGTCTTTCCGGATTAGAGCCGGAATACAGGAACTCTCTCCTCCAGTGAAGTACCCTCTGCCAGCCATTGTGGGTCCCTACGTTCGCTTGAACGGCGTCGACAGTAACAGTTCAGAGTTGAGGGGAAGCGAGCATTTGACGGCAGGCGGTGAGGGGGTTCAAGCGCCGGGCGCGCCAGGTGCCGAAGAGGGAAGCCAGGGTCATCTTGCTGTCGCTGCCGGCCTGAGAGCGGGTGCCGCCGCTGATCTTCCGGCTGATCACCAGGGGCCGCAGACTTCGCTCGGCAGCGTTGTTGTCGGCGGGCGCCGCGGATTCGGCCACGAAGACGAACAGTTCCCCGTATCAAGTACGGGGCAGGCTCTTGATGAACTTCTCGATGCGTCGGCACAGCTTGCTCTGCACCGTCGCTGGATCATCGAGGAACGGGCGGCGCCGGTCCGGCAACGCCGCTCCAGCCCCAGTTGGGCCAGGCGCCTTTGCCGTTTATCGGGATGGGTGAAGGTCTTGGCCTTGGCATAGATTTTATGGACGTCCGACGCCCACTGGGCCAACCCGGCGTCCCGGGGGTAGAGGGCCTTCAGGTCGTGGATGTCCCGTAGCAGATGAACCCAGCAGCGCTGCTTGGGGCCGTCGTAATGATGGTAGGCGGCGTAGAAATCGCTGACCAGAACCCCGCCGAAGGACTCTCCCAGGACCTCGTCCATCACCTGCTTGTTGCGGCCCCGGCGGAGGAAGTACCGATCGGTGGGAGTGGAAAATGTCCAGACGTATCCGTTGACCCCGTCCTGGCGCCAGCCGGTCTCGTCGGCGTGGACCACTGGGCTGGCTCGGATGCACTCCAGGATCTCGGCCACTGCCGGTTGGACCTTTTGGGCCACCTGACGGATGACCCGGCCGATGGCGCCGAGGCTGAGGCGCAACTGATGTACGGTCTGGAGGTACCACTGGATGGTGCGCAAGGGGAGTCGCCCCTCTTCCCGCAGGGCGGCGATCAGGCTGATCAGGTTGATGCCCAACCGCTGTTTCCCCAGGACCACCCGCCCAGGTCCGCCTGGGGTATCCGGCGCCGCTCACATACTGGGTAAGTCCGGGCGATGAAGACATGTTCGGTAATCTGGGCAGGAACCACGGGGATATCAATGACCTCTCGGGTCCGCTGCACCCAGCCCCCAGCCAGGCCGGTACCGCATTCGGGGCAGGACTCAACCACATGCTCCACCCGATGAGTGGGCGTCATGCACCGGCGGGCAAAGCGCTCCGGGGCCTGGGCTTTCTGGGTCCCTTCTCCCCTGCTGACAGGGGTATGTATGGAGTTTCAAGTGGGGGCGTGGCGGTTGATCTCCAGGCGGGGCTTGGGCTCTGGCCACGGTTCGGGCAGCAGCCACACCCGGCTCCGGAGCTTGCCCCGGTGCATCAACCGCCTCAGCCGGCCGATGCCGTGGTGGATCAGGCTGACGGTCCGTCCCGGCCTGCTCCTACTACTGCGGTGCGTGGGCGCCAGCCATTTCGGAGGCGCTCTCAGGCTGCCGGGGGCGGCCTTCCGCTCAAAGGCGTCTTCCACCCCCCGGTCGTGGCCGGGGGCAGGCTCTGGTCCCATAGGCCAGGACCATCAGGGCCGCCGCCGATAGCGCCAGCCAATGCCGGGAAATCCGCTCCGGGCCGGTTCTCCGGGTCCTCTGCCATTGCCAACCGGCGCTCTTGAGCATCTTAAAGCCCGGTTCTATCCAGAAACGGAGCGCGTACCAACTCGCTCCCGCTTCTCCGGGCGCATGGCCGGTCAATATGGTCCACGGCTCCTCCTGCTCAGCGTACCAGACCACAATCAGGGTGCAACGGCGTTTCACGGTTGCATCACTGAACGCGGTCCCACGGCCAATCCATCCGGTATCAGGACGGGAAACGAAGGTCCGCGCCGGCAGGCGGCGGCCTCCCTCGGCACAGAAAGCAATGTTTTTAGGGTACCTCATGTTTAGGGTACCTCATGTATGGATGCCAGCCCTCCGGTCGTGGCCGGGGGCAGGCTCCGGGCGCGTATCTGTTCCCACAATTCCGGACTGGTCAGGCCCCGGCCGCACGGCACAATCACCTTCATCTCCTCCGGGGCCGCCGGGGCCGGCGCCTGCAACAGTTCGACGACCGGGTCCATCCATGCGCCCGGCTTGTTGGCGCGCATGATGCGCCGCGCCACCGGAATCGCACAACCACGGCAGACCACGCTTATGACTATGGCGGTGGTCTCCTTCCCTTTCAGCGCCGGGTCTATCGCCAACGCCAGCCTGTCGAAACGCCGCCACGAAACGCCGCCACGAAACGCACCACGGAACGCCACCACGAACGCCACCACGAAACGCCACCACGAAAGGCCACCACGAAAGGCCACCACGAAAGGCCACCACGAAAGGACCCATCGCAGCAGCGGCGCGAAGCAGAGGCTTACGTCCAGTTCCGTCCGGCAGGGGCGTGCCGGCCGCCGCCGTACAGCCACTCCCGGAGGTACTGCCGCATATTGTTCCGGTTGCCCCAGGTCGAGAGGGCGGCGGCGGCATTCCGGCAGGCGCTCCCAGCCGGAATAGTCCCGCACACCCATAGAGCCTGCCCCGTACTTGATACGGGGACCAGCCCGGTCAATTGCGGCCGGCTGAGCCGGGGCAGATGCGTTTCAATAACCTGCTTCATCTGGTAGGATTCCTTGGAAAGGCGCATGTGAAAGGCGCATGTGAAAGGCGCATGTGAGACCTCCGGCGTCCGGTTTCGTGACTGTAACCAAGATGCCAGATTCCCGTGCGCTTTCCAAGTCCTCAAACTAATTTAAGACGATACATACCCCTGTCAGCCCGGAGTGAGAGGGGGGTTGGGGGGATTTCCCCTCTGCCCAAGCCTGCTGGTTCAGTTTTGAGATAGATACTTAGGCATCATGCTGAAGTGCTATGGTGATCTTGAGGCGGTTCAAGGTGAACGTGCGCGCCCTGCTCGAACGCTCCCACAAGCGCGGCCCCACGGTGGAAGGAGACGCAATTGATGGTCATTCCAGAGAAACCTTTAAAGGTAGCCGTCATTGGCGCCGGCATCCTGGGCGCGGCCACCGCCTGGCGTCTGGCACAGCGCGGGGTACACGTCGCCCTCATCGACAAGGGCCAGCCTGGGCACGGCGCGTCGAGCCACAGCTTTGCATGGATCAATGCCGGGGCAAAAGAACCCATCGGCTATCACAACCTGAACCGCCGCTCGCTGGAGATGTGGCCCCGCTTCGCCGCCGTCATCGGAGATCATGGGGACCCGGACAGCGTCGGCCTCCGCTGGGGAGGCAAGGTTTCTTGGGCATCCGACCCGGCGGCCGCTGACGGGTTGGTGGCCCGGGTGCGGCAGCTCCAATCCTGGGGCTACCCGGCCCGTCTGATCGACGCCGGTGAGCTGAAGCATCTGGAACCGGCGCTGGACGTTGGCCCGATGGCCGCTGCCGAGTACAGTCCCAACGAAGGCCAGGTGGAGCCTCAAATGGTGGTCGATGCCTGCTTGCGTCGGATTCGAGAAATAGGTTGTGAGATTTATGCCGACACGGAAGTTTATGGATTTGAGCAATATGAAGATGGCCGGATCCACGGCCTGGTCACCACCTCGGGCCCCAGGGACGTGAATGCAGTGGTCATCGCCGCGGGTACCGGGACCGCCCGCTTGGCGGCCCTAGCCGGCGTCAATGTGCCCCAAGCGGAAAGCCCCGGCGTGGTGATACGGACGAACCAGCTTCCCCCCTTGCTCCACAACGTGCCGGTGGCGTACGCGCCAGCCCTGAGCGATGGCCGCCCGGAGATTCATTTGCGACAGTGCGCCGACGGCCGCATGATGATCGGCGAGGGCGACCAGGAGAGCCTCGCCGAAGACGACACCCAGGCCCACGCCGACGATCTGCTGGCCCGTGCCCTCCGCTATCTGCCGGGACTAGCCGGTGCGCAGGCAGTGCCGGTTCCGGTGGGTTGGCGTCCTATGCCCTTGGACGGCTACCCGGTGATGGGATTTGCGTCCGAGGCGCCCAATCTGTACGTGGCCCTCACCCACAGCGGCGTTACGCTGGCTCCGGCATTGAGCCAGTTGGCCGCCCAGGAAATCTGCGATGGGATGCCGGCGGACGCAGTGCTGGGGCCCTATCGCCCCCAAAGGTTCGCCGGTCTGACGCCCGAGGAAGTGGCGGCGGCCACCCACCCCCGCGCAGCCAAAATCCGATAACCCTCAGAGCAACCACCCGCCATATTACGCAATCCAGGAACCAGCCCATGACAGCAGCCGACACCTATGTCCACCCGGAATATCTCACCGGCGCTGATTGGGTGGCGGCGCATCCAGAATATCCCGAGGTGGCGGTCCTGGACGGCAATGACACCGATGCCTCGCAGCCAGGGAGCCAGCCACCATGTTGATCTTCCGGCTGGTCCGTAAGGATATCGGCAACCCAATCCGACCACACAGGCTCACCCTGTCGAGCACAAGCCTGCCATGGTAATGGAAGCTCGCGCTGGATGCCATAATTCTATGTCGGCTCGATGCAGCAGACCCCTTCTTCTCAACGACGTTCAAGAAATCGCTAACGAATTCACTAGCTTCTCCTCTGGCTTCGTCTTGACCAAATGCCGATAGTTGCCGCCGGAGTTTCGGGGGCCGCCTTTCACCTAAACCCCTCTTCGTAGGTCCTGCCGGAGACTGCCCAAGTCCATCGGAGATCAACGGGCCCGGACTAGAATAACCCACCCCAACGGCCAAGGTTCTGGATTTTATTGGAGACGCTAAATTGACACCTCGGCCTTTGTATATCAATTCTGTCGTATCAACTTCGGTGTTAATTGGAGGAGTGCGTGATGACGAGTCTTGAGAGAGCTTTTGAGGAAATCGACCGGTTCGTGGAACATCGAATGACGGAAGTCAACATGCCGGGATTGGTCCTAGCGGTTACCGACCGGGAGAAGTCGCTCCGGGTGGTCCCCTTCGGCTATGCCGACTTGGCTTCCGGTAGGCCAATGCAACCCAGCTCGATGTTCGAGATCGGGTCTATCGGCAAGTCCTTCACCAACGTTGCGTTAATGCAACTTCGCGACGAGGGCCGCCTGAACTTACATGAGCCGGTGTCGCGCTACCTGCCGTGGTTCGATGTACAGTCCGGCTTTGGGCCCATCACCCCCCACCACCTGATGACTCACACCTCGGGCCTGGTCACCGGCACCGATATAGGGCCCCATGGTCTCTATGAATCATGGGCCTTGCGGGACAGCCGGACCGGCGCTCCCCCTGGAGAGTACTTCCGCTACTCGAATATCGGATACAAGACTTTGGGTTTCCTACTGGAGGAAGTGGACGGAAGATCATATCAACACGCTATACAAAGGAGAGTACTCGATCCCCTGGGCATGCGCGATTCCCACCCAGTCATTGGATTCGAGACACGAAAGCGGGCGGCCGTAGGTTACCGAAGTTTTTATGACGACCGGCCGGAGCATAGGGAGCACGGGCTCGTACCGGCGCTGTGGACCGAGTACGGTGTGGGAGATGGCTGTCAGGCATCTACCGCTGAGGATATGGCCGTCTATTTGAGGATGCTCATGGACCGGGGCCATGGACCAACCGGCCGGATAATGTCTGAGGAGAGTTTCGGCCTAATGACCCGGAGGGTAATACCAACCCAACAGTGGGGAGGAGCATACTACGGGTACGGGCTCACTTTGGCCGATGTCGAAGGCCACGCCTACCTGGGCCACGGCGGCAGCACTCCCGGGTTCGTGGCGGCCATGGTCGCCGACCTGGACGACGGGATCGGAATCGTAGTCCTGGTCAACGGCTGCGTCGAGTCTTACGGCTCCATTGGGATGGCGATGCACCTTCTCAGCCTGTTGCGGGCCGGAGTGCGCCAACAGGAAATGCCTCCTCTGCCATCGGTTAGCGACCCGGCCTCGGTGAGCAATGCGGCGGATTACGCCGGTTCCTATTGCGGCGACGGGGACCCTCTAGTCCTCACGGCCCAAGGCGGGCAATTGGCGCTGGAATATCACGGTCAGGATATCGTTCTGCAACGGTGCGGCGATGCCGTCTTCTACGTGCCGCACCCAGACATGGAGCATTTCCTGTTGGAGTTCGGGCGCGATGGGGACCGGGTCGTGGAGGTATTCCACGGTCCCAGGTGGTATGTTGGCGAGGGTTATTCCGGCACGAAGAGCTTCGACTACCCTGGTGAGTGGGAGAGCTTCCTCGGGCACTACCGGGCTTACAATTTCGGCCTGACCAATTTCCGTATTGTGCTCCGGAAAGGCACACTATTGTTGGTCTATCCAAACGGCGGTCACGAGCCCTTGGCCCCCTTGGGGAACGACCTATTTCGGATCGGTGAAGACCCGCGCTCACCCGAAACCCTCCGTTTCGATGCGGTAGCGTCGGGCAGGGCGCTACGCGCAAACTATTCCGGCTGTCCCTATTACCGCACCTACACTCTTTAGAGTGGGGTGGTCCGGTCGACAATAGGCGTGCCTCGTTGCCGCTATTTCAGTCAGGCGCTACTCTTACTCTCAAAACTATTTCCACTATTTTAGAGGACCCCGACTGGGATTTGAGTAAGCCGTTAAGTACCAAAGGAGTTGGACCCCTTGACTGCTTCATTTTCGCCTTTCATCGGACCGTGAGCCGATCCATTCACCATAGCGTCCCGAAGCCGTCCGGTTGGCAACGTTCCGCAGTGGCCTTCAAGAGCACAATGGCCAAGCCGACACCGGCTAGGCTTCCACCCCGGGTCGCCAAGCTTGGGGAGTGGTAAAATGGTCGAAATATGATTCCTTGGCATGGAGCGCCGAGCGATTCGAACGGGTGTGGTTTGGTTGGTCAGTTCAAGTGAGATTGGTTAATAAACACCCTGACCCTACAAAAAGTTAAAAGACCGAAGCTGCGTATTCTGTATTCATCCAGATGGCGGTTCCTCAAGATAAAGGTTCCCCGGCCCGCCGACACATATAGAAGGATGCAGAATGCCAGGAATCTAAGGAGCGCGCATCATGGCAGACAAGATCCGCCTCGGGTTTGTGGGTGCGAACGTAAACTCGACCTGGGCCTCTCAGTCGCACTTCCCGGCGCTACTGGCCAGTCCGGACGTCGAGTTTACCGCAGTTTGCACCACCCGGCCCGAGAGCGCGGAAGAGGCCCGCCAAGCCTTTGGAGCGAAGCTTGCCTTCCATGATTTCCGGGCAATGGCAGCGTCTCCGGAGATCGACGCGGTGGCCGTGGTTGTGCGCGTGCCATCGCACTATGAGCCAACTAAGGCTGCCATCGAAGCTGGCAAGCACGTCTTCACCGAGTGGCCTTTGGGACGGAATACCGCCGAAGCCGAGGAACTTGCAACTCTGGCCCGGGACAAAGGTGTGCAAACCGCGGTGGGTCTGCAATCGCGAGTTAGTCCGGCGTTGTTGTATATCAAGGAACAAATTGAGGCCGGTTATGTGGGCGAGGTACTCTCGTGTCATGTAACCACCATGCGCGATGGCGCGATGGAACGCCGTTCCAGCGGCACCTGGCAACGCGATGCCAGCCTGGGGGCAAACACCCTGACCATCGCCAACGGACACGTCATTGACGCCCTGCGCTTCGTGGCTGGCAACTTCATCCGGGTGGCGTGCATGGTCAGCACCCAAGCAAAACAATGGTACGAGACCGATACCCAGCGGTTTGTGGAAGTCACATCTCCGGATAATGTGCGAGTCAGCGGACAGTTGGAGAGCGGCGCGGCAGCGTCGGTCCATGTTGGATCTGTCCCCTGGGCAGGCAGCGGCTTTCGAATGGAGATCTACGGGCGGGAAGGCACACTGGTCGCCACGGGGAGCGTTTCGTCGCAGCGCGGTGAGATGCTGCGGGTTCAGGGAGCACGGGGAAGCCACGAGTTGCGGGACCTGGCTATACCTGAGCGTTTCGTTTATGTGCCGGCCGACTTCCCCCGAGGCGATCCCTTCAACGTCGGGCAGATATATAGCCTGTTCGCCGAGGCGGTCCGGACCGGACAGAACCGCCTGCCGACCTTCGATGTAGCGGTTGACCTGCACCGTTTCCTCGATACCATCAAACAGGCGTCGGACACGGGCCGGGAGCTGCCGGTCGCCTGAAAGGGACCCGCGAACTCAACTGGAAGCTGGTCTCCCAGCCGAAATTCCAAGGCCCCGCCACTTCCGTTCATCACCCGGAGATGATTGGAAGCCAGCGGGGCCTTAATAGATTTGGCGGTACGGAGTTGTCAGGCCGCCGCGGTTGCCGGCTCATGGGTCTTCAGGAAGCGCCGGGCGTGGGCTACCACCTCGTCGATGTGCTCCTGCGAGTCTTTCCAGGGGAAAATAGTCACCTCGGAGTTCGGGGCCAGGCTGGCAACCTCCATCGCGCACTCGTATGGGTGCGCCGGCACATCGTCGGGCGCTATCAGCAATGGTGTCTGCAGGGCACGCACGAAGTCGCGGGACACGGTGAAAACGAAGTCGGCGCGGTCGGTGTACATACTGGTCAGGAAGTTATGGATCATGTCCATTGTGATTTCGGGACGCTTCTCGCAAAGAGGCGGCCCCCATCCAGTTATATTGTTCTGGTAGAAAATGTCCGGCATATCCGGCCTGAACCCGCTGGGTTGCATCAACGCCGCCGCCACAATACGCTCCTGGGCCAGCCTGAGCAGGTTGTGGATCAACGGCCCGCCGATGCAGAATCCCATGACCATGAATTCCTTGATGCCGAGATGGTCCATCAGCCCTAGTTGGTCATCGGAGTGTGCATCCCAGGGGCGGTCGATCTCCAGTGGGCCACTGGATTGGCCCCCATTAGCATTGCGTAGATCGGCGGCGATACAGTGGAAGTCGTCTTTGTAGGTCTCCATAGGGTTGAAGGGCCCGGACCTCTGCAAACCTGCCACGGTGGAATTTAGTCCGCCACCCGGGATGATAAGCAGGGGGAATCCCGAACCGGCCTCTTCGTAGTAGATACGGTTGGGGCCTCTTTCGTAGAACGGCATGGCGATTCTCCTCCATCAGCGAGTTACAAAGATTACTTGATGTCTAACCAGCAGGCAGGCCGGAAGCCGCGGCACAACATCCGGAAGCGGCGTGTTGTACGGGATTGTGCTCCGTCTGCCTATTCTGGCGTTGAATCTAACCCAAGATGGCTCAAATGGTCAAGATGACGGCCCGGAACTGCTAGATGCAGCGGTAGTTCGGTATGAACCATGCACATCGGGAACCCAAAGACAGCGTGGAGATATGGAGATCTGTAGTGCCGCCCACTTGAAGTGGACCCCATCAGTTGGACAGGCAGGACGGCGAAGTGTCTCACACATTGTCAATAGTGCGCGAGACCAAAGGCCGGGTTGTGCGGTTCTCAGGCGTGGAGGTGTGCTACAATTTGGTCAGCAACAACGTTGCCTGCCGTCGATACCGGCGTTGGAGGACACGGGACTATCGACGCAAAGTGCGCATCAACGGCAGAGCGGTATACGCGGCAACGTAGGAATCTCGTTTAGCCTTAATAAAGGCGTGGATATAGTATCAATAACGGGGTAATTCACTCCGCCATCGCCGACGATCCCCGATTCTGATTCCCGTGTATACACTTATATAATGGAAACGTTCCATATCTGGACTATCGGCTGTCAGATGAACAAGGCCGACTCCGAACGGTTGGGGTCAGCCCTGGAACAATTGGGCCTGCGCCCTGCGGACCGGGCCTCAGATGCCGATGTTGTAGTCCTCAATTCCTGCGTTGTGCGTCAGAACGCGGAAGACAAGGTGGTGGTCAACCTCCAAAACACCGCCCCGCTCAAGAAACAGCGGGACGATCGAGTCGTGGCCCTCATGGGTTGCATGGTCGGCCCCAAGTCCGACGATCTGGCCAAGCGCTTCCCCTTCGTTGACCTGTTCATGCGGCCCCAGGAATACGGCCCCCTCCTCGACCTGGTGGGCGACCGCCTCGGCCTCGACTGGCAGGGCTGCGTCGGCTCCCTGGCCCCGGCCCAACCCGGCGTCACCTGCTACGTCCCCATCATCCACGGCTGCGACCTCATGTGCACATTCTGCGTCATACCCTACCGCCGTGGACGCCAGGTGAGCCGCCCTCTCGACGAAGTGGTCCACGAGGTGGAGTTGCTGTCCGCCAGAGGCGTAAAGGAAGTGACCGTCCTCGGCCAGACCGTAGACGCCTACGGCTATGACCTGGAAGAAAAGACCGACCTGGCCGAGCTTTTGACCGGACTCAACGAAATCCCGGACTTGGACCGCATCCGGTTTCTGACTTCCCATCCCTCATTTATGAGTGACCGGCTGATCCAGGCTGTGGCCGCGCTCCCCAAAGTCTGCGAGCACGTCAACCTTCCCGTCCAGTCCGGCGACGATGAAGTCCTATCCCGGATGCGGCGCCCCTACACCAGCTCCGACTACACGGACCTGGTCCGGAACATCAGGGATACCGTCCCCGGTGTGTCCCTCAGCACGGACCTGATTGTCGGCTTCCCAGGCGAGACCGAAGAACAATTCCGGCATTCAGTGGACCTGCTGACGGAGCTGCGCCTGGACAAGGTCCACTGCGCGGCCTATTCCACTCGCCCCGGCACCACCGCCGGCCGGACGATGGAGGACGACATACCCGGCGAAGAAAAAGTGCGCCGGAGAGACGAGGTCGACCAGCTGCAAGAACGCATCCTTTCAGAGATCAACGCTGCCTTGGTGGGACAAGAGGCGGAGGTTTTGGTGGAGGACCGCCGTAAAGAAAAGTGGCGGGGCAGGACGCGATCGGATAAACTGGTCTTTTTCCAGGATGACCGCGACCTCCGGGGAAAGCTCGTCAACGTCGGCATCACCGGGGCAGGCCCCTGGTCATTGCAAGGAGAACCGGTACCCAGTCGTATAAATCTGACTGGCTGAGGGAACAGACTATGGCCACCAGGACCCGACCGGCAACCATACCCATAACCGAGATCGAACACGCGGCCTTCTGCAAGACGGAAGACGAACTGCCCGCCAAGTCGCTCGCCGAAGAATTGGCGGTTAACGTCCGTTGGCAAAATATCTCGCCCGAATACTTGCACCTGAGCCCGGAAGAATTGGATGAACGCATCCACGCCGCCCGGGAGAAGCTGGGCTCCGCCGTAACCGTCCTGGGCCACCACTACCAGCGTGAGGAAGTCATCAAGTACGCTGACTTCCAGGGCGATTCGTTCCTCCTCTCCCAGGAGGCGGCCAACCTGCCCGACGCCGAGTACATTCTCTTCTGCGGCGTCCACTTCATGGCCGAGACCGCCTGCATCCTCTCCGCCCTTCATCAAAAGGTGATTCTGCCCAACATTACCGCTGGCTGCTCCATGGCCGATATGGCACCGATGGAAGACGTCGAAGACGCCTGGCAGGACCTCCAGGACATTCTGGGTGACCACGGCGGAATCGTCCCGGTGACCTACATGAACTCCATCGCCGGGATCAAGGCGCTGTGCGGGCGCAACGGCGGCGCGGTCTGCACCTCGTCAAACGCAACCGCCGTACTGAAATGGGGCTTCCAACAGGGAGAGCGCATCCTGTTCCTGCCCGACCAACACCTGGGACGCAACACCGCCCTTAAGCTGGGGATCCCAACCGACAAGATGGTGGTCTGGAACCCCTTCAAACGCTTGGGCGGCAACACCCCCGAGCAGTTGCGCGACGCCAAAATGGTCCTTTGGCAAGGCCATTGCTCGGTACATACCCGCTTTACCGTCAAGCAAATTCAGGCGGCCCGCGAACGCTACCCCGACGTCACCGTCCTGGTCCACCCCGAATGCACGATGGAAACTGTCCAGGCCGCTGACATGGACGGCTCCACCGAGTTCATCCGAAAGGCTATCAACGAGGCTCCCGCCGGCAGTAAGTGGGCAGTGGGCACCGAGATCAGCTTGGTCAACCGCCTCGCCCTCAACAACCCGGACAAGACCGTCTTCTGCCTAGACCCCGTGATCTGCCCCTGTTCCACCATGTACCGCATCCACCCCGCCTACGTTCTTTGGGTGCTGGAGGGCCTGATCGCGGGCCACGTGATCAACGAAATCACCGTCCCCGGCCAGATCCAGCAAGAAGCCCAGGTGGCCCTCGACCGGATGCTCGCCCTGCGCTAGGGGGGCGGATTTGTTGGTATCGTCTCCCATGCTGCCCTATGCCAAAGCTCCGAGAACATTTCTATAGTTACGAACAGCGATGGTAGTTACGAAAAAGGATCTGCTTACCGCCGACGACTTGTTGCGCCTCTACAGCAAGGGCGTCAAGGGAGAGTTGATCCGGGGAGTCCTAGCCCAAACCGTGCCTGCCGGAGGGGAACACGGCGAGATTGCCATGACGCTCGGCTCTGCATTACTAGCGTTTGTCAAACCGGGCCGTCTTGGCAGGGTGTTTGGGACCGACTCCGGAGTCTGGTTGGAAAACGACCCTGATGTCGTGCGGGAACCGGATGTGGCTTTCATCTCCGCAGAGAAACTGCCCCTGAACATACGAAATCCGGGCTACTACCGAGGGCGTCCTGATCTGGTCGCGGAAATCGTATCTCCCACCGACACCGCGCGGGGGGTCTACGACAAAGCCCGGATGTGGCTTAGCCACGGTGTATCGCTAGTATGGGTGGTACACCCCGGCACGAGGACCGTAGACGTCTATTCGTTAGGTTCCTCGACCTCTACGCTGATGGAAGATGATACCCTGGAAGGCGGCGCAGCACTGCCGGGGTTTACCCTACCAGTGAGGGAAATTTTTGAGTAGAGACCCGGCATTGCCGGCCTCCGCTGGTATCCAACTCCGGTCCACGCATCAAGTGAACCCTGGGACGCTGCAATGTCGGCGTCCGCCTCATATCAACATGTCGACCCGATGAAGCTCGCCCCGCGTGGGATCGACTTCGTAACCCAGGGACTCGAGGGCCGTAACACCCAAAACCGCCGGGTCGGTTTCGCCGCCGAACACCACCGTGACGGTCGCCACCGCATCGCCGTAGCGGATGCGGACTCCGCCGGTCTCGCGGTTGACTACACCGCCGAAGCCACGAAAATTCGACCGGCCCTCGGGTTGGATCCCCAGCCGGTCCAGCAGCGCCGCTGGCAATACGCTGAGCGTAGCGCCGGTGTCCACCAAGACGCGGATATCCTCCGACGTAGCCGGGTCCGCCGGATCAGACAAAGCGACGTTTACATGCACGAAACCCATATGTAAACTCCTTGATGCTGCCTAGATCGTATTATATCAGCTCCACACGCTCAGATCAGCATATCGACTCGGTGCAACTCTCCGGCGGTCGGATCAACGTCGTAGCCCATCGACTCCAACGCCGTAACACCCATAACCGCTGGGTCCGTTTCATCTCCGAAAGCCACCGTCACGCCTGCCTCGACGCTTTCATAACGCATGATCGCATTTCCCACGTCGCGGGTTACGACGCCGCCGAAACCCCGGAACCTCCGCTGTCCGATTCGCCGGATACGGAGACGTTCCAGAAGACTTGCCGGTAGTACGCTGAGGGTGGCGCCGGTATCAACCAGGACCCGGACTTCCTCCGTCCGGCCTGGTTCCGATGGATTGGACAGGCCGACGTTGACGTGAACGAAACCCATGACCGACGCCTCCGGGTTATACTTCCGGGCACTGTCTAATTATACCAGTTTCGGCAGGTCCGGCCTGCGGCAAGGTCCCTTCACCTCGGCAGAACGCAGGGTCGTTCAGTGTTCACGGTCGATTGATCCGCCGGACGCGGAGCGAATTCAGAGGGACGCGCAAGCCGCCTTGGACTGGATGTTGGCGTTGCGGTGGCGTATCCCTCGCAGGGGCGTCTTCTAGTCCCATTAGTATGTCGCCGGGGGACAGGCCAAGAACTCCGGGGGAATCAACACCATCGGGCCGGTAATCAACCGCTTCCCACTCTGCACATCATAAAGCCGGACTAATCCGAAGAAATTCGATGTCTCCATCTTCGCTGCTGGGTCGTCTTCCGGCCCGTTCGTGACGCCGTAACCTACGACGGACCTGGCGTCCAGGTCCACCCAGGTAACTAACCTGGTGATGTGGCTCCAATTCTGCTTATGGGATATTTTCCGGGTCCCTCGGCACTTGACGAGTGACCAGGGTCCGGAGCCGTCTACTGGTCTCTCCCAGAAGACATCCACTCTCACCCCCTTCGTACCCGGGATCGAGTTCGCGCGCCTTTTCGCGCGCCAATCGGCGTCCCAACCTTGCCCTCCGTTGACGAGTTCCACTACCCCAGAATCTCGAATGATCTGCTCCGTCTCCTGCTTCTGCAGGTCGGTCAAATAGGGCATATCCCGGCTGGTCCGCGGTATTCCCTCAAACCGGCCCGGTATCCGCACCTCCATGACAGGCCAATAGTAGAGGCCGCAGCCGCCAGAGAACAGGAGCACAAAGAGCACCCAGCGTACCCGGCGAGGGGGTAGCATTCGCTTCATCGGGCCACCCCATGTTGAATCATCCACCGAGCATCCCAACCACGCCGGGACTGGGTCTCGCTAACTGGACCGTGATTTAGCCGGTTGCGCAAGCGACCGGAGCCGCAACGAACGACTGGACTTCCTGCAACCTGGGAAGGTCGCCGTACTCGTTCACGGGCAGCACGTTGTAGGGCTTTTCCTCTCCGTCCAATAGCCAGATGCGCAGACCCCCGAGACTGAGCTTCTCACCTTTCCAGGTCTCGGCCTGGCCGCACCTGATGAATTCCATAGGTCCTGCAAGAGACACTTGCCGCTCAAACCGGACGTCACCGTAGACGCCGATTCGGACTCCCCGGCGCGTCAACGCCGCAATGTCGGCCAAGCTCCAGCTTCCCGGAGAAACGCCAACCTCGCTCCATTCCGGCGATTCCAGGAAGGCGGCGGCGATGCCCCCAAGGGCCGCATGATCGTCCTGGTTGGCGGACGGGAATTCCGGAACGGATGAGAAGAGATGGTCCTCTTCGAAGCGGGCGCCTATGGCATCTCTTCCGAAGGGCGCCCTTCCCGTCACCAACAGCACCGACACAGCCAAAACGATGGCCGCGGCGACCACCAGCAGATTTCGAAGGTTAAAAATTAGGGAAAATTATATATAATTCCCTAATCTAACGAGGGAAGAGTGCAGAATCAATAGTAAATGTAGGCATCACTGACGTTAGCTTTGCATACCTTTTACATGATTATATTACGTAAAACGTAGGTGCGGATTAACAGATTAAACGAACTGTGACGCCGCGCGGCATGGCCTCCTTCCCGCGATTTGGAGTACAATTGCCGGGCAACTTGCTGATTCGGCGCCCTCGAAGGAGGCCCCGTGCTAGCTCCACTGCCGCCAACCGTCTATCAGCTTATCGACTCTGCGTTGACCGAAGACCAGGCCTTCAACGACCCCACCACTGACGCCCTGGTCTCGCCGGAGATACAAGCCGAGGGAGTCATAAGGGCCAAGGCCCAGGGAGTCCTGGCCGGCATCGACGTGGGCCTGGCTGTCTTCCAGCGGATTGACCCGTCCTTGGAAATTCAGGGTTTCCTCGCCGACGGCGCAATACTCTCGCCCGGTAACGACATCGCCCGGGTCCAGGGTTCGGCCAGCAGCATCCTTCGGGCGGAACGCACCGCCCTCAACTTCATGCAGCGCATGAGCGGTATCGCCAGCGACACCAACCGCTACGTCCGCGCAATCGAGGGCAGCCGCTCCCGCATCGTGGACACTCGCAAGACCGCGCCGGGGCACCGCTACCTGGACAAGTACGCCGTGCGTATGGGCGGCGGCTACAACCACCGGCTCAACCTGGCCGACGGCATCCTCATCAAGGACAACCACATCGAGGCCCTCCGCTCCCAGGAAATGGGTCTGCGTGAGGTCATACAACTTGCCCTGGCCCGCGCCTCCCACACCATCAAGGTTGAGGTGGAAGTCGAATCGGTAGAGGCGGCGCGTCAGGCGGCGGAAGCGGGAGCCCACATTATCATGCTGGACAACATGGCTCCAGATATCATGCAAGAGGCGATGGACGTCATCGCCGGGAGGGCTGTGGTCGAGGCGTCGGGCGGCATTACGCTGGACACGGTGAGGGATGTCGCGGCCACCGGCGTGGACCTTATCTCCATCGGCGGGCTCACGCACTCAGTAACCGCCCTGGATATCAGCCTGGACCTCGAGTTCATCTAAGCCGCCGCAGGACAACCCAACTCTCTTATTCGGAACGCATCCGGCCAGGCCGCTCAACCTTAGCACAGCGTAAGCGAGTCGAAGGACACAACCATTACAGGAGGACTAAACGGAATGGCGCGACTACCCAACCTTGAAAGAGACCAACTAGAAGCCGGGGACCAACAATATTACGACCAGATCGCCGACAGCCGCGGCAGCGTCAGGGGACCCTATGGAGTCCTGCTTCACAGCCCCAACCTGGCCGCCAGAGTCGCCCACACCGGCACCTACGTCAGGTTTGAATCCGACATGTCCAACGCACTCAAAGAGGTCGTGATCTGCGCCACCGCCCGGGAGATTAAGTCCCAATACGAATACGTAGCCCATGCCCGGCTGGCCCGCGCCGAAGGTGTATCTGACGCATCTCTTGACGCGATAGCCAACGGCGCCGCTCCAGCGGGACTCTCCGGAGACGAGGAAGCCCTGGTCAAATACACCCAAGAACTCCTCAGAAACCACAAAATCAGCGACGCCACCTACAAGGCCGTCCTGGACCGTTGGGGAGTGCGGGGCACCGTGGACGTAACCGGACTGATCGGCCACTACCTGTTGGTAGGCCAGTTTCTCGCCGCATTCGAAGTGGACGTGGATCCTGCCGAAGCGGCCAAGCTACCCTTTTAATCTGGTCCAACTAAGCCGGCCTGTCTGATGAGGTGAAGTAAGTGGCTGCTGCCAATGGACTGCTCTACGCCCTTGAACGCAATTGGGATATGGTCGACTCCGCCCTGGCGGACCTGGACGAGTCCGCCCTGGCCCGAATCCCTGCCGACCAGTGCAACTCGGTTGCCTGGATCCTCTGGCACATGGACCGGGTTGTGGACACGTTCATCCACACGCGGCTTAGGTCAATCCCGCAGATATGGGTCACCGACGGCTGGCACCAGAAATACGGTATGCTCGAAGATCCCGAGGACCGGGGTGTGGGTTGGACCGCCGAGCAGGTCGCAAGTTGGGCTGCCGCGCCCAGGGACGCGCAAATAGGCTATTACGAGGCGATCAAGAACGCTGCACGAGCGTACATGGGCTCTCTATCAGACTCCGACATGGCCGCGACGCTGGTGATCCCGCCGGTGCCGGAACCCCGCTCGGTGGAGCAAGGACTGGGGCAAATGACCTGGGACAACATCGCCCACGGCGGACAGATAGCGTACTTGAGGGGCCTATACCTGGGCATGGGCTGGCACCGCTAGCCGCGTCTGGGCGCGTGCCGGTCGGCGCTATCGATGAGCAAGGTAACCGGTCCGTCGTTTTCCAATCGCACCAGCATGTATTCCTGGAATACTCCGGTTCCCACCTTCAGGCCGGACTCGCGGAATAGCGCCACTGTCCGGTCATACAGTATCTCCGCTTCTGCGGGCGCCGCCGCTCGCGTGAACTCGGGTCGCCGTCCCCGCCGCGTATCCGCGTACAACGTGAACTGGCTGACCAAAAGAAGCTCCGCCCCTATATCAAGGGCGGAGCGGTCAAATCGGTCTCGGTCGTCGGGGAAAATACGGAGGTTGGTAACCTTGTCTACCAGGTAACGAGCATCGGACTCGTCATCGTCGCGGGCTACACCTAGAAAGACCACCAAGCCCTTGCCGGTGCTCCCGGTCTCCCGGCCGTTCACCAACACCGACGAATCGGTCACTCTCTGGACCAAGGCCCTCACTGCCGGTCACACCCTCCTCCGTTCGCGGACCCGGTCCAGGTTAGATGACTCTTATCGTTACGCGCTGCTGGTTGCTGCGGGAGTCTCCGACGATGATGCCGAAGCTGAGGCAGTCTCCTTGGCGGATTCCTTGGTCTCCGATTTAGTGGCGGTTTCAGTGGATTCGGTCTTGGTGGACTTGTCATCCGAGTCCGGCTTGCTTCCGTTTTCGACCGGCGGCTTGGGACGGCCATAGTCGGTGGTGTAAAAGCCGGAACCCTTGTAGATCACCGGGACAGCGTGGTACAGCCGTTGGCCGGCTCCCTGGCATTCCGGGCAGGCCCCCTTGCCGGCTTCCTTGAAACTCTGGACCAGCTCGAAGGTGTAGTCACATACCGTACAGCGATAGTCGTAGCGTGGCACTGAAACACTCCTGGGGATAAGGCCCCTATTGGCAAAGCCAGATAACGGCTGCCAAATGACAACCTCCTAAATCTACCAGCAGCCACGGAGGCTGTCAATGTTGGCGAGTTTAGGATAACTGTTCAGAGTTAGCAACGGCGACGGAACGTTCACGGATAATCTCCCCCTTTCGCAAAAGGGGGATAAAGGGGGATTTCTCTCTTTCGGCTAACGCAGTTACGAGGACCGGGGTCATCTGAACCCGGATATTCCAACCGGAAACCACTACGGTTGGAGATGTGAAGCGCACCCGTTAGCGACTCTAGCCGGAGCGGGAGAAATCCCCCCACCCCCCTTTTGCGAAAGTGGGGCTTTCCCTCCCTCAAGACTGAACAGTTACGAGTTTAGTATAACTGTTCAGACTCGATGAGGCGGATTGGCTGAATCTCACATCGGGCATCTCTGTGATAATCCTCTTACCATGTCCCGCCCCCGCAACCCGTCATTACTATGAAAATAGGCAATTTTCATATTCATACATGGCCTCGGCAAGGCCATCCGCAATTCCCGCGCAGAGCCTGCCCCCGGCTCGATCGGGGCCGGGAATCCGGAAATGCCAATGATAAGGATCGTTGCTAGTTGCAGACGCTTCTGGATTTCGGCTCAAGGCCGGAGATAGACATTGGCACAATTAATGAGCCTGGCCGGAGCGGGAGAAATCCCCCCAACCCCCCCTGACAGGGGTATGTAAGAACGAGATTATAGGTACGAACTGGCCCGCCACCTCTGGATTCCGGCGTAGGCCGGAATGATGGAATGGGCCTGATAGTGGGTATTTGGGGGCGATTTTATATCTGAGTAAGTCTGCCCTGCTATGCGAACTCACGTTTAACTCCAGAGTTCCCAAATGAAATACATACCCTTGTCAGCCCAACCCCCCCTTTTGCGAAAGTGGGGCTTTCCCTCCCTCAAGACTTAACTGTTACCAAAAAACGGTCCGAGTGAGGGCGCAGCCCTTTCCCTGTACAATGTCTACAGGCAAATCCGGCCTATGTAACTCTCGCGCCACGTGACTCCCCTATTAGGAGACACCATGCCTGAAATCTACGTCCTTGGTGGGGGCACACCGACCCCCACCCCCGCCCGCTTCGGCAGCGCCCACGTCCTGAGCGTTGGCGGCGACCTGCTCATGTTCGACTGCGGTCCCGCCGCGACCCATAAGCTGGTCAAGTCCGGGCTGTTCCCAACTCAGGTGGACTACCTCTTCTTTACCCACCACCACTTCGACCACGACATCGACTACCCCTGTTTCCTGCTGTGCCGCTGGGACCAGAGCATCGGCAAGGAAAACCAGCTACAGGTGTTCGGCCCAACCCTTACCGAAAAGATCACCAACGGCATCATCGGTGAAAACGGCGTCTTCACCCACGACTGGATGGCCCGCATCAACCATCCCTTGAGCCAGCGGGTCCATGTCAACCGGGGCGGGACATTACCTCGCAAACCGCCGTCAGTCAGCGCCAAAGACATTGCCTCCGGACCCGTCCATAGCAGAGGGGAGTGGCGCGTGACGTCCGCCCAAGCCGAGCACGTTCAACCCTGGCTCGACTCCCTCGCCTACCGGGTGGACACCGCGGAAGGAAGCATCGTATTTACCGGCGACACCCAGCCTTGCGACACGGTGACGGAGTTGGCCCGGGGCGCGGACATGATGCTCTGCATGTGCTGGGACGATCAGGATGTCATGGACGAGAACGGCGAAGCGGGTGGCCAATGCGGCACTCTTGGGGCAGCCCGCATGGCCCAGGAAGCAGGTGTGGGGAAACTGGTCTTGGTTCACATCGGCCCTCACCTATCCGGTCATGGGCCAATGGAGAAGGGAATCGGCGACATTCGCGCGGTCTACGACGGGGAGATCATCTTTTCCGAAGAGCTTATGCGCATAACTCTGTAACGAAATAACCCCTCTGAATTCAGAGGGGTTATGAAACGTTGCACAATAACAAATCCGAGCTACACCTAGCCCCCATGAGATATCCCATCTGCGGAGACTAAGGGCAGCCCGGCAGCGTCGCGGAATCTAGCGGCGGTGCTGGCGGCGGCGGCGGCGAGCGGCCCGCTGGGCGGCCAAGCGCTCCTTCTGCGCCTTGGACCGGAAGAACCGGCGGTCCTTCAACTCCCGGAGAATTCCGGAGTGCTGTACCGAAGCCCGGAAACGGTTGACCAGGCTTTCGGGGTTCTCTCCCTCACGAGGGGTCACATAAGCCATTCAGCTCACCTCAACTCGGTCTGACTTGAGCCCAATTTACCATAAGGACAGGCCCCGAGCAACATTCGGCACACCTGCTCACCAGTGCTTTCGGCATCCGGCAACCTCGACCTGCTACCATCGGGGCTACGGCAAGTAGACGGGTAGAGCGGATGGACGGGTAAAATAGAAACTGTGGTCCGATTCCGCCCCTTGATCTCAACGCCCCGGAGGTATAACCATGTCCCAGGAGTTGACCCGAATCCAACGCCCTTCCGCCGAGCGTTTCCAGGGCAAACGTAAGCTCTTGCTGGCTCCTTTGATCTACGGCATTCCCGCCGAAGCGGTGGAAGGGGTTGAAATTCTTCAAAGGTACTGGGAGCAGATGCAATTACAGGTGGCGTCGCTGGAAGCCTCCCTAGGAGGCCTGCGCCACATCTATCACGAAAGCCTCACCGTAGGCGGGGAAGAAGGTTTGGGACAGTTGGGCCAGGCGGACCAGCGCAGCCATAGTTTCGTGTCCGCCAAGTGCCAGGCCGGCGCGGCGTTGGAGGCGACCGAAGACGCCGACTTTCTCCTGGAGACCCTGGACCTGCAACGCTGCCTCCTGGTGCCTATGGCCAGCGAGTCAGTGGCCCGAAGGCTTCAAGAGTGGCTTAACGAGAGCACTCGCCGGCGCTACGAGAGAATAGCTGACCAGATAGACGACACTCTACAAGCCGACGAGGTGGGCCTGCTGTTAATCAGCGAACGGCACCAGGTCCAGTTCCCAGGGGACATCGAGGTATTCTACATCGCCCCGCCCGCCCTGGACGACTTTCACCGCTGGGCCCAGGACTGGATTGCCCAGCAACAACGCGCGCGAGTGGAAGCGATGCGCTCCGAGATGGACTCCGGCGGTGAGAAGCCGTCAGGACCCTCTAACCCCTAACCTCCTCCCGCCCTCCCTAGTCAATTCGGAGGCTGGTCAGAGGGCGTCGTCCACCCGTTTCCTGAAGTCCTCCGCACCCAGGCGCAGCAGGCCAGTCGCGGAAATGGTCACGAAGTTGGCCCCTAGCTTGATAAACTCGGCGACTCCGGCGGCGTCTGATGGAGAGTTGCCCCCCACTCCGACCCATTTCCCACCTTCCCGTATCCTGGGAACCACCTGACTCATCAACCGGCGGACTTCCACCGGACCCGGGTTGCCCATGCTCTGCCCCAAGTCGCCCGAGGCCACATGGCAAACGTCGATCCCCGGCACCGAAAGTATCTCGTCCAGGTTCTCGACGGCCTCCGTCTCCTCTATCATTGGGATGACCAGCACCTGGGAATTGACCCACCGCGTACCCTCGTCACGGGCAACGCCTACCCCGTAGTCCTGAGACCTGCCCCCGCCAACTCCCCGGTGTCCTTCGGGGTAATACCGTGCCGCCCTGGCCACCGCGTCGGCCTGTTCACGCGTGTTGACGTGGGGAACTATGACACCCTGCACGCCACGGTCCAGGTGCCGGAGCAGCGTCGAGTCGTCGTGATTCGGGACCCGGGCGATAGGGGTGATCCCAAATACTTCGGCGGCCCGCACCATGTGTTCCAGGTGGTCGAGGTCAATGGGCCCGTGCTCGCAGTCAATCATCACGAAGTCATATCCCAGGGCCCCGAATAGCTCCACCTGGTCTGGAGCATATCGGCTGATGATCGCCCCGAATACCACTCCTCCCCCGGCCATCTTGGCTTTAGCGGTGTTGGTCTGCATGATTGCACCTCTTCAACTCGAATATCCTGCCACCTGCTCCGGTGGTCCTATCAGGCATAACGCCCCGGCCCTACTGCGCCGTCATTCCCCCGTCGATGACCAACTCCGCGCCGGTCACGAAGGATGACTCATCCGACGCCAGGTACAAGATGCCATAGGCGATCTCGTAAGCGTTGCCCACTCTGCCCATTGGCGTCCGGTCGATGGACCATTGAAGCCTTTCCGGGTCCTCGTATCCCCGGTCCGTCAAGGGCGTATGAGCGTACCCGGGATGGACGGAGTTCACCCGAATGTTTTCCCGTGCGTATTGGACTGCCGCCGACTTGGTGAACAGCCGGATCGCACCCTTGGCGGCATGGTAGGCGGTGGATGTGGGGCTGCCGATGATCCCGTAAATGGATGAGGTGTTGATGATGGACCCGCCGCCCTGTTTGCGCATTTCGGGGATTGCCAGCTTGGTGCCCAAGAATGTGCCCTTGGCATGGACGTCCATCTGGGAGTCCCACAACTCCTCGGTGGTATCCTCGACGTTGAATCTGGCCCCGGTCCCGGCGTTATTAACCAGGATGTCCAATTTGCCGAAGTTGGAAACGGTCGCCTGTATCGCGTTGACCCAGTCCTGTTCCTGGGTGACGTCCAGGCGTACAAATATGGCGTCGCCCCCGGCCTCCCGGATTTGGGCCGCGGTCTTCTCTCCTTCTTCCACCTTGATGTCTGTGAGTACGACCTTCGCGCCCTCCTGGGCAAATAGCCTCGCGCTGGCCCCTCCAAATCCCATGAGCTCGCCTTCCATTCCAGCGGCGGCCCCGGTGATCAGTGCGACCTTGCCTTCCAGCCTCATTGCATCCTCCGTTCTAAGCTCCGTTTTCACCGGCGATTATAGCAGGTGGAGACCCGGCCTCCCGGGACTGCGCCAGTTCCACACCCTCTGGAATCTGGTATATATTGGCCAGGTAGCGCCTTGCCTTGGACCGCTAACCGTCAAACCAACGCCAAACCAAAACGGCCAGGAGTCATCACATGGACCCTATCTATCTCGACTACAACGCCACCACTCCCATTGACCCCGCAGTGGCGGAGGCTATGCTCCCCTACATCCACGAACACTTCGGCAACCCTTCCAGCGGCCACGCCTTCGGACGGCGCGCCAAGGAGGGCGTGGACACGGCCCGCAGCCAGGTTGCCGGTCTTCTCGGTTGCCAGACCGACGAGGTGATCTTCACCAGCGGCGGCACCGAATCGAACAACCACGCCATCAAGGGTGTGGCCGCGGCGTACCGGCAACAGGGCAACCATATCATCACCTCATCGGTGGAGCATCCGGCGGTGTTGGACGTTTGCGCATACCTGGAAGGACAGGGCGCTAGTGTCACTTACCTCCCGGTGGATGGCCTGGGCATGGTCGACCCACAACAACTGGAATGGGCCATCACTCCGCAGACAGTCCTGGTCTCTGTGATGCACGCGAACAATGAGGTGGGCACAATCCAGCCCATATCAGAAATATCGGAGATCACCCGGCGTCATGGAATCCTCCTGCACGCGGACTGCGCCCAGTCCGTGGGGAAGATCCCGGTGAAAGTCGATGAGCTGGGCGTGGACCTGCTGTCCATTGCCGGGCACAAACTGTACGCGCCCAAGGGCATTGGGGCCCTCTACATCCGGAACAGCGTCCGGCTGGAGAAGTTGATGCACGGAGCGGGCCATGAGATGGGTTGGCGGGCTGGCACGGAAAACGTCATCGAAGAAGTCGGCCTGGGACAGGCCTGTCAGTTAATCAACGGAAACCTGGATGCCTACTGCGAAACCATGATATCCATGCGGGACCTGCTGGAAGCCCAACTCGGTGAAAGGTTCTCCGACATGAAGACCAACGGCCACCCGGTAAAACGGCTCCCCAACACTTCCAGCGTAAGCTTCCCTTCGATGGAAGCGGACACGGCGCTTTCGGCGATGAAAGCGGTGGCCGCTTCAGCCGGGGCCGCTTGTCATAGCGATCAAGTCGAGGTATCCAGTGTCCTGCGGGCCATGCGCATCCCGCTGGAGTACGCCATGGGAACGCTGCGCTTTTCCACCGGACGATACACCACTGCTGAAGAAATCCACCGCGCCGTGGAAGACGTCGTGCAGGCCGTGGAGACTTGCCGCTGACGGCCTGATTTACGGTCCTTCCTGGAAATACTGCCGGGGCGGCCTGGCCGGGAAGGGTTGGTACGGGCGCCGGGCAAGCGCGTCCTCGTCAAGTTCAATTCCGAGGCCGTAACTGTTCAGAGTGAGGTAGGCCGAGGCAACGGAGGGGGAGACTCTCCCCCTTTCGCAAAAGGGGGATTTCTCTCTTTCCGGCTAACGCAGTTAGGAGGACCGGGGTCATCACAACCCGGATATTCCAACCAGAAATTGCCACGGTTGGAGGTGTGCGTCGCACCCGTTAGCGACTCTAGCCGGAGCGGGAGGAATCCCCTCAACCAACTTTTGCGAAGGGGGGGACTTGTTCCCTTTCGCGAAAGTTGGGCTTTCCCTTTTAGCGGGGGTGGATGCTGTCTGGATACTAAAGACGGGCTCCGGTGGCGTCAAGGCGGCCTGGGGGTTAAACTAGCGGCGCGGGCCGGAGGCTCTGGGTTCTGCGAGGTGCGGCTTGCCCATTCTGTTATGATTATTGATATCAGGCCGCTTCTACTGACGTTGGTGGGAGTAACGGCTCCATGATAACCATCGAAGAGATCCACATTTCGCCGGTGAAGTCGCTGGCTTTGTCCCATCCCGATGCGGTTGATGTGTCCTGGCAAGGTATCTCCGAAGACCGCCGGCTGTTTCTGGTCGACGACCGCGGCAGACTCGTAACCCAGCGGCACTTCGGCAGCTTGGTGCGGGTGAAGGCCGAATACCGCCAGGAACCTGAGTGGCTTGTGCTGCACATGCCAGGCGGTATGGTCGTCGAAGGCCCGGTGTCTCCCGGTGAGGCCACGGTTACCCGTATTTTCGGGCGTAGAGTGATGGGGAATACGGTCCCGGGCGAGTGGGACTCGGTCCTCTCCGAGTTCTGCGGCTCCCCCGTCCGGGTCATAAGGGCCCAACAGCCCGGCCAATGTTACGATGAATTCCCAATATCTTTACTTTCCGCCGCCTCTTTGGAAAGGCTGGGCCAACAGCCGGGCGCGGATATAGCCCTCGACAGCCGGAGATTCCGTCCAAACTTCCTGCTTCATGGGTGCGGACCCCATCAGGAGGACGATTGGATAGGCGAAGCGGTCCGTATTGGTGAAGATCTGCAAGTGAGAGTGGTCGCCAGAGACCCAAGGTGCGCCATCACCACCCACGACCCCGACACAGGCGACACCGATTTGAACACACAAGAAATCATCGCGGGCTACCGGCCAGCCGGTGGGACCGCCTACTTTGGTGTTTATGGAATCGTCGAGCGGCCCGGCAGGGTGAGCATTGGAGACGCGGTCACGTTACCCGCCGCTACCCTGCCTTAACGCTTAGGAGTTGAACCCATGGCTGAACAATTAGTAACATTTTCCGAAAAACCCCAGGCCGAATTCCTGATCGCCGGTTGGCGCAGGCAATGGTCCGACGGAGGCCGCGTCTCCGGGGGGTTAACCAGATACCTGGTTGAAAAGCTGGGCGCCCGGAAGATAGGCGAAATGACACACCAGGTATCCCAGGACTGCTACCCCTTCCAGGTGGCGGGGACCCATGACACTTTCCGTCCCCTGGTGGCTTACGAGGAAGGTCTGCCCACCAAGTCCATGTACCGCGAGAACTACTTCTACGATGCGGGAAACGGCCTGATAATCTTCCGGGGCGAGGAGCCCTGGTTCCGCATAGACGTGTTCGGCGACGCGTTCTTTCAGGGTCTACAAGAACTCGGGATCAAACAGACCGCCGCCGTGGAAGGTGTTAACGGCCCCGTCCCGCCCGACCTTGAACGCCGTATCACCTGCGTATACAGCAAGGCGGAGATGAGGGAGACGCTGGACCGTTACGGCGTGCAGTTCTCCAGCTACGGGAGTGACGGCAGGAGGGGGCCCACCATCGCTATGGCCCTGGTTTCCATGGCCCACTTCGAGCACCCGGACGTCGAGATGTTCCGTCTCGGCGCAATGGCGCCAATGTACCCCTTTTCCACCCAGGGAAATGACCAGGTTGGGATTGTCCGCGACCACCGTTCCTACTACGACATAATGCGCAGGTTGAAGTCGTTGTTCAAGCTGGACATAGACCTTTCGGAGCTAGAGCAGTTGGGGCAAACCGAGTCGCAGCGGCTCATGGAAACGCTGGAGCGGATAGGCTCTCAAAACCGGGAGGCAAAGCAGCTAATCGACACCGTGCGCACCGACTACAACTACACCCCGTTCGTGGAGCCCGTGGACCTTGACCCCGGCCTGGACAAAGCTCTGGAGGACATCCTGAGAAACCTGCCGGAATAGCACGGGGACTTAGAAACTATCTCAAAACGAGGGTTTCCCTCTACCCAAGCCCGTTCGTTCAGTTTTAGGATAGTTTCTTAGCTCGACTTTGTACATTCAACAGGCGAGGCGTGATAGCCAATGGCATATAGCTAGGGCGCTTTTTGAATATCAGGTCCAAAAGGCGACATGCAAAAAGTATTGCAACGGTAAAATGCAGACAACCGTATGTATCTGATGCTGCTATCCAACTTTGTACAAAGTCCAGCTTAGGGCGTGTTAACACTGCGTAAGGCATCGAAGATGATGGCGAACAGAATGAACCCGAGGTAGAGCGCATCTGGTTTGTCATATCCGGTGAAGACCCGGCGAAAGCCCTTCAAGCGCCGGACCGGACGCTCCACTTCATTCCGCCGCCGGTACAACGTCTTCCGGTACAACGTCTTATCGTACTCCCAGGGATGGGTACGGTTCTTTTTCGGCGGAACCACCGGCGTGTATCCCAATTGCGCCGCCGGTTGGCGCGTTGCGTCTCCCTCATACGCCCGGTCCATCAATATAGCCGGGACCCCCTCCGGCGGTCCCATGCGGCGGAGCAATTTGCGTCCCTCCGGAGCATCGTGGGCTTGTCCTGGGGATAGGGAGAAGATTAGGGGTGTCCGGTCATCCGCGGCAACCATATGAAGCTTGGTGGTCCGGCCGCCCCGGGACTTGCCGATGGCCCGGGGGCCAGTTTTTTCAACGCGCCTGCGCCGTCAGGATGCACCTTGACAATGGCGCTGTCCATCGAGACCACCTGAAGCTTGACCTTGATTATCCCAGCCCGCTGGAGTTGCTCGAATACCCGGTCCAGGACGCCGCTCTTGGACCAACGATTCATCCGGGTGTAGACGGTATGCCAATTGCCAAACCGGCAGGGCAGCCCCCGCCACTTGCAGCCCTGTTCGGCAACGTAAAGGATGGCATTGAGTATCTGAACATTGGGTATGCTGACGTTGCCCCGCTGCACCGGCAGGTATGGTGCAATGAGTTGATACTGCGCTTCGCTTAGTTCCATGCCTGGATGGTATCATATTCAGACCTTTAGCGTGAACACGCCCCAGTAACTGGCAGGGCAATCGCGTTTTAAATCGTAACGGCATATCGGCTCACTGTTCGGCCATCTCGGTTGTCCGAAAGCCCTAGAATCACCGTCGAGCGAGCACTATTTGGCTCGTTGAGTGCTAAAGCGAAGGCCGAGAAAAGCACAACTTTGGGTAAGACACACCGCCGTTATCCCCTATTATCATATTCTTTGATGCACTTTATGTCCCAGACGTTAAAGCGCGATTGCCCTGTACTCTCATTGAGCAGGGTAATCGCGTTATAAAGTTCGGTATCCCATTTAGCCGTCATTCCCGTGGAAACGGGAATCCATATGGCGTTGGGAGGGGTAAATTTGCCTACGCGAAGCAGTTTAGATTCCCGCCTTCGCGGGAAAGACAGGGGGTGTTAAGGCAGATTTAGCTTACCTGGTGCATTGATAGTTAAAACGCGATTGCCCTGTAGCAACTGGTGAATCGCGAATGACTACTAGGCAGCGTCGATTCAACTATTCTTGGGGCAGCGGGATCGCTGTGGAGGAGGCAAGAGTCCAGGGGGAACACCATTCTCCCTCCCTGCAATTGCTCAAGTACACGGAAGGACCAGCCGAGGGGGCCGTTAGCATCCGGTTCTGCCACTACGGTCATGACGGGCACTTTCGACGCTCACCGCTGTTGATGTCTCCGAAAGACTTGGCCTTGATGCGCGATGCATTGCGCGAGACCCCTGAGCTGAAGGAGCTATTGCTGAAGCTTTTGGAGGATTAGCCCCTGACCAACCACGATGCCCCGCATAATCTGCCACCAAGAGCGGAACGCTTGTCTTCTGGCCGACGCGCAGTCACGGAGGACCGGGGGTTGGAGCGGGCGATGGGAATCGGACCCACGTATCAGCCTTGGGAGGGCTGCGCTCTACCACTGAGCTACGCCCGCTCGTTACATTCGGATGATATTCCGGGCTCCAGTCCGTGTCAACGGCTCTGGCTTTGCCGCGATGGACCTGGAGAACGTGGTCAGGTAACTGTGCAGTCTTGAGGGAGGGAAGGCACCCCTTTCGCAAAAGGGGGAGATTATCCGTGAACGTTCCGTCGCCGTTGCTAACTCTGAACACCTACCGTGGCCAGGGCCTTTTCATTTTCAGAAAGGTGTCCCCTCTCCCTCTGGGAGAGGGTCAGGGTGAGGGGGTTTCCACGCAAACTGACTTGCCGCAGCTACTACCATTGCAGGGAGAGTTGTCCCTCACCTCAGCCCTCTCCCCACGGGAGAGGGAGAATGAAAAGGCCCTGTACCGTGGCAACGTGGGGTCGACACAAGTCAACCTTCCGAATAGCATATGTTTACTCAGACCATCCCGAGATATTATTAAGGGTTGGATGGTTGAGTTACGAGGGGACTTCTGCGGGAGTCCCTTATTATTTTGCCCCGTTTGACGGGGGGTTTCGCTCTAATGCGCGCTGCTGTTTTTGTAGATGCAGGCTATCTGTATACGGCAGGGAGCATTGTACTCACAGGGTCCAGCCAAAACCGCGAGGTCATGGAGTTAATACCACTAGAAACTGTCACCCAATTGAAAACGTCAGTGGAAGGGCAAACAGACGGCATACCCCTGCTTCGCATCTACTGGTACCACGGACTGGTGCGAGGTCGCCGTTCCCTGGAGCAGGACCGGATGGCAATAGAAGATGACGTCAAATTGCGCCTAGGTACCGTAACCGGGGGACGGCAAAAGGGGGTAGATTCGTTGATTGGCACTGATCTGATCGAACTCGCTCGTAACCACGCGATTTCGGACGCGGTGCTATTGTCAGGCGACGAAGACTTGAGAATCGGAGTGCAGATAGCATAAAGTTTCGGGGTTCGCGTACATTTGATTGGAATCAAACCAAGTCGCGCGAACCAGTCCAATCTTCTGCGAGAAGAAGCTGATACGGTCAGAGAGTGGAGTAGGGTGGACGTCGAGAGAATCTTGTCGGTTAAGACTGGGACGACAGTAGTCACGGATGCAGGTCTAGCCCAGAACCAACATGGCGTGATTGCGAGTTCCACAATCGAGATTCTTCAGAAGGTTAGCAAAGAAATCGCCGATTCAATCAGCGTCAATGAGTTGGCCAACTTTGACGTGGAACAACCATCGTCGCCTATTCCCCAAGAGTACGATGTCAGACTCCTACGAGAGAGCGGGAACAGATTGGGACGGTTTCTGGAGCCATCCGAAAGGCATCATCTCCGCGAGTTGTTCAAGGAGGATCTTAGGCGCGGGATCGGCGAAGGAAGTTAAATGGAAATAGTCTGCTTCTGTTCAGGCCTGGCGAGCAATTCGGAGATTATATCCTAAGTCCCCCGGTCGCGATCTAAATAGGATAGCTCCGCGGAGCGTTCTTGGAACCCTCGCCTAACGCTCAAGAGCCACACGGACCCAGCCATCCCGACTGCCGACCCGCCCAACGCCGACGCGAACGACCAATTCATGCCCACAGAGTCGGCCACCGCCCCTCCCAGGGCGGGTGAAACCGTGCTGCCAAGACCCGCTCCCACGGCCATCAGGGCAAACGCCGCCGAAGAATACTGCACCGGCACGTAGTCCCCCGCGGACGCCGCGCATATCGTGTACGTCGCCCGCAGCGTTAAACCCATGATCACCGAAGACACGATGAAAGACCCCATGCCCGGCAAGAACGCGAAGAGAGCGAACGAAGTGCCCTGAAGGAAAAACGACAAAAGGAACGCTTGGGCCCTCCCCATCCGGTCGGATAACCTCCCCCAGACCACACCGCTGCCCACGCTCAACACGCCGATAGCGATCAGGAGCTGTCCCACAGTGGCCAGGGACACCGCGTTTTCATTGGAAAGGTACACCCCAAAGAACGTGCTGAAGATGCTGTTGGACCAGCCAGAGGTAAAGGCCAACAGAGTAACCAACCAGACCAAGGGAGTCTTGTATGCGTCAATGGGCCAGGAGCGGACTCCCTGCCCTCGGGACCGTTCAGACCGGGCGGACGCCCCGCCATTCTTCGACAACGGCGGCGGCTCCTTGACCGCGGCCAACGCGGCCAGTCCGATGATGACCACCATCACGCCCAGTCCCTCCCAGGTGTGTCGCCACCCGTTTTCCATGCTCCTGGCGACCAGGAACGGGACTATAGCCCCAGTTACGATGAAGGCCGCGCTGCCCCCGGCTGACGCGAACCCAGCCGCCAGGCCGCGGGTGCGAACGGCGAACCATACTGCAAGCAACCCCATCATTGGTGTAATCGCCGCGCCGCTGGTGAGTCCCATCAACACCATCGCAATCGCAGCCACCACATAATTGGGAGACAATCCCAACAGTACCATCGCCGCGCCGCCGCCAATGACCCCGCCGCCGATGATGATCCGGCTGCCGTAGCGGGGAGCAAGCGTCCCGGAAGCCATCGTGCTGCCCATCCTCGCCACCGATGCCATGGTAATCAGCAGTCCCGCTTCGGTGTGGGAGAGATGCAACGCCGCCTCCATGGAAGGCAGCGTAATGCTATGAGTGTAGTTGGCGAAGCTGGTCCCCAAATTGACCAGAACGGCAATAAACAGGACCGCCCCGGCCTGGGTGAACACCCATTCCGGGGCGGTGTTGGCAAGTCTTGCTATGCGCATTCGCGGGAAAGGGACCGGAGGCGGCCTATTAATTGCGCAGGTCCCTGAAGAAGGCCCTGATGTCCTCCACCAGCAATTCCGGCTCCTCCATGGCGGCAAAGTGGCCGCCCCGGGGCATTTCGGTCCAACGGCGCAGGTCGTAGGCGCGTTCCGCCCATTCCCTTGGGGGTCGGCTGATCTCGTGGGGGAATACGGCGATGCCGCTGGGCACCTTCATCTTCTGGCCGGCCGCGGGCGACAACGGGTTGCGTTGGGACTCGTAGTAGAGCCTCGTGGAGGAATTGATCGTCCCGGTTGCCCAGTAAATGGTGACCGTCGTCAACAACTCGTCCTTGGTGTAGCTGCTCTCTACGTCCCCGCCACAGTCGCTCCAGGTACGGAACTTCTCGACAATCCATGCGGCTAACCCCACCGGTGAATCGTTCAGTCCATAGGACAGTGTCTGGGGCTTGGTGCCCTGAATGTGGGAATAGCCGCCTTCGGCTTGCCGCCACTGCTCCCGGTCCGCCACATGTATCTGTTCGGCCTCTGTGAGAGGGGCCATACCGGGTCCGGTGTGGGAGCCCGCCACGACACCAGAGGCGGAAGTCACGTGAATCCCGATCACCTCTTCAGGATAGGTGAAACCCAGATGCGCGGTAACGCTCGCGCCCCAGTCCCCACCCTGAGCGGCAAACCGAGAGTAACCCAATTCGTCACGCATGAGCTTGACCCACAGGTCCCCTACTTTGGCCGGGTTCATGCCCCTTTCGGTGGCCATTGAGGAAAAGCCATACCCGGGCATGGACGGGACTACAACGTCGAACGAGTCTTCCGCGCTTCCACCGTGATTTGCCGGGTCGGTCAGTGGCTCGACAACCTTGAGGATTTCGAAGATTGTGCTAGGCCAACCGTGGGTGATGACCAGCGGAATCGGGTTGGGTCCCTTCCCCCGTTCGTAGATGAAGTGGATATTCAGTCCCTCGATGTCAGTGGTGAAATGGGAAAAGCGGTTGATTGCCTCTTCCTGGGCGCGCCAATCGAACTCGGTACGCCAGTACTCCACCAACTCCTTTATGTATTCAAGGTTGGAGCCGTAGTCCCATCCCGAGCCCGGAATCTCGTCGGGCCACCGGGTGCGGGCCAACCGGTCTTTCAGGTCCTGGAGTACGGAATCCGGGACATGGACCTTGTAAGGTTGTACAGCCATGTTCGATGGCCTCCTCTATTCGGTGGCTAGTGACTAACGGTCAGTGACGAGGATGCGCCGAGTTTTGGTCACTGGCCCCCGGCCAGATGGTTTGCCCAGGGCCGGCTCTTCCCCAACTGCCTGACATCGCTGGGCCAGACCAGCGGGGCAAGACAAACCCCGTTCATGCAGACATAGAGCGCCGGCGCTCCACCGGTTGGAAAGCCCAAATCGGAGATCCGGTCTCTGTTCCGGCTCGGACTCAATTGCTCCAGGACCTTATGAGGGGCGTAAGCTTGGGAAGCTGCTCTGAGCAATCGCCGGGTGGCGAGTTCGGAAGCCTCTCCCACCAGCGCCATGTGTACCGGGCCGCTTTCCAACATATCCCAGGCCCGGCCCCACGCCGACCCCGCCGGAAGGAAAAGCGCTTCCTCGTCTTCCTCCATGCGGCGGGACCCGGGAGGCCCGATATAACTACCGCCGGGAGCCATGCCTTTGAACGGTTCCAGGGTCCGGCGGGCTTGTTCCAGGTAGTCAGGCTCTCCGGTGAGCAGGGACAGCTTGATGAGAGTCTCGGCGTGCCAGGAATTTTCCAGCAGCGGAAGCTCGCGGCGAGGCTCAGGCCCGGACGATCCCGGTTCTTGGAACACGTCGCAAAAACCGCCGCCGGGAACTCCGAATAACTCCCGCGAAATCCGCGCCAACTCCACGGCCCGCTCTAGGCACACCGGGTCACCTGTGGACTGGTGAAGGTCCAGAAAAGCGCGGGCCGCCTGCACCTGGTCAACCAGGTAGCGGTGTTGCTGGCTCGCCGCGCCGACGACGTGTTGCAGGCCCCGGTCAGGCGTCCGGCCTACTCCTGGCGGATTCCAAATCCGGTCGAGGACGCGGACTGCTGCTTTGAGGTAGGTATCGACGCCAAAAACGTCATACGCCTTTATCAGAGCGCTGGCGGCAGCGGCGTTCCAGTCCGTATAGAAGGTCTTGTCAATGGAAGGGGCAAGGTCGGGCGTCCGGTCCTTCCAGGGAAGGCGGTAATACTCCTCGCCTGCGTCCTGGCTGGCGTAGAACAGTCCCGTCTCACGGTCGTACAACGCCCGGAACAGATAGTCGGTGGCTCCCAAGGCCGCTTCCCGATAATGTCCCCGCCCGGTGGCCTGGTCCGCTTCCAGGCACGCTGTAGCCAGGCCCGCGTTGGTCAGGAGCATCTTTTCGTAGTGGGGGACTTTCCAGTCCCGCGACACCGAATACCGGAAGAACCCCTGGTCCCGCTGGTCATACAAGCCGGCCAGTATCCCGTCCAAAGCCTCCGTGAACATCCCAACCAGGCGCGTGTCTCCGGTGAGGCTGTATCGGGCCAGGAGGAAGCCTATCGCTTCCCAAGACGGTTGCTTTGGCTCATCCCCAAAACCGCCGTATTCAGGGTCTTCGAGTTCTTGCAGCCGCTCAAGCACTCTCGCCACCGGGGAGTCTCCGCCGGAGTCCGAAGACTCTTGTCGAGCGCCCACAGAGACCGAATCGTCAACAGACGGCGAAGCGCCGACATTTGAGGGATATTCCTCGCTCACCTGTTGCAGAATGGGGAGCAAGGTATCGGGAGGAGTGTAGATACGCCCGGTGATGAGCCGACCATCGTGGTCAAGAATGGCTAGGGAAGGATATCCACCCTGGTTGTAGCGGCGGGAGACATCGGGCCTATGGTCCACGTCCACCCGGACCGGAATAAAGCTGGAGTTGACTAACTCGACGATGCGAGGGTCCGAGTAGGAAGTCTCGTCCATGACGTGACACCAGTGACACCAGGTAGCTCCCAGCGTGAGCAGCACCGGTTTTTGCGAGTCTTCGGAAGCGCGAAATGCCTGCTCCCCCCAATCTTGCCACTGGATGGGGTTTCCTGTCATACGGAATGACCCTCCGCTAGTTCGACTGGATGGGGGCCTATTGGCCTAGACGGGGAGCTCAGGTTCGGTGCGGTCGGCGGGGAGATCGATCATGAACGTGTTCGCGTTGAAGGCTAGAAGCGCGTAATAGCCCATGAGGTTCACCAGGTTGGTCAGTCCGTGAACGCCGAATTGGGCCACCGCGGCCTGATAGCTGGCGTCGCTGACTCGGTGGGTGCGGTAGAAGTCCCTACCCAGGTTGACCACAGCCGCTTCGTCGGAGGCGAGGCTGGGCAGGTCGCGCTTGTCGCGCATCGCGTCGACCAGGGCGTCGCTGAGACCTTCGCGTCGCCCCGAGCCCGCATGGGCGTTCCAAATGTACTGGCAGTCAAGCTCCCGAGCTGTGACAAGCATTGCCAACTCTTGCACCTTGGCCGGAAGGCCCGACCCCTGGCGCAGATACGCCGACAAGTTGTTTGCCCGCTTGGCCATCTCCGGACTGTTTAGAGTAACCGTACCGGGGCCGGTAGCCGGTGGGCCGCCTCTCTCTTGCACCACTTCGTCGAAGACCGCGCGGTACTGTTCCGGGACGCTTTCCCGCGATGGGACCGGTGCTCGTGCCATAGCTGTCTCCTTCTCTACTGTGTAGTTTGCCAGGTTGGCTAACAGATGCGGACAATTAGGCCGCATTGCGTTTGAATCTGGTGGGCCGCCACTAACTTACCCGGCGCTCCATACGTTGTCAATGTTGACCGGGGAGGGCCGACAGGAACTCACAAGTCCAAGTCTGAGTGATGGTTCCTCCTGGCGTTGTACAGGCTATCGAATCACGTCTCCTGGCGTTCCCCTCCGGGCAGAAACACTCCCGCCGCCAACAGAGTGCTGGACGCCCCGCAACAAATGAGGAAGCCTGCCGTAAAACTGCCCAGGAGGTCGCGCAGGACTCCCACCATTATCGGAGAGATGAACATTGCCGCGCCGGAAAAGGTCAGCAGAGAGCCCCAGATGACCGCCACTTTCCTCGGGTCCCCCTTCGCAACCGCCATGGTGGTCGACAACAGAGTGGGCACATATAGCCAAGAGCCTATCCCCACGACCAACAGGGATGCATAGATTGCAAAGTTGTTCGAGAATGAGAAGGTCCCGAGTCCACCTACAATTACCATGACACCCGGCAAAATCAGGTAGCTGCGCGGTGTACCGGCCCGCAATGGGAGGAACGCCCCCAGGAGAACCGCGAAGACTCCCACGAACGGTAGCAGGCCCGTGATGAGTCCCGCTCCTTCCGGCGTCATCCCCCTGACCTCGGTGTAGAACGTGGGGAGCCATCCGCTCAAGGACGTGTACTGGACCAAGACCCCGGCGTCGGCGGCAAGCAGAAGTATGATCGCCCTGTCTCTGAGGACTCCACCAATCTCGCTGACCGGCATTCCGGTTACGACGGCGGCCGCTCCGGTACGCGCCCTACCCAGCAGGCTCCAAAACGCCGCTCCCCCGACTCCAACTACGCCGTATAAGCTCAACGCCTCCTGCCAACCCACCAGTCCCGACAGTGGCGCCGCGGTCGATACCGATAACGCGATCCCGAGGCTCAACATAGCGGTGTTCAGGCCGTTCATCACCAGGACTTCTTTGGGTTTGAACCACTGCATCAGCAGTGGCCCCGTCGCAATGAGCAACAACGCCGCGCCCAGGCCGTACAACAATCGCAGACCCAGCAGGACCGGAAAATTCGGGGCGAATGCGGAGAACACGACCATGCCCACCATCCACCAACCCAGGGTGAAGGTAGTCCGGACCCCCAACCTGACGGTGATGACCCCACCCGGCAATCCCACCGCAGAAGCCACCAGCAACGGCAGGGAGACCAGAAAACCGGCCGTCGCCCGGGAGATGCCATAGTCACCGATAATGTTTAACAAGATCGGAGACGCGGAGAACATGCTGACTCCTATGGAGAAGTGGGAAGCCAGCGCCAGGACCGCGATGACATACCTGTAAGAGCTGAATTGAAGGGGCTGGGTCTGGGAAATGCCGGATGTCATTCCAAGCTACTGCTGACTGCCGTCTACGGCGTGATACCCCCGGACAATCATTGCGGCCAGGTATCCGGCCCCGAATCCATTGTCTATGTTGACCACGCCGACTCCGGGAGCGCATCCGTTCAACATCGCGAGTAACGCGGCCAACCCCTGGAAGCTTGCCCCGTAACCCACGCTGGTGGGCACGGCGATAACCGGGACGTCCACCAGTCCGCCGACCACCGAGGGCAGCGCGCCCTCCATACCCGCCACGGCAATCACCACCTTGGCGCGTTCCAGCGCGGGGCGCTGGTCCAACAGTCTGTGAATTCCCGCGACGCCGACATCGAATGCTTTTTCTACACCACAGCCCATAAGTTCCGCAGTCAACGTGGCCTCGGTGGCAACAGGCAAGTCGGCGGTCCCAGCACACAGCACCAGGACGCCTGAAATAGCTCCTATTCCATCATTCCGGTCAACGTACACCGCCCTGGCCGTCTCAGAGTACCGGGCGTCCGGGACCCTGGCTTTCACAGCCGAGTAAGCTTCGCGGCTGGCGCGTGTAACGAGCACTACGCTCGATTGTTGCAACAGAGCATCGACTATCCTGGCCACCTGCTCCGGGGTCTTACCTTCGCCGAACACCACCTCCGGGAACCCTTTTCGCAGGGCGCGGTGGTGGTCCACCTTGGCGAATTCGAGGTCCTCGTAAGGGAGGTCCCGCAGTAACCGCATCACGTCATCCAGTGGAACGCTGCCGTCACGGTACAGGCGCAAAATCTCCCTGAGGCGGCTCTCGTCGATGAGGTTACTCCTTAGAGATGGTTGCGGAAATGGCAGCGCGCAGCCGGAGGACCGACATAGAAATCAGAAGACAGAGATTTACGGACCGGCTCCGGTGGACTTCGTCCGCTTGCTGAGGACTTCGTTCATGCTTCCGGACCGGAACCCGTCCAGGTCAAGCGTCACGTATGAATAGCCGATTGACCGGAAGTGCGTGGTGATCCCTTCGCGGACTTCCTCGTCAAGAAGGGCCGAGAAATCGCTTGGAGGTATCTCGATGCGCGCCACGGTCCCGTGATGCCGGACTCGTAGCTGTCCAAAACCCAGACCGCGCAAGTATTCTTCCGCGCTGGCGATCTGAATGAGGGCTTCCACCGAAACCGGGGTGCCGTATGGAATGCGGGAGGATAGGCACGCCTGGGCTGGCTTGTCCCATGTTGGCAGTTCCATTTCTTTAGAGAGTGAACGAATCTCGGCTTTGGACAACTGCGCCTCGACCATAGGGCTTCGGACTCCGTACTGCTTGGCTGCATTCTGTCCGGGCCTGAAGTCGCCAAGGTCGTCGGTGTTTGTGCCGTTGGCCACCCAATCGAAACCTTCTTCCGAAGCGGTCCGGTTGATGTGAGTGTAGAGTTCGTCTTTACAAAAGAAGCAGCGGTTGGGGTTGTTTGCGAGGTAGTCGGCGCGCTCCACCTCTTTGGTCTGGACAACCCTGTGATTCAGCCCCAGTTTTTCGGCCAGAGCGATGGCGTCCCGCAGCTCAGAAGGCGCGAGACTCGGAGACTCGGCGGTGAGGGCCATGCTGCGGTTGCCAAGGACCTGGTGTGAGACCGCCGCCAGGAATGCGCTGTCCACCCCACCGGAGTAGGCCACTATGACGGACCCCATATCCTCAAGGATGGACTTCAAAAGGCCCATCTTGTCTGCGGAATCGATAGGATCCTCAGATACGGAGGGGGATGTCATAGCTTCCTCCTGTGAGATCCACAGACCGGGGGATGTCACGTGCTTGCATCGTAACGTCGCTGATCGACTATCTTAAGTCTGGAGCCGGTGAGGGGATTCGAACCCTTGACCTGCGGTTTACGAAACCGCTGCTCTGCCACTGAGCTACACCGGCCCTATGCCTATTTTAGGCTCGAAATGAGTCTACCAGTTCGCGGTCCCGCCCGATTTGTAAATCCACACGTGTCTCAGCACTAAACTCTTCACTTAGTTTCACTGCCGCCTCTCCCTGAAGGTTCGGCAAGACGTGGGAGTACAGGTCGCCCGTAATGCGGACGCCTGCATGTCCCAACCGCTCCGGCACTACCTTGAGATGCACGCCCTCAACCAGTAGCAAAGTGGCATGGGTGTGACGCAAGTCGTGGAGCCTTACCCCCTTGAGGCCGACCTTGGCCATTAAACCCGGCAAAGTGCCTGGTGACCGTGTCCGGGAGCAGTGGGCCACCATCAGCCGTCCACACGCTAAACTAAAGGCTTGCCTATGAGGTTGAGGCCAACGCGAACGCGTCGACGGACAAGTGTATTGTTTTCAGAATGTAATGATACCACCTGCCACCGTCAATAATACATCGTAACTGTTCAGACTCGATGAGGCGGATTGGCTGAATCTCACATCGGGCATCTCTGTGATAATCCTCTTACCATGTCCCGCCCCCGCAATCCGCAATTCCCGCGCAGAGCCTGCCCCCGGCTCGGTCGGGGGCGGGAATCCGGAAATGCCAGTGATAGTGTCCGTTGCTAGTTGCGCAGGTTCCTGGATTCCGGGTCAAAGCCTGCCCCGTACTGGATACGGGGCCCGGAATGACGGGCGGGGAGGAAGAAGGACACATCAAGTCTGAACAGTTACCCCATCAAGCGTTCGGCTACCGGACTCCGGCCGAGGTGTTCCATGGGCATCCAATGGCGGTTGGCGAAGAAATATCCGGTAGGAATCGGCTGAAAACCCTGGTCGTAGAACCCAATTCGGAAGCCGCGAGACTCCCACTTAACTCGGCCCCATTTCTGTCCAACTAATGGGGTCCACCTCAAACAACTACGCCGCCCTTTTCGCCCGCCTGTACCAGGAGACCGGCCAGCCGAAGGTAGAGCGGGATTTCCTGTGGGAGAGGTTCGGTCCACGAGCCTTGGCAGAGAGCGAAAGATGGTGGACCGGGGACATCCACCCTGGATGGAGAAGGCATGGCGAGTCAGCGCCGCTGAAATATCAGGAGTCCGTCATCATTGTCATACAGGACCAGGTGATCCCCAGACACTCGAGACCGGCTCAAACGAGACAGGAATTCAAAGTACCGGAGCTCCTGGGCCAATGCTTCCGGGGACCTCATGCAAGTATACCTCACCGAAGGGTACAGCCTGTCCTCGGAGTGCCTCCTATCCTCATATATCTCATATCCCATCTGACTGGTGTAGTCATACGAACTGCAATCAGTCTCCCCACTCATACCTGATGAGTGGAACGAGAGTGTCGTCGTCTCTGGGAGCGCTCCCTCCACATTCATACTCTTCACCCAGCCGCGGTGATCTATATCCAATTCCCCGAACGCCAATAGCTCCCACTCTACGTCTGAGATGCCGACTGTGGCCCTGTACAGTCCCTCGAGTGTGATGACCCTGTGCCGTTTACTGCGCATCTCAAATAGTCTCTCGCCATTTTCCTCGTATGCGGAGTACTCGATTGCGTTGAACAGGAACCTCATAAACGGGAACTCAGACTCTCCGTAATTCCCGACGCAGGGGGGCTCGATCTTGACTCTGCCCCCATACCCGAACTGTACACCGCTCTGATTTCTGGTTTGGTATTTAGAGATGAAGATGCCGCAGTCTGTGTCTATCCTCGCCAGGCGATCATCCAGGAACGAGATGGTCGGCGCCCTATCCCATGAGAAGTCATAATCACCCGGCAGTAGACGCCAGTCGGTGACTGCCACACCTATGGAACTCTTTCGCAATGGGTGTACTCTTGTGAGAGTCATCAGGATCTCCCCGTCATAATCAGAGAGGCTCAGAATGTCTCCCTCGATGCTGTACCTCTCGGCCTCCCACAGGGCGTCTTTATAACGGGACGCCTGGTCCATGGTCCCTGCCGGCTCTGTGCATAACTTCATGGTCTGTAAGAATCCTGCGGGACTGAACCATATTGATCCGCCCGAACCAATTTGAAAGCCCTCCCCCTGACTCGCACCTGAGTTGCATCCATCTGAGATGCCGAACCCTTCCGTCCCGGTCACAAGCGTCAGGTGCGTGCCCGAGATGACTGGAAGTCTGCCCAGGGTCTTGAGTATCCACCTGGACTTCGTAAGTGATTGGAAGGCTGGAGGACGAGTCAGAGTCGGCGCCTTGGTGCGGTGCATACCGGGGATGGCTACTAGCCTGTCCCACCCCCCGAGAGTTGGCCCGGACTCCTCTGGTGATTGGGAGTCAGGGTCATGGGCCTGGGGCGGCGCCCCGCTAGAGCAGGCGATCAGCAGCAGGGCCGCGAGCGCGGGTAGATAAACTGCGTTCTTGGCCAGACGGACCCTAAGTGTCATAAGAAGGGCACCTGATCGCCTTTCAGAAAATCAATAATGCGGTCCCCTCACGTCAGCCCCTAGGCATCGCAGGCCACCCACTGGCCGGGGTATTGTTCTCTCGGTCGGCAACTCTCGGCCGAAGATGTGGCCGATGACGAGCACCCCCAGCAGGTTCCCGCGAACCGCGCCTTGTAGGGTCTCCAAATCTATAACTCCGCCGTTCGACATGCCGCCGGCGTCGTCATCCAGACTAATTCTGGAGGTGTTGCTGCACGGCCAGAAGATCGCGGGAATGGCCGAATGGCTCAAGACGGCGGACTAGACATCCGCGTCGGGGGTTTGGTCCTCCTCCCCAGTCCCGGATGATATAACCCTGAGTGCGGCTTTATACAGGACTCCTACCCCCAGTAACAGGGTCTTTTAATTGTCATGGAAGGGGGAATCCGAGGAGGTTCAGGGCGGCTAATGGTTTCCAGGCGTAGTGGCGCAAAGCGGCGGCTATGTTCCGTGTCCCGGTCCGGCGGAGCAGTCCAATTACCGCGTTGCGAAAGGCGGCCATTACCTGGGGAGCCGCCCCGGTCCGCACTTGGCTCCGGTCTTCATCGAAAGTGACATCCCGCACCCAATGCACCTGGTTTTCAATCCGCCAGTGCCCCCGCCACAGCCTGAGCAGTCTCGCCGGCCCAGCTTCCTCCAGAGTCAAGCTGGTGACGGCATAGGCCAGTTCCACTGACTTTACTCCCTTATGGACGCGAGTGCGTTCCATGCAGCAGACTTGCCCTAGATACGGCCACTCCAGGTAGCCGTTCAGAGCGGATGAGGCTCTCAACCGGCGCCGTTCCCGCCGGCCCCCGTGATTTCCCCTCTGCCCGGCCCTGGGGAATTCCTCGCCCCAGGGAGGATCGGCAAAAAGCAGGGATACCGCCTCTTTCACCGTGGGTTGATTATCTTTGAGCACCCACAAATAGCTTCCTCCCTGCTCCACCACTTGGCGGCTCAACTCCCGCTGCGCGTACAGAGCGTCCCCAGTCGCTACTTTCCCGGTCAGGTCAAGTCGGGCCAGCAGGGCCGGGGCCACCGTCTGTTCACTCTCCTTTCGTTGGTTCCCTACCCCCCTTTTGACCCAGGACCATGCCGCTGCGGTGCGCGTAGGCCGCCACCAGTCTGACCCCCGGCAGTTCATCCCCATGAATCCCCCGCAGGGCCTTGCCGTCTACGGCTATAGCTTCGTCCCCTTCCACAAATGACCCCTGCGCCCACCTGCTCAGGGCGCTTTCAAAGGCGTCTATGTCCAACCTCCGGAACACGTGATGCAGCGTCGCTACGCAGGGGGTCGCTCCCTGCTGAATCCCAGGGTTTGCGCCAACTCAGGATGCTCCCTTCCCCACTGGGCGATGGCATACAGACTCCTGGCCCCTCCCAGAATGGCGCATACCGACAGGGCCATTATGGCGTCCAGGGGATGGCGAATCCCGCGGGTGCTTCTGGGGTCTGGAACCTCAGCCAAGGCTTTCATAAACTGCCGTCCAAGCTCTTCTATCCCTTCTTCCTTCTCTTCCTTCACAATCTCCCTCCACTGCGCCAGCCGCCGACTATCCGTTGGACATTTTCTTATGCTCGCACGACAATTAAAAGACCCTGCCCCCAGTAACTGTTCAGACTAGAGGACGCGGATTGGCTGAATCCCACGTCGGTCATCTCTATGATAATCCTCTTGAGATGTCTCGCCGCAACCCGTCATTCCCGCCTTCGCGGGAATCCAGATATGGTAATGATAGGGACCGTTGTTGGTTGCGAAAGTTCCTGGATTCCGGGTCAAAGCCTGCCCCGTACTGGATACGGGGCCCGGAAAGACGGGCTGGGGGTAGGAAGGACACATCGACTCTGAACAGTTACTACCCCCAGCAAGATCATTCCCCGGATTCACATGTCCCGACTGTGTCTATGTCGTCCGCCCTTGGTTACAAGCTACATACAGGATAAGACGCGCCACGTGAGCATCTGACATTCGGAAACAGCCATCAGTCGGCCAGACCCAGAGCCCTCTGGACCGGAGACTGCTGCTCTCTCTACAACCTGGCCCGGACCCAAGGCTGACTGAGCGGTTTCACTCAACACACCACTCCTGCCACACCGGGAAACCTCCCTGCACCGCAGAGGTAGACCGCCCCGTCTCCGCACCCTGAGAACATCTGGCCCTTCCCTGCCCTCCGGCCCGGGGAAACAAGCCCGCCGGAACGGGAAAAGGAGTCAGCCAAGCAAAAGAACGGCACAAACGGAGGCCACGAGCACGAGGTCTCGGACAAGCGGCCGGCGCCCCGCACCTTCCCCTGCCGGCTCGAGAAAGAACTGTGCGCCTGCGGAGCGAAATGGTGATGGACCTCCAGGGAAACCCGGCCACACCGTGACCTTTCATCAACCTGAGGCCACCGAGAGGGGGCGGTGAGGGCCGAACACCGGGCCGGTCCGTCTGTCAACCCTGACTTGAGTGCAGGCCATGCCCCTCCGGCGTCGACACCTGATGCCGGGACACCTGCACGGTGACGGTCAGAAAGTTCTGACGCAGGAAAAAAGGTCGAAATAATCCCCCGGCCCCGAGCAGGACCGCCAGGACCGGGCACATCAGAAACGTCCTCTTCATCAACTTCCTGCGAATCATCATTTCACTCCTTTCGTGAAGCATCCTTGACACTGCTCGCGATAAAGACGAAATGTCGCAGAAATTTGTCATCCGGGGCCGGGACTTCCGGATGAGCGAATCCGACGGGCTTAGTATCTATCTCAAAACTGAACCAGCAGGCTAGTAGTTCAGCAACGTTGAATTGCTGAGTATAGAGACTTCAGTTTAATGCGCGCATCCTCGGTAGTGAAGCGCCAGTTCACTTGTATAGTGTCCCGGTTGCGCCGGTCCTGCCAAGCGTTGACCTCGCGGCGCAGGATACTTTGCCCGGCAATGCGGTGGTCCAGGCATTGCCGGGCCAGCACGCCGATTTCAATCTCGGCCATATTCAACCAACTCCCATGTTTCGGAGTGTAGTGGACCTCCAGGCGCTCGGCGATGCGCCGCGCTTCGGCAGGCTCAAACGCCTCGTACAGGGAGGCCGGATGGTGGGTGTTCAAAGCCTGCCCCGTACTCGATACGGGGTTATCCATCACCAGCACAATCCGGTCCTTGCCAGCGTAGTCCTCGTCCACCAGCTTCTTGATCTGCCTCGCCCAATCCACTTTCGTTCGGCGGTCTGTCGCTTCGACCCGCCGCCATCCCTCCAACGGCGCAAACAGCATGAACAGGTTGCTCACCCCGTTGCGCTCGTATTCGTAATCGTACACCGCCGCCGCGCCCGGCCCGGCCGGCCGCCCCACGCGGGTCTCCTTCACTTGCTGCTTGCTCGTCTCATCCATGCACACTAGAACTTCGTTGTCTCCGTAAGAGCGCTGGTAGACTTCCAAAACATCTTCCATCGCGCACACAAAGTCTGCGTTGCTTTCAGGCGGGATACACCAGCACTCTTTCAGCCAAAGCCTGCCCCGTTGGAAAACGGGGGCTTGAGTTCGTTTTTTTAAGCGTCCGGCGGACCGCCTCGCCGCTGATGCTCTCTACTATCTCGCATTCGACCAGCCGGTCAGCCAACAACTTCAGCGTCCAACGCACGCGGCCTTCCGGAGGTTCCCCACAGGCCAGTGCAATCAAGTGGGCTTCTCCGGCGCCATCCAGTTTCTTCTGACGGCGGCGCAGTTGCCGCTTGCGGTTCAGCGCCGCTTCAATCCCTTCCTCCACACAACGACGGCGCACCCTTTCAACCGTCGCGCTGCTAATCTTGAGAACCCTGGCAATTTCTTCGTCCCCCGGTCGGAGCCGGGGGCAGGCTCTTCAGGGACCCCTCTGCTTGCGCCTCATCGCTCAGCAATAGAGCCTGCCCCCGTGAAAACGGGGGATGCGGGCATGGGTCTGCTTATACGCCGCCGCCCTTCCGCGGGAAACCAACGCTTTCAGTTCCTGTTGCTCTTCTGTTGTCAGCTTGATACGGTATTTCTTAGCCGGCATGACGATTCTCCCTTGCTCCAATCCACTAATCTCTATGCTTGGGAGAATGCATCCATCATGCCTCATTTCAAAGATGTTCGACTACTAGTCCTACAGTCGCAGATTGGATAATCGGCGTTTGTAGTGTCATTGCCGGGCCCTGGCTTGGTGGCGCCGTCTCCACCACGACCAGGACAGGATGAAATCAGGCAGTTGGTTTTCCGTACATACCAGGCGGGTGAGCAGTCGGCGCACCTCCGGGGCCGTAACTGTTCAGACTCGAGGAGGCGGATTGGCTTAATCCCAAATCGGGCATCTCCACGATGATTCTCGAACGATGTCTCTCAGCCGCAACCAGTCATTCCCGCGCAGGGAGACCTTTGAATAATCCCCTCTCACTCCGGGAGAGGGTTAGGGTGAGGGCGTCTCCCGTATCTGGGCACACTTTGGATTCTCGCTTTCGCTGGAATCACGGAAGGATACGCAAAGGTCTCCGCAGGCGGGAATCCAGAAATGCCAATGATAGTGACCGTTGCTGGTTGTAAAGGTTTCTGGATTCCGGGTCAAAGCCTGCCCCATACTGGATACGGGGCCCGGAATGACGGGCTGGGAATAGGAAGGACACATCAAGTCTGAACAGTTACCCGGGGCCGTCAGGGGAATCAGCTCTTTATTCGGACCGTAGCAGAGCCTGTCCCATGAAGTTGGGGAGAGATGTAAGGCGTCACAATGAGCTTGATAATTGGCGTAACACGCATAGATATGAATCAGTTATGGCGACTATATGGCTCTTGTTGACGATATCCGAAACCGACCCTGGCTTATGGGACAGGCTCAGCAGCCCCCTTTTCTCCGTGTTCCATCGCCTGATGCCTGATCACCGCCGGGTACGCCTGCGCCAGCATCGCCAAGATGATGTGACGGTACCAGCCATCCCACCTCCTGACCTCGGTTTGGTCCAAGCCCACCCCCGCCTTCGCGAGGGCAGGCTCTGTCCCTTGGCCTCCTCAAAGCATTCCTCGATGGTCCACCGGGTCCCTCTACCCATGCCAGTTCCTCCAGGGTGGTCCCCTCCGGGCCATAACAGACGTAGTAGGCCAGTGCTCCGGGGTTGGCCAAACTGCGGCGGGCCAGCAGCCAATAGCCCTTGCCGGAATCTTTGAGGGGCCTTATCTCCACTTTGGCCCAGTCATAAACCCGAGAACCCTTGGCCCATCGCCCGAGCTGCATCGGTTCCAATCCAACTCGTCAACCTGGGACGCCAGCCGGTCAGCCCTCACCTGACGGGGTCCCTTTTCCGTCCCAGCCCACAGCTTCTCGCTGCGCTTGATGGCCAGCGCGTGGGGCAGCCCCTCTCCCTCCAGCCAAAGCCGCAGGTTGCGGTCGCTGCCGTAGACCTCATCTCCGGCAACCCAGCCGAAGGGGACTCCCGATTCCAAGGCCCGGTCCAGCAGAGTCCTCCCCTGGGCGCTGGCATAGGCCAGGAATGCGCCAATCTGACAGTTCTCGATCCGCCCCGCCGTCCCGCTGTACTGACGATGCACACCCACGGACTTGTCCCCCTTCTTGAGGAATCCGGTCTCGTCCACGACCAAAACTGCCGCAGCGTCAGCCAGATGCTCCAAGACGTACCCCACCAGATCGTCGCGGACCAGGCCGCTGTCCCACCGGCAGAACCTGCCCTTGCGAAGGCAGGGGTGGCGTCAGGCGCTGCACCCCGTCGGGAGTGGCGTCGCCGGCTTGCTCCGCCAGTTGCCAGCCGTTCTTGCGTTCCACCGGACTGAGCAGTCCTCGCAGAACCTGCCCTCGTGAACACGGGGGTAGTCCAGTACCCGGCGGCGCGGCTCCGGCCCGGAACCTTTCCATGATGCACCGGTGTACCTGATCTATGCCCTGGGCCCACCGGGCCACCTCCGCCACCTCATACCCTTGCCCTGCCACAACCTCACCTCTTCAACACTCGATTGCCTCAATTCTATCTTTTCTCGATCGGGGACCGTAGGACTAGCTGAGGATGAGCAAAAAACAATAGAGGCTGCTCCCTTTCTACCGCCCTGATGGGCGGAACTCAACGTTGACTCTGCCAGCCCGCGGGAATATCATCGGGAGTAACATCGAATCGTATGCCCATACTTTTACAGGAGGGGGCGAGCATGGACTTTGGATTGTTTACCACTTGGAACGCCGTTTACGAGGGCGGCAAGGTTCCCTGGGACCCCGACTATCAGGGCGGCAAGCTCCTCGAAGCCGAGGCCTACAAGCAGAACTTCCGGGAGATCGACCACATCGAGGACGCGGGCTGGGACTACGTCTGGTTCGGCGGCGGGCACTTCTCCACCCAGGGCAGCATGGACCCCCAGTCACTCATGCTGTCCGCCGTCATCGCCAACCACACCAAGAACTTAAGGATTGGCACCTCCATCCACCGCCCGACCCTACGGTTGCCCGGTGAGACCGTATCCCCGCGGGCGTTGCCCCACGAAAGGTATGCCTTCGACAACCTCCGGCCCGAGGACCCCTTCCAAGTCGCGGAACAGGTTGCCATCGCTGACCAGATCAGCGAGGGACGCTTTATCTACGGCGCAGGGGCCCGCACTCGCGGCTCTGCCGAGCGCCGGGAGTACTTCTTCGAGTACCTCGAGCTTCTCAAGCAGCTCTGGAACGAGGACAGCTTCTCCGGTTTCGAGGGCAAGTACTTCAACTATCCGGCCTTCTACGAAAGCTACATGAGCATCCCCAAGCCCGTGCAGAGGCCCTTGCCCATGCTGCTTCCCGTGGACAGCCAGGAGAGCTTCGTGCCCATGGGCGAGCAGGGATACCGTATTGCCATCGGCGCCGGCAGTTCCCCTCACAACCTGCGGGGCTCCGCCGTCCTCCGCGAGGACGTCAAGGACTACCGCAAGGCGTGGATCGAGGCGGGGCATGAAGGAGATCCTTCCACCGTCGTCCGGGTGCCCACCCTCGTCGCCGATACCCAGGAAAAGGCAGATCGCCGCGTCGAAAACCTGATGGACCTCGCCCGCATCTATTACGCGGGCCGTGTCGCCATCGGCAGCACTGACGCCGGCAGCGCCGGCCCCGAAGCCACCGAGGAAGTCAACCTCTTCGGCACGCCAGAAGAGGTCGTCGAGAAGATCCACATGTTCAGGGAAGCCTTCACTACCGACGAGATTATGTTCGAGTGCAACTGGACATCATCCGTCCCCCGCGAGGTAGTCATGGACACCTTGAAGTGCCTCTCCGAAGACGTCATCCCCCACTTCAAATAGGCGGGGAGTTTGATTGGAGGGAATTAGGGCGGGCCGCCGGTTGGCGGCCCGTTTCCTAAACTGAAACCAAGGTGGGATATACATTTGCGGTGCGGTGAAAATCGGTTCGGGCGCTTCCGGTTAGTTCTTCCGCCCGTGCTTGGCGCACGGTCCGGCATCGCCGCTTGACTTCTTCCCGGCGATCGGCCAGGCGGGCGAAAAAGTCGCCCACTTTGTCCTGCATCACAGCCTTGGTGTCCAGGCACAAGTTGACGGCCACCTCCTGGGCGCACCCAGCCCCAAATGACTTCATCAGCGTTGAAGTCCGGGCTATAGCTGGGCAGGGCCTGCCCTCGTGAAAACGGGGGTTCACCGGGCGCAGGCACAACTCCGGCGTGGCCAGGTGGGCCCGCACCGCCTCTCCCCGGTGGGCCGGGGCATTGTCCCATATCACGTTCAACGGCTCGACGTGCCGCTCCATCAGCTGCCTGAGAAACGCCGCCGAAGTCTCCGCGTTGCTGTTCCCCTCCAGCTCCATCCATCCCACCTCCCCCGTCTCCAAGCAAACCGGCGAGTAGTAGCTGGCCTTTTCGCCATCGCGCGGGCTGCTGGGATCCACCAAAGCCTGCCCTCGTGGAAACGGGGGGGCCGACTCTCCTTTCAACACGACCTTGCCCCGCAGTTCGGCGTCCGCCCGGAAGTGGGCCTCATCGGCAAAGAATGTCTTGGCCCCGAACCTCCGCGCCCCGTCGGCCAGGTCGGCGTACTCCGCCACGAAGGACTCCCGTTTCCTCTCATCAACATTGACCAGCCGTTTCTTGGGCTGCTTCAGGACAAACCCCAAACGATGCAGAGCCTGCCCCGTGGGGACGGGGGTAGTTCAATCAACTGTTACGGCTGAGGCCGATGCCATAGCGTCTCGCGACAAACTGATGGACCACCTTCCATTTCCAATTGGCCATGCCTATGCCTGCTGCAGGAGGTGGTTCCTGCACCGCTGCCCTCAACTCCGCTTGCTGCGCCTCGCTGAGCGCGGGAGCAACCCCCGGTCTGCTCGAAAATCAAAGCCCGAGCCCCGCCCTCGCTGAAGGCTGAAAGCCACCGCCCGATGGTATGGGGTCCCATTCCAGAGCCTGCGCCGCGGCCGAGTCGGTCCACCCTTGGGACAGCAGCCACAAGGCGTGCCACCGTTCCCGTTCCCGAGGCGTGGGCGACAGAATCAGGCGCCGGCGCAGATCCCGTGCATCCATATGCGACTGTTCGAGGAACCGCTCCATCTCCCTCGCACCCATTCCCAACCCCAAAATACAGAATGCAGCATATTTGGAAGATGCTGAGGGCTAAAGGCATTGAGCCGTCGGCGGAGTGCGACTATCCGATTCTGAGTGCCACGGTCCATGCTTCATCATGGGGCGCTCGCTTCTATGGACGCACCTTGCCTGGAGACCCGGATCGCCTCTACCTCATCCGGCACCGGTTTACGACGCGTCTGCCGCCATCTCAGCAGGCCTTGTACTCCAAGGGACTTATCCACGGGCCATTCAAGCGTTTCTTGTGAGCTGCGCTGCTTCGAGGATAAGTACGGTGGGGCAGTCGATAGGCAGACCGATACGCACCCTCAAGGACCTGACAGCACTTAGAAACTATCTCAAAACCTGAACAAGATTTGGAATTTATGTTAGGGTGTGAATCAAAGATGTGTGAGGGTGTGGAGGTGGCGGATGGGTCGCAACGAAAGATTGGATACCATCTGGGAAGTCCCCGACCACTTCTGGGAGCAGATCGAGCCTGTGATTATGGAGTTGGACCCGCCTAATTCCACGGGTCGCAAGCGGAAGGACCCGCGGCGTATGTTGGATGGAATAATCTTCCGTATGCGTAGCGGCTGTCAGTGGAACCGTTTGCCCGAGGAGTTGGGAGACGACAGTACCATCCCCCGGACCTTCCAACGCTGGGTGGAGCTTGGGATGTTGGCGCGGATCTGGGCCGTCCTGGCGGACGGTTGTGAAGAGTTGGGCGGTGTGAATTGGGAATGGCAGTCTGCGGACTGCGACATGGGCAAAGCGCGTTTTGGGGGGATGCCATTGGCCCAACCCCACGGACCGGGCCAAGGCCGGGAGCAAACGTAGTGTCCTAGTGGAAGGGAGCGGCGGCCTCCTGAGCGTGGCAGTGGCCGGAGCCAATGTCCACGACACCAAGCTGCTAGAACAGACTTTGGAGCATGTAGTGGTGGCACGCCCGGCATACACCGGAGATAAAGCCCAAAACCTGTGTCTTGACAAAGGGTATGACAACCTCACAGGTCACCGAGCTGTTGCGGCCTACGGGTACCAGCCTCACGTCCGCCGTATCGGTGAGGAAAAGATGGACCATTTGGGCCAAAACGCTACCCGGCTCGAAGATGGGGCGTGGATCGCACCCTGGCCTGGCTCTCGAAGTGCAGGGCAATACTTGTCCACTACGACATGTAGGCATCTAATTACCTGGGTCCGCTCCAACTAGCATCTGCTCTCCTCTGGTACCGTCGCCAAGGGCGATTGCTATTTTGAGATAGTTTCTTAGACAGCTCAGGGTTGGTTCCTCTGAAAGATTTCCTCTACACCGTTAAGGTGCGGGCGGTTAACCTGGCTACCGACGACGCTACCGAACAGCTCTGGGCGGAGTCAATCGAAGCCAAGACCAATCCCGGTCTGCCTTTGGACACACCCACCGGGTTGGCAGCGTCTTGGGACTTCGCCACCGGTATGATCAAAGTTACCTGGAACGAATATCGATTCGACCCATCCGCCCAGTTCCTGGTAACCTGGCTTAAATATGGCGTCGAAGACAACGCTTTAGTCGATGCCACCGAAAGCGGCGGGCAAACTGTCGCGGCGACTGCATACGACATCGACGTAGGCGGTTCCTACGGCTCTTACAGGGTCCGGATCAGGGCCCGTAATAACCTCGGACCCTGGTCGGAGTGGACTGGTTACAAACAGGTGACGGCCAGTGCTTTCCCCGAAGGCATGAGGACCACTCGCGAGGTGGACGAAAACGCGGGAATCGGCGCTAGTGTGGGCACACCGGTCGAAGCCCTGATGCCCACGGGCGCCGAGGTCACCTACTCCATCAGCGGTGTGACCGGCCGGTTCGACATCAACAGTGCCACCGGTCAGATCACTATCGCAGGCGACATTGCGGCACGGGCATATCCTGCGACGGTGACCGCCACCTTCACCGAGAGCCAATACCCCTATACACAGGTGGGCGCCGGGTCTATCGCCGTGACCATAACCGTCACCTCCCAGGGCCAATGGCGTCAGTACGCCAAGCTGACCGCGGGCGATGGAGCCGACGGCGACCGGCTGGGGGAATCACTCGCGTTGGACCCAGCCACCGGTACGATCGTCTCCGGCGCGCCCGAGGTCGGCAATTCTGCTGGCGCCGTTTACGTCTTCGAAGGCCCCGACGACACCGCACCGGTTAAACTGACTCCGCCTCCAGGCACCCCTAACGAGCTGTTTGGTATGTCTGTGGTAGTGGACGGAGATGTAATCGCGGTCGGAACGCGCTGCCAATGTGCGGATGCCAAGGTATACGTCTACAAGAAGCCCACTGCTGGCTGGGCTACTGCCGGCACGCCCACGGCCGCCCTCAGCGCCCCGACCTCAGATGTGGACTTCGACGACGGCCTGGCCGCAACGCGCTTCCTGCGGGTGGTCCGAGAAGGGATGGACCGCACCAGGGTCAACGTCCCTTTGTGGGTATCCCACCGTCCCCGTCCTCCAATTCAAAACCCAGCGGGATGCGCTGGTGAAGGAACCCTGGCAGCCGCGGCTACCTATCCCCTTTCACCAGCCCGCACAGCCACCACGTTGCCGTGACCGCCGCCAGGGTTAGCAGCACTGGCAGGATGATGTGGGGCCGCGTGCCCTCGACTTCCAGGTTAGCGAGGTACGCCCCCGCGAAGAAGCCCAGGATCATCGTGCCTATCCCGACGGACGCTCCCACCACCAACCCTTTGAGCTTTGCCCCGGGGTGCAGAGAGCCGGCGAGGACGCACAACCCCACCGGGGCGGCAATGTAGAGCACCAAGAACCACAGGGCGAATGTGTCGTAGCTGACCATAGCAGCGCTAGCGGTGTCCGCTGACCTCCACAGAGTAGCCGCCGGTCTGGTTTTGGCTGTAGGTCGTGGCGGCGATGGTGTAGGCGCCCGGTGCCAGACGCCTGATGATGCGGGAGTCCAGGCCCACCCCGTCTCCATCGTCGTTGTAGGCCAGGTACGTGTTCCCGGACGGGTCATCGCCGCTGATGAGAAACAGGTAGGTGTCGACGTCCGACGACAGGTCAATCTGCACGGTGCGAGTGTATTCCTCAACCTCGAAGGTGGAGTAATCAACGTAGCGACCGCCCGTCCCCCGGGTCGATTTGCAGTCCGAGGTATTCCAGTAGCCATAGGCGCGGGACTCGTCGATGGGCGTTGTGATGCAAGACGCGTTCAGGATGCTGAGCTTGTAGTCCCCGGTGCGCTTCGACGTGCTGTAGGTGGTGGCGACCACGGTGTAGTCGCCCCGGGCCAGGCTGGTCTGAATGTGAGAATTGTAGGTGCCGCCGTAGTCGTCGTTCTCGGTAACCCGCGTGCCACGGATGGCTTCCCCATACAGCAGGTACAGGTAAGTGTCTACATAACCTCCGGTGTAGCCGAGGTCAATCGTGACGGTCTGGGTGCTGGGCTCCGAGAAGGTGTAGAAGTCGGCATAGTACCCCCGGCTCTGGGTAGTCCAGCAATCGGAGCCCAGCCACTCGTCGAGGATGGTCGAGGGATAGTCAACCTCTACCGTCCCACACGCCTGCGTCCGGAAGTTCAGGTAGTGTCTTGCCCGGCCACCCTCCCGATACTCCGGGTTTGTGACCCGCCACTGATATCGGGCCTGTCGCGGGTAGAGTTCCATCAACGTCTCGGCCTCCCCGCCGGTTGCGGTGGCCGCGCACGCCTTGACATAGATACGGGTGGTCTTACGGTCGGAGTCCCTGGTGGGCACCGGCCAGTTGGTGTGGCTAATTGCAAGGGTCTGCGGGTTAGGCTTGGGATTGGTCTCCGTGGGACAGGCTATTACCGAGCTATGGGAGGCCCGCAGCGGGTAGTTCACCCGTAACAACAGTTCCCCGGTGCTGCGCCATTCGCTGTTCCAATTGGTGGCGCTGGTATCGTTGGTGGGCGGCCCTTTCGCGTACTGCAAGTGCGCCCGCACCACGTTGAGGGCAATAGTCCGATTGGTCACCACGAAGGGGAGATTCTGCGGGGCAAAGGGGCGTCCGTCCACTTCGAGGTAATGCACCGGCAGACACCGCCCGGTGATGGGTCCGCAATCCACCGTGCCGGACGACGGGTACTCAAGGAACTGCGGGTCGAGGTCAACACTGCGTTCCTCGGTGTCGTTGCTGTCCTCATACTTGCTCTGCACAGCCATGAAGTAGCCTGGGGCTGCGAGATTGCACGCCGTGAGCAGGGGACGTTCTATCAACGTCTCGTAAAGCTCGGCACAGGCGGCGTAGTTGTCGGCCCGGAACCCCCGGTCAGCGACCAGCCGGTTCCGCTCGTTCCACACCCGCCCGGTTCCAGCGTCGGCAACCGCAAACTGCGCCACATCAGGTCATGCCGGAGGCACCCGCCATTGAAATCGTCGTTGTACCAGTTAGGGACGAACTTGGGGGTCGAGCACGCGTCCTGGCTCCAGTCCATCCAGCGGAAGTCGGCCTCCAGCCGGAGACGGTTGTATTAAGCTTGCCAGGAGGCGAAGCTGAGGGCATGGAGCGCATTTAGGTCGTCCAGCCAGTCTTCCGTCTCCGTGGCGCTGGTGTCCTGGGCTAGGCCCTCGTCCCCGGCGGGAACGAGGGTCAGCAAGACGGCCACGAACACCGCGAGCACGGCTATATGGGCATATCGGTTTAGTCGGGACATCGTACAGACTCCAGATGGTTGAGAGGAATTGGGGGGTTACTCCCCGGTCAGGAACACCGTCACGCCGGGCTTACGTAGGGCTTCCAGCAGCCCCTCCCGCACGAGATCGGTGGCGAGCGCGGGCTCCTCCTTATGGAGGCGTTCCAGTTCAGTGGACCACGCCGCCTCCTGTGCCTCTAACAGGCCGTGCTGCTTGGCGCAGTCCTGGGACGGTTCCACCAAATCGAGGCGCAGGTCTTTCTCCTGCTGGGTGAGACGGGCTTCCCGGGCCTTGTGGTCCGCTGGAGACTCCAATCGCTGCCACGGGAACAGGAGTCCTTTGTCCACATCCTCAAATCCCTTGCCTTCCAAGCAGGCCACCACATCATCGGTAGCCTTGGCAACGGCGGCATCGCCCGAGGCGCCCAGGCGCATCTTCTCCCAGGCCTCGAACAGGCTGCCGAAGGCTTTGCCCAAGTCCTCGCCGGACTGGGTGAGGCAGGCTTCCTTCTCGCCATCACCGTAGGAAATCCCGGCGCAACGGGCGGCGCCGTGGCGGAAGATGATGGAGTCGTAGTCGGCCACGACATCCCCGCCACATTGCCGTTGTTCGGCCCCGGTGGGCTGGTCGCGGCAAGTGTCGGATACCAGCGTGAATAGTTGCTCGGTACACCAGTCTTGGTAGGCAACTTCGGTGACGTCCCGGAAGGCCACCACCGACTTGCAGCCCGCGATTCCCTCCGGGTGGGCCAGGGGCGGGGCTGGAGTTGGGGGTGGTTCGGGCGTTACCGGCTTGACGGGCGCGGTATCGGGTTCAGGGGTGGGCGGCACGTAGGGTGGCTTGGTGGGCAGGGTATCCGGCTCCGGAGTCGTTTGGACCACCACCGGCGCCGGCGGCGCGCCGGAGTCCGAAACGGCAGTGGGGCCACAGGCCAGGGCCAGCAAGGTTAGGGGAATCAGCAGGGCAAATAACCGGGGTATCTTCATACAGCCGTCCCGTATAAGTCTGGTTCCGGAAGCCAACTATGGCCAACACACCAAGGGATGCAGCATACGTCAACACGGAACCGTACATTAGTACCCATCTCAAAACGAGGCTTCCGCAACGTATCCCCCATTCGGAAAAGAGGGATTAAGGGGGATTTCCCCTTCTGCCCAAGCCTGCTGGTTCAGTTTTAAGATAGTTTCTTAGCTGGACTTTGTACATTCCACAGTTGGGCATCATAGGTAAAGCCATGTAGCTAGGGAGCTTTTTGAATGTCCGGTCCAGAAGACGACATTCAAAAAGCATGGAAATGGAAATAAATATCCAACCGTTAGTATCTGACCGCATCTAACCAACTTTGTACAAAGTCCAGCTTAGTGGTAAATACCAGAATCCCCCTTTCGGAAAAGGGGGATTAAGGGGGATTTCCTCAACTACGGCTGCACCAGTGTCAGGGAGGCGAAGAGCCCGAGCCATGCAGGGGGGTCGATCCTCACAGACGCGCCTGCCGAGGCGCGGCCTTGTCATGGCCGGGATCGTCATCTCGACGGGGGAAATCCCCCCAACCCCGAAAGGGGGGTTCACGTTTGTCGCCGGGTTTAACCAGCCAGACTTTTGCGTGCGAACCATCTTCGCGAAGGGGGTTGCCTGGTGGGAGAGGGTTACTTTTCCCAGGCTACGGGGTTTCTTAGGGTGCCGATCTCGCTGATCTCCACCTCTACCACGTCGCCATCGACCATGTTCTCCGTCGCGCCGTCGGTACCCATCCAGAGGACGTCGCCGGGAACCAAGGTCATGTACTTGCTCATGTCGCTGATGTACTCGCGGACGCCGAAGATGGCGCTCTTGATGTCATATTCGCCGACAACCCGGCCACTGAGAATGATCCTGACGTGAAGGTCGTCGGGTTCTAGGTCGGTCACGATCCACGGTCCCATGGGCTTAAAGGTGTCGGTATTCTTGGCCCGCCAAAGGGTGCGGTCTCCCCGCTGCCAGGTGCGTTCGCTGACGTCGTTGCCGATGGTGTAGCCGAGCACGTAGTCAAGGGCTTCGTCTTGGCTCACGTTCTTGCATTCCTTGCCAATGACCACCACCAGTTCACCCTCGTACTGCAACTGCTCGGTAGCGTCTTTGGGCACAACTATCGGCTCGTCTTGGGCAACCAGGGCGTTGATCGCCCGGTAGCCAACGTCGGCCTTCTTGGGCAGGTTGGGTTCCTCGCCTCGCATGTTGGCGGCCCAGGTGACATGCTCCGGGTAGTTGATCCCCGCCGCATAGAAGGTTGGAGGGATGACAGGCACCAAGAGCTTGACCGAACTCACCGGGTGCGTCTTGGATGTCTTTGAATGGCTGCCGAAGGGAGTGCCTTCGACTTCAATCACCGTGTCGCCTTCGATGATTCCGTAGGCCGCGTTGCCGCCGGACTGAAATCTGCACCACTTCATAACCTACGCTCCTAATCTGTGTTTGGAATGGCGTTAACCGTCCCAATTCTCACATCTGCCGGATTGCGGGTCAAGGTGAGGCAGACGTGGTGGACCGGTTCCGGTTCCAGACTCGGCCGGGGCTTATGTACTCAACTTCCCAACGCAGTACGGGATGGAGCCAATTGGTCTAGGTTTCCCTATCCAGGCAAGGGTTCCTTTAGCCCGAATCCACCGAAGGAGTGGGAATTGAAGGTGTGCTGAAGGCGTGAAAGGGTGCTCCTCTGAATCTGGGATAATGGTTTTTGATCAGAAAACCGACCCCGGAAAAGGAGCACCCAATAGATGCTACCACTTGAGTCCCCCGACCGCATCCGCGTCGCCTTCGACGACCACCGCCTGGTAGCCAATGCCGGGCTGCTGTTGCCCGCCGGCCTGGCCCTGCGACTGGGTCTGGGTGAACTGGTGAACCGGCACCTCGACCTGGGAGATGCCCCTGGCCGGGCGAACCCTGGAGACAAACTGATGACCCTGGTGGCCTCCGCCCTGGCCGGCGGCGACTGCATTGACGACGCCGACGTGTTGCGTTCCGGCAGCACCGGGTGGGTGCTGGGCAGCGTGGTCAAGGCGCCGTCCACTCTGGGGACCTTCCTGCGCAGCTTCCGGTGGGGCCATGTCCGCCAGTTGGACCGGGTGAGCCGGGAACTGTTGGCCCGGGCTTGGGCCGCCGGTGCTGGACCCGGCGGCGATCCGTTGACCATCGACCTGGACTCGACCATCTGCGAGACCTATGGACTGGGCAAGGAGGGCGCCCGCCGCCACGGGTACACCGGCCAGCGGGGTTATCACCCGCTGCTGGCCGTGGCCGCCGGCACCGGTGAGGTGCTGATGGCCCGGCTGCGTGAGGGCCGGTCCAACACCGCCCGGGGCGCCGCCCACTTCCTGCGGGAGACTCTGGGACGGGTGCGCTACGCCGGGGCTGGGGGACACTCACGGTGCGGGCCGACAGCGGCTTCTACGTCCATTCCATCGTCGCCGTCTGCCGCAAGATGGAGGTCCGCTTCTCCATCACCGTCCGCCAGCACCAAAGCCTGCGCCATCTGATCGAGGCCATACCCGAGGGGGACTGGACGCCGGTCCCCTACTGGATGGAGGGCGCCGCCGCCGTAGCTGAGACCACCTGCACGCCCTTCCGGAGCGAGCCTGACGCCGAACCGGTGCGGCTCATCGTCCGCCGGGTGAAGCCCACGCCCGGCTCCCAACTGGCCCTCTTCGCCAACTACAGCTATCACGCCTTCATCACCGACCGGGAGGGGGATGTCCTGTATCTGGAGGCCGACCACCGCCGCCACGCCGAGATCGAGAACGCCATCCGCGACCTGAAGTACGGCGTGAGACTCAACCATCTCCCCTCGGGGCGCTTCGCCGCCAACGCCGCTTGGCTGGCAGTGCAGGTCATCGCCCACAACCTGGCCCGCTGGACCGCACGCATCGCTCTGGAAGAGCCGGTGGCAACCACCAAGACCCTGCGGCGGCGCTTCTTCTCCTTGGCTGGACGCATCACCCGCAAGGCGCGGCGTCTCACTCTGCATCTTCCCCGGCACTGGCCCTGGGAAGCCCAGTTCAGTCGCGCCCTGGCTCGGCTGCAAGCCATTCCGTACCGGGCTTGACCAGGCCGTCGGCCTCCGGACCGCCCGTCGGACAACCGAACGTCCCCACTGAGCCGCCCCAGCCCGGTCCGCGATTGTTTCCTCCTGTAGATGACCCGCCGGTCTCCCCTGCCGCCGCCGCCCCCAGACCGTCAACCTCCCCTTCGTGGGGCTTACAAACCCCGCACCCGGTCAAATCCCTCTGGATCAAAGCCACGCCATCCATTCACCCCGCCCCTCATCCCTTCCCACATCAGCATGACCGCATCCCTTCGGTGGATTTGGGTTTAGGCGGCCAGTTGGACCTTACGGACTTCCGGCGTCGGACTGTCCGCCAAGTCTATCGGCGATGCCCCGGCATCGAGGCAGGCTTCAATCGCTTCGATGATGTTGATCAGCAGATCATCCTTAGTTTCGGCTTGACTGACACAACCGGGCAACTCCTCTACTTCGGCCCAGTACCCGCCTTCTTCAGCAGCTCTAATGATGACTGTGTACTCCCTGTTACGGTCGTCCACCACGACCCTCCTCACAAGTTATCTGTGAAGTCCTGTTCGATATGCCTGCGGTCCTTAACAGTGCTCTCAACAAGCCAACCTTTAAGACGCCATGCGGAATAGAAAGTGTCCTTCCGTTGATGACAACGACCCGGTGGCTGCCTTTCCCGCGCCGCTCCTCGCCGCCTAATCGGCCGAATGCTCTCACGGCTTCTGCTTGTCTGATGTTGCGTAGTGTCGGCAATACCAGTACAAGGTAACACCGTGTCGGGGAATGTTAAGTATTCCTAGGGGGTGTCGTCAAAAGAGTTTGCTCCAGACCATCACTGCCCGGAGTTGGCAGATGGCCAGGTATGACGCTGTTCTCTTGGCATAACGGGTCGCCACCCCGCGCCACTGCTTGAATTCCAGGAATCCGTTCTCCACCAAGTGCCGCAGCTTGTACAGCGCCCGGTCATAGTCCCGCTTTTCCCTCCGGTTGCTTTTGGGCGGTATCACCGGGTCCATTCCCAATTCCCGGACGGCGGCTATGATTTCATTGGTGTCATAGGCTTTGTCCGCCGGCAGGCACTCCGCCTCTATGCCCTCAATCAGAGGCAAAGCCCGGGAGCAGTCGGCAACGGTACCCCCGGTCACCGCCAGCCTGACCGGCATTCCATGGGCATCCACGGCCAGATGCAGTTTGCTGTTCAGCCCCCTTTAGTGCGGGCAATGGACTGATTTCCGCCCCGGGCGCCGGCGCTGTGGGGATGGGCCCCGTATCCAGTACGGGGCAGGCTCTTGATATAGCTGGCGTCTATCATCAGCCACTCGAAATCCGGGTCCTCAATCACTGCCTCCAACAGTCCTGCCCAGACGCCCCGGTCCCGCCGGCGGCAAAAGCCTTTAGCCCCCCGGCTTGACCGGGGGGCCGATGGGTGTTCTTCCAGTCTCCGTAGTCCGGGGGCAAATCCCGCCAGAGCCTGCCCCGTACTTGATGCGGGGGAGCGCCGGTGCGCAGAATCCGGCACACGGCGTCGATAAACTGCCGGTTGTCATGGGCCGGCCGGCCTCTCTGGCCCTCTTCCCCAGGCAGGTGCGGCCGCAGCCGCTCCCAAACGTCGCCGGTCATATCGTGGCGCCGGTGCGCTGCCGTCATACTCCCCACCTTCCACACTCTCCCTATTTCCACCAATCTACCACTCTCTCGCTGTTTTGACGTCACCCCCTAGTACTACAACGACGGGTTTAGGGTGGCGGCTCCGGCCTGGCTTTGCGGCGGGCGGAGCGGCGTCTTTGGTGGGAGCGGCGGGCCCGCTCGTTACGTAGTTGAGACTCCCTCAGCCATAGTAGCAACTCGTCTGGCCCGAACCGCTCCCGGGGCAGCATCTCACGCACCACCCGGTACACCCCCGTTTACACGAGGGCAGGCTCTGTGGACGGGTGATCCGGGGCATCTTTTCCCCCCAATCCTGCTGCAAGTTCAGCAGGAACGCTCCGCCCAGCAGGCACATGGCTATGTGGTGATGCCAGCCTGCCCAGCTCCGGGTCTCGTATTCGTCCAGCCCCACGTCACCCTTCTCAGTCTCGAACTCCGTTTCAATACGCCACCTGGAACCGCCCACGTATGCCAGAGTCTCCAGGGGAGTATCTTCGGGGGCGTTGGACAGGTAGTAACGCGGCTCGCTGCCGTCCAGGTTCCGGCGCCAGACGGCCCAGTGGATCTCGCCGGGCTTCCGCTTTGCCGTTGGCCGCACCCTTTGGGCGCTGAACTGGTAGCTGCGGGGCCCTTGGGATCCCTGGGCCACCGTTATCTCCCGCCAAGCCTCATCGGGCAACTCATCACCGCGCTGCTCCATGGTCCGGCGCTGCCCATCCTCCAGCTTGGCTTTGCGCGGGCGCCCGGACCCCTGATATTCCGGACTGGTCCAAGCCAACTCCAAGGGCCAGACCGTAGTGCTGCCGGGAACGTCCAACACGTAGCGCATCCCCAGGGCCGCCAGGGCGTCCCGGAAGGACGGTGACATCCCGAAGGCGTCGTCTCCGGCAACCCACCCGGCTCTGAGGTGGCCCAACTGCAAGGCCCGCTCCAGCATCTCCAAGGCCAACTCCGTCTTCGAGCGGTAGCTCCCCCGGCACCCCCGCCGCCGCACAACGGCCCGGATCCGAAGTCCAACTCCCGGGCAAATACAGGCGCTTATCCACCAGCACCCGGCCCAGCGGGCTGACGTAGGCCAGGAACATGCCAGCCTGACAGTTGGCCACTTTCCCCAGCCTGCCGCAGTACTGCCGGGCCACTCCTGCCGATTTCCTGCCCTGCTTGGGGAAGTCGCTGCCGTCGAACACCCACACGGCCTCGGGATGCTCCAGCCTGGGGGCCAGGTATTCCTGTAACCGCCCTATGACGGCGTCATCGTCCCAGCGGGCCTCGGTGAGAAAGCGCTGCATCGCCCGGGCAGAGATGCCCACCGATTCGGAGAGATTCTCGGCGTTGCGCCGCTCCTGGGCCTGCACCAGCAGGGCCCGGAGATAGTTCCGGCTGTGCTCCCGCCACTGCTTACGGCCGAAGGATGGCGCAAAGAAGGCGTGAAATTCCTGAAAGCTGTCGTAGACCCGCTCGAAGCTCGCCGCATCCATCACCCACACCGCCCACTATCACCTGGCCAGCTATCCTACCAGACAACTCGTCGTTGTAGTATTAGTAGTCCTTGTCTCCCAGGTTCGAATAACCCGGGAAAGACGTGACGCAGCCGGCGGCGTGAAATACACAGACCTTAAAGACGTCAGGTTTGATCTCGTGGAAGTCCCATTCGCTGCCTTGGCGACTCCCGTCGATCATCCTGATCTCGCTTCTCTCATATGTAATTCGGATTGATTATTAACATTCAGCCGCATGCTACGGTTCGGGTACAGTCTAGTCAAGTTGAGAGTAACGCATAGCCTGGGTGAGCAAATCACTCTCGGACAATGTCCTGACCTACCTGCTTCGTCGGGTAGATACCCGCCGTGGTTCATGGATTCAGAAGCTCATTCAAGGATTGGGCCGCTGAGAACACGGATGCGAGTTTCGCGGTGATGGAGCTTGCCCTCGCGCACGGAGCAGGCTCCAGCATGGTACAGTCATACGCCCGAACAGACCTGCTAGAGCGGCGGCGGGAATTGATGGACCAATGGGCAGCCTACGTGTCGAAGAGTAAGCGCATGTGATAAATCCAGACTGTTGGCAACTAAATGGCAAGTTATTGGTTGTCAAAATTTTCGGACGCTTTCCCGCATTGCTGCTCCATAGGCACGCTGCCCCTGTCTTGGGTCAACAAGACGCGGCTCGACCCGCCTTTGGCCCACACCCCGGGAAGCCTGCCTTCGTGACGGTCCTCGCGCCCGGCAGTTGTCCCAGGGAACAGACCTCAGTCCGATACACGAAGTCTCTAGACCGGCGGCCCGATTCAGGGGGTTGATGTTAGAATAGCGCATCAATTGATCCACTGATCCACCGCCGCCGGGCGCCCTTGCTGCGGCGGGAGTTAGGAGGCCAGTATCCAGTATGGACAATCTCCTCGTCATATCTTCGGATTCCCACGTATTCGAGCCGCCCGACCTGTGGACCGAGCGTATCGATGCGGAGTTCCGGGAGCGCGCGCCGCGAATGCAGCGGGTGGGCGACGCGGACCATCTGGTGATTGAAAGGGACCAGATGATCGCCGGCATCGGCCTCATCTCCAACGCCGGCGCCCGTTTCGAGAACCCGGAGCAGATCTCCGCTCACGGACGTTTCGAGGACGTGAGTGTCGGCGGATACGACCCCGAGCAACATATCCGGGACATGAAGATTGACGGCGTTTCCGGCGAGTTGCTCTACCCTTCGCAGGGGTTGTTCTACTTCAGGGTCGCCGACTCCCGCCTCATGTCGGCCATCTTCCGCACCTACAACGACTGGCTGGCGGAGTTCTGCGCCACCAACCCTGACCGCCTCAAGGGCGTGGCCATGATCAACCTGGACGACGTGTCCGAAGGCGTTGCCGAGTTGGAGCGATGCGCCGGGCTGGACATGGCGGCGGCGATGATTTCCGAGTATCCCCAGGAACACCGGCGTTACGACAGCCCGGAGTACGATCCCTTCTGGGCCGCTGCCCAGGACCTGGAAATGCCGGTCAGCCTGCACACCGCGACTCGCCGCGAGGGCCGGAGCCGGGCGGCCGGCGCAACGTCGGTGCGAGACGCCAGCGGGCGGGCCACCAAGGTCTTCTACCCGGCGGCCTCGATGTGCGACATCATCTTCTCCGGCGTGTTCGAGCGCTACCCCAGGTTCAAGCTGGCCATCGTGGAGTTCGAGCTTTCGTGGGTACCCTATCTGCTGGACTCCATGGACTACACCTACCTGGAGCGGCAGGAAGAAGCCTCCTACCGCTTCAAGAGTGACATGCGGCCCAGCGACTTCCTCCACAACAACGTATACCTCAGTTTCCAGGAGGACGCCGTCGGGATTCGCCTGCGCGACATCATAGGCGTTGACCGCCTGATGTGGGGCAGCGACTACCCCCACTCCGAGTCCACATTCCCCCGCTCCCGGGAGGTGCTGAGGGAGATTCTAGAGGGCGTACCCGTAGATGAGCAGGCCAGCATCGTCGGCGGGGCCGCGGCGGCGCTTTACGGGTTCGACATTGAGAAGGTGGCAGAGCCCATCGCCTAATGACCGGGCCCGTGGCGGGATAATCATTTCCAGGGGGAGTCACTCACGCTTGCGAAGGGGAATGGAAAACGTTGCTCCAGGACCCGGGGCAACCTCTCTTTCCCCGGTCACACTGGCGGCTGACACTGCTGGCCGCAGTGGGCACAATGGCCGCATCAAGGCTCAACACCCGGGCGCTTTTGAGCACGTCCGCGGAGCCTGCTGACCCACGCATGGTCAAATGTTTGACAATCCGAACCCGCCACTGATTCATTATTAATTATTAGTAGAAGCCCAGGTGGGCCGGCCGCCCCGGTCAGCGGGCAAGGACGTCCGGAGTGAGAAAGACCCAGAGGCCGACTGGACAGGTAGCCGCCGCAGGGTGCGGTCCCACTTTGGATACAAGGTGCATCTTGGCGTGGATGCCGTGTAGTTAGGCGGGAATTCAGAAATGCCAATGATACGGACCGTTGCTGGTTGCACACGTTTCTGGATTCCGGGCTCGACCCGGAATGACGGGCTTCTGAACTGCCACGTTGCCAGGCTCTTGTTGACACTCGCTTTGGCCAATCCTAAGATGTGATGAATGGGCGCTTGGTTTAGTCCTTCGGGCTCGATAAACGGAGAGGTGGTAATGCCCCACCAAGAAGACATTGGATTGATGGCCCACTTGATGAGACGCGCGGGCTTCGGCGACCCCCGCGAGGAAGTGGAGGAGCGCGCCTCCAAAGGTTACGAAGCCGTGGTCGAGGAGCTTCTGCATCCAGAGCGGCAGCCGGCCATAGACGACGAACTGCTGTACCGGTTCTTCCCGGGTTATGAGGGGGCCGGGGCGCCGCCAATTAACCAGGCCGATTGGGTGTTCCGGATGATCAACACCAAGCGGCCTCTGGAAGAGAAGATGGCCCTCTTCTGGCATCAGTTGTTCGCAACCAGCAACTCCAAGGTGGACAATCCACCGGAGATGACTCGCCAGATTGCCATGTTCCGTGAATACGGATTGGGCAGTTACCGTGACCTGCTGGTAGAGCTTGCCAAGTCACCAGCCATGATCTTCTGGTTGGACAACCACGGCAATCATGATGGCGCCATAAACGAAAACTGGGGCCGGGAGCTGTTGGAGCTTTTCTCCCTCGGAGTCGGTAACTACTCAGAAGATGATATCAGGGATGCAGCCAGGGCTTTCACCGGATGGACGATTGCCCCTAAGATTCCCCGTAATCCTTTAGGCCGTTTTTACTGGCAATTCGAGTACAAACCTGAGGACCACGACTATCGGGAGAAGACATTCCTAGGGTATACCGGAAACTTCAATGGCGAAGACATCGTGGACATCATCGTGAATCAGTCGGCTACGGCCCGGTTCCTAGCCCGCCACCTCTACAGATTCTTCGTCGCCGACGAGCCTCATGTGGCCAGTTGGAACATTACGCCACCCATGGACCCTGAAGCCATCGAGTTGTTGGTGGATGCCTACAATGAGTCCCGCGGCGACATCCGGTCTATTTTAAGAGCATTGTTCAACTCCGAGTTCTTCAAGAATGCCCGCTTCGCCCGGGTGAAAAGCCCGGCTGAATTGATCGTTGGCACTGTGCGTATGGCTGGCAACTATAACGGCTTCAAGCCAGGATTCAACAATCTGGCGTTGGAGTGCAATTGGCAGGGACAAGAGCTTCTCAATCCTCCCAGCGTGGAGAGTTGGCACACAGGCTCCGAATGGATCGACCCGGGCGTTTTGATGCGCCGGGTGAATTTTGCCGCGGGGATATTTGGAGACACCTCGCTACCCGGCGTCCAGGCTATCATCAAACGGGTGGTGGTGAATGTGCAAGGGAATCTCTCACCGCAGGCGATAGTGGCAGCTTGTCTTGACGCGATGGGGCCGTTGGAAGTCAGCGAGGCGACTCACTCTGAGTTGATGTTCCATGCCGAAAAATGTGGCGAATTGGCCTGGAGCACCAGAGAAGAACTCAGCGCTACATTTCGGAATGTGAGCAAGATATTGACCCTGATCGCCGCCTCCCGAGACTATCAGTTTGCCTAGGAAAGTCGTTACGACTAATGTGGAAGGATATGAAAATGGCATCAACCCATAAAGACCCCGTGCTGGTCGTATTAGAGCTTACCGGGGGCAACGATTACCTCAATACGATCGTTCCTTATAGCGATCCTCTGTATTGGGATAACCGTCCCAAGGTCCATATCGCGGAAGACCAATTACTGCTTATAGATGATGAACTGGCATTCCGGTCTGATACGGAGCCGTTGAAAGATATCTACGACAAAGGGAACATGGCAATCATTCACGGAATCGGATTTGAAAATTCACCCCGTTCGCACTTTCGCGCCATGGACATCTGGCATACCTGCGAGCCGGATTCCATCGGGATTAGCGGCTGGCTCGCCAAGGTAATCCGGGACTTGGATCCTGGCGGCGAGAACGTGTTAAAGGGAGTGAACTTAGGCCAAGGGTTGCCCCGGGCGCTAACCATGCCGGGGGTCCCCGTTACTTCTGTCAACCACCTTCCCACATACGGCGTGCTCAGATCAAATCCGGGAATCGCGTCCGAGCAGGAGCGGGTCCAGCTATTGGACAGCTTCGCCCGCATGTACGCTCCCGCCATCGGCGCCGGACCGGCCATGGAATATCTGGGACAGGCAGGACGGGATGCGTTGAGAGGAGCCGACATCATCCGGGTTGCTCCCGAAACCTATTCTTCAAACGTAGAGTACGCCAATAATCCCATCGCGAGACGCCTCAGAGACGTGGCCCAGGTGCATCTGGCTGGTCTGGGCACCCAGGTCTTTTACACGTCTTACGGGCCCTTCGACACCCATTATGACCAGATGGGATCACATACCAAAGTTTGGATAGACGTTTCCGCCGCCATCAACGACTTCTTCGCCGACCTGCGTGAGCACGACGCGTCAGACGAGGTGGTCATTATGCTGTTCAGCGAGTTTGGACGCCGCGTCCGCGATAATGGCACTGGTACCGACCACGGAGCGGCTGGGGCAGCGTTCGCCATCGGCGACCGGGTAAATGGTGGAATGTACGGGACCTATCCGTCGTTGAAACCAGGAGATCTTTCTCAAGGAGATCTGACGCCAGACTACGATTTCCGTGGCTTCTACTCCACTTTGGCGGACAAATGGTTGGGACTCGACCCGGTACCTATCGTCGGCGGCAACTTCGAGCAAATGTCCTTCGTGTAGCTTTATCATCCCTAATTCGTTCAACGGAGAGCAGATATGTTGACCACCGCCGCCGCCGGCCGCGTGTATGACTACAGCTACTGCATCGGCATGTACAGTCAGTCGGGCCGGGGATTTTGGGCTCCCCAAGATTTCGTCTTGGGATCGAACGGTCGAATCTATGTGTTGAGCCGCGGTGTGGAACAATTGGGTCAGCGCGTCAGTAAGATCAACTTTGACCACCAGTTTCAAGGCCAATTCGGCTCCGTCGGCGCCGAAGACGGGCGCTTTGTCTGGCCCCGGTCCATTGATTTAGACCATCAGGGCCGAGTGTTCGTTTCGGACGAGTATGTCAACCGGATATCCATATACGATGAAGAGGGCGCTTATCGGTATCATTGGGGCAGGTCCGGCAGCGAAGACGGGCTGCTAAACGGACCGTCGGGAATCGCTTTCGATTCCCACGGAACCATTTGGGTTGTGGACAGCATGAATCACCGGGTGCAAGGTTTCAGCCAGATCGGTGAATTTCAGTCCAAATTCGGGAAGCAAGGTCGCGGTGACGGAGATCTGGAGATGCCATGGGGCATTTGCATCGACCGTCAGGACAACATCTACGTCGCGGATTGGGGAAATAACCGGGTGCAAAAATTCGCCCCCACTGGAGAGTTGCTCGTTAAGTTCGAAGGCTCCAGCACCGGGGTGGGCTCTCTCAAAGGGCCATCCGGTGTAGCTGTGGACTCAGATGGGGATGTATACGTAACTGACTGGGGGAACCACCGGGTCCAGATCTACGCCGCCGACGGCCAATATATTACTGCGTTGGCCGGTGACGCCCAAGAGCCTTCGCCCTGGACCCAGACCTACATAGACGCCAATCCGGATATCATCAAAGCCAGGCGGCGGACAGATCTGGAGCCTGAATGGCGGTTCCGGCGGCCGGTGGCTGTCAACGTTGACGCCGACGACCGGATCATAGTTCTGGAGTCCTACCGGCACCGGCTTCAAATCTATAACAAGTTAAAGGATTACGAAGAACCCTCACTGAACTTGTAGGCGCCTGCGCGCCTCCACATCTGTGCTCGTTCCCCGGCACTTTCCCACGATGTGGTGTGTCAAAGACGCCAGGAGCGTTGCTGCGACGCCGGGGCCCACACCCACGCGGGGCGCACCACTGGGCAGGGACAATCTCTGCCGAATCTCCTCCTCCTTCTTAGTCCTGAGAAAACTGGTTTCTGGTCCTGCCAACTTATAGAGCGGGACCGATACGGAAGAGTTCGAGGAGCCCGTCCGGTATGCATGAGGTTGACGCACATCTTCAGTGACCCGCATACTCAGTCTCGCGATCTAGCTTGGGCTGCGAACTCGATAATCCCGAGCCAGGTATGCCCTGCAAACCCGCTGGAAAGACGGTTGTGAACCGAAACGATAAGCCAGATGCTTGGCCAAACGGGAGTCCATACACCCGAAGGGGGATGTGAACCGTGGCAGGACCATGTGCAGGCCTAACCGTCCTGGATTTCTCATTGGGGATGCCAGGGTCCCTCTCCACCTTGGTAATGGCCGACTACGGGGCCGAGGTGATCAAGGTTGAACCTCCCGGCGGAGACCCTTTCCGTTTTCAGCCCGCCTGGATTTCATGGAACCGTGGAAAGAAAGGCGTTGTGCTGGATCTCAGAACCGCGGAAGGCCGCGAGCAAGCCATTCAGCTCGCCGGCGAGGCTGACGTGCTGGTAGAGTCCTTCCGCCCCGGAGACATGGCCGATTGGGGGTTGGCGTATGACACCCTGTCGGGACTTTACCCGCGGCTGGTCTACTGCTCCATCACGGGCTTTGGGCAAAAGGGCCCGCTCCGCCGGGTAAAAGGCTACGAGGGTGTCGTTGCGGCCAAGGCAGGCCGGATGCTCAACTTGCAGGGACAGCCTGACCGGGAAGGCCCAGTGTATTCGGCGGTATACACCGGTAGCTGGCACGCCAGCCAAGCCGCAGTGCGCGGAATCATTGGGGCCCTCCGCGTGCGGGACCTATGCGGGCGTGGGCAATGGGTCCAGACCAGTATCGTCCAGGCCCTGGCTTCTCCCCACGACAACAATGTCGGTGACGGTGGACTGGTGAACATGCAGCTCCGGCGCAGGGACCCGGAGCGGTTTCCCGGGAGGCCCGGCGGCTCCCGGGGCCTCTCCTCAATGGGATACGTTCCAGTGCGGACCAAGGACGGCACATGGCTTCAACACGCCAATCAGAGGGTCCCGCACATCCAGGGGCATCTCAAGGCCATTGGCCTTGGTCACCTGCTCGAGGATGAGCGGTTCGAGAAAGTTCCCGCCATTAACTTGGAGAACCGAGAGCTCCTGCGCCGGGAGATACTGAATAAGCAGTCGGAGAAGACCGCCGGCGAATGGATGGAGATTTATCTCCAGGACGGCAACATCGCCGCTGAGCCCTATCGTAACAGCGTCCAGGCCATGGACCATCCCGCGGTGGTCTCCAACGGTACAGTGGTAACGATCAATGATCCTCGCGTGGGCCCTATGCGCACCCTGGCCCCCCTTGTGGATTTCAAAGACACTCCGGGAGAGCCAAGCGGACCGGCCCCTGATGTGGGACAGCACAACGCCGAAGTGCTGGGACGCCTGCGGCGGCATTCAGTGGCCGAAAGCGGTGGCTTGCCTGAGGCGAATGGCGCCGGTCCGGCGGCCCACCCCCTATCAGGAGTCACCATTCTGGACCTGGCGACAATCCAGGCCGGGCCCTACGGCGCCTCCCTTTTGGCAGACCTTGGGGCGCGGGTCATTAAGATCGACGCCACCGATAGGCGATTGGACGAGGGGCGGCGCTCCACTGCACAGGCCATGGCCGACGCACGGACCTACGCTGGCAAGGAAGGAATTCAGGTTGACCTTCAGACCCCTGAGGGCAAAGAGATCGTCCATAAGCTCATCGCCAAGGCGGACGCTCTCTCCCACAACTTTCGCCCCGGCGTTCCGGAGCGTCTCCAGGTCGATTGGGAGACCTGCCTGAAGATCAATCCCCGCCTGGTCCATGTCTGGATGGCGACCTACGGCGAAAACGGGGAACACTCGCGCAGGCCGGGCGCCCATCCCATTCCCGGCGCTATCATGGGCGGCGCCATGCGGCAGATGGGCCGGGGCATGCCCCCGCCCCCGGAACAGGTCATGGATATTGAGGAGACCGTTGAGGCCACCCGCTGGCTCATGAAATCCAACTGGGGACCGGACCAAAACACCTCCCCGGCTGTGGCCACGGGCATCATGCTGGGCCTTCGGGCGCGGGACCTCACCGGCAAAGGCCAGCCCGTCCACATCACCATGCTCAACGCCAATGCCTGGACCAATGCCGATGAGTATTACGACCACGCGAACCGCCCTCCCATTGCCATGCCCGACGAAGAGATTCATGGCCTTCATGCCCTGTATCGTCTCTACCGCTGCCGGGAAGGGTGGGTGTTCCTGGGTTGCCTGTTCCAGGAGGAGTGGGAAACATTCTGCCGCACCGTGGAGCGAGGAGACCTCCTGACTGATGTCCGCTTCTCTACTCGAGAGGCGCGGCAGGCCAATGACGAAGCATTGATTACCGAGATCTCGGCTATCCTCGCCGGGCGCACCGCTGCCGAATGGGAAGAGTTGCTAATCAAGGCGGACATTGGCTGTGTCCGGGCCGACGAAGCTCTGGAAGGAGAGTTTTATGCGGACCATCCCCACGCCAAGGCGAATGCTTTGAGCGTTGAGGTGGAGCACCCGTATGTCGGAAAGTACCTCCGTTACGGCGGGTTGGTCGAATTGTCCCTGACTCCGGGACTCTACCGGACCTCCATCCAAATTGGTCAGCACACCAAGCCCCTTCTTCGGGAAATCGGGTACGACAACCAGGAGATCGAGGACTTGGGAACGCGGGGAATCGTACAGTGGGCGGACTCCTCGGTGGGCGGGGAGCCGTAGGCGAGTACACCCAACATGCGTCACGCCGCTCCATACCTGGGTAATCTCATCTGAATCCAATTTGCGGAGAGAGATCATACTTGGCAATATTAGTCAGTTTCGATATAGATGGAACGCTAGAAGCAGGCGACCCACCTGGGCCCATTACCATGAGCATGGTCAGGAAGGCCCAAGCTCATGGGTGCATTATCGGTAGCTCTTCTGACCGTCCTCTTCCAGTACAGCAGGCCATTTGGGACAGATACAGCATCGAGGTGAGTTTTGTCTCAACGAAGCAGGGTCTATTGGACATGAAGTCTCGCTTTTCGGCTGAGGAGTACTACCATATTGGCGATACTGAGTTGGACCGCCAATTTGCCCTGACAGCCGGGTTCCATTTCGTTTCGATGGATGACGGAAATACCGAGCCGTGGATTAACGGCAGGACGAACCAGGATTAGACCCACTTTCCACATGCTTTTTATTTCCCACGAGCTTATCCGGTCCTGAACCTGAAGAACGCCACCTATGATATTGCCTCAGGACTTTGGTGGGGACATAGGGGAACTTAACTATGGGCGACAAACATCCTTGACCAGCAACAGGACTCTACATATAATCCGCGCTAAATTGAGTCGGAACAGTAACGCGCGGTGAGCAAGATTCCACAGGAGAGGAGAAGCATGTCAATGATCCCAGGCTTGGAGAGACCTGCCCCGGTTCCCAATGAACTGACCAAACCCTTCTGGGACGCCTGTAACGAGCGGCGGTTGGTCTTGCAGAACTGCACCGCCTGCGAGAGGCTGCACTATCCGCCCACCCAGCAGTGCAACAAGTGTGGCTCGGCCGACAATTTCGAATGGAAAGAGGTGCAAGGCAAGGGACACATAGACGTGTACATGGTGATACGCGACTCCCGCATCAGGGGGTTTCGGCCAGCGCAGCCCATCAACTTTGCGGTGATAACCCTGGACGAGGACCCGGGCATCAACTTCTTGTCCAACCTTCCGGGTACCCCGCCGGGCGAGGTCCCCGTTGGGGCCCCCGTGGAGTTGATATTCGAGGAGACGAGTACCGGCCAGATGGTCCACGAGTGGCAGGTCCTCAACTAGCCCACTCGGGTCCTACGGAAACGGCGAAAAGCACGGAGAGCATAAGGGAGCTGAAATGGTTAGCAGCACGAGTTGGATGAGAAATCGGGAAGGTATGGGTGTCTGGGAGCACCGAGGCAAGGTCGCCGTCGTAGGTTGGGGTCAGTCCCATATGGACCGGCGCTGGGACGGTGTGACCATGGACAGGAGCTGCGGCGGCCTGACCAAGGAGGCGTGCCTGAAGGCGATCGCAGACGCGGGCCTGTCGCTAGGTGACATTGATGGGCTTATCACGAGTGCGGAGACTCGCGCCGAGCAGACCTGGGCGCCTCGGCCTTACTTCGACCCGCCATACGACACTGAAGACGGCCTGATCAAGGCTTCGGCCGAGTGGATACAGAGGGAGTTGGGGCTCAAGAACGTGAAATATCTTGAGTCCGATGCGCCCTACATCGGCCCGATGATGGGTCAGGCCGCGCAAGCCGTGGGTGACGGTTTATGCGAGACCGCCCTGGTTTGGTACCCGATGGTCAACCTCGAAGGTAGGTATGGGCACAACAATCCTCAGAATATCAATGAGGAGGCTCCCGGGAATAGCGCCTTTGCCCACCCTTGGGGCTATCAAAGCGGCGCGATGTTCAACAATCTCGTGATCTTCCAGCAATACTGCAAGAAATACGGCAAGTCCCATGATGGGCTGGCCCCACTGTGCTTGAATTTGCGTAGAAACGGCCTGATGACCCCCTGGGGCTACTACGCTATGCACGAACCGTATCAGCTCACCGTTGAGGACTACTTGACCGGGCGCTTGGTCGAGGAACCGCTGGTGATCTATGATTGCGACAGGCCGGTCAATACGTGCGCGGCATTCATATTCACCACCGCCGAGCGCGCCAAGGACCTGAGGCAGAAGCCGGTCTACGTCCTTAACCATGCCCAGCAGGGTGGCAGAGGCCGGAGCACCATGGCAACCCTGGATGAGCATCAGGAGGCAGTCGCCAGCCTGGCGCGGAAGATGTGGGAGGGGTCTGGGCTAGGTCCTGAGGATGTTGACATCTTCAACCCGTACGACGGCTACCTAACTTTCACGCAGCAATTCCTAGAGGGCTTCCAGTGGCACGGTGTCAAGCTGGGAGAGGCCCACGACTTCTATGCCGACGACATCAGGGTCGAAGGCCCGCATCCCTTCCTCTCCAGTGGTGGAAACAACGGAACTGGGCGCAACCGCGCCGTCCTCTTCGCGGACAGTATGCAGCAACTTCGGGGAACAGCGGGTCCACGGCAGGTAACGGTGCGGGCCGACACTGCCCTTGCAGGCTGCAATACACCCGACAGCAACGGCTTCATCATGTTCAGCAAGTATCCGAGCTAGAATTCAGCCTAGCGGAGCAGAGTCATTGCCCTCTGCTCCGCCGCTATTAAATAAAGGGACGATCCACCAGACCTTTTCTGTGCTCTTTTCCTCCTGCTTCCGGGCCGCTTTCTCTAACCGGCGAACGGTGCCGTGTGTGTAGGTGATCTGAACGATGTGCGGGCTACCTGTCCTGGTTCTCAAACCCCAGGAGCTCAACGCCGAGCCCGTTCCCTTTAGCTTGGGCAAGCACTTTGAAGTTGCCATACTCGGTCGGGTCCACCAGGGTCATCATGGCCATACGGCTCAGTTCCGTTCTGGCGGCGGATAGGCCTTGCGTCTGGAGGGCATCGAGGAACGAGGAGAAGCCAAGGTTCGTCAGGAACTGGCTCTGTAGGGCGTAGCCCACGGTGGCTAGACCGTGGCGGTCACCCATCCGCATGAGGGACGTGAAGTCCACCTGGCAGGTAATGTCCTGTTGCCCGATGTGCTGGTACGGGTCGCCGCTAACGACGTGTCGACTGTAACAGACCAGCGTACCCTGGGCATTCTGGGGCGAGTAGAGGTCAGTGGCCAGTTGACCGTAGTCGATAGTGAGAATAAACCCGCGGTCCAGGGCTCTGGAAAGCTGGTCAGTCCAATCCTCCATGGCCAGGTTCATCTCACCTCGATACCCCTCAGTAAGGGATAAGCCCAAGCCGGTCAGCCTCTTTTCGATGCAAGGTGAGGATGGCTCGTCCAGGACTTCGATGAGTTTCCCCCCCGCCGATGTGACGAAGACTTCCTTGACCCTTCCACCTTGGATGGCGAACCGGTGGACAGGGAAGTTGTCGATCAACTCGTTAGACAGGATACAACCAACCACATTTCGGAACGCCCGAAGTCCTTCGATTTTAACTCGTTGGATTCCCAAGATCCCGTCTTGGCTGCTTGAGGATGTCCGATCTCCAGTCCCGTTGGCCCAGTCAAAGGTGCGGTCAGGTGATTCGAGCCATCCAGGCTCGTAGTCTGCAGCGACGTAGTAAAGCGCCTGAGCCAACCGAGGGGCCATGTGCCAACAGGCATCCACGATGGATCGAGCCAAGACGCCGTCGCCGGAACCCACCTCGATCACATGGAAAACGGGAGGCTCTCCGAGGAGGCGCCACATCTGCTCCAGTTGCCGTGCGATCAGGGCGCCGAAAACCGGGTGACTCGTGGGAGAGGTCCCGAAGTGGGTGCTGATCCTGTTGCCCCGGGCAGAATAAAAGCCGCCACGGGGCGAGTACAGGCAGGCCTGCATGAACCGGGCGAATGTAATTCGCCCATCCTTTTGAATTAGCTCCCTGATCTCCTGGTCAACCGCCGAGCGCAACCTCATCCCCCAGCACGGCTAAGATACCCTGGCCCCTTAAGTAAGCTTATCAATGACAACTGCGTGTGGATAGTCCATCTGGCTATGACATCCTTAGTATCTCCGGAATAGGACCGGGCCACAACCGGAGTTGAGGGGTGGAAGCAGAGACTGGGTAGGCAGGCTAATTGGAGTTTAGAATTTGGACATTACGCTCATCACCGGACGCTACGAACGCAGGTCGCTGGGCAAAACCTCGAACCTGGTCTTCTCCGGGTAGGAGCGCATCTTCGCCAACCCCATGACCACGGCCGCGGCCATCGACCGGGTGGTCCACCACTCGGTCATCCTGGAGTTTGACGTCCCCAGCTATCGTACCGATGCAGCCCAGCAACGGGTCCGGAGCAGGATGTAAACTGGCGAAACTAACGCTAGCTCGGCAAGAATGCAGGTCCTTTTCAAGAGGAAAGGCCGACGAGGATGTTAACCCTGCTGCTCCTGAGCCCAACGCGCCCCGATTCCGCTCATCCTGAGCGTAGCGCAGCGGAGTCGAAGGACTCTCATCGCCGGAGGCGGCCCTTCGACTTCGCTCAGGGTGAGCGGGAAGGAGGACAATGAAAAGGCCCTGGGCAAGAATGCTTGACTCGGGACACCCTTGTCCCTAGTGGGCTAAGACGCGCTGCCTACGGTCTTAAATGCCCTATCTCCAGCGAACTGCCGCCGGACGCATTATGGTTTGCCAAGGGGGTTAATGGCCAGGTCACTCTCCTTGAGGACCGCATACGAATTGAGCGCGAGGGCGGGTTAGCTTTCTTGACCTATGGATTTCGGGGGACGAAGGAGATTCTCGTCCGCGAGATGACATCCATGGAAAATGACGAACCAGGCACAGCAACTCACATTCCTAGCTGATCCAGTCCAAACGTCAGGCTCGCGCCAACCGATAACGGATATCAGCGGCAGCCGCCAGAAGATAGTGGTCTCCGGATGCCGCTTATTCCTGCTTCATACACTCGGCAGCATCTTTACGCGCTGGTGAAAATCTCGTTGGCAATGTCCATCGCGCCCCGGGCGAATGGTATCCCGGCGTATAGCGTCATGTGGCCGAACACCTCTATGATCTGGTCCTGCGTGAATCCGATGTTCAGCGCGCCACGGATGTGGCTTCGCAGGGGCCCCTCGCGGCCCAACGCCGCCAGGCACGTCATGGTGCAGAGGCAACGGCTGGGGAGATCAAGCCCTGGCCGGGTCCAAGTCGCTCCCCAGTAGTATTCTCCGGTAGTACGACCCAACTCCGTCTCAGCTTCCGTCGGTGGGGTCGGCCGCGCCGAGGTTGTGTTTCCCATGTAACTGCGCCGGAACTCGTCGCCCCGCTGGAACAGGCTGTCGGGATCTTCGTTGGAATCGTGGATGCGCGCCGGTGTGAAGTCTATCCCGCGCTCCTCAAAGACCTCTCTGCACAGCGTCAACGCCTGGATGCCCGCTGGCGCTCCACTGTACCAGGTGTCGTGAATGATCAACTCCACGACCTGGTTAGGCGTCAATCCTACGTTCAGCGCGTTGCCCAAGTGCCGCTTCAGCTGTACTTCGCGGTTCATGACTATGAGGCACGACAGCGTGATCATCTCCCGCTGTACCGGGGTCAAGGCCGGCCGCTTCCAAATGGCGCCGAACAGCGCCTCGCCAAGTATCCTTTCCAGGTCGGGCGCAATGTCCCACGCGCCTGGCGACGACCCGCCTGTGATTTGCCCGCCGCCAAACATCCTCCGCGTTTCCTGTCCGCGTTCGTAGCGGTCGTCCAGTTCACTCATTGCGTGCCTCCATAGTGGATGTGCCCGGATTCCAGACGCCGACAGTGTACGGCGGCGCTCCGACGGGCGCAACCGTTCCACCCGGGCCGTAGCTGTTCAGAGATGATGACGCGGATTGGCTGAATCCCACGTTGGCCGCCTCTATGATAATCCTCTTAACAAGACGTATCGCCGAAACCCGTCATTACTATGAAAATAGGCAATTTTCATATTCATACATGGCCTCGGCAAGGCCATCCGCAATTCCCGCGAAGAGCCTGCCCCCGGCTCGGTCGGGGGCGGGAATCCAGAAATGCCGATGATATGGACAGTTGCTGGTTGCAAGGGTTACTGGATTCCGGGTCAAAGCCTGCCCCGTACTTGATACGGGGCCCGGAAAGACAGGCTGGGAGTAGGAAGGACACATCAAGTCTGAACAGTTACCCCGGGCCGACAGGGCTTTCCCAGAGTTGCCGACGCTAACTCGTTGCCACCACCGCATATTGCCGCCTAAGAACGAAACGCTTTCCTGGGGAAGGGAATGTACGGGCCGTGGAGCAACCGGAAGAATGGATGCGTGGGGGCGGACCTGTTCGACTGGAGTGTTGCGATAGCCGGCGGGGCCATTCCGTTCATGGCCGTGGGTTTCATGTTGGGGGTGGCGGGGCCTACGCTGCGCAACGGAAGGGAATAGCGTCCCGGTCAGTCGAACACCCCGGAGATGGCGCAGTCGGCCAACTCGTCGTCGGACATGCCCAGCACTTCCCCCAGCACGTAGGTCAGGTCTGCCCCGAAGGTGGGCGAGCCCCTGGTAACGTTCCCCGGAGTGCGGGACAGCTTGTAGGGCGCGCGCTCTATGGTCCTGTACTCTCCCTGGTGGTCCAGGACACGGCGGAAGAAGCCCCGCTCTTTCAACTGGGGGTCGCGTGACAGGTCGGCCCCGGTCTGCACCACCCCGGCAGCAACGCCCGCGGCTTGGAGGAGGCCCATCACGTCTTCGGCAGTGTGCTGGATGGTCCAGAAATCCACGAAGGAATCCAGCGCGTCGGCGTTGCGGCAACGGTCATCGCCGGTAGCGAAGCGTTTGTCCTCGGCCCATGGGGGGCTGCCGATGGCGTCCACGAAGGCGCTCCATTCTTCGTCGGAGAAGATGGAGATAGCCACCCATCGGTCCTCTCCCAAACAGCGGTACGCGCCGTGGGGCGCGCCGCCGCCGTGGGGTAAGCGATTGCCTGTGCGGACCGAAGCCGCGGCGGGCCCGTTGGCGCTCATGTCCAACACCAGGGTTTCCAGGAGAGACGACAGCGACTCGAACTGGGAAACGTCGAGCCACTGCCCCCGCCCTGTCTTGGCGCGGTGAATCAGGGCCAGCAGCACCGCTTGCGCCCCCGCCATCCCGCCCACGGCGTCACTGTAGGCGCTGGCCGGGCCGCTCGGGTCGGTATCCGGGAACCCGGTCAACTGGGTGAACCCCGCCCAAGCTTGAAGGGTCTGGCCGTAGCTGACCCGGTCTTTCCATGGTCCGGTGCGGCCAAACCCGGACATGCTGAGCATGATTATGCCGGGATTTACGGCCATTATAGAGTCGTAGTCAAGGCCCCAAGAGGGCATCACCCGCCCGCTGAAGTTTTCCGCCACCACGTCGGACACTGCCACGAGCCGCTTGGCGATGTCGATGGCTTGGGGGGTCTTCATGTTCAGGGAGATGGACAGCTTGCCCGCGTTCCAGTTGTGGCGTTGGCCCAACCCCCTGGCGGTGGCGGACGCCGGGCCGCCGATGACCGACAGGGCGTTGTTGGACTCGACCTTGATTACTTCCGCGCCCTGGTCGGAGAGAATCCGCGTGGCCGAAGGCCCGGCGTGAATCCAAGTGAAGTCCAGCACCCGGATGCCCTGGAGGGCGAGGGTGGTCTGATGCGAATCACTGTTCAAGTCCATTCAACCTCAGGCGGAAAGGCGTTCCAGTTCTTGGGAGGAGAGACCCAGAATGCCGGAAAGGACCTCAGCGTTATGTTCTCCGGGGGCGGGAGCCGTCCGGCGCAACTGCCAGGGGGACTCGGTCAGGCGGTACGGGGCGCCGGGGTATACCATGGACGGGCCGCCGTCCGAAGACTCGACTGTCGTCAGGTATCCCCTGCTCCATAGCTGCTCGTTATCCAGGATTTCGTCGGGCGTGGCGGCGGGACCCCACGGATGGTGGTTAGACTGGCCAAACTCGGTTATCTCCTGCCTGGTGTGAAGCAGGGCCCACTGCTGGATAAGGTCCTCGATGTAGTCCGACTGCTCGCCCCGCAGGATGAAGCGGTCGTTGTATTTTTCGTTCATCAGGTCACCGGCCATGCCGTCCCGGTCCATCCAAGCCCGCAGATCGTCCCACGCCTGCTGGGTGTTGGTGGTGATGCTGGCGTAGCCGTCCCTGCAATGCCAAGTGGCGATGAACTGGCCGCCGTGGCGGAAGCCGCAGCGCACCGCCGGCTCGCCGGTGTAGTTGTAGGTGGTGTTGACGTGCTCGGTGGTAGCGGCCACCGCCTCCTGCATCGAAACGTCGATGTACTGTCCTTCCCCGGTCATCATGCGATGGTACAGGGCTAGCAGTATGGCGACGTAGGCGCGATTCGAGGCGGTATGGTAGGCCTGCGACCCCCACAACCGGGTGGGCGGGGTATGTGGCCAGCCGGTGACGTACATGTACCCGCCCATGGCAAAGCCCACCAGGTCGGAGGCCTTGAAGTCGTGGTAGGGGCCGGTCTGCCCGAAGGGCGTGATGGATGCGTACACCAGTCCGGGCGAGTCCGCCGCCAGGCTCTCGTATCCCAAGCCCAGAGAGTCCATGCACCCGGGCGGGCAGGTCTCCAGCAGCACGTCGGAGGCGAGGGCAAGCTTACGCAGCAGGGCCGCGCCCTCGGGTGAGCCTATATCCAGGGTCACGCTGCGCTTGTTGGTGTTGAAGTGGAGCCAATACAAGCTGCGGCCGGGGCCGGGCTGGCCGTCGACGAAGGGGCCAATGCCGCGCATGGGGTCGCCGCCCGGCGGCTCGACCTTGATAACGTCGGCGCCCATGTCGGCCATCAGCTTGCCGCAGTAGACGCCCATTGGGCCGGCCAGGTCCAACACCCGGTAACCACTAAGCGGTTGGGGCGGCCCGGAATTCGATTGTTCAGCAGGGTCGGTCATTTGAGGAGTATTGTAGCACCGGCTGGGGATGGTGGAATGTACTCAGCCGAATGACGGTTAGAATGGCCCCCTCTGACAACCGTTGGCATCAGTCGCTGGTTAATCGGGTCCACGGCAAGCCCAAGTAATTCCAAGGTTGAGGCGCCTATCAAGAATACATCGGGATTGCCAACCATGACGACACAGGGGCATTCCCTGTCGATTAATTGCAAATACGCAGGGCCGATAGACTTGGCGCTACGGGTCCCATCGGCAAGAATGACATCCACTGGCCACCACCAACTGTATGAGCGACCTCAGAATCCGTGATTGATAAACCGTCATGTCGCTGTTGCTGCTTTCCATCGAGTACGTGTTGCTTAAACAAGATTTAGGCCAATTCTCCAGCACTTCTCCGGTCAGGTGAAGTCGTTTGACTGACTTTACCGTCTCTTCCTTGTAACCCATCAACAATAGCGGACAAGTCGTGTATGAGGCGCGGGCCTGGCATAGTTGTCTATTGCCCGGAGAGAGGTGGACGGTGCAATTTTCAACCGCTAGAAGTAAGCGGTCAATCCGCCCTCGTAGCCCACTTTATCTCCATATAAAGTAATATGGCGGAAAACAGACCAGCAGGCTGGCGACGGCAGTATAGCGTGGGCAAATCTGACCAAGCAGGAGGACACTATGGCATCAATCATAGGCGCAGGAGACTTCAGGTACGAATACCAACCGGGATGGGCCCAGTTGCCGGGCGGTATGTCCCTGCAGGGGCCCAGCGGCGTGGCCGTCGACTCCATGGACCGGGTGTACGTGTACCAGCGCCAGGGGCCACCGGTCCTGGTGTTCGACCGCAACGGGCATTTCATCGAACCCTGGGAGCGCCGGAACGGCGTCCCTATGGACGCCCACCACATCCACGTCGGCCCCGACGACACCGTCTATCTCACCGACCGCGACGCTCACCAGGTCCTGCTCTACGACACTGGCGGCAATTTGCAACGGTCGCTGGGAACACGGGACCGGGCGGCAATGCAGGCGCCCTTTAACCACCCGGCCGACGTCTGCGTGGCCCCATCCGGGGAGATATACGTCGCCGACGGCTACGGAAACTCCAGCGTCCATCGGTTCAGCGCCACCGGAGATTACATAAGCAGTTTCGGCAGCCCCGGCAGCGGCCCCGGCCAGTTCCGGGTGCCCCACAGCGTCCGCGTGTCCCAGGACGGCCGGGTCTACGTTGCCGACCGCGAGAACCACCGCGTGCAGGTGTTCACGGCAGAGGGCGAATTCCAAGCCGAATGGACCGATTTCAAGTGCCCCATGGGCGTCCACATCGACGCCAACCAGGTGGTCTATGTCACGGACCAGATCCCCCGCATCAGCATATTCACCCTTGACGGCGAGCTGCTGGCCCGCGGCAGGACCTTCGAGGGAGCCCACCAGGTCTACACCGACTCCCAGGGCAGCATCTACGGCATAGACACCGCCAACCAGAGAGTCCAGAAACTAGCGAAGCTCTGACGGGACTCTTCAGAGGGCCTTTGGAGATTCACCTCGCGCAAGGAAATAGGATTAGACCTTCCCTCGCGAATCCGAAGAGGTGGGACCTGGCAAGCCGGTGGCCAGCCCGAACCCGCTGGTGGTGAGCACGCCGAACCACCAGCCGAGGCGGACTCGAACTGGTGATAGACCGACTTCTCTACGCTGGCCCGTGCCTTTCGAACCGATGGCCGAGGCAAATCCAACTCCAGGAGGCTAGTGTTTCAGCTTGCCGAGGTGCTGGGGACCAGGGAAATGCTGACCGGGATACTGGGACGGATCGGTCGGCTTCGGCTGGCGCCTGGGTAGCCTGCTTTGAGAGTACCAGTATTTATGACAGTTATGGGGTCGCCCAGCCCGAATAGGCTGCCCAAAGGGAGCGACTTGGGCAGAGATAGGTGATTCTGGGCTGCTATGCTTAGTAGCTATCTCAAAACTGAACGAACGGGCTTGGGTAGAAGGGAAATCCCCTTTAATTCCCCTTTTGCGAAAGGGGGAGACATTGGGAAAGCCTCGTTTTGAGATAGTTGCTTAAAAGGCCCTAACTCGGAAGCCTTCGACATCGACACCGCCAGCGGACAACTGGTGGTCCGGGAAGCGTTGGATTATGAGGCCAAGGAGAGTTATTCGGTTACCGTTCAGGTGACTGACGGATATGGCTTGACCAACTCGATTGACGTAGGGGTTGAGGTTGAGGACGTTGATGAATTGCCACCGTTCCCGACCTTCCTCTGGGTAGAACTCCCCCAAAACAAGGGCCACAACTCGCTGACGATAGAGTGGAACGAACCGCTGGGAATAACCGGCGTTCCGCCCATTACCGCCTACGAAATTGGGTACCGGAAGCAAGGCAGCAGAGATTGGCCGACCGTCACCTCGGACGCTCCTGAGACTGGCCGCGTCATCACCGGATTGGCGGCGAACACCGTTTACGAGGTAAAGGTGCGTGCCCTGAACCACGAGGGGAATAGCGGCTGGACCTACATCGCGGAAAGGAATACAGCGCTTCCCCAGGACCTGCGCATCCTCCTGGAGCGGGTTGATGGCGGGAGGATTTGCGACTCGTGCGAAACTCTACGAGTGATGCCATCTGAGGTGAACACTCGGGAGCACACCCAGGATATGGTAGCGGTTCACCTTTACAACGCCGGGGAAACCTCAGTGGTGTTGAAAAACGCTACCCTGACGTTCCAGGATGGTACAGGCATGGCCGACGCTACCGATTTCAGCAATCTATCGGCCAACTCGTTCCCTTGGTTCCGGGTTCCCATCAGCCAGGAGAGGGTGCTGGAACCCTGGGAGGACGGCGTCATGCTACGTTTGAGGCCGGCGCCTACGACGGCGACGGGACTTGGTTCGAGGAAATGTGGCGGGTTGCCGACGACCGGACGTTGGAAGGGGATGAGTGTGTGCAGGTCCGGTTTGATTTCGAGCTGGATGACGGGACCATGGGCAGCTACACGGCGCAACCATTCGTCCTCGAAGACAACGACCGGGCCGAAATTTCGGTCGCCAATGCGGCTGTTTTCGAGGATGAGGAATTCGCTGAAGTGATCGTAACGGCCAAAGTTATTGACACCGACGACGGAACGATGGGATCGGGGAGGGGACCAAGGAACAGTCCGCAACAGTTGGCGGTCCCAATCCATGTGGACTACGCGACCGGCGATGGCACGGCCACCGCAGGTTCCGACTACGACTACAAGGAAACCGAGGGCACGCTTACCATCATTGGGGATGAACGGTCCCGTTCAACAACTATTGGCGTGACTAGCGATGGCGAACGGGAAGAAAACGAACGTTTCACGGTAACGATTTTCAACCCGTAGGTCCCGATTACAACCAACTTCAGGGTGTTAGCCGGCGGGATTATTGTTGCCCCGAACGACCCTCCCGTTTCAATTGGCAAAGCCAGCACGGCGACCGTCACCATAATTGACGCCGCTTCCAATACCGAGGGGGAACCGGCGACCAGGTTAGTCGTGACCGCAGACAACCCGGACCCGTCCTTGGGGGATGCGGTGAGGATGACGGCGAGCATCCAGAGCCCGCCGGAGGGTGCGCCTACCTATCAATGTCAGCGGCAAATTGCCGCGGGCTGGCGCGATACCCCTGATCGGAGCGTCGCCAAGACCGAGCGGTTCAGGTCGCCCGGCACCCGAACTTATCGGGTTGTGGCCACCTATCCGGGAGGGGAGGAGATAATCTCGGAAGCCCTCTCATTGACCTGGTAAGGGCAAGAGTGGTTTAGCCTGCCGCGTATCCGGCGGTATTGGGCTGGGGTTATATCAACCCCAGCCCAACCATTTTTGGCTCCTCGTAAGAGTTGTCTTCGCCCAGAAGCAGGAGGATCGGCACCTGGAGCAATTCTTTGGCGGCGGCCGGGGCAGGGCATCAAATGGGCGAAACCAAGGGCTGGTAAATCCCGTTCGTCGGGACCGCCTTGCCGCGTTCCAACTCCGACCATTCGCTGGTATCGGGCAGCACATTCTCCCCTTCCAGCACATAGTCCCACAGCACAGACCTGGCGGTATCACCGATAGGCATCCAACGCTCTCGCCGACCCTTGCCCATCACCAGAACGGAGCCGTTATGCAAGTCCACATCCTTAAGGCGTGGTCTGGCGATCTGGTTCAACCCGCCCAGAGTGTCCCATAGCATGTACGGCACAGCGTGGTCATGGTAGATTGTTGGTGAGAGTGTAAGGAAGGGAATGGCGCCGGTGATACCACCACGAAGCCTCCGCGAGGAACCCCGGGATTATGACCAAGCCCTTTATAAACTGCGTCATCTGGTGGAAAATGCACTCCTGAACTTCAAACAATGGCGGGCGGTGGCAACTCGGCATGCCAAAAGCGCCGCCTCCCTATTGGCCATTTGCTAAATCCGAGCATTAGTCCTTTGGACCAACTGGTTTTGACGACCCTACCCAGGAACGAGAGTGACGATTATGGCCAACGCCTACGGCAGGATAATCGCCAACGTAGAGCGGCTGCACCGGCTCATGGACGAAGAAGGCATTTCGGCCATAGTCGCCCGCTCGGGCAAGAACTTCACCTACCTGGCCGGGTTCGCCTATCCCGGCACGCTGGCGCGCCACCTGGAGTTCCCGGATTCCCCGCGGGAGGTGATACTGGTGTGGCCGCGGACGGGCGAGCCGGTGATGGTTCTGAACTCCTACGCCGCCCCGCTGGCCCGCCGCGACTCGTGGCTGGAACGCATCGAGGTCGTCGACGACTACGCCGAATCGCCCTACGAGAGGGCCGCTGATGTGCTGCGGCAATTGGGGCTGGCCGGGGAGACCATCGGGTTCGAGAAGAGCTACGTCAGCGCGAACCGGTGGGAGGAAATCGGTGGGCTGCTGCCCAAGGCGCGTATCGTCGACAGCACTGAGATGATGGACCGGGTGCGCTGGATCAAGACTCCCGACGAGGTGGCGGCCCTGGAAGCCGGAGCCCGGCTGCTAGACGAAGCGTACCTGGAGGTGCTGCCAACGGTTCGGCCCGGTGACACAGAACGGGTGGTGCACGGCCGCATAATCGAGAGCTGTCTGCGCCGGGGAGCCAACTGGGCCCACGGCATCCTGAACTCCAGCCGCAATACCGTGGCCTACGGCGGCGAGAGCAACATGGCCTTCGAGGCAGGCGACATCATCCGCAACGATTATGTCTCATACCTCAACGGATATCCCGGCCACCAATCGCGAAGCGTCTGCGTGGGCGCGCCCTCACACGAACAGGAGCGGACTTACCAGGTTACGAGAGACATCTACCGCGCCACTATCGAGCGGTGCCGCCCCGGGGCGCGGACGGCGGACATCTACCACTTTGCCAACGACAGCTTCCACGAAGCCGGATTCCAGGGCAACGTGTCCCTGGCCGGTCATGGCGTCGGAGCCTGGTGGCACCAGCAAGAGCCGTACATGGTGCCGTCCAGCGCTCGCGTCCTGGAGCAGGGCATGGTAGTAGCCCTCGAGCCGCACATCGGCTACTGGCACCTGCAGGACATGGCGCTGGTCACCGGCGATGCCCCCAGGCTCCTTTCGCCTCTCTTCAGCACCGACGAGATGCTGGTAGCCGGGTAGGGCCGGGGTGCGTGAGGCGCGCCGGTGGTGGGTCGACATCAATGAAATCATAACCGCGGTCTCGGCCCCGTGAATGGGCCCGGTGATTGCTGCCATAAGCGGCCTCCGGCAAAGGCAAGACTACGACCGGATGCGTTCTCCTAACCCCAAAAGGTGCCTGTCGTCCCTCGTCTGCTTATAATGACTACCAAAGCAGTTGCGGCAAGACACTCCTGTTAGAGGAATTGCTGTAAGGGCTGTCAATACCGAACCGGACGTCAAGCCAAATCTTATGCGGGCTACAGGAGGCGATATGGCAGTTTTGAAAATTGAAGGCGTGACACACTGGTCTATTCCGGTAAACGACCTGAACGAAGCAGAAGAGTTTTACGGCGATCTGCTGGGTCTCACTCCCAAAGGCAGGCTGGGCAACAATATCATGTCCTGTTTCAACGTCGGTGACCATAACATTCTGTTGTGCCAGCGCTCCAGCCCGGTGGATGGACCCTTGGCCGAGGACGGAGGGGTGCATCATTCATTCACCGTATCGCCCGAGACCTTCAACGAGGCGTGCCGGGTGTTCCGCCAAAGGGGTATCAACATCGACAATCTGACCTACCGGGGCCAGGGGTTCTTCACCGGACGCGAGCTTTACTTCTTCGACCCCAGCGGCAACCGGCTGGAATTGCGTGACCCGGCTTGGAGCCAAGGGATGCCGGAGCCTCCGTTCGAGGAGCTGGCGAACGCCTAGGCCGGGACCTGGTTTGCTAACTCGCTACTCGCGTTGCCCTTGGAACCCTGCCAGGGGACCGGTCCGTTAGCGAGTACTGTCTGCTTCGGGCTCCGTCAGCATCCTATCCTCTCATGAGTTAGTACCTATGGACACAGAGTCATGTGGGCGATGACTCGCCTATGGATAATACTAGGTTTGTTTGCCGCCATCATTACCACGATATCTGCGGCTACAATTTCAGAAACCTCAACGATCGAGAAAGCCGAATATAGCCATATACTCGATCATAGGTCCGGGGATTCAGACGTAATAGCTATCGTTGAGGGCAGAGTTATCACCCGCGGAGAAATCCGCATTGCAGCCGATCTTCTACAGCAAGTGGACCCTTCTTTCACTAACGAGTTGGCAGTGGAGATGGTCACCACGGGATGGATAGACAGATTCATAATTCAAGCAGAAGTAAAACGCCGCAGCCTGGTCCCCACCCGCGCGGAGGCAGAGGCTTACATGCAACCCCACAAGGAAGGCTGCCTTGAACCCGAAGTGGAATCATGCCGTGAACACATCAAAAAATTGGGTCGCGACCTAGACGATTATTGGGACGATTTAATTCCTGAATATCAAATGGACCTTGGGGTAGCGCACCTATTACGAGCCGTCATTGAAGAGAATGGCTTACAAGATGCCGATAAGATACGAATCCTCAATCTACTAGATACCTTCAAGGCCAAACTACGCGCTGAGGCTGTGATCACCTGGCAAGATGAGGAGTTGGAAATGCTGTACCGGGAAGCGCCTGAGTCGCGATAACCTTGAGTGGAAGAACCAAGCAGGAGGACACCATGGCGCCAACCATAGGCTCAGGCGATTTCAGGTACGAACACCAACCGGGATGGGCCCAGATGCCGAACGGGATGTCCCTGCAGGGGCCCAGCGGCGTGGCCGTAGACTCCATGGACCGGGTGTACGTGTACCAGCGCCAAGGGCCCCCGGTCCTGGTGTTCGACCGCGACGGGCATTTCCTCGAGCCTTGGGAACGCCGGAACGGTGTCCCTCTGGACGCCCACCACATCCACGTCGGCCCCGACGACACCGTCTATCTCACCGACCGCGACGCCCACCAGGTCCTGCTCTACGACACCGTCGGAAATTTACAACGGTCGCTCGGAACACGGGACCGGGCGGCAATGCAGGCGCCGTTTAACCACCCGGCCGACGTCTGCGTGGCCCCATCCGGGGAGCTATACGTCGCCGACGGCTATGGAAATTCCAGCGTTCATCGGTTCAGCGCCAGCGGAGATTACATAAGCAGTTTCGGCAGCCCCGGCAGCGGCCCCGGCCAGTTCCGGGTTCCCCACAGCGTCCGCGTGTCCCGGGACGGCCGGGTCTACGTGGCTGACCGCGAGAACCACCGGGTGCAGGTGTTCACGGCAGAGGGCGAATTCCAAACCGAATGGACCGATTTCAAGTGCCCCATGGGCGTCCACATCGACGCCAACCAGGTGGTCTACGTCACTGACCAGGTCCCCCGCATCAGCATCTTCACCCTTGAAGGAGAGTTGCTGTCCCGCGGCAGGACCTTCGAGGGAGCCCACCAGGTCTACACCGACTCCCAGGGCAGCATCTACGGCATAGACACCGCCAACCAGCGAGTCCAGAAATTCGCTAAGCTCTAACACGACCTTTTAGGGGGCCGGAGGGGACTAAGTAATTATCTCAAAACTCCCTGAGTCTGCTGAAATTCGGCCAGTCCTTAACCGAGGTCATGGATTCCCGCTTTCGCGGGAATGACGGGGGGGACGCCCTGCTAGTTTTGAGATAGTCTCTAAACGTCTCCAGGAGACCAAATCCAATACCTGGAAACGGCGCCGGCATCCACGCGCAGGTCGAATCCAGTAATCATCTCAGCGTCGTCGGATGCCAGGAAGACCGCAGCCTTGCCATAATGTGCCGGGCTGGGGAGCTTGCGCAAGGGCGCGCCTCTGCTGGCGTCTGGCAGCAGCCCCGCCGCACGCTCCCCCAGGCGGGGTCTCGGCCAATCCACACCCCATCTGGCGGCCCGCTCCTGTCCTTCGGATGGGTCGGTGGCAGTCGGTGTCAAGCTGTTGACCCGGATGCCGTACTCGGCCAATTCCATGGCCACCGACCGGGTGAAATTGAGCAGGCCGGCCTTGGCGGTCCCGTAGCCCACGTTACCGGGCTCGCCCTGGTGTCCCGCAGTGGAAATGATGTTGATGATGTTGCCCTTTCGATTCTGCCGGATCATCAAATGGGCCACATGCTTGGTGAACAAAAAAGCGCCCGTGAGAATAATGTCAGTCTGGCGGCGCCACTCGTCTACCGGCATGTTCAACACGCCCTTGAAGTTGAACAGGGCCGCGCCGTTAACCAGTATGTCCACACCCCCAAACCGTTCGGCGGCCTTGGCGATGGCGGCGTCCACCTGTTTCTCGTCGGTTACGTCGCAGCCTACACCCATGGCATCATGCCCCTCGGCGGCTATGGCCGAGGCGCATTTTTCGGCGTAATCCTCGCGGATATCGGCGCAAACCAGGTTGGCGCCCTCCCGGGCCAACTCCTCGGCGATACCGCCCATAATGTTGGGACTTGTGCCGGTCACCAGCGCCGTTTTGCCTTCGAGTTTCAAACTTTAGCCTCTATCGCTCGGGCACCGAATCGAATTGCGCGGGAATCGAATCGCCCGGGCGTTCAAAAGATGATGCTAACCGCGCCGTGCCAGGAGAGCGCTTCCAAATCCAGTACCGCGCGGCGGTACGCTATTTTCAAATCCCCGCCGTCCCGCCGCAAGATGTAGTTGATGCTGCCGACGTAGGGCGCTCCCTCGCCGTTACGGAACCGGTAGACCAGGACGTTTGAGGTGACCGAGAGCTCACAATCGTTGGTTTCTGCAACCCGCACGTTGGAAACGAATCGGCGAGTCCGCGACCACGGATACTCTCGGTGAGCATGGCGGCTATTTAACCGCACCGCCCGGGCGCGCAAGCGGGTGATGTCGTCGTCGATAAACACCATGTCGCGCTTGGGGTCCCCTTCTGGCAAATCGGTTGTGGGGACCACGTACCGGGCATCTTCGGTGAACAAATTGACCCAGTCGTCCAGGCGCCATTCATCCAGAAGCGCCGCTTCTCTAAAAAGGAAATCCTCTACCAGTTCGCGCAACGTGGGCTTGTTGGCGGCCGTCATCGTTCACTTGGCCGCGACGCTGTGTTGCAATCGGAATATGAGACGTACAAAAGCCCTATATCGTCGTTCCCGCGAAAGCGGGAACCCAGAAGCGTTATCAGCACCTCGCGTTGTCTCCCATTAGGAGTTGCTGGATTCCCGCCTGCGCGGGAATGACGGAAAAATGTCAACAGACCCTAGTCGTCTGTTCCCGAAGCAACCGCGGCCTCCACTTCTGCGGGTGGGGCGTCCTGCACGTCGGTCTTGGTAAAGCCCTGCATATTCGCGTGCCATTGGCGCCAGAATCCCCGCATCTGGAGCTCATCCGCCGATTGGGCGGGCCTGAGCATACCTCTGGAGATGTCGGACCACTCGGTTTCGGTCGCGCGGAAGCCTGCCTGACACGATTCCAGAGCTTCCACATCATCGGGAGTGGCAAAGCCGCCCGGTCCCAGGAAGGTTAGGAAGCTGTCCAATCGAGTGGCCAACATGGTCTCCGATTCCTCTCTTGGGACCAGGTGCCAGGCGGTGACATCCATATTGTCGGGGGCCAGGGGTTCGAAATACCTGACTGTGATGGCCATGATGTCGTTGATAACCAGGTTGGGATAGATGACCAGGTTCCGGGAAGTATCGGCCATCCGGTAGGCCCGCTCTTCCCCGTATTTCTCGACCAGCCGTTCACGGACTCGCGCCATCGGCTCCCTGGCGTCCTCGCCGAATAGCGGGTGCCAATGGGCGATGGGGCGGCCATTGCGGGCTGAGTTCTCGATCACACAATGGCCGTTACCCAGGGCCCTCGCAGCGCCGGGGCGGCGGGGCGCCATCGGCTGCCCGCTGTCGTCGGTCCCGAGGCCGGTGATGTAATCCAGATAAGTCTGATGAGTCGGGACCAGGTGATAACCATCCAGACTGTTTTCAACCAGGAGCTTCCAGTTGGCTTTCATAGTGTACTTGTTGGAACCAGGGACTATCCGCATCCCTTCCTCGGCTTGGTCTACGATCAGGTCGAGGTACTCTCTGGCCCCCGCAAGATAAGAGACCAGGTCTTCGACGTAGGGGTTGAAACTCACGAAGATAAAGCCCCGGTAGGCTTCGACCCTGCGTGGTTGCTTCAGGCCCAGCTCGCTGCGGTCGAAGTAAGGGCCGTAGGCATCTTCGCCGGGGACGCCGATCAGCTCTCCATCGGTGTTGAAAGACCAGGCGTGATAGAAGCATTGCAGGACTTCGGTGTTCCCCTCGTCGCGGCGGCAGATCAAAGCGCCCCGGTGGGGACAGGAATTGAGGAACACTCGCACTTGCCCATCTTTACCACGGGCAAAGAACAGTGGCCGGCCCGCCACTGTGCGGCGCCGGTAGTCTCCGGGATTCTCCACTTCCGATTCATGTCCCAGGTAGATCCAGCACCGGTTGAAGATCTGTTCCCGTTCCCGTTGGAACAAATCGGTGGAGGTCATGGACGAACGGTGGACCCGAAAAATTCCCCTGCGCCGGTCGTCGACGATCAGGTCTTTGATCTCCATAGATTCACCCTTATCACCCAGCGTCGATTCGAAGCTGAAGTTAGCCTAGAGTCATTCTCCGGGGCTGTCAACAAGTAGTTCAGGCAGGGCAATCGGATTTTAGCTGTACCTATGTTCGGGAATCCAGAACCGTTCCATGGCAATCGCGTTATAAAGTTTGGCACCCCATTTGGCCGTCATTCCGAGATTACGTCACCCGAATCTGTACGTTTCAGATTGAAATTCCTTGCGATTGCATCCCGCAATGTCTTCGATTTTCTCGCACAGGCCAAAGTGGGCGAAAAGTAAGGTAGGCTGCCCGCGAGTTACTCCGGTTGCCCGGAGCACTTTTCCGTCGGCCCCCTTCCGAACCTGATGCGCGCCTTTCACCGCATTCGGCTCTCCGGACGTTGTTTTCGCGACGTTCAGAGAGGAAACGTTTCCTGAGAGATCATCGCATAGAGTGTGGACCTGCTGAGCCCGCACATCAGCAGCACTTCCTTCATTCTCACAATCCTGTCCAACCCTAGCACCTCGCAGCTTTAAGGTCTCCCCACTAACCTAAAGGGTCACGCCGACGCCGCCACTGGTGCGTGGGGCACAGGCGATGCCAAGGCTTCTGATAGGGGCACCAGCTGGTAGCCCAGCTGCGCCGCTCTCTGCTTCGCGGTCCGCAACGCCCTTTCCCGGTACTGACTCTCGTAGTACTGGGCTCCGGCATCGACGTATCCCTGGCCGTAGCGCAGCATGGAGTAGATGATCCGGGCCAGCTTGTGGGCCGTGGCCGTAATGGCCTTGGGCGCTCCCAGATGGGCTTTCTTCCGGCGCAGGAAGGCCCCCAGGGCGCTGTCGGAGCGATGCAGCGCGTTGGCCGCCAGTCGCAGCGCCGCCGCGGCCCGGTTGCCGCTGGCCTTGGTCTTTGAGCTCATGACCCTGCCGCCGGTGATGCGGTTGTTGGGGCTCAGACCCAGCCACGAGGCGAAGTGTTTGGCCGTGGGCCATTTCGTCATGTCGGCGCCAATCTCGCTGATCACCTTCAGGGCCGTGAAACCGTCCACCCCGTCAATGCGGGTCAGATCCACTCCGGTCATCCGGTACAATTGGCTCTGGACATCGAAGCGGGGCGCGTTCTTCTGATTGCGCTTCTTGCCATTGGGGGCCGGAGGTTCGCCGTCGGTGACGTCCTCAAACCGTTCCAACTGGGTCTCGATTTCCCGGTCGCACTCGGCAATCTTGGACTGATAAACCCGGTACAGTTCCAGGGCTTGGCTCAGCTCAAAGATGTGCTCCTGCCGCCAGTGTCCCCGCAGCGACTTGGCGATGGTCGCCTCGTCCGCCTTGGTCCTGGGATCGCGCAGTCGCGCCAGCCTGCGGGGACTCCGTTCACCCTGGACAATGGCCTCGATAATGTCCATGCCCGTCTTGCCCGTGATGTCTCTGATCACGTGCTGCAGCTTCACGTTCATCTGGGTCAGCGCCTTCTGCAAGTGCTGGACGTGGTGTGAGGCGTACTCCACCAGCATGGCCCGCTGCCGCAGGTAGCTGCGCAGGCGGCGTATATCCTCGTCAGGCCGAAAGGCCCCGGAGAGCAGACCATAAGTGTGCAGTTGCTGCAGCCACTGGCAGTCCAGCACGTCGGTCTTGCGGCCGGGCACGTTCTTGATGCGGCGCGGGTCCACCAGCGTCACCTCAACCCCCCGCTCCTCCAGCACACCGAATAGGGGTATCCAGTAAACTCCGGTGGACTCCATGACCACGGTCTCCACCCGGCACTCCGTCAGCCAGTCGGCCAGGCGGTACAGGTCGGCCGTGAAGGCCTCAAACTCTCGCACCGGCTGCTCCGCCCGGTCGGCGGGAACCGCCACGAAATGGCTGGTGGCCCCCACGTCGATGCCCGCCGCGTTCAGGTTCAGCTGGGACAGTCCCGCCGGTTCTGCGCCGCTCTCGCCTCTGCTCATCACCGCCTCCAGGATTGCCGTGTAGGCGCATCGCCGGAGGGAGTCGCGGACTGTAGACAATCTCCCCAACGGGATCGCCCCGGCCGAGGCGTCGCCAATGATGCAGCCGCAGGGCTCCCGGACCATGCTATCGAACGGGCAATACGCACCAGTGTCCATCCGGCCTTAATCCGGACGATAGGCCTTACCATGGAGTATACATTCTTGGGCGGACTTACCAGTTAGTCGCCTCTGCACGGCCCGGACACGGGCATAACTCTGCTATTTACTAACTCCACCAGTGATAAGATAGTACTCGGCGATAGTCAAAACGTCTTTTCGCACTATCATTAGTGCGCAAGAGGGCAGACCCAGTCGTGAAGTTTTCAGGCGTGTAGGTGTGCTATAGATTGGTCAGAATCAAGTTGGCGTTGACACAAGAACATTGGGCCAGACCCCACAGTCGAAGACATTGAATAGAACGTGGTACACGCAACGCCGTAAGAGTATCAATACAGCTTATCCCTAATATCATTTTGGTATCAATACCGAGGACGCCCTCTCCGCCAGCTAACCCTTCCAACCCGCGTATGACCCCGGTCCGGGATACCCACGCCCCCAGCTTCCGACCTCGACGATATCGGGAATCTGCAAGCCTGTGTCCCGAGCCATGGCCTCAATCATCCGATTGGCAACCCGTGACCAACCCAACGCCGGGGACTTGACGTGTAACGATAATATCGTTAATATAGTAGCCATGAATAATAAAGAAAACCCCGCACAACAGATCATCTCCCGATTCGGCGGTCAGTCCGCCTTGGCCGGCCTGCTAGGACGGCGCCAGAGTACGGTACAGCATTGGGCCAAGACCGGAAGGATACCCTCCCAGTGGCAAGAACAGATTCTGGACCTGGCCCGGCAACAGGGCATCGCCCTGGAGGCCAGAGACTTCGTCTCCGACGTTGCCCACCGTATTCAACCCGCCGATGGTAAATTGGGCGTTCTGCTGGTGGGCCTCGGGGCTGTGGCGTCGACCCTGATCGCCGGTGTCGAACACGTCCGGCGCGGCACCGGGCAGCCCGTCGGATCCATCACCCAGATGTCGACAATCCGGCTGGGTAAGCGCACCGAGAACCGGACCCCTCTCATTCGGGACTTTGTGCCGCTGGCAGAGTTGGACCAGCTAGTCTTCGGCGCCTGGGACCCGATCCCGGACAACGCCTACGAGGCTGCTCTCAACTGTGGCGTCTTGGACCGCCACGATGAGATCGAACCCATCGCCGAATTCCTAAAGTCTGTCGAACCCATGGAGGCGGTGTTCGACGGCGATTATGTGAAGCGACTCCATGGGGTCAACGTCAAGTCGCCCGCCACCAAACTTGAGGCCGTCGACGCCATAAGGGAGGACATGCGCCGTTTCAAGGAAGCCAACGGGTGCGATAGGTTGGTGATGGCCTGGTGCGCATCTACCGAGAAATTCATTGACGAAGGACGCATCCACGGGGACATCGAGAGCTTCGTGGGAGCCCTGGCGGACAATCACGAGAACATCGCCCCGTCGATGCTCTACGCCTACGCCGCCCTGCTGGAGGGAGTGCCTTTCATCAACGGCGCGCCCAACCTGACCACGGACGTGCCAGCGTTGGAAAGACTGGCCAGCGATATGGGAGTACCCATCTGCGGCAAGGACTTCAAGACGGGCCAGACCCTGGTCAAGACCGTCATCGGCCCCATGCTCAAAGCAAGGATGCTGGGGATGGACGGCTGGTTCTCCACCAACATCCTGGGCAACCGCGACGGCGAGGTGCTGGACGAGCCCGAGAACTTCAGGACCAAGGAGGAGTCCAAGCTGGGAGTCCTGGACTTCATCCTGCAGCCCGAGATGTATCCCGACCTCTACGCAGACGCCTACCACAAAGTGCGGATCAACTATTACCCGCCCCGCGGCGACGCCAAGGAAGGCTGGGACAATATCGACCTGTTCGGCTGGCTAAAGCACCGGATGCAGCTAAAGATCAACTTCCTCTGCTCGGATTCGATCTTGGCCGCGCCGTTGGTGCTGGACCTCATCCTGTTTATGGACCTGGCGCAACGGGCCGGCATGGGCGGCATTCAAGAATGGCTTTCGTTCTACTTCAAGAGCCCCCACCACGCCCGTGACCTCTACCCGGAACACGACCTGTTCATCCAGCAGACCAAGCTCAAGAACACGCTGCGCTGGCTGATGGGTGAGGACCAGATCACCCACCTCGGAATGGAGTATTATCGCGATTCCCTCGCCCTCGTGGATGCGGACTAGACCTCGGCAACGGGAGGACATCCGGTGCTGGCTCCCAACAGACGAGCCCGCGCGTACACTGCCTGGCAGGTTGGCGCTGGCCTCAGCTTGGACAAGCCGGATGAAGTCAGTAGGCCAGGCTTTCGGGCTGGCCGCCTCATACCGTGGTTACCCTGGGCGCGCAATGCGACCCAAATCAAAATCGGAGGCAAACCATGAACATCGTATGCAACCACCTGCATTTCCGTAGTGAAGACCCCGACGCAGCCGCAAAGTGGTATTGCGACAATTTCGGCGCGAACATCACGTCGGAGCGTCCCCTCTCCACCACCAAGTCCATCCAGCTAGATCTGAACGGACACCACTTGATGACCATATCGGGGCGAGCTGAGGGCGAAGACCCGGTCGCCGGTTCCACCGAGCCCCGCTACGGGCTGGACCACTTCGGATTCGAGACCGACGACCTCATGGGTCTCTCAGAGCTGCTCAAGTCCAACGGCGTGACGTTCAACTGTGAGCCCTGGACCATGCCGTCCGGCTCGATGGTGGCGTTCGTGGTGGCCCCGGACGAAGTGAGCGTGGAGCTGATACAGCGTCCAAGCTAAACAACACCGGAACGGGTCACCCCTGGCAACAATTTGTCCTACAGATCGAGGCCGCCGCTTCAGATACCCAGAGACCCATAGACCTGGGGGTTGGCGCAGGCGTCCAACCGGCGGCCCTCGATACCCGCGATAATGTTCCTTGCCGCCAGCATACAGGTGGCCAGCCTGGAGTCGACGGACGCGCTGCCTATGTGCGGGGTAACCACCAGGTTGTCCAGGGTGAGCAAGGGGTCGTCCAGGTTTATGGGTTCGGGGTCGGTGACGTCGGTGGCGGCTGCCTTAATCCAACCTTCCTTTAGCGCCGTGTATAGAGCCTTCGGGTCCACCACCGCCCCACGGGCGACGTTGATCAGAATTGCGGTAGACTTCATCTGCCGCAATTCGCGTTCTCCGATGTAGTGCCTGGTCTCAGGAGTAAGGGGAACGTGGAGCGACACAAAGTCCGATTCCGCGAGCAGGGCGTCGGGTCCCACATACCGTAGACCATATTGGGCTTCCAGCTCCGGTTTGCGGGTTCGCGAATAGTACAGCACATTCATGTCGAACCCGCGGGCCCGCTTGGCCATCTCCAGACCGATCTGCCCCATCCCGATGATCCCCAGGGTGGAGCCGTGTATCTCCTGTCCCAACCAGAACATCGGATGGTATTGAATCCGCCAGTTCCCCGCCCGCAGCCACCGTTCGCTTTCGCTAACCCGCCGGGCCGACGACATGAGGAGAGCAAACCCGATGTCCGCAGTGGCCTTGGCCAGAACGCCCGGTGTGTTGCCAACAAGCACCCCGCGCTTCGTGGCCTCTTCCAAGTCCACGTTGTCGACGCCAACTCCCAGTTGGCTGACCACCTTGAGGCGGCGTCCGCTGGCCAGAAGTTCGGCGTCGACCCGGTCCATTATGTTGGTCATCAGGCCGTCCACATCTTGGACCTTACTACGCAAATACTCCGGCGAAGGTGGAAGATCGCCGGGCCATACTTCGGTCTCGGCTGCGTCGGACAACAACTCCTCGGCTTCGGGGAATATCCTCCGGGTCACGAATACGCGGGGTCGGCATTGTACCAAGCGAGGGCCTCCTACGGGTGAAGTGCCGCCATTTTAGCGAAGGGAGTCATCATTTTCCATACAGTTATGTACAGCAGGTTCGCCAGGGCGGGGTGGTATACTTTGTGGACTTTCCGACTGAGTTCAGGAGGACCGAATGGCGCTATTCCTTAACGAACAACAGGTGGCCGAGTTGCTGCCGATGAAAGAATGTATAGATGCGTTGGAAGAATCCTTCGCCCACGCTGGCGCGGGTTCCACCGACCTCAAGCCCCGTTCCCGAATACGAATGCCCGGCGGGTTCTTTCACTTTATGTCCGCCGCCGACGCCGAGCATAAAGTCTTCGGCTTCAAAGCATACCCGTCCTTCACCGGACCGGGCGGAGCCAAGATGATGGTCATGCTCTACGACTATGAATCAGGCCAATTGCTGTCGTGTATGGAAGGAGGCCGGCTGGGACAAATTCGCACGGGGGCGGCCAGCGGTCTGGCAACCGCGTACATGGCCAGACAAGACGCCACTTCCCTGGGCCTCATCGGGACCGGCTTTCAGGCGCGAACCCAACTCGAGGCTATAGCGGCGGTCCGAGACCTGGGCGAGGTCAAAGTCTTTAGCCGGAGGGAGGAGCGAAGAGAAGAGTTCGCCCGCAGAAGCGGCGAACGTCTGGGTCTGCGGATCACGCCAGTGGGCAGCGCCGAGGAATGCGTCTCAGACGTGGATATAGTGGCCGTGATCACCTCTGCCAGAGACCCCGTGTTGCAGGCCGTATGGCTCAAACAAGGCGCCCACGTCAACGCGGCGGGAGGGAACCACTGGATGAGACGGGAGATCGACGAGGCCACGGTTACCGGGGCGGATGTGATAGTCGTCGACGATCTGGACCAGGCCAAGATCGAATGCGGTGACCTAATGTGGCCGGAAGCCAGGGGAACGTTCCGGTGGGACATGGCCCATGAGCTGCAAGACGTGGTTGCGGGAAGGGTAGCGGGACGGCCTTCGGACGACTCCCTCACTTTATTCGAGTCGATGGGTGTGGCCCTGGAAGACATCGCCGCTGCCCAGTTGGTATACCGGAAGGCGGTTGAGCAAGAAATAGGCCAGGAACTTCCTTTCTAGACCGGCTACATTTGCAGCGCAGCCGGAAGGAGGTCCCTGGCCTTGTTGTTCGTCAGGCTGGGCGAAGGACGTTGTTGGCTATACGAACCGGGACATGCCTATGAGCGCCTCTTCCACGCACTTGTCATGTATTATGGTGGTTTGGGCCCGTTGTTTCTTGGTCATGGCGGGTCCCGCGAATCCTGCAAAGAAGTCCCGAAATCCCTGCATGAGTTCACTGGCGAAGTTCCGCCGGTGCGGCGCCAACTGCTCGGCGGCGGAAGTAGTCAAAAGGTGAGCGAAGTCCTCGTCGAAGTCGATGCTCTCGACTTCCACTATCATCATCTCGGCGGCGGGAGAACTTTCCGGCCCCCGGACGATCGTGGTGGGTAGGTGGTGGGTCCTAGTTACCGTGGTCAAATCTCCTCCTGTGTATTAGGCCGAATTCTTTGACTGACTCCAGTGCATAAACCGCGATCATTGATATCGTGTTTGCGGATATTGACTGGAGGTAATCATCTATAACTATGATATAGCAGCTACTATATCATGTCAACTGATGTTACGCTCTATTCTCTATTCACGACGCCAATACATTTCAACGCCTCAGGCACGCCACACGAAACTTCAGTAGGCCAAGCGGCGGGCTCTCATGCCCGAACACGTCGGACATAGACCCATAGGAGTTGATATTCGTCAAAGCTAGGGCTCAAGGGAGACCAAGCAAATCTGCGGAGGCTTCAGGACGAAAGGGAATTAAATGCGCGGAAGTCTGGTCAGAGGGCCAGCTTACCCGGGTTCATTACGTTGCCTGGGTCCAGAAGTGACTTCAGCCCCTTCACCAGGTCATGCCCGCTGCCCTGCTCGCGGCGCAGCAGGTGATTGAGCTTGACCCCGACCCCGTGACAGTATTCCATAGTACCGCCCATGTCCTGGGCAAGCGTCAGCACCTGCTCCACCACCTCGGCCAACCGTTCCCGTATGTGGTCACCGGCGTCCTCGTCTGAACGGAGCATCATGGAAAAAAGTTCGGGTCTGCTCCAGATGCAGTATTCGACGACGCGGACACCTGTCCCGGCCATGATCTCCTTGCAACGGTCCCGGTACTCCAGGACCCTGGAGATTGGCAAGGCCATGTGCAGGTAATCAAAGCCTCGGCCTCCGCCCCACCTGGCCCAGCGGTCGCGGCGGGGGCGGCCCAGCAGGTTCCGCTTGTAATTCTCCCCCGACTGGTGACGGTAATTCCAGTAGTCCGCCGTCGGGCCAGGCCCGGTAGATGTACCGCCGAACTGGGCGCACACCTTCTCCCAGCGTGCCTCCTGGGCGGCCACACCTTCCTCGAACCCTTCGAATAAGAGGTACAGAGTGGTGCCTGCATCCTCCTCGGTGAGGTCCAATAAAGTGGGCCTCATGCCGATGGCCAATAGCTCCGCGGCTGCCTCGAAGCCCTGATCGAAGCCCTCGAAAGACGCCGACACCAGGGCCCGCGCCTCTGGCCGCCGAAACACGCAGACGGTCGCCCGGGTGATGATCCCAAACACTCCTTCACTTCCAATGAACAGATGGTTCAGGTTGGGCCCCGAGGAATACTTGGGCACCTGCCTGGTCTCCAGGACAGTCCCATCGGGCAATACGACCTCCAACGCCACGACCTGGCTTCCCATGGGGCCGTGAGCGGCGGCCCGGTAGCCAACTCCGTTGGTTGAGATAGTCCCGGCAACCGTGGCTATGGGCACGCTGTAGGGGTCATGCCCGAACATGAGCCCGTCATCTTCCAACCGGTCCACCAGGTCTCCCAGGACAACTCCGGCCTCGACGGTTGCGGTCAGGTCCTTCGGACTCACTTCCAAAATCCGGTCCATTCGTTGCATACAGACTACGATCCCGCCCCGGATGGGCAAGGCTCCACCCATGACGCCCGTCCCGCCGCCATAGGGCACAACAGGCATACCAGCGGCCGCCGCCAATTTAACGATTTCCGAGACTTCCCTGGTCGAACCCGGCAACGCGACCACATCGGCCAGCCGCTCGAAGGACTTCTCGGCGCCAAAGGCCCGGGATGGCGTGAGGGCGTCGCCGGAGTAGCGGTCAAGGTCGTATTCGTTGGTTAGGACGTTTTCTTCTCCCACTATCTCGATGAGGGGATGAAGAATGGAAGTGTCTAGCATGTTCCTCCTACTTGGTCTTGTGGGGAGCTAATGAACAGGACGCTAAGCGCCCGCAAGGGACCGGCGGGGTAAGGGTCTGAAAAGGGCATCATCCACCGTTGATCACGCCCATGCGTAGGATGGAGTTGTCTACCTGGAGTTGCGAAGCGTACCGGGGAAAGAAGTCTCAGGAACCTTCCGGACAATCACCGCCCGGACTGAAACTGCCACAGGGTGCCCTGGGGAGTATCTTCCAGGACAATACCCTGACGGTCGAGGCCGTCTCTGATCTGGTCGGCCAGATTGTATTGCTTGACCTTGCGCAACTCATCCCGGGTGGCCAACAGCAACTCGATGAAGGGTTCCACGTCTGCGTGGGCCGCCCGGCTGGACTCCCGTTCGGCGAAGGTCAATCCAAGGATGCTGCCCAGAAACCGCAGGCAGTCCTGCGCGGCGCTGACGTCGCGTTCGGCATGGGTCCTGTTTATCTCCCTGGCCATGTCGAAGAGGACGGCCAGAGCCCTTGGGGTATTGAGGTCGTCGTCCATTGCCGCCAGAAAGCGTTCCTGGAACGGCTCCGGATCTATGGCGTTGCCCTTTCCGGAGCTTTCGTGGCCCAGGGAGTGACGCAACCGCTCCGCGCTGCGCTCCATAGCCACGGCGCCCTCATCGCTATAGCTGAGCGGGCTCCGGTAGTGGGAACTCAGGAAATACAGGCGCAAGGAGTCGGGGTTATACCTCTCCAGGGCGTCTTCCACGGAAACCAGGTTGCCCAGGGACTTGCTCATCTTGTCTTCGCCCAGTTGCAGCAACCCGTTGTGGACCCAGTAGCGGGAGAAAGGCTGGGCGCCGGTGGAAGCCTCGCTCTGGGCTATCTCGTTTTCGTGATGCGGGAACACCAGGTCCTGTCCTCCACCGTGGATGTCCAGGGACTCGCCCAAATAGGTCATGGCCATGCTGGTGCATTCGATGTGCCAGCCGGGGCGGCCGGGGCCCCAGGGGCTGTCCCACGCCGGTTCTCCCGGCTTGGCCCCCTTCCACAACGCGAAGTCCATGGGATGTTCTTTGTGTTCGTCAACCGCGATCCGGGCCCCGGCGATCATACCTTCCAGGGTCCGGTGACTCAGCTTGCCGTACTCCTTGATGCTGGTAACGCGGAAGTTAACATCACCGTCCGCCGGGTACGCGAACCCTTTGTCAACCAGCCCTTGAATCGTGTCGATGATCGGGCCGATCTCCTGGGTAGCCCTGGGATAAACATGGGCACGTTGGATGCCTAAAGCGTCCATGGTTTGGAAGAAATCGTCGATGTAACGGTCTACCAGGTCTTCCGCGGAAATACCTTCGTCCGCGGCCCGCTGGATTATCTTGTCGTCAACGTCGGTGAAGTTCTGGACGTGGCGTATCTCGTAACCCTGGTGCTCAAGGTAACGTCGCAGGACGTCGAAGACGACGTAGCTAAGGGCGTGGCCGACGTGGGTGGAGGAATAGGGGGTAACTCCGCAGACGTACATTTTGACTGTCTTCCCGTCGGCTGACGAGAACTCCTGTACGTCTCCGGTCAGGGTGTTGTATAGCCTCATTGCTCTGAGATGATCGACGCCACCGCCAGGGCGGCGATGCCTTCTTCCCGGCCCACGAAACCCAGATAGTCGGTGGTGGTGGCCTTGATACCTATCCGCTCTTTGGGCAGGGAAAGGGCCTCGCTGGTCTTCTCCCTCATAGTCTCAATAAAGGTCCCAAGCTTGGGCTTTTGCGCCAACATTGTAGCATCCACGTTCGAGATGCGCCAACCGTCCTCCGCCACTAGACGGCCTACGACTGCGAGCAAGACAAGGCTGGAAATGTCCTTGAATCGGGGATCACTGGAGGGGAAGTGGAGACCCTTGTCGCCCAAGGCGGCCGCGCCCAAGAGAGCGTCCATAATGGCGTGGACCAGCACATCGCCGTCGCTGTGGCCTGACAAACCAAGATCGTGGGGTATTTGGACACCGCCGAGCACCAGCCGCCGTCCGGGAGTAAGAGGGTGTGAATCGAACCCGATGCCGGTACGAAAGTCCAATGGGTCGCGCCCGGCTCGGAGCTGCTAGGTAACCGCCGGGGCCCGCTCCCGCAGGAACGCTTCCGCCAGCACGAGGTCTTCGGGGGTGGTGACCTTCAGGTTCTCATAGGCGCCCAGGAACATCTTGACCGGGTATCCCAGTTTTTCGACCATCATGGCGTCGTCGGTCACCGGGGAAGTGCAGGTCAGGTGAGCTTCCATCAAGATCTTGCGGCGAAACACCTGTGGAGTCTGAGCGGCGTATAAGCCGTCACGGCCGGGCGTATCCTGAACGATACCATCGGGCGAGATAATCTTGATAGTGTCCTTACACGGGACTCCCGCCACCGCCGCTCCGCACTCTTGCGCCGCAGCCAGTCCCCGGCGCAGCATCCGGTCGTCCAGACAGGGGCGCGCCCCATCGTGGACTATGATCCATTCGCAATCGCCAATGGCTTGAAGACCGTTGAACACCGAGTCCTGGCGGCGTTCCCCGCCGGGGAAAACGCCCACCACCTTGCGGTAGGCCCGCTGGGCCATCAGTTCCCCGCCCCTTTCCAATGAACCAGCGTCGAGAACAAGGGCGATCTGGTCAACGGAGGGACACCGTTCCAGTTGGTCTAGCGCGTAGCAGACCAAGGGCAGTCCCAGCACGGGAACGAAAATCTTGTCTATGCCGCCCATCCGCGTGCTGGACCCGGCGGCCACGACAATTGCACCGACCTTCGGGCCTACGAAACAGCCTTGGGCGGGACCTGGGTCGAAGGACATAAGTTACCTAATATGCTTCGGCTGGGCGAAGATGATCCGGCCGGCGGCCGTTTGCAGGACCCTGGTGACCACGACATCATGGAAAGCGTTCAAGTACCGGCGTCCACCCTCAACCACAACCATCGTGCCGTCGTCGAGGTAGGCCACCCCCTGGCCCGCTTCCTTCCCTTCCTGCACTATGTTCACCCGCAACTCTTCACCGGGGAGGACAATGGACTTCAGTGCGTTGGCCAACTCGTTAACATTGAGCACCTGAACGCCCTGGAGTTCCGCCACCCGGTTCAGGTTGTAATCGGTAGTCAGGATGGGTGACTTCATACCCTTGGCCAATCTGACCAACTGGGAGTCCACTTCGTCGCCCACGGCCACTCCGACGTCCAACACCTCCAGGGGGACAGTGTTGTCCTTCCGTAGCCGCCCAAGCACCTCCAGGCCCCTGCGGCCCCGGTTGCGGCGCAGCGGGTCGCTGGAATCGGCGATGTGCCTCAACTCGTCCAGCACAAACCTGGGGACGACGAGCACCCCTTCTAGAAACCCGGTGATGCTCAAGTCGGCGATGCGTCCGTCGATGATGGCGCTGGTGTCCACCACGATGCTGCCGTTCCGGTAGACCTTCCCCACGCCATTTGTATTGTCCAGGGCCGGAAGAATGGCCTGCATATCACGGTTGCGGTGAACCCCGATCCAGCCGCCGAACAGACCGAGGGTCAGGCTGACGATTATGGGGACGCCCCAACCCATCCAGCCATCGAGCGTGTATAGGGGAATCGAGATCAGAGAAGCGGCGACAAGACCGACCAAGAGGCCGATAATGCAACCAGCCAGCGATGCGCCGGGGATAGAGCTAAAGTAGTCCGCGCCCTTGCGCCAAGGCTTAAACGTCAGGTACGGCGCTATTAGCGCCCCCACCGGGAGTCCAGCCAAAGTCAGCACTAGGGCCCAAGGAAAAAACTGCCCTTCTTTAGGGGAAAAATCGGATACTATTCCACCCAGCCTCCAGCCAAGGAACGCAAATCCTCCGGCGCCCACCACCCTGAGCGTCCAAAGGCCTAACACGAACACTCACCTCCTTTCCGGATAATTCCGAACGGGACTGGGCCTTTCCCAATGTCTGAGGTCGTTTAAAACAATTCAGACTTATTCAGCTTCAGAATAACATAACCCGCGCCATTGCGAAAGGTAAACGTAACTGTTCAGAGATGATGAGGTGAATTCACCGAAATCCGCCTTCTATCTGAAAAACGCTGGCGTCCAGGGCGCGATTGTGGCATAAGAGGACTATGGAAACAGAAGTGGACCTGGACCAAGCGAGCCGGGAAACTCTGCTGGAGGTTATCGCGCAACAGCAGGGCATCATCGCCGGACTGCGCCAGCAGGTCGAGAGCCTGGAAGTCCGGCTGTCCGGCGGCGGACCGGGAGCCAGGATGCCGGGCCATAAGCCGGCCGCCAGGCGCAAGAAGCCGGCGGGGGAAGAAAAGAAGCCGCGCCGGAAGCGTACCCACGGCTTTGCCCGTCGGCGGATGGAAGAACCCACCGCGCAAGTGACCCACGCTCCAGAGTTTTGCCCCGAATGCCATACCACCCTGAGCGGGGGATGGGTGCAGCGGACCCGGGAGGTCATCGAACTTCCGGCGGCTCCTGCCGAAGTTACCGAACATGTCTTCATAGCCCGGACCTGTCCCCTGTGCCGGAAACGGCGGCTGCCCCAGGACCCTCTGAAAGGTCTGGCCGTGGGCCGTCAACGCCTGGGAGCTAATCTGGTGAGCCTGATCGTGACCCTGCGGGAAGAGGGGCGGCTGCCCGTAAGGACCATCCAATGGTATCTGCGCACGTTCCATCAGTTGAAACTGAGCGTTGGGGCCACTGTCCGGGCCGTCCACCAGAGCCTGCCCCGTACTGGATACGGGGTTGCCCGGCGGGCTGGACCGGAAGTGAGGGAGGTCCTGGAACGCATCCGTTCCAGCCCGGTGGTCCACGCCGATGAGACCGACTGGCGGGAGAACGGGAGAAACGGCTGCGTCTGGACCCCCGGTCGGGGCCGGGGGCAGGCTTTTCAGCGCTCCCATGGAACGGTTCTTCCTGCGCCGGGGCCGGGGCGGAGCGGTGGCGGATGAGGCGCTGGGCGAATCCTTCGCCGGGATTCTGGTGAGTGACTTCTACGCCTCTTACGACCACTATCCCGGATTGAAACAGAGGTGTTGGGCCCATCTGCTGCGGGACATCCACAAGCTGAAGGTCCTGCACCCGGAAGACGGCGGGCTGGCCCAGTGGGCATTGGGAGTGCAACGGCTTTACGCCAAAGGCCGGGCATGGGCGGCGGCCGGGGGAGACGCCCGCTGTCCCGGGGACAGTTGGCGCTGGAGGACCGGTTGCTGGCGCTGTGCCGTCCTTTCCTGGAAGACCCATTGGCAGTGCAAGCCAGGCTCTGTCGGCGGATTGAGCGGCACATCAAGGAATTGTTCGTCTTCGTGTCGCATCCGGAGGCTCCATCTGATAACAACGCGGCCGAGCGGAGCCTGCGCCACCTGGTAATCAGCCGGAAAATCAGTGGCGGGACTCGCTCGGAACAGGGCAGCGACAGCAAAATGACTCTGTCATCCCTCTTTGGAACCTGGCGGGCCAGAGGCCTGAACCCCTTCCTGGAAACCCGCCAGCTGCTCATTTCCCCTCAAGTCTGAACAGTTACAGGTAAACGTACCGGGCGTCCAGGGCTATCGCATTTGAAGTGGAGTGGGTGAGAGGCCTTTTCAGTAGTAGATAGCAGAGTTATGCCCGTGTCCGGGCCGTGCAGAGGCGACTAACTGGTAAGTCCGCCCAAGAATGTATACTCCATGGTAAGGCCTATCGTCCGGATTAAGGCCGGATGGACACTGGTGCGTATTGCCCGTTCGATAGCATGGTCCGGGAGCCCTGCGGCTGCATCATTGGCGACGCCTCGGCCGGGGCGATCCCGTTGGGGAGATTGTCTACAGTCCGCGACTCCCTCCGGCGATGCGCCTACACGGCAATCCTGGAGGCGGTGATGAGCAGAGGCGAGAGCGGCGCAGAACCGGCGGGACTGTCCCAGCTGAACCTGAACGCGGCGGGCATCGACGTGGGGGCCACCAGCCATTTCGTGGCGGTTCCCGCCGACCGGGCGGAGCAGCCGGTGCGAGAGTTTGAGGCCTTCACGGCCGACCTGTACCGCCTGGCCGACTGGCTGACGGAGTGCCGGGTGGAGACCGTGGTCATGGAGTCCACCGGAGTTTACTGGATACCCCTATTCGGTGTGCTGGAGGAGCGGGGGGTTGAGGTGACGCTGGTGGACCCGCGCCGCATCAAGAACGTGCCCGGCCGCAAGACCGACGTGCTGGACTGCCAGTGGCTGCAGCAACTGCACACTTATGGTCTGCTCTCCGGGGCCTTTCGGCCTGACGAGGATATACGCCGCCTGCGCAGCTACCTGCGGCAGCGGGCCATGCTGGTGGAGTACGCCTCACACCACGTCCAGCACTTGCAGAAGGCGCTGACCCAGATGAACGTGAAGCTGCAGCACGTGATCAGAGACATCACGGGCAAGACGGGCATGGACATTATCGAGGCCATTGTCCAGGGTGAACGGAGTCCCCGCAGGCTGGCGCGACTGCGCGATCCCAGGACCAAGGCGGACGAGGCGACCATCGCCAAGTCGCTGCGGGGACACTGGCGGCAGGAGCACATCTTTGAGCTGAGCCAAGCCCTGGAACTGTACCGGGTTTATCAGTCCAAGATTGCCGAGTGCGACCGGGAAATCGAGACCCAGTTGGAACGGTTTGAGGACGTCACCGACGGCGAACCTCCGGCCCCCAATGGCAAGAAGCGCAATCAGAAGAACGCGCCCCGCTTCGATGTCCAGAGCCAATTGTACCGGATGACCGGAGTGGATCTGACCCGCATTGACGGGGTGGACGGTTTCACGGCCCTGAAGGTGATCAGCGAGATTGGCGCCGACATGACGAAATGGCCCACGGCCAAACACTTCGCCTCGTGGCTGGGTCTGAGCCCCAACAACCGCATCACCGGCGGCAGGGTCATGAGCTCAAAGACCAAGGCCAGCGGCAACCGGGCCGCGGCGGCGCTGCGACTGGCGGCCAACGCGCTGCATCGCTCCGACAGCGCCCTGGGGGCCTTCCTGCGCCGGAAGAAAGCCCATCTGGGAGCGCCCAAGGCCATTACGGCCACGGCCCACAAGCTGGCCCGGATCATCTACTCCATGCTGCGCTACGGCCAGGGATACGTCGATGCCGGAGCCCAGTACTACGAGAGTCAGTACCGGGAAAGGGCGTTGCGGACCGCGAAGCAGAGAGCGGCGCAGCTGGGCTACCAGCTGGTGCCCCTATCAGAAGCCTTGGCATCGCCTGTGCCCCACGCACCAGTGGCGGCGTCGGCGTGACCCTTTAGGTTAGTGGGGAGTAGATAGTAGAGGGAATAGGGCGGTGAGGCATCCGGGTGTGTGGAGGCTGTGGTGATGGGGGCGCCGGTTGAGGAGTTGGAACCGCTGGAGGATCCCCGGCGCGGAAACGCCGGGCGTCATTCCCTGCATGACATTCTGGTTACCGCCTTGTGCACCATCCTCTGCGGCGGGGAAACGTGCACCGGCATGGCCCTCTTTGGACTGTCCAAAAGGGAGTTCCTGGAATCCTTCCTGCCGCTGCGAATTGGAATCCCCGGTCATGACGCCTTCTCCAGGGTGTTCCGGCTTCCGGATCCGGAGGAGTTCCAGAAGTGGTTCCTGGGATTCATGCGCCAGTTTGCCCAAGGCTGCGAGGGGGTGCCGGCCGTGGACGGCCAGACGCTGCGCTGCTCCTATGACCGGGCGGAGGCCAAGTCGCCCCTGCACCTGGTCAGCGCCTGGGCTGCAGAGCAAAGGCCGGCGCTGGGACAACTGGCCGTGGACGGCAAGTCCGACGAGATAACCGCGGCGCCCAAGCTCCTGGAAATGCCGGCTTTGCCGGGAATGGTTGTCACTGCTGACGCCATGCACTCTCAGAGACAACTGTCCCGGCAGATTCCGGAGCAGGGAGCGGACTGCGTGCCGGCCCTTAAGGGCAATCAGGAATCCCTAAACGATGATGTGCGCCTGTTCCCGGACGACCCGGCCACGCCAAAGGTTCAGGCAACCACGATAAACACGGCAACCACGGGACACGGGCGCATTGAGACCCGGACGGACGGCATAAGCGGCGGCGTGGCCGGGCTGCAGGAGAGAGACGCCAGTGGCCGGGTTTGGCGGCAGTGGGGAAGATAACCGCCAGCCGGCAGCAGGGAGGCCGCACCAGCGTCGAGAGCCGGTGCTGCCTGCTGAGCCAAGCATTCACGCCGGAGCGGTTCAACCACATCGTCCGGGAACACCGGGGCATCGGGAACCGGATGCATTGGGTCCTGGACGTGGTGTTCAACGAGGACCAGTCCCGAAACCGGAAGGACCACTGCCCCGACAATCCGGCCTTGCTACGGAAGCTGGCGCTGGACCTGGCCCGGCTGGAACCCTCGAAAGGCTCCATCAGAGGCAAGCTGAAACGGGCCGGATGGGACAATGACTACCTGGTCATTATCCTGTCTCAGTTCACTAAAATCCAAATGCGGTAGCCCTGAGGTCAAGGGTGTCCGTCATATTTTCGCGGTGGGTTGCTGGGGGAGGTTTGGTGAGAGAGGTTTTCTTCCGACTCGGTGAAGGTCGCCCTGGGATGCAGATCCCGCCATTCCCTTATCTCCAACATCACCCCTTCGGCAACCCGGCTCCAATTACTCTCGATCCCCTCATCCCTTCATCCCACATCCCACATCGCAACCCGTCCTTTTCTCCCGTTTCCTTATCTTCTACCACATCCACCCCTACCCTCACCCTTTTTCCTCTCTACCACCCACCGCGAAAATATCACGCGCACCCCATTCGACAGGCCGCGTTGACACTGCCAGACGGCCTGTTTACACTCGCAGCGATTAATCCCAGAGGAGGTCACTAGACATGCCGGACCTTGAAGACCTGTTTTCACAAGTAGACGCGGCTCAGGATGATATCATCGCGCTTGAACAAGCCCTGGTCCGGATACCGTCCGTGAACAGCGGGTTTATGCCCACTGGTGACGAGACTCCAGTCTGCGAGTATGCCCGCGACTGGCTCGCCCAAGACGGCATCCAGTCGGAGATACTGGAGTCCGCCCCCAACCGCGGCAACTTGATCGCGAACTACGAGGGCAGGTCGGGCAAGGCCGGTCTGATGTTCATGTCCCATACCGACGTGGTGCCCGTTGAGGACGATGCCAAATGGCGGTTTCCTCCCTTCAGCGCCACCATTGCCGAAGGCCGCATCTTCGGCCGTGGTGCGTCGGACTGCAAAGGACTTCTCACCGCCCAGCTTATGGCCGTACGTATTCTGAAGCGCAACGGCATTGAGCTTCAGGACGGGTTGATCCTGGCCGCCGGCGCTGACGAAGAGCACGGCGGCAGGTACGGTTTCGGCTGGCTCGCGGATAACCACCCGGAGAAGCTGGCCGCCCCCTACGCCGTCAACGAAGGCGGAGGGACGCCGATTCAGGCCGCCGGAGCCCTGACCTACGTCTTGGGTGTAGGCGAAAAGGGACGTCTCCAGGTCGAGATCGACGTTAAGGGGACCAGTTCCCACGCGTCCGTTCCGTGGCAGGGAACCAATGCCCTGTACCGGTTGAACCGGGCGTTAAGCTCCATCGAAGTTTATGACCCGGACCGGGACACGTCTACCGGCATATTCGACCATCTCTCGACGTTTGCAATCGAGCACAAGCCTTCGCCCACCAATGTAGACGACATCATCGCCGAAATTGAGCCCGACAATCCTCGGTTCGCGTCCATGCTCAGAGCCCTATCGAGGATGACGTTGACCCCCACGATGGTCCGGGGCGGAGTCAAGTCAAACAGCGTCCCAGAGTCCATCCGGCTCACCTGCGACGTGCGGACCCTGCCCCACCAAGACGAACAGTACGTCAGAGACCAACTTGACGAAGTGTTGGCGGACATTCCCGGCGTGTCCTACGAGATCGACTACATGGCCAAGCCCAACTCGTCGCCTTTCGAGTCTCCCCTCGCTTCCAGCATTCAATCGGTCACGGCCAGGGCTTTGGACCGGAACGACATACAATGGGTCCCGGCCATCAGCAACGGTTTCACCGACTCCCGGTTTACCCGCCCCCTTGGGACAGTGACCTACGGCTTCTCCGGGTCCCATCCCGACGACGACCCAATGCTGAACTTCACCCACGGCACCAACGAGTCGGTGGGAATCAAGAGCCTGGTCAGCGGGGCCAAGATCATGCTTGGCCTGGCCTACGACATGCTGGCGGTGAAGTAACCGGCCAAGCCCCATGTCCCGCGCCGCTACTGTTCTCTGGATTGTTTTGTCCTTTCTGCTGGCATGTGGCCCGGCGAGCGCGGCTGAATATAACGCTGCGGGTGTCGAGCACTTCGAATCCGGTAGAGTCGAAGAAGCCATCGCCCAATACAGCGAGGCGATTCGCCTGGACCCAGGGTTGGCCGCCGCAAGTTACAACCGGGGTCAAGCCTATTTCACCTTGGGAGACTCCGAGAGAGCGGTCCCCGACTTCACGCGGGCTATCGAAGTCGACCCGGAGGACCACCAGGTTGCCCTTGCCTACGCGGGCAGAGCTATGGCTCGCACGGCGTTGGGAAACGACGCCGATGCGGCCAGCGACATATCCAGGGCCATCAAAGGCGGATTCGACTCCCAGAAGCTCATCGCGATAATCAACGACCTAAAAGACCAACGCTGACACTTGTTGGAGGTATGAGATGACTTACGAGAACCTGGCCATTGACTGGGATGGCCAGATCGCCGTCGTTACCCTAAACCGCCCGGAAAAGCTAAACGCCATAAATCGGGAGCTTCACCTGGAGATGATGGAGGCTTGCCGGGAACTTCGGGACGACGACAGCGTTAGGGTTGTCATTTTCACCGGGGAGGGGCGCGGGTTTTGCTCCGGCGCCGACATCACCAGCGGCCGGACCAATAACGAACATCCCAGCCGTGGCGAACGCCTCGATGAATACAATTGGGTCGGCAGACAGGCCATGATGGTCTATCGCGGCCTGGATAAGCCCTCAATAGCCGCCGTCAACGGCGTGGCCGCCGGAGCGGGTATGGGGCTTGCATTGGCGTGCGACATGCGGGTCGGCTGCGAAAACTCCCGGTTTAAGACGGTGTTCATTGAACGCCATCTCAGCCCCGACTCTGGGTTGTCTTACTTTTTGCCAAGAATAGTGGGGGTGAGCCGGGCGTTCGACCTCGTCTTCACCAGCCGCAACGTGGATGCTGACGAAGCCTACCGGCTGGGCCTATTGGACCGGATGACTACCGCGGATAACCTAATGGAGGAAGCCAAGGAACTAGCCCGGCAGATTGCCTTCTGGCCTCCGGTGGCGATGCAGATGTCAAAGCGGGCATTGCAGCGCAGCTTGGAGACCGACCTGGAAGACCAGCTCGAATACGAGACCCACAGCATCGTTTTTGCCCGGCGAGCCCCCCACGACGTGGAGGAGTCGGCGGCGTCCTTCCGCGAGCGTCGTCCGCCGGTATTTACCGGGGAATAACGCCTATCCCCCTCCTTTTAGCCACCATCCCTTCGAACGTGGGGACGTGGCGGCTAGAGGTCGAAGAGCACTCCGGGGTTCAGGATGCCGTTGGGGTCCACCGTCCGTTTGACTGCCTTCAGTGCTTCGGCAAATGGGGCGGGGCGTTGCTCCTGGTACCAGGGTTTGTGGAGCTTGCCAACGGCGTGGTGGTGAGTGATGGTGCCCCCGGCGGCAATAATCGCGTCGGATGCCGCCTGCTTGATCTCCTCGTACATTTCCAGTTCCGCGCCTACTTTGCCCAGCCCGGAAAAGGTGAAATAGGGGGCCGGTCCGTCGGGGTAGACGTGGGTGAACCGGCAACTGACCGCGCCGCCCAGGCAGATGCGGTCCATAGAGCTTTGCAGGGCTTCACGTACCGCTGCGTCCAGTTGCGGCCAGCGGTCCCAGGTGATGGCGGTCTCCACCGTTTCTTCCACCACTCCCAGTCCGCTGGTGATGTTTTTGTTGTAGGGCGCTCTGAGAAATGAGTCGCGCCACGTTCCAACCGCGCCTCTCCGGCCCGTGCGGGTGGTCTCGTCTCCCGACACGAGGATGTCATCGTCGTTTATCGAGCCGCCCGCTTCCCGGGCAAGGGCCACGGCCTGGCGTATGGCTTCACTCTGGGGGACGTTCGCCGACTCGAATCCGATGACCAGCAAGGCCTGTTGGCCTTCCAGCCCCGCCGCCGCGGCGGCCTCGCCGGGGTCCAGTAACCGGCAGTTGGCCGGCCATAGCTTGGACTGGACGATGTGGCGCACACCCTCCGCGCCTGCCTCGAAGGACGGGTAGGTCACCCCGGCAGAAGCCCGGTAACGTGGCCTGGCCTGGATGCGCATCCACGCCTCGGTGATGATGCCCAGAGTGCCCTCGCTGCCCATCACCATCCGGTCAGGGCTGGGTCCGGCGCCGCTCCCGGGCAGCCGCCTGGATTCCCAAACACCCGATGGTGTGACCATTCGGACCGATTCCACGAAGTCGTCGATGTGGGTGTGGTTGGTGGCGTAGTGGCCACCGGAACGGGTCGCGATCCAACCCCCCAACGTGGAGTATTCGAAACTCTGGGGGAAGTGCCGCAAGGTGTAGCCGTGAGGCCGCAACTGGTCCTCCAAGGCCGGTCCGTATGCCCCGCCTTGGATTCGGGCGGCGCGGGAGACCTCGTCGATCTCCAGGACCTTATCGAAGGCCGACATGTCTATGGTCACCACACCTTCGCTTGTTTCCGAGGGCTCAAATCCCCCAACGGTCGAACTTCCCCCTCCGTAGGGAATTGCAGCATAGCCCGACTGGGAGCACCATTCCAGGACCCGCTCGACTTCCCGCTCGTTTCGAGGACGCGCTATAACGTCCGGTGGGTTCGGGAACTGGAGGTTGAATGCGCGTACCCGGTCTCGGAAGCTGCGGCCGTAGGTATGCACGGCTCGATCGTATGTCTCGGACGAGCAGATTGGACTTAGCGAGGCGGGGGGCGAGATGCGCGGGGCCCGCAGGACAAGGTCTGTCTCCACCGGAGCGGGAGGGGCGGCTAAGGCCACACCGTATTGCCGGGAGAGTCTGGCCGCGGCGTCTTGCCGTTCCGGCAGCGTTGGTTCGTCGGACTCCAGACCCCAGGCCCAAAAACTTCTTCTCGGCATGGTCCAACCTCTCTCGGTCAAATTGGTGCCCGGATTATAACAACAGTTCAGGCCACCTCGGAGAAACGCCTCCCCTGGAGTCCGAAATGACGAGTAGGTCGAAATCTGGTGTAATATGGACCGGTTGGAACCTGACCGACTCATCAGGATAGGATGCAAGAGGATGGCAGACGATAGCTGGCGGCTCAAGGGCGAATACTTCGAGAACTGCAACTGCGAGATTCTGTGTCCGTGCATTGTCCAAGGCGGCCCAGCGGTGCCCACCGACGGACATTGCGATGTGGGATTTGCCTTCCATATCACCGACGGGGAGTTCAACGAAGTGTCCCTGAACGGACTAAATTTCGTGGTGGCTGCCTACACTCCAGGAGTGATGGGGGAAGGTAATTGGACGACTGCGGCCTACATCGACGAAAACGCTGACCAGGGGCAGCGCGAGGCCCTTGCCCGAATCTTGTCCGGGGAGGTTGGCGGTCCCGCCGAGCGTTGGATGAGGCTAACAACCGATTTCAAAGGCCTCAGCTATTGCCCTATCTCCTACGAGTCGAGCGGCAGGACCAGGCGCGTTTCCATACCCGGCGTCATCGACTTCGCGGTCGAGGGAATCACGGCGGGCAGACGCCGCCGGGGAGTAATGCGGCTGGAGAACACCGGCCATCCGGTGAATAGCTCCTTGTACATTGCCAAGGGTACTGCTAGTACCTATACCGACCACGGCATGACTTGGGACAATACCGGGAAGAACGGCCATTATTCACGGTTCGATTGGAGCTGGCCCTAGAATATGCTCCCCACGGAAGATTTCCCGGCCGGCCCCGCGTGATTAACCGCCGGGTGGGGATGGCTAGACTGGACGGCCCCCTTGCCCGTCACCGTTTGTAGAGTCCGGCGAGTGACGCAGGGAGAACCCCACAAAGGACTCGTCTCCGATTTGCAACTCGCGGTTCCCGGTGAGTTCCGCCAATCTGCGCCGCTGGCTGTTGGAATTGATTTTGAAGTATCGCGGAGCCTCGGATGCCATCGCGTCCAGCGCCGGAAGGATTTCCTCAACGCCCTCTACGACATCTTCGACTTCTCCCGGTGTTGACCAGTTTTCATAAAAGTTTCGATGCCCTTTATGGTAAGCGTCCGACAGGGCGTCGGCAAATTCTTCTGAGCCAAAATCCGGATACTCGGCCCCGATGTGCCTCCCGATGCTTTCGAGTTGCCGGTGCGAACCATGCTGCCACCCTCTGTCTTCCCCGATTATCTTCAAATACTGGGCTACGGCTCCCCATGCTTTCTCCCCGGCTTGGAGACGTTTGCCATCCTCTAGTTCCTCCCGGGCATGCAATATGAACCTGTGGCTCATGGCCCTCCGGTCATCGGGGCTTTGGTCCCCGGGTTCAGGTAGTGGCGGTATTGTGGTCATATCCTTCGCATCCTGCATCTGATGTGTCCGATTACATACTGTAACCTTAACGAGGACTTCCCTGGTAGACGGGCGTACACCACCGGGCATATCCGGATTCCCGGCCCCGGACCACCCGCTCGAAGAGCCCTGTGAGCTTGGACACAACCGGACCGGCTTCGCCGTCGCCCACCTGGTACTTGTCCACGCTTCCCACCGCCTGTATCTCCACGGCGGTCCCGCAGATGAACACTTCGTCGGCGATGTAGAGTTCGGTGCGCTCTACGTCGCGCTCGATCACCTGCACGTTCATCTCATTCTGCAGAAGCTCCCGCACCACCTCGCGAGTCACACTCTCCAGAATTCCAGCACTGACCGGCGGGGTAATGGCCACGCCGTCGCGGACGATGTAAATGCAGGCGTAGCTGGCCTCCGACACCTTCCCTTCCTTGTTCAGAATGATGCCGAAATCATAGCCATTGGCCTGCGATTCAGTGGAGACGTAGCGGCTGTTCTGATAGTTGGTGATCGCCTTGGCGCGGGGCGGCATCACGTTGTCCGAGATTCGGGTCCAGCTACTGACGTTGCAGTTGGCGGCCTTTGCGCGGCCAAGGTTGGAAGTGGAAGGGCGGGCGGTTATGACGATCTCACCCGGTCTCTCAAGAACAGCCAGATAACCCGGAATGCCTCCGCCGAAGTAGGCCATCGGCTGAATGTAGACGTCGCCTGCATACTCGTTAGCCTGCAGCACGTCTCTAATGGCCTGAACGAGCTGCTCCCGGTCGAAGGGCGATGTCATCCGCATGATTTTCATGGACTGGAACAGCCGCTTCAGATGGGCGTCCAGGTGGAAGATGTACAGGTCTTCATTCTGCGCGTCCCAATAGGCGCGAATCCCCTCGAATACTGCGGAAATCGCGGTCCAACCCAGCATGGAGATATGGACGGTGGCCTTGTCCCATTCCACCAGTTCCCCCGAACGCCAGAGGTACCTGGGGGTCTCGCGTGCGGGGACGTTAGTGCGCTGTCCAACTTTCTGCTCGGTCATGGATTCGCCTCTCGTCAGTGTCGTTCGGGGCTTCGATATGATGGATGAGTATGGGGCCGGGGGAAGATGCCGCCCACTCCATTCTAGCACGGGGCGTTCAAACTGCTTGTAACCAGCACCCTACTCTACCATTGCGACGGCGTTGCCTATGCAATACTGGGTCTGTGAAGCCCGGCTGACGAACAGCGCATTCACTTTCGCTGCGAATCATAAGAAGGAGGTCTACCATGAAGGCTTTACAGCGCGTTCTGGGTATCTATTCCATGTTGTTGGCTATCGTCGTGGGTCTGCACTTCATCGTCACACCCTTGTATGACGACGGGAGCGCTGGGTTTCCTGTGTGGCAGGTCTTCAACTATCCCATGGCCGTCGCCGTGATTATCGCGCTCGTGTTTGGCTTTCTGCAAAAGAGGGCTCTGGACGCATCCGGGAATGGCGGTGATTTGAGGCGGCATCTGGACGTCAACGCTCTGTTCTACGCCTCGGTGTGGTTGACAACCTGGTTCTTTTGGAGTTGGTTCACCACGCTTATGGGTCGAGGGGACCCGCACTGGGAGTTCACCGACCCGCTGTTCGTCGTTGTGGCGGGGGCGGCAGGGCTGCGGTTGTGGCGCGCACCGTAGCCAGGGCGTTTGAACTGCTGAAACACCTTGCATTGGGGCTTGTGTTCCTTCGGCGATTCAACGCCCCGCACAGTAACAAGGTCTTCTTGACCCCCGCTCAAGGCCCTCTTAGAATTGTGCCATGAGTCAATTAGTGTTTATTCATGGTCCCGGCGCTGGCGGGTGCCGGGAAGGATATGCCTACCAACTGGAGCATTTCCCGGGAAGCCTGGCCCCAGACTTGCCGGGCCATCTCCACGGAAAGGCTTGCCCTGACGTGGAGCGTTACATGGAATGGCTGCGGGGTTGGTTGTGGGCGCAGGGCCGGGGCGAAGATTTGGTCCTGGTTGGTTTCACCCTCGGAGCCTGCATCGCCCTTCAATACGCCCTGGACTACCCAGATGAAGTGTCCGGATTGGTGTTGATGACGGTGGCCATGCGCCGTAAGGAGCGCGCTCCGGGAGGGCTGGAATTCCGCCTGCGGGCCGCCGAAGACCCTGATGAGCGCGAGTCCTGGTTGAAGGCTATGGAACACGCCATGATGTGGGTCGAGCCCGGTCTGAGGGAGCGTCTAATCGAGTGTCACCGGCAGGTTGGCCCCATTTCGCAGCACGATGACCTGGTGACGATAGACAATTTTGACGTATCGGACCGCATCGACACACTGAAGGCCCCTCTAGTCCTTATCCGTGGAGTAGACGATCCCGGCCAGCCGCCGGAGTACGAGTTGGAGCTTCACCAGGCTGTCCCTGAGTCCAAATACCTCAAGCTGGACCACGCCGGACACTTTCCCATGGCTGAACGGCCCGAGGATGTGAACCACGCCATAGAAGAACTCTTGGCCGACCTCGGTTAGACTGCGACGAACCTGGGCATCACGTCTCGGGCGAAGAGCCGCAGGTCATCTACCGATACCGGGTCGGGGAATATCAGGAAGAAATAGGTGATCCCCGCGTCGACGTAACCTTGTATCTGCTCGGCGCACTGGTCCGGCGTGCCAGCGATGGCTCCCATTAGAGATTCCCGGTACGTCGAAGTCGACACGTTGGACTGAGCCGCCCGCCTGGATACCACCTGGTCAAACTCGGTCCGGGTCTCCGCGATCAACGTCAGAGCGTTGTGGCTAACCTCGATCTCTCCGAAATCGCGTCCGGCTTCCCGGCAATGCTCCTCCAGCACCGATAACTTCTGCCGGTGTTCCTCCAGGGTCATCTCCGAGCCGATGTTGCAAATGTCGGCGTGTCTTGCCGCCACCCGTAGCAGATGCCTCTCGCCGTGACCGCCGATCAGAATTGGCGGATGGGGTTGCTGCACCGGACTCGGTTCCTGATGCGCGTTATTTAGCCGGTAGTAACGTCCCTCGAAGTCGCTGAATTCCCCGGACCAGAGGCCCTTGATGATGACCATCGCTTCATCAAGCATCCGAACTCGTTGCGCCGTTGATGGAAAGGCGTATCCCGATGCCCGGTGGTCGGTTCCCCCACCCCCGGCGCCGATTCCCAACTCCAGCCTGCCCTTGCTGATGACGTCCAGGGTCGAAGCCATCTTGGCCAACAGCGCCGGAGGCCGGTAAGTGTTGGCCAAGACCATGGGGATGAGCCGAAGATTCTCCGTAACCGCTGCCAGAGCCGAAAGGGTGGTCCAGCATTCCAAGGTAGGTATATTGAGAAGGTCGTAAAGGCTTGCCGAATGGTAACCGAGCTTATCGGCCTCGGTCCAGACCTCTTTCAGGTCGTCGAAGGCGTAGCCGTGCTGGTGCATTCGGACGCAGAACTTAACCGGTCGAGTCATCCTGTGGCTTCCTCAATTGGAGTTGGATTACCGGCAGGTGCGGGGTGTTCCAACCATGATCGCCGAGGGCTTGCGCCAAGGCGGATTACCAGTATAATCGGCCCCATCCTCAAGGTGTTAGCCGAATTACAGCCTTTGGCGCTGTGCATCAAATTCAGGCATGGAGGTAGGTTATGAAGGCCGCAGTGCTTAGAGAAGTCAACTGGCCGCTGGAAGTCGAAGACGTAGAGGTTGCCAGTCCGGGCCCCCGAGAGGTGCTGGTGCGCACGGGAGCAAGCGGGGTCTGCCACAGCGACCTCCATTTCGTGGAAGGACTTTACGCCACCAGGTTCCCGGTGGTGCTGGGGCACGAAGCCGCCGGGACCATCGAGGCCGTCGGCGAGTTGGTGGACTACGTGAAGCCCGGCGACCGGGTCATCTGCTGCCTGTCGGTGTTTTGCGGCCATTGCGAACGCTGCACCGAGGGGCGGACGGTGCTGTGCTCCCGCGCCGGACTCACCCGCGGACCCGACGAGACGCCCCGGCTCAGCAGCGGCGGCGAGGCCGTTACCCAGTTCGCCAACCTCGGCTCCTTCGCCGAGTTGATGCTGGTCCACGAAAACTCGTTGGTCAAGATCGACCGGGACATCCCCTTCGAGCAGCTTGCCCTAATTGGCTGCGGCGCGACCACAGGCTTGGGCGCGGCGCTCAACACCGCGGCGGTTCGGCCGGGCAGCACGGTGGCGGTCATCGGCTGCGGCGGCGTGGGGCTCAACGCCATCCAGGGCGCGGCCCTGGCGGGGGCATTGCGCGTCATCGCCATCGACGCTGTGGAGACCAAGCTGACGTTGGCCCGCGAGTTCGGCGCAACCGACGTGATCGACGCCTCCAGCGGCGACGTGGCCGCCAGGGTGCGCGACCTGACCGGCGGCGGCGTGGACTACTCCTTCGAGGCCATCGGCAAGAAGGAGACGGCGGAGCAGGCTTTCGAGATGCTGCGGAATGGCGGCACCGCCACGGTCATCGGCATGATTCCCCAGGGCACCAAGATCGAGTTGGACGGCCCTTCCTTCCTGCGGGAGAAGCGCATCCAGGGCAGCAGCATGGGCTCCAACCACTTCCGCACCGACATGCCCCGCTACGTGGAGTTCTACCTGCAAGGCCGCTTGAAGCTGGACGAGTTGGTGACCCAACGGTTGCAGTTGGACCAGGTCAACAAGGCGTTCGCAGACATGAAGGAGGGGAGCGTGGCGCGGAGCGTGATTGTGTTCTAGGAGACGGATGGGGCTGTAACAATCGAAACCAAAAGCGGTCAGGGGGAGCGAACGCTCCCCCTACGCATTTCATGCGATTCCGTCAAGCGTCACGGCGGGCCTTGCAATACCGTCAGGTCGCAACTCGCTCCCGCCGCGAATAGCTCCAGGGGAGGACCGGCGCCGGGTTGCATGAGAGCGGCCAACTCTTCCGGTCCCCCCAACTTCTCCATCACGCAATGCAAGCCCTCACGGTCTTCCGGGGCAAAGCCAAAGACCGGGCCTGCGGCTTTCCATTCCCCCTCGTTCAAGCACGAGAAGGCCGAGAACAGTCCTATGAATGCCGTGAGTTCCGACGGCGAGTCTCCACTGCCGCCAGGCGCCGGGGGCAGCAACACGGCGGCCAGGTCGATGTCCGCAAAGCCTTCCCGGATGCAGGCGGAGGATTCAACGCTCAGTGGTCCGGTCTGGAGCAGTATGGCAGTCAGGAATATCCTCAACAGCCTCTCGTGCCCCAGGCAGGCAATCATGGCGGCGCTCATTTCACCCGCGGCCGGGTCCGCGTTGCCCATCAGCGATTCGAGCCGCTCCGGGCCAATAGCCTCGGACAGACAAGCGCGCTCGGCCTCGGACAAGTCAGCCAGCAAGCCGTTGGGAGAGAGTGGTCCTGCCCCCGGAACGGGCGCGGGCTTCGACGCAAGAGCGGGAGAAAGTGTAGGAGTTGCCGCCGGTTCCGGCGTGGGTATAGGCACAGGCGTTGCCGTAGGAACAGGGGTGGGTGTTGGCGTAGGCTCAGGCTTGGGAGTTGCCGTCGGTTCCGGCGTGGCCATGGGTATCGGTGTAGGCGCAGGCGTAGGCATAGATGTGGCCGTCGGTTCCGGCGTGGCAGTAGGGGCCGGCGAGGGAATGCGTGTGGCCGTGGCCGCCGGTTCCGGCATGGATGCGGCAGTCGGCGCAGGTGTGGGGTTGGAGCAGGCCATCAACGCCGTCAGAGCCAGAAGCGCGGCGAAGGCGTACAGTTTGGACATGGAACTCACCCCCCTGATACCCAACTAGCGGCCCCAGGTGACGGTTGCCGATCTAGCCCAACCGTATCACGGGGAGATGGGGCAAGCCCTACGAAAAGCCTGCGGGTTTGCGGCATTCCAACGCAGTTGCAGCGTCCGGCCAGCGTAACGAAGGAGACAGACATGACTCCCGAAGGGACCAAAATCGAGCTTGACGGCCCATCTTCCCTGCGGGAGAAGCGCGTCTAGGGCAGCAGCATGGGTTCCAACCGCTTCCGCACCGACATGCCCCGCTGCGTGGACTTTTACCTGCAAGGCCGCCTGAAGCTGGACGAACTTGTGACCCAACGGTTGCAGCTAGACCAGGTCAACAAGGCGCTCGCGGACATGGTGGACTTGTAAAGAGGGGTTAGTGGCTCGGAGCGTGATTGTGGTTTAGGGGGGCGGCAATGCAATTGGGGGGCGAATTCCCCCAATTGCATTGCCGCGATGCCGTAGACGGCTGGCAATTGACAATACTAATGTCAGGTGCTAAGTTGTAATGGTTATCCGCGGAGTGGCCGGGGAACGTCGTCCCGTTAGCCGGGATGGACGCCGGACATAGCCGCGGATCTGCTTTTCAGCCATACCGTAAAGGGTGACGGCGCGCCCCGTTCCCATACCGGGCGTGAGTGGGAAACGATTGGTTCGCCGGGTGGCAACTCTAGCCTTGTCCTCATGAAGTTGACCAACCCCCTCTTGGCTTCAGCCCTCTTGGACCCGGCTACGTAGAATCCACCCCGGTCTTTCCAGTCAGCTTGGACACAGCCCAATAGCACGTCAACCACCTGCAAAAAAACCTGCGTCTCGGATGACGCCCTCAAGCATCCAGAAACCTTTTCCACAGAACTGAACGCTTCTTCAACGCTGATTGAGGCCCCGTTGGGCTGCCCCTGAAGGTCCACAATCGTGAACGACTGTCTGTTGAGCCGTCGCCTCAGTAGTTCGCATCCTAGCTCGACATAAGCCCGCCATGAATCGTTGTTCCATTGGGATAAGTTGAATCCCGGTTCGGTCCGGTCCATCAATAAAGCGTGAAACTCGAAGCAGTCAAAGGAGAAATAAAGGTTCAGCAAGTCAATGTAGTGCTGGAGGTTGTGGGAAGTCACGTCCGAGAATTTATACTCGTGATGGCGAGTGCTCCACATCAGGCGGTCTACTTCCGAAAGTGAAGGAGACCTGTTTCCTTGCTTGATTTCATGCCTTAGTTGGGAGCGTTGTTTTGCCCTACTGGACGCAAGGTTGAAGTGCAGCTTATAGAAACTGTCAGTCACTCTTGCCGGGTCGTGGACCAGGAGCAGGCCAATGCCATATACCGGCTGATTCTTAGTGGGTGTGGTCAACACACCGGTCTCGTCTACGAAAGCGGGAACAACATCCATTCAGCAATCATATCACGAGGATCCAGCATGTAGTAGGCTTTTATCGCTCCCCTACTCCATTTAGTAGCCCGAATCTTTAGAAAGTCGCTGGCACTCAAGTGGGCGCAGCCACGCTTGTGGAGTTCTCTGAGAGGGGACAACGAGACCCTTAGCCGATGGCCTCCTTGAACCTGCGTACAACCTCGATGTGCTCCTCCGCTGTGGTCATGCCGCCTCTGCGCGTCTCGATGGATAGGTGGGTCGCGCCCATCCCTTCCCAGGCCTTGACCTCGTCGAGCCATTCTTCGGGTTGGAGGCCGGAGACTCGGATGCGGCCGTCCAGCCCCAGAGTGGAGGGGTCGCGGCCCGCTTCGCGGGCGAACCCGTGGACCTTTTCAATGGTGGCTTTTCCGGCGTCGTCGGTGGTGATGTTGGGGCACCAGCCATCGGCGATGGCCGCGATCCGCCTGAGCACTACTTCCGACAGCTTGGGATCCCCGCTGCTTCCGCCGCCTATCCACACCGGAATCGGCCGCTGCACTGGCAACGGGTTAATCCCGGCGTGAGTAATGTCGTGCCAGCGGCCGTGGTAATCGACGACCTCTTCTGTCCACAAGGCGCGCATCACCTCGATCTGCTCCGCGCTTCGCCGTCCCCGGTTGCGGAACTCTTCCCCAAGGGCCTCGAACTCCACCGCGTTCCAACCCACGCCGATACCCAGCCTCAACCGGCCCCCGCTGAGCACGTCGATCTCCGCCGCCTGCTTGGCGACCAACGCGGTCTGCCTCTGGGGCAAGATGAGGATGCCCGTAGTCAGCCCTACCCGCTTGGTGATGGCGGACAGGAACCCCATCAGGATAAAGGACTCGTGGACGACACTCTTGTGGTTGTATGTGCCAAGGGAAGGGTGCTGGTGGAAGGACGGGTCCGCCCCCAGCACGTGGTCAGCAATGAAGATATGGTCATAGCCCAAATCTTCCGCCGCCTGGGCGAAGTCTCTGATGGCGCCCGGGTCCGCCTCAATCTCCGTTTGAGGGAATATGACTCCGATTTCCATGAGTTAGCTCCTTACTCTACCGGCGGTATTCGTCGCCGCAGTCGCCGATTATTCGGTACAGGTCCCGCGATCTGGCCTGGACGGTCCCGATGCGTTCTAAGTCCTCTTCGTCCAGGCTGAAGCCGAACACCCTGGCGTTTTCGGTCCGGTTGTCGCTTACTCCCAGGCGCACGCCGACTATCACGCCAGCCACGGCGGACCGGTCCAGGATGTACCGGACGGCTACGTTGGCGATGCTGACCCCGTGTTTGTTGGCTATGCTCCGGAGAACGCGGAGAAGCTCTTGGAACAGCTCCCAGCCGCCCCAGGCGTCCACCATCTGCTTGTACTTGCCCAGGCTGGCCGTGGTCAGGCCGGCTCGGGTTGGCTCCGGTTGGTCCAGGTACCGGTCGGTTATCAAGCCACCGCAGACCGTCCCGTAGGTCAGCAATTGAACGCTGTTCTCCAGGCAATAGGGGACCATGTTGACCTCGGGTCTCATGTCCACCAGCGAGTATTGGACCTGGTTGGAGACGATGGCGGTCCCGTGGTCGATGATGGTCCGCAGATGCTCGGTGTCGAAGTTGGTGAGGGCCAGATGCCTGATGCTACCCTCGTCCCGCATCCGGGACATGTGGTCCAGGGCGTCCAGGTAAGCCGGGTTGTTGTAGTCCCACCAATGGAATTGCATCAGGTCCAGGGTCTCGACGTCCATTCGTCTCAGGGAGATGCCGATATTCTCCTCGACGATGGCGCGAGTCATTGGTCCGGGCCTGGGAACCCACTTGGTGAACGCTTGGACTCGCCCCAACTCATCCGGTCCTCCGAAGTTGATCAGCCGCCGGCGGAACTCCCCTACCAGGTCCTCCGCCGGACCGTAGTGGTCGGCCAGGTCCCAGGTGGTAAAACCGTCGTCGTGGTAACCGATCATGCCCTGGACCGCGGCCTCGGCGTTGATTGGCCCGTGGGCTCCCGACACCTGCCACATGCCGTTCAAAACGCGGCAGATGCGTAGGTCGTCCGTAAATTGAAGAATGCTACCTTCGGGCAAGCTCAACGGGGCCTCCTAAGCGGCTACTTGTTTGGATATCTTACCCAGCATGGCCAAAGTCCGGTCCAGGGAGGCGTCCCGGTCCTGGCCTACTAGAATCGGCGAAGCCAACACCTCGGTCGCGCCGCATGCGAAAAGCTCTTGAAGCCTCTGCTCGAACGCGCCTTCGTCCCCCCAAATTACGAGACCGTCGATCATTGCGTCGCTCCACGTTGAATCCCTGGCCTCGGGATAGCCTGCGGCGATGAGCATCCTTCGGTAGAAGGGGAGCCTGGGATAATTCCCGAACTGCTCCCTGAAGGCCGTGCGGACTTCGTCGAAGTTGTCGTGGACCACGACCGGGGCATGGGCGATGAGCGGTGGGACCGCGCGTCCGGCGGCGTCGGCCCCCTTTTGCATAGCGGGTAGTGCTGAGTCACGGAGATATGCCCTGGGACAGACCCAGCTAATGGCCCCGTCTGCGACCTCTCCACAAAGCTCGAAGGAACCCTGGCGCAAGGCCGACGCCATTACCGGAATGTTCAGCGGGCCCGCGATGGAGTCATGGGCCTGGTAGTGGTCCCCGTCGAAGTCCACCGATCCCTTCTGAAGCAGAGACTTCAAGATATGCAGGTATTCTCGAAGGTGCCCCAATGGGGACTGCATCCGGATGCCCAGCGCCGCCATGCTGGGGCGGTGACTGGGTCCTACACCCACGCGGACCCGGCCAGGAGCCAACTGGTCTACCACCTGCGCCTGTTGCGCCACGACCAGGGGATGGCGGGGAAATGTGGGGACGATGGACGTTCCCATCTTTATGCTGCTGGTTTTCTCCGCCACCGATGCGAACACGGTGAGGCTGTCGATCCGCGCTCCGCCGGTGGTCAACCACGCGCCGCCGACTCCGTGCGCTTCGGCCTTTTGGATGGTCGCGTGGACATCCTGTGCTTTTGCGCCGCTTACCGCAACGCCGATTAGTTTGTCGCTCATTTACTCAACCTCGCTAAGCCAAATATGGTGCTTTATTCCACCACATGACATCCCGTCAGGCGGCGCGTCTGAGATCGTTTGTTGTCGAACCCCTGGGTAAAAATAGCTTCAAGTACGTCAGAGTCATAGGGCGTGTACGGCGGGCAATACGTCCCGTCCCACAAGCTCGATGTGTTCGAGCACATCCTTCTGGGGCATGTCTGGGTAGAAAAGGCGGAGGGCGATTTGGGTGAATCCCAGGTCTCGGTACCGGGCGATCTGTTCGACGCACTCTTCAGGACTGCCGACGATGAACGTCTCGTCCATCAGTGTTTCCAGGTCGCCGGTTACTTTCTCAGTCAACTCGGGGTCTGAACCATGCAGGCCGTGGGCCGCGTATTCAGCGTATTTGCGCTCGAATCCCCGTTGGGCCTTTTCCATCGCTTCGGTGCGGTTGTTGGAGCAAAAGAATTCCCGGACAATTACCATCTCACCGGGGTCCGGTTGTCCGAATTCCTGAAGGGTGTCCTGGTACAACTCGATCTGCCGCCGGATCGTGGGATAGGGCTGGGCAGGACCCGTATACATAATGTGCCCTTCCCTCGCCACCCTCCGAACTGCCGGATCGCTCATGGCTGCCAACCAAATCTTGGGGTACGGTTTTTGGAAGGTCTGTGCGGTAGGCCGCGCTCCGGTGACATGAAAGTAGCGGCCGTGGTGGGTGACCTCCTCCTCCGTCCAAAGTTTGATCATCAACTCCAGGGCTTCGGAGTGTCTTGCCCCTCGTTGGGACATCCGGGTACCAAAGGCCTCGCACTCTTCGGGGCGGTAACCCAGACCCAGTCCGAGGATAAGACGGCCTTCGCTGATATGGTCAATGGTGGCGACCTGTTCCGCCACGTCCACGGGATTCAACAGCGGCAGCAGGAGCACAGAAGTGGCCAGTTTCATATCCCCCGGTTCCGCAGCCAGCCGCGCCAGCACAGGGAGGGGTTGGAAGTGCTGAAATGGATGGATCAAGTAGTGGTGCGCCCAGCAATAAGTGTCGAAGCCAACGTCCCGCGCCGCTCGGAATTGCTCTAGCTGGTCCCGCCACTGCTGCTGCAGGTCCAAGCTCCCCTGTATTACGACCTGACCTACCTGGTAACCGGCTTCCATCCTACGCCCTCCGGGTAGTGGCTGTGCCCCGTCCCCCTCAGTATAGGGCGTGCGTCCAGCGACGATAACCCCCGTCGGTGTTGGGGCGGGAGACACAGACTACCGGAGCCCCTAAAATGACCTGGGGATTTGATTCAAACCGCAGGAATTAGGATATGGCTGAAGTGGAGATTGACAAGAGTAGGACCGCGTTACTAATGGCGGACTTTCACCGGGACAGCATGGGCGAGAACCCGGTGGTGCGGAAGCGCGGCACGTTTGACCGGGCGCGCGGGGTGCTGGACGCGGCTCGGAATGCCGGGGTCTTCGTCGCCTACATCGTGGTGAATTTCAGGCCGGGTTACCCGGAAGTGTCAGACCTGAACTTGACCTTCAGCTCCAGGAAAACGTCGGGTCTGGAACCCGCATCCAGCCCGGGGAACCTGATCGACCCATCCGTCCCGCCGCTCCCAGGTGAACCGATAGTGGTCAAACACCGGGTGGGTGCATTTTACGGTACCGATCTGGACATGATTCTTCGCGCCCAAGGCCGGGATACTCTCATCCTTATGGGGCACGCCACCAGCGGCGTAATTCTGTCCACGGTGCGCTACGCCGCTGATGCGGACTACCGGCTCATTGTCGTGGAAGACGGTTGCGCCGACCGCGACGAGGACGTCCACTCGTTGCTGATGGAGAAGGTCTTCCCGCGCCAGGCCGCCGTGGTCAGTGCTGTTGATGTGGTGAGGGCGCTGGCATAACCAGCACCCCGCCCGGTTAGCCTACTTTCCGGTATTTTAGGAGCCGTTGGCCTTCCAAGTTCTGGTTGAGGTAGATGTCGCCCCGCGAGTCAAGCCAGATTGCGTGCGCTCCTACGCCTCCCGGCCCTTCCCATCTGGCCAGCAGATCGCCATCGATGCTCAGGATGCTCATAAAGGCATCAAGCTCAGGCACGAACACGGCCTGGTCTTGGTCGATGTAGATGTCGCAGGGACGCGATAAGCCGGTCCACTGGGTCAGGAACTCGCCATCCGGCGTGAAAATCTGCATCCGGTTGTTCTCGCGGTCGGCGACGAACACTCTTCCATCGGTATGGACCCAGACCCCGTGGGGTACGTGGAACTCCCCCGGCTCGGTCTTGCCGGGTGTTCCCCAGGAGAACTTCAACTCCCCGTCTCCGGAGAACCTATGGACGCGGGAGTTGCCGTAGCCGTCGGAGATATATAGGTCTCCGTCTGGCGAAATGGCCACGTCGCTAGGCCGATGGAAAGGTCCGGCAGCCCGCTGGACTGTATCCGACGCATTGCCCGACCAACCGGTGTCAGAGGGCTGGTCCCAAGCCCCCAGGGTCATGAGCAGGTTCCCAGAAGAGCTGTATTTCAGCACCACGTGGGAGTTTATGACTGGAAGGTAAATGTTTTCGTCGCCGTCGATGAACATGCCATGGGCGGCGGTAAGGACGCCTTCACCCCAGGACGTGAGGAAATTGCCGTCCTTGTCCAGCACGATCAGCGGGTGTTCGCTGCGGTTGAACAGGTAAACTCGGTCCTGGGAGTCGGTAACGATTGCCGTTTGGCCAAGAGCCCAACCCTCTGGGAGCTTTGCCCAGTCTTCCACCAGTTCGTAGGTGTATTTCCCTGATCCAACGGTTGCCATAACAGCGCTACCTCCTGTCGGGGTTTTCAGTTTCCAGCAGTCGCGTCAACACGGAAATCTCTCCGGTTCTCCTTTGGAAAAGCCGGCCGGTCATTGCACCGGCGTGGGTCTCACCGGCGGCAATCCATCCAGTTCATCCTCACCATAGACATCGCCGTGGGAATACCTGGTCTTGGTGGTGAGCCTCCTCAGACGGGATTCCTGTTCCGCCGCTTCGGACGGGGAAAGGTGGTCTTGCCGGGTTGGTGGCTCTTCGCTCCGGAGTTTCGCTATTTCCCGGATATAGACTTCCGCCCCGTCTATGCCGTCCTGCACCTCGCTAATCTCTCTCTGATGCTCGTAATAGTTGTGGTGCAGGGCTTCCAGGGACTGGAATAGCTGCCGCAGGTCCTGGCGGTTGCGTTCAAGACCGATGTAAATTGCCGCGTCGCGCAGATGGTTGTGGGCGTGGTGGTTCCAGCCCCTCTGTTGGGCCGCAGCTTTAATGGCGTGGGCGGTCGCGCCCCAAGATTTCTCCGAAGCCTGGAGAATGTCTCCGTTGTCCAGTTCTAGCCGGGCTTGTTCCAGGAGGTGTTGGCTTATTTCCTCATATCGTTGGGGCGGTGAAGCCCTCAAATGCTCTGTCATTCTGCCCCGTCCCGATCCAGCACGATCATGGGATGGTGCTGCGGTTGAACAGGTAAACACGGTCTTGCGAGTCGGTAACGTTTCCGTCTGCCCCAGGGTCCATCCATCCGGCAGCTTCGCCCAGTCCTACACCAGTTTGTAGGTGTACTTCCCGGATCCTACCGTTGTCATAATAGCGCTACCTCCTGATTGAGTAGACACCCGAAATTGTCATTTACTTGGAGGCGGCCAGATACATCTGGCGCTGAGGTCATCATCGTCAAATTCATAGACTTCCACGTTCATGGGTATGAAATGTCCGTACCGACGCACATATTGCTCTGCGAACGTCTCTGGGTTCTTCTTGCCAGCCTTTTCAGTTTTCCACAGAAACAACTTCTTGACGAGGTATGATTCTGGGGTCGCCATGAAATACAGCATCGCCTCGTTAACTGTGGCATGTTTACCGTTTGGGTCTCCTCCGCTAGGAAGCCAATTGTAAGCTTTGCACTCGACTAATAGAGTCTCATTACCCCAATCAAATTCGTGCGGCTTATTATATAAGCCGTTCATGCTTACTCTGACAGTGGGCGTAGAAATAACCTTGAGCCCACTGTCCTTGAGGAACCGTCCGATCATTTTTTCGAATGCGGAGCCTGTAGGTGGGTTACGGCTCATCCATTCCCCCACTAATTGGTCAGTGCGGTTACTATCTGCCCCTCGGCCTCGGAGGCCCGCTGCATTACCCCGTCGGGCTTCAGTCCGCCCAAAGGGTGGGGAATGACCACCGGCTGGAACCCCTCGCGTCCCAGCATACGGGCGTGGAGGTGCGCCGAGTCTATGAACGGGCCGGTGCAGATCACTACCGTAGGGATTCCGCGGTTCTCCAGGGTCATTGCGTCATGCACACTGCATGAAGTACAGGACCCTCAATCCGCGATGGCTGTAACCACGAAGTCGCATCGGGCGGCCAGGGTGTCGATGACGCTGTCGGCAGCGGGCCTTGAGTAGATGAACTTGTCAACGACCACCGTGTCGCTGAGCTCGAATTGTTTGTCCAGCAACTCCCTTACGCTCATAAGCAGGGCGTCGGCGTTGCCCTTCCGGTTGCCCAGGAACCCCCCCACCTTCCCTTGCAAGCCAGTGAGTCGGTTCGCAGGACGCCACCGGTGCAGCGCCTCTTCGTCTATGGGGGCGAGAATGTCCATCTCGCGCAGCCGTTCCCGGATTCCGGGGGCGGGCATTCTGACCATGCTAACCTCCTTGGCTGATGTCTTAGGGGAGTTGAATCTTCTTGATTACCAGCCTCGAGCCCCAGCCCGGAATGTATGCCGAGTGAGGGCCGCCAGGGCCGCCGGCGACCATGATGTTGATGTCTTCGGGACGCCTGACCACGGGAACTCGCTGGGAATCGTCGGACGGATCGATGAACTTGGGCCACAGGAAGCCCCTGTTTGAGTCTCCCTGGGGTGGTCCGCCGTGCCGCAGCACGGACACCGGCTTCCGGGCGTGCTCAAAGATGAACGAACGGATGTCGCGTTTGTTCCAACCGTTGGAGGCCAACATCCGGGCGTGTTCCGGTCCAAGCACCACCAGGGTGCTGCCCATGACGTACATCTGCACGTTGCCCAGGGTGCACATGGTGTCCGACAGGACCGCGAGGAAGTCCCTGGGCTCGGCGGCGTGGTACATGATGTTGTGGGGCGCTTCTCCGGGAAACACGGCCACGGTGCTGTCGGTCGGGTCGAAACCCGCTTCGACGTGAAAGGGCTCCCAGGGGTTGGCGTCCTCGAATTCAGCGGCGCAGTAGGTGTAGCTGCCGGGATGGCCGAAAGTTGACTTGTTGGTCTCTCCCGGAATCGCACCTCCCAGGTTGACCAACGCCAGCTTGACTGCGCGGCCGATGGTGGCGTTGGCGCGCCAGCCCTGGCCAAAGCAGTTGTACCCGGAATTGATCTTCAAGTCCCTAGACAGCGGGCCGTTGACGATGACCAATGGGGTGTGTATGCCGGTGGAGCACTGGACTCCGCGAAGGTTGAACCGGTCGTCCACCATCGCTTCGATGGCGGTGATGATTACCGGCATGTGCTCCGGCAAGCAACCGGCCATGACAGCATTGGCCGCCACGCGCTCGACGGTGGCCTTTCCGCCCAGAGGCGGCACCTCGGCGATCAGCTCGGCGGCGTCCCGCTGGGTGTAATCGACGAACCTCTGGACCAGGTCCCCGGTGGGCGGCACCACAGGGAGCCCGTCGGTCCAACCGGACTCGAACATTAACTCAATTGCGTCGGAAATTGACTGAGTGGACATGGCTATGATAAGCGCCTATTTCCTGGAGTGGCCAACGGGATTAAACGGCGGTCGAACTGGAACGAGTGTAAGTCGGGCCCTCAGACCTGTCAACGCAGGGTCATATTGTTCAAGGAATGGACGAGGTCAAATCTATCGGGGACAAGGAAGGGTCTCCGACATGCGCGCCGGGTGTATACTAGCCTCTACACAACGATTCAGCGTCATCGTGTTTCCCATGACCACTATCAACAACATAGAAGACTTGATCCGGCTTCTGGACGAAAACCCGGAGTGGGCCGAAGCGCTTCGAGCGCGGGTCCTCACCCGGGAATTGCTGGAGGTCCCCCAGACACTCGCCAGGTTCATCGAGTCTGCCAACACCCGGTTTGATCGCCTGGAAACGGATGTCTCGCAGCTCAAAGAGGACGTGGCAGTCTTGAAAGGAGACGTGGCGGGAATGAAGGTTGATGTAGGGTATCTGAAGGGTGTCGCGCTCGAGACGTCTCTTCACCGAAAGATAATCCCCCGCGTGAGTCAGAGATTCGGGCTGCGGCGGGCCCAGATCGTGATAAGTCCGGTCCAAGGCATTCAGCCGGAATTCCGGGATGCAATCGAAGACGCGATGGACCGCGGCGCCATCGACGGAGAGCGGATGCACCGTGTTTTCCTCACCGACCTCATCCTGAGGGGGGTTAGCCAGGAGAGCCGCACTCCTTTGTGGGTAGCTGTAGAAGCTTCCCACAAGGTCCGCGAGGCCGACATAGGCCGGGCCGTAGAGACTGCGAATATCCTAGAAGCGGTTTTCGGGGAATCGTCGGTTGCCGCCGTGGTTGGTCTGGAGATCGACCCCGAAGACCTGCGGCGAACTGACGAAGCGGACGTTGTGTATTTCGAGTTTACGCCAGAATAGCGGGAGAAACATCTCCGGCTCACCGATTGAGGCTTTATGGAGGGCTTTCATGTACGACAAACCGATGCTTAGCTTGGACCAAGTCCGCCGGGCCATGAACGCCATGCTGGACAAGGCGCTGCAGGAGCCGGACCGGCCGGTGGCTATTGCCGTAGTGGACGACGCGGGCAACCTGCTCAACTACGCCCGCATGGACGGTTGCCGCACCAACCCCCAGACCTTTGCCGTCCGCAAGGCTTACACTTCCGCGTTGTCCGGGGCCGATTCGGCGGTATACGCCGAACGGTTGAAGAGTCAGGGCCGCACCGTGGCCGACATGGGCAACCCTAACCTAGTGTCCGCCCAGGGCGCGGTGGTGGTGCTCCACCCCTCCACCGGCGCGGTGCTCGGGGCTATTGGCGTAAGTGGTCTTGCCGCCCAGGAGGACGAAGACTTGTCCCGGCTGGGTATGGAGGCGCTGGGTCTGTAACAGCCGTTCGGCAATAGGAGGCGTCGTGCCCAATCCCAGGTCTGATTACTCGAACATATTCGAGCGTCCTAAACTCGCGTTGCCGGACAACGCCCGCATCGCGGTCTGGGTGATCATCAACGTGGAAGAATGGGACATCAACGAGCCCATGGCCCGCACGATTCTCCCAGTCCCCCAGGGGCGCAGCGTGGTGCCGGACATCCCAAATTACGCCTGGTATGACTACGGTATGAGGGTGGGTTTCTGGCGATTGAAACGGGTGCTGGACCACCACGGAATCCCGGCGACGGTCAGCCTCAACGCCGCTGTTTGCCACACCTATCCCCACCTGGTAGAGGAGTGCGTCAAGTCCGGTTGGGAACTATTGGGCCACGGGTACCAGCAGCGGGTCCTAAATGCCGAGGCCGACCAACGGGATGTCATCCGCCGGTCGATCAGCACGATACAGGAGTTCTCTGGTTCGGCCCCCCGCGGCTGGATGGGCCCCGGACTCGCCGAGACCCTGGACACCCCCGACATCCTGGCCGAGGAAGGGATCGAATACATCTGCGACTGGTGTAACGACGACCAGCCCTACCCCATGAAGGTCAGAGCGGCAGCCTGGTGTCGATTCCCTATACCCTGGAGTTGAACGACATCCCCATCTACGCCGTCCAGCACCACCGTTCGCCTGAGATTTTCGAACGCGCCCGCGACCAGTTCGACACGCTGTACAGAGAGGGGGCCGAAAGCGCCAGGGTGATGGCAATCTCGACCCATCCCTACATCACGGGAGTCCCGCATCGAGCCAAGTATTTCGACATGATATTCGACTACATTCAGCAGTTCGAAGGCGCAGTGTTTATGACGGGTAGCCAGATACTTGACTGGTACCATTCTGTCACGTAATGCCATTCCACACGTCAGGGGAAATTCAGGATGGTGGTATTGGCGTTAGTTGGCAATCTGCGGACCATCCAGACGTTAGGTGGGTGGTGGGGCCGCTGGCGGGTCATGGCGTGGTTGCTCGGGGCCGCATTGGTCTTTGCTTGCTCCCCTGAGCCAACCGCCTCGCCGGTGCCCACGAATGTTCCGACAGCCGTTCCCGCCCCCACGCCGACGCCAAGGCCAACGGCTACACCTACTCCTACCGCGACGCCGACAGCCGTTCCCGCCCCCACGCTGACGCCAAGGCCAACGGCTACACCCGCTCCTACCGCGACGCCTACCCCCATACCTCAAAAGACCTTTACAGGCACGATTGAGGAGTTGGAATATACCATCAACCTTCCGGAAGTCTGGCTCCAAACGTCGAAACGCGGATACAGTCGAAGCAGCCCTTGGGGTCGCCTTTGGGTCAAGCCAAGCGGCTCAGGGTGCAGCGGAACGCTGAAGCAACACGCCGAGGCGATCCGGGATAGCTTGGAGCAGGAAGTGCGGGAACGGTGGCCTTCGTATTCATTGTTTGAGTTGACTTCCTTTGGAGAAGTTCAGACAGGCGGGCAAGATTTCTATGAAATAACGTACCGTATGCGGGAGAGTCCTGAATACTGTGTTGTCGATGTATCCGAGCGACTCGCCGCATCCGAGACTTGGTATGACGCCTTGCAGGCAGTTCGAGTAATAAGCTGGATGTGCGAGGGGGACGTGAATTACCATAGCAGGGCAAGGGAGGCCATGCTTGATACCTTCCGAGCTACCTCCAAGTCCTCCGACTACTACAAGCAGGCCCTCTTGGCCGATGGAGTCCTGATTAAGGCGACCGGCAAAGTAGACCCTGCGGCTTTGTCCGCAGCCGCAGATGTCGTTAGATGGATGCTGGACGGCAGGCAAGACATTGCTAAGTGTATGGCAAACGTTGGAGCTGCCATAGCTATAATTCCCAAGGATGAGTTTGTGACCGCGTTGCCCGAGTTCGCTCGCTTGAAAGGCCGTGCAGATTTCACAGGCCGGAATTATGATTCCTTCCAACTTCGAGGACTGGGGGCAGTGAAGGGTCAACCCGTATCGGCAACTTCCGAAGAGAACTTGCTCAGGCTTCCAGGAGATCTAAATCATTGGCACAACGTAACCGTTCACGAATTCGCTCACGCAATTCAAAACTTGTGCTTCACCCAAAACGACCGCGAGAAGTGGAGTAATTTCCACGCAGAAGCTCTGCAAGACAACCTTTACCCCGGACAACACGCAATGGCTACTGTGTACGAGTTTTTCGCGGTGTTCAGCAGTTCCTATTTTGGCGTTACACCTGAATTGGGAAACCGCAATACGAGCAGGGGCATGATTAAGGCCGACTTTCCCGACATCTTCGAGTCCCTCAAGGAGATTTACGGGACGCCTGCTCCTATTCTACCGTGACACATGCCCATTTCAATGAATTCCTTTAGACACAATAGGTGTGACGAATCAATCCTCGTGAAACTTCGTCTACTTCTCGGATGACGACCAAAGGAGCATACACATGGCATACGAAGCGGGAATCATCACCACCATAGCCGGGACGGGGGAACGGGGTTGCTCCAGCTAAGCGCGAGATGAATTCCCGCCGCCAGTTAGCGTATGAGAAGTTACCCAAAGACCCACATTGGACTGAGAATAGGCGCGCCCGGTTGGGTAAACTCGGACTGACACCCGAAATCATCATGGAAACACTGGAGGCTCCGCACTATTCAACCGAGAGCGGATACCGGGGAAGAAATCATGCCTATTACAGGTACTATCTTCCGGGTTCCCCGGAGGCGGAAATCGCTGATGGGGCCATGGGAGGCGCCTGGTTTCGTGTAGTATTGAATGGAGAAGGCCATTTGCTCACGGCATTTCGGGATGTAAAAACGGAAGAAGCGGGAGGCTTGCAATGATATCCGACACTGGCGGCGGCGGCAAATTTCCCGTCAAGAAAATGACCTATTATTCAAAGGGAGACCTTTTCTTTCTGGCCAACGGGCTGCCTTCCGACTATGAAGAGGAGCTATATCCCGGATGCTCCGTGTCCTATGACCACAAAACAAGGCGTGTTGCCGACGTAGCGTTTGATTCAGCCTCGGAACAATTGCTGCCTGTTTTAATGGGGGGCGACGCGCCACAACTCAGCGATAATGGCGGCAAATTCCCCAAACCGGACATAACCTATATTTCCGAGGACGACGTCCTATGGCTGCGCAACGGGTTTTCTACCGATAATGAGATGGAGCTATTTCCCGGTTGCGCCGTCTTCTTTGACGGCCAGACCGGGAATGTTTCGGGAATTCGGATTGATTCAGCCAAAGCTTTGCTGCTGCCCGTTCTGCTGGGAGATGAGGCGCGGCAACCCGGTGAAGGGTAAGACCGGCAGCCCCGGTAATTCTAAACCACCAATCGGGAGTGTGAATATGGCGACTTACCAACCCGGCATCATAACCACGGTCGCGGGTACCGGCGAGAGTGGCTACACTGGCGACGGCGGCCCAGCCAGCGAATGTCTTATGCGTGAACCATTCATGTGCGCCTTCGATTCCGAGGGCAACATGTTTGTGTCGGAGTCCCGCAACCACTGTGTCCGCCGTGTCGACGCTCAGACCGGATCGATCACCACCATTGCCGGGACGGGCGAGCTTGGCTATGCTGGGGATGGTGGGCCAGCGGTCCTCGCCCAGATAAGCGAGCCCTATAGCATTAGAATCGACCGGAACAACGACCTGTACATCGTTGACCGCCTAAACTGCGCTGTTCGCCGTGTTGAAGCGTCCACCGGCATCATAACCACCGTTGCCGGGACGGGCGAGGCGGGCTATAGCGGGGACGGCGGCCCGGGTGCCGCGGCGATGATGCGTGAGCCCAACGACTGCTTCCTGGATGGGAGGGGCGGACTGTTGATAGCCGATATTCAAGACCAGCGTGTCCGCCGCCTCGACTTGGTCAGCGGCGTCATAACGACCTTCGCGGGCAACGGTGAGAAGGTGCGCGGAGGAGACGGTGGGCCAGCCGTCCAGGCCAGCATACTGGGGCCTCGCGCCGTGTGCATGGACAATCGGGGCAACACCTATATCGCCGAGCGAGAAGGGAACGGGGTTCGCAGGGTCGATGCCAACGGTGTCATGTCCACTTTTGCCGGTACCGGTGAACGCGGTTACGAGGGTGACGGCGGTCTCGCCATCAACGCAACCTGGGGTGCTCCCAAGGCAATACGCTGCGACAGCCAAGGCAACATCATAGTGGTGGATACCGAGAACCACGCTGTTCGCCGGATCGACCCCGCATCTGGTATCGTCACCACCATAGCGGGCGGGCGGCTTGGTGGCGGGGGAGACGGCGGCCCGGCGACCGAAGCCGGGTTGGACCGGCCCCATGGGTGCGATCTGGACCAGGACGACAATCTATACATCGCGGACAGCAACAACCACCGCGTCAGGGTCGTTGGGTTGTAGGCTACCCAGTTGCCGCGCTAAGCCAAGCCCTCGGCCAGTCAAAAACCGAATGGCCCAACTACGGTTTCTGTTCTTGCCGAGCAGTCGGCATGTCGCGACAATGTGTATCCCAGTTCCTCGTAATGAGTATGTTCATAAGCGAACTGTAAGTCCGAGATTGAGGATGAATGAGGAACCGCCGAGGATGAGTCATGGCCGCTGATCATCATGTCCAGCAAGTCTGGTCCGGAATTGTCGAGTCGGAAAGGCATTTTCGCTATTACGACCGTCTTCATTCTCGCATGGAGCGCTACCACGTACTACTCATGGTAATCATTGGAATCGGCTCAACCGGAGCTGCGGTGTCGTTGCTGGGATATCTTCCCGATCTGGTTGCCGCTGTTATGTATTTCGTGGTAGCTGCGGCGGCGGCAATCGCGTTCGTCGCCGACTTTTCGAAGAAATCCGCGATAGCCTCCGTGATCTGTAGCCAATATGCAAATGTGACCACTGATTGGAAACGGCTCTGGCGGAGACTAGACGAGATGGAACCTGAAGACGTACTTGACCGAGCCGATGATCTTGAGCGTATGCAGGCGATTATCGACGGCAGCGCTGACCAATGTGGGTCTACCGACAACGCATTAAACGAACGAGTAACCAGGGAAGCAAACGACGTGCTCTATGCAGAGTTCTCTCAGCAAGGAGACTAAGGACAGACCGCTTCCTTGGCCGCCAAATGTTCCCAAGCCCCCGCCTCCATCGCGCCCAAGTCCCGGCGGCGGCCGTGGCTGACCTAGCTCGAAAGGGAACTTCGCGTCAGGGTCGTTGGGTTGTAGGCTACCCGGAGGTTTCCATGAGCCGCTGGCGGGTCTCTTCCGGCACGTTGCGCAGCCGGTCCCTGAACGCGGTATTGCCCCGGTCAGCTACGCTGTGGGCTGCTTCCACCATCAATTCGACCCCGCCAAGGTAGTCCTCCAGGTGGATATATTCCGCCTCGATCCTTCCCTCGGGAGCCGCGTTGTGGTAATTGCCCAAGGGGAAGGCAATGCCGGTGGTCTGGTAGCCGTAGACGGAAAAGGCGCTGGCTTCGCAGACCCCTCCGCTCATCAATTGCCGTTGGCATTTAAACCCTTCTGGACGGCCTTGCAGGACCTCTCTGGCTCGTATGAGCACCGACTCCGCTTCGACGTTGAAGGTGTAGCCTGCGTCCCCCACACGTATTACCGGCCCGCTGCCCTGTTCCGCACCTGGCAGGGTCCTGCTGGACTCGGTGGACACGACCAAGGTATCGGGAGGCAGCGACCCGGCTTCGGCCATTAGCCTCGCTCCCATGAGTCCGATCTCTTCGGCGCGGGTGAATACCCCGTAGACATCCCCCGCCGGAGGCCGGTCCTTCAACTCCGCTAGGGCAGAGAGAATCGAGCCGCAACCGGCTAGGTCGTCGGCTGCCCGCATCCTTATGAAGTCTCCGTCCAGGGCGAAGTCCTGAAGGTCGAATACCACGGCGCAGGGCAGGGCAACCTCCATGGGATCGTCCAGAGAGATCAGTACTTGCCGCTCCGATGCCTCTCCGTGGGGACCGGCAGTAGAGGCGGACCGCCGCTCACCACCGGGGAACACCATCTGAAGCGGCACGCCAGCCTTGAAGCTACTGGGAGGCACTCCACCCAGGGCTGTTCCCACAAGGTAATCGCCGCTGACCGAAACCGCTTCAAAGCCCGGATGGTCCATGTGGGCAACGATCGCGAATGGGGTCACGCCCGAGGATTTGCCTAGGATGTGTGCAATGATATTCCCGAAGTCATCGACCTGGAACGGCACACCCATGTCCGTAAGATGTCCGGTCACAGTGGATGACACTCTCGATTCATGGTAGGCGACCGCTGGCTGGGCTCCCAGACTGGCGAGAATGCTGAGCGCACGTTCCTTTTGAATCATCACGGTGGAATGCTCCTTGGCGGAATGGCGCGATTATAGCAAGGCTGAAATGACGGAGCTATAGCAGCGCGAGGTCTGGTTCCAATGTCGGAGTCTAGTCAACAACCCCGGGTTCACCGGCTTGGCGGCGCGAAAACCGGCCTACACCCAGCCTGAATTGGACCACGCTCGCCAGACTGTGGAGAATATCAGAGACCGCTTGCGCTCTTCCCAGCTTACTTTCGCCCAACCGCCTGTCGGAGAAGGTGATCGGGACTTCTACTATCCGAAGGCCAGTGGACAGGGCCACCAGCATCGCCTCGGGTACGAACTCGTAGCCGGCGCCTCGGGCCCTGTCGAGAATCACCGATACCGCTCGCCGTGAAAAGACACGGAAGTTAGTTGTTGACTCCAGCGGGGCTCCGGCTCCCCAATGAAATAGCAAATTCGCGCCCCGGCTCAAGACCCTTCGCCCCAAGCCCCAGTTCAGGATAGTCCCTCCGGGCATGTACCGGCTTCCTTGCACAACGTCCGCGCCTTCCGTTCTGATCGCTTCCAGTAGCCGTGGCGCTTCACGCGGGTCGTGAGAGAAGTCGGCGTCCATGGTCAAGGTGAACTCCGCGCCTGATTTGTGCGCGGCGGCCAGCCCGTGACGCAACGCCGATCCCAGACCCAGCTTTGCCGGACGTTGGATGAGGGTCAGATTGCCGAATCGATCGGAGAGTCGCTGGGCCACCTCCCAGGTCCCGTCGGGACTGCTGTCGTCCACAAGGACTATCTCCAGGTCTTCCCCCAACCCTTCCAACGCTTCAATAAGAGACGGCAGGTTTTCGGCTTCGTTGTAGGTTGCCAGCACTATGGCCAGTTCGGGCATGGTGCGCGTCTAATGTATTTCCAAGGATTCGTTTGACCATGTCCAGTATAGACCATGCCTGGTAGCCCCGCCTGTTGACCGGTGCTATACTCCACCCGACGAAGCTTGGGACCGGTTTCCGTCCGGACAGATGTCTAATTCAGGCGTCGTAACCAGCCCCCGCAAAGTGATAGTTAATAAAGAAGTAGTGAATTAGGAGGAGCGCCGTGCTGCCACAGTTCAGAGTCCCGTTAGACGAGGCCGTGATGGTCCAAGAAGATGACCTCCGGGGCACCGTCATCCCAATCTTCGAGAAGATGGGAGTCACCCCCGAGGACGCCCGATTGGCGGCCGACGTCTTGGTTGTGGCGGACCTCCGGGGTGTCGATACTCACGGCGTGTCCAACATGCTGCGGAGCTACGTATCCGGCTATCAAAGCGGCCAGATAAACCCCCAACCCAACTGGAAGGTTGTCCGGGAGACTCCAAGCACGGCCAATATCGACTGCGACCGCGGTCTCGGGGTTATCATCGCTCCCAAGGCCATGGACATCGCGATACAGAAAGCCCGGCAGGTGGGTATCGGAATGGTCACCATGGGCAACGGCCGGCACCTGGGGATGGCTTCCTATCACGCGATGAAGGCTCTTGAACACGACATGATCGGCACCTGCATGACTTCCTGCCCCCCGTCGGTGTTGCCCACCTTCGGCGCAGAGCCGGTATTGGGCACCAACCCCATCGCGGTCGCCGTACCCGCCAAGAACGAACCGCCCTTCGTCTTCGACGCGGCCACCAGCACCGTGGCGGCCAACAAAATGGGCATCGCCCGCCGCCTTGGCGTCATGATGGAGGCCGGCTGGATGGCAGACAGCGAAGGAACGCCGGTGATGGAAGAAGTGGACCCGGCTATGCGGGAGTCTGGAGGTTATCAGCTTCTCCCCCTGGGCAGCACCAGGGAGTTGGGTTCCCATAAGGGGTATGGACTTTCCTGCGTGGTGGACATCCTGGCTGGTGTCCTAACCGGCGTGGGCTACGGAGCTATGCCAGGACGCCCCAACTTCGGTCACTATGTTGCGGCCTACAGCATTGACGCTTTCACCGACGTCGATAGCTTCAAGGACATGATGGACGAATGGCTCCTGATGATGAAGAACGCCAAACCGGCCCCGGGACATGATAGGGTATTGGTTGCCGGGCAACCGGAAGCCGAGGTTGAGGCCGTGCGCCGTGTCGATGGCATCCCCTTCCACCAAGAGGTAGTCGACTGGCTGAGGGACACCTGCAGCGAGCTATCCGTGAACTGCCTGGTGTAGCTTCCGCAGATTTACCGCGACTGGTCTTGGGTCTAGACCGTTCAAACCGGTTTCTGGTTTGGGCGGTCTAATCTTTTAGGGCGGGGATTACCTCTTTGCCGAATAGCTCGATGGACCGCATGGTGTCTTCGTGTGAGAGTTGGCCGCCCTGGGCTTCCAGTAGCAGCGACCCGACGCCCAACTCGCTTTTGATGTGGAGAAGCTGCTCAGTCACCGAGTCGGGGTCGCCGACTACCAGGTGGTAGCGTTCTTGTAGTTCCTGGTATGACAACTCGTTTAGGGGTGTGGGACGCCTGGCCGCGGTTGCCGAGGCTCCCGCCCTAGACGTGTATCCAGGCGGCGACCAATATTCACGGGGACCCCGCAGCGGGTAATTCATCCGCCACAGGAAAGCCTTTCCAGCCTCCTGCGCCTTCGCCTCCGTCTCGTTGACATGGCTGCAAATCATGTAAGCGAACTTTTCGGGGCCCGGTTCCCAACCGTCTTCCGCCGCGTATTCCCTGTAACGTTGGAAAAGGTTCTTGGCTACGTCCAAAGGGGTCAGGAAAGCGGCGTAGGTATAGCGGTTGCGCGCAGCCCATTCCACCGTCTCCGGGCTGCCTGTTCCGGGGACCCATACCGGAGGGTGCGGCTTCTGTAACGGGAGCATCCAAGGGTTTACCGCACGGTATTGGTAATGCTTGCCTTCCCAGCGGAAAGGCCCTGGGGTGGTCCATGACTTGATGATCAGGTCGTGGCATTCCTCGAACCTTTCGCGGTTGTGGATCGGGTTGGTATTGTTGGCCCAACTCTCGATTCCGATGCCCCGGACGAAACCTGAAACAATACGGCCTCCGGAGATCACATCCAACATGGCGATCTCTTCGGCCAGACGGACGGGGTTGTCGGATGTGGGCAGCATGTTGCCCAGCATCAATATCTTGGCCTTCTGAGTTATGCGGGCCAGGATGCCCCCTGAGATGTTCACCTCCACGTCCATGCAAGACGGCGTGTTGTGATGCTCGTTGATCATCAGGCCGTCGAAGCCCATTTCCTCGGCGTATTGGTACTCGTCCAGGTAACGCTTAAACAGATCATGGGCCTTGCCGGGGTCGAAGTAGGAGTTGGGGAAGGTGAGTCTCATCGACGGATATTTCTCCGCCTCCGACTCGGGGAACTCGGCAAAGGGCATTTCGGTGAAGTAATAGACGTCCGTCATGCCAGAAACTCCAGGGCCACCCGTACAAACTCGTCTGGCTTTTCCACCTGGGGAGAGTGACCGCATCCGTCAATTATCACGACATCTGATTTCGGGAGGGCCTGGTGGAAAAGCTCCGCGCATTCCACCGGCACCAGCCGGTCTTCCCTCCCCCATACGATTCTGGAGGGTATGTTCACTCTGCTCAGTAGACCGGGCAATCGAGGGTCGTACATGTAGGGCTTCCAGCAAAGCCTCACCGCCATTTCGCGGTTGGTTTCGGCGGTCTCCACCTGGTCTGGAGTGGGTGGTTGGCCGTAAAGCTGGTCGTATTCAGGGGCTTGCGATGGGTCGTGGAACAACAGCTCGTTGATCTGGGCTGGGCTGATGATAAAGATATCGGTGATCTCACCCTGCTGCGGCTTGATCCCCACCGGGTCTACCAGCATTAGCTTGCTGAACGCGTGTCGGCAGGACACCGCAACTTCCGAGGCGATCCAGCCGCCCATCGAGAACCCTATCGCTCGAGCGCCCTCCAACCCCTGCTCTTCCAGAAACCATGTGTAGAACGACGCCATGTCCGCTATCGTCTCCAGCCATTCGGGCCGTTCCGACTTGTTATACCCGGGGTGGGAAGGCAGGTAGACAGTATATTGGTCCGCCAGCGCCTGCACATAACGCAGCCAACCGGAGTTGCCCCCCGCGCCGTGGAACAGGACCAATGGGTCGCCGGAGCCCCCGGTCAGTATCTGGACCTTGTTGCCGCCCACCTCGACGATCTTTTCCGTGAACTCTGTGGCCATGCTATTTCCTCTCTCGCATTAAGGGATCTCCTCCGGCTCCGCTTCCCTACGCCCACGATGAGCGATGAACAAGCGTGTCCCAGTCGTGTTAGGGCGCCTTCTGGAACGGGTCGGTCAGCTCCAGTTCCTCACCGATCTCCCGGAGGGCTGGCAGCACTTCCTGTCCCATCAGCTCCAGGCAGCGCATGGAGTCTTCGTGGCTGATGGAACCGTCGTTGGTCCAGACAGCCAGGATTCCCGGACGCATCTGGGCCAGGACCTCCCTTAGCTTGCTTACTACCGTGTCGGGGCTGCCGATAATCCAGCGGTTGGACGCCAGGATTTCGTCATAAGCCGCTGTGTCCAGGCCTCCGACGCGGAAGGGGTCGCTGCGGATCTGCTCCCTGAGGCGGAGGAACCTGGGGTCCCGGCTGGCGCTGCCGTATCCAACAGGTGACGCATAGTCCCTGGGAAGCGGTATGCGTCCCACGCCGATATTACCTTCCATATAGCCGCGGCCAACTTCCTCGGCTTTCTCGTCGGTGTCCTGGACATGAATCCGCACGAGGTAACCGAAATGCTCAGGCCCCGGCTCGTAACCGTGCTGCCGGGCCGTCTCGGCGTAGATCTGCATCATATCCTGGGTCCCCTGGTGGTCGGTCTCGAGGAAGAGGTACGGGTAGTGATGCTCCGCGCACCAGACCAGGGTCTCCGGACTGCCGGTGCCGGGAATCCAGATGGGCGGGTGCGGCTTTTGCAGCGGCGTTTCGAACGGATTGACCACCCGGAACTGGTAATGCTTTCCTTCCCAGCGGAAGGGGCCGGGAGTTGTCCACGTCTTGATCAACAAGTCGTGTGCCTCTTCGAATCTCTCCCGGTTGAACAGGGGGTTGGTGTTGGTGGCCAGGCTCTCGACGCCCGTCCCCCTAACGAACCCGGACACCAGGCGGCCCCGGGAGATCATGTCTATCTCCGCCAGTTCTTCGGCGAGGCGTATGGGGTTGTCAAAGATGGGCAGAGGGTTTCCCAGAAGCACGATCTTGGGCGTCTTGGTGATCCGCGCCAGGATGGCGGCTTCCAGGTTCATAGTCGCGCCTAGGCACGTGGGGGTGTTGTGATGCTCGTTGAGCATCAGCCCGTCGAACCCCACTTCCTCCGAGTATTCGTACTCGTCCAGGTACTTGTTATACAATTCGGAGCCAAGTTGCGGGTCAAAGTGGGAGTTGGAAAAGGTGAGGCGCACCGCCTGATTGGGGCTGTTGATAACGTCTTCGGGGGTGTAGTTGACGTAGGCCCGCTCGGTAAAGCGCATCAAAAACATGGGTTGCCTCCCTAGCGATGAGTGCCTTCGGTATGACTTAGCCCATTGTCGGGGAGTCCGCCGTGTCGGCCTGTGGGGTCCGTCGATGAACGCCGCTCTGGCGAGACGCCCGGTTGCGTGGTTTTGGGTCGCTTGGACTGTAGCGCATTCACTACGAAACGTCAAAAGAGTTGAATAGGCCCCGATTTCACAGCTTGGAAGGGAGAGCCCGCAACCTCACAGGTTTGTGTAGACGGCGTGCCAGTCCGGGCCCTTGTGCTATATTGGATAGGCTGTAACCAAAACCACGGAGGTTGCACACCCACTCTGTAGAAAGAGGATGAGAATAACGCAATGTCCAAAATTCTCATATCAGACCCGATAGCCTCGGAAGGCGTCGACCTGTTGAGCGCCAAGGCCCAAGTCGACGTCAAACTGGGAATGAAACCCGAAGAATTGCTGGGGGTTATCGGTGAGTACGAAGCGTTAGTGGTCCGCAGCGAGACCAAGGTAACCAGGGACGTTATCGAGGCGGGCAGCGGCCTGAAGGTCATAGCCCGCGCCGGTATCGGGGTGGACAACATTGACCTGTACGCCGCCACGGGGGCCGGGATAGCGGTAGTAAACGCGCCGACGGGAAACACCGTCGCGGCGGCGGAGCACACCGTCGCCTTGATGCTCGCCCTGGCAAGAAACATTCCCGATGCCAATCACTCGGTCAAGGGCGGCCAGTGGCGGCGCAGCGCGTTTATGGGGATCGAGGTCCGCAACAAGACCCTGGGCATCGCCGGACTGGGCCGTGTGGGGTCGGAAGTTGCACGAAGGGCCCGGAGCTTTGGGATGCGGCTCGTGGGGTTCGACCCCTTTGTCTCCCCGGAGTATGCGCGCCAGTTGGGCGTGTCCCTGATGAACCTGGATGAATTGCTGGCCGAGTCTGATTTCGTCACCCTTCACACTCCCCTCACTGACTCAACCCACGGCCTGATTGGCGTGCCTCAATTGAAGACAATCAAGCCGGGCGCTCGGTTGATCAACGTCGCCCGGGGGGAACTCGTGGACGAACAGGCCTTGTTGGAGGCGCTGGACTCCGGGCAGCTTGCCGGGGTCGCCCTGGACGTGTTCTCCCAGGAACCGCCCACAGGAAACGTACTCCTCGACCACCCGAAGGTAATCGCCACTCCCCACCTGGGCGCTTCCACGGAAGAGGCCCAGCGAGAGGTGGCGGTGGAAGCCGCCGAGCAGGTATTGGCGGTGCTCAACGGGGAACCCGCCCGGAACACGGTGAACGCCCCCTTCGTCGCGCCGGAAGTCCATGCCGTGTTGGCCCCCTATATGAGGGCGGCGTCGGTCGCCGGCCGGCTGCTAACCAGCCTGGCGGAAGGCCAGTTCGTTGGGGTCACGATCAAGTACGAAGGAGAGATCGCCCAGCACGACGCCTCGATGCTCAAGTCGGCGGTGCTTGCTGGACTGCTGGGCCCGGTCACCGGCAACCACGTCAACCTGATAAATGCGCCGGTCCTCGCGCAACAACGTGGGCTAAACGTCACCGAACAGTACAACGAGGTCTCCCAGGAATACGCGGGCCTCATCACCGCAACTTTGGAGACCACCTTCGGCCCTCTGACCCTGGCCTGCACCTCCATGCGAAACGAAGCCCACATGGTCAAGATCGACGACTACTGGATCGACATAGTGCCGTCGGTCCCCTACATGCTTTTTGTGGACAACGAAGACCAGCCGGGCAGTATCGGCGCAGTGGGCACCATAACGGGTAGACATAACATCAACATCAGCTTCATGGAGGTCGGTCGGCTCAGCCTCCGGGGTCACGCCATGATGATTATCGGCCTCGATGACCCCATACCTCCTCCGGTGTTGGAGGAGATAAGGGCGTTGTCCCATATCCGCTCGGCCCGGCTGGTTACCCTCTAACGTAACTGTTCAGAGATGATGACGCGGAATGGCTGAATCCCACGTCGGTCATCTCTACGATAATCCTCTTAAGATGTCTCGCCGCAACCCGTCATTATCCTGAAAATAGGGTGTTCAGGCGGGTTGGAGGGTGACTCTGTGACCCAAAGTTTCCAGTCGGCGCACCGCCCGGCGAGTGAGTCCTGCCCGGTCCCGCTCCACAAAGTAGTTGTGCCCCAGGTCCACGAAATGCTGCCCGTCCTGGATCACGCGGTGGATGATTACGGCGATGCTGTGGGCCACGGCCATCGCCGACCTTTGTATGTTGGAGAGGAGACGGAGATGAGAGGTTATGAGGATCAGGTCGCGCGGTTGAAGCAGTTGCGTTTAGCCAGTAAGCGTAGTTGGGTTAATATCCATGCTGCGGCTCGTGACCTTCAAGGATTGTCTCATGTGCCTTTTGGGACGCCGGATGTTGCCAGTTCTTCTCTTTCGCTTGTGCGGAGGATAGTTCGGGAAACAGGTCTGTCTCTATCTCAGATTGAGATAATAGCTGACAGGAAGCGGAAGGTTTAAGAGAGGAGGGGATGCTTGGATGAACGGCGTACGCATGATTTCGGCTATCGTCATGCTTGGCGGGCTCCTATACGGTGCGGTCGAATGCAGCCGCATCCATGATAGGGCTGAGACGATCATGCAGCAGATTTTTGCCATGATTACCGCGGTTGCCTACTTCACCTTTGCCTATATTCTGGCCCGCGCCATTGAGAATATCGGCTTTTATATTCAGGCGCGGAGAAGGCAGGAACCGCAGGAACCGCGGGGTCGGCGAGGCCCGCGACCATAGGTGATGTATGTGGGGATCGCTTAAATCTTACAGACTTTTTGTGCAAGAGGGACTTTCTGTGCAAAGCCCCAGGACTACTGAAATCGGCGATTCCATCCATTCCGCTTTCCGCCGTGGTTATGGCTGATTAGGCCACCAGGTTTCCCAGGTAGGGACTTTCGCAATTTTCCCGACTGGGATACCCTATAAGCAAACGGAACCAGCGTGACGACTGAAAGACCCTGGGACCCGACAGTACACCGCTGGTTTTCCTCGCGAAGTGTGGGCTTACTAAGAATTCCTTAGTAGGCCGGGGCCTTGCTAAGTTTTATACCGTAAATCTTAATAGCCTGGCGAACTTACACCGATACCCCTCTACCCCCCGGCCCACAGCCGGGCCACGTCGATGGCCCGCATGAACTCCACGTTGGGGAAGGACTTGATGTAGTTGATGAGCCGTTCCAACATCAGAAGACGGCCAGGGCGGCCGATGTACTGGGGGTGCATGGTCAGGGTGAAGGCACGCCCGTAGCGGTACAGCCCTTCGAATTCGGCGGCCCAGGTGCCGTAGACTTCGTCCGGGTTGCGCATGGGGCCCAAGCGGTTGGCCACCGGCGCGTAGACGAAGTTGGGGGCGTCATCAAGAAGCCAGTGGATGGGGATTTCAACGATGGACTGGCCGTTGCCCGGAGCGGTCTCCATGTAGGGAGCGTCGTCACCCATGAGGCTGCTGTCGTAGACGAAGCCGTGTGACACCAGCAGATCAAGGGAGTGTTCGCTCAGCTCCCAACTGGGCGAGCGGTAGCCCAGGGGTCTCTCCCCCGTGATTCCGCCCAGGATGTCGATGCCGCTGCGCAGGACTTCGTCTTCCTGTTCTCGCGACAGGGTTGACGGCGGCTCGTGCATGTAGCCGTGGTGGGCGACCTCGTGACCACGGGCGGCGATGTCCTTCACCAGGTCCACGTGGTTTTCCGCCACATAACCCGGAACGTAGAAACTGGCCTTCACGCCCTGGCTGTCCAGTATGTCCAGGATGCGCGGCGTGGCCACGCTGGGGCCATATTCGGCCATGGACATCAGGCTGGGGTGGTCCTTGTAGGAAGGGTCTCGATTCAACCAGGAGGAGACGCCGTCCATGTCGAATCCCAGCATTGCCACGCACTGGATATTGCCGGGCCAGATTCCTGCCATAACTGGTCCTCCATTTCAGTATTTGTTATGTCTTGCCCGGATGTCCTCCGACGAATGTGGGGTCACGCCAGACAACTTTCGTGCGCCCTCGGGCGTGATCAAATTCATAGCGGACAACTGGACGTACCTGTGACACCTGCACAGTAGCCAACCCAACCGTGTTGCCGTCTCGGCCCAAGAACTCCACTATAAAGACTTTCCCCGGCTCAATCACATCTACTATTGTGCCGGAGGCTCCAGCCTTCAAGTCCTCTCCGTCAATGTCCGCGGCAACGTCATTAGTCAGAACGATGACGTCCAGTTCTTTCAGCATTTATTAACTCCCGCTCGGATAGGCTGTGATGAATCTGGGGATTTCAGAATTCGGCGCCAGCCTCCACACAGTCAGCACCCAAGGGTTGCGGCCATCAGGGGTTTCCAGGATACCATCCACAGCGTAATTCAGCCCGTGAGGCGTCTCCCTGATACTGACAACCCCGTTGGCAACTGCGTGCGCCCGGAGTGCGTCGGCGAATACCTCCCATTGTCCTTGGGTGAACCCGTAGCGAAGGAAGAACCTCGCTTTGTCTCTACCATGCACGTGTTCCGTGTCTAGCAAATACCCCCACGTTTTTTGGGGAGCAACCCGGGCCTGTTCTAGGTTTGGCAGACGAACCGGCGGATGTCCATGTTCCAGGGCCACTGGCCTCGCCGTCAGCGAGCCGGTATCATGTCGAAGCCGGTGTAGGAGCGGAGGACTTCCGGGATGATTATAGAACCGTCGGGTTGCTGGTAGTTCTCCAGGATGGCGATCAACACCCTGGGCAATGCCAGCCCGGAGCCGTTCAAGGTGTGTGGCAACTGGGGCCGTCCCCGTTCCTCGGCGCGGTAGCGGATATTGGACCTCCGGGCCTGAAAGTCGGTGCAGTTTGAGCAAGAACTGACTTCCAACCACTCCTGGCATCCTGCGGCCCAGACCTCTATGTCATAGGTCTTGGCCGAGGCGAAACCCATGTCCCCGGTGCAAAGCTGCAGGACCCGGTAGGTGAAGCCCAGTTGTTCGCAGACGTCCACGGCGTCGGCCAACAGCCGTTCTAACTCATCGTGGGACGTTTCAGGCTCCACGAACTTATACATCTCGACCTTGTTGAACTGGTGTACCCGCTTGATGCCTCGGGTGTCACGGCCAGCCGCGGCCCTTTCCCGGCGAAAACACGGCGTCTGCGCCACGTAGTAGAGGGGCAGGCTGCCGGGAGGGATGATCTCGTCCCGGTAAAGGTTGGTGATGGGGACTTCCGCCGTGGGAATCAGCCAGAGGTCGTCTTCATCGTCGTGGTAGAGGTTGTCGGCGAACTTCGGCAGGTTGCCAGAGCCTTCCATGATGTCGCGTTTGACCACGGCTGGCAGGGAAACTTCCGTATAGCCGTGTTCGTTGGTGTGCAGGTCGAGCATGAAGGAGATCAAGGACCGTTCCAGCTTGGCCGCGGCGCCCAGCGTGGTGTAGAAACGGCTGCCCGCCAACTTGGTGCCCCTGGCAAAGTCGATGATGCCCAACCGTTCGCCAACGTCCCAGTGGGGTTCCGGCGTGAAGTCCAATTGGGGAGGCTCGCCGTTTTGGCGAACGACGAGGTTCTTCTCTTCGGTCAGGCCTTTGGGGACATCGGAGAGAGGGATGTTGGGCAGCCCCAACAGGATGGAGTTTAGCTCTTCCTCCAGGTCGTGTCCCTCGGCTTCCAAGCGGCTAATGGAGTCGCCGACCTGCCGCATTTCCTGGATGACTTCCTGGGAAGGCTCCTCACCCGCGCCCCGCGCCTGGCCCACCTGTCGGCTGACCTGGTTGCGGCGCGCCCGCAGTTCGTCGCTTTCGGTAACGATCTGGCGTCTGCGGGCGTCGAGGTCGAGAATCTGAGGAATAGGGTCGTCCTCGCCTCTGGACTTTAGGGCGGCGCGGACCAGATCAGGATCTCGGCGGATCAGTTCGATGGAAAGCATATCAGCGCAAGTTACTCCCGCACCGTTCGCATCTGGGGGAAAAGCAACACATCACGGATCGATGGCTGAGACGTCAGGAGCATCACCAAACGGTCTATACCCATTCCGAGGCCTCCGGTGGGAGGCATTCCGTATTCCATTGCAAGCAGAAAGTCCTCATCGGTCCGGTCAACCTCGTCGTCCTCATAGAATGTCCTGACGAACTCCTGGGCTTCGAAGCGGGCACGCTGCACCGCCGGGTCGTTCAGCTCGGTGTAGGAATTGGCGATTTCCATGCCGGCGGCGAAAGCCTCGAAACGCTCCACGTAACCCGGGGCGCCCGGCTTGGCCTTGGCCAGGGGCGACATCACCTCCGGGTAGTCCATGAGAAACGCAGGTTGTATCAGATGGGGTTCCACGTAGGCCGAGAGCAGTTTGTCGATTAGTCTGCCCCGGCTTTCCAGCGGAGCGGTGTCCAGTCCCATCTCCCTGGCTTTGTTCGACAGGGAAGCGTCATCCGGGAATTCGTTGATGTCGATTCCACTGTGCTTCAGCAACGCATCATGCAGTTGCACCCGGTCCCAGGGCGGCGCGAAGTCGATGATCTCTTCTCCGTGGGGTACCCGGGTGGTCCCCAAGACTTCCATAGCAATGCCGGAGACCATCGACTCTACCATCTCCATTACGTCGTTGTAATCGGCGTAGGCCTCGTAGCTTTCGAGAAGAGTGAATTCGGGGTTGTGGTCCAGGTCTATACCTTCGTTGCGGAAGACCCGGCCCAACTCATAAACCTTATCGAACCCGCCGATGATTAGACGCTTCAGGTAAAGTTCTGTTGCGATCCGGAGGTAGAGTTCCTCATCCAGGGCGTTATGGTGCGTGACGAAAGGCCGGGCGTGCGCTCCGCCGGCAACGGGAACAAGCACCGGCGTATCGACCTCGATGAACCCCCGGCGGTCCAGGAAATTCCGGATGCTGGTGATGATCCGGCTGCGCTGAGCGAACACCGGCATCATCTCGGGATTCGCGATCATGTCCAGATAACGTTGGCGGTACCGGACTTCAACGTCGCGCAGCCCGTGGTACTTCTCAGGCAGGGGCCGCATCCCCTTGGAAGTGACCGTAAGCGCCTGTGCGTCGATGGTCACCTGTCCCGTGCGGGTGCGGATCATCGCCCCGGTGACGCCGAGGTGGTCGCCCAAGTCCAGGTCTTTGACTAGCTCGAAACCCTCTCCCAGATTGTTCTGACGAAGCAGGGCCTGGACCGTTCCGGAGGAATCCCGCAGGTCGAGAAACACCGCCCGCCCCATAACTCGCATGGACATAATGCGGCCCGCCAGGGAAATACCCTCCGCCGGACCGTCCGGCTGCTCACCGCCCTCGGCGGCCTCGAAGTTGGCGATAGCCGTTGCGGTGTCGCAGGTGCGGTGAAAACGGGGAGGATAGGGATCGATGCCCTGCTGGCGGAGACGGTCGAGCTTGCTTTGTCGGCTGGCCAGGAGGCCGTCTTGTCTATCGGGCATATTGGAACGGGGTCCTGAACGTCATGCTAAGGGATGCTGACGATCTGGAGTCTAATCTTGCCTGAAGGGACGTTTACCTCGGTAACCTCACCGACCCGCTTGCCAAGCAGGCTCTTGCCGATGGGTGAAACGTTGGAGATTCTACCCTGGGAGGGGTCGGCCTCCGCGCTGCCGGTGATGGTGTACTTGAGTGACTCGCCGTCCTGGTTCTCCACGGTGACCGTGGAACCGACCTCTACGGCGTCGGACGCGGCGTGATTTTCGTCTATGATTTGCGCGTTGTTGATAATGTTGTCCAGAGTGAGAATGCGTCCTTCGGTGAAGGCCAACTCGTTCTTGGCTTCCTCGTACTCCGCGTTGCTGACAGTGCCGCCGCGCTCTCGGGACTGCTGGATTTGGCCCGCTACTTCTTGGCGGCGCACGGTCCGGAGGTGTTCTAGTTCCGCCTTCAATTTCTCAAGCCCTTCTCTCGAAAGGTAAGTGGGCTGAGTCATGATGACAACCTCCGGCAATGGGGAAAAGGAACATGGGAGAGCTAGTCATACGGCCCACTCTTCCCTGTCGGGATTGTAGTCCTATGGCCGATTCTTGTAAAGATTCGTGTCTGGACTGTGATTTTTGTGATGATATAATTCCCATGATGGGGTTCGCTCAGGCAGAACATGAAATCATGGCAATCATATAAATCAAACGAATCACCGTTCAGACAACGGATTCCCCTGGTTGAATTTCTTATTGCTCACCCTCTTGAACTCCAGGCTTCTTGCGCCGAAGTTTATCAGCAACCCCACTTCCAGGTCGTAAGCCTCAAGGTAGTTCATCGCTTGCGCCAGATGGACGTCTTCCAGGCGAATCAGAGCTTTCAACTCCACGGAAACAACGCCGTTTACAAGGAAATCCGCTCGTCTTGAACCGATCTGGTGGCCCTTGTAATAAATCGGCATCTCATGTTCACGGCTGAACGGAATGCCTTGATCGGCCATCTCTATTCCCAGGGCCTCTGATATGTCACTTCCTGAAACCCGTTCCCCAAGGAGGTATGCACTCTCATGGCGCACCCAATCACGGCTCCAGTCGATCCCGAATACCGGTACTCGTCCCTAACCACCATCACGGCAAGACCCCGTCTGAACTGTGATTCGTTTGACTAGATGATGCCCATGATCAGGCAATCTACCTGATTGAGCTTACTCATAGGCATCATAACATCACTAAAATCACAGTTCAGACAATCTTAACGTGAAAGAAGTTCATTGCCCTTCCCCGTGGCGACAATCTTGACGGTCATTTCACTTCGACCATCCTCGGGAATGCCGCCGACGAGGTGTGTATCTAGGAAGTCCTGGGCCATTCGCAGGGCCGTCATGATGACTGCGACCTGCTCTGGCGGTGCTTCGGCAGCGATGTCATAGTAGATACCTGTTAGACCCCAGGGCAGTCTAGTACCTGTGGGAGTGGGTGTCGCTGTCGGTTGAGGGGGAGGTGTTGCCGTGGGTTGCGGTGTGGGAGTGGGCGTCGCCTTTTGCTGAAGCGTAGGTGTCGCAGTGAGTTGCGGTGTCCGTACATGCTGGATTACATGAGCCGCTGGGGGCAAAGTCGGAGTCGATGTTGAAGCCGGGGAGACCGTCGCAGGGGGCATGACCGGCGTTTCTTGCCGGGCGCAAGCAATACTCACCAACACGACCAGAAGCACGACCAACAAGTATACTCGTATCAAAGCCGGTTGCTCCCCTGGTTAGAACTCGGTTAGAGCTCGGTTGGAGCCGTTGCAGGATGGACTGCATTATAACCCTTCCCTCAACTGTCTGAACTGTGATTCGTCTGATTGGATGATACCCATGATTGGGCCCTATCCCTTAGCAGCCCAATCATGGGTATCATCCAATCATCACACAAATCACAGTTCAGACGAGCTCCCTTCGGGTGCACGCCAGAATTTAGGCAGGGAAAATAATGCTACCCTACGGGTACAAGAAAACCGGCTGGCAGGCCGAATCCCGTAGGGTAGCATGAGCACACAGAGCCAGCGGGCGCTGCTGCTCAGACATAGTGTGGCGGAGTTTGAGCGGCGGGTCAACGCAATATTGGACTATGCGGAAACTCGTCCCCAGGCCACTTTGGCCGAACTGGAGGCGGAGGCCCGCCGGCTGAGCCGGGACTGTTTCGCCCCGGTCCTGGAGGGGCTGCTGCGGTGGCGTTCCCAGGAACTGGGAGGGTTCCCCCGGTGCGGATGCGGCCGGGAGGCCAGGTACAAAGGCCGGCAGCAGCGGAGCCAGGAGACCCTGGCGGGAAGAATCACCTGGCAGCGGGGCTATCACTATTGCGAGACCTGCCGCAGCGGGCGCTACCCTCTGGATGAGGCTTTGGGCATTGGGCCGGGCCAGTTCAGCGATGGGTTGCAGCGCGGGCTGTGCCGGCTTGGGGCGGTGCTGCCCTTTGCACTAGCTGCCGAGAGTTTCACCGAGCTTACCGGGGTCTCCATCTCGCCCCGGGAAGCGGAACGGCTGACGGAAGGCCGTGGTGAAGCGCTGGAAGCCTGCCAGGAGAGAGAGGGGGAGCCGGCGGTGGACCGGGCTGCTGCGCCGGCTGGCCCCGGAGTATGGGCGGTGGCGTTGGACGCCGCCAGGGTGCGCTTTGAGGATGGCTGGCATGATGTGAAGGCGGGAGTGGTCTTTTGGGCTGAACCCCGGCGGGAGGGGGCAGAGATGGCGGGAGGGAAGGCCGCGGCCCAGAGCTGCCTGGCGGAGACGGGGGCCGATGGAGCAGGCTGGGGCACGGCTGTACCGGGAGGCAGTAGCGCGGGGCATTGACCCGGCGGAGGAGCTGGTGGTGTGCTTGGGAGATGGCGCGCCCGCCAACTGGAGCCAGTTTGGGCTGCATTTCCCCAACCGGGTGGAAGTGCTGGACTGGTATCATGCCGTAGAACATCTGTGGGCCGCGGCCAGGGACCGGTGGGGAGAGGACAGCGCCCGGGTGGAGGCCTGGATGGAAGCCCGCAAGGAGGAATTGTGGGAAGGCGAAGTGGCGGCGGTGCTGACGGCCTTGAGAGCGGGGAAAGGGGAATCAGAGGTCCACTACTTCGAGACCAACCGGCATCGAATGCGCTGCGCTGAGTTCCGGGCCCAAGGCTATCCCATCGGCAGCGGCACAGTGGAAAGCGCTTGCAAGCGGGTAATCGGGGCACGGCTCAAACAGGCGGGGATGCGCTGGACCAAGATGGGGGCTCAAGCAGTCCTGAGCTTGCGGACCCAGTTGCTCAGCGGCCGATGGGACGCCATCTGGCCCGCTACCCGCCCTCAACTCAAACCTGCCTAAATCTTGGCGTACACCCGCTCCCTTCGCTCCCTTCCGTGCGATTGACAAATTTGGTTTCCCTTATTAAAGTCGTTTTCGTGCTGATGGAAACCTACATCACCGTTTTGGCTCCCGGCCTGGGCTTCACGTGAGTCCAGTCCTGTGGGGCCTGGACGGTCATGCAGTCTCAGCGCGGTCTTCGCTTTTAGGGTATAAACCCTTCCCATCGCCTTGACCCGTTTCCCTCCTTTCCCCCAGGTATGCCGTTGGAATGCCATAACGTCACTCGGCCGCCTCTCGGTATACGCATATTTTACGTAAAGGAGGGATACTCCTGTGCCCGCGATTCCGGTCCGGTTTCTTCTGCTCCTAGTTGCGACGCTATTCCTGGCTGTTCCCCTTGCCGCCTGCGGGGCCGGTGACGATGCACGGGTCCTCAAAGTTGGCGGTATCCCTGACCAGGACACCGCGCGGCTGGCCCGCAGATACGAGATATTCTCAGAGTACCTTTCCGGGCGGCTGGACGTACCGGTCGAATTCGTCCCCAGCGTAAGCTATTCTGCTGTCGTGACTGCCTTCACCCAAGGGGGCCTTCAGCTAGCCTTCTTCGGCGGGTTGACCGGGGTGCAGGCACGGTTGCAAAACCCCGGCGCCAACGCCATCGTCCAACGCGAGCGTGACGCCAAGTTCCACTCCAAGTTCGTCTCCCGCGCCGGCCTGGACCTCAATTCCCTGGAAGACCTGGAATCCCAGGCGGCAGGCTTGACCATCACCTTCGGGAGCGAGAGCTCCACCTCCGGTCACTTGATGCCCCGGTATTTTCTCTCCCAGGCGGGGATAAATCCCGACTCTGACTTCCAGAGCCTGCCCAACTTCTCTGGCTCCCATGATCTGACCTGGAAGCTGGTGCAGGATGGTTCCTTCGACGTGGGCGCGTTGAACGAGGACGTGTGGGACCGGGCGGTGCGTGAGGGCAACGCCGACACGTCCAAGGTGCGGGAGTTCTTCACCACCCCCGACTATTTCGACTACAACTGGACGGTGCGTCCTGGGTTGGACGAAGTCTACGGAGATGGCTTCACCGGCAAGATACAAGATGCCCTGTTGGCCCTGACCCCCGCCGAACACGGTGAAATCCTGGAGCTTTTCAGCGCCGAGAAATTCATCGAGACCGATAACGCCAACTACCAACAGCTAGAGGATGTGGCCCGAGAGCTGGGGATGGTGCGGTGAACCACCCCGGACCGAGGCAGCCTCTGCTGATCGCTGCGGAAGGTATCTGCAAGAGTTACCCCAGTGTGAGGGCTCTCGCGCCCCTTAGCTTCAAGGTGGCCCGAGGCGAAAAGGTCGCCCTGGTGGGTCCCAGCGGCAGCGGAAAAACAACGCTGCTCTACCTCTTGGCCGGAATACTGCAGCCGGATCAAGGCAACCTGTCGGTCGATGGGAAGCCATTGTCCTCGGTCAGGCCTGGCAGGGAATTGTCCCAGCTAGTGGGTATGGTCCACCAGCAATACGACCTGGTCCCCCACCTGTCGGTCCTCCACAATGTGCTGGCGGGCAGGCTGGGTCAATGGGGCCTGCTGCGCTCTTTGATATCGCTCCTTTGGCCCCACGACCGGGACCTGGCGGAAGCCGCCCTGGAGCAAATGGGGATCGCGGACAAAGTCGATGAACGCACGTCTCACCTCTCCGGCGGCGAAATGCAAAGGGTGGCCATCGCCCGTCTTATGGTCCAGTCATCCCAGATAATCCTTGCCGATGAGCCGGTGTCTTCCCTGGACCCGGCCCGCGCCGAAGACCTGCTGGGTCTACTGACCGGCCTGGCCGCCGCCGATGGGAAGACGCTGGTGGCGAGTATGCACTCCCCGCACCTGATCCGGAAGTATTTTTCCAGAGTGATCGCCCTCCGTGAAGGGGCGCTCCAGTTCGACATCCCCGCCAGCGAGATGACCGACGAAGTGGCGGAACTCCTGTACGATCTGGACCAAGCCGAGGCGGTGGTTTGGGAAGCCGGAAGCTGAGGCTTCTCGAAAGCCGGCGATTACTCACCCTTCTACTCTTCGGCGCGTTTGCTTGGAGCCTTTCCGGTGTCGACTGGCTGGGTCCGACCGTCCATACCGGGGGGCCGGGCGCGCTGCTCCGCTTTATCCAGGCCCTATTCCCTCCAGAGTTATCCCCTGGGTTCCTGCGGCTGGCGTTGGTGGCGTCGTTCCAGACTACGGCCTATGCCGTGGCCGCCATCACCGTGGCGGTAATCGTTGCCGTACCGATGGGTTTGCTGGCGTCGGGCGCGGCGGCCCGTTCGGCTAGGACCGGCTTGCCAATCGCGGTGGCCGCCCGGTTGGGTTTGGGGGCCATACGCTCGGTGCACGAGCTTGTCTGGGCGGTGCTTTTCGTCAGTGCGTTCGGTCTTTCGTCATTAACCGCCATCCTCGCCCTGTCCCTCCCTTATGCCGGAATTCTGGGAAGGATCTACGCCGAATTGTTGAACGATGTCCCGGAAAGCCCGTTGCGGGCTCTGCGGTCGTCAGGGGCGTCGCCCTTCAAAGTGTTTCTCTTCGGCAGACTGCCGATGGCTTTCCCCGACATGCTTAGCTACACCTTCTACCGCTTCGAGTGCGCGATCCGGTCGGCGGCGATTCTCAGCTTCGTTGGCATCCAGGGCCTGGGATATCAAATCCAACTCTCCCTGCATGACCTGCTATTCAACCAGGTGTGGACGCTCATGCTGGCGTTAATGGGGTTGGTGGTGGTGGTCGACCTTTGGAGTACCCGCGTACGCCGGAGCCTGGTGGCGTGATAGGAGCGTCACGGGTTGCCAAAACCCGCCCCGCACCGCGAAGGCAGACTACCTTTGCCAGGTGGTCTTTGTATGGGTTCCTGCTACTGGCGGTGTTGTGCTGGGGCTACATCCTGGGCGGGACCAACAGCGGAGCCGATGACCTGGTGTCGGGGGAGAGTTGGAGCAACTCCGGCAGATTCATCCGTCAGCTAGCCGGACTGGAATCAGAGGTCACTCCGGCGTTCGCCCGTGGCAGCCGGTGGCTGGAAACCGCGAAACTAGCTTACGACACGCTGGTTATGAGCGTGCTGGCCATAGGGCTGACAGGGCTGGGGGCGTTCCCGACGTTCGTGTTCGGAGCGCGCAACGTAAGCAACGGTGAGTTGGGAGGCGCGTCGTCCAAGTTCAACACCGCGCTGTATCATGCGGTGCGCCTGACCTTCGCCTTGACCAGGGCGGTGCCGGAACTCGTATGGGCGATGATAATCGTATTCTTCCTGTCCCCTGGGGTGTTGCCGGGCGCGGTGGCCCTGGCGTTGCACAATTACGGGGTGGTCGGGAAGCTATCATCTGAGGTGGTGGAAAACCTGGACCCCGGACCGGCAAGAGCCCTGAGGGCTTCGGGTGCGGGCAACTTGCAGATGCTCATCTATGGAATACTGCCCCAGGCGCTACCGTCTTTCTTGACCTACCTGCTCTATCGATGGGAAGTGGTCATCCGCACCACGGTGGTGGTGGGGTTCGTAAGCGCGGGCGGGTTGGGACGGGAATTCAGGCTGAGTATCAGTCTTTTCCACTATACGGACGTTGCACTGATAATCGCCTGGTACCTGATACTGGTGGTAGGCGTAGACCTGGTCAGCGCGGGTCTGAGGCGGTTGGTCCTGCGCGACGTATAACCAGTTCCGGAATGTGTTCCTCAGAACTGTACCGGGTAAATGACCTGAACAACCTTACCGTCTCGCAGCGCCTCGAAATACGGGTGGGGAGACGACGGGTTCTGGAGCCAGCGGCGCGTAAAGTAGGCGCACAAGTTGGCTAGCTGGATACCCACGGAATGCTCCGGTCCCGCGAAACACAGGTTGTTCAAAACCGCGGTAGTGTCCTGGCCCTCATCGGACTGCATGAACTGGTTGATGGAGCCCGGCGCGACCGAGCCCTCGTCCCGGGCCACGATCATAGCGAAGTCGGCTATGGGCCAGATGGACTGTTCCAGTTGTTGGCTGTCCAGCGAGGACATGTTCACCTCGTCGACGAACATATTCAACGCGAGTAGGAACCTGTCGATGGTGATGGCCGAGGGGGTCCCCCAGAGGGAATCGGGACTGTCGCCCCGCGCCTTCACATCGAAGAACTCCTGCTTGTTTACATACACGGCGATGAGCGGGGTCTCACGGCGTATCAGGATGCCCAGGCAGTCCTGTATCAACTCTCCCCGTTTGTCGGGGAGCCACGACGCATAAGCGCCCCGGCCCTGGTAGATGTCGGTGGGGCGCAGTTCCGTGGGCGTACCCGGCTCTCCCAGGGGACGTCCAAAATGACGGCGGCACAGTGCGTTGAATTCGCCTGCTACCGAGATGGCCTGGGACTCGTGGAGCATTAGGCCGGTATGGACGTGATGGGGCTGATTTGGGTCTCCCAGACTTACGCCCGTGTTTCCCGATTCACCCAGGAATACCAGGTACATAGGGTGGCCTCCAATACAACGCCGTACAGGCTACGGCCAGCCTTTGGTCAAACGCCGGGCGGTTGCGGGATTAGGTCGGACTCCCGGTTGACGTCCCACCCGGAAATTGCAACCGGAAGGCGCTTCCGTGTCGCGGTTACTCTGCCTACGACTCGGGGGGACCCTGGACCTCTTCGGCAGATCCAACATCCTCCGCCGCGGCTTCGTCATCAAGGGCAACCCTGCGAGCCTCGATCCGCGCCACCACTTCATCCGGGTCGGCCAGGACGGAAACGTTGGGGGGAAGCTTAAGGTCGGCTACCCGGAACACCGAGTCCGCCTCCACCATATCTCCCAGGTCTACTTCCAACTCGTTGGGCATCTCCAGCGGGAGGGCTTCGACGCTCACGTCCCGTAGCTGATGCACTACGGTCCCGCCTGAGCTGCGCGCGCCAGGGGAGTCCCCGGCCAGCACGATGGGCACCTGGGCGGTGACGGGGCGGGAGGCTTCCGCCACCACGAGGTCGACGTGGATAATGTCGTCGCGCCTGGGGTCCCTCTGAATCTCTTTAGCGAAGGCCAACTGGGTCCCGTGCTCACCCTGGACCGATATCGTGATCGGAGTGCTTCCGCCCGCCCTGGTCAGGGCCTCAACCAGGATAGGGGTCGCGCACTGAAGCGCGCGAGGTTCGACGCTGGGACCGTACAGGTGCACGGGCATAATGCCGGAGCGCCGCAACTGGCGCACTTTCTTACCTAGAACCTCCCTGGGGGCGAGCTCCAGGGTAATCGCCTGGGTGGTCATTTGGGGCATTTCTCCTGGGATTCCGGTGCTTGGGTTGCCCAAGGGAAAATTGGAGGGCTACCGACCCAGCCGCTTAATAATAGCACTGGTTCGGTTGATAGGAAACCTTAAAGCTGGCTGGGCAGGGCCTTTTCATTCTCCCTCTCCCGTGGGGAGAGGGCTGGGGTGAGGGACAACTCTCCCTGCAATGGTAGTAGCTGCGGCAAGTCAGTTTGCGGGGGAACTCCCTCACCCTAACCCTCTCCCAGAAGTAGAGGGACACCTTTCCAAAAATGAAAAGGCCCTGCTGGCTGGGCCGGGAGTCTTGCGATTATCGGCACAATTGTCCGAACCGGGATTCACAGGATTATGGGATTTATATGATTGGAAATGATGCGAATCCCATAATCAGAGAAATCACAGTTCAGACGAACAATCGAGAGACCCTGGCCCGGCCACAGGGTCTCTCGGTTATCACGGTCAAAAACCGATCAAGCAACCAACCCCGCTCATCCTGAGCGCAGCGCAGCGGAGTCGAAGGACTCACTTCGCTGTGGTCAAGATGGGTGGATACGGCGGCTACTGGAAGCCCATCAGAGCCGAAGCCCTTACCTTGACAGTAGGGTTATGATGAGGTTGTTTCCTAGCTAATTCCTACGGGAGGTCTGTTCATGGCGTCTCAGCAAGTGGGACTATCGCTCCACGACGCGGCCCGGGCCATGGGAGTGGTGTTCACCCAGGAAAACGAGCCGGTCGACAGAGAAGTCCAGGTACAAGGCATGACCTTCCACTACCTGGAATGGGGCGATCCCGCCAACCCCACCGTGGTGATGCTGCATGGCAACTCGCAGCAGGCCCATAGCTGGGACTTCGTCAGTCTCCCTCTCTCCGAGCATTATCATGTGATCGCCTTGGACCAGCGCGGCCACGGCGACACTGATTGGGCTCCGGACGGTGACTACTCCCTGGAAGCCCAGGTGCGCGACTTCGACGAGTTTGTCGAAGCGATGGGGCTCAACGGCTTCACGCTAATCGGGCATTCCATGGGGGGGCGTAACTCCTACGTTTGGGCTTCGGACAATTCCGGCAAGCTCCGGGGCTTGGTCATCGTGGACACCGGTCCCCAAACGCAGCGGCAGGGGTCGAACCGGATCCGCCGCTTCAGAGAGCTTCCCGACGAGCTAAACTCCTTCGAAGAGTTCGCCCAGCGCGTGATGGAATACACGGGACGCACCCGCGAGCAGGTTGTCGGGGCGTTGAAATACAGCATCCGCGAGAGGGCCGACGGAAAGTGGACCTGGAAGTATGATAAGGCGATGCGGAACCCGGACCACCGGCCCGCATCCTGGTCCGCCGAACAACTATGGGAGGCAGTGGCGAAGATCAACTGCCCCACCCTGGTTGTCCGCGGAGACCGCAGCGACCTATTTGCCGAAGAAACCATGCAGCGCATGGCCGAGGTGATCTCCGACTGCACGACGGTCACCATATCAGGCGCAGGTCACCTGGTGCAGGGCGACAACCCCCCCGACTTCAACGCGGCGGTCCTGGAACTACTGAGGCGGATCAATTAGCCGTTAGCGGCGCCCGTTAAAGACCGCATCGCGGCACAGGCGTAACTGTTCCCCGGCATTCACGCCCTGAGTCGTAGTCCTGAACCGCCGGGACCATCCCCTTTTCCCTTGTGGTGAAGTTGCCTGCGCCAACAATATGATGGCGTCGGCCCTAACCGATTAGCCGGGGGATGCCGTCGCCCAGGCCGAAGCCTATGGCGGCGGAGACGGCCCCGATGCCCAGGATTTCCAACCCCTGAAGCACCGGCGGCTTCCTCACCAGTCTGCCCTTGATCGAACCCAAGGCGAATAGGCCCACCAACGCCGCGCCCACCGAGACCGATATCGCCAAATATCCCGTCAAAAGCATGTGAGGCACGATGGGGACAAGGGCTGCCAGGATGAACGAGACCCCCATCACGGCAGCGTCCTTCGCCGGGCTGGTGGTCTCCTCCATGCTGATGCCCAGCTCCTTTTCGGCCATGGTGCGGAGCCACAGGTCTTTGTCCTGGGCGATCTCGTCGGCCATTTCCCGGGCTTCTTTGTAACTCTTACCTTCCCGCTGGAAGGCCACCACCAATTCGGCAAACTCTTCGCCTGGCTTCTCCTCAAGCTCCAATGCCTCGCGCTCTATTTCAGCGCGTTTAACGTCCAATTCGGCGCGGGAGCCCAGCCAAGCGCCGGTTGCCATGGATATCATCCCGGCGGCCGCGGCGGCCAGACCCGCCACCAGCACGGCCGTCTGACTGTCCAGCGCCACCGCTACGGATGTCACCAGGGCCACGGTGCTTAGAATTCCGTCCTGCGCTCCGAAAACCACTTCCCTCAGCCTGCCCAGTGAGGCCACGCGCCACCGCTCCCGGTCCAGCTCCATTGCGGCGCTCACGAAGGTGTCGAATCCCGTTTCCAGAACGGGTCTTCCGTTGCCCCCAGGGCCTTCCCCGGATTCTGTGGCTGCGCCGGGCTCGTCCAACTCAACGGGTGACGTCCGAGGTTGCGCTGTGGCGGCGGCGTGCTTCACCTCCAAATCGGCCAATGCCCGGCTGAACATCTCCAGGTGGTGCCGCTCCCTCCCCAGGGCTAGGGCGAAGGAGTCCGCAACGTCTTGCCTCCCTTCCGCCAGTGCCTCATTAATCATGCGTGGGTAGACGGTGCCGAACTCTTTAGCTTCTCCGGTAACGACGGTGTGGAGATTCTCAAGGGTCGGACCGACGCCATTTGCGACGCGAAGATGGTTCAGGCCATGGATCGTCTCCGCGCCCGCGACTTCCTGGAAAACCTGGGCGACCTCCGGATGGCCCTCCTCCAATGCCTTGTGGGCGAAGGCGTTATAAGTGAGGTTAGCCATAGCCTCGGCCACTATGGCGCTCCACAGGTTCTTGTCAGTTCTGGTCAGGGCGGGAGCATCCTGAGCCATATCAGGCTCCTTTCTGTGATGGGGTGAGGGTGATCTAGGTGAAGTGGTAATAGCCGCCAAGGCATAGCGGCAAACAAAGATATATGACCATTATATTAGGTTGGTTGCTGGATTCGTAGGAGCATTGCGAAATGCGGATGCCCTATAGCCTGGAAACGAGGAGCGGAGACCACCCACGACAATCACCATAAGACAAACGAACGGACGCACTGGCAGAGGCACTCACTGCCGAGCGATGCTACAACGCAGTATCTACATTCTGGCCCGCAAACACTGAGGCCCCGGAGCGGTCCCGGCCTTTTGTCAGTGATCATGCTAAATCGTGAGATAGGCTATCTACGATGAGACTGAGCTAAACCAATCGCAACCCCGGCACCACCTATGCCGGTTGCAATAGAAGCCAATATCGGTCCTATGAGACTTGTCTCTCTTAATAGTATCAGAGTGATTATGAATGCGAACAACGCCCCAAGGACAATGAGTCCAACCCCTGAGTATAGAAGACGACTATGCCTGCGTTCGGCAAACTCCTGCTCAGTTTCACGGGCTCTATGCCCCATGTATTCTGAGATCAGTTCAGGGCTGACTTTCTCAGCTATAGGATCGAATGGCCGGGCCTGAACAGTGAGCAGGGCCTTTTCATTCTCCCTCTTGGGGAGAGGGCTCGACTCTCCCTGCAACGGTATAGCTGCGGCAAGTCAGTTTCGTGGAAACCCCCTCACCCTGACCCTCTCCCAGAGGGAGAGGGGCCGGGCCTGAACAGTGAGTGATTGACTGGTGATGCGTCCATGGACACTGGTAAGATTTGACTGTAAGGCTTCGGCTACCTCTGGAGGTAACTGAGCAAGGAGTTCTGAGGGGATGGTGATTTCTGAGGGTACGTTGTTGGCAGCATCTTCGTTTTTGGCTGAAGAGTCGTTCGGCTCTTCTTGAGGTGTGGTCATTGGGTTCCCTTACAGTGCCAACGAGAAATTTGGGGACCTCCCCCTGCTGTGATGCGGGGAACGCTTACCAAGGCTCATCATGTTCGGAACCGTGAAGAAATCTTGGACCATTTCGCTAATTTGGGTGGCAACCAAGGGCGCGATAAGGCACTTAATTAATAGATTCAAATCTTCATCCGTGATCTTCCCTTCGGCCCTCGCCTTTACTACCATCTGGATAACTTGAGCCACTCGCTCAGCCGGGGACGCTGGTTTATACCCCAGGTACTCTAATAGGTCATTCCATGCTTCGGTAGTCATAGTTGGGACTCGCTTTCGACAGTCTCCATGTGACGAGTGGTGCGACGATACAAACCACTGCCAAGCCTGTCAACACTTTTGACGTCTAGTCAACCAGAGATCATGGTATCATTTAATGCTATTCTGCCATCGATGATAGATTGGCAACCAGCGTAGAGTCCAGCGCGAATGGGACCACCACCTGGCCGGATATATCAGAGAGTCTAGGCCGGTCCAGTTCGGTTGTAGGTCACCCCACGTCCTCCGCGAAATTGAAGACCTATTCGGCAACTACGGGAAATTGAGAAGGACTGTGCAGGTGGAGGGCCTTGAATGGCTACATGTTAGGGGCAGCGTGGTGGGCGGACATCTTCCAACCCTGCGGCGTGCGAACGAATATGTTGGTGCTCAGTATGCCGAAGTTGCTGGCCCGGCCCTGCAATACGCTGCTAATGTTCTCCATACAGGTAACCCAAGCCGAATCCCCATGCACCACAACATTTATGTAGTGGATGTTGAAGTGCATGAGGGTAGTGTTGTCGAAAATCCCGGCCCAGCTTGCGCGGACGGACTCCCATCCGACCAGCGGTTGCCAGCCGGGGTGGACGCACATGTCCCGGTCCGAGGCTTCCCACACTTCCTCCATCTCGCGGATGTCCAAAGTGCCGAAAGCCTCGTAAAATCGCTGATTGGCCGCTTTTACGGATTCTATGTCCGCCGGGTCGGAAACCATTTAACGTCTACTCCGGTCCCGCTAGACTTCGATATGCTTCTATACCCAAGAGGCGGCGCTCGGTGGCCGGCTCCCGGTGGTCAGTGGGAAGCGGCGGCCCGCGGGGCCCCTAGCCACTAACCACGGGCCACTACGCTGCTCCTAGTGCATCGGCGAGAAGGCAGAGGGGATCAGCATCTTGTTTTCCTGGCTGAGCAGAAATTCCCGGGTCGGGGGAGGCCAATGCTCCGACGTGCTCGCTTCGGCGCGGATGCGGTTGCGGTCTTCCATGTCCTTGTAAGGCCAGACGTGCATCCACTTGTTTAGCGAACCCAGGTCGCTGTACATCGCGGCGGCGCAGGGGGAATACTCCTCGCGGTGGGGTATGGCGGCTCCCCAGCGCTTGACGACTTCCGGCATGGAGCCGTTCTTGTATGTGTAGATGCGCATTTCGTAGATGTTCCCCAATTCCTGGCCGCCGCCCATGGGCCGCATGAAGGGAGCGGGGATGTAGATGTCGGAAGACAGGCTGACGTACATCTCGGGCGGGTTCTTGGGCGGCCAGTCCGGGTCCTGCGAAGCCTCGGCGCGGATGGCGTTGCGCTCATCGACGCTCTCGTAGGGCCAGACGTGGATCACCTGGTTCAATGGGCCGATGTCGGTGTGCCAGAAAGCGCCCAGCTTGGAGTATTTCTCCCTTGCGGGCAGGGCCTTGGCGAAGTTTTCCTCGAATTGGGCTACGGAGCCTGGTTGGAGAGTGTAGGTACGGACTTCGTATATCACGGTCACTCCTTCTTGGCGGAAAGATTTCGACGATGGCCCGCTGGGGCCGCCGGGCTAGTGTAGCAAAATGCTTATGGCCGGGCAATTGGAGTGTCCAAAGGGACCTGTTCGCAAACTCTTTCAATTGCCTGGGCCTGCCCCCATTCCCGCCTGTCCCCGCCCCCATCCCCGTCATTCCCGTGAAAACGGGAATCCACTGCCCAAACCCGCCGTCCCTGTCCCTCGGAGTAGAAGAACTTCTCAATCGTCCTAAACCAAAACCCCGCGGGCTACCGACTCTCCCCTCCCATCTGACATTTCCCCCTTCCCATTCCGCGTTGCACCTCTCTACCATTAATTCCACTCGATATCACCCAACATGAGCCCAGACCCAAAAACCGGTTCCCGCAAGGAGTCGCATGTCCCGAAATGTCCCACTCTGTCTCAAAACAAAAAAACTCCAACCTCTCCGTCCAGCAGCGAAAGTACCTTCCCGTACCCGCCGCCGTCCCCTCCGTGTGCGAACACGCTCGCCTCTCTAATATGGACTGCCGCCCGTTGCGGCGTTCGCTCCCGGACGGCGACTTCCGCGCCGGACTCGCCCGCTTCCAACTCCAGTCCTTCCATAACGCCCTCACTATCAAGCCCCATATGGAGAAGCATCTATGACTCTCGGCCAAATTAAGTCCGAAATACGCCGCCTCCAACGTAAACTGGCACGCCCATTGGCCCAAGTCGCCATCCAACGCATGTCCCAGGAGCTGTGCGATGAGTGGTCCCGCGCCCTGTTCGAAGAGGAGCCCCTGCCGGACGCCCAGCCCTTCATCCAACGGGTCGTCAAGGCGGGTTACCGTCTCTCCACCTTCACCTCAGCTAGCCGTTACCTGAATGGATGCCGCAGCCACGGAGAGGCCCCGCTCCTCAAACCCCTTCTCCGCGCCCTCCTCCCCTGGACCGTGCCCCACGAATTTGACCTGCCAGCCCCGTGAAGTCAGTGGCCGGTGGCCGGGTCCCTGTGGTCAGTGAGAAGTGTCAGTCGGTGGGACCACTAACCACTAACTACGAGCCACTGGCGTATACTTAACCCATGACCTCTCCGGCTTTGACGATTCAACCCGGTCAATCCGTTTCGCGGGCGAGTCTCCAGAGGATCCTGGAGACGGCTACCCCTGATGCGGGGACGACCTCCTCTTCGGTGTATCTTGCGCCGGGGAGCGGCGTAGGCGTGCTGAAAGGCTTGGACGCCAGTTCTGGCTGGCCTGAAGCCCTGGCCGGGCTGGACCGGTCGATATTGGCTTCCGACACCGGAATTGTCGGACTGATGGCGGGACAATGGGGGCTCGTAATCCTACCGCCGTTCCCTCTGACCGAGACCATGGCCTTGGATTCCTGGTCCACTGCTCCGTTGATGGCCAATGTGAACGCCGAGTATACGATCGGCGTGGTGCTATTGAGGCTCGGGCGTTCGACCGTGGCCCTGTTCAAGGGCGACCAATTGATTTCGGCCAAGACAGATGCCAGGTACGTCAAGGGCAAACACCACGCCGGCGGCACCTCCCAGCGACGGTTCCAGCGCATCCGGGAAGGCCAGGCACGGAAGATGTACGACAAGACCTGCGACACCGTCCGGGCCCAGCTCGAACCCCACGCCGGAAAACTGGAATATCTCTTACTCGGCGGCGATAGGATCACCCTGAACGAATTCGTCAAAGTGTGCCCCCACGTGGAGCGGTTGCGCGGGATCACTCTGCAACGCAGGCTCAACATTAGGGACCCCAAACGTGATACGCTGGAAGAGGTGCCGGAACTCTTGAGGGAATGCCGGTTGTACCCGGTTAGCTTTTAGACCCCCAGCTATCCAACGATTCCCGCTTCGGCATTAACTCTCTGGCATTAGATAAAACCGCACGATGTCTATGGAACAACATACCCTGGACTCGGGGAGCGGCGGAGTCACACCCCCCGAGCCCAACGCCAGTGACTCACCGGACCACGGCGGCTTTGCCCGCGCGATACGCCTGCTGGAATTCGACCAGATCCGCCAGCGCCTCGCCTCATACGCCCGTACTGTGATGGGCGAAGAAGCGTCCCTGGCTTTGGTCCCGAAACAGGACCTCCTGGTCATCGCGACCGACCTCCAGGAGACCACGGAAGCCAGGCAGTTCATAGAGAACGGCGGTGTGCTGGAGTTCGGCCCGCGCATCGACTTCCGGGGCCTGGTTCGCCGCGCAGTGCTGGGTGGACTGCTTCGGGGAGAGGAGTTGCGTTCCATCCAGGAACTACTCGGGGCCGCTCGTTTCGACCGGTCACGCCTGACGGACCGGGACGATTTTCCCCTGCTGTCCGGTTTTGCCGAAAACATACCCGATTTAACCGGCATAGAAGGCGCGGTCGCCTCCGCGATCAGTCCCGCGGGCGAGGTGCTGGACGATGCCAGTCCTCTCCTCCGCCAACTCAGGCAAGACTCCCGGTCGGTGCATCAGCGGCTTAACGAGACCATGGAAAGGAACCTGCGCCGGTTCCAGCGCATGGAGGTGGTCCAGGAACCGATCATCACTCAACGAAATGGCCGCTTGGTCCTGCTGATTAAATCCGAAATGAAACCCAGGGTCCCCGGTATCGTCCACGACGTCTCAGATAGCGGGTCAACTGTTTTTGTCGAGCCGATGGGTGCGATTGAGCTTGGCAACCGTTGGCGGGAGGCGCGGTTGGCCGAGGAACGCGAGGTTGAACGGGTCCTGCGACAGCTTTCCAACCAGGTCAGCCACGCAGGCCAAGACCTGCTGTTGACCCTGGATATTCTGTCGAGGTTGGACCTCGACATGGCCAAGGGCCGGTATTCATCCGCGTTGCGGGCGGTTTCCCCTTGGGTCTCAGACCACCCGGCGGAGGACCGCCGGCTGCGGTTAACCGGGGCGCGTCATCCGCTGCTTTCCGGCTCGGTGGTGCCGGTGAGCCTGGAATTGGGTGGGGACTCCAGGGTGATGCTGATAACCGGTCCCAACGCCGGCGGCAAGACCGTGGCCTTGAAGACCGTGGGTTTGCTGGCGTTGATGGCCCAGTCAGGGTTGCACGTACCCGCGGACCAGGCCGAGCTTCCCCTATTCGACGGCGTGTTCGTGGATATCGGCGACCAGCAGAGCATCGAGCAGGCCCTGTCGACATTCAGCTCCCATATCTCAAATCTACTCGCCATTATTGGTGAGATCACCGCCCAGTCCCTCATCCTTGTGGACGAGTTGGGGACCAGCACGGATCCCGAAGAGGGCTCGGCCTTGGCCCAGGCGATTTTGTGGCACTTCCTGAGTCTTGGGCCTCTGCTCGTGGCAACGACCCATCATCGGGGTGTGGCGCGTTTTGTTCAAGAGACGCCGGGGATGACCAACGCCAGCGTTGACCTGCATCCCCAGACGTTGCAACCGACCTACCGCGTTACCCTGGGACTTCCCGGACGCAGCTACGCCCTCACTATCGCGGCTCGGCTGGGTATTCCGCGGGAAATCATAGATCATGCCCGGTCGGCTATCTCCCCGGTGGAACAGGCTACGGAAGACCTGCTCCACCAGCTACAGGTGGAGCGGCGAGTGGTCGAAGACCTCCGCCGTGAGGCGGAGGAAGCCCTCACCCAGTCCCGCCAGCAGCAGGCTGAAGCCGAGTCCCAGTTGGCCAACGTCGAGTCCAGAAAAGCCGAGTTGGTCGAAGACGCCCGGCAGGACCTACAGGACCGAATCGGTCACCTGTTGGACCGTCTGCGGCGCGCCGAGCGGGTGTTGGACCAGCCGGATACCCGGCAGGTCATACAGGAGCAGCGCGCCCAACTGCGGGAGGCCGCCCGCGAAGTGCGGACACCCCGGTGGCAACCTATCGAGGTGAAGCGGACTCCCTGGCAAGAGCGGGTGGGCAGCGGAGACCGGGTGTTTCTCCGGGGCATTCCTCGTCCGGTGGAGGTAATCACCCCGGCGGATGAGGAAGGGCAGATTGAAGTCCTGCTGGGAACGATGCGCGCCAAAGTGCCGATGTACCAGTTGGAGCGGCCAGCCGGCGGCCACCAGGCGGCGGCCCAGGCCAGCGTATTTTTCCAGCGCCAGGCTCCCAAGCAGTCGAATACCGAGATCGACCTTCGCGGATGCAGGGTGGACGAGGCGATAGAACGGGTCGACGAGCTTCTCAACAACGCGTCTCTCGATGGTGTCGAGAACGTGCGCATCATCCACGGCAAAGGGACCGGCGCCCTCAGGCGTGCGATCAGGGAGTATCTAGACCGTCATCCGTTGGCGGCTTCGGTGGCTGGTGGAGAAGGGAGCGGGGGCGAAGGCGTAACCGTGGTTGAGGTGGGGTAACTCGCCCTCTGCGGTCCCTATCTTCCCTGGAACCAGGGCCGGCGCTTTTCGGCGAACGCTCGGATTCCGTCCTGGAAGTCTCCGGTAAGGCCGATTCCCCTCATGGCCGCGGTCTCAGCCTCGAGTTGGTCTTCCAAGTTCGAACCCCACGATTGGTCGAATAGGGCCTTGACTCTTCCGAACGCCACCGTGGGACCCTGGGCGAGCCTCATGGCGGTCTCCAGAACGTGTCTGTCCAAGTCTCCGGAGGGGCAGACCTGGTTGACCAGACCGATTTCCAGGGCGGCTTCAGCGCTGAGGGGTTGGCTCGCCGTGTATAGCTCCATCGCCTTGCCCGCGCCCACCAGCCGTGGCAAGAGGTAGGTGGACCCACCGTCGGCGGTCGCCCCGATGTTGGCGTAGGCCATCAGAAACCTGGCAGTGCTGGAAGCGATCCGCAGGTCGCAGGCCAGCGTGAGGCTGAACCCTCCCCCCGCCGCCACACCGTCGATGCTGGCGATAACCGGCTTCTCCAACCGGCGGATTTCCATGACCACGTCCCGGTGCAGCGCGCCAGCCAGGTTGTTCAGGTGCTGGGATATCCCTTCCGGGCCTCCCTGGTCCAACTGCTCGACGAAGTCCTTCACGTCCGCGCCAGCGCAAAATGAGCCTCCGGCCCCGCCGAGGATGACGGCCCGGATGTCCTGCTTGTGACAAGCGCGCAGGGCCTCGCCCAGCCCATCCACCATTTCGGGCGACAGAGCGTTACGCGCTTCGGGACGGTTCAACGTGATCTTGGCCACGCTGCCCTGTGTGGTGAACTCGATGTTATCTGATGGCATCCCGCACCTCGACGATTTACAAGGACTGCTCGCCGATCTCATCCAGGTGAAAACCTGACACGGCGACTTCGGGGGCCCAGGTCACCTGGTCTGACGACCAGCGGACGGTACCGCGCTGATACTCGGTGATGCCCAGAATGTTGTTGATGACCCGCAGCACATTGTCATTCATACGCAGGGTATTGGCCTTGATGGGCGCGGCGAGCCGCCCGTCTTCGATTAGGAACGAGTCGCCGACAACGGTGCCGCTAAAGTCGCCCGCGGTTATACCGTTGACCGGATAGGTGTACCAGATCCGGCCTATGTAGACGCCGTCGCCTACCCTGCGAAATAGCTCATCGCGGGTGATGCCTTCATCACCCTGGACAATAAGGTTCGTCGGGACCACCGAAGGAGTGGATGCGAAGTCACGCCCTCCCCCGTTGCCGGGTCGAAACCCGTTTCTGGGGGCGATAGCGCCCGCGATTGTTCGAGGGTCAACCCCCAGCTTGCGCCGGGCTTCGGGGTCGCTAATGATTCGCCGGTAATTGTAATGGTCAGACATCAGGCCCGCCAGGACCCCGTTGGCAATCAGTTGCGTCCGCCCGGTGGGCAACCCCTCGTCGGTAATCTTCTTCGATCCGGCCATGTCCGCCGCCGCCCCGTGGTCATAGATCGACAGTTGCGGCGATGCCACCCGCTGGTTGAGCTTGCCCATGAACGGCGAAGCCCCAGCCCAGAACATGTCCAGGGAGAAGCCGGGCAGCAGAATCCATTCCAGGATTTCCGCCAACGGTTGGGGGCCAAGTACGACGCGGTAATCTCCGGTGGGTACACGCACTCCGTCGATTGACGCGATTGCGTTGCGGGCCGCCTGCGCGGCGGAGTCCCCGCTGGATCCGGACAGCCCGGGACTGACCGACCAACCGCTTCCCTTGGCTGCTTGGGACTCAACCATCGCCGTCGCGAAAGACATGACGAGGGTCGATTCGTCGCTCTGCACCCTGGGCAGGTGGGTGGACGCTATAGCCATCCTCTCCTGCAAGCACACCAGGTCTCCGCCTAGAATCAGGCCCAACTCGGAGATTCGTTCCGGAGACTCGACCAGGCTTAACACATCCTCGGAGGTCTCGAAAACGTCCAGGCCGCGTTCGAGCATATTCCAGCCTGTTTCGACGAGGCGGGAATTGCCCATGCGCATCACCGAAGGGTCGTGAAAGCGCGGGGTCGAGGCGCTTCTGGTTGAGTCCTGCGGGTCAGCCACGCTCCGAGGAGCGTCGTCAGGTCTAGGGAGAGACTCGTAGTCCACGTCCAACACGGCCCCGGAACGCGCCTTTTCCAACGCGCTCTGAACGCCGGTTAGAGTCAGGTCCGCCGGTTCGCTGCCAAATCCGGTCTTGACGCCTTCGGGAGTGCGGAAAGCCACCCGCAGCCCGATGCCATAGGACTCTAACGACTTGGGCTCTTCGACACCGTTGCTGGGAATGTTGGACGTGTAGTTCAGGCGGACGGTCAGGTTGGTGTTGGCCGAAGCGAACGCTTCCACTTCGTCCACGCCGGGTTGAGCGGACACGTAGACCAGAGCCTCACGGACGGCCGTGCGCAGCCTGTTCAGGGGAATCATGCCCGCTAAACCCCTGGTATGGGCGAGTCTGAAGAATCCTGGTCCAACATTGGCTCCAGCTTATCCAGCAACCGTTCCACGTCTTGCAGGGCAAGCTCCACCAACTCTGCGGGCGACCAATTCTCATAGAAGTTCATGTGCAAGCTTCCAGCTACCTGGAACAGGTTGGCAATCTGGCCGTCTCCGGTCTCCTGGACAAGCGTCCTCACGACCCCGTATAGCAAGCCGTGACTGTTGTGCGGCAAGCCCCTGCGGTCAGCGACGGCTTTGAGCATTTGCGCGGCTGCTCCCCAACCCTTCTCCGAGGCTTGGACGACGTCGCCTTGCTCCAGTTCTTGGAATGCCTTGGTCATAAACTCTCTGCTGGCGGAAGCGTACCCATCTCGTTGGTTCATCATTCACCTCTTACTGGCCCGGGCCGGTTAGGCGGGCTATGCTCCTCATTGTAGGCCCTCCGTTGCTCATGCGTTTGGCCTGCATGGGTTGGCCTTTGCCGCAGTTGGGGATCGGGTTGACTCGGAGGTCGTTGCCCACCGCGTCTATGGAGGTGAAGTACTTGCGGGAGTCGGAGGTGATGCCTCCGTCGCGGTACAGCCGTCCCAACTGGCCATTCTCGATCTCGTATACCCTGACCGCCGTTATGCGAAAATTCTCCCGAGCCTCGGAGATGGACGGAGTGCGGTGTCCCGCGATGTAGTAGCCTGATTCTACATCGGCTACGATCTCTGCCGGGTCGCTTTCGCCAGGCCCGAAGACCGTGTTGGTCATGCGAATCAACGGCACGAGGTGGGCTTCGGTACTGCGGGCGGACCCGTTGGGAGTGACCCCCATAATGGCGGCGGTCTGGCGGTTGTTCAGGAACTCCTCCAGGATACCGTCACGGATAATGAACGCTCTTCGGGGTCGCGTACCCTCGTGGTCGTATTGGAAAGAGCCGTAACCCTCCATTAGAGGGTCGGAGAAGGCGGTTACCAGCGGTGATGCGATCTGCTGGCCGATTTGGTTGTCCTCTAGGGTGTTCAAGAACCAGGAACGTCCTGCGTAGGCGGTCTCATACTTGAGGCCCCGGTCAAGCTCGGAGGGATGCCCCACCACCTCGTGGACCAAGAGGGTGTTGAAGTGGGGGTCAGTGACCACCACCACATCGTTATCGGGAGGTCTTAGCGGGGGCGCCGCCGCAACCTCGACCGCATTGGCCCCCAATTCGGTGCAGAAGTCCATGAAGTTTGGCAGAACGATGGGGCCGTTGCTGTAGCCATCGGTGAGGATCTCCCAGCCCCGCTGATGTCCCGTGAAGTCGTAGAGTTCGTAGCCCCCGCCGTCTCCTTCGCAAATGACTATTGCGAAGCCCTCGGTCTGGGCGAATGACTGGTCTATGTCCGCCCCGTCGGAGCTGAGGTATAGCTCACGGAGCAGATATGTGCTTGCGGATGCGGCGGAATAGCCAATGGCGCCCTGGCTGTGGGCCGCCTTACATCCGTCCACGGCCATTGCGACGACGTCCTGAAGCGGGACTTCCCTGGGGTCAACGGTGAATGTTGGAGGCACGGTGTCTCGCGCGACGTCCACCGAGGCCAAGTCGATGGAGGACAGGGTGTTTCCCAGCCTGGCGAACCTGCCCCTTGCGAGGTTCTTGAGCCTGGCGCTGGTCCTAGCCCGTTGGTGGGCTTGTTTGATACCGTCCCAGACCACATCCTCGATGTTATCAGCGTCTGCCGCGCCGAGTATGCGCCCGTAATATCCGGATGCGCTAGCACGGGTCCCCGCGACGACCCGGACACCGAAGTCGAATGAGTAGTCTTCGGAGCTGGCTTTCTCGCTGCCATTCTCAGCCACCGCGCCTTTCTCTTCCTTGACCTGGATGCGCAGGTCGCAATACTTCAACCCCGGCAAGCGCCTGGCTCGCTCGGTTACCAGCGCGCCCAGGTTGGAACGCATCCGGTCGAGTATGTCTATGGTGATGGGTGGCATAGCGTGTCTGCTTTCTGGACCATCAGATTGGCGAGGGTTGTTCAGGGGCATGGCCGCTGAGCGTCAATTATACCGGTTGGGCATGACAGGCTAATTCTCCAAGCCGAGAGTATAGTGAATGGCGGCGTCCACTTGTTGCATCTTTTCCTCGGATAGTGTCGAGATGTATTCTTGGAGTGCCGCCTTGGGGATCGTCATGATGTTGTCGAGGTTTGCTGTGGATTGAAAGCGCAGACCTTCCTCCGGCCCCAAGTGGACCTCAGCCCAAATCCCCCGGATTCTTCGGCTGACCGTAGTCACGATTACCATATTACGGTAGCGGTAAGAGTCGTTTCGAGAGATGAGGACTACAGGACGAAACCCTATCGGCGACGGCAGGTCTGCCCACCAGACCTCACCCCGTCCCATTTTTCTTGATGAATTCTTGGTACTCTTCCTCCCACGACTCTTCACCGAACACGGACTGCATAATGGAATCCCAGGACGTGATGTCTACGGGTTCTTCAGAGTATCGGCTGTATGCCTCAGCCTCTTCTCGCGCCCATTGTTCATGCTTTCTGCGCCAATGTGTCAGCCTAATGTATTCCTCGGCGGCACAACGCAAGAAATGACTGCGGCCTTGTCCTGTATCCGCGCACTCCCGTTCCACCCTGTCTAATAGCTCATCGGGGATGCTGATTGTTATCTTGGCCATATTTACACCACACGTCTATGTTGACTCCGGCCCTCCTCACGCTCCGAATGGCAACGGAGGGTCGGCTGCGGCCCTTTAGGGTATGACTGCCCGATTGCCCCTACCCCGTCACCGCGCCCTGGGAGGCGGAGGATACCAGCTTGGCGTATTTGGCCAGGACTCCGGTGGTGTAGTTGGGGGCAATGGGCGTGAAGTTTGCCCGGCGGTCGGCGAACTGTTCCTCGGTCAGTTGCACGTCCAAGCGCCGCTGTGGAATGTCCAGGGTGATGATATCTCCCTCTTGTAGTAGGCCTATGGGACCTCCAACGGCCGCTTCCGGGGTCACGTGACCAACCATCGGGCCGTGGGTGGCGCCGGAGAAACGCCCATCGGTCATTAGCGCCACGTCATCCCCGAGGCCCTGTCCGACCAGCGCGCCGGTCACGGCCAGCATCTCCTGCATACCCGGGCCTCCCTTGGGGCCTTCGTAGCGGATGACTACGATGTCTCCGGGCTTGATCTCCCTGCGCTGGATGGCCTGGAACGCGGCTTGCTCCTGGTCAAATACCCTTGCCGGGCCCTGATAGACTCTTTCCTGGTGACCGGCCACCTTGATTACCGCGCCGTCGGGGGCCAAGTTCCCGTAGAGAATGGCCAGTCCGCCGGTTGGGCTGCGCGGTTGGTCAGTGGGTACGACGACCGGTTGGTCCTCTATCGTGTCCATTGCCTCCGCGTTTTCCGCAAGTGTCTTGCCAGTGATGGTCATGGCGTCGCCGTTCAAGAGGCCCGCTCGCAGCAGCCGCTTGACGATCAACGATACGCCGCCGTAGCGGTCCAAGTCGGCCATGACGTATCTGCCAGCCGGACGCATATCCGCGACGTAGGGGGTGCTCCTACTGATGCGGTCGAAGTCGCCCAGGGTTAGTTCCACTTGGGCCTCATGAGCAATGGCCATGAGGTGCAGCACGGCGTTGGTGGAGCCGCCCATCGCGACCACGGCGGTGATAGCGTTTTCGAAGGCCTGACGGGTGAGAATGTCCCTGGGCCGGACATCCTCCTTGAGCAGGCGCATTAAGGTTCGGCCCGCCGCCCTGGTGTGCTCGGCCTTGCGTGGGTCGATCGCGGGGATTGAAGCGTCCCCGGGAAGAGACATTCCCATGACCTCGATGGCGGTGGACATGGTGTTGGCCGTAAAGAGACCGGCGCAGGAGCCCTCGCCTGGGCAGGCGACGCATTCCAGGGCGTGAAGCTCGTCCAGGGTCATGTTGCCGCTAGCGTAAGCGCCCACGGCCTCGAAAACGTCCTGGATATTGACATCGTTGCCGTTGTAGTTGCCCGGCATGATGGTCCCACCGTAGATGAACAGGGAAGGTACGTTGAGCCTGGCAATGGCCATCATGCAACCTGGCATGTTCTTGTCGCAACCGGCGATGGTAATCAGCCCGTCCATGCGCTCGCCAAAGGTTACGACCTCGATGGAATCCGCGATAACCTCGCGGCTAACTAATGACGCCTTCATCCCTTCGGTGCCCATGGAGATGCCGTCGCTTACAGTGATGGTCCCGAACTCGAAGGGCGTGCCTTCGGACTGCCGGACTCCCTCTTTTGCGGCTTGGGCCAGCCGGTCCAGGTGAACGTTACAAGGAGTGACGTCGCTGGCCAGATTGGCGATGGCTATGAAGGGCTTGTCAATGTCCTCCTGGGTAAGACCCATAGCCATGAGCATGGCCCGGGCGGGGGCGCGGTCGGGCCCCTCGACGATCTCACGGCTGCGGTGTTTCAATGCCATGTTTCGGCTGGTAGTAGTCATAGGGCTTCCTCCTGCGGCGCGCTAGTCCGGCACTATGAAATGGCGTGGGAAGGAACATGATTATATCCACGGGGCCAATCGGTTACAACTTCAGGCCCATTCCAGGCAGGAGCAGATGAGCGGTCTATAGGGTGGCGTAGGGAGCGGTTCGAGGTTGCGGACGAGTGGATTTTCTTGTAGTCTGGTGCGGGATTCGAAATCTACGAAACGAGGTAACGCAAGTATGTTCAAGTGGTTCAGCGTGCCGAGAGCCAAGGCCCACTGTGACATCCCCTGCGGGATTTACGACCCGCTAGTTGCCAAGATCGCGGCCCAGACCGTGCAGAAAATGGTGCTGCGGATGCAGGCTTTGGAGGCTCCAACCCGCGACGACGGCGCCGAGGCGATGCAGGACTACGCCAATAAGGTGGCCCGCTACATCGCGGTTAAAGAGGACCATGCCGAGAGGTGCAAGGAGGAGTTGCGCATTCTCTGGGCTGACTACGCATGGCCCAACACCGACGCCAACGAAATAGCGGCCAAGTTCAACGCGGCCCTCAAGCTGGCGGGCCAGTGTAAGCAGACCGTAAACATGGAGAACGCCGAGAATCTGGTGACCGCCTGCGACGACATCGCCGCGGCATTCTGGGGCACCAAGAACGTGGAGTACAGCGACCCCAACGCCGCCGCCCGCTACGGGACGTAGCCACTACTAATCAGTCCAACCGGGCGCTGATGGAAACCAAAGAACGACGCGGGAGCCTTCCTTAAGGAAGGCTCCCGCGTCGTTCTTTGGGAGGAGTTTCTCTTGCTTGGGATGTAGCGCTGGCTAATCGCCGACCTTGGTGGAGGTCTCGCCCACCTGGACCGGTAGCTGCCTGGCCCGCTTTGCCTCCGCCCTGGGGATGGTGATGGTCAGGACCCCGTTCTGGTAGAAGGGATGGGCCTTTTCAGCATCTACCGAATCGGGCAGGCGCAACGCCCGGTGGAAGGAACCCGACCGGCGCTCCCGCATCAAGTAATTGCCGTCACCCTCCCGGTGTTCCTGGGAAGTCTGACCCTTGATAGTAAGGACGCTGTCCTCGATGGATACCTGGATGTCTTCGGGTGACACGCCCGGCATTGAGGCGCGGATTACTGTGTCCTCACCATTCCGTACCACATCCAGCGGGACCGCCCAAGCTTCTGCGTGTGGGCTGTCCGAGGAGGCGGCGGAACCGTTGCCGAACCTCCGCCACAGCCGGTCCATGGTGTCTTGCATCTGCCTGAGATCGTTGAATGGCTCAAAACGCTGTAACATTGTCTTCTCCTTTAACCTTAACCTTTTGGTCGAAATTTTGGTGCGGTTCGGTGCCGTTCTAGAAAAGCTCGGTGGCCCTAGCCGGTAGGCTTAGAATGAGTAATAGCGGACTCCGGCGAAAGGCATCTGGTAATGCCACTGTCTTGTTTCAGGCTGGTCCGGCTGTTTATGGGACCGTTCGGCCTCCTCGAACATTGAGCCTGCCTCCAGAGAGGGGTTGGTGTCGAGTGCATCGGTTGTAATTTCGGTCTGTGGGTATCGTTCTAGAAGTTCCACCGTTGCCACGGCATCACCTCCTGTTTGAGAGTATGACACGAGTATATATATTGATACGTATCATGTCAAGTTACTGTATATAGTCAGTCATGTGGATAACTTGAGTTTGACAGACATGTGCATTGTGTGTAAAAAATAAGCGTATCTGTTGACCGTGCAATCCGCGGGAAGTCCAGGAGAAATCAATGAGGCAGACTCAAGGCATATACCTGATCAGCGTGGTTGCGAAGACGCTGGAAATGCACCCGCAAACCCTGCGGAAGTATGAGCGGGCGGGCTTCATCGAACCGTTGCGGATGGGCAGCCTGCGCACTTACTCCGATGAAGACGTCGCCCGGCTCCGCCTTATCAAGCATTTCGTGGATGACATGGGCCTCAACCTGGCCGGCGTGGAGTTGGCGTTACAGTTGACCAACGAACTTCTGGAGGTGCGGATGCGTCTCTCCTCCGATGAGGGGCCGTCCGTATCTGTGGCTCAGTCAATTAGCCAGATAGATGGAATGCTGGCAACGCTGGGGGTGCGCGTAGTCCCAAGGCCCAAAGCGGAGGACGACGCTTCGCAACAGCCCGGTGAAGGCTGGTTCAAAGTTAACCCCGGAGAGACGGTGGAGTTCTATTCGGTGGTGCGGCGGCGCCCGGTTTGAACCCTGGGGGGCCGGACGGCGGTTAGTGAAGTCCGCTCAGGGCCCCTTCCGCCCTGGCGATGGTCTGGTCGATGTCAGCTTCCGTATGCGCCGTGGACACGAAACCGGCCTCAAACTGTGACGGGGCGATGTAGACGCCGCGCTCCAGCATTTCGTGGAAATATCGGCCGTAGAGCTCGGCGTCCGAGGCTTCGACCTGTTCCAGAATATTCACGGGGCCGGGGTTCATGAAGCCGGTGAACATAGACCCAACCCGGTTAATGGTCCCGGGTATTTCGGCCCGCTGGAATACGCCAGCCAATCCCTCGGTAAGTCGCTGGGCCAGTGCGTCGATACGCTCGTAGACTCCGGGCGCCTTCAATTCAGTCAACGTGGCTATGCCGGCGCTAACCGCCAGCGGGTTGCCGGAGAGCGTTCCCGCCTGGTACATATCTCCCAGGGGAGCCACCCGCTCCATGATCTCCCGCCTGCCGCCGTAAGCTCCCACGGGCAGTCCGCCGCCGATGATCTTGCCCATCGTGGTAATGTCCGGTGTAACGCCGTAGAGCCCTTGCGCACCGTGTGGACCGACACGGAACCCGGTGATCACTTCGTCGAAAATCAATAAAGCGTCGTTCGCGCCGGTGATGTCCCGTAGACCCTTCAGGAAACCATCCGCAGGCGGTACTACCCCCATGTTCCCGGCGACCGGCTCGACGATGATACCGGCGATCTGCCCGGGAAAGGACTCGAAATACGCCTCAACCGAGGCGAGGTCGTTGAAGTCGGCAACCAGGGTTTCGGAGGCGTAAGACTCGGGCACTCCCGCGCTGGTGGGAATGCCGTGGGTCATCGCTCCCGAGCCCGCCCGGACCAGCAGCCCGTCAGCGTGGCCGTGGTAGCATCCGGCGAATTTGATGATCTTGTCTCGTCCGGTGAAGGCGCGGGCCAGGCGAATGGCGCTCATGCAGGCTTCGGTGCCAGAGTTGACCAGCCGGACCATTTCCACCGACGGTAGGGCAGCGCACACCAGCCGGGCCAATTCCACCTCTCCCTCTACAGGCGCGCCGAAGCTGGTTCCTCCCTCGGCCGCCTTGCGCAACGCCTCGACGACCGCGGGGTGGGCATGACCCAGCGCCAGCGGCCCCCAGGACCCCAGGTAGTCGATGTATTCGTTGCCGTCTACGTCCCAAACATGCGAACCTTGTCCTCTGGCGATGAATGGGGGTGTCCCGCCCACGGCGCGGAACGAGCGCACGGGGCTGTTGACCCCGCCTGGAATGTACCGCTGTGCCTCGGCGAATAGAGCTTCAGACCTGGAGAGTTCCATGAGCCATCACCAACCGTCGCATTCTAGGATTGACACGCTTCTAGGCGTCGTCACGGAGCCAGCGGGCCACTTCCTTGGCGTGGTAACTGAGGATGATATCGGCCCCTGCCCGGCTGATGGCGGTGAGCAATTCCAGCGTCACCATCTTCGCATCGAGCCAGCCGTTGCTACCGGCGGCCTTGACCATCGAGTATTCTCCGCTGACGTTGTAGGCGGCCAGCGGGTGATCAAAACGCTCGCTTGCCCGCCGGATCACGTCCAGGTAGGCCAGGGCGGGTTTTACCATGACGATGTCAGCGCCCTCGGCAATGTCGCTTTCGATTTCACGAATGGCCATCCGTGCGTTGGCCGGGTCCATCTGGTAGCTGCGCCTATCTCCAAACTGGGGGGTGGAGTCGGCAGCAACGCGGAAGGGACCGTAAAACGCGGAGGCGTACTTCGCGGCGTATCCCATGATGGGCATATCATCGAAGCCCTCGCTGTTCAGCGCTTCCCTAATGGCCCTCACTTGACCGTCCATCATGGCGGATGGCGCGACCATATCCGCTCCCGCCTGTACCTGGGTCACCGCTGTCCTCGCCAGCAACTCCAGAGTGGCGTCGTTGTCCACGCGTCCGTTGTCTATCACGCCGCAATGCCCGTGGTCGGTGTACTCGCACATGCAGACGTCGGTGATCACCATCATGCCCGGAACTTCGCGCTTGATCGTCCGGATTGCCTCCTGAATGATCCCCTCGGGGTCGTAGCCTTCCGTGCCCAGCGGGTCCTTCTCTGCTGGCAGGCCGAAAAGCAGGACTCCTGGGACGCCAAGCTCAAATGCCTCGCCGACCTCTTCGGCCAGGCGGTCCAACGAGAAGTGATAGCAGCCAGGCATGGGCTCTATCGGTTCGCGGACGTCCGTGCCGTGGGTGACGAATAACGGGTAAATAAATTGGGAAGCCGACAGACGGGTTTCCCTGGCAAGGCTGCGCACAGCCGGCTGCTCGCGCAGACGGCGAAGTCGAACATCAGGAAAACTCTGCATGGGTGAGACCTCCTTGGGAAGTCAGCTTCTTAGTGGGTGGCGCAATGCTCTACGAGAGCGTCCACCAGCCCCTGTACCGTATGCACCGGGGCCACCAGGTCGACGCGCAACCCCATTTGCTCCGCAGTGGCGGCAGTGGTCGGTCCGATGCAGGCGATCTTGCTTCTTTCCAGGGCCTTTCGGTCGCCGTCCAACATATTTAGCAGGTTTTGTACCGTCGATGAGCTGGTGAAAGTCACGAAATCGACTTTCTGTTCCAGAGCCGAGCGGGCCTTTTCCGCCATTCCGTCGGTGGGAATGGTGCGGTAGGCCGCAATACGTTCGACCTCAGCGCCTCGCTCCGAGAGGCCGCGGGCAAGGGCGTCACGTCCAATGTCGGCTGCTGGCAACAGGACGGGCACACCGGTCCAGTCCATGCCTTCCATCTCCGCGAGTACGACTTCGGATACCGACCGGGAGGGAACGAAGTCAGGAGTGATTCCTCTGTCGGTCAGCGCATTGCGGGTTGCCGGACCGATAGCGCCAACTTTTACGCCGCCAAACGCCCGGCTGTCCTTCCCGAGGACTTTAAGACGCTCGAACACCGAGTCCACCGCGTTGATGCTGGCGAAAATTACCCACCGGAACTCCGCGAGCCGGGCAAGTGCGGAATCCAACTCAGTGAAGTCTTTCAGGTCGACGGTCTGGATGGCCGGAATCTCAACTGGTTGGGCCCCGAGTTCCTCCAACAGCAACCTGAACTGGGATGCTTGGGTGCGGGACCGGGTTATCAAGACCTTCTTGCCAAAGAGAGGACGTTGGTCGAACCATGACAACTCTTTGCGAAGGTCAGCCACCGGGCCGATGACGGCAGCCACGGGTGGTCTCAACCCTGCCGTCTTGCCAAGGGCCACGGCGTTTTCCAGAGTGCCGGTAACCGTTGCCTGTTGGGGCCAGGTCCCCCACTGCACCAGGGCAACCGGCGTGTGAGGGCTCATATCTTCTTTTACAAGGGTGTCGAAAATGGACTGGAGAGGTTGCCAGCCCATGAGCACGACCAGAGTCCCGCCGGTGCGGGCCAATGCTTTCCAATTGACCGACGAGTTGGGTTTGGAAGGATCCTCGCTGCCGCTTACTACAGTGAAACACGATGCCGCGCCGCGGTGGGTCAGGGGGATTCCGGCGTAGGCCGGAGCGGCGACGGCAGAGGTGACGCCGGGAACGACTTCGAAACTCACGCGGTTCTTGGCCAGGGCCAGGGCTTCTTCTCCGCCTCGCCCAAATACGAAGGGGTCGCCGCCTTTAAGACGGACGACAACGTTGCCCGCTTTTCCCTCGTCGACGAGGAATTGGTTGATCTGGGACTGGCTCATGGCTTGGCGGTCCCGTTCTTTGCCAACGAATACTCGCCGGGCCGATTCAGGGGCCAGGTCCAGCAGCGACGGATCGAGCAGCCGGTCATATAGCACGACCTGGGCTTGCTCGAGGCAACGCACGCCCTTCGTGGTAATCAGGCCCGGGTCGCCCGGTCCGGCTCCTACTAGGTAAACTTTACCCGGCACTCAGTCCACTCATCGGAGGCGATTTGTTGTCCATCTGCCTGTGGATCAAAGCTCCAACTCGGTCCACTCGATCTCCAACAGCGGGCCGCCTCCCCGTTCCAGTACCGCCAGATAGGCGTCGCTGGCCAACTGGAGCGGGTCGTGGGTCAGTCCGTCCACCTTTGCCCGGAACGCCTTTTGAGCGTCGACGGAGCTGAGGAAGACTGTTAGATACATAATCTCCCCCTGGGCCCGCCCATAGGCGCCCACAGGTAGCTGGCAGCCGCCTCCCAACTTCTCCAGGAAGGCCCGTTCCGCAGTGGCGGCGAACCTCGTCTCCGGGTGTTCGATAGGTCTGAGCAGGTCCAAGAGCTCGTTGTCATCGGCTCGGACCTCGAGACCCAGCGCGCCTTGTCCTGGAGGAGGTACGAAGCGTTGTGGCGAAAGGTACTCGGCGATGTGGCCGGTCAGCCCCATGCGTTCCAGGCCGGCGGCGGCCAGAATGGCCCCATCGTAATCGTCCCCTGTCGCCTTGCTCACCCGGGTGTCGACATTTCCGCGAATGGGCACCACGGTAGCCTGGGGGCATAGAGTGTGCAGAAGGGCTTGGCGTCTGGGGCTGCTGGTCCCGATGCGGGCCCCCTCCGGGAGGCTTGCCAGGGAGCAGTTCCATCGGTTGACCAGAACGTCCCTCGGGTCCTTCCTCAGGGGAGTAGCGGCTATGGCCAGCCCCTCGGGAAGTTCGGTGGGCATGTCCTTGAGGCTGTGAACGGCCATGTCCAGCGTGCCGTCTAGAAGTTGGCGCTCAATCTCTTTGACGAAGATGCCCAGACCCATACCGGCCAGGGGGGCGGAGGGATTGGCGTCGCCGTGAGTGCGGACGATTTCCACCTGAAATGCCAGGTCCGGGTACATCCGGCGCAGGATGTCCAGGACTTCCTCCGTCTGACAGAGGGCAAGGCCGCTGCCCCGGGTGCCCACCTTGAAAACGCTACGCTGCGCCAAGCTAGGCCCCCTGGGTCTGCTTGAGTAGGTTGCATGGGTTGGATCCGCACCGGTCCACCTCTGAACACAGTTCCGGCGCGTCCGGGTTGGTCAGATCTTCGAGCAGCAGGGAGACCGCCGCGTCCTCGCGGCCCGACTGGACCAACCTGAGGACCTCGTGGGTCATACTGCATTGCCACCTTTGGCGGTCCACGGTGACTCCCAAGCGTTTTACCTCCCGGCGGACCCGGGACATAACGGACGCGAGGTCGGCCCATTCCAGCGCAGGGGAATCTTCCAGCGACTCCCGCAGCTTGCGCGCCAGCGCGGGACTGGCCCCGCCGGTGGAGATGGCCAACGTCACTTCGCCTCGTTTCACTACCGCCGGAGCTATAAAGGAGCAGAATACCGGGTCGTCCACTACATTTAAGAGGGTGCCCGACTGTTCGGCTTCGTGAAAGATACAGCGGTTGACTTCCCGCTTGTTGGTGGCGGCAATACCCATGAATGCCCCGCCCAAATCACCGGGCTGGTACTTTCGAGGTTGCCACTCAACTTTACCCTGGTCGGCCAGGGAACGTATATCGGGAGTCGCATCCGGGCTGATCACCGAGATTATAGCTCCAGAGGACAGTAGCTTGGTTATCTTCTCTTCGGCGACGGCTCCCCCTCCGAAAACGACGCAACGCCTGCCCTTCAGGTTCAGATAGACGGGATAGTAGTCAGACATCTTCCTTGCCAGTTATGAAGTTGAAACCGGGTCGGGCTGTTCGGTCACGCGGTACCGCTCGTAGTCATCTACGAAGTAACGGACCCTGGTCTTTTTGTATTCTCTCGTGCTGTAGAGCATCAGACGTTCCGTGATCCCGGTTGATTGACTGATCTCTTGCTCGATCTCCTCGCAGCCTTCGGGAGAGGTCGCATGGACCATGGTGAAGTGTGTGTAGGGCCAATCGGGGAAGGTTGGCCGCTGGTAACAATGGGTTACGGCCTTGTGTCCGGCCATGGTCATTCCCACTTCTTCCGACCGTTCCTCAGGCACTTTCCAAACGATCATTGCGTTGGCGCGGAAGCCGGACCTACGGTGGTGCAGGACGGCGCTGTACCTTCGCATGATCCTCCGCTCCTGGAACTCCTCGGCCATGGCGAACAACTCACCGGTGGTCTTGCCCAGCCTTTGGGCCATGGCGTCGAATGGCCTGGGAGTTAGCTCAAGGTCTTCCTGCATTTCCAGGATCGCGGCCTTGTCCTCTTCGGTGAGTTCCACGGCCCTGTTCCAGCTCTCGGCGGCGGACTTGTCGTAGCCGTCGGGGCTGTAATTATAGGAAGAACCCTTCTGCTGGACCATGTCAAAATTCACGCCGATCTTAAAGAACCGGATCGTCGGCATTATGCGGCAGTTCAGGGCCTTGGTTTCCTGGGCCATGAAGTTCACCGTCGACTCGAGGTCATGGTCCGGCGGCACCGCCAGGGTGAACCACAGGTTGTAGTAGGAGCCTTCCCGGGCATAATTGTGGCTGACGCCGGGGTGGCGGTTGATCCAGAGGGCGCTGCGGTGAAGGTCTTCGGGCTCGAAGGCCATGGCCACGAGGGTCGTCTTGTACCCCAGGCGGCGGGTATCGAAAATGGCGCTGACCTGCCGGAGCACGTTTTGGCGCTTTAGCTCCGCCATCCGCGTCAACACTTCATCTTCGGATATCTCCAGTTCCTCCCCCAGCTCGGCGTAGGGCCGGTCCACCATGGGGAAACGGCTCTGGATCAGGTTCAACAATTTCCTGTCTATAAGGTCCATGACTTCACTCACTCCTCGCGGAGATTGGGCCATTGCACCGAACGGCGGCGGTATCAGGCGCGGCTCTGGTACGACTCGGCGACGCCGATTAATACTCGGTCCGCCAGTTCCAGTATACGACTCCGTTGCTGTGGTTCGGCGGAGTCTAGCACCAACGAACGGAAGAAAACAAACGCTTCCAGGGTATCGCTGAGGGGGACTCCGCGTTCGGCCATTTCCGTGCCATATTCCCGGCCGAGGGAATTGGACTCGGAAAGAGCGTCCTGGCGTCTACGGCGTTGCTGGGGTTCCTGGGCCAACAGGGACAGCAATCTACGGCCGAAGAGCCGCATCCTGACCCGCCCCTCTTCCTCCACGCTCTGGTACCAGGGTAGCCGGGCAACCTTGTCTTGGTGCAGTCTGCGGCGTATGCGTCTGAGCGCGGAGCCTTCCAGGGCGCCGTCAGCGTTGGGCTGGGGCGCCGGAGAGGGCGGGCCGGTCAGCTCCATGACATCGTGGCTCCAGAAGCGCCGGTGTCCGCCGGGGGTGCGGTAGACTCGAAGGTAGCCGTTATCGGCCCACTGGCGAAGCGTGGCTTCGTTCACTTCCAGGAGTCGGCAAGCCTCCCCTAAGGAAAGCCACCTAGCCTCTTCAACCGGCAATTTGACCACGAAAAATATCCAGAAATCTAAAGAATTCTAGCTGTCTCTGGAAACTCTGGACGAGCCTATCATAGCATACGAATTGCGTCAATATTCGCGTGCATTCATTCACAGGGCCTTTTCATTTTTAGAAAGGTGTCCCCTCTCCCTCTGGGAGAGGGTCAGGGTGAAGGGGTTTCCACGCAAACTGACTTGCCGCAGCTACTACCATTGCAGGGAGAGTTGTCCCTCACCTCAGCCCTCTCCCCACGGGAGAGGGAGAATGAAAAGGCCCTGGCATTCATTCAGCCCGCATTCGTCCGTGGCATGATGCGGCGAAGTGGAAAAGGCCTATTTGTCGGGCTTCATCCTTCATGCTATAGTGCCCGTATAGGTGCGGGAGACGCGGATGCAACGCGACCTTGATAGAGCGAAGAAAGAGCTTTTCCGTAAAATAGCTCGGAGGATTCGTTCGGAAGCAGTCATCAAGGTAATGGAACGGGTGCCAAGAGAAAGGTTCGTTCCCATAGATAGCCGCCACATGGCATACCTTGACCTTCCTCTTAGCATCGGCGAGGGGCAGACCATATCTCAGCCTTACATCGTGGCTATGATGACTGCGGCCTTGGCTCTCCGAGGCTCTGAATCCGTCCTGGAAGTGGGCACTGGCAGCGGATATCAAGCCGCCATACTGTCGCTACTTCTCCCTCGCGGCCGGGTTACCACCATTGAGCTAGTGCCCTCGCTGGCCAACCGCGCCCGGTCTCTGCTTACGGACCTGGGGTATAAGAATATTGAAGTGAGGCTGGCCGGCGGAACCCTCGGTTGTCCTCAGCTTGGCCCCTACGACGCCATAGTCGTTGCCGCCGCCGCGCCCAAGCTGCCCGATGAGCTAGTGGCCCAGCTTGCGCCCGGCGGCAGGATGGTCATACCCGTGGGCACTTTGGAACAGCAGGAGTTAGTTGAGTGCCACCGTACCGGCGAAGGGCTGTCGTTCCAGATGCTTGGCCCGTGCCGGTTCGTTCCTCTGCTGGGCCCAGGAGCCTTTCCCGGGCATTAGGCAAGGTCTACCACAGACCGGGCTCCGCCGGTTCCGCGGTCCCCTGATGATATAATCATCCACGCCATCATCGAGTGGATTCAATCTCCAGGACCGACTCGGACCGGCAGCTTGAAGTGTCTCCAGACCTAACGTTCCGGGAGCTCCAAGACCAACTGTGGTTTGGCCCTGTCATCGCGGTTGGAATATTCCTCATATCGCTTCTTCTCGCGTTCATTGCCCACAAAATACTTTTCCCCCTGGCGCTTCGCCTCGCCCACAGGACCCCCACCGACCTGGACTCCAGGATAATCAATGCCACGCGCTGGCCGCTCAACCTGGGGATAGTCGTCCTGGGCGCGTATCTGGCTGTGACTGTTCCTCTGGGTCTGGGGTCCGGGGTCCAGGCCGTGGCGGGCAAGTGGTTTGGCACGGCGGGGCTGGCTCTGGGGGTGTTGGCGATGGTGTTCGCCGTAACCCAGGCCTTGAATTGGTACCTGGAAGGAATGGCCAGCCAGACCGGGCAAGTCATAGATCCCAGATTGGTGCCCCTTCTTCGGCGCGTTGGAGTCGTTCTGGTGTACGGACTGGGTGGGTTGTTGGTCCTTGATCTGCTGTCTATCAACATCAGCCCCTTGATCGCCGGGCTGGGTCTGGGCGGTCTGGCCGTCGCTCTGGCGATTCAGCCTACACTATCAAATCTGTTTGCCGGGACATACGTCATGACCGAAGGGGTGGTATCGCCCGGCGACTATATCCAGCTAGAGGGAAGCGTGTCGGGCTACGTGTTGGAAGTTAGCTGGCGCAGTACCCGAATCCGCACCTGGACAAACAACCTGGTGGTGATTCCCAACAGCAAGTTTGCCGACACCATTATTACGAACTACAACATGCCGCAGCAGGCGGTGAACGTATTTCTCACGTGTGGGGTCAGCTACGAAAGCGACCTGGTTGAAGTCGAAAGGGTGTGTCAGGACGTGATGGACCAAGTGCTGGCGGAAGGACCGGACGGGGTTAAGGAATACGGCGGATGGTTCGGCTTTGACGGCTTTGGGGAATCCAACGTTAACTTCTGGCTATTCGTTCAGGCAAAGGACCGGCTGGCCAGCTTCACGTTGCAGTCCACGTTGGTCCGCCGGTTGACCCAGCGGTTGAGGGACGAAGGAATAGTGATCAACTACCCGGTGCGCGCGGTACGGTTCCAAGACGAACGGGAGTCAACGCCCATGACCACGTTGGCCGGTACGCCGGCTCGGGCGCGGCGCAACGGCCGGTCAGACCGGCGCCGTCAGGGGAGACGCCGCACCCCAAGGGACCTGATTGTCCAATCGGGCGAGGGTGAAGGCTCCGGAGAGGGAGAAGGTGGGCTGGGCTCCGGCTAAAACAGTATGCCCCGGGGTTGCGATCGTTAGCCGAGAGACCTCTTGGGTTTTGGCGTCCTTGATACCCGCCGGTGCAGTGGATATAATTAGTGCCCCCTGAGGGCCTGTAGCTCAGGCGGTTAGAGCGCGGTCCTGATAAGACCGAGGTCGATGGTTCGAGTCCATCCAGGCCCACTTTTCCCGCAGCTTCTGGTAAAATCAGATACAAAATGACGGCTTTTTCTCTCAGGTGCCACCAGATGAATGACCGTCAAGCAGGTTTTTGACCACAGTCTTCGCGCATACGGCAAACGGTTTCTCAGAAGCCTGAAGGCTTCCAACCGGTACTCTGAGGGATACCTCGCCAGCCTGGAAACCACTGTCGCCATGGCCGCCCTCTATGCTGAGGAACATGTGTGGCCCGACGTTCAGGAGATCACCACCGAGCACTTGGAGGACTATCTCGCGTACCTCCAGGACCGGGTGCGCTGGTTCGGGGAACGGACCTACGCCGAACCCAAGAAGCTGTCCAAGGGGCATATCAACGCTCAGTACCGCCGCCTGAACCGGTTTTTCAACTGGCTGGTGGAACGCGGGCCCCTTGTCGAAAACCCCATGCTCTCCATCAGTCCCCCCAAGATCGAGGAGAAGACGGTTCCCGTAATCACTGAAGACCAGATGCGGGACCTGCTCACCCTCACTGACCTCTCTCTTGCCAGGACTCCCGCCCACCGTTTTCGCCTGGTTCGCGATCGGGCACTCCTGTACGCGTTTTGGGACACGCCGGGACGACTCGCCGAGATAGCCAAGTTGCGACTTGATGATGTGGACCTTGCCGATGGCACACTGCTGGTTATGGGCAAGGGACAGAAAGAAAGGAGGATGCCGATTGGCGACGCGGCTAGGTCCGTTATGTTGGATTACCTGCAGGAACGAGAAACCCTCATGCCTCGCGCAAAAGCGTTGTGGGTGTCCGAACAGGGGGAATCTCTATTGCCTAATGGAATTTGCCAGATCCTGAAGCGCTTGGCGAAGCGAGCCAACATCGAGGACATGCATCCCCATAGGTTCCGTCATTCCTACGCCATCAACGCCCTGCGGGCTGGCATGCCGGAGCAGGTTCTGAAGATAGTTGGCGGATGGAAAAAGATTCCCGAGACCTATTTCCGGACATTGGGGGAAGAGGATGCCAGGGAGTTTCACCGGCAGGTCAGCCCTGGGGACAAGCTGGGGAAGACGACGTCTGCGGGAAGGACATGGCGGCAGGGCCAGAGGCGAGGGAGGCTTTAGAACTTCTTACCCCACGAGCTTAGTGACTCTCGAACTATCGATTCGTAGGGGATCCCCTCCTTCTTCCTTCATGTTGCCAGGGCGTTCAAAAAAGTCCAGTCGTAGGATTCTCATCTGGATGCAGCCAGCAGGCTCCGGTACGACACGGGTCCGTTTGTGCCTCCGCGAAACCAGGTTGTCAGGCATTTGAAAGCTATCTGAAGCGACAACCCATGTAGAGACTCGGCCTCTCCCGTCTCACGATTTCCTTCCATTCTGGTGCTGGTAGAGTGCAGGTAAGAACATGCTTCAAGAGTTTGCAATCAAGCTACCGGGGACTCAATCGACACAAGAAGCTGCGGTTTTCCTGGACGGTGGATTTGCTTAAGCCGACGGTCAGGATGACTAGGAGCCTGTCCGAAGATTCAGGGGAAAGGTATGGGGGCGCTGGTGCAACTGCGGGCGTGTTTTTCCAGTCATCCGCGTGTTTCCGGCCCTGGAACCGGTCTGCCATCAAGTTCCAGGAAACGTACCCGTTGTTGCTTGCTCCGGTGGCTACCCGGTGGCCGCCATGCCGGCGCGCCACAGCTTCAACAGGTTGTGGGTGAGGGCTATCAGGGTGAATTCTCCCGACACCCCGGCACCGCCTCGCAACAGGAACTGCCGGAAGCCCCGGGCCTGCTTGATGCACCCGAACACCGGCTCGGTGATGGTTTTGCGCCGGGCATAGACCCCCCGTCCCTCCGGCGTCCGCAACTTGTCCCTCATGGCGGAACGCCGCGGAGTGCCGGCCGGGACCCCGCCCCCGATTCCAGCCCGGTGGTGTCTTTCCCGCCCAGTGGCCACATAGGCGTCAATCCCCTATCGGCCAGCAGCCTCAGGTTGCCTTCGCTGCAATAGCCCGCCTCGGCGGTGAACAGTCTGGGACACCGCCCCGTTTCGGGAACTCCCAGACGGGTCAGGTTCTGCTCCAGAATCTCCAGCATCGGTCCCAGGCGGCTGGTGTCCACCCCCTGGCTGCTCACCTCCTGGGCCACGATTACCCCACTGCTCTCCTCCACCATTATCTGGGCGTTGTACCCCTGGACCCAACCCTGGGGACTCTTCATCATCCGGCTGTCCGGGTCGGTGAAGTTGCTCTGTTCCCGAGGCTGAGGCTTGGCCTCGACGGAAGCGGCGGCCGCCACTTCCTCAGTCGCCCCCTTCCTCTGGCTTCATCCCTGGCCCGGGACCGGGCCCGCTCCTCCAACCGCGCCTTGGCCTCCTTTATCCGGGTCAGCCGCTCCTCCCGACGCCGCAACTCCTCGGGCAATTCATCCCCGCGAACTGCCGCGCCGTACTCGGCGTCTTCCGCTTCGTCCACCGCAGCGGCCCGGTCCAACAACTCCTCGACCTCGGCTTCCAGTTGGTCCGCCGCCGCCCCCATCCGCCCATAGCTCATGGCCTTATGACGCGACGCGTTGGCCTGGTACTTGCTCCCATCCAGTGAGAGATGACCCAGCCTCACCATCCCCGCCTCCCGGCACAGCCGCAGCGCCTCGATGAACAGGCATTGAAAGGCTTCCAGGTGGTTCTTCCGAAAATCGGACACCGTCCGGAAGTCGGGGAACTGGCCTCCCGAAAGGTACCTGAACGCCACGTCGATTTCACAGCCCGCCGCGATCTTCCGAGAACTGTAGACCCCACGGCAGTAGCCGTAGAGCAGCAGCGTCAGCAGCATTCGGGGGTGGTAGGCCCGCGGCCCGCGCCCCCGGCGATAGCGGGAGGTGATTGCCCCAAGATCCAATTGGCTCACCGTGTCCTCCAGGAACAGGGCCAAATGTCCTTCGGGCAGCCAATCCCGGGGCCGCTGGGGCAGAAGATACTCCTGGTCCAGGGAATAGTCCCGATACTCTTGGGCCATAAATCCTCCCTCCGGGCCGGTTGGATCCCCACGCTCCCCTTATTTTATAGGCGTATGTCCCTCCAGGGTAGAGGAAATATCGGACAGGCTCCTAGACTGACAGAAAGTCACCTGGCAGCCGGAAGTTCGATTCCAGTTAGGTGGGCCGGACTGGACGAAATCAAGAACCGAGGCCGATTCCGACGTCACCCCGTCCGACGGCATGGGGATAGTGTACGTCAGAACCGCCTCGTCCTCCACGATTTCGATGCCCTGCACGAAGTTGCGGATGAGGGCCTTCCGCTCCGGGAACGTCCCTTCCCGGAACAACTCGCGGAAGTCCGCCACGTACCCCTTGATCTCCTTGCTGGTGGGCAGCTCCGCCCGCCGCTGCTCCAACTGAGCCTCGGCCTCCTCCCGCGCCGCCGTTAGCTGGTCCTGGCGGGCCTTCAGGGACAGGATGCGGGGCGACAACACCTCGATGGGCAACTGCTTGGTCTCCAACGCCTGGTAGAGGTTTTCCAACCGGCCCTCCACGTCGGAAAGCTCGCTGCTGATGGCCGTCAGCCTGCCGTTGACCTCACCGGCCAGGTTGTCGATCTCCTCGGCCACCAACGTCACCAACTCGGTGATGGTCTCCTCGGTGAGAATCCGCTCCCTGATCTTGACGACGGTGATGCAATCTCAACGGAATCGTCAACCGGGATTGCCAGCGTGATGTCCATGTTGTTGTCCCGGTCGATCATCACCTCGTCCACGACCATCTGGAGAAGCTCTTTGCGCTGCTCCGGGGGCAACTCGTCCAGTCCCTCTCCAACCTCTCCCGCCCACGCGAGGACGGCCCCCACCAACGCCCGCTTCTCGGCCCCGCTGGCTTCCCTGGCGCGGCAGTCGTCCAGCTTGGCTCTGAGGCTCTCCAGCCGCTCGGTGATGAACTTGCGCTGAAGGTCCAGTTGGGCCTCGGTGATCTTCCCCGACACGTACAGCCTGATGGCCCGGTCCTCCTCCAGTTGGACGCTTCTCAGCTCGCGCTCCGCCTCGGCGGCCTCCACGGTCAACCCGCCGTCTCCCGGGTCGTCCAGCACCTCGATGCCGGAGACGATGAGGCCGGGGTTCTGAAGGACGCGCTTGACCTCGCTCCAGACCCGCTCCTCCAGCAGGTCCGCCTTGATGTAGGGTTTCTCCCGGCAGTGCAGCCGGTGCCGCATCATCCCGCCGCACCGGTAGTACCGGCGGGGGATGGCAAGGTGGTATTCGTAGAGCTTGCCGTTGCGCCGGTGGCTGGTGAACTGGGTTCCATTGGCCCCGAACATCATCCCGCACTCGGCGCACCGGAGCAGGTGCTGCAACAGGTAGGAAAGCTTGGTGTTCCGCTTGGACCGCTTCATCCGAAGCTGCTTGAGGCTCTGGGCCTGGTCCCAGGTCTCCTCGTCTATGATGGATGGGACCGCCACCTGTATCCAGGTGTCCTGCGGTTGGTCGTAGACCCTGGTCCCCTGCTCGGTCAAAATCTGCCTGGTCTGGCCGTAGCTCCAGGCGCCCTTGTAGGTCGCATTCGCCAGGAGACGATGGATATTCGACTCATACCACCGCTGCCCGGATTGGGCGGTGGGGACTCCCTCGTCCATGAACTGCCAGGCTATGGTGGAAGCTCCCATCCCTTCGTGAACGTACATGCGGAAGATGCGGCGCACGACCTCGGCCTCGGCCTCCACTATCTCCGGCTTGCCGTCGTCTCCGACGCGATAGCCGTAGGGCAGCCGGCCCGCCGGGATGCGCCCCTGCTTGGCGGCCCCGCGCTTGCCCATCGTGGCCCGCTCCCGGAAGTTGTCCAACTCGATCTTGCCGATGGCGGCCATGAGGCCGAAGGTCTTCATGTCGATGGCGTCCATGACGGCTTCCAGGTTGATGCGTTGGGCTTCCACCACTTCCATGAGGGCGGCGGCGGGGTACATGCCCCGGCTGAGACGGTCCGACTTCCAGCAGACGATGGTGTCGAAGCGTCCCTCGCGGGCGTCGGCCAGCATCCGCTGAAATTCGGGGCGCTTCTTGGACCAGCCGTGCCCCACCTCCTGGTAGCGGGCCGTGATGGTCAGCCCCTTGCGCTCACAGTAGGCTTCCATGTCGCCTATTTGCTCGGAGATGGAGGTCTTGTCCTCTGTGTCCTGGCTCTTGTCCGACACGCGGGCGTAGATGGCCGCTCGCTGCCCGTTTGGCTGCTGTTGCTGCCCCCTGGTTCCTGCCATGATTCCCTCCTCTTGTCATGCTCTTGCAAAATAAAAGAGACCCGCCTCCTGCCGGGAGCGGGTCTGCAAGTAGTACAATACCACCGCATCACCTGTCCATTCAGGTGGCGCCGCGGCCCGGGGTGTTGTCAGCACCGCCGGGCCAACCTGTCGCCCCGATGATACCCGATGGACGGAACGGCGTCAAAGGGCTGGCGGTCAGCCGGTGGCAGCGGCATCCCTTGCCCGCCTCGCTGGAGCCAAGCCGCTTCACTTTTCCTCCGCTCCACCGTCCTCCAGGGGGGATTTCCGCTCTGGCGGGGTCGTCCCATCGCGGGTGGCGTACTTGACCATCAGTGAGAAGATGCGGCGCAGCCGGTCCTGGGCGTCGGGGGCCGGGTTGCATTGAACCCGCACCACCCCCAGTTGCGGCCCGGCCCGGCTGGGGTTCCTGGGTTTGTCCCGGTTCCTGGTATCTGCCAAATCGTTCCTCCGGCGGTCCCGGCAGGCCGGATGGTTTCTTTCGGGGAGGACGGCCCGCCGTTGGCTTGCGGGGCGCTTCACGGCGAGGGCGACTGCCTTGCCCCAGCCGTAGAACACCCGTTCCAAACCAGTGTGGGCAACCGGAGGGCCGGAGGGAACCGCTCATAGGGTGGTTCACGCATGAACCACCCTATAAGGGAGCGAAGACGACGCCACGGGGGGCGGCACGGCGAAGCGGTTGGATGGGGCGGGGCAACCGCGGAGTCGCGGCGGAGGGGAGGAAAGGGCGGGCCGGGGGTCTGTCCCCCGGCGGCTCACTCCTTATGCCGGGGATTGGCCCTGGGAAGCAGGTGGGCCAGGCCCAGCTCCTCGGCCAGGTCCTGGAGGGCCAGCAGGTAGTGGGAGCTGGGCTGGACCCCGTGCTTGGTCCACCGCCGGATGGTCAGGGGACTGGTCCCCAGGCGGCGGGCCAGCTCGCTCCAGGACAGCCCGCTGGCCTCCTTGAACCGCACCAGGCACTCGGCGAAGTCCTCGGGGAACTCGTAGAATCCCCGGCGGTGGCGCGTCTTCTGGCGGGGCATTGACTTACGGCCTCCACAGGGACGCCAGGAAGCCGTCCTCCACGATGATGTCCAGGCCGCCGGGCACCACCCCGGCCAGGCGCACGACGGAGAGCATGGCCCCGCCGCAGGGTTCGGTCCCGTCGTCCCAGCGCTGCGCCTGCTTGCGGTCCACTCCCAGGGCGTCGGCAAAGCCGTTACCCGTGAGGCGGGTGGCCCGCCGCAGGCGGCGGAGGCGCTGCGGGAAGTCCTCGGGCAACACGCCGGAGCCGTAGAGGAAGGGTCTTCCGGCGATGATGAGTTGCGGCCCGCCCCGGTGCGAAACAGGGGAAAGGCTACTGCGGGTCCTCGGGGTGCTCGATGAAGAACAATTCATGGAAATCCTCCACTCCCAGGACCCGCTGCATCCGGCGGCGGAGGCGGCCCGACGCGGCCCGCTCTTGGTTGACCAGCCTGGACAGGTGGCTGCGGCTGATGCCCAGCTCGCCGGCCAGCCAGTTCTGGGAGCGGTGCAGCAGGGCCAGCCGGTCCCAGAGGGCCTGGGGCTTGAGCCTTACCACGGTGCGCTGTCGGCGGGTCATTGCGCGGTTGCCGGTCCTGGTATAATCTAATCGCAGTTAGTCCACGATTAGAGTGATTGTAGGCAGGGGCAATGCCACCTGTCAAGAGAAAAGGGAACTAATGTGCTATTATTGGGCTGTAATCAGCCCATGCCAGACCGACGCCGGGAGGGACGACCCTCATGCCTGAAGCCAGGGAGCGCCAGTGGAAGAACATCGGGGACCGCATCCGCGAGGCCCGGACCAAGCTGGGGCTGACCCAGGCCCAGCTTGGCCTTCAGGTGGGGGTCAGCTCCCAGACCGTCTGGGCCTGGGAGTCGGGCCGGGTGAAGCCAACCCACGAACACCTGGAGGAACTGGCCTTCCGCTGCCAGGTGAGCACCGCCTGGCTGCTGGGCCGGGACGTGCTGGAGGCCGAGTTGCTCAAGGAGGCCAGCGTCTCCTTCCACGATGCCGTGGAGGGCCTGCCCCTGGAGGACGTGGAGACGATCCAGAACTTCATCAACTTCGTCCGCCAGGAACGGCGGCGCAGGACGGAGGCCGGGGAATGAACCGGGCGCAAGCAAGAGGCGCGGCCCTGCGGCGCAAGCTGGGGCTGACCGGCCTGGTGGACGCCGAGGCGGTGGCCAACCTGCACGGGTATCGGGTGAAACGGTTGCCGCTGGTGAAGCAGAAGGAACTGGAGGTGGCCGGGATCATCTGCATCGCCGAGCGGCTGGGGCCGGAGTGGCGGCGCTGGTGCATCGCCCACTCCCTGGGACACAAGATGATGCACCCGGACAACCTCCTCAGGGTGGGGCGCGAGACCGGGCTGGGCCACAGGTTCGAGCGGGAGGCCAACGACTTCGCCCACGCCCTGCTGATGGACGGGCGGGAAGCTGTCAGGGCGGGCCTGACCCACTCCTGGGAGGTGGCGGAGCATTTCGGAGTGCCGGACGAGATCGTCCGGCTCCAGCCGCCCCTGGTCTTCGATGTGACGACGGGATAATCGCCTCCCGGCCGGGCGGCCAGGCCCAAAGCAGCCGCGTTCCGGTCGGCCAAGCCCCCTCGGCAAGGCCGCAATCAGCCGTGCTGCATGAAAGGGTAACGGGATGGGTGTCATGGGGGACGCGATGGGTCAAGGACCGGACTCCGTAGTACCGCCGGCAGGGGCATAGTAGACCTGAATGCTATCCACGTCCGCCGAGTTCAGCAGAACCGTACCACCGCCCGGCTGGTCCTCCAGCCGGAATGCCCGGCCCGGCGCGTTGGCTGGGGCGTATACGGCGTGTCTGATCAGGAAGTCCTTTTCCTCCTGAGAGTCGGGCAAAATGGGATAGGATGCGATTTCCCCGTAGTAGATGTCACCCCTCTTCATCTTGACCATCACCAATGGCCTGGCTTGGGCGTACCCGTCGGTGGCGACGTGAAAGGCGTCGTACCAGATGGGTTCTACGGGAAAATCGGGTCTGGGGGGCCTTATCCAACCCAGGCCGGGAACCGCCCCCATGCCCCGGGCCAACAGGCCGCCGCCCTTGACTATGCCGGTCGCCGCCCGGTTGGGCGCTTCATAAGCTCCCATCAACACCGAAGCGACGACCACGTAGAGCGGGTAGAGGGTGAAAAGCAGGGTTCCCTCGACAAAATACACGCTGAGAAATTCATGGGGCTTCCTGCCGGGAAGCTCGCTGAGGTGGGATTCCAGGTGAAACGCCGAGTCCAGGAGGGCCGTTACCCCGAACACCAGGGCCACGCCCAGGAGGTGGACGTATACGGAAAACTCCAGCATCTCAGATAGTTGCCAGAGGGCGCTGCGCCGGGACGGGTCGGCCCGCCGGGCCAGGGCCGAGCGGTAGGAGAGGAATCCGGGGAGAACCAGGACCAGGATAGCCCCGATGTCCAGGGCCGACGTGGGCAAGGGACTCTCTCCGGCCTACCCTTCGGATTCCACCGGGGCTTGGCCGGACGCCGGTTGGTCGGGCGGCGTCTGCTGGGGCTGCCCGGTTTTCTGGTTGCCGGGATTATCCACGCCCATGATGGCCTCCACCACGGGGTTCTTCGGCAAAGGCTGGTCGTTGGGCGGCACGTCATCCCGCGACCTCTTGAGCCATTCGGGGGCGTAGCTCCCGCCCCGATTCTCCCGATCCCGGCCCCCATTGCTTCTGGAACCCCTATCTCGATTATCGCTGCTTTCCTTCGGCATGGCGTCCTCCGCTCGGGTCTTGAGAACAAACGGAAACATGAAAATCCCCACCGCCGGAACGCTGGGGGCGACGAATACAGCCTAACAAGGCCGGTGCAGAGTGTCAACGACAGTCTGGCCGCTGGTCAAGACGGGAATCCCAAAGGGCATAAATCCCACCTGGTGCGTTGATCCGGCGCATCATTCATGGGGTATTCCACCAACTCGACTGGCAAAGCACCGATGAGAGGGTCTAAAGTGTACGGAACCCTGGCTTAGAAGGGAATACGCGGTGGGCGCTGCTGAGGAGCGGACGGCATGACACGCGCCAGACTACGGCGGGGAATACGCAAACGAAAGGCGGCGCGGGAGGCCAGGGAGCGCAAGGCCAGGCGGGTTTGGGCGGCCAGCCTGCCGCCTCCGCCTCTCGAATTGAGCGAAGGACCGGAACCCTGCCGGCACACCTGGGGGGAGCCCGAGGCCGTCAGCTTCTCCGAGGGCAGCCGGGACGGGATCCGGGTCTGCGACACGTGCCAGGGATTCGTGCCCCGGTGCAGAAAGTGCCGTGGCTACCACCTGGCGTATGTGGGCCTTGGGGGCGAATACTCGATGCCGCCGTGGGTCTCCGAATCGTGGCTGAGGGAGCACGGGTGCCGGGGCGAGAGCTTCGGAGACGTGCCCATACCCTTCGTCCGGCTGCCTGGCGGCTATGAACCCCCGGTGTTCGACCTGGCCACCTACGGGGAGATGGAGGACCAGCCTGGGGGCTACGAGTTGTGGTGGTTCAGCTGACGGGGAGGAATGCCGGGGAGGCGGCTTCCCCGGCAGGGCAGGTCCAATTCACCGCTGGAAGGCGTAGCCCGGTTCCCAGCCGCCGGGCGTGAGCCAGGCCCGGCCCAGCGGTCCCTGCCGTTCCAGGGCAGCCTTGTGGGATACCCAAAGAGGAACCTCCACCCCGGCCCGCTCCGTCTCCTGCCGGGCCACCCGCAGGAAGTGGGTGGCGGCCAGGTCGTCGTCGAAGACCACCAGGACGGCGGGCAACGCGCCGTGGTCGTCCAGGGGGCGGCTGGAGGAGTAGTAGCGGAGGTAGGGGGCCAGCCGCGCCGCCATCGTGACCGGGCGCACCGCCCGGCGCTCCCACTCCAGGAAGAAGGGAAAAGCGTCCCGGCCCCGGCGCAGGACGCCGAAGGCGTCGGGCCGCACCGAGTGCAGCCGCCCGTCGTGGCGGAAGTAGCGCGACGCCCGCCGGGGCGGGTCGAGTTGCGTCGCCTCCCAGCCACCGGCGCGGGCCTGTGCGGCCAGGGCCGCCATGAACCAATGCACCGCCCCGGTGTGCTCGGCGTTGCGGAGCAACTGGCGGCTGCGGGAGCCGGAGACGTTGCGCCAGGCCGGGGGCGCCTGGGGGTCCAGCGGCGCGGCGCTCCACCGCCGCCGCGCCGTGCCAATGGAAGTCCGGTCCCGGCGGGCCAGCAGGGCCAGCCCCCGGTCGGCGAGGGCCAGGCGGTGTTGCCCTGCGGCGGCAGTGTGAGACACCAGGCCGAACCCTTCCAACCCGGCAACCACCTGGGACACCCGCCGCTCCGACACTCCCATCAGCCCGGCCAGGTCGCGCTTTGACGCCCAGGGCCAGTCGGAGAGCAGGTCCAGGACGCGCTTCCCGGCGGGCTTGAGCAGCGCGGGCAGCAGCCAGTCCGGGGCCGGACCGTCCAGGTCGATGCCGGCGGGCAGGGACGCCCGCGCGGGTATGGCTTCCACCGGCAACCCGCCGCCCCGGTCCAGGCGGGAAAGCGCGTAGCGCAGGTCCAGGGCGGCGGCGACGGAGGGGGGACGCCACACCGGGGAGTCCAGCCCGGCCAGGGCCGCGTCCCGCTCCGGGGCCAGGAAGACCGGGAAGCTCGCTCCGGCCAGCATCCGGCGGGCTTGGCGCAGCCGCACCTCGTCGGGCAACAGGACCAGGACGCCGCCGGGCAGCGGGCCGTCACGCAGCCGCCACAGCCGCTTGGAAAAGCCGGTGCGGTCGGCGGTGAGTCCCTGCCGGATAATTCCGACGGTACGGCCTCCGGGCAGGACGATTCCGGCGTCCAGCGGCGCGGCCCGGAACCAGCGGAAATGGATGGGGTAAGCCAGGTTGGAAATGGCGGCGGCCAGGCGGTAGATGACGGCCAGGGCGTCCAGCCGCTCCAGCAACACCCGCCGCCAGCGGGCGGAAACGGGACGGCGGCGCAGCAGGTCCTCCAGACTGGTTCCCTCGTCTTCCGCCAGCCAGCGCAGGCCGTGGGCGGTAAGATAGTACCGGCGGGTGGGCGGCAGCAACGGCGTGGCGTGGGGGATGGCGTCAACCATCCCCCATTCCGTGAGCTTGTCCATACCGGCGTAGACCGCGCCCCGGGACCACCCGGAGAGGGCCGCCAGGTCCAGCCGGTCGGCGAAGGGCGTCTCCGCCAACCGGCGCAGCAGGCCGGTCTCACACTCGGTCAGGCTCATTCGGACCACTCCCCGGCGTCCGCAGGCCCATCGCAGCCTTCACCCGCCGCGCTGTGCCTGGTGCGCTGCCTGTTGCGGCCAGGACCGGGGTCCGGCTCCGGCTGGGGAGGCGCGGGGTTGCCGCCGTTCTGCCTTTCCGCCAACAGCCGGCGGTAGTCGCTGATCTTCCGCTCCCCCTCGGCGCTGGCGGCGGCGATCTCCCCGGCCCTGGTGGTGTAGTCCCTGGCCCCGGCGCGGATGAGGTCGGCGACATTGGCGTCGCCCGGCTCCGGCTTTTTGACCATCATGGAGTAGGCGGGCAGCCGGTCGGCTCCCACGGTGGCCCGCACGTAGCAGTGGTGGACCGGCAGGGAGGTGATGTCGTCCTCGGATACCCGGTCCTTGCCCAGTTCCCACACCAGGCGGCGGGCGTCGGAACCGGACACCTGGAACACGGCCAGGCAGCCCACGTTGGCCAGGATGGTGTCCTGCATGGTGCGGGAAAGGTCGTCCAGCTTGGCCAGGCTTTGGGTGGCGAGAATGAACGATGCGCCGTACTTGCCCAGTTCCGATAGCATGGACTCGTAATCGACGCCGGGCATGGACTGCATCTCGTCCACGACCACCAAAGCGCCCCGCCGCCGGTGCAGGGGCAGGTTCTCCTGCTCCCGGATCACCGAGTCCACCAGGTTGAGCAGGGACGCCCCCACCAGGGCGGACACGTCCCGGCCCGCCGTCCCCTGGGCGGTGGACACGAATAGCACCCCGCCCTCCAGGATGGTCTCCCGCAGGTCGATGGTGGAGCGGGACTGGCCCAGGATGGCCCGGGCCTTCTTGGACGAGGCGTAGTAGGCCAGGCGGGTCTGCACCGGGGCGATGGCCTCGGAGCGGTACTGGCGGTGCCAGTTGTCGAAGTCCCGCACCCACCAGTCCAGCAGGTAGGGGTCGTTGACCTGCGCCAGCGCCTCGGCCCGGAACTTGCCGTCGGAGAGGAGCTTCAGCCCGTCCAGGATGGTGTACTGCTCGCCGTCGTCGCGTTGCTCGTTGGCCTCGTGCAGGGTCTTGACGGTGTGTTCCAGGATGGACTGCATCCGGGGACCCCACTGGTCCCACAGGCCCTTGGCCACCCGGACGACGGAATCGGCGGTGCGGTCCCTATCGGCGAAGATGCGGGTGTCCAGCAGGTTGACGCCCGGCGCGCCCCGGTCGTCGGCCAGGTCGATCAGCCTCACCCGGTCGATGAGGGACTCGGGCACCTGCTCCAGCAGCCCCGCCACCAGGTCGGCGTGGGGGTCCACCACGATGATGGCGTCGCCGTCCCGGCCCGCCGCCTTCTCCCTGAGCTTGTGGGCCACGACGTGGTGCATCAGGGTGGACTTGCCCATGCGGGTGCGGGCCACGTAGAGGTGGTGGCGCTTGAGCAGGTCGGCGGTGAAGTTGACCTCGCGGGGCGCGCCGCCGGTGGCGTCGCCCACCGGGGCGCCGGTCCGCACGCCCCGGGCCGAGGGGGCCAGCGCCCGGGACCCGGACCGCTCCACCAGGGGCGTCTCGTCCCCCTCGCCGGGCGGGTGCCACAGGGCGGCCGCCTCCCTGACGCCCAGGACGCTGCGCTTGCCGAAGAGCCCCGGCCCGGCGGGGTGGAGGCTGGCCGCGGGAAACAGGGGCTTGGCCTGGCCCGCCTTGAACCGCGCCCCGGCGGGGTGGTCGTAGTGGCGGTAGGCGGCGGACACCCCCTCCAGCAGGTCGCAGGCCCGTTCCGTCCCGGCCGCGGCGGGCAGGAAGGCGGTGAGCTGGATTTCGGCGTCGAAGGCGATGCGGGAGACCTTCTCCCGGATCAGCAGCGGGTCGTAGACCCGGTTGCGGGACTTCTTCCAGCGCCACCAGCCCCAGCCGGCGACGATGAGGCCGGAGAAGGTGCCGAGACCCAGCAGCGACGCCTTGAGTATCTCGCCGTCCTGCACCCACAGGTAGCCCCGCAGGGCTGCCAGCGCCCCGGCGCCCAGCACGGCCAGGGTCACGCCGTCCACCTGGAGGGGCCTGGTCTGGTAGGTGTAGGAAGGGTCGCGGGGTTCGGGGACGGCCCGCTGGTGGGCCTTGGCCTGGTGGGCCTGGGACCACTCGGGACCCAGGGAGCGCAGCAGCAGGCGGGACACCAGCCGCTCGCCGGGGCGCAGGGCGGACAGGGCGCCGATGACCGCCAGCAGGGGGTCGGAGCCGGGGTCCAGCAGGTCGTCGTCCCGGAAGGTGCGCAGCGGCACGTACTCCGGCCCGCCGGAGCGCAGGGTCAGGCCCCAGGCCAGCTCGCCCTGGCGGCGGCGCATGGGGTCGTCCTCGGGCGTTATCTCGCGGACGCGGGCCTGGGGGTAGTGGGCGGCGATCTGGCCCTTGACCACCTCCTGGTCCATGCAGCGGGCCAGCAGGGTCACGCCGTCCCCGTCGCCGGCCAGTTCCAGGGAGAAGGGTTCGGGGACGGCGATGGACTGGAGCAGGTTCTCCACCCCCAGCAGGGTGCGCTCCCCGGTGCGGTGGGGCGTCACCGCCAGCAGCGCCGGGGGCTTCTTGGCCTGCTTCTCGCCGAAGAGGATGTGCTTCACGTTGATACTCATACTCGTTGCCTCTCTATCTTGATTTCGGTGTTTCGTTTCAGTGCCTGGGTCCGGGCCGCCACTCGATTACCTCGGTCTCCTCGGGGGTGGCCTCGATGCGGATGGGGAAGCGTTGGCCCCGCGCCAGCAGCAGCCCGTCGCCGCGCGGGCAGGACAGCAGCCAGCGTTGCAGTTCCGGCGGCAGGTCGAAGGCTTCGCCCACCGTGGAGATGGCGGCGGCGTCCTGCTGCAAGAGCAGCTTGAAGGCGGCGTTCTGCAACAGCGCCCGCCCGCTGTGGCCGGTGATGGTGCGGGAGGAGTCCTCGCTGAGCAGGTCCTGCACGTCCTGGGTGATGAACTGCAACCCCAGCCGGTGCTTGCGGGCGCGCTTGGCCATGGAGACCATGAAGGCGGCGCCCTCGGGGTGCTGCATGATGCTCCACACCTCGTCCACCACCAGCAGGCGGGGCCGGGGGTCCTGGGCCGCCGCCGCCCACACCGTCTCGGTGCAGACCATCGCCGCTGCTGGTCTTAGCTCCGGTTCCAAAAGGTGCAGGTCAAAGACCGTGACCAGGGCCTCGTGGGTCAGGAGGTCGTCGCCCTCGTCGGAGAGCAAATGTCGCAGGCTGCCGGTGGCGAAGGGCCGCAGCAGGTGGGCGATGTCGCCCCCGCCTTCGGCTTCCAGGTAGGCGTAGAAATCGCGGAAGCCGGTGCGCTCCCGGCGCTCGGCGTAGTAGCCCGCCAGGGCGTGGTCCAGGGAGGACCGCCGCTCGGCGCTGAGCCGCTCTCCCACCATCACCTCGATCAAGCGGCGCAGGCTGCCGATGCGCTGCAACAGCTCCTCGCTGTCGCCCCGGTCGATGACGAAGGGGTTCATGCCCTGGCCGGGGATGCCGGGGGACAGGACCCGGCCGCCCGCCGCCCTGGCCATGTCGGCGTACTCGCCCTCGGGGTCGATCACGTAGGCACGAACGCCACGGCAGACGCCGCGCAATACCCCCAGCTTGGTGGCGAAGGACTTGCCTGACCCCGACCGTGCCAGGACGGCGGTGTTGGCGTTCAGGTGCGTCCCGTCGAAGGGGTCGTAGACCACCGGGGCGCAGGCCCGCAGGTCGATGCCGTAGAGGGTGCCGCTCCTGGTGTCCAGGTCCGGCGGCGAGAAGGGGAACAGCCGGGCCAGGCTGGAGGTGTCCAAAGTCCGCCACACCGCCAGGGCGTTCAGGCCCAGGGGCAGGGTGGAAAGCAGGCCCTCCCTTTGCCGGAAGGCCAGGTTGTCCAGCTTGCCCAGGGTGGCGGCGAAGTGGCCGCGGGCCTTCTGGGTCAGGTCCTTGAGGGTGTCCTGGTCGGCGGCGTGGAGGGTGACGGACAGGGAGGCGTGGAACAGCCTTTCCCTTCCCCGCTGCACCTCGTCCCGCAGGCGGCTCACGTCCTCCAGGGCAATCTCCGCCTCGGGGGACAGGCTGCGGCCCCGGTTCAGGGACAGGGATTGCGCCGACTCGAAGCGGACCTTCTGCCACTCCAGGGTGCGGGCGGCCTGCTCCGTGGGGATGGCGCCCAGGTGGACCGACAGGTCCATCGGCGCTCCGGCGGCCATCAGCCCTTGCAGGAAGCCGGGGGCCAGGCTGCGGGGCCACTTGCCCAGGTGCAGGGAGCGGGCCAGGCGCCCGCCGACGCGGATGTCCCGCCGGTTGACCTCGACCTCAATCCCGGCGTCCTCGTCCCTCTCCGTGGGGGAGCCGCCCAGGGCCGACGCCAGCAAGAGGAGCCGCAGCGGGTTGCCCGCCAGGGGGAACACCCCCAGCCCGCCCCGGACCAGCAGCCCGCGCAGCTCGTCCATCCGGTCGAACTCGCAGACGGCGTAGAACCGCCGGTCCAGGATGCCCTCCCGGGTTTCCAGCCCCGCCAGCAGGCGGCGCAGGGACTCCGCCGCCTCTCGTGTTTGGTCAGGCAGGTCTTCGGGCTGGGCCTCGGTTAGCGTGTCCCTCAATCCTTGCAGCACCGGCGGGTGCTGGCGCACCAGCAGTTGCACCGGGAAGTCCAGGGCGTTCAGCGCCCCGGCGAAGGCCCCCAGCTTGGGTTCGTCCAGTTCCAGCCCCATCACCTCGCACACCGCCAGCTTCACCCCGTCCAGGCGCACCGGCCCGTCGTCCTCCAGGTGGGACAGCATGAAGAACAGGGACAACGGGGGCGGCGGCTTGGGTTCGGCGGCGGGTTCCACCGCCGCCTCGATTTCTTCGTGGTTGCCGGTCTTGTCCTTACTGGCGAAAGACGCCAGGGTCTTCAGCTTGGGTAATCTCGGTTTCATATCGTCGTTCTCCTTGTTCTTGGCAGGTTCTTGGTCTTGCTACGGGAAGCCCACGATGCCGCTGAGGAAGAGTTGAGCTATGCCCTTGGCCAGCAGCACGACCACCAGCCCCACCACCGCCATGAATACGGCGTTCCTGGCCTTCCCTCGGCCCGGCCCCTGTCCCTCCGCGCCCTCGGCCATCAGCACGAAGCCCGCCCAGACGATGGCGAAGAAGCAGAGGCCCACGGCGGCGAAGGCCATGCCGGTCAGCACCCGGTCGAAGGCGGCCAGCATTTCCCGCTCCTCCCCCGGCGCGGCGGCGATGGACGCCAGCGCCGCGCCGGTGAAAAGCAGGACGGTTACGATGCGCCCTACCACAGCCAGTCCCACCAGTGGGAATCGCCCACCGGCGTCTGCTCCGCCGTGGGCGGCGGGGGCTTGGGCGGGGGAACGTACAGGGCCTGGTGGGGGTCGTCGGCACCGACGTTCAGGGCTAGGGGAATGGACTCCGTCCGGTTGCGGGTGACGGGGGCGCGCTCCACCTCGACGGCGCGCACGTGTTCCGGGTGGTAGACGTAGATGCGCACCGTCCTGGTCGTCGAGCTCTCGCCGCAACTGCAACGCACCCTACGGGTGTACACGTCGGTCCGGGCCGGGTGGTGGGTGGTCTGCAACATGGGCGGCAGGGGCACGTTCAGCGTCGCCGCCAGGTCAGCGGTGATTTCCAGGTTGTGGACCGCCTTGCGGTTGGGAACGGCCAGGGTGAAGCGGGTCTCGCCGCCGGGAACGAAGGACGCGCTGGTGCGGTGGCTTCCGGCGGCGACGTTGACCGTTCCGGTGATGCGGGTGACGGTGGCGTCCAGCAGGGCGGGCGCCGTCTGGCTGAAGTGGCCGCCGTACACCGGCAGGGCTTCCTCCTGCCTGGTCTCCGCGATGCACTCCGAGGCGATGACGCCGGAGATGCTCCCCGGCGTCCACTCCAGGGAGGTCACCTCCAGGCCGCACAGGCCGCCATCCGATTTGGGCAGGGGGTAGGGAATCTGGCGGCTCTTCAGGGACACCGCCCCGGACTGGCCCAATGCGTCCACCCAGGAAAAGGTGAAGGACGGCGACGGGCCGTTGAGAATCAGGTTGTAGCTCCTGCTCTCCCCCGCCCCGAAGGTGGAATTCGCTCCCATGCGCAGGGTCTTTCCCGTCCTGCCGCCAAAGACCCGCACCTTGAGGTCCAGGTCATGGGCGGCCCGCAGGCCCACCTGGGCGGTGTCCCCGGATACCGCCAGCCTTTCCACGAAGATGCGCCGTCCCGGCACCGGATCCGGCGGCTGGAAGTAGATTTCATCCAGCCGCCAGCCCGGTTCCTCGTCGTCGGGGTCGTCGGCCAATGCGGTTGTGGGCAGCAGGACCACGACCAGCAGTCCGACTGCCGCCACCGCCAGGAAGCGGCTCCAGGGCTTTTTCCCCCTGCCGTCCTCGGTCTGCGGGTTCGGAGGGTTTGATCCGCCGTCCCGGTTGCGGCGTTTGCCGAACCAGCTATGGGGACGGAACGGTGCTCTCCCCTTCTTGCGGGCAGCCCTGACCCCCCGGCTCAAGCCGGAGGCGGCTTTCTTGGCCAGCAGCCGCAGCGGGTCGGGCCTGGCCTTCGGCGCGGCGGGCGATTCGCTCAGCGCCAGTTGGGCTGGGGACCCGGCGTAGCGCCTGGCCCCCAGGTTGAACTTCAGCAGGTCGGCGGCCACCAGCGGCAGCCCCCGGCCTCCCACCTTCCCCACGGTCATGGCGATGCCCACGATGCCAATCAGCACGCCCACGGCCAGGCGCACCGCCATCGGCCCGAGGGGGAGGTAGTGGTAGGCGCCGTAGGCCACGGCGCACACCGCCACCACCGCCACGATCTGGGGGAAGGTGAACCACAGCAGCACCTTGTCCTCGGCCTGCACGTGGGTCGGTACTTCATGCTCTCTCATTCCATCCCTCCTAACCGCCGTCGCCGTCGCCGACGGAGGGGGCGCCGGAGTTGGTGGGGTCGGGGACGGTGGGATCAACCGGATTGCCCACCACGGCGTTCATCACCAGCTCAACGACGCCATAAGCGACGAGGGCCAGCACGATGCCGGCCAGGGCGGTCATCATGGCCGCCTTGCCGCGCTCCATCTGGTTGGGCGCTCCGCTGGCGGTGAGGTACATGTAGGCGCCGTGTAGGGTAGGCCGCCGGCGAGTTACCCCGCATTGGCGGAGCACTTTTCCGTCGGCCCCCCTCCGAACCGGACGTGCGGCTTTCACCGCATCCGGCTCTCCAGTGGTTTATGTCTGCGATTGCGGATTGCCTCGCCCGTGGTGGATGTTCATGTGACACGTCCGGCAGACCACGAGGGTCTTGCGTTGCCGCGCCGCCATGAGTTGTACCCACTGGGGCTTTTCCCGTTGGCCTTTCACGTTCAGGTCGCGCAGGGCGCGGACGTGATGGACTTCTACGTCCACCGTTGAGCCGCACATCTCGCATTCGTCCGCCAGGAGCCGTTTGATAAGCTCGGTGCGGTCAGTCCTGTACCGTTGAGGCTGTTGGTCTACGAGGACAGCCTGCCGTTGCCGTTTCAGGGGTATGCCACCGAAGTACGCCACTAGAGGGCGTTTGCTGTTGTCCCGCTGCTTTACAACCTTGAGGCAGACACGCGGCCCGTGCTCGGTTTCAACGACGCCCTTGTAGAGACGGCGCATCTTCCGTGCGGTGGACTTGTGCTTTGCCGCCAGGGTTCTTGCCAGCGACACCTCCATGACCCCGCGCAGTTTCCCGAAATGAGAGACGTTGGAGGCTGGAAGGTAGTACTGGACGACGCCCCGGAACTCCGCTTGATACCGGCTGACGATGGTGTAATCATCATCGGCCAGCAGTTCGTTGCGGTGCGACGGTTTGCCGTTGCGCATGTAGGCTCGGCAATGTTGGTCGATGACTTCGGCGGGAACCCGCAACCCGATGCGGCCATTGAACCTGCGCCGACCTGTAGGGTCGAGCTGGTCGTTGGCTTGTTGGTTCACGAGTTCGTAGCCGAGGAACCGCGCCGCCTGGCTGGTGGCGTGGGTTATCAGGGTCTTCTCCTGGGATAGCTCCAGCTTGAGCGTGTTGTGCAGGAACGTCTCCAGGGACTCCTTCACCTGTTGGGCTTCGGCTCTTGGCCCGATAAAGCCCAGCACGAAGTCGTCCGCGTAGCGCACGTATCGAAGCCGCCGGTAGTCCGGGTCGTGGGGGTCGCCCGACGGCAGTTGTTGCATCTGCTTCCGCAGTTCCGCCGCCAAGCTGTGGTGCCCCACGTTCCGGTGATAGACCATACGGCTCCTCAAGCGTATGTACTCGCGGTTGTCTCTCCGGTCTGTGCCTCGGGTGTTTGCTGGTATCAGCACGTTCTCGACGTACTTGTCCAACCGGTCTAGGTAGATGTTGGAGAGGATGGGGCTGACCACGCCGCCTTGCGGTGTACCGCTCAACGTGCGGCCAAACTTCCACTCCTCCATGTAGCCTGCCTTCAGCAGGTACTTGAGCAGGCGTAGGAAACGGTTGTCTTGGAGCTTCTCGCCGAGCACCGACAACAGGACATCGTGGTCGATGTTGTCGAAACACCCCTTGATGTCGCCCTCGACGAACCAGCGGACACCGGTCCAGTGGTCAACCACGTTGCTCAAGGCAGTGTGGCAACCCCGGCCGGGCCGGAAGCCGTGGGAGCGGTCGGAAAACTGCGGCTCGTAGTAGGCTTCCAGAATCATCCGGATGACCTCTTGCAACAGCTTGTCCGTCCACGTTGGTAGGCCCAGGGGACGGGTTCCCCCCTTTGGCTTGGGAAGGTTGACCCGTCGCACCGGCGTCCATCTGAACCGTTCGTAACGCAGCGCGTCAGTCAGGTCGTCGATTTTCGCCAGGGACATTCCGTCCACGGTCTCTGCGGTGGTTCCCCTGGTCATCGCTCCCTGGTTTGAGTAGAGACGACCGTAGGCCCGCAGGTACAGGTTCCGGTTGTAAAGCAGCCGATAGATGTTCTCCAACGGCAATCCTCGTTCTCCGCGTTCGCGTATGACGTTCAGTACAGTTTCGGCGTCTTGCATTGTGCAAACCTCCCTGTCGTATTCCGTCAGAACCACCTGTCCTCCTTCGCCATGTGCCGGGCTTTCCCCGGCTCGGACTACTACGAGGACTCCGTTGCCATAGGGGTCGCCCCCCGTAGGCAATCCCGCGTTCCGTTGACATAGGACGTGATAGCGCGACTTAGGTGCCCCGTTCGTTCCCTTGAATGACCGCATCGGTCATCGTTCACCCATCGGAGGTGCACTGGTCTCACCTACGGGCCAGTGCAATGGGTAGCGCCGGGTTGCAGGCGTTCTACCGGCGGGTGGCTACCAACACCAACTGGGAACTGGGGTTCAGGCAATCCAGCTTTCACCGTATCGCGCGGGCCTTGCGGAACCGGCCTTGTAACGCCTTCAGACCGTAGCCGCTTTGCCGACATGCTATTTTCCCCTTCGGCTTTCGCCTCAAGGTGGGTCGGTTGGCCCAGGAACTCCCTCCGAGTTCCTCCCGATTGAGCCGGGTAACCTATGCCGCGTGACGCGGCGCACAGATGAAGTAGCCCACCCCCACCACACCCACCAAGCCCAGCAGGATGCCCACCAGGTTCGATATGGTCTGTGTCAGGTCGTCCATACAGTCGTTCTCCTCTCGCTTTGGATTGCTCGATTTGTGAATTGCGTTGCTGTGGTCAGTTCCAATCTGCTACTGGCACATGGCTCCACCTCCTGGGCGGTTCCGGCGCGAATCGTGTCCGCGCCGGTGGTTGTCGTGTTTTCGCTACGGTCCCTGGCTCCTGGGCGTCGGGCCGCTCTGGGCCGGGGAAGTGGAGCCCTGGGCCGCCGAGTTCACCGCTCCGGCGGCCGTGGTGGCGGCGGCGCTGGCCGCGCCGGTTGCCGCTGACGCGGCGGCGACTCCCGCCGGTCCTCCGGCGGCTCCACCGGCCAACATCCCCAGGGCGCGGCCCGAACGCACCATCGAACCGGGCAGGGACATCCCGAAGTAGAGGGTGTGCAGCCAGGCGTCGAAGGTGCCGTGGTGCCCCAGCATCGAGGGGACACGTCCCGCCAGGTACATGAGGGCGATGGCCATCAGCAGCTTCCACACCAGGTCCTCCGACGGCTCGAAGGCGGCGAAGTCCTCCAGGAAGGCGAAGGCCAGGGCCACGGCGATGAGCTGCACCGCCTGCTGAAATACCGTGGTCATGAACAGCCGTAGCCAGTGCTTTCCTCAACCGGCGGTGTGGGGCAGAATCCACAGCCCCAGGGCGATGGGGGCCAGGCAGAGCAGGATGTCAATCAACGCCAGGCGCAGGATCATCTGCACCAGCAGGTAGAGGACGAAGAAGCCGAAGACCAGGTAGAGCAGGGCGATGAACACCGCCAGCCCGGTGTCGGCCGTCTCGACGGCGGTAAGCAGCGGCTCCAGGGGAGCGCGCAGCAGGGCGCCGGGGGTCACGTCCAGGGAGACGGCAATGAACTGAGAGACGGCGTGGGCCACGTCGATGACCAGGGCGCACCACCAGAGGGACGATGCGGCGGCGGTGAGGCCCAGCACCAGCCTGGGCACCATCTCGCGCCAGCCCGACTGGTGATGGCCCAGGTGCTCCTGGACTATGAAGCTCAGCCCCATCCAGCCCAGGATTACCGCCAACGCGCCCGACGTGATGGCCCAGACCACCATCCACGCCTGCTGGATGAAAGGGTGGGCGTAAGTGAGGCCCGGGGGAGTGCCGGTGAGGATGTCCGTCATACGTCCCTACCCTCCCCGGCACTCGTCGAGGTCGCTGGCCGAGACCTTCTGCACCACGCCGCAGAGGGTCCCGTGGACCCCCTGGATCACCCACTTGGCGCCGGCCCTGGCCCAGCGGTCGGGGTCGAGAGCGCCCAGCACCTTGTCCCACAACCCGTTGGGCTGGTGGACGGGAATCAGGGCGTGAAAGACGTGGTGGTCGCCGCCGCCCAGGCGGGGCACGGCCAGCACCAGCAGGTATGCCTGTTCGGGGTGAAGCTCGGGCTGCTCGTCCAGGGCGGGATACTCGAAGGTGTACTCCCAGCCCTCGGAGAGGTGCTTCTCGCCCCCCTGGACCCGGTAGGTGTTGGTGAGCCAGTCGCCGGTGTCGGGGTGGCGGACGGCGTAGAAGAGGACGTCGGTCCGGCGGCTGAAGATGGGGCGGGCCACGAAATCGCCCTCCTTCTTCCGTTCCACCATCTGCCGGTCGCGGTTGACCAGGGTGACGGTGTCGCTGTCGGGGGGCTGGCCCTGGCCCAGTCCCCGCCCAGAAGCAGGGATGGCAACGAGGGCCGTAAGGAGCAAAGCTCCCGCCAGGAGAACCAGGCGGCGGGCTTTGCCGGACCTGGGAATGAATCGCCGGAACATGGTTGCCTCCTATCCGTCGGTCTGCGACCGGATGTTCGGGAACCAAGTCTGGCGGCGGGGCGGGCGGCGCATAATGCCCCGAAAGGGGGGGTCTGCTAACCCCCCCTTTCGGGGCGTGGGATTTTCGGGGGCCGCCGTGATGTTATGGACGTGTACAGGAATCGGGACTTTGAGGGCACCAGTGGACGGGAGGGGGTTCGTAGCTGAAATGGGGGGGCAGCCCCATTTCAGCTAAATGGCAGCAAGCACTTGGAGTCCAGGGCGGGTTCCGGCGGTGGGGTGCAGTGGCCCCGTTGCAGGGGTGCAGTCTGCACACCGGCAAAAGCAGGACGGGGGTGCAAGGCCCCTATTGGAAAGGTGCACTTTGCACCGGGGAGGTATGAGCATGGTTGAGCGTGATGCCTTCGGGCCGGGCAGCGGCGGGACGGCCCCCGGCCAGGCGGATGGCGAAGACGGCGATAGCGCAGACGGCCTCGCGGCGGCGGGCGATGGGCTGGACGTGGGCGGCAGCAGCATGACGACGGGTGACGCGGCCGGCGATCCTGGCGGGGACGAAAGTGCGGCCCATGCCCCCGACGCGGACGATGGCGACGCCCTGGCGGAACTGGACCACACCTTCGGCGGCGGCGACAGCGGTGTGGCGGACTTGTACGAGCTGCGGCTGACGGCGTTGCTGCACCAGTTGGTGCGGCGGCGGGGGCACAAGGGTGCGGCCCGTGAGCTGGGCGTGAACCCGCGCACGGTTGCGGGCAGCGTGAAGCAGGGCATGTCCCGGCGGGTGCGGGAGGCCCTGGAGAGGATGCTGGTGGACCGGGACGGCGAGGCCCGGGACCGGCTGGAGGACGAAATGGAGGGGGTGAAGGTCGAGGTTGCCGGGGTCAACGAGCGGGTCGCCGGGCTGGAAGCTGAGCTGCGGGAGGGTATCCAGAACCTGGGGGAGCAGCAGGCCCAGGGGATTCGGCGTCTGGAGCGCAGGCTGGCCCAGGCGGAGGCCGGGAAGGGTGGCGGCAATGCCGTTTCCCCCACGGCTGCGACAAGCCCGGCGCCGGGTGCGGGATCACCGTCGCGGCGGCGCTACCCCGACCTGGTTACCACTGCACCCGACGCTGATGGCGAGGAGGTCTACGGCGACACCTGGCCTTTGGTCGGCGAGTGGCGCAGGCTGTGGGACGGCCACCCGGCCCAGGGCAAGGGCCTGGCGTGGGTGTCCAGGCGGGAGCGCATCCTGGAGCTGGAGGTGGCCATGCTGGAGGACCACGGCCTGACCCTGCCGCCGGAGACGGAGCCGCTGCGGGGCCTGGACCGGGGCGCCCAGTTGAACTGGCGTCTGAAGGCCCTGCATGAGTTCAGGAAGCGCCGGGCCAGGCTGGAACTGCTGCGCCGGCTGCGTTGGGTGTTCTCGCCGGGGCGTTGGCGAAAGTAGGGGCCGACGGCGCTGGCGGGGGCTCCCGGGCGGGTTGGTAAATGCTGGGTAAATCCCATCTAAACCCCGGCAAGTGATTGGCGCAGCACTGCCCCGAAACCCTTGCGGCGGGCCTGCCGGGGCCGGATACTGACTGTGTTGTCTGGCTTTTACAGTGTTTCCACTGCCTAGAAACCTGGGGGCGTGATCCCTGTCCGCCCGGGCCTGCTCCGAAGGATTGAAGCTTTTCTCCCCGGAGCGCCCACGAGGGAATTGCTGTCTGGCAGAGTGAATTATCCTTCGCCCGCAGCCGGTACACCCTCTCCACGGAAGCGCACGGCGCGTTTCACCAGGTATCCCAAACCAAGGCGCGGAACCCCGACCCCACGGACTGACGCACGGAGGTGGCAACGGAGCAAAAACGGCATCCCGGATTTCCTTTCCACGGAATTCCTGACCACGGCGGACCCTGAACTCACGGAAGTCCCACTGACAGGAGGTGTCAGCTAGCAAAAGGACGGTTTCTCCGGCATCCCTTACCCCTTCGGCGTAATCAGCGGAGCGACCGAAGCTGCTTCGCACTCTCTACACTCTGCGGTTGGAGCGGACTATAAGCTCCGGCTGCTTCCCCACGACTGCGGCGTAGCTGTTGGACACAGGCAGCGGCACCGCAGCTTCCCCTTGCTCCGGTTGCACTGAATCAGCAGACCGGACGCTCATCGTTGACGCGCAGTTTCCCCGGCGCGGTGGCCTACGACGTAGCCACTGGCCGGACTGCGTTCCTCTCCGTTTCCCTCTCTTATTCCCCAACTCCCATTCCCCAAGGTAGCAGCTTGCCTGCTGAATACACCCTGGGCGAACTGCGTCTTGCTCCAACCCCCAAACCGGCGTTCCATGCCCACTGCCAGACCCAGGGCGGAGTGCGTCCGGCGCCGGGGGCAAAGCCACATCCCCAGCTGCGGTCCTCTCCAACTCTCCCTCATTGCAGCCTCCAGGGTTCGCGTTTCCGCTGAATAACACCCTGGGCGAGCTGCGTCTTGCTCCAACCCTCACCCTGCGTTCCTGCGTTCTCCATAGCGCGTCTCACCGTGGGCGGAGTGCGTCAGGCGCCGGGCGGCGGAACTGTTTCCCAACGTCATTCACAAAACCGAGGAGGTAATCCACCACTCGGAACAACTGAATAACCGGCAGAACCTTTAGGCCCGCCTCACCCAGGAGGTGGCGCGCCGGAAACCAGGGCGGCCGCGTGAGCCGCCACCGAAAACTGAAAAATCGATTGCTTACAGACGAGCGGGGTCGGTCCCTTTGGGCCGGCCCCGCTTTCTGCGTTTTGGAGGAAACGACATGAAGGCGACTACCAACATCAACACCACCGAGGTAATCACCCATTCCATAACCGGGTTCGCCGGCAACGAGAACGCCGCAGCGGGTGCGGGGAATATCCAGGGAACGCAGGCCGGGGCGGTAGAACAGGGACAGGGCAGGGGCAAGCCCGAGAGCGAGCTGCGGGCGGCGGCCCGGCGGCACGGCCTCAACCTGAAGGAACTGGCGGTGAAGATGGGCGTCAACTACGGCTACCTGTCCTCGGTGGCCAGCGGGCGCAGGCCCTGGACTCCCCTGCTGCGGGAGAGGGCCATGGCGGTGCTGGGCGAGGTCCCGGGGCAGGGCGTCGTCTACCGCCAGGGCGGCCTGGTGGAAGGGGAGAGCACCTGCATCCGGGAGCGCGCCCGCGCCCTGGGCATGAGCCAGAAGGACCTGGCCCAGCGGGTGGGGGTGTCGGTCGGCTACATGTCGGAAGTGGCGCGGGGCCGCAAGAACATGAGCCCGGCGGTCCAGGCGCGGGTCGAATCGGCGCTGGGTGGTCCGGTGGAGATCGCGCCCGCCCAGTGCGCCAACCGCCGGGACCGGGTGGTGAGCGGCGGCAGCACCTACATCCGGGAGCGGGCCCGGGAACTGGGCATGAGCGTGAAGGGCCTGGCGGAACACGTGGGGGTGAGTTACGGCTACATGACGCAGGTGTCCCGGGGCCAGCGGAACATGAGCCCGGCGGTCCAGGCGCAGGTGGAGGCCGCGCTGGACGGCCCGGCCAGGGTGGAACCCGCCCAGCCTCCCACCGTCGATCCGCGCGCCCTGTGGGACCGTATGAATGCTCACGAGCTGAGCCAGAACGAGACGGCCCGGCTGGCCGGGGTCAGCTCCGCCCATCTCTCCTTGATCATGAACGGCCAGAGAAACCCGTCGGGGGAGGTTCTGAGGAAGCTGCACGGGGTGTTGTTCCGGCCCTCGGCGGCGGAGCTGGTGGTCCCCGCCGAGGTCAAGGTGATGGCCTGGAAGAAGGGCCGGCGGAACGGCGTGGTGGTGCGCGGCGCCGGCGGGCCGGGGGCTGGCGGTAATCAGCCTGGAGGCGGCACCGTTCGCATCGGCGGCCGGGTGCCCTGGGGCGCCGAAGTGGAGTACGCCTACCGCGCGGGGTACGACAGCCGGGGCCAGGTGTCGGTGACCCACGTGGTGGACGAGCGGGGCTACGGCGTCATGCTGACCAAGCCGGAGCCGGACGGCGCCGGTGCCGGCGAGGACCGGACCGGCGTCTGAACGCGGCCAGGAAGGGACAGCGGGCCAGGGCGTTACGCCAACAGCGTTTCCCCCTACCGGATACGGCAAGCCCAAGCCCTCGTCCCTTTCCCTCTTTGAGTGGACGCTTGCTGCTGAGCAGGACCGTGAGAAGGGGTTGGTGGGCGCGGGACGTTGGACCGTAAAGACACAGGGGCAGCCATCGCATTCAGGCGATGGCTGCCCCTGCTGGCCCATGTTTGGGGCTTTCTTGCGTTTCCGGCACTCCGTCTATGCGGGTTTATGCGGGTGCGTCAACGCTGATCTCCGCCGGTTTCCCAGATGAACAGGTCCTCGAACTCGCTCACTCCCAGGGCTTGCATCAGCCGCCGCCGGGTGGGCGGCGAGGGACTGCGCTTGCCGGCCATCAGCAGGGACAGGTAGCCCGGCGAAAGCCCGCAGCGGCGCGCCAGTTCGTTCTGGGAGATGCCCAGCCGGTCCAGCAACGTCCACACCGCGTCCCGGTTGAGTATCACCCTGGGGCGCGCGGGACGCTTGCGCTTCATTATCGCGTGGCTCCTTCCCCGCCGGTTTCGTCACAACCGCAGGGCGAGACTCAGGGCCACCGACTGGGTAACGGGAAGGGCAGTCGCAAACGCGGCAACGGCCTTCCGTGGGATTCCTATGTATGCGGGCTTTTTATGCTGCCCGGAGTCTTGAGGCCGCACTCGCTTCATCTAATGTGAAACGTGATTGCGGCGCCGCCAGTCCAGCGGCGCATCAGTCGGACGCCGTCAGGCTGACCTCCACAATGTCCCCTTCCGACAAGCTCGCCGTCTGGTCGGCCCAGCGGTATAGGTACACTACGCCGGAGTCGGAGATTGTGGCGTCTGCGGAATCGAAGCCGGTCCCGCCCACCTGTAGCGTAAAGTCGCCCTGGATGGTCTTGGTCAGCCCGAACTCGAACCACTCGCTGCCCTTGTCGCCCAGCGTCTGGACCGTATAGTCGTTGCCATCCAGGCTGAACTCGGCAGGGTCGAGTTGTCCGGTGCGGGTGAACGAGTAGTAACCCAGGAACGGTTCGTAACTCCCTACCGTCAGCGTCGCCGACCAGATGGAGGAATCATCCGCCGCCGTCACCGCCGCCGTCGCCTCGCTGGTCAGGGATTCCTGGTGGTTCCTGTCGTCTCTGAACGACACCTTCACCTTGATGGCCTTGCCAACGTCTGCGGCAACCGGGGTGTAGGTGTCGCTGGTTGCGCCTGCGACATCTGCGCCGTCGGCCAGCCACTGGTAGCTGAACACCGCCCCGCTCATCCCGTCGGCGTCGTCAATGCCAGACGTGCCCACAGTCAGCGTCTCGCCCACCTGCGCCGTTCCGCTGATGGTGGGCACTCCCGTGGCAGGGCTGTTCGGCCTCGTCTCCACCGCCGCCGTAGCCTCACTGGTCAGCGTCTCCTCGTTATCGGCATTGTCGGTGAAGGTGACCCGCACCTTGATTGTCTTGCCCTTGTCGGCGTCCACCAGCGTGTAGCTGGAACTGGTTGCGCCCGCGATGTCCGCGCCGTTCGCCAGCCACTGGTAGCTGTAACCTACGTTGTCCAGCCCGTCGGCGTCGGCAATGGCAGAGGTGGATGCCGTCAGCGTCTTCCCCACCTCGGCCGTCCCGCTGATGGTCGGCGCTCCCGTGGCCGGAGTGTTGGCCGGCGGGGGAGTGTTGTTCTCCACGTCCTGGTCGCTGAAGGACGCGGCAGGATTGCCCGCCTCGTCCTGGATTCGGGGAGCAGCGGCATCCGTCGGCACGGTGTAGCTCACCGTCACCGTCGCCCCGGACGCCACTGCCGACCCCAGAGTCAGTATCACCGAACTGCCGGACACCGACACCCCGTCAACCGCCCGGCCCGTGCCGCCGACGGTTACCGAGAAGGCGTCTGACGAAGGTTCTGAGTTCTCGTCCAGGTCCTCGTCGTAGGTCAGAGTCAGGGCTGCGCCATCCACCGTAGCGGTCGAAAGCTCCGGCGGGGTGGTCTCCCTGGGCGTTCCCGTCGCCTCGTCCGACGGCGGCCCGTCGCCGACATCGTTGACGGCGATGACCCTGACCGCGTACTCCACCCCGTCGGTCAGTCCGGTGATGGTGTGGGTCCGGCTTGCCGGGTCGGTGATCTCCGCCTGCCGGGTTGAACCGGCGCTTCCGCCGTAGTCCTCGGAGCCTGACTTCCACTGCACCTTGTAGCCGGTGATGGCCGAGCCGCCGTCGCTGGCTGGGGCTTCCCAGGACACGTCCAGCGTACCGGTGTCGTCCGGGGAGACGTTCAGGCTCTGCGGAGCATCAGGCGCCGCTGTTTCGGCCGTCACCGCCGCCGTCGCTGGGCTGGTCAGCGTCTCCTCGTTATGGTCGTCGTCATTGAAGATCACCCGCACCTTGACGGCCTTGCCAACGTCGTCGGCAACCGGGGTGTAGGTGTCGCTTGTTGCGCCTGCGATATCTACGCCGTCTGCGAGCCACTGGTAGCTGAACACCGCACCGCTCATCCCGTCGGCGTCGTCAATGCCCGACGTGTCCACAGTCAGCGTATCCCCCACCTGCGCCGTTCCGCTGATGCTGGGCGCCCCCGTGGCCGGAGAGTTGGCAGCAGCCGGACCCGGAACGGTCAGCTCAGACCGGTTGGAGAGTTTCGTGCCGTCCCTGGTGCAAACGGCCCCATCAGATTCGCAGTCCTCGGTGATAGGCAGGACGACGGTCATGTCGGCGTCTGAGTCCGGCTCGACCGTTATCTCCCACAGGTCGCTCTGACCATCCACCCGCCTGGCATTGGTCGCCGCGCCGTTGGTCACGTCCAGGGAGTCGTCCCGCAGGGTCTTGTAGCTGATGGAGATGGGCTCGCTGAAGGCGATTTCGAAGGTGAACACGCCCGTTCCGTCGTGTTTGTCCGGCGCCTCCTGGAACCCGGCCGTCAGCGGCGTGACTGCGGCTATGACGGTAGCGGTGGGCTCGCTGGTCAACGTCTCCAGGAAGTTCCGGTCGTCGTCGAAGCTGACCCGCACCCTAATGGCCTTGCCCACGTCGGCGGCTACCAGGGTGTAGGTGGAACCGGTCGCGCCCGTGATCTCCGTGTCGTCGACGAGCCACTGGTAGCTGAACGAGACGTTGGTCAGCCCGTCGGCGTCGGCGATACCGGAGATGGCCGCCCTCAGCGTCTCGCCCACTTGGGCCGTTCCGGTGATGGTCGGCGCACCCGTGGCCGGAGTGTTCGGCTTCGGCGCAACCGCCGCCGTCGCCACGCTGGTCAGCGTCTCCGGGTTGCTCTTGTCATCAAAGAACGACACCCGAACCTTGATGGTCTTGCCCTTGCCGGCGTCCACCAGCGTGTAGCTGGAACTGGTTGCGCCCGCGATGTCCGCGCCGTTCGCCAGCCACTGGTAGCTGTAACCTACGTTGTCCAGCCCGTCGGCGTCGTCAATGCCCGACGTGTCCACAGTCAGCGTCTCGCCCACCTGCGCCGTTCCGCCGATGGCGGGCAGGCCGGTGGCGCCAGAGTTGGTCGGAAGATCGACCTCTATTCGATGACGTGGAAGCGACTCCGCGGCAGCACGTAAGTCTTCGGCCTGCTGGTCGGTAAACTCCTTCAGTTGTCCCTTATAGTCGTCGATTCCGGTGACCAGTGTGCCCGGGAAGTTATCCTCATTCCACGCATTCCACAGAGCGGCCAGCTCTGCGGCCTTGTTTCTGTTGGTCTCGAACACCTCCACATGCTCAAGGGAGGAATTAGCCATGTTAAACAGCTCCGGCGTCTCCCCGTTGACATGGAGGAGTTTCCAATCACCGGCTCGAACAACGGCTCTTTGATCCCCCTTCGATGCCCGCCAGAACAGCGCCTCATGCGGCGGGCCTTCCTCCTCGCCGCGCAGGTATGGGTCGAGGTTGACTCCTTCAATCGGACGGGTTTCATCGGTTACGGTGGCCTTGGCTGCCTCCAGCGCTGTGGCGGCGATGTCCAGGCTTATGACCATCGGCTCGTATTGCTGGCCCGGCGGCCACCTCGCCGGCCACGAGGCTACGAAAGGCACTCGAATTCCCCCCTCGTAGAAGGAGCCCTTGCCTTCACGATATGGCCAATTTGTCGCTGGATCCTCTTCTATGCCGCCGTTGTCGTTGAGAAAGAAGACGATGGTGTTGTCGCGCTTCCCTGATTGATCCAGCGCTTCCAGCAGACGTCCTATGTTCTGGTCCAGCGAATCCACCATCGCCAGATAGGTGCGTCTTTCCCCGTAGGCGACGTCCTCGTACTTTGCTTTCAAGTCAGCGGGTGCCTGATACGGGGAGTGCGGAGCGTTGTAGGCAAGGTATAGGAAGAATGGTTCCCCCTGATCCTGTTGAACGAACTCAATCGCCTTGTCTGTCAACGCATCGGTCAAATACCCGGTGAAACTCACCGGACTTGTGTTCTCTACCAACGGGATCAGGTGATCATCCTCGGGCCTGCTTGCATCAACTCGCCAGTAGTCGTGGCGACCGCCCAAGAAGCCATAGAAGTAGTCAAATCCACGCTTGAGCGGATTGAACTTGTGCGCTCCCCCCATCTGCCACTTGCCGACTGCGCCTGTGCGGTAACCGGCGTCCTGAAGGAAGGTTGGAAAGGTCGTCTCCTGCACCGGCAGCCCCAAGTGTTTGTCAAAGGGATTGTAGGCAATGTTTCCCTCAACCCCGAAACGCGCCGGGTAACGTCCCGTAAGCAGACCCGCGCGCGACGGGGTGCAAACGGGAAATGTAACGTAACCGTCGGTGAACACTATGCCCTCCGCTGCCAGCCCATCCAGATTGGGCGTCTCAGCGATCGATGTTGAGTTCACCGTTGAGGCGCTGAATCCGGCATCCGAGTAGCCCAGGTCGTCCACCAAGATCACAACGATGTTTGGCGCCTCAGGGGCGGCGGCCACCCCAGTCGAGGCCGGGCCGTCCCCCAGTCCGTTATACGCGATGACTCGCACGGTGTAGTCGGTCCCGTTCGTCAATCCTGCGATGGTGTATGTGAGTCTGTCGCCGCCGACCAACACCGCCTGCCGAGTGGATGATGCCGTTCCGTCGTAGTCCTCCGTACCGGACTTCCACTGCACCTTGTAACCCGTTATCAACGACCCGTCATCGCCATCAGGCGCGTCCCAGGAGACGACCAGCTCCTGACTGGCGCCCGTGGTGACTCTCACAGAGCTTGGGGTCGTGGCTGTCTCCGAGGTAGGAGTCACTGTGACCAACACATCGTGTTGGCTGGATGCCTCTTGAGTCCCGAGAAGCAGTCCAATACTCACCAGCGCCACTGCGGTGATGGAGATCCTCAGAATCAAATGTCGGTTGGCAGATCGGAATGTCATGGTTCTCCTAAGTCCGGAGGTACGGGTCCACTGAAGGCCATAGGCGGAGCCAGGCACAGGCGAGTTCGTCTGCACTGGAGTCTTGGTACCCACTGCGCGGCCCTATGGAGTTCCCAACGGGAGGGTTGGGCGCGCCGTCCGGGAGCAGCGTGCTCTCCGCGCGCGGCGACGAGGCAGGGGCACGCGTGAAGCGAAGTGGACTGGCCCTGTTGTGAGCGGGCGACGAAAATCGAGGGAGCAGTCGTGCGAAAACGCAGCGGGAGAAGACAGCCTCATGCGCGGTAGTCGCGGCGGCTTGCGCCGCCGGTGCGCCTGGTGTATTCAGCGCGAGTGCCGGCCCTTCGAATGCCAAGTGAGCATCCCCCTATCGACGTATGTGCCTATGGTCATTTGCAAGCCCTTTTTTGTGTCACTCGGTGAACAGGTAGCCCAGGCCCGGGTCCTCAGCCAGCTCCAGCAGCGCCACCAGGTGTCGCCAGTTGGGCCGCACCCCCTTGTCCTTCCAGCGCCTCAGGTTGAGGGTGGACGTTCCTAGGCGGCGGGCCAACTCCGCCCACGACAGGCCGGATTCCTCCTTGAACCGCTCCAGCCGCCGGGGGAAGTCGTCGGGAAAGACGTAGACTATTCTGCTGTGGCGGGTGTGCTGTCTCGGCATCCAGCCGGTCCTCCCGGAGGACAATAGAAAGATTCTCCAGCTGGAAACGGCCAAGCTGACCGCGGTGCGGTGCACGAGCGCCAATTCCCTTCCCTGACCGTTCCCGGAGCGTCGAGGAATCCTGAAATCATGGGAGGCAAGTGTCCTCCTTCGGGTCATCCATGTATGCTGGCTTTGAGGTTCCCGTGGAAATTCCGTTCAGGAGTGCCGGTCTGTTCTGAGACATGTTGCGCTGGTCGGGCAGTTCCCACACCGAGGCGGGGTTGAGGTACACTTTCGGCGAGATGCGCCCACGCGGCATTTCGCCTGCTCCTTCCCGGCGGGGTCCGCCTCGCCGCAGCTGGAGACTTGGGGACCAAAGCAGGACTGCCGGCGAAGAGGGCGCCGAAGCTGTTAGCGACGCCCCCCCAACCGCTCCATGTATGCGGCCCTTTTTGTTGCCCTTTCTCGCCGGACCCGGGTTGCGGCTTCAGACGGGCCGTCCCGGAGCCGACGGTTTCCGCCCCCGCAGGATGCCACCCGACCGGATGGCACGAAGGCCGCCATTCGCACTCGCCAGAGTGAAGACCTTCCCCGAGTTGCCCGGCCTGGACGAGCAGACCGTAGGCATAGGGCTCGTCGTCGAGCCTATTGCTCATCCACCTCGACCTCGGTGGGCGGCGGCGGGGCGTCGCCCGGACGCACGAGGTAGGTGACGCCGATTGTGTCGATAACATTGAATTCATCGACGACTTGCGTGTTCCAGCCGTTGCCGTTCTTTCCCTGCACGATGTAGATGTACGTCTCGCCCGCCTCGGTGGTCGAGTCGCACAGGGATTGTCCGCCAAAGCCCGTACCACTCCCGGTCAGCCGACGGAACTCCAAAGCACTGCTTGGGTTCCTATTCAGAGTAAGACTGGCCATACTGGACACCAGCACAGCGTCCGGATCGTGCCAGCTGGTCACCCCGGCCCCCAGGCGAAGCACCCGGTAGTCAGTGATGTCGGTGGCGCCAAATTTTTCTTGGTCATAGTCCGAGGATAGAATGGTGCAGTTTTGTTGGGTGTTGTAAGCTTCAGTGGAATAGCTGCCGCCGTACCGTATGTCTTCACCGCGGATGAGGTCCGGCACGCCCGAGGGCATGGGTATCTCGGCGTCGACGTAGCTGTTGTCGCTCTGCTTGCTAGGGTCCGAGCCGCTCCTGGCGCGGATGCGGTAGCGCCAGGTCGTGCCGAAGGGCATGATCAGGTCGGCGGTGGACGCGTCCACCGCTGCCCTGTCCGTATAGGTGTGGATGCCTATCACCACATTCGCCAGGTTCACCCAGTCGAGGCCCCGCTCGGTGTGCTCGGCCAGGTCGACGGCGCGCTCGATCACATAGCCGGCGGTCCCGCCGAAGCTGTTCGTCGTGAACCCCTGCGGCGCGTCCCAGCTCAGCCGGATGTTCGTCGTGGCGCCGTTGCCGCGCCTGATGGTGCCGTGTTCGAAGTTGCGCACCGCGTTGGGCTTGCCAGGAGTCGGATCAGGATGCTCGCCTTCGCCAGGCCCGCGCTTGTTCCACTCGCGTTGACCGCCTCGACCACGTAGGTGTAGGTGAAGCCGGGCAGCACGCCCTCGATGATTCGCGTGGTGTCGGGGTTGTTGTCGTCGTCGTGTATGGTGCCTTGGTACAGGCTCCCAGCGTCGCCGTCGGTGTATGTCGTGACGTTGCCGGCCTCTAGCCCCACGCCCTTGTGAAGCTCATTCACGCGGTAGACATCATTCCAGTGCCAGCTGCTCCGGCGGTAGATCTTGTAGCCGGTCGCGTCCGAGCCGGCCGTCCAGTTCAGCCGCACCTCGGTCGGGTCAGTTCGCAGGCTCAGCCGCAGGTTGCTCGGCGAGCCGGGCTCGCCGTCCTGGGGAATCCGCACCCAGTCCGTGTAGGCCGCCGGGCCTTCGTCGCCGTTCTTGTCGCCCCGAATCGAGTAGCGGCGCCATACCCCCCGTTCGACGTGCTCGTGCGTCCAGGTGCGCACCGTGGACCCCAGGTCGGCCACCTGCCGCGTCGACTGTTCGGCGCTCGCCAGACGCGTTGTGACGTTGATGAGGTATCCATCGACGTCCACCTCAGGCCCGGTGCGCTGTTCGCCTCTATAGTCCAAGAGGCGCGGCGGCGACCAGGTGAGGACGACGGAGTCGGGCTCGCTGCCGTGCAGCAGGGCGAATTCAAGCGGGCCGCTCGGCTCGTTCTCCGGGGTGAGCGTGCTCTCGCCCTCGATTTCGATCTGAACGCTGCTCTCTGCGGACGGCCCGTCGCCGCGCCGCGCCGTCACCCGGTAGGTGTAGATGCCGGTCTCGCCGGCCGACGTATCCAGCCATTGCGTCGCCGTCCCGTCGATGAAGATAAGCAGCGCGCGCTCTATTCCATCGCTGGTGTGCTCCAGGGTGCGGCGGATCTCGTATCCGGTTATGGGCTCGGTGCCATCCACCGGACCGGCCCAACTAAGGGTGACCCCATCGTCCTGCTGCTCGGCGCTCAGGTTGGCCGGGGCCAGAGCATCAATGACGGTGGCGGTGGCCGCGCTGGTCAGCGATTCGGAGTTGCCACTGTCGTCGGTGAAGGACACTCGCAGCCTAATGGTCTTGCCCTCGTCGGCATCGACCAGGGTATATGTGGAGTCCGTCGCGCCCGCAATGTCCGTGTCGGTCGTCCCGTCGCTCCTCACCCACTGGTATTCGAAGACGCCGCTCCCCAGCCCGTCGGCGTCGGATACGCCCGACGTGTCCGCCGACAGCGTCCGTCCTACCTGGGCCGTTCCACTGATGGCGGGTGCACCCGTCTGGGGAGTGTTCTCCACCCGCTCCCGCAGAGTCAGGCTTGCGGCGACCTCCTCCCCCACGTCCCAGTCCATCCCCCTGCCCAGCCAGGTGTAGACGTAGCCGTAGGTGTGAGACTCGAGCGATGCGTCGCTTGAATCGAATTGCGCCCCGTCCACCTCAAGGGTGAAGCCTACCGGCAGCTCCCGGTCCACGCCAAAAACCGTAAAGTAGTCCGCCGCCGTCTCGATGCTGCCAACGGTGTAGGTAACGTCGTCCAGAACGAAGGTGGCCGGGACGAGCGACCCCACCTGTGGATTCAAGAAGCTCTGGTATCCGTAGTTCTCGCCGATCCGGCCCACAGTCAGAATTGCCGACCAGATGGGACCGGGGGGTTCCGTTTCGTCCGCAGCCGGGGCGACGGGGGACGTCGCCGTGCTGGTCAGCGATTCGGGGTTGCCCCCGCCGTCGGTGAAGGACACTCGCACCTTGATGGTCTTGCCAACGTCTGCGTCTACCGGGGTGTAGGTGGAACTGGTCGCGCCCGCGACCTCCGTGTCCTCGACGAGCCACTGGTATTCGAAGATGACGTTCCCCAGCCCGTCGGCGTCCGCAATGCCGGAGGTGTCCGCCGTCAGCGTCTCGCCCACTTCGGCCGTCCCGCCGATGGTGGGCGCACCTGTGGCCGGACTGTTCTGGGCCTCCTCCTCGGCTGAGGTCTCGGTCACCGTGAAGGACACCTCCACGGTCCCCAGGACAGCGCCTTCCAGACGCGGCTCGGCGTAGGCCGTGGTCTTCAGGGTGTACTGGCCGGTGGGCAGCGCCTGGCCGTTCAGGTTGCCGTCACTGTCCCCGTACAGGGAGTACGGCGCGAGGTTTTCCGTCTTGTCAACGTCCTTGGCTCCGGTGAGTTGCAGGCGCACGCTGCCGATTTCGACGTCGGGGTCGGTGTCTACCCGGATGCCATAGCTGCCCGAAGCCGGTTCCTCCAGCGTCAGCGTCGCGCCTGTGGTCAGCGCACCCACGACCGTCTGGTCGGATGCGTCTACTACGGTGAACCCGGTGAGCGGTCCCGGCTCCATTGCCACCGCCGTCACCTCCGCCGTGGCGCTGCTGGTCAGCGTCTCCTCGTTACCGGCGTCGTCGGTGAAGGTCACCCGCACCTTGATGGTCTTGTCCTTGTCGGCATCGACCAGGGTATATGTGGAGTCCGTCGCGCCGGATATGTCCGCGTCTCCACTTACGTCGTTCCGGGTCCACTCGTAGCTGAACACCGCGTCGTCCAGCCCGTCGGCGTCATATATGCCGGAGGTGTCCGCCGTCAGCGTCTCGCCTACTTGGACAGTGCCGCTGATGGTGGGCGCGCCGGTGGCCGGTGTGTTCGGCTCCGGTGTGGGTTCTGGCGTCGGTTCCGGTGTCGCAGCAGGAGTTGGTTCCGCCGTAGGCTCCGGCGTCGGTTCTAGGGTAGGCTCCGGAGTCGGAGCGGGAGTTGGCTCCGGAGTAGGTTCTGGGGTGGGAGCCGGTGTTGGTTCCGGAGTCGGGTCCGGTTGAGGAGCCGCCGGGGTGTTGGCCCTGGCGAAATTGGACCATTTACTCTTGCCGTTAGCGTTCACCGCCACGACCCGGTACCCGTAGCGCTTCTCCGGCTCCACGGTGTCGTCGGTGTAGCTCGTCGCCGCCGAGCCGGTGTCGGACTCGATGGTCAGGAACTCGCCGGTGTCGTGGACGGCGCGGTCCCGCCGCAGCACCTGGTAATGGGTGATGCTGTCGTCGTTGGGGTCGTCCCAGGTCAGCTCAACGGAGTCGTGGGACGCCTCGGCGGCCAGGCCCGTGGGCTGGGCCGGTGCCGAGCCGTCCTGGGCCTGGGCCGGAGATGCGCCCGCGAAGTGCAGGGCCAGCAGCCCGCCGCCCAGGGCGATGATGGCGAGAAACAGCAGCAGTGAGGCCGCTCTGACCGGGGTGGTCATGACGCGGCTCCGGGGCGGTCCAGAAGGGGAAAAGTCGGGGGGGGGGGGGGGCTGACAAGGGTATGTAAGGGCTGAAATGGTCTGAAAACTTGGAAAGCGCACGGGATTCCGGCATCTTGGCAGCAGTCACGAAACCAGGTGCTGGAGGTGTCCCATGCGCCTTCCACGGGAATGCTATCAGATGCAGCAGGTCATTGAAACGCATTTACCTCACCTCTCCCGGCCACAGTTGACCGGCCTGGCGCTGTGGGTCTGCGGGGCTATTTTCGCTGGCAGCGCCTGCCAGAACGCCGTAGCCTCGGCCCTCTCCGCCAAGGGCAACTGGAACAGCCTGCGCCAGTACCTCCGGGAGTGGCTCTACGACGGCAGCGACCGGGCCCGTCCCTGCCAGACCGAACTGGACGTTACTCTCTGCTTCGCGCCCCTGCTCCGCTGGGTCCTCTCCTGGTGGCTCTCCAGCCGCTTGGCCCTGGCCATAGATCCCACGCTGAAAGGGGACCAGATCACCGCCATCGTCATCAGCGTCGTCTACCGTAGCTGCGCCATCCCCGTGGCCTGGCGCATCCACAAGGCCACCCAGAAAGGCTCCTGGATGGACCCCACGGTGGAACTGCTCAAGGAACTGGCCCCAGCGGTTCCCAGGGATATGACCGTCATCGTGCTCTGCGACCGGGGCATATCCAGTCCCAAATTGTGGAAGCAGATACGCTCCCAAGGCTGGCATCCCTGTATGCGCTACCGGAAGAACATCACTTTCTGCGCCGATGGTGGACGCCGGTTGCCCGCCCAGCGCTTCTTGTGCCGTCCCGATACCGCCTGGATTGGCCGCGGCACCGCCTTCAGCACTCCCAAGGCCAAACGCCGCTGCACTCTCCTGGTGGTCTGGTACGCCGAGCAGGAAGAACCCTGGATCATCCTCACCGACCTGCCGCCGGAGGACGCCGGACCCAGCTGGTACGCCCTGCGCTTCTGGATCGAACTGGGCTTCAAAGCTTGCCCTCGGCCCCGACCGGGGGGTCATCAAGAGCCTGGGCTGGAAGTGGGACAAGACCCGCCGCTCCGACCCGGCCCGCATCTCCCGCCACTGGCTGGTGCTGTCGGTGGCCACCCTGCTGGCCCTGGCCTACGGCACCCGGGTGGAAGACGCCTATGACCGCAGAATCGCCCCGGGCAACCTGCGCACACCGCCCCAGGCCCCAGCTCCGATACATCGCAACTACATCGCAACCCCTGGCGCCGGACGGGCCGCACCGTCAGCGTAACCCGACATGGCATCGACTGGCTCAGACGGCTGCTCCTCCAAGGTCGGCTCTGGAGCCGCGTCTGGCTGCTGCCTGAACCCTGGCCAGAACCCAAGCCCAACCTGGAGATTACTCGCCATGTCCCATCGTAAAAACCCCTTACATACCCTTGTCAGGGGGGGGATTATTGCTCAGGCCGAAGACAGCCCGAATGGCGGCCTTGCCGGCGGCGCGCCCCGGAAGACCCCTCAACATACTGGCGAACCTGAACCTGGAGTGGAACATTGGTGTTAACCCTCGCTGTCCCCGCAGTTGGCGGGGCTGATTCCTCTGGGTCGTTTGTGAACCCCCCGGACCTAGCCGCCCGGGCCGGAGACGGTCAGTTCCAGCCGGTTGGACAACATCTTGCCGCCGCTGGTGCAGACCGCGCCCTGCGCGGCGCAGTCCTCGGTGATGGGCAGGACGACGGTCACGCCGGCGTTGGAGTCCGGCTCCACGGTGACCTCCCACAGGTCCTTGCGCTTGTTCACCCGCTTGGTTTTAGTCACCGAGCCGCCCGTTGCCTTCAGGGAGTGGTCCCGGAAGGTCCTGTACTTGATGGCAATGTCCTCGCTGAAGGCGATGCGGAAGGTGAAGGCGTCGGTCCCGTTGTGGCTTGCCGGCTCATGCCCGATTTCCGCCGTCAGCGGTGTGGGCGCGGCCGCCACCGCCGCCGTGGGCGCGCTGGTGAGCGACTCCTGGTTGTCGGCGTCGTCGGTGAAGCTCACCCTCACCCTGAGGGTCTTGCCCTGGTCGGCGTCGACCGGGGTGTAGGTGGAACTGGTCGCGCCCGCGACCTCCGTGTCCTCGGCGAGCCACTGGTATTCAAAGACGGCGTTCCCCAGCCCGTCGGCGTCCTCAACGGCGGAGGTGTCGGCCGTCAGCGTTTCTCCCACGTAGGCGTCGCCGCTGATGGTGGGCGTTCCGGTGGCGGGTGTGTTCCCTGCGCCTCCGGGCGTTCCCGTGACCGGGTCCGAGGGGGGGCTTTCGCCGACTTCGTTGTGGGCGACGACGCGCACGATGTACTCCACGCCGTCGGTCAGCCCGGTGATGGTGACGCTGGTGCCGGTGGTGTCCACGGAGCCGCCGCCATTCTCGCCGTCGCCATTCTCGCTGCGGGGGTTGACGCCGCCGCCGCTCCTGGCGTCCAGGCCGTAAGCTCCGCTGCGGGTTTCCTCCTTGGAGCTCGAGCCGGAATCGCCGCCATTGGGCTGGTACGTCACCGTGTAGCGGGTGATGGGCGAACCGCCGTCGCTGTCCGGCGGATTCCAGCCGAACCCCATCGACTCACTGTCCCGGCCGGTCATGCGCAAGTCCCGTGGGGCGTTTGGCGAGATGGGTCTGGTCCAATCGGTGAACAGGGTGAAGTTGGGAACACCTTCGCCGTGGGCGGTCACGGCCCTCACTTCAACATGGAATTGCCTGCCGTACTCTCGTCCGTCGTCCGCATGGTACGTGCGTATCATCGATGGGCTCTCCCAGGAAGTAGCGCTTGCACCTGCAGTCCCTTCGCTTACGAACGGCAGCTCACCATCAGAGTCAACCTCAACACTGCCATCGGCGAGGTATTTGTACTCGTACAGATAGATGGCATAGCCGGTTATGTCGCAGCCTCCATCATCAGAAGGCGTTGACCAGGAAACCGTAAATTTTCTGTCTTCCGTATCGCCGTCCACCGCTCGGATGTTGCGGGGCATGTCGGGGCCGGGTGTTTGGACAAGCGCGACACTCCATTTGCCGTCCAAGAACGCGGTGCCGCCGCGCCGAGGGAAAACGACGTACAGGTACGTTTGCCTCCCCCGGGTTTGCGTGTCGTCCGTGTGGGATGTGCCACTGACGTTGCTTGCCAGGACCCGATCGGACCGGAACGACTCGGAGAATGTGTTTTCCGGTCCGGCGCGCCAGATCTGGTAGTTGCTGACGCCGGATACGGCGTTCCAACTCAATTCGATGGGCGTTGCTTTTCGGCCGGTGACGACGGCGCAGCTGTCATTGGCTTTCGGGCTCGCCACCGTGCCCGTCACGGGATCAGGAGGATTTGACGCGACAACGGGCCAGACTTCCACTGCTCTCGTCGTTTCCGAGCCATTGCTGCCGACGGTCTTGACCCTTACGACAAATTGCTCGCCGGTTTCGATGGTGTTGCGCCCGAAGGTACACGTGGTTGTCACGGTCCCCTCTTCACAAGTAGCCTGGCGGAAGTCATCCCAGGAGCCGTCGTCCCAGGTGACGCCGTCGCCGTCACTCCCGACGTTGATGCTGGACACCCGCTTCCACTCTACGGCAATTTCGAAATCCGTCGGAAAAGTGGTCGCGTCGCAACCATCCGGATAGTCCCAGGTAGCTGTGAATACCCCGCCGGAGCTTTCAACCTTAAAATCGTTGACCTGTCCCAGCTGGCAGGTCTGCTGGGCCTGAACCGGCGAGGCGAACAGGACGACGGCCAGCAGTGACAAGAGCAGGGCAAGGCACAGGAGCAGTCTCCATCCGGGCATTCTCATTATCGTTGTCATCCGGTTCCTCCTTTAGTGTGAGTATGGGAGTTTCCTGTGCGTTACGGCATGGGTGGTAACGTTTGTGCGGAAACGCAGCGGGTGAAGACGACCTCAGAACGTATGCTGGCCTCTCGAAAGCCAAGCGCTTTTACCCCTACCAACATAGAGTTGCTAATTCTCTACTCTACTCCCTTCGTCGTGTAGCAAGTGTGATTCACAAGGTTTTTATGCGTATAATTAGCGTAAAGTTTTGGATTTGGGGAAAATTGGTGCCTGGCCTGGAGGGGCGCGGCGTAAATCATGTCGCCCCGTCCAGCCCGGTTCTCGTTACTGACGCCAGGGGTCGAAGGCAGTCCAATGGGGGGTGAGGAGTTGAAGGAAGAAAGCGATCTGCTCAGCGAGAATCAGGCCCTGCGGGAGCGCCTCTCCCGGCTCAGCGAGGCCAGCATCCGCATCACCGAGGACCTGGACCTGGGCATCGTGCTCCAGGGGGTCGTGGACGGGGCGCGCTCCCTGACCGGCGCGAGGATGGGCGGGATCACCGCCCTGGACGAGCAGGGGCAGTTGCAGGACTTCATCACCTCCGGTCTGACTCCCGAGGAGCACCAGCGGTTCCTGGAGCTGCCAGGGGGCCCGGAGTTCTTCGCCTACCTGAGCATGATCCCCGGACCGCTCCGGCTGGCGGACTTCTCCGGCCACACCACCTCGGCGGGCCTTCCCGCAATCGACCCGCCGTTGGGTCCGGTGGGCACCTTCCTGGGGGCGCCCATCCGTCACCGGGGCGAGCACGTCGGCAACCTCTATCTATCGGACAAGGAGGGCGGCCTGGAGTTCACCCAGGAGGACGAGGACACGCTGCTGATGTTCGCATCCCAGGCGGCGATGGCCATCGCCAACGCCCGCCGGTACCGGGAGGAGCAGCGGGCCAGGGCCGACCTGGAGACCCTGGTCAACACCTCGCCTGTGGGAGTGGTGGTCTTCGACGCCAGGACTGGAGTCCCCTTGTCGTTGAACCGGGAGGCGAGAAGGATCGTAGACGGCCTGCGCAACCCCGACCAGTCGGCGGAGGACCTGCTGGCGACGCTGACCCTGCGGCGGGCCGACGGGCGGGAGATTTCCCTGCGGGATTTCCCCCTGGCCCAGGCGCTCAGCACCGGGGAAACCATTCGGGCCGAGGAGATCGTCATACAGTTCCCGGACGGGCGCAGAATCACCACCATCATCAACGCTACGCCCATTCCAACGGAGGACGGCGGCGTCGAGTCCGTAATCGTAACCATGCAGGACATGACGTCTTTGGAGGAGTTGGAGCGGCTGCGGGCCGAGTTCCTGGGGATGGTCAGCCACGAGCTGCGGGCGCCGCTGACCTCCATCAGGGGCTCCGCGGACACGCTGATGGATGCCCAGGACAGCCTGGACCCGGCCGAGATGCGCCAGTTCCACCGGATCATACGGGAGCAGGCCGACCAGATGCAGGGCCTCATCACCGACCTGCTGGACGTGGCCCGCATCGACGCCGGAACCCTGGCGGTGGCCCCTGAGTCTTCCGATGTTGCGGTCCTGGTGGACCGGGCCAGGAACACCTTCCTGAGCGGCGGCAACCGGCGCGACATTCAACTCGACCTGCCGCCGGACCTGCCCCGGGTGATGGCGGACCGGCGGCGCATCGTGCAGGTGCTGGGCAACCTGCTGTCCAACGCGGCCCGGCACTCTCCGGCGGGGTATCCCATCCGGGTGGAGGCGGCGGCCACAGGGGTCCAGGTGGAGATTTCCGTTTCAGACGACGGGGCGGGCATAGCCGCCGAGCGGCTGCCGCACCTGTTCCGTAGGTTCTCCCGGTCGGGGGCGGAGGACCCGGGGAGCGGGACCGTGGGTTCGGGTTTGGGCCTGGCCATCTGCAAGGGGATAGTGGAGGCCCACGGAGGCCGCATCTGGGCCGAAAGCGAGGGACTGGGTTTGGGGTCCAGGTTCGCCTTCACCCTCCCGGCGGTGGTGGAGACGGCCCTGCCGGAGCGGCCGGTGTCCCGTTCCGGGGGGAAGGGGCCGCAGCGGGTGCGCGTCCTCACGGTGGACGACGACCCGCAGACCCTCAGGTACGTGCGGAACGTTCTCTCGGAGGCTGGTTATGCGCCCCAGGTGACCGGCGACCCGGATGCGTTGGGCCGCCTCATCAGGGAGGAGAAACCTCACCTGGTGCTGCTGGACCTGATGCTGCCGGGGGCCGACGGCGTGGAAATGATGGAGAGCGTCCCCGAGCTTGCCGAGGTGCCGGTGATCTTCCTGTCGGCCTACGGCCGGGACCAGGTGATCGCCCGGGCGCTGGAGGCGGGGGCCGACGACTACATCGTCAAGCCCTTCTCGCCCACGGAGCTGGTGGCGAGGATTCAGGCGGTCCTCCGGCGGCGGGCCCCGGTCGCAAGGCCGGAGCCGTCGCAGCCCTACGTGCTGGGGGACCTGACGGTGAACTTCGCCGAGCGGCGTGTGACTTTGGCGGGCCGTCCGGTCCGGCTGACCGACATGGAGTACCGGGTGCTGGCCGAGCTTGCGGCCAACACCGGGCGGGTGGTGTACCACGCCGATCTGCTGCTGAGGGTCTGGGGTCCGGCCCATGCCGGCGGTTCCGGGCCGGTGCGCACCATTGTGAAGAACCTCCGGGACAAGCTGGGCGAAGACGCGGAGAACCCCACCTACATCTTCAACGAGCCGAGGGTGGGGTATCGGTTGGGGGACGGGTGAATGCTTGACGGTCAACCCAGCTTCAACGGGTTGTTACAAAATCGACTGACCGCGAAACGGAGATATGTCCTTTATCCACGGTTACGTTTGGGTGGGCCGCGTCTTACAGGAGGATGGAAAGCAACATGGCAAAGCAGTTCACGTCAGGCGAGTGGAAACTGATCAGAGCGCGGTGGAGGACGACCCGGAGAGGTTCGGCCTGCCGCAGCGGGAGTACGGTTCGGTGCTCCTGGGGTCCTTCAACATACGAAAGCTGGGATCGTCCCGGAGCCGCAACCCAGACACCTGGGAGTTCCTGGCCGGTGTTTGCCGCAGCTTCGACCTGCTGGCTGTCCAGGAGATTATGGACGACCTCAGTGGCCTGCAGCGGTTGATGTCCCTGCTGGGGCCGGAGTTCGACCTAGTGGTTTCAGACCAGACCGGCGTGTTCCCGGGTGAGCCGGGGTTGGGGAGCGGCTGGGGTTCATCTACCGCTGGAATACCGTGGAGCGTATGGAGGTCGCCAGCAACGTCACCTTCGACCGCACCAAGGTCATCCACTCCATCGTCGGCAACTACGATGCCTTCATGGGCGATATGGCTCCTTACGCCAAGCGGCTGGCGGACTACCAGTCGGGCAGGCGCAAGACCAAGCCCAGGTTGAAACTGAGCGTCTTCCTGTCCTTCATCCGTCAGCCCTTCTGCGTGGCTTTCCGCATAGCGGGGCATCCCGGCACTACGCCCTATGAGTTCATGGCCGTCAATGCCCACCTGTACTTCGGGAACTACATTGACGACCGCCGCCAGGAGTTCAATGCCCTGGTCGACTGGATTATGAGCCGGTTCGGGACCGGGAGCCATGCCTACTATCCCAACTTCATCCTGATGGGCGACCTCAACCTGGACTACGACAATCCAGCCAGGAACCGGGCGCGGATAGAGGAGCGAATCAAGTCGTTGAACGGCGAGTTGGATGGAGCCAACGTCAACTTTCCCTTCCTTGATGTCCATCCAGGCCGCCAGGAGGTTTTCCGAACCAATGCCCGGATGACGGAGACCTTCGACCAGATCGGCCTGTTCAACCGGGACCATCGTCTGCCGACGTACTTGGATAACGCGACAATGGGCGCCCACCTGCGGGGACCAGACTACGGGGTGTTTGAGTTCTGCAACCTGTTCAGCGAGGCGGTGCTGGAGCGCCCGCTGGAAGAACTCTCTGCCCCCGAGAGGTCGGACCTCATGGGCAGGTTCGGGCACAAGGTGAGCGACCACATGCCTCTATGGGTGCGGCTGCCGATGCCGGTGGACTGATCAGTCACGATGTGCGGCAAGTATGGCCAGGGGCCGAGGGGCCGCCAATAGATGTGGCGGCCGACAAACCCCGGCTGACCGCGGAAATCGCCGGCCTTATCACCCTGTAAATCGATACCTACGGTACCCTGCAACTTTGAAACAGGCTCCTATTGGCGCTACCGGGCCGTAAGTGTGCAGCGAACTACTGACACACCTTGATAGTGCGAATTGTGCTCCGCATGACCGAGCCTGAGCGCCAATATGTTACCAATCAACCCAGTTCCGCTTCACGGTTGGAAATGCCGACAGTAATAGGGCCTTTTCCGGTGTAGCCCTGCCCACCCGAGTGCATATAGCCACTATTGCCAACGTTTCCGACCCTTCCAGCGATTATGTAGGTGTATTGATGTAGCTCAGGTACAGATTCTTTTTCGGCGACGCATATTTGCAAGTGCATACGGGAAGCATCCAAGCGGTGAGTAAACTCGATGCCAGCAAGCAGATCGAGAATTCTCGATGATGTCCACAGATTTTGTTGGACAGTCTCATTATTAGGGGCTTGAGCGGCAGCTTGGAGATAGCACTCATGCGCTTCACTGAATCTTCCTAAGCACATCAGCGCATTCCCCTGGTTGAAAATGGTGTGCCAATTGGTGGCTTTCACCTGTTTGTATGCTGAAATAGCATCTTCGAAGCAGAGCATGTCAGCATAAGTGTTAGCCAGATTGAAGTGGTAATCCACTGGACCGGGAGCCAACTCAATGGCTCGAAGGTAGTCCTCCACGGCTGCCGTGTAGCGTCCAAGTTCGACCTTGGAATTAGCTCGGTTAAAGTAAATCATGTGGTCAAGCACGATGCCTCGAGGAAATTCGGTCATGGCGCTGATTGCTTTGTCATAGCCCTCTATCGCAACGCCGTGGTTACGCAGTTCAGCATTCGCGTTGGCTCTCAGGAAGTAGATTGTGTAAGGGTATGGATTGAGCTCCAAAAACCTGCCGTAAGCGTCGATTGCGTATTGATATTCGCCCCGCTGGTAATACCGATTCCCCGCGATGCGGTAGTCGTCCTGGCTGAGTGAAACGACATCTGCAACACTGTTGGCCTGAGCAAAGCCATGTGCATCCAAGAATAAAGACCTTCTGCTTACATCAAGTAGGCCCAGCTCCCTGATAAGGTCCTTCTTGTCTTTCTCGGCAATTGTGATTTCCCCGAGTATATTGCTATCCTCGGGGACCATCGGCTTTCCAATGACAAACACACTGCGTTGTCTGAGTATCCTAGCCATGGCATCGCCACTTGCCGTTGGTTCCCACCACGCTATCGTCGGCGAATCTCCGTCCGGGAGGAATAGAGTTGTAACTCGCTGTCCGCTCTCATCGGTTGAAATCATTGCCACCTGAATGGGATCGTTCGTGTTTATAACGTACAACTTCCCGTCTCCCTCAAGATCCCTGCAAGCGAACCAGAGCCCGACCAGTGGGTCCCAACTGAAATCCAGCAAACCGGTGGCGGCGCCCAGATGCTGCAACTTGGCGAGCAACTCCAGATCTGAAATCTCACGCCCGGATTCCACACCAAGCCCCTGTGTACGCGCTGGGGCAATGAGTGTGGTTTGGTGATAGTCCAAGTACAGATTGGGGAATTCAGGGCGAAATTGTACTCCTTCCCCAAGTTGTTTTCTCAACCTCCGCGTAGCCCCGGAGTGGAGCGGCCAGTGCGTATTGCACTGCCCCCTAAAGGCGTAAGTCCCAACACCTAGTTTATTCGTAGTGTCGCTGATCTTGCTCAAGTAGCTATCAAGTTTCATGTACATCTATCCGGAAATCCCATCCAGTGAAGCGGCTACAGTCTGCACAATCGTTGTGTCAGGATGGTTATATTACCTTGACTTGATCCCAGTCCCTGCGCCACTCCCGATGTTAGTTCGACGATTAATTGCTCCAACCCAATTGTACTGTTTTCTTCTGGATCCCACTTTCTCCTGGGCGTCCTCCAAGGAAAGGAGCCGGTTCTGGTGCAGGCACTCCTGCCGGAAGCGTCGATTGAAAGCCCAGATGAAGGCGTTGCCGTGAGTTTACCTTGCCGCCTGAAGTCCAGACCCACCCCTTCAGGTACGCCCACGTATTTTCATTGTGAGCCAATTAGCCGTGGTGCCGTCCTTGGCAAGGTTGACCAGCATAATGGCTTTCAGGATAATGGACGCCACACTAAATGTTCCGTACAGGATACGTGCAGTGACTAACAGATTAGATGTACGGCTGGACTCCGAACACCGGCGGCGGTTGGAGGAATTGGCTGAGGAGAATGGAGTACCCATTTCGGAAGTCGTGCGACGCCTTATCGACGGAGCCTATGAGGACATCCTGCGAGCGCGCCGCAAGCAGGCGATTGAACGGCTGATAGGGTTGAACGTAGAAGACCCGCCAGACCCGGATATCCTCTCCCGCGAGTTGGAGGCCTCCCATGAACCCGGCGGTCTTTATTGACGCTAACGTTCCCATCTACGCTGCTGGGCGGGAACATCCCTATAAGCAACCATGCGCTCGGATTCTCCGTATACTGGCGGATGACCCCCAGTCATTCGTAACCGACTCCGAAGTACTCCAGGAAATCATGCACCGATACCTGGCCTCGGGTCGGTGGACCTTGGGTCGGGAGGTGGTGCGGGCTTTCGCCGAGGCCATGCGCGGGCGTATCGAACCCGTCCATGCGGAAGACGTTACCCTGGCGGCGGAGTTGGCAGACCGCCATCCAGGGGTTAGTGCCAGAGACCTGGTTCACTCGGCAGTGATGCAACGGCTGGGAGCTGAGCGCATCATCTCGGCGGACACAGACTTCGACCGCTTGGAAGGCATAGACAGGCTGGACCCCGCCCGCATCGAAGAATGGCAGGGGTCCATCCTGACCACCGAGGAAGACTAGCAGAGTCGCTCGTTAGTGAAGAGGAAACAGGGGTGGACATGGCCGTTCACATAGACATAGACGACCCCAGGTATCGTGATGCAGCGGCGCAGATCCTGCTGAGGTATGACAACTTTCAACCTGAAGCCAACATCACCAGCGCAGTCCGGGACTTTCTCATCCTCACCGGGTTGGCCCGCAGCGAGGAAATCGTTGAAGAAAACCCACCCTCGGACACCTCCCGGCGCGCCGTTGACCTGACTGCTCTTGACACCTTCATCGAGTTCAAGCGGCGGATTGGGACCGCAGGGGGCGGCGAACCCGACCCCGAAAACGTGCGCCAACTGGACGACTATCTGGCTCAGTCAGCGGAGCAGGGAAGGGTCCGCATGGGCGTCCTCACCGACGGCAAAAGCTGGCTGCTGCGCTGGCCCGGTGCCGGCGAGATTCGTTTAACCCGCCCCTACGCATTCACCCTCGGGGGACCGGACGGGTGGTTCCCACTGTACGAGTGGCTGCGGGATACCGCCCTTGTATCCCTGGAAGCCGTCAGCCCCGACAGGGAAGGAATCGCAGGGCATTTCGGTCCCGGCAGCCCTTCCTATCAGCGCGACATCGCCGCCCTGAAAATCCTCTACCTGGAAAACGCGGAACTGGAAACCATTCGGGTCAAGCGGCGGTTGTGGCATGACCTGTTACGCACCGCCCTCGGCGAAATCGCCGGCGGCACGGAGGAGATGGACGATCTGTTCGTCCGCCACACCTACCTGGGCGCCGTCATTGGAATGGTGGTGCAGGCTTCCTTCGGCATCGACATTGGCCGCCTGGCCGAGACCGACACCTCCGACCTGCTCCAGGGCCGGGAGTTGTACCGCGCCACCGGGTTGCAGGGAGTGCTGGAATCGGACTTCTTCGCCTGGCCGATTGAGGTTGGCGGCAACCCGCTGCTGCAAACGCTGGCCCGCCGCGTGGCTCGGTTCAACTGGGCCGAAGCTCCGCCGGATACCGCCGCCATCCTGTACGAGACGGTAATTCCGCCGGAGGAGCGGCGGCAGTTGGGCGAATACTACACCCCCGCCTGGCTGGCCCGAGTCATGGTCCGGGAACTGGTGGACGACCCGCTGAACCAGCGCGTTCTGGACCCGGCCTGCGGCTCCGGCACCTTCGTGACCGAGGCGGTCTCCCATTTCATTGCCGCCGCCGGTGCGACCAACTGGGAACCCAGCGAAGTGCTCAACCGCCTGCGGGACGCGGTAACCGGCATCGACGTTCACCCGGTGGCGGTGCACTTGGCCCGGGCCGCCTGGACTCTGGCCGCCCGCCCGGCCATCAACGCCGCCGCCACCGCAGGTTACGACGCCTCCCTCTCTATTCCGGTCTACCTCGGCGACGCCCTGCAGTTGCGCTTCCGCACAGGCGATATGTTCGCCGAGAACGAAATTACCATCCAGACCAGCGACGAGGAGAACACCGAGCTGGTCTTTCCCGTCAGCCTGGTGGAACGGGCCGAGGACTTTGACGCTTTGATGGGGGATGTTTCCGCCCACATCGAACAAGGCGACGACCCCTTCTTGGCCCTGGACGACAACCACGTCAATGACCCCGTTGAGAGACAAATCATCGGCAACACTATCACAGCTATGCAGCGTCTTCACGACCGGGGGCGCGACCACATCTGGGCATACTACACCCGCAACATGGTGCGCCCGGTGGTGCTATCGCGGGCCAGAGTGGACGTGGTGCTTGGCAACCCGCCTTGGATCAACTACAACCAGACCGCGGATATCCTGCGCACCGAATTACAGAGCCTGAGTCGGAACCGTTACGGCATCTGGGCAGGGGGGCGCTTCGCCACCCACCAGGACGTGGCCGGGCTGTTCTTCTCTCGCAGCGTCGACCTGTACTTGAAGGAAGAGGGCGTCATTGGCTTCGTGATGCCTCACAGCGCGCTCCAAGCCGGGCAATACTCCAAGTGGCGCGGCGGGCGGTGGCACGCCGGCAGGTCGGGTCTGAGTGTCCAAGCGGACTTCACCTTCAAGCCGTCCTGGGACCTGGAACAGCTTGAACCGAACAACTTCTTCCCGGTGCCGGCCTCGGTGGTGTTTGCCCGCAAATGCCCGCCGGACGCCACAGGCAAACCTTTGGCGGGTTCGGTGGAGCGGTGGCTGGGAAAAGCCGGTGATGACAACGTACGCCGTGAGTCCGCCGGTATCACCGACACGGGGGTAGTGGGGGACTCCCCATACGCCGCACTGTCTCGGAACGGGGCCACCATATTCCCCCGAGTGTTTTTCTTCGTCAACGAAACGACCAACCCCGCCACAATCCAGGCCGCGCCGACGGTCACCGTCAATCCCCGCCGGGGCAGTCAGGATAAGGCACCCTGGAGAGACCTGGATCTGACCGCCATCACCGGGCAGACCGTTGAGAACCGGCATCTGTTCGACGTGCATCTTGGAGAGACCATCGCCCCCTACGTTACCTTGGAACCTCTGAGAGCATTGCTCCCGTTGAAGCGCGGCGACGCAGACATTACCCACTGACCAGGACGGCCCCGGCGGCATCCGGCTTGGCGGGCTGGAACGACGGATGCGGGAACGCTGGCAAACAGTCAACGCATTGTGGGAGGGCACTAAGGAATCAGTGAACAAATTGAATCTGTCGGGACAGATGGACTACCTGCATAAGCTCTCATCCCAGTTGCAATGGCGGGGTGACCCTGGCAACAGGAAGGTGCGTGTTTTGTACAACCAATCGGGTGCCCCAACCGCTGCCTTGCTGGATAATGATGCGGCCTTAGTCGACTACACCCTGTATTGGGTTGCTTGCAAGGATGTAAACGAAGCCAACTATCTGATTGCGGTGATAAACAGCCAAGCGTTATCCGCAGCGGTAGCCCCGCTAATGCCCAAAGGGCAATTTGGCGCGCGCCACCTACAGAAGCACCTCTGGAAGCTGCCTATTCCTGAGTTTGATCCGGCGCAGGAGTTGCACGCAACCATAGCCGAGGCGGGGGCAATAGCAGGAGCCGCCGCGCAGAACAAGTTAGAGGAACTCAGAGTACAGCGGGGTGACAGGCTGACCGTAGCGATCGCCCGCCGGGAGTTGCGGGAGTGGCTGCGCACATCGACGGAGGGTAAAGCCGTGGAGGCCGCTGTCGGAAGGCTACTGACCGTTGCGTAGGAGTGACCTGAAGCCGGTCCGAGGGAGGAAGGTTTCCCATTATCGGCAAGTGCCCTGTAACACTGTTACCCACGCCGCAAAATTGCAGTACAACCCACATTTTCCGACCTGACAAGACGGAATTCATAACTCTTGAATGTTGCGGACGCCGTTCTCGTGAGCAGGGTTCATTTCGGGGGCCTGTGTAACCGAAGGACCGGAGCCGCAGGCTGCCGCCCGTCACTCTCTTGATGTTCGAATGGGCGTTTACACTTGAGCAAGAGCGGGAAACGGAGTTGGCGGGTACGGGACGCCAGAGCGCAACGCACCCAGCACCAGGATTCACTGTTCGTCCTCGCACGGCCATGTATGGCGGACAGTTGGGTTACAGGGCAACCGTGTGTTGATGAATGGGTCTTGCCCGCCTCCATGAACCATAAATTGTGAGCAAACAGACCCGATTAGAACAGGAGCACCAGGGCATAGCCATGATAAATGCCACCGAAGTGGTCGAGGCAACTGCCAAGACAGGGTTTCGCTGCCAAGTCGAGGGATACCATCACGCATACAGCGACCGGGCAAAGATTCAGGCAAGGCTGTACGTCGCTAAGCTGTGCGCTGAATCACTCACCTTGAATGGGAGGGGTCGCCGAACGATGCTGTCGCAGATAGGCAGCGTAGCTGCGTGGCATCTTCGCTCGATTCAATCCAGTGAATGCGCGGCCAAGCTCGTGGAGGGCAAGACCGGTATCCCCAGCGTCCTGTATAAGTACATTCCCATGAAACGCATCGGCAAGGGGGCGCCGAGGGGCTTGCGGGCGACGCAGCCGTCAGCCCTCAACGACGTCATGGAGTGCAGCATCGGGCCAATGGGAGGGTTCGGTTCAGACGCCGGCAGTTATCGCGCTGTGGTCGGTGCAAAGCTACAGGAGTACCTAGGGGTCACCATGTCGGAGGGAGAGCTCGCGAAGCTGTGGATGACCAGCAACGGGGATATGGAGTTGTCAGGTTTTATTCGGGGGCACTTGGACTCCCGGGTGGGCGTGGTCTCGTTGAGCAGAGACGCGCTCGTCCCCACGATGTGGGCTCATTACGCTCAGACTACCGGCGTCGTAGTAGGATACGACACGCAGGCTTTGACTAAGTTGGGATTTGACCTGAGGTCAGTGACGTACTTGGAAATAGCCCCGATGTACCAGCCAACGAGAGACGACGTGGTCCAGGCGGCGTTCGTTGACCACGAGAGTATGGAGAGAGACGCAGCAGCGGGCAAGGTTGTGCTGGGACGCCCCATTCTCTGTAGTGTCAACCTCACAACACTCTCCCCGGACTGGAGATCGTTGGCGCGACTGCTGTTCGTGAAGGGAATAGATTGGGCGTATGAGCAGGAGGTCAGGTTGCTAGTGGACCTACAGCAGACGCGGGATACCAAGAAGACCGACGAATACGACCAGCCCATCAAGGTCATAGACATTCCTCAGGAGGCAATCAGGGAAATCTACCGAGGGCCGCGTACCTCTGAGGCAGACATGGAGCGAGCAATAAAAGAAGCGCGCGGCGAGGATGTGAAGGGGTTGTACGAAAGAGGAACGAGCTTTCGCAACTTCAGAATACAGAACACTGGAGGGTCACGTCACTGACGAAGGAGGTATTCAGCATGAGCTACCATCTATACGAAATCTTGGTGGAGAGTTCTCAAATGTGGGTGAAGATTCAGTCGCCATGCTGGTCCGTGGAACAGGCGAAGATGTACTTCGGCGTTCGCTTCGGCGGCAAAGACCCGACCCAACCTGTGCCTGCTGACCCTCCTGTCCCTGTAAATCCACACCGCACCTTCGATGTCCCAACAATACTTACGGAGTGTACTGAAAGCATCGCCAACTGGGATTCCGTCAAGGACTCCTTCCCTCCGGGGTGGGATGGTCACGAGTTCACACTGGTTGGTGAACCGTACCCGTGGTGTGAGAGTCTGGCAGACGGCTGTGACTGCCACGGATCAGAGGACGAACTAAGCAGCGCCTATTGCTCCGACTTCGGACTCGCAGGCGATGTAGAGGAGCGTGCGAGCAAGTCCTCCAACGTCCGGTACACCGAAAACCTGAGCAAATGGGAAGAAAGAGCAGCAGCCAGGGATAGGAGCTCCGGAGAACAGCCACCATACCGGGATGCGGTTGTACGTATGGCCGATTCCATCCTGCCCGCGGAACCAGACCCGGACCGGTTGATTATAGTGGTCGTGACAGACCGGAAAGACCCTAGGGGGAGAGGAGCGCTCATCACCGTGCAGAGAAATCCCAGGGATGGACTACACGAGGTGCCGGTCACGCATTATTTAACATGGGCGAATTGCTTGGAAGCGATAGACGACCGGATGAACGGCTAGTTAGGGACGCCTTCCGCCTCTCGACGTGGATACCTAAACCTATACCAAGGTGGGATGTGCAATTCGGAGGACTTGAAGACCACCGAAAGGACTCCACATCACCTCATATCACCCATAGGCCCTAACTGGGTGGCCACCGACAACGCCGCCTGGGGATATGTACATTTCACTTTGGCTTTAGTTTAGATTGGGACCTCCCACCGAAAAGTTCGCAATTCGGCACGTGCAGGCCCCGTCTGAGAGGGGTCGAACCACTCATATGCGACAGATCCAGCAGAACCAATTATCTGTCCCCGTGATTTTACTTGCTGGTACCCAGGTCGACCGCCCAAGAGTAGCGCAGTTTTCCGTTGCTATTGTGTCTTTCGTATGAGGTTCTTGATTTTGACCAGTTTAGGTGGCGTGGATTCCGTATTGCCTCGCTTCTCGGTGCACAGCGTAGCGACTGTGCAGGTGATGCAATAAGCTGGTTGAAGATCGAGGCGTAAAGATGCCCAAATGCAGTTGGCATAAGCGGAACACGTTTACGACGTTCAACGCGAGGTTCAGGGTATGCTAGTATCGTTCGCACTGGGTGATCTTGGTAAAGTAGAAGCCTAGGGCCCCTCTATGATTCGAGTGAAAGGATTAGTTCCACAGAATCCACGACGGAGAGTAAGGAAATCGAGAGCCTAGATCAAACAGGGCAATGTGTCATCATGCCCACCGACCGCAGTCGTTTGAGCGCGTTCGTGAGAGGCGTCCTCAGTCGGATGCGCACATGGCATCGAAGGGGTTGGGTTTCCCCAACATTAGTCTCGCACCCGTACGGGTCCTTTCAGTGGTTCATTACTCTCATAGTCCCTGTCCTGATTGTTGTAGTTCCACATTTGGCCTCGGCTGCTGTCAGGGAGTGGTCCCTAGCCCATCTTTCACTCGCGATACCAGGAACGATGGCTGTCGTCGGCATCCTCTGTTATTGGTGGTGGGCTAGGTCCGATGCGAGTGCCCGAGAAGCGTTGCGTCGGATTGCTCTGCATGGACGTATCTCGATGCCGGCTGGTGACCTAGCACCCCATGATTTACTGCCTCACACTGAACGAGCAGAGGCTGTGGCGGCCTTCTTGCCGCGACGGCTAAGTAGTTTTGAAAACCAGAAAGATTCTGAATTCTGCGTGGTCGGCGCGATCCCTTCATTGCTGCCCGGGAAGAATCGACATGGCCGACGAGTTGCATTTATCGGCCCTGCAGCAATGGGAAAAACACGACTCGTTCACGAATTAATCCGCCAACTCCCGTCGGAAACGATAGTATTTGCTCCGAGCCGCAGCCTCGGAGGTCAAAGCGACGCCTCGCTCAGACTCTCAACGCGCTACCTCAGGGGAAGGTCGTGTGTCTTGGTGTACGATGATTTGAACTTCTATGTCGGACGGACTGACGTTGCGGAACTCGAACAAGTCGTGGCAGAACAGGCATTCAACCATTCTACTGTAGTCACTTGCACGACGAGTGCGTTATCACAGGTTCGGAGTGAGGCTGAACCGTCTCTAAATCGCTTCTTCTCTACATTAGATAAGTATGAACTTCTTCGAATGACCGAGGAGCAGATGGCCGTGCTAGCGGCCGATTCCGCAGGGAAAAATCGGGAACGCGATCCAAAAGATTGTGGCGGGAATCCCGGCCTTTTGCTTTTCGACTTCCAACGCCTGCTCGGAGAATTCAACAGTCTTAGCCGTCAAGAGGTGGAGAGTGTGGAGGCGATTCACGCTCTCTTTTTGGCCGGAATCGCACCGGTCACGGTCGACCAGGTGCGCGCCTTGGCGAGTTCAGGATTCGGCGCGGAACTAGGCATCCCGACCGTAGCAGAAATACTTGATCGTCTTCGCCTAATGTCGTTCATTAGGGAAAGTAATCCTGTTGTTCCGGAGGAAGCATTTATCCGCGAAGTTGTCCCCGAAGACGCGGTTTGGACGAGGATGGAAGAAGTGGAAGGAATCCTGCGGCGGTTGGGGGATGCTCGAGGGCTCTTTCAACTCGGTTTAACGCACCACATACATGGTGATTTTGAGCAGTCAATCCGCGTTATGCGCCTCTCTGCTCAGCTGAATCGGGCCGCCGGTGGGCCGCTGGACCTAGCAAACGCAGCACAGGCACTATATAACGCTGCTATCTCTCTTAAACGTTGCGAACGACCACAACAAGAGGTCGAGGCTACTTACCGTGAGGTGGTAAGTTTAGGACTTGAGGCTGCCATTCCAGAAGTGCAATCGGTGATGGCACAGGCGCTTTTTAACCTTGGAAGCCACCTCTTTCGATGGGGACGAGAACCTCAGGAGATCGAGGCCGCATGGCTTGGTGCTGCGCTGGCAGGACGCGGAAGCGAAACCTGGGGGAGGGTAGCGGGGGCACATGCGCTATTCAACCTCGCAATGGCCCTCGATGGGTGGGACCGAAAACCGCAGGAGATCGAGGCCGCTTACCGTGAAGCGGCGGTCGCAGGACGTGAGGTTGCACTCCCAGAGGGCTTGGTGTGTACGGCACACGCGTTGTCCAAGCTCGGAGACGAACTCGCTCGATGGGGACGACCAGTGCAAGAGATCGAATGTGCGTACAGAGACGCGGCGGCGGCAGGCCGCGAAGCGGGCACTCCCGAAGGCCTGGTAGCGTCAGCCCTGGCGCTCTCTAACCTTGGGGTTGCCCTTGCCCGTCTGGAACGACCGTCAAATGAAATCGAGACGACTTACCGGAAAGCGGCAGCAGAGGGATTCGAGGCCGCTTCCGCCGAGGGGCTGGCGGCGGCGGCGCAGGCGCTGTTAAACTTGGGGATTGACCTCGCGCGTTGGGAGCGTCCACTCGAGGAAGTCGAGGCGACGTTCCGTGAGGCGTCGGCGGCAGGACGTGAGTCGGGCACCAACGATGGACTGGAAACGGTAGCACGCGCATGTATTAACGTTAGCAATACCCTCGACCGTTGGGAGCAGCGACCGCGAGACGTCGAGGCCGCTTATGGTGAAGCGGTTGAGGCGGGTCGTGAAGCCGCGACTCCAGAGGGGTTGTTATGGACGGCAGCGGCGTATTATAGCCTCGGAGACGCCCTGATGCGTTGGGAGCGTGAGCCGGAAGACGTCGAGGCCGCTTGGCGTGAGGCAGCAGCGGCGGCACGTCAGTCTCAGAGCCCCAAGGGGCTTATGGCAGCTGCTCGGGTCTTCCAACGCCTAGGCGATGCCCTAGCGCATTGGGGACGAGAACCTGGAGAGGTTGAAGTTGTGCTCCGCGAAGCGGTAATGTTAGCAGGTGAGTCGGAAACACCGGACGGTTCCGAATTAGTCGAAGTAGTGTCCGGGAAACTCCGCGAATTAAGGGACACGCCTTTCCAATGAGTTGTTTCAGAGCACCCTAGCGGCCTACGCTTCTAGCTGTACAAGTCTCAATAGTGGGTCGGGGATCACTGGTTCTGCGCTATTTCCTATATCACCACCGTTGTGAATTCAGCGGGCTAATCTGCCATTGACACCTTGAATAGAGTATTCAAGATCTGCAAAAATGCCTTCGTAGATTGGCGATACGTCGTAGAGGAAGGCGAGTTTAAGGACTACGTTATGCATGCGACCTACCTGAACCATTCAGACTGAGCGTCCTTCAGGTAGGCCAAAACGTACCGAATTGCGAACTTTTCGGCATGCACTCTCACTATAGGGTTACGGCACAGAAAGTAGGAACTCAAACAGTTGGTGGTGCCTCCGTCGCTGGAGAAGTACTGGTTGGACAAACAGCTATCCGAATGACCCAAGCGACCACCGACAACAGCGATAATCGCAGTAGAGAGCCTTATCGGCTTCATTGATGGTGCTCATTGGGTTGACTGCCCTTGATCCTCTTATGCCGGATTCTTTCCAGAATCCCGGTTTGTGCCAATTCTGCCTCGCTCAACGTCGTCGCATCGATCAGTTTCCCCTCCCACTTCAGGCATAGAGTATCCACGACATTCTGCCTGGCGGCGGCAACTTCACTCAAGTCCTGTCCTCTTCTGTAAACCAGAATAAGGTCAATATCCTCTGGATCATTCCTCTCTAGAGAAGAACCGAATAGGTAGACCTCATCAAAGAAGTCAAACGTTCCGTCCCGGATGTCAATTAGACAGCTCCAGACGCTACTCATTTCACTCATACCAGTTTGTTATATGCGAAGCGAAAGAATTCACTTTGCCTCAACACATGAACCCCAATCTCGGATACCTTTTCCGTCTTCGGCACATCAACGTCATTGTCGCCCCAAATGTTGAGGTTCACTACAATCAGGTTCTTTCGATCTGCGACTTCGTATATGTCAATATCAGACAGCAAGTACTTGTATACGAACTTTACGCTGTACTTCTTCGCAATCGTGACCTCAGTCAGCTTAGTTATATCATCCCACTCAAAGTGTATTTCACGTTGTCTTAACCAATTCAAAATAAACACGAGACTTCCGAAGCGCATATCAGTGGTTTGCGGTCTATAGAATCGGCCATTCCAATAAATCTGTTGTACCCTGGGGCGGTCATCTAAGTATAGCTCTTGTAGCATGCCATCCTCTCTGTAGACTAGGACTTGATCAGGTACTAATTCTAGACTGACAAACCTGTCTTCGTGAACCAACTTGGCGATAAAATTTTGAAGAGCGGAAATATTCGAAACAGATCCTCCGTTTACTCGTTCTATTCCGAATACCGAGTTCACTTCGTTAGGAAAAAGATTCACACGCGAAACGGGTGCTTGCTCTCTAGTCTGAATAAACTCCCGAGCATGGGCTACGAAATCTTCAATTATGTTCTGGTTCTCCGGATGCAACAATTCCTTGTTTTCAGTGAGGATCTGCTCTAACCTCCGGTTGTTGGCTATGAGTTCCCCTTCGAACCGCAACCACAATCTATGTCGCATTGCATCTGCCGAAGGATCGCCAGTCGGACCATAGCTATCAAAGATACGACCATTTCTTACGAGGATGGGCACGACAACGTTCTTCAAGTCGGCGAAAGACGCGAAGCGCTCAGTAAATCGCTGTTTGATCTCAGAGTTTCTGTCTCCCTTCCAGTGCCTAAGTACATCACGCGGCCACTGCTGAGGGTTGTCATCAATTGTCTTGTGGCAATGGCGACAAAGAACTAAGAGATTATCGAAAGAAACATCGCCACCGTCTGCGTTGGGTTCGATATGCGCAAGTTCGCCAACATTTGCGTCGTTTTGAAATAAGTCTTTACGGCATTGCGGATTCATGCAATGACCCATTGATTCGGACCATAGCATCCTCTGAGTCCTGCGTGGTATCTGAGGCCTCTGATTCATTTAACCCTCGTCGCCCGAGTGACCTGACCCTATCCGTTGTATCACCCGTTATGATAGTCCGGCAACCACAAGATAGTAACCAGCAGGCAGCACTGTCTCCGGCAACGGCGACCTGTAGCCCAGCGAGCTGTGCGGTCTGATGCAGTTGTAGGGTTGCCGGTAGAGTTCCGTCAACACCTTCACCTCGAAAACGTGTAGAAGACCTCCCAGTTCGGCAACTCGTCCCTCAGCTTGTCGCTGAAGCTCTCGATGTAGCCGTTCTCCCACGGTGAGCTGGGCTCGATGTAGAGCGTCCGGACTCCCACTCTCCCCAGCCACTCACGCACCGAACCAGCTGTAAACTCCGATCCATCGTCCGAGCGAATGTGGTCGGGAAATTCTCTGGTCGTTATCAACTCGGCAAGGGTCTCTATCACGTCGGTAGACCCTGTGCTGCTATCAGCCCTGATCGACAAGCACTCCCGGGTGTCTACATCCCTGGGTAAGGTGGGCCTTTTTTTGACGATAGACAGAACCATCTTCGAATTGTGGCTGGGAAGTCCGTGATTCTGGGTTGGACTGTAGGCAGTATCATCGATCACATGAGATTGGAGGTGCCCGAGTCCATATATAGCATCGTGGCCATCGCAAGAAGGCTGCCCAGAGTCCTTTGACGATCAGTCAGTTAGCATTTTGACGATGTCTCCCGGCAGCTCAATGCCGCTCTCGTGCTCAATGTCGCTGACTCCTTCGTAACTGATGCTGGTTAAGGCTTTGGCCAAATGGATCCCCATAGACCTCGCGGCAACCAGGTCTGGCTTGGCTCGTTCCCACTCCGATAGGCGCAGCCAAGAAACGGCACGATTGAAATAGGCATAGGTGGTTGTAGCGCCTTGGTTCAGTTCAAGGATCCTACTGTAGTCCTGGATAGCAAGGGCTAGGTCGCCGGAATCCCCGTAGACATTCCCCCGATTGTAATAGGTCTCGGCAATGTTTTGATCTAACTCAAGTGACCGATTGTAGTCTTGAATGGCAAGAGCTAAGTCGCCGATAGCTTTGTAAGCGTTTCCTCGATTGCTGTAGCCGACTAGTCCTCTCAGTTTTTGAAGAGACTGACATTCCTTGTCTACTTCTGGACTATATAGAGTTCCAACAGTTGACGTTCTTCCGACGTACCGAGGAGAGTTTCGTGGGCACGCTTCGGGAAATCTTCTCAGCCGCTCGCGAGCACGGTTTGTTCCCACGCTCACGCTTTGGCCTGGTTGCGGATGGGCCGACGGTGTATTCGCCACTATATCTCAGAGCCGCTGACTCATGAAGAAACATCCCTTCGCGCAAGCCAAGTTAACAGGTTCCTTTCCCTTGGTTCTGCGATAAGACCGAAGGCCAATTTGGCATTAGGAATACCGATAGTGACGTTGGCAAATTCTTGATTACCTTCGCATTCGGCAATGGAACGGACAGAGCCACCGAGAACGTACCGCAAACGGTCGGACCTGGTGAGAAGATGACCGTCTCACAGACTAGTCCTTTCAGGTGAGTCTCAGAGTTTTCTGTTGGTATAGCACCACCCTCGAAGCTTGTTCCACACCAGCGGACTGTGACGAAGCATGTGAACACGCTGAGCCAGCTGAGGAGACTGAGAGGCGGGTTGCGTTGAGAATGAAGGCGAGATCCCTAGGTCACGTGGTCTAGCCCTGACGCTGCTTGCGCTTGTGCTCCTCGCCCGCGGTCCGTACCGCCAACGGGGAGGCGCGGGGCTGATCACAAAGCTCCCAACCACATCTCAAAGATGGTTCTGTCTGTCGTCAAGTTTGGTGGGCCCGACCTCCAAAAGGAAAAGCCCCTGCTGCATCAGCGGGAGCTTTTCTTTTTGAATCTTCCGATGGGGCTGGGAGAATGGCCGATCACACCGCTAGGGTAAACCTCAACAAAAAGGTTCTTGATTTTGTCCAGTTAGGTGGGCCTAGATGGACTCGAACCATCGAATTTGGTCTTGTCTGTAAGTACCAAACCTTTGTATGTCGTTCGTGATTCCGCGCGGCTCCCAGGAGGAGATTGACCGCTGCACGGGACAACCTCTCCGTAGGCGGAGCGGAGAGTAGGCGTGGATGGGTGACCGCACCATGCCGAAGTGCTTCCCCTTGGAGCAAGGCTAACGGGTTGCCCAAGTCTCGGCTACGGTGCGGCCCGGGACCCGAGACGCGGCTATACAGCAGACCCGGCCTACACCGTCGGAGATTACCGGCGCGAAATCAAGGAACCCTACTCCAGTTTAGTAGGGCAGCGTCCAAGACTCGGAGAAGGCCAGGGCGCACGTACTGTGGGCACGGGCGTCGCGTTGACGGGGGAAGGGCCTGCCCTTGGCGAAGTCTCCGTTAATGGTAAGCCGACCCCCATTGGCCGGTATCAACACCGTAGCTACTCCGTGGGGCCGCTCGGGATTGTTGCCGGGGAAGGTATGGCTCAAGAATGGCTCCCCCAAGCCGTACCAAGTCAGCGCAATTTCTTCCCCGCGGGCGCTTACGTTCTCAGTCCAGTAAGACCTCAGGTCTCCTTTGCTGCCGAAGGACGCTTCCCGCGCCGGGATTTCCAGGTTGCCAAAGGCCGGGTTGATCCTGCCTTGAATCTCACCTTGCAGCCACCGGGTCATTTGGATGTTGTCGGTGTAAATTCTGGGCTCGTTGCCAGTCAGTTCGCTTTGCAGGAAGAGCACGTGACCCGGGCCGCCGGGCGAGAACAGGATTCGCCAGAAGCTGGCGTCAGTAGTGGCAGGGCCGTCGTCAGTCTCGCTCAGCCGGATGTAGGGGTTCTCGCCGGTCAAGAGTAACCGGTTGGGATCGATGGGGCTGGTCGTCACTTTCTAAACTCCTTCGGGTGATTGTCGCCGTGGGACAGGGGGACTTATGCGCGCGGGGCGAGCCTATCGCAAGCATATCAGGACCACTAATAGCGTGCTTGCCGCACCGGTTGCTATGGGACTCGGCGCCAGTCCGCCAGCCGGGGCAGCACAATGGGCATTGCAACGCCGCCGTTACGGTGCTCCGCGAGGCCCGCGTAGCAGTATTCGGCAGACACCGACAGGTAGAGAGGGTCCTCCATTTCGCTGGTGACAAACTCCGCTGCTAAGACGCCGCTGTCAATGTCGTCGAAGAGACCAATTCCCTGCCGGTCCTTTTAAGTTACTTCTCGATCACGTCAAGAGCTTGGCGGCTAGATCGACGAAGTCGTCCACGATGATGTCGGGCTGGTACACCGAATCTTCCGTGGGAAGTTGGTGCCGGTTGACGTAGGCCGCTTTGAAGCCGCAGGCTTGGGCGCCCAGGATATCGAAAGAGTGCGCGGCGACCATCATAATCTCTCCAGGCTCGCATCCCAGGTGTTGTATCGCTTTGCGGTATATCCCCGGGGCAGGCTTGAATGCGCCAACTTGGTCCACGGATATGATGGCGTCGAACCTTATCGGGACATTGTTGCCAAGCAACTCCTCCAAGTACCACTGTTCCCCGTTGGAAAGAGCAACGAGCTTGTAACGCCCCGCCAACGACCTCAACCCTTCAACGGCGTCGTCGTAAGGTTGCAGGTCCTTGTATACCCGCATAAACTCTTGCACCTCGACGGTGGTGAAACTGACGCTGTGTTTTTTCAGGCAGCAAACGAAGGCCCGGCGGCAGGTCTCAAGGTAGCCGCTATGTCCCAGCATCAACAGATTGTCTTGGTATTGCTCAATGCGCTGCCGTTCCCGCCAATCGGCGTAAAAGGCTTGGCCCGTCATCCGGGAGCCATGGACTGCCAGGAAGTCTCCGGCGGGTCCCGCCAGACTGCCGGCCAGGTCCATGACCGTACCGAAGATGTCGAAGGTGAGGTAGCTCACGCGAGCGATGGGCCCGTCGGCCATGCGGTAACTCTCCTACGTGGACCAGTCTGCGACCTGTTCGCCGATCATGATAGCCGTGGCCAAGTTTTCCACAAACCAGGCGTCCAGCGCTTCGTCTCCCCGAATAAAAGTTGATATGCCCGGTGGTCCAACCGGCGCGCCCACAATTTAATGCCCTCCTACAACTGTTCCCGGTCCCAAGGGTCTTCCAGATAACGGTAGTCCAGCATCGCGTGTACGAGGGGGTCGGCTGACGCCAGAGTCGTATGGGTGGTACATGTCCGGGTATTGAGGAAACCCAGTGGCCACGCAAGCAGGATAGGACGCTTGCTGGACCGACGGTTCCGGCGTATCCCGATGGGGGCCGCCAGAGCCACCGGCAACCTTGCCCCCGGGATTGCCGTCCGCTCCGAGTAGCTGGGCGCCAGTTGCCCCAAATAGGGCCAATTGAAGGCAAAGTTCTCCTCCGATGCGGCGGAGCTAAGCCTGTCGCAGAGTTCGTTGGGCAAATAGTTGGCGTCGGGAAAGTCAAGTCCCGCCTTCAGCAGCAGTCCTAACCCATTGGGGTCGCCGGATAGTTTGGTTGGCGGGCCACCGCCTGAGAACCCCGCGCCAATCACCATCACATCGTATTTCATGATGTCCCTTCTGACGGACTGACCCTGCCGACCCATCAAAATGGGTCGCCGCACAGTATAGCATCGGCGAACGGCCATGAGCACGAGCCATGCACCATCTTCACGGCACCATCTCCGGTGATACCATAGTGACTATGGTAACTGGTGTTACGGGATCTCAAGGACGGTCGGCTCCGATGATTGTGGCGGCAGATTTAGCCACGGCAGACCAGAGCGTTAAGTCCCCCTCCCCCATGAGATGCGATTGCCCCGGTTGACCTCAGTCCGGTCTCTGACAGGGTTCTTGGAGGAGCATATAATGGAGGCTCACACCCGCTGGTCAGTCCAAAAGAACGCTGCCATGGGGGTAGCATGGAAGTAATTGGCTCCAACCTGAGGACCTCCGACCGGGACTTTCTGAACAACCAGGCCCGCATGGAGGCTCTGGTACACGACCTGAAAGAGCGGTTAGCCCAGGTACGGTCCGGAGGCGGGCAACGGGCGGTGGAACTGCACCGAAGCCGTGGCAAGCTGCTGGCACGGGAAAGGATCGAAGGGCTGGTGGACACCAACACACCCTTCCTTGAGCTGAGTCCTCTGGCGGCATGGGACGTCTACGACGGAGAAGAATCCTCCGCCGGAATCGTGACCGGCCTCGGCGTGGTCCAGGGGAAAGAGGTGATGATTGTCGCCAATGACGCCACCGTCAAGGGCGGCTCCTACTACCCGCTTACCGTCAAGAAGCACCTGCGCGCCCAGGAAATTGCTCTGGAAAACCACCTGCCGTGCATTTACCTGGTGGATTCCGGGGGGGCCTTTCTGCCGATGCAGGCGGAAGTGTTCCCCGACCGGGACCACTTCGGGCGAATCTTCTACAACCAGGCACAGATGTCGGCCCTGGGCATTCCCCAAGTGGCGGTGGTCATGGGGTCATGCACCGCCGGCGGGGCGTACATTCCCGCCATGAGCGACGAGGTGGTGATAGTGCGGCAGCAGGGCACCATCTTTCTCGGCGGGCCGCCACTGGTCCGGGCGGCGACCGGGGAGGAGGTAGACCCGGAGACCCTGGGCGGGGCCGATGTCCATACCCGGATATCAGGAGTGGCCGACCACCAGGCTGACGACGATCAAGATGCCTTGGCGATCACCCGGGACATCGTCGAGAATTTCGTGCGGCGGCGCGACCCTCCGTTCCAGGTCTTTAACCCGGAACCGCCCGTCTACGACCCCGCCGAGTTGTACGGCATAGTGTCTCCGGACAACCGCCGCCAATACGACGTCCGCGAGGTAATCGCCCGCATCGTCGACGGGAGTCGCTTCCACGAGTTCAAGACCGAGTACGGGGAAACCCTGGTTTGCGGCTTCTCCCGCATCTGGGGGTATCCGGTTGGCGTGGTCGCCAATAACGGCGTCCTTTTTTCCGAGAGTGCGCTAAAGGGCAGCCACTTCATCGAGTTGTGCAGCCAACGTGGAATTCCCCTGCTGTTCCTGCAAAACATCACGGGCTTCATGGTGGGCCGCCAGTACGAGGCCGGAGGTATTGCCAAGGACGGGGCCAAGATGGTGATGGCCGTCTCCAATGCCGCCGTCCCCAAGTTCTCCGTCATCATCGGCAGTTCCTTTGGGGCGGGAAATTACGGAATGTGCGGACGGGCCTACCAGCCCCGTTTTCTGTGGACCTGGCCCAATGCCCGCATTTCGGTTATGGGCGGGCAGCAGGCGGCAGAGGTCCTGCTCACCATCAGGCTACAGCAATTGGAGCGCCAGGGCCGGACCATGGAGCAGGAAGAGCGGTACGCCTTGCAACAGCCCATATTGGAAAAATATGAGGAGGAGAGCGATCCCTACTACAGTACCGCCCGGCTGTGGGACGACGGCATTATCGACCCGGTGGACACGCGGACCGTCGTAGGCTTGGGGATCGCCGCTTCCATCAACGCCCCCTTCCCGGAACGGAAGCAGGGCGTCTTTCGAATGTGAAGCCCGGCCTGTTACAGCCTCAACCACTAGCACGCGCCCCGGATGTTTGCTGATGTTCTCCAAGGTTCTTGTCGCCAATCGAGGCGAAATCGCGGTCCGGATCAACCAGACTCTCCGCGCGATGGGGATCGCCTCTGTGGCGGTGTACTCCGACCCGGACGCCGGCGCTCCCCACGTGCAAACTGCGGAGGAGTCCGCGGCTCTGCCGGGCAGGACCGCCGAAGAGACCTATCTGAGCATCCCCAAGATAGTGCAGGCGGCCCGGAACAGCGGGGCCGACGCGATACATCCGGGCTACGGGTTTCTGTCGGAGAATCCGGCGTTCGCCCGGGCCTGTGCGGGAGCGGGGATCACCTTCATCGGACCATCCCCGGAAAGCATGGAGGCCCTGGGAGACAAACTGCGCTCCAAGGAGATAGCCCTGGGCGCCGGGGTCCCTGTCGTGCCCAGTTCTCCCGCGTGTCTGCCGGGGGACGCTGCGGCCAGGGAGTTCGTTGTGCGGTGGGGATTCCCCTTGTTGGTCAAGGCCGCCGCCGGGGGCGGTGGCCGGGGTATGCGCCTGGTCAACCAGCTGGGCGAGTTGGACCGGGAGATGGAGTCGGCCAGCCGCGAGTCTCAAGCTGCCTTCGGCGACGGCCGGGTGTTCTTGGAGCGTTTCATCCCCAACCCCCGCCACGTGGAGGTCCAGGTGTTGGCCGACGAGTCGGGGCATACTATTCACCTGGGCGAGCGGGAATGCAGCATACAGCGCCGTCACCAGAAAATAATTGAAGAGACTCCCTCGCCGGCGCTGACGCCGGATTTACGCCGGCGCATGGGCGGCGCGGCCATCGCCGTGGCCCGCACGGCCGGATACGGCAACGCCGGGACAGTCGAGTTCCTGCTGGACCCACAGAGCGGCGACTTCTACTTCCTGGAGATGAATGCCCGGCTCCAGGTGGAGCACCCGGTCACCGAGGCCGTCCTCGGATTGGACATGGTGGAGTGGCAGGTCCTGATCGCCTGCGGAGAACCACTGACACTGCGGCAGGACGACATCCAACCCCGGGGCCACGCCATAGAGTGCCGCATCTACGCCGAAGACCCTTACCGCGGCTTTGTCCCGTCCACCGGCAGGCTCCTTCGCTGGCGGCCTCCCGCGGGCCCCGGCATTCGGCTGGACAGCGGTGTGGCACAGGACCAGGAGGTGTCGATCTACTACGACCCTATGCTGGCTAAGCTGATAGCCTGGGCACCCCGGCGTGACCTCAGCCTGCGCCGTATGGAGGTGGCCCTGTCCCAATTCCTGGTTTTGGGTGTGGTGACCAACATTCCCCTGCTACAGGCGGTGTTGCGGCATCCCCAGTTTCGGATGGGCGATTACGATACCGGTTTCTTGGAGTGGAACCCGGCGGTGACCAGACCGGCCATCCCGGGCGAGTCTCGCACGATGGCCAGGGTGCTGGCGGCGTGGGCGTCGCGTCAGCCGGCCGCCCCGGTGTCCCCGGCTGCCGACGGAGATAACCGGGTCGGCGCCAGCCCTTGGAACTCCGTCGGAGAGCGGAGGCTGCCGTGACCCTGAGCCAAGGCGAGATGCGGGAGACCTATCCGGTGGCGGGAGAAGTCTATCGCTACCGGGCCGAAGGGAATGAAACCCATTTCGCCTTCGAACTGGAGGGCGATGTACCCGCAGGGCTTAAGGCCGCCACTTCACTTAGTATCGAGGCCAGGAATTCGGGTGAAGGGTTGTGCCGCACCGAATCGGGTAGGACTCACCCATTTGCCTGGGCTTGGGTAGGTCAGGAGTTGCACCTGTGGCTGGATGGCGGCCTGTTCGTGTTCCAACGGGCGGAGACCCGGCGACGGGGCAACGCTCCCGCCACCGGGGTATCTGGGGATGTCTTGGCCCCCATGCCCGGCGCGGTGCTGGAGATACTGGTCGTGGAGGGAGACCGGGTAGAGAGAGGCCAGACCGTCGTGGTAATAGAGTCCATGAAAATGGAGATCGCGATTGCGGCGCCCCGCAATGGCGTCGTGCGGAGGGTTTCCGTACATCCGGGGCAACAGGTAGACCGGGGAATGCGCCTGTTGGAGCTCGCCCCAGAGGAAGATCCTCTGGAGTAGGGAAAGCGGCCACGAAATGACCGTAGGGGGCTGGCCGCGGCGTTCCGGCGCCAGTCCTGGTTCTCGGTAACGGTGAACTGGTTCACCGACAGCCGGTCGCTATTGGATGGGTGGTCGCAGTCGATCACCCGGGCCTGGCCGCCCCGGGTTCGGTGGGGGAGACCCGGTACTCCGCGTTGGCCCCTTCGACCAACATCCGGTGGAAGGAACGGTTGTCAACTTCCAGGTTGGAACCTTTGGGATGGGTGAGTCTATGTTGAGGCACAATTTGATCACCGCAGTGGATCAGCCAGGAGGTTAACTTGATGGACCTGGATAACGGGTATGCGGTAGTAGATCTCGAGATGACGGGTGAGGACCACCTTGCCGGCCTGATTATCGAGATAGCAGCCGGGATATGTTTGCCAGGCCGCGACTTGATTTCCGACCGCGTGCTGGTGAAGATAGACCGGCCCCTCCACGAACGCATCGTCCGGTTGACTGGGATCACCGACAGAGACTTAGATTTGGGTGGAATATCTATAGATTATGCTCTTGCTTGGTTCGCGGAGAAAATCTCCGGCCTGCCACTGGTGGGACACAACATACTCCAATCGGACCGGCCTTATCTGCTGGAAGCGATACGCAGGCACCGGCAAACTGTTGGGGAAGGTTTATATCCGAAGTTGGCCATAGACGAGGAGGATTTGCCGGTCCAGCGCTTCATTGACACCGCTGGGCTGTATAAGGGTTACAAGCTGGGCGAGTACCAGAGAGCGGGAGAAAGCCATCAGGACTACGCCCAACGGGTACTCGCCCAGCGAGCCTACGGGCTGCGAACGGGGCTAACCGCGGCCTGCGAGGACTTGGGCATCTCGACATCGCGAATCCGAGTCCACCGCGCCGCCGGCGACGTAATTCAGACTCAAAGGCTGTTCGAAAAACTCCGGCAGCTGAACCCCCCCGAATGATGGACCGGCGTAACTCTCATGCGAGCCTGGCCAGAATTGGATGTTGGTATCTCACTTAGGGAACCCCTGAACAAGTCAGCGGAGATGCGGCAAATTTTAGCTGGAAGACATTGTTGCGTCGTGCAGCGCATGTTGGGACGGTTGACCAGACGCCGCACGGTTCCGGTGAGTTAAGAAGAAAGGACAGGAGCAATCTGAGCCCGCTCCAGTGGGCATACGGGGATTGTGGCACCGTCGTTAGTGGAGCCTCATCCGCCAAAGGATGATTGAGGGAAGCCCATGAGTCTCCCCTTTTCGCAAAAGGAGGATTTCCCCTCTTTTCGAGGTCAGACATGCGGGATGGACCTATGCCGCCCACAGGCTACTAATTCGCCAGTCGTAGAATACTTTTTCGATGTCAACTTACCCTCGAAAAGTTCCTTGCCTGAAGCGGGAAATCCCCCCAACCCCCCTTTCGCCAAAGGGGGCTATCCATCCCCGGGCCGAGGATTGGACAATAAAAAGACCCTGGCCCTGATCGCAACGCTGTAGCAAGACAGCCGTATTAGTTATAAAATCGTGTTAGGCCGAAGTGGCGGAATGGTAGACGCGCCGGTCTCAAAAACCGGTGGGGGCAACCCCGTGTCGGTTCGACTCCGACCTTCGGCACCAATTCCAACCCGGCATTCCCGCCGGGGCTACCGGCAACTTCTCCCATAAGGCCCTCCGATAACCACGATGTGAGTTGCCGGGTGGTCCCCGGCTCAATATGAACGCCATCCATGCCAATCGGCTCCGTGTCTCATCGGCGGTATCCTATCGACCAACTGTTCCCACCTCTAAGAGAAGCGGCTCTAGGCGAAGATCTTGGCCCGGGTCATCCAATCGAGGCCCAACGCGCCTTGACCCGGAATTGACGGAGCCCTATAATCCCTGCATCAGGATTCGTAGAGATCATGCCGAAACGTACTTACCAACCAAAAAAACGACGCCGGGCCAGAGTCCATGGGTTCCGTGCCCGGTCTAGCACGTCCGACGGTCGCGCCGTCTTGCGCCGCCGCCGGTTCAAGGGCCGACACCGCCTGACCGTCTAGTTGGAACTTTCCGGCGATGCAGAGTAAGTATCGCCTGACCGGCGCCAAACGGTTCTCCCAGATTCATCGCGAAGGTAAGAGCGCCGCAAACCGCTTGCTGGTGGTGCGTTGCCTGTTGAACGGGCTGGATCATAGCCGGTTTGCATTTATGGTCAGCAAGCGAGTCGGAAACTCCGTCGTCAGAAACAGAGTGAAACGCAGATTGCGCGAAGCAATCAGGCTTTCCCGGGTTCGGCCAGGTTGGGACGTCGTTTTCATCGCGAGAAGAGGCGTGGAGAGGGCCGATTACCATCAGTTGGCCAGGGCTACATCCCATTTGCTCCGGCACACGCAGCTAACTTCGGAAGTCCAAGATGGGGAGGGCGTAGGGCCTACCGCAGGGCCATCTAGATGAAGCGACTCGTCCTCATCGCCATATCCCTATACCAGGGCGCATTATCTCCTTTTATTCCGTCATCCTGCCGCTACACCCCGAGTTGTTCCAATTATTCCTGGGAAGCCGTGGACCGCTACGGCACGTTGAGAGGCATGTGGCTTGGCCTCAAACGGCTGGCTAGATGCCATCCCTGGGGTGGGCAAGGATTCGATCCAGTACCATGACCTTACCGGTGCTTTCTTCCTGATCATCTTGTTCCTTAAGACCAACCACGGTACAACTTCAGCACAGCAGGCCGCCAAGCTCGGTCCACCAGTATGGCGCCGGGCAACAATGGCTTGGGCTATTCCTGCCATGCTCTCAGCCGTCCTGCTCCTGCTAGGATGCACGCCCGGTGACCTTAGCGAGTCCAGTACAGGTTGGTCGCCAATTGCCGCCGCTCCCATTCCCGCCACCACGGGCAGCCTGGTGGATGAAGGAGGCACTTTCAGCCCGTTGGACAACCTGCTGACGGTCACTGACCCCAATCCCTTCGTAGTTGGCCACGTCCTTCAGATCGGCGCGGAGCAGATGCGGATAACTTCCATCACTTTCCGAGACCTTGGGGTCGCAAGGGGGGCAAATGGAACCTTGCCCGCCGCTCACCCAGACCGGTCCGAAGTCCTGTTGCTGGCTGGGGACCTGGCCATCTATATCGGCACCAAGCAGGGCTCGGTCAAGGGTCTTAGAGACGACGGTTCCGGCCTGCCCGCGGTGGAATGGACCTACTCTCCCGTGGACCCTGAGCAGTGAACGTGTCCAGAGGACAGGTCGCTTTGCCTTGGATAGCGGCTGTCGCCTTGGTGGGAGCGCTGTTGTTGGGATGCAACTTCACCACGAGGGGCGGCCCGCAGGGTATGGAAGGTTCCTTCGACTCCCCCGCCATTGGCGCGGACTTCGTCTACGTCAGCGGAGTCGACGGTTACCTGTACGCGCTGGACAGGACAACAGGAGAATTCGAAGGGGGCGCGGGCTGGAGACGACCTTTAGCGCCCGCCGACACCCTGCCCCCACTGGTGTCCGGACCGGCGTTGGACAGCGAAGGGAAAGTCGTGGCCGTGGGCTCAGAGAACGGTAGAGTCTACGCCTACGACGCGGCCACCGGGGAGGAAGTCTGGCAATTCACCACCGGGGGTAAGGTGTGGTCCACACCGATTATCCGCGACGGCACGGTCTACTTCGGTTCGCACGATAAGAACATTTACGCCGTGTCTCTGGCCACCGGAGAGCAGAAATGGGCATACCGCACCGGAGGCTCGGTGGTGGGCCGCCCGCTGCTGTTCCGCAGTCTGGTGATCGTCGGCTCCTTCGACAGGAAGCTTTACGCCATCGAGGCTTCGTCCGGTATCAAGCGATGGTCCGTGTCAGGGGGCAACTGGTTCTGGGCCGGACCAGTATCCGATGGGACGACCATATTCGCTGGGTCTATGGATGGCAATGTCTACGGCATAGACCCCAACTCGCTGAATCCCGGCGCGCCGGACCCATTGGGGAACGTTCTCTGGAAGCACAACATGGGCTCGCCCGTCGTGTCGCGCCCCGCCCTGGTGTCCCGTGGACTGGTGGTCGCCGCCAAGGATGGAAAGGTGAGCCTGCTCGACACGGACGTTGCCGTCGCGACTGACCAGCGGGAGATCGCTTTCACCAACGTCCAGGGCGGTGCCGAGGTCACCGCTCCACTGTTCGCCGCTGGCGACTCTGTTTTAGTAGGGTCCCAGGACAGCACCGTCACCCGGATCGAGATCGGCGCAAATCAGGCGGGCCAGGCGTTCATTCGGACCCATTGGTGCCTCGACACCAAAAACGGCGATGTCCAATGTGAAACGGCCAGGGAGTAGGTCTTTTTGGAAGCCCTTTCGGTAATCTGGAATGAAGCGATCATACGGCCCATGCTCAACACCTTAATGGTGTTGTACGTGGTCAGCTTCAGCCAGATGGGCATCGCGATCATCCTGCTCACCGTCCTGGTCCGGGTGGTCACGCTGCCGCTGACTCTGAAGCAGGTGCGGCAGATGCGGGCCATGAGTACCCTGCAGCCCAGGATGCGCGAGATCCAGGAACGCTACCGCAACGACCGGGCCCGCGTCTCTCAAGAGACCATGCGTATGTACCGGGAGGCCGGGGTCAACCCCATCGGCTGCCTGGGGCCGCTGGTAGTCCAGATGCCTATCCTGATCGGCCTGTTCCGGGTATTGATCCAGACCGTGTTCTCAAAACCGGACGACCTGGTCGGGCTCTCGGACAAGCTCTACAACTGGATACCCCTGGTCAATATCCACGCGGCCGCGCCATTGAACGCCACGTTTATCTGGCTCGACCTCGGTCAACCCGATCCCTTGACGGTGGTCATCCCCGCGTTGGTTTTTGTCTCTACGTGGGTCCAACAAAAGATGACCATGACGCCGTCCACCGACCCGCGGCAGCAGTCCAACCAGACTATGATGCTTTGGATGATGCCGCTGATGATCGCATTCTTTTCCCTTCAGTTCCCAAGCGGCCTATCACTCTACTGGATCGTCTCGAACGTCATCGGTATCACCATCCAGTATTTCGTAACAGGGTGGGGTCCTCTGTTCCCGCTGTTCCCCAGGGCGCCAGCAGCACCGGCGCCCCCGGAGCCCTCAGGGCCGGCAGCGGATGAGGGTCCCCGAGAGGAGATGGGAGATAATGGAAGTTCGCGTAATGACCGCCCGCACCGTCGAAGAAGCAATCGAGTTGGCGCTGAAAGAGCTAGACGCCGACCGCGACGAGGCCGAGGTAGAAATACTAAGTAGGGGCAAGTCGGGATTCCTGGGGATCGGCGCGGAGCTTGCCCGGGTACGGGTCACCAAGATTGCCCAGGGCGCCAGCGCCGCCTCCATCGCCGTGGACGCTCTGAGCAATATACTCCAGGCGGCGAACGTCAACGTTAGCCGTACCCTCCGGTCCGCCAACGACCCGGACGTGGGTGGGCCGATCATCGACCTATCCGGCGAGGACTCCGGCCTCTTGATCGGGCGGCGCGGCCAGACCCTGCAAGCGCTACAGTTTCTGGTCAACATCATCGTCCGGCAAAAGATGGGGGAGAGCGTCCGGGTGATGCTGGATGTCGAGCGCTACCGGGAGAGGCGGGAGTCTTCGTTGCGGGATATGGCCACCAAGGTCGCCGCAAGGGTCGTGCAGACCAACCGCAGCGTTACCCTTGAACCCATGCCCCCCGCCGACCGGCGGGTGGTGCATACGGCGCTGGCAGACTACCCGGGAGTCGCCACAGAAAGCACAGGAGAGAGGGACAACCGCAAGGTAACGGTCATGCCGAGTAGCTCTTAGGGGCGGCGGTTCGCCTTAGCCTGCCCTCTCGCGCTTGGGCCGCCACGGTCCTGGAAGTCCCTCCAAAGGTTCGCAGACCCGGCAAGGCCGAAAACCGGCCGCGTAGGCCTCCTCGGATGACGCAAAACGCACACGGTTTTCCGCCTTGGTTCGCCGGCCCGGAGGGCAGTTGGGGCGGCAGAATATCCGTGTTGTCGTGCAACCATTGATGATTGGCTCACTCGTCATGTCTCGCCCTGCTCGCACGGTCCCGGCAGCCACAACCGCCAGTCTTGGTACAGGCTAGATCGTGACTGGTCCAGAGTGTGGGACTCCGTGGGTAGGACTCTCGCCGTTGGTCCGGCGTTTCTGGTATATCCCCAGCCGCACGACCCTAAGTTCTTCGTAGTCGTAGCCGTCCCCCAGCAGGTCCATCACCGGCCTGAGCAGCAGTTGACCGCTGGTCTCGAAGGCCGACTCAATTGCCTGGCAGCGGGCGGGTGATGGCATAAGATGGCCGAGTTCGACCTCTATGCCCTCGTTTACCAATCTTTCCAGGTGGGCCAGGACCCTGGACCGTTTCACGCCTCGCTGCTCAGATGCTTCCTCCAGAGTGGACCCGTTGGACACTAGTTCGCCAGTCATCCGGGCCGAGTCGCTGACACTCGGACGGGACTTTCGTCCGAATGGGGTCTCTACCGGATCGTAGAATCGCGGCAGGCCCTTGGAATCAACGTAACGGGTAATCATCTCAACGAAAGTGTCCCCGAATTCACGTAACTTCGCCGACCCGACACCCGAGACGCGGGAAAACTGCTCCCGGGACCTAGGAGCCTTGCGGGCCATATCTTGCAACGACCGATTTCCGAAAATCACATACGCCGGTACTTCCCGTTCGTCGGCAAGCCGTTTACGTAAGGCTGACAGCTCGGAGAAAAGCTCTTCATCATAGCTTCCGCCATCCTCCCTGGTCCTTGTCTTAGACTCTGCCTTCGAGATTGGCCTCGTCAAAGTCAACGTGGCACGACTCTTGAGAAATTCGCGTCCTTTTGGCGGGACGCTCAGGATAGCGTATTGACCGTCGGCTTCTGTAAGGAGCCCTTGGTTGATAAGATCCGGAACGATATCCTGAAATTCATTCTCCGACCGCTGCCTGCCGACGCCGAATAGCGGAAGCTCGTGATGGTCCCATTTCTCGACTGGCTTCGTCTTCGACCCCCGTAGCACGCTGATAACGTGCTTTGCTCCGAACCGCTGACCCGTGCGGACGACCGCGGACAAGAGCATCTGGGCACTTTCGGTTGCGTCATAGGACTCCCGGGGGATAAGGCAAACATCGCAACTTCCGCAGTTAATCCCCGGCCATTCCTCACCCAGGTACTCCAGCAGGAACTTGCGGCGGCAGGTGGTCAGGGTACAGAAATCCAGCATCCGCCGCACTCGTTCCCTGGCCCGCTCCTTCTCATCATCGTCTTCCAACTGGCTGATAAAGTACTCGTGCTTCGCCCTGTCGCCGGGGGTGTAGAACAGAACGCACTCGCTGGGCATTCCGTCGCGTCCAGCCCTGCCAGTCTCCTGGTAATAGCCCTCGACGCTCTTGGGCATATCGTAGTGGACCACCAGACGAACATCCGGCTTGTCGATGCCCATCCCGAACGCAATGGTTGCTACGACGATGGGAAGTTGGTCACGGATGAACCGTTCCTGGACATCCCGTCTGTCATCGGGTCCCATTCCGCCGTGGTACGACTCAGCGCGGAAGCCCCGTTGGGACAGCGACCGCGCGGTTTCCTCGGTCGCCCTTCGGGAGAGGCAATAGACGATCGCCGACTCGCCCTGGTGTTTCGTCACCAGTCCCAACAGCGCGGAGAAGGCTTCGGCCTTGGGTTCCACGGAATAGGTCAGGTTTGGCCGGTCGAAACTGGACGCGAAAATCTGAGGCTCGCGAAGGCCCAACTGGAAGAGGACGTCCGCCCTTACCCGCCTGGTTGCCGTTGCGGTCAGTGCGATGACCGGAGCTTTCGGACAGACCTGGCGTAGCCCCTGTAACTCGCGGTAGGCGGGGCGGAACTCATGCCCCCACTCGGAGACACAGTGGGCTTCGTCGATGGCGATAAGACTAACGTTCAGGGTCTTGAGAAATGCCTGAAAACCCGGAAGGACCACGCGTTCCGGCGCGACATACAGAATCTTGGTATCGCCCCGATGGGCGCCCTCACCCACCGCGGCAACCTCCCTTTGGTCCAGGGAGCTATTGATGAAGGCGGCTTTGATTCCGTTGGTCTTCAGCGCGTCTACCTGGTCCTTCATCAACGAGATAAGGGGGGAAATGACCAGGGTGAGGCCGTCCCGGGCCAAGGCCGGTAACTGGTAACAGAGAGACTTCCCGCCGCCAGTGGGCATGAGGACAAAGGCGTCCTTCCCGTCCATCACCGAGCCAATGATCTCTTCTTGCAGCGGCAAGAAACCATCGAAGCCGAAGTGAGTCTTCAGCAGGTCGAGCATGTGCTCTATGCTACCGAAACCGTGCCAACTCTTCAATTCTCCGGTGTCAGCGGTCCGGTATACGGATTTCGGTCATCAGTACCTGAACTTATAAGAAACTATATCGAAACGAGGCTTCCCCAATGTCTCCTTCTTTCGCAAAAGGGGGATTTCCCCTCTGGCGAAGCCTGTTCGTTCAGTTTTGAGACCTTGTAACTGTCGGTCCTGCCCCGCTACGGGGAGCTATCAGGACCGCGGCGGCGGATAACCCACGACCGCGTCACCATCTTCTACAGGCAGGAGTCTCTGACCGCCTGGGAAACAGCCGCAAGCCGCGCTACGTTGGTCTCGTTGCCTCGGAACCCATTGGTGATAAGACCCACCGCCAGCCCAGAGTCGAAGTCCGCCCAGCCGATCGACGTGCCTGCCCCGCCGTGGCCGAAGGTGTTGAGCGGGTTGCCGGTGGACTTGCCCATCCGGTCGTCGGCCAACGCGAGGCCCAGAGACCTCCGGGCAAACGCTCCCGAGGACTGGTCGATCCCCTCGACCTGCTGGGTAACCGCCTCGTCAACCGTCTCCGGCTTCAAGAGTTGCACGCCGTCCAACGTTCCATGCCGCTCCAACATGGCGTAAAAGCGGGCCAGGTCTCCGGCGGAGGCGATGCCGTTGGCTCCGGGAGTGATGGTGTGGTGGACCTCCGGTTTGTCGAACACCACGGCGTAACCGTTGGTGTCCGCGTCGTCCTCCATCACGTGTATGCGGGACACGCGGCTATCAAGGGCCGGTGGCAGGTTTACATAAGCGCTGTCCATTTGCAGCGGGGCGGCCAACTCGTCGGCAAGGAACCTGTCGAAAGTCCGCCCGTCGATTCGGCGTACCAACTCGGCTATCACCCAGCCGTAATTGATCGGATGGTAGGCCAAGACCTCCCCGGAAGGGTACTTGGGCACGGCCCGTTCCATGGCCCGGGTAACCTTGGACCAGTCTGCCCAGTCGGTCCAGGGCAAGTCTGCCGGGGTGTCGGGGAACCCCCCACGATGGCTGAGGATGTGCCGGACGGTCACGTCCTCCTTGCCGTTCTCGGCAAACTCCGGCCAGTGCTTGGCAACAGGGTCGTCCCAATTCACCTTGCCTCTTTGCTTCAGGATGTACAGGCAGCAGGCGGCGAGGGGCTTGGTGGAGGAGAACAGCACGAACATGGTCTCATCGTCCACGGGACGCCCGGTGTTGGCGTCGGCGGCGCCTCCATAAACGTCCAGCACCAGCTTGCCGTACCGGTACACCGCCAGACCCGCGCCGGGGTGGACACCGTCGGCGATCTGCTGGTGGAAAAGGTCCATCGCTTGCTGTAATTTTCCCGGGTCCATGGACACCGTATCCGGAGTCGTCAACGTGGCCATTTCACTTCCTCCGTGGGCCTATAGTTATGAGGGGCCTAAACCGGACTCGACCGTCAGCGCCCCTGCCATACCGGGGCGCGTTTCTCGGCGAAGGCCTTGACCCCTTCCTGGGCGTCCTCGGTTGCCAGGACTTCATCACGCTTTTTCTGGGCGAAGTCGACGCGCTCAACCAGTCCCATCTCGGACCCTCTTACCGACGCCTCTTTGATAGCCGCCAGGGCGAGGGGAGCGTTTCCTGTTATCTGACGGGCCATCGCCTGGGCGCGGGGCATTACCTCTTCCGGCGGCACCACGTAGTTGACCAACATCAGCTCATGGGCTTTCTTGGCGTCGACGAAATCGCCGGTGAAAAGGAACTCAAAGGCGATGTTGCGCGGCACTACCTGGGAGAGCAGCGCGGGGCCGCTGACCGACGAGATTCCCCGCTTGGCCTGGGGCCAACCGAACTGGGCCTCGCTGGACGCAATCCGGATGTCGCTGCCCAGCGCGATCCCGCAACCCTGGGCCAAGCAGATGCCGTTGATGGCCGAGATGATCGGCTTCCAGATATTGGACTGCACAACGTAAAGGTCCCCGGTGCTTGGACCCTCGTTAGCCCTGGCCGAGGCCATCGCTACCAGGTCATGTCCGGTGGAAAAGGCCCGTCCGTTGCCGGTTACGATGGCGCAGCGCACTTCCGGGTTGTCCTTCACGTCCTGGAAGGCGTCCCAGAGCATTTGCCGCATCTCGGGGTTGATGGCGTTCAGCTTTTCGGGGCGGTTCATCGTGATGTACGCGATGCCCTCTTCTATCCGGTAGATGACCTCTTGTTCCGTCAATTCTGGTCCTCCACTTCGTGACTCGATGCTTGGGATTGATTTGGCTTGGGATTAACTTGTGGTCAAATGATTCGTGACCCCGTGGGCTTCGTTCCGATGACGCCCCGCTCTTCCAATCCATCAATCTTTTCGCCGGTCATCCCCAGAACCTCGCCGTACACAAGGCGGTTGTGCTGACCCAAGGCCGGGGCGGCCCATCGGACCTCCCCAGGAGTGGCCGACATCTTGAACGGGATGCCCGGGTACATCTTGGGCCCTACCTGCTCGTGGTCCACCTCTACAAAGGTGCCTCTGGCTTTGTAATGGGGGTCTTCCAGTAGGTCAGGGCCGCGCATGACCGGACTCGCGGACACCCCAACCTGTTGCAGCAGGTGGCTGACTTCATAGGGGTCTTTGCCAGCCGTCCATTCCGATATCAGCCTGTCCAATCTGTCCTGCCGTTGCAGCCGGTCCGCGCCGGTGGCGAAATCTTGCTCGGCGGCCAATTCCGCTCCGCTGATGGCCGCCGCCAGGGACCGCCACTGGGCGTCGTTGGACACCGAAATGGTTACCCAGCGGTCGTTTCCGGCGCACTGATACGCGTTGTGCGGCGCGAAATGCGGGGAATGGTTGCCCATGCGCTCCGGTTCTTCGCCGCCCACCTGATAGGCCAACACTTCGCCGCCGATGAGCGACACCGCCGATTCCTGCTGGGAGACGTCAATGAACATCCCCTTGCCCGTGCGCCGCCGTCGTCTCAGGGCGGCCAGCACGACCCCGGCCGCGTGGGCGCCGGTGATGGGGTCGCCGTGGTTGATGCCCGACTTCATGGGCCCTTCGTCCCGATAGCCGGTCATGTGGGCCATTCCCGATAGCTGCTCTTGCCCAATCCCGTAGGCCACATACTTTTGCCAGGGCCCGTTGTTCCCGAAAGCGGGCATGGACACATAGATGAGGTCGGGCCGGAGTCTGCGAAGGGTCTCGTAATCGTAGCCGAGCCGGGCCAGGCTCCCCTGACGGAAGTTTTCGACAAGGACGTCGCTGATGGAAACGAGCTGATCGAACACGCGCCGCCCCTCGTCTCCGGTCAACTCCAGGCTCACACCGTACTTATTCATGTGCAGGCAGTTGAACCAGCCGTTGCGGTTCCAGGGCTGCTCGCCGGGGTCCGAGTCGGGGTAGGCGGCAATTCCGGGAGCGGGGTTCACGGGGCCGCGGTGCGAATCGTACACGCTGAGCGATTCTAACTTGATTACTTCCGCGCCCATGTCGGCCATCAGCTTGGTGCAGTATGGGCCGGCCCAGATTCGGGAAAGGTCCAATATCCGATAGTTCTTCAGCGGTAGCCGTAGGCCCGCGGATTCCGGGGCGCTGCTCGAAGTCAATTTAGACCACCCCCTGATAGCGGAGGACGGCCAGTTTCACTTCCGTATAACCGAGCTTGTCGGACAATACATCTATGGTGTGTTCCCCGAGACGCGGGGAGCGCCGATAGACCCAACCCGTCGGCTGGTCCGGGGGGTTCCCCTCGCCGGTGGAGCCGGGACCGGAAAACGAAGAGCCCAGCTTAACCGGTGGACCTGGGTACTTCAGCTCCACCCCGTCAGGCCCCTCGATCCGGAGGAAGTAATCGCGGGCGTTAAGTTGTTCCATTTCCAGGATGTCCTGCATGGTTGCAACGTAGGCAAACCCGAGGCCGCTCTCCTGCCCGGCCTTGAAAATTTCTACTTTGTCATGGTCCAGCAACCACGGCAACATTAGGGCGTCTACTTCATCGGCGTTAATCATCCGTCCGTTACGAGACTCGAACCGGGGGTCGGCCAACTCCTCCCGCTCCATGATCTCGGCCACGGCGGGCCAACGGGTGTCGGGTCCGGCGATTATTCCGACGAAACCGTCCTGGCAGGGGTAGATGCCCCAGGCGGCGCGGCCATAACCCCGGTTGCCGACCCGGGTGAACTCCAACCCCGAATAGCTATATTGCATCAATGCGTTTTCGAGGATGTTGGTGGCGTATTCGGCAATGGACACATCGATCTGCTGACCCTCGCCCGTGTCCTCGGCGTACATGAGCGCGCCCATGGTGGCCACGAATGCCGTCTGGCCCGCCCCCAGTTGGGCCAAAGGCGCGCCTTCCTTTAGCGGCGGCATGTCTGGCTCGCCGGTGATGTTCATCAACCCACCGGCGGCGTAGAGGTTGATCTCCGTAGCTTTCCAGTCCCGGTATGGACCCGTCTGTCCATAGTTGGAGATGGATGTCATGACCAGGGCCGGGTTGATTTTCTGAAGTTCCGCGTAACCCAACCCCAGCTTGTCCATAGCGCCCGGAGCGAAGTTCTCCACCAGGATGTCCGCCGAAGCCGCCAGCCCGCGGACTATTTCCTTGCCTTCCTCGGATTTGAGGTCCACTACCAGGCTCTTCTTCGATGTATTCAGGTAAAGGAACCAGGCGCCGGAGTCGTCCTTGCCTTCCTCGCCGCTCTCCAGGGTAGGGTTAAGGGACGACACCAGCGGGCCAAAGCGCCGCATCGGGTCGCCACCGTCAGGACGCTCAATTTTGATGACGTCCGCCCCAAGAGTTGCGAGCAGCTTGGTGCAGTACGGCCCGGCCATGTAATGGGTCAGGTCCAGGACCCGGACTCCCTCCAATAGGCCCTCGTTGTCTCCGTCGTCGTCTGGGACAGTTACCAATTCAGCAGGTATACCTCCGGGTAAATCGCCTCTCTGGGCGCGGAAGCCATTGTGCCATCGCCCCATCCCAATTGCAATTGCGCCCCGACGCCAAGCTCGGCATACGAAGCTGCCGCCACGGGTTTTTTGTGATATTCTTCAGGCGCAAAACCCCGGTTTTAGCGTAGATGTTTTTTGGACCAGGCGCCTGCACGACTGGCCTGACCCGTCCCAAGGAGAGTGCAATGGAGCGACCCGTTTTTCAACCCCCAGGAACTCCGGTGGAAGAGTTGGACACCCCGGCCCTGGTCGTGGACCTGGATGCACTGGAGCGAAACATACAGACCCTCCAGGCGGGGTTCCAGGACTCCAGCGTCCGTGTTGCCCCGTTCGTGACTCCCCATGGCTGTCCCCAGATTGCTCACATGCAGCTTGCTGCGATGGAGGGCCGAGGCAGGATTGTAGTAGCGGCCGTGGGAGAGGCGGAAGTCTTCGTCCAGTCGGGTTTCGGTTCCATCCTCGTGGCCAACCAGGTAGTAACCCGCTCCAAGATCGGCAGGTTGACCACGCTATCCGCCTCAAACGATGTTAGCGTGGCGGTGGACAGCGGGTCCAACGTGTCCGCGCTTTCCGAGGCCGCTTCGGCGGCGGGAGTTACGCTGGGAATTATGGTGGAGTTGGACGCCGGACTGGGCCGTTGCGGGGTTGCCCCAGGACAAGCAGCGGTGGAGTTGGCCAGGTCCGTTGCCGGTTCGCCGGGCCTGGAGTTCCATGGGATCATGGCCATCCCGCCAGTGGTGGACGGAGACACCCGTCTCCAACTGCAGCCGGTCTTGGATACGCGCGAATTGCTGGAGCGTGAAGGTCTGAGCTGCGAAGTCAGCGTGGCCGGCACCCACAACTACGACGTCGCGGCTTCTCTGGGCGGTGTTACCGAAGTACAGGCTGGCTCCTACCCTCTAATGGATTACCGATATTGCCAAGTCCGCCCCGAGTTCACTCCGGCGGCCAAGGTGCTGACTTCGGTCATAAGCCATCCAACCGATCAGTCCGCAGTGCTCGACGCGGGACACAAGGCCACGGGTCCCGACCGCGGCACAGCAGTATTGGACAGTATCCCTGGCGCGGCGGCAAACCGTTTCAGCGCCGAACACGGGGTCGTTGACCTGGAGGAATCGGCAGTCAGCCAGTTGCGGCCAGGAGACAGGGCCTGGTTGATACCCAACGACCTGAGCTTGTGCGTCAACCAGTACGATTTCATACGGGTGGTCCGAAATGGCAAGTTGGAAGGCTTTTGGTCCATCGCCGCCCGAGGAAGATTTGCCTAACACCAACACATTCTTGATAGGCGCAATAGGACATCGCCACCGATCATTGGAAGGAGATTTGCCATGACTCAGATCTACCGCCCCGCGCCCGGTACGCCCGTGGAAGAATTGGATACTCCATGCCTGGTCTTGGACATGGACTCCTTGGACCACAACATGGACGTCATGGCGAGCTATTATGAGGGTAGGAGTAGCAAGCTGCGCCCTCACAGCAAGAACCACAAGACCCCCGCGTTGGCGCACCGCCAGATGAGGCGCGGAGGCACCATTGGCGGGGTCTGCGCCGCTAAGGTCTCCGAGGCGGAGGTGATGGTCCACGGTGGGATACCCAGCGTCTTTATCACCAGCGAGATCCGGGAGTCGTTGAAGATTGAGCGTCTCTGCACCCTGGCGGCGCAGGCGGAAATGCTGGTGGCCTGCGACGATGCGGACAACGCCCGGGACCTGTCCAGGGCCGCCAACGCCCAGGGAGTGGACCTGGGGGTTGTGATCGAAGTGGAGACGGGACTCAGGCGTTGCGGTGTCCAGGACATCGCCCAGGGGATCGAGTTGGCCAGAGCGGTCCAGTCGATGCCGGGTTTGTCCTTCCGGGGCATTATGAGCCACCAGGTGATACCGGCCATGCCCGAGAGGGAGGACAGGGTCACTGAAGGGTACCGGGTGATCCAGGGAGTGATCGACCTCAAAGACGCCATAGAGGCGGCGGGCATCCCGGTGGAAATCGTGTCCACCGGCGAGACCTGGAGCTACGATGTGGCGGGGGAGATACCCGGAGTGACCGAAGTCCAGGGTGGCAGCTACCTGGTTATGGAGACCGGTTATGGCTACATGACCGACTTTCACTATGCGGGTAAGGTGCTAACTACAGTGATTAGCGCTCCTCGGCCCGGCGTAGCGGTGGGAGACGCGGGACAGAGGAGCATCGCCACGCTTCGCGGGATGCCGGAAGTGGAAGGGAGGCCGGGGGTGACGGTGGAGTCGATGGACCCCGATCACGTGGTCTTCCGGGTCGACAGACGGAGCCGGGCTGGAGGTAGGTGACCAGGTGACCCTAATCCCTTCGCAACAGGACGCCACTGTAAGCCGGTGGGACCGTTTCATCGGTATCCGGGACGGCAAGGTAGAAGCCGTCTGGGACATCCAGGCCAGGGGTTGCCATAGCTAGAAGGACGGATATCCTAACCAGGGACAGAGCGTAGACGGCTACAAGAATTTAGCCTGCCTCAGGCGGATGAGGGCTTAGGGATGGTTAGTCCGTTCCAACATCCAGAATTACGCGATCGGATTTTCGATGGAATAGACCCTACCGGCATGTTTCCGAATGGGGTATCTACCACTGGGTCGTGTCCATTCGATGAAGATGAGTACGATTCTTTCCTTGTGGAACTGGGGAATCAAGGCTTTGCCACCGTCGTCCGACTTGAACATCCTGGTGATTGGACGGGAAGATTGGGACAAAGAACACTTGCACGCCGTTATCGAAGGTAGACGGGGTAAAGAACTTCGCGTCTACTCTCAGGAGATGTTTCTCGCATATATCGCTGGAAGCAACGATCCGCTCGAATCTCCCCCTGTGGCTGAGATTTTTGGTGAGCGTCACCCCGCCTTGGAGCATATAAGGGAGTGGGGATTTGACTGGACTGCCACAAGGTTGGTTCCTGCCCTCAGCAGTTCTGGTACCACCGCAACGTGGAAGTGGAAGGCAGAGAGTTTTCTCAAAATAATGGGTTACACTGTTGGAGTAAAAGGCTGAGACCAGTCGAAACGCCGAATCGCGCTGTATAAGGCATTTTTTGAGGAATTACCCGAAATAGCGGACGCGGATTATAAATCCAAGTGGGGATCGCCGAAGTCCGGGACGCGACTTCATAGAATGGCTGAACGGCTCAATCTCAATGTTATGCTCGGCATTGCCAGAGGCAATTCGTCAGAAGCGGTCGGGCATTGGCTTGAAGACTTGCAGTGGCTCAAGAGCGAGTACTATGACCGTCAGCATACGTTTCAGTGGCCGTCTACTTACGTCGCTTAGGCTCACATGTCAATGGTAAGACAACTCCCCCATGCCGTCGTCCAGAATGGCGACCCTTAGATAGAGATGCTAGACTTTGGCATTTAAAGTAGACCGAGCCTTCTCAGGTCATCTTGCGTCCACCTTGCTTGCCTCTAAACCATGAATCGCAATGTGCCTTGGGAGAAAGTCTCTCCATCGCGTTGAAAAGAGGCTGTCACCCTTCGCCCGTCCAGATGCCGGTATTGCCGATGGCTTCCTGATTGCCGCACTAAGAAACTATCTCAAAACCGAGACGAGCCGATGCCTCCCCCTTTCGCAAAAGGGGGATTGAGGGGGATTTCTCTCCCTGCCTGTAGGTTGGTGGAGATTTGAGATAGTTTCTAATTGGAACCCGTCTCTGGCCAGGCCTCGTATTAGCTGCCTTGCGGTAAGAGAGCGTAGTTGGGAGAAGCCTATGGGGGTCATATAGTAATGGCGACCCTAGACTCCTCTGCTCCTACGCGATCCAATGCGAGGTCTTCCGGTATTGGCTCGTCGTATTCGATCATACTCTGAAGGGTCATTTTCAGAACTTCTCGAATGTTCGCTTGGGCCTCTTCCTTAGTGTAGCCCCACGTCGCCCCTCCCCGGTCTGCGAGGGCCGGTGAATAGGCTAACCACCGGTCTTCGTCAGGCTCTATTACGACTTTGAAGGTGTAAGTTTTCATTGCGCGCCCCTGGTCTGGAATTACCGTCAACCCTACGACGGTTGGGGTGCGAATTCAGGGGAGAGCATCAGGTAGGTTTTCTGCGCTTGGATTAGCCCACGTACTGCGGGGAGGTACTTCCCCGTCCAGTCCGGGTCAGCGGCAACCTGCTTCTTCGCCTCGTCCAAGTGCGCGTAGTCCCGGTAGCCCCAGATGTGGACCACCTGGTTCAATTCGCCCACGTCGCTGTAGTACCAGCCCGCAAGTTTGACCCCGTACTTGGCCCGTATCGGGATCGAAAGCTCCTCGACGGCCTTCATGTAATCAGGGATCGCGCCCGGCTTGAACGTGTACTGGCGAAAGTCGTAGATCATCTCCTCACTCCTTTATTTGTTTTGTTGCGGCTAGTTGTCAGTTGTCGATGTCCGGTTGCCAGAGGATAGTGGTCAGTCCGGGTTTACAGGCCCACTATTTCCCCATCGGCGTCCACGTCCATGTCCATCGCCCTGGGCCGCGTGGGCAGTCCAGGTAAGGTCTCAATGCGTCCTGCTAGGGCGTAGAGAAACCCCGCTCCCACTGAAGCTCGGATGTCCGACACGGGGAAGGTGTATCCCGACGGGCTGCCGCGGCGGGTAGGGTCGTGGGATACCGACAGGTGGGTCTTGGCCATGCAGATGGGCAGATTGTCCCACCCCTGGGCGGCGAAGAACCTTGCCTTTCGCCGGGCGTCGGGAGTCCAGCTTACGGACTCCGCGCCGTAGACTCTTTTTGACAGGGCCAGCACTTTGTCCTCGATCGACGCGTCGAGAGGATAGGCATAGTCCATTTCCGACGGGGTAGCGCTATCGTCCGCCGCCATTTGGGCTACGGCTCTTGCCAGGTCCACGCTCCCGTCGCCGCCGTGGGCAAACCCCGCGTATTCGGCGATGGCATAAACGCCGGCATTCTTCGCGATATCTCCCACCGCCTTCAACTCTTCGGGGCTGTCGCCTTCCATCCGGTTTAACGCCACCACCACCGGCAGGCCGAAGCTACGGACGATATTTATATGATGGACCAGGTTGGAAGACCCCGCCTCGACCGCCTCCCGGTTGGGCTTCGCCAGGTCCCGCCGGCGCGCCCCGCCATGCCAACGTATCGCTCGGAGGGATGAGACCAGCACGGCCCCACTGACGGGCAGGCCGCTCTGCCTGGTCTTGATGTGCATGAACTTCTCGAATCCCAGGTCGGAACCGAACCCCGCTTCGGTAATCACGTGATCGGCGTAGCCCATGCCCAGCTTGTCGGCAATGATCGAACTACAACCATGTGCGATGTTGCCGAAGGGTCCGGCGTGTACGATCGCCGGCTGGCCTTCGAGAGTTTGGACCAGGTTGGGCATGATGGAATGGCGCATCACGGCCATCAGTGGTCCGGTCAAGCCAAGGTCCTCGACGGAGACCGGTTCGCCGCCCCGGTTGGTCCCGGCTACTATGCGGGACAGCCGGGACCGGAGATCGTCCAAGTCTTCGGCCAATGCGAGGATCGCCATGATTTCCGATGCGGTGACAAAGTCGAAACGGGTCTCGCGTAAGGGGCTGTTGGCGTTGCCTCCCAGCCCGCTCGTGATCTGCCGTAGCGACCGGTCCGAAGCGTCGGTCACCCGGGACCATTGGATGCCCTCCGGGGCCATGTCGCATGCGTTATTCCGGTACACGGCGTTTTCCACCAGGGCCGCCAGCAGGTTGTGAGTGGACCCCACGGCATGGGCGTCGCCCGTGAAGTGGATGTTGATCTCATCTTCGGGAACGATCCGGGCTTTCCCGCCGCCGGTGCCGCCCCCCTTGATCCCAAAGATCGGGCCCAAGGCTGGCTCCCGAAGGTTCACCACAGGCCGGTAACCCAGCTTGCCCAGCCCTTGGGTCAGGCCGATAGCCGTGGTGGTCTTTCCCTCTCCGGCGGGAGTGGGAGTAATTCCGGTAACTACTATCAGTTTGGCCGGACGGGTGTCCTTGATCGCGTCCAGGCTAATCTTGGCTTTGTACTGTCCGAATGGAATCAGGTGTTCTTGGTCGAGGCCAAGTCGGTCCGCTACAACATGAATCGGGTCCATTACGCCCCCAAATCGTAATGCTTGTCTGGCATTTGCCGGTTTATTGTCGGGCCGGTATCGGGCCAGGACCTACCCGCTGGCCCGGAGCGCCTCAACTTCCCGTTCAAGGCGCTGGATATCCTGCTCACTCAGGTTGAAATACTTGGCGGCGGGGTGATGGACGACTACCGCCGACACCGACGACTCCGGATCCATCATGTACTCTTCGGTCAGCTCGACGCCAATGTTGGAAGTCACGTCAAGCAGGCTGAATAGCTTCTCCTGGTCCTCCAAGCGGGGGCAAGCCGGGTATCCGAACGAATACCTGCAACCCCTGTACTGTGCCCGGAAAAGGTCTTGGTAACTTAGACCGGCACGGTCGCCGACTCCCCACATCTGGCGGATCTGCTGGTGCAACAGCTCCGCAAACCCTTCCGCGGACTCCAAGGCCAGCGCCTGCAGAATGTGCGCGTTCAGGTATTGCCCCTCGGCCATCCACTTCTCCGCCAGACTGCGGATTCCGGGCCCGATGGAGGTTACAAACATGGCGACATAATCAACGCCGTGTCCGGACCCTGACGCCCGCCCGTTGCCCCCTGAGGACCTGGGAAGCACGTAATCCGACAGGCAGAGCCCGTCTCGCTGCGCCTGCCGTCCGAAGTGAAAACGCTCGATGACCGTGTTCCCGTCCGGCCCGAGGACCAGCAGCGATTGCCCGTCTGACTGGCAGGGGAAGAACTTGAAAACGGCGTTGGCCCTGATCTCAGGGTGGGCCAACACCAAGTCCTCCACCTTGCGAACGGAGTCGCGCAACTCGGCTGCCGCCGGGTCTCCCGATTCAAGGGCGTCGGCGAAACGTCCATTAAATCCCAGGTGCCGCGTGTAGAGCATCTGGGGATTGATGTACGGGAAGATCTCTCCCATATCGTAGTCGCGGAGCACGTGCGGGAGAAGGTCGGGAGGCCTCGGGAACTCGATATCCCATGGGACCTTCGCGGCCGGGACGGGGTCCTTCTCGTCCTTCGGTTCCGCGCGTTGGACTTCGGCTTCGATCATCTGGTTAGTTTCAGCCTGGAGGGACATAGCCAGCTTCTGCCGCTCGTCATCGTCCTGTATCAGGTTGGCCAGGGCCAGCCCGCTCATGGCGTCCTGAGAGTAGGCCACCAACCCGCCGTATTCCGGGGCAATTTGCAGGCGCGTAAACCGGTTGGACAGGGCCGCTCCTCCCACCAGGATGGGGCAATCAATCTGGGCCTGGCGCAGGTCGTGGACGGTCTCGACCATCATCCTGGCTGACTTCACCAGCAACCCGGAAAGGCCGATGATGTCCGGGTTATGACGCTGGCAAGCCTCAATGAGGTCCTGAGGCGGGACTTTAATCCCCAGGTTTATCACCCGGTAACCGTTGTTCGACAGGATGATATCCACCAGGTTCTTCCCAATGTCATGGACATCGCCCTTTACGGTGGCCAGCACGACGCTGCCCTTCTGTGCGCTGTCGTTTCGTTCCATGTGGGGTTCGAGATGCGCTACAGCGGCCTTCATGGACTCGGCTGACTGAAGCACTTCCGCGACGATGAGTTGGTTGGCGTTGAACTGACGCCCCACCTCTTCCATGCCTGCCATCAAAGGGCCATTAATGATCTCAAGGGGAGGGCGACCGCTTAACGCTTCGTCAAGGTCGTCGGTCAAGCCCTCCTTGGTGCCCTCGATGATGGCCAGGGAAAGCCGTTCGTCCAGGGGAAGTTGGAGCCGGTCCTGGGCCGTCGATTTTGGCGCCTTGTCTCGGAAGTGGGCTGCGAACGCCGCCACCGGATCGTCACCCCGGTACCAGATGAGGTCTTCGGCAAGCTGCCGCTCTTCTTCCGGAATCGACGTGTAACGCTGCATTAGTTCGGCATTGACGATGGCCATGTCGAGCCCGGCTTGGACGCAGTGGTAGAGAAACACCGAGTTGAGCACCTCACGCCCCGCAGACGGCAGGCCGAAGGAGACGTTGGAAATCCCAAGCACTGTCTTGGTCTGGGGGAGAGCTTCCTTAATTAGCCGCACGCCCTCAATGGTCTCGGCGGCGGAACCGACGTAATTCTGGTCTCCGGTGCCGCACGGGAATACCAACGGATCGAAGATGACGTCTTCCAGCGGAACGCCGTATTTTTCGTTAAGGATTGAGGCGGAGCGCTTGGCAATTTCCAATTTCCGTTGACGGGTGATGGCCTGGGCTTGCTCCTTGTCCTCGTCGATACAGCCGACCACCAGGGCCGCGCCGAACCGGCGGGCCAGCGGCACCACGGCATCGAATCGCGCCTCGCCGTCCTCCAGGTTCACCGAGTTGATTACGGCCTTGCCTTGCAGCTTTTTCAAAGACAGCTCGATAACATCCGCGTCGGTGGAGTCGACCATGATCGTTGCCTTGACCTTTTTGGTCAGAAGGTCGAGGAAGGTCTCCATGTCCGCCGACTCGTTGCGGTCGGGGTCCTGGAGGCACACGTCCAGGATGTGCGCCCCGTTTCTTACCTGGCGGCGGCCTATTTCCGCCGACTCTTCAAACGCTCCCTGTGAGATCAACCGGCGGAAACGGCGGCTACCCAGCACGTTGGTCCGTTCTCCTACGATTACCGGGCGGGTGTCTTCGTCCACCAACAGAGCCTCGATCCCTGATACCCTAGTCTCCTGAGACTCCACCGTTTGGCGGGCCGGTCTCCCCTGGGCTGCTTGGCCCAACAACCGAACGTGATCGGGCACAGTGCCGCAGCAGCCGCCCACGACGTTCAACCAACCGGACTCCATGAACCGCGATACCGTAGCCGCCATCATTTCCGGGGTCTCGTTATACGTGCCGTTCTCGTCGGGCAAACCGGCGTTGGGAACGCAGGCAACGGGGAAGCGAGACAGGCTGGCCAAGGTCCGCACGTGGTCGGTCATAAACTCCGGACCGGTCGCGCAGTTGAATCCTATCCAGAGCAGGTCCCGGTGGGCCAGTGAGGTATAAAAGGCTTCGGCATCCTGACCTGCGAGCAAGGTCCCCATAGGCTCTACCGTACCCTGTACCGCCACTGGGACTCTGCGGCCCAGTTCGTCAAACGCCCGGTCGATACCCTCTAACCCCGCTTTTACGTTGATCGTGTCCTGGGCTGTCTCCAGCAGCAGCACATCCACGCCGCCTTCCATCAACCCGGCGGCCTGCTCCTGGTACGACGCCGCCAACTCGTCGAAGGTCACACCACCGGTAACTGAAATCGCCTTGGTGGTTGGTCCCATTGACCCGGCAACGAAGCGGGGCTTATCCGGAGCGGACGCCGCTTCGGCCAGCCCACGGGCGAGCCTGGCGGCTTCCTGGTTGATCTTCCGGGCCTCGTGGGCTAAACCGTATTCGGCCAGGACTATCGACGTTGCGCCAAATGTGTTCGTCTCAAGGATGTCGGCTCCGGCATCCAAAAAATTCTGATGGATTCCCAATACGGCGTCCGGCTTGGTCAGGACCAGATACTCGTTGCAACCCTCGTATTCCGGCCCACCGAAGTCTTCAGGTCCCAGATCAAGTTCCTGGATCGCCGTGCCCATGGCCCCGTCGAGCACCAGAATCCGTTCCTTTATTAGCGATATTAGTTGTTCAGCACGTGGTTCATAGACCATAAGCACTTCGCCATAGCTAAATTTGCGTTGTCAATTATACCAGCCGACTGTCGACCGGCTGACTCGGAGTTGTCCTCGTCCGGGAGTCTAGCTTCCAAACCAGTCGGACACGGCGGAGCGGTTCCTGTCTAGCCAACGGCTGTTGAGCCGGACCCGTTCAAGGGACTGTCGGATGGTCCGTTCGCCAGCCGGCGCGGGATGGCCCCGGAAGAACTCTTCGACTTCCTCGATTCTTGACTCATCGTTGAAGTGGCCACAAATGGATACTAGCCGCATCAGGCCGAATCCGCCGCCGCCGTAGCGCCGGTCGAATTCTTCCCAGTTATCCTTCAGGAATTGCCAGGCCAACTCCCGGCCCTTGGTGTTGGCCGCCACCGCCGTTACCACGCTAATGGTGTCCTGGGACCGAACATCCGTGGTTAGGGTGCGCTCTAGGGTTTCCGACAGAAGTTCGGGCTGGGAGAACCGGGACAACCCCAGGAGCAAGCGCATTTCTTCCTCTTGAAGCGGGGCCCTGCTCTTCAGGTCCCAGAGTTGACGATAGGTGGTTTCGTCGCCCGCGTGACCGGCTAGGGAGAACACCACTCCCCGAAGGTCCGGATGCACCTTTTCCCTGTCCTCGAGGAACATGTGGAAACGGTCCATCGCCTGGGAAAGGACATCGCCGTCCCCGTAACTCCCTGCCTGGCTGATCACGGTGGTGCGTAACAGGGCGTCCAGGTGACCCTCTCCGGCCCTGGGTTCCCATCCGGAGCGCCGGGCCGCCGGGGCGAACAGCTCCCGGGCGAATCGCTGGAACGCCTCAAAAGTGGGCTCGTCCGCCAGCATAGAATTAATGTCGTGCAGGTTGCTGGCCAGATCGCTCCAGACCGAGGCGTCGTCCTCGTTCTCATAGGCGCCCGCCAGGGTCAGGAATTGGCTCACGGGAAGCAGTCCGCCCCTGGAAAGAGCGTAGGCGTCGTTCTGAATCCCTAGACGGTCTGTCGCCGGAAGCTGCCTTTGCCGGATAGCCGGGACGAGCCGTTCCCAGTCCTCCTGGGGATAGTTGACGCGGAAGAATCCGGTCTGCTCCGGGTTGACCTTGAACCACCCCTCCTCGGCTCCTGTCGTGCTGGGTGCGGCCACCCGTAAGTTCGCCTGTCGAGAGTCCATAACCATCGAGGATGTATCGGATGCTCCGCCGGAGGAGACACCCACCGGGACCTGCCATACCTCGGGCTCCGGCTCAGTCTCCTCCTCGAGACGGTCGTAAACGAACCGCTCCTGGTGAAGAGTGAGGTCCAGGTTGCCGCCGCTTTCGGACGTCTCGATCCGCAGCACCGGATAACCCATCTGCTTGGTCCAAGAGTCCATGATCGAGGTCACAGGTTGCCCGGAAGTGGATTCCAGCGCAGACCAGAGGTCTTCGGTCCTGGCGTTGCCGTACAGGTGGGCCGACAGGTAACGTTGCAACCCCTGCTGGAAGATCTCCGGGCCGAGGAAATGCTCCAGCATCCGGATCACCGACGCACCCTTCGAGTAGCTGATAGCGTCGAATAGCTGGCTCACTTCTGCCGGGTCCTTGACCTCTTGCTCGATGGGGTGAGAGTTTTTCAGCCCGTCCAAACTCAGCGCCCGGTTGGTATCCATATTCACAAACTGGGTCCACATATCCCATTCCGGGAAGAGCCAGTCCACGGCCTTGCTGCCCATCCAGGAGGCGAAGCTTTCGTTCAACCAGAGATCGTCCCACCAGGCCATGGTGACCAGGTCGCCAAACCACATGTGGGCCATCTCGTGGGCCACAACCTCGGCGACCCGTTGCCTGGTGCCGGCGGAGGAGTTGGCCTGGTCGACCAGCAACGCGGTCTCCCGGTAGGTGATGGCGCCCCAGTTCTCCATCGCGCCCGCGGCAAAATCGGGGATTGCGATGTGGTCCAGTTTCTCTAGCGGGTAGGGGATTCCGAAATAGTCATTGAAGAAGCTCAACAACTTGACCGACGTATCGAGGGCGAATTCGCCCTGGTCCTCCTTGCCGCGCGTGGTCCAGACGCCGACCTCGGTTCGCTCGTTGGCCTGCTGGTGACTGCCCACCAAGTCCCCAACGACGAAGGCCAGGAGGTAGGTTGACATAACCGGGGTCTCGCCAAACGTTATGGACTTCAACCCCGGTTCCGGTTCGGTCTCTTCGACGATGGGAGTATTGGACACCGCCACTAGGTCAGAGGGGATCACCAGGGTGACCTCGAAACTGGCTTTGTGGGCGGGCTCGTCCCAGCAGGGGAAGGCGCGCCGGGCGTCTGTGGCCTCGAACTGGGTGGTGGCTAAGTAGCTCTGTTCCCCTTCAGGGTTCGTGTATTCGCTCCGGTAGAACCCGTGCAAACGGTCGTTCAGCACACCGGTGAACACGATGTCCAGGGTGGCGGCGCCGGCGGCGATGTTCTGGGAGAACCCCAGGCTCGCTGTCTGCCGCTCTTCATCATAGGTAATGGACGAAGCTGCGGTGGAAGATCCGCTCTGTTGGATGCTTGCAGACGCTATCCCCAGGTCGATTGCGTTCAGCACGATCTCGGATGTCGGCTCGGCTACTTGGACCACGACGCTTTCACTTCCCTCAAAGGTGAAGCTGGTGAAGTCTGGTTTCAGGGTAAGCCGGTACTTCCTGGGAAGTACGGTGGTTGGCAGCACAACCGCCTCGGATGTGGTCATGGCCTGGTCCCTCCGTAAGTTTCTCTAAAATGTCCTTAAACGCCCATTCGCCTAATCGACCCTTACCCTCGGCGGGCCTGCCACGTTGGACGCAGGGTGTCCCCGGCAATAAGTGGACATCTCCAAGTTTACCATCATTTATGGAAGTGCGCCGATGGTGGAATCCGCTCCGCCGCTCAAGCACCCGGAAGCTACCTGCAACGGTCCCATCTTAAGCGCGATTGGAGTCCAGCCGTTTAGGTATGAATGCTATAATGGGTCACGACGCTTCAGGCCCTTGTTGACATTGGGAGCCGGAGACGATTCGATGTCCGTGTCGAGTGGGGCCAAGGCCAAAACGAATAGCCAAAACGACGGCCGAACTAACGGAAGGAATAATAAATGCCCGCGAAGACTTTGTTCGAAAAAATCTGGGAGACCCACGTAGTCCATGAGGAGCCGGGGGAACCAGTGCTCATCTATATAGACCTGCACTTGGTGCACGAAGTAACCTCTGCCCAGGCGTTCGATGGACTCCGCCTGGCGGGCCGAGGCGTGCGGCGCACCGACCTGACGGTAGCCACCGCAGACCACAACACCCCCACTTGGGACCTCACTATTCCCGTAACCGACGAGATATCCATGGCCCAGTTGGACGCCCTGTCCCGCAACTGCGAAGAATTTGGCGTAACCTTGTACGACCGATTCAGCCCTCTCCAGGGAATCGTCCATATCATCGGACCCGACCTGGGCTACACCCAACCGGGCAAGACGGTGGTGTGTGGTGACAGCCATACCTCCACCCACGGCGCGTTGGGAGCGTTCGCAATAGGCATCGGCACCTCGGAAGTGGAACATGTACTCGCTACCCAGACCCTTAGGTCGTTTAAGCCCAACACAATGGAAGTCAGGGTCAACGGGAGCCTGCCTGCGGGCGTGACCGCCAAGGACATCATACTGGGGATCATCGGCCGCATCGGGATCAACGGAGGCACCGGACATGTAATCGAGTACACCGGCGAAGCCATTCGGTCCCTTTCGATGGACGGCCGCATGACCGTCTGCAACATGAGCATTGAGGCTGGAGCCCGGGCGGGGATGATCGCGCCAGACGACACTACCTTTGAATATGTCCGGGGTCGCCAGTTCGCGCCCCAGGGCGCGGACTTCGACGCCGCTGTGGAACGATGGCGGCAACTAGCCACCGACCCAGGCGCAATTTACGATAAAACGGTGATAGTCGAAGCCTCAGAGCTGGAGCCCTACGTCACCTGGGGCACCAACCCCGGTATGGTCGCTCCGATCTCCGGGCGAGTCCCCGACCCTGCTTCCTTTGATGACGCCGCGGAACGTGAATCCGCTACCCGCGCCCTGGAGTACATGGACCTGAGGCCGGGTACCCCAATGCAGGACATTAAGATCGACCGCATTTTCCTCGGCGCATGTACCAACGCCCGCCTCGAAGACTTGAGGGCCGCCGCCGAAGTGGTCAAGGGGCGCAAGGTGCATCCCGACGTGTACGCCATGGTTGTGCCGGGCTCGGCCAAGATCAAAAAGGAAGCGGAGGAAGAAGGACTGGACGCCATTTTCACGGAAGCGGGTCTGGACTGGCGCGTCGCCGGCTGCTCGATGTGTCTGGGCATGAACCCGGACACCCTCGACCCCGGCCAACGCTGCGCAGCCACATCCAACCGCAACTTCGAAGGCCGTCAGGGCCAAGGAGGGCGCACCCACCTGGTGAGTCCGGCGATGGCCGCCGCCGCCGCGATAGCCGGCCACTTCGTGGACGTTCGGGACCTATAGAGACGGCCCTTTTGGCTCAGGAGTGATTCGGTAGACAAGTCGAAGAACGAACGATGACTCAGTCCCCCTTGACGATAGAACGCACCGTTGCCAAGTGGCTGGCGTTGGACGTCCGCTCCTTGAATATCACCTATGCCCAGCTGTTGAGGCTGTCCTCGGACAATGAGGGACTGCGGTTCGAACTTTCCGCGGACGGTATGTTGATCGTAATGCCCCCTGCAAGTCTCTCTTCGAGCGGACAAAACGCCCTGCTGACCGAACAGTTAGCCAGATGGACTCGGCACGACGGATCGGGCAAATCCTTCGATTCCTCAGGCGGGTTTACGCTGCCCAATGGCGCAATCCGGTCTCCAGACGCCGCGTGGGTCTTGTTGGAAAAGTGGCTGGCCGTTGAAGCGGCGGACGTGGAGGCTTTCCCCTCAATCTCCCCTGACTTCGCGGTTGAACTCCGCTCCCCGTCAGACCGCTTGGCCATCATTCAAGCCAAGATGGTGGAATACATGGAAAACGGCGTTAGGCTTGGCTGGCTCATCGACCCACGGCAGCGGAGGGTACACATCTACCGGCCGGACCAGCCGCCCGAAATCCTGGAAGACCCAGGTGCGGTCTCCGCAGACCCGTTGCTGCCCGGCTTCGTGCTGGACCTGAGCGAGATTTGGTAGCCGGACGGGTCTGGCTACATTCAATTTAACTGGAGAGGAACATCATGGACCCATTCACCGAGGTAAGCGGCGCGGTGGCGCCCCTGGATCGCGTCAACGTCGACACCGACCAGATTATCCCGGCGTTTCATCTGAAGAGCATCGCCAGCAGCGGCTTCGAGGACGCCCTTTTCTCCCGCTGGCGCTACAACGAGGACGGCAGTCCCAGGCCCGAATTCGTCCTTAACCAGCCCGCGTACACCAGCGCCAAGGTGTTGGTGGCGGGCCACAACTTCGGTTGCGGCTCCTCCCGGGAACACGCTCCCTGGGCGCTGCGCGATTATGGGATTAAGTGCATCATCGCGCCCAGCTTCGCCGACATCTTCTACAACAACTGCTTCAAGAACGGCCTGCTACCGCTGCGGCTTAGCGAAGAACAGGTGCGGCAGGTGATGGACAAGGCCCAGTCCAAACCCGGCGTCAACCTCACTGTCGACCTGGTGGGTCAGCGCCTGTGGGACGAAGACGAGGACATTTCGATCTCGTTCGAAGTCGATCCCGCCCGCCGTCACAACCTCGTCAACGGCCTGGATGACATAGGCCTGACCTTGCAGCATGAGGACAAGATCGCGGCCTACGAGGCTTCGCGGGGGGTGTAGCGCCTGGGGTTTCTCAATCCTCGATTAGTATTGCCTTGGTATCCTGAGCGCAGCGCATCGGATTCGAAGGACTGCCGTCGGCATACTCCGCTTATACTGAGCGGGCTACGCATTGTCCAAAACTGAAAAACCCAAACTTACCGGCTTGACCCCTGAACAGGGCGGTACGTACTTGCCCAATCCGCTGGTCCTGAGACTCTCCGCAATCAAGATGACCGACGATCAGTTCCTGGAGTTCTGTTCTGAGAACGGGGACTTGCGGTTCGAGTTGACGGCGAAGGGGGAGTTGGTCGTTATGCCGCCAGTTGGTTCGGAAACCGGGTGGCGGGAGGGCAAGCTGGTCGTGCGCCTGGGCGTTTGGGCTGAGCGGGACGGTACGGGACTGGCCTTTGGCCCTTCGGCGGGGTTTACTTTACCCAACGGCGCAATCCGCGCGCCGGATGCCTCTTGGATCGTACGGTCCCGTTGGGATGTATTGTCCGCCGATGAAAAGGCCAAGTACGCTCCCATCTGCCCCGACTTTGTGATTGAACTCCGTTCCCCGTCAGACTCTCTGCGGATAATCCAGGACAAGCTGGAGGAGTACGTAGAGAACGGCTCGCGGCTGGGGTGGCTCATCGACCCACGACAGCGTTGCGTGTACGTGTACGAGCCCGGCCAGCCGATGGTCAGGCTGGATAGTCCGGGTATTCTCTCTGGAGGAACGGTACTCCCGGGCTTCGAGTTAGACCTGGGGGAGATTTGGTAACGGCGATTGGGGAATCATTCAGCCTGCTCCGGAGGGTAGGCGCGGGCCACTTGCTCCTCGAAGTCCGTCTCGTAACGCTGCATTCGTCCTTGACGCACCTGTTCATCCAGGGAAGGACGCTGAACGGCCCTGGGAGTGGAGGGTGCATAGCCGATGATCCCTTCTTCTTCCAGGGCAGCCAGTTCTTCAGTGGAGTGCCCCAGCAGCTCGGATAGGACTAACCTGTTGTGTTCCCCCATCAATGGTCCAGCCCTCCGGTCCACCGATGGGGTGAGGGAGAGCTTCCAGGGGCGGCTGGCGTAGGGTAGGGGCGGCATCCCGGTGCTGGGGTCGTGGGATATGACTTCGTAGAAACCCCGTTCCTTCAGGTGTGGGTCAAACAGCAAATCCTTGGCGTCAAGCACGGCGCCCGCGGCGACTCCCGTAGCTTGCAATTCGTGGGTTAGCTGCCGGGCGTCCCACTCCGATGTTACCGGGCGAATCAACTCGTCCAGTTGCTTGCGGTTTCTCCAACGGCTCAGACTGTCGGCAAACCTGGCGTCCTCCGCCCAGGCGTCCTGCCTAAAGACACCGCAGAGCGAACGCCACTGGGAATCGTTCTCGACCGCAATAGTAATCCAACGGTCGTCGCCCTGGCATGGGTAGCAACCGTGTGGCGCCATGCTAGGATGTCCGTTACCCATCCTGGGCTCCGTCCTTCCGTTCACCGCGTAGTCCAGAAGGGCCTCCGGCGCCGTGACCGCCGCCGTCTGGGTCTGGGAAACGTCAACAAACTGGCCCTTCCCCGTCCGCAGCCGTTGGACCAGCGCCGCCATGACCGCGAACACGGTGTGTTCCGCCGCTGTGTAGTCTGTATATGGGATCTCAGGCAGCGCCGGAGGTCCGTCTTCATAGCCGGTCATGTACGCCAGGCCGGACGCGCCCTCGGTGGCCGGACCCGTCGCGCCGTAGTTGGCCCACGGGCCGGTAAACCCATATCCCGTCGAGGAAACCATGATGATATCGGGCTTGAGTTTGCGCAGGTCTTCGTATTCGAGCTTGAAATTCTTGATTACCCTGGGTGTGAAATTTTCGGCGAACACATCGCTTACCGCGATTAATTCCCTCAGAATCTCCAATCCCTGGGGTTTGCTCAGGTCCAGCGTGATTCCCAACTTGTTCCGGTTGTGTTCGTAGAAATTGGCGCCCCGATTCCAGGTTTCACCTTCGATGTCGTTCTTATATAAGGAATCTCCCCGGTAGCCCTCCATTCGCTGGCAGGACTCGAACCGAATTACCTGCGCCCCCATGTCGGCCAACATCTTCATCGCCCAAGGGATCGCGATGAGCTGTCCCATCTCTATGATCCTGACCCCAGCCAACGGTCCTGCCATTATCAGATTACTCCAAGAGCCCTCATGCGGGAGAGTTCGGTGTTGGTGTTGCCAAGCTGCCCGCCCAGGACTTCCAGGTTGTCTTGTCCCAAAGTCGGGGCGGGCTTTCGGATTTCCCAAGGGGTGCCGTACATTATAAAAGGAGCGCCGGGGTGCTTGACCGGCCCCGTGGCGGGATGCTCTATGTCCACCAAGAACCCACGCGCCTCGAACTGGGGGTCCGCCATCATATCTTCAGGTGACTGAATCATTCCATAAATGAATCGCCGTTCATGGGCGGCGTGAAACACCTCAGCCTTCCGCTGCGCCTGAAAGTGGTCGTCGAGTATGCGTCCCAGTTCCTCGGCGTTTGCCAACCTCGCGGACGCGCTGTTGAATTTCTCGTCGTCCAACTCGGGCACACCAAGAAAGTCAACGACAAGTTGCCAGTTGAGCCCAGCCGAAATACCGGGGTTGGGGAGAATGTACCCATCCGAGGTGGCCCGCAGCCGCGTCAGGTCCCCGCTGTGATTGGGCTGGCGCCGCCGCACGGCTCCGGTATAGGTGTAATTGTTCACCACGTCGCGAAGCCCGGACGCGATCGACTCATGGATTGACACGTCCACATGTTGACCCTGGCCGGAGAGCTGTCGATGATAGAAGGCCATCAGGGACGCGGAGGCCGCGTCGGTGCCAGCCTTGAACTGGGCCTGGTGCAGCGCGTGTTTCATGGGCTCCCGGTCATACGCCCCGAATATATACATCAGACCGCCTAGGGCGTACTCGACTATGTCCGTAGCGCGGTAGTCCCGGTATGGCCCAGTCTGACCGAAGTTGGAAATCGACACCATGACCAGGGATGGATTGGCCTGCTGCAATGTATCGAAGTCAAGACCAAGCGAAGGCATGACCCTGGGCGAAAAATTCTCGACCAGGATATCGGCCCCGGCCGCCAGCTCCTCGAGCATCCGGCAACCTCGCCGAGTCTTCAGGTTGAGGGTCACTCCGCGCTTGTTCGTGTTCAAGTATTGGAATAGCAGGCTCTTCTCTGAATCGATCTCATCGTGGAAGAAAGGCGGCATACGGCGAGCGGGATCGCCCTCGGGACGTTCCACTTTCAGGACATCCGCTCCGTAGTCTGCCAGGAGCTTGGTACACCAGGGTCCAGCGATATGATGGGTGAGGTCCAAGACCTTCACCCCTTCCAAAGCTCCTCCGGGCATACCAATTACTCTCCTACGAACAGTTCATGGGGTCCCGCCCCCGTTGACCTTGCTTATTGGACTGACACCTGAGAGGGCCAACATAAGCCTTTAGCTCTCAGGATAGGTGAGACGCAGCAGCACGTGCCGCCGGTTCTTGGTGTACGGCCTTACTTGGTCCGGCCACCGTCCGCTGTCAACCGCGTCGGCCCATTCCTGGCTGGTCAACACGTCCGGGCTTTCCAACTCGTACAGGGCATGGTGCTTGGGCTCGTTTTCGATCACGATAGTCCGGGTTTCCCCTCCCATGACCATGGTCAAAGGCTGGGTCTCGAACCGGGATACCGACACCACGCCTGGAACGTCGGAAAGCAGCGGGCAATGTTCGACGTTGTACACCTCATTAAAAATCGGACCCTTCTCGGGTTCCACATCCATGCTGGCAATGAACAGATATTTTGAGCGCAATGCCATCCTATCAACTCCTAGCTCAGGTTCTCAGCGAACACAGACCGCTGCTCGCCCGAATCCTCTGGCGGCCACATACTTAACAGGGACTATTAAGAGGCCCTTTCAATACGAGGCTTCCCCAATGTGTCCCCCTTCGCAAAAGGCGGGCCTCATCGTCTCTCCCCCTTTCGCAAAAGGGGGATTTCCCCTCTGCCCAAGCCTGCTCGCTCAGTTTTGAGATAGTTTCTATTTGAGCAAGTTTCAAAGGAAGAGCCCAAGCCCTTCCTTAATATTGCTGTTCAGAAGGCTCTTCGGTGGGAAGTCTCGGTCTCGGCGCTGGTGATGAATTCCAACAGTACCGCCTTACCTTCCTCTTCGGTGACCCTACGGGCGCGCTGGAACGCGGCGGAAACCTCGGATGGGTCCTCGATCCGCTCGGCGTATCCTCCCATGGCACGGCCCATGTCGGCGTAATTGCCTCCCAGGTCCCGGCTGTTGTAGAGACGATGGGAGTCCTCCATCGCCCTGGTCTCGACGGCCATTGTGGAGTTGTTCAGGACAACGGTGATGATGGGCAGGTTGGACCGGACCGCGGTCTCGAAGTCCAGGCCAGTCATTCCGAACGCCGCATCCCCCATGAAATTCACGCAGACCTTTTCCGGCGCTGCCAGCTTCGCGCCTATGACCAGCCCCAACCCCGTGCCCAACCCGTGGGACTTGCCCCATCCAAGGTATGTCCGGGGACCGTTGGAGCGGTAGAAGGGCATGATCTGGTCGCGAGGACTTCCCGAATCGTGAGTTACGATTGCGTCTTCCGGCGGAATCGTGTGCATGAAGTCCCAGATAACCCGGTAGGGACTGATGGGAGCTTCATTATTGCCGAGCTTGGGGCGCCATTCGGCGAGCCAGGCGCCCCGCTCGGACCTGATCTCGCCCGCCACCGTCTCGTCGCCGTCCCTGCTATTGCCCACGATCTCCCGGCAAGCCTCGATCATCTGGCGCAGCACCAGTTTTGCGTCGCCCACTATGGGGTAATCGATGTTGTAGTCCTTATTGATGTCCCTGGCGTCGTTGGTTGCTTGGATCAGGGTCCTGCCGGCTGGCAAGTTCATTGACATCCCGTGCTTCGTAAAGCTGGAACCGATGCCAAAGATGAGATCCGACCTGCCGACGAAGTGGTACACCGGGCGGGACATGCTTCCGGAGCCGCTGCCCAAGGCCAGCGGATGGGTCTCAGGGAATGCGCTCTTGCCCAGCAAGGTTGACATAACAGGAGCCTTGAGCAACTCGGCCAACTCGACCAATTCGTCCGTAGCCTGGGCGTACAACACTCCCTGTCCAGCGTGGATCACCGGGTGTCTAGCGGCGCAGAGAGCCTTAGCCGCGGCCTCGATGTCCTGGGGATTCCCCTGCGCGGCCACCGCCCTGCTGGGCTGGTAGTAAAAGGCCTCCTCGGAGACCTCTTCGAGGGCGACGTCGGCGGGAATCTCGACCATGACGGGGCCGGAACGTCCCTGGCGCAGCGCGGCGAATGCCCGGCGCATCACCTGGGCGGTCCTGTCCGGCAGGTTAATCTGTTCGATGTACTTGGTGACTCCGGCATAGCTGGTCATCGAGTTGAAGTGGGGGAGAATGCCCTGCCGTTCCCTGGGATGCCCCAGTGGGAGCAGAAGCAGGGGGACTGAATCGGAATATGCCGTCGCTACACCGGAATACGCGTTCTCGGCCCCGGGGCCATATTGCATCGCGAACACGCCCATCTTCTCCCCATTGGTCACCCGGCTGTAACCGTCGGCTATTCCAACGCCTACCCGCTCCTGGCGGCAGATGATAGGGCGAATTCCAGCGATCGCCGCGGCCTCGATCACGGGGGTAGTGGGGAAACAGCTAAGGCACTCCACTCCCTCCCTCTTTAGAATCTCGGAGATGGCGTCAATCGTCTGCACGAACGGACCTCCTTCAGGTTTCGATCAGTTTGGGTGGCCAGTCCGTCGAGACTCTTGGGCTAAACCAAGTGTGACGCAAGTTTGGTCCAGCCGTTAAGAGCGCGAAATCGCCATCCCTGAGAACAGGGAGAGTATACCACCTTCCCTGGTATCAGACGGCTGACATACCGGATGGTCCAGGGTCTTTCAATAGTCGGCTCACGGCGCTGCACTCCCCCCTTTTGCGAAGGGGAGAGACATTGGGGAAGCCTCGTTTTGAGATAGTTTCTTGGGGAGGCTGCTAAATCTCCCGGTAGCGGAAGAGGCGGTAAGTGTAGAAGCTCCATGACAATATATTGGTTCCCGCGCTGGCCAATACCACCGAGACCACAAAGGGCGGGGTCCTTATGGGGGCGGCGGGGTTGTACACGCCTTCGGGGTATATAAGGTCGCCGACGCTCCAACCAGCCCAGGCTCCAATGAGGCCGCCGGCCAGGGCAATCGAGACGTTTAGAACGTTAACACCAGGGGGCACGTCCGGCTTGAAGAAGCTGACGAACCCGCCGATTCCCGCCCCGATACCACAGAAAGTAATCAGCAATCCGGTAGGCAATGTCGGCCCTGGAGGAGAGACGAACCAACCGAAATAAAGTCCAATCGCTCCCATAAACAGACCCAAAAGGATACCGAACGCAATTCTAATCGTCATGGCTACCGCGGAAAGCAAAACAGGATTTCTCCTATGTATCTTTAGACTAAGAGCTCGCCTCAGGGGAGAGTCCGATACTCCAAGACCGGGGCCTATCGACCTGGACCCGAGGAGGAGGACTTTCGCGCGGAAGGCGAATCTAAACTAAAGCCAAGGTGGGATGTACATTTAAGTGGCGATGATCATCAGCTGGGTTGCGCCGGTGAATCCCTGTGGTCCGTACTTGGAGAATGCCCCGGCTCCGTCGTATGACCCCCACCATCTGCGCATTTCACCTTGGCTTTGGTTTAGTCCGAATATACCTTGAGTCTGCGCTACGAGAACCCGTGCTACGAAATACGATCCCGATCTGAAGTGACTTCGTTTTATCACAGGCCGTTACCGATGACAAGGCATCCATACGGGTGTGTTAAGCGTATACAACACAAGCGGAATCCATAGGATCCATGGTTGGCCCATTGACAAAATTCAGCCGGACATGTTAAATGGGCCAATGCTCCGGCATGGGCCAAAAAGGCCGCTATATTACGCTAGAGACTAGCAGGAGGAATACAGAGATGCCACGAGTCCCAATTGGGTCACTCTTCTTAATAGGGTTACTGATGACCCTTGGCGCAATCATCGCCTGCGGCGGTTCGGCCACGGTCGAGCCAGCTCCCCGCTTTACGCCCGGCGTGGCGGCTACAGCCATGCCGGACACATCGGAAAAGATGGAAGGCACCAAGGCCCCGGTGGCTGAGGCCACCAAGGCAATGGAGCAGATGTCTGGCCCCGTGGAGCAGGTCGGGACGGTTGTGGTCGCCATGCGGAACCTTCGCGCCGGCGCCGGCACTCCCCGTTTCTGCACCGCCGGCTGCTCCGAGACCATCTACCAGTTGGCCATCGGTGAGACGATTACTGCTGTCGAGGCAGGGCCCGGAGGAGTGCTCGACCCTCGGGATACCCCTCGACTAGCGCTGTCGTGGGAACTCTCTCCAGACCAAAAGTACATGGATTTCAAACTCCGCGAGGATGTCAAGTTCCACAAGGACTATGGAGAGATGACGGCCGAAGACGTAGCCTTTAGCTACAACGACGCCAACGCTTTCACCACCCCTGAGAGCATCCACGGCCAGGCGGGGGATTTCGCTCCCCTGATCGCCAACGTGGAGGCCCTTGATCCATATAACGTACGCTTTCACTTTACGTTGTTCCACCAGGCAATGCCCATGCGTTACATGGGGCCTTTCTATCAGAGCGCGGCCATCGTGCCCAAGTCAGCCTTTGACCGGCACGGTGTAGAGGGAATGCGTGACATATTTATCGGCACCGGCCCGTTCATCTTCGACGAATGGAAGAAGAGCGAGAGTCTCACCGCGCACTCCGTGACCGAGCACTACCGCAAAGTGCCCGCGATCAAGGACGTCAGAATCCTGGACATCCCCGAAGCCGCGGCCCGAGTCGCCATGTTGGAAACCGGCGACGCTCAGATAGGCGGTGAGCTGCCTTTCAAAGACATCGTCCGGCTGCAGAGGAAAGGGTTCGAGCTTCAAAGGGAGAACGGTCTAGCCCATGAACGCGGGCTTTTCTTCTCAGGCAACTACTGGGAGACCGAGCACCCAATCAGCGGGAAGGCTTTGACCCGCCCCAGAGAACCGAAACCTTGGATAGGCTTCGTAGACGACGCGGAGTCGATGGAGAAGGCCCGCAAGGTCCGGTGGGCAATGTCCATGGCCATCGACCGGGAGGGGCTCAACGACAGCCTGGTTGAGGGTCTGGGTGAAGTCTGCTACCTGAACCAGATCTCCATCAATCAACCCGGTTGGCAGGACAAGTGGGAAATTCCCTATGACCCCGAAGGGGCCAAGCAGATGCTGGCCGATGCGGGTTATCCCGATGGCTTTGAGGCTCAGCTGTGGGTTGGTCCAGGTGGATTCACCGCCGAGCTAGGCGATGCCGTGGCAGGCCTGTGGCTCAAGAACCTCAACATCGATACCACCGTCGACCGTATTACCTATACCAAGTTCCGCCCGACGCTGGTGCAGCGCACGAATACGCAGATCTATTCCAGCGCCGGTGACGAAGGCAAGACCGGATTCCCCGTGCATTGGCCCAAGGGCTTCCAGGGCAGCGCCCTAACTGACGGAGGCTGGGGCCCTGGCTTCGAGGACCCGTTCTACACGACGCATCTGTTCAAGATGAACGACGAAAACGACGCTGAAAAGCGGCTGGCGATGGCGGAAGAATACTTCGACCATGTCTACGAGCAGATGGTGCAGCCGTGCTTCATTGAGGTCCCCTTCCATCCCATGTACAACCCCGAGTTGATCGCGGAATGGAGCCTGTACCCGAACATGAACGGCAGCATCAGCGGCGCAGCCAACTTCGAGACCATCGTCCTCAAGTAACAACCACCGGATTTGGTCAGTGGCCCGCCCGTGTAGCCATACGGGCGGGCCATCCTGAAGGCCGTGAAGCCGATCGCAGCCAACCCGCATTGCGGCGAGGCTGTTTCTTAATGTAAAATTCGCTGTTAGACTTCCCCGGCCAAACACTTACGCACAATCAACCTTCCCGGCAGGCTATAGGTAAGCATTCATGCAGCGTTTTATCATCCGGCGGCTGATCTACATGGTCGTAACTATGATTGCGGCCACTCTCCTGGTGTTTACCCTCTCCCGCATCGTGGGCGACCCCAGGCTCCTCTACGTCCAGGAAGGCGGGTACGGCCTCAGCCAGGAAGCATGGGACGACCTGGGGAGGAAACTGCACCTTCAACATCCCGTTATAGTCCAATATGGGTTCTGGCTAGCGGACGCCCTTCGAGGCGATCTCGGCGAGTCCATGCTAGACCGGAAGCCTGTCGCTGAAATTGTCTGGGACGCGTTCCCGAATACCCTGCAAATGGCGGTGGGCGGCTGGCTCGTCGCAACCCTCCTGGGGATCCCCCTAGGGGTATTGTCAGCCGTAAAGAGAGGAAGCATCTGGGACTATATCGGCCGGACCGTGGCCCTATCCGGACAGACCCTTCCCGTATTCTGGATCGGAATCATGGGTATTCTCATCTTCTCCGTGCAGCTTGGTTGGTTGCCAGTTGGGACCAAGCCCGATTACTTCAGTATCAAGCACTTCATCCTTCCCTGCATCACCCTGGGGTTGTTTCCCGCCGCGGGCTATCTTCGCCTCACGCGGTCGGCCATGCTGGACGTGATGGACTCGGAGTACATCAAACTGGCGAGGGCAAAGGGCGTCAACGCCTCCATCGTCCTGTGGAAACACGCTTTCCGGAACGCGATTCTGGCGCCGCTGACCTTTTCATCGTTGATCTTGGCGGGATTCATCACCGGAGCGATCGTGACGGAAACGGTGTTCTCCTGGCCCGGCTTGGGCCGCCTCGCGTTCACGGCGGTTGACGACAACGACTTCCCGTTGATGGTCGGGCTCGTATTGGTGTTCACCGCGATGTTTCTTGTCGTTAATTTGATCACGGACCTACTCTATGCATACGTCGACCCTCGGATCCGGTACGGTTAGGTAAACGATGGCAGACGCAACTCTCACCGCAAGAAGACCCAAGTCTCTGCTGCCTTCGTGGCAGACGATAAGCTATGTGCTGCGGCGCTGGCCAGTGATCCCCTTGTTCATACTCGCCGTTCTGCTATTCGTCGGTATCTTCGCGCCGTTGATTTCTCCCCACGACCCTCTGGAGATCGACTTGGAGGCGAGGAACACGCCGCCCTTCTGGGTTTCCCCAGAATTGACCTCCGTCACTGTAACGCAGCGGGTGGACAAGTTGAGTGCGGAGGCCCGATTCCAGATCACTCTAAGGAACGTCCAAAAGGAGTTCCCCGATAGACAATGGGCGGTAGGCGACACTGTTGCAATCGAATCAAAACCCGGCGGGACGACCAATCACCTGCTGGGGACCGACCAGACCGGACGGGACACTCTAAGCCGGATAATTCACGGCGCCAGGGTATCCCTGCTGGTGACTGCCGTCTCCCTCTCCAGCGGGCTGGTGGTGGGGACAGTGCTGGGTCTGGTGGCGGGTTACGCGGACCAGATCTTCCCCAGGTTTGGAAACCACATCGACGAAGGGATCATGAGGGTGGTGGAGATTACCTACGCAGTACCCACTATCCTGATCGCCCTGGTCATCGTGATTGTCTTCGGTCAGAGCTTTGTGGTCCTGTTAGGGCTGCTGGCGTTTGTCGCCTGGAACGCTTTCCCGCGCAACGTGCGGGCGGAAGTGCTGTCCCTGAAGACGTCCGACTACGTGGCCCTGGCCAAGGTGGCGGGCGCTGGCCCAATGCGGATCATGTTCGTGCATATCTTCCCCGGCGTAACCAACACCATCCTGGTCATCGCAACGCTACGGGTCGGACAACTGATCCTCACTGAAGCGATCCTGAGCTTCTTGGGCGCGGGCATCCCGCCTCCCAAGCCGGCCTGGGGCGCGATGGTTGCCGACGGCCGCGAGTACCTGGCAGACGCCTGGTGGATCGCCTTGTTCCCCGGAGTGTGCATCTTCCTGGTGGTGATGGCCCTCAACTTCCTGGGTGACTGGATGCGCGACCGCTTCGACCCCAGGCTAAGGCAACTGGAGTAGTTCGAGTTGCCGGTGGCCAGTGGTTAATAACAAGTGACCAGGTAGACCAGGACCGAAAATTGGCCACTGGCACAAATTGAGAGGTTAGGATACATGGCCGCTACCGAAACACAGGACGACGTAGTCCTTTCAGTAAAGGATTTGCGGACCTACTTCCGCACCCGGTGGGGCGAGGTCAAGGCCGTCGACGGAGTTAACTTCGATCTGCGAAAGGGCGAGACCCTGGGTATAGTCGGCGAGTCCGGCTGCGGCAAGTCGGTGACCATGCTCTCCCTGATGCGGTTGATACCCATACCGCCAGGGCGCATCGTGGACGGTTCGATCACTCTGGACGGTGAGGACCTGTTGCAGTTATCGGAAGACGATATGAGCAAGGTCCGCGGCAGTAAGATCGGACTCATCATTCAGGACCCCATGACGTCTCTGAACCCGGTGTTCACCATCGGCAATCAGGTCACCGAGGCCATCCGCATCCACCAAGACATTCCGCGGCAAAGCGTTATGGACCGGGCCTTGGACGTGCTGCGGAAGGTCAACATCCCTGCCGCCGAGTCCAGGGTAAGGGACTACCCCCACCAGATGAGCGGCGGTATGCGCCAGCGCGTGGTGGGGGCCATAGGCATTTCGTGCCAGCCCATGGTACTGATCGCGGACGAGCCGACGACCTCCCTGGATGTCACCATTCAGGCGCAGTACCTCAAGCTGCTGAAGGACATTCAGCAGGACTCCGATCTCTCCTTGATTTTCATCACCCACGACTTTGGGATCGTGGCCAAGATGTGCGACCGGGTGGCCGTCATGTATGCGGGCAGAATCGTGGAGATGGGCAGCGTCCGTGACATCTTCAACAACGCCTCCCACCCCTACACCGAAGCTCTGCTGGCGTCGGTGCCCAAAATGGAGGAGGACGTGGAACGGCTCTACGCCATCGATGGCCAGCCTCCCACTCTCCATAACCTGCCCGCCGGTTGCTCTTTCGCCGCCCGCTGTCCTTACGTCATGGACAAATGCCGGCAGGAGTACCCACCCGAGTTCCCCGTAAACGAGGGCCACTACTCCGCATGTTGGAGACTAGAAGAATGACCATGACGAGCCCAGCCGCAAGCACACCTAGCGCCGGTACCGGACAGGTGCTGCTTGAGGCGCGCAATCTAAAGAAGTATTTCCCGGTTACCCGCGGGATCCTCTTGTCCAGAGTCACCGGCCATATCAAAGCCGTGGACGGCGTCTCCTTCCAACTCCACGAGGGAGAGACCCTCGGCATCGTGGGTGAGTCCGGCTGCGGTAAGACCACCACGGCCAAGATGCTCCTGATGCTGGAACGCCCCACCGAAGGCACTATCCTCTTCAAGGGCGATGACGTCTACGGCGGCAACGAGTCAAAGCGCAAGGAGTACCGCAGTTCCGTGCAGGCGGTGTTCCAGGACCCCTGGAGTTCGCTCAACCCTCGGATGCGGGTCAAAGACCTTGTCGCCGAGCCCATGGTGATCAACTGGCAGCTCTCCCGCAGCGAGATTCAGCAGAGGGTGATGGAACTGCTGAACAACGTGGGCCTGAACGACTACCACTCCAACCTCTACCCACACGAGTTCAGTGGAGGCCAAAGACAGAGGTTGGCCGTGGCAAGGGCGCTCTCGCTGAACCCCGAGGTTATCGTGCTGGACGAGCCGGTGTCCGCTCTCGACGTCTCGATCCGCGCCCAGATCATGAACCTGCTGAAGGACCTGCAGTCTGAGCTCGGCCTCAGCTACATTCTGATTGCTCATCACCTGGCAACCGTGCGTTACATGTGCCACTGGGTTGCGGTCATGTACCTAGGCCAGATCGTGGAATTGGCCCCGGTCAAGGAGCTTTTCGAGAACCCGCTGCACCCATACACCAAAGCCCTCATGTCTGCGGCGCTGCCGTCTCACCCCGACACTCTTCAGGAAGAGATAATCCTGACGGGCGAAGTCCCTTCGCCCTTGAACCCCCCGCCGGGATGCCACTTCCATCCCCGGTGCCCAATGGTCATGGACCACTGCTCGGTGGACATTCCGGATGTCAAGGAAGTGACCCCAGGGCATTTCGTGTCCTGCCACCTCTACTGATACCCGCGCCCAACTACCCTCAAGCCCTCGAGTCGAACGGCCCCAAGTCAGGGGCCGTTCCCGTTTCCGGAACGGGACCACGCGAGTCCCCAGAGCCCGGTAACGGCAGTGTCCGGCCAGGGCCGGTCCCGGCGGTTGTGTTTGCCTGGTGTGGATGGTAATCTGCCCAAGATATAACCCCGTACAACACCCACCAGACCAGCGACAGGGGTGAACTAAATGACCTCTACCGTGCAATTCGACACGACCGTCACTTACGACAACGCGGGAGTTGCGGTTAACATAAGCCTGGCGTCTCCATCCGCTGGGCAGCCGGCGGAATTCCGACTTTCCGTCGACGACCTGGCCACCGGAGGGGCTGTGACTTTCTCCCACGAGGCCTGTCCGGCGGTCCACGACTTCACAAGAGGCTACACGCGCTGGTTGGGGACCAAGGGAATTCGCGCTTCCCGTGGCGCCCAGGAGATCACAGGCCAGACGGGCGCGGACATCTCGGCTTCACATCTCCTCACCGTGCTTCAAGAAGCGGTGGACATGGTGGAACAGAAATTCGCCAGCTACAAGGGCACCTTGATTGGCTCCGAGGACTACTCCGATATCGTCTATGAAAAGCGGGACGGCGTCGCGTGGATGATGATTAACCGCCCCGAGACCTACAACGCCAAGCGGGGAATCACCATGAACGAGATGGCCGACGCGCTGCTCGACGCGGCCCAGGACAATTCGGTCCGGGCCGTCGTGATTTCCGGTTCCGGGCCCAATGGTTTCTGCACCGGCAACGACCAGAGCTACGACCCTGAGACCGAACGTGTGGACTATCGAGGCACCGCGCCGGTGAGCTATGGCCAGGTCATCCAACAGATGCCCCAGCCGGTCATCGCCGCCGTAGACGGCTTTGCCATTGGTTCCGGAAACATTCTGGCCTACGAGTGTGATTTCACCATCGCCACCACCCGGTCTAGGTTCGGCCAGACCGGGCCCAAGGTTGGCAGTCCCGCCGCAGGTCACGGCGTCGCGTCCCTAGCTGCCCGCGTCGGGCAGAAGAGGGCGCGGGAAATCTGGATGCTCTGCCGTCAGTATACCGCCGAAGAAGCCTACAACATGGGCCTGGTCAACTCTGTGGTGCGTCCGGACCAACTCTGGGCCGAGGTGGACCGGTGGTTGGCGGATCTGAACCGGGTCAGTCCCGTGATTCTGCAGATGCAGAAGATCTCCTACAACCAGCACGACCACTTCATCGTTCCCGGCCAAAGCCCCGTCCAAGAGCATATCCCAGACTACGTTGCGTCGGAGGAATGCCGGGAACGGCGGCTCGCATTCATCGAAAGGCGCCCCATCGACCAGTCCAAGAATCTTCCCTACATACCTATCCCGATCAGTTAAACGGGACCAACCGGCTCCGGACCACCGGCTCCGGGCCAAGGAGGTAGGACCGATGACCCAACCCCAGATAAACGTCGGACCCCGTCCCCTTGATGGGATCAGAGTCCTCGATCTCACCTGGGTCAGAGCGGGCCCATGGGCTACGCGCTGGCTGGGAGCCCTCGGGGCTGACGTAATCAAGGTCGAATGGCCGCTGAACGAGAGGGGCCGGTCCAGCGGCGCTTCACCCCCTGGAGTAGAGGTCAACCTGAATTCGTCGGCCAACTTCAACGACACCAACTGCAACAAGCGCAGCATGGTCGCAAACGTCAGGAGCGACCGCGGGCTGGACATGGTAAAACGGCTAGTTACCGTCTCGGACGTGATTGTCGAAAACTTCAGCGCCAGCGTCCTCAGGCGATGGGGTCTCGGCTACGACGAGCTACGCAAGCTCAAGCCGGACATCATCTACCTGTCCCAGTCCGGCTTCGGTCACACCGGACGTCAGAGCCACTACCTGACCGCCGGACCCATCGCGCAGGCATTCTCCGGCATGACCTACCTGTCTGGGATTCCGGACGCGCCTCCAGCCGGGTGGGGTTGGTCCTACCTGGACGACACGGGAGGGATGTACATCGCCTTCTCCATCCTTACCTCCCTATACCGGCGCAACACGACCGGGCAGGGACAACACGTCGACCTATCTCAGATGATGATCGGCGCAACCTTGAACGGTTCCGCCATGCTGGACGCGACGGTCAACGGCCGCCCTTCCCGCAGGGAGGGCTATCCACCAGGGAACAGGGCCCATTGGCCCGGAACGCCCCTCACCCATAATTACCGAGGCCCCACGGTCGCGCCTCACAATGGGTACCGCACCAAGGGCGGCGGATACAACGATTGGTGCGCCATCGTGTGCCTCAGCGACCAGGAATGGGGCCGGTTGGCCGAGGTGATGGGCTCTCCGGATTGGGCTGCGTCACCTAAATTCGCCACCATTTCATCCAGGCTGGAACACCAGGAAGAGCTGGACCGAAACATCGAGGAATGGACCCAAACACTGGAAAAGTACGAGCTAATGGAAAAATGCCAGGCTGCGGGTGTCCGGGCCATGCCTGTGCAGAGCTCGGAGAACAGGGTCGAACACGACCCCCAATTGCGTCACCGGGACATGTACCTGGAGATGGACCACCCAGTGCTGGGTAGACGGAAATTCCAGAACGCGCCATTCAAGTTGTCGGAAACCCCGGCGGCAAATATACGGTGCGCCCCGCTAATGGGAGAACACAACCAGGAGATCGTCGAAGGGTTGCTGGGGATTAGCCACGAGGAGTTCGTGGCGGGCTACGATGACTTCACCTTCTGGCCTGAGTCTCTGACACGCTACCCCTACATGGACGAGATGATCGCCGCCAGCTACCAGCCCAACGGAGGCCGTTCGGGCGGCGCCGTGACCCAGCAGAGCACCGCCCCCACCGGGAAAGAGAAATTAGATGTGGACGGCTCTGCTTCTCCCGCCCCCCTGTCCGGCCTCCGCGTGCTTGAGGTTTCCGGTCAGGAGGCCCAGTTCTGCGGCAAGCTGCTCGCCGACCTTGGAGCCGACGTCGTCAAGATCGAGCCCCCCGGAGGTGAGGCGTCCCGGGCCATTGGTCCTTTTATGGACGATGTGCCCAACCGCGAGCGCAGCCTCTCGTTTTGGCATTACAACACTTCCAAGCGCGGGATCACGCTCAACCTTGAGTCTGCGGACGCCCAGGGGATCTTCAGGCGGCTGGCGGCCAACTCAGATGTGATATTGGAGTCCCTGCCGGCGGGATACCTGCCGTCTCTGGGACTGGGCTACGAACAACTGAAGGAGGGGAACCCGGGGCTTGTCATGTGCTCCCTGACGCCCTTTGGCCAAACGGGGCCGTGGAAGGACTTCCTAACCACGGACTTGGTGCACATGGCCGCAGGAGGACAGATGGGTTGCTGCGGCTACGACGTGATAGATGTCCCAGGAGAGGTCCCCATCGCGCCCGGCGGTGGAAATGCCTGGCACATGGGAAGCCACTACGCCTACATGGCCATCATGGCGGCCCTCTTTTACCGCACCAACACCGGTAAGGGCCAATACATCGACTCCTCGATCCACGACGCCTGCGCCCTGACCACAGAGATGCACATCAATACATATATCTACACCGGCAACGTGGTCAAGCGGCAGACAGGCCGTCACGCCGCAGCGGTCCCCGGAGACCCATCACAGCTACTCTGCGGCGACGGTAAATACGTGAACGCCGCGGCGACTCGCCTCACCCCCCGTCAGCTCCGGACAATGGCCGAGTGGATGGACAATTACGGACTGGCGGAAGACTTGTTGGACGAGCGTTACATGGACGCCGCTTATATCAACGAACACCGCACCTACATCAACGACCTGGTCATCAAGTTCGTGGCCACCCTTTCCCAGGAAGAAGTGGCTCACGGGGGCCAGGAACGGGGGTTCAACTGGGGCGCGGTGCGCACGCCAGACGAGCTGGTCGAAGATGGTCACATGAACGACCGGGGCTTCTGGGTGGATGTACATCACCCCGAATTGGCCCGCAGCTTCAAGTACCCCGGAGCCGCCGGAATATACAACGGCTCCCCCTGGAGGATTTCCCGGCGCCCACCCCTGATCGGTGAACACAACGAAGAAGTCTTCTGCGGGGAACTAGGGCTCTCACCTCAGGAGTTGGGCTACCTGGTCGAAAGCGGCGTGCTGTGACCGTAGACGGCTCCCCGATTTCCGAAGAATCAACCCGGCCGCCGAGGGTAATTCCAGGGATGTCCGAGCCCGGACCGCCAAATTGACCGGCGGTTTGCCGGTAACTATAATGAGGGCGCTACAGGCCCTCGGGATGGAAATCGCAGGCTGCGGTTCGCCGCGCAAAGCGTCCATCAACTAAACCACAGGAGAAGCAATTTATGGTTCATCAACAGGCTGCACTTTTGAAACCGGAGACCATGGTTGAAGAGTTCCAGAAGAATGGCGTGACCCACGTCGTGACGATCCCGGACAGTGAAACCAACTATCTGTATGAGCTCATGAAGGACCAGGACTGGCTGGACATCGTCCCGGCGTCGCGTGAAGGCGAGACCTTCGCGATTGCCCTGGGTCTGCTGGTCGGCGGGAAGACCCCGGTCGTCCTGATCCAGAACACCGGGATGATGGAATCGGGTGACTCCATTCGAGGCATGGCCCTCGACTCCGGTTTCCCCCTTGTAATGGTAGTAGGATACCGAGGCTGGACCCGGCGCGGCGTTATCAGCGACTCAGCCGCGAAATACACCGAGCCTTTCCTCAACGCCATGGGTGTCAACTATTACTTGGTGGAGCATGACGAAGACGCTCCACGTATCTCCATCGCCTTTCAGGAAGCTCAGAAGAACAAGGGTCCGGTGGCCGTCTTGATCGGGGACGAATACCACGGCTTCAATCGTTAGTTGATCGTTAGTTGACCAGAAAAGGACAACACGAGACTCCGATAATCCCATAATCAAGCAACTATATTTTACTGGAGGTAGCTGGTGTTTAACGCGGAGGATATGTTCAAGGCCTTTGAGCCATACCGCGATAAGTCTATTGTTATCGCAACTGGTACGTCCGGACGCCATTGGCGGGACGTTAGCCAGAACGAAGCCCGTGACCTGTCCATGGGCGGCGCAATGGGGCAGACCACTTCGGCAGCCCTCGGCCTGGCCTTGGCCCAGCCCGATGAGAAAGTCGTGCTCTTCGACTCCGAAGGCGCTCTACTCATGAACATGGGCATTATCGCGACGATAGCCGGTAAGCAGCCCCAAAATTTCTACCACTTCCTGATGGACAACGAGTGCTACGCCACCACCGGTGGTCAGCCAGTGCCCAACGCCCAGGATATTAACTACGCAGGCATGGCAAAGGAAGCCGGATACGTGGCAGCTTACTCCTTTGACAACTTGGAAGACTTTACCAACAATGTCGCGAAGATCATGAGCGAGGCTGGACCCGTGTTCATCGCCATGAAGGTCGTGCCAGAGGTCGAAAACGAGCCCATCGGAATGCGCCAGCGCGTCCCGACCCGAGGCAGGGCTGAGACGATCAACACATTGCGAAAAGAGTTGGGCTTGGACTAATTCGTCTCAAGCCCCCCGCGTAGGGCGTCGTCCGAAGACGCTCATACCCGACGCATTACAAGCCTCCGAATATGCCTTCGGAGGCTTGTTCGTGTTCTGTGGATCCCATATCCGGTGGCGGGGAAAGCTTCAGTGTGGGTCTCGTATTTTGTAATACATTTTGGGTTCCGTACCGTTGAGCACGCTCTTGATCCTGGGAGCGTGGCGTACGAGGACCAGGGCGGTGATGAAATAGCTCGGGACCAACGCGTCCCGAAAGAAGAAATAAGCCGCAATCGGGAGCGCCGCCGTGGCCACAATCTGCCCCACGACCAGAATCCGGGTGGCGGCCACGCCCGCCAGGTAAGCGAGGCACCACACGCCGACGATGGGGGGAGCCAAGTAGAACCCTAATACAGCCGCGCAGGCCAACCCCTTCCCTCCCTTGAACTTCAGGTAAATGGAATAATTGTGCCCCAGCACCGCGGCGATTCCGCCCACAGAGCCGCCGATTTGCTCGCTCAATCCGGCAGCCCTGGACAAAAACACACCCAGTGCAATCGCCGCGGCGGACTTGACCATGTCGCCCAAGAGGGCCGCCGCCGTAAGTTTCTTCGAGTCGGTCGCCCGGTGTACGTTTAGGGTGCCAACGTTGCCGGAACCCAAATCGAGCACGTTCTTGTTGGCGAACCGCTTGACCAGCACGTAGGCTGTTGGAAATGCGCCGAGTAAGTATCCCACGACTGCGATCGCGAACCAGACGCCGTATTCAACTGGCACCGTAGACCTCCAAAGCGGTTCCGGCTCCTCAAATTGCGGACATCATCTTGGGGCCTGTACCGCAGGCTGTCAATCGGTCGCCAGCCCGGACGCAGGGTCTTTTCATTTTCGGAAAGGTGTCCCCTCTCCCTCTGGGAGAGGGCTAGGGTGAGGGAGTTCCCCCGCAAACTGACTTGCCGCAGGTACTTCCATTGCAGGGAGAGTTGTCCCTAACCTCAGCCCTCTCCCCTGGGGAGAGGGAGAATGAAAAGGCCCTGAGCCCGGACGCAGGGTCTTTCGATAGTCGGCTCACGGCGCCCCACCCCCCCTTTTACGAAAGTGGGGCTTTCCCTCCCTCAAGCCTGAATAGTTACGCTGTCATCCCGCGCCAGACACTGCCAAGGAGGTGATGCTAGAATTAGGTGAGCCGGAGTCTCATAGGTGGCTGCCCATAATGCGCAGACCGGTCCTCTGATCCAAGTCTCTTAAATCGATCGTATACAAGGACGTGCCAGACATCCAAACATCCACAGAAACCTATGAGCCATCGGCGAGGGCGGCCATAGGGGGAGACGCCAATTGAGATTCAGCGTCTGGCCTTTGCTCGCGCTTGGTATATTGCTCCCATTGATCGCTGCGTGTTTCGAAGCAGCCCCGCGCCCCGGCAGCATCCTGCCCACCGCGCTCCCGGTCACACCGCCGATCGCAAGCAATCTGGCTCCGACGGACACGCCAACTCCCACCGACACCCCAGTCCCATCTCCAACACCGGAGCCGACGCCGCTCCCTACGCCCACACCCACACCTTTGCCAACGCCGCGCCCAACGCCTACATCGACGCCAACTCCCACCGACACCCCAGTCCCATCTCCAACACCGGAGCCGACGCCGCTCCCTACGCCCACACCTACACCTTTGCCAACGCCGCGCCCAACGCCTACATCGACGCCAACGCCCGTACCATCGCCGACCCCTACGCCCACTCCTGACCCACCCACAAGTCCCATCCCTGGTCCGGGAGTGCTTCTGAGAGTCTGGCATCCGGTCACTGGGTCCGAAGTCCCCAGCGACGCAGTGGTAGTGGTGGGGCTTACGGATGAGGACGCCACGGTCACAATCAACGGCCGGATTGTAGGCGTCGACCGGGATGGCAGGTTCCAGGCTGAGGCGTTCCTATCCCCCGGACCCAACATCATCCGCGTCGTGGCCATCAGCAGAAATGGCAACCAGGCGTCCTCCGAGCTTACTGTCACCAGCCTTGCGTTGCCACCGCAGCCCTTTGTGTTGCTGGTTACCGAGCCTGGGGACCAAAGCGTTACTCCGGACCCGGCCGTCCGGCTGGCAGGCAGGACGACTCCCAACGCCGAGGTGATGGTCAATGGCGTCCAGATATCCGTGGACCCGCTGCTGGGGATCTTCGAAACCAAGGTCGCCCTTGTGACCGGTCCCAACATAATCAGTGTAACGGCGACTGTCCCAGACGAAGGTGTGCTCAACAAGGTGATTGCCGTTATCCGCAGGCCCGCTGCGCTCCAGTAAGCCACGTCGTGTATACTTCTGCTCAGATTGGAGGTGAGTGAAGTGCCTAAGCCAAAAGTTTACTTCCGTCCTGGTTGATTCACCTGTGGCAGAACGAAAGATTTTCTTTCGTCACGTGACATTGAATTTGAAGAGGGCGACGTTGAACATGACCCCGCCTCGATGCAAGAATTGCTGGACCGGGGCCTGAAAGTCGTGCCCGTCACCATCTGGGGTGACGATGCCGTGATCGGATTCAACGCCAAGGAACTGGCCCGGCTGTTTGATCTGAGCGGCGATGTACCGGTTGCGACACCGGCGGTGATGCTCGAAAAGTATGAAACGGTGTTGGTGGCCGCCTGCCGGGCTGTGCGTCAGCTCCCGCCAAGCTTCCTTGAATGGGAGTCGCCCGAGCGGACGCGCAACCTTCAGACGTTCACTTTCCACATCATGGACCGGCCCGACAGGGCGCTCAACGCCTATCAGACCGGGATGTATTCCAGCGAAGACCGGGGCCGCAATGTAAAGGTCGTGCTGGGCGACGCCGGATTCGAGGAGATCGCCCGCTACGGTGAGGATGTGCTTCGCAGAGTCAAGGCGGCCCTCTCCGGTGAGACCGAATTCATCCTGGACAAGGTGCTGGATTCCTACATGGGCAACAAGACCGCCCAGGAGCTAATCGACTTGGCCCTGGGCCACTCGGTGCATCACCTAAAACAGCTCTATGAGTACATGTCCATTGGCGGCATTACGCCGGAGGACCCCTTGGGCGATGCCGACTTCGACGGCGTAGCCGTTCCCACGGAGCTGTTCTAAGGACTCCTAACCCTCACGCCTGGTCCAATCGCATCGCCCAGGGTTTGAGGATGCCGTAAAGGAAGTCGTTGACCGGGGTTGGAACGCCGAGTTCCCTGGCCATGCGCACCAGCGCCCCGGTCAACCCTTCAAGCTCAACTGGCCGTCCCTCGGTGAAGTCCTTGGCTAGGGACGCTCTCCCCTCGGCGGGGAAGCCGTCCAAAGAGGTCATCGCCCAGTCCAGGGAATCTTCCATGATGGGGGCTCCCCTGGCCTTCCCCACTTCCAGCGCTTCCGCTATCGCCGCTCGAATAAGTTCCCTGGTCTCAGGGACCGTCCGCATCTCAGCGTAGACCGTATTGCTGGCCGCGTTCACCGCTGCGGACCCGGCGATATACGCAAACTTCTTCCAGAGCATCCCGGGCATGTTTTCGTGCAGCTCCACCCGCCAGTTGGCGTCCTGGAAGACTTGCAGCAGTTTCTGGCCTCTTTCGCTGAATCCCGGCTGCATCTCGCCAAACCCGGCTAGTCCGGGGCCTCCCTGGGTTACTACGCCCGGGCTCGCGATGCGTCCCTCCATGTAGGCGGACCCTATCATCACGCGGGACTCCCCAAAAGCTCCGGCAAGCTGATCGCCGTTGTCGATGCCGTTTTGAAGGGTTAGAACGGTCGTGTCGGGACCGACCACCGGCCTGACGGCGTCGATCGCCGAGGCATTGTGGTACATCTTGACCGTGAACAATACCAGGTCCTGCTCTCCGACTCCCGAAGCATCTTCAACAGCGTTGCCCGCAACCGTGAATGCGCCGCGGTTGACGCTCTCAACCCGCAGCCCCGACCCTCGAATCGCTTGAAGGTGTGCGCCTCGGGCGATGAAGGTCATGTCATGTCCGGCGCGGCCAAGCAGCCCGCCGAAGTAACCGCCGACGCCCCCGGCTCCCATTACCGTCACTTTCATCGAAAACTCTCCTCACGAGTCACGGATGTTCGCGCAATGACCAGGTACGAGTGACTCACCTTACAGCACGGGGTCCGGCTAGCCGTATTGCTCCCGCAGGTCGCGTTTCATCACTTTGCCCATCACGTTGCGGGGAAGTTCGTCGATAAACACCACGGAACGCGGGCGCTTGAAACCCGCCAGATGCTCGTGGCAGAACTCGATTAACTCCTCCTCGGTTACCGCCCCGCCGCGGACCACTACAGCGCGCACCTCTTCTCCCCATTCGATATCGGGGACCCCGATTACCGCTGCGTCGTCCACGTTGGGGTGGGACATTAGCACCTGCTCGACCTCTTCCGGTGACACCATCTCTCCGCCGCGCTTGATGAAATCCTTGGCGCGGCCTGAGAGGAAGATGTAATCATCTTCATCTTGATAGCCCAGGTCCCCGGTGTAGACCCAGCCGGAACGCAGGGCGTCCCGCGTTGCATCTTCCTGTTGCCAGTAGCCCCGCATCATCCGGGAACCGCGCGCCACGATCTCGCCGACCTCGCCCAACTCCACCGGGTTGCCAGCCTCATCCACTATTTGGACTTCCACATCCTCCAGCGGTTTGCCAATAGAACTCAGCCTCTTCAGCTTCTTCTCCACCTCTTCGTCGTCTCCGTCCAAGACGTGGTCTTCCGGGGGCAACATCGTAATGGTGGAGGCGGTCTCCGTCTGGCCGAAGGCGTTGATGAACCGGGCAGTCGGGAATCTCTGGATCGCCTGCTTGATCACGTCCACGGGCATGGGGGCCGCTCCGTAGGTAATGACGTCCAGCGATGTAAGGTCGAACTCTCCGAATCGTGGGTGCTCTATCACCTGCTTGAGCATCGTCGGCACCAGCATGGCCCGGTTGGCTTGGTGCCTCTGGACCAACTCCATCCAGTCCACGGAGTCGAACTGCCTCATCACCGCAAGTGTGCGTCCGCCGTAGACGGCGGCCAGCGCCGCTTGAAGCCCGGCAATGTGGTAAAGAGGCACGGTCAAGAGGTTGGTCTCTTCCTCTTCAGGGTCCGCCGGAGTGACCGTGGCCAGCAGGTAACTGGCGAAACTGTCGTGGGTGAGCATGACGCCCTTGGGCACCCCGGTAGTGCCCGCGGTAAACATAATCACCGTTGTGTCTTCGTCACCGGCTTCAGGGAAGTTCAATTGGTCCGGAATCCCGTCCGCAACCAGGTCCCGGTAGCTGGTGTGCCCGCCGGTGGCCTCGCCGTCCAGCACCACCACCCGGTTCGCGGCCAAATCGCCTTCTATGGGAACCAGTGGCAGATACCGCTCTCCGATGAACAGCATGGACGGTTGGGCGATGCGAAGCATCTGGTCCAGTTCTTCCGACCTGGCCCTGAAATTGATCGGCACGTAAATGGCGTCTAGCTGGGCCGCCGCGAAGTAAAGCTCGATGTTTTGCGGGGTGTTGACCTGCATGATGGCGAGCCGGTCACCGCTGCCCACGCCCAGCCCTGCCATAGCGTTAGCCAGGGCGTTAACCCGCTCTTGCAGCTCGGCGTAGGTAATTTCACGGTCGTCGAAGTGAATCGCGACCCGGTCGGGAACAATTGCGCCAGCAATCATCAGGAATTCGGTGGTGTTCATAGGGCAACTCCCGTGGCGGCAAGTCTGGTTTCCAACTCCAGGGCGGCTTGGAGAGGCAGGTCCGCGCCAGCGGACAACGCCCGCTTGGCGGCGGCCATCACGGCGGGGTCCACTGCTGCCAGACCTCGCGCCGACTCCCACGCCGCGTCCAGCAAGGTTTCATCAGGAACAATGCGGGTCAACAGGCGGTATTTCAACGCTTCCCCGGCATCGAATCGCCGCCCTGTCAACAGTAGCTCGGAAGCGGCTCCCACCAGGGCGTTTCGGGGCAAAGTCTGGGTCCCTCCCGCAGCCGGAACCATCCCAAGCTGGGTCTCCGGCAAGGCAAAGATAGTCCCTTGACCAGCGACGCGCAAGTCGCCCAGTAGGCATATCTCGACGCCCGATCCGATACAGAATCCATGGACCGCGATCACTATTGGCCTGGTCAATCGAAGGAACTGTCCCCACACGTCCCGCTCCCACCGGACCCGCCGGGCCACCACCTGGGAAGGCGCGGTCCCGAACTCGGTCAGGTCTGCCCCGGCGCAGAAAGCGCGGCCTTCTCCCGTGATCAGCAGGCACCTGGCGTCAGGGTCGGCTTCAACCGCGAACAACGCTTCGGAGAAATCGTCCCTCATCTGCATATTGTAGGCGTTTAGGACATTGGGCCGGTTCAGGGAAATATGGGCGACACCGCCCTCCTTGGAGAAAAGGATCGTTTCGAAGGCGGACACGCCAGCTATCCCTGGGCTGACGCCCGGCGATAGAGCTCACCCATCTCGACTTCCGTGTAGCGGAGACCGATGTTCTCCAGATTATGGGCGTCGCTTACTTCAACTAGCATCAAGTCGTGGTCTTCGGCGATCTTCCTCACCTGTGGCTTCCGAATATGCCAGTTATGGCTGTAATTGTCGATCTCGATGGCGTGGATGTTTTCTTCGATCAGGATCTTAGGGGAGTAATAGCCCGGGTGACAGTAGATCCGGAAAACCCCGCCGTCGTCCAGGAACAATTCGCTGACTTGGTATTCGTCGAAGGGGTTTGAAGGGGGGCGTATCTCGATTTCCCATCCCGGAATAATGATCGCCTCTCCAGGGAAATGCCTCTCCACCAACTCCTTGAACTCATAGGACCACTCCTTATTGTGGTGGTCGGTTATGGCGATGCCATCAATCTTCATAGCTTTGATTTGGGCCAATACCTTTTCCGCGATGGACAGAGATGGAGGCTGGAAGTTAAACGCCTCCCAGATGTGAGTATGCAGGTCGAGTTTGACTTTCAACGGTTTACGCCACCTTCACTAACAGGTCAAATTCCAGCCTTCGATCACTGACCGGTATAATGGGGAGACCGCTTGTGCAGAAACGACTCGATCCCCTCCCCACGGTCGCCGGTGCTTTGCAAGACGACGTTCAGGTCCGCCTCCAAGCGGAGTCCCTGCTCCAGGGTCAGGTCCAACCCCTGGCTCAGGGCTTCCTTTGCGTAACGGGCCGCCACCGGCCCGCCGGATAGGATGGCATCGGCAAGGTCGCGGGTCTCGGCATCCAGACGGCCCGGTCCCGCCACCCGGTTCACCAGCCCGATCTCAAGGGCTTGCGCGGAGTCGATTATCCTGGACGTAAGCAGAAGGTCTCGCGCCCAGGCCTGCCCAACCAAACGAGGCAACCGCTGGGTGGCCCCATCCCAGGGTAGCCTGCCGTAGGCCAGGTCTGAAATCCCGAACCGGGCGTGTTCAGACGCAACTCTAAGGTCTCCGGCAAGGGCAAGTTCCAACCCCTGGTCTATGGCGTCGCCGTTTATAGCCACGATCACGGGCATGGGCAGAGACGCCACGGCGGCGGCGCATTGCATCGAGGTCAGCCATTGCATCCCAGCCGTCCCAGCGCTAAGCGATAGTCCCGCCGGAGCGGCTTCCCGTCCCACCGAAAACGCCGTCCCCGATCCTGTAAGGACGACCAGGTGCACCTGGTCGTCCGGCGCGATCTCCCCACATACCTCGCCCAGTTCGGCGGCCGTCAACGCGTCGATGCGGTTCAAAACATCGGGCCGCGCAAGGGTGATCGTGGCCACCGGAGGGGTTATCCCAAGGGTCAAACAGCGGTATCGAATCGTATCCATCTCCGCTACGGATTCTGGCTGAATGTTAGGCTCAGCAGGGAGTCTTGACAAGGGTCTATGCCTGACTTAACATGAATTGGCACTCGCAGGAATCGAGTGCTAACACGTGCGCGATAACGAATTCGTACGAAAACAACAGCATAGAGGAAGGAGGCAAAAGTGGCAAACTTCGTTCCGCTGGGCGAGCGGGTAGTGATCAAGCCCATCGAGCAAGAGCAGACCACCAAGGGCGGTATCTTTCTACCCGACACTGCCAAGGAGAAGCCTCAGGAAGGGGAGGTGGTCGCAGTTGGACCAGGGCGCGTCAGCGATGACGGCTCTCGGATTCCAATGGAACTATCTAGTGGCGATCGCGTGATTTACTCCAAGTTCGCCGGCACCGAATATAAGGACGGCGAGGATGAGTACCTGATCCTGAGGGAAAGCGATATCCTGGCCAAGATAGGCTAAATCAGGTGGTGGGCTCTGACCCGCCCCATCCAATCGAGGAGGTTTAGATAGGATGCCCGCTAAACAGATGGCTTACTCGGAAGAGGCGCGAAAGCTGCTCCGGTCAGGCATCGATACACTGGCAGATTCCGTCAAGGTGACCCTGGGCCCCAAGGGACGCAACGTGGTCCTCGACAAGTCTTTTGGACCCCCGCAGGTCTGCAGCGATGGTGTCACCATAGCCAAGGAGATCGAGCTGCCGGACAAGTTCGAGAATATGGGCGCTCAGCTCCTGAAAGAAGCCGCGACCAAGACCAACGACGCCGCTGGTGACGGCACGACAACTTCCGTGGTTTTGGCCCAGGCTATCATCAACGACGGGTTTAAGAACGTCACCGCCGGTAGCAACCCGATGGCGATCAAGCGTGGTATCGAACGCGCAGTCGCTGCCGTCGTAGCAGAGATCGGCGGTATGTCAGAGCTCGTTGAAACCCGCGAGCGCATCGGCCAGGTGGCCAGCCTCTCAGCCCACGAAGAAGCGATCGGCGAGACCATCGCCGAGTCCATGGAGAAGGTGGGCAAGGACGGCGTCATCACCGTCGAGGAGTCCAAGGGTCTCTCCGACGAGATCGAATACGTCGAAGGTATGCAGATCGACCGCGGCTACATCTCTCCCTACTTCATCACCAACGCTGACCGGATGGAGTCTGTGATTGAGGACGCCACCGTGGTTATCACCGACAAGAAGGTCTCCGCCGTCGCGGAGATGCTCCCCGCGTTGGAAAAGCTCCTGCAGGTTGGCCGCAAGAACGTCGTCATCATAGGTGAGGACGTCGACGGCGAGGCTCTGGCCACCCTGGTGGTCAACAAGCTTCGCGGCACCCTCAACATCCTGGGAGTCAAGGCTCCTGGATTCGGAGACCGCCGGAAGGCCATGCTGGAAGACATCGCCATCCTGACCGGTGGCACCGTCATCAGCGAGGAGACCGGACGGAAGCTGGACAGCGCGACCCTGGAGGACTTTGGGCAGGCCCGCCGGATCTCGGCCACCAAGGACGAGACCACCATCGTGGAGGGCCGCGGCTCCGAGGACCAGATTCAGGCTCGCATCAACCAGATTAAAGCCCAAATCGAAGACACCACTTCCGAGTTCGACCGAGAGAAGCTCCAGGAACGGATGGCCAAGCTCTCCGGCGGCGTCGCCGTCATCAAAGTCGGCGCGGCTACCGAGATCGAGCTCAAGGAGCGCAAGGCCCGGGTCGAAGACGCCCTTTCAGCCACCCGGTCCGCTGTGGAAGAGGGAATCGTCGCCGGCGGCGGCGTCGCCCTGGTCCGCGCCCAGCGCGCCCTGGACGGCATCGGCGACATCCCAGCCGACGAGAAGGTTGGGGTGGACATCATCCGCCGCGCCCTGGAACAGCCTCTCAAGCTCATCGTCGAGAACGCCGGCTTTGAAGGCGCGGTAGTGCTGAACGAGGTCAAGCAACAGGCCGACGACTACGGCTACGATGCCGAGGTTGGCGAGTTCGGCCCGATGCTCGAGCGCGGAATCGTCGACCCAGCCAAGGTGACTCGCTCGGCCCTGCAAAACGCGGCCAGCGTGGCAAGCATGGTGCTTACCACCGAGTCGATGATTACCGAAATCCCCGACAAGAACCCCGCCGGCCCGGCTATGCCTCCGATGGACTACTAGCCGAGGATACCCAGCATACCGGCCCTGGCAGCGACCGCCCCGAGACTCTTGGGGCGGTCGCTCTTTGACCGGCGGACCCCAAGTTCCCTGCCGGGGCCACATTCGTAGACAACCATACCTAGGCTACTTACCCCTAGAGTCGACCTACCACGGACAGCCGACCCTCTCCCATGGGGAGCGGGGACTATCTCCGAAGGACTGAGTTCCAGCAAGTGAACAAAGCGGAGACCTTTAGCAAGGTATTTGAAAGCCCCGAGGCCGCCCTCGAGGGCTTGTCCTCCGGGTCCACGGTGGTCATCGCGGGTTACACCGGCGTCGGTGTCCCCGAGAGTTTGATCAGAGCTATGTTCAAAGCCCCGGTCCGGGAACTCACCTGCGTATGTCAGGGAGCGTGGCCTCATCGTCCTGAATCCGTGGACGTGGCAGACCTCGTGGCCGCCGGTAAGGTGCGGAAACTTATCACTCCCCTTGGCTTCGACCCCGCGCAACCCGGAGTGGTCAAGGAACTGTGGGAATCCGGCCAGCTAGAAATCGAGGCTGTTCCCCAAGGAGTCCTTGCCGAGTTGCTTCGCGCGGGCGGGGCCGGTCTTGGCGGAGTCTTCATCCCCGATGGGATGGGAACGAGGTTCCAGCACAACCGGGAAGTCCGCAGCTTCGATGGCCGGGACTATATCTTCCGGGAAGCCATCCGCGCCGACTTCGCACTCTTGCGGGCCAGCGCCTCCGACACTGTCGGAAACCTGGTCTACCGCGGGTCCCAGCGTAACTGGAACCCGCCCATGGCGATGTCGGCCCGTATCTCCATTGCCGAAGTCGACCAGATATTCGAGCCGGGAGGAATCGATCCCGAGTTGGTCATCACGCCCGGCATATTCGTCAACCGAGTAGTGCAGACAGTCTAGCCACAATCCGGCCGCAACCACCGTCCGCAAGTATAGGAAAGATAATGCCCGGACCCGAGAGGATCAACGCCCCCCTGATGGCCGCCAGAGCTGCCAGAGAGCTGGTGTCTGGAGAGGTCGCCGCCATAGGCTCAGGTCTCCCGGCACTGGTTCCCGGAGTGTTTCCCGCTGGTTCGGGCGTTACCTTCGTTTCCGGGTCCGGGGCTGTGGGCTACCAGGCATTGGGCGGTACGAACGTTCCCGGCGATAGCGCAGGAGTCTCAAGCCTGGTCGATTCTTCCGGGCAAGGCATCATGCTTGCACCCGGTGGATCGGTCCTCAGCACAGTTGACCTCGCAGGCATCACCAGAGCGGGTTACGTGGATACCGCGGTGATTCAACCGGCGCAGTTGGGCGCGGATGGGGCCTTTTGTCACTGGACTAGCGCCTCCGCGCCAGGGATTTCTGCGCCTTCGGACTCGGTTGATCTAGCCAGCGGCGCGGGTCGAATCGTAGCCATGATGACCCACACCACCCCAGACGGCCAGCCCGCCATCGTTGCCGAATGCACTTTCCCGCCTGACGGGGTTATTCGTCAGGGAACCATCATCACAGACCTGGCGGTACTGAGAGTGGACCCGGACGGTCTGGTGATTACCGAAGTCGCCCCCGGATGGAGTGTTGACGACGTCGTAGCCCTCACCGGAGCCCCCGTGCGCGTGGCCGCCGCGCTGAACGAGATGGTTCTTGACGTCCCGTCCTTTGAGCCGATTAACAAGGTCTACTCCAGCGGGCTCGAAGCGGTGGCAGACATGCCCGATGGTTCGACAGTGATGATAGACGGATTTGCCGGGCCCGGAGGGATGCCCCATTACCTGATGGTGGCGCTGCGCGATCACGGGGCGAAACAGCTCACGATGGTCAGCAACACCGCTGGCATTGCGAGGGTCATTGGCTTCGGCACTCCCCCTGGCCGTCAAGCCATCGACCATAGCATTCTGATCGAAAACCATCAGATCAAGAAGGCCATCGCCTCCTACCCGGTTTCTCCTTCCCCCACGCGGCCCAGCGCCTTTGAGCTTGCCTGGCAACAGGGAGAAGTGGAGATAGAGGTCGTCCCCCAGGGCACTCTTGCGGAACGGATCCGGGCGGCGGGCGCGGGAGTCGCCGCCTTCTACACCCCCACTGGGGTTGGCACACTGTTGACCGAAGGCAAGGAGACCAGGGTTATCGGCGGGAAAGAATACGTTCTGGAACCCGCCCTGCGAGCCGACTACTGTCTGATTCGCGGATACAAGGCGGACACCCTGGGCAATGTCATATACAAGGGCACTTCTAGAAACTTTAACGCTGTGATGGCGCCAGCGGCCCGGACCACCATAATCGAAGTGGATGAGATAATACGTCCGGGAGAACTGGACCCGGAGGCCGTGGTAACCCCCGGGGTTTTCATCGACCGGGTCGTCCAACGCCCCGCCGATTTTTCGCCCTACGAGTAACGGCCCCGCGCATGGCCAAATCGCCACGCTGGAAGGACACGGATACCCATGCCTGATCCAGGAGAAAAACCCCGGTTGGACCGGGAGATCATCGCAATGCGGGTGGCCAAAGAGTTACCCAACGGTAGCTACGTCAACCTCGGTATCGGTATCCCGACTTTAGTGTCGGCGTTCCTCGCTCCTGGTCAGGTCGTCTTCTACCATAGCGAAAGCGGAGTGCTCAACTGCGGCCCCTTGGCCGAGGAAGGGGAGCAAGACGTCGACCTCATCAACGCCGGTGGGCAGTTCCTTCAGATGGTCCCGGGCATGTCCTTCTTCGGGTCCGCCGACGCCTTCGCCATGATCCGTGGCGGCCATGTCAACGTCACGGTCCTCGGCGCCCACCAAGTCTCAGCTAACGGAGACCTGGCCAACTGGATGCTCCCCCAAAGAGGTGTCGGGAACGTAGGCGGCGCGATGGACCTGGCGGCGGGCGCGGACGACGTGATCGTGGCCATGGAACACACCGACCGCCGAAACCAGCCCAAGATCGTGGAAGACTGCACGCTGCCATTGACCGGTAAGGGCTGCGTCTCCCTCATCGTGACCGATCTCGCGGTTGTGCGGTGTACCCAAAGCGGACTGGTCCTCGAAGAGGTGGCCCCTGGCTGGACCTCGGAAGAAATCCAGGAACTGACCGGAGCCAATCTCTCCCTTTCGCCGGACTTGAAGGAATACCAACTCTAACCTGTTCTCGTACAGATCGAGGGGATACCGTTATGGGTCCAGACACGTTAACAATTGCTAATGGCGTCGCCGTGTTGGTACTGGCGATTTCAGGAATCGCCTTGTGTTCGACCATCACGATATTCCTGATCAAACTCTACCCTTCCGTCCGCAGCATCGCGTCCAATCTGGATAAGACCACCGGATCGTCGGCTGTGACCGCCGAGAACGCGGCCGTGATCTCCACCGCCTTCGCAGCCAAGGCTGACGAGATGGCCGAAAACCTCGCAACCGCGGCGGAGAAGAGCCGGGAAACCATGGAGTCAACCGCCGAAACTACCAGTAACTTAGCAGCCGCCTCCGCGCTGCTTGGGCCTGCCGGAGCCGTGGCGAGTGCGGCCAAGTCGGTAAAAACTGGGTTGGCGGACCTCATGACCGATGAGCAGCGACAAGAAACGATTTCTCAGGTGAAAGAGAAGTTGCACTCCCAGGATGTTGCTGGCTTCGTGGAGCGGGTAACCGGAAGAGTAGGAAACTTTTTCCATATAAGGCGCGGGTGATAGCTCCGCCCGGATTAGTAACTGTTCAGACTTTATGTGTCCTTCCTACTCCCAGCCCGTCATTCCGGGCCCCGTATCCAGTACGGGGCAGGCTTTGACCCGGAATCCAGAAACCTTTGCAACCAGCAACGGTCACTATCATTGGCATTTCTGGATTCCCGCCCCCGGTCGAGCCGGGGGCAGGCTCTGCGCGGGAATGGCTGGTTGCGGCTGAGGGACATCGTTTGAGAATCATCATGAAGATGACCGATGTGGGATTTAGCCAATCCGCGTCCTCCAGTCTGAACAGTTACCCGGATCAGGACGATTGCAAAGTTCTTCGATTCGCAGTGTATACCTGGAGATTGCAGGGCTCCAAGCGTGGAATTTGTGGATTCCCGCCCCCGATCGAGCCGGGGGCAGGCTCTGCGCGGGAATTGCGGATGGCCTTGCCGAGGCCATGTATGAATATGAAAATTGCCTATTTTCATAGTAATGACGGGGGGAGGCGGGAATGACGGACCAGGGGAAGATTCAACTGAGTGGCAAGACTTTGCAATCGTCCTAACCCGGATCACGCCGCGTTGACTTCCCTTTAACGGGGTGTTAAGCTACCGTAAATCCACACATAAAATTGTACTTTCGGGAGCTTGGGCAAGCCAGGCTGAGAGGGTGGCCGAAGATCGTCGCCGACCGTCTGTACCTGATCCGGGTAATGCCGGTGTAGGAAAGACGCAAGGGCTAATCGAAGACCGCCAGGCTCAATACCTGGCGGTTCATTTATTCTCACCGGAATTGGAGACGTAGGGGCTATGTCAGACGACCTAGTTATTGCCGGAAGAACTTTCAAGTCTCGCCTCATCCTGGGGACCGGCAGGTACCGCACCATGGAAGAAATGGTGGAAGCTGTCGAGGCCTCCGGTGTCGAGATGATTACCGTCGCCATCCGCCGCCTCGACCTGGACGACCCAACCCAGAAGACCCTGTTGGATTATATCGACTGGAACAAATACCAGATCTTGCCCAATACCGCCGGTTGCGCCACCGTCGAAGAAGCCGTTTTCGTCGCCAGGCTCGGTAGGGAAGTAGGCCAGACCGATCTGGTAAAACTGGAAGTGATCCCAGACCCCAAGTACCTCTTCCCGGACGGTGGGGCCACCCTGGAAGCGGCCAGGCAGTTGGTCGAGGAAGGCTTTGCGGTCTTGCCTTATATCCACGCTGACCCGGTGCTGGCCAAGAGGCTGGAAGACGCCGGTTGCGCCACGGTGATGCCTCTCGGCTCGGCCATCGGCTCCGGGCAGGGCATCCACACCATAGAAGAAGTAAAGATGATCATCGAGCAGGCCAACATCCCCGTCGTCGTCGACGCCGGATTGGCCGTACCCTCCGACGCCTCGCAGGCCCTCGAGCTGGGTGCGGACGCGGTGCTGGTTAACACCGCCATCGCCCAGGCCGAGAATCCTAGACTAATGGCAGAGGCGTTCAAGCAAGGCGTGGAAGCCGGGCGCAAGGCATATCTGGCGGGCAGAATCGGAGTCCGCCCCTACGCCGCCGCCAGCAGCCCAACCGCCGACGTGCCCCAGCCCGTCTCGGCTGGCAGCTAGTCCCTGATGGCAATCTCCTTGCCCCAGCCCCTGCTCTGCTTGGTCACCGACCGCACCCTGGGGGACCAAGCAACCATGGTGGACCGGATCGCCGCAGCCGTGGCCGGTGGCGTGGACATGGTCCAGGTCCGGGAAAAGGACCTTCCCGGTGGTCTGCTGCTGGAATTGGCCCAGGAGATCCGCCGCGCCGCAGGTGACGGCCCCCTTCTCATGGTAAACGAACGCGCCGACGTCGCCCTGGCCGCTGGCGCAGCCGGAGTCCAACTGGGGGAAGAGGGACTTCCAGTCTCAATTGCAAGGGAGATTCTTGGACCCCGGCAGCTAGTTGGCAGGTCTGTCCACTCCGTGGAAGGGGCCGTGGAGGCCGCAAGTCAGGGCGCGGACCTGTTGGTCGTGGGCACTATGTTCGCTACCCGCTCCCACCCGGGC